>NZ_CP073910.1:0-3752500 GCF_018286635.1 Sphingobium phenoxybenzoativorans
CTGCTCTTTGGCGAGTCAATATTTTTATTTCAGTTTTTTGACTGGCCGCGCCCTTGATCCCCCTCCTCCGGGCTGTCTAGTTTGTCTGAACAGGGCGGGAATCGAATCAGGTTTCCTGCCTGCTGCAAGGTTTGAGAGTGTCCGATCCAGGAGAAACGGCAAAGCCGGTTTCCCCTGTGAAGGATAGTGCGTCATGCACATGACGGGCGAATGAGGGGGCTGGGGTCGCAATGGCAATGGAGGAGGGTCAGGTGGCAAGCGAAGCGACGGGCGAGGACAATGCCCGGATCGACGCCGCCTGGTCATTGATACGCACCGGTTTGCGCCGCGACATCGGCGCGAAGATGTTCGACCAATGGCTCAAGCCCGCCCGGCTTGGCGAATATTGTTCTTTTTCCCAGACGCTGGACATTCTGGTCGCGTCCGATTTTTCGGCGACCTTCGTCGCTGGCCAGTTTGGCGACCGCCTGCGCCTTGCCTGGCGCGCGGCCAATGCCGGTGTCCGCGACGTGCGCATCATCAAGGCGCCGGATGCCACCGCGCCGCGCCTGATGTCCGTGCCGGTCGAGGAAGCCCGGACTGAGGAGCAGGCGCCCGCCGCT
Organism: Sphingobium phenoxybenzoativorans; assembly: GCF_018286635.1. Taxonomy (NCBI): domain Bacteria; kingdom Pseudomonadati; phylum Pseudomonadota; class Alphaproteobacteria; order Sphingomonadales; family Sphingobiaceae; genus Sphingobium; species Sphingobium phenoxybenzoativorans. The sequence continues at coordinate 603 of NZ_CP073910.1, forward strand.
GCGGCGTCCGCGCCCGGCTTCCGGCCCAGGCACGCCTTTGCCTCCTTCATCACCGGGGAAAGCAACCAGCTCGCCCATTCCGCCGCGCGGGCGATGGCGGCGAAGGCGAACCCGCGTTTCAACCTGCTGTTCATCCATGGCGGCACCGGCCAGGGCAAGACGCACCTGCTGCATGCCATTGCCGAGGATTTCCTGACGCATTCGCCCGCCGCGCCGATCATCTACATGTCGGCCGAAAAGTTCATGATGGAATTTGTGAACGCGATGCGGGCGAACGACACGATGGCGTTCAAGGCGCGGCTGCGCGCCGCCCGCCTGCTGCTGATCGACGATATTCAGTTCATCGCGGGCAAGGGATCGACGCAGGAGGAGTTCCTGCACACGATCAACGATCTGGTCGAGAGCGGCGCGCGCATCGTGATCAGCGCCGACCGCGCGCCGCAGAGCCTGGACGCGGTGGACCCGCGCATCCTGTCCCGGCTGGCGGGCGGCCTGGTCGCCGACATCCAGCCCGCCGACATCGACCTGCGCCTTGCGATCCTGGAGGCCAAGCGCAGCGTGGCGGGCGACCCGCCGGTCCCCGACGCGGTGATCGATTTCCTGGCGCGCGCCATCCGCAGCAACGTCCGCGAGCTGGAGGGGGCGTTCAACAAGCTGGTCGCCTACGGCCAGTTGACCGGCCGCAAGATCGACCTGGACTTCGCCCAGAGCATGCTGGCCGACGCGATCCGCGCCAATGCGCGCCGCATCACCGTCGATGAGATCCAGAAGGCTTGCGCCGCCCATTACCGCATCGATCCGGCGGAAATGCGGTCCAAGCGCCGCGCGCGCGCCGTCGCCCGGCCCCGGCAGGTCGCCATGTATCTGTCGAAGAAGATGACGCCGCGGTCGCTGCCGGAAATCGGCCGCATCTTTGGCGGACGCGACCATAGCACCGTGATCCACGCCATTCGCACGATCGAGACCCTGCGCCGCGATCATGCGGATATCGACGCCGATATTCGTGCACTGCAGCGTAAGTTGGAAGGGTGAGCGATACAGGCTGTCGGCCGGTCGTCAGACAGGGCCGCAGCCTGCTGCGCGGGTCATGCTATAATGGCGGTCAGCGGTGCTGCTGCCAGTCCCATTCAGCGGGAGACGAAGGCTCCGCAAGGCACAGAAGCGCCGCAGCGCCAAGAACGGTACCCACGGCTGTAGCTGCTAGGGCCGCAGCGCCTATTGCAAGCATGGTCATGGTGTCCTCCAATCATTTGACGGCGAACGCGGGTCTCCACGATTGCGTCAATATTCCAAAATGCGACCAGTTTATGTCTTTACGCACAGGAATTATGTGCGGTGCAGCATACAGGCTCCGGCGGCGGTCAAGAGTCCAGTAAAATCTGGTTAACCACACTGTAACCGCGACGGATTGAGGGATTTTGCCCGTTGCGCGGTTGCCGGAGACGTGAATCACGCCCCGTCGCCGCGCCCACGACTCGCAGGACGGTCCTAAGACGGATCGATTCGATCTAACCGATTCGGATGATTCAAAAAAAACCGGCGGCCTCTTTAGGGAGACCGCCGGGCAATTGTCAGACGTGCCTGGGAGCCACCGCCTGTCACATTATTCCGGTCAATGCGCCGGGCCTATGCCTTAGGCTCCGGCGGCAGGGTGATCTTCACATTCTCGCCGGACTGGCCGGGGAAGTTGGTGAACATCGCCTCGATCAGATTCGGGACCAGATAGGTCAGCTTGTTGCTGAGCGACTGGGCCGAAGCCGTGCCTTCGAACACGCGCTTGCCGTCTCCGGCGCGATCGATCTTCAGCTCGAGCTGGCTGGTGTAGACGGTATAGCTCGACACGTCGTTATAGCCGCCGAAGCCGGGGCCAAAAAGGAACGGGTCGTAGAAGCCATAGGCGTAGCGGCGGCCGTAAAAGCCGGGATAGCCCCAGCCGCCGCCAAAGCGGCCATAGCCCCAGCCGCCCCACGGATCGCCAAAGCCGGTGCTGCGCACCTTCTCACGCCCATTGTCGACGATATAGCGCATGCGCACGACCAGATCGGACTTGGCGGGGTCGGACGCGGCGGTATAGCCAAGCTGGCTCAGCCGCGAGGACACAAGGCCCGCATATTGGCTGAACTCCAGCCCGCCGGCCAACCGCGTATCATCCGCGACCACGGTAAAGGTCTGGCCCTGGCTGGGCGGAGGAAGCTGCTGAAAGCGCGCCACATCGGCCTTGAATGACGTCGCACAGCCGGAAAGCGCGAACAGCGCCAAGGCCGGCGTCGCGAGCATGCCGATCCTGCGAAACATGGTCATTGTCTTTTGTCCTGGTCGTGGGCGGAACGCCCTGTGCCTCATATCTGCGTCATGCCGTAGCATAACGCAACTGAACACCGTTTGAACGCATTGCGCACCTTACGGTTTCCATGAAATGAGGACGTTGCCGGGCGCGGAAAACCGTCAGCGCGCGCCGAACGCATCAGGCTCAGCGCATCAGGCCCAGCGCATCATAGGCCCCGCGCAGGGTCGGCTCGGCGGCGGCCGCGGCCTTTTCCGCCCCTTTGATCAGGATCGCGTCCAGCGCGGCGTCATCGCCCTTCAATTCCTCGAACCGGGTGCGGATCGGGCGGAGCGCCTCGACCAGCACTTCGGCCAGCGCAGCCTTGAACGCGCCGAACCCCTGGCCCACGAACTGCGCGCAGACCGAATCGGGCGTGGCGCCGGTGAAGGTGGCGAAGATGCCGACCAGATTGGCCGCCTCCGGCCGTCCTTCGAGACCGGCGGCGGTTTCGGGCAACGGCTCCGGGTCGGTCTTGGCCTTGCGGATCTTCTGCACGATGGCGTCGTCATCGTCGGTCAGGTTGATGCGGCTCATGTCCGAAGGATCGGACTTGGACATTTTCGACGTCCCGTCGCGCAGGGACATGATCCGCGCCGTTTCCTTGGGGATGATCGGATCGGGGATGGTGAACAGGTCGACGCCGAAATCGGTGTTGAACTTGACCGCCATGTCGCGGGTCAGCTCCAGATGCTGTTTCTGGTCCTCGCCCACCGGCACATGCGTCGCCTGATAGAGCAGCACGTCCGCCGCCTGCAGCACCGGATAGACATAGAGGCCGACCGATGCGCCCTCGCGGTTCTTGCCCGCCTTGTCCTTGAACTGGGTCATGCGGTTCAGCCAGCCGATCCGCGCCGTGCCGTTCAGCAGCCATTGCAGCTCCGCATGGGCGGGCACGCGCGCCTGGTTGAACAGGACGCTGCGATCCGGGTCGATGCCCGCCGCGATCAGCGCCGCCGCCATTTCCCGCACATTGCGCAGGCGCTGGGCGCGCTCCTCATGCACGGTGATCGAATGCATGTCGGCCAGGAAGAAGAAGCACTGGCTGTCCGAGTCCATCTCATCCTGCATGCGGACCCAGTTGCGGATCGCGCCCAGATAATTGCCAAGGTGCAGGTTGCCGGTCGGCTGGATGCCGGAAAGGACGCGCATAGGATTCAGCTCGTTCTGGAGGGCCGCCGGAACAGCGACCGGAGTTCGGAAATCGCGTAGGTCTTAAGCGCCAACGCCGCGACCGCATAGACCAGACCGCCCAGCCCGCACAACAGGGCGAGCGCGGCGACACGCTCCATCAGGCCCCTCGCCATATAGGGATCAAGCAGCGGGTTGAGGAACCAGAGCGCCGCGCCCATCACCGCGCTGGCGCCCAGGATGCGGATCGCCTTTGCCCGGAAGCGGTCGTCCATGCGGAGCTGATCGCGGCGGTGGAGCAGCCAGTAAAGCACGATCACATTCACCCAGGCGGCGATGGCGGTCGATACCGCGACGCCGACATGGCCGAGCGGCCAGATCAGCACCAGATTGCCGACCAGGTTGAACAGCATGGAGAATACCGCGACCCGGACCGGCGTCTTTGTATCCTGCCGGGCGTAGAAGCCGGGGGTCAGCACCTTGATCAGCACATAGGCCGGGACGCCGATCGCGAACGCCGCCAGCGCGCCCGACGCGCCGATCGTGTCGGCGGCGGTGAACACGCCATGCTGGAGCAGGCCGCGGATCAGCGGCACGGCCGATACGCAGAGCGCGACGGCAGCGGGCAGGGAGAGGAACAGCGCCAGCTCCATCGCCCGGTTCTGGGTGTGGGACGCGGCGGCCTCATTGCCCGACCCGATCTGGCGCGACAGGGCGGGAAGGATCGCCGTGCCGACGCCGATGCCGATCAGGCCGAGCGGCAACTGGTTCAGCCGGTCGGCATAATAGAGATAGGAGACCGCGCCCTGCGGCAAAAAGCGGGCGGCGAGCGAGGTGGATACCAGCAGGTTGAACTGGATCGCCCCAGCGCCAAGCGCGGCCGGGCCGATCAGCGCGAGCAGCCGCTTCACCGGCGGGGAAAGCCGCGGCCGGCCGAGGCGCAGGACGACCCCCGCGCGGCGGCACGACCAGATCAGCCAGAGCAGTTGCGCCGCGCCCGATACCGTGACCGCAATCGCCTGCGTATGCGCCGTCGCGACTTCCGTATCGCCCCGGAAGAACAACACCGCGACGATCATGCAGATGTTGAGCAACACCGGCGCGGCCGCGTTCACCCAGAAGCGATCAAGCGAATTGAGGATGCCGCCGAGCAGCGACACAAGCGATATCAGCGCCAGATAGGGGAAGGTGATCTGCGTGAGCGTGACGGCGAGGTTGAATTTCTCAACGCCGCCATCGGGAAAGCCGCCGGTCATCGCCCACACGACGGGCGCGGCCAGAACCATCATCAATCCGGTGAAGATCAGCAGGAAGGGGAACAGCACCGACAATATCTGCCCGGCGAAGGCGATGGCGGCCGCCTTGCCGGAGCCGGGACTGTCCTTGTCCGCCTGCGCCATGGTGCGGTTGAACATCGGCACGAACACGGCGGCGAACGCCCCCTCCGCGAACAGGGCGCGGAACAGGTTGGGCAGCCGCCAGGCGATCAAAAAGGCGTCCGACGCCAGCCCCGCGCCCAGATAGCGCGCGACCAGCATGTCGCGGACCATGCCAAGGATGCGGCTGACCAGGGTCAGCCCGCCAATGACGCCGGAGGCTCTAAGCAGGCTCATGCGCCGCCCCCGCGCCCAGCGCCGGGATCAGGCGTTGCCGATGGGTGCGCCCGCCGACTGCGCCAGCGCGGCCTGCGCCTGCTGCTCATACAGACCGCCGAAATCGATGGGGTCGAGCAGCAGCGGCGGGAAGCCGCCGTCGCGCACGGCATCGGCCAGGATGCGGCGGGCGAAGGGAAAGAGCAGGCGCGGCGCTTCGGCCAGCAGGAAGGGGTTGACCTGATCATCGGGCACGTTGCGCATGCCGAACAGCGCCGCATAGAGCAGCTCCACGGCAAAGGCGGTGCCGGCGTCGGTGGTCGCCTTCACCTCGATCTTGAGCTGCACTTCATGCAGGTCGTCGGCCACGCGGTCCGACCCGATATTGAACTGCACGTCGATATTGGGCTGGGTCTGCCACTGATAGACGCCCGGCGCGTTGGGGTTTTCGAACGACAAGTCCTTCACATATTGGGTGATTAGCCCGATCTGCGGCAGATTGTCCGCTCCGTTGCCCACTGTTGCGTTGCTGTCGGCCTGATCCGCCATCATGCGTCCTTAATCTGTCCCTGTTGCCCCCGGCGCATGGCCAATATCGGTTCCATGTCGCCAGTACGAACGGCGCGCTTAGCAGGGGGCGAGGGACAGAGCAATGCCGCCGAACCCCGATGCGCCAGCCCGGCCAATCATCCGCGCGGGGCCGAATATCGCAAAACCGCGCTTGCTATTTGAAACAGGGCGCAATTGTGCCTATGTTGGCCCTGTCCCTCGTGCCGGAGGTTTTGGACTACAGTGTATCTCATCGTCATTCTCGCCTTCGTCGCCGGATTTCTCGCCCTGCGTCTCTACTCGGTTCTGGGCAAGCGCACCGGCCATGAGCAGCAGCCCGCGCCGATCCAGACGGATGAGCGCGCGAAAGTCACCGTCCTGCAGCCCCGGACAAGCGGAGACGCCATCGGCGACGCCGCGCGCGCCGCGCCCGGCCTGATCGCGCCGGAGGCCGAGGCGGGCATCCGCACGCTGATCGCCGCCGACCGCAATTTCGACGTGCCCCAGTTCGTCGAGGGCGCAAAGGCCGCCTATGGCCAGGTGCTTGAGGCGTTCTGGCGCGGCGACCGCAAGGAACTGGAATGGCTGTGCGACGCCGATGTGCTTGCTTCCTTCGAGGAAGCGATCGCCGCCCGTGAGGCGGAAGGGCATGTGCTGGAAAACCGGCTGGTCCGAATCGACCGCGCCCAGGTGATCGAGGCGTCGCTGAACGGGCGGATCGCCCAGGTTACGATGCGTTTCGACGCGGACATCGCCGCCGTCACGCGCGACAAGGACGGCAATGTCGTCGCCGGGTCGATGACCGACGCGGTGTCTACCTTTGACGCCTGGACGTTCAGCCGCGACATCCGCAGCGCCGACCCGAACTGGAAACTGATCGAAACCGACGAGGCGGCGTGATCGCCCCTCAGCGGTGGGCGCGCCGCAGCGCCGCGCTGCTCGGCGCGCTGCTCCTGTCCGCCTGCTCCGGGGGCCTGATCCCCAATGGCGGGCCGGCCCGTCCTTCCCGCCCTGCTCCTACGCATCGTCCGCCCCCAGCCGAAGCGCCCGCGCGCCCCGTGCCCGCGACGCCGCGCCCCGCTTTGCCGCCGCCGGGCGCGACGACGCCTGCGGTCGATACCGACACCAATAACGCCGTCAGGACGGGGCTGGTGAAAGGCCCGCCGATCGGCGACCTGCTGCAGTCGGGCGAACGATCCCGCCTCGCGCTGCAGGCGTTCCGCATATCCTGCCCGTCCCTGTTGCGCCGCGCCGACCAGAGCGGGCTGACGCAGGGTTCGGACTGGCAACAGCCGTGCAGCGCCGCCGCAAGCTGGCCGGACGCAACCGCCACCGAATTTTTCCGCCGCTATTTCGAAAGCGTGCAGGTCGGCGACGGCAAGGGGCTGGTGACCGGCTATTTCGAACCGGAAATCCTTGGCTCCCGCGACCGGCGCAGCGGTTATGATGTCGCCATCTATGCCCGCCCGCGCGAGCTGATCGACGTCAATCTCGGCCAGTTCAGCGACGCGCTGAAGGGCAAGACGATCCGGGGCAAGGTGCAGGGCACCAATTTCGTCCCCTTCGACGAGCGGTCGGAGATCGTTGGGGGTTCGCTCACCGGGCGCGGGCTGGAAATCGCCTGGGCCAAGGACCCGGTGGAATTCTTCTTCCTGCAGGTGCAGGGCAGCGGCCGCCTGCGCCTGCCCGACGGCAGCGTGATGCGCATCGGTTATGACGGGCAGAATGGCCGCGATTATACCGGCATCGGCAAGCTGATGAAGGATCGCGGCTTGATCCAGGCGGGGTCGATGCAGGACATCATGGCCTGGATACGCGCCAACCCCGTCGAAGGCGCGGCGATCATGAACGAGAATAAGAGCTTCGTTTTCTTCAAGGAGCTGACCGGCGCCGGGCCGCTCGGCGCGCTGGGCGTGCCGGTGACGGGCGAGGCGACGGTCGCCGCAGACCCCAAATATGTGCCGCTGGGCGCGCCCGTGCTGCTGTCGATGGACCGGGCGGAGCCGAACGGCATCTGGATCGCGCAGGATACCGGCGGCGCGATCAAGGGCGCGAACCGTTTCGATACTTTCTGGGGCGCAGGCTCCCGCGCGCGATCGATCGCGGGCGGCATGTCGGCGCGGGGCAGCGTGCTGCTGCTCCTGCCGATCGGCACCTATGCCCGTCTGGCGCAGGCCAATGGCTGGCCGTCGTCTGACCGCTGAGGAGCGGGCCGCCTGGGACAAGGTCGCCCGCACCGTCCGCCCCGGCGCGCCGATCCCGCTTCCCGAAACCGAGCCGTCAGCACCGGTCCGCCCGCCCGCCAGAAAGGCCGGCCCGGCGATAATGTCGTTAACGCCCGCGAAGCCAGCCCCCGCCGCGGCGGAGGTAATGAAACGCCCCGCAGACGTCCTGGACGGAAGCTGGGAAAAGCAGATTCGCAGCGGCCGCATCAGCCCCGAACAGTCCATCGACCTGCATGGCCACAGCCTTGCCGCCGCGCATCTGCGGCTCAACCGCTTCCTCGCTTTCGCCATCGCGCAGGATGTACGGGTGGTGCTGGTGATCACCGGACGGCCGCGGAATCCTTCGGAAAATGCCGATTCCTCGCGGCGCGGCGCGATCCGCGCGGAGATCGGCCATTGGCTGGCGTCCGGCCCGCATGCGGGCGCAATCGCCAGCGTGCGCACCGCCCATCCCCGGCATGGCGGGGCAGGCGCGCTCTACATCATCCTGCGCCGAAAAAGATGAGCAAAAGACGGCCGGATCGGAAAGTTTCTTAACCAATGCCATTCATAACTGACCCCCTGAGCGGTGCCCCGTCGGGCATCATGGTTGTGACGCGGGCCAAAGGGGGCCAATGCAAGGCGTGTCTCTCAAGAGCCGCGCGCTCGCCTTTGCGGCGAGCGCCGGGGCGTTTGCCTTCATCCTTGCCCTGATCGCAGGGCAGGGAGCCTATGGCGACGTCGAGGACATCGGCCGGGCGCTGATCGTCGCGATCATCTGCGGCACGATGAGCTGGGCGTCGGCGCAGCGCACCATTTCCGGCATCGCCGCATCCGTGGACAGCGCCGCCGAACGGCTGCTGAGCGCGGCGCATGGCGACCTGCAGGCGCCCGTCGCGGCGGAGGTGAAGCGCGACCTGCCCGACCTGGGCGTCGCGATGGAAAGCCTGTTCAGCCATGTGCGCACCAATCTGGACAATGTTCACCTGCTCGCGATGTTCGATCCGGTCACGGGTCTCGCGAACCGCACCAGCTTCTGCCGTCAGGTCGAACGGTTGCTGGCGGAGGGCGAGGTCGAAGGGCCGGGCGCGCTGTTCTTCATCGATCTGGACGGGTTCAAGGCCGTCAACGACACGCTGGGCCATGCGGCCGGCGATCTTCTCCTCTCGCGCGTCGCCGGGCGGCTGCGCGAGGTGGTGATGAGCCAGGTCGGCGCGGGATCGGGCGATGCGGTGGTCGGCCGCCTTGCCGGTGACGAGTTCACGCTATTCTTCCCCGATCTGCCGCGCCGTGAGGCCGCCGCGCGCATCGGCCGCGCGATCCAGTTCGCACTGGGCGAGCGGTTCGACCTTGGCGGGCAGCAGATCGATCTCGGCGCGTCGATCGGCGTCGCTTATTATCCCGATCATGGCGAGACGCTGAGCGCCCTTCTGCGGTCGGCGGACATCGCCATGTATCACGCCAAGGCCAATGGCCGGGGCCGCGTGGAATTGTTCACCGCCAAGCTGGCCCGCGCCGCCGCAGGCCGGGCGGAGCTGGAGCGCGACCTGCGCATCGCCCTGGAGCGCGGCGAGTTCGTCCTGCAATTCCAGCCGCAGATCGATATCGGCAGCGGCGCTGCGGTGGTGGCCGAAGCGCTGGTCCGCTGGGCGCACCCGGATCGCGACATGGTGCTGCCCGGCACCTTCGTCCCCTTTGCCGAGGAAACCGGCGTCATCGTCGAACTGGGCGACTGGGTGATGGACCGGGTGTGCCAGACCGCGGCGGAATGGGCGCAGGCGGGCCTGACCCAGCGCATCGCGATCAATATCTCGACGCGCGAACTGGCGCAGGTCGATTTCTTCATGCGCCTGCGGCACGCCATGGCGCGGCACGGAACCCCGGCGGAGGCACTGGAGCTGGAAATCACCGAAACGCTGGCCATGGAGATGGAGGCGCGACTGCTCGACCAGTTGCACGCGCTGCGCAAGGATGGCGTGCGCATCGCCATCGACGATTTCGGCACCGGCTATTCCAACCTGTCGCGGCTGAAGGACCTGCCCGTAGACCGGGTGAAGATCGACCGCAGCCTTGTCGAGGATATCACCCTGTCGGCCGAGGCGCGGACCATATGCAGCGCCGTGATCGGGCTGATCCAGGGCCTTGGCCTGGAAACCGTAGTCGAGGGGGTCGAGAGCCAGGATCAGGTGGACATGCTGCGCATCATGGGGTGCGCGGTGTTCCAGGGCTATCATCTGTCCACCCCGCTCAACGAGGAGGACTATCTCGCCCGCTTCGCGCCCTCACGGCTGGGGCAGAAGGTGCTGGATGCGTAGGGAGGCGAAGAAGTCCCTAATTCCACAATGATCTGCCGTCATCCCGGACTTGATCCGGGATCCATGAGCCTCAATCTCAGCACATTATCTCTAAAGCCGAGCTAATGGATGCCGGGTCAGGCCCGGCATGACGGCGATAGATGATCGCTGTCGGACGAAAATAGCGCCAAGCTTCGGGACGGTTAATTCGCCAGCACCCTTTCCAGAATATCCCCGTAAATCGCGGTCAACTGCTCCAGATCCTGCACCGCCACCGCCTCGTCCAGCTTATGCATCGTCGCGTTGGTCAGGCCGAATTCCACAACCGGGCACAGTTTTGACAGGAAGCGCGCGTCGGACGTGCCGCCGGTCGTCGACAGTTCCGGTGCGATGCCGGTCACGGTCTGGATCGCGTTGGAGATGAGGGTGGAGAAGGTTCCGGGCGCGGTCAGGAACGCCTCCCCGCTGATCTTCGCCTCCAGCACGCCGCCCTCCGCCTCGACCAGCGCGCGGATGCGCTCCACAAGGCCCGCGCCGCTATGCTGGTCGTTGAAGCGGATCGACAGGCGCGCGGTCGCCTGCGCCGGGATCACATTGGTCGCCGGATTGCCCACGGTGATGTCGGTAATCTCGATATTGCTCGGCTGGAACCAGTCCGTACCCGCGTCCAGTTCGATCGCCTCGATGGCGGTCAGGATGCGCAGCAGGCGCGGGATCGGATTGTCGGCCAGATGCGGATAGGCGACATGGCCCTGCATGCCGTTGACCGTGATCCACATATTGACCGATCCGCGCCGGCCGATTTTCACCATGTCGCCCAGCCGGTTGACCGAGGTCGGTTCGCCGACAAGGCACAGGTCCGGCTTCACCCCGCGCTCCGCCATACGCTCCATCAGCGCGACGGTGCCGTGGACGGCGGGGCCTTCCTCGTCGCCGGTGATGATCAGGCTGACCGTGCCGGGCAGGCCGGGCGCGGCGGCCAGCGCCGCGACGAAACAGGCGATCGACCCCTTCATATCCACCGCGCCGCGCCCGTAGAGCAAGTCTCCGCGCAGTTCCGGCGTGAACGGATCGCTGGTCCAGTTATTGCCCGGCGGCACCACGTCCAGATGCCCGGCAAAGGCGAAATGCGGCCCCGGCGCGCCGCTGTCCCGCACCGCCAGCAGATTTTCCACCGGCCCGTCAGGAGCCTCTCCGCACACAAAGCGTTCCACCGTGAAGCCGAGCGGCGTCAGCATCTCCTCCATCGCCGTGAACACCGCCCCGGTCGCGGGGGTGACGGACGGACAGGCGATCAGGCGGCTGGCGAGGGCCAGTGCGGCGGGAACGGTACTGGTCGTGGACATCGCCGTGCGTTAGCGAATGCGCTGACGCTTGACCAGCAGGAGGAGCGCGCCATGCCCAAGATCGATCTGGACGCCATTCCGCAGAACAACAGGACGGGATATCCGCCGGTCTATGCGAAGGAGGTCGAGGGCCGATGGGTGCGGCGCATGACGCCCGCGCTGGGCCTTACCGATTTCGGGGTCAGCCATGTGACGCTGAAACCCGGCGCATGGTCATCGCAACGGCACTGGCATGCGGGCGAGGATGAATTTGTCGTGATGCTGGCGGGGGAGGCGGTGCTGGTCGACGATCATGGCCGCACGCCAATGCATGCCGGCGACATGGCGGTATTTCCGAAGGGCGACGGCAACGGCCATCACCTGATCAACGAAAGCGGCGCGGACTGCCTGTTCGTCGCCTTCGGCCGCCCCGCGCGCAGCGAATGCCATTATCCCGACATCGACATGCACATATTTCCGGGCAACCCCGCCTTCCTGCGGAAGGACGGCACGCGCTTTCCGGAGTGATTCCGTTCTCCTCGTCATCCCGAACTTGTTTCGGGATCCATGGGCGCAAATCTTTGTGGGTCGAAGCGGCGTTGCGCCAATGGTTCCTGACTTTCGTCAGGATGACGCCAAGAGGCTCAAGCCGGTATCTGCTCGAATTTCTCGATCACCCAGTCCTCCGCCTGCGCGCCGCCGATCCATTCCTGCATGAAGGGATGGGCGATGATCGCCTGCATATAGCCTTCGGCAAAGCGGGCGATGGGAAGCTGATAGGTGATGAAGCGCGTCACCACCGGCGCGAACATGATGTCGGCCGCGCCGAACTCGCCGAACAGGAAATCGCCCGTGCCGCCGAAGCGCGCCCGCGCCTCCGCCCAGAGCTGCATGATCCGGTTGATGTCCTGCATCACCTCCGGCGAAGGCGGCACGGCCTCATAGATGCGGCGGATGTTCATGCTGTGCTCGCGGCGCAGCGCGGCGAAGCTGCTATGCATTTCCGCCGCCATCGACCGGGCCATCGCGCGCGCGGCCTCATCCTGCGGCCAGAAGCGGTCGCCGCCGGACTTCTCGTTCAGATATTCGATGATCGCCAGGCTGTCCCATACGACCAGGTCGTCGCCCGCCCACAGGATCGGCACCTTGCCGGACGAGGGCGCGAACTCGTCGCCCTCGCGCCGCTTTTCCCAGCTTTCGTCATAGAGGGGGACGACGACTTCCTCGAACGGCAGGCCGGACTGTTTCGCCGCCAGCCAGCCGCGCAAGGACCAGCTTGAATAGGCCTTGTTGCCGATGAAGAGCTTTAGCATCTGATTTCCCCAAATCCGTCATTCCGGCGAAAGCCGGAACCCATTTCGCCGCCGGCAATCGTCCGCATGCGGGAGAGATGGGTCCCGGCTTTCGCCGGGATGACGAGGTTTGGCAAGCCACGAGCGCTAAAATCTGATCCGCAACCCCTGATCCCCAAACCCCAATCCCCGAACCCTGATCCCCAAAATCAATCCAGCGCGTCGATCACCGCCGCGCGCAGTTCCGGGATGCCCATGCCCTTCTCGCTCGACGTCATCAGCAGGTCGGGGTGCGCGGCGGGGCGCTTGCGGATTTCCTGCATCGTGCGGTCGGCGACCGCCGCCAGCTCGCTGGCCTTCACCTTGTCCGCCTTGGTCAGCACGATGCGATAGCTGACGGCGGCATCGTCCAGCATCTTCATGATGTCGTGATCGACCTCCTTGATACCGTGGCGGCTGTCGATCAGCAGCAGCGTGCGCTTCAGCACCGCGCGCCCGCGCAGATAGTCGTTGATCAGGAAGCGCCACTTGCGGACCATATCCTTGGGCGCCCGCGCATAGCCATAGCCCGGCATGTCGACCAGGCGGAGCAGCGGCTGCGCCGGATCGCCGACGTCGAAGAAGTTCAGCTCCTGCGTGCGTCCCGGCGTGTTGGATGTACGCGCAAGGCCGTTGCGGTTGGTCAGCGCGTTCAGCAGCGAGGATTTGCCCACGTTCGACCGCCCGGCGAACGCCACCTCCTTCGCCACCGGATCGGGCAGGAATTTCAGGTCCGGCGCGGATTTCAGGAACGCGATCGGCCCGGCGAAAATCTTCCGCGCGGTTTCGATTGCTTCGAATTGCTCATCTTCACTCATGATAATTTACCGTTCGGGCTGAGCCTGTCGAAGCCCTGCACTTTCTTTGAAGTAAGGACAGCCCTTCGACAAGCTCAGGGCGAACGGAAGCAAAGGTTCGAATTACTTCGCCGCCGCCGCTTCCTTGAGCTGCGGATGCGAGCGGTACAGGAACCATTGCTGCGCGATGCTCAGCATATTGTTGGTGATCCAGTAGACCAGCAGGCCCGCCGCGAACGGCGCCATGATGAACATCATCATCCACGGCATGATCGCGAACACCTGTTTCTGGATGTCGTCCATCGGCGTCGGGTTCAGGCGGAACTGCAGCCACATGGAAATGCCGAGCAGGATCGCCAGCACGCCGATCGCCAGGAAGGCGGGCGGCTGGAAATTCAGCAGGCCGAACAGGTTCAGCACATGCAGCGGGTCCGGCGCGGACAGATCCTTGATCCACAGGATGAACGGCTGGTGCCGCATTTCGATGGTTAGTTGCAGCACCTTGTAGAGCGCGAAGAAGATCGGGATCTGCAGGAACACAGGGAGGCAGCCTGCGAGCGGATTGACCTTCTCCCGCTTGTAAAGCTCCATCATCTCCTGCTGCAGCTTGGGCTTGTCGTCCTTATACTTCTCCTGCAGCGCCTTCAGCTTGGGCTGCACGGAGCGCATCGCCGCCATCGACTTGAACTGCTTCTGCGCGACCGGGAACATCAATGCGCGGACGCAGAAGGTCAGCAGGATGATCGCCACGCCGAAATTGCTGGTGACGGTGAACAGCCAGTGCAGCAGCGCGAAGATCGGCTGTTCGAACCAGTAGAACCAGCCCCAGTCGATAGACCGGTCGAACAGGGTGATGCCGCCCCGCTCATAGGTCTGCAGCGTCTTCACTTCCTTCGCGCCGACAAAGAGCCGCGACGTCTGGGTGACGGACTTGCCCGCGGCGAGGAGCGTGGGGTTCAGGCTGTAATCGGCCTGATATTGTTCCCCGACGCCCTTGCGGAACTGGCCCGCAAAGGCGGTCTTTTGATCCGGGACCAGCGCGGACAGCCAATATTTGTCAGTGAAGCCGATCCAGCCGCCCGTGCTGGCGAAGGACTGGTTTCCTTCCTTGTCCAGGTCAGTGAAATCGACGTCATAATTGGCCGCGCCGTTGAACACGCCGATGGGGCCGGTGTGGATCGTCCAGCTCGTCGGGTCCTTCGAATGGCCGTCGCGGCTGATATAGCCATAGGGCTTCACCGCGACCGGGCCGCTGCCGGTGTTGGCGACCGTCTGCTGCACAGTGATCATGAAATCGGGGTCGATCGCCAGGCGGATCGCGAATGTCTGCCCTGCGCCATTGTTCCAGCGCAGCGTCACCGGCGTCGCTGGGGTCAGCTTGGTCCCTTCGGCGGTCCAGACGGTGTTGGCGTCAGGCCCTTTCAGGCCCTCGCCCGACCAGCCGAAACCGGCGAAATAGGCGTCGCGGGTGCCGCTCGGCGAATAGAGGCGGATGGGGGCCGAATCCTTCGCGATGGTCTCGCGATAGGTGGGAAGGACGATATCGTCGATCCGCGCGCCTTTGAGGTTAATGGAGCCGGTGAGCTTGGGCGTCTCGATGGGGATGCGGGGCGAACCGCGCAGCGCGGCCGTCCGGTCCTGCACCGCCCGCGCCGCGGCGGCGGGGGACAGCGGCGCGCTGCTGGCGTCGGGCGCGGCGACCGGCGTGGTCTTGCCGCCCTGCACCTTGGTCGCAGGCGGATTGGCCGGGGGGAAGAAATGACCGGCGATGTAGGGCCAACCGAACAGGATCAGCGCCGTCAGCACCACCGCCAAAATGATATTCCGCTTGTCGTCCACGCGCTTGAGGCTCCGGCCGTTTATCTTGTGTCTTATGTCTGGTCAGGGAACCGGGTCGTACCCAGACCCGCCCCAGGGGTGGCATCGCATTAGCCGCTTCATGGCCAGCCAGCTACCCTTGATGGCACCATATTTTCCCAGCGCGTCGATGGCATATTGGGAACAGGAGGGAGAATAGCGGCAGGTGGGGGGAAGCACCCGCGAAGGGCCGATCTGCCACGCGCGGGCGATGAGGGAAAGGATGCGGGCGATCATCGATGCCCATCCCGCACATCCGTTCGCCCTGAGCGAAGTCGAAGGGTACTGCTGAGGCAAAGCCGAAGCACTTCGCTTCGCTCAGCGGAAGGCTTCGACAGGCTCAGCCCGAACGGAGGAAAGGACATCCGATGGGTCATTTGCCACCCCGCCCCAATTTCCGCAGCGCCTTTTCCATCTCCGCGCGCAGCAGGGCGAAATCCCGTTCGATCCCGCCTTCGCGGCCGATCAGCACATGGTCCGCGCCGGGCACGCCCAGTTCCGGCAGCAATTCCCTGGCGAGGGCGCGAAAACGGCGCTTCATCCGGTTACGAACGACAGCGCCGCCAATCTTCTTCGTGACAGTATAGCCGATTCGCTTGACCGGATCGCCGTCCGCGCGGTCGCGGACCAGCAGGACAAAGCCGGGCATCGGCTGCCTGCGCCCCTTGTTCGCGGCGAGGAAGTCGGCCCGCTTCGTGAGCGTCACGAAGCCGCGCGCCTCCCCGGCTGCGATCAGGCGCTCAGGCTCTTGCGGCCGCGGGCGCGGCGCGCGCGCAGGATGTTGCGGCCGCCCACGGTCGCCATGCGGGCGCGGAAACCGTGCCGGCGCTTGCGCACGAGGTTGCTCGGCTGAAAGGTGCGCTTCATCGCTCATTCCTCAAACAATATATCGAATCGGGCATGACAAAAAATGGCCGCCAAACCGGCGACCCTTGTCGGAAGCGGGTCCGATAGGGAAAGGCCGGGGGGAAGTCAATGCGGTTTCCGTCCGGGAACATAGCCGCGCATAATCGAAAACCGTCATTCCCGCGCAGGCGGGAACCTATCTCCCAACCTTCCGTCAGGCGGCTAGCACCGGAGATGGGGCCCCGCCTGCGCGGGGATGACGGGGATCTGGATCGCCCACTCTCCCCTCGTCATTCCGGCGGAAGCCGGAACCCATCTCGCCTCCGGGGTCCGTCACTCAAAGAGGAGAATTGGGTCCCGGCGTCCGCCGGGATGACGATGCAGGTAGATCAGCGTTCAGGCATCCACCGCTTCGCACAGCGCCGCGAGTTGATCCGCGACCTGGCCCCAGCCGGTCGTGAAGCCCATCTCCTCATGCTGCTTCATCGCCTCCTCCGTCCAGTGGCGGGCGGTGGCGGTGTAGCGGGTGCCCTCGCCCTCCGGTTCGAAGGTGGTGATCGCCGTCATGAACGGCCCCTGCGGAACCCAACCGGCGCTGAACGCATCGGTGGTGACGATCTTCCGGTTCGGGATCACTTCCAGGACAACGCCCTCCATCGGCGGCGTTTCCACGCCGTCAGGACCGGTCATGGTCAGGGCGGAGCGCCCGCCCGGCCGCAGATCCTGCTCCAGCAGCTTCGCGGTCCAGGGCTTTGGCGCGAACCACTCCTCGGTCCGCTCCCTCCACACCTTATAGACCGTCTCCGGCGGCGCGGCGATGTAACGGGTGATGGTCAGGTCCAGCGATGCGTCGGTCATACGGTCTCTCCTGCAAAGGCGGCTTCCAGCGTGGCGATGTCCAGCTTGGACATTTTCGCGACCTCGGCCATGGCGCGGCCGATCCCGGCGGCGTCGCCGCTTTCCATCATGCGCAGGAAAGCTTCGGGCACCAGTTGCCAGGACAGGCCAAATTTGTCCTTCAGCCAGCCGCAGGGCTGGGGCGAGCCGCCATCGGCCGTCAGCGCGTTGAAATAGCGGTCCAGTTCCGCCTGATCGCTGCACACCACCGAAAGTGAAATCGCCTCGCTGAACGTAAATTCGGGGCCGCCGTTCAACGCCTGATAGCTTTGGCCGAACAGGGTGAACTCCACCATCATCGCCGTCCCGGCGGGGAAAGGGGCCGGGAAGGGATTATCCTCCGGGTAGCGGCCGATCTTACCGACCTCCCCATCCCGGAAGGTATCGACATAGAAATTGGCGGCTTCCTCGGCCTCGCCGTTAAACCACAGGCAGGGGGATATTTTCGACATCGCCTCTCTCCTTACTTTTGCTGATTCAGCTTTCGCGGGTTCCGACAAGGGCGAACATCGCGCCCTGCGGGTCCAGCGCGTTGATGATCCAGCCGCCGCCCGGCACCTCGCTGGGTCCGAACAGGATGCTGCCGCCATTATCGGTGATGCGCGCCTGCGCCGCGTCGATATTGCCGACCTGGAAATAGAACAGCCACACCGGGCGCGGAAAGTTGGGATCGTTCATCATGCCGCCAGCGGTCACGCCGTCCGGCCGGTTCCAGATCTGGTATGTGCCCATCGGACCCATGTCCATCGCATGCTCCCTGGTCCAGCCATAGAGGCCGGAATAATAGGAGAAGGCACCTTCCCAGTCGGTCGTGTGCAGCTCGTTCCAGCTCACATGCCCCATTGCGCCGCCGGAATAGGAGGGCATTTCCTGCGGGCTGCTGCCCTTGAGCAGATTATAGACCGCGCCCTGCGGGTCGGCCATCACGGCGAAGCGGCCGACATCGGGAATGTCGGAGGGCGGATTGTGGATGGACCCGCCCGCATTGGCGGCCGCCGCCGCATCGGCGTCGACATCGGCCGCGCCGATATAGCCAAGCCAGCAGGGTTTCAGGCCATTGGCCGCGGCCTCCGGCGGGATCGCCATGATACCGCCCATACCGCCTTCGCTGCCGCTGATCACCGTATAGGGCATGGCATTGCCGCCATCGAATGGCGCGGCCGTCCAGCCCACGACTGTCGTGTAGAAGGCTTCGGCCGCCTTCGGATCGCTGGTCATCAGTTCATACCAGAAGAACCGGCCCGTCATGTCGGCCATGATCCATCTCCTTCATGCATATGGGGGTGGCAGGCGGCGTCAGCCTTCGCCGGTGTCGACCAGGGTCGCGAAACCACCATAGATCAGCCGCTCGCCGCTGAACGGCATGTCGCCGTCCGGCTGCATCCGCTCATCCTTCATGACCTTCGCCATGCCTTCGTCGCGCACCGCCTTGCTGGGCCATTCGATCCAGGAAAAGACGACGCTCTCGCCCTCCTTGGCGATGACGGCGGTGCGGAAGTCATTGACCTTGCCGGTGGGCACGTCGTCATTCCACGTTTCCACCACGCGGATCGCGCCATGCTCGATGAAGATCGGGGCCGCCTTGGCCGCCATGTCGATATAGGCCTGCTTGTTGCCGTCCGGCACAGGGATCACGAAACCGTCCATATAGCGCATCGTTCGTCTCCTCTTTTTTCCGTTCCTGTGAGTGCGATAAGGCGGCGGCGTCCGCGCCTGCGGCCATCGCCGCCTCTACATCCATCCAGTTCACGCCCCAGCAATGGCCGTCCGGGTCTTCGAAGCTGCGGCCGTACATAAAGCCATGATCATCCGGCTCGTTATGCTCCTTCGATCCCGCCGCCAGCGCCTTGCCGACCGTGATATCGACGCCCTCGCGACTCTCTTCGGTGATGCACAATAGCATCTGCGCGACCTCATGGGCGTTTGCGATCGGCCGGCTGGTGAAGCTGCTGAACCGCTCATGCGTCAGCAGCATGACGTGGATCGTCTCCGAAAATGTCATCATCTGCGCGCTGGCGTCGGCGAAATGGGGGTCTGCAACCGCGCCGACGGCCTCATAGAAGGCGATGGACTTCTGCAGGTCGGCTACGGGCAGGTTCACGAAGATCATCTTTGCCATCGGAACATCCTCTCTGAATGGCGAATCGACTTGCCAATCATCGCGGCATCAATTATAAAAAGCAAGTATGAAGTTAGAAAAAGTAACTGATAAGCAGAAACCCACGGAAAAGCGCCGGATCAACGATGCCTGCGGCACCGCCCATGCGCTGGAATTGATCGGTGAACGCTGGGCGCTGCTGGTGGTGCGCGAGCTGATGCTCGGCCCGCGCCGCTTCGGCGAGATCAAGGCGGACCTGCCCGGCATCAGCGCCAATGTGCTGACGCAAAGGCTGGACGAGCTGGAGGCGCGCGGTCTGCTGACCCGGCACAAACTGCCCCCGCCCGCGTCCGTGCAGGTCTATGAACTGACCGCGTGGGGGTATGAGGCGGAGCCGATCATCCAGGTGATGGGCCGATGGGCGACGCGATCGCCGCTGCACGACCCCACCCGCCAGATCAGCGGCGTGTCGGTGCTGCTCTCCTTTCGCACGATGCTGGACCTATCCCGGATCGGCGATATCGACGCCAGCATCGGCTTCCGCTTTGGCGAGGACCGCTATCTCGGCCGCCTGAACGCCAATGGCTTTACCGTGGCGCGCGGCGACCCGGACGGCGCGGACCTGCAGTTCACCGGCCTGCCTGCCGCGCTGGCGGGCGCTGTCTATGGTGGTGTGCCGTTCGAGACTCTTGCCGCTGCCGGCATGCTGGAGGTGAAGGGCGACCTCGCCTTGGCGGACAGGTTCATCACGCTGTTCCCGCTGCCGGAGAAAATCCCGCCACCGCCGATGTGCGGATAGCGCGCCCTTCTCCGGCAGCGGAAGCAGCGGCGCGTCAGGCGGGCGATTGCGCCGGAGTCGCGCCGCCGCCCAGCAAGCCTTTCAGCTTCGCGCGATAATGCATGGCGAGTTCGGCATGGCGGAAGCGCGCGGCCATCGTTTCGGCCTGCTTCGCCCAATCATCTTCCTGCCGGATGCGGTCCCTCAGATATGTCACTTCATCGATCGGGCTCACGGTCATTCTCCTGGGTACGGGTTGCCACTATCTCCCTGGCATCGCTTCTTTTATGCGCACAGGCGGCCGACCCTGGCTTGACCGTCTGATTTCATTGCAGAATCTGACTGCATAATATTGCCTGCATATGTCACACATGCAGGCATTTGTGACTCTGCCTTACACGCATCATCGCTTTATTGCGAATTATTCGCAACAGAAAATGCAACCGATACGCACCCGAATTGACTCGACAGCCCTTCCGCTCCGGTTAAGAACAAGGAGCGAACAGATTGGGGGTCGGTTCTGGTTTCGACAGTCGCCACGGTGGCCTATCTGGGGCTGGAGGCGCGCGCCGTGGAGGTGCAGTGCCAACTGGTCCCCGGCCTCCCCAATTTCATCGTCGTGGGCCTGGCCGACAAGGCCGTCGCGGAGAGCAAGGAGCGGGTGCGCAACGCCATCGCCGCCATCGGCCTCGCCCTCCCGCCCAAGCGGATCACCGTCAACCTTTCCCCCGCCGACCTGCCCAAGGAAGGGTCGCATTACGACCTGCCCATCGCCCTTGCCCTGCTGGGCGCGATGGGCGTGATCGATGCCGAAACGCTGTCCGGCTATGTCGTCGTCGGCGAGCTTGGGCTGGACGGCCGGGTCGCGCCGACGCCGGGCGTATTGCTCGCGGCGCTGCATGCAGGCGAGCGGGACATGGGCCTGGTCTGCCCGGCGGCGCAGGGGGCGGAGGCGGCATGGGCCGGCCATGTCGAGGTGATCGGCGCGCCGGACCTGCTCGGCCTGCTCAACCATTTCAAGGGCACCGCCGCCCTCTCTCCACCGAAGCCCGGCGACGTCCTGCCGCCCGTGCGCGGCGCGGATCTGAAACAGGTGAAGGGGCAGGAGACGGCCAAGCGCGCGCTCGAAATCGCGGCGGCGGGTGGACATAATCTGCTGATGATCGGTCCGCCCGGCGCAGGAAAGTCGCTGATGGCGAGCTGCCTGCCCGGCATCCTGCCCGACCTTGACCCGGCCGAGGCGCTGGAAGTTTCGATGGTCTCCAGCGTCGCGGGGATGCTGGAGGGTGGCCGGATCAGCCGCGCCCGCCCCTTCCGCGCGCCGCACCACAGCGCGTCGATGGCGGCGCTGGTCGGCGGCGGGCTGAAGGTGAAGCCGGGCGAGGTCAGCCTCGCGCATCTGGGCGTGCTGTTCCTCGACGAGCTGCCGGAATTTCAGCGCGCCGTGCTCGATTCCCTGCGCCAGCCGCTGGAGACCGGCACGGTCAGCGTCGCCCGCGCCAACGCGCATGTGACCTTCCCCGCCCGCGTGCAGTTGGTGGCGGCGATGAACCCGTGCCGCTGCGGCCATCTGGGCGATCCGGCCCTGGCCTGCGCCCGCGCGCCGCGCTGCGCCGCCGATTATCAGGCAAAGGTGTCCGGGCCTTTACTGGACAGGATAGACCTGCATGTCGAGGTGAACGCCGTCACCGCCGCCGACCTGATCCTCCCGCCGCCCTCGGAAGGGTCAGCCGAAGTCGCCGCCCGCGTGGCGCAGGCCCGCGCGATCCAGACGGCGCGCTATGCCGACACGCCCACGCGCACCAATGCGGAGGTGGACGGCGAAATGCTGGAGGATGTCGCAGGGCCGGACGAGGCGGGGCGGCAGTTGCTTGCGCAGGCGGCCGCGGCGATGAAGCTGTCAGCGCGCGGCTATACGCGGGTGCTGCGCGTGGCGCGGACGATCGCGGATCTGGCTGGCGCGGAGGATGTGGGCCGGGTGCATGTGGCGGAGGCGTTGAGTTATCGGAGACGGGCTCCGGTGAATTAGTGACATAATTTTATCACCGCAGTCGATCATTTGCAGCCCACAGCAAACTTTCAAAATTGCAGTATCTGAGCACTGGCATCATGCCCAAATTGCTCCGGACAATAGCGATAGTCTAGGAAATCCAAATGACAAAAGATGCCAACGGCAACGAGATTAGCTTAGCGAGTGATTACGCAGGCAATCCAGTAATACGTGCCTTGATTCAACTGATTCCGAATGGGCTTGGTTCTGCATTTGACGTCATAATTATGGATCGAGCAGACCGAATAAAAAAGCAACGAGTGCGCACCTTTTTTGACGAACTAGAGACTGGCGCGGTGGTACTCACCAAAGATCTTATCAACGATAATGAATTTTTGCACTCGCTTAATGCAACCATGATTGCCGCTTTTCGTTCACGCCGCGAACAAAAAATCCGAATGTTCGCTCGCCTCCTCCAAAATGGTGCCGTGGAAGGTAAAGCAAAATCCCCTGATGACTATGAAGAATTGCTAAATTTACTTGATGATCTTTCATACAGAGAATGGGAAGCATTGATATTATTCAAGAAGCACCTTGATACAACGCCACCAGACGAGAATCCTTTGAAGCGCGTCAATCCAATATGGGAAGTATTCGTCGCTGATTTGGAAAGCATCCTAAATGTAGAAAAAGAAGAGGCATCCAGTTTTATGACAAGAATTTCGCGAACCGGCCTCTATAACGAAATAACAGGTACTTATTGGGATTATTCCGGCGGGATGGGAATAACTACACCCAAATTCGAAAGATTTCGGCGCTTGGTCGAGCAAGCTGTATAACATGGCGCTTTACGCGTTTTAATTAATCTACACGCAGCCTTTGTTGTCGGTAAGTACGCTACCCCTCATCCCCCATCCGCAACGCCGCGATGAACGCCTCCTGCGGAATACTCACCGACCCATATTCCCGCATCCGCTTCTTGCCTTCCTTCTGCTTGTCGAGCAGCTTCTTCTTGCGGCTGATGTCGCCGCCATAGCATTTGGCGGTCACGTCCTTGCGCATCGCGGCGATGGTCTCGCGGGCGATCACCTTGCCGCCGATCGCCGCCTGGATCGGGATTTTGAACAGGTGGCGGGGGATCAGGTCCTTCAGCCGTTCGCACATGCCGCGCCCGCGGGTTTCGGCCGATCCGCGATGGACGATCATCGACAGCGCATCCACCGGCTCGCTGTTCACCATGATGCTCATCTTGACGAGGTCGCCCTCGCGATAGCCGATCTGATGATAGTCGAAGCTGGCATAGCCCCGGCTGATGCTCTTGAGCCGATCGTAGAAGTCGAACACCACCTCGTTCAGCGGTATCTCATAGGTCACCTGCGCACGCCCGGCGACATAGGTCAGGTTCTTCTGGATGCCGCGCCGGTCCTGGCAGAGTTTCAGGATGGAGCCGAGATATTCGTCGGGGCAGTAGATCACCGCCTCGATCCACGGCTCCTCTATGTCCGCGATCTTGGTGGGGTCGGGCATGTCGGCCGGGTTGTGCAGCTCAATCTCGCCATTGCCGTGCGTGAGCTGGATTTTGTAGACCACCGACGGCGCGGTGGTGATCAGGTCCAGATCATATTCGCGGGTCAGCCGCTCCTGGATAATCTCCAGATGCAAGAGGCCAAGGAAACCGCAGCGGAAGCCGAAGCCCAGCGCCGCGCTGCTCTCCATCTCGAAACTGAAGCTGGCGTCGTTCAGGCGCAGCTTGCTGATGCTGTCCCGCAGCTTGTCGAAATCCGCCGCATCCACCGGGAACAGGCCGCAGAACACCACCGGCTGCACTTCCTTGAAACCCGGCAGCGGCTTGGCGGCCGGGTTCTTGACCGTGGTGATGGTGTCGCCGACGCGGGTCTGGCTGATATCCTTGATCTGCGCGGTGATGAAGCCGATCTCTCCAGCGGAAATCTCCGGGAGATTCTCGATCTTCGGCCGCATGCAGCCGACCCGGTCGATCAGATGTTCGGTGCCGCCGATCATGAACTTGATATTCTGGCCCTTGCGGATCACGCCGTTGACGACGCGCACCAGAATGACGACGCCCAGATAGGGGTCGTACCAGCTATCGACCAGCATGGCTTCGAGCGGCGCGTCCCGGTCGCCCTTGGGCGGGGGGATCTTGGCGACGATCGCCTCCAGCACCTCGTCGATGCCGATGCCGGACTTGGCCGACGCCAGCACGGCTTCGGATGCGTCGAGGCCGATCACTTCCTCAATCTCCGCCTTCACCTTTTCCGGTTCGGCGGCGGGCAGGTCGATCTTGTTGATGACGGGCACGATCTCATGATCATGCTCGATCGACTGATAGACGTTGGCCAGCGTCTGCGCTTCCACCCCCTGCGCCGCGTCCACGACCAGCAGCGCGCCCTCGCACGCGGCCAGCGACCGGCTGACTTCATAAGCGAAGTCGACGTGGCCGGGCGTGTCCATCAGGTTCAGCTCGTACAGCTCGCCATTTTTGGCGGTGTAGTTGAGGCGCACCGTCTGCGCCTTGATGGTGATGCCGCGCTCCTTCTCAATATCCATATTATCAAGGACTTGTGCGGACATTTCGCGGTCGGTCAGGCCGCCGGTGCGCTGGATCAGCCGGTCGGCCAGCGTCGACTTGCCATGGTCGATATGCGCGATGATGGAAAAGTTGCGGATATGCGAGAGTTCGGTCATGCGCGCCCGATAGCAGGGGTTTTCCCGGCTGTCAGCACGGCTGTCCCATAACGGACGTTCGCAACCAGTATGCAAGGTTTTCGCACTATGCTAGACGCCGCCGCAAAAGCGAGGTCGCGTCCGCAACGATAAGTCACGGCATGTATTCGCCTTTTAGGGGGTTTTATCATGAAGAAGCTGGTTTCCACCCTTGCCGCCGCCGCGATGGTGGCAACGCCCGTTATCGCGGAGGCCGCGGTCACGAGTGCATCGGGCAAGACCAATAAGGACGGCACCACCAAGGGCGCATCGTCCGGCCGCCGCGATCAGGAAAAGGGTCAACGCGACATCCCGCGCTGCACCCGCCGTCTCGGCACCGTCGCCATCGTCGAGCCTGACAATCAGTGGTGGCGCGAGCTGAACCTGGGCAGCCCGGAAGTGATCCTGAAGATTTTCGTGCAGCAGTCCGGCTGTTTCGGCCTGGTCAATCGCGGCCGCTCGATGGCCAGCCGCAATCTGGAGCGCGCCATGGCCGATTCCGGCGAACTGCAGGCCGGTTCGAACCTGGGCAAGGGCCAGGTGAAGGCCGCCGACTATTTCCTGCAGCCTGACATCGTGTCGTCCAACCGCAATTCCGGCGGCAACGCCGTTGGCGCGGTTCTGGGCGGCTTCCTTGGCCGTTCGACCTTCGGCGCGCTCGCCGGCGGCATCTCGGTCAAGAAGAGCGAGGCGAATGTGACCCTGTCCATCGTCAACGCCCGCACCACCGAAGAAGAAGCGATGACCGAGGGCTATGCCCGCAAGTCTGACCTGAGCTTCGGTGCTGGCGGCGGCGCGGGCTGGTGGGGCGGTTTCGCCGGCGCTGGCGGCGGCGGCTACCAGAACACCGACATCGGCCAGGTCATCGTGCTCGCCTATCTCGACGCCTATACCAAGCTGGTCAGCCAGCTCGGCGGCCTGCCGGAGAATGCGGCGGCCGCTGCGCCGACGGCGAAGTAACAAAAGCCATCGCTCCTGAACCCCGTTCGGGCTGAGCTTGTCGAAGCCCTGTCCTTTTCTTCCAAGAGAAGGACAGCCCTTCGACAGGCTCAGGGCGAACGGAGTTCGGGATCGAAGCCATATGCGTGGATGGCCTGAACCGCGCTTTCAAAACGCGCCTCCCGCGATCCGCCGATGCGGACATAGGGCACGGCCCTGCACACAAGCTCCGCCTCGCACAGCGCCATGAAGCGCGCCTGCCTCTCCCGGTCGGGGAACATCCTGACGCTGTCCTGCACAAAGGGCAGGTCATTTTCCATCAGCAGGTACAGATCGCCGACGCCGGTAAAGGCGTCCAGTTCCGGCAGGCGATGGCCGAACAGCATCATGCTCCACGCCGCCGTCATCAGCGGATCGGTGTCCTGAACGATCAGGCCGTTCCGCGCCTGCTCCCCCATTGCGGCGCGCGCGGCGACATGCCCGTCCATGATCGCGATCAGGTCCTGCGGGACAAGATCGGTGCCGTTGATCTCGCAATAGGTCCGGCCATATTCCGGCACCCATAGCGTGCCGAAATGCCCGGCGAGCTGCGCCGCCAGCGTCGATTTTCCCGTGCTTTCCGGGCCGTGCAGGACGACATCAAGCACGGCTTTGCGCCGCCCGCGCGCGCAGCCATTCCCGAAGCCCCACGACCGACAGGATCAGGAACACCAGATAGAGTCCGGCGGTAAGCTGCAGCCCGCGCGTCCAGAACAGCAAGATGGCGAGGCAATCGACGATGATCCAGCCGATCCAGTTCTCCACGAACCGCTTGGCCAGCAGATATTGCGACAGGACGCTCAACATCGCGATCGCGCCATCCCAATGGGGCGCCGCTGCGTCTGTCCACCGCGCCATGGCGCTGCCCCACAGAGCGCTCGCCACCGTGACGCCGGCGATGGCGATGATCCGGCTGCGCGGCCTCAACATCCGCACCGGCACCGCGCCCCCGTCCCGCGCCCGGCTCCAGTGGAACCAGCCATAGGCGTTGAGCAGCAGGAAGAAGAATTGCAGCAGGGTGTCGCTGTAGAGCCGCGCATGGAAGAATATCCACGCGTAGAGGCACACCATCGCAATGCCGAACGGATAGTTCCAGACGCTGCGCCGGACCAGCAGCAGGATATTGGCAAGGCCAAGCGCGACGGCGAGGATTTCAAGGGCGGTCATTGGACGCGGCAAAGCCTAGCAGGCGGCCCCGCGGTTGCAACTCCCGCCTGGCGCGGCAATTGCGCCTCCGATATCAAGGCGCAGGCGATGTTCGCCATGGCCATCGTCAAGGGTACACAATGTCCCCATCTTCCTTGATGAAGGAAGCTGGCTTGCGGTCGAGCAAGTCCAGTACGGCTTCCGAGGGGCGGCAAAGCGCCACGCCCCTGGGCGTCACCACGATCGGGCGGTTGACCAGGATCGGATGTGCAAGCATCGCCTCGATCATCGCGTCGTCCGATACGGATGGGTCGAGCAGACCCAATTCATTGGCGGGCGTGCCCTTCGCGCGCAACAGATCGCGGGGGCGCGCACCCATAGCCGCCAGCAATTGGTGCAGCAAGGGGCATGTCCAGCCGACATTGCGATACTCAATGACGGTGGGCGTATAACCGGCCGCTTTGATCATTGCGAGCGCGTTGCGCGACGTGCCGCATTCGGGATTGTGGTAGATGGTAATCGGGAACGGATCAGTCATTGCGGGCAATCCTCGCGTAACAGCCAAGTGAAGAATCCCACGCCCGCCAACGCGCCCATAATCTGTCCGCCCATGAACAGCGGGACTGAAACCGGCGCAATCCCGGCGAAGCTGTCCGACAGGCTCCGCGCGAGCGTGACCGCCGGATTGGCGAAGGATGTCGAGGCTGTGAACCAGTAGGCCGCGGTAATGAACAAGCCCACGGCAATCGGCGTAAATTCCGGTCGCGCCCGCTGCGTGCCGAAGATCGTTCCGATCAGGCCGAAAGTCGCGACGCATTCAGAGAACCCCTGCGCCGCTCCACCGCGCAGCTTCGACGACACCTGAAGGATCGGTTCGGCGAACATCGCGTGCGCTACCCATACGCCAAGAACCGCGCCCATAAGCTGAGCCATGACATAGGCAATGGCGGATCGACGATCGGCTTCACCGCGCAGCGTGAAGGCCAGCGTCACTGCGGGGTTGAAGTGCGCGCCGGATATCGGGCCAAAGACCTGGATCAGCACGACCAGCCCCGCGCCGGTCGCGAGCGTGTTCCCAAGCAAGGCGATGGCCGCGTTCCCGGCGGCAAGGCGTTCACCCATAATGCCGGACCCGACAACGACCGCAAGCAGCATGGCGGTGCCGACCAGCTCGGCAATCGCGCGCCGGATCATGCCTGCGGACAGCATTCTTGCGCGGTTTCCGCAAGCGGTGCGCAGATTTCCGGGTGACCGGCGCAGCAGTCAGCGACGAGGAAACCAAGCAGGTTCCGCATGGCATCATAATCCGCGTGGTAGATGATCGATCGCCCCTCGCGCCGCGATCGGACAAGGCCCGCATGACTCAGGATCGTCAAATGCGTCGAGAGGGTGTTTGGCAGCACACCGACCGCGCGGGCGATGTCACCCGCAGGCAGGCCATCCACGCCTGCCCGTACCAGCAGCCGGAACGCCGCCAGCCTGTGCCCGTGCGCAAGGGCGGAAAGCGCTTCGATGGCTTGGGGCAGGAGCATCAAGGATGTTTCCATTTCGATATTTCGAATAATATCGAAATGATTTTAGCACAAGGTGTGCTTTTGATTGTCCATAAACCGCCGACTCTAGCGCTGGCGCCCTCGATTCACCTGCCGCCAATGGGCGGAAGGTGCGCTTTGGACGGTAATGACGGCAACGCTAAGACGCCAGCGCTCTGGGCGCGGAGGCGGCCTTCAGCCTTTCGATGTCGATATTGGCGTGGAATTCGATGCCCATCCGGTCCTCTATGGACCAGCGCGCCGTCGCCTGCACGGCGTAGCCCTCCGCCAGATCGACGAGGAACACCGTGTCCGTCGGCACGTTCCACAGCCCTTCGATCAGCGCGCCGGTGGACGAGATGTTGCGGACGCGGGCGGCATAGCGATGCCCGTCATGCAGCACCGACACCGACCGCAGCATCGACTTGCGCACCGGGCGGCTGGACCGGAAGCCTTCCGGCTGCGCCCGCGTGCCATTGCTGTTGAGCCGGTCGATCACCTCTGCCACGGGCATGGGCTTGCCATAGATATAGCCCTGCACATGGCTGCACCCCAATTGCCGGATCATGTCCAGCTCGTCATGGGTTTCCGCGCCTTCCGCCGTCGTGTCCATCGACAGCGCTTCGGCCAGGCTGACAATGGACTTGATGATGGCGCTGTTGCGATTGCCCTTGATCGCCGCGCCGCGCACGAAGCTCTGGTCGATCTTGATCTTGTCGAACGGCGCTTTCTTCAGATAGCCGAGCGAGGAATAGCCGGTGCCGAAATCGTCGAGCGCCAGGCGCACGCCAACCCCCT
The DNA here is from genome assembly GCF_018286635.1 of Sphingobium phenoxybenzoativorans. Lineage (NCBI taxonomy): Bacteria > Pseudomonadati > Pseudomonadota > Alphaproteobacteria > Sphingomonadales > Sphingobiaceae > Sphingobium > Sphingobium phenoxybenzoativorans. The sequence continues at coordinate 29,793 of NZ_CP073910.1, forward strand.
TCAACCGCGCGAACATGGCGTCGGTATCGGCGTCGTCGTTCAGGAATACGCTTTCCGTAATCTCCAGCTCCAGCCGCTCGGCCGACAGCCGGGCGCCGGCGAGGGCGCTCATGACGATGGTCGGCAGGGATGGGTTGGCGAACTGGATCGGCGACACATTGACCGCGACCCGGATGCTGTCCGGCCAGCGCGCGGCGTCGCGGCAGGCGGTGCGCAGCACCCACTCGCCAATCTGCGAGATCAGCCCGGTTTCCTCCGCGATCGGAATGAACACGGTGGGGGAAATCAGGCCGCGCTTCGGGTGGCTCCAGCGCAGCAGCGCTTCATAGCCCGTCACCTGCTCCGTCGCGGAACTCACCACCGGCTGATAGACGAGGTGCAGGCCGTCATTGGCCAGCGCGCCGCGCAGATCTTCCTCCAACTGGCGGCGATCCTCCGCATCGGCATGCATTTCCGACGAGTAGAAGCGATAGACGCCGCGCCCGTCGCCCTTCGCCGCATAGAGCGCAAGGTCGGCGTTGCGGATCATGGCATCGGCCGTCACGCCATGGTCGGGGCAGATGGCGATGCCGATCGACGCGCCGATCACGACCTGCGTATTTTCGATGGCGTAGGGCTGGGACAACGAAACGATGATCGCATCGGCAATGGCGCCCAGCATCTGCCGGTCGGTGCGGCCCGGCAGGACGACCTTGAACTCGTCGCCGCCCAGGCGGCCCACCCGGCCCCGTTCGCCGATCACCCGTTGCAGCCTCTGGCTGACCAGGCGCAGCAACTGGTCGCCTGCGGGATGGCCCAGCGTATCGTTGACCCCCTTGAACCGGTCGAGGTCGAGCAGCAGCAGCGCGCAATCGCCCGGCTGGCCCCGCGCGCCAACCACGGCATGCTCCAGCGTGCGCATCATCTGCACCCGGTTGGCAAGGCCGGTCAGCGAATCATATTGCGCCAGCCGCGTCACCTCCGCCTCCGACCGCCTCATTTCGGTGAGGTCGGTGCCGCTGCCGCGAAAGCCGTGGAACTGGCCGAAGTCGCTGACGATCGGCTGACCGGAAATCGCCCACCACCGCTCCTCCTCGCTCATCGCCACGCGCACCGCGATTTCGGAGAAGGACGAGCGGGCGGACAGATGGAATCCCAGCGTCCGTTCCCCATCGCCGCGCTGCCGCTCGCCCTGGGAAATCAGCTCTGTGATGGCGCGCCCGATCAGGTCCTTGGCCTTCAACCCCAGCGATTCCGCGAGAGTCTCGGAAATATAGGTAATGCACCCCTGGCGGTCCGTTTCCCAGAACCAGCCCCGGCCGGACCGCTCATGCTCATTCAGCAGCCGCTCCGCGCGCCGTCCGCGCTGCTGCGCTTCCTGATTGGCGAGCAGCTTCAACTGGTCGATCTTCGCCTGCCGCACGGATGCGAAGGCGATGGCCATGATGGACAGGCCCAATATCGCGAAATGCGCCGCATCCTCGGTGATCAGCACCAGCGGCACGCTGGCCCCCACGCAATAGGACAGCCCCAATATGCGGCGGCTGCCGAATATCGACACCGCGATCAGCGCGGTCATCGCCGCGAACATCATCCACGGGCCGATGCCGGTCGACGATGCGGAGGAGGCAAGCTCCAGCCAATAGCTGTATGTCGCGCCGGACAGGAAGGCGAGCGGCAGCACAAGGCGCAACTGGATATGGGGCGCGCGCAGCCGGAAGCCGCCGGTGCGCGGCAGGATGATCATCGCCGCATCCACCGCGACGGCGGCCGCCGCCAACAGCGCCGGGAGCGCCCCGCCGGACACAAGCCTGGCTTCGCCCAAAATCATCATCAACCCGGCGCACGCCAGTTTCGATGCAAGCACCAGCGGCCACAGCATGGCCACCGACCGGATGGCGCTGATCAGCCAGGTCGGCGGCGCATCCTGGCTGGCGTCGGCCAGACCAAGCGATACGAGAAAGGTGGCTCGCCGCGGATCGGTGCGTTGCGAAATGGCGGCGCGGGATATGGTCATGCGCCCCCCATGCACCGGCACTGCTTTAAATCCGGTTACAATGGTCCAACATGGGCCGTTTTTCCACAGCTCCTCCATCCACATTTATCGGTTGTGCAGGAGACGTCCTGCGTTAGCATGGCTGGAAGATCAAAAATAGGAGAGCCGGATGCGGCACATCGCGATTATCGGTTCGGGACCTGCGGGCTATTATACCGCCGAAGCCTGCGGCAAGGCGTTCGGCGAGGAGGCGCGGGTCGACATTATCGACAAGATGCCCGTGCCCTTCGGGCTGATCCGTTCCGGCGTCGCGCCCGACCATCAATCGATCAAGGCGGTGTCGAAACGCTATGAGGCCGTGGCGTTGACCGACACGGTCCGGTTCGTGGGCAATGTCGCGGTCGGCCGGGACGTCGCCATATCAGAGCTGCTGGAGCTTTATGACGCCGTGGTGCTGGCGACCGGCGCGCCCGGCGACCGCCCGCTTGGCATCCCCGGAGACGACCTGCCGGGCGTAGTCGGCAGCGCCGCCTTTGTCGGCTGGTATAACGGCCATCCCGAATTTGCGGGCCTTTCGCCTAACCTGTCCGGCGCGAACGTCGCCGTCATCGGCAACGGCAATGTCGCGCTGGACGTCGCGCGCATCCTGTCGAAAGCGGAAAGCGAATTTGCTGGCAGCGATATCGTCGCCCACGCCCTGACCGCGCTGACGCAATCGAAGGTGGCGCATATCACCATCGCCGGACGGCGCGGGCCGCACCAGATCGCCATGACGCCCAAGGAGCTGGGCGAGCTGGGTCATCTGGAGCGCGCCGCGCCGCATGTCGACCCGGCCGACCTGCCGCCGCCGGAAAGCGACGCCGCTCTGGAGCCGGGGGTGCGCAAGTCGGTCGCCCTGTTGCGCGGATTCGCCGCCAACCCCGCCGCAAAGCCGGTGACCATCGATTTCGACTTCTTCGCCGCCCCGGTGGAGATCAGCGGCGACGGCAAGGTGGAGCGGCTGACGCTGGAAAAGACCCGGCTGGACGATGAGGGCCGCGCGGTCGGCACCGGCGAACGCTACACGATCGACGCATCGCTGGTGGTGAGCTGCATCGGCTACCGCACCCCGCCGATCGAGGGCGTGCCCTATGACACGAAGCTCGGCCGCTTCGCCAATGATGAGGGCCGCATTCAGCCCGGCCTCTATTGCGTCGGCTGGGCGCGGCGCGGGCCGACCGGCACCATCGGCACCAACCGGCCGGACGGCTATATGATCGCGGAGAAGATCGGCGAGGATATCGGCGCGGGGTCAGGCAAGGAGGGCCGCGCCGGCCTAGACCGGCTGATGGAGGGGCGCGGCGTCGAGATCGTCACCTTCCGCGACTGGCAGAAGATCGACCTGGCCGAAATCGCCCACGCCCGCGCAGGCGCGCCGCGGGAGAAGTTCACCTCCATCCCGGAAATGGTGTCGGCGATTTCGGGGGATTGAGCGCGAAGCTGTCGGTTTGAAGGGTGCCGTGCTCCTGCTTTCGCAGGAGCAGGCTGAAAAGTCAGACACGCATCGGCATGAGGACGTAGAGCGCCGGGCTCTTGTCATTCTCGCGGATCAGGGTCGGCGCGGCGGCGTCGGCCAGGTGCAGTTCCACCAGGTCGCTGTCCACCTGCTGCAATATGTCGAGCAGGTAGCGGGCGTTGAAGCCGATATCGAAACCCTCGCCGGCGAAATCGCCCGGCACTTCCTCTGCCGCCGTGCCGTTTTCCGGGCTGGTGACGGACAGGGTGATCTTGTCCTTGTCCAGCGCCATCTTGACCGCGCGGGTCTTTTCCGTGGCGATGGTGGCGACGCGATCGACGCCATCCTCGAAACTGCGCGGATCGATCTTGAGCAGCTTGTCGTTCGCGGTCGGGATCACCCGGCTGTAATCGGGGAAAGTGCCGTCGATCAGCTTGCTGGTCAGGATCGCAGTGCCCAGGCCGAAGCGGATCTTGCTGGCGGACAGGCTGATGTCGACGCTGCCGTCCACCTCGTCCAGCAGCTTGCGCAGCTCGCCGATGCACTTACGCGGCACGATGATGTCGGGCATCTTCTCCGCGCCATCCGGGCGGGGCACGGTGACGCGCGCCAGCCGGTGGCCGTCCGTCGCCGCCGCCTTCAGCACCGGCTGCGGATCGTCCGACACGTGGAAGAATATGCCGTTCAGATAATAGCGCGTTTCCTCGGTCGAAATCGCAAAGCGCGTCTTGTCGATGATCTGGATCAGCGTCGCTGCGGGAAGCTCGAACGCGGTCGGCAGGTCGCCCTCGGCGATCACCGGGAAATCGTCGCGCGGCAGGGTCGACAGGTTGAACCGCGCCCGGCCCGCCTGGATCAGCATCTTGCCGTCCGCCGCCTGCAGCGAGACCTGGCTGCCCTCTGGCAGCTTGCGCGCAATGTCGAACAGCGTGTGCGCCGACAGGGTGGTCGCGCCCGGCGTGTCCACCTGCGCCTGAATGCTCTCGACGATCTGCAGGTCAAGGTCGGTCGCCATCAGTTTCAGCGTGCCGTTCGCCGTCGCTTCGATCAGCACGTTGGACAGGATGGGGATGGTGTTCCGGCGCTCGACCACCGATTGCACATGGCTCAGCCCTTTCAGCAGGGTTGCGCGTTCGATGGTGGCCTTCATTCCCTAAATCCCGATTCTATGCTGCAGTCCGCCCCGAATTCCCAGACCATGCCTGCCGGCGAACCCCGGCGCGAGTCCGGGCAGTCTGGAAATGCCTTCTCTCATTAGCAACTATGTCTTGATGGGCAAGCGTTCGTCAGCAAATGGCTGACAGAGCGCTTGCAAAAGCTGTGGGCATCGGCTTTGCCGGGCGAAGATGACGCGCCTTTCCGCCCTTGCACTGACGATCGCGGCCCTGACCAGCGTCATGGCCGGCGCAATGCCCGACGCGGCGCAGGCAAGGGATTCGCTGGGCGTTTTCGAAAGCTGGGGCGCGTTTCGCGATCCCAGCGTGCCCCGCTGCTACGCCATAGCGGAACCTGCGCGCCGCCACCGGGATGCGGCGTGGCGCGCCTATGCCTCTATCGGCTCCTGGCCGAAGCAGGGCGTGCGCGGCCAGATTCACTTCCGCCTCAGCCGCGCCCGCGCGCCCGACGGCCCGAAAAATGCCAATAGCAAAGTGACACTGGGCATTGGCGACCGGCAATTCGCGCTGGTCGCGGGAACGGCCGACGCCTGGGCGCCCGACCGCCGCACCGACGCAGCCATCGTCGCCGCCATCCGGTCCGGCACCAGCATGAGCGTGCAGGGCCGCGACGCCAGAGGCCGCCTGTTCACGGATGTCTACGCCCTGCGCGGCGCCGCCACCGCGATCGACGCGGCGGCGTTGGGGTGCGCCAAAACGCGATAGGGCGCGGGGCCTAGCGTTTCGGCCGCTTTCGCCCTATATGCGCGCCCATGCAAATTCCCGGTCATATTGATCCGGTGCCGGTTCCGCGCGCCGTGACGCCCCGTGAGGATGGGCGTGTCGACCTGTTGGGCCTGTCGCGCCCACAGATCCGCGATACGCTGGCCGAGGCGGGCCTGGACGAGAAGCAGGCGAAGCTGCGCGCCAAGCAATTGTTCCACTGGCTCTATCATCGCGGCGAGACCGATTTCGCGCAGATGACCGACCTCGCCAAGCCGATGCGCGCGTGGATGGCGGCGCGATTCGTCATCGGCCGTCCGCAGGTGGTGGAGGCGCAGGTGTCGAATGACGGCACGCGCAAATGGCTGCTCCGGTCGGACGATGGCCAGGATTATGAAATGGTGTTCATCCCGGACGCGGACCGGGGCACGCTCTGCGTATCCAGTCAGGTCGGGTGTACGCTTAATTGCCGCTTCTGCCACACCGGCACCATGCGCCTTGTCCGCAACCTGACGCCGGGCGAGATTGTCGGGCAGGTGATGCTGGCCCGCGATGCGCTGGGCGAATGGCCGCGCGGCAATATGGCGGCGGATGCTTCGGCCGGGGCGTCGAACGACATCGACGAGGATGAGGACGCGCCGCACTACACCGCCGACGGCCGCCTGCTCACCAATATCGTGATGATGGGCATGGGCGAGCCGCTCTATAATTTCGAGAATGTCCGGGATGCGCTGAAGGTCGTGATGGATGGCGACGGGCTTGCCCTGTCGAAGCGGCGCATCACCCTGTCGACCAGCGGCGTGGTGCCGATGATGGCGCGCGCGGCGGAGGAGATCGGCGTCAACCTGGCCGTGTCGCTGCACGCCGTCACCAAGGAAGTGCGCGACGAGATCGTGCCCATCAACCGCAAATATGGGATTGAGGAACTGCTTCAGGCCTGCGCTGACTATCCCAGGGCGAACAATGCCCGCCGCATCACTTTTGAATATGTGATGCTGAAGGACAAGAATGACAGCGACGACGATGCGCGCGAACTGGTCCGCCTGATCCGCAAATATAAGTTGCCCGCCAAGGTCAACCTGATCCCCTTCAATCCCTGGCCGGGCGCGCTCTACGAATGTTCGACGCCGGAACGGATCAAGGCGTTCAGCAGCCTGATCTTCGAGGCGGGCATTTCCGCCCCCGTCCGCACGCCGCGCGGCCGCGACATCATGGCCGCCTGCGGGCAGCTCAAATCAGCGTCGGAGAAAAAGAGCCGCGCCGAACTCGACCGGCTGGCCGAAGAAAAGCAACTGGCGCTGGGATAAATTCCCCCTGCCGTCACCCCTGCGAAGGCAGGAGTCCCGCTTCTTATTCCAGCCAACGCAAAAGCGGGATGCCTGCCTGCGCAGGCATGACGGCTGTGGAGTGGACCTTTCCGGCGATTCCCTGTATCCGCCCCTTCATGGCCCGCATGATCGCCCCTGCAAGCATCCGGCAAACCCGCATTCCGGCGGGCTGCCCAGCGTGCATGGCCGACGGGAGAGGCTGACCGCCTTTCCGCCCGGACCATGAACCCAAGCACCCCGCCGCTTCCGGCGGGGTTTTTGTTTGCGCTCCGCCGGCCGGCCCGACCAGAGGAGAATGACGATGACGACGATATATTATGCCAGCGATGCGGAGATCGAAACGCTCTGTGCCGGTTTCACGGACCTGACCCTGCCCAAAGAGGCGTGGACCCATGCCGCCCATTTCGCAGGGGCGATCTGGCTGCTGCGATGCCGCCCGGATATGGTTGCCGAACGCGACATGCCGGGCATGATCCGCCGCTACAATGAGTCGGTGGGGGGCGTGAACAGCGACACGTCCGGCTATCATGAGACGATCACCCTTGCCTCCATCCGCGCGGCGCGGGCGTTTCTGGCGGCGGAGACGGCTCCGCGCACACTGCACGAAAGCCATGCCGCGCTGATGGCGGGGCCGTGCGGCGACAAGGACTGGCTGCTCGCCTACTGGTCGCATGGCCGGCTGATGTCGGCGGAGGCGCGCCGGACCTGGGTGGAGCCGGATGTCGCGCCCTTTCCCTTTTGAATATGGGGAGCAAAATAAAAAGGGGCGGCCCGCACGGGACCGCCCCTTCCTTTTCACCCGGCGGAGCGGATCAGAAGCGGAAGCCGATCCCGAACAGGGCCGCGTCGCGACCGCCCAGATTCTGCTCATATTCGGTCCGCTGATATTCGGCCGACAGATAGGTGTTGGACGTCACCGCAAATTCCAGACCGCCGCCATAACGGACGCCCTCAAAGGCTGCGCCGGTGCCGGCGGCCTCGATACGGCTGTCGACATAACCAACCTTGGTAAAGGCCAGAATGCGCGGGTTGGCGACATAGCCCAGGCGCAGCGACGCGGCGAGGTCACGGCTCGCGTGGATGCCGCCGCCCTTCACGGAGGAGTCAGCCAGCGACACTTCGACGCCCGCCGTGATGCTCTGCGCAACCGGCAGGTCATAGCCAGCCGACACGCCATAGCTCACGCCAGCCTCGCCCGCATATTTGTCGTAACCAGCGGTTACGCCGATGCGCGGACCAGTGAAGGGGGCTTCGTCCTGAGCAAAAGCAGGAACAGAAATGGACGCAACGGCAAAAGCCGCGAAAATCGCAGTCTTCATAATTAACCTCATTGTATTAAATTCGACACTCGTCCGGGCCGGCGCATATCTTTGATCTTGCCGACTAGGGTTCAAGGGGAATGGTTCTAATTAAATTTGTTCTACGACCTCTTGAATATACGAGCAATCATAACGTGTTCTACATATGCCGCGTATCGTTACTTAAGCGCGACGAGGGGGCTTATGCGCCGCCTAGATGGCTGCCACATGAACGGAATGAAAGCCTCCATCGCAATGCAGCACAAATCTTCCACAGGTGATGCAGAGAGGCCACACCCTGTCCGACCCGGCGGGGATGGCATGCGCGGCCTGCGCCGTGTAACCTTCTGGCTTCGCGGAACGAATGATAGCGGACCCCATGGAGCGCGCGCCTAGAGGCAGACCGATGAATCCCGCCGTCCCCCCTCTTGCGCCGCCAGCGCCGCTGGTAAAGCGCCATCGCCTGTCGACCCGGTTGTGGCACCGGCTGAACGCCGCGGTGATGGCGATCCTGTTCATGAGCGGCCTTGGCATCTTCAACGCCCATACCCGGCTCTATTGGGGCCAATATGGCGCGAATTTCGATCATGCCTGGCTGGTGCTGGATCGTTTTCCCGGATGGATCACCCTGCCCGGTCACTATAGCCTCGCCATGTCGCGCCACTGGCATCTGACCTTCGCGCCCGTCTTCGCCTTCGCGCTGCTCGGCTATATGCTGTGGAGCCTCGCCAACCGGCACTTCCGCCGCGACCTCGCCTTCCGCCGCGACGAACTGTCGCCCCGCCACATCTGGCGCGACATTATCGACCATGCCCGGCTGCGCTTTCCGAAGGGGCAGGCGGCGCTGCGCTACAATATTCTGCAGAAGGCCGCTTATAATAGCGTGCTGTTCCTGGCGCTCCCGGCGCTCATCCTGTCCGGGCTTGCCATGTCGCCGGGCATGAACGCGGCATGGCCCTGGCTGATCGACATTTTCGGCGGGCGGCAGTCGGCGCGGTCGGTGCATTTCATCGCCTGCTGGGCGGTGGTCGCTTTTTTCTTCGTCCATATCCTGATGGTGCTGCTGGCCGGGCCAGTGAACGAAATCCGGTCGATGATCACTGGCCGCTACCGGGTGCCGCCGGAATGAGCGGCCCCATGATACTGTCCCGCCGCACCCTGATCGGCAGTATGGCGGCGACCATGCTGACCGGGTGCGACCGGCTGGCGGAGCATGAGAATGTGCAGCGCATCCTGTTCTCGGCGGAGAATTTCCACCGCTGGGCGCAACGCAGCCTGATGGACCGGAACGCCCTGGCCCGCGAGTTCAGCGCCGCCGACATCTCGCCCATCTTCCGCGCCAACGGCACGGCCAATCCCAATACGGACGCCTATAAGGCGATCTGGCGGACGGACTTCGCCGACTGGCGGCTGAAGGTCACGGGCATGGTCGGGCGGCCGCTCTCCCTGTCCCTCGCCCAGCTTCATGCGCTTCCCCATCGCGAGCAGATCACCCGCCATGATTGCGTCGAGGGGTGGAGCGCGATCGGCAAGTGGCGCGGCGTGCCGCTGCGCACGATCCTCGACGCCGCGCGCCTGTCCACCCGCGCGAAATATCTGGTGTTCCGCTGCGCCGACACGATGGGATCGGGACACCCCTATTATGACAGCATCGACATGATCGACGCTTTCCACCCACAGACCATTCTCGCCTTCGCGCTCAATGACAAACCGCTCTCCGTCGCCAATGGCGCGCCATTGCGCCTGCGGGTCGAACGGCAGCTTGGCTACAAGCAGGCGAAATATCTGATGGCGATAGAGGCGGTGGACAGCCTGTCCGGCATCGGCAGGGGAAAAGGCGGCTATTGGGAGGACTATGCCGGTTACGACTGGTATGCAGGCATCTGACTTACGGCGTTTGACGCAGCCGTTATGATCGCGCATTACCAATAACATGTGGCTATTCGAGAAAGTGCTGAGCCGGCTGGTCAGCCGGGGACGCCTCACCCTTGTCTACTCCGATGGACGGAGCCGCCAGTTCGGCGCGGCCGACCCCGACTTCCCTGATCTGACGCTTAAACTGCACGACAAGCGCGTGCCGTTCGATATCGTCCGCGACCCCCGCCTTGGCATCGCCGAAGCCTATATGGACGGCCGCGCCACGATAGAGGGCGGCGACATCATGGACTTCATCGCCTTCATCCGGGGCAACAACCCCTGGGAAAGCGGCAAGGACATCGACGCCGCCAGCCCCGTCAGCAGGGCGGCGAAGAAGATCGCCCGCCGCGTCGCGCAGGTGAACGATCGCCGCAAGGCGAAGGCGAACGTCGCCCATCATTACGACCTGTCCGGCGCGCTCTATTCCCTGTTCCTCGACACCGACCGCCAATATAGCTGCGCCTACTGGCCGGACGCGGACAACAGCCCCGGCATCAGCCTGGAACAGTCGCAGGTCGACAAGAAGGCGCATATCGCCGCCAAGCTGGCGCTGGAGCCGGGCATGAAGGTGCTGGACATCGGCTGCGGCTGGGGCGGCATGGCGCTCTATCTGCACAAGACATGCGGCGTCGACGTGCTGGGCGTCACCTTGTCGGAGGAACAGTTGAAGGTCGCGCGGCAGCGCGCGATCGACGCGGGCGTCGCCGATCATGTCCGCTTCGAGCTGATCGATTATCGCGACGTCGGCGCGGAGCTGGGCGCACCGTTCGACCGAATCGTTTCGGTCGGCATGTTCGAACATGTCGGCACCGCGCATTTCCAGGAATTTTTCCGCCACTGCCACAATCTGCTGACGCCGCAGGGCGTGATGCTGATCCACACGATCGGGCGGATGAAGCCAGGCCGCACGGACGCCTTCACCCGCAAATATATCTTCCCCGGCGGCTATATCCCCGCGCTGTCGGAAATGGTCGCGGGGTCAGAACCCAACAAGCTGATGATCACCGATGTCGAGGTGCTGCGCCTCCATTACGCGCTGACCCTGCGCGAATGGTACAAGCGCACGCAGGAGAAGAAGGCGGAGATAGAGGCGCTGTACGATGCCCGTTTCTTCCGCCTGTGGAGCTTCTACCTCGCCGGGGCGACCGCCGCGTTCGAACATGGCGGCATGGTCAATTTCCAGGTCCAATATTGCCGCGACCGCCGCACCCTGCCGATCACGCGGGACTATATGGCGGCGGCGGAGGTAGCCCTGCGCGGGTAGGCCAGGCCGCCGGGCTGGACGAAACCGCAAGGCCGCTATTGCACGCTCCGCCGGAAGGCCAGCGGCGTCATGCCCTTGGCCTGCTGAAACTTCCTGCGCAGATTGGCGGTGGTGCGGAAACCGCACATCTCCGCCACCTGTTCCACCGACATCCGGCTGGTCGCCATCATCTCCGCGGCGGCATCGACCCTTCGCTGCAGGATGAACGCATAGGGGGATTGCCCCGTTGTCGTCTTGAAGGCGCGGCCGAAATGATAGCGGCTGAGTCCCGCGACGCCCGCCAGATCCGACAGGCTGAGATCGTGCGCCAGATTATCCCCGATATAATCGATCACGGCGCTGGTCTGCCGCGCGGTCAACCGCCCGGCCCCCTGCATCTGCGGCAGCGACAGCACCTCTATCGCCGCGATCAGGCAGGCGCTTTCCGCATGGAGGCTGTCCAGCGCCTGATCGGCAAAGACCGTCTGGAACTTGCGCATCGTCGCGGGCAGCGGTCCCCCGCGCGCATAGAGGACGGGGGCGAGCGACGCCTCGCGATATCGCATGTCCATCTCCTCCCGCAGCAGCGTTGCGTCGAAATAGAGCGCGGTGAAGCTGTTCGTCCGGGCGGTCGCGGCGGACCAGCCCTGTACGGAACATCCACTTGGCAGAAATGTGATGGTGCCGCGCAGATCCCGCCTCTGGTCCATCGCCAAATCATCGACGCGTATCTGCCCCTGATCCAGAACGATGTCATGCAGGGCGAGATAATGATTGTTGCTGACCCGCTGGAAACTGAACTCGCTGGCCCCATCCACGCTCACCAGCTCAACCGCGAAGCCGCGCCAGCTCCTAGACAGGCGGCTCGACAGGTCAAGCGGACGCCCCGCATGCCGCAGGCATAGGTCAGGCTGAATTCCCGATTGTTTTTCTATCATTGAAAGATGCTGCAATGTTCCATTTCTTGCTCTAGGAGCATCGGAATAGGCAGGCATTCTGAGCTTGCCAAGGGGGAAATGCGTGGGGAAACAAAGCTCTAACCGGAAGATCGCAGAGGAGGTCATCCGGTTCCTGGACAAGCATATGCTGGACCCGACGCCAGCCAACTATGCTTTCGCCTTTCTCTACATCACGGAAAGCAACGGCCTGCTGCGCAAACTGGTCAACGACATCACCGATGGCGGCGTCCGCCTGACCCAGGGTGAGGTCGACGACATGATGACGAACACCGCGGATGGCGCCGCGGATGACACGGCCGCGATCCCGTCCGACGCGATGGACGATATCCAGAAACAGCTCCGGCATCAGGCCCTGACCTTCACCGAACTGACGACCGCCGCGCTCTCCGACGCCAGCACGTTCAACCGCGATCTGGCCGAGGGCATGGAGCAGATCGCCGCCGGGTTCGACTTTGCCGGCGTGATCAGCGCGATGCGGCAGAAAACCGCGGAGGTGGAGCGCAAGCTGGCCGAGACGAAGAAGGAGACCGAAAAGCTCCGGCTCGACCTGGACGCCGCGCGCAACGACGCCTCGCGCGATGCGCTGACCAGCCTGTCCAACCGCCGGGCGATGGACGAGAAGATTGAGGAGGCGTTCCGCAAGAGCGCGCGCATCACCATCGCCTTTTGCGACATCGACCATTTCAAGTCGGTCAACGACCGGTTCGGCCATGCCGTGGGGGACCGCGTGCTGAAGGCCGTCGCGGATATTCTCCAGACGGGCCTTGCCCCCTACCCCGTGGCCCGCTTCGGCGGCGAGGAATTTGTGGCGCTGTTCCCCGATATGGCGGAGGCGGAGGCGTTCGGCCTGATCGAGCAGGCGCGCGTTACCGTCAGCGAGAAATTTTTCCGGCTGCGCGACACGGACGCGCCGCTGGGCCAGGTCACTTTTTCCGCCGGGATCGCCTCCACCACCTCCAACCCCGAACAGGCGCTACAGGATGCGGACAAGGCGCTTTACGAAGCCAAGAGCAGCGGCAGAAACCGGACGATTATCGCATCATGACGCTATGCCCGGTGGGATAACCGCCGCCGGGGCACCCGTCACGCCGATCAGGCGTCGGCCCAGCGCCGCAGCAGATTGTGATAGACGCCGGTCAGCTTGATGACCTCCGGCGCGCCCTGCCCCTGCGTCGCGGCTACCGCCTGAATGGCGCTGTCCAGATCGAACAGCGTCTGGCGCTGGCTGTCGTCCCGCACCATCGACTGAATCCAGAAGAAGCTGGCGACCCGGCGGCCGCGCGTCACTGGCTCGACCCTGTGCAGGGATGAAGCGGGATAGAGGATCATGTCGCCGGCGGGCAGCTTCACCTGCTGCACGCCGAAATTGGTTTCGACCGTCAGCTCGCCGCCATCATAGTCGTCCGGATCCTCCAGGAACAGGGTCGCGGACAGGTCGCTGCGCACGCGGAACCCGGTGCCCTTCTGGATGCGGATCGCATTGTCGACATGGGTGTCGAACGCCTGCCCCCCGCCATAGCTGTTGAACAGCGGCGGAAAGACGCGCAGCGGCAGCGCGGCGGCGATGAACAGCGCGTTGCGGCTGACCGCATCGAACACGATCTGCGCCGCCTGCTGCGCCTCGGCCGAGTCTTCGGGCAGTTGCAGGTTGCGCTTGGCGAGCGCCGACTGGAAGCCGGAGGTGACATTGCCGTCCACCCACTGCGCGGTGTCGATCAGCGCGCGGACGCGCGCTACGCCCTCGGCGTCGAGCAGACCGGGAATGGGGATCATCATGGGCGGATGCGCTCAGCCCTTGAGGACGAAGGGGATTTCGACGACGCCGCGCACCTGCACCGGCTGCCCGCCCCGGATCGTCGGCTCCCAGCGCCAGGTCCGCACGGCGTCGCGCGCGGCGTCATCCAGGCGGGGCGATCCGCTGCTCTGCGTGATCGCCACCGACGCCACGCGCCCGTCCACGCCCAGCGTCAGGGACAGGACAACCGTACCCTGTTCATGCTTGCGGCGGCTTTCGATCGGGTAGCGCGGCGGCTTGCCGGACACCATGCGCGTGCCCAGGTCGCCCGCATCGATGGTCGACGGGATGGCGACGGGCGCGGGTGGCGCAGGCGGGGCCTGAACCACGGGCAGCGGCGTGATCTTGTCGATGACGGGCACCTGATAGACGACCGGCACGGGGGTCTGCACGATCGGGCGCGGCGCCACGACTTCCGGGCGGGTCGGCGGAACCGGCTCCGCCTCTGCGGGCGGCGGCGGCGCGGGCGGGGTCAGGTTGACGACGGCCAGCGACGCCGCCTTCTTCTGGATATAGATGGTGCGCATCTGGAACAGCGCGCCGAACAGGGCGACATGGATCAGCGCGACAGCGATGGCGGCGGGCATATTGATCCGCCTGGCGCCATAGCGTTCGCCGCTGCTGTGCCCGGCGGACGGCGGAGCGGCGGGCCGGCGCGGCGCGAACGAGACGGCGCGGGCATCCGCCTCGGCCACCTCATCGATCTGCGTGACGGTATCGAACATGCCACCCCTGTTCCCAATTGGCCCGGCGGGGCCGCCTTATCGCAAAGCGTAATGCGAATCAATTGCATGTGAACCGCAAATGACAATCTGTTTCGCATTCGCACAAACAGTGCGGGCGGGCGTTTCACCCAAGGGGAGTGAAAGCGCCCGCCCGTCCTCCGCCCCCGGAGGAGAGTGATCAGCCCGGAAGGGGGATCAGAAGGTGTAGTTCAGGCTGAACACCGCCGAACGGGTCGGTGCCGGCTGCGCCCAGCTTCCGCCGACATTGTTGCGAACCGTCGTCACATATTTCTCGTTGGTGAAGTTCTGGACGTTCACCTGCGCCGTCAGTTGATCCGTGATCGGATAGTTCACCATGAAGCGGTGAATGGTGTAGCTCGGCACATTATAGGCGACATAGTTCCCGGCCGTGAGCTGCGCGAGGGTCGGCTGATTGAGCAGGAACTTGCCCTGATAAGTCAGGCCATAACCCAGCTCCAATCCGAAATCGAAGCGGTAGGTGGTGAACAAGCTGCCCGAATGCTTGGGCGCATTGGTCAGCGAATAGCCGCGCGTCGGATCGGGGAAGGCCGCACTGTTGGCGCATGTTCCCGCTGTCGCATCCACCGCGCCCGGATTGGCGAGGCAATAATCGGACACGCCCTGTTTGATCTTGCTTTTCAGGTACATGTAGTTGGCCGAAATCGTCCAGTTGGGCGTGATGTTGCCGGACGCGCCAAGTGAAATGCCCTCGACCCGCTGGAAGCCGTCCGTCGCCTGGTCAGGCAGGGTCGGATCGCCCGAAATGACCTTGATCTGGTTCCGGTCGTTGCGGAACAGCGCGGCGGTCAACAGCAGCTTTGCGTCAAACAGGTCAGCCTTAGCGCCGATCTCATAATTTTCGGTCGTCTCCGGCTTCACGTTGCAGGTCAGCGCAGAGCAGGAACCATCGACAGACACCTTGGAAGGCAACTTGGAGTTGCCATAGGCGACATAGAAGCTGGTGCTGGGTGTCGGCTTGACCACTGCGCCGATGCGATAGGAGAATAGATTGTCATCCACTTCGAACGGCCCGGTTGCCGCGCTGATCTGGCCCAGATTGGCGGACCCGGCGGTCGTCACATAGCTGAGCGTCCGGTTTTCGCCCTTCACCTTCTCATAGCGGATGCCGCCATTCAGCTCGAACCAGTCGGTGAACTTCATCGCATCGAACAAATAGGCGGCATAGCTGGTCTGCTCACCAAAGTTCTTGCTTGTCTGGATGAAGTTGATCGGGCCGTTATAGGTGTTGTTGCCATAGGTGAAACCCGCCGGACCCTGCACGATCGTCTCCGGGTCGTTGATGTAGACCAACGGGAAGGCTGGTGTTGAACCGTCCGGGTTGCGGGGCAGCGTGCCCTGGTTCTGGCGATACTTCTCCCACAGCGCGGACGCGCCGATCACCAGCGTATGCTCGATGCCGCCGGTTGCGAAATCGGCGCTCAGGTCGATCTGGTTATAGGCGGTTTCGTTGTGAATGAAGCGCTCCACGCCGCGTCCGCCAGTCGGCAGATAATAGCCGGCAGGAACCGTTGCCGGGCAGGCTGCGCTAACGCCGTTGATGTCCATCGGCTGACGGCCGGTGGAGGCGAGGCAGAAGGTGCCGTTGGGCTGGCTGGTGATCGTGTCCTGACTGATATTCTCGTAGCGCGTCAGGTTACGGATCTTCACCGTGTCGCTGAACTGGTGGCTGAAAATCGCCTGGAGCGACTTGGTCTTGCTGTTCTGCTGATCCAGATTGGCGAAGCCATAATAGCCGCCGCGATCGAAGTCCGGCACGAAACCGCCATTGTTCGCATAATAGCGGATGCCATATTGCGGCATCGCCTTGTCATCCAGATATTCGCCCTGCAGGGTCAGGCTGGTCGGGCCGTCAATGCCTAGAGTGATGGCGGGCGCGATGCCCCAGCGCTCATAATCCTCGACATCGCGGCCTGGCACGTCATTGCGATGATAGACGGCGTTGATGCGCACGGCGATCATGTCGCTCAGCCGCTTGTTGGCGTCGACGGTGGCGCGGTAATAATTGTCGGTGCCGACACCCGCATTCAGGATCGTCTGGTCGTCGGCCAGCGGCCGCTTCGTCACCAGGTTGATGGTGCCCGCGACCGAGCCGCCGCCGTTCATGACAGAGTTGGCGCCGTTGGTCACTTCAACCTGCTCGATATTATAAACTTCGTTGCGGTTCAGGAATGCGCCGGAACGGACGCCGTCGATGGTGACGTCGTTCTTCGCGTCCTGACCGCGCAGGATGATGCGGTCGCCATAGCCGAAGCCGCCTTCGCCCGCGCCGAAAGTGATGCCCGGCACAGTGCTCAGCACATCGCGCAGGGTGAGCAGGTTCTGCTGCTTGATCGTTTCCTTGCCGATGACGGTGATCGTCTGCGGCGTATCCAGCAACGGCCGGACATATTTCGGCGATTCCGCCTTTTCAACCTTGATCGGACTTTCGTCGATCGCCGTGTCGGTCACGGTCATGCCACCCAGCTTCTGCTGGCTGTCCTGTGCAAACGCGGTCTGCGATGTGGCGATGGCGCCAATGCAGGACAACGCCAGGAAAGCCGGCGTCGCACCACGATTTTTCTTGCTCACAGTCATCGATTCCCCCTTCGGAAAGTTGGGGGTCAGTTATTGAGAGTCATTCGCACTGTCAATCGCTATTGCGAACTGATTTCATCTCTGTCGCAAAATGTAGCCGAATATTGCCGCCCGCCTCATCGATCGAGAAATATTGGGAAATATGGGAGCGCCGTACGGCCGGAAGCAGTGGCTTTACGCCGTCCGGGCAAGCAGGGCCTGGGCGCGCTTAAGATGCGGGCCGTCGATCATCTTGCCGTCCAGGACAAGCACGCCCGCGCCCGGATTGTCCTGAAACGCCGCCACCACGGCGCGCGCATGCGCGATGGCGGCGTCCGATGGCGTGAAGGCGGCATTGATGACCGGCACCTGATCGGGATGAAGCGCCATCATGCCCAGGAACCCGTCCCGCGCGCCCCGCGCCGCATAGACCGCAAGCCCGTCCAGATCGCGGATCGCGGGATAGACCGTCTCGATCGGGGCGACCTCCGCCGCCGCGGCAGCGAACAGCGTCAGCGACCGGGCGATTTCGTAGGGCGGCGTATAGCTGCCATCCTCATGCCGGGCGGACAGCGCGCCGATCGCGGCGGGCAGGTCCTCCGCCCCCCATGTGACGCCGATCAGCCGCGCGCCCGACCCGGCATATTCGCCCAGATGGAATATCGCCCGCGGCGTTTCGGTCGCGATCGGCAGGATCAGGCCGTCCTCATCCCCCCTTTCGCGCATCCGCCGGTCCAGATCGGCCATCGACGCCGCGCCTTCGGCCTTGGGCAGCACGACGCCGGTGGGCCGCGCGCCCATCACGGCGTTAAGATCGGCATCGGCCAGCCCGCCGTCCAGCGGATTGATCCGCACGAACAGCGCGACATCCCTTCCGGCTTCCGCCAGGAATGCGGCGACCTCCGCTCGCGCGCCTTCCTTCGCGGACAGCGCGACCGAATCCTCCAGGTCCAGGATCAGCGCATCCGCGCCGCTGTTGAGCGCCTTGCGCATGCGTTCGGGCCGGTCGCCCGGCACGAACATCAAGGAGCGCAGGCGCGACGGGCGAACCACTGGCACAGCCACTGACACCTGCGGCTCAATACATGTGCTGGCCGCCATTCAGCGACAGGGTGGAGCCAGTGACGAAACCCGCATCCTCGCTGACGAGGAAAGCGACGCCGCGCGCGATTTCCTCGGCTTTGCCCAAGCGGCCGACCGGCACCTTGGCGACGATCTTCTCCAGCACCGGCGGCGGCACGGCGGCCACCATGTCTGTGTCGATATAACCAGGGGCCAGCGCATTGACGGTGATGCCGAACCGCGCGCCTTCCTGCGCCAGCGCCTTGGTGAAGCCATGGATGCCGGACTTGGCGGCGGCATAATTCACCTGGCCATATTGCCCGGCCTGACCGTTCACCGACCCGATATTGACGATCCGGCCCCAGCCGCGCTCCTTCATGCTGGGGAAGCAGGCCTTCGCCATGTTGAAGCAGCCGCCCAGATTGACGCGCATCACTTCGTTCCAGTCGTCGAAGCTCATCTTGAGCAATATGCCGTCGCGGGTGATACCAGCGTTGTTGACGACGATATCGACGGGGCCGATGTCGGCCGCGATCTGCGCGCAGCCGTCCAGGCATGCCTGATGATCGCCCACATCCCATTTATAGACCGGGATGCCCGTCTCCTCGGAAAAGGCCTTCGCCTTCTCATCATTGCCGCCATAATTGGCCGCAACCTTATAGCCCAGCTCCTTGAGCGCAACGCTGATTGCTTCCCCGATGCCCCGGCTTCCGCCGGTCACGACCGCTACTCTGCTCATGCGCTTTTCCTCTCCTTGGATGGGTCCTATGGGGTGACGTTCAACCACCCCTGCAGTTCCCGCGAAATCAGACTCTCGTACAAGATGATAGCCTCGGAATCCGCGTTAAGACAGGGGATGCAGGCGAAATTTTTGCCGCCATTTACGTGGAATGTCTCCGCCCCCTGCAGCGCGATCTCCTCCAGCGTTTCCAGACAGTCGGCGGAAAAGCCGGGCATCATCACAGCAACGGAACGGACACCTTCCGACGCCATTCGCGCCAGCGTCGTATCGGTCGCCGGTTCCAGCCATTTCGCGCGGCCGAAGCGCGACTGGAAGCTGATCGCGACCTCCCGCCCCATTGCTTCGGACAGCAGCCGCACGGTCTTTTGCGCCTGGCAAAAATAGGGGTCGCCCAGATGCAGCGTCCGCTCCGGCATGCCGTGGAAGCTGGCGAGCAGCACGTCCGGCGCGAAATCCAGCGCGGCCAGATGCCGCTCCGCTGACGCTTTCAGCGCCGCAATATAGGCGGGGTCGTCATGATAGGGCGGCAATGTCCGCACCGCCGGTTGCCAGCGCATATCCCCCAGCGCCCGGAACACGGCATCATTCGCGGTCGCCGTCGTCGCCGCGCTATATTGGGGATAGAGCGGCGCGATCAGGATGCGGTCGCACCCCGCCGCCTTCATCGCCGCCAGACGGGAGGGGATGGACGGATAGCCGTAACGCATCGCCCAGTCGACCAGCACATCCGGCCCGAAGGCATCCTTCAGCGCGGCGGCCGTGTCATGCGTATGAAAGGCGAGCGGCGACCCGCGCTCCGTCCATACCTTCGCATAGGCATGGGCGGATTTTTTCGGGCGGGTGGTCAGGATGACGCCGCGCAGGATCGGCTGCCAGATGGCGGGCGGGATTTCCACGACCCGCCGGTCGGACAGAAATTCCTTCAGGTATCGCTTCACCGCCCTGGCGTCCGGCGCATCGGGCGTGCCCAGATTGACGATCAGCACGCCGATGCGGCGCGGCAGGACATCGGGGTGATCGCGGGGAGGCGCCGATCCCGCCGTCATGCCGGCGCCACCAGCGGCAGCGTGCGGAACCGCGCGCCCGTCACCGTGAACAGCGCGTTGGCGATGGCGGGCGCGACCGGCGGCACGCCAATCTCGCCAACGCCGCCCGCCGCCGCATTGCTGCGGATCAGCTCGACCGTAACTTCGCCGACATCGGCCAGGCGCGGCAGGCCAAGCCGCCCCAGGATCGCGCGGGTGGGCAGGCCCTTCGCATAGCTGCCCGACGCGCCCATGGCGGAGGCGAGGCCGAAGATCAGCCCGCCCTCTATCTGCTGCCGGGCGATGTCGGGATTGATCTGATCGCCGCAATCGACCGCCGCGACGATGCGCGGCACGGTCAGCTTGCCATTGTTCAGCCCCGCCTCCACCAGCACGGCGATGTAGGCGCCGTTCATCGCGTGGCAGGCGATGCCCTGCCCGCTGCCCGCAATCCCGCCCTGCCATCCGCCCATCGCCGCCGCCGTGGCGAGGCAATGGGCAAGGCGCGGCTGACCGCCGAGCATCTGGATGCGGAAGGACAGCGGTTCTATCCCCGCCGACTTGGCCAGCTCGTCGATGAAGCTTTCCGTGAAGAAGGCCGAATAATGATTGGCGTTGGACCGCCAGCGCCCCGTGGGCAGGCCGATGTCGGCGGGATAATGGTCGATGGCGAAATTCTTCATCGCATAGGGCGTCGTCATGCCGGACACCGCCAGCCGGTCGGCGCGCCCCGACGCCGCCTTCGCCGCGTCATGGGGCAGCGCGCCATCGGCGATCCGCGCCCATGTTTCGGCGAGGGCAGCGGGCGCGGCGACCTTCGCCAGCCAGCCCTCGATCACCCCGTTGCGGCCAAGCTTCGCGGCCATGCGCGCATGGGCGGGCGCGCGGGGCAGGTCGCGGATGATGTCCTCCGCCCGCGACCACATGAGCTGCACCGGCTGCTTCATTTCCTGCGCGATGATCGCCGCCTGCACCCCGGCCTCGAAATCCATCTTCCGGTCGAACGATCCGCCCGCATGCAGCGGATAGAGGATCACATCGCCCTTCGAGAAGCCCAGCGCCTCGGCGATCGCCGCCCGCGCGAAGGTGGGCGCCTGCGTCGCCATCCACACTTCCGCCAGCCCGTCCTTCACCCGCGCCGTCGCCGCCATCGTCTCCATCGCCAGGTGCAGCGCAGGCGCGACCTGATATTCGCTGGCGACGATGGTCGCGCCCTCGAACACCGGCAGCAGGTCGCCCTGCTCATACAGCCGCCGTCCGCCGCTCCCCGCAAATGCGTCCTCCAGCGCCTTTTCGATGCTGGCGGTGTCGACCGGCCTGTGCGGCAGGGTGAACACAGGGTCCAGCAGGTCCAGCGCCTTGTTCGCCGCCCACCAGTTGGACGCGACCGCCGCCACCCACCGGTCGCGCCGCACCAGCTTGCGGAACCCCGTCACCTTGGCGGCGGCGGCCTCATTGACCTTGCCCAGCGTCGCATCGCCCACCGGTCCCTGCCGGATCGATGCGTACAGCATGTCGGGCACGCGGATGTCGGCGGCGAAGGTCATCGATCCGTCGATCTGCGCGGGCAGGTCGATCCGCGGCACGCTTTCGCCCGCCAGCCGCCCGTCCGCATCGCTATCCTGCCGCAGCGGCAATATCTCCGGCAGGTCGAACGCGCTCGCCTCCGCCGCCAGCTCGCCGATCTTCAACCGGCGCTTGCCGCCGTCCGACACGATGCCATTCTTGATGTCGCAGCTTTCCCAGGCGACGTCCCAGCGCTTGCCCGCCGCCTTGCACAACAGCACGCGCGCCGCCGCCCCGGCGTCGCGATAGCTGTCATGGAACATCCGCACCGATGTCGATCCGCCGGTCAGCATGATCGCGTTGCGGGTGGCATATTCCTTCAGCGCCCAGTCGCCCACGCCGCCCAGCATGGTCGTCAGGTCGCCGCCGCGCCATTCCTCGACCAGCAGCGTATTGGCGTAGAGCGCGCTGATCGGGGCTGGCTGCACCGCAACCGCGCGCCAGTCCGCGCCCAGCTCGTCCGCCAATATCTGCGGCAGGACGGTGGTGACCCCCTGCCCCATTTCGGTCTGCGGCACGATGACGGTGACGACGCCGGACTTGTCGATTTTCAGGAAAGCGCCGAACAATTGCTCGCCCGGCGACACATTGACATTGGCCTTGTAATCGCGCGGCCACAGGCTCCAGGCGACCAGCAGCCCGGCGGCGGCGCCCCCGCCGACCAGCATCGTGCGCCGGTCGATCGCGATCCCCTGCCTCTCCTTCGATCCCGGTGCGCGCGCCATATATCAGCCTGATAGAAGGCCCCGCGCGAAACGGGAAGGTGCTAAAGTGGCGGGAGTCACTTGGAGCCGAACGGCCTCCGCAAATTACCCCCCTCCGTTCGCTTCGAGCGTAGTCGAGAAGTCTCGCGCAGTGTCTCGACTTCGCTCGACACGAACGGAGATTGGAGTGCTTCCACGTAAAATGGACAACTCCAGCCCCCTTCACCCCTCCCCCACAGGCGTCAGACCCAGCCTGCGTATCTCAATCGCCGGGCAGCGGTCCATCACCACTTTCAGCCCCGCCGCCTCGGCCCGCGCCGCCGCTTCCTCGTTGACGACGCCCAGTTGCATCCACACCGCCATTGCGCCCGCCGCGATGGCGTCATCGACCACCGCGCCCGCCGCCGCGCTGTTCCGGAAAATGTCCACAATGTCGATCGGCACGCCGATGTCGGACAGGCGGTCCCACACAAATTCGCCATGAATATGCTCGCCGGGGATTTGCGGATTGACCGGCAGCACCCGGTATCCATGATCCTGCAGCACCTGCATCACGCCATAGCTCGGCCGGTCCGGCCGGTCCGAAGCCCCCACCATCGCAATGGTCCGCGCCCCGTTCAGCAGGGCGGCGATATCTTCGTCACGGGTCAATGGCATGGGGGTTCTCCTTTATGAGTGGAGATAGGTACGAAAAGGCCGCAGCAAAAGACAGTGGTCAGGATGCGCGTGCGGCCAGCATCTTCATCTGGAAGCGTGGCAACTAGCCTGCATCATCGTAAACAAAAACAACGGCTTACTTTCGAAATATATGATCCCTCAAATATGGCTCCAATTGGCGTGGACCAGATGATGGCGACACGGCATCATTGTTCTTGTCTTATTGGGGGATAGGATCATGGACCTGGCGACGCGGCTTTCCGAACTTCAGAAGCGGACCATAGAACATCGCGAAGTTTTGCTGACTGAGGAGGCAGCCAAAACCGCCTTGGTCATGCCCTTTCTTCAGGCTCTTGGATATGATGTTTTCAACCCCAGCGAGGTTGTGCCGGAGTTTATCGCCGATGTCGGCACCAAGAAAGGCGAGAAGGTCGATTACGCGATATGCAAGGGTGGGAAGGTCACCATTCTTGTCGAATGCAAGCCTTCGTCGCTTGAATTGAACATCAATCACGCCGGGCAACTTTTCCGTTATTTCAGCGTGACGGATGCGCGTCTGGCAGTCCTCACCAACGGCGTGGTTTATCAATTTTATGCGGACATCGAAAAACCGAACAAGATGGATGAAAAGCCATTCTTCACATTCACGATGGATGCGATCAAGCCAACCGACGTCAAAACCCTGGAGAAATTTGCCAAATCTTCCTTCGACATCGACAAGATCGTGCAGGAAGCAGGCAATCTTAAGCTGCAGTCGTTGATCCGCATCGAATTGGCGAAGGAGTTTTCCGAACCGTCGGAAGAATTTGTCGGCATGATGGCGCGGCGCATACATGAAGGCCGCCTTACGCCGGCGATCAAGGATCATTTCGCCAAGCTGCTGGCCAACTCCATCGCCACTTTCATTCGCGATCTGGTCACGGAACGCCTGTCCTCGGCCCTGAACGCTTCTGCCCCAAGAGATCCTGATATCGAGGAGGAAACGGCCCTCACCGACAATTCGGAAATTATAACGACGGCAGAAGAAATATCAGGGTTTCATATTGTTCAGGCCATCGCGTCGAAGTGGGTGCATCCAAAGCGGATCATACTTCGTGACGCGAAATCCTATGCCGCCATTTTGTTGGACGACAATAATCGCAAATCCATTGCCCGCATGCACTTCAATGGCGTCACCACCAAATATTTCGGTACATTTTCCGGGAAGGATGAAGAAAGGCACACTATCGCGGACCTGACCGATATTTATCAGTTCGGTCCCCAGATAGAGGCAAGGCTGAGGGAACTGGATGATAGCCTGACAAGATAGCGCCCAGATCAGCGCCTATCGCAAACTACCGCCCCTTCCCCAACCACGCCGCCACCTGCTCCGCAATCGCCCGGAAAGCCTCCGCCTCCGCGCCATCCCCAGCCGCAGGCGGCTCCCCCGCGTCCGATGCCGTGCGTATGCCCATCGCCAGCGGTATCCGTCCCAGGAACGGCATGCCCATCTCGCCCGCCGCTTTCTCCGCCCCGCCGGAGCCGAAGGGGTCGGACACTTCCCCGCATGACGGGCAGGCATAGCCCGCCATATTCTCCACCAGCCCGATCAGCGGCACGCCCGCCTGCTCAAACAGGCTGACCGCGCGCGCCGCGTCGATCAACGCCAGGTCCTGTGGCGTGGAGACGATCACCGCGCCCGCGGGCTTGTGCTTCTGGATCATCGAAAGCTGCACGTCGCCGGTGCCGGGCGGCAGGTCGACGATCAGCGTGTCGATCCCGTCCCAGCGCGCATCGACAAGCTGGCTCAATGCATTGCCCGCCATCGGCCCGCGCCACGCGATCGCCTGCCCCGGCTTCACCAGATGCCCCATCGACAGCATCGGCACGCCCCAGCGGCTCTGGATCGGGAACATCTGCTTGTCCTGCGCCTCCGGCTTCTCGCCCTCGCTGCCCATCAGGCGCGGCTGCGACGGGCCATAAATGTCCGCATCGACCAGCCCGACCCGATGCCCCAGCCGCTTCAATGCCACCGCCAGATTCGCCGACAGGGTGGACTTGCCGACGCCGCCCTTGCCCGAACCCACGGCGATGATCCGCAGCGCGGTTTTTTCCTGCGTCATCGCGATCCGCACATCGTCCACGCCCGGCGCATCCTGCACCGCGTGGCGCACCTCGCGCTCCATCGCCTCGCGCACGTCATTGGACAGGCCGGTCACGTCCAGCACCAGGGTCAGCATGCCCTCGCGCAATCGCAGCCCGCTGGTGCGGCCCATGGTGAGGGAGGAGAGGCGATCGGCGATGGCGGAAAGATCGGTCATGCGCGGCCCCATAGAGCGGAACGCGCGCCTGCGAAACCATCCTTCACCACCTATCCAACGGGAAATCGCGGCAGAGGACTGTTTTTCCCCGCTGCGCCTACCTATAGAGACCAGATGAGCAGTTTATTCGGGTGGATGCCCGCAATCGTCGCCGCAATGAGCCAGGGGCCGTGGGGCGGCAAGGGTAACGACTCCGGGGGCGAGGAGCCTGGCGGGGATAAAGGCGATGGCCGGAGCGATGGCCCGCGCAACCCGTGGACGCAAAAGCCCGGCGGCGGCGGTCCCTCCGGCGGCCGTGGCCCCACGGCGATAGACGAGCTGATCCGTCGCAGCCGGGAAAGCTTTGGCGGCGGTTTCGGCGGCGGCTTTCCGCAGGGTCCGGGCGGCCGGGCGCTGTGGCCGATCGCGCTTGGCCTGATCGTCCTTGTCTGGATCGCGCTGACCTCCATCCACCGCGTCGGCCCGCAGGAGCGCGGCATCGTGACGCTGCTCGGCAAATATAGCCGCACCCTCTCGCCGGGCATCAGCCTGACGCTCCCCGCCCCGCTGGAATCGGTGGAGACGGTGGATGTGGAGGAAATCCGCACCGTCGACATCGGATCGGCCGAAAGCGACCGCGAGAATCTGATGCTCACCGGCGATCAGAACATCATCGACCTGGCCTATTCGGTGCGCTGGAACATCCGCAACCCGGAGCTTTACAAGTTCCAGCTCGCAGACCCCGACACGACGATCCGCGAAGTCGCCGAATCGGCGATGCGCTCGGTAATCGCGTCCGTCTCGCTGGACGATGCGCTCGGCGCGGGGCGCTCGGCCATCGAGCAGCAGGTGGAGCAGCGCACCCAGCAGATCCTGGACAGCTACAAGTCCGGCGTCCGCATCCAGGGCGTCGCGATCAAGCAGGCGGACCCGCCCTCTGCCGTCAATGACAGCTTCAAGGAAGTGTCCGCCGCGCAGCAGACGGCGCAGACCTACCTCAACGAAGCGCGCGCCTATGCGCAGCAGCTCACCGCCCGCGCACAGGGCGAAGCCGCCGCCTTCGACAAGGTATATAGCCAGTATAGCCTCTCGCCGGAGGTCACGCGCCGCCGCATGTATTATGAAACGATGGAGGCGATCCTGCCGGGCCTGGACAAGACGATCGTCGAGACCGGCAATGTCACCCCCTATCTGCCGCTGCCTGAACTGAAGCGCCGCGCCGCCGCCGCGCCCGCTGCCGCAGCCGCCGCCAGCGAGGGAGGCCAGTAATGCCGTTCATCCTTCGCAACCCGATCGCCCTCGCCCTCATCGCCATCGCGCTGCTGATCCTGCTGGGCAGCACCGTGTCGATCGTACCGGAGACGCGCCAGGCGGTGATCGTCCGCTTTGGCGAGCCGGTGCGCATCGTCAACCGCTACCGCCCGAACGAGGCGTTCGGCGCCACCGGCGCGGGTATCATCGCCCGCCTGCCCTTCGCCGAGCAGATCGTCTGGATCGACAAGCGCGTGCTCGCGGTCGAGATGGAGCGGCAGCAGGTGCTCTCGACCGATCAGCTCCGGCTGCAGGTCGACGCCTTCGCCCGTTACCGCATCGTCGATCCGCTGCGCATGTATATCTCGGCGGGCAGCGAGGATCGCGTGTCCGATGCGCTCAAGCCCATTCTCGGCTCGGCGCTGCGCAACGAACTGGGCAAGCGGCCCTTCGCCGCGCTGCTCAGCCCGGAACGCGGGCGGGTGATGGAAAATATCGCGCAGGGCCTCAACCGCGTCGCCCGCCAATATGGCGCGGAGATCGTCGACGTGCGGATCAAGCGCGCCGACCTGCCGGACGGCACGCCGCTCGACACCGCGTTCCAGCGGATGCGCACCGCGCGCGAGCAGGAATCCAACACCATCCGCGCGCAGGGCGAAAAGCAGGCGCAGATCATCCGCGCCGAAGCCGACGCCAGCGCCGCCAAGGTCTACGCCGACAGCTTTGGCAAGGATCCGCAATTCTACGACTTCTACCGCGCCATGCAGGCGTACCGCCGGACCTTCTCGCCCCAGGCGGGCGGGCAGACGCAGGTGATCCTGTCGCCGGACAACGACTTCCTGCGTGAGTTCCGGGGTAAGTGACGCGAAGGCGGGGGTAGGTAATCGGCCTTTTCCCTCACATTATGGGAACGGCCGCCATTCAATGTGGGTTAAGGGAGACGGGAGCAACTCAATGCTCCCTTTTCCTCCATCGCCCCTTTGA
Organism: Sphingobium phenoxybenzoativorans; assembly: GCF_018286635.1. Classification (NCBI taxonomy): domain Bacteria; kingdom Pseudomonadati; phylum Pseudomonadota; class Alphaproteobacteria; order Sphingomonadales; family Sphingobiaceae; genus Sphingobium; species Sphingobium phenoxybenzoativorans. Next base: position 57,270 of record NZ_CP073910.1, read on the forward strand.
CAGAGAGGATTTTCATTAGTGCGTTACGCATATGCCATTACCGGGGCCTTGCTGCTGGGCGGCACGGCCATCGCCGTCACCTCGACCCAGCCGCTCGGCGCCCAGACCGCGCAGAATGAAGGCATGCAGGCCGCCGCCCCCGTGGGCGCGCCCGGCAGCCTCGCCGATATGGTCGAGAAGCTGCAGCCGGCCGTCGTCAACATCTCCACGCGCCAGCGCGTCCAGGTGCAGAACCCCTTCGCCGGCACCCCCTTCGGCGATCTGTTCGGCGGCGGTCAGGGCGCTCAGCCCCAGACCCGCCAGGCGCAGTCGCTCGGTTCGGGCTTCCTGATTTCGGCGGACGGCTACATCGTCACCAACGCGCATGTCGTTTCGGCGGGCGCGGAGGGCGCGACGGTCGATTCGATCACCGTCACCCTCACCAACCGCGAGGAATATTCGGCCAAGCTGATCGGGCGCGACACCGCCAGCGACCTTGCCGTGCTGAAGATCGACGCGAAGAAGGCCCTGCCCTTCGTCAAGTTCGGCGACAGCACCAAGTCGCGCGTCGGCGACTGGGTGGTCGCGATCGGCAACCCCTATGCGCTCAGCGGCACCGTGACCGCCGGCATCATCTCCGCCGTCCACCGCAACACCGGCGGCGGCAGCGACCGCTTCATTCAGACCGACGCCTCGATCAACCAGGGCAACTCGGGCGGTCCGATGTTCGACATGCGCGGCAATGTGATCGGCATCAACTCGCAGATCCTGTCGCCGTCGGGCGGCAATGTCGGCATCGGCTTCGCCATTCCGTCCGAACAGGCGGTCCCGGTCATCGACACGCTGCGCAAGGGCGAGAGCGTCAAGCGCGGCTATCTGGGCGTGCAGATCAGCCCGCTGTCGGAGGATATGGCCGACTCGCTGGGCCTTGCGAAGAATCGCGGCGAATTCGTCCAGTCGGTCGAGCCGAAGCAGGGCGCGGCCAATGCCGGGATCAAGGCGGGCGACGTGATCGTGAAGGTCAATAATCGCGAGGTCACGCCGGACGAAACCCTGTCCTACATCGTCGGCGGCCTGCCGATCGGGCAGAAGGTGCCGATCGAGCTGATCCGCGGCGGCCAGCGGACCACGGTCACCGCCGTCGTCGGCCAGCGCCCGCCCGAAGAACAGCTCGCCAATTTCGGCAGTGGCGATTCGGACGATGACTTCTCCGACAAGAGCCCGCAGGGCAGCGCCGCCGCGGCGCAGCAGGCGCTGGGCATCGCGGTCCAGCCGCTGACGCCCTCCATCGCGCGCCAGATCGGCGCGGCGCCCGACACGCGCGGGCTGGTGATCAGCAGCGTCGATCAGTCCACCGACGCGGGCGCGAAGGGCCTGCAGCGCGGCGACGTGATCCTGTCGGCGAACAACCGCCCGGTCACGACCGAGGCGGAGTTCAACGCCGCCATTGCGCAGGTCAAATCCTCCGGCCGCAACGCCGTGCTGCTTCAGGTGCAGCGCCGTGGCGGCCAGGCCGGCTTCATCGCCGTCCGCCTGCGCGACAAGTAAACTATTTTCCCTCTCCCCTCGCGGGAGAGGGATGCCTAAAACACCGTTCGTCCTGAGCGAAGTCGAAGGACCCAGCCGAACGTAGCGAGGCGCTTCGCCTCCGCTCAGCGGAAGGCTTCGACTTCGCTCAGGACGAACGGTTTTTTTCGAGTCATTGCCAGGTTTGGCCTTGGCGAAATTATATCGGTGGGGACCAGTATGAGCGACACGGGCATTTTCATCGGACTTGGCCAGACCAAGGATGGCGGCCAGCCGCAATATCTGAACCTGCGCCGCGCCAACCGCCACGGCCTGATCGCGGGCGCGACCGGAACCGGCAAGACCGTGACGCTGCAGGGCATCGCCGAAAGCTTCTCCGCGCAGGGCGTCCCCGTTTTCCTCGCTGACGTGAAGGGCGACCTGTCCGGCGTCTCCATGGCCGGATCGCCGACCGCAAAAAATGCCGACAAGCTGGTCGCCCGCGCCAAGGAAATCGGCGTCGAAAATTACAGCTATGCCGACAATCCGGCGATCTTCTGGGACCTGTATGGCGAACAGGGCCACCCGATCCGCACCACCGTCAGCGAAATGGGGCCGCTTCTCCTCGCCCGGCTGATGGGCCTCAACGAAACGCAGGAAGGCGTGCTCAACATCGCCTTCCGCTATGCCGATGAGGAAGGGCTGTTGCTGCTCGACCTGGGCGACCTGCAGTCGATGCTCGCCCATTGCTCTGAAAATGCCGACATGCTCTCGGCGAAATATGGCAATGTGACCAAGGCCAGTGTCGGCGCCATCCAGCGCCAGTTGCTGCAGCTCGACAGCCAGGGCGGCGGCCATTTCTTCGGCGAACCCGCGCTCGACATCCATGATTTCATGAAGGTGGATGAGAAGGGGCGCGGCTATATCAACGTCCTTGCCGCCGACAAGCTGATGCAGAGCCCGAAGCTCTACGCGACCTTCCTGCTCTGGCTGGTTTCCGAACTGTTCGAGACTTTGCCGGAGGTCGGCGACCCGGAAAAGCCGGTGCTCGTATTCTTCTTCGACGAGGCGCATCTTCTGTTCGACGACGCGCCCAAGGCGCTGCTCGACAAGATCGAGCAGGTCGTCCGCCTGATCCGGTCGAAGGGCGTCGGCGTCTATTTCATCACCCAGAACCCCATCGACATCCCCGAGGATGTCGCCGGCCAGCTCGGCAACCGCGTCCAGCATGCGCTGCGCGCCTTCACCCCGCGCGACCAGAAAGCGATTCAGGCCGCCGCCGACACGTTCCGCATCAACCCGGACCTCAATGTCGCGACGGCGATCACGGAACTGAAGGTCGGCGAGGCGCTGGTCTCGCTGTTGCAGGAGGATGGATCGCCCAGCATCGTCCAGCGCACCCTGATCGCCCCGCCCCGCTCACGCGTCGGCCCGGTCGACGCCAAGGAGCGGGCGATCATCCAATCCATTTCGCCGGTCGCGGGCAAATATGATGATGCGGTGAACCGCGAGTCCGCGCAGGAAATCCTCGCCGCGCGCGGCAATGCCGCCGCTGCCGCCGCAGAGGCCAGCAAGGCGCAAGCGGAAGCCGACAAGGCCGCCGCCGTGCAGGCCAAGCTGGAGGCGAAGCAGCAGGAGGCCGCGCTGAAGGAGAAGGCGCGGCAGGACGCCGCCGCCGCCCGCGAAACCGCCAAGCCCAGCGCCTTTGACAAGGCGATCCAGTCCGCCACCCGCGCCGCCGGATCGTCGGTCGGCCGTCAGGTCGCGAACGAGCTTGGCAAGGCGGTGTTCGGCGGCGGCAGCAGAAGCAAATCGGGCGGCATAGCCGGGCAACTGGTTCGTGGAATTTTAGGAAGCCTTTTCAAATAGTTAGCCCATTCGCCTTTGCCGCGTAAAAACCCCTGACACCCTCGCATTCCTCATCGCATTCGCCTGCGCTGGGCATGCCGCCATCCGGCTCGGTCCACCGCGCTTTGCGCAACTTCTGTACCGAAACGAGATAGGAAATGTTGCTTTCTAGGCAGCGGCCCCGGCATTACGCATAAGCTGTTTTCCAGACCCGTTCCCGCCGGATTCGCCATGCCCTTTTCGCCCGCCCCGATTATGGTCCTTCCCCATGCGGGGCGCCTGATTTGACGGGATCCGTCCAGGCTGGCTGCGGGCCGCGCATATCATGATCGCGATCAATCCGATGTATTCGCTGGCCGGGCTTGCGGTCGGCATATTGGTCGGCCTGACGGGCGTCGGCGGCGGCTCGTTGATGACGCCGCTGCTGGTGCTGATGTTCGGCTTCCACCCGGCCGTCGCGGTGGGCACCGACCTGCTCTACGCCTCCGTGACCAAGACTGTGGGCAGCTTCGTGCATGGCTGGCAGGGCGCGGTCGACTGGCGGATCCTGCGCCTGCTCGCGCTGGGCAGCATGCCCACCGCACTGGTCATGCTCCTGCTCCTGTCCCACCTCGGCAAGCCATCGCAGGCCGTCGCCCATCCCTTCACCATCGCATTGGGCGTCATGCTGGTGCTGACCGGCATCGCCTTGCTGTTCCGCAACCGGATCGTGCTATGGTCCCGCGCGCATCTCAAGGAACGCAGCGAGCGCCAGACGGCGATCATGACGGTCGTGCTGGGCGTTATCGTCGGCGGAGCCGTGTCGCTGACGTCGGTCGGCGCGGGCGCGATCGGCGCGACGGCGCTGCTGATCCTCTACCCGCGCGTCCCGCTCAACCGCATCGTCGGCACCGACATCGCCCATGCCGTGCCGCTGACGCTGGTCAGCGGGATCGGGCATCTGCTACTCGGCACGGTGGACGTCTCGCTGCTTGGCTCCCTGCTGATCGGTTCCATTCCCGGCATCATCATCGGCAGCATGATGGCGTCGCGCGTCCGCGAGCATCATCTCCGCCCGATCCTCGCGGTCGTCCTGATCCTTGTCGGCCTCAATATGCTGAAGTGACGGGCCGCGCTTGGCCTTTATCAGCCCTTCTTCACATATTTGCCGAACCAGTCCGCCGTCGCCTTCCACGCCGCGGCGGCCGCCGCCGGATCGTAACTGGGGCGATAATCCGCCATGAAGCCGTGTCCGGCATCCGGATAGACAGTGATCGCGCCCGGCTTGCCCGCCGCCTTCAGCTTCTCCCGCATCGCATCGACATCCCCGACCGGAATGCCCTTGTCCTGCCCGCCATATTGGCCGAGCACGGGGGCGTGGAGCGTATCGGCCAGCTCGACCGGGCTTTTGGGCTGAAGCGGCTTGGGATCGCCGGTGAGCCGCCCATAGAAAGCGACGCCCGCATCCAGCGCCTGGCTGTGCGCGGCATAGAGCCACACGATCCGCCCGCCCCAGCAGAAGCCGGTGATCCCGCGCTTGCCGCCATCGCCGCCATGCGTCCCCGCCCAGGCGAACGCCGCATCGATATCGGCCATCACCTGCGCATCGGGGGCCTTTGAGACAATCGTCTCCATCAGCGTTTTGACCTCGCTGACCTTGGTCGCGTCGCCCTGACGCGCGAACAGGTCCGGCGCGATCGCATAATAGCCCGCCCTGGCGAAACGGCGGCACATATCCTTCATCCATTCATGGACGCCGAATATCTCATGCACCACGACGATGATCGGCGCGGGCTTGCCATGATCGGGCCGCGCCACATAGGCGGGCACGGCGAACCCGTCGCTGCCCGTGAAATGGGCATTCTCGATCGACAGCCCGTCCGGCGGCGTCTGCACGGTCGTCGCGGCCACGGGCTGGCAGGCGGCCGCGAACCCGGCGGCGAACGCGCCGCCGATCAACAGGCTGCGGCGGTCGACGCCCAGCATTTGAACCCAGTTCTGGTCTTCGGCCAATCGATCTTCAGGCAGTTGGTCTGCGGTCATGCTGTCTCTCCTGGCGCCCCTTTGCCCACCCTAACGCAACAGGGCGCGGGGGCAATCGGATCAGCCAAGAAAATCGCCCCCGGCGATCCTCTCCCGCCCTTCGACCGGCCAGGCATAGACATAGGTCCAGGCCGCCGACCGGCCATGTTCCGTCTCCACCTCTATCACCATCCGCCGATATTCATGCGGTTCGGGCCAGGGCGGGGCGCATTCCTCATAATCGTCCAGCGCCGCCAGCAGCGCTCCGTCCGGGTCAATCTCGAAAAGGTCGCCAGTCACGGGGCCGCCATTCGCATCGGGCACAAACCCCGGATAGCCGTCGATCCGGTACAGCGCGCCCCGCGCCGCCGCCCGGCCCAGCCACCGCGCCTCCTGCGCCAGCCTCTCCGCCAGGGGCGCGGAGCCGCCTTTTCTCAGCGTTCCATAAACGAAAAGGCGGGTCGGTACGGTGGCCATGCCTTAGCATAGGCGGCGTCCACTCTTTTGCGAACCTTCAGCGCCGCCACGGATCACCGAAAAAATCCCCAACAGATGTGGGAATTTCCCAATCCGCAGCGAACCACAGCGCCATTCCCGCGCGCGCACAGCCCAAAGTCGCCATTTTCCGGGCAAAACCCGAATTGGCACGGCTCCTGCGTAGTGTCCAGCATCTCGCCGGATGCGGCAATTTTGAAGGATCAGACCATGCAGACCAGCTTCACCCTCGACCGCCGCAACGCCAGGATCATGGGCGTTTGCTCCGGCCTTTCCGCCAAGACCGGCGTCGATGTGCTGATCGTACGGATCGCCGTCGTACTGCTGACCCTGTTCGCCCTGGGTCCGGTGGGCGTGGTCGCCTATCTGCTGGCGGGATGGCTGGCGGAGGGCTGACCGCCCTGTCCGCGCATGCGCCTTAAAAGACTGGCTCCAAGAACCGGCTCTGCGCACAAAAATGCCGCCCCGGGCCATGCCTTGGGCGGCTTTTTTTCGTTTTATGCTTTTTCCGATGGCGGAAAAGGCGGGGTAGTTCGTTCAGGCGTACAGGACACCGTAGAAGGTGATAACCTGAACGCTGAGCGCCATAAGAACGGTGGCGCCATTGACTGCGTAACGCATTGCATTGCTCCCTTTTGTGTAACTTTTGTTACGGGAGCGCGCCACTAGCCCCATGTGGACCAGCCCTCAATCGCAAAGGGCGTCTTCGCACTTGCAACAAACGCAATCGCTGACGCAATAAAATATTAACCATGTGAGTCGGGGGTGCGGGCCTGCGACCTACCGACATATTCCCTTCCGAGTTGCGTCATCCGGCATTCCGGTCACATAAACCTGTGCTCTGGACAGCAGCGAAAAGGGTTTCAGTATGAGAGACCTCACCATTTGGACCTATGACTGGGTGCCGGAAGGTCCTCGCGGTTTTGTGCGCGACCTCCGGCTGCGATGGGCGTGCGAGGAGGCCGGTTTCAGCTACGCGGTCAAGGTGATCCCGTTTGATGGCCGGGAGACCAACCATCTGGCGCGCCAGCCATTCGGTCAGGTGCCGTTCCTGGACGACGGAAAACTGAAACTGTTCGAAAGCGGCGCAGCGCTCCTGCATCTGGCCCGGAAAAGCGAGAAACTCATGCCACGCGATCCGGCGGGGGAAGCCGACACGCTGCAATGGACAATCGCAGCGCTCAATTCAGTCGAGATGGTTTCCGTGCCCTGGTGGTTCCTGGAGGTGACCGGCGCCAAGGACAACCATCTGACTGACTGGCTTGCAAGCCGTCTCGACCACATTGAAAACATTCTCAAGGAACGGGAATGGCTGGCCGCAGACCGCTTCACCGTTGCGGACCTGCTGATGGCGGATGTTCTCCGCGTAACGAAAATACGGTCTTTCGGAGAGCGAAAGGCGACAGAATCCTATGTGGCGCGGATCACCGGACGGCCCGCGTTCGAGAAGGCCCATGCCAGTCAGATGGTCCATTTCGCGGAGGCCAACGCGGCGAGATAAGCAACCGCGCCTAGGATAATCGATAGCGGCATGCCGTGGAGGCGACGCCCCCCGGTCACTTCGCCACGCGCTCGATCAACGCGATTGCGGCTGCCGGATTTCTGGCCTTCGCCCCCGAAATGAAGAAGACAAAAGCGTCTCCGCGCTTCCGCCACGCCTGCGCCTTTGCCGCCCAGTCATCCAGGGCGGCCGGGGCATAGCCCGCCGGTTCATCCTCCATAGACCGCATCAGCCGCGCATAGGCGAAGTCCGCCGCATCCGCCTCGATCAAGGGATATTCGTCATGGTCGGCATAGACGATGGCGGCGTTGGCGGCTTTCGCCAGCGCGATGAAGGCGGGGTCGCGAAAGCTTTCATGCCGCACCTCCAGCGCGTGGCGGAGCGGAACGCCGTCCACGGCCTTTGGCAGCAGGGCGAGGAACGCGCCGAAATCGTCCGCATCGAATTTCTTGGTCGCCATGAACTGCCACAGGATCGGGCCGAGCTTGTCCCCCAGTTCCGACAGCCCCTGATTGACGAAGCGCTGCACGGACTCCCCGCCGTCCGCCAGAACGCGGCGGTTGGTGCAGAAGCGGGACGCCTTGACCGTAAAGACGAAGCCGTCCGGCGCGGCGTCGGCCCATTTGCGGAAGCTCTCCGGCTTGAAGCTGCTGTAATAGGTGCCGTTGATCTCGATCGCGGTCAGGCGGCTGGCGGCATAGGCCAGCTCGTCCTTCTGCTTGAGGCCCTGGGGATAGAATGTCCCGCGCCACGGCTCGAACGTCCAGCCGCCAATTCCCACCCCTGTCCGTCCATCCGTCATGCTATCCTCCTGCCGTAAAGCCGGTTCCAACGCCACTGGCTTCCTTATCCCAACACCGTTAGGGCAGCGCCATGCTCTCCGACCCTCTCGTCCTCGCCGCCGCCTGCCTGGCCGTCATCATCATCGGGCTGGCGAAGGGCGGATTTTCCGGGATCGGGGCGCTGGCGACGCCGGTCCTGGCCATGGTCATGCCGCCGGTGCAGGCGGCCGCCGTGCTGTTGCCGATCCTGATCGTGCAGGATGTCGTCAGCGTATGGGCGTTCCGCAAGACATGGAACCGGCGGATCGTCGCGATCATGCTGCCCGGCGCACTGGCCGGCATCGCGCTTGGCTGGGCCTTTGCGGAGATATTGCCAGTGGCCGGCATGATGGCGATGCTGGGCCTGATTTCCATGATGTTCGGAGTCTGGCGGCTGTGGGTGGAGCGGGGCGGCCGGATCGTCGCCGCCGCGCATGCACCGGACTGGGCGGGCGTGCTGGCGGGCGTCGCGGCCGGATTCACCAGCCAGGTCGCCCATGCCGGAGGACCGCCGTTCCAGATTTATGTGGCCCCCAAGAAATTGCCGCATGAGGAGTTTGTCGGCACCACATCCGTCCTGTTCGCGATCATCAACTGGGCGAAAGTGCCCGCCTATATCGCGCTGGGGGAGTTCACGACGGAGAATCTGGGCATATCGGCGATGCTGGTGCCGCTGGCCATTGTGTCGACCGCCGCAGGCGTCTGGCTGATCCGCAGGCTGGACGCGCCGCGCTTCTACACCATCGTCTATCTGCTGATGATCGGGCTTGGCCTGAAGCTGATCGTGGACGCATTCTGAGGCCCCCGCGGCGCGCGAATGCGATGAGGAATGCGAGGGTGTGCGAGGGTCGCCGCAGCCTCTATAACGGCGTAAATATACGTTCGTACAATTCCTCATGTCGTTGGTGGAAAAGCGCCTGCGCGCAGGCCGGTTAACCATCCATAGCGCCTGCGTAACGAACGCCGGAACAGGGAGGGCGAACGCAATGCGGAATTGTGAAGATAATGCGCCCCCGGCCGGACGCCCGATCCAACAGGAGGCGGCGGGTTGGACGCTGCTGTCCGGGCAGAGACGCGACCTGGCGTTGACGCTGCTGCTCGGCCTGATGCGCTTCAATCCGCAGGAGGCGATGATCGTCCGCGCCGGCATGCGGCACGCGGCGAACAGCCTGTCCGCCGCGATGGCGCGGATCGCAGGCGGCATCGCGCCGCGCGGCGTGGCGCTCCCGGCGATCAGCCATCCCTGGGCGGCGGCGCTCTGCTGCCTGGCGCTGCTGCTGCCCGCGATCCGGCCGATGATGGGCGTCGCCTGACGGCAGAGGGGCTGACAGGCGGTCGCGCCGGTCAAAAGGCGAAGGCGCCCTGCGGCGCGCCCATCAGCGCCCATGAACGCAGCGTGGCATGGTGCGTCCGGCCATAGATGCTGTGGACGAGCGCCAATTCCGTCACTGCCCATGCGATGGGCGGGCAACGGCGCTGGTGGACCGGCCCGTCGCGGTAGCAAAGCGTCTGATGCGGATCGAAGCTGTAATCCTCCCGCAGCAGCGCGCCATGCGCGGCCGCGGTGGCGACGATATCGCGCTGCAGGACCATGAGAGCGGGATCGCGATGGCTGGGCCGCAGCGATACCGACCTGTAGCCCTCCACCAGCCTGTCAAACGTCACCGTCAGTGGATCAGCGCGGATGCTGTCGCCCGCCGCCAGCAAGCGCTCGACCAGCGCATGGGGATAGTCGGGATAATCATGGGTGATGGCGAGCGTCATGTGCAGATGCTCCGGCCGGATGCGCCGTACGCCTCTGGCAATGCCCTCCGCAAATATATCCGTCCGCCGCGCGGTGACTGGATCAGGCTTGAAGGCAAAGAAAAAGCGGTGGCTATGGCTGCCGCGCATCATGCCGTGCTGGTTCATGGCGTCTCTCCGAATCGGGGCATATGTTCATGATATGTTCTATTGTTGGAGAGTCCAGAGCGGAACGGCGGCGGGCGATGGCCGTTGGCGCTTCAGCAACCCGAAGGAGGCGCGCGTGGCGCAAAGTGCGGAGCGGACAAACCCCGGCCTGTGGGACGCGGTGAAGGCGGAAATCACCGCCGGGGCCAGGGGCGGAAAGCCCGGCCAATGGTCCGCCCGCAAGGCGCAACTGGCGGTCGCGGAATATAAGCGGCGCGGCGGCGGATATGAGGAAAGCGGCTTCGCGCGGGACGAAACCGACCTGCACCAGTGGACGCAGGAGGATTGGGGCACCAGGTCCGGCGCGCAAAGCGGGGAAAGCGGCGAACGCTACCTGCCCCGCGAAATACGCGCGCTGCTGACCGAGGATGAATATGCGCGCTCCACCGCGAAGAAGCGCAAGGACGGCGCGAAGGGCCGGCAGCACAGCGCCCAGCCCAAAGATGTGCGCGAGAAGGTGGCGCGGATAAAGCGCGAAGGCCCGACCAAGGCGATGCTGATGGCGCGGGCGAAGGAGCTGGGGATAGAGGGGCGGTCGAGCATGGACCGGGACGCGTTGCTGCGGGCGATCGAGGGGGCGGTGGGCGGCGGATAAGCTATCGCGCGATCATCCATTTGCCACCTCGAAAGCGGTAAATATTGGGTGAAACGCAGCGCTGTTGTGCAGCGCAGTCATTCGCAACCACCTTTTTGAACTCGTCGAAGCTGGTCCCGTCCGGGCGCATTGCCACAAAAACGAACTGGTCCGACACGGCAGTTACAAAGAGGTCGGGACCAACGGCCTCGGAAAGCCGCGACCAGCTATCCCGATCGATCAGCAGGCTTGCGAGATATTCCTCCGCCTCGAACGCGACGGGCGCTTCCGCGAGTTGTTGCGCGGTAGGAATCTTCGGCAACCGTTCCTCCGTTTGTTTCCGCGCGAACGTCCACGCCTGCTGGCGCGTCAATCCCAGTTCGCCAAGATCCTTGTTCCCGACAATACGGATGGCGTTGTCGGAATCTGACGCCAGAACAGCGTAGAGGTCCTCGCCTATCGGCTCAAAGACGCCCCATGCGCTTGGACCGCCCTTTCCATTATTATTCAGATATTCGAGATACTGTTGGTCGCGCACCACCAGGCGGAGGCTTGCGGGAGTCATTTCCGGGAGTTTCTGGGAGATTTTGGTGACGAACTCCGCTTTGGCGGCTTCACAGTCGGAAGCCGCCGCATGCGCGCAATAATTGTGGATGCGGTGCAGGTTGATTTCACCTTCCTCTCGCTCCCCACTTTTCCTTTGCACAATGACCAAAGGCTCATCCTGCTTTAGAGACAGGCGGGCGTCCGGCATGGCGGTCTGTATCCGGCGGAGCATCTCTGCAGAGAAATTCTCTTGCGGCGCTGCGGAGCAGGCGAGCGGGATCAGGGCAACGCCCAGCACAGCATTTCGAAATGTCATTCTTCCGCTGCCCCCCGGCTATGGCACGCCAAATGTCAGCGATTTCCCATCACCGAACAAGATATGCCTCGCTAGATATATCCGGAATCGACCAGATTGAGCGACCGTTAGCGCAGGTGGCGGGAATGGATTGAAATAGCGGCGGAAGAAAGCTGGGCGATACCGAATATTGCGTGGATGCGCCTCAACCCAGCGTGACGAATATCTCCGCTTCGATGACCCACTGACCGCCGGTTTCGCGCCACTTCGCGGTGTAGACGCCGGAAGCGGCGAATGCGCCGGTGTTTTTGTCCACGCCCTGCCATTCTCCCTGCTCCAGCGCGATGGGTTCGACCGGCGAGACGGTGATCACGTCCGGCTTGCGGTCGTAGACAAGGCGATGCGGAGAGGCGAACTCGCGGCCCCACACCTTCACCTGCGCATTGCGCCCGGCAATGACGGCGCTGTCCGTGCCCGTGACCATGACGCAATCACGCGCGAGGAGCGGGCCAATGACGGTGGCGTCCCCCTCCGCTATCGCGCGGTTGAATGCGGCGCGGCGGGCGCGGATGGCGAGTTCGGTGGCGGGGGACATGCTTTATTGCTAACCGACTGCTGCAAAGACAAACGAATTTTTATTCAAATATTCAGCGATCTTTTTAATGTCGCTTTTAAATCTTCAACAAATTCTTCGACATGATCAGAATGCCAGAGAACAGTTGTGCAGTGATTAGTATCAAAATGTGTCTGCTTTTCATAAAATTTCGTTTTTTCACATATATATAAAACAGGCTTACCTAATCCTTCAGCATATCCCGCTTCCCAATATGCTCCTGCATTTTCATGAGTCAGATCAACTAACACAAATGCTGCATCACGAATTTGAATTCGAAGAAGATTATCAATTATGCCAGCCTTGGAAACATCTCGGAGATCTACCGCATCGTAACCGATTGATGCAATTGCCGGCTTCACATGATCCCGAACTAGAGGATCAAGGGTTTCGTCACCAAACTTCAAAGCAATAAATCCATAACTACCCGATTTTCTGCCCCTTCTCTCTTCTTCGTATTGACCCCAACCTGCCAAGGTAAGAGACAATTCTTGGACGTGAGCCGGTCCATTTACATTGGTAAGGAACAGTCCGGTTATTAAGCCAGAATTCCTTAATTCAACGACTAGATTACATGCGAATTCCCTAGACGGAGAACCGATCAAAGCCGAAAATTCTGGCGGCAGTTCTCCTACAGGAACACCTTCGTCAGTGACCCGGTCTCCAATGTACCGCATAGCATTCAAGGCTTGTTGATTAGGTGTAGGCAATGGCAGTCCATCGCTAATCAAGGACTCCAACTCGTAAGTCGTAAGCATCCATGGCTCTGGTAGCCGATCATTGTTAACCCGAATTTTGTGCGAAATCGCAGCTCGTTTTATTCGGGTCATGCCAGGCATACGTAGTTCTAGGTAGTCATCAAGCGCTGTGCGGGAAACTGCGAATGCTCCGCAGACATCGCAATCGAAGAGACGAGCATCTCTAGATCCGAACGGCTCAACCGTGCATCCATACCCATCGGCAGATAGGCAAACTGGGCAAGCTATTGTTTCTGTCATCAAGTTTCACTCCGAGGCGGATACTTGAGCGACGCTACGTAATAGCTAAATCAATCATGCTCTCTCCCACCAGCGCCCATATACAGCTCCCGGCCGGTCGCCTCGTACAATTCGCTCATTTCCTTCATTCCCTTCTCCGCATCCTCCGCCGCGATGAATGCATCAGCAGGCTGGTTCTGCTTGGCCGCGAAGTCGCGCACTTCCTGCGTTATCTTCATCGAGCAGAATTTGGGGCCGCACATGGAGCAGAAATGGGCGGTCTTGGCGCCTTCCGCGGGGAGGGTCTGGTCGTGATATTGTTCGGCCGTGTCGGGGTCGAGCGACAGGTTGAACTGGTCGCGCCAGCGGAATTCGAAGCGGGCGCGGCTTAGGGCGTCGTCGCGGACCTTGGCCGCCGGATGCCCCTTCGCCAGATCGGCGGCGTGGGCGGCGAGCTTGTAGGTGACCACGCCGACCTTCACATCGTCGCGGTCGGGCAGGCCCAGATGCTCCTTGGGCGTGACGTAGCAAAGCATCGCCGTGCCATACCAGCCGATCATCGCCGCGCCGATGCCGCTGGTGATATGGTCGTATCCCGGCGCGATATCGGTCGTCAGCGGCCCAAGCGTGTAGAAGGGGGCCTCTCCGCACGCCTCCAACTGCTTGTCCATATTCTCCTTGATCTTGTGCATCGGCACATGGCCGGGGCCTTCGATCATCACCTGGATGTCATGCTCCCACGCCTTCTTGGTGAGTTCGCCCAGCGTGTAGAGCTCGCTGAACTGCGCCTCGTCATTGGCGTCGGCGATGGAGCCGGGGCGCAGACCGTCGCCCAGCGAGAAGGCGATGTCATACGCCTTCATGATGTCGCAAATGTCCTCGAAATTCTCGTAGAGGAAGCTTTCCTTATGGTGCGAAAGGCACCATTTCGCCATGATCGACCCGCCGCGCGAGACGATGCCGGTGACGCGCTTCGCCGTCATCGGAATGTAGGGCAGGCGCACGCCGGCATGGATGGTGAAATAATCGACGCCCTGTTCCGCCTGCTCGATCAGCGTGTCGCGGAAGATTTCGTAGGTCAGCTCCTCGGCGATGCCGCCGACCTTCTCCAGCGCCTGATAGATGGGGACGGTGCCGATGGGGACGGGCGAGTTGCGCATGATCCATTCGCGGGTGTCGTGGATATTGCGGCCGGTGGACAGGTCCATGACCGTGTCCGCGCCCCAGCGGATCGACCAGACCATCTTGTCGACTTCGGACGCGACGTCCGACGCGACGGCGGAATTTCCGATATTGGCGTTGATCTTCACCAGGAAATTGCGGCCGATCGCCATCGGCTCGCTTTCCGGGTGGTTGATATTGTTCGGGATGATGGCGCGGCCGCGCGCGACCTCATCCCGGACGAATTCCGGCGTCACATAATCGGGGATGGCGGCGCCCCAGTCATTGCCGTCGCGGACATAATCCTTCAGCCGCGCGCGGCCGAGATTCTCGCGCTCCGCGACATATTCCATCTCCGCCGTGATGATGCCCTGGCGGGCATAGTGCATCTGGCTGACGTTCATGCCGGGCTTGGCGCGCAGGGGGCGCTTGACGACATTGGGAAACTGGCTGACGCCGCCGCTGCGGTCGGGGCCTTTCAGGCCGTTATCCTCCGGCTTGATGGCGCGGGCGTCATATTCCTCGACATCGCCCCGGCCGAGAATCCAGTCGCGGCGAAGCTGCGGCAGGCCGGCCATGATGTCGATGCGGGCATTGGGGTCGGTATAGGGACCGGAGGTGTCATAGACGCGGACGGGCGGCTCGCCGCTGCCCGGCTCAAGATGAATCTCGCGCATGGCGACATTGCGGGGGCCGACATGGATCTTCCGCGAACCCCGGATCGGGCCGGTGGTGACGCGCATTTCAGTGCGGGCGGGGATATCGGCCATGAAAAACTCTCCAAAATCGCGGAGAGAGAATGCGGGTGGCGATCCGCTCCCTCCCTCCGCCGGTGTCAACCGGATCAGGTTCAGCGGGTCATGGCGCCCATCGCCATATCTCAACCCTGTATGCAGGGTCCCCCGGGGAATGGTTGCAAGAATAGGGGCGGATCGTTTTAAGGTCCAGCGAAGTTTGGAGACCGCATGAGCCATCACCCCGATCTGACAACGAAGGAAGGGCGGAAAGCCTATAAGCATGAGCTGCGCATGGTGGCGGTGCGGCCACGGCGGGTCGGCCTGCTGCTGCTGGGCGTCGCGATGATCCTGGCGGCATTGCCGCTGTCGGGGGTGCACAGCCTGCTGGGATGGTCGCCGCGCTTCCTGGCGCTGGGGGCGGTAGCGCTGGCGACCCCATTCCTGGTCGCGGCGGCGCTGCTGCGCGGGCGGTATCACAAAAGGCGGCTGAACGGAGAAGCGCCTCATTTACCCCGATAGCGCGGATTACTCAGGATTTAGCGGCCGAGAATTGTCCTGAATCGGGACCTCAACCAATTATTAGGGCAATTGTGGGACCGCACTGCAAGGCGCATTCTCTGCGCTCACGGATTCATTGAAAATCCGGTCAGAGTGGGAGGATGGTTTTCATGGACAATACGTTGCCACGCCGTGGCGAAAAGCGCCCGAACGGCCGCCTGACGGGCGCACAGACCGTTTTGCTTGCGCCTCTGGCGCTGTGGTTTGCGCTCTCCTACATGGCCAGAAGCTGGCTAACGGCGGGTCGCAGCGAACAGGACTGATACGCACGCATATCCGTCAGGCCGGAGCAGTTCAGAACGTATAGCCAATGCCGATCGCGGCGATCCACTGATTGCTGCTGCCCGCAATATCAACGATGGGCGCGCGCTTATAATCGCCCAGCATCTTCTGATAGCCGCCAAGCGCGAATATCGTCCAACCCTTGCGCAGATCGCCGGACAGCGAATGCCCCGCGATCAGGTTCATGCTGACCTTCTTGAACCCTGAATCGTCGCCCGCGCCGGTATAGACCGGCAGCCCGCTCGCCAGGCTGCCCGCCGCGTCCACATCATAATAATAGCGGCCATATCCCTTGCCGACATATTCGGCCGACGCGCCCACGCCCACGAAGGTCGTGGTGGAAAGCGGCGTCATATATTCGATGGCTGGGGTGATGACGTAGCTTTTGTGCGCGCCGCCGGCATCCTTCGTCCAACTCACCCGGACGGAAAGATTGTCATAGTCGCTGGTGATCACGCCCGTCTTGCCCAGACCGACAAAGCCGCCAACCTCTATCGCCGTGTCGAGCTTTCCGAGCGCGCGGACCTGCGGGTCCCTGATCCGCCGGGTGCGGGTCAGGTTGACGTTGACGGCCGGGCCAAGCTCTATGTCCCAGCCATTGGGATCGGTGTTGGGGATCGCGTCGACATAGAGGCTGGTGCCGCGCGTCCAGAAGGCGAAATCATTTACCTTGCCCCGCGCCGCCGCGACCGGGACGGCGATATAATCGTCCGACCCGTCATAGCTGGGCACATAGGCCGCGCCGACGCCGATGGTGAGGGATGACCGGTCCTCTGCTTCCTGGGCCTGTGCGGGAATGGCGGTAATGGCGGCGCACAATGCGGCGGCAAGCAGGTGGAAGCGAAGGGCGATCATGATGTTCCTGTTCGATAGGGTCGAACGAGAGAATGTTTCACGACGGTTACAGGTTCCCTTGGGCCTGCGGGTTGCACCGGCGCCGTTGCCCGCCGGTTACAGAAAATATTTCATGCGGATGTCCTGCCGCGCCGCCGCGCCGCCGACCGCAAAGCGCGCCGCGCGGAAGCTGGGCGCGCCAAAGCGGATCGGGGGATTTTCGGAAAAGCCGACGCCTTCCTTCGGAATGCCCATGAAGGTGTCGAGCTTCTTATTGCTGTTCTGGTCATGGATGATCGCGATCGCATAACCGCCGGGGGGAAGATCGCCGAGCGCCATATTGGCGGCCTGCGCGGCGGGAATGCTGAAATGCCGCTTGTCCGGGTCGCCGGTGCAGTCGGGAAAATGATCGGGCAGCCGGGTGAGGCAGATCTGCAGCAGGCCGCGGGGCGAGCGCAGCCCCTCCACGCCGACGGTCAGCGGCTGCGGCAGGTCCGCCGGAGCCGCGCCGATCAACAGGGCGACAGCGCCCAGACCAGCGATCCGCGCAAGAATCCTCATGATGTTCACGCCCTTTTGGCCTGCCCGGCAAAGGTCCCTATGCCCCTGTCCGTTCCGCAGAGCCGGTCCCAGAAGCGGAAATACAGGCCATAATTGCAGGCGTAAAGGTCATGGTGCCGCTGATGATGGCTGGCGGTGATCAGCCAGCGCCCCGCCGGGCCATGCACCAGCGCGCGCGGAAACATCTCCCACCCCATATGGTTGCTGACCCCCATGACGGTCATGATCGTCAGCACCGCGCCCAGCGCGCCCACATGGATGGGAATGAGAAAGACCAGCGCTGGGATGACCACCGCGCCGGTGATCGCCTCCCACGGGTGAAAGCTCATCGCCGCCCAGGCGGTCGGCGGGCGGCTGGCGTGATGGACGGCGTGGATGCGGCGGAACAGCGCGGGGACATGCATCCAGCGATGCGTCCAGTAAAACCATGTGTCGTGCGCCAGCAGGTAGAGCAGCACCGACAGCGGCGCATACCAGAGCGGGAAAGCGTGGATGTCCGTATAGATGCGCGTCCAGCCATGCGCCCGCCACCCCCAGGCGACGATGCCCGCAGGGATGCCGTAAATGGCGGCGGAAAGCAGCGACCAGCCGACCTCCCGCCACATTTGCGGCTGCAGGCCGGCATAGAGGCCCGGATGCCGGATGCGCGTCGCCAGCGCAAACCCGCCGCTGGTAATGAGATAGCGGATGCCGACGATGAGCGTCATGGCGATCGCAGAGAAAAGGGCGGCGGCGAGCGGGGTCATGGGAGGGGTATAGTGCGAGGAGGGAGGGGTGGCGAGGGTATACCGCCCATGAGCGCGTTGATTGGGCCCGTACTACTGTCCGCCGAATGGGCGTTGCCCGAAGAAGCTAACGGTTCAGCATTTCGACATCGATACCCCCATGCGCAACAATGGCGGCCTGCTCCATCATCCGGCGCACCGCCTTGTCATCGAGGTTGGCGGCTATCAATACTCCGCCTATACTCAGCCCGATATCTTGATATGCGATATCGACCGCAATCGAGCCTCCCTGGTCAAGCGTTTCAATGAGCAATGCGTTGATTCGTAGACTGGTCTGCTGCGTACTGCCCGGTTGCCGATAGTTGCTGAAACGACGTTTCAACCTGACAGCTTCACCAATATAGACGTTCGTCCGGTTACCGGCACGTACGATAAGCCTATACAATCCCGCTTGAGCAGGCGCAGTGGGAAAGACCAACTTCCGATCGTCATCCAATTTCACTGCCCCAAGACGCCACCAGCGTAATTGCAGTTTGACAGCACAATCTGCAGCCAGATCGGTTTCGGTGAGCGTTAAAGGATCGAAGGCCGCATGATGCGCATGGCCTAAATTCCTTTGGCGGGTCTGGCGTTGGATGAAGGCAGCCGTGCTGGTTCGATGAAAGGCGATAGTTTGCGCTCTCATATTACGATCGGCCGTCTCCCAACCGATGTTAAGCCATGCTTCGTTATGGCGGCCGGTGGAACGTGAATTTGTACACCAAGGGCCGTGATTACGCGCGCTATCAGGCAATACGAAGCCAAGTATTTTTTCTATCTCGGCGAAAGAGAGCATGACCTGATCGCTGGCCTGCTCTCCGAGATACGCGGTGAGTTTCGCATATTTTCGGCTCACGCTATCACGCCTTTCAAATCATCGCGACTGTCAACGAGGATGCCTATAGGCTTCCTCGCTGTTTGAAAGGCAATTTCCGTTGGTCTCCGCAGCCCACGAATAGATGTCGATGATGTTCAGACTAAACGAACTTTCCGCCGGGAACTGGAAGGCCCGTATCAAGAAGCATGTTGAGTGTTTCCACCCTCAAGCCATCAATATCTTGTCCAGCGCCACCCGGAACTTCTGCATATCTTCCGCAGACCCCACCGTCACGCGGCTCATCGTGGGGTAGGCGTCCCAGGAGCGGCCGATCTGGATGCCTTCCGCGCCGAACTTGGCCTGCATGTCCTTCGGGTTCTTGCCCTTGCCCCAATCGACCATGAACATGTTCGCGTGCGAGGGGATGTAGGGGATTTTCCGCTTTTTCAGGTGGGCGAAGGTTTCCTCGCGCACGGCGTTCATCTGGTCGCGGCGGGCGGCGATCTGGTCGGCGAGGACCAGGCTGGCGGTGCCGCAGGCGACCGCCGTCATTGGCAGCATGAAGCTGACCTGCTGCCCGTCATAGCGCATCATCTTCTTGTAGAGATCGGGGTGCGCGATGGTGAGGCCAAGGCGCATGCCCGCCATGCCGAACAGTTTCGAGAAGGTCCGCATGACGATCACGTCGTTGCGGGTGCCCGCCAGCTTCGCGGCGCTGGGCGTGCCGGCGAAGTGGATATAGGCTTCGTCGACGAGGACGACAGAGTCCGCGGGCTTGTTGGCGATCAGCCATTCGATGTCCTCGATCGGCGTCAGCGTGCCGGTCGGGTTGTTGGGCGAGCAGATATAATAGAGGCCCGCCTTCGGATTGGCGGCCAGCATCGCCTTCACATCGTGGCGGTAATCCTTGGTCAGCGGCACGCGATCGGGCTTTACCCCCAGCCATGCGGCGGTGGCCCAGCTTTGTTCATAGGTCGGGTTGGCGGTCACCAGGCCGCGCTCCGGCGAGCAGAAAGTGATGACGGAGCGGTTGAGCGGATCGCTCGACCCCGGCCAGGCCATGACGCATTCAGCCGGAACGCCCTCCACCTGCGCGACGGCGGCGGTCAGCTTGGCATGTTCGTCGTCCGGCTCATACCAGTTGCCGACGGCGGCGATCTTCGCGGCCGCCTCCACACCGGCAGGGAAAGGGCCGGTCCAGCATTCGTTGGAGCCGATGCGCACCGCACCGACCATCGCCTTTGCCGACTGCTGGGCGAAGGCGGGGCGGGCCACCTGGCTCATGACCGCGCCCGCGCCCAGAAGCGCGGCGATGCGCCCTATCTGCCGCCGGGAATAGCCGCGGCTTTCGAGTTCCTGCCTGCTTTCACGATCAATCTGCGCGGTGGTCATGTCGCTTCCCCTCAATATGCCGGTTCAAGCCTGCCGGGGCGGTTGCGAAAGGAACATCGCAGACGGAAACGCCCCAAAAATATTCGGTGACCTATGTATAACGTACGGGCGGCGATTAACCACTATTCCGGCAAGATTATTCGCGCCGCGCGCCGCCCCGCATCAGCGGGGGGCGTTGAGCGTGGCGAATATCTGATCGAAATTCCCTTGCTGGGCGGCGAAGCGGAGCGGCTTGCAGCGTTCGACGATCACTTCCCGGACCTTTGCGTCGGACGCAAGGATCGCCATCACCTCATCGATGAAGTCGGTGAGCGGCATGGCAGCCGGATCATTGGCCTGATGATCGCCGGTCAGGGACGTCTGGACATAGGGCGGGATGATCTCCACCACTTCGGTCGATGTTCCCTTCAACTGTTCGCGCAGGGCCATCGCATAGGCGTGGATCGCCGATTTGGTGGCGCTGTAGGTCGGCGTCGCGACCATCGGCACGAAAGCCAGGCCGGACGTGACCATCATGACGGTGGCGGCAGGCTGTTTCAGGAGATGCGGCAGCAGGGCGCTGGTCAGGCGGATCGGGCCGAGCAGGTTGGTCGCGACCGTCGCCTCCGTGGTGGCGAGGTTGGCGGGCGCCTGCAATATGTCCTCGATCTGCATGATGCCCGCATTGTTGATGATGACATTGACCGCAGGATGGGCGGCGACCAGTCCAGCGGCGAATGCTTCGATCGAGGCGGCGTCGCCCACGTCGAAGGTCATGGAGGCCATGCCGGGATTGGCCGCGGTCACTGCGTCCAGATTGGCGGCGTTGCGGCCCGCGATGATCACCTGATTGCCCGCGGCATGGAATTTTTCCGCCAGCGCCTGGCCAATGCCGGAGCCGCCGCCGGTGATGAGGATGGTGTTTCCGGAAATCTGCATCGTTCGAACCTTTCTGATCGCTGTTGTGATTCCCAGATAAATATGACACTCTCCTTTGGAAAGTAGGCACCCGAAAGTTCGATACTTACCACATGGATACTGTAGGATGAAGAAGGCCCAGCCGGACCCCATGATCGAGGCGCGGCGCGCGCATCCGCCGCCCATGGAAACCGACCCGGTCGTCGGCGCGCTGGTCGATGAGATTATCGGCCGGGTCGCGGACAAATGGACGATGCTGATCCTGGAGGCGCTGGAGGATCATGGCACGCTGCGCTTCACCCAGCTTGGCCGGCATGTCGGCGACATCAGCCAGAAAATGCTGACCAAGACGGTGCGGCAGATGGAGCGGGATGGCCTCGTCGCGCGGACCGTCTATCCGGTGGTGCCGCCACGGGTGGAATATAGCCTGACGGAGCTGGGCCGGACGCTGGGCGCGGCGTTCTGCGGCGTGTGGATATGGGCGGAAACCTATCATGCGCAGATCGAAGCGGCGCGGAAAGCGTTTGCGGAGCGGGAGGGATGACGGTCCGACGAAGCCCGCATTCCGCCATCCCGTTCGCTTCGAGCGTAGTCGAGAAGCCTCTGCGCAACCTTGAGGCAAAACGCTGTGCGACCGTGTCTCGACTTCGCTCGACACGAACGGAGAGGGTGAACGGGGCGGAGCGGGAGGTAGGCTAGGACTGCCCATTTATGGGTCGGCGTGCTCCTGCGAAAGCAGGAGCCCAGTTCGGAGCGTGGGCCTGGGCTCCTGCTTTCGCAGGAGCACGCCGCGTTTTAAGCGCGCACGGCGAACGGAGTTGGGTGCTAGGTTCGAACGAAAAAGGGCCTCCGTTTCCAGAGGCCCCTTCGCATTCCATAACCGGGAGACTGCGGGTTACGCCCCCTGCCCCGCCGGTTCGCCGAAGGGTCCCTTGCGGCGGCGGGTCTTGGGGATGGAGGAGCCGGCGGCGGGCACGTTGCTGGGCTTGATCTTCGTGCCGTCGTCGCGCGTGATCTCGCCATCTTCCAGCAGCTTGCGGATTTCCTCGCCGCTCAGCGTTTCATATTCCAGCATCGCGTTGGCGAGCAGGTGCAGCTCATCCTCATGCTTTTTGAGCAGTTCCTTGGCGCGGTTGTAGCCGGTCTCGACGATCGTGCGGATTTCGTGATCGATCGCCTGCGCCGTCTCGTTCGACATGTGCACGCGCTGGCTCTGCGAATAGCCGAGGAAAGTCTCGCCCTGCTGCTCCTCATATTGGAGCGGCCCAAGCTTGTCGGACATGCCCCATTGCGTGACCATGTCGCGTGCGAGGCGGGTCGCGTACTGGATGTCGCTGGATGCGCCGGACGACACCTTGTCATAGCCGAAGATCACTTCCTCCGCGACGCGGCCGCCCATCGACACGGCGAGGTTCGCGTACATCTTGTCACGGTGGTAGCTATAATTGTCGCGTTCCGGCAGGCGCATGACCATGCCCAGCGCGCGGCCGCGCGGGATGATCGTCGCCTTGTGGATCGGGTCCGACGCAGGCTCGTGGATCGCGACGATGGCGTGACCCGCCTCATGATAGGCAGTCATTTTCTTTTCGTCGTCGGTCATGACCATGGAGCGGCGTTCCGCGCCCATCATTACCTTGTCCTTGGCGGCTTCGAACTCGTCCATCGCGACCAGGCGCTTGCCGCGGCGGGCGGCCATCAGCGCAGCCTCATTGACCAGGTTGGCGAGGTCCGCGCCGGAGAAGCCGGGCGTGCCGCGCGCAATGGTGCGGGCGTCGACGTCGGGCGCCAGCGGCACCTTCTTCATGTGGACGGCCAGGATCTTCTCGCGGCCCTCGATATCCGGGCGAGGGACGACGACCTGACGGTCGAAGCGGCCCGGACGCAGCAGCGCGGGGTCAAGCACGTCCGGACGGTTGGTCGCGGCGACGATGATGATGCCCTCATTGGCCTCAAAACCGTCCATTTCGACGAGGAGCTGGTTCAGCGTCTGCTCACGCTCGTCATTGCCGTTGCCGAGGCCAGCGCCGCGATGGCGGCCGACCGCGTCGATTTCGTCGATGAATACGATGCAGGGCGCGTTCTTCTTCGCCTGCTCGAACATGTCGCGGACACGGCTCGCGCCGACGCCGACGAACATTTCGACGAAGTCCGAACCGGAGATGGTGAAGAAGGGCACGCCCGCCTCACCCGCGATGGCGCGGGCGAGCAGGGTCTTGCCGGTGCCGGGGGAGCCGACCAGCAGCGCGCCCTTGGGAATCTTGCCGCCAAGGCGCGCGAATTTGGTCGGGTCCTTCAGGAACTCGACGATTTCCTGCAATTCCTCGCGCGCTTCGTCGATGCCGGCGACGTCATCGAAGGTGACGCGGCCATGCTTTTCGGTCAGCAGCTTCGCCTTCGACTTGCCGAAGCCCATCGCGCCGGAACTGCCGCCCTTCTGCATCTGGCGCAGGACGAAGAAAGCGATGCCCAGGATCAGCAGGAACGGCAGCGACTGATAGATGAGGATCATCCAGAAGCTCGGCTGCTCCTCCGCCTGGCCGCTATATTTGACGCCATAATCGTCAAGCAGCGTCGTCAGGTTCGGGTCGGTGACCGGGACAGTCTGAAACTTCTGATCATTCGACAGGGTGCCGGTGATGCGGTCGGGCGCGACGGCCACTTCCTTGACCTGACCATCCTGAATCTTCTGCCGGAAATCGGAATAAGCGATCGCTGCGCCGCCAGCCGTGGTCGAGCGGTTGTCGAACATCGACACGAACAGCAGCAGGGCGATGATGACGCCTGCCCAAATCATCGCGCTCTTGATCCAGGGATTGCCCTGCGGTTCCTTGTCGTCGTTCATCTATCGCTTTCGCTCGCTTTCAGCGCCCAAGATAAGGCTCCCGATCCAAATAACAACAGGATTGGGGGTTTTCGGAAGTCTGATCCTGCCTGACAGTCGTTGAATAATGGTGAATGCGGCGTTTACCACGATGAGGCGTGGGGTTGGAGCAATAATCCCGTTCGGGCTGAGCTTGTCGAAGCCCTCGCCCGAACGAAGTGAGGGCGCTTCGCTACGCTCAGCGAAACCCTTCGACTTCGCTCAGGGTGAACGGAGGTGGAGGGTGAGTCGCCTACCTCACTTCGGCTTCCTGAAACGATAGACGAACCGGTCGGTCTTGCCGCGAATCGCGGGGTCGAACACCAGCTTGCTGTGATCGTCGGCCGGGTTGGAGAGGATCGGGCTTTCCGCCTCCAGCACGAAACCGGCGGCGGTGAAGTCCGCCTTCACCTGCGCGGGGTCGATGCGGTGCACCGTGTCCACCGTCTTTCGCGTGTCGCCGGGCAGGCCGACATGATCGATGATGCCGACGATGCCGCCCGGCTTGGTCGCGGCGTAGAGGGTTTTTACGAAAGCCGCCGGATCGGTGCGGGGGATCTTATATTTCTCCGATTCCCAATAGAGGTCGTGGTAGGAGAGATTGATGATCGTGAAGTCGAAGCTGTCCGGCTTCGCGCTGAACGCCTCGAACGGGTAGCGGACGAAGCTGATGTCCGGCCGGCGCTTGCCGAGCGCGTCCCAGACCTTCATTTCGTCCGGGCTGGAATAAAATTGCGAGGGTTCGAAGGCGGTGACCTTCCCCTTCTTGCCCACGGCGTTGGCCATGATTTCCGCCCAATAGCCGGAGCCAGTCATGATGTCGGCCGCCTTGTCCCCGGATTTGAGGCCGAGGAACGCGAGCACTTCGGCCGGTTTTCGGCTTTCGTCGAGGGCGATGGCGTCGGCCGGGCGGCCCTTGTCAGCGACGGCGGCGGCGAAGTCGGGCGCTGCCGCCTTGGCATAGGCGGGCATAGTGGCGGCGGACAGGCTGAGCGTTGCGCCCAACAGGGCGGCGAGAATCGAACGGCGCATGGCGGCATTCCCCTTGGCTTGTTGCAGCGTCTTGTTGCGGCGCGGAGCATGCGCGCGCATCGGGTCCGCCTCAAGCCAGGCCGCCGACGCTGGTCGATGCGGGCAGACGCCGGTCGAAATGGGGTCAGGAGGATGGGGGTGTGGAGCTGGCCTGTCAAAACCGCGTGCCCCTGCGAAGGCAGGAGCCCAGTTCAGAGGGCGGGATTGGGCTCCTGCCTGCGCAGGAGCACGCTGTGCATCTGGCTAATCAGGACGCGGCGTCGTGGAAGATGATGCCGAGGGTGAAGCGGACGCCGCTGCGCAGGCGGCTGACGCCGTGGCGCATCTGGACGCGGTGGATGCCGCGCGTCCCCTGAACCGGGCGTTCGCGGACGGGGAAGATGACGGCGTCGCCCTGAGTCAGCGGCACGACTTCGGGGCGGGACTGCATGCGGGGGCGCTGTTCGCTGAGGACGAACTCGCCGCCGGTGAAATCCTGACCGGGACGGGAGAGCAGGATCGCCGCCTGGAGCGGGAAGATGTGCGGGCCGTAGACATCCTGATGCAGCGCGTTCCAGTCGCCGGTTTCGTAGCGGAGCAGCAGCGGCGTCGCCTTGTCCTGCCCGGTCAGATGGCCGCGGGCGAGGAAATCGGCATGGCTGGCGGGGTAGATGTCCGGCTGCCCCAATGCCTCCGCCCAGCGGTTCGCGGTAGGCGCGAGCGCGGCGTAAAGGCGTTCGCGCAGGGCCGAGACCGGATCGGGCAAAGGATAGGCGAAATACCGGTAATGGCCACGCCCATAGCCGTGCCGGGCCATGTTCACATCCTTGCGGAAAGCCGCCGGCCCCGCCCCGTCCCACAGGGCGATGACATCGGCGCATTGTTGCGGGCTGAGCAGCGCGGGAAGGATGGCGGCGCCGTAGCGGTCGAGATCGGCGAGGTCGATCATGCGAGGGGGGTTCCGTGCGGGATGAGGGGCAATGGCATCACGCTGATCCACAGGATGACAAGCAATAGCGGCGGCAAACCCGCATCGCGGCGGCGGGGTCGATATGGCATGCGCTTCTTCTCCTTCGGCAACGCCCTTTGGCAATGAAGGCGATGCTAAAGGCGAGGGTGTCCGGCGGCTTCCCGGAAGCTGCGATCAAAGCGTTACCCGCCGGAATCGCTTCCTTATTTCCCGCCAGAGCGCATGTAGAGCGCGCGCATCGCCGCCTCCGTCTTCCCGCGGTCGACCGAGAGGATCACCCGCTGCGCCCGTTCGCCCAGATGCGGGCGATACGCCTCCGTCCAGGACAGGGTGTCGCCATAGGAGGCGGTCTGGCTGGTCTCAAAATCGATGTAGAGCGTTTCCGCCTTCGTCACGATGTCCGGCGCGAGCCAGACCATCGCGGCGACCTCATCCCACATCGGAAAGCCGGGCGGGAGCGCGGTCCGCATCATGCCGGTGAGCGGGGTGTCGGCGGCCGCGAGGCTGTCGAGAAATTCCCGCGTCCATTGCGTGCCGGTGGAGGGATCGACCGGGATCATCGTCATTTTCGGCCATGGCGCGTGGGCGACGATTTTGGCGGCCTCCGGGTCCCAGCGGATGTTGAACTCCCGCCTGGGAGAATTGACGAATTCGCGGGCGAACTGTTCGGCGGACGGCCCCTCCAGCACCTGATGCGGAAGCAGGCTGCCGCCCATATAGACGATCTCCTTCACATTGGCGGCGAAGGTCGGGTCAAGGCTCTGCGCGATCGCGATGTTGGTCATGGGACCCGTGGCGAACAGGGTGATCTGCCCCGGATGCTCGCGCACCATGCGGACGAGGAAGGCGGCGGCGATCTCCTTGCCCGGCCTGGTTTTGGGGTTGCCCATCGGCAGGTCCGGCACATAAGCGGGATCGTTCGCGCCGGGATGATCCTGAATCGTGCCGTCCGGCCAATAGTCGGTCCAAGGCCCCTTGAAGACGAGGCGGCCATAAAGGCCCTCCCACCGCTTTGTCGCCTCCGCGCTGTTGAGCAGCGGCAGCACCGCACCGGCGAGGACGGGGACATCAGTGCGCCCCAATATCTCCAGCGTGCGCAGCGCATAGGCCGACGCCGTATCGCGCCACACCGACCCGCTGGTGGTGGTGATGCCCAGCACCTGCACATCGGGCGCCTGCAGCAGGAGCAGGGGCACGCCGTTGAAGCCGATCATGTCATCATCAACGATGACCAAGCGCTTTTGCGGCGGCGCGGCGGGTTTGGCGGGCGCGGAGGCGGGAAATGCGACGACGAATGCGAGGGTGATGAGGGCAAGGAAGCGGGCGAGCGGGCGGTGGATCATGGGAAGGTGATCCCGCATGGGCGGGGCGGCGTCAATCGGGGATGTGGGGACGGCCTTGCGGGAAATCAGGCGGCGCGCGGAACGATGCGGTCGAGTTCGCCATTGAGGGCGCGTTTGGCTTCGAGCAATTCATAGTCGGCCTGCAACCGCAGGAAAAACCCCTCCGACATGCCAAAATAGCGGCCGAGGCGAAGATCGAGTTCGGCATCCATCGGACGCGCGCCGTCAATCACCGGACTGAGCCGGTCCGGCGTAACGGCAATCAGCCGCGCCATCTGCTCCACCGAGAGGTCCAGCGGCTCCATAAATTCCGATACCAGCATCTGACCGGCATGCTCATTGTCGAGCCAGTCGGGATTAGTGGTAGTCCGTGATTTCGACGTCATGCGCTCCATCGTCCTTCCAGACGAAACATATACGCCATTGCATATTAATGGAAATAGAGTGTTGGCTGGAGCGATCATCCGTAAGGGCATGAAGGCGGTTGCTGGGCGGATTGCGAAGATCATCCAGACTGTTGGCGGCATCCAACATCCTGAGGCGGCGAAAGGCGCGCTGCTGGATGTCGGGCGGTAGCTTGCGGCTGCGGTCGCCGTTCCAGATTAGCTGGGCTTCGGGATCGGCGAAGGAGCGGATCATATCCCCGCTCGTTTAACAGCCGCTAGAACTTGGCCCGGTAGCCGATATTTGTGGCAATCATTCTCATAATCCCATTCTTGCTCAAAAAATGACTGCCCATCAACATAGCCGGGGGAGGAATTCACGCGCTTCCCGAACGCTCCTAACATCCCGCCAAGTTGGCTCCTCGAATATTTCAAGGCCGCCTGAATGTTCTTTGCTGTAGTCCAGTTTGAGCCATTCTCTCGCAGTAGCTTTAGCAATAGCCTTTGCTCAGATGATAACGCCCTACGTTTCAATATTTGAAACGCTACTTCCTCCGAAACAAAGGTCCCAACCGGTACAGCATTTCGCAGAATAGGAACACTGAGCAAGTCTCTTCCGGTCACTAACGCTTCAACGGAAGAATTTAAGCGCCTGATAAAGGCCACTACCTCATCTGGCGTACCCTCAACCTCAATTTGCCCCACTTTAGCTTTCACGCCAATCTCCTACTGTGGCCATATGCTAAAGAGATAGCTAACGCAACAGCTAATTATGGCCTAAAGCACTCCAAATGTTGTTCTGTGCCGACTCATTCCTACCGCCCGAACTTCTTCTGCACCTTCCCATACCGTAATTTCCGCGTGCCTGGCTTCCCCTCATGCGCCCGGCCTCTCGGCGCGGCGACCTGCTGGTCCTGTGGTAAGCCCAGTTCCTCGGCCTCCAGCTTGCGGATTTCGTCGCGGAGGCGGCCGGCTTCCTCGAATTCCAGGTCGGCGGCGGCGGCGCGCATCTTCTTTTCGAGATCCTCGATATAGGCGCGCAGGTTGTGGCCGACCATGTGCGGGCGGTTTTCGTCACCGGTTTCGACGAGCACGCTGTCCTTGTTGGAGACGTCCGCGATGATGTCGCCGATGTTGCGCTTGATCGTCGTCGGCGTGATGCCGTGTTCGGCGTTGTACGCCTCCTGCTTTTCACGGCGGCGGCCGGTCTCGTTGAGCGCGCGCTCCATGCTGCCGGTGACACGGTCGGCATAGAGGATGACGCGGCCGTCGACATTGCGGGCGGCGCGGCCGATCGTCTGGATCAGCGAGGTTTCCGAACGCAGGAAACCCTCCTTGTCCGCGTCGAGGATGCCGACAAGGCCGCATTCGGGGATGTCCAGCCCCTCGCGCAACAGGTTGATGCCGACCAGCACGTCATAGACGCCCAGCCGCAGGTCGCGGATCAGTTCGATACGCTCCAGCGTCTCGACGTCGCTGTGCATGTAGCGGACCTTCAAACCCGCCTCATGCATGAATTCGGTGAGGTCCTCGGCCATGCGCTTGGTGAGGGTGGTGACGAGGGTGCGGTAGCCCGCCGCGGCCGTCTTGCGCGCCTCGTTGATGAGGTCGTCGACCTGATCCTCGACCGGCTTGATCTCGACCGGCGGGTCGATGAGGCCGGTGGGGCGGATCACCTGCTCGCTGAACACGCCGCCGGTCTGGTCCATTTCCCATTTGCCGGGCGTGGCGGAGACGCTGACCGTCTGCGGCCGCATCACGTCCCATTCGTTGAAGCGCAGCGGGCGGTTATCGATGCAGCTCGGCAGGCGGAAGCCATATTCGGCGAGCGTGATCTTGCGCCGGTGGTCGCCGCGCGCCATCGCGCCGATCTGCGGCACGGTCTGGTGGCTTTCGTCGACGAAGAGCAACGCATTTTCGGGCAGATATTCGAACAGGGTCGGCGGCGGCTCGCCCGGCAGGCGGCCGGTGAGGAAGCGGGAATAATTCTCGATGCCCGCGCAGGAGCCGGTCGCCGCGATCATCTCCAGATCGAAATTGGTGCGCTGTTCCAACCGCTGCGCCTCCAGCAGCTTGCCCTCGGCCTGCAATTCCTTCAGCCGCTCCGCCAGTTCGTGGCGGATCGCCTCCATCGCCTGCTTGAGCGTCGGGCCGGGGGTGACGTGGTGGCTGTTGGGAAAGACCTTCACATAGTCGAGGGTCGCGACCTTCTTGCCGGTCAGCGGGTCGAACTCGGCAATCTCCTCAATCTCGTCGCCGAAGAAGCTGATGCGCCAGGCGGTGTCCTCATAATGGCTGGGGAACACCTCCAGATTGTCGCCCTTCACCCGGAAATTGCCGCGCGCGAAGCCGGCGTCGTTGCGCTTATACTGGAGCGCGACGAGCTTGCGGATGATCTCCCGCTGGTCCTCCACCCCGCCCTTCTTCATCGCGAAGGTCATGGCCGAATAGGTTTCGACCGAGCCGATGCCATAGAGGCAGGAGACGGAGGCGACGATGATCACATCGTCGCGTTCGAGGAGCGCGCGGGTGGCCGAATGGCGCATCCGGTCGATGCTCTCATTTACCGAGCTTTCCTTCTCGATATAGGTGTCCGACCGGGGCACATAGGCTTCGGGCTGGTAATAATCATAATAGCTGACGAAATATTCGACCGCGTTTTCGGGAAAGAAACTCTTGAACTCGCCATAGAGCTGGGCGGCGAGGATCTTGTTGGGGGCGAGGATGAGCGCGGGGCGCTGCAACGCCTCGATCACCTTCGCCATTGTGAAGGTCTTGCCAGAGCCGGTGACGCCCAGCAGCACCTGGTCCCGCTCTCCGCCGAGCGCGGTCTGCACCAGTTCCTCTATCGCGGCGGGCTGGTCGCCGGCGGGTTCGTAATCAGACACGATCCTGAACGGACGGCCGCCCTCCCCCTTTTCCGGGCGCGCCGGACGGTGGGGGACGAAATCCTCGCCCGTTTCGGGTTCGGCCAATGTGGTTCGGATTTGAATCGCCATGCCGCACTGATATGGAGGCGCGCAGACGCATTCGCAACGCCAGCGCAAAGCCGGGAGAGACATCAATGAAAGCCGCATATCTGATATCCGCCGCCGCGGCGGTCCTTGCCCTGTCGGCCTGCGGCAAATCGCCGGAAAAGGGCGGTAACATCACCGCCGAGGACGTGGCGGAGAAGATGAGCAGCGTGAAGCTGGAAGCGGGGCAGTGGGAGGCGACGCAGGAGATTGTCGACGTGCAGATGACCGGCCTGCCCGAAGGCGCGCCGGACGCGGCCAAGGCGATGATCGGCCACAAGACCAGCTTCAAGCATTGCATCACGCCCGAACAGGCGGAAAAGCCGAGCGCCGATTTCCTGGCGGCGCAGAAGGACGCCAAATGCACCTATTCCAACATGGAGATGGCGGGCGGGACGATCACGGCGGCAACCACCTGCCAGATCCCGCAGCAGCCGGGCGCGGAAATGAAGATGGCGATGCAGGGCACCTATATGCCCGACCATTATGCGATCGCCATCGACGTGGACTCCTCCGGCATGGCGAACGGCATGGGCATGAAGATGAAGATGAAAAGCAGCGGGAAGCGCATTGGCGACTGTCCGGCGGGTGGGGAATAGGCGTAGCCGGGGCTATTCTGGTTAGCCGATAAAGAGGAGTGCTCCTGCGAAAGCAGGAGCCCAGCTCAGAGCTTGGAACTAGGCTCCTGCTTTCGCAGGAGCACTAGCCCTCCCCATAGAAGGATATTCTCTGATCATGGACCTTCCCGCCTATCTCGCCCGGATCGGCATGGACGCTGCGCCCGCGCCGGATGCGGCGGGGCTGGCGGCGATGCAACGCGCGCACCGGCTGGCGATCCCGTTCGAGAATCTGGACATTCCGCTGGGCCGGGGGATCAGCATCGACCCCGCCATTGTGTTCGACAAGCTGGTGACGCGGCGGCGCGGCGGATATTGTTTCGAGCAGAACCAGTTGTTCCTGCGCGCCTTGCGGGCGTCAGGGTTCGCCGCCCGGCCGCTGCTGGCGCGGGTGTGGCTGATGGCCGACGGCATGCCGCCGCTGACCCACACATTCAACCTGGTGACGATCGGCGGGCGGGAATGGATCGCGGACGCCGGGTTCGGCGGCAGCTTCTCCCCGCCCATGCCGCTGGAGGATGGCGCGGCCAGCCAGATGGCGGACGGCACCGCGCACCGGCTGGTGCGGCAGGACGGGGGCTGGATGCTGGAGCGGGCGGGCGATCCGGGCGCGACGGACGGCCGCAGCCAGGATACGCGCGACTGGCAGCCGCAATATAGCTTCACCACCGCGCCGGTCGAGGGGATCGACCTGGAGCTGTCCAACCACTGGACCTCCACCCGGCCCGGCACGCGCTTCCTGACGATGCAGATCGTCAGCCTGATCCTGCCCGACGGATTCGCCGCCCTGACCGACAGGCAGCTATCCCTACACCGGGCGGGCGTCACGGAGAGCCGCCCGATCCAAGACGCCGCTGATTATCGCACCATTTTGGCAAGCATCTTCGGGCTTGAACTCAGCGTCGAGGAGGTAGATCGTCTGTCCCGCACATAAAAGAAGGAGAGGGCAATGCGTGGAACGACGGTTTCGTTATTGATGACGGCTGCACTTCTGGCGGCGTGCAGCGCGGAGGCGCCCCCGGAGGCGGCCGAGGATGCCCCGATCACATTGAAAGGCGGGCAGTGGGCCATGACCCGCACCTTCACCGACTATAAGAGTTCGACCACCGCGACGCCGGAGGACACCGCCAAGATCGGCACCAAGAGCGAGACATCCGTCTGCCTGCCCGTGGCGGCCGATGGCAAGGCCGATCCGACCGCGCTGGCGGGGGATGACGGCACCGACTGCAAATATAAGGAAACCTACATGAATGGCGGCCGCTTCGTCGGGTCGATGGCCTGCAAGGCCGGAGCCGGAACGTCCGAATTGCAGATCGAGGGCAATTACAAGGCCGACAGCATCGCCTTCACCGTGAACATGGCAAAGACGGTGGGCGGCAACACGGCGCTGAGCACCAGCTATACGCTGGCGGGCAAGCGCACGGGGGAATGCGCGCCGGGGTGATCAGGAGAGCGAAGGTCCGGGCCGCATAGCGCGGCTTCATCCCGCTTGCTTACATGTGCTCCTGCGAAGGCAGGAGTCCAGTTCGGACATTGGGACTGGGCTCCTGCCTGCGCAGGAGCACGCTGTGTTTCCGCACCAGAGTAGATTCATCTAGTCAGGACATGCCCGGCACGCCGGACTTTGGCTTCATTTCAATGCATTGAGTTCGGGCGATCCGTCGCGGCATTGCGCCGGGCTGGCCTCCGGCCGTCCCCTGACCGGCGCGGCATAGGGCGGCACGTCCACCGCTTGCCCCGCGCGAACCGGTGCGAAGGCGCGTCTGGGAATCCCGGCGCAGCGGCGGAACAGGTCGAGCATCCGGGGCGGCGTGTCCCACCCCTCATAGGACAGGCGGAACGTCCCCCAATGGATGGGGATCGCCGTCGTGGCCCCCAGCCCCTCAAACGCCTGCACCGCTTCGCGGGGGCCGATATGCGCGTCTATCGCCATCTCGCCGGGCTGGAAACGGAACGATCCGATGGGGAGGATGGCGAGGCGGACGGGACCGAGCCGGGCGGCCTCCGCCGGCCATTCCATGTCGCCCGCGCCCGTGTCCCCGGCGAAGAAGATATTGCCGCCGGGCAGGGTCACGACAAAGCTGGACCAGAGCGCGCGGGAGCGGTCCGTGCCCCAGCGCGTCGACCAGTGATGGCTGCGCGTCACATGCACCGAGACGCCCGGACGCACGGGCACAATGCCGCCCCAGTCGCGCGCCTGCGCCGCAATGCCGTTGGCGCGCAGCAGGCTGTCATTGCCAAGCCCGGTGACGATCAGCGGCCGGTCCCGCGCCCAGAGCCGTTTCAGCGTTGGAAGGTCGAGATGATCATAATGATTGTGGCTGATCAGGATCAGGTCGATCCGGGGCAGGGCGGCGAAATCGATGCCGGGCTTCATCACCCGTTTCGGCCCGACCGGCGGAAAGGGCGTGGCATAGTCCGACCATATGGGATCAGTCAGGATGTTCAGGCCCTGCGTCTGGACAAGCATGGTCGCGTGGCCGACCCAGACGGCGCGCATCGCGCCCGGCGCAGTGACGCGGGCAGGCGGGCGATCCGTGCCGATGGCGACGCTTTGCGGCCATTCGGGACGCGCGCCGGGGCCGAGCAGCCAGCGCATGGGCGAACCGCTGCGCAGACGGTCTCCCCCGCCGGGCGGCTGGATCGCGCCGTCCGGGTTGGCGAAGCGATCCCCGTCATAATGGCCGCTGACCGGTCCCGCATAATAGCGGACGTCGAGAAAGGGCGGCGCGATAGTGAGGACCAGGCAGAAGGCGATGATCAGGAACAGCAATGCTGTCCCCGATCCCTTGAGTGTTCCGATCAGAAGGCGCGCCATATCCACTCCGCAATGCAGCGGTGGAAATAGTGTCAAATGGCTGAGCGGCAAGCCCGCCGATGCCCGGATAGGGCGGGGCCGGAGGAGTCAGGGCCGAAGGGATCGGGGCCGGTGGGGTCAGCCCTGATTGGCGTAGGCGAGTTGCAGCACGCCCCAGTGACGGCCGCGCACATGGATGGAGGCGATCACCTGTTTCAAAAGGACGACGCCGCCGCCGGCGACCTTGCGCCGGTACGCCTTGAGCGAGAAGGGCTGCGTGATCTGACACTGTTCGCGCGTATCGGGGAAATCGAAGATCAGGCCGACGCGCGCATATTCCGCATTCCAGATGGGGTCGCCCTTGCGCTGCGGCTGCGAGCGTTCCGGCATCGCGACCGCGCCGAAGGAATTACGGTCGGTAAAGGTCATGCCGAAAAAGCCGGGGAGCGCGCGCGCCTCCTCCTGGAACGGACGGGCGGCCTCCGTAATATAGGGCTGGATCGGATGGGTGAAGATTTCCGGGTCGCTGCCCGGAACCGGCGCATAGCTGTCCTGGAACATCTGCGCTTCGCTGATCAGCCCGGCGTCCAGCGCGCTTTCCAGATGGCGGGACACCTGCTCCGCCGCAGTCAGCCCGAAGCGGATATAGGGCGAATCCGGGATATCGACGCCGCTCTCGGCCAGATATTGCAGCAGGATATTGGTGTCGTCGCTGACGCTGGTCACGCGGTCGGACAGGCGCAAAAGCCCCGTCGCATTGTCGGCTGACGTGTCCGCCAGATCGCCAAGGCCGGACCTGATCTGTCCCACCGACGCCACCATGGAGCCGATGCTGTCCGCGACGGAATCGCTGTTTTCCGTCAGCCCCTGCATCAGCGCGCCAAGGCGGCCGACCAGCGCCTCTATATCCTTGGTCCCCTGATGCGCGGACTTCGCCGTTTCGACGCCATGGCCGACACGTTTGAGCATGCCGCCCGCTTCGCCGGTCAGGACGCGGATGGATTCCTCGATCGTCTGGGTCGCGGCGGCGGTTTCCTGCGCCAGTTTCTTGACCTCGCTGGCGACCACGGCGAAGCCGCGGCCGGCGTCGCCCGCGCGGGCCGCCTCTATCGTGGCGTTGAGCGCAAGCAGGTTGGTCTGGCTGGCGATGCCGCTGATGACGCCGGTGACATGGGCGACGGTGT
This sequence comes from Sphingobium phenoxybenzoativorans, assembly GCF_018286635.1. Lineage (NCBI taxonomy): Bacteria > Pseudomonadati > Pseudomonadota > Alphaproteobacteria > Sphingomonadales > Sphingobiaceae > Sphingobium > Sphingobium phenoxybenzoativorans. The sequence goes on from NZ_CP073910.1 coordinate 92,558, forward strand.
TCAGCGCATCGTTGAAGCTGCCGAGACTGGCGTGGATGCGGCTGACCTGTTCGATCAGGTCGACGACATTGACCGTCGCCTCCGAAAGCTGGCGGCTGGAATCCTCGATCACGGAGCGGGCGGCGGTGGCCTGCTGCCGCGCTTCATGCGCCGCGCCCGCCACGCTGTCGCCCTCATGCGCAAGCCGGATCGCCTCGCCGCCGATCGTCTCGATCGTGCCCGCCTGTTCGGCGACGCGCTCCGCCAATTCTGAAATGTCGGCCTGAAGATCGAGCGTGCGCAGGCCAAGATCGCCCGACAGCTTCGCCGCCTTCATTACCGTCTGTGCAATGCTCACGCCGGACCCCGATGAATGTTTTCCAAAACACCCTAAATTGCGGGGGTTAATGAAGGATTAGTGATGCGGTGGAATGAGGCGCCGCTGCGGCCGCGGACATGGCCTAGGCCGGTGCGGCGCTGCGCGTCTCCGGGGTCGAGGCGATCAGGCAGGCGGCAAGCTCGTGCGGCCGCGACAGGAAAGGGGAATGATCCGCCGCCAGCGTCAGGCGGCGGGTGCCGGGGCAAAGCGCCTGCATGCGGCGCTGGCTGGCCAGGGGAATGACGCGATCATCGGTGCATTCGACATAGGTGCGCGGGATCGAACCCCAGCGGCCGGGCGAAAGCGACAGCGCAGTCAGGCGGGGTCCCTCCGGTTCAGCGACCAGCCGGGACATCGCGGCGGCGGCGGCGTCCGGGGGCGAGCGCTGCGCGAACAGCTTTTCCGGGTCCTCGCCGGTGATGAGGCTGCCATGACCGCCGGCCGTGGGCGACACGAAGCCGTCATAGGCGGCGTTGGCCGGTTCGGACGCCCGGAAAGAGGCGCGGGACATGCCGTCCGGCAGCATCATCGCGCAGATATAGACCAGCGCGCCGACCGCCTCCGGCGCGGCCTCCGCCGCCTGGCTGATCACGATCCCGCCGCGGCTGTGCCCGGCAAGCACGACAGGCTGCGAGGACGCGGCGCGGCACAGGTCAGCCACGAAATCCGCCCATCCCTGCAGGGTGACGCGCGCCAGTTCCTCCTCCGATCCGCCCATGCCCGGCAGGTCGGGCGCCAGCACGTCATGCCCGGCGTCCCTCAGCAGCGCCGTAACCCGGTCAAAGCACCAGCCGCCATGCCATGCGCCATGCACCAGGATGAAAGTCGTCAAACCCAGCGCCCTCCGGCCAAGGATTGATCAGGGCCAGAAGCGGCGGGACGCTATCGCCGCGCCTTCGGCCAGGGTCGCAAGCTTCGCCCAGACGATTTCGTGGGGCACGCCGCCCGACCCGACATGGATGGAAAAGCCGCAGTCGATGCCGGCCATCACATTGTCCCGCCCGACAAGATGCGCGTAACGGCCGATCCGCTGCGCCACCAGTTCGGGATGTTCCAGATAGCTGGACTGGCATTCGATGACGCCGGGAATGAGCATCTTGCCCTCAGGGAGCTTCACATCCTCGAACATCGCAAATTCATGGGCGTGGCGCGGGTTCGCGGCCTCAAACTGGATCGCGTGCGGGCGCGCCCGCCAGACGAGGTCGATGACGTCGCGGAACGGCACGTCGCAATGATGGGGACCGGGATAATTGCCCCAGCACATATGCATGCGCAGTTGGTTTTCCGGGATATTGGCGGTCGCGCGGTTGATCGCCTCTACATTCAGCATGATGCGGTCGCGGAACTGCGACAGGCTCAGCTCGCGGAACTGGGTATGGCGGCCCATGGCGAGATCGGGGCAATCGATCTGCAGGATGATGCCCGCTGCGGCGATAGCCTCATATTCATGGCGCATCCCGTCGGCGAGGGCGAACAGATATGCCTCGTCGCTGTCATAATATTCGTTGCGGAAGAACAGCGCGGTGACGCCCGGCGACGCCGCGCTCATGAACGCCTGTTTCCCCTTATGCGGCGCAAGGGCCGTGGTGAGCGTCGCCGCATCCTTTTCAACGGCGGTCATGTCCTTGACGCTGATCGGCGCATTGCACGCCGGGGTCTTGCGATGCTTGCGGCCGGGGTCGGCGACGATCCGCGCCTTGGCCGCCGGAAACTCCTCCAGATCCTGGAACACATAGGAGTTGCCGGTGCCGCCGAAGCCGTTCAGCCGGTCCTTGATATAGGTGGCGTAGCTGGGCTTGGATTGTTCGCCATCATTGATGACGTCGATCCCGGCCTCCGCCTGCTTGGTCACGACGAAATGCACGGCCTGCTCGATCCGCGCCGCCAGAGCGGCGGCATCGACGGACTGGCCGTCCTCCTGCGCGAACATCCGCTCCACCAGGTCGTCCTCGCGCGGCAGGGAGCCGACATGCGTGGTCAGAAAACGATCATAGCTCATGGACAGTCAGGCGCCCCTTAGTGCGCGGCGGCGAGATGGTCGGGCCGGACGTCATTATTGGGCCGGTGGTCGCCCGCCAGCCAACGCTTCAGCTCATCATGCGCGTCGCTGGCGCGCAGGGCGTTGATTTTGTCCGCATGTCCCGCATCGAGCGTAAATTCCAGGATCATCTCGTCGGGATCGACGACGTAAACCGAACGGCAATAGCCATGCTCCAGCACATAGGTCCGCGGCGGCGCGAAGCCGGCGGCGGCGATCCGCTGCTCCAGCTCCGCCTGCGCCTCCGCATCGACATTGAGGGCGATGTGCCGGAACGGGCTGGAGGGCAGGTCCGGCCCGAACTCCGCCTGATCCTTGGGATCGGCGAACTGGAAGAATGCAAGCGCGCTGCCGTCCCGCAAGCCGAAGAAGCAATGGCAATAGGTGCGGACGGAGCCGAACAGCGCCTCCTGCTCACACCATGTCGCGACCAGCGGGAAACCCAATATGTCCTCGTAGAAATGCCGTGTCGCCTCCAGGTCTTTCACGACATAGGCGGTGTGATGCAATCGGTTGGCCAAAGGTGAGGTCATCGTTCGAATCCTTCGGGTGTCGTCGATCCGCGGGCCGGATCAGCCAAACATCTTCCTGGCGATTTCCGCGACATGCTGTCCCTGGAAACGCGCTCCTGCAAGCTCATTCGCGCTGGGCATCCTGCTGCCGTCAGCGCCCGCAAGCGTCGTCGCGCCATAGGGCGTGCCGCCGCTGATCTCACCCATCTCCGTATTGCCCTCAAAGCTGTAGGGCAGCCCGACGATGACCATGCCATGATGCAGCAAGGTGGTGTGGAAGGAGGTGATCGTCGTTTCCTGCCCGCCATGCTGGCTTGCCGTGGCGGCGAACACGCTGCCTATCTTTCCCACGAGCGCGCGCGTGAACCAGAGGCCGCCGGTCTGATCGAGGAAATTGCGCATCTGCGCCGCCATATTGCCAAAGCGCGTGGGCGTGCCGAAGATGATCGCGTCATAGGAAGGCAATTCATCGACGGTCGCGACGGGGGCCGACTGATCGGTCTTCATCCCCGATGCGGCCGCGACGTCGCCGGGCACAAGTTCGGGCACCCGCTTCACCACGCATTCGCATCCCGCGACGCCGCCCGCCCCCTCGGCAATCGCCTCCGCCATTGTTTCGACATGACCGTAGCTGGAATAATAGAGAACCAATATTCTCGCCATTGCCGCTCCTTAGAATGTGTAGGTCGCTTCCAGCCCATAGACCCGCGGCCGCGCCTTGAAGACGAAGCCGCCCGGCGAAAATTCCGCATTATATTTCTTGTCGAACAGGTTGGTGGCGTAGCCCGTGATGCTCCAGGCATCCGTCTTTATGCCGGCGCGCACATCGACCAGATCGACCGGCTTGCGGACGGTGGTGTTATAGGGTTCCCACCAGGTCTTGCCGGTGCGGCGATAGTCGATGCGGAACAGCCCCTCCAGATCGCCGCCCAGATCGGGCGTGAACTGCGCGCCCAGATTATAGGTGTAGCGCGAGATCAGCGGCGCTTCATTGCCGATCACGGTGGGATCGGGGAATTGCTTTATGTCGCTCCACGTATAGCCGACGGCTGCATTGAGCTCGACGGCGGGCATCGGGCGCGCATTCAGCTCCAGCTCAAAGCCCTTGAGCCGCGTCTTGGGAATATTGCCCAGATTCTGCGTCGAGTTGGCCGCCAGAAACACGAAGAAATAGCTGTTCTTCGATACCGTGGAATAGACCGCGCCGTTGAACGTGATCTTGCGGTCGGCAAAGCGCGTCTTGAAGCCGACCTCGAACGTATCGGCCGTCTCCTCCCTGAACACGTCGCCGACGCCGACAATGCCGTTGGCCGCCGCCACCGCGCCAACGCCGGTCTGGTTGAACCCGCCGGACCGGAAGCCCCGGCTATAGCCGCCATAGAGCGTCACATCATCGGCGGGTTTGTAGGTGAGCGTCACCTTCGGCTGCCAGTCGCTGAACGTCTCGCGGCGGACGTCGCCGGTTGCGCCCTGCGGCGCGCCTGGGACGTTGGGCAGGAAAGCCGTCGGCGTCAGCGTGGTGTTGCGCCGCTTGTCATGATCGTACCGCAGCGAAGCGTCGATGCGCAGCGGCTCCAGGATGTCGTACCCCATATTGGCGAACAGCGCCCAGGCGAAATTGTCCTGCTTGTCCGACAGGAAGGTCGCCTGCGGATTCAGCGGATTGGTGCTCGGCGTGCGGTAGACGGGAAAGACGCCATTGCCCGTGTCCACCATATTACCGGTCGAGATGAACCGGTTGGTGTCGATGAGATAGCCGCCGAACATCCAGAACAGCTTGCTGCTGGACGGCGACTGGAAGCGCAGCTCCTGGCTGAACGCCTTGACGTTAAGATACTGGCTCTGGTTGAGGTCGAAGCCCAGAAGCTGGAAGAACAGCGATTCCTGGATCGGCAGGAAGTTGAATGCGTCGCCGGTCAGAACCTCCTTCACCGTGTCATAGGATGTGATCGACGTGACGGAGAAATTGTCGGTATCGTAGCTGATCTTGGCGGCGATATTCATCAGGTCACGATCATTCTGCCCCGCATTATTGACCCGAATGGGCAGGCTGGTGTCGTTCACGTCCGAAACGATGTTGAAATAGAGCGCCTGCGCCTCAAGCCGCGCATAGGAAGCGCGCAGATCGACGGCCAGGCCGCCGCCCGCATCGATCAGCAGATTGCCGCGAATGGCGGCGTCCTTGTAGGGATCGGCCTTCTCGCGGAGAAAGCTGTTCCTGAGATAGCCGTTGGTGTCGACATAGGAGCCGGAGATGCGGAATTTCACATTTTCCGACAACGGCCCGCTGATCCCGGCCCGCGCCTGCCAGCCAAAGCCATTGTCCACGCCAAGCTTCACCTTGCCCTCAAACTGGTCGCTCGGCTGCTTGGTGTTGATGATGATGGCGCCGCCGATCGCGTTGCGGCCGTAAAGCCCGCCCTGCGGCCCCTTCAACACCTCGATCTGGTCGATGTCGAACAGTTCCTGGTTGAAGGCGGCGGGGTTGACCTGCTGCACGCCGTCAATGACGACCGCGACCGAGGGTTCGCTGTTGCGCGCCTGGGTGATGCCCCGGATGATCACGAATGCGTTTCCGGCATTCTGGGTCTCCACAAGGTTCACATTGGCCGTCAGATTGACGAAGTCGGCCGCCCGGTCGATCCCGGCATTCTCAATGGCCTGCGACGTAAACGCCGTCACGGCCGCGGGCGTATCCTGAAGGTTCGCGTCCCGCCGCAACGCCGTCACGACGATATCGTCCACACCTTCCTTCGCGTTCTCTTGCGCCCAGGCAGGCGTCAGCGCGCTACACGCCAGAAGAAACGCCAAGCCCTTACGTGCCACAGCAAGCATGCCCCTCTCCCAATCATTATCTGATTGAGAGGGTCTATATTACTTTCGAAATGCGAAGTCAAATTCGATAATCGAAAAACTAGAGATAATCTCCCACCGCGTGGAGCAGCGCGGGCCATCGCCGCAGGGCCTGCTGAATCTCGTTCGCGGCGGCCCGCAAACCATTGAGCCGCGTGGCGATCATCTCCTGCTGATTGGTCCGGCCCGTCGTGGTCGAACAGTTGATGGCGGCGATCGAGACATGGCTGGCGTCGAAGATCGGAACGGCGAGCGAGACGATGCCCATGTCCAGTTCCTCGCAGGTCGAATCATAGCCCTGCGACCGCACCTGCATCAGCCGTTCGCGCAGCGCCTCCGGCCGGGTGATCGTGTTCGGCGTGAACGCCTTCAGGTCGGCCCTGGCGAGAAAATCCTCAATATCGGCGTCGGGCCGGAACGCCAGGATCGCCTTGCCCATCGACGTGGCGTGGAGGGGAAAACGGGTGCCGACGGATGCGCCCAGGCGAATCTGCCTGCGCGTGGACACATGGGCGAGATAGAGGATGTCGTTCCCCGCAATCACCGCCATGGACGCGCTGTCGCCCATATCATCGCGCAGTTTCTGAAGCGAAGGCGACACCACCTGCTCAATATTCATCGACGACATGAAGGCGGAACCGAAGGCCAGCACCTCCGGCTTCAACAGGAAATTGCGGCCATATTGGCCGACATATCCAAGCGATACCAATGTATTGAGGCAACGCCGGGCGACCGCGGGGCTGAGATCGGCCTTGGCGGCGACCTCGCTCAGCCGCATTTCCGGATTATGTTCGTCGAAGGCTCTTAGGACCCTTAGTCCGCGCTCCAGCGTGGAAAGATATTCAGGGTCTTTGTCGGCCTTGTTCGTCATGGAGGTCCCGGCTGTTCTTTCGCAGCGGTGCTACGATTTCATCATTGTCTGCGCCGAGCAATGGCGGCGCGACAATATCCGTCGTCCGTTCACCGTCAAAGCTGACCGGGAAGCGTATAGTCCGAAATGGACCTTGGGGTCCATTTGCGTCTTCCACCACCAGGCCCAGCGCCTCCGCCTGGGGAGAATGGGCCGCCTCCTCCGACGTGCGCATGGACGAATGGGGCACTTCGCGCCGCGTCAGCTCCTCACACCATTGGTCGCGCGTCTTTTGCTTGAACAGCGGCGCGAGCAGGGCGACCACATTTTCATAATTGGCGATGCGTTCATCCCTGCCCTTGAATTCAGGGAGGGAAAGCATGTCCGGCCTGCCCACCGCATCCGTCAGATTTTCCCAGAATTTCACGGGCGACGACATGTGAAGGGCCAGCCATTTTCCGTCGCTGCATTCGAACACATAGGATTGCGAAACATGCGGCCGGCTCCAAGGCCCCATGATCTGACCGGCGGAGAAAAGATGCGTGAAATCGTCCAGGTTGAAATGGCACATCGATTCGAACATCGACGTTTCAACCAGCCGGCCGCGCCCCGTTTCATGCCGTTCGCTGAGCGCCGCGACGATGCCCAATGCCGTGTAGAAGCCGGTCATGGCGTCCGCGATCGCCGGTCCCACCACGCGCGGATTGGCCGGATTGACGAGCAGCCGCAGGAAACCACTGGCCGCCTGTGCCACGGTGTCGAACGCCGGACGGTCGCGGTCGGGGCCTTCGGGGCCGAAGCCGGAGATCGACGCATAGACCAGCCGGGGGTTGAGCGCCCGGAGCCTATCCGCGTCAACGCCCAGCTTTGCCGCCACGCCGGGGCGGAAATTCTGTATAAAGACGTCGGCATCCGCCACCAGCGCGTCAAGGACGGCAAGGTCGGCGGCATTGCGCGTGTCGAGCGTGATGCTGCGCTTGTTGCGATTATAGGTCTGATAATGCGGGCTGTAGAGACCGCCCTTATAAGCGCGAAAGGGATCGCCGGTGACCGGCTGCTCAACCTTTATGACGTCCGCCCCCAGATCCGCCAGCAGCATGCCGGCGGCCGGTCCGGTAATGAAAGTACCCATTTCAAGCACCTTCATATTGGCCAGAGGTCGCGCCACTTTCTTTCTCCCGGAGTAACTTGACTCGCTTTCTAGAAAATTCGCATAATGAAATCAACTTCGATTATCGAAAAAGGACCGCGCCATGCGCATCGGCAAACAGGATAATGCTTATACCTCCATCACAAAGTCCGACGCGGCCAGCATCACCGTGCGCGGGATGGACCTGGCGAGCGAGGTGATCGGGCAGCTCGACTTCACCCATTATTTCTGGATGCTGGTAACCGGCCAGGCGCCGACGGAGACGCAGAAATTCTTCGCCAACGCCGTGCTGTGCGCCATCGCCGAACATGGCCTGGTGCCCAGCGTCGCCGTGGCGCGCATGACGATCGCCGCCGCGCCGGAGGCTTTTCAGGGGGCGGTGGCCGCCGGTCTGTTGGGGTGCGGATCGGTCGTCCTGGGCAGCGCGGAGACCGCCGGGAAATTCCTGGCCAGCCAGATCGCAGCGATGGAGCGGGACGGCCTTTCCAGCGCAGAGGCGGCGCGGGCGGGCGTAGCGGCGCTCCGGGCCAACCGGCAGGCGATACCGGGCATGGGCCATCCCGAACATTCCGCGGGCGACCCGCGCGCGAACCGCTTGCTGGCGCTGGCGCGGGAACATGGCGTCGAGGGACCGCATATCGCCATGCTCTACGCCGTCCGGGACGTTCTGCCGGACATTCTGGGCCGTTCGCTGCCGATCAACGTCAATGGCGCGATCCCAGCAGTGATGCTGGACGTCGGCTTTCCGCTGGCGGCTCTCAAGGGCATTTCCCTGCTCGCCCGGACGGCCAGCCTGATCGGCCATCTGCAGGAGGAGGCGGAGCGCCCCATCGGCTTCATGATGGCCGGTGCGGCCGCCGACCGGATAGAATTTAGCGAGAGCTAGAGGAAGGTCCGGCTGCTGCGCGCGGCGGCAGACGCCTGGCTGCGTTTGCGGCATAGGATGCGAAGCGGGAGCCATGGCGCGCAGGGGCGCAGGAGGGGTGCCGCACCCTCAGAGATCGCGCGTTTCCATGCTGATGTGACGCCGTGGCGGGCAAAGACGGGCGTCCACAGCATGGGAGACCTCCATCTATCGCCGTTGATTGGGCGTCGCCGCCACTCCGGGCGCACCGCTTGGCTCAGGCCGGCTGCGCTCCCGGCGTTCAATCCCGCGCATCGCGCAGCGCGTCCAACTCGGCCAGCCTGACCGGGTCGCCTTCCGCGAGCGTTTCTTCGAGAAAGAAGTCATACGCGATATTGCGCACCAGCTTCTGTGACTCACCACTATATTCCGGCGCGATTTCCGTAAAAGCATCGACCAGTTCCCGAAGAAAGCCTCTGTCCAGCGCATCGAGACGGCTCCCCAAAAATTCCATCATCTCCACAGCCGCATCAGGATCGAGAATTTCGTCGTCAGTTAGGTCGAGAAACAATATGAAGTCGGCAATAATCCGTGCAATCTGTGTGACAATCATGGCTTCACCACCCTGACTTTGATGTTGGTGACTTTCACCCGTCTGAGCATCTTCAGAGCTGCGATCTTTTGCTTTTCGTCCGGAACCTCCCATGTTCCGATGAGGCGATGTTGCGCCAGCGCTTCGGACTGCCATGCGGCGTAGCCCCCTCTGTTCGGTGAGAACATTTGAGGAACATTTTCCTGCAAGTCAAACCGAACAACCGCCACGATGGACGATCATCCGCCTAGGTATCTGGCTTTCGGAAAAATGGTGCCGCTTACAGGACTCGAACCTGTGACCCCCGCATTACGAATGCGATGCTCTACCAACTGAGCTAAAGCGGCGCCGGGCCGGCCGGGTGGGCCGGGCCTGAAGCGGCGCGCTTACCAGCACATCTGGGCGCTGACAAGACAGGACCTTGGACGGGACCCTGGCCATGACCCTGAACGGCGCCCCGGCCGATGCCCGCCGCCCGCCCGCCCCGGCCACATATTTACGACATGTTTACCATCGCCATGCCATTCATCGGCCCGAAAGCCATCAAAGCAGCCAGTTGGGACAAGGCGGGACATGGATACTCTGCGGGGACGCGACATCGCCAACGACCATGATGAGGTCGATTACGCCGTCGAGGATCCGGCGATCGAAGCGCCGCCGGAGATCGGCAGCGACGAGCGCCGCATGCATGTGCGCGCCTATAATTATTGGGCTTCGCTGCTTGGCGACCGGGCATTGCCGTCGATCGAGGACCTGAATCCGTCGGATATCGAGGATTTCGGGCCGCACAGCGTATTGCTGGACTTCACCGTGGGCGTGGACGACCCGGCCGTTGCCTATCTGGGCGGCGCGCTGCGGCGCGAGTGCGAGATTGAGAGGCATATCGACCATATCAGCGAAGTGCCCTCCCGCTCGCTGCTGTCGCGACTCACCGACCATTATCTGCAGATCCTGGCCAATGCCGCGCCGATCGGATTCGAGGCGGAGTTCATCAACCAGCGCGGGGCGGAAATCGTCTATCGCGGCATATTGATGCCTTTCTCCTCCGATGGGGATACGATCGATTTCATCTACGGCGTCATCAACTGGAAAGAGATGGCCAGCCGCGACCTGACCGACGCGCTGGTCGAGGAAGTCGACCAGGCATTGCGCAGCGCGCCGCAGTCGATCGGCACCCGGCCCATATGGGCGGATGGCCCGTCCGGCGAATCGTCGCGCATGGCCGAATTCGGTGATGAGCGGATGGACAGCCTGGACGATGATGCCGGCCTGGCCGACCGTCTGGCGCTGGCCCGCGATTTCGCGCAGGAGGCCGGCAACAGCGACGCGCGCACCCGGTCCGCCCTGTATCGCGCCATCGGCCTGGCCCATGATTTCGCGCTCGCCACCCGCGACGCGCCGGAAGATTATGCCGAGATGCTGGAGGATGCCGGTATTGCTGTGCAGGCGCGCAGCCCGATGACGGCGGTGATCAAGCTGATTTTTGGTGTGGATTACGACAAGACGCGCGTCACTGAATATGCAACGATTCTGGATTATGCGCAGGGCATGATGATGCCGGCCGGAAGCCTGGCCGACCATCTGGAAGCCTATATTGGCGGCATCAAGGGTCTGGTGCGCGACGTGCGCGCATCGCGCCGCCCCGAACCGGCGGCAAAGGCCGATCCGGCGATCGAGGCGCGCGCGAAGCTGCGTGTCGCGCCCGCCATCGCGCCCGCGGCGCTGCCCGTCGATGCGGACGGGCTGGCCGTCGTCGTGGCGCGGCGGGAGGCCGATGGCTCCGTCAGCATCGTCGCGGCGTTGCCGGACGGCGCGAAGCTGACGCAACAGGTGATCGCCGCCACCGCCTGATGTCCCGCGCCGATGTCCGCCATCGTCACGCGCTATTATTTTATTGCAGCAGAATGAAACTTTCTTTCCAGAAAGAGGTTGAGCCTCGCCAGTGAGCGGGGCTATAGAGAGCCGCGACAGGCCGAACGAAAACGAGGTGAGGCAATGACGATGCTGGCGGAACCCGGTGTGGCAACCGTGAGGGACGCGCTGCGCGTCGCACTGGCGCAGGGTGCGCTCCCCGAAGAAATCGAAGGTTTCGACGAAGGCGCGACGGAACGCGCCGCCGCCTTCCTTTCCGACACCGCCGCCGTGCGGAAACCCGGCGCCCCGACGATCGCGCTGGAAACCCTGGGCGAAGGCGCGCGCGAACGCTTCATGCGGATTGCGCTGATCAATGACGACATGCCGTTTCTGGTGGATTCGATCGCCAATACGCTGGCCGCCGCCAACATCACCATATACCGCCTGATCCACCCGGTCCTGTCGGTCGAGCGCGACGCGGACGGCGCATTGACCGCCATATTGGAGGCCGACGCGCCGGGCGCGCGCCGCGAGTCGATGATCTATATCGAGGCCGAGCGGGCGGACGCGAAAACCCGCCGTGCGCTGGAGCAGGACCTGACCAAGACGCTGGCGCATGTCCGCGCCGCCGTGGCCGACTGGCCCAAGCTGCAGGAAGCGATGCGCACCGACGCCGACGCGCTGCAGGATCAGGAAAGCGCCGCACTGCTGCGCTGGTTCCTGACCAAGAATCTGACCCAGACCGGCCATGAAATCCGCCGCCGCGACGGCAAGGCGGAGGGCAAGGCGGGCATCTGCACCCTGCCCGGCGAGGAATTGCTGGCCAAGGCGACGATCGAGGCCGCGTTCGACTGGTTCGAAAAGGGCGGCCGGGTGCCGCTGATCATCAAGTCCAACCGGCTGTCCCGCATCCATCGCAGCGTGCTGGTCGATCTGATCATCCTGCCGGTGCGTGAGGGCAAGGAGATCACGGCCCTGTCGATCCATGCCGGTATGTGGACGAGCCAGGCGCTGTCCGCCGCGCCGGACAAGATTCCCGTGCTGCGCTCCGCCCTGCTGGCGCTGATGGAAAAGACCGGATTCGACCCAGCCGGTCATGCGGGCAAGGCGCTGGTCCATGCGTTGACCGCCCTGCCCCACGATGTGCTGATCGGTTTCGACCGCGAGGCGCTGGAGCGGCTGACGCTGACCTTCATGTCGCTGGCCGACCGGCCGCGCCCGAAACTGGCGCTGGCGACGGATGCGCTGGCCCGGCACCTCTATGCCTTCGTCTGGCTGCCGCGCGATGAAGTAACGACCGCCCGCCGCGTCAGTGTGCAGCACATGCTGGCGCAGGCCGCGAACGCCACGGTGCTGAGCTGGTCGATCGCGCTGGAGGAAGGCGGCCTGGCCCTCCTGCGCATCACGCTGGACCTGCGCGACGGCGGCGTCGTGCCGGATGACGAGGCGCTCGACCGCCAGTTGAAGGAAATGGTGCGCGGATGGGTCCCCGCCGTCGAGGCCGCGCTGGCCACCATCGAGGAACCGGGGCGCGCAGCCGCCCTCGCCCAGCGCTACGCCAACGCCCTGCCCGCCAATTACCGCAACGGCGCAGGCCCGGAAGAAGCGGCGCTGGATATCTCCGAACTGTATCGCCTGGCGGGCGGGAATGATCGCAGCGTTAGGCTGTATCGCAATGCGGAAGATGGCGCGGCCCGCCTGCGCCTGAAGCTCTACAGCTCCGAACCGGTCGCGCTGTCCGAGGCCGTGCCTACGTTCGAGAATTTCGGCTTCCGCGCGATCGACGAAATCACCACGCCGGTCGAGGGCGGCGCGCAGGGCTATATCCAGCGCTTCGTCCTGGACCTGCAGGGCGGCGGCGACGCGGCGGCGGTGATCGCGCGCGCCGACATCGTGCGGGAGGCCGTTGCGCAGGTGCTGGAAGGGGCGGCGGAGAACGACCGGTTCAACGAACTGATCGTCACTGCCGGGCTGGACCCGCAGGCGGTGATCCTGTTCCGCGCGCTGTTCCGCTATCTGCGCCAGACCGGCCTGACCTACGGCATGAACACCGTCGCCGACACGCTGCGGCGGGAACGCGGGATTACGCATGCGCTGGTGTCTTTATTCTCCGCGCTGCACGATTCCGGCGTGACGGACGGCGAGAAGCTTGCCGTCGAGGCCAGCGAGACGATCAATGAGGGGCTGGAGAAGGTCACCGCGATCGACGAGGATCGCATCCTGCGCCTGTTCCGCGCCGTCATCACCGCGACGCTGCGCACCAATTTCTTCGTGCCCGCCGGACAGGAAGCGCTGGCGTTCAAGCTGGACAGCGCAAAGGTCCCCGGCCTGCCCGCGCCGCTGCCCTGGCGCGAAATCTGGGTCTATTCCCCGCGCGTCGAGGGCATCCACCTGCGCGCCGGGCCGGTGGCGCGCGGCGGCCTGCGCTGGTCCGACCGGCGCGACGATTTCCGCACCGAAGTCTTGGGACTGATGAAGGCGCAGCGGGTCAAGAACGCCGTCATCGTGCCGACCGGCGCGAAGGGCGGCTTCTATCCCAAGCAACTGCCCAATCCCCAGACCGACCGGGACGGTTGGATGGCGGAGGGCACGGAAAGCTACCGCATCTTCATCCGCGCGCTGCTGTCGGTCACAGACAATCTGGTGTCGGGCAAGGTCAAGCATCCCGCCCATGTCGTGATCCGCGACGGCGACGACCCCTATTTCGTCGTTGCCGCCGACAAGGGCACGGCGACCTTCTCCGACGTCGCCAACGCCATCGCGCTAGACCGGAAATTCTGGCTGGGCGACGCCTTCGCATCCGGCGGATCGAACGGATATGACCATAAGGCGATGGGCATCACCGCCAAGGGCGCGTGGATTTCCGTGCAGCGGCACTTCGCCGAAATGGGCGTCGACGTGCAAAAGGAGCCAGTGCGCGTCGTCGGGTGCGGCGACATGTCGGGCGACGTGTTCGGCAATGGCATGCTGCTGAGCAAGGCGATCAAGCTGGTCGCGGCGTTCGACCATCGCCACATCTTCTTCGACCCCGATCCCGACACGGCGGCGGCGTGGAAGGAGCGCAGCCGCATGTTCGCCCTGCCCCGCTCAAGCTGGGACGACTATGACAAGGCGCTGATCTCCAAGGGCGGCGGCGTATTCCCGCGCAGTTTGAAAAGCATCACCCTGACGCCGGAAATCCAGGCGATCCTGGGCACGAGCGAGACGGAGATGGAGCCTGCCGCGGTCATCTCCGCCATATTGAAATCGCCCAATGACCTGCTGTGGTTCGGCGGTATCGGCACCTATGTAAAGGCGGCGGCGCAAAGCCATGGCGAAGTCGGCGATCCCGCCAATGACCGGCTGCGCGTCAATGCCGAGGATCTGAAGGTCAAGGTGATCGGCGAGGGCGCGAACCTGGGCGTGACGCAGGCGGGACGCATCGCCTTCGCGCTGGACGGCGGCCGGATCAACACCGACTTCATCGACAATAGCGCGGGCGTCGATTGTTCCGACAATGAAGTGAACATCAAGATCGCGCTGAACAAGGAGATGACCGAGGGCCGGCTGAGCTTCGAGGATCGCAACGCATTGCTGGTCAGCATGACCGATGCGGTGGCGGAACTGGTGCTGGAGGATAACCGGTTGCAGGCGCTGGGCCTGTCCATCGCCGAGTCCGGCGGCGCGACTGACCTCGCCAGCTATGTCCGCCTGATGGAGACGTTCGAGGAGCATGGCCGTCTGGATCGTGTGGTCGAGGGGCTGGGCACCAACGAGCAACTGTTGCGGCGCGGACAGGACGGCAAGGGGCTGACGCGGCCGGAACTCGCGGTGCTGCTGTCCACCGCCAAGCTGGCGCTGCAGGATGCGATCGAAAAGAGCGAGATCGGCGCCGACGAAAGCATGGGCGGTGAACTGGCCCAGGCCTTCCCGCCAGCCATGCAGGCCAGCGAAGCCGACGCCATCGCCCACCACCAGTTGCGGAGCGAGATCATCGCGACGAAACTGGCGAACCGCATCATCAACCGGCTCGGCCTGATCCACCCGTTCGAACTGGCGGAGGAAGAAGGTTGTTCGCTGTCCGACCTGACCAGCGCGTTCGTCATCGCCGAAAGGCTCTATGGCGTGCGGAAGCTGTGGGACGATATCGATGCGACGGCGATGTCCGAAGGCGCGCGGCTGGCACTGTTCGGCCATATCGCGACCGGCATGCGCGCGCAGATCGCCGACATGCTGCGCAGCCTGCCCACCGGCACATTGCCGCAGGCGGGTGTCGCCGCGCTGGCGCCGGGCGTCGGGAAGCTGGCGTCGCAGGTCGATTCGCTGCTGACCGACGAAGCGCTGCGCCGCAGCCGCTTCATCATCGATGATCTGACAGCGCTTGGCGCGCCTGCGGAACTGGTCGAACGGTCAGTGACGCTGTTCAAGATGGACGGGGCGATCGGCCTCGCCAATCTGGCGCTGAAGCTGAAGGTTGACGAGATCGACATCACCCGCGCCTTCACCCGGCTGGGCGAGGCGGTGGGCATCGACTGGGTGCAGTCGGCCGCCGCGCGCATGGAACCGAGCGATCCGTGGGAGCGCCTGCTGATTTCCGGCGTGGCGCGGGACATGCAGCAGGTGCGGCTGGACTTTCTGGCCGGAACGCGCGGCACGGACGTCAGCGCCTATATCGATAGCTGGCTGGAGCGGCAGACGCCCCGGATCACGCAGTTCCGTGCGCTCATCAAGCGGGCGAAGCAGGCGGCGGCCCCGAATGTCGCGATGCTGGCGGAACTGGCCGGGCAGGCGCGCGGGTTGCTGGCGCGGTAGGTTCGTCCTGGCCTGTTTCAAACGCGGCGTGCTCCGGCGAAAGCAGGAGACTGGTTGCTAGGTCTGAACTAGGCTCCTGCGTTGACTTCGCCGCCCTTCGGGTCGCAGGAGCGCGTCTGCCTAAGCTGGCCGGACTGCAGGCGTATTAAGCCGCTGGTTTCAGGCCGCCGGTTTCAGGCCGCCCGTGTCCATCATCTTGCCGTTGGTGACGATCACCCGGTCGCCAAGCTTCGCTTGCGCAAACAGGAGCGCGGCGAATTTGGTCGGCACGCCGATGCAGCCATGCGTCGCCGAGCCAAGCTCCACGTCGCTGCCGTGGATGGCGACGCCATCATCGGTGAGGCGCAGCATATAGGGCATGGGCGCATCATAGAGGTTGGACCAGTGATCGGCGTCCTTCTGCGTGATCGGGAAGGTGCCGAGCGGCGTCATCATATTGTCCGCGCCATAGAGGATGACCGCCGCGCCAATCTCATAGCCGCCGCGAAACACGGACAGCGTCTGCGCCGCGAGGTCAACCGTGATGACGATGGGACCTGCGGGCACGCCCTTGTCATCCCAGACATAATCGCCGTGACGGAACGGACCGGTGATCGGCAGGATGCGTTTCACGACAAGGGGATTATTGTCCGCGGCCGTGGCGGCGACCCCGCCCGGTTCGACCGGCGCGGCAATTTTCTGAACGGGCGCGGCGCGCGGGGATTGCACGGCCTTCGCCGGAGTCGCCACGGGCGCGTCAGCGGAAAGCGCGTTCACGCCCCAGAGGCCCGCAGCCATCAGCAACGGCAATCCAAGCTTGAGACCCGTGGCAATATTCATGTCCCGAAAATCCTGCGACGCACCAAGTCCCCCGGCCGCCATCGCGCAAAAAGCTTTCCAAAACCACTATAGTATCAACGCTGTACCGGACCGGGACATTGGCGGAACGGCGATCTGCGCCATTTTGTAAAGGCAGCGTTGCGCCCTTCTCACTTGCGTATCGAACATATTTGATGCAGCCGCATACATAATAACAGCCGCATCAGAGGACCTGCATGTCGATTTCCCCGCAAGAGTTCCGGCACATTCTGGGCCATTATCCAACCGGCGTATGCGTCGTCACCGCCGTACAGGAAGATGGCAAGCGGATCGGCATGGCGGTCGGGTCCTTCACATCGGTATCGCTCAACCCGCCGCTGGTGGCCTTTTTCCCGGACAAGGGGTCGAGCAGTTGGCCGAAGATCGAAAAGACCGGCAAATTCTGCGTCAATGTGCTGGCGGACGATCAGGAATGGGTGTGCCGCCGCTTTGCGTCCAAGGCCGAGGACAAGTTTGAGGATATCAGCCACCGCCTGTCCGATGATGGCCAGCCGATCATCGACGATGTTGTCGCCTGGATCGATTGTTCGCTGCATCAGGTGCATGAGGCGGGCGACCATTTCATCGTGCTGGGCGAAGTGAACGCCATGTCGACGGAACGGGACGTCCACCCGCTGCTGTTCCTGCGCGGCGGCTATGGCCAGTTCATGCCCGCGCTGGAGAAGCAATAAGGGTCAGATCCGGGTGAGCCGCGCCATCAGCGCTGCGGTTCCGGGCACTGACGCGATCAATGCCGCGGGCAGTGCGGCGAGGGCGGGACGCGCGGCCAGCGCCTTCAGCAGCCCGGCCATCGCCAGCGGACGGCGGGCCGCGCGCGCAAACTGGCGCTGATATGCCGCCGCCCCCTCCGGTCCCTGCGAAAGCCAATGGCGGACGGCCAGATCCGCGCTGGCCAGCGCGATGCCGATCCCCTCACCCGCAAGGGAAGGAATGACGGCGGCCTGATCGCCAAGCCGGAATATGCCGGGTCCGCTCGACCGGGCGCGCCAGCCATAGGGCACATGGCCGATCGCGTCGAAGCGGGTTGCGGCATCGAAACCGGCAAGGCGATCCGCCAGCGCGGGCGCGGCATCGGCAAGCTGGGTCATCAGCGTCGCGGGATCGCCCCCGGCCTCCGCGAGACGGCTTTTGCGGACGGCGAGGCAGGCATTGGCCGACCCATCCTCCTGCAGCACGAGGCCCAGATAGCCCCGATCGAACAGGTGCAGCTCGATCCGGTCCGCGATCAGACGGGCGCTTTGCGATGCGGGTGGCAGGCGGCAGCGCAATCCGAGTTCGGGGTCGGGTGACGCTGCATCCTTGGGCCGGGCAAGGCCGCGCAGGTCATGCTTGCCGGTCGCGAGGAACAGGGTTTCGCAGGATAATCGCTCTCCGCTGACCAACGTGAGCGCCCTGCCCTCCGCCGAGCGGATGGCGACGCGCCGTACTTCCGCACCCTGCGCCGCCGCTCTGGCGAGCAATGCCGAATCCAGCCGCCGCCGGGAGAGGCCAAGCGCCGGTCCGGGCAGGGTCAGGACATGTTCGCGACCGCCCAGGAACAGCGCAAGACGGCTGACGGCATGTCCGCCCAGCGCGGGCGCGTCGATGCCCAGATGACCGAGGCGATCCAATGTCGCCCAACTGAGAAACCCGCCGCAAATGGCGTCCCCCGTCCCGTCGCCCTTTTCCAAGAGGGTCGCCCGAACGCCCGCGCGCGCCAGGGCGATGGCCGCCGCCGCCCCGGCCGGGCCGCCGCCGGCGATCAGCGGCGGCGTTCGACGCACAGCCGGAACGGGAATAGGCGGCGGACCTGCGCGACATCAGCGAGACCGGTGTCGTCCAACATCGCCCGCCACTCAGGCGGACGGAAGCTGCGCGCGATGGAAAGCTGGCCATCCTGCCGGACGATCCGGTGCACGCAGAGCATCCGGGCAAGCAGCGGAAAGCCATGATAGGCAAAGGCGTGGCGGTGCAGGTCGTTCACGAACCAGCCGCGCCGGGCATAACGCTCCTGAAAGAGCAGGAAATCCCGCCGTTCGCCATCATCCATATGATGGGCGACGAGGCTCGACACGATGAAATCCCACGGTTCGTCCGAGAGCGCCCGATAGTCGCCAGTACGATATGCGATCGCCGCTCCGGCCGGGTGCCGCGCCTTCGCCACCGCCTCGCTCTTGGGATTGAGATCGATGCCGGTGAGGGTGCAGGCGACGCCATGTTTCTGCGCCCAGCGCCATATCGCGCGCAGCATGCCGCCGTCGCCATAGCCCACGTCCAGCAGGCGGAACGGCGCGCGCACTGCCCCGGCGCGGGCGAGGAAGTTCAGGGTTGGCCGCATCGCCAGGGTGGCGACATTCACCCGCGCGAGGCCCGCCAGCACCTGCGCATAGTCGGCGGGCGGCAGGTCGGCGGCGTCCATCTGCTCCTCCTCCTGCGCGCGGATGGACAGGTCGCGCATCATGACGCCGCCGAAAAAGCGAAGCCCTCGGCCGCGACGCCGGGGCCGAAGGCAAGCGCCATGCCCCGGCGCGGGGGCGCGGCCATCATGCGGTCCAGCACGAACATCAGGGTCGCGGAGGACATGTTACCGAAGGCGTCGAGGATTGCGCGGCTGTCCGCCAGCGCATCGGGAGCGAGACCGAGGCCATGCTCCACCGCATCGAGGATTGACCGGCCGCCGGCATGCACCGCCCAGGCGTCGACATGTTCGGGCGGCGTCGGGAACAGGGTGGCGCGGGTCTGCGGATCACCCAGCGCGGCCGTGATCGCGCCGGGCACTTCGCCGGAAAGATGCATGGCGAAGCCATGATCGCCGATTTCCCATCGGATGAGACCGGCGCTGTCCGGCAGGGTGGTGGCGAAGGGCTGGCCGATCTCAAGACCGGACGCTTCGCCCGTCACCAGCGCGGCCGCCGCGCCGTCGCCGAACTGGAGCAGGGCCAGCAGCGGTTCGATGGCGTCGGCGGCCTGCAGATGGAGCGAGGATAGCTCCACACAGACGACAAGCACGCGGGCGTCCGGTTCGGATCGGACGATATGGCGCGCGCTGCGCAGCGCCGCGACGGCGGCGTAACAGCCCATATAGCCGACCAGCAGCCGCTCCACCGACGCGCCCAGCGAGAAACGCCCGGCAAGAAGTTGGTCGATGCCCGGCGCGACGAAGCCGGTGCAGCTCGCGACGACAAGATGGGTGACGCCGTCAAGCGATGCCCTGGCGGCCAGCGCCTCCACCGCCTGCCCCGCAAGGCCGGGCGCAAGCGCTTCATACATCTGCATGCGCGCCGCCGTGCCGGGCCATGCGCCCGCATAAAAGCCGCCGGATTCAATGGGAGAGCCGCCATCGGCCGTGGGCGCGAGAACCGACCAGCGGTGGCGAATGCCGCTGCGCGCGGCCATGCGGGCGAACAGTTTCCGGTCGCGTTCCTCCGCCAGACGGCCAGCCGCCCAGTCGATAAAGGCGGCGTGGATGTCATGGCCGGGAACGGCGGTCCCGATGGCGTTGATAAAGGCGGATGGCAGGGCGATGGCGTGCACCTTTCAGGCGTTCCCGGCCATCGGCGGTCAGAGCGTCCGGCTTATGACATACGAACAGTCCAGAGCGGCTGTCGATCCCCTGAAAACGCCGCCGCGCCTGTCGATAAGACGTTTGCGCTTTATCTTTCCCGTGCCGCCTGCCGCGCAATGGCCAGCAATTCGTGCGTCACCAGCACGTCGCCCGCATTGCGGCTGGACCGGCTGGCGCGTTCTGCGGCGCTGAGGCGGCGGATGGCGCGGGCGATGCCGGGCGCGTCCCACAGCTTCACCTGCCGCTGCACCGCCGACTTGTCCTTCCAGAACACAGCCTTTCCGGCCGACTCCACGGCGGCGTCCAGACGGCCGGAACGGTCATATTCCCCCCGGATCGTGGCGAGCAGGATCGCGCGATTTTGAAGCGGGCGCAGGACCGCGCCCATATTCGTGCCGACAGCGCCAAGCGCGGCAAGCTGCTGCCGCATGACCTTCAGGTCGCCGCCCAGCACGGCGTTGACCAGCACGCCCATATCCTCCTCCTGCGCGCTGGCGGACAGGGCGTTGAACGCCTCCATCGTCGCCTCCACCGGGCGGTCGGGCGCGGCGTCGAGATACAGGCTCAGCTTTTCGATCTCGCCCGCCATCAGCGCGCGGTCGCCGCCCGTCATTTCGCTGATCCGCCGGGCAAGCTCCTGCGGCAGACGCAGGCCGCCGTCGCGGGCGATGGCGATGGCGATCTGGTCCGCGTCGCGCCCGTCCGGCACATAGCTGATGCAGGCCATCGCCGCCCTGCTGTCCTGCGCCAGCTTGACGATCTTGGCCGTGGCCTTCAGCGGGCCGCCGAGCGCGACCACGGGATTGCCCGCCTGCTCCGCCTCCAGCAGCGCCTCGAACGCGGGCAGCGCCTCATCGCCCACGGGCATGACGCGAATCCACCGCTTGTCGCCGAACATGGAGAAGGAGGCCGCCTCATCCGCCAGCCGGGCGGGGTCCGCCTTCAGCGTCGCGCCGTCGAGGTCGATCCGCTCCGCGTCCGGCCCCATGGCGCGCTCCAGCCGCTTGGCGAGCGCCGCGCTGCCCGCTTCATCGGGGCCGTAGAGGAGGAAAAGGCGGATGTCGCCGCCCGGTGCGTCCAGCGCCTTTTCGGCCTGGCTGCGGTTCGCCTTCATGGCGCGGCGGGCGCGGCCCGCTTGCTATCCTGCATCGCGAACAGGGCGAGGCGCGAAATGATCTGATCGGCGATGGTCTGCGACAGGCGCTCCAGCCCGGTATCTTCCGCGGCGATGGTCGCATATTCGCTGCTGACCACGTCGATGCCGACATCGGACCCGGCGGTGTCGTCCAGAACCTGCGTTCCGGTGGCGCCGTCGATCAACTGATAGCGCGCGCGCAGGGTGCGGCGTTCGCGGGTGATCGTATCGTCGGTGCGGACGCCGAAGCCCTGAATATTGTCATCCAACTTTATGACCAGACGATAAGCCGGACCCGCGCCGCCATTGATCGCCGCCAATTTGTCGTTGAGCGCATTGCGCACCAGCCAGCCCGCCTTGCCCTCGATCGGCGCAACCTCGACATGCCCGATCGCCTTCGCCACCGCGCCGTTGCTGCCATTGCTGTAAACCGGGCGCAGGCCGCAGCCCGACAACAGCGCCGCAAAGGCGATGGTGAAAGCGAGGGTGTTACGGCGCGTCATAGGACCAGATTGACCAATCGATCCGGGACCACAATCACTTTCTTCGGTGTCGCGCCATCCAACGTGCGCAGCACATTCGGGGCGGCGAGGGCCAGCGCCTCCAACTGATCCTTCGCCGTGCCCTTCGGCACGGTGATGGTGTCGCGCAATTTGCCCATCACCTGCACGGCGACGGTCACCTCATCCTCGACCAGCAGCGCCGGATCAACGGCGGGCCATGCAGCGTCGGCGATCAGGCCTTCCTGCCCCATCAGTTCCCACGCTTCCTCGGCCAGATGCGGCGTCATCGGCGCGACCAGCAGAGCCAGCGTGCGGATGGCGGCGGAGCGCGACGCGGACGGCGCGGCCTTCTCGACCGTGTTGGTCAGCTCGTAAATCTTCGCGACCGCCTTGTTGAAGGCCAGTGCCTCGATGTCGCGGGCGATGCCATCAATGGTCTGGTGCAGCTTGCGGTCGACCGCCTTGTCGTCGCCGGTCGCCGCCACGTCCATCTGCCCGAACAAGCGCCACAGCCGATTGACGAAGCGCCATGACCCCTCAATGCCGCTTTCGGTCCAGGGCAGGTCGCGTTCCGGCGGGGAGTCGGACAGCATGAACCAGCGCACCGCGTCCGCGCCATATTGGTCGATGATGTCATCGGGATCGACGACATTCTTCTTCGACTTGGACATCTTCTCGACACGGCCGGCGGTGACCGGCTGGCCGCTTTCGATGTGAATCCAGTCGTCGCCGGTCTTTTTCACTTCCTGCGGCGAGAGCCAGCTTCCGTCGCCTGCCTTGTACGTCTCGTGCGTCACCATGCCCTGCGTGAACAGGCCGGTGAAGGGTTCGGCGATGTCGAGCATGCCGATATGCTTGAGCGCGCGGGTCCAGAAGCGAGCGTAGAGCAGGTGCAGGATCGCATGTTCGACGCCGCCGATATACTGGCCGACCGGCATCCATTTTTCGACCGTTGCGCGGTCGAACGGCTTGTCCGAAGGCTGGCTGGCGAAGCGGATGAAGTACCAGCTTGAATCGACGAAGGTGTCGAGCGTGTCGGTCTCGCGCCGGGCGGGCTTGCCGCAGGTGGGGCAATCGACATGCTTCCATGTGGGATGCCGGTCCAGCGGGTTGCCGGGGATGTCGAAGCTGATGTCCTCTGGCAGCACGACAGGGAGTTGCGCCTTTGGCACGCCAACCGGGCCGCATGTATCGCAATGGATGATCGGGATCGGCGTGCCCCAGTAACGCTGGCGCGAGACGCCCCAGTCACGCAGACGCCAGACGGTGGTGCCCTGCCCCCAGCCTTCCGCCTCGGCGCGTTTGATCACCTCTGCCTTGGCCTGCTCCACGGTCATGCCGTCGAGGAAGCGCGAGTTCACGAGTTTGCCGGGGCCAGTATAGGCCTCGTCATGGATCGGCTTGTCCGCGTCTCCTTCCGCCGCGACGACGCGCTCGGCGGGCAGCATATATTTGCGGGCGAAGTCGAGGTCGCGCTGGTCGTGCGCGGGCACACCCATGACCGCGCCGGTGCCATAGTCCATCAGCACGAAATTGGCGACGAACAGCGGCAGCTTCCATGTTGGATCGAAGGGATGGACGACTGACAGGCCGGTGTCGAACCCCTTCTTCTCCTGCGTTTCCACCTCGGCCGCGGCAGTGCCGGTCTGGCGGCATTCGTCCGCGAAGGCGGCGAGCGCTGCATTGTCCTTCGCCAGCGCCAGCGCGATCGGATGATCGGCGGCGATCGCGGCGAAGCTGGCGCCGAAGATGGTGTCGGGGCGGGTGGAGAACACCTCCAGCCGTTGCGCGATCAGTGTCTCGACTTCGCTCGACACGAACGGATGTTGGTTAGTGTCCCCTGCCCCGTTCGTTCCGAGCGCAGTCGAGGGACCCTCCACGGCAAAGCTGAACTGCAACCCCATCGACTTGCCGATCCAGTTTTCCTGCATCAGCTTCACTTTGTCCGGCCACTGGTCGAGCGTCGAAAGGCCGTCCAGCAGTTCGTCGGCGAAGTCGGTGATCTTGAGGAACCACTGGCTGAGCTTGCGCTTTTCGACCGGCGCGCCGGAGCGCCAGCCCTTGCCGTCGATCACCTGCTCATTGGCGAGCACGGTCATGTCGACCGGGTCCCAGTTGACCGCGCTTTCTTTGCGATAGACGAGGCCGGCGGCATAGAGGTCGAGGAACAGCGCCTGTTCCTGCCCGTAATAATCGGGCTCGCAGGTGGCGAGTTCGCGGCTCCAGTCGAGCGCGAAACCCAGCTTCTTGAGCTGCGCGCGCATGGAGGCGATGTTGGAGCGGGTCCAGTCGCCCGGATGCACCTTCTTTTCCATCGCCGCATTTTCGGCGGGCATGCCGAAAGCGTCCCAGCCCATCGGGTGCAGCACCTCATGCCCCGTCATCCGGCGGAAGCGCGCGAGCACGTCACCCATCGAATAGTTGCGGACATGGCCGATATGGATGCGCCCCGACGGATAGGGGAACATCTCCAGCACATAGGACCGGGGCTTGCCGCTGTCGTCCGATGCGCGGAAACTCTGCTTCTCTTCCCAGACCTTCTGCCAGCGGGCATCGGCCTCAAGCGGGTTGAAGCGGCTTTGCATGCGTTACTCCAATATGGACGGGCGGCGCGGTCGCCGCCTCCAGATCAACCGGCGCCGATGGCCGAGCGGCGCAGGTCGCGCGCCTTGGACAGGATGATTTCCTCAAGTTTCTGCACCGTCGCGGCCTGAACCGGGGCGTCGACCCACTGGCCGTTCTGGTTCACCTGACGGCTGGCCGCGACGGCCAGCGCATCCGCGCGCAGGTCCTGATCGAGAATCGAGACGGTCAGCTTCATCCGCTCGCCGGGCGAGTTCGGATTGGCGTACCAGTCGGTGACGATGACGCCGCCGTTGGAATCGGTCTGCACCAGCGGCATGAAGGAGAGGGTTTCGAGCGTCGCGCGCCACAGATAGCTGTTCACGCCGATCTGCGTGACCTTCGACGCGGCGAAGTCGGCCTTGGGCCGCTCGCGCTTGGACCCGCAGGCGCCCAGAGGCAGGACAGCGGCAACGGCAAGTGCGGCGATGGCGAAACGGGAAAGGGACCGGCGGGACATGACGCATCCTTGATGCTTTTGGGGCAGAACGGGCATCTATAGTGGTCCCGCGTCAATCGGCAAGCCCGCGTTTGGCGGAGGAGTCGTCTCCGTTATCGGCCTGTCGCCAGCCCGGCCCCGCCTTATCTCCGGCCCGGCTGCGCGATCTTTCCAGTCCCGCGCCCAACATAAACGATAATTTTCTGTGTGATGGATGCAACAATCCAACCCGAAAGCGATTCCATGCACTAGCCAATCGCCGCGCGTTGGTGATAAGGCCAACCCAAAGAGAATCCAGGGACGAGACTCGGTTTTTAGAGCTATGGGCAGGACGGCGACATATATGGCATTGGGTGGCGCGGCTTTCGCGGCGCTCGGCCTTGCCCTCTCCCCGGCTATCGGCTCGGTCTCCAGCCTGCTTTCCATGCGCGCCGACAACCCGGTTTCGCTGGTGTCGCTGGGCAGCATTTCCTCCTTCACGCCGACCACCAAGGACCCGCGCCTTGCCGCCGCCTATGCCAAGGCGGCGCTGAGCGGCAATCATCTGAGCTTCCGCTTCACGCCGACCAGCGGGTCGATGAGCGGCCGCCGGTCGATCACCGTGCTGGTCCGCGCGGGCGAAAAGGGCGGCGTCAATGTCGCCCGCACCCTGCCCGCCGTCGGCATCACGCCGGTCGCGTTCAACCTGGACGTGTCGCGCGGCTGGCGCAAGTTCGCCCTGCCCGACAGCATGGGCCGCAAGCAGCTTGATCCGGTCGCTGTGGAAACATTGAGCAGCGGCGCCAAGGGCTTCGCGCTTGAGCAGCAGAAAAAGACCCGGTTCAGCACCAATGTCTTGGTCGACACCAAGCGCGACATGAGCGCGACTCCGGCGACGCTTGCCGGGGACAAGACCTATTCGGTCGATCTGGGCAGCTCCTATTCGCTGACCCGCAACCTGAACGTCACCGCAGGCATCCGCTATCGCGGCGGCCCGGCTGCGCGGCTTGCCCCGCTGACGGATGACAGGCAGGACAATCAGGCCGTCTATCTGGGCACGATCTTCAAATTCTGACCTGATGTCTACCGGGTCAGCGCATCGATCGCCGCCCATCCCCATATTCCGGACGATTTGAGCGAAGCGGCGCGCGGCCGGTTCATGCCGCCTAACGCAATGACGGGAATGCGCGCCTGACGGGCGAGCAGGGCGAAGCGGACGCGGCCCAATGCCGGTGCGCCGGGATGCGAGCGAGTCGGAAAGACCGGCGAGACGAACAGCAGGTCCGCCCCCGCCCCTTGCGCGGCATGCAGTTCCCTGGCGTCATGCGCGGGCGCGCTGTGCAGGAGCCGCCGTGCCGCGCCGCCCCGCCTCCTTCCCCGGCCCTCCTCCAAGCCCCCAGTCTGCCTCCCTGCCCTTTCATGCCATCCGTCCGCATGCCATGCGGCCGCTAATTGCGTGCCGCCAGCGAGGATAAGGCGCAGGCCCCGCCGCCGCGTCATCGCCCGGACCTGATCGTACAAGGCCCTGCGCGCCCCGGCGTTCAGGCCGTAATGGCGGAAGATCACCCCCGCCCCGCGCGGCAGCCGGGCAATCGCGGTCAACAGCGCGGCATCGCCCACCCGCTCGTCCGTCATCAGCCAGAGGCGGGGAATATTGCGGTGGCGGGCGGTCATCGGCCCGTTTATAGCACCCGCCATGACTGCGCCTAGCCAACTCTCCGACACGGAATCCTCAGAAGCCGCCGGCCGCCTTGCGAAAGTGCGGGAGGGCATCGGCCGGGCCGCCGCCCTCGCCGGGCGCAAGGGCGATGACGTGACGCTGATCGCCATATCCAAGACGCATGACGCCGCCGCGATCGCGCCGCTGATCGCCGCCGGGCATCGCGCGTTCGGGGAGAACCGGGTGCAGGAAGCGCAGGGGAAATGGCCGCAACTGCGCGAGGCAACGCCGGGGATAGAGCTGCATCTGGTGGGGCAGCTTCAGTCGAACAAGGCGGCGGACGCGGTGGCGCTGTTCGATGTCATTCACGGGCTGGACCGCCCTTCCCTCGTCACCGCGCTGGCGAAAGCGATGAACGCGGCGGACAGACGCATTCCCTGCTTCATCCAGGTCAATATCGGCGCGGAGGAGCAGAAGGGCGGGTGCGCGATCGCCGATGTCCCTGCCCTGCTGGCGCAGGCGCGCGACGCGGGAATAGAGGTCCCCGGCCTGATGTGCGTGCCGCCCGCCGATCTGGAACCCGCGCCCTATTTCGCGCTGCTGGCGAAGATGGCGCGGGACAACGGACTGACCGGCCTGTCGATGGGCATGTCCGGCGATTATGAAACGGCGGTCATGCTGGGCGCGACGCATGTGCGGGTGGGAACCGCCCTGTTCGGCGGGCGGCCGCCTTTGTGATGCGCATACGGGCTGACTGACGGTCCCTATCCTCGTTCGGGCTGAGCCTGTCGAAGCCCTGTCCTACTTCAAAGAGAAGGACAGTCCTTCGACAGGCTCAGGACGAACGGAGGAAAGGTAAATTCTTAGAACCGCCCGCGCAGGGTGATGCCGTAGGTGCGCGGTTCGGCCAGATAGGATGTGATGAGCTGGTTCGCCATCGTCGTGGTGCCGATGCCGAGCTGGCCGATGGTCGAATTGGCCGGGCTGCTGCTCTGCAGGGGCGCGCTGAAGGCGACCTGCTGGTAATTCTGGTTGAAGATATTCTGACCCCAGAATTCGACCGCCCATTTCTGTTCCGGCCCGCGGATGCCGATGCGGGCGTTGACGACGGCGAAGCTATCCTGCGCCTTTTCCGGGAACAGGTCGGACCCGGTGTTGAAATCGCTGGTCATGCGGCCGTCGACATAGACGAGGCCGGAGAGGCCGCTCGATCCCAGTTCCGGCGTCCAGGCCATGCTGGCGGTGGTGACGATTTCCGGCGCGTTGGAATTGATGCTGCCGGGCAGCAGGAACAGCGCCGGGTCAAGCGGCACTGAACCGTCGCCGCTGCCGACCAGCCGGTTAGCGAATTTCGCGCGGGCGTAGGTCAGGCCGCCGGTGACGGTGAAGTTGCGCACCGGCGAGGCGGTCAGCTCCAGTTCGACGCCCTGGCTGATCAGGCCGGGCTTCACATCGCTATTGTCGCAGGTCCGCGTGGCGCTGAGCGCGCTGCCGCAGCCATTGATATTCTGCACGACGAAGCTGGTGCCATTGAAGGTGTTGAGCTGGAAGTTGGAAAATTCCTGGCGGAAGGCGGCGATATTGGCGCTCCAGTGGCGCTGGCTGAACTTCAGGCCAAGCTCATAGGCGTTGACCTTCTCCGCCGCGAAGCGAAGCGAGGATGCGTCCGCGTTCGTCCGGGGCGAGAATACGGCCGGGACGGGATTGAGGCCCGTGCTGCCCAGTTCGAACCTGTCGAGATTATAACCGCCCGCCTTATAGCCGCGCGAATAGCTGGCGTAGAGCAGCAGGTCGTCGGTCGCCTTGTAGGAAAGGACGCCGGTGCCGGAGAACTCGCCATCCTTGAAGCCGTCCTGCAGGTCCAGCGCGTTGAGCGCCGGGCTGCCATTGCCGAGGCACCCCAGGGTCAGGATGCCCTGCGCCAGCGACGCGCCGGCGCCGAAGGCCGGGTTGGTCGCAACGTCATACAGATCGTTGGGCGCGCCGGGGCGGCGAACCTGCAGCGCCGAACAGACGGCATTGTCATTGTTCAGATCGGCCGAGAAACGCTTGCGTTCATGCGTGTAGCGGACGCCCACGGTCAGATCGAGGCGATCAGTGATGTGGAAGATATTGTGCGTGAACAGCGCCCAGTTGGTGCTTTTTTGGAAATAGCGGGAGTCGACGTCGCCCGCATTGCGGATCGACGAGAGCGCATCCAGCCCCGGCACCAGCAGCGGGGCGAGCGCGCCAAGCTGCGCCGTGACCGCCGCCCGCGCCGTGGGGGTCATGCAGCCGGGTGACGCGGGATTGAGCAGTCCGGCGGCGAGCAAGGGCGATTGCGTGTTCGCGGTGCCCGCCAGCAGGCGGCAGGCGGCGAAGGGGCCATAATCATTGCCGAAGCGGATATTGTCGCGCAGCGTCAGCTTCTCATTGGCGTAATAGCCGCCGATCAGCCAGTCGAGCTTGTCGCCAAAGGCCGAACCCTGCAGCCGCAATTCCTGCGTGAAGGTCTTGAACTGGCGGAAGGTGCCGGGATCGCGATAGAGAAGGTCGGCGGTGTTATAGTCATAATCGCCATAATCCTGCGACTTGTAATCGCGATAGGCGGTGATGCTGGTCAGCTTCGCGCCGCCGAAATCATAATTGATCTCGCCCGAAACGCCCCAGTCCTTGAGCTTGCTGACATAATCGCGGCCTGGCGTGATCGACAGGTTGCGGCTGAAGGGATCGCCCGGATTGGGGAAGAAGCCGCCCTGCCGCTGCAGGATGGTGGCGATGCGGTTGGAGGGGTTGAGCGTGTAATTATTGGGGGCCGTGCCGACCTTTTCGCCGGTGTCGATATAGGCCGCGCCGCAGCAGCTTTCGTCGCGATTGGTGTAATCGCCGATGATGCGGACGGAGAGGGCGTCCGTCGGTTCGAACAGCGCCTGCCCGCGCAGGAAATAGCGGTTGCGGTCGTTGGTGTCGCCGACCTTGTTGCCGCTGGTGTCGACCAGATCGTAAAAGCCGTCGCGCTTTGAATATACGCCGTCGAGGCTGAGGGCCAGGCTGTCAGTGATCGGCCCGGTCACGCGGCCCGAAAGCCGCCAGAAATCATAATTGCCATAGGTGACTTCGCCATTGGCGTGGAAATTAAACTCCGGCTTCTTGCTGACGATGTTGAGCAGACCGGCCGAGGCGTTGCGGCCGAACAGCGTGCCCTGCGGACCGCGCAGCACCTCGACACGCTCAATCTCGCCCAGTTCGTTGAGGCCAGCGCCGGTGCGGGAGCGGTATACGCCGTCGATGAACACCGCGACCGAGCTTTCGAGGCCCGGATTGTCGCCAACCGTGCCGATGCCGCGGATGCGGGCGGAGCCGTTCGCCTCGCTGCCCGTGGAGGAGACGAGCAGGGACGGGGCGAGCTGGTTAAGCTGGCGGATGTCGCTGGCGCCGCTGTTCTGCAGCGACTGGGCGGTGACCGCCGACACGGCGATGGGGACATCCGACAGCGGGCTGGCGCGGCGGGTCGCCGTGACGATGATGTCATTGCTGGCCATATCGTCCTCGGCCGCCTGCGGCGCTTGCTCAGCGCCGGCCTGCTCCTGCGCATGGAGGGGAAGGGCGACCGCGATTGCGAACATGGCTGCGCCGGTCGACAGCGACCGTAGACCCGTTTTCATGATGCATCTCTCCTGTTGCGCATCCTTTCCGGATGCGTCGATTGTTTCGAAGGATAAGCGAAATCTGGGACGACAATCAAAGGGAAGTGGCGGATTTCTGCGGTTGTGCGCCACTTCTGCAACAGTCCGGCGGCAGCGGATGAAGCGTCCGGCTTTTCCGTAACGTCAAGCGTCGAGGGGAAAACGGAGCAAACGGCCGGAAACGGGCACAAGCGCCTCTGCGCGGGCGCCCACCGCCTTGCGAATCGCGTCATGGCCCGCATCCAGACCTCCCGTCAGCGCCCCGAACGCAGGCATCACCAGTTTCCCCGGCCCACGCACGAAGCAGCGGCGCGACACATTGCGCCCGCGCAACGACAAACGCAGTTTCGGGTGAAAGTGTCCCGATACCTCTGGTCTGGAGTCAGTTGGGTCCGCTTCATGCCGCAGGATCACCCCGTCCACCTGCGCCTCCACAACGATCCGCCCGCCCATCTCCGGATCCAGCCCGGCATCGTGATTGCCGGTGACCCAGGTCCAGTCGACCGCCTGCGTCAGCGCAGCGATCCGCGCCCGGACATCGGCGGGCAGCCGGGCCGCGCCGCCCTTGTCATGGAAACTGTCGCCCAGGCACCAGACCTCCCGCGCGCCGGTCGCGGCGACCAGCGCCTCAACCGCATCGAGGGTCGCCGCGCTGTCATAAGGCGGCAGCATCTGGCCAAGCCGCGCAAACCAGCTCGCCTTTTCGAAATGCAGGTCGGCCAGCAGCAGCGCGCGCCGCGAGGGCCAGAAAAGCGCGGCCTGCGGCAAGGCGATAAAGTCATGGCCAGCGAACGAAAGGGGAACCATGGACCCGCTATGCGCCGTCCCTGAATCCGGATCAACGATTTTGGAGAGGATTTTTGGCTTTACCTAGCACCAAGTACGAACCTGATCCTCAAAACCAAAATAGCCATATGTCCATCCCGCACCGGTCTTGATCATTTCAAATTCCCAGCGCGTCACCATGTTGCGGTGCTGAACCACATAATATTCTTTCACGAAAAAGGAGCCGAGCCGCTGGCTTTCCACCAATTCGAAGCCCGAAACCGGACCATAGAGATCAAGCGCCCCTTGGACTTGAGTGGTTATCTGGGTTTGTTCAGTGGTACGTCCGGCCATGAGGGGTGATGATGTCATGAGCGTTGTGACGGCTTCCGCTCCCTTGCCTGCTTTGAGCAGGTTAAGCACTTGATCGGATTTCGCCTCTGCTTCAGGGACCCGTTCGAGAGTTTGAGCACATCCGGCAAAGGCTGGTTGAACAAAAGACGCCGTTAAAAGAAGCAGCGTACCTATTGTTGCAATTATCCTCATTGAAGCCCCCTATGACTAGAATGATGATGATGACCGATACGTCGCCATTAATGCAATCTGCAAAGCGGAATAGCGTCCAGGATGGCCCGTTTCAGGTCGCTGCGCTCTACCGCTTTGCCCGGTTCGACGATCCGGAAGCGTTGCGCGCGCCGCTGCGCGCCCTGTGCCTGGAGGAAGGCATTGCGGGGACGCTGTTGCTGGCGCGCGAGGGGATCAACGGCACGGTGGCGGGACCGGAGGGCGGGATCGCGCGGCTGATCGCGCATATCCGCGCGCTGCCGGGGTGCGACGAACTGGACGTCAAATATTCCGCCGCGCCCGTCATGCCGTTCGGCAAGATGAAGGTGCGGGTAAAGCCGGAGATTGTGACGCTGCGCGCGGGCGATCTGGACCCGGCGGCCAATGCAGGCATCCATGTCGAGCCACGCGACTGGAACGCGCTGATCGCCGATCCCGACACCATCCTGATCGACACGCGCAACAGCTATGAGGTGGGCATCGGGACGTTCGACGGGGCGATAGACCCCGGCACGAAATTCTTCAGCGACTTCCCCGCCTGGTTCGACGGGCTCGCGCGGGATCTGGAGACGGAGGGGCGCAAGCCGAAGATCGCCATGTTCTGCACCGGCGGCATCAGGTGCGAGAAATCGACGGCCTATGCAAAGCAGCAGGGCTTTGATGAGGTCTATCACCTGAAGGGCGGCATACTGAAATATCTGGAGGAAGTGCCGGCTTCCGAAAGCAGGTGGCAGGGCGACTGCTTCCTGTTCGACGAGCGGGTGGCGGTCACCCACGGACTGGCGCCGGGCGATCATGCGCTATGCCGGAAATGCGGCGGCCCGGTGCGGACGGAGGCGCTGGCGGACCATGTGGCGGGCTGTACCGGGAATGACGACTGGCAGGCGTAGGGGACGGCGGTATTAAATCGGGATCATCCTACTCCCGTTCGGGCTGAGCCTGTCGAAGCCATGCCTTTCCTGTTGAAGAAAAGTGCAGTCCTTCGACAAGCTCAGGACGAACGGCGGTGGCTATAAATGGATATGTGCAGTTCTGCTTTCGCAGGAGCACGTTACCTGACAGATAATGTCACGGCTCGGATGGCGCATCCAGCAGCGCCAGTTGCCGCCCGGCGGCCGCGCCCTGATCGGGCAGGACGAAATCCACGCGGCGGCGGCCGAAATCTATCGCCACGCGATTGAACCCGCGCAGCACGTTGATGCCGAGCAGCAGGGCGGGTTTATCCTCCAGATCCAGTTCCCTGAACGGGCTGGCGTCGGCGAAGATGACCGGCACATCCTTGATCACCACGCCGCCCATCTTGATCTGGTGGATGAAGCCCCATTGGCCCAGCAACTGTTCGCCAGTGACGCTGGTGATCGAAACAGTGCCGGAATAGGCGCCGGGCTTCTTGCGGGCGAGCTTCGCCAGCAGGGCGGGATTGCCGATGCTATATTCCGATCCGGTGTCGAGGATGACATGGACTTTCCGCCCGTCGGCATTGGAATCGACGAGGATGAGCTGGCCGAGCTTCGTCCGCGCCTCGACGATGATCGTGTCCGAATCCTCCCGCTTGGAGCTCGGCGCGCTGGGGGTGATGTTCATCTGGCCGGTGCGGAAATTGAGGACCAGCCGCTTGCGCTTCAATCCGTCCAGACCGAGCAGGCCCGGCGCGCCGATATGGTCGCCGGCAAAGACCGGGGCCTGCACGCCGGTCATCCGGCTGGAGCCGAAGGACAGGTCCGGGACAGTCACCGTGTCCACATCGCTAAGCCCCGTCATGCTGAGCACCTTCACCCGGTCGCTGGCGGCGAGGGCAAGGCGGGCGGCGAGTTCGCGCGACAATACGGTGCGCTGAGACCCCGTATCGATGATGAAATCATAGGGACCGGAGCCGCCGATGCGGATGGGAATGGTGATGCGGTCGGACTTGTCGACGCCGGTCCGCACCAGGGCGGGCGGATCGTCAGGGTCGAGCGAAGGCGCATCCTGCGCGACGGCAAGCGCGGGCGCCATGATCGCGATCAGGGCCAGCGTCTT
Source organism: Sphingobium phenoxybenzoativorans (assembly GCF_018286635.1). Classification (NCBI taxonomy): domain Bacteria; kingdom Pseudomonadati; phylum Pseudomonadota; class Alphaproteobacteria; order Sphingomonadales; family Sphingobiaceae; genus Sphingobium; species Sphingobium phenoxybenzoativorans. Next base: position 126,153 of record NZ_CP073910.1, read on the forward strand.
CCGGAAACGTGACATGGCACCCCTCCTCCCGAATATCTTGTCGGGCGAGTGTATCACGTATGCGGGACACCCCCAAATCGATTCATGGTGAATGGGGTGTGGCCAAAGATGTGAAATCAAACCGTTCGGGCTGAGCGAAGTCGAAGCCCTCGCCTGAACGCAGTGAAGGCACCTCACTCCGTTCGGTGATGCCCTTCGACTTCGCTCAGGGTGAACGGGAAAAAGTGATCCGAAATGCTCAGTCCACCCGCATCGCTTCCTCGACCAGCGCCTCCGCCTCGATCAGCAGGGCGTCGTCGACATCATGCTGCGCGACGCTTTCCCGGCCGATCAGGATCAGCACGGGGACGGCGAGGGGGCTGACCCGTTCAAGGTCGATATGGAGCATGGTGCCCGCCGCGCGGTCGATCAGGTCGCCCAGCCGCCCGACATCGGTCATCCGCGCCCGCGCATCCGCCCATGCGGCCTTCAGCAGCATATGGTCCGGCTCATATTTGCGCAGCACATCATAGATGAGGTCGGTGGAGAAAGTGACCTGACGCCCGGTCTTGCGCTTGCCGGGATGCTGGCGCTCAATGAGGCCGCTGATCACCGCCACGTCGCGGAAGGCGCGTTTCAGCAGGCTGGATTGTTCGACCCATTCGACAAATTCATGGTCGAGGATATCGGGCGTGAACAGGCTCTGCGGATCGGTGATCGGTTTCAGGCCATAGACGGCGAGCGAATAGTCGTTCGACACGAAACCAATGGGCATCAGCCCCTGCGCGTCCATGCGGCGGGTGAGCAGCATGCCGAGCGATTGATGCGCGTTCCAGCCCTCAAAACTATAGGCGACCATATAATGCCGCCCTTCATGCGGGAAGGTTTCCACAAGAAGCTGGCCCGGTTCGGGCAGGGCGGAGCGCAGCTTCTGCATCTCCAGCCATTCGCGCACATCCTCCGGGAAACGGTGCCACTCTCCGGGACTCGCGAGGAAGCGGCGGACGCGATCGGCGAGGCGGGTGGACATGGCCATGCGGGTGCCGCCCCAGCTTGGGACGCGGGCGGGACGGGTGGTGGCGCGGACGATAAGGTCCGTGGTGTCCATCCGCACCACCTCCAGAGAGATGCCCGCGAAGAAGAAGCAGTCCTTCGGCGCAAGCTGCGCGGCGAACCCTTCCTCCACGGTACCGAGCTTGCGGCCATTGGCGAAGCGCACGTCCAGCACCGGCTGATCGACGATAATGCCCGCGTTCATGCGATGTTGCTGGATGAAGCGGGGATGAGACACGCGCCAGCTCCCATCCGGGTCGCGCACCAGCCGTTTGAACCGGTCGTAAGCCTTTAGCGCATAGCCGCCGCCTTCAATGAAATGGAGGACGTTGGAGAAGGCTTCCTCGGTAAGCGCGCTGTAGGGCAGGGAGGAGCGTATCTCCGCCAGCAACGCCTGTTCATCGAACGGCGCGGCGCAGGCGAGGCCCATGATATGCTGGGCAAGGACGTCGAGGCCGCCGGGGCGGAAATCGTCGGCGTCGCGCTCGCCCGCCTCGACCGCATCCAGCGCTGCCCGCGCCTCCAGATATTCGAAGCGGTTGCCGGGGATCAGGATCGCCTCGCTCGCCATGTCCAGCCGGTGATTGGCGCGGCCGATGCGCTGGAGCAGGCGCGAGCTGCCCTTGGGCGCCCCCATCTGAATCACGCAATCGACATCGCCCCAGTCGACGCCCAGGTCGAGGGAGGCGGTCGCCACCAGCGCGCGCAGCTTGCCCGCCGCCATTGCCGCCTCCACCTTGCGCCGCGCCTCGCGCGACAGGCTGCCATGATGGATGCCGATGGGCAGGGTCTTGTCATTGACCGACCAGAGTTCCTGAAAGATCAGTTCGGCAAGGCCGCGCGTGTTGCAGAAAACAAGCGTGGTTTTACGCCGTTCGATTTCCGCCATCACCTGCGCGGCGGCATATTTGCCGCTATGCCCGGACCAGGGCACCCGTCCCTCCGGAATCAGGATGGAGATGAGCGGATCGGCCCCCTCCTCGCCCATCACCGCCGTCACCATATCGATATCGCCATCGGGCGCGAGCCATGCGCGGTAGGCATCGACATCCGACACCGTTGCCGAAAGCGCCACGCGCCGGAGCGCCGGGTTTATCGCCTGCAGCCGGGCTAGGCACAGGTTCAGCAGGTCGCCGCGCTTCTGCGTAGCGAAGGCATGCACCTCATCGACGATCACGGTGCGCAGATTGGCGAACAGGGTGAAACTGTCGGGATAGCTGAGCAGCAGGGACAGCGATTCGGGCGTGGTCAGCAGGATTTGCGGCGGGCGCGCGCGTTGCCGGGCCTTGCGATCGCTTGGCGTGTCGCCGGTGCGGGTTTCGACGCGGATCGGGACGTCCATCTCCGCGATCGGGGTCAGCAGGTTGCGCTGGACATCGACGGCCAGCGCCTTGAGCGGAGAGACATAGAGGGTGTGCAGACCCTCGACGGGGTTATCGATCAGGTCGGCGAGGGTAGGAAGGAAACCGGCGAGCGTCTTGCCCGCCCCGGTCGGCGCGACCAGCAGCGCGTGGCGGCCCGCATCGGCAGCGGCCAGCATGTCCATCTGATGCCGCCGCGGCGTCCAGCCCCGGTCGGCGAACCAGTCAGTAAGGGGTTGGGGAAGCCGTGCGGCCATCGTGACAGACTAGACCTGCTCCCGTTTGGAAGAAAGCGCGCTCCTGCGACCCGAAGTGTGGCGAAGCCAACGCAGGAGCCCAGATCGGGCGGTGGGACTGGACTCCTGCGAAAGCAGGAGCACGCCGAGTCTTCGGCGACCACGGCAAACGCCTAAACATTTCTGCGCGCGCCAAGTTCAACGAGCAAAAAAAAGCCGCCCCGAAGGGCGGCTGAAAGTTTTAGGAGAGGATGCCTGAAAGGCACGATCTTTGTGCGCTGCAGCAGCGATTATCGCAAATGCGAAAAACAGATTCCCGATTGCAAAGATTGCAACCGTTCCGTTTTCCGGGCTTTCCGTAACGTAAACTTCACCATCTTCTGCGGAACTTTTTTACGTTTTACGCTTTGTCTGGCCTCAATGCGCCGCTTGCGGACCGCGTTTCAGACCCGACTCGGCGAGCTGCGAATCGATCTGCTCCATGAGTCGCGCCAGACCCGCCTCATCCTTTGCCTCGGCACGGGCGACCAGCACGTCCTGCGTGTTCGACGCACGAAGCAGCCACCAGCCATCGGGCGTGTTGACGCGCGCGCCGTCCGTATCGTTGACCGTCGCGCCCGCCGCCTTCAGCCGCGCCAGCACTTCGTCGATCACAGCGAATTTGCGGCTTTCATCGACCTGGAAGCGCATTTCCGGCGTGTTGACCATGGCGGGCATCGCGCCGCGCAATTCCGTCACGCTCTTGCCCAGCGAAGTCGAGGCGCGAATCAGGCGGATCGCCGCATAAAGCGCATCGTCGAAGCCGTAATATTGATGCTTGAAGAAAACGTGGCCGCTCATCTCGCCGGCGAGCGGGCTGTCGGTTTCCTTCATCTTCGACTTGATGAGGCTGTGGCCCGTCTTCCACATGAGCGGCTTGCCGCCAAGCTCGGCGATCCGGTCGTAGAGCGCCTGGCTGGCCTTCACGTCCGCGATGATGGTGGAGCCGGGCAGCTCCTTCAAAACCGGTTCGGCATAGATGGACAGGAGCTGATCGCCCCAGATCACCCGGCCCTCGCCGTCGATCGCGCCGATGCGATCGCCGTCGCCGTCGAACGCGACGCCGAAGTCGAGCTTCTTGTCCGCGACCAGCTTCTTGAGGTCGACGAGATTCTTTTCCTCGGTCGGATCGGGGTGGTGATTGGGGAAATTGCCGTCGACGTCGGTGTAGAGCGTGTAATGCTCGCCGGGGATCAGCTTGATCAGCTTCTCGACAATCGGCCCGGCGACGCCGTTGCCCGCGTCCCAGCCGATGCGATAGGCGGCGCCGTCGAAATTCTCCATCAGCCGCGCGACATAGCGGTCCATGATGTCCACGGTCTCGCTGCCCGCCGCGCCATCGTCCCAGTCGCCCTCGGCCGCCATCTTGCCCAGGCCCTGAATGTCCTGACCGAAGAAGGGGCGGTGCTGGAACACCATCTTGAAGCCGTTATAGTTGGACGGGTTGTGGCTGCCGGTGATTTCGATGCCGCCGTCAACGTCCAGCACGGCCTCGGCATAATAGAGCATCGGCGTCGGGCCTTCGCCGATCCGCACGACATGGATGCCGCTGTCGTTCAGGCCCTTGACCAGCGACGCCTCCAGCACCGGCGAGCTGGTGCGGCCGTCATAGCCCACCGCCACCTTGCTTCCGCCCGCGCGGCCGATCAGCGTGCCGAATCCCCGGCCGATGGCATAGGCGTCCGCCTCGCCCAGCGTTTCGCCGATGATGCCACGGATGTCATATTCGCGCAGGGAAGTCGGGTGGAAGTTGTGCGTCATAGATCGTCCTAGTCTCTGGATGGATGCCCTTTGCGGGCTGTGAACAGCTTAGCGCGACCCTTTGGCGTTTTCATGATGCTGCAGCAGGGTGTCCCGCGCGGCATTGATCTTGGCGGCCAGTGCCTCGGTTCCACCCCTGTCGGGATGGACGGAGGCTATCAGGCGGCGATGCGCGGCACGAATCGCGTCCGCATCGGCATCGCGAGGCAGACCTAGCAGGGCGCTTGCCTCGGCAACAGCGTCGTTGGGCGCGGGCGGAACCGGTTTCGTCCCGCTTTTGGGCGCTCTGGACAGGGGCCGGGTCTTGCGCCGGATGCGCAGGGCGAAATAGCCGGCGGACAGAATGAGCGGCAGCGCGCCAATCACCGGCTTGCCCTTCGCCGCCAGAACAGCGCCGACAATGGCCAGGCCAAGCGCCATGCCGTCCTTGCCGCTCATCCGCTGCAGCCGCCCGGTCCATATCAGCCAACCGGCCAGACCCATCAGCAGCATCGCGAATATGGCCATCAGGCGGCGCCCAGTTCCTCGCGCTCGGCGACGGTGGGCAGGGCGAATCCGGCGACCATCTCCCGCAGCTCCTGCCGCGCGGCGATGTGGCTGATGCCAAGGTCGCCCAGATGCCCCTTGTCGAGCAGGGTCAGGCCGGACGGGAACAGCTCGCGGAAGATCACGCGCTCCGACAGGCCGGGAATGACGCGGAAGCCGACGCGGCGGGAGAGTTCCATCAGGGCGTCGCCCACGCGCTTCTTGTTGCGGGCGTCATGATGCTGGACGCGGTTGCGCAGCACCACCCAGTCGATCGACACGCCGTCGCTCTTGGCCCGCTCCTTGCGCGCCTCGAAGATCAGTTCGGAATAGAAGCTGAGGCGCTTCACCTTGAATGTTTCCGGGTCAACCTGACCGATCAGGTCGAAATCGACGAAACTGTCGTTGATCGGCGTGACCAGCGTGTTGGCCTTCGCCGCCATTGCGCGCGCCATCGGATCGTCGCGGCCGGGCGTGTCGACGATCAGGAAATCCCGCCCGGCGCCAATCGCTGCGCATTCCGCCTCCAGCGCGTCCACGCTGTCGCCCTTCAGCACGGAAAAGGCGGGCGTGGGCAGCGCAATGCCGCGGCGGCGCGCGGTTTCGGCGCGATTCTCCATATAGCGGGTGACGGTGCGCTGGCGCGGATCGAGGTCGATGATGCCGACATCATACCCCAGCGCAGACAGGGCGACGGCGGTGTGCACCGCAGTCGTCGACTTGCCGGTGCCGCCCTTTTCATTGGCGAAGGTTATGACATGCGGGTTCGCCATTGGACCGTATATTCCCCAGAAATTCGCCCCGGATTAAGCCGCCGAACTTGACCGCCATCATCGAGGCTGCCTAGCAGGTCGCCAGACCATCGCCCTTATCGGAGGCTCGGCCCGCGTGCAAATCATCCGTGACCTTGACACACTTCGCGCCGCCGTTTCGGCATTGCGTGCGACCGGCGGCTCCATCGCCCTGGTGCCCACGATGGGCGCGCTGCATGAGGGACATATGGCGCTGGTCGCCGAGGGCGCGGCGCGGGCGGAACATGTCGTCGCATCGATCTTCGTCAATCCCAAGCAGTTCGGCCCGAACGAGGATCTGGACGCCTATCCCCGGCAGGAGGCGCAGGACGCGGCGATGCTGAAACAGGCGGGCGTCGCGATCCTGTGGGCGCCGACGGTGGACGTCATGTACCCGGCCGGATTCGCCTCCACCGTGTCCGTCACCGGGGTCAGCGACGAGTTGGACGGCGCGGCGCGGCCAGGCCATTTCGACGGGGTGGCGACGGTCGTGACCAAGCTGTTCAATCAGGTTCGCCCCGATGTCGCGCTGTTCGGGGAGAAGGATTATCAGCAGCTCGCGGTTATCCGCCGCATGGTGGCCGACCTGGACCAGCCGCTGGAGATTGTGGGCGTGCCGACAAAGCGGGCGGCGGACGGCCTCGCGCTCTCCTCCCGCAACGTCTATCTTTCCGCGGAACAGCGCAAAGCCGCGGTGGCTTTGCCGGACGCCCTGAACGCCGCCGCCCGGCGGATCGCGGGGGGCGAGGCGGTCGCGGCAGTGCTTGCGGAGGCGGTGGCGTCGCTTGCGGAGGCGGGTTTCGGCCCGATCGACTATGTTGAGTTGCGCGACGCCGCGACGCTTGAGATATTACCTGTCCTGAACCGGCCCGGCCGCCTGCTGGCGGCGGCGCGGATGGGCAATACGCGGCTGATCGACAATATTGCAGTCGATCCGGCTTGAGGTCCAAGGCGCTGAAAAAGAGCCATTAACCTTCGCGTCCTACCAAAGTCGTAAGCTCCGCCCCTCATCCCATCCTGTTGTTAACCATTTTTTATGGTCTGGAGGCGAATTTCGCATTCGCGGGATAGCAATGGTCGCAACCGTAAATTGGTAATCCATTGTGGGGGTTTGGGAAGATCATGGGAATCAGCATCAAGAGTGCAGAGTTTCTGCTGGCCAGCCGTATGGCCGAAGCCGCCAGCGGATGCGCCGACGCCTGCTACGATCTGGGCATGGCCTATAGTTGCGGCACCGGCGGTGTCGACGTCGACCTGATCGCGGCGCATAAATGGTTCAACCTCGCGGCTCTCCGCGGCATGGAGGAAGCGCAATATTGCCGCGCCGACGTCGCCGAGGAAATGTCCGGCCGTGAAATCGCGGAGGCTCAGCGCCTCGCCCGCGCCTTCATCGCAGAAACGGGCCGCCGCGCGGCCTGAGGCTTTCTCTCTGCGAGCACGTCCTTCCTGTTCCTGCGAACGCAGGAACCAAGGGCCGTTCGCGCTGCGCCTAGAACTTTGGACTCCTGCGTTCGCAGGAGAACGGGAAATGAGAACCTAACCCTTCCGGAACGGCGCGCGCTCCTCCAACCATAGCCGGTCCTGCTGGACGCCCATGCGCTCACGCTCGATGAAATCGGCGATGGCGCGGCGGAAGCTGGGGTTGGGGATATAATGCGCCGACCAGGTGGGCACCGGGCTATAGCCGCGGGCCAGCTTGTGCCCGCCCTGCGCGCCTGCCTCCACCCGCGACAGACCCCGCGCGATGGCGGCGTCGATCGCCTGATAATAGCAAAGCTCGAAATGGAGGAAGGGCACCTCCTCCGTGCATCCCCAATAGCGGCCGTAGAGCGTGTCGCCGCCAATCATGTTGAGTGCGCCCGCAATCGCCCGGCCATCGCGCATCGCCAGCATCAGCAGCGTCCGGTCCGCCATCCGCTCCCCCAGAAGCGAGAAGAAGGTACGGGTCAGGTAGGGCCGCCCCCATTTGCGCGCGCCAGTGTCCTGATAGAAGCGCCAGAAAATGTCCCAATGGCTTTCCTGAAGATCCGCGCCGGTCAGATGGAGGATGTCCAGCCCCTCCACCGCCTTCGCCCGCTCCTTGCGGATGTCCTTGCGCTTGCGGCTGGACAGGTCGCCCAGAAAATCCTCGAACGACGCATAGCCGCGATTGGCCCAGTGGAACTGGCTGTCCTCCCGGATCAGCCACCCGGCCGCCTCGAACAGGGGAATCTGCGATTCCTCGACAAATGTCGCGTGGGCGGAGGACAGTTCGTTCCGATCCACCAGCGTCTCCGCCGCCGCGATCAGGGCAGGGGCGAGCGCGGGGTCGCGCAGCAGCAGGCGCGGGCCGGGCACGGGCGAGAAGGGCGCGGCGATCTGAATCTTCGGATAATATTCGCCGCCGGCCCGGTGCCATGCGTCCGCCCAGCCATGATCGAACACATATTCGCCCTGGCTGTGCGTCTTGGCATAGGCGGGCAGGGCGGCGGCGATCCGGCCGTCCGGCCCGTCGATCAACAGGGGTAGCGGCTGCCAGCCGGTGTCGGGGCCGACGCTGCCCGATTCCTCCAGGATCGACAGGAAATCGTGCGAGACGAAGGGATTGTCCGGCCCGGCGCAGGCATCCCACTGATCCTTCGGCACCTCCCGGACGCCGCCCGCGACCCGCGCGGTCACGGAGACATCAGCCATCGCCGGGAATCTCGAAAATGCTTTCATCGGCGTGGGCGAAAGCCACCTGCTCCGCCGCCGCATTGCGCACCGTCCAGGTCAGCACCGGCAGCCCCCGCTGGCGAGCGCGGGCGGGAAAGCGTGAGGGGAGGTCGCGAACGTCATAGGCAAGGAAATCGGGTTTCGCCTTCCAAAGGGCAAGGGTGCGCGCGATCCGGCCACGATATCCCTGCTTGCCTTCCTCCGTCACGACAAGGCCGCGCACGATATGCGGCGCTTCCCGCCTGAACCATGACGCGACCAGCGGATTGAAGGACATGATGGCGACCGGCCCGCGATATCCCTCCAAGGCCCGGCGGGTGGCGCGGCAGATGCGAATGACATTGCGCGTCGGGGCCTTCACCTCGATCAGCAGGGGGGCGCGGCCGTCAATGCGGTGAAGCAACGCATCGAGGCGCGGCAGCGGCTCGCGCGCGCCGGACAGGATCACGGCATCCAGCAGGCTGGCCGAACGATCCGCCAGCTTGCCCTTTTCCGCCGTCAGCCGGTCAAGATCGGCATCGTGAAAGACAAAAGCCACGCCATCCTGACTGGCGCGCACGTCGCATTCCATGCCGTATCCGGCGGCAATGGCGGCGTCGAAGGCGGCGAGGCTGTTTTCGACCAGCCCTTTGCCATGCAGCCCGCGATGGGCGAAAGGCTGCGCCCTCAGGAAAGCGACCCGCGCCGCATCAGGCGCGGGTGAAAGACAGGAATCAAGCCGGGCGAACGGCGACAATGGCGTCGATCTCGACCGCCGCGCCAAGGGGCAGGACGGGAACGCCCACGGCGCTGCGCGTATGCTTGCCCGCATCGCCGAAGATGGCGACCATCAGGTCCGACGCGCCATTGGCGACCTTGGGCTGATCCGTGAAGCCATCGGCGCTGCTGACGAAGGCGCCGAGCTTCACGATCCGCTCCACCCGGTCCAGCGACCCCAGCGCCGCCTTCATCTGCGCGACCAGCATCAGCCCGCACTGGCGCGCGGCGTCCACGCCATAGTCCAGATCCCGGTCATCCCCCAGACGGCCGGTCATCAGCCCGCCATCCTTGAAGGAAACCTGGCCCGAAATATAGAGCAGGCCGCCAATCTCCACGGCCGCCACATAGGATGCGACGGGCGCGGCGGCCTGCGGAAGGGTGATGCCGAGTTCGGCGATGCGTGCGTCGATGCTGCTCATGCGCCGTCAATGCGCATGGACGGGGCGGGGGTCAAGCGGCTTGTGGCCGCCCCTCCGCAATCCGGGCGCGTATCCATTGTTCGGCGCTGGCCCAGTCGTCTATCCGGGCATGGGCGGCCTCCGCTGGCGGCACATTCACGGCAATCTCCGGCTCCCCGACCATATGCAGCCGCCAGACATCGGGCGCATGGTCGGCGACCGACTGGTGATGAATGCCAAGATCATCGATGAAGAAGGCGACGCTGGGTTGATGTTCCGCAACGATGGCGGCCAGCGGCGGGCCTTTGCCGCCCTGATTCCAGTGCACCCGGTGATGAACGCCGAGCTTGCGCAGTTGCGCGATCCGGCCCTGATGCTGCGCCTCGCCGATATTGGTGAGCACCTCGATATCCGCGATCTCCGACAGGTTCGCCAGCGCCTCCAGCGCGCCGGAAATCGGCATCTGGCGATCCATCGCCGTGTCGAAAAACTCGACGAGCAATGTCCAGATCAGCTCCCGCTCCAGCGGAATGCCGCTGCTCTTGTGGCGCAGCGCGTCGGTAAATTCCTGTCCGCGCATGTCGAAATGCACGTCATGCGTTTCATCCAGCCAGGCCCGGAACGGCACGACCATGTGCAGCAGCACCTCATCGCAATCCGTGATGATCAGCGGCCGGTTCATGCGCCAAGGGTCCGGCGCGCATTGACCAGGGCGGCGGGCGGAACATCGATCGCCTCCGCGCAGGCCAGCAGATCGGGTTCATGGCTTTCGAGGAAGCCGAGCACCGCGTCCAGCATCGCGGGATCGCCGATCCCGGCGCGCAGGGCGTCAGCGTCCAGACCCGTCAGGGCCAACAACCGGTCCGCCCGCCGCTCGTCGGAAAGCAGCCAGCCAAGCGCGAGCAGGGCAAGCGTGTGGGGATCGGCGATCTTGCCATTTGTCTTGTCGGGGAGCATCCAGTACGGCCTTCAATCGGGTCGATAATTCGGAGCAACTGGTGACAAAGCGCGTGCTCGTTGTCGAGGACAACGAACTCAATCTGAAACTTTTCTGCGACCTGCTGCGCGTGCACGACCATGAAGCTCTGGGCGTATCCGACGGGCGGGAGGCGCTGGACCAGGCCCGGTCGTTCAAGCCCGACCTGATCGTCATGGACATCCATATGCCGCATGTCAGCGGCCTGGACCTGATCATGTCGCTGAAGAAGGATGCGGCATTGTCGCCCGTGCCGGTAATGGCCGTCACCGCCTATGCCGGGAAGGGCGACGAGGACCAGATCCGGGAAGCGGGCGCGGAAGCCTATGTCTCCAAGCCGATATCGGTGATGAAGTTCATCGACGTTGTGAACGGCCTGCTCGACCGCCCGGCGCAGGTGGACACAGAATTGTAACCTAGCTTACCGCGAAACGACACGGTCCCGTCCCGAACCCGTCATTACCCCCTGCCAATGCCATTCCCCGCGAGCCTGGCATCCGCCCGGCTGCATAATTTCCTATCAGGGGGAATGCCATGTCCTACATTACCGATGAAGCGCGCGCTCCGTGGCGCGCGCTGGAACCCACGATCGACCTGCCGGGCCAGAGCCTGGAGGAGATCGTCGCCAACAATCCCGGCCGCCGCACGATCCTGAAGAACGGCCTGCTTGGCCTGTCCATCCTGCCGATGATGGGCGCGCTCGCGGCCTGCGGCGAGGATGACGGCACGTCGACCCCCGCGCCCGCACCTACCCCGGCGCCCACGCCTACCCCGACCGCCAGCTACGCCATCGCCTTTTCGTCCGTTGCGTCGAGCCGCGAGGACAAGGTGACCGTTCCCGCCGGTTACACCGTCGACGTGCTGTTTTCCGCAGGCGATGTGGTCGAGGCAGGCGCGCCGGGCTACAAGGGCAGCTTCCAGCCGTCCAGCGAGACCGAAAAGCAGGCCGGCGGCAATCATGACGGCATGGAATTTTACGAACTGGTCGGCGTCGATCCCAATGCGGGCGGCCTGCTGGCGATCAACCATGAAGTCGCCGACTATAACATCCTGTTTTCCGGCAGCTACAACGCCGCCACCGCGACCGCCGAGCAGAAGCTGCTCGCATTGTCGGCCGTGGGCGTATCAGTGATCGAAGTCGCCAGGGGCGCCGACGGCAAATGGGCGGTGAAGGCCGGTTCGAAGTATAACAAGCGCTACACCGGCAATTCCTTCTACACCCCGAGCGGCCCGGCGGCGTCGGCCCTGTCGGCCAGCATCAAGGGCACGCTCAACAACTGCTCCAGCGGCCGCACGCCGTGGGGCACCTACATGACGTGCGAGGAAACCACGAACAATTATCTCGACCCGACGCAGCCCAACAATGATTATGGCTGGGTCGTCGAGCTGGACCCCTATGCCGAGCTGACCAGCCTGCCCAAGAAGCGCACGGCGATGGGCCGGTTCAGCCATGAAAATGTCGCCTATATGGCCGACAGCAGCAACCGGGTCGCCTTCTACATGGGTGACGATACGACGCCGGGCTGCATTTACAAGTTCGTGCCGTCGGCCGCCTATTCCTCGACCAACCGCGCGGCCAACACCGACCTGCTGGACAGCGGCACGCTTTATGTCGCGCGCTTCAACGCCGACGGTTCGGGCGAATGGCGGGAGCTGACCCAGGGCAAGAACGGCCTGGTCCCCGGCGCGACCGATCCAGGCAATGTCAGCCAGGGTCCGGCGACGCCCGTCACGGTGAACTTCGCCACCCAGAGCGACGTGCTGATCCGTACGCAGGCGGCCGCCCGCGTCGCCGGCGGCACCATCATGGACCGCCCGGAATGGCTGACCGTCGCGCCCGACAACAGCGCCGTATACTGCACGCTGACCAACAACAGCAGCCGTCAGGTCGCCGATGCCGCCAACCCCCGCACGGGCAACCGCAACGGCAGCATCATCAAGTTCAAGGAGAATGCCAATTCTCCGCTGGCGACGAGCTTCACCTGGGAAATCTTCGTGCTGGCGGGCGACCCGTCGCTGAGCGCGGCCAATGGCGGCAACGCCAATCTGGTCGGCAACATCAATGGCGACACCTTCTCCAGCCCGGACGGCCTGCGCATTGACCCGAAGGGCCGCATGTGGGTGCAGACCGACCACAGCATCACCAGCACGTCCGGCGTCGCAGGCAAGGCGCTGGTGGACGTGTTCGGGAATAATGCGATGTTCCATGTCGACCAGACCACGAAGCTGTCGAAGCGCTTCCTGGTCGGCCCGGTCGGCTGCGAGATCACCGGCATCGCCTATACGCAGGACCTCAAGACCTTCTTCATCAACATCCAGCATCCCGAAGGCGCCTGGCCGGTGGCGGGGGCGCAGCCGCGTTCCTCAACCATCGTCGTGCGCCGCACGGACGCGCAGCCCGTGGGCAACTAAAGGCAGTATCTGAAATACACTAGAACCGTTCGTACTGAGTAGAGACTGAGCTTGTCGAAGGCTCGTATCGAAGTACGTTGCGCCAAGCGCTGATCCTTCGATATGCCATTTCGGCTTCGCTCAATGGCTACTCAGGACGAACGGTTTATTCAGGGCATGCTTGGTACCTGGGAATCCCGATCCACGGACATGCGAAAAGGCCCGCTCCGAAATGCCGGAGCGGGCCTTTTTCGTCATGCCGCATCGTCACCCCGAAAGGGGCGGCGCGCGCTTACTTGATCTTGGCTTCCTTGAACTCGACATGCTTGCGCGCGACGGGATCATATTTCTTGAAGCTCAGCTTTTCCGTCTTGGTGCGCGGGTTCTTCTTCGTGACGTAGAAGAAGCCGGTCTCGGCGGTGCTGACGAGTCTGATCTTGACGGTGGCTGGCTTGGCCATGACCCAATCCTTGAAAAATCTGTCGAAAAATAAAGGCGGCCCAATGGGACCGCCCCGTTTCTGCGCTGCCCATTGCTGCAGATTCCCGCGCCTGTCAAGGTCGGAGTCAGTGCAAGGCGGCAACAGCCGCCGGATTTGTCCCTGAAAGCCGGGCTTCTTTACCCTGTCTTAACCATAGCGGCGCATGATCCCGCATGGGGAAGAAGGCGGGGGGTTAAGCCGATGAAATATGACGCCATGCTGATGGTCCGCACAGACATAGTGAACCGCATCGATTCGCTGGCGGCCCAGCGCGGTCATCTCAGCCTCGCCCGGACGTGCGAGGAAGTGGACGGCATCCGCCATATCGCCCGCACATACGGCCTGGAGCCGGTGGAGCGCCTTGCCTCCATGCTCGAATCCGCGCTTGCGCTGGACGGCCATGGCCCGGTCGTTCTCTCCTATCTCGACCTGATGCGCGACGCCGCCGGGTGCGAACAGGCGGGGCCGGAAATCAACACCGCCTATCTCGCCGCCATGTCGGTGCGCATGGGCGCCTGACGCCCCCTTAAAATATGGACGCGCTGCTATTGGCCCTGCTGGCCTGTCTCCTCGTCGAGATGGGCGATCGCTGCCAGTTGCTGACGCTTGCCCTGTCGGTCCGCTATCGCAACCGCGCGGCGCTGATCGCAGGCATCATCCTGGCCGCCTTCGCCAACGCCGCGCTGTCCGCCATCGCCGGGGGGCTGCTTTCCAAGACGATCGGGCCGGACGCCCGCACCCTGCTGCTCGGCCTCGCCTTCCTGTTCGGCGGCGTGGGGCTGCTGATGCCGGTCAAGCGGCCGGACCTGCTGAACGGGTGGCGAATCGGGCCGCTACTGACCAGCGGGCTTGGCCTGTTCATCCTGGCGTTCGGCAACAGCGCCCAGTTCCTGACCGCCGCCATCGCCGCGCGGACGGCCGATCCGGTACTTACCGCGATCGGCGCGGGCATGGGCATGTCGCTGGCCTGCATTCCCGTCATCCTGCTGAAATCGCAATTCTTCATCGGTCTGCCGCTGCGCTGGATCCGGCGGATCGGCGGAATCCTGTTGCTGATCGCCGGGGCCGCCATGGGGCTTGGGGCGCTCGGCCTGCTCTGATCGACGATATCGATCAAACAGAGCGAAGTTTCTCCTTCGATTCTGCTCCGTTTGATGGCACCAACCTGCTAGTCGATCATTATGTAGGCGAAACTTTTTCGCACCAGGAGGATATGATGACCGCCCAGCAGCTAAAGACCCCCACCGACCTGAAAAGCAACGCCACCAAATCCGTGGCGGAGGCGCTGAACGGCGTGCTCGCCGACAGCTATGCGCTCTATTTCAAGACCAAGAATTTCCACTGGCATGTTTCCGGCCCGCATTTCCGCGACTATCACCTGATGTTCGACGATCAGGCGACGCAGATTCTGGGCACGACCGACCTGATCGCGGAGCGGGTGCGCAAGACCGGCAATGTCACGCTGCGGTCGATCGGCGACATCAGCCGCCACCAGTCGGTGAAGGACAATGACGCCGACTATGTCAGCCCGGACGATATGCTGGAGGAGCTGCGCCAGGACAATCTGGCGCTGGTAGAGGCGCTGCGCGCCGCCAAGACCGCAGCGACCGAAGCGGGCGACAATGCGACCGAAGGCATTATCGACGACTGGACCGACCAGGCCGAGGAACGCGCATGGTTCCTGTTCGAAGCCGGCCGCAAGGGGTGAACGAAAAGCGACAGGGGCTCAACTGACGGTCCGAAATGGCGTGCTCCTGCGAAAGCAGGAGCCCAGTCCCACCGTCTGATCTGGGCTCCTGCTTTCGCAGGAGCACATGTCCTTCTGGCAAGATCAATCCAGCCGCCGCACAGACATACAAAAAGGGCCGCCATTTCTGGCGGCCCTTTTTTCATTCCGTTAGCCGGATTATTCCGACTTCGGCGCCAGATTGACGGCGGCATATTTGCCGCGGCGGTCAACCTCCAGCTCGAAATCGAGCCGGTCGCCTTCGTTAAGGGCGCTCATGCCCGCACGCTCGACGGCGCTGATGTGCACGAAGGCGTCCGGCTGTCCATCGTCGCGCTGAATGAAGCCGAAGCCCTTCATCGCGTTGAAGAACTTGACGGTGCCGCTGGCCTTCTCACCGGTGAGCTGGCGCTGCGGACCGCCACGGTCGCCACCGCCGGCCGGACCGCCGAAGCCACCGGCGCGCGGTTCGCGCGGGGGGCCGCGATCCGTCACGGGCAGAGGCTCTCCGTCGATGACCAGGTCGGTCGCCGACACCTTGCCGCCGCGATCGACGAGGGTGAAGCCCAGCGGCTGACCCTCGGCCAGACCGGTCAGGCCAGCCTGCTCGACAGCGCTGATATGGACGAACACGTCCTCGCCGCCATCATCACGGACGATGAAGCCGAAGCCCTTCTGCCCGTTGAAGAATTTAACGACGCCCTTGCCTTCGCCGACAACCTGGGCGGGCATGCCGCGGCCACCGCCGCCGCCAGCGCCACCACCAAAGCCGCCGCCACCGCCGCCGCCGCGGAAACCACCGCCGCCGCCGCCGAAGCCGCCACCACCGCCGCGGTCACCAAAACCGCCGCCACCGCCGCCGAAACCGCCACGATCGCCAAAGCCGCCGCCGCGGAAACCACCGCCGCCGCCGCCCTGATCGGAATAGAAACTCTCGTCGCCGAAACCGTCCCGCTTGTCCTTGCCGCGTCCGCGGCGACCTCTGTCAAAACTCATGCCCTGTTAGTCACTTTCGCTTCGCCCGCCGAAAAATCCGGATAACCATGTCGGACGAAAAGACATGAAGAATCCGCCGCAGAATACGGTTTGAGAATCAGTATAGACGGCTTTCCAGTCAAGAGCGAATGATTTTCCGCAATTTTCCCAGTGTTGCCTTATGTTTTGGCTGCCCCGGACGATCTGCCGCACGGGCGGCGGACGATGCGGCGGACGCGGCCTCAGCCGCAATCCTGCGCCGATACCGCGCCGATACTGCCGAAAACGGTTCATTGAGTTGTCACGCTCGGCCCTCTAAGGGAAGATGATGACAGTCTATTTCCATGAAGAAGATCTGCCCGAAGGCGTCCTGACGGAAGGCTCCGTCGCCGTGGATACCGAAACAATGGGCCTTATCACGCCGCGCGACCGCCTGTGCGTCGTACAGATCAGCGACGGCAAGGGCGACGAGCATCTTGTCCGATTCTCTCCCGGAAGCGCCTATGACGCGCCGCGCCTGAAAGCCATCATGGCCGATCCGAACCGGTTGAAGCTGTTCCATTTCGGCCGGTTCGACATCGCCGCGCTCCAGCATTATCTGGGCGTGCTGACGGCGCCGGTCTATTGCACCAAGATCGCCTCCCGCCTGATCCGCACCTATACCGACCGGCATGGCCTGAAGGAGCTGGTGCGCGAATTGCTGGGCCAGGACATCAGCAAGCAGCAGCAAAGTTCCGATTGGGGCGCGCCGGTGCTGTCCGACGCGCAGAAGGATTATGCCGCGTCCGACGTGCGCTACCTCCACCTGCTGAAAGAGGAACTGGACCGCCGCCTGCAGCGGGAGGGCCGCGCGGAACTGGCGCAGGCCTGTTTCGATTTCCTGCCCCACCGCGCGATGCTCGATCTGGCCGGGTGGCCGGAAGCCGACATCTTCGCCCATATGTAAGGACAAGACGCAGCCCGTGTCCCTTCAGGCGGAACAGCAGCGAAGCGCGCGCCAGCACTGGGCGCTGCCCGGCGGCAGCCACGACCGGCTGGTGACGTTCCTGAAAGGCGCGCTGCCGGTGGGAATCGGCGTCCTGTCCGCCTTCCTGGCCGTCGCGCCTTTCTCCAGCAGCGGCGAGGTCAGCTTCGTCCTCGACAAGAAGAAGGTCGAAGTCGCCAAAGAGCGCATGCGCGTGACCGAGGCGCTGTATCGCGGCGAGGACAGCAAGGGGCAGCCCTTTTCCCTGCGCGCAGGGTCCGCCGTCCAGAAAACATCGGCCGTGCCCGTCGTCGACCTGAACGAAATGTCCGCGCGCATCCTGCTGACCGATGGCCCGGCGGTGCTTGACGCGCGGCGCGGGCGTTACGACATGCAGACGGAGAAGGTCGCTGTCGACGGACCGGTGCAGTTCCAGTCCGCGGGCGGCTATCGCCTGACGACCCGCGACGTGAATATCGACCTGAAAGCGCGCACGCTGCGCAGCCAGGGCCAGGTGGACGGCCGGATGCCGGTGGGGACCTTCACCGCCGACCATCTGGAAGCCGACATGGCCGGGCGGACAGTGACGCTGAACGGCCGCGCGCGCTTGCGCATAGAGCAAAATGGCCTCAAAGGGCGCTGAAGATGAACCGTTCTCTCTCCCTCCTCCTGGTCGGGTCCGCGCTGGTTGCGGGCAGCGCGGCGTCCGCGCAGATCATGAAGAATCACAACAGCAATGCGCCGGTGAATTTCAGCGCCGACCGCATCGAGGTGCAGGACCGGTCCGACCGCGTTGTCCTGTCCGGCAAGGTGGAGGTCGACCAGGCGGGGCTGACCCTGAACGCCGCGCGCATGACGGTCGCCTATCGCAACGATCCCAACGCCAAGACATCCAACCCCGCTGGCGGATCGGCGACCAGCAATGTGACGGTCGACCGCATCGACGCATCGGGCAATGTCGTGGTGGTGAAGGGCAATGAAACGGCGCGCGGCAATGTCGCCATATATGACCTCAACCGCCGCCTGATCACCATGCTGGGCAATGTCGAGCTGAACCAGGGGTCCAACCGGCTGACCGGCGGCAGGCTGGTCATCGACCTGACATCCGGCCGCTCCACTGTGGACGGCCGATCGGCGGCCGGTCCGTCGTCAAGCTCGTCAGGCCGTGTGTCCGGCACGTTCAGCGTACCGCAGCGCACGCCCCAATAGCGCCCAAAGGCCCGGAATTCGGGAATAATCATATTAAATTCGCGTCCGGGGCTTTCCCCCATGCACAAAGCTTGCCAAATTGGGGCCAGCCAAATTAGGCCAGCCGACGCGGCCTTCGAACTTCCACCGTTCGGAATATCGTCAGCAAGGGAATGGTGATGAGCGATATCGACACACTGGACAGACATGCGACGCCTATCCCGCAGGAGGTGAGCGACGGCCTGTCAGTGATTTCCATCGCCAAAAGCTATGAACGGCGCAGCGTGCTGGCGGACGTGTCGCTGACCGTGGCGAAGGGCGAGGTCGTCGGGCTGCTGGGGCCGAACGGCGCGGGCAAGACCACCTGTTTCTATTCGATCATGGGGCTGGTGAAACCGGACAGCGGGCGCATATTGCTGGACGGCGCGGACATCACGGCGCTGCCCATGTACCGCCGCGCGATCCTGGGCATCGGCTATCTGCCGCAGGAAACGTCGATCTTTCGCGGCCTGACGGTCGAACAGAATATCAGCGCCGTGCTGGAGCTGGCGGAACCCAACGCCGCCGCGCGGGCGGAGCGGCTGGAGCAGTTGCTGGAGGAATTCGGCCTGACGCGGCTGCGCGAGGCGTCGGCCATGGCGCTGTCCGGCGGCGAGCGGCGGCGGTGCGAAATCGCCCGCGCGCTGGCGGCCAGCCCGTCCATCGTGCTGCTGGACGAACCGTTTGCGGGCATCGACCCCCTGTCGATCGCCGATATTCGCGACCTTGTGAGACAGCTCAAGACGCGCGGCATCGGCGTGCTGATCACTGATCATAATGTCCGCGAGACGCTGGAGATCGTCGACCGCGCCTGCATCATCTATGACGGCCGGGTGCTGTTCGCCGGAAGCCCGACCGAACTGGTCGCCAATGCGGATGTCCGCCGCCTCTATCTGGGCGAGAGCTTCTCGCTCTGACGATGATGGCCGGGCATTCCCCCAGGCCGTAACGGCGCACTAGCCGATGGCGCTCGGTCCCCGCCTCGATATCCGCCAGAGCCAGTCTCTGGTGATGACGCCGCAGTTGCAGCAGGCGATCCGCCTGCTTGCGCTGTCCAATCTGGAGATCGAGACCTTCATTTCCGGTGAGCTGGAGAAGAATCCGCTGCTGGAGGCCCCGGCGGCGGGCGGCGAGGACGGGCCGATGTCCGACCTGCCGGACTTCGACTATGACGCGGGCAATGGCGAACTGGCTGTGCAGGCCGAGGAGGGCGGGGCCGACGCCCTGATCGCGCAGGGCATGGGTGCGGCGGACAGCCCGCTGGACGTCGATTATGCCGCCGAGACCTTCATCGACGACGGGCCGGGCGACCGGATCGCGAGCGCCGAGCGGAGCCTTGGATCGAGTGGCATGGAATCGGGCGGCGGCTATAGCGAGGATGGCCCGGATTTTGACAGTTTCGCCAACCCCGAAGGTGGCCTGCACGAGCATCTGCTGGCGCAGGCCGGCGCGAAACTGTCCGGCATGGACCTGGTGATTGCGGGGCAGTTGATCGGGCAGATCGACGATGCCGGCTATCTGGAGGCGGACCTGTTGCAGACCGCCTATGACCTGAAAGTGGCCCTGGCCGATGTGGAGCGGGTGCTGGCGGTGATCCAGACATTCGACCCGTCCGGCGTCGGCGCGCGCAGCCTGTCAGAGTGCCTGGCGATCCAGGCGAAGGAGGCGGACCGGTACGACCCGTGCATGGCGCGGCTGCTCGACAATCTGGACATATTGGCCAAGGGCGCGCTGCCGCACCTGCGCCGCATCTGCGGCGTGGATGAGGAGGATATGGCCGACATGATCCAGGAACTGCGCGGATACGACCCCAAGCCGGGCCTGCGCTTTTCCGGCGAGAGCGCGCCTGCGGTCGTGCCCGACCTGTTCGTTGCGCCGCGGGCCGACGGGTGGGCGATCGAGATCAACACCGCCACCCTGCCGCGCGTGCTGGTCAACCGCAGTTACTATGTCGAACTGGCGGGCGGGGCGCATGACAAGGCGTCGAAGGCGTGGCTGGCCGATTGCCTGGCCAGCGCCAACTGGCTGGTGAAGGCGCTGGACCAGCGGCAGAAAACGATCATCAAGGTGGCGAGCGAGATTGTGAAGCAGCAGGAGGAGTTTTTCCGCAAGGGCGTCGCCCATCTGCGCCCGCTGACGCTGCGCATGGTTGCCGACGCGATCGAGATGCATGAGTCGACCGTCAGCCGGGTGACGTCGAACAAATATCTGTCCTGCGCGCGCGGGCTGTATGAGCTGAAATATTTCTTCACCAGCTCGATCCAGTCGGCGGACGGCGGCGAGGCGGTGTCGGCCGAGGCGGTGAAAAGCCAGATCAAGGCGCTGATTTCCGCCGAGGACCCGAAGAAAATCCTGTCCGACGACACGCTGGTCGACATGCTGCGCGAGAAAGGCTTCGACATCGCCCGGCGGACAGTGGCGAAATATCGCGAGGCGATGGGCATCGGATCATCGGTGCAGCGGCGGCGGCAGAAGCTGCTGGGCAGCCGCGCGGCATGAGCGAGGCGCCCGTGTCCATCGCTTACCTCAATGGCGACTATCTGCCGCTCGCCGAGACGCGGGTTTCGGTCCTGGACCGGGGATTCCTGTTCGCCGACGGCATTTACGAGGTCGCGGCGGTGCTGGACGGGAAGCTGATCGACAATGACGCGCACCTTGCCCGAATGGCGCGGTCGGCCGGGGAGCTAGGCATCGCGCTGCCGATCGCGCTGGACGAGGTGGCGGCGGTGCAGGCGGAGCTGGTGCGTCGGAATGGCGTGGATGGCGGGCTGGTCTATGTGCAGTTGACGCGGGGGACGGAGAGCGGGCGGGATTTCCTGCCCGCGCCAGGGACCGCGCCGACGCTGGTGATGTTCGTGCAGCACAAAGACCTGATCGACGTGCCGGCGGCGCGCAGCGGCATCAGGGTCAGGACGATGCCCGACCTGCGCTGGGCGCGGCGGGACATCAAGAGCACCGCCCTGCTGGCGCAGGTGCTGGCGAAACGGGAGGCCGCCGCCGCCGGGTGCCAGGAAGCCTGGATGGTCGAGGATGGGCTGGTGACCGAGGGCGCATCGTCGACGGCGTTCATCCTGACGCGGGAGAATGTGCTGGTGACGCGGCCGGATTCGCACGCGGTGCTGCCGGGCTGCACCGGCGCGGCGGTGCGGGCGCTGGCGGCGGAGCAGGGCATCGGGCTGGAGCGGCGGGCGTTCAGCGTCGCGGAGGCACTGGCGGCGAAGGAGGCGTTCATCACCAGCGCCTCGACCTTCGTGCTGCCGGTTGTCGAGATTGACGGGCAGGCAGTCGGCGACGGTAAGCCGGGGCCGGTCGCGGGGCGCTTGCGGGAGTTTTATATCGCCGCGGCGCGGGGCGCTGGGCTGGCCTGAGCGCGCAAACTATCGGACCGTTCGTCCTGAGCTTGTCGAAGGACTGCCCTTCACTTCTGAAGAAAAGGACAGGGCTTCGACAAGCTCAGCCCGAACGGAGGAGGGTAAGCCTGCCAATCACCCCCAATCCCAGCGCGCTCCTGTTCGGCGCTCCTGGTGTCCAAAAATGCGCGGGCGAATGCGACGGTATCCGGACATTTTGATGGAGCCATAAAATCATACTAAATCATTGATATAACATAACTATCCAGCTTTTCCCGTTCCAACGAAGTCGACACTTCCAACAGGTTGCTGGATAGCCCCGCCCGTCAGGCATGGCCGCGATTTCCGCGCCGCCGGATGATTTCATCTGGCTTGCAATCGCCAGAGCGCGCACAAAGGCGGCAGGAGATGGGGAGACGGGCATGACGCGCTTTTTCAGGCTGCTGCTGGTGACGATGCTGGCGCTGCTCCCCGTGGCCGCCGTCAGCGACGTCGCGCCGCAGGTGACGCTGGCGGTGCCCGGATCAGGCGACCCGCGCAGCGGCGCGATCGAGCGGTTCACCCTGCGCTTTTCCGAGGCGATGGTGCCGCTGGGCGACCCGCGCGCGACCGCCCCCGCGAAGCTGGAATGCCCCGTTCCGGCCACCGGGCGCTGGGCCGACCAGCAGACCTATGTGTTTGAGTTCGAGAGGGCACTGCCCGGCGGCCTCACCTGCACCGTGTCCCTGCGCGACGGGCTTGCCAGCACGCGCGGCGTCGCGATTGGCGGCACGCGCAGCTTCACCATCGACACGGGCGGCCCGTCCGCGCGGGCGGTGTTGGCGGGCGGCTATGGCGACATCGAGGAGGGGCAGGTGTTCCTGGTCGCCACCAATGTCGCGCCGGACCTGCGGTCGGTGGGCGCCTATGGCTATTGCGCGGTCGATGGCGTGGGCGAGCGGATCGCGCTGGACGTGCTGCCGGGCAAGGTTTCCGAGCAGATATTGACGGGCCTTGGCGACAATAATTGGTATCTGCGCAATTTCCTGGAGAATGCCGGGCTGCCGATGAAACTGTCCGCGACGCCGGCCGACCGGGCGAACAGCCTGTCGCGGGTGCTGGCGGTCAAGTGCCGCCGCCCTCTGCCGCCCGGCCGCGACATGGCGCTGGTGTGGGACGCCCATATCGCCGACGCGCATGGCAAGCAGGCCGGGCGCGACCAGCGGTTCGACTTCACCGTGCGCAAGGCGTTCACCGCCCGCTTCGAATGCCCGCGCGTCAATCCGCGCGCGGGATGCAATCCGGTGCAGGACAGCTATGTCCGTTTCGCCGCGCCCATCCCCCGCGCCACGGCGGAGGCGATCCGCCTGACCCTGCCGGACGGGTCGAGCCGCACGCCGACCTTCGGAGACGATGACAAGAGCGCGCAGGAGATTTCCGACATCACCTTCAAGGGGCCATTCCCCGAGGCGGTGAGCGCGCAGATCATACTGCCCAAGGATGTGAAGGATTTCAGCGGCCGGGCGCTGGAAAATGCCGAGCGTTTCCCGCTGAAGGTGGCGTTCGACCATATGCCGCCGCTGGTGAAGTTCGCCGCGCCCTTCGGCATTGTCGAGGCGAAGGAGGGCGGCGTCCTGCCCGTCACGGTGCGCGCCGTCGAGCCGCAACTGGCGCGGCGCGTGTCGTCCATCGGCGGGGCGAGCCTGCGGGTCGCCAATGCGGACAAGGATGTCGCCGAATGGCTGCGCAAGCTGGATGACGCCGACGACGATGATTATCGCGACGAGCCGGACGGCAAGGGCGGGACGAAAAGCGTCAATTACACCGGCAGCCAATCGCTGCTGGAGGGCAAGGGCAGCGCGATGAAGCTGGCGCTGCCGGGCGGCGGCAAGCAGTTCGAGGTGGTCGGCATTCCGCTGACCAAGCCCGGATTCTATGTGGTCGAGCTGGCCAGCCCGGCGCTGGGCCGCGCGCTGCTGGGTCGGGACCAGCCGCGCTATGTGGCGGCAGGCGCGCTGGTCACCAACATGGCGGTGCATTTCAAATGGGGGCGGCAGGGATCGCTCGCCTGGGTGACTTCACTGGACAGCGGCAAGCCGGTGGCGGGCGCGGACGTGCGCGTGACCGATAGCTGCACCGGCCAGCAATTCGCCGCCGGGCGCAGCGACGGGCAGGGGCGGCTGTTCATCAAGTCCGGCCTGCCGGAGCCGGAAACCTACGGCAATTGCGACGGTGATACCCATGTCCTGATGGTGTCGGCGCGCAGCGGGGACGATTACAGCTTTACCCTTACCGACTGGGGGCAGGGCATCCGCCCCTATGATTTCGACCTGCCCTATGGCTGGTCGGCGCGCGACGACATTGTGCACACGATTTTCGACCGGACGCTGATCCGCGCGGGCGAGACGGTCAACATGAAGCATATCCTGCGCCGTCCGGTGGCGACGGGCTTCACGCTGGCGGGAGAGTTGAAGGGCACGCTGCGCCTGTCGCATCGCGGGTCTGACACGCAGTTCGACATGCCGCTGTCCATCGGCCGGGACGGGATCGGCGAGAATGTGTGGACCGCCCCCCAGGGCGCGCCGATGGGCGATTATGACCTGCAACTGATGATTGGCGACCGGACGATCTACACCAATCAGTCGATCCGGCTGGACGAGTTCCGCCTGCCGACGATGCGCGCCACGGTGACGGGGCCGAAGGAGGAAGTGGTGCGCCCGTCCAGTGTGCCGCTGTCGCTGTTCGTCGGTTATCTGTCCGGCGGCGGGGCGGCGAACTTGCCGGTCTCCATCCGTACCGCCTTCGACAGCGGCGGCGCGACGCCGGACGGATGGGACGGATGGACGTTCGGCGGCGCGGCGGTGAAGGAGGGGATCACCCGGCTGGACGATAATGGCGAAGCGCCTACGCAACCCCTGCCATTTTCCCAGACATTGCCCGTCACGCTGAACGGCGGCGGCACGGCGCAGACATCGGTCGAGATCGGCCAGCCGATCGACAATGAAACGACCTTGACCGTCGAGATGGATTATCAGGACGCCAATGGCGAGACTCTGACGGCAAGCCGCCGGATCGCCCTGCACCCCGCCGCGGTGCGGCTAGGCATGAAAACCGACGGGTGGCTGATGCGCGATAGCGACCTGCGCCTGAAATTCGTGGCGCTGGGGCTGGATGGCAAGCCGGTCCGGGGACAGAAGATCGCCGTCGCCCTCTACAGCCGCGAGATCATCACCGCGCGGCGGCGGCTGATCGGCGGATTCTATGCCTATGACAATCAGGAGAAGGTGACGAAAGTCGATGTCGACTGTTCGGCCAAGACCGATGAAAAAGGGCTGGCCGATTGCGCGATGGACCCCGGCCTGTCCGGCGAGGTGACGGTGGTCGCGACCACCACCGACGCGCAGGGCAATGTCGCGCGCTCGGTGCGCTCCGTCTGGCTGGCGGGCGAGGATGACTGGTGGTTCGGCGGCGACAATGGCGACCGGATGGACCTGATCCCCGAACAGAAAGCCTATAAGGCGGGCGAGACGGCGAAATTCCAGGTGCGGATGCCGTTCCGGTCCGCAACCGCGCTGGTGACGGTGGAGCGGGAGGGCGTGCTGTCCAGCTTCGTCACCGACCTGTCGGGGAAGGACCCGGTGGTGGAAGTGCTGATGCCGTCATCCTACGCGCCCGATGTCTATGTGTCGGTGATGGCGGTGCGCGGGCGGATCGGCGGGTGGAAACTGTGGTTCGCGGACCTTGCACGGCGGTGGAACCTGCCTTTCTTCAGCCGGGAAGGGGCAAGCCCGACCGCGCTGGTCGACCTCGCCAAGCCAAGTTACCGCATCGGCATGGCCAAGGTGCAGGTCGGCTGGGAAGGGCATAGCCTGGGCGTTGCGGTCAAGACCGACAAGGCGAAATATGCCGTGCGCGAGACGGCGCAGGTCGATGTCGCGGTGACGGAGCCGGGCGGCAAACCGGCGCAGTCGGCGGAGATCGCCTTCGCCGCCGTGGACGAGGCGCTGTTGCAGCTTGCCCCCAATGAAAGCTGGAAGCTGCTGGACGCGATGATGGGGGAGCGGACGCTGGATGTCCTCACCTCCACCGCGCAGACGCAGGTCGTGGGCAAGCGCCATTATGGCAAGAAGGCGGTCGAGGCGGGCGGCGGCGGCGGCAATGAGTCCGCCGTGACGCGCGAGGATTTCCGCCCCGTATTGCTGTGGAAGGGCCGGGTGAGACTGGACGCCAACGGCCGTGCGCGGGTCGCGGTGCCGCTGTCCGACAATCTTTCCTCCTTCCGCATGGTCGCGATTGCGACGTCGGGCGCGGACCTGTTCGGCACCGGGCAGACGAGCGTACGGACGGTGCAGGACCTGACCATTTATTCCGGGGTGCCGCCGCTGGTGCGCAGCGGCGACTGGTTCGGATCGACCTTCACCCTGCGCAACGGATCGGCGCGGGCGATGCAGGTGACGGCGACGGTGAAGCTGAATCCCGGCATCGCCACCGGCAAGCCGCTGACCGTGACGATCCCGGCGGGCGGGGCCGCGCCGGTGACGTGGAACCTGCGCGCGCCGGCCGGCATCGACCGGATCGGCTGGACGGTCGAGGCGAAGTCGGCGGACGGGCGGGCGGTCGACCGGGTGGTCGTGTCGCAGGATGTCGTGCCCGCCGTGCCGGTGGAGATATGGGCGGCGACGCTGATGCGGGTCGGGCCGGGCGCTTCGGTGCCGGTGGCCGCGCCCGCCGGGGCGCTGGGCGGCGGCTATGTCGACGTGAAGCTGTCCGACACGCTGGCGCCGCCATTAGGGGGCGTGCGGGCCTATATGGCGGCCTATCCGTTCAATTGCTTCGAACAGCAGACGTCGCGGGCGATCGCGCTGGGCGATGCGGGGTCGTGGGGCGCGCTGGCCGGGTCGATCCCGACCTATCTCGATGGCAATGGCCTGCTGCGGTATTTCCCCAGCGACCGGCTGAGCGGATCGCCGGAGCTGACCGCCTATGTGCTGTCCGCCACGGCGGCGGCGGGCTTTGCGATCCCCGAAGCGTCGAAGGCGCGGATGACCGAGGCGATGAAGGCCGTGGTCGAGGGCAGGCTGGAGCGCGAGGGCGAGGGACCGGCGGACGCACGGCTGCTGAAGGTCGCGGCGCTGGCGGCGCTGGCGCGCAATGGCCAGTCCAGCCCGGCGCTGGCGGGCGGCATCGACCTCGTGCCGGCCGACATGCCGACCGGCACGCTGGCCGACTGGATGACGATCATCGACCGGACGCCGGGCCTCGCCAACGCCGCGCAGATGCGGGCGACGGCGGAGCAGATGTTGCGCAGCCGCCTGGTCTATGAAGGGACGCGGCTGGACCTGGCCGACCGGGCCAATGCGCCCTGGTGGATGATGGTCAGCAGCGACGAGATGGCGATCAAGGCGATGGACGCGGTGCTCGGACGGCGCGGCTGGGAGGATGAGGCGGCCAAGATGATGGTCGGCGTCGCCCAGCGGCAGAAGCGCGGCCATTGGGACACGACCCCGGCAAACGCCTGGGGCGCGATCGTCGCGCGGCGCTTCGCCAGCCTCTATCCGGCAAGCGCAATCACGGGCACGACGACCGTGGCGCTGGGCAATGCGACGCGCAGCCAGGGCTGGCCGATGGCGGCGGATGCTTCGCCCTTGCGGTTGCCGTTGAGCAACGGGCGGTTGAGCCTGACGCAGAGCGGCGGGGCGGGACCCTGGGCGACGGTGTCCGTGTCCGCCGCCGTGCCGCTGCGCCAGCCCCTGTTCGCAGGTTATCGCATGACCAAGGCGGTCTCCTTCGTCTCCCGCAAGCATCCCGACAGGATCACGCGCGGCGACGTGATGAAGGTCAGCATAACCGTGGACGCCACCGCCGAGCGCAACTGGGTGGTGGTGAGCGATCCGGTGCCGCCGGGGGCGACGATCGTCGGCGATCTGGGCGGGCAGTCCTCCATCTTCGGCGCGGCCGCCGATGGCGGGGAGGGCGTGCAGCCAAGCTATGTCGAGCGTGGGCGCGACGCATGGCGGGGCTATTTCGCCTGGGTGCCCGCCGGACGGTTCACGGTAAGCTATGTGGTGCGGCTGAACGGCACCGGCAGCTTCGGCCTGCCGCCGAGCCGGGTGGAGGCTATGTACTCGCCGGAAATCCGGGCGCAGGTACCGAACCGGGGGCTGACGGTGGTTAGGCGGTGAGGGCGGATGCGCGCGCGGCTCTCACGTCCGTTCGCCCTGAGCGAAGTCGAAGGGCCAGCCTGAGCCTGGCGAAGGCACTTCACTTCGTTCAGTGGAGGGCTTCGACTTCGCTCAGCCCGAACGGATGTTGGTAGCAGGCGTGAGGGGTGACTTCCTTACAACGTGCTCCTGCGCACGCAGGAGTCCAGATCGGATGGCGGGACAGGGTTCCTGCCTGCGCAGGAACACGGCGGCGTGATCCGGCGGTTTCTGACGATCAGGCATGCGTTGATCGCGGTAGGCGCGGTTTTGCTGCTCGCGCTCGCTGCCCTTTACTTCCTCACCCTGCCTCCAGCCCTTCCCGCCTATGACAAGGTCGTCGCTGACTGGCATCCGAGCGAGGCGTGGCTCTATGACCGGGACGGGCGGCTGATCGATAGCGAGCGGGTGGATTTCCGGGCGCGGCGGCTGGCGTGGACGCCGCTGGACAAGGTAAGTCCGGCGCTGGTCGAGAGCGTATTGAACTCCGAGGACCGGCGGTTCCGCTATCATGACGGTATCGACTGGGTGGCGATGGGCAATGCCGTGCGGCTGCGCCTGACGGGCGGCAGATCGCGCGGGGCGTCGACCATTTCCATGCAGGTGGCGGCCTTCCTTGCGCCCGACCTCGCCCGGCCCGGCGCGCGTGGGTGGCGGGAGAAGCTGCGCCAGATGCGCGCGGCGCGGGCGCTGGAGGCGCGGTGGTCGAAGGACGAGATCCTCGCCGCATACCTCAACCTCGCGCCGTTCCGGGGCGAGGCGCAGGGGATCGGCGCGGCGGCGGTCAGCCTGTTCGGCAAGGGCGCGGACGCGCTGTCGCGACAGGATGCGCTGATGCTGACCGCGCTTCTCCCCAATCCGGGGGCAAGGCCGGAGCAGGTGGCGGCGCGGGCGTGCCGGCTGGGGAAACTGCCCGACTGTTCGGCGATGCGGGCGGCGGCGGCGAGCGCGCTGTCGGTGGCGCGGAGCCGGGCGCTCGATCCGGGTCTTGCCCCGCACCTCGCCGCGCATCTGCTGACCAAGCCGGGCATGAAGGTGACGACGACCATCGACGCGCGGTTGCAGCGGCTGGCGGCGGTCGCGCTCAAGCGGCAGTTGCAGGGGCTGGGGCCGGACCGGGCGCGCGACGGGGCGGTGGTGGTGGTCGATAACGCCAGCGGCGACGTGCTGGCCTATGTCGGCGGCGTCGGGCTGGGATCGACGGCGGCGGCGGTGGACGGGGCGGATGCATACCGGCAGGCGGGATCGACCCTGAAACCCTTCCTCTACGCGCAGGTGATCGAGCGCGGGTGGCTGACGGCGGCGTCGATCCTGGAGGATTCGCCGGTGCAGCTCGACACCGCGTCTGGCCTTTATGTGCCGCAAAATTACGACCGCAGCTTCAAGGGGCCGGTGTCGGTGCGCAGCGCGCTGGCAGGGTCGCTGAACGTCCCGGCCGTGCGCGCGCTGCTGCTCGACGGGGTGGAGACGTTCCGCGATCGCCTGTGGGATCTGGGCTATCGCGGGCTGACCGAGGATGGCAGCTATTACGGGTTCAGCCTGGCGCTGGGGTCGGCGGAGGTGACTTTGCTGGAACAGGCGAACGCCTATCGGACGCTGGCCAATGGCGGGCAATGGTCGCCGCTGCGGCTGCGCGCGGAGGATGGGCATGACGCGCCGCGCGGCATCGTGTCGCCGCAGGCCGCATGGATCATATCCGACATATTGTCCGACGCCTCGGCGCGCACCCGCACCTTCGGCGTCGATTCCGCGCTGCGCCTGCCCTTCTGGACGGCGGTCAAGACCGGCACGTCGAAGGCGATGCGCGATAATTGGTGCGTGGGTTATTCCGACCGCTTCACCGTCGCCGTGTGGGTCGGCAATCTGGAGGGGGATTCGATGAAGGCGGTGTCGGGCACCAGCGGCGCGGCCCCGGTGTGGCGCGACGTGATGCTGGCGCTGCATGCCGGGCAGCCGGGGCAGACCCCGCCGCGCCCGGACGGCATGGAGCAGCGGCGGGTCGCCTTTCAGAACAGCATAGAGCCGCAGCGGGACGAATGGTTCGTGAAGGGGACAGGCCAGCCGGCGCTGGCCTTCGCGCCGGAGGCCGCGCGCCGCCCGCGCATCGTCAATCCGGTGAATGGCAGCGTCTATGCGCTGGACCCGGACATTCCCATCGACCGGCAACGGCTGGGCGCGGAGGTGACGGGGCTGGTGGCGGGACACCGGCTGTTGCTCGACAATCGCGACCTGGGCGAAGCCGATGCGCGGCCGCAGATATTGGCCGGACCGGGCGCGCACCGGCTGGCGCTGGCCGATCCTTCAGGCCGGATCGTGGACCAGGTGCGGTTTGTGGTGCGGTGAGGGATACCGCTATAGTACCCACTTCCGTTCGCTTCGAGCGAAGTCGAGAAGCATAACGCGCAGTGTCTCGACTTCGCTCGACACGAACGGATGTTGAGCAACAGAGCTTTAACACAGGACACCCTCTGGTGTTGCGCCGCGCAACATTCTATCTGCGCTCACATCATCCTTCCCTTCCCCAATCGACGCGAGGACGCACATGGCGACGGCATATGAGGCACGGCTTGGACTCTATATTGGCGGCGAGTGGCTGGCCGGCGCGGGGCGCGATACGCATGACGTGCTGAACCCGGCGAGCGGCGCGGGGCAGGGCGGATTGCCGCTGGCGACGCCCGACGATCTGGACCGGGCGCTGGAGGCGACGCAGCGCGGCTTCGCCAAGTGGAGCAAGACCGCGCCGGAGCAGCGCGCCGCCGTGCTCAACAAGACCGCCGCCCTGATCCGCGAGCGGGCCGACCTGCTGGCGCGGCTCGCGACGCTGGAGGAAGGCAAGATCCAGGCGGAGGCCAAGGGCGAAGTGATGGCGGCGGCGGCGCTGCTCGATTTCCACGCGGGCGAAGCGGTGCGCATCTATGGCCGGGTGCTGCCGCGGCCGAGCGGCACGCGATCGCTGGTGCTGCATCAGCCGGTCGGGCCGGTCGCCGCCTTCTGCGCATGGAACTTCCCGGTGATGAATGTGGTGCGCAAGATCGCGCCTGCGGTGGCGGCGGGATGCTCCATCATCATCAAGCCGAGCGAGGAGACCGCGGGCTGCGCGGTTGAGGTGCTGCGCTGTTTCCAGGATGCGGGCCTGCCCGGCGACGTCGCGCAATGCGTGTTTGGGGTGCCCGACATGGTGTCCCGCCAGTTGCTGGCGTCGCCCGTCACCAAGAAGCTGAGCTTCACCGGGTCCGTGCCGGTCGGCAAACATCTGATGAAGCTGGCCGCCGACACGATGATGCGCACGACGATGGAGCTGGGCGGGCATGGCCCGGTGCTGGTGTTCGACGATTGCGACCTGGACAAGACGCTGGACGTCCTTGTCACCCACAAGTTCCGCAATGCGGGGCAGGTGTGCGTGGCGCCGACCCGCTTCACCGTGCAGGAGGGGATTTACGACCGCTTCGTCGCCGGTTTCGCTGAGCGGACCAGGGCGCTGAAGATCGGCGACGGCATGGACGCGGCCAGCCAGATGGGGCCGATGGCCAATCCCCGCCGCCCCGAAGCCATCGCAGCGCTGGTCGAGGATGCGCGCGCGGAGGGCGCAAAGGTGCTGGCCGGCGGCGAGCGGATTGGCGGTGCGGGAGGGGGCAATGCGGGCTTCTTCTTCCAGCCGACCGTGCTGGCCGACGTGCCGCTGTCCGCCAAGGCGATGCATGAGGAGCCGTTCGGTCCGCTGGCGATGATCCGCCCCTTCGGCACGTTCGACGAGGCAGTGGCGGAGGCGAACCGCCTGCCCTTCGGCCTCGCCGCCTATTGCTTCACCGAGAGCGGGCGCAGGCAGAATATGCTGGGCGACGCGATCGAGGCGGGCATGGTCGCGATCAACACTGTGCGGCTGAGCTGGCCCGACAGCCCGTTCGGCGGGATCAAGGACAGCGGCCACGGATCAGAGGACGGCCCGGAGGGGATCATGGCGCATATGATCACCAAGGCGGTGCATATTTCGTAGGGGGCGGCTCCGCCACATCCGTTCGCCCTGAGCGAAGTCGAAGGGTTCCGCCGAGCGTAAGCGAGGTGCCTTCACTGCGTTCAGGCGAAGGCTTCGACTTCGCTCAGCCCGAACGGGAATGGTGAGACCTGAGGACCATTGATCCTTTGCCAAACCCATCCCATATTCCGGCCATGGAAAAGCTGAACCTGACCGATGCCGAATGGCGCGAGAAGCTGTCGCCGGAGCAATATCATGTGCTGCGGGAGGCGGGGACCGAGCGGGCCTTTACCGGCAAATATAACGCCAACAAGGCGGACGGCACCTATTATTGCGCGGGATGCGGCGCGGAGCTGTTCGACGCGGACGAGAAATATGACAGCGGATCGGGCTGGCCCAGCTTCACCGCGCCGGTCGACGCCGACGCGGTCGAGGAGAAGGTCGACGTCAGCCACGGCATGCGCCGGGTAGAGGTGCTCTGCGCCAAGTGCGAAGGGCATCTGGGCCATGTGTTCCCGGACGGGCCGGGCGTGAACGGCCTGCGCTACTGCATGAACAGCGCGTCGCTGGATTTCAAGCCGCGGGAAGAATAGGTCCTTTTACCGGCGTATGATTGGCCAGGATGCGGCCTATAGAAGCGAAAGAATTTCACCATAATCCTGCGCGCCATGCAGGATGTGGATAATGACTACTTTCTCTGCGTCTACCCGGTAGAATATCAGATAATCGCCATGTCCGCGTTTACGGATTCCAAGCGCCTCGTAGCGCGGGACAAGTGGAAAGCCGTTGGGCAGGCCGGCAAGGCTCATGCATTTGGTGCGCAGTTCTTGCAGGAAGGTCAGTGCACGGCGCGGATTATCACGGGCGATGAAGTCGCCGATCCTTTCCAGATCGCGCTCGGCCTCAGCCGATATTTCGACGATCATTCCGGGTCGCGCAGCATCGCTCTATATTTCGCCTCCAGCCGGTCAAAGACGGCATCCGCCGGTTGCGTGCGCCCAGCGTCCGCATCCGCCAGCCCGCGCGCCAAGGCCGCGTCCAGCGCCGCCAGCCGCGCCTCGCGGTCCTGAACGAGACGCACGCCTTCACGCAGAACTTCGCTTTTCGAATTATAGCGGCCCGATTCCACCATTTTCGAAACGAAGGATTCGAGTTGCTGGCCCAAGTCGGCGCTGATCATCGGCGGTCTCCTACATCGCCACTATAATCTTGTTATCAACTATTATCAAACTCCCCTCACGCCTTCGCCGACAGGGCGCTGAGTTCCTCCAGGTCCAGGTCGCGCTCCAGTTCGTGCAGGGTCCGCTCGTCGATGTCGCCTGCGCGGTGGAGGCGGATGAGTTCGGCGCGGCCGGCGGCGATCGCCACCAGCACCAGATCGAAATGGGCGTGCAGCGTGTCCGAAAAATGGTCCTCCCGCCCCGCATAATCAGCCGAGATTATGGCGCGGCGGCGGTAGCGTTCCAGCAATTGCGGGTGGACCAGCTTCCCGTCCGCGTCAAAGGCACCGGTTTCGACCACGGCGACCTGCGCCTTGGCCATGGCCGCCTCCGCCTCGCTCATCGTCATGCGCGGGCGGTCGCTTTCCGGCTCCGACAGCCGCGCCCAGCCGATCAGGCGGCCGAGCGTCATGCCCTGGACCAGCACCGTGCCCAGGATCACGCCGAAGGCCGCGACCAGCATGAAATCACGGCCGGGGAAATCGGCGGGCACGCTGAGCGCCACGGCCAGCGTCACCACGCCGCGCATTCCCGCCCAACTGAGCACCACGGCGGAACGCGAGTCCATCGGGCGATAACGGCGCAGGCCCAACGCCCGCGCTACATGGATGACGCCCTCCGACGCGAACACCCAGACGAAGCGCGCGGCGACCAGCGCGATCAGGATCAGCAGGACAGGCACCGCCATCTGGCCCATCACCACGCCGAAGCCGCCGACGCGATCCACCACGTCGCGCAGCGAGGAGCCGATCAGCAGGAACACCGCCGCCTCCATCAGGAAGATCATAACGGCCCAGAAGGCGGTGCCGCGCATGCGCACGGCGGCGGTGAACACGACATGCTGATACCAGCCGCAGATAAGGCCGGTCATCACCGTCGCGATCACGCCCGACACATGCAGCATCTCCGCCAGCAGATAGGCGGCCCAGGGCGCGAGCATGGACGCGGCGATCATCAGATATTCGTCGCCCAGCCGCTTGACCGTGAGCACCCAGACGGCGCCCACGACTGCGCCGACCACCGCCCCGCCGGCGGCGAGCAGCGCAAAGCTTTCCAGCGCATCCACCGTGCTGAACGCGCCGGTCACCCCGGCGGCGATGGCGAAGCGGAAAAGGACGAGGCCGCTGACGTCGTTGAGCAGGCTTTCCCCCTCCAGCAGTTTTCCCACCTTAATTCCCTAGCCCCCGAAACCGAAGGAAGGGGCGGCTGCGTAGCGTAGCCATCAGCTACGCGAAGCGGAGCAGCCGCTCCGGGCGTTTGAGCACCTGCCGACGGCTCTGCCGGAGGCCCGGTCAAACACTTGAGACGTGCAATTCCTGGCGAAGAGGGTGAAGTAATAAAAGCGAAAACGCGGCCAAATTTTCTCATCTCTGTTCTTGCAGAGCAGAATCCAATCTGCGACTGATCGGACGTCGTTGGTGGTAAGCCCGACGATGGGGCGTGGTAACCTCTCTAGCTGATGGCCGGTCGCAAAGTGTTGCGGCCGGGTGGCCGTCGCGCATGTCCAAGGCTCGCCTAAAGGCGACGGCGCTTGGAGCATCAGCCTAAGTTACCAACACCCGGCTTTGCCGGTCCGCCCCTGCTCGCAGCGTTGGAGGACTGAGCATGCGTATCGAGTTTACGGGTAATATTAAGCCCGAGGATTTTGATCGGGTTGTAGCAGCAGCTATGTGCGTGCTCGCGGAAGAGGGCGTCGCGAAGATAAACAGCGTCACCCTTGATTTTCTTGCATGGAGTGCCGGAGGAGAGCGACGGCAAGCGGTTGACAGCGACGGGTTCATGGCAACGTTGACGATACCAGGCGAAGAATTGGCTGCCATTCCAACCGTTGTGCAACTTCAAGCGCCGGAGACTATCACGTTCCGCGATCGGCCTGAGGACATGGAATTCAGCATGTTCAATATAGGAGCGGGTCGAGATGACTGAGGATGAAATTCTCCAAAGGAATCTCGAATTGGCAGTCGCTCTACCGACCGGATGGCAAGCGCTCTATCGGCAACTGATCCACGATGTAGCAGAGGTCGATGGAACCGCAACGGTAGTCCAAGCAAAAGAGAAATTTGGCGAAATGCGGGTCTATTTGAAGGCTTACAGCGAACCAGCTTTTGCCCTTACTGACGCCGCTACGGCTCGTTCTCGTACCCTGTGTCAAACATGCGCGGAACCTGCCGTTCTTTCGCGAACGACTGATGGGTTTTACGCGACCGTTTGCTCACAACATTCGGAAGGGTTTGAACCTGCTAATTTCTCTCCCATGCGCCACGTAAGGGTGCTGATTCCCAAACCCGACGATGATGTCGAGAACAACGCGAGCTGGTGAAGCGGCAGGAACAAAAATGAACGTTACTCTCCTCGAACATCTGTCGCGCATACGTGCTCGCAAAGTCGAACTTGGTATCGTTGACAGCCCCGAGCGCACCGGGGCAATGCGCAACTCAGGGCTTCGGCGAACGGCGCGAAAACGCGCAGCTCTTGCGCAGATCGCCAAACGTTCTCGTGCGGCGGGTATTACTCTTCTGGACGCGGACGACTAACAGTCAGGAGTACGCTTACTGACCAGTTGTCGCTGCTTAGGTTCAACTGACTGCTATCGACTAGATCCCGCCGTTCCAGCATGGTGTTGGAGTGTCCGCTGATGCCGAAACCGGTCTTTCGCAAGCTGGAAAAGGCGTGGTCTCTACGCGCCCTTTCTGTCATTACCCCTCGGCACGCTTCCTAAATCCTGCCTATCATTCGTCTTGGCTGCTGGGACGGTCAGGGCCACAGACATCGAAATCAAAGCGAAGTTTTCGGATTCTGATTAATAAAAGTCGGCGCCCATGGATAAGGCGGGAAAAACTAAAAATTAGCGGCGAGTGAAAATGTAGCAACATTTGCGTTGCGCACCGTGTTTGTAGGATAAAATAGATGTTGCTGGAGATAACCAGCTTCGGCTGAAAAATGTTTGTTCAGTATGGCCGACAACGTAATGGCATTCCGCATTCGCTCTTCACCGCTGACAGATTGGAAACTTGTCCTATTCAAATCAATGAAGCTCTCATGGTTGGCTGCAAGAGCAACTTTGTCTGTAAGGGGCATGGTAAGCCTAATCTGTGGACGTAGGCGCCAGCCGGTTCCGATCTGACCTGTTCTCCAGCGCTCCTCCAACCTCACCCGGCCGCCGAATATGACGGGGCCGAAGCTAGCGACGTTGTCGAAGTTGAGTTGTTGCCTGAAGCGTTGCTCGATAGCCGACGTTCGGCCGTGGTTCATAGCGGTCTGATGGGTGTAGCCGATCCAGACCGTTATTTTTCGATCGAGTTGATAGCCGAGTAGCACATGATCGACGAGGTCATAATCGCCGCGCTGTTCGCTAGTTCTGAATATCGTTTCGTTGCCGAGCAAGAGACGAGGCGCGACCTTCACGTTGACACGAGAGAGCGTCCAGAGCTGCGCGTCGTCGGCCGACGCTGGTGTGGCCGAAACCGCGGATGCAATTAGAAATCCGGTGACTGACAGCCACCGGCAGTTCAGCGCAGAAACCATCGAATCACGCCACCGACGAGTGCCAAGGCGAGAACGCTCCCGGCCCAAATGCCTACAAACCATCCGCAGCGGCTTAACCAAAGGCGCATTAATGATACCCTTCCGCGCCGACCTTTCCTCGGAACACCCAGTAGGACCAAGCAGTGTAGGTCAGAATCACGGGCACCATGATCGAGGCGCCGATCAACATGAATACTTGGCTGCGCACAGGCGCGGCCGCTTCCCAGATCGTCACGCGCGCCGGGACGACGTCCGGCCATATCGAAACGCCAAGACCGACCAGGCACAGTCCGAACAGGGCCAGTGCCCAGAAAAACGGCTGTGCATCTCGCTTCAATCGGAGACTGCGATAAAACAGGAATGTCACGATCAGTGTGGCAAGCGGTACCTGCGCCGTTGCAACGACGTCTGGGAAGCTCAGCCAGCGCTGATAGTATTGGGTATCAAGGCGAAGCGTTGCGAAGCTGATGACGGCAATCATGATGAGCAGGCCGATCCCGAGCCGACCGGCATAGGTCACTGTCTGCCGCTGCAATCCGCCTTCAGTCTTCCAGTTGAGCCAGCAGGCGCCGAGCAGAGCATAGCCGACCAGTAGGCCAACCCCGGTCAGCAGGCTGAAGGGCGACAGCCATTCCCACCAGCCCCCGGCATAGCTGCGCCCTTCGACCGTGATGCCCTGTAGCAGAGCGCCGAGCGCAATGCCTTGCGCTAAAGTCGCGATAACCGATCCTGACGTGAACGCCTTGTCCCAGAATGCCCGGTGCGCCGGGTCCCGCCAGCGGAATTCAAAAGCCACGCCGCGGAACACAAGTCCCAGCAGCATGGCGATCATTGGCGCGTAAAGCGCCGGCAGGATGATGGCGTAAGCCAAAGGAAATGCGGCAAACAGGCCGCCGACGCCCATCACCAGCCAGGTTTCGTTGCCATCCCAGACAGGCGCGATGCTGTTCATCGCGGTGTCGCGGTCCTGACCGACCTTGAAGAAGGGAAACAGGATGCCGATGCCGAGGTCGAAGCCGTCCATCACGACATAGGCGATAATGGCGAAGCCGATGATACAGGCCCAGATGACGGTGAGATCGATCATGACGATGCTCCCTCGATTATGGCCGGCGCGGGCGTGATGCCCGCGCTGCGAATAGGCGCATCGCCTAACGGCGTTTCATGCGCCTCAGGTGGCTTCTTCATCAGATGAAGCAGATACAAAATGCCCATGCCGAAAACGGTGAAATAGACGACCACGAATGCCAGCAGAGAGGTAGCGACCGCAGGAGCATCCAGCGGTGAGGCGCTTTGGGCGGTCCTCAATAGGCCATAGATTGTGAAGGGTTGCCGTCCGACTTCCGTTACGATCCAGCCGGACAGCACTGCGATCAGTCCCGACGGCCCCATCAGCACAGCGAAGCGATGCAGCAGCGGCCAGTCGTAGAGCGCCTTGCGCCAGCGCGCGATGAGGCTCAGGATCCCGATCCCGAGCATCGCGAAACCGATCCCGACCATTACGCGAAAGGCCCAGAAGACGATACCGACGGGAGGACGATCAGCTGGTGGCACGGTGTCCAGGCCCCTCAAGGGCGCATCGAGTTCGTGCTTGAGAATCAGCGACGACGCCTTGGGTATCTCGACGGCATAATCCACCCGTTGCTTCGCGCTGTTGGGGATGCCGAACAGGATCAAAGGCGCACCGTGCGGGTGGCTCTGAAAATGGCCCTCCATCGCCATCACCTTCACCGGCTGGTGCTTGAGAGTATTGAGCCCGTGCATATCGCCGGCGAAGATCTGGATCGGAGCGACGAGCGCCGCCATCCACATCGCCATAGAGAACATCTTGCGTGCGCCGGGATTGGTGCGGTCCTTTAAGAGATGCCATCCTCCGACGGCACCCACGATGAAAGCGGTCGTCAGATAGGCGGCAAGGACCGTGTGAAAGAGCCGATAGGGGAAGCTGGGATTGAAGATGATCGTCAACCAGCTTGGCCCCGGCAGGAACTGGCCGTTGGCGCCAACCTCATAGCCGACAGGCGTCTGCAACCAGCTGTTGACCGCCAGGATCCAGAATGCGGAGATGAAGGTGCCAAGCGCGACCGCAAGCGTCGCGACAAAGTGCAGCTTGCGTCCGACCTTGTTGATCCCGAACAGCATGACGCCAAGGAACCCGGCCTCGAGGAAGAAGGCGGTTAGCACCTCGTAGGCCATCAGCGGGCCGATGACCGGACCTGCCTTGTCGGAGAATACCGACCAGTTGGTGCCGAACTGATAGGACATGACGATGCCCGAGACGACGCCCATCGCGAACACGACGGCGAAGATCTTCAGCCAGTAGCGAAACAGGTTCGCATAGACGCCCTTGCCGGTCTTCAGCCACAGAGCTTCGAGCACCGCCAGATAGCTCGCCAGCCCGATAG
The DNA here is from genome assembly GCF_018286635.1 of Sphingobium phenoxybenzoativorans. NCBI lineage: Bacteria > Pseudomonadati > Pseudomonadota > Alphaproteobacteria > Sphingomonadales > Sphingobiaceae > Sphingobium > Sphingobium phenoxybenzoativorans. Next base: position 165,141 of record NZ_CP073910.1, read on the forward strand.
AAAAGGCCGGGAAGAGGAAGTGAAAGCTCACTGTAAACGCGAATTGCGCCCTTGCAAGAATGATGGCGTCCATGAATATCCCCGTTCAGCTGGCTAGTTCGGACCAGCTCTTGAATAGCATGTAGATAGCGACGATAAGCACGAAGACTGCGAATAGGCTGTTCAACCGACCCTTTTCAGCTGCCAGCACTTGCGACGCTTGCGTGCCGATCACGCTACCGACAACCCCGCCGACGATGAACACGCCGGCCAGGCCCCACAGGACATAGCCCGAGAGCGCGTAGTTGAGCGCTGTCGTCAGGCCGAAAGCCGCGACCGCGACAAGCGACGTGCCGATCGCGCGCAATATGGGCATGTGCGTCGAAGCGATCAGGCCCGGCACGATAAGGAAACCGCCGCCGATCCCGAAGAAGCCGGAAAAGGCGCCAGTACCAAGACCGTAGCTGACGACCTTGCCGACATTCTCCCGATTGCACTGTGCGCCTTCGATCCCTTGGTCACCGCGTCCGCGGAACATCAGGACCGCGACGACGATCATCAGTATCGCAAACAAGAAGAGTAGCTTGTGCCCATCTATGCTCTTGCCGAGCGTCGAGCCGCCGAGCGCGCCGACGACGCCGGCGGCCGCATAGATGCCGCCGCACCGCCAGTTCACGGTGCGGGCGTGGGCATGGCTCCAGAGCCCGGCAAGTGCGTTAGCCGCAACGGCGAGCGCGCTGGTGCCGATGGCCTCATGTGGATTGCGTATCCCCACAAGATACAGAAGCAGGGGCACGGCAAGGATCGAGCCACCACCACCCACCAGTCCAAGCACAAACCCGACAAGTGCACCTGACAGGCCGCCCAGAGCATATTGCATTGGTTCCAGCATGGCTCAGTGCGCCGTCTTGATCGCGTGTGGCGTGACCATCCATTCCCGGCCCTTGAGCATGCCATGCCAGTAAATCGACGGCAGGATCGTATCCTTCAGGAGCCAGGACAGGCGCGACGGCCTCGTTCCGTCGATCAACCAGTTGGGAAAGCTGGGCAGCAATTTGCCGCCATAGCCGAACTCGGCGAGCACGATCTTGCCGGCCTCGACCGTTAGCGGACAGGAGCCATAGCCGTCATAGTCAGCGGTCGGCGGCTTGCCCTCGAGCGCGGCAAGTACATTGACCGCGACAACCGGCGCCTGCTTGCGCGCCGCAGCGGCGGTCTTGGCATTCGAGGCGGAGCAGGCGTCGCCCAATGCAAATACATTGGGATAGCGCACATGCTGAAGCGTCGCCTCGTTGACTTCGATGAAGCCGGAGGCTGCTGCGAGGGAACTGGTGCGCACGAAATCCGGCGCGACCTGTGGCGGCACGACGTGAATCATGTCGAAGCGCTCTTCGACGCGTCGGGTGCCGTCGCTACCCTTGCGCTCGAAAGTCGCCACTTTTGCGGCGCCATCGATCGCGACGAGCTTCGATTCAAAGTTGAGGTGCGCGCCATAGCGCTCGACATATTCCATCAGTGCCGGGACATAGGCGGCAACGCCGAACAGCACCGCGCCGGCGGTGTGGAACTGGACGTCGATGTCTTTCAGGACGCCTGCCTTCTCCCAGCGATGACAGGAAAGGTACATCGCTTTTTGCGGCGCGCCGGCACACTTGATCGGCATTGCTGGCTGGGTGAACAGCGCCCGTCCGCCCTTAAATTGCTTCACCAGTCTGTTGGTGTAGGGCGCAAGATCATAGCCATAGTTGGACGTCACGCCGTTCTTGCCGATCGTATCGGCCAAGCCCGGAATAGCGTTCCAATCCAATTTGATACCCGGACAGGCAACGAGAACATGGTAGCGGACTTCGCCGCCATCACGGAGGATCACCTTGTTTTCGTCGGGGGCAAAATCCGAGGCTGCTGCGCGGATCCAGTTCACTCAGCTCGGCATGATCTGCGCTTCAGTGCGTCGTGTGAACTCTCTCTCGAAGACACCGGCGCCGACCATAGTCCAACCGGGCTGATAATAATGCTCCTCGGATGGCTCGATAACTGCAATATCGAGCTTCGGATTGCGCTTTAGAAGGCTTGCTGCCGTCGCAATCCCCGCTGCACCGCCGCCGACAATCACGACATCGTGAATATGGACTACAGGGGCCGATTGGCTCCGAGAGGAGGCCAGCTCATACAACTTCGTCGACCTTGCGCCGGAGCGGCAAAATGCCAAAATCGGCCTAGGAAGGCGCGCTAGCGCACTTGCCATGGCCTCGACATTCGCATCGGTAATCGCCCCCGAGCGTGCGGGTGCATGCGTGAACTCCAAGCCCAGTCGTTCGGCAGCTTCACGAAGCTCCGTGGCGGCAATCTGACCCTTCTCCTCGTTATCAGGTCGATTGCAGATGATCGCCTTGTAACCTTGAGCGGCGATTGCCGGAAGGTCGGCGAGATCAATCTGCGGGGAGATTGCAAAGTCGCGATTGAGCGGCTTGATATCCATGGCTTCTCCTCGATCCCGCTCTGAAGCGGGCCTCTTTTCATTTTGTAATGATGCGGTGCGCGGTCATGCCGGCGAGCATGGCGGCCACGAAAATTCCGGCTTCAATTGGTGCGATGGCAAGGTCGGCGAGTGCGGGGCCGGGACATAGGCCCGCGATCCCCCAACCGATTCCGAACAGCGACGCTCCACCAAGCAACTTGGCATCTAGTAGGCTTGTGCCAGGCAAGTCGAAGGCGTCGCAGGCGATCGGCTTGGGCATCCGCTTCTGGATCAGCCAGGCGATCGCCATAGGCATCATCGCACCCGCCATTACGAAGGCAAGCGTGGGGTCCCACGCCCCGAACAGATCGAGGAAAGCGCGCACGCGCGCGGGATCAGCCATGCCGGATATGGTGAGCCCAGCTCCGAACAAGGTGCCCGCTAGCAACGAGATGGCGGGGACCTTCACTTCCCAGTGCCGCAGGTTGAAAGGCCGAGCGGGCGGTAGAGCGGACAGAAGCTGACCGCGCTTGTCAGAAGGAATACAACTGCGAGGATCGCCAAGCCGACACCGAGGTCCCCGCTGATCGTTCCGGTCCACCAGAGATAGCCGATCGCCAAGGCTGCGATGGTGCGCAGCATCCGGTCGACCGTTCCCATATTCCTCTTCATGTCCGGTGTCCTCCGACTATCCGTTGATGAAACCGAAAGCGCGCATCAGCCCAACGGTGGCAAAGCCGCTGACCATGAAGGTCAGCGTTGCGACCATCGACCGGCGCGAAAGTCGGGAGAGACCGCAGACCCCGTGACCGCTCGTGCAGCCTGAACCAAGGCGCGTGCCGAAACCTACGAGCAGTCCGGCAATGACCAGTTGCAGGACTGATCCTGTGAAAAGCGGTCTGATACTGCCGGAAGACAGTATGACGAGGAGCGCACCAAGCGGCAGTCCGGCAATGAACGCGAGCGCTATGGCGCGCGGTGCGCCCGTATCGGAAATTCCCGACGCGCGGGCCAACATACCGCTGACACCAGCAATGCGACCAAGTCCGAGCAGCATGATCGCTGCCGCAAGCCCGATCAGCAGGCCGCCGGCCAACCCCGCGACGGGGGTAGCATTAGGGAAGCCGGGCAGCATCATACCGTGTTGACCGGAATCTTGAGGTACGTGACGCCATTGTCCTCGGCAGGCGGGAAATGACCGGCGCGCATGTTCACCTGGACAGAAGGCAGAATGAGGCGTGGCATCGCGAGCGTCTTGTCGCGGGCCTCGCGCATCACGACAAATTCGTCTTCGCTTACCCCGTCATGGATATGGACGTTGGCTTGGCGCTCGGCCTCTACGGTCGTTTCCCAGACATAGTCCTTGCGCCCTTCCGGAAGATAATCGTGGCACATGAACAGCCGCGTTTCCGGCGGCAGCGACAGAAGCCGCATCGCAGATTGATAGAGGGTTCGGGCATCGCCACCGGGAAAATCAGCGCGAGCCGTGCCGTAGTCGGGCATGAACATGGTATCACCGACAAAGACGGCGTCGCCGATCACATAGGCGATACAGGCCGGTGTGTGCCCCGGCACATGCAGCACGGTTACATCGAGATTGCCGATGCGGAAGTGATCACCGTCTTTCCATAGATGATCGAAGTCGGAACCGTCGCGCTCGAAATCGGTGCCCGCATTGAAAAGCTTACCGAATGTCTGCTGCACCGTGATGATTTGCTCGCCGATGGCGATTTGCCCGCCCAACTTCTCCTGCAGGTATGGCGCAGCTGACAGATGATCAGCGTGAGCGTGCGTCTCCAGGTGCCAGTCGATAGCAAGCCCCTTCTCCTCGACAAAAGCGACAAGCGCGTCTGCCGAGGAGAAGGAGGTGCGACCCGAGGCGGGGTCGTAGTCCAGCACACTGTCGATGATCGCAGCGTGGCGGCTCTCGGGATCATGAACAACATAGGTCACCGTGAAGGTCGGCTCGTCGAAGAACGCCTTGATCTGGGGGATGCCCGTGTGAGCGGCTGAGATCTGCGATGAGGCGGCTGCAAGAGCGGAGTCGGCCACGGAAAACCTCACAAATTCACATTTACATATATCATGTAATCGAATAATCTTGTTGCGTCAAGAGGGAGGACCGTCGAAGGAGACGTCATGGAAATGGCCCAAAGAATTGAATCTCGCTCACCGCGCATTGGAGAGCCCGCGCCAGACTTCCGCGCCCGTTCGACCGGAGGCGAAATTCAGCTTTCAAAGTTGCGTGGACGATGGGTGATCTTTTTTTCCCATCCCGCTGACTTCACGCCAGTTTGCAGCACCGAATTCGCTGAGCTCGCCCGTCGGCAGTCGGAATTTGATGCCCTTGAAACGTCGCTGTTGGGACTGTCAGTCGACAGCCTTTACGCGCACATGGCGTGGATCAGAGCGATCCGAGTGACGCTCGGAGCGGATGTCCGCTTCCCGATAATCGAGGATCCGAGCATGGCGATTGGGCATGCCTATGGCATGGTTGACGAGCAATCTGCTGACAGCATGGCTATGCGTTCGACATTCTTCATCGATCCCGAAGGGGTCATAAGGGCGATCACATGCTACCCCCATAATGTTGGGCGATCGGTCGATGAGATGCTGCGGTTGCTTAAAGCACTGCAAGTGGTGGGCAGTGCCCAGAAACTTGCGCCTGAAGGATGGCGGGAAGGACAGCCTTTGCTCTGCCCACCATCTGATATCGCAGAAGATCGCCAGGACTGGTTTTGCCGCTTTGCGGACGTGCTATGAACGAGGCATTCTACGAGGACCGCGAAGCTGCGACCGTCGCGTCCGAAAAGCTCAAGGTCTTTGCGCAACCACAGCGCCTCATGATCCTCTCTTGCCTGTTACGCGGGGAGCGCAACGTATCGGAGATCGGCGAAGCGACAGACATTGTCCAACCAGCACTCAGCCAGCAGCTAGGGGAGTTACGCCGGGCCAATCTCGTTCAAACGAGAAAGGAGGCCAAACTCGTTTGGTACGCGCTTGCTGACGAGGGGGTCGCTTTGTGCGTCCGAACAATGGAAGCGATTTTCGGAGGCCTGGGTAAGGTCGAAGAAATCCGGCCGTCTGCCAAACCGGAGCGTCGTCCATCATTACCTGAAGGGGTGGCCGGATTTGCTCAAGTGCTTGATTAAGATATTTACGCGCTGTTTGCCTCGTTTGGGTTTGTAGCGAGTGCTGCGGTGGTCGCTGCAAGCGACACGCTCTTAACGTCGTAGAAGAAGTTTCATGTGCGCAGCTGTTGGGCCTTTGTCCTAAATTGCTTTCCCGACCAAGCTGCCAATGCCAGCGGTCAAACCCATGGCCAACGCCCCCCAGAACACCACGCGACCGACAGGTTTGAGCGGGTTTGCCCCACCAGCGACAGCTCCCACCCATCCCAGGAGCGCCAGGAACAGGAGCGATCCTAGCGCTTCGCCTGCTACGGTGGGATGCTCCATCATCGCGTCGACCAAGGCCTCATCCGTCAAAGTCTCGTCGCCGAGGCCCGGTTCGGCATAAGGCGTCCCCTTCTCGCGCAGCAGAGCGCGTGGCGTGATGCCGGCCCGCGCGATCAGTTCCATCAGCAGCGCGCGACTTGGCGGCGTCTTCAGGTATTCGACGACATGAGGCTCGATGCCCGCATTGCGGATCATGGCCAGGGCATTACGAGAGGTCCCGCAAAGCGGGTTATGGTAGATCACGATATCGGTCATCGTCGCCTCTTCAGCAGCAGGTAAGTTCGGCCAGAAGCGGCTCGCACAGTTCGGCGCGCGCCTGGCAGCAATCCTTGGCCAGATAGACCATCAGTCCGCGCAGCGCGTCGAGGTTGGCGCGCTGGATTTGTTGGCGGCCACGCTTCTCGGAAAGCACCAGCCCGGCCTTCGCCATCACGGCTAGGTGCGTGGAGAACGTGCTCTGGGTCAGTCCTGACGCTTCGACCAGTTCGCCGGTCGACAAACCATCCGGCTCATGTCGGATCAGCAGCCGAAACGCATCGAGCCGCGTGGGATGGCCAAGAGCGGAGAGAATGGAAAGGGCGGCATTGGTGTCCATGTATCGGGATTATTCGATGCGACTTGCTTCGTCAATAAAAGATCGCTTATTCCCGATGCATGGTGCGTGGAACCAATGGCCGCTTAGATACGCCTGCGACCTAAAGCTAACTGTCCGGAATCGGCCAGAGTTGCTTACTCCCGGGGCGATTATTGCGGAAGCGCGAACGTCCGCTTCAACCGAAACCTGCCACTCCCCACATTATTGCGAACGGCAGGTTTGTCCCACGACGCAACGTTCGGCTTCAGGCAGCACGCGACCAAAATGCGTCGTTCGACGGTTCGGCTTTGGACGGCAGCTTCCTCCAGAACCGGCCATTTACCCAGCGAAAAACGGCATGGCAGCAACGCGCCTGACTTGGTCACCCGGCTGTTCAGGGGCTTCTCTCATGACCTGCTGTTCACTATATTTTCAGGCCGAGGCGATCGCTGCTGTGATCTCTCAGGCGGAGAAGGCTAAGACTGCCGCCGATATCACTACGACGACAATGACGAGCGGTGCTCCCATTCGCGCATAGTCAGTGAATCTGTAGCCGCCCGGTCCCATGACCAGCAGATTGTTCTGATGGCCAATCGGGGTGAGGAAATCCGAGGACGCGCCGATCAGAACAGCAAGCAAGGCGGCATCCGGATTAACCCCCAGCAGGTGGGCGACGGCGATAGCCATTGGACCCATGATAATGGCCGTCGCAACGTTATTGAGGAAGATCGAGAGCAGTAGCGTGACGGAACAGAGTGCTACGAAAACGAGGAACACTGGCTGGCCGGCCAGAACTCCGCCCAACCAGTGAGCGGCGAGAGCTGCGGCTCCGCTTTCTTCGAAACTCTGACCGACCGGGATCATCGTGCCGAGCAATACGAGGACCGACCAGTCGATCGAGCGGTAGACATCCTCGGTTGGGATGAGCCGTGTGCCAGCCAGCATGGCTGCTGCGCCAACGAAGGCGAGTGCCGGGGACAGGCGAAATGCTACGATACAGACAATGGCGGCAGCGAAAATCCCGACGATGGCAGCTGCTTTGATGCGATTGACCGGCATCGGATCAAGCCTGTCGATCTCGAGCAGACGAGCGCCAGCAATAAAGTGGGCGATATCATCCTTTCGCCCCCGGACGTATAGCTGGTCTCCGGCTCTGATTCGCATGCGGACGAGCGGCTTACGTTCACGCGCCACCCGTGGCCCCACTGCGACCACCTCCAATTGCTCCTGGCTGCGGGTTCGCACCTCGTCATAGCCCGCGCCGATAAGGGGAGAACCATGCGCAACAGCAACACGCGCGGTTACGGCATCATCAGCCTCATTGCGCCGCGTGACTGCATCCAGCCCAGTGGCTTGGGCAACGTCCCATGGGTTGGCTCGTGACAGGATCAGCAGACGATCACCGGCGTGCTGGATCGCGCCGGTCGCGAGTCGATCAGCCGAGCGGAACGCGGCCAGCATTCGCGCGCCAGCGATGCGCAGCAAAGCGCTCGCCGGCATGGTTCCATCATGTGGGATGGCCAGTTCGAATACCCGCCAGGGATCGCGGGGCTGCCGGCCGGTCCGCGTACGAATGGGTAGCAGGCGCCAGCCAATGAGGGCGAGGTAGAGCAGGCCTGCGCCGGTAACGGCGACGCCTACCGTCGTCATTGAGAAGAAACCGAAAGGCTCGCCCAGTTCCTGCTCACGCACGGAAGACAGGATGAGGTTGGCGGGCGTACCGATCAAAGTCGTCATGCCACCGAGAATTGTGGCGAAGGCAAGCGGCATCAGTGTTGCGGCCGGTGGCAGACGAGAGTCGCGTGCTATCTCGCTTGCAATCGGCATGGTGATGACCAGCGCGGCGATGTTGTTCATGAATGCGGACAGCAGCGCAGCGATGACCAGAAGGCCGGCGAGCCTTGCAGCAAAGCCAGCCTTGGCCGGGATGGCAAATTTGGCGATGGCCGACGCGGCCCCAGACAGTTCCACTGCACGGCCAACCACCAGCACGCCGGCAACGGCCAATACAGCCGGGTCGGAAAAGCCAGCGAACGCTTCGCCCGGCCGTATCAGGCCGGTGACGACGCTCGCGAACAATGCGATCAGCGCGACCAGATCATGCCGCACGCGCTCCGATGCGAAAAGGACTAGCGTCGCCAGCAGGATGCAGGTGCTGAGCGTTGCCGGACTGACGAGCGACAAGGCTGCCATCAGGGTGTGGCTTCGCTTTGGGCGGGAGCGAGGCGGAAGGTCTGGCCCGCCGCATTGCCGGGCATGGCCATGATACCCTGTTCCCGCAGCAACTGGGCTATGGTGAGCGCACGTCGCTGGCTGAGGTTCGGGCGCTCGACCTGCCCGGTCGGTAGGCCCGGCACAATCAGCGCCTGGATGTTCCAGCGCCGCGCCGCCCACGCAGAGGTGAGTACCGCCTCGCGCGCAACGGCATCGAGCGTATCGACATCATTTCCGAAACCGACCAGCGGGAATGGCCCTTGCGGCGGGATGATCGCCACATCCCATCCTTCCGCTTGCCCCGCCACGCGATTTTCCAGGATGCGATAAGATTGCAGGGTAGCACCGGGAAGCGGTGAGACAACGGCGCTGGCGCGGCGATGATCGCGATCGATCGTCACCTGCTCGGCCGAAACGCCTGCTGCGAGCGCGATCGTCTGTGAGAGGGAAGCGACACGGCTGCTTTCAAGTGCGGCGGCTTCTCCCGCTTGCCGGATTTCCTCGCGTTGGGCGTCGATGGCACCCGCGCCTGCTTCCAGCAGTACCTGATCCAGGCGCAGTCGGACCGAGCGTCCGATGCGCTGTTCCATTTCCATCTGCAAGGCGTCGTTCCGCTGCGCCTGGCTGCGCGGTGTGATGACGACCGACCGGACGACGATGGGCATCGCATCGAAGTCGATGTCGAGCTGGGTGACACGGGCAGATGATCCGAAGCGGTCGGAGAGGAAGGAGCGGACCTGATTGGTCGTGACCGCCTCTCCCGCGATCTGCTTGAGCGAAATACCGAGTGGGATCGCCATGGCGACGAAGACGAAGAGCAGGAGGAATGTTTGTGTCCAGCTCTGCTGGCTGGAGAGGTGATGGCCAAAGCCATAATAGCGCGCCATGAGCGTCGCGGAGAGGGCGATGGTCACGAAGTTGGTGAGGAACAGCGCAAAGGCGCCGCCCAGCACGGCCATATTCCAGGTGGCGAGCCCGAAGCCTACGACGGCAAGCGGCGGCATGAGGGCGGTGGCGATGGCAACGCCGACGATCGTGTCACCCCGCCCGCGGATGATCGCAAAGGTGCCTGCCAGTGACGCGAACAGCGCCACTGCGAGATCGAAGAGGTTAGGCCGCGTCCGTGCGATGATCTCTGAGGTGGGGGCCTGAAGCGGCGAGATCGTCACGATCAGCGCTGTGAACAGCACAGCTGCCACCGCCCCGATAGCGAGGGCGACGATTGAGCGGCGCATTTCGGCAAAGTCGAACAGCGCGAGACTGAAGCCTAGACCAAGAATAGGACTCATCAACGGCGAAATGAGCATGGCGCCGATGACGACAGCTGGAGACGAAAGGAGGAGACCAAGAACGGCGATCCCCGCCGACATCATGACCATGAAGGCATAGCGGGGCGACCAGCCGCTGTCGGTAACGATCCGCTCCATCACGGCCTCATGCTCGACCCGACCTACGACCGCGCGGCGCCACCAGCGGTAGAGTGCCATATGTTCGAGACGGTCGCTGGCCCGTTGCGTGAAGCCGTCTGCCTGTTCTGACATCATTTACCCCTCCGCCCTTTGGCAAACCCGTCGGGAACAGGTGATAGGTCCCGAGGTTCCGTGACGGTCCTCATGCCGGTTCGGATACACTGCCTTTTGTGTCCCCTTTGGCGATGCGCAGAAGCAAATAGCCAAGCAACCCGGAGAGCAGCGACCCGGCCAATATGCCGATCTTCGCTTCGGACTGGAGCAGAGGATCTCCGGAGAAAGCAAGCAACGTAATGAACAGGCTCATCGTGAAGCCAATACCGCACAGGAGTGCTGTTCCCAGCATCTGTAGACGCCCTGCATGAGCAGGCATATCCGCCAAACCCAGTTTGATGGCGATCATGGATGTGCCGAACACGCCGACGACCTTGCCGAGAAGCAGGCCAAGGCCGACGCCGATGGTGACAGGGGCAGTAAAGGCCTCGGCCTGAAGGCCCAGAACCGGAACGCCCGCATTGGCGAGGCCGAATATCGGTACGATAAGGAAGCCGACAGGCATATGCAGCAGATGTTCAAGGCGATGGAGCGGGCTATCCTCCTCCGCATCCGGCTTCCCCGGCGTTCCTTGCAAGGGGATGGTGAAGGCGAGTATCACACCTGCGAGTGTCGCGTGGATGCCGGACCGCAGCACCAGAACCCAGAGTAGCGCGCCGACTAGCAGATAGGGCAGCAGACGCCGCACTCCAAAGCGGTTCATCGCGAACAGAAGCGCCGACACCGCCGCCGCGCCGCCCAGATCGATGAGGAACAGCTGTGCCGTGTAGAAGAAGGCGATGATGACCACCGCGCCCAGATCGTCGATGATGGCAAGCGCGGTCAGGAACACCCGAAGCGATATGGGAACGCGGTTGCCCAGCAGCGCAATCACGCCGAGCGCGAAGGCGATGTCGGTCGCGGCCGGTATAGCCCAGCCGCGCGCGGTCGCCCCGTTGTTGAAGGCCAGATAGATCAGCGCGGGGATAGCCATGCCGCCTGCCGCGGCGATGCCCGGCAGGACACGCCGCGGCCAGGTGGACAATTGCCCGTCCATCACTTCCCGCTTGATCTCCAGACCGACCAGCAGAAAGAAGATCGCCATGAGGCCATCATTGATCCAATGATGCAATGACAGCGGGCCTATATAGCCATGAAGCAAATGCTCGTAATCCGGGCCGAGCGAGGAGTTAGCGATGAGCATGGCGAGTGCCGCCGCAGCCATCAGCACCAGACCAGACGAGGCCTGGCCGTGGAGAAACTGACGCAGGGCGCTAAGCGGCTTCACGCGCAAAAGGACCATCTTATTTGGGACTCCGGGCAAGTGTTTGGCCCGCTGGCGGCCCGACCAACAGCATAAACCTGCCTGCGCAACTGCGGACACCCAGCCTTCCTATGGGCAAATGCTCAGTGGATGGCAAGGAGGCCTGTCTTCGACTTTCTGGCATGTTCCGGAAAAAAGGCCCGCCCGGCAAGCTAGACGGGCCTTAAGGAAAGAACCCCTGTGATTCGAAAGGGCCCTCGGGTCGCAATGCGTGACTACGCTCCCCACCACGATTTGGATAGGCTGTTCATCGCAAATTAATGGGATGGATTTGGTTCTGGACGATCGATCCGGCCAGTATCGAGCAGCGGGGCGGCGTCAATAGTTTCGGCATTCATCAGCACTGCCAGCTTTTCCGCGGCGGCCAGTATCATGGCTTGTTCCCAGGCCGCCAACGTGTCGAAACGCTCGATAAAGCGCATTTGCAACGGGTCTGGCGCGCCGGCCAGTGCGGTGATGCCCTCAGGCAGCAAAGTCAGATAGATTTGCCGCTTGTCGCGTTCGCCGCGTTGGCGCTGAACAAAGCCGAGCGCGCCCAGGCGGTCGACGATCGCCGTGATTGTTGCCTGACTGAATTGCAGAGTCTGCGCGACGGCCGAGGGGGTGACGGATCCGCGCGTGTCGATTTCCCGCAGCACCAGCAATTGCGAGGGGGTCAGGCCTGTTGTGGCCGCCAGTTGGCGGCTGCCGATTTCGGTCGCGCGCAGAACCCGGCGCAACGCGCGCAGGGTCAGCAGGGAGATTTCAGAATCCATGGCAGGGCGCATAACGCAGAGCTCGAACAAGCGCCATGCTGCCTCTTCACTCTCTGCCAAATGCTTCATTATATGAAATATAATTTTGGCTTTAGGGTTGAAGGTTGCGCATGAAGTCTGCATATAACCGCTCGTCTCGCTGGAGAATCTGTTTCTCCGAGTAAAATATAATTCGGGAGCTGAACAATCTCATATTCCCAAGCTACAGCGGCTGCTTCGCCGCCACGGGCTTCTGCGCGTCCTGAAGAGGGCGAGGGGCAGGAAATCCAACTGCGTAGGCCCATCGATAGGGATGGGCCATCCATCAGCCGGTTGATCGCGGCCTGTCCGCCGCTTGATCCCAATTCGGCCTATTGCAACCTACTGCAATGCACAGACTTTGCCGACAGCTGCATCGTCGCCGAGTGGAACGGTGAAGTGGTCGGCTGGGTATCGGGCTATCGCCCGCCGGCCGCGCCCGACATTTTCTTCGTCTGGCAGGTCGCTGTGTCATCCGCAGCGCGCGGTCAGCGCCTTGCTGGTCGCATGATCGAGGCGCTACTGGCCCGGCCCGCACATTCCGGCGTCACCCATCTGACGACCACCATCACCGACGATAATCGCGCCTCCTGGGCTCTGTTCCGGGGACTGGCGCGGCGATGGGGCGCGTCGGTCGAAAAGACTGCCCGCTTTGAGCAACAGGCCCATTTTGACGGTGCTCATGCCACCGAATGGCAGGCGCGCATCGGCCCGCTGACGACCCCGGCACATTGTTGAAAGAGATTAGAGAATATGACCGTTACGACCCAGCCCAAACCCACCAGCGCCATGCCCGACACGGCCATTTATGAACGCCGCGAATCCGCCGTGCGCAGCTATGCCCGCGCCATGCCGCGGCAGTTCAACCGTGCGGAAGGCGTGTGGATGCACGACAATCAGGGCGGCCGCTATCTCGACTTCCTGTCGGGCTGTTCGACCCTCAACTACGGCCACAACCATCCAGTGCTTAAGGACGCGCTGGTCGACTATATCGCCAGTGACGGCATCACTCATGGCCTGGACCTCCACACCGACGCCAAGGGGGATTTCCTCGCAGCGCTGGAGGATGTGATCCTCACGCCGCGCGGCCTGGACTATCGCGCCATGTTCACCGGCCCGACCGGCACCAATGCGGTGGAGGCTGCGATCAAGCTGGCGCGCAAGATCACTGGGCGTGAACTAGTGATCGCTTTCACCAACGGATTCCATGGCATGACGCTGGGCGCGCTGGCCTGCACCGGCAACGCCGCCAAGCGCGGCGGTGCGGGTGTGCCGCTGAGCCATGTCGCGCATGAACCCTATGATGGCTATCATGGCGACGGCGTCGATACGGCGGATCTGCTGGAACGCCGCCTGTCCGATCCGTCGAGCGGTCTTGATGCGCCGGCCGCCATATTGGTGGAAACCGTGCAGGGGGAGGGCGGCCTCAACGCTGCCTCGCCGCAGTGGCTACGTCGCATCGCCGAAATCGCGAGGCGCCATGGCGCGTTGATGATCGTGGACGATATTCAGGCGGGTTGCGGGCGCACCGGCAATTTCTTCAGCTTCGAAGGCATGGGCTTCACTCCCGACATCGTCACCATGGCTAAGTCGCTGTCGGGCATGGGCCTGCCCTTTGCACTGACCCTGTTCCGCCCGGAACTCGACCAATGGGCGCCCGGCGAGCATAATGGCACCTTCCGCGGCAACAACCATGCCTTCGTCACGGCCACTGCCGCGTTGCGCCACTTCTGGAGCGACGGGACATTCCAGCAGGACGTCGCCCGTCGCGGCGCGCTACTGGAGCGGCGGCTGGATGCGATGGCGGCCGAACATGGCCTGTCCACCCGCGGTCGCGGCATGATGCGCGGCATCGACGTGGGATCGGGCGAGGTCGCGCAAAGCATCACCGCCGCTTGCTTCGCGCAGGGGCTGATCATCGAAACCAGCGGCGCGCATGACGAGATCGTCAAGGTTCTGGCGCCACTCGTGATTGAGGACGACCTGCTGTCGGCAGGTCTCGACATTCTCGAAGACAGCGTCCGATCCGCCGTGAGCGTGACCTATGGCGTCGCCGCAGAATAAGAGGAGACACGAGATATGATCGTTCGCAAGCTTCAAGATATCCGCAAGTCCGACCGCAATGTGAAGTCGAAGGGGTGGGAAAGCGCGCGCCTTCTGCTGAAGGACGACAATATGGGCTTTTCCTTCCACGTTACCACCATGTACGCGGGCGAGGAATTGCACATGCACTACCAGAACCATCTGGAGGCGGTGCTGGTGCTCAAGGGCACGGGCACGATCGAGGATCTGGGCACCGGCATCACCCATCAGCTGGCGCCCGGCGTCATGTATGCGCTCAACGCCCATGACCAGCATATCGTGCGGCCGGAAACCGACATATTGTGCGCCTGCACCTTCAACCCGCCGGTCACCGGCAAGGAAGTGCATGACGAGAATGGCGCCTATCCAGCCGACACAAGCGCCGCGCGCGAGCCTGCGCTGGCCGACTGAAGAACGACGGCGGCTTCGGCCTGACCGAAGCCGCCTCGCCTGAACTATCTGTCTATTATCAAAGGGGGAGTCCCATGAAAGACCTCTACCCGTCCCGCCACGCCACCGTGGCGGAATTTCTGCCGCGCCACGATTCCGTCGTCCATGGCGACTGGAACGCGGACGCGCCCATCACCCAGGAACAGGCCGAACGCTTCGACCGCGACGGCTATCTGGTGCTGGAAGACGTCTTTTCCGACGCGGAAGTGACTTATCTCCAGCGCGAAGCTGGAGCGCTGCTCGGCGATCCCGATGCGCTGGAGGAGGAAACGGTCATTACCGAGCCGGGCGGCAGGGAAGTCCGCTCCATCTTCCGTATCCATGCGCAGAGCCACGTGATCGAGCGGCTGGCCGCCGACGCACGGCTGGCTGGCGTCGCCCGCTTCCTGCTGAATGACGATGTCTACATGCATCAGTCGCGGCTCAACTATAAGCCCGGTTTCCAGGGCAAGGAATTCTACTGGCACAGCGATTTTGAGACTTGGCATGTGGAGGATGGCATGCCGCGCATGCGCGCGCTGTCCATGTCAGTGCTGCTCGCGGAAAATACGCCACACAACGGCCCATTGATGCTGATCCCCGGATCGCACCGCCAGTTCCTGACCTGCGTCGGCGAGACGCCGGAAGACCATTATCGCCAGTCGCTGAAACGCCAGGAATATGGCGTTCCCGATGAAAACAGTCTCGCCGAACTGGCGCATCATAATGGTATCATCGCGCCGACCGGCAAGCCGGGATCTGTAGTGATTTTCGACTGCAACATCATGCACGGGTCGAACGGCAACATCACGCCTTTCCCGCGCGCCAATGCCTTCCTGGTCTATAATGCCGTGTCGAACCGGCTGGAGGCGCCCTTTGGCGTCGATCGGCCGCGCCCCGCCTTCATCGCCGCGCGCGGCGAGCCGCAGGTCATCACGCCCATCACCGGGCCGTTGATGGAGGAGGCGCTTACATGAGCAGGGCTCATAGCGTCGAGAAGATCGGCGGAACCTCCATGGCCGCGACTGCCACATTGTTCGACAATGTGCTGATCGCCGGCCGCAACGGCGCGGACCTCTATCATCGCATTTTCGTAGTATCGGCCTATGCCGGCATGACCGACCTGCTGCTGGAGCACAAGAAAAGCGGCGAGCCAGGTGTCTTTGCCCGTTTCGTGGCGGACGAGGATGCGGACGGCTGGCGCGAAGCGATGGAGACGGTGCGCCGCGCCATGTACGAACGCAATGCGACGATGTTTGTCCGCGCCGACCGGCTGGCGGAGGCCAATGCCTTTGTCGACATGCGGATCGATGCGGTCGCCGCCTGTCTCGACGATCTCGCGCGGCTGCGCAGCCATGGCCGCTTCTGCGTCAAGGAACAGCTGGTGACGGTGCGGGAACTGCTAGCGGGCCTCGGCGAAGCGCATAGCGCCCATTCGACCGCGCTGCTGCTGCGGGACCGGGGTGTTAATGCGCAGTTTGTCGACCTGACCCTGTGGGACCAGCAGGACATGCGCGAACTGGACGACCGCATCATGGAAGCATTCGTGCCGATCGATCTTGCCACCACGCTGCCGATCGTCACCGGCTATGCGGGGTGCAGCGAGGGCATGGTGCGCCTCTATGCGCGTGGCTATTCGGAAATGACCTTCTCGCGCATTGCCGTGCTGACGAAAGCGCGCGAGGCGATCATCCACAAAGAGTTCCACCTGTCGAGTGCGGACCCGCGCCTTGTGGGCACGGACAAGGCGCGCAAGATTGGTCGCACCAATTATGATGTGGCGGATCAGCTTGCCAATTTGGGCATGGAGGCGATCCATCCCGGTGCCGGCAGGGGGCTGCGCCAGACCGACATTCCGCTACGCGTGCGCAACACCTTCGACCGGGAAGATGGCGGGACGCTGATCTGTGGCGCCTATGTGTCCGACACGCCGCGCGTCGAGATTGTCACCGGCGTACGCCATGCTCAAGCGCTCCAGTTCTTCGAGCAGGATATGGTCGGCGTCAAAGGCTATGACGCGTCGATATTGGAGGTGTTGGCTCGCCATGGTGCCTGGATCGTCAGCAAGGCATCAAACGCCAACACCATCACCCATTATCTTTCCGCGGACGCGACTACAGTGAAGCGGGTGATCGCCGACCTTCAGGCCCTCTATCCCGATGCCGCCATATCGGCCCAGCCAGTATCGATCGTGTCGGTCATCGGCAGCGATATATCCCGGCCGGGGCTGGTGCACGACGCCCTGCGGGCGTTGGCGGATGCCCATGTGCCGATCGTCGCGATGCAACACCAAATACGCAATGTCGACGTGCAATTCATTGTCGATGTCGATCATTATGAAGCCACTGTGGGCGCACTGCACCGTGCTCTGGTAGAGGACGGAGAGCAGCCATCGGAGGATCGGCGCGCGGCCTGATCCGCGCTCTGTCATCATCCATGCTCGCCGCGATTCACCCCGTCCGCAGCCTTCTGCTTGCCATTTTCATGCTGATGGCGGGCAGCGGCTTCCTGTCCACGCTGATCGGCCTGCGGCTGGAACGGGCAGGAGCGGGCACAATGGCGATCGGCGTTGTCGCCACCGCCTATTTCGGTGGACTTGTAGTCGGCGCGCTTCGGGCCGGAGCGATCGTGCGGCAGGTCGGCCATATCCGCGCTTTTGCCGCTTTCGTATCGCTGCTGTCGGCCAGCACGCTGGCCTATGCGCTGGTCCAATATCCGCTCTTCTGGGCCTGTCTGCGCCTGATCGACGGCATCTGCGTCGCGGGCGTGTTCATCTGCCTGGAAAGCTGGCTCAACGACCGGGCGGAGGCGGAAACGCGCGGCAGCGTGCTCGCCGCCTATATGGTCGCCCTCTATTCGGGGCAGGCGGTCGGGCAATTGCTGCTGGGCGCGAGCGGCGCCTTGCCGGCGGTGCCATTCCAGATCGCCTCCATCCTCATTTCCCTTGCCATCATTCCACTCTGCCTGACCCGCAGCAGCGCGCCCGCGCCGGTCGATGCCCAGGCCTTCACCATCCGCGCCCTTTATGCCGCCTCACCGCTCGGCACGGTCGGCTCGGTCGCGACCGGGCTGATGCTCGGCGCCTTCTATGGCATGGCGGCGGTGCATGTGCGCCGGCTGGGGCTGGATCTTGGCGCGACCGCCAGTTTCATGATGATCGTCATCCTGGGCGGCGTCGCGCTGCAATGGCCGCTGGGGCGCCTTTCGGACCGGCTCGACCGGCGCCGGGTGATCGTCGGCTGCTTCGCCGCGACGCTGGCTGTCTGCACGGTGCTGGCGATGCTGGTGTCGGGCGGCCCGCTGCTGCTAGCACTCGGCGCCCTGTTCGGCGGCCTCAGCTTCGCCCTCTATCCGCTCTGCGTCGCGCACTGCAACGACCGGCTGCTCGCGACCGAGCGGGTCGCGGCGAGCGGCCGGCTGGTGCTGCTCTATTCGGTTGGGGCGGCGATCGGCCCGCTCGGCGCTGCCCTGCTGATGAGCCTGGCGCCGACTAGCGGCCTCTTCCTCTTCATTGCCCTGTGTGCCGGCGCGACGCTGGCCTTCGGTCTTTGGCGCCAGGCGGCGACCCCGCCCGTGCCGGTACCCGACCAGCAGGACTTCCAGATCGTGCCGCGGACCACGCCGGTGGCCTCGCTGCTCGATCCCAATACCGTAGACGGACTGACAGAATGACCGCTTCCGCCGTTCCTGCCACCCCTGCTGCCCCGGTACAGGCCGACAAGGCCACGCTGCGCCGGGCTATCGCCGCGTCGGCGCTGGGAAATGCCACCGAATGGTTCGACTATGGCATCTATGCCTATGGCGTGACCTATATTTCCGCTGCGCTCTTTCCGGGCCAGGTGGACGATGCCGTTCTGTTCGCGCTGGCGACCTTTGCCATCTCCTTTCTCGTCCGGCCGCTCGGCGGCCTGTTCTGGGGGCCGCTGGGTGATCGACTGGGGCGCAAGTCGGTGCTGGCGCTGACCATCTTGCTTATGTCTGGTGCGACGCTGGCCGTCGGCCTCATACCTTCCTATGCCCAGATTGGATGGGCGGCGCCCGCGCTGCTCATCCTGCTGCGCATGGTGCAGGGCTTTTCCACTGGCGGCGAATATGGCGGGGCGGCGACTTTCATGGCCGAATATGCGCCCGATGACCGGCGCGGCTTCTACGGCAGCTTCCTGGAGTTCGGCACGCTCGCCGGCTTTTCCTTTGGTGCGGCGCTAATGCTGGGCTTTTCGCTGCTGCTGGGGGACACCGTGATGCATGCCTGGGGCTGGCGCATTCCCTTTCTGGTGGCCGCGCCCATGGGCCTCATTGGCATGTATCTGCGATCGAGGATGGAGGACACGCCGGTCTTTCGCGAGCAGGCGGCCGAAGGCAGCGGATCGCTGTCCCTTTCTCGACTGCTCCGCGATCATAAGCGGCCGATGCTGGTCGTGGCCGGGCTGGTGGTGGCGCTCAACGTCGTCAACTACACGCTGCTCAGCTACATGCCGACCTATTTGCAGCGCCGCATCGGCCTCTCCCCGGATGAGGCGCTGGTGGTGCCGATCATCGGCATGCTCTTTATGATGCTCTTCCTGCCGATTGCCGGCCGAATGTCCGATCGCGTGGGCCGGCGTCCGTTGTGGCGGCTGTCGTTGATCGGCCTGCTGATCGCAGTGGTGCCACTCTACATGCTGATGGCGACGGGCCTTGCTGGCGCAATCATCGGCTTTGTCCTGCTTGGCCTGCTCTATGTGCCGCAACTGGCGACGATCTCGGCGACCTTTCCTGCCCTTTTTCCTACGACCGCGCGCTTCGCCGGCTTCGCCATTGCCTATAATCTGTCGACGTCGCTGTTCGGCGGCACCGCGCCGGCGATCGGCAGCGCGCTGATCGGTACGACCGGCAATGAACTCATGCCTGCCTACTACATGATGGCGGCTTGCATCATCGGCCTGATTGCGCTGCGGTTCATGCCGGAAACGGCCGGCCGATCGCTCCACGACGATCCGTTTGCAGAGCAGCGCGCCGCATGATCAGCCAGCTCTATATCGCATCAGACAGCCTCCAGATCCTGACCAGCGGCTATGTCGAACATGCCTGGTTCCAGGCCGTGACCGGATTGCTGCTGCTTGGCGCATTCGCCTGGGCGGCTAACTGGGTAGCCAAACGCATCGTCCTGACTCTGTTGCTGCGGCTGATCGATCATCTGCCGTTCCAGGTCGAGGCCGCGCATATCGGTGCCGTCGTCGCGCGCCTGTCCAACATCTTGCCGGCGCTCATCATCCAGTCGGGCGTGGCCGCCGTTCCGCATCTGCCGGCACGGCTCGCCGCCTTCATCGCCAGCCTGAGCGCCGCCTTCATCATCCTGACGCTGGCCATCGCCTTGAGCGGCCTGCTGACTCTTGGCAACGACCTGTATCAGCGCCGCCCCGATGCCGCGAACCGGCCGATCAAGGGCTATGTGCAGGTGGCCAAATTGCTGGTGTATGGCGCGGCGAGCATCCTGATTATCGCGGCGCTGATGGACCAGTCGCCCTTGCTGTTGCTGTCGGGGCTGGGGGCGATGGCCGCCGTGCTGATGCTGGTATTCAAGGACACGATCCTGTCGTTGGTTGCATCCGTCCAGATCGGCTCCAACGACATGATCCGGGTGGGCGATTGGATCGAGATGCCGCAGCTCAACGCCAATGGCGATGTGGTCGATATAGCCCTGCACACGGTAAAGATTCAGAATTTCGACAAGACGATCACAACCATCCCGACGCATCGTTTGATCAGCGAAAGTTTTCGCAATTGGCGCGGCATGCAAGAGTCGGGTGGCCGCCGCATCATGCGCGCCTTGATGATCGATCAGGGAAGCGTCGCCTTTCTCGACGAAGCAGGGCTTGCGGAGGTTTCGCGCTTCAGCCTGCTTCGAGACTATCTCCAAGACAAGCAGGAGGATCTGTCACGCTGGAACCTGGATCTCGCCAACGATAATGCGCTGGACAGCCGTCGGCTGACCAATGTCGGGACATTTCGCGCCTATGTTCTCGCCTATCTGTCCGCGCATCCGAATGTCCGCGACGATCAGACCTTACTGGTGCGGCAATTGGCACCCAGCGAATATGGGCTGCCGCTCGAAATCTACGCCTTTGCCGGCACAACCGTCTGGGCCGAATATGAAGGCATACAGGCCGACATATTCGACCACCTGATTGCCATCCTCCCCGAGTTCGGTCTGCGCCTGTATCAACGGCCAGCTGGCAATGATTTGACCTTTTCAAGGCGTCGCGAGGAGCGATCGATCGAAAGATCATCGACGGTTGGCTAACACCAGCTTACTTGAGAAATATCATGCTGATCTCCATCGCGGCGCTTGCTACCGCCATCCTTGCTACCCTGTGGCTCACGTTCGGTCGCTTCGTGCGATCCGAAAGCTGGCGGGCGACCGTGACGCCGCTCGCCTCGATCATCGGTAGCGGCTTCCTCATCTGCGGCCCGATCCTTGCTCGAGAATTTGGCCGGGCTGCGATCCTTGCGGAAGCCGCATTGCTCCTGATAGCCTATGCTGCCGGCACGGTGATCCGCTTCAACATCATCCATGTCGAGAATTACCTCGCCAAGGCGTCACTTAACGACCCGGTGGCCTGGCTGGCGCGTGTTACGCAGGGCGTGCTGGCGCTCGCCTACGCCATATCGGTCGCATACTATCTGAAGCTCCTTGCCGAGTTCTTGCTCAAGCCGCTCGGCACCGACCCGGCTTGGCATGCACTAGCCTCTAATGGGATCGTGACGGTCATCATCCTGGCGATCATCGCGCTGGCGTTTGGCAATGGAATCAAGCGCGTCGAGCATCTCGCGCACGGGACGGTATCTCTCAAGATCGGAATCATTGCCGGGCTTCTCGTCGGCCTCGCCTGCTGGTGGCTGACTAGCCACAGTGCTGACCCGCTCCCCCCTGCGCGGGTGAGCTGGGGCAGTATCCCGCTGCTGCTCGGCCTTGTCATCACCGTGCAGGGCTTCGAAACATCGCGCTATCTCGGGCACGCCTATAGCCAGGAATTGCGCATCCGCACGATGCGTCACGCGCAGTGGATAGCCTCGGCCATCTACCTCGCTTTCCTCGCGCTGCTGACACCGTTTCTCGGCCGCGCCGCCGACGCCGAGGGCGTGGCCGGCATCCTCGACATCATGACCATCGTTGCACCTGCTCTTGGCATTTTCGTGCTGGTCGGCGCGCTGTCGAGCCAGTTGAGTGCGGCAGTTGCGGACTCCATCGGCTCCGGCGGGCTCATGAGCGAGGTCTCACGGCGCAGGCTGAGCGTCAGCGCAGCCTTTGCGCTTGCTGGGGTGCTCGCGATATTGGTCGTTTGGTTGACCGATCCGTTCGAGGTCGTTGCCATATCCTCGCGCGCCTTTGCATTGTTCTACGCATTGCAATGCGCGCTAGCCTTCGTCGTTGCTCGGCGGACCGGGGTCGGCAGGTGGCCGCAATTCGCCGGCTTTGTCATCGTTGGGCTGATCTGTCTGGTCGCGACGCTGGTCGGCGCGCCGGCTGAGGGCTAATAGGTGCGCACGCGTTCGCTCACGCCCCGCCGTATCCGTGCCCTGATGCGTCGTCATGGCCCGGAGGCGCTGGTCTGGCGGCGGCGCGTCGCCATTCTTGCCGGCGCGATCCTGACCGGGCTCGTGGCCTTGCTCTTCGCGCATCTTTCCGATCTTGCTGGCGAGACATTTCTCCACATCGTCGCACGATGGTGGTGGGCGCCTCTGGTCGCCAGCCCGCTAGGGTTCGCTGGTATCGTGTGGCTGACGCGGCAGCTAGCACCGGCTGCCGCCGGCTCGGGCATACCACAGGTCATGGCGGCATCGCGCGATCCTGATCACGGCCTCGACCGACTTATCTCGGCGCGCACCGTGATCGTCAAGTTCGTGCTGACCATCGCGGCTGTGCTGTTCGGCGCCTCGGTCGGGCGCGAGGGGCCGACCGTCCAGTTGTCGGCGGCAATCATGGGCTATGCACACCGGATGCTCGCCATCCCGCTGCGCGCTTCGGTCTATATTGCCGGCGGGGCGGCCGGTGTCGCCGCGGCATTCAACACACCACTGGCCGGGATCGCCTTCGCGATAGAGGAACTCGATGCCGCCTATGAACAGCGCATGTCGCTGCTGGTGATGGCGGCCGTGCTGATCGCCGGCATGGTGAGCCTCGGGCTCGCCGGTGACTATGTCTATTTCGGAGTCATGCGTCAGACATTGCGCGTGCGGGAAGCGATGATCGCAGCGCCTGTGGCAGGTTTTCTGGGTGGTCTAGCCGGCGGGATTTTTTCGCGATTGATGCTCACTGCAGGTGCAACGGTGTGGGCGCCGATGGCGCGGCTGCGCAAGAAGCCCGTGCTGCTTACCGGAGCGTGCGGGTTTGTTGTGGCCATCACCGGGGTCGCAACGGGGCTCACCTGGGGGACGGGCTATCAGACCGCTAACGCGGTAATCGCCGGTGCCGACGTTCCCCTATGGTTTGGCGGCGCCAAGCTGGTCGCGACGCTCGCCACTGCCATCTCGGGGCTCCCGGGCGGTATTTTTGCGCCGTCGCTGTCGGTGGGCGCCGGCATTGGCGACATGCTGCGTTCGGTATTTCCGGGCTATCCGCCGGGCGCGGTCGTGCTGCTCGGCATGATCGCCTATTTCACAGGTGTCGTCCGCGCGCCGCTCACTGCGGTTATCATTATCTCGGAGACCACGGCGAGCCGCGGGCTATTGCTGCCGCTCTTTGCCACCGCGCTGATCGCCGATTTCGCAGCCCAGCTGGTTTGCAAGGAGCGGCTCTACCATGGACTATCGCGGCGGTTCGAAACGAGGCCTTCTCCAGCCGAGGACATGCCGGCGGGACGCCGCTAGCGACCAACATACGCCGTTCGTCGATCAGGCATCGAACGGCAGCTTCCACCACAACCTTCCATTCGCTCAGCGGAAAGCCGTCCAGCAGTTAGGCGCCCCTTTCTAGTCATGCACCGTACGAACCGCCGCTACGCG
Organism: Sphingobium phenoxybenzoativorans; assembly: GCF_018286635.1. Taxonomy (NCBI): domain Bacteria; kingdom Pseudomonadati; phylum Pseudomonadota; class Alphaproteobacteria; order Sphingomonadales; family Sphingobiaceae; genus Sphingobium; species Sphingobium phenoxybenzoativorans. The sequence goes on from NZ_CP073910.1 coordinate 188,919, forward strand.
AGAGGATCAGGGCCTGTTGGCCGAACGCGACGTCGGCTGTACGCCAGATCAGGTCGTGATGACACACGGCGCCAACCATGCGCTCGACCTGGTGATCCGCAGTTATATCCGTCCGGGCGACGCCGTGCTCGTCGACGAGCCGGGTTACTATCCGTTATTCTCCAAGCTGCGCTTGGTAGGAGCGCAAATCATCGGCGTACCGCGCGAGCATGAGGGGCCCGACCCCGAAGCCTTCGCGCACTTGGCGCAAGTTAGCGGTGCGCGATTGTTCTTCACCCAGACTCTGGCGCACAATCTCACCGGCGGATCGACCAGCCTCGCGCGTTGCCATGCCCTGCTGCGCGCCGCCGAGGAGCAGGATATGCTCATCGTAGAGGACGACCCCTTTGCCGACATCGTTCCGGCCATGGCCCCTCGCCTCGCCGCGCTCGACCAGTTATCGCAGGTGATCTATGTCGGCTCCTTTTCCAAGACCCTCGCGGGTAGCTTCCGCTCAGGCTACCTCGCTGCAAGTCTGGCGCGCGCCGATGCCCTGTCCCAGTTGCTCGTCGTGACGATGGTTTCGACGTCCTCGCACAACGAACGCCTGATCCACGCACTGATGGAGCAGGGAGACTATATGAAGCACCTAGAGCGCCTCTCTCGCCGGGTGAAGGAAGCCTGCAGCCGCACTATCAAGGGACTGGAGGCACAAGGCCTGAAGGTCGATCGACCCCAGACACTCGCTACGTATATTTGGCTAATGCAGACTATCGCGCTATCCGACCATGATGTGGTCGCCGATGCTGCCCGGCACGGAATATTTATTGCCCCTGGATCGGCATTCTTTGTCGATGGTCGACCTGATCAAGCCATGCGGGTGAATATCGCTCACGGCGCAGACGCAAAGTTTCTTTCCTGGCTAGCTACGAAAATATCGTAGTTCATGATCCTTGTTAACGGGCTTTTCCGGTGAGGAAATCGCCTTCGCCTACATAGTAGCCGGCCAGCGCAATGCTGATGGCATGTATTCGGACCGGGTCGACCTGATACTGCGCCTGCGCCGCTTCGAGAAAGCGGCCGAGTTCGGCGATCGTATCCGTCAAGGTCAGGCCGCTGCCGGGAATTGTCGTGCTGCAAATCTGATTACCGGCGAGATCGATAAGCAACATTTCGGCGACGTCGATCATGACCGACAATCCAAGCGCGATGAACCACGCCCCGTCCATCAGCGGCGGCAGCAGGAAAATGACCAGCACCAGCTCCGGATCGAGCGCGATCACCGGCAGGCCGGGGATGAAGGCAAGGAGCGCGCCGCCGGTCAGCAACGCGACGGCGGGCGGCAGAGCAAGGCGATGCGCCACATAATGAAGCCCGATGATCGCCAGCAACATCGCGATCATCAGTTCGAAAAGCTGCATCGGCTCCATTGCGGCTGGCCCCTTTGGTTATCGGAAAAGAGTAGCGGCTCGTCCTGCGCGTGGATAGCGGCTTGCAGAGCGCGGGCGGTGAAAAGACACCCCCATTAAATCAGCATCATTTCCTACCGTTCACCCTGAGCTTGTCGAAGGGTTGTCTTTCCTTTCGACGCTGCAAAGAAGGACAGGACTTCGACAGGCTCAGTCCGAACGGTAGTGAAAAGATGCCGGTTACTGGCAGCGATCCGTATAGACGGCGGCTTCCTGCGGCGTCATCGGCGGCAGCTTGCCGTCCAGTTGCAGGCTCATCCCCTCCCATGGTTGCTGCTGCCCGCGCGCGGGCGCGAACCAGAGGAGGGCGGGCTGCTTGCCCGGACCGGACAGGCGATACCATTTCGGCGCTGGCATGGTCCTGAGCCTGGCGCAGCGCACGGGGACAACCGCATGCCCCTTTTCCCGCAGCGCGGACAGCAATGCCGCCTCGCCCACCGGCGGGCCATCGTTGCGGAAATAGAGGTTCATCACCATCGTCCGCGCGCCGCCCGCCAGCACCTTGATCTGCTGCCCCTTCACCGTGGCGATCCCGGCGCGGCGGAAAAATTCGCCATTGGACATCGGCTTGTCGAGCATCTGCGGCGGCAGCGCCGCCCAGGTGACGAAGGGCGCGGTTTCAAGCTGACGCCAGTCGTAGAAGCTGTTCGCGGGCAGGGTGGCGGGACGCAGCAAGGCGCCCAGCGCGCCCGCCAGCCCCTGCGCGGGCGATGCCGGAGCGGCGGTCAGCGGCGGGGTCACGGGTTTTCCGGCCGCAGGGGGCGTTTTGGCGGCAGGGGCGGGGGCAGCGGGCGCGGCGGCGGCTCCCGCTCCACCAGCTCCAGCCCTGCAGATTTTGAGCGACCGGGTCTGGACTACCTGACTCATCGCCGCGCCGATCGGCGTTTTCAGCGTATTGTCATGCTCGACCAGCACCGACCCCTTTTTCTCCTCCGCATTGAACATCAGGATGACGGGCATATTGTCGCCGCCCCATTTGTCCTTGCCATATTTGACATAGACCCAGCGCTGAATGCCCTCATATCGCGCGCCGCCCGCGCAACTATAGCAGACGCTGACCGGCAGGGGGCCGGACTTGCCGGCGGCGGTGTCGAGGAAAACGCCGCCCTTGCTCACGGTGACGCGGGGCTGTTTGGCGCAATCGCCCGCCGGCGCGTAGTTGCCGTAGATTTCCGGGGGTATCTCCCCCTCGTCCGCCCAGGCCGGAACCGCGGCGATCGCGCATATCAGGGCGGACAGAAAAAGCGGAAGGCGCATCTGCGGGGGGTTCCTTCGATCAAGGGTTCCCGGCGAATGTCCCCGTTCGTTGTTACAATGTCACGAATATTCTGGCTCGCGGACAGTCCAGCGCCGATTCCCGCACCCGATTGACGTCATTCAGCCACCGTAAAGCCCTGTTCCGCTTGTAGGAGCGGGCGATAGCGCGTATCGGGCGGCAACCAACATGGCAAAAGCGGGCAGGAAGACATCGGCGCCGGACGACGGCTGGCCCGCGCGGGCAAAGCGCTGGCTGGTCACGGGCCTGAAGATCGGCGGACTGGCGTTCGTCGGCGGACTGCTTGCGCTGGTGGTGGCGGTGGTCATCGCCATGCAGTCGCTGCCCAATTATGAAGCGCTGAAATCCTCCCCCAACGGCCAGATGATCCGCGTCCATGCCGCCGACGGGTCGGTGATCGTGGCGCTGGGGCCGAGCTTCGGCCGGTGGATGGCGTTCGACCAGATCCCGTCCGTCATGGTCGACGCAATGGTGTCGACGGAGGACAAGCGTTTCTACCTGCACCCCGGCGTCGACCCGATCGGCCTGACCCGCGCATCCTATCTGGCGCTGGTCAATCGCGGCACCGGCCGCCGCATGCAGGGCGCATCCACCATCACCCAGCAGGTGACGCGCAACATCTTCCTCAACAACAGCTACACGTTCGGCCGGAAAATCCGCGAGATGATCCTGGCGCTGGCGCTGGAGCGCAAGTTCAGCAAGCAGCAGATATTGGAGCTGTATCTGAACAAGGTCTATTTCGGCGGCGGGGCGTACGGCATCGACGCGGCGAGCCGGAAATTCTTCGGCCATGCGGCGAATACGCTCAACCTGCCCGAAGCGGCGATCATCGCGGGACTTGTGAAGGCGCCGTCCAGCTACTCCCCCACCGCCGACGCAGACGCCGCCGTCGGGCGCGCGGGCGTGGTGCTGGAGCTGATGCGCGAGAATGGCGCGATCACCGGCGACGAGCTGGCCACGGCGAATGTGAAGGCCGTGAAGCTGGCCCCGGAGCCGCCGCAGAACAGCGTGCGTTACTTCACCGACTGGGTGCTGCCGCAGCTTGAGACGCTGGTCGACGAGCCGCTGGAGCCGCTGGAGGTCTACACCACCATTGACCTGCCGATGCAGCGCGCCGCCACCGCCGCGATCAAACAGAATGCGCCGGGCAGCACGCAGGGTGCCCTTGTCTCGCTGGACCGCGACGGGGCAGTGCGGGCGATGGTCGGCGGCCTCGATTATGTGACGTCCAATTATAACCGCGCGACGCAGGCGACGCGCCAGCCGGGATCGGCGTTCAAGCTGTTCGTCTATATGGCGGCGCTGGAGGCGGGCTATACGCCCGAAACCGCCGTGGTCGACGAGCCGGTCGACATCAACGGATGGCAGCCGCGCAACAGCTCCCGCCGCTATTCCGGCAAGATCGATATCCGCACGGCCTTCGCCTATTCGATCAACACGATCGCGGCGAAACTGGGCGTGGAGGTCGGCTTTGCGACCGTCGCCGACATGGCCCGGCGGTTCGGGATTTCGACGCCGATCAGCACCCATCCCTCGATGGTGCTCGGCACGTCCGACGTGCGCCTGATCGACATGACCCGCGCCTTCGCCTCCGTCGCGCGCAAGGGCGTGGCGGTCAGCCCCTATGGCATCACCAAGGTGACGACCGCCGACGGCAGGCTGCTGTATGAGCATAAGGACGACACCAGCCGCGTGCTGGTCGCCCCGTGGGTCGCGGCGGGCATCACCGACCTGCTCCAGACCGCCGTCAACACCGGCACCGGCAAGGCCGCGCAGATCGGCCGCCCGGTCGCGGGCAAGACCGGCACGACCAGTAGCAACAAGGATGGCTGGTTCCTGGGCTTTTCCAGCGGCATCACCACGGGCGTCTGGATGGGCCGCGACGACGCCCGCGCCGTGGGCGGCATGCAGGGCGGCCGCGCGCCCGCCGCCGCCTTCGCCCAATATATGAAGGCCGCCGTCGCCAAGCGCCCGGTCGAGGAGTTCGAGACCGAAGTCACCCTGCCCGAATATGAGCTGGAGCCGGACGACGAGACCTATTTCAACCAGCCCGACAACGGCCAGTTCGTCGACGAGAACGGCATGCCGATCGAACGCAGCCAGAGCGACGACAGCGCGGACCCCAGCGACACCGGGACGACGCCCTATGAGGTGCCGGCGCGGATCGACCAGCGGTGGATCGACAATGTGCTTGGGCGGGAGAAGAAGCCGGCGAAGGACAAGGGGCAGAATTAGGGACGGGTTGCGAGTGGAAGCCAACTTCGAGCGGTGGGGATGGACGGCAGAACGGCGATAGGATAGTTTAGCGCACGGTAATACCTTTCGCTACGGAGGGCGCATTATGACCGCCGCAACATCCATTAAGCTCGATGATGCCCTTAAGGGACGCATCCAGAACCTGGCTGAAGCGCGTCGGCGCAGTTCTCATTGGATCATGCGCGAAGCCATCGCGCAATATGTCGAACGCGAGGAAAAGCGCGAGGCGTTGCGGCAGGACGCCATGCGGGCATGGGACGAATATCAGCAGACAGGCTTGCATCTGACGCTTGAGGAAGCCGACGCCTGGTTGGCGAAGCTCGAAGCGGGCGAGGATGCGGAGCCGCCCAAGTGCCACGGCTGATCTGGACGCCGAATGCGCTGGCCGACGTTCAGCGGCTCTACCGCTGGCTCCTGCCCAAGGATGCCGAAGCCGCGACCCGCGCGGTTGCGACGATCCGGGCCGGGGTCAGGATTCTGGCGGCGTCACCGCGCATCGGCCGCCCGGTGGAAGATATGGACCCCGATTATCGGGAAAAGCTAATCGACTTCGGCAATAGCGGCTATGTCGCCCTTTATCGCCTCGACGGCGATACGGTGGCGATCCTGGCCGTTCGCCACCAAAAAGAAGCGGGCTATCCTTAAGCATCGGCTGTCTGGAGGTAAGAATTTCTGACTTTTTGGGCATCAAATGGCCGCGTGAATTTACGGCTTCTGAGTTTGACGGCTGGAAAGTTGTCCAGCGACCAAATCAATTTCCATCTGTACGCCGTTAGCGAGGGAGTCCGCGAACCCCATGCTCTTTATATGAGCTCTAATGCCATAGGTGGGATCACCCGAAGCGGGAAGCATTTTGGTCAACACATATTGAGTGAGACCGTTAGGCACCGCTGGGGGGACAGATTTGACCAGCACCCAACCATTTCTCGTCATTTCATTGAGAACGTCCTGATCGGTTTCCGAACCACGGAAGCCGGTCGCAACGACATCGCAAGTGAATGTCTTGGCGCGAATAACAGACCATGTTTCTCCATTCGGAGCCGAGAAACGAAGAAAAAGGCTGGGTGCATCCACAGCAGACAGTGCACCAGTTTTCGCATAGCGCTTGATCAAGTCAGGGAGATTAGACAGCCCTTTTGTGGTCCCGACATCAAAAGCCCCAAAATAAACCTGCGCATTGGGTGGAAATACCATTCTCCCGCCTTGGGTGGCGCGTTCACACATTCCGATCGATTGAGCGATCGCCGCTGAACCCTGTGGTGACGCCAAAACGGGGCTGGAACCAGAGGTAGTGGCGCTGATTGCTATCGCTATATACGCTAGCCGGCCTGAAGATCGCATTCGCTACTGTCCCTAAAGCTCAAGCAGCTATGCCCTCTCAAGGTTGCTAAAGCCCTAATCCAGACAAAGCGTGAGGCGGGAGAGAAGGTTTCCCGCGTTGACCTACTGTTGCCCTTCGGGTCGCGGAAATGACAGGTTCGGGGACGGGAAAGCAAGCCACAAGCCGTTCGGGCTGAGCGAAGTCGAAGCCCTTCCTTTCAACAAAAGTGCAGCCCTTAGACAGGCTCAGGGCGAACGGTGGGTGGGTCTGTTCCGGCCCAAACTTACACCCCAACCCGGTGCAAGCTCATCCCATGCTCCTTCAGCCACCGCCGCGACGGCGCGGGGTCTCTCCCCAGCAGCCGCGCATGCGCCGCGTGGAAGGCCGGGCTGTGGTCCATATGGGCGAGGTGGGCGACTTCGTGGGCGACGGTGGACTGGCGGACCTCCGGCGGGGCGAGGATCAGGCGCCAACTGTAGCGGATCGCGCCCGAGGACGAGCAACTGCCCCAACGCGCCTTCGGGTCGCCGATGCTGACGGTGGTAAGGGGGAGTTTCGCACTGGTCGCCAGCGCGCGGGTTTCCGCCTCCAGCACGTCGCGCGCACGGGCTTTCAGCCAACGGAGCAGGCGCGCGCCGACCGATTCCGCCGCGCCACCGACGCGTAGAGTGTCACCATCCAGCGTGATGCGGCGGGGGGCCTTGGCGTCCCACACGATCGTCACCGGCTGCCCCTCCAGCAGAAAGGTCGCGCCGTCGCACAGGCGCACGGGAAGCGGCGCGCCGGCAAGTTGCGTCTGGACCCACGCCTCATGCTCCTGCGCCCAGCCAAGCGCCTTGCGCAGGTTGGCGCGCGCGGGGATGGACAGGCGCAGGCCGCCATGCGCCGGGTCGATGGTCAGGCGGTAATTGCGCGCGCGGGCCATGCGGCGGACGCGCACCGGCATGGCGATGCCGCCGATCAGGATTTCACTGTCAAAGTTCGCGGTCGACAAGATGGTTTTCCAGATCGCCGGCCTCAACCTCCGCCACGGTCCAGCCGCGTACGGATTCGCCCGCGCGGTGCACGGCGTCCCGGTCGCCGCTGATCAGATAATGCCAGTCCGGCAGCGGATCGCCATCCGCGCGCAGGCGATAGGCGCAGGTGCGGGGCAGCCAGACGATCTGCGCCACCGCCTCCGGCGTCAGGCGCACGCAGTCCGGCACGAAGGACCGGCGGCTGCGATAATTGGAGCATCGCCCGGTGTCGCGGTCGAGCAGGCGGCAGGCGACGTTGGTCGGGTAGATATTGCCCGTATCCTCATCCTCCACCTTGTGCAGACAGCATTTGCCGCAGCCGTCGCACAAAGCCTCCCATTCCGTCCGGTTCAGATCTTCAAGGGGTTTTTCCCAGAATTCCACTCACTTCACCCAATGGTCCAGCGCGGCGAGCACGGCGTCGGGGGAGCCTTCATCCTCCTTGGTGCCGGGATCGTCCACCGGCACCAGCGCGATCGGCTGGCCGTCCGGACCAAAGAGATAGGGCGTGCGGCTGTGACTTACGAGATAGTCGTTCGCGCCCTTTTCATCCGCCTTGCCGTAGATCACCACAAAATCCTTTGCGACCTTGGCGATCTCATCGGGCGTGCCGGTGAGGCCGATCAGGCGGGGCGAGAAGGCGGCGACATAGTTTTTCAGAACCGGCGGCGTGTCGCGCTCCGGATCGACGGTGATGAAGATCGGCTGCAGCTTCGCCGCGCGGTCCGGCGAATCCTTTTCGAACTTGCCGTATGCCTGCATGATCCGCTGCAGATCGACCGGGCAGACGTCCGGGCAATAGGTATAGCCGAAATAGACGAGGCGATACTTGCCCTTGAAACTGTCCCAGGCGACGCGCTTGCCGTCCTGATCGGTCAGGGTGAAGGGCGCACCGATGCTGGCCCCGGCGAGCGCGCCCTGTTCGAAGGACGACTGATCGCCGCCGCCGCAGGCGGAGAGCGCCAGCAGGAGCGGCGACACGAGGGATATCAGCGCTTTGTTCATGGCAAAGCCAGCCATGCCCTGCTAGACTGGCTTTGGCAATTGCGAACAGGTGGTAGCAGAATGCAGCAGTTTAAGGGCCGTCGATCCAGTGCGATCCGGGCGGCGGGCGCGGCGCTGGCGGCGCTGATGCTGACGGTTCCCTCGATCGCCCCGGCGCAATTTTCCGACAGCTATAATTTCCTGAAGGCGGTGAAGGACCGGGACGGCGACAAGGCGACAACCGCGCTGAACAAGCCCGGCACCACCATCGTCAACACGCGCGACGTCACCACCGGGGAAACCGCCCTGCACATCGTGATCGCGCGGCGCGACACGACATGGCTCGGCTTCCTGCTCGGCAAGGGCGCGAACCCCAATCTGGCCGATAACCGGGGGGAAACGCCGCTGCTGAGCGCGGTGCAGCTCCGCTTCATCGACGGGGTGCGCTACCTGCTGGGCAATGGCGCGCAGGTCGACAAGCCGAACGACAATGGCGAGACGGCGCTGATCCGCGCGGTGCAGTTGCGCGACGTGGCGATGACCCGCCTGCTCGTCAGCCTGGGCGCGAACCCGGAAAAGCGGGACAGCATCGCCGGCATGTCCGCCCGCGACTATGCGACGCGGGATGGGCGCACGCCGGGGCTGATCCAGGCGCTGGACGAGGCCAAGCCCGCCAAAGCGACCAGCGGGCCGGTGCAGGGGCCAAGTTTGTAGGGTTTTCCGATAGCTATCCTCCGTTCGGGCTGAGCGAAGTCGAAGCCTTCACCTGAACGCAGTGAAGGCACCTCACTTCGTTCGGTGATACCCTTCGACAGGCTCAGGGCGAACGGAGATAGGGGCGGAAGTAAGCATATCCTACATCCCGAACCCGATTTCCGCCGCATAGTCGGGATCGGACAGGGCCGTCAGCCGCCGGGCGGCGCGGCGGGCGAAGCGGAGGGTTTCCGCCTTGCGCCGGGCGGCGGCCAGCGGCTCCATCGGCGCGGGGCGCAGGATTTCCGCATCATATTGATCCGCAACGATCAGGCCGGTGCGGGCGGGCCAGAGGGCGTCGCTGTCAAAGGGGGACAGATCAAAGCCCCCCGGCACGGCCCAGTAGAAGCGGTCGCAATAGTCGAAATAGTCCGGCCATTTCATGTCGCCGAGCAGGTCCGCGCGGCTGCATTTGATCTCCACGATCACCAGACGCCCCGCCCCGTCAATCGCCATGATGTCAGCGCGGCGGCCATTGGGCAGCGCTACCTCCAACTGGCCGAAAATGTCGTGCCGCTGAAACAGCCGCAATATCCCGCGCGAAACGGCCAGCGCCGTGCCATCTGTCAGGGGTGAACAATCCGCTTCGGCCATGCCGCAGCATTAGAACAGGAAGGGAACAAAGAAAAGGCCGATTCCGTTCCCGGAACCGGCCGCATTCTCTTTCGAACCGCTGAAAGGATCAGCGATAGAAAACGTGATTGTCGATCAGCGCCACCTTGGCCTTGCCCCAGCCGGGCGAAACGCGGCGGGCGTGGAAGAACAGCGCGCCTTCGGCAAGGCTGTTCCAGCTATCCTCGATCGCGATCTGCGAAATGGCGACGGCTTCGCGCCAGGCGCGGCCGGCGGTGGCGATGGCGGGCATCGCGCGGCCGCGGACGAAGCTGAACTGGCCGGGCTGATAGACGACGCCGCACAGGCTGTCGGCGAAGCGGCCGGACTTCACGCGGTTGATGATGACGCGGGCGACGGCGAGCTGACCGGCGAGGCTTTCGCCCTTCGATTCGAAATAGACGGCGCCGGCAAGGCACTGCATCTGTTCGGTCAGTTCCTCCGGCGCGCCCTGTTCGGTGACGAGGGCGGCGAGGCTGGAGGGCGCGGATACGGCCGAAGCGGCGTCGGCGGCGGTCGCCGGGGCGGGCGCCGCATCGGACGCCAGCGGCTGAACGATTTCACCGGGCGCGGCGAAGGTAACGCCTGGCTTGCCCGTATTGTCGCCTGAAGAATTGGAGAGCGGAGCGTCCTGCGGCGTGCGAATCGCGGCGGGGATGCTGTCTGAGGATGCACCGGCCGCTCCGGCAAAGGATGCATCGCTGGCCATCGCTGCGGCGATAGCGGTCATGGCAAAGGCCGCCAACGTGGCGACGCGCAATGGGAAACTCATGTAATTCCAAGACTGTGCGGTTGGTCGGCGCTTGGACGTCGCGTCCCTGAACATATATTTGGACGTCCGGCCGCCCCCCGTCTGCGTGTTTGCCATTCGACGTCCCCCCCGGACATCTAAAAGGTAACCTGCGCGATGAAGCGTGCGGGGCCTATGAGGACCAATACAGGTTAAGTCAATATTCAGCAGATCGTTTCAGCGGCGAACCGTTCCGCCTCCGAGATGTCCAGCTCTATTAACCACAGGTCGGGGTCGGCGCGCATCCGGCGCGCTATATATTGGGTTATCGCATCGGGATCGGAGTCGTTCGCAGGCCCGCACGGCGCCATATGATAGCCGCCGGAAAAGTCCGGCACGCGCTCAAACAGCCCGGTTTTCCGGCCCCTTTCAAGACATTGCACCAGGATGACGCCGCTGATCGCGTCGCCCTTGCGCAGCACGGCCGCGAAGCCGCCTTCCTGTCCGGCCCGCCTGATCAGAGCGCCCGCCAGCATATGGCTGGCGAGCCGGTCAGCCACGGGCGGCCGGCGGATCTGTCCGGGCATAGCCGGGCAGCGATGCGAGCGGAAATGCGGAGCGCATGAAGGTGCCGGTGCCGCGCCCGACCTCCTCGCCATCCGAATCGATCAGGCTGGCCTCCGCGACGTAGACGCGGCGGCGGCCGCTGATCCAGCGGCCCTCGGCGCGGATGCGGCCCTGCTTGATCGGCCGGGTGAACAGCAGGTTGAAGCTGGTCGTCAGCAGGAAGCGGTCGCTGACAAGGCTGTTGGCGGCGTAGAAGGCCGCATCGTCCAGCATCTTGAAATAGACGGTGCCGTGTACGGCGCCCGCCGCATGATAGACGCTTTCGTCGACATCGAAATCGATGCGCGAAAGACCAGCGCCGGTAATGGTGAGTTCCGACCGGAACATCCGGTTGATCGGGGCGGAGCGGTAGAGCTGCTCAAGCGCGCGGAAATGCGCGGCCTCTCCGCTAGGCGGGACCGCATCGTCCATATCAGGCGGCGTCACGGGCCTCATTGCCGGACAGCAGCGCAAACAGCGCTTCGTCCGAACCGACGCCGCGCAGGCGGGTGATCTGGCTATCGTTGCGCAGATAGCGCGACACGCGGGCCAGCGTCTTGAGATGCTCCGCGCCGCTGTCGAGCGGGGAGAGCAAGGCGAAGATCACATCGACAGGAGAATTGTCCACCGCGTCGAAGCCGATCGGCTGGTCAAGCAGGACGACCAGGCCGCGCACCTTGTCGATCCCCTCCATCTTCGCATGCGGGATCGCGATGCCGCCGCCGAAACCGGTCGACCCCAGCCGTTCCCGTTCCGTTAGCCGTTCGGACACCGCCCCGGCATTAAGGCCATAGGCAAGCGCCGCCATTTCCCCAAGCTTCAGGAAAAGCTGCTTCTTGCCGGTGACCGAGAGATTGCTGGACAGCGCCTTCGGGGTGAGGAGATCGTCGAAATGAATCATGGATACACTCGGAATGGCAGCTTCGCCCAATTCGGCCACGGCAAAAGGGCCGGGCACAGGCATGAACCAAAGCCCGGCGCATTAGTCCCACCGGTACGGAAGGTCAACCGCCGAGCCGCAGGGCCGGACGGCCCGTCCACAAAGGGGACGGGCCGCGGATGCTCAGTTGGCCACGGCCACCGTGGGTTCAACCCAGCCGATCGTCCCGTCATGACGGCGATAGACCATATTATAGGCGGAGGTGCCCGCATTCACGAACAGCAGTGCGTTGGTGTTGCGCAGGTCGAGCATCATCACGGCGTCCGATACCGACGCCTGGGGGATATCCACCCGCGTTTCCGCAACGATCAGCGGCGCGTCGGACGGCTCCTCCTCATCGTCATAGCCGGCGAACACGGTGTATCCCGCATTGTCGAAACCGTTGAGCGCATGCCCGTTAAGGCCGCCATTGACGGGATCGCTCCTGACGGCCTCTGCGGCGGCGGCCTGGACATGCCGGTCCTTCAGGCGGCGCATGTAGCGGCGGAGCTGTTTTTCGATACGGTCAGCGGCGATATCGAACGCCGGATGCGCCTCCTGCGCTTCCCCCGCGCCCTTGAGAATAAGGCCGGTCATGACATGGCAGACGATATCGCAGTGGAACGCGCCATGCGGCGCCTTGCGGAATGTCACCTGGGCGGAGATGGCCCGGGCGAAATATTTCTCGGCCACCGCTTCGAGCCGGGTCCAGACATGCTCCTTGAGCGCGTTGCCCGTTTCCACCTGATGACCGGAAACACGAATATCCATCTTGCCTTCTCCTTGTTCTTGCAGACCACCGGGGGTGGTCCGTGGGTGTCGCGTCATGCCGATGTGGCGGTCCGCTAAACCCTTGACCCCGCGCCCAAATTCTTGAACGCGGCGGCCTCCTCAAGGCTCCCTCCGGCTATCCCGGAGCAAGCCCGTCGAGCCAGAGCGGCTTATCCAGCGTCGCGAGGAACGCGGCGTGCCGCTCCAGTTCCTCCGCGGTGGCCGCATGCGGCCGCGCGGGGCGGACGGGACGGACAGCGGCCAAATAGGCCGTTTCCTCCCGCCGATCCTGATCCTCCCTTTCCGATCCGAGCGTGAGGCCGATCTGCCGTCCGCCGGTCAATTCTATATAAAGTTGCGCAAGCAGTTCCGCGTCGAGCAGCGCGCCATGCTTGATGCGATGGCTGCGGTCGATGCCGTACCGGGTGCAGAGCGCGTCCAGGCTGTGCTTCGCGCCCGGATGCATGGTGCGGGCGATGGCGACCGTATCGATCATGCGGTCCATCGATACCTCGACCCGGCCGCACAGTTTCAGTTCGTGGTTGAGGAATCCGAAGTCGAACCGCGCATTATGCGCCACCAGCGGGCAGTCGCCCAGAAAGGCGAGCAGTTCGTCTATGCCCTCCGCGAACAGGGGCTTGTCCGACAGGAAGGCGTCCGACAGGCCATGCACGGCCTCCGCCGCCGCGGGCATCGACCGCTGGGGATTATAATAAGCGTGGAAGGTGTTGCCCGTGGGCACCCGGTTGATCAGTTCTATGCAGCCGATTTCCACGAGCCTGTCCCCGCTCGCGGGATCGAATCCGGTTGTTTCCGTGTCGAAAATGATTTCCCGCATCGACTCTGCTGACATCCGTGGACCTGTATTTATCTGCCTGCTTTGCGGCGAAGGCAAGTAACGAGACGGCGGACCTGTTCGCGGGTGCGATCGAAGGTCGTGCCGGTATCGACAATATAGTCGGCCCGGCGGCGTTTAACAGCGTCTGGAACCTGCAAACGCTTGATCCGGTTGAATTTTGCGACGGTCATACCGGGACGGGCGAGAACGCGGGCGCGCTGTTTCCATGCCGGCGCGCTGACGACGATCACGCCATCGAGCTTCCGCTCGCCATGACTCTCGTAAAGCAGGGGTATGTCCAGCACCACGACGGGCCGGGACCGGTTGCGGCGAAGGAATCGCTTCTGGGAGGCGCGGACGGCGGGGTGGACGATCGATTCCAGCGCCCGCAATTCTTCCGGATGGCCGAACACGGCGGCGCCAAGCCTGGCCCGGTCAACGCCATCCGGGCCGGTCGTGCCGGGAAAGCGCGCCTCGATCGCCGGGAGCAGCGATCCGCCCGGTCCCTGAAGCCGGCGCACCTCCGCATCGGCATCGAACACCGGCACGCCTTCCTGGCGGAGCATGGCGGCGACCGCCGATTTCCCCATGCCGATGGACCCGGTGAGGCCGATCCGTTTCATGCCGTCAGGAGCGCGCGCAATTCATCGTCATATTCGCGCGGCGCCTCTGCATCGAAGAAAATATCGAAGGCGAGCGCCGCCTGGCCGATCAGCATTTCCAGCCCGTCAATCGCGGCAAGGCCCCGCGCGCGGGCGGCGGCGAGCAGACCGGTTTCGAGCGGCGCATAGACGATGTCATAAACCGTGGCGGTCGCGGGCAGAGGCGAAAGGTCGAGGTCCAGCGGCGGCTGGCCCGTCATGCCGAGCGAGGTCGAATTGACGAGCAGACCCGCGGCGGGCAGCGGATCGGCAAGCGTGATGACGTCGCCCTGCATGTCCGCCCGGTCAAGCAGCGCGCGGCCCTTGGCGGGATCGCGGACCATGACCGTGATCTTTGGCACGCCCAGCGTCGCCAGCGCGAACAGGATGGCGCGCGCCGCGCCGCCCGCGCCGACCAGCACGGCATGATCGCCCTTCCACTTGCGGTGGATCAGCGGCTGAAGGAAGCCGCCCGCATCGGTATTGGTGCCGATCAGCGGCCCGCCGGTTTCGCAGGCGATGGTGTTCATCGCGCCGATGCGCGCGCGGACGCCGCCCGGATCGTCGGTATAGTCCATCACCGCGACCTTGTGCGGGATGGTGACATTGCAACCGAGCCAGTCATTGTCGCCGCGGCGCTGCAGGAAATAGGCGGCAAGCCCGTCCGGCGTCACATGCGTCTTGCGATATTCCGCCTCTATGCCCAGCTTCTGCAGCCAGAAATTGTGGATCAGCGGCGATTTGGAATGGGCGATGGGGTCGCCGATCACTTCTGCATAGGGAAGGCTCATGAAGGCAGAAGGCCGCGGACGCGCAGGAAGTCAAGCAGCGGCAGCAGGGGAAGGCCCTGAATCGCGAACTGGCTGCCCTCGACCTTCGTGAAAAGCTGCGCCCCCGGCCCTTCGATCCGGTAGCAGCCGACGCACCAGCGCAGCAGATCCCAGTCGCCGTCCAGATAGCGTTCGATAAAGGCCGGGCTGAGCGGGCGCACCGTCATCCGCACCCGCTCCACATGCCGCCAGACCGGGACGCCGCCATGCACGATGACGGCGGCGCTGTGCAGATGGTGCGTCCTGCCCGACAGGAGCGTGAGAATACGCACCGCATCCTCACGATCGACAGCCTTGTCGATCATCTGGCCATCATCCAGCGAAAGGGTTTGATCGCAGCCGAGGACAAGCGTTCCGGGAATGCGACGGGAAACGCGAAGGCCTTTCAGCTCCGCCAGCGCATCGGCCAGCGCCCGTGCGTCCAGGCCGTCGGCGCGCAGGGCCTCCTTCGCCGCTTCCTCATCGACGCCGGGATGCAGCGCCTCGAACGGAACCCCGGCCGCCTTCAGCAGCGCGGCGCGGCCCGCGCTCTGGGAGGCGAGGACGATAATGGGTTCGGGGGCAGATTCAGTCATTCGGCCAGGACACGCTCGTTGAACAGGTTGATGATGGCGGCGGCGGCTTCCTCGATCGAGCGGCGGGTCATGTCGATCACCGGCCAGCCATTGTCGGCGAACATGCGGCGGGCGAAGGCGACCTCCTCCTGCACCCGCTCAATATCCACATAGGCGGTTTCCGGCGCCTGATTGAGCGAGAGCAGCCTGTTGCGGCGGACCTGCACCAGCCGTTCCGGGCTGATCGTCAGGCCGACGACCATGGGATGCTTCAATCCGTAGAGATTGCGCGGCGGCGGCGATTCCGGAACCAGCGGGATATTCGCCGTCTTGTACCCGCGATTGGCGAGATAGATGGACGTTGGCGTTTTCGACGCGCGCGACACGCCGGCGAGCACGATATCGGCCTCCTCCCAATTTTCATGCCCCACGCCGTCATCATGGGCGATGGTGAACTGAATCGCCTCGATCCGCGCGAAATAGGCTTCGTCCAATATATGTTTGCGGCCGGGACGGTTGCGCGCCTCCTGCCCCAATATGTTCGACAGCGCGTCCGTCACCGCGTCCAGCGGCGCGACATGGGGAAGCCCCAGCGCCCGGCAGCGATTTTCCAGCCTTCGCCGAAGCTGCGAATTGGCGAGCGTGAACAGCACGATGCCGGGATTGAGGGAAATTTCCTCCATGATCCGGTCGAGATGGACATCGGACCGCACCATCGGCCAGAAATGGCGGATCGCCTCCACATTCTCAAACTGGGCGATGCCGGCCTTGGCGATATTCTCCAGCGTCTCGCCCGTGGAGTCAGAGAGCAGGTGGAGGTGGAGCCGCGTCATGTCGACCGTTGTGTTTGCCATTTGTGGATAAGGCAAGGGACAGTTTTGGGGGTGGAATCCTGTCCACGCTAGACCGGATTCCATCCACAGCATCCCAACAGCGCGTCGATTCCATCCACATGCTGTGGATAGCAGGGACAGATTACGGGACTCCCAGCGCGCGATAGGGACTCGAATGAGTCAAGCTGTTGGCATATGCGGGCGCAACGCATAAACCCCGCTGCCAAGCGGCCAACTATCTTCATCATCCTTAACTCTAATTTAAGATATTTTTTATGAGCACTCCCGACGGGCAGGCGACTCCCAAGCCTCTGCTTTCCGTACTGCGTGGCGAAAAACCAGCGATCCCGCCCATGTGGCTGATGCGGCAGGCGGGCCGGTATCTCCCGGAATATCGCGCCCTCCGCGCCGAAAAGGGCGGATTTCTGGAGCTGGTCTATGACAGCGCCTGCGCAGCCGAGATCAC
Source organism: Sphingobium phenoxybenzoativorans (assembly GCF_018286635.1). Taxonomy (NCBI): domain Bacteria; kingdom Pseudomonadati; phylum Pseudomonadota; class Alphaproteobacteria; order Sphingomonadales; family Sphingobiaceae; genus Sphingobium; species Sphingobium phenoxybenzoativorans. Next base: position 205,773 of record NZ_CP073910.1, read on the forward strand.
GATCCAGCCGCTGCGCCGGTTCGCCTTTGACGGCGCGATCCTGTTTTCCGACATTTTGATCGTGCCATACGCGCTGGGCCAGAAACTGTGGTTCGAGGCCGGCGAAGGCCCGCGCATGGCGCCGCCGCTGATCGAAGCGGACCTTGCGAGCCTGATACCTGATTTCAGCCGGTTCGAGGCGGTCTACGAGACCGTAAGGCAGGTCAAGGCCAGCCTCGCCCCTGAAGTCACCTTTCTGGGCTTTGCGGGCAGTCCCTGGACGGTCGCGACCTATATGGTGGCGGGACAGGGCAGCAAGGATCAGGGACCGGCGCGGCGGCTGGCCTATGGCGATCCGGCGAAGTTCGGGGCGATCATCGACGCGATCGTCGATGCGACTGTCACCTACCTGTCCGGCCAGATCGAGGCGGGGGTCGAGGCGGTGCAGTTGTTCGACAGTTGGGCGGGAAGCCTGGCGCCGCTGGAGTTCGAGCGCTGGGTGATCGCGCCCAATGCGGAGATTGTGCGCCGGGTGAAGGCGCTCCACCCGCAAGTGCCGATCATCGGCTTTCCCAAGGGCGCGGCGGCCAAGCTGCCCGACTATGCGGCGGGGACCGGCGTTGACGCCGTGGGGCTGGACGAGACGGTCGATCCGCACTGGGCGAATGCGGTCCTGCCCAAAGGATTGCCGGTGCAGGGCAATCTCGACCCGCTGGCGCTGATCGCGGGCGGCGAGGCGGTGGAAAAATCCGTCGCCAACATCATGGCGGCCTTTCGCGACCGTCCCCATATCTTCAATCTGGGCCACGGCATTTTGCAGGACACGCCGATCGAGCATGTCGAGCGGCTGATTGCCGTGATACGAAACCAGGGTTGAACAGGGTATCGCGATGGCTTTCCTCGGTAACGCATATTTGTGGGTAAAGGCGGCGCATATCATCTTCGTCATCTTCCTGATGGCGGGGCTGTTCATGATGCCGCGCTTCTTCGTCTATCATCAGGAATGCGCGCCGGGGTCCGACGAGGACGGCAAGTGGATCGTGCGCGAGCGCAAGCTGCTGAAAATCATCCTCAATCCCGCTCTGACCATGGTGTGGATATTCGGCCTGCTGCTGGCGTTCGACATCGGCGCGTGGAGCATGGGCTGGTTCCACCTGAAATTCCTCTTCGTGCTGATCCTGTCGGGCTATCATGGCTGGATCAGCGGCTATGCGAAGAAGCTGGCGCGGGGGGAGCGGCCGTTCAGCGACAGGAAGCTGCGCATGCTGAACGAGGTGCCGGGCATATTGGTGGCCTTCGTTGTCATATTGGCGATCGTCAAACCCTTCTGATCGCACATACTTCTCCATTCGGCGGGATAGTCGCCAAGTCGGTTGCTTCGTCTTGACTTGACCCCGCCCGGAGCCTAACGATTCAGCGCGTATCCACGCTGCCGTCCGCGCATGGGGATGTCTCCCTTCCTTAACCGACGCGGACTGGCCTAATCCTCCCACCTCATATTCTGCCGGACCACTCTCGGATGCATCTCAAGGACCTCAAGAAAAATACGCCCGCCGAACTCGTCTCCATGGCCGAGGAACTGGGGGTCGAAGGCGCGTCCACGCTGCGCAAGCAGGACCTGATGTTCGCGATCCTGAAGGCCGAGGCCGAGAATGGCGAGCAGATCATGGGGCTGGGCACGGTCGAGGTGCTGCAGGACGGTTTCGGCTTCCTGCGCAGCCCGGAGGCCAATTATCTGGCCGGTCCCGACGACATTTACGTGTCCCCCAACCAGGTCCGCAAATTCGGCCTGCGCACCGGCGACACGGTGGAGGGCGAGATCCGCGCGCCCAAGGATGGCGAGCGCTATTTTGCGCTGACCAAGCTGGTTTCGGTCAATTTCGACGATCCCGATGCCGTCCGCCATCGCGTCAATTTCGACAATCTGACGCCGCTCTATCCGGACGAGAAGCTGAGGCTCGACACGCTCGACCCGACCGTCAAGGACAAGTCGGCGCGCGTCATCGACATCGTGTCGCCGCAGGGCAAGGGCCAGCGCGCCCTGATCGTCGCGCCGCCGCGCGTGGGTAAGACGGTCCTGCTCCAGAACATCGCCAAGGCGATCACCGACAATCATCCCGAAGTCTTCCTGATCGTGCTGCTGATCGACGAGCGGCCGGAGGAAGTCACCGACATGCAGCGCAGCGTGAAGGGCGAGGTGATCAGCTCGACCTTCGACGAACCGGCGCAGCGCCATGTGCAGGTCGCCGAAATGGTGATCGAAAAGGCGAAGCGCCTGGTTGAGCATAAGAAGGATGTCGTGATTCTTCTGGACTCCATCACCCGCCTCGGCCGCGCCTACAACACCGTGGTGCCGTCGTCCGGCAAGGTGCTGACCGGCGGTGTCGACGCCAATGCGCTCCAGCGCCCCAAGCGCTTCTTCGGCGCGGCGCGCAATATCGAGGAGGGCGGTTCGCTGTCCATCATCGCCACCGCGCTGATCGACACCGGCAGCCGCATGGACGAGGTGATCTTCGAGGAGTTCAAGGGCACCGGCAACTCCGAAATCGTGCTCGACCGCAAGGTTGCGGACAAGCGCATCTTCCCGGCGCTGGACGTCGGCAAGTCCGGCACCCGCAAGGAGGAGCTGCTGGTCGACAAGGGCAAGCTTTCGAAGATGTGGGTTCTGCGCCGCATCCTCATGCAGATGGGCACCGTCGATGCGATGGAATTCCTGCTCGACAAGATGAAGGATTCCAAGACCAACGAGGATTTCTTCGACTCCATGAACCAGTAGGCATTGCCCATGGTCCTGGAGCATGCGCTGCTGCATGTCCGGCCGGGGCGGGAGGCCGCCTTCGAAGCCGCGATGCAGCAGGCGAGGCCGCTGATTTCAGCCTCTCCGGGATTTTTGGGGATAGAGGTTCGGCCTGCGAGCGAAAAAGCGGGCCTCTATCTTCTGCTTGTGCGCTGGGATTCGATAGCCGATCACAGGGATGGTTTTCGGCGGTCGGATCGATATAGCCAATGGCGTATTCTGCTTCATGACTTCTATGATCCGATGCCCGATGTCGCCTATTTTGGAGAGCCGTTGTGATTGATCTTCTGGCCGCTGTGTCTTCCACGGTCGCGGTAACGCCCGGCTTTGGCTCACCGGCGGACATCTGGGGCCATATCGTCGCGGATTTCTCCAACATCACCTCGCCCAGCGCGCTGGCCGCATTCGGCCAGGTGCTGATGATCGACATATTGCTGGCGGGCGACAACGCCATCGTCGTTGGCGCGCTGGCGGCGGGACTGCCGGCGGAACAGCGCAAGCGCGTCATCATGATCGGCATCATCGCGGCGCTGGTGCTGCGCATCGGCTTCGCGCTGGTGGTGAGCCAGTTGATGCAGATCGTTGGGCTGATCCTCGCCGGTGGCCTGCTGCTGCTGTGGGTATCCTGGAAGATGTGGCGCGAGCTTCATCCGGGCGCGGGCGGCGGATCGGCGGAGATTGAGGGCGACGAGGCCAGCGGCGTACGCCCGGCCAAGAGCTTCGCCGCGGCCGCCTGGGCCGTTGCCGTCGCCGACGTATCGATGAGCCTGGACAATGTGCTGGCCGTCGCAGGCGCGGCGCGGGACCATCCCGGCATCCTGATCATCGGCCTGATCCTGTCGGTCGCGCTGATGGGCGTGGCGGCGAACATCATCGCCAAATATATCGAGCGTTACCGCTGGATCGCCTATTTCGGCCTGATCGTCATCGTCTATGTGGCGTTCAAGATGATCTATGACGGGTTCGTCGATCATCAGGTGGGGATTTTGACGCTGTTCGCCTGATGCGGCGGCGGTGAGAAGGGGACGGGGCAGCGCTCATTCAGGCTCGGCACATCTGGAGCCTGTTTTGAGGATATGTCCGTTCTGCGTACTCCTGCGGAAGCAGGAGTCCAGCTCCAACGCCCGATCCGGACTCCTGCTTTGGCTTCGCCGCCCTGTGGGCCGCAGGAATAAGCTCTGTTCAAAACAGAGCGAATCTCACGGAATAAGGACGGTCGATCCAGTCGTCTGCCGTGCCTCCAGCGCCCGGTGGGCGTCGGCCGCGTCGGCGAGGGCGAAGCGCTGGTTGATGTCCGCCTTCACCACGCCCTTGGCGATCTGGTCGAACAGGCGCGCGCCAAGCCTCTGAAGGTCGGCGTCCTCGCGGGCATAATCGTAGAGGGTGGGGCGGGTGACGAACAGCGATCCGCCGCGGCTGAGCGAGAGCACATCGATGGGCGGCACCGGGCCGGAGGCATTGCCATAGGTGGCGAGCAGGCCCCGTATCCGCAGCGACGCGAGCGACGCATCCCAGCTCGCCTTGCCAACGCCATCGAACACGACATGCACGCCCTCGCCGTCCGTCAGGCCGCGAACCTGTTCCGCCAGAGCCTCATAGGGTCCGGTCAGGCTGTGCGCTGCGCCCGCGGCCCTCGCGAGAGCGGCCTTCTCCTCCGATCCGCTATGGGCGATCACCGTCACGCCCAGACTGGCGAGCCAGGGCACGAGGATTGATCCGACGCCGCCGGCCGCTGCATGCACCAGCGCCGCCTGGCCGCTTTCCATCCGGCCGCAATCCTCGGCCAGAAATGCCGCCGTCATGCCCTTCAGCAACGTCGCGGCCGCCGTTTCACAGGAGATGGCGTCGGGCAGTTTCAGCACGCGATTGGCGGGCATCAGCCGGTGGGTGGCGTAGCTGCCATGAGCGCCCAGCGCATGGGCGACGCGATCGCCCGGCGCGATGCCGGTCACGCCGGGGCCGACCGCGATGACTGTCCCCGCCGCTTCGGCGCCCAGGGCGGCGGGCAGGGGGGAGGGATAAAGGCCGGACCGGACATAGGTGTCGATGAAGTTCAGCCCGATCGCCTCATGCGCGATCAATATCTCGCCCGGACCGGGATCGCCCGTCTGGAAATCCTCGCGCTCGATCACCTCCGGCCCGCCATGCGCGCGGATGATCAGCCGCCATGCGTCCGCCATCAGAGATGCTCTGCGAAGAAGGTGGCGGAGCGGCCGTCGGCCAGAGCCGCGCCCGCATCATCGCGGCGGTCGCCCATTTCAGTGGCGAAGCCGTGGTCCAGCCCCTCATAGTCATGGATGGTGACATGCCGGTTGCCGCCCAGCCCCTGATGCATGGCCTTTTGCGCTTCGGGGCTGACGAAATGATCGGCCGTCGGCACATGCAGCAGGACCGGTTTGCCGATGGCGTGCTGTTCGCCGAGCAGGCCGTCTATGCCGACGCCATAATAGCCGACAAAGGCGTCCCCGTCGGTCCGGCACGCCGCCATGAAGGCGAGGCGGCCGCCAAGGCAATAGCCGACACAGCCGACCTTGCCATCCGGGCCAAGCGCGGCCCGCGCCGTCTTGATCGCGGCCTCTATATCGCGAATGCCGGCGTCCTGATCGAACTTGCCGAACAGGTCGAAACCCTTCTGGAGCTGGTCGGGGACATCGGGGTCGAGTTCGATATGCGGTTCTATCCGCCAGAACAGGTCGGGCGCGAAGGCGAGATATCCGCTGGCCGCGAGGGAATCGCATTTCCGCCTGATCCCTTCGTTGACGCCGAAAATCTCCTGAATGACGATGATCGCCGCGCGCGGCTTCCCCGCCGGGCGGGCGACATAGGCATAGAAACTGGCGCCCCCCTCCAAAGTGGTAACCGGCAGCAATTCGCCCATGGGAATCATCCTTCCAATATGTCCAGCGTCGCCCGACCGAGATAAGCCATGTGGCGATGCTTGCAAGGCGGGCTTGCAAGGGGGCGCTTGCAGGGCAGGGCTTGCAGGCGGGGAATCTCCAGAGGAGAACTGGCTTTCGCCGATGCGATGCGGCATGAAGGGGCATGACAAACCAAAAGGGAGGCCGGTCGTGAAAATTACCGTCGATTGCGATTGCACGCCGGAGGAGGCGCGCACGTTTCTGGGCCTGCCCGATGTCTCGCCGATCCACGACAAATATGTGCAGACGATGCTAGACACCATGGACGGGTCCAACAGCGTGGAACAGATGGAGAAGCTTTTCCGCAGCTTCTCGCCCATGGGCGACGCTGGCGTCCGCCTGTTTAAGCAGATCATGGACATGGGCATGATGGGGTCGTCGTCGAAAACCGACGGATAGGGGCGCGGCTTTCTCCTTGGACACCATCTTCGCGCTTTCCAGCGGCCAGCCCCCGGCCGCGATCGGCATCATCAGGATAAGCGGTCCCTGCGCCGGAGAGGCGCTGCGCGCGATATGCGGGCGCATGCCGAACCCGCGCCTGGCATCCGTCTCGCTCTTTTCCGATCCGCAATCCGGGGAAGCGCTGGATCGTGGACTGGCGCTCTGGTTCCCCGGCCCGGCAACCGCGACCGGCGAGGATCTGGCGGAACTCCATTGCCATGGCGGCCGGGCAGTGACGGCGGCGCTGCTGGAGGCGCTTGCGCGGATCGGGGGACTGCGCGGCGCGATGCCGGGGGAATTTACCCGCCGCGCGTTCGAAAATGGCCGGATCGACCTGAGCGAAGCGGAGGGACTGTCCGACCTGCTGTTTGCAGAGACGGAGAGCCAGCGCCGCGCCGCCATGATGATGGCGGAGGGGCATTTTTCCAGAAAGGTGACGGACTGGCAGGAGCGGTTGCTGGCGCTGTCCGCATCGGTCGAGGCGGCGCTGGATTTCTCCGACGAGGATGATGTGCCGGACGCGGGGATCGAGGCGCGGATCAGGAGCAGCATCGCCGGTCTGGCCGATACGCTCCAACGGGAGCTTGCCCGGCCGGATGCGGAACGGTTGCGGGATGGCGTTCGCGTGGTTCTGGCCGGGCCGCCCAATGCGGGCAAGTCGACATTGCTGAATGCGCTGGTGGGGCGGGACGCCGCCATCGTGTCCGACATCGCCGGGACGACGCGGGACCGCATCGAGGCGCCCGCAGCGATTGGGGGCATCCCCTTCCTCTTTACTGATACGGCGGGCCTGCGGGCGGACAAGCAGGATGCGATCGAGGCCATCGGCATGGCGCGGGCGGAACAGGCGATCGCGGCGGCCGACATCCTCCTGTGGATGGGTGATCCCGCCGATGCGCCGCGCGACGACGCGGTGAAGATCAGCGCGAAGAAGGATGTAGCGGGATTGCAGGCGGCCGCCGGGGCGGATCTCGATCTGTCCGCCATATCGGGGGACGGGATGGCGGAGCTGATCGGGCTGCTCCTCCAGCGCGCGCGGGGGCTTGTGCCAGGGGAGGGCGACTATGCGTTGCATGCCCGTCAGCGGCGTGAAGTGGAGGTCGCTCTGACGGCTTTGTCAGGCGCGTTGGAGACGGATGATTTGCTGATCGTCGCCGAGCATTTGCGGTTGGCGCGGGGGGCGATGGATGCCCTTACCGGGCGCGCCGGGACGGAAGATATGCTCGACGCGCTGTTCGGGAAATTCTGTATCGGCAAGTGATGTTCCACGTGGAACAGCGTTTTGACGGTACCCGCGCTTTCCTGTAAGGCGCGCCCATGCAGGGACAATTTGACGTGATCGTGGTCGGCGGCGGCCATGCGGGCTGCGAAGCGGCAGCCGCTGCGGCGCGAAAAGGCGCGCGGACGGCGCTCGTCACTTTCACCCGCGAGACAGTTGGCGCGATGTCCTGCAACCCCGCGATCGGTGGCTTGGGCAAGGGCCATCTGGTGCGGGAGGTCGACGCACTCGACGGCCTGATCGCCCGTGGCGCGGATGCCGGCGCGATCCATTATCGCATGCTCAACGCCAGCAAGGGCGCAGCCGTGCAAGGACCACGCGTCCAGGCGGACCGGAAACGGTTCGGCGCAGCGATCCGCGCAATGATCGATGCGCAGCCGGGATTGACGCTGGTCGAGGGGGAGGCGGCCGCGCTTTGCATCGAAAGCGGAAGGATAGCCGGACTGACGCTGGCGGACGGAAATGCATTGCGCGCGGACGCCGTGGTTCTGGCGACCGGCACCTTCCTTGGCGGGCGGCTGTTCCGGGGCGAGGAGATATTGACCGGCGGCCGCATTGGTGAGCAGTCGGCGGTCGTGCTGGGTCAGCAGTTGCGTGACCTTGCCCTGCCGGTGGCGCGGCTCAAGACCGGGACGCCGCCCCGGATTGACGGCCGGACGATCGATTGGGCGGCGCTGGAAGAACAGGCGTCGGACGGCGGCGGCTGGACCATGTCGGCCATGTCGACGGCAAGGGTTCTGCCCCAGATATTCTGCGCGATCACGCGGACCAATGACCGGACCCATGACATCATCCGGTCCGGGCTGGACCGGTCGCCGCTGTTCAGCGGCGCGATCCAGGGGCAGGGACCGCGCTATTGCCCGTCAATCGAGGACAAGATTTTCCGCTTCGGCGACCGGGATGGGCACCAGATCTTCCTGGAGCCGGAGGGACTGGATACGCATCTGGTCTATCCCAACGGGATCAGCACATCGCTGCCGACGGACATCCAGATCGCCATGGTGCGGTCGATGGCCGGTCTGACGAACGCCGATATCGTCGTGCCGGGCTATGCGGTCGAATATGATTATATCGACCCGCGCGCGCTGGAGTCGACATTGCGGATGCGGGACTTGCCGGGCCTGTTCCTTGCCGGGCAGATCAACGGCACGACGGGATATGAGGAGGCGGCCGCCCAGGGTCTTGTCGCCGGGGCCAATGCCGCCGCGCATGCTCTGGCGCAGGCCCCTGTCGTGCTGGATCGGGCGAGCAGCTATATTGGCGTCATGATAGATGATCTGGTGCTGCAGGGGGTGACGGAACCCTATCGCATGCTGACGGCGCGGGCCGAATATCGGCTGCGCCTGCGGGCCGACAATGCGGCGTCCCGGCTGACCCCATTGGGCATTGCCGAGGGTCTGGTCGGTGCGGAGCGGCGGCGCTGGTTTGAGGCGCGGATGGCGGCGCGGGCGCGGGCTGAGGACGATCTCAGCCTCCAGCGGACAGCGACCGAGATGATGCGGCTGGGCGCGCCGGTGCGGCAGGATGGCACCCGCCGTTCCCTGTTCGAATGGGCGCGCTTCGCCGAAGTGCCGCGTTCCCTGATAGCGGCGCAGGCTCCCGCCTTTGCCGCCATGCAGGCGGATGCGCAGGCAGAGCTTTGGGAAGATGCCCATTATGCGCCCTACCTCGCCCGGCAGGATGCCGAGGTCCGGGCGCTGCAGGACGGCGAGGCTGTGATCATCCCTGCGACGCTGGATTATGGAATGATCGGGGGCCTGTCCATTGAGATGCGGGAGCGGCTGGATAAATCCCGGCCATCGACGCTTGCCGCAGCGAGCCGTATTCGCGGCATCACGCCCGCGGCAGTGGCGGCGATCCTTGTCCATATCAGGAAGAAGGCTGCGTGACCGAGGACGAGGCGCGGGCGTGGATTGCTGCCCAATTCGATGTTTCACGTGAAACATGGGCGGCGCTTGAGAAGTATATCGCCCTGCTGTTCGACGAGATGACCCGCCAGAATCTGATCGCGGAATCGACCCGTGATCATGTCTGGTCGCGGCATATTGTCGACTCCGCCCAGCTACTGGTCCACGCCGGGGAGGCATCCGGCAAGGGCGACTGGATCGATCTGGGGTCAGGCGCTGGCTTGCCCGGCGTCGTCGTCGCCATCCTTTCGGGCTGGCGGGTGGTGATGGTGGAGTCCCGGCGCAAGCGGATCGACTTTCTCAACCATGTCATCGACGCGCTCGATCTTCATGCCTCCGTCTTTGGTGGCCGGGTGGAGATGCTCCGGGATATCGCGCCCGGCGCAGTCATCAGCGCGCGCGCCTTCGCGCCGCTGCCCCGACTTTTCTCCACTTCGGCGCATTTATCCACCGGAGAAACCCTGTGGTTGCTGCCAAAAGGGAAAAATTGGCAGAATGAATTGGAAACCGCGCAGCAGACATGGCAAGGTGCGTTTCACGTGGAACGCAGTATCACAGACCCGGACAGCGCCATCATTGTCGCCCGGTCGGTGAAAAAAAGGGGCCGCTCATGATCCGCATCGCCATTGCCAATCAGAAGGGTGGGGTGGGCAAGACCACCACGGCCATCAATCTCGCCACAGCCCTGGCCGCGACCGGCCATCGCACCTTGCTGATCGACCTCGATCCGCAGGGTAATGCTTCAACGGGGCTGGGCATTCCCAACCTCAGCCGCGAATGGTCGAGCTATCATCTGTTGCTGGGCGAATGCAGCGTGGAGGATGCCGTCATCTCCACCAAGGTCCCGAAGCTGGATATCATCACTGCGACGCAGGACCTGTCCGGCGCGGAGATCGAGCTGATCGATTTCGAGGAGCGCACCCACCGGCTCGACAATGCGTTGGCGCAGGCGCAGGAGGGGCGATGGGACATCTGCCTGATCGATTGCCCGCCGTCGCTCGGCCTGCTGACCGTCAATGCGATGGTCGCGGCGCAGGCGTTGCTGGTGCCGCTGCAGTGTGAATTTTTCGCGCTGGAGGGTCTCAGCCAGTTGTTGCAGACCGTCGACCGTATTCGCGCGCGCTTCAATCCGGCGCTCACCATCATGGGCGTTGCGCTGACCATGTATGACCGGCGCAACCGGCTGACCGATCAGGTCGCGGACGATGTGCGCGCCTGTCTGGGCGATGTCGTGTTCAACACGGTCATTCCGCGCAATGTGCGTCTGTCCGAAGCGCCGAGCCATGGCCTGCCCGCCCTGATCTACGATTATAAATGCAGCGGTTCGGAAGCCTATATGGGCCTTGCCCGTGAACTGATCGCGCGCCTGCCGCAGCGGGAGCTTGCCGCGTGAGCGCAGACGCATCGGAGAAGCCCAAATCCCTTCGCCGTCCCCATGGACTTGGCCGAGGCCTGTCCGCCCTTCTGGGCGACGCTTCACAGGAAGAACCGGTATCGGGATCTGGCAATGGCGGCGCGCCTTCGGGCAAATCGGTGCAGAGCATCGAAATCTCCCTGATCCAGCCGCATCCGGAACAGCCGCGCCGGCATTTCGACGAGGGCGCGCTGCAGGAGCTGGCCGACAGCATCAGCAAGCGCGGGGTGATCCAGCCGATCATCGTCCGCCCCCATGGCGGCGGTTATCAGATCGTCGCAGGCGAACGGCGCTGGCGGGCGGCGCAGCGGGCGCAGCTTCATCGCATCCCCGCCATCGTGCGGACGTTCGACGAAGCCGAAACGCTCGAAATCGCGCTGATCGAAAATATCCAGCGCGAGGATCTGAACGCGATCGAAGAAGCGGAAGCCTATCGCAAGCTGATTGCCGAATTCGGCCACAGCCAGGAAGCGCTGGGGCGGCTGGTCGGCAAGTCGCGCAGCCATATCGCGAACCTGATGCGCCTGCTCGACTTGCCGCAGCCAGTGCAACTGGCGGTTGTGGAACAGCGCCTGTCCATGGGCCATGCCCGCGCGCTGATCGGCGTCGAGGATTGCGAGGGGCTTGCCCGGACCATCGAGCAGAAGGGCCTGTCCGTCCGCGATACGGAGAAGCTGGTCCGCAAGGCGAAGAAGGGCGAGCCGGATGTCGCCGCGCGTGTGCTGAGCGCCGGGCGGGGCAAGGACGCCGACATAGTGGCGCTGGAGCAGCATCTGGCCGACATGCTGGGGCTGAAGGTGGAAATCGCCCATGAGGACGGGAAGGGCGGGTCGCTGACGCTGCGCTACTCGACCCTCGACCAGCTCGACATGCTGTGCCAGCGCCTGTCGGGCGAACGCATCTAGAGCGTTATCACGCCGGGTCGATCTTTGCAGGCGATCCTGAAATCACGGACAGAAAACAGCGCCGGAACGGAGGCGCCGATTGGACGTCAAGGCATTTGCCTTAACGGCTAACTGCCTGATTTCACAGATAAACAGGAAAATGGTGCGGTCGAGAAGACTCGAACTTCCACGGCCTTTCGGCCACAACGACCTCAACGTTGCGCGTCTACCAGTTCCGCCACGACCGCACACATATCAGGAGTACCGGCGGGGCCGGCATCTGGTAGGCGCTGGCCATTAGCAAAGGCTGATCCCCTGCGCAAGCGCCGGAAAAGGCTTTTCGCGCGGGGATCGGAGACCGGGATTTGAGACGAGGATCGGCAGCGCGGAAGGCGCGCGCCTGCCGGGAGATTCCGTCAGCGCCTGTCAGGCGCCCTTGTCGGAAAAGGCCAGGGAGAGATTGGCCGCATTCTTCGGAATATCGAGCCGGCTTTCATTGATCGCCGCTTCCTCGCCCGGTTTCAGGCTGGCCTTGTCCGCCTTGGTCGTCCAGCTAAACACAAGCCGATCCTGGGAATCGCGCAATTCCACGATCACCGGCGGCACGGACAGCTTATGTTCGCCGCTGTTCACGATGCGGGCGCTGAATGCGAAATATTCCTCTCCGCTCGGCAGCTTGCGCCGTTCGGCGGGCTTGGCGAGGTAGAAAAGCAGGTCGGGTTCGCCATTATCGGCGACCAGCCCCATATTGACCGCCCAACTGGGCATGCCGAACAGCATGATCGCGCCGCCCGCCGCGCTGACGACCAGGAAGAAGGCGACCGCCGCCGCCATCCACATCTTGGCGGGGTTGCGCCGCGCCTTGAACGGGCGTTCCGGGGCGACATCATCCTCATAGGCGGGCTGCGTCGCGTAGGAAGTGACCGTCGGCGGCGGCCAGGATTCGTCCAGCGCCGAAAGGGGCGTTTCATCGTCATCGTCCGTCGCCGCGGCGACCGTGGCGGCGGGCGGCGGAGCAGTGACGGTTTCAGGCGGGGATTCCAGCGTATCGACGCCGGTTTCGGCCGCTGCCGCCACCGGCTGTTCGACCGGTTCGGGCCGCATGGGAAGTTCGGGTCCGTCCTGGAACCAGCTATGTTTGCAGGACGCGCAGCGCACCTGCCGACCGGACGGCCCAATGGCGCTGTCGGGCACGATATAGCGCGTTGCGCAGTCGGGACAGACGAGGATCATTCCGCTTCATAAACATCCAAGTGACTCCAGAGCAAGCGGCGAGACGCAACCCACGAATCTGATGGGCTTCTTTCATCGCTTTACGGCCCCCCACAGGCTATGCGATGGCGGGAAAGACGGCATGCGGCGATGCCGTCCGGGGGCCGTCTGGCGGAGGATCGGGGCGCTTAATTCGATGGGAACCATCGTCCAGTTCGAAAATGTCGGCCTGCGCTACGGCATGAGCGCGGAGACATTGGCGGATGTCAGTTTTTCGCTCGACGGCGGCGGATTTTATTTCCTGACCGGCGCGTCCGGCGCGGGCAAGACGTCCCTGTTGAAACTGCTCTATCTGGCGCAGCGGCCCAGCCGGGGCGTCATCCGCCTGTTCGGCGAGGATGTGGTGACGCTGCCGCGCAAGCGCTTGCCGGGATTCCGGCGCAGGATCGGCGTGGTGTTTCAGGATTTCCGCCTCGTCCCGCATCTGTCCGCCTATGACAATATCGCCCTGCCCCTGCGCGTTGCGGGCATGGAGGAGAGCGAGGTCGATGCGCCGGTCAGCGAGATGCTGGCCTGGGTCGGCCTGGCCGATCGCGCCAATGCCCGGCCGGCGACCCTTTCCGGCGGAGAGCAGCAGCGCGTCGCCATTGCCCGCGCGGTGATCGGCCGCCCGGAGATTCTGATCGCCGATGAGCCTACGGGTAACGTCGATGCGGACATGGCGCACCGGTTGCTGACCTTGTTCGAGGCGCTGAACAAGCTGGGCACGACCCTGGTGGTCGCCACCCACGACCTGCCGCTGATCGGCCGGGTGCCGGGGGCGCAGATGATGCGGCTGGACAAGGGGCGGCTGGCCGATCCCACCGGATCGCTGCGCTATCCGCCCAAACGGCCCGATGCGTCATGAAAATGGCCGCGTTCCGCAAGCAGGAATCCGCCACGGCCGCGCGCAACCGCCTGCTGCCCGAAGGGCGGGTGGCGGGCCCGATGCCGTGGGTCATCGCGATCATGATGTTCCTGACCGTGCTGGCGGCGGCGGGCGGCCTTGCGCTCAATCAGGGGATGCGGTCGCTGCGGACGGAACTGTCGGGCCGCGCCACGGTGCAGATTGTCGAGGCCGACGCGGAAACGCGCGCGCAGGTGGTGAAGAAGATGGTGGCGCGGTTGCGGGCGACGCCCGGCATCCATGCGGCCCAGCCGGTCGACCCGGACAGGCTGGCCGATCAGTTGCGCCCCTGGCTGGGCGCGGAGATGGATACGGCGGACCTGCCGATCCCGGCGCTGATCGACGTCGAGTTCGCCGGGGAAGGCGCGCGCCCGGTGGAAACGCTGGCCAAACTGGCCAAGAGCATTGCGCCGCAGGCGCGGGTTGAACCGCATGCGGCGTTTCTGGGTCCTTTATCGGGGCTGGTGGCGACGCTGGCGGGCGTGGCGGCGCTGCTGGTGTTGCTGATGGCGATCGCGACGGGCGCTGTGGTGGTGCTGGCGGCGCGGGGCGCGCATGAAAGCCATCGCGGCACCATCGACATCCTGCACCTGATGGGCGCGACGGACGTGCAGATCGCCCGGCTGTTTCAGCGGCGCATCGCGCTCGACGCGCTGCTGGGCGGCGGCCTTGGCTTCGTTATGGCGGTGCTGGTCATCCTGCTCGTCGGGCAGCGGCTCGGCGCCACCGGGTCCGACCTGTTGCGCGCCGCCTATCTGCCCGGCTGGGGATGGGGCGTGCTGGCGGCCCTGCCGGTGGCGGGGATAGCGCTGGCGACGCTGACCGCGCGGATGACCGTGCTGCGGGCATTGGGAAGGGCGCTATGATCTCGCGCATCCTCGCCTTCCTGATGTTGTGCTGGATGCTGGGCTTCGCCTGGTTCGCGATCCTGCTGCCCCAGCCGCTCGACGGGCGCACGTCCGACGCGATTGTCGTGCTGACCGGCGGCGCGGGCCGGATAGACCGTGGCCTGACGCTGCTGCAGCAAGGCGCGGCGAAGCGCATGTTCATCTCCGGCGTCGACCGGTCGGTGCGGCCGGTGGAGCTGGCCTCGCGTTACAAGGTGCCCGTGCGCCTGTTCGAATGCTGCATCACGCTTGGCCGGGAGGCGATAGACACGCGGTCGAACGGCCTGGAGGCGGCGCGCTGGCTGGAAAAGCGCGACTATCGCACCGTGCGCCTGATCACCACGGACTGGCATATGCGCCGGGCGGCGCTGGAACTGCGCCAGCAATTGCCGGACAAGGTGGTGCTGCTGTACGATGCCGTCCCCAGCCGGCCGAGCCTCACCATGCTGATCAAGGAATATAATAAATATCTCCTGCGGCGCATGGCCGCGTTGATCGGGCTGTAAAGCCGCCAGCCGCATGATCCTGCTCCGGTCCCTGCTTTTCGCCCTTGTCTTTTACCCGGGATCATTTCTCTGGGTGATGGCGGCGCTGATCGTGACGCCGTTCGGGCCGCGGCCGTTGCGGGCCGTGGTCGGGTCTTGGGGATGGTTCCACAGGATCGCCGCCCGGATCGTGCTGGGGCAGAAGGTGAAGATAGACGGGGTAATCCCCGACACGCCGATGCTGTTCATATTCAAGCATGAATCGATGTTCGAGACCATCGACCTGCTGTGCCTGTTCCACAATCCGATGATCGCGGCGAAGCGCGAGTTGATCGACATTCCGCTCTGGGGCCGGGTTGCGCGCACCTATGGCATGATCATCGTCGAGCGGGAGGCGGGGGCAAGCGCCATGCGGTCGATGCGCAGGACGGCGGCCAAGGCGATGGCGGAAGGCCGCCCGGTCTGCCTTTTCCCCGAAGGAACGCGCGTGCCGCATGGGGAAGCGCCGGAGATTCGCGCGGGGTTTGCGGGCCTCTACACGCTGCTGCGCGTGCCGGTGCTGCCCATCGCCGTCAACAGCGGCCGAGTTGCGCCGCGCAACAGTTTCCTGAAGCGGCCGGGCACCGTCACCTACAAGGTCGGAGAGATTATTCCGCCCGGTCTGCCTCGCGAGGAGGCCGAGGCGCTGGCGCATGCGGCGATCAATGCATTGAACGGATAGGGTTCGCAACGGGGGTTGTGAGTATGGCTGGCATCGGGCGTCTGGAGGCTGCGGCGAGATATGCCTGCGCGCTGCTTATATGTCTTTTCGCTTCTCCGGCCTCGTCCGCAGCGCCGGGGATGGCGTCCAACGCGCGACGCAAAAGGTCGGGCAGGCCGGGGTCCCATGATCATGAGAGCAGCGACAAGGTTCAGAATTTCAAGCTGGTGTCCTGGGCGAAGATCCTGGAGGCGCTGAACATCGACCGGTAGGCCGTCAATGACTGCGGCCGAAGTCCGGCGCGGCGTCGTCCTGCCCTTCCTCGATGATCGACCGGCGGACGGCGCGGGTCCGGGTGAACAGGGAGAATAGGGCGTCCCCGTCGCCCCAGCGGATCGCCCGTTGCAGGGCCGAGAGGTCCTCGGAAAAGCGCTGGAGCATTTCCAGCACCGCATCCTTGTTCGCCAGGAACACGTCGCGCCACATGGTCGGGTCCGATGCGGCGATGCGGGTGAAGTCGCGGAAGCCGCCGGCGGAATATTTGATCACTTCCGACCGGGTGACATCCTCCAGATCGCTGGCCGTGCCGACGATAGTGTAGGCGATCAGGTGCGGCAGATGGCTGGTCACCGCCAGCACCAGGTCATGATGCTGGGCATTCATGATCTCGACATTCGCGCCGACGCGCCGCCACAATTCGCTGACCCGCTCGACGGCGGCGGGATCGGCCCCGTCCGGCGGCGTCACGATGCACCAGCGGCCCTTGAACAGAGTCGCAAAGCCGGATTCCGGTCCGCTATTCTCCGTGCCCGCGACCGGATGCGCGGGAATCACGATGCGTCCGGGCAGAGCGCGGGTCAGGCCAGCGAGGATCTCGCCCTTGCACGACCCAACGTCGCTGACGATGCATTCGGGCGGCAGGTCGGCGGCGATCTCCGCCGCGACCGTCTCCATCGCCCGCACCGGCACGCACAGGATCACCAGATCGGCGTCGGTGACGGCCGCCCCCGCATTGTCGGCGATGTCGTCGCACAGGCCGATGCGCCGGGCGATCTCCCGCACCTCCGGGCTGGCGTCATGGCCGGTGAGCGCGACCGTCGGCATCTCCGCCCGGATCGCGCGGGCCAGCGACGATCCGATAAGGCCAAGGCCGATGATCGCGACGCGCGCGAAGGGCAGCATCAGGCCCCTTCCGCCAGGGTTCGCAGGATGGCGGCGACGGCGCGCGTCTGCGCCTCCGTGCCGATGGTGATGCGCAGCGCGTTGGGCAGGCCCTGTCCGGGTAGCCAGCGGGTGGCGTAACCCTCCGCCATCAGGCCCTTGAGCGCCGCTTCCGCCGTCAGCTTGCCTTCGAACAGGATCAGCAGGAAGTTCGCCTTGCTCGGCACCACGCGCAGGCCGTGATTGCTAAGGGCCGCGACTTGCTCCGCCAGCCAGGCGCGCCATTGGGCGTTGTGGTCGCGGCTGCGCTCCATCCATGCATTGTCGTTGATGGCGGCTATGGCCGCCTGTTGACCGGCGGTCGTCACATTGAACGGCGCGCGGATGCGGTGCAGCGCGTCGATGATTTCCGCGCTGGCATAGCCCCAGCCGATCCGTTCGGCGGCAAGGCCGTGGATTTTCGAGAAGGTGCGGGTGACAAAGACATTGCTGGCCTTTTCCGCCAGAGCAAGGCCGCCATCATCCTCGCTGTCGTCCAGATATTCGGCATAGGCCTGGTCGAGCACGAACAGCACGTCCCCGGGCAGTCCAGCGTGGAGCCGCGCGATTTCCGACGCCGGGGTCATGGTGCCGGTGGGGTTGTTCGGATTGGCGAGATAGACGACGCGCGTCCTGTCCGTTACCAGCGCCAGCAGCGCGTCGACATCCGTGCCATAATCCTTGTCTGGCGCAACGACGGGGACCGCGCCGACGCGCCGGGCGGCGATGTCGTACACGGAAAAGCCGTAGCGGACATACAGCACCTCATCGCCCGGCCCGGCATAGGCGCTGGCGGCGAGATGCAGCAGCTCGTCCGACCCGGTGCCATAGATGATGCGCGCAGGGTCCAGGCTATATTTGCCCGCAATCGCCTCGCGCAGCTTCGCCGCGCCGGGATCGGGATAGGTGGCGAGATCGGCGATGCCGGCCGCCATGGCGGCGCGGGCGGCGTCGCCCGTGCCGAGCGGATTTTCATTGGCCGAAAGCTTGATGAGCGGGCGGCCGTCATCCGCTGCCGCCTTGCCCGGAACATAGGGCGAAATCCCCATGATCCAGTCTTTTGGAAGCGGGCGGGAAGCGGAAAGCGTGGCTGTGTCAAAGGTGGTGTCTGGCATGGCGGCGCTTTAACGCCATCGGGCGGCAAACGCAAAGGACGGTCGGGGCTTTTGCGGCGGCAATGACCCGGTATCGATGCAGCAATTGACAGGGCATCGCGGCGGCCCTAGCGCGGCCAGCCTATGGCGAGCAATCCGGCCCCGGATGACAGCCGTTTCGGCCTTGGCCGTCAGGTCCGCCTGACCGGACCCTTGCGGCTGGATTGCGGCGTCGCCTTCGGCCCTGTCGACATCGCTTATGAGACCTATGGCGCGCTGAATGCGGACCGGTCCAACGTCATCCTGATCTGCCATGCGCTGACCGGCGACCAGTATCTGGCGTCGGAAAATCCGATGACGAAAAAGCCCGGCTGGTGGTGGCGGATGGTCGGGCAGGGAAAGCCCGTTGATCCCGACCGGCACTTCATCGTCTGCGCCAACATTCTTGGCGGCTGCATGGGGTCCAGCGGCCCGGCCAGCATCGATCCGGCGATGGGTGCGCCCTGGGGGATGCGTTTTCCGGTCATCACCATAGCGGACATGGTGCGGGCGCAGGCATTGCTGCTCGATCATCTGGGCGTGGACCGCATCCGCGCCGTCATCGGCGGGTCGATGGGCGGCATGCAGGCGCTGACCTGGCCGACGCTTTTCCCCGGCCGGGTCGAATCGGCGATCGTCATTGCCTCGACGGCGCGCCACAGCGCCCAGAATATCGCCTTCCACGAAGTCGGGCGGCAGGCGATCATGGCCGACCCGCGCTGGCGCGGCGGCGACTATTACGCCGATGGAGACGTGCCCTCCTCTGGTCTGGCGGTGGCGCGCATGGCCGCGCACATCACCTATCTGTCGGAAGCTGGCCTGACCGAGAAGTTCGGCCGCCGCCTGCAGGGGCGTGACGCCAAGACGTTCGGCTTCGACGCGGATTTCCAGGTCGAAAGCTATTTGCGGCATCAGGGATTGAGCTTTGTCGAGCGATTCGACGCCAACTCCTATCTCTATATCACCCGCGCGATGGATTATTATGATCTGGCGGAGGATCATGGCGGGAGCCTTGCGGGCGCATTCGCCAGGACCCGCGCACGCTTCTGCGTCGTCAGCTTCGATACCGACTGGCTCTATCCCACCACGGAGTCCCGCGTGATCGTTCATGCCCTCAATGCGGGCGGCGCGGAGGCGAGCTTTGTGGAACTGTCCAGCCCCTTCGGCCATGACGCCTTTCTGCTGGAGGCGCCGGAGCTGAACCGCGTGGTCGATGGCTTCCTGCGGGCGGGGGAGCGATGACGCTGGCCGCCACGACGGAGACCGCGCTGCCGGACGGCTATCTTCTGTCCGACGATCCCGCCGCGCTTCAGCCGGAGGCGATCCACGCCTATCTGACGCGCAGCTACTGGTCCCCCGGCATCGGCATCGCGCTGGTCGAAAAGGCGATGGCCGGGTCGCATTGCGTGGGCGTCTATCTGGACGGCGGGCAGGTCGCGTTCGCTCGCGTCATTACTGATCATGCGACCTTCGCGCATCTGGCCGATGTCTATGTGCTGGAGGCGCATCAGGGGAAGGGCCTTGCCTCGGCAATGCTGCGCTATTTTGACGGGCATCCCGATCTGCAGCGCCTGCGCCGCTGGAACCTCAACACGCTGGACGCGCACACGCTCTACGAACGGCACGGCTGGAAGCGCGTCAATGAGACGATCATGCAGCGCCACGATCCCGATGCCTCGCGGGAGGTCGCATGACGAACGAAGCGATGCGCCCCGATCTTGCCCTGATCGCGCGTATGGTGCGGCAGGGCAGCCGCGTGCTCGATGTCGGCTGCGGCGACGGCGCCCTGATGGCGGCGCTGCGCGATGCGCGGCAGGTGGATGCGCGCGGGCTGGAGATCGACCCGGCCAATGTCGCCTCCGCCGTAGGGCGCGGCCTGTCCGTGGTGCAGGGCGACGCCGACACCGACCTTGCCTATTATCCCGACGGCAGCTTCGACTATGCGATCCTCAGCCAGACGCTGCAGACCACCCGCCGCCCCGACCTGGTGGTGGAGGAATTGCTGCGGATCGGGAGCCAAGCCTTCGTCAGCTTCCCCAATTTCGCGCACTGGCGCGGGCGCATGTCGCTGCTCTGGGGCGGGCGGATGCCGGTGACGCGGCTGCTGCCCGACACATGGTATGATACGCTCAACATCCACCATGTGACGGTCGACGATTTCCGCGCGCTGGTGAAGGATCGCGGCTGGTCTATCGACGGGCAATGGTTCCTGAAGGGCGACAAGGAAACCACCCACGCGAACGCCAATCTGTTCGCGGAACATGCGGTGTTCCTGCTGCGCCGATAAGCCTTAGCGGCGTCCGCATAGAGACCAGACGAGCGCCGCCCCGGCCAGCATCCACAGGAGGATGATCGCCGCCGCCGCCAGCTTGCTGACGGGTCTGGCGGTCCGTGCGGCCGCGCTTTCCCGGAATTCGATCATCAGCGGCGCAGGGATCAGGCGGATCGCCAGCCATATCCCGGCCGGAACGACAAGAAGGTCGTCGACATAGCCCAGAATCGGGATGAAATCGGGGATCAGGTCAATCGGGCTGAGCGCATAGGCGGCCACAGCGCCAGCCAGCGCCTTTGCGGCCCAGGGCGTGCGGGGATCGCGGGCGGCGATCCAGAGGGCGACGATATCGCGCCGGAGCGCCTTCGCCCATGTCTTTAATGTCTCCATAGCCATCCTACCGGGTGGACAGGGGCGTGAGAATAGAGGCTGCGCCGGATGTCCGCCAGCGCGCGAGAGGCCAATGAAGCACGGGCGCGCGGCCCAAGGGGACGGGCGGATCAGTGCGTCCGGCTGGTCACCTTGGCGGTGCCATCGCTCAGGATCTGGATAAGATGGGCTGTCCCGTCATCGCAATGTGCTCTCCAGCCCATGACGCCCGTGCTGATTTCGGCGCGTTCCGACGCCGTTACCGCCGGGCAGGGTTCGCCGGCCGCGCGGATGGCCTTTTCCAGCACGCCGTTACGCTGCCCTTCGTCAAGCTTTGCGACCTGCGCTGTGGCCCCGGTTTCCGGCGCGGCCTGATTCGCTGCGGGCGCGGCGCTGTCCTCGCCTTGTCCGCATGCGGTGAGCGTCAGCGCGCCGGCCAGAAGCAGCAATAGTCTCATGATCCGCATTCGACGCCATTCCGCGCTCTTTGTCCAGCCGCCTATCGCTCGCGCGTGGCGCTGAACTTCACGTCCGGGTGGCGTTCCTGCTGATAACCGACGTCCCAGGCGCTTTTGGCCATGAACACGTCATTGCCATCCCGGTCCTTGGCCAGATTGGCGCGGTTGAACTCGACAAAGCCCTTCACCGCCGCGTCGCTGCCGGAAATCCAGCGCGCCGTGTCGAAGGGGGAGGGTTCCAGCACCGCCTCAACCTTATATTCCGCCTCCAGACGGCTGATCAGCACGTCAAGCTGGAGCTGGCCGACCACGCCGACGATCCACTGGCTGCCGATGTCGGGGTAGAATACCTGGATGACGCCTTCTTCCGACAGGTCGTCCAGCGCCTTGCGGAGCTGCTTGGTCTTGGTCGGGTCCTTCAGCGCCACGCGGCGCAGGATTTCCGGCGCGAAATTGGGCAGGCCAGTGAAGCGTACATCCGCCTTCTCCGACAGCGTATCGCCGACCCGCAGCGTGCCATGATTGGGAATGCCGATAATGTCGCCGGGAAAGGCTTCATCGGCGATCTCGCGGTCCTGCGCGAAGAAAAGGATCGGCGAATGCACCGCGATCGGCTTGCCGCTGCCCGAAGGCGTCAGCTTCATGCCGCGCCGGAACTTGCCGGAGCACAGCCGCATGAAGGCGATGCGGTCGCGATGCTGCGGGTCCATATTCGCTTGCACCTTGAAGATGAAGCCGGTGACGTCGCTGCGGTCCGGCGCGACCGGCGCGGGTTCCGCAGGCTGGGTACGCGGCGGCGGGGCGTGGGCGGCGAGCGCGTCGATCAGTTCGGTGACGCCGAACAGCTTGAGCGCCGATCCGAAATAGACCGGCGTCAGGTCGCCATGGCGATAGGCGGCAAGGTCGAAATCCGCATAGCCGCCGCGCGCCAGCTCCGCTTCCTCGCGCAATTTCTCCAGACCCTCGGCGGACAGGAAATCCGCCAGCTTCGGATCGTCGAGGCCGGAGAAATGATGTTCCTGCCCCTCAAACTCCTTGCTCCCGCCGCTCGGCTGGCGCAGCCGGTCGGTGGTGAAGTCGTAAATGCCCTCGAACGTGCCGCCCATGCCGACCGGCCAGCTCATCGGGCACACGTCGAGCGCCAGCGCGTCGGCCACCTCGTCCAGCAGGGCGAAGGGGTCGCGCCCCTCCCGGTCCACCTTGTTGACGAAGGTGATGATGGGCACGTTGCGCAGGCGGCACACCTCGAACAGCTTGCGGGTCTGCGGTTCGATGCCCTTGGCCGCGTCGATGACCATCACGGCGCTGTCGACGGCGGTCAGGGTGCGGTAGGTGTCCTCGCTGAAATCCTCATGCCCCGGCGTGTCGAGCAGGTTGAAGGTGATCCCGTTCCGCTCGAACGTCATGACCGAGGAGGTGACGGAGATGCCGCGCTGCTGCTCGATCTTCATCCAGTCCGACCGGGCGCGCCGGTTCGCGCCGCGCGCCTTGACCTCCCCGGCCAGATGGATCGCGCCGCCCTCCAGCAGCAGCTTCTCGGTCAGCGTGGTCTTGCCCGCGTCCGGGTGGGAAATGATCGCAAATGTGCGGCGGGATGGGATGGTCATGGTCGTTTCTATATCAAAGGTTCGTCATCCCCGCGTAGGCGGGGACCCATCTCCCGAAATCGCACAGCAGGATAGGACTGGAGATGGGTTCCCGCCTACGCGGGAATGACGAAAAAGGGTAGGGGTCGGTTTAGCCTAGGGTCAGGCTGTTTCCTGCTCCGCCACAACCGCGCGCAATGCCTGTTCGAACATCTCGGCGGGCTGCCCGCCGGACACCAGATATTTCTCGTTCAGCACGATGGCGGGCACCGAGTTGATGCCGCGAGAGCGCCAGAGCTGTTCCTCGGCGCGCACTTCCCCGGCATAGCGGCCGGATTCCAGAACCTCCCGCGCCTTTGCGCCGTCCAGCCCGGCCTGCTCCGCTATGGCCACCAGCGTAGCATGATCGTCCATCGCCTCGCCGCGCGTGAAATGGGCTGTGAACAGCGCGCGTTTCAGGGCGTGCTGCCCGCCTTCCTCCTCTGCCCAGCGCAGCAGCCGATGGGCGTCGAACGTGTTGTAGACGCGCGACTCGTCGGAAAAATTAATGGCGAAGCCGGTCGCGGCGGCGCGATCCGTGATGGTCTGCCGCATCTGCGCCGACTGTTCGCGGGTCGAACCCATCTTCCGCGTGACATGCTCGCCCAGATTTTCGCCGCCCTGCGCCATGTCCGGGTTAAGTTCGAACGGGCGGAAGCGAATGTCCGCCTCCACCTCTCCGCCGACGCGCGCAAGCGCCTCCTCAAGCCCCCGCAGGCCGATGATGCACCAGGGGCAGGATATATCGGAAACAAAGTCGATCTTGACGGGGGTGGTCATGCTGTCCTCCGATGGTCGCCCCGAATATAGGCGCGCATGCGGCAAATGACAGGGCTGGCTAGGGCATCAATTCCACGTCCATGCGGAAATCCCGGCTCTCGCCCGGCGGCAGGCGGATGATGCCCGGCTTCTCCCACACATCGCCGTCGAAGCCCACGGGGTCGGCCATGCCCGCCCAGGGTTCCACGCACAGATAATGCGCGCCCGGCTTCTGCCAGATGCCGAGCCAGGGGGTGTCGGGGAAATCGATCTTCAGATGCGGCGTGCCGGGCGCCCCCCATGTCAGGCTGCGGCTGGCGAGGTCGTCCCAGATCAGCGCGTCGCCCGCAAACATCTCGTGGGTCGGGGCAAGGACGTTGCCGACCACGGGGGAGGGCACGCTTTCCAGCGCGATCAGGCCCGGTTCGCTGCCCACCTTGCGGATCGGCGCGGGTTCGTCCTTCTCGAAGATGACGCGATGATCCTCTCCGGTTGCGCCATAGGGCAGGGGCCAGGCGAAGCCCGGATGATAGCCGAAGCTGAACGGCATATCCGCGCCGCCGCTGTTGGCGACCGTCGCCATCATCTCCAGCTTCGCGCCACGAAGCGCAAAACGCATGTCGAGGCGGAAGGCGAAGGGATAGATGGCAAGGCTCTCCGCATCGGATTCGAGGCGGAAAAGGGCGCTCTCCGCCGACCGGTCGACCAGCGCGAAAGTCCGCCGCCGCGCAAAGCCATGCTGCGGCTGGCCATATTCCGCGCCATCGACCCGGAAAACATCGCCGCGCAACCGCCCGACAAAGGGAAACAGCAAAGGCGCATGGCCCGTCCACCAGCGTTCGTCCGCATCGGTCATCAACTCGCGGCCTTCCGCATCGCGCAGCGACCAGAGTTCCGCGCCCAGCGGGTTGATGGCCGCCATCAGCGCGCCGGATGCGATCGTGATCAGACCTTCAGTCAATGCCCGCGCCTTCATATGCCGGAAAAGCCCTGCCTTGTTACCGGCAGGCATGGCCATGCCGCAAGCATGGACGGTCTAATACATTCTGTTTCTTCAGGAACTCGCGCCCCATCCGATGGTTACGCCTTCGCAATAGACGAACGGAGACGGTTTCGTGCGTATCAGGTCCGCCATCATCCTGTCGGTCATGCTGTCCGGCGCGGCACTTGCCCAGGAGGCCAAACAGGAAGCGAAGGAAGAACCCAAGCAGGAGCAGAAGAAAGATACGACATGGCGCAAGGCGGGCGATATCGCCAGCCAGCCCGCGCGCGACGTGGGCGTTGACAAGAAGGAAGTGCCCGAAGTGCTGCAGAAAGCGGTCGAGGCCCCCTACGCCATGCCCGCCAATGCGCGCTGCGCCGGAATCAACGCGGCCATCGTGGAGCTGAATGGCGTGCTCGGCCCGGATTTCGGCACAGGCACGGAGAATAATGAGAATCGCACCGGCAAGATATTGGAGGCGACTGGCCAGACCATCGTCAACTCCCTGATCCCCTTCCGCGGGCTGGTGCGCGAAGTCAGCGGCGCGGCCCCCGCCCAGCGGCGCATGGAAGCGGCGATCAGCACCGGCCTCGCCCGGCGCGGCTTCCTGCGCGGGCTGGCGAAAGCGAAGGGATGCAAGCCAGCGGCGACTTAGAAAATGCCGATGGAAAGAACCAGCGTGCTCCTGCGAAAGCAGGAGTCCAGTTCCGCCGCTTGATCTGGGCTGAAGCGAGGCACGTGACTCGCATTCAGTGCTTTCGCAGGAGCACATTTCGTTCACCCACCCGTTCGCCCTGAGCTAGTCGAAGGACTGTCCTTCTTAGAAAGAAGGGCAGGGCTTCGACAGGCTCAGCCCGAACGGAATAGGATCGATAATTACCCCCGCAACGTCCCGCCCAGCTTCTCCGCCGCCTTCACGACCGCCGCGCTGATCGCGCCCAGTTCTTCGTCGGTGAAGCTCTTTTCGCCGGGCTGCAGCGTCACTTCCACCGCCAGCGACGTCATGCCCGCATCCACGCCGGGACCGGAGAAAACGTCGAACAGACGCGCGTCGACAATCGCCTTCTTGTCCGCGCCGCGAATGGCGCGCACCAGCGCGTCGGCCTCCAGCGTTTCAGGGACGACAAAGGCGAAGTCGCGCTTCACCGCCTGCAGGGCGGGCGGCGCATAGGGCGCGCGCATGAAGCCGCTTTTCCGCTTGCCCGGTATGGCGTCCAAAAACAGCTCGGCGGCGACCACCGTGCCGGACAGGCCGAACTGCTTGGCCATCGCCGGGTGCAGCACGCCATATTCGGCAAGGATCGTCTTGGGGCCGAGACGCAGCGTACCGGACTGGCCGGGATGATAGGCCCCGCTCGCCTCACCGAACGCCTGAAGGTTGGCTGTTGGCGCGCCCGCCACCGCCAGCAACGCCATCACCTCCGCCTTCACATCATGCGCAGCAAAGGCCTGCGCCTTGCCGCTGCGCCAGTCACGCGCCGTCTTTTCCCCGGCCATGACGATGCCCGTGGTCGCGCGTTCGCCATCGGCGAAATAGCGGCGTCCGACCTCGAACAGCCGGATCGATGCCGCGCCGCGATCGGCATTGCGCCGCGTGGCGGAGAGCAGGCCGGGCAGCAGCGAGGGCCGCATGACCTTCATATCCTCGGAGATCGGATTGGCGAGCGTCCAGTCGCCGCCGCCCACGGCCGCGGCTTCCTTCTCGGATATGAAGGACCAGTTGATCGCCTCCGAAAGCCCACGCGCCGCCGCCGTGCGCCGCACCCGTCGCTCGACAAGCTGGGCCTGTGTCGCTGTCGGCTTCGCAACGCCCGGCGCGCGGGGCAGGGGCGTGGAGGGCACATTGTCCAGGCCGTGGATGCGCACCACCTCCTCGACGATATCCGGCGGGCCATCGATATCGCGCCGCCAGCTCGGCACGCCGACGCTCCAGCCTTCGGGCGTGTCGAACGGCATGCCGTCACGCATTTCTGTGCCGCCGCCGGTAACCGTCACCGGGAAGCCAAGGCTTTCCAGTATCGCTTTCTGCGTCGCCTTCGGCACGTCTACGCCCGCCAGCGCCAGCGCATAAGCGGGATCGTAGGAAACGCTGCGCGACGTAACCGGCGGCTGTCCCGCGCGGGTGATGGCGCTTGGTTTCCCGCCGCAATGGTCGAGCACCAGCTTCGTCGCGATCGCCAGCGCATCGTCCAGGAAGGCGGGATCGACGCCGCGCTCGAACCGCTGGCGCGCGTCGCTGGTCAGCGCCAGCTTCTGCCCGGTGCGGGCGATAGCCTCCGGCGTGAAATAGGCGCATTCGATCAGCACGTCGGTCGTCGTGTCCGACACGCCCGAATGCTCGCCGCCCATGATGCCGCCAATGTCGTGGACCGCCGCATCGTCGGCGATCACCGTCATGCTGGCGTCGAGCGTATAGGTCTTGCCGTTGAGGGCCAGAACCTGCTCGCCATCCTTCGCGAGGCGCGCGATGAGCGGCCCCGTAAGCGTCGCGCGATCATAGACATGGAGCGGCCGGCCAAGGTCGATCGACACGAAATTGGTGATGTCGACCAGCACGGAAATCGGCTTCTGGCCGATCGCCTTCAGCTTGTCCGCCATCCATTTCGGCGCAGCGCCATTGGTCACGCCCGACACATTCTGCGCGTAGAAAGCAGGGCAGCCTTCCGGATCGTCGGTGCGCACATCTGGCGCAGCACCGTCGCCCGCAATCGGCGCAAGGCTTTCCATGCGATAGACCTGCGCCAGCGGCTTCAGCGTGCCCAGGCCCGCCGCCGCCAGATCGCGGGCGATGCCGCGCACACCCATGCAATCCTGCCGGTTGGGCGTGATGCTGACGTCGATCACCGGATCGTCCAGTCCCGCCCAGTCGGCATAGACCTGACCCACCGGCGCATCGGCGGCCAGTTCGATGATCCCGTCATGATCCTCGCCCAGCTCCAGCTCGCGGAAAGAGCACATCATGCCGTTGGACTCGACGCCGCGGATCGCCGCGACGCGCAGCACCATGCCGTTGGACGGCACGGTCGCGCCCGGCATGCCGAACACGCCGACAAGGCCGGCGCGGGCATTGGGCGCGCCGCATACGACCTGTAGCGGGCCATCGCCTGCGTCGACGCTCAGCACCTGGAGCTTGTCGGCCTGCGGATGCGGCGCTGCGGTCAACACCTTGGCGATGCGGAACGCGCCCAGCTTCTCCGCCGGATTATCAACGCCCTCAACCTCCAGCCCGACGCGGGTCAGCGTGTCCAGCACGGTGTCGAGGCTCGCATCCGTCTCCAGATGCTCCTTCAGCCAGCTCAGCGTGAATTTCATGCGCCCACTCCCTTTGCATTGTGCTCCTGCGAAAGCAGGAGCCTAGGGTGAAGGAGCGCCACGAGGCCCTGGGCTCCTGCTTTCGCAGGAGCACTGATGCTTTCCATCATATGAGTCATGCGCCCACTCCTCCGCTCAGCGTGGGCACGTCCAGCGCCGAGAAACCATAATGCCGCAGCCAGCGCAGATCGCCGTCAAAGAAGGCGCGCAGGTCGTTCATCCCATATTTCAGCATGGCGAGCCGGTCGACGCCGGTGCCGAAGGCGAAGCCCTGCCACTCGTCCGGGTCAAGGCCGCACGCCTCGATCACCTTGCGGTGGACCATGCCGCTGCCCAGCACCTCCAGCCAGCCGCCATCCTTGTCGTTGCCGCTGCCGCCGATCACCCGCTGGCCATTGACCAGCGTATAACCGACATCGACCTCCACCGACGGCTCGGTGAAGGGGAAATAGCTGGGGCGCAGGCGCAGGACGATGTCGTCGCGCTCGAAGAATGCTTTCAGGAACGTCTCCAGCGTCCATTTGAGGTGGCCGAGCGTGATGCCGCGATCGATCACCAGCCCCTCAATCTGGTGGAACATCGGCGTGTGCGTGGCGTCGCTGTCGGAACGATAGACGCGGCCGGGCGCGATGATGCGGATCGGCGGCTTCTCGTTCATCATCGTGCGGATTTGCACGGGCGAGGTGTGCGTACGCAGCAACATCTTCTTCCCGTCCCGCGCGGTCTCACCGGGGAAATAGAAGGTGTCGTGCATCGCCCGCGCCGGGTGCGTTTCGGGAATGTTGAGCGCGGTGAAATTATGCCAGTCGTCCTCGATTTCCGGGCCGGTGGCGACGGAGAAGCCAAGGTCCGCGAAAATCTCCGCCAGTTCGTCCATCACCTGGCTCACCGGATGCACCGATCCTTGCGGGCCGATGTCGGCGGGCAGCGTCATGTCCAGCCGCTCCTCGGCCAGCCGCGCGTCCAGCGCCGCCTGTTCCAGCGCGCCCTTCTTGTCCGCTATGGCGGCGGTCACTGCCTCGCGCAGGTCCTGAATGACCGGCCCCTGCGTCTGCCGCTCGTCGGGCGACATGCCGCCCAGCGTCTTGAGCAGTGCCGTGACGACGCCCTGCTTGCCGAGCGCCCCGACACGCAACCCCTCCACCGCGTCAAGCGTATCGGCGGCGGCGATGTCGGCCAGCAGGCCGGATTTCAGTGAAGCTATGTCGGTCATGGGCCTGTGCAGTTCTTTCTTCGTCATTCCGGCGAAAGCCGGAACCCAACTCTCCCCAATTCCTGCGCGAGATGAGAGGCGCGATGGGTCCCGGCTTTCGCCGGGATGACGGTTTTGGGTTGGGGTAGCTGTTAGTCGGGAAGGCGCGTAAATCCAAGCGTGATCGCCAGATCGCTCCAGTGCGGATTACGCTCCTCGATCAACTGGATTTTCCACTGTCTTTTCCATTCCTTGATCCGCTTTTCCCGGATGATCGCTTCTTCCATCGTGTCGTGGGTCTCGAACCACATCAGCAATTTGACATTATATTTCAGGGCGAAGCCGGGAACGGCGTTGGTTCGATGCTCATGCAGGCGTTTGATCAGGTCGGATGTGACGCCGGTGTAGAGCGTGCCGTTCCGCTTGCTAGCCAAGATGTAGACGCAAGGCTGGCGGATGGGCGGCATTGTCCAAACCTACCAACCCCGTCATTCCGGCGAAAGCCGGAACCCAACTCGCCTGTCAAACTGGACCATGATCATTGGGCCAGATGGGTCCCGGCTTTCGCCGGGATGACGGAAAAGGAATTTATCTCCGCTCACCCCACAAAACCAAAAAGGGCGCCGGAAGCATCTGCCCCGGCGCCCTTGCTGTCTCGTGTCGCTGGATGCTTACGCAGCCGCGGGCAGAGCCGCCTTCGCCTGGGCGATGATGGCGCTAAACGCTTCGCCTTCGTGCATCGCGATGTCGGCCAGGACCTTCCGGTCCAGATCGATGCCCGCGAGCTTCAGCCCGTGCATGAACTGCGAATAGGTCAGGCCCTCGGCGCGGACGCCGGCGTTGATGCGCTGAATCCACAGGCCGCGGAAGCTGCGCTTCTTAACCTTGCGGTCGCGATAGGCGTACTGGCCGGCCTTTTCGACGGCCTGGCGGGCGATGCGGATCGTGTTCTTGCGACGGCCATAATAGCCCTTCGCCTGATCCAAAATCCTCTTATGCTTCGCCTTGGTGGTCGTGCCACGTTTTACGCGTGCCATAGTCCTCTACTCCTTACTTCAGGCCGTAGGGCGCCCAGAGGCGGACGTGCGCGACGTCGGCTTCGGACAGCACATCGGTGCCACGGTTCTGGCGAATATATTTGGCGTTATGGCTGATCAGGCGGTGGCGCTTGCCGGCGACACCATGCTTGACCTTGCCGGTGGCGGTGAACTTGAAGCGTTTCTTCACACCGCTCTTGGTCTTGAGCTTGGGCATTTTCGTCTCCTTGTGCTGACGATTACGGACAAGCGCGGCAGCCCTACTGGCCGGAATGTCCCATCAACCCCGATGGGCACAAGCCCACGGGAACGCGCGCCTATACGGGGCAAGCCCGCCAAAAGCAAGGGGCGGAGCGATTCGGGGTGCTGGACGTTTCTCCCCCATGTCCGAAGCGGATCCCATTGCTACGGGGCGGGATACGCCCGATGCTCCAGAAGGCGGGCAGGGCGGATTCCGCGCGCGCATGGGGCAGGCGCGGGAGCGGTGGCGGAAACTGCCTCTGCCTGCGCGAATCATCCTGTGGGTCGTCGGCATCCTGTTCCTGATCTGGTTGATCCTGTTCATCACCAAGGGCCGCTTCCTGAAAAGTCCGTTCGAACGGATCGTCTCGTCCAGTCTGCAGCGGGAGGTGAAGGTCGGCGGCGACTTCCAGCTTTATTTCGACCCCATCACCGTCAAATTCCTGGCCGAACGCTTCACCATCTCCAATCCCAAATGGGCAAGCCAGCCGCATCTGTTCCGCGCCGACCGGATCGACACCCGCATCTCGCCCTTCTCCCTGGTCTTTGGCGACACCAAGCGGATCAAATGGCTGGAACTGCGCAACGGCGCGGCCGACCTGGAATGGAGCCGGGACGGCAAGACCAACACATGGACGCTGGGCGACCCCAACAGGAAAGGCGAGCCGCTCGACCTGCCCACCGTCCGCCGCGCGATCATCGCGGGGACGAAGGTGCGCTATCGCGACCCGCGCCTGGCGGTGAACGCCGATATCGCCTTCGACACGGTCCGCGCACAGGACACCCGATTCGCGCACGACATCCGCTTCACCGGGTCCGGCACGATGCGCGACCGGCCCTTCACCCTGCGCGGCGGACTGCTTTCGCCCAATGACACGGTGACTGGCGGGAAGAATCAGTTGGTCGTGGAGGCGAAGGCGGGCGCGACGGTGCTGCAGGTCAACGGCACGCTGCCCGGCGCGACGGAGATTGAGGGGGCGGACCTGTCGCTGGTCACTTACGGTCCCAATATCCGCCTGTTGTTCGATTTCCTGGGCGTCGCAATTCCCGATACGCGCCATTACCGCTTCACCTCCGACCTGACGAAAGTGGGCGGCGAGTGGCGCTTCACCCATCTTAAAGGGCGATTTGGAGACAGCGATCTGGCTGGCGGCATGACGATCTCGTTGCCGGACAATCGCCTGCTGCTGAAGGCGGACCTGGCCACCAACACGCTCGACATCATCGATGTCGGCCCCTTCATCGGCTACAACCCGGAAAAGCTGGAGGCGCAGGGCGCCAAGGGCGCGATCGAGACGGTGCAGGGCCGCCCCCGCGTCCTGCCGGACGCGCCGCTGCGGATAGAGGCGATCCGCGCCTTCGACGCGGACGTCAAATATAGCGTGAAGCAGGTGCGGGCGAAGAATTTCCCCATCTCCAATATCGGCCTGACGCTGAAACTCGACCATAGCCTGATCACCATGTCGCCGCTGACCTTCGACATGGCGGGCGGCTTCGTCTCGTCCGACATAGAAATCAATGCGCGCGGCGCGCCGGTGCGGACGAAATATGACATCCGCCTGTCCCCGACGCCGATGGGCAAGCTGCTCGGCCGCTGGGGCGTCGAGGAATCGGGCACAACTGGCGTCATGAAGGCGCGCGTGCAGATGACCGGCGAAGGCGACTCGGTCCGCGAATCGCTCGGTACCGCCGATGGCCGCATCGCTGTCGTCCTGCCAGCGGGCACCATGTGGGCGCGCAACATCCAGCTTTCCGAACTCGATATCGGCACCTTCATCACCAAGATGTTCGCCGACAAACTGAAGAAGCCGGTGGAAATCAACTGCGGCCTCATCGCCTTCACCGTGCGCGACGGCGTGGCCGCCGCCGACCCGATCCTGATCGACACCAAGAAGAATGTGATCGTCGGCCGTGGCGGGTTCAGCTTCAGGAACGAGTCGCTGGACATGGCGGTGCGGGCGGACGGCAAGACGATCAGCCTCTTTTCCGGCCAGTCGCCCATCGGCATTGGCGGCTATTTCGCCAAGCCGGGCATCAACCCCGTCAGCCCCGAACTGCTGGCGCGGGGCGGGGCGGGGGCTGGCCTCAGCCTGGTCGGCACGCCGATCGCCGGCATCCTCGCCTTTGTCGATGTCGGTGACGCGAAAGCGGCGGCCTGCGGCCCTGTCCTGTCAGGCGCGAACGCCGTCGCCCAGCGCACGACCAAGGGCAAACCGCGCGACGATGTGGGCCGCGGCACCACCGCAAAGTCGGAAAGCGGCAAGGCGGAGAAGGGCGAGCAAAAGAGCCAGGACAAGAAGTTTCTGGGGATATTTTGAGAGACTGGAAGTTAAGAACCGTTCGGCCCTTCGACAGGCTCAGGAGAGCGAAGTCGAAGCCTTTGCCTGAACGTAGTGAAGGCACCTCACTCCGTTCGGTGATGCCCTTCGACTTCGCTCAGGGCGAACGGAGGTGGGCACTGAGATTAATGATGCCCGTCATGCCCCTGCGCCAGAGCCTCTAAAATATCGTCCAGCCGCGCCGGGTCGCCCACCGCGATCACCTGTCCGTCGCTGTCCGCCGTCAGCGGTTCGCCCGCCCAGTCGCACATGCGCCCGCCCGCGCCCTCGACCACCGGCACCAGCGCGGCGAGATCGTGGAGCTTCAGCCCCGCCTCCACGACGATGTCGACATGGCCCGACGCGACCAGGCCATAATTATAGCAGTCCCCGCCCCACAGCGTATCGCGGCACTGCCCCGCCAGCAGGGAGAAATGTTCGCCGGTGCAGCCGGGGAAAAGCTGCGGCGCGGTGGAGGCTAGGATCGCCTCGTCCAGATCGCGGCAGGCGCGGGTGCGGACCGGCGCGCCGTTAAAGGTTGTCGGCCGTCCCGCCATGCCCGCCCAGCGTTCCCGCGCGATCGGCTGGTCGATGATGCCGATGGTCGGCCATCCCGCCTGCGTCAGCGCGATCAGCGTGCCGAAGATCGGCCGCCCGGCGACGAAGCTCTTGGTCCCGTCGATCGGGTCCAGAATCCATACCCGCTCCGCATCCTCGCGCGTCGCGCCATATTCCTCGCCGATAATGCCGTCGCCGGGCCGCTCCTTCTCCAGGATCGCGCGGATCGCCGCCTCGGCCGCCTTGTCGGCCTCCGTCACCGGCGATTTGTCCGCCTTGAACTCCAGATCGTAGCGCGCACGGAAAAAGGGGCGGATCGCCTCGCCCGCTGCATCGGCAAGGCGGTTGGCGAGGGTCAGGTCGTCGCGGCTGGTCATGTCCTGCGCCTAGCGCGGAAAGCGCGGGGAGGCTAGACTGCGCAGGCATGGACAGCCCGCGCCCCATAACCATCCGCGCGCATGACGATGGCGTGAACCGCTGGCGGATGGCGGAGGCGCGCCCGGCCAGCGCCCTTGCGCGGCATGTGCGCAGCTATAGCGCCTATGACGAAACCACGACCGGCTTCACCGCGCGGCGCGAACTGGCCTCGACTGGCGTCGTGGTGATCTTCAACCTTGGCGCGCCGGTGGAGCTGACCGGCGCGGACGGCGCAGCGATCGCCCTTGACGCGGGGGAGGCGTTCGCCGCGGGCTTTGCGGACGGAACGTCGATCTCGCGGTCCGGCGGCAGTCAGTCGGGCATTCATATCTTCATGCCCTGGGCGACGCTTGGCCGCCTGTGCGGCTGTCCGGTGTCGGAAGTCGCCAACCGCGTCGTGCGGCTGGACGATTTGATCGGCGGGCGGGTCAGCGATCTTGGCGGACGATTGATGGAGGCGGGGAATGACGGGCAACGCTTTGCCCTCCTCGACGCCTTCGTCATGGACCGGCTTGGCGAGAGCGAGGCCATGGATGGCCGGATCACCGCCGCCGTCGCCCGGCTGCGCGCCCGGCCGGACAAGTCGATCCGGGCGCTGGCGGACTGGGCCGGATGGTCGCCGCGCCATTTCCTGCAGCGTTTTCGCGACGAAACCGGGCTTGCGCCCGCGCGCTTCGCCCGGCTGGCCCGGTTTGAGCATTTCACCGCCGCGATCGCCGCCGATCCGGATGCGCGGCTTGCCGATATCGCGCAGGATTCGGGCTTCTATGATGAGCCGCATCTGGCGCGGGAGGTGCGCGCCTTTGCCGGGGTGACGCCCGGCGAACTGCGCGCCCGGATCATTCCCGGCGGCGGCGGGTTCGTCGATTCATAGGTCATTTCCGTACAAGTGGACGGCGCTTGCGATGGCTACACCGGGCGCATCGGACCATTACAGGAGCTTGAAGCCATGAAAGGCAAATCGCCCGTCATCCCCTGCCTGCGTTATGCCGATGCGCCCGCCGCCATCGACTTTCTCTGCGCCGCCTTCGGTTTCCAGCGGCACGCCGTCTATACTGACGAGGCCGATCCATCGGTCGTCCACCACGCGCAACTGACATTGGGCGACGGCATGATCATGCTGGGCAGCGACCGGCCCGGCGGCGTGAAGGATCTTTACCGCTGGAAAACCCCGGCGGAGGCGGGCGGCATTACCCAATGCGTGTGTTGCTATGTGGCGGATGTCGACGCGCATGCCGCCACGGCGAAGGCCGCCGGTGCGCACATCGTCCGGGGTCCCTATGACAATGACGGTTATCCGGGGCGCGGCTATGACGCGCTCGATACGGAGGGCAATGTCTGGAATTTCGGCAGCTACGACGCCTGGGAGGGATGAGGCGGACGTATAGCCCGAACCGCAATGTGCTCCTGCGCAGGCAGCGCTACACAGCAACGGCACCGCGCTAAACAACGGTCCGCCTTTTCCGTTCTAGTGGGGAAGGGGACTTGGCATGGCCATTCTGGGCTGGATCATCAGTGTAGTCGCGTTTCTGGCCGGGCTTGCCCTGCGTCAGGATCTGCCGTTCCTGTATGACGACCGCATCTCCAACGGCCTGCTGTTCGCCGCTTTCCTCGCCTTCCCGCCGCTCTGGGCGGAAAAGCCGTTGGGGATAAGCGCCACGCCGCGCATCATGACCTGCGTCGCGATGCTGCTGGCGCTGCCGATGCTCTATTTTCAGGGCTGACAAGTCGCGCGGCGCGACTGATTAAAACTCAATCGAAATCAGGCTACCCGTTCGTCCTGAGTAACCACTGAGCGAAGACGAAGTGGTGTATCGAAGGATGTGAGCTTGGCGCTAGGATGCTTCGATACCGCCTCAGGTGAAACATCCCCCGGATGTTTCAGGATCGTCCGGGGGACGATCCGACCTGAGGCGCTTCGACAAGCTCAGTCTCTACTCAGCACGAACGGTTTCAAAACAGGAACTCTAGTCAAACAGGCTGGAGACCGAGCTTTCGTCCGCGATGCGCTTGATCGCCTCGCCCAGCAGCGGCGCGATGGGAAGCTGGCGGATGCGGCTGCTGCCCTGCACGCCCTCGGTCGCCAGGATCGAATCGGTGATGACCAGCTCGGTAAGCTGCGAATTGTCGACCCGCGCGACTGCGCCGCCGGACAGCACGCCATGCGTCACATAGGCGGCGACGCCCTCTGCGCCCGCTTCCTTCAGCGCGGCGGCGGCGTTGCACAGAGTGCCCGCCGAATCGACGATATCGTCGATCAGGATGCAGAAGCGGCCGCTCACGTCGCCGATGATGTTCATGACTTCCGATTCGCCGGCGCGCTCGCGGCGCTTGTCGACGATGGCGAGGGGCGCGTTATCCAGCCGCTTGGCGAGCGCGCGGGCGCGGACCACGCCGCCGACGTCTGGCGACACGACCATGATATTCTTGTCGCCGAACCGCGCCTGAATGTCGGCCGACATCACCGGCGCGCCGAACAGGTTATCGGTCGGGATATCGAAGAAGCCCTGAATCTGCCCTGCGTGCAGATCGACGGACAGCACGCGGTTTGCGCCGGCGACGGTGATCAGGTTCGCCACCAGCTTCGCGCTGATCGGCGTGCGCGGGCCGGGCTTCCGGTCCTGCCGGGCATAGCCGAAATAGGGGATGACCGCCGTGATCCGCTTGGCCGACGCGCGCTTCAGCGCATCGATCATGATCAGCAGTTCCATGAGGTTGTCGTTGCACGGGTAGCTGGTCGATTGGATCAGGAACACGTCCTCGCCGCGCACATTCTCATGCACCTCGACGAACACCTCCTCGTCGGCGAAGCGGCGGACGCTGGCGTTGGTAAGCGGAAGCTCGACATAATCCGCGATGGCGCGGGCCAGCGGCAG
Organism: Sphingobium phenoxybenzoativorans; assembly: GCF_018286635.1. Classification (NCBI taxonomy): domain Bacteria; kingdom Pseudomonadati; phylum Pseudomonadota; class Alphaproteobacteria; order Sphingomonadales; family Sphingobiaceae; genus Sphingobium; species Sphingobium phenoxybenzoativorans. The sequence goes on from NZ_CP073910.1 coordinate 242,370, forward strand.
GTTCGAATTGCCGGTCATCAATTTCATGGAAAAATATCCCCGTTACGTTTCCGTGACGCGCTGGTCGGCGCCCCTTTAACCGGCGCTTGGGAATGTGGAAAGCGGCTTTTGCGGTACTGCGGAAAATGCTCTACGGGGTCCGGCCATGACCGCAAAGCTCACCATCGCCCTTGCCCAGATCAGCCAGTCCGTCGGCGACCTGTCCGGCAATGCCGATGCGATGCTGGAGTGGCGCGCGAAAGCGGGGGATGCGGACCTCATCGTCTATCCCGAACTGCAGCTTATCGGTTATCCGCCAGAGGATCTGGTGCTGAAACCCGCCTTTGTCGATCGCGCCGGGGAGGAGCTGCTGCGGCTGGCGAAGGCGACGGAGGATGGCGGCCCGGCAATGCTGGTCGGCACGGTCGTCGCGTCGCAGGGCGTGTTGTTCAATATCGTTGCCCTGCTGGACGGCGGCGAGGTGAAGGCGGTGCGGCAGAAGCGCGAGCTGCCCAATTACGGCACCTTTGACGAAAAGCGCCTGTTCGCCCCCGGTCCCTTGCCCGCGCCCATCGACTTTCGCGGCGTGAAGCTGGGCATTCCGATCTGCGAGGATATCTGGTTTCCCTTCGTCACCGCCCATCTGAAGGCGGAAGGGGCGGAAATCCTGATCAGCCCCAATGGCAGCCCTTATGAGATCAACAAGGACGACCACCGCCTGCGCGGCGTCTGTTCCGCGCGGGTGCAGGAAACCGGCCTGCCGGTCATCTATCTGAACCGCGTCGGCGGGCAGGATGAGCTGGTGTTTGACGGCGCGTCCTTCGTGCTGGGCGCAGACCTCACGGTGCTGCACCAACTGCCCGACTGGGACGAGGCACTGGTCATTACGCAGTGGGAGAAGCAAGGCGGGGCATGGACTTGCGCGCCCGGCGACATCCATGAACTCGACCCCAATCCCGCCGACATCTATAATGCGATGGTGCTTGGCCTGCGCGACTATGTGAACCGCAATCGCTTCCCCGGCGTGGTGCTGGGCCTGTCGGGCGGCATTGACAGCGCCTTGTCCGCCGCCGTCGCCGTCGATGCGCTGGGCGCCGACCGGGTGTGGTGCGTGATGATGCCCTCGCGCTTCACCAGCCAGGACAGTCTGGACGATGCGGCGGAATGCGCGCGCCTGCTGGGGGTGCGGCTCGACACCGTGCCGATCGAGCCGGCCGTCGGCGCGTTCGACACGATGCTTGCCGATGTCTTTTCCGGCCGCAACCGCGATCTGACCGAGGAGAATATCCAGTCGCGCATCCGCGGCGTCACGCTGATGGCGCTCAGCAACAAGTTCGGCCACATGCTGCTGACCACCGGCAACAAGAGCGAGATGTCGGTGGGCTATGCGACCATCTATGGCGACATGGCGGGCGGCTATTCGGTGCTGAAGGACGCCTACAAAATGACGGTGTTCGACCTGTCGCGCTGGCGGAACGAGAATGTACCGAGCCTTGGCATGGGGCCGTCCGGCCCGGTGATGCCCGATAGCGTCATCACCAAGCCGCCCAGCGCCGAACTGCGCGAGGACCAGAAGGATGAGGACAGCCTGCCGCCCTATGAGGTGCTGGACCCGATGCTGCACGGCCTTGTCGAGGAGGAGCTGTCGGTCGACCAGCTCGTCGCGCGCGGCTTCGACCGCGACACCGTGGCCCGCATCGAGCGGCTGCTCTACGTTGCCGAATATAAGCGCCGCCAGTCGCCCCCCGGCGTGAAGCTCGGCACCCGCAATTTCGGCCGCGATCGCCGCTATCCGATCACCAACGCGTTTAGAACCACCTGACCCGATATAATCCGTTCGCCCTGAGCCAGTCGAAGGGCTGCACCTTTCTTTGAGTAAGGGCAGGGCTTAGACAGGTTCGGCCCGAACGGTTTGAGTAGCGAACTTATGACCATCATCACCCGCTTCGCGCCATCGCCCACCGGGCATCTGCATGTCGGCAATATCCGCGCCGCGCTTCACAACTGGATGTGGGCGCAGAAAAATGGCGGCCAATTCCTGCTGCGCCTCGACGATACCGACGCGGAGCGCTCGCGGGAGGAATATGCCGATTCGATCCGGGCGGACCTCGCCTGGCTCGGCCTGCACCCGGACGCCGAAACCCGCCAGTCGGATCGTTTCGCGCTGTACGAGGCGCGCTTTGCGGCATTGCGCGACGCCGGACGCATCTATCCCGCCTATGAAACCGCGCAGGAACTGGACCTGCGGCGCAAGGTGCTGCTCGGCCGCGGCCTGCCGCCGGTTTACGACCGCGCCGCCCTGTTGCTGACGGCGGAGGATGTCGCACGGCTGGAGGGGGAGGGCCGCCGTCCGCACTGGCGCTTCAAGCTCGATCATGATGCGCCGATCGCCTGGACCGACTTGATCCGGGGCGATCAGCATTTCGACCCGAAGCTGCTCTCCGATCCCGTGATCCGGCGCGAGGACGGATCCTGGCTCTATATGCTCCCGTCCGCCATCGACGACATCGACATGGGCGTGACCCATGTCGTGCGCGGCGAGGATCATGTCTCCAACACCGCCGTCCAGTTGCAGATGTTCGCGGCGATGGGCGCGCCGCCGCCCGCCTTCGCGCATGAGGCGCTGCTGACCGGTACGGAGGGCAAACTGTCCAAGCGGCTCGGTTCGCTCGGCGTTTCCGCTTTCCGCGAACAGGGGATAGAGCCTGCCGCGATCATTGCTCTGCTGGCGCGTCTTGGCACCAGCGATCCGGTCGAGCCGTTCGCCGATGTCGCGCCGCTGGTGGCGACCTTCGATTTCGCCCGCTTCGGCCGCGCGCCCGCCCGCTTCGATGAGGCGGAACTGGCGGCGCTCAACCAGAAGATCATTCATGCCCTTCCCTACGCAGCGGTGACCGGCCGCTTGCCGGAGGGCATGGATGAGGCGGGCTGGAACGCGATCCGGCCCAATCTGGACATCATCGCCCAGGCGGCGGACTGGTGGGGGATCGTGAAGGGTGCGATCGACACGCCGCAATTCGACAGCGACGACCGCGCCTTTCTGACCCAGGCCGCCGATGCGCTCGACGCGCTGCCGTTCGATGAAGGCGTCTGGCGGGCGCTCACCGGCGCGCTGAAGGAGGCGACCGGCCGCAAGGGCAAAGCGCTGTTCCATCCCCTACGCCTCGCCCTCACCAGCCGCGACCATGGCCCGGAAATGGCCGCCCTGCTGCCGCTGATCGGGCGGGATGCGGCCCTCAGCCGGTTGCGCGCCGCCGCGGCATAGGGCTGTCCCATTTTGGGACATGCGGGCAGTATAGTAATAAAATCAGATACTTAAATCCCTATGGTTAAGCGTGCTCCTGCGAAAGCAGGAGTCCAGACCTGCCGTTTGAACTGGACTCCTGCTTTCACAGGAGCACACTGCGTTTTTGGCTAATCCCGTCCAATCACGACCCCGCAAAACTATCTCTACCCCTGCGCTCGAAAATCCTCTTGCCCATCTATTGTTATGTTGTATCATCCCAATCAGGCGCCGGTTACCGGCGCGGTCAGAGGAGAGGATGCAATGCAGTCAGTGGTTGCGCCGCAGGGCGGTTATGCCGGGTCCCGCAGGTCCCCCATCGGTCTGGGCGGGACGATCGCCGTTCATGCCGTGGCGGTGGGAATCTTCCTGCTGATGCCGCGGGAGATGATCGAACGGTTCGTCCCGCCGTCCATAATAACATATGCCGTACCCGCCGACCCGCCGCCGCCCGATCCGGTTCAGCCGCCGCCCGACAATAGCAAACATCCGATACAGCAACCTGACCGGTCAGTTATCCCGGCGACCATCCCCAAAGTGGCGTTGCCGGTCGACCCCGTGGACATCACCGGAACGGTCGATCCCCTGCCGCCCATCCAGCCAAAGATTGAAACGCCCGCCGATCCGCCCAGGGCGCCGGTATTCGCGCAGGCGTCGCCCGATCCGCGCTTCGCCCGCGATTTCCAGCCGGCCTATCCGCCCTCCATGCAGCGGATGGATATGGAAGGATCGGTCACGGTCCGCGTCCGGATCGGCGCGGACGGGCGCGTGCTGTCGGTGGAGAAGCTGTCGGCGGCCAGCGACGCCTTCTGGGATGCGACGCGGGAGCAGGCGCTGCGCAAATGGCGCTTCCGCCCCGGCACCCGCGACGGGACGCCCGTCGAATCGGAACGGGTGATGACCGTGCATTTCCGCATGACCTGATCGTTCGATAGCGGCGACGCGAAAATAACGGCCCGGCGGTGGGGGCGTCCGCCGGGCCGAAACTATGGAAGCCATTGGGGGCAGGCTTCCATTGGGTCGCAGGGCGATCATACTGCGTCATTCCTACAGGCGCGTGACAGAGGGCATGGCGTGATCCGCGCCTTTCACGCCCGCGCTTTGATTCCCGTTGGATTGCCTCTATATTCCGCGCCATGGCCATTTTCCCCCGTCCTGTTTCCCCGAAGTCGGCCTTCAGCGACTTCTGGAGCTACTTCACTGAGCGCCGCGCGCATAAATGGCCGCTGCTCGGCCTGTCCGCGGCCGTCACCTGGATCATCATCTGGGCGTTCGTGATCGACGGGCAGACCAACATCATGCCGCGCCAGAACAAGATCATCTATGTCGAAAGCTGGGACGCGAACCGCACCGATGCGGCGATCATCCTGCAGCAGAAGATGGATCTGGCGCGCAGCGAAGTCGCGCTGCGCAAGAAGCAGAAGGAAATGCAGGGTCTGGCCGACGCTTTCGGCATCGACTGGCGCGCGGATGAAGCGCGCAACACCGCCAGGCGCAAGGAAGCGCTGAAATATATCAACGCCCAGCTCGACGACCGGCTGGCCAAGGCGGAGGCGGCGGAAGGCAAGGCCGCTCCCGCGCCCGCGACACCCCAGGGCGGGCCTGATGGCGGGGACGCCAAACAATAGCGGACACCCTCGCCTTCCCCATCGCAGACGCCGCCGATGACCAACGTTTCATGGCGGCCGCGATCGCGCTGTCGCTGCGCGGCCGGGGCGTCAGCACGCCCAATCCCAGCGTCGGCTGCCTCATCGTCCGCGACTCGGTCGTCGTCGGGCGGGGCTGGACGCAGGCGGGCGGAAGGCCCCATGCGGAGGCGCAGGCGCTGGAACAGGCGCTGGACCGGGCGCGGGGCGCGACCGCCTATGTGACGCTGGAGCCTTGCTTCCATCTGTCGCCGCGCGGCCCGCGCTGCACCGACATGCTGGCGCGGGGCGGCGTCGCCCGCGTGGTGATCGCGGCCCGCGACCCCGATCCGCGCACCGACGGGCAGGGTGCGGCGTTTCTGGCCGGGCAGGGCATCGCCGTGGAAACCGGCCTGATGGCGGCGGAGGCGCGCCGGGCGATGGCGGGCTTCTTCCTGCGGCAGACGCTTGGGCGGCCGCATGTCACGCTGAAACTCGGCCTGTCGCTGGACGGGCGCATCGCCATGCCGGACGGCGGCAGCCGCTGGATCACCGGTCCCGCCGCGCGGGCGCATGCGCATGTGGAGCGCGCGCGCCATGACGCCATATTGGTGGGCGGCGGCACCCTGCGCGCTGACGCCCCGCGCCTCGATGTGCGCTTGCCGGGGCTGAAGGCGCGTTCGCCCCGGCCGATCCTGCTGGGGTCCGGGGATGCGCCGCCGGGCTGGACGGTCATTCGCAGCCCGGAGGAGATTGCGACGCTCGAACATGTCGATCATCTGATGGTGGAAGGCGGCGCGTCGACGGCCGCCTCCTTCCTGCGGGCGGGGCTGGTCGACCGGCTGCTCCTGTATCGCGCGCCGATCCTGCTGGGGGCGGGAAAGCCGGCGCTGGGCGACTTCGGTCTCGCCTCGCTCGACGCCGCGCATGGCCGCTGGCGGCTGACCGGCGGCCGCATGCTCGGCCCGGACCGGCTGGAGGTTTACGAGTCGGTGGAGAGCGCTTAGAGACTCGGCCATGTTCACGGGCATCATCACAGATATCGGCACCATCCGCTCCGCCGAGCAGCGCGGCGACCTGCGCCTTGTCATCGGCTGCGGCTATGACATGGCGGGCGTCGCGATCGGCGCATCCATCTCCTGCTCCGGCGTCTGCCTGACGGTGGTGGAAAAGGGGCCGGACTGGTTCGCGGTCGACCTGTCCGCCGAAACCGTGTCGCGCACGGCGCAGGGCCAGTGGACGCTTGGCCGCCGCCTCAATCTGGAGCGCGCGCTGAAAGTGGGCGACGAACTGGGCGGCCATATCGTGACCGGCCATGTCGATGAGATTGGCCAAGTCACCGGCCTGCGCAACGAAGGCGATTCGCTGCGCGTCACCATTTCCGCTGGCCCGGCCATCGCCCCGCATGTTGCGCCGAAGGGGTCGATCACCCTCGACGGCATATCGCTGACGGTGAACAGCGTGGAGGACAAGGCCGGGGGCGGCGTGGACTTCGGCGTGAACATCATTCCGCACACGGCCGAGGTGACGACATTCGATTCGCTGGAGGTCGGACGGCCGATCAATATCGAGATCGACGTGCTGGCGCGCTATCTCCATCGCATGCAGGCATTCCGCACCGCCTGACCTTTGCGCAATTGCGCAATGTGATTTGCTATTGAAATAATCACACTGTGATGTGATATGCCGCTTCTCGGTCAGCAGGACCGAAGGTTAAGCAAGGCCTATTCGCATGTCCTCCTCCCTCATCGACTCGCTTCGCAATCTGGTCACGGAAGGCGGCCTGTCCCGCTCCGGCCTTGCGCGCGCCGCCGGTCTGCACGCCAACAGCCTGCGCCGCCTGGGCGAAAGCGACTGGAACCCCACGGCCGATACGCTGGTGAAGCTCGAATCCTATCTGCTGCGGCGGGAAGGCGGCACCGCCCTCGCTTTGCCGGAGGAGATCATCAACGAGGCCCGCAACGGGCGGATGTTCATCCTTGTCGATGACGAGGACCGGGAGAACGAGGGCGATCTGGTCATCCCCGCGCAGATGGCGACGCCCGACGCGATCAATTTCATGGCGACGCACGGCCGCGGCCTCATCTGCCTTGCGCTCACCAAGGACCGGGTGGACGATCTTGGCCTCAACCTGATGAGCCGCCACAACGGCACCCGGCACGAAACCGCCTTCACCGTCTCGATCGAGGCGAAGGACGGGGTAACTACGGGCATCAGCGCCGCTGATCGCGCGCGCACCATTTCCGTCGCGATAGACGGGTCGAAGGGCGCCGCCGACATCGTGACTCCGGGCCATGTGTTCCCGCTGGTCGCCCGTCCCGGCGGCGTGCTGGTCCGCACCGGCCATACCGAGGCGGCCGTGGACGTGGCGCGCCTGGCCGGTCTCAACCCCTCCGGCGTGATCTGCGAGATCATGAATGACGACGGCACGATGGCCCGTCTGGACGACCTCATTCCCTTCGCGCAGAAGCACCGGCTGAAGATCGGCACGATCCGCGACCTGATCGCCTATCGCCGCCGCAACGACCATCTGGTGGTCAAGCGGTCGGAAGTGGCGTTCCCCAGCCGCTGGGGCGGCGACTGGAAGGCGATGGTCTTTTACAACAAGGCCACCGGCACGGAGCAGATCGTGCTGCAGAAGGGCCGCGTCGACCCGGATCAGCCGACCCTGGTGCGCATGCATGTCCTCTCCCCGCTGGACGACACGTTCGGCCATATCAGCCCGCGCAGCGATTTGCTCCGGCGGTCGATGGAAATCATCGGCGAGGAAGGCGCGGGGGTCATCGTGATCCTCAACCGCCTCGAATCCAACGGTCTCAGCCGCCTGTTCCAGCTTATGAACGGCAGCGAGATGACCCCCGGCGACATGGACCAGCTCCGCGACTATGGCGTCGGCGCGCAGATCCTCGCGGAAATGGGCGTGCACGACATGATCCTGCTCACCAACAGCCATCACAGCCTGATCGCGCTGGACGGCTATGACCTCGCCGTCGTGGGCGAGCGCTCCATCGACCTCTAAAATCGGGATAAAGATAATGGCGAAGTTTCTGATCGTCGAAGCGCGTTTCTACGAGCATCTGAACGACCTGCTGATCGAGGGCGCGGGCGCTGCGCTCGATGAAGCCGGCCACAAATATGAGGTGCTGACCGTTCCCGGCGCGCTGGAGATTCCGGGCGCCATCGCGATGGCGGCGGAAAGCGGCCGCTATGACGGTTTCATCGCCATTGGCGTCGTCATCCGCGGCGAAACCTATCATTTCGAGGTGGTGTCGAACGAAAGCGCGCGGGGCCTGATGGCGCTGTCGATGGACAGCATCCCCATCGGCAACGGCATATTGACGGTCGAAAATGAGGCGCAGGCTCTCGCCCGCGCCCGCATGACCGAAAAGGACAAGGGCGGCGAGGCGGCCAAGGCCGCCATCGCCATGCTGGACATCCGCCAGCGCTTCGCCTGACGGATGTCCGGGGCGGGCCGGCCGTTCAGGCCGCCTGCGGGGCCAGCGCCGGATAGTCGGTATAGCCTTCCACGCCCTGGCTGTACCAGGTCGCCATCTCTGCCTGTTGCAGCGGCAGGCCCTTGCGCAGCCGCTCCGGCAGGTCCGGGTTGGAGATGAACGGCCGCCCGAAGCTGATCGCGTCGGCCAGACCTGAATCCAGGTCGGCCTGGGCGGTGGCCCGGTCATAATCGCTGTTCAGCACCAGCGCGCCGTTGAAATGCTGCCGGATGATGGGCGACAGCCGGGGTACGTCGGTGCTGCCGAACGTGCCGTGCGGCTTCTGTTCGCGCAGTTCCAGGAAGGCGATGCCCAGCGCGTCCAGCGCCTGCGCCGCCAGCGTGAACACGGCTTCCGGGTTGCTGTCATCCACGCCCTGCGACGCGCCATTGGGTGAAAGGCGGACGCCGGTGCGTCCCGCGCCGATCTCTCCGGTCAGCACCTGCGCCACTTCCCGCAGCAACCGCACGCGATTTTCCGGGCTGCCGCCATAGGCGTCCGTCCGGTGGTTCGATCCGTCGCGCAGGAACTGGTCGATCAGATAGCCGTTCGCCGCGTGCAGCTCCACGCCATCGAAACCCGCCGCCAGCGCGTTGCGCGCGGCGCGGCCATATTCGTCGAGCAGGCGCGGAATCTCCGCAATCTCCAGTGGGCGCGCCTGGGTATAGGGCTGCTTGCCCGCATAGGTGTGGGCGTCGCCGGGTGCGGTGGTCGCGCTTGCGGACACGGGCTGCGCCCCGCCAAGGAAGCTGGGGTGCACGATCCGGCCCATATGCCAGAGCTGCAATGCGATGCGTCCGCCCGCCTCATGCACGGCTTCGGTCACGGGCTTCCACGCCTCGACCTGTTCGGCGGACCAGATGCCCGGCGCATAGGGCCAGCCCAGCCCTTCCTGCGAAATGCCGGTGGCTTCGGTGATGATCAGCCCGGCGGTGGCGCGCTGCGCATAATAGGTAGCCATGATATGTGTCGGCACATGGCCTTTGGTGCCCCGCGCGCGGGTCAGCGGCGACATCAGGATGCGATTGGGCGCTTGTATGTCGCCGAAGTGGACGGGATCGAACAAATCCGGCATGGGAAACTCCTGTTATTTAAGTATCGAATTGAAACGGAAATGGGTGCCGGTGCGAGTTAGGATCGGGCCATGCGCATTTCAACCGCTCCGGGACGCATTCCGGGAATCATTCCGGCGGCGCTTGTCCGTCCGCCTGCGCGGGTCTAGGGAAAGGCCGATGGTCGATCTGCCCGCTGATCCCACGCTGGATGAAATCCGCGCCGCGCTCGCGCCCCTGCTGCCGCGTCAGGCGGCGTTCGACGGCTGGCGTCCGGCCGCGGTGGAAAACGCCGCCCGCCTTGCGCATGTCGATCCCGCCATCGCCCGGCTGGCCTTTGCGGACGGCGCGGTCGGCATGATCGACGCCTGGTTCGCCAGCATCGACGCGCGCATGGCGGCGGCGATCCCGGCCGATACCCTTGCCGCGATGAAGATCCGGGAGCGAATCGCCGCTCTGGTGGAGGCGCGCCTCGCCCTGCTGGCGCCCGACCGGGAGGCGCTTCGCCGCGCCCTCGCCATCCTGGCGCTGCCGCAGAATTTCGCCCGCTCGGCGAAGCTGGGCTGGCGCGCGGCGGACGGCATCTGGCGTCTCGCGGGCGATACCGCGACGGACTATAATCACTACACCAAGCGGATGACGCTCGGCGGCGTCTATGCCGCGACGATGATCGCTTTCCTCGACGATGAGAGCGAGGGCCATGCAGACAGCCGGGCCTTCCTTTCCCGCCGTCTCGATGGCGTGATGCGTTTCGAAAAGGCGAAGGCGCGCCTGTCCGCGCGGAAGGACAATCATTTCAGCCTGTCCCGCTTCATCGGGCGGCTGCGCTATCCCGTGGTCTGATTGGCCGATCGTCTCATTGGGGCTGGCGTTGAATAGGCGTTATTGATACTCAGTCGCAAACATCGGACCCTGAGACTCATCTACATTGCGCCTGACCCAGCTTCCCCTCCGCAAGCCCGCTTATGTCGACAGCATTGATTGGACCCTGCTCTCCCCCGCCGAGGGTCAGCGGCTGCGCGAATATGGCCTGTGTGAAGGGGCCAGCGTAGAGGCGCTGCATCATGGCGGCATTTTCGGCCGGGGCCCCCTGGCCTGCCGGATCGGCCGCATGACCATCGCCATGCGCCGCCATCACGCCGCCGCCATAGAAGTCCGCACCGGGCCGGGGGAGGACGCATGACCGCGCTGCCGCTCGTGGCGCTGGTCGGCAATCCCAATGCCGGCAAGAGCGCGCTGTTCAACGCGCTGACCGGCGCGCGGCAGAAGCTGGGCAATTATCCCGGCGTCACGGTGGAGCGCAAATCGGGCCGCCTGTCGCTGGACGATGGCCGGCCGCTGGAAATCGTCGATCTGCCCGGCACCTACAGCCTCGACCCGACCAGCCCGGACGAGCAGGTGACGCGCGATTTCATCCTGGGCAAGCAGGCGGGCGAACGCCTGCCCGATGCGCTGGTCATCGTCGTCGACGCCGCCAATCTGCAGAATCACCTGCGTTTCGCGCTGGAGCTGATCGCGCTGGGCCTGCCGACCATATTGGCGCTCAACATGGTGGATCTCGCCGCGCGCGACGGGCTGGAGCTGGACGCCAATATCCTTTCCCGCGACCTTGGCGTGCCGGTCATCCCGACCGTCGCCGTGCGCAAGCGCGGCCTCGATCATCTGCGCGCTGAACTGGACAAGATCATTACGGGCGGCCCGGTCGCAATCCGGCCCTCCGCGCCGGAAAAAAGCTTTGACGCCGTCCGGCGGGAGGCGCACCGGATCGCCCGCGCCGCCATCGTCCGCGAAACCCCGTCCCGTCGTCTGACCGCCGCCGTGGACCGCATCGCGCTGCATCCGGTGATGGGTCTCATCTTCCTCCTGGCGCTCCTGTTCGTGATGTTTCAGGCGGTGTTCGCCTGGGCGACTGTCCCTGCCGACATATTGGAAGGCTGGGTCACTGCGCTGGGCACGGCGGTGACGGCCATCCTGCCGCCCGGCATTGTGCACGACTTCCTGCTGGAGGGCGTGGTCGGTGGCGTCGGCGCGGTGATCGTGTTCCTGCCGCAGATCCTCATCCTGTTCTTCTTCATCCTGATGCTGGAGGCGACCGGCTATATGGCGCGCGCCGCCTTCATGATGGACGGCATCATGGCGCGGGTCGGCCTTTCGGGCCGCGCCTTCATTCCGCTGCTTTCGTCCTTCGCCTGCGCCGTGCCCGGCATCATGGCGACCCGTACGATCAGCGATCCTAAGGACCGGCTGACCACCATCCTGATCGCGCCGCTGATGACCTGTTCGGCGCGGCTGCCCGTCTATGGCCTGATCATCGCCGCCTTCATTCCGGCGCGCACCGTGCTGGGCGGGATCGGACTGCAGGGGCTGATATTGTTCCTTCTCTACGTCGCCGGTATCGTCGGCGCGATGGTCGCGGCGCTCGCGCTGCGCGTGACCGTGGCAAAGGGGAACAGCAGCGGCTTCCTTATGGAAATGCCGAAATATCAGTGGCCCCGGCCGCAGGACATATTGATTGGCCTGTGGCAGCGTGCGGTGATCTTCCTCAAGCGCGCCGGCACCATCATCCTTGCCACCAACGCCGTGTTGTGGGTGCTGGCCAGCTTTCCCACCGCTCCGGCCGGTGTCAAGCAGAGCGAATACAGCATCGCCGGCCGGATCGCGGGGGGCATCAACGTGCTGGTCGAGCCGATCGGCTTCAACCGCGACATCTCGCTGGCCCTGCTGCCGACCATGATGGCGCGTGAAGTCGCGGTCTCCGCGATCGCGACCGTCTACGCTATCGATGCCGACCAGGGCGAGGATGCCGTCAGCATGGAACTGGGCGACCGCCTCAAAGGGCGCTGGTCGCTGCCCACCGCTCTCGCCTTCCTTGCCTGGTTCGTGTTCGCCCCTCAGTGCATTTCGACCATTGCCGTCACCCGGCGGGAGACAAACGGCTGGCGCTGGCCGATGTTCATGGTCGGCTATCTGTTCGCTCTGGCCTATGTGGCGGCGGGCATAACCTTCTGGACCGCGACCGCCGCTGGTCTTTGATGTTTACCGCGTCATTCGCAGGGCTATAAGGACCCCTTTCACGCCTTCGGAGGGATCATGGCAGGCTCGGTAAACAAGGTCATTCTGGTGGGCAATCTGGGCGCTGATCCAGAGGTGAAAAGCTTCCAGAACGGCGGCAAGGTCTGCAATCTGCGCATCGCCACCAGCGAAAGCTGGAAGGACCGCATGTCCGGCGAGAAGAAGGAGCGGACCGAATGGCACACCGTCGCCATCTTCTCCGAAGGACTGGCGGGCGTCGCCGAACGCTTCCTGCGCAAGGGATCGAAAGTCTATCTGGAGGGCCAGCTCCGCACCCGCAAATGGCAGGACCAGTCGGGCAACGACCGTTATTCGACCGAAGTCGTGCTGCAAGGCCCCGGCGCCGTGCTGACCATGCTGGACGGCGCGCCGGGCGGTGGCGGTCAGGGCGGCGGCTATGGCGGTAGCGGCGGCCGTTCGTCCGGTGGCGGCAGCGACTGGTCGGGCGGCAGCAGCGGCTATGGCGGCGGCGACTATGATGACGGCCCCAGCTTCGGCGGCGCGGGCGGCGGTGGCCGCAGCTCCGGTTCGGGCGGCCGCGGCAGTCCCAATTTCGACAATGACCTGGACGACGAAGTACCGTTCTGATCCCGGCGCGGCGTAGGTCCCATCCGGCCTGACCGGATAGGGCCGTCCTGCCGGAAATTTACGGCCGGGAGGCGCGCATATGGCACTGCTTCATCGCCTGATCGGGCGCGGAGCGCGCCTTTACTGGCGCATCCGGCGGCCGCGCACGCTGGGCGTGCGGGCCATCGTCCTCGACCCGCGGGACCGCATCGCTCTCGTCCGCCACAGCTATATCGACCATTGGTATCTGCCCGGCGGCGGGGTGAAGAAGGGCGAAGGGTTCGGCGCCGCCCTGCTGCGGGAATTGCGGGAGGAGGTCGCGCTGACCGATGTCAGGGTGGAGCGCGTCCTTGGCGTCTATCACAGCCGGAAGGAGGCGAAGGACGACCATATCGTCATCTTCGTCGTCCGGACGGCGCAGGATCAGGCGGCCGGACTGCGCCGCGCCGATCTGCTGGAGATAGAGGAGGCGGGCTGGTTTGCGCTCGACGCCCTCCCGGACGTCTCGGCCGCCACGGCCCGCCGGATCGCCGAATATCGCGCGGGCGCGATGGGGCTGGGGGAGTGGTAGGAAGGGGGATTTATAAGCTACACCAAGAACCGTTCGGGCTGAGCGAAGTCGAAGCCTTCCACTGAGCGCAGCGAAGTGCTTCGGCCTTGCCTCAGCAGAGCCCTTCGACTTCGCTCAGGGCGAACGGTTTCAATTTAATGTGCAAACGAAGCTGCTGTTCAGCCTTCCCGTTACCTCACCCCACCAGCTTCTTCGCGAACTGCCGGATATGCGCGCCGATATCGTCCCGTTCCAGCGCCAGCGCCAGATTGGCCTCGATATAGCCCGCCTTCGACCCGCAGTCATAGCGATCGCCCTTGAAGGTCACGCCGTGGAACGCCTGCTTGCCGATCATCGCGGCCATCGCGTCGGTAAGCTGGATTTCGCCGCCCGCGCCCTTTTCCTGCGTTTCCAGGACCGTCATGACCTCTGGCTGCAGGATGTAGCGTCCGGCGATGATCAGGGTTGAGGGCGCGGTGCCTGCGGCCGGCTTTTCGACCAGGCCCTTGATGACCGTCAGGTCGCCCTTCACGCCATCGGGATCGAGCACGCCATAGCTGGGCGTCTGCTCCATCGGCACGTCGAGCGCGCAGATCAGGTTGCCGCCAACCGCGTCATAGGCGTCGACCATCTGCTTCAGGCATCCGGTGCCCTTACCGCCATACATGAATTCGTCGGGCAGGATGATCGCGAACGGCTCGTCGCCGACAATATGCCGCGCGCACCAGATCGCATGGCCCAGGCCAAGCGGCTCCTGCTGCCGCACGAAGATCGCATTGCCCGGCGTCAGGCGCGTGCCCTTCAGGCCCGACATGTCCTTGCCGCGCTCGCGCTGGGTCGCCTCCAGCTCATAGGCGATGTCGAAATGGTCCTCGATCGCGCCCTTGCCGCGTCCGGTGACGAAGATCATCTCCTCGATCCCGGCCTCGATCGCCTCGTCGACCGCATATTGGATCAGCGGGCGGTCCACGACCGGCAGCAATTCCTTCGGCACGGCCTTTGTCGCCGGGAGGAAACGTGTACCGAGTCCCGCCACGGGGAACACGGCCTTGCGTATCTTCTTCGTCATTCTGCCCTGTTCTATATATGTATTGCAGGAAATGCTGCACCGCACTCATTGCGGCTTGGCCGGAGAAGGTCAACCCTGCGCAGGGCCGGAATTGGACGATAAAGGGTTAGAGGGCGATCAACCGTTCGCTGATATTTTCCAGTTGCCCGATCTCTGAATCCAGTTGCTCCATCGATACATGCAGTTCGTTATTCTTCTGATCGCGGCAGGAAAAGCCGCCCGGCTCCGGCGCGCCGAAGCCAGTGATGATCAGCCCGCGAAACCGGTCGATTCGCTGGATGTCGCGTTCGATATCGGCGATTTGTGACAGGGCGCTGACGTCGCGCCGGTCGCGCATGGAGATCATCGCGCGCAGTTCGGCCATCAACCGGCCCATGCCCGGTTTGGTCCGCATGCTGGTGTTGCGCACATCGCCCGCCGCCTCGCGCAGCGCGCAGAGTTTCTGTTCCAGCCCCTGTTCCAGCGCGCCCCAGGCGCAGATGAGGCGGCCCACGCCATACATCAGCGGCGCGTCCTCCGGCATTTCAATATCGGCAAACAGTGGAAGATGACCCATGAATTCCCTTTTTATCCATCAAATCAATGCACAAGGCATGCTTCAGACTCAGGCGCGACCCCTGTCATGACGCCACGGCACCTCCTAGCTCCGACAGGACAGAGCCTGTACCCGTCAGCGCCCGGAATGCCGAAAGGCCGTGCAGTAATTTGGATGAACGGAGGATGAGGCAGGGAAAAACGGCGGCGATGCCGGTCAGAAATCGATCGCGATTCCCTTTTTCTCCCAATCGCCATAGCGTGTTGGGCTAAGGCCCTCCTCGGCTTCCGGCACCTTGTCCAGCGGGTCGGGCTGGGGCACGGGCGGGCTTTTGGACAGGTAGGCGGGCGGCTTCACATGGTCGGGGCGCTTGCCCATTGCGTTTCTCCCGGATGTCCAACTGTTTCGCATGATTGAAGGCGGCGCAGCGCCATCCCACATTCATGCCTGCCATGCTATATGGGCTGGCGTTCGATGACATGAAAGGATGGTTTTTCCGTGAGCGGGTTCAAGACGATGCTGCTGCTGTCGGCGCTGACCGCGCTGTTCATGGCATTGGGCTATACGCTGGGCGGCAGCGGCGGGGCGATCATCGCGCTGCTCGTGGCCGCGGGCATGAACCTTTTCACCTTCTGGAGTGCCGACAAGATCGTCCTGTCGATGCATGGCGCGCGGGAGGTCGATGCCGCGAGCGCGCCCGATTTCTACCCCCTGGTGCAGCAGCTCGCCCAGCGCGCCGGGCTGCCGATGCCGCGCGTCTATGTGATCGATTCGCCGCATCCCAACGCCTTCGCCACCGGCCGCAATCCCGAAAACGCCGCTGTCGCCGCCACCACCGGCCTGCTCTCGATGCTCAGCCGGGATGAGGTGGCGGGCGTGATGGCGCATGAGCTTGGCCATGTCCGCAATCGCGACACGCTGATCATGACCATGGTCGCGACGATAGCGGGTGCCATCTCCATGCTCGCCAATTTTGGCATGTTTTTCCGTAGCGGCGACAATAATGGCCATCATAATATGGTGGCGACCCTGCTGGCGGTGATCGTCGCGCCCTTCGCCGCGATGATCGTGCAGATGGCGATCAGCCGCACCCGCGAATATGGGGCGGACCGCGCGGGCGCGGAGATCAGCGGCAATCCGCGCGCGCTCGCATCCGCGCTCGCCAAGATTTCCGGCATGGCCGAACGCATTCCCAACCCGGTCGCGGAACGCAATCCGGCGGCGGCGCAACTCTATATCGTGCCCGCCCATGTCAGCGAGATGTTCTCCACCCACCCCGCGACCGAAAAGCGCATCGCGGCGCTGGAGGATTTCGCGGCGCAGATGGGCCACGCGCCTGCGCTGGCTCCGGCTCAGTCGGCTTCTGCGGTTGCGCCGCGCAACTCCGCCCTCAATCCCAACGGTGCGCCCAAACCGCGCCGCTCCAGCGCGCTCGATCCGCTCCGCCGGGATTGATGTCGCGCGGCTGACTTTAGCGCTGCGTACTCCTGCTTTCGCAGGAGTACGGCAAGAGACGCCGGATGACGCCGCCCTGCAAAGCCGCTAGAGGCCCGCAATGTCCTCGCCGCCCACATCCCGCTATCCCGCAAGTCCGCCGCCGCCCGCCGGCCTCCCCGCTCGCCGCGCCGCGCTCAAGCTGCTCGACGCCGTGCTGCGCCGGGGCGAGCCGCTGGAATTGGCCTTGCATGCCGCGACACAGGGAATCCCGGCGGGCAATGATCGCGCGCTGGTCCACGCCATCGCCGCCGAAGCGCTGCGCCGCCTGCCCGATCTCGACGCGCTGATCGACGGCGCGACGCGGCAGCGCCTGCCGGACGATGCGAAGGCGCGCATGGTGCTGCGCATCGCGCTTGTGCAGGCGCTCGGCCTCGGCACGCCGCCGCACGCGGCTATCGCCACCGCCCTGCCGCTGGTGGATGGCGGCCCGCGCAAGCTGGTTCATGGCGTGTTCGGCGCGATCATGCGGGACGGCGCGGGGCTTCCCGATGTTCCGGCGCTGCCCGATGGCGCGGCCGCGCGCTGGGCGGACCAGTGGGGCGCGGAGATGGCGGAGGCCGCCGCCCGCGCCTTCGCCGTGCGCCCGCCCGTCGACCTGTCGCTGCGCGATCCCGCCGACACGGCGCTCTGGGCGGAGCGCCTGTCCGGCGCGTCCTTCGCGCCGGGGCATGTCCGCCTCGGCGATCATGACGCGATCACTGGCCTGCCGGGCTTTGCCGAGGGCGCATGGTGGGTGCAGGATCTCGCCGCCTCCATCCCGGCCCGCCTGCTTGGCGCGGGGGAGGGCCGGCAGGTGCTTGACCTGTGCGCCGCGCCGGGCGGCAAGACGATGCAGTTGGCCGCCACCGGCTGGCGCGTCACCGCCATCGACCAGTCGAAGAAGCGGCTGGAGCGGCTGTCGGAAAATCTCGCCCGCACCGGCCTTTCGGCAGAGGTTCTGGCCGCCGACATCCGCGCCTGGGCGCCGGAAAAGCCCGCCGACGCGGTGCTGCTCGATGCGCCCTGCACCGCGACCGGCATCTATCGCCGCCACCCGGACGTCCTGCACCGCATCGGCCCGCGCCAGATCGCGGAACTGGCGGAATTGCAGGCGCTACTGATTGATCGCGCCGCCCAATGGGTCGCGCCAGGCGGCGCGCTCGTTTATGCGACCTGCTCACTCGAACAGGCCGAGGGTGAGGATCAGGCGCGCGAATTCCTGTCCAGGAATCCCGGATTTCAAGTCGTTCCGCCCGACGCCGCATTGCTGCCGCAGGGTATCTCCGCCACGGATGACGGCTGGATTCGCACGCTTCCCGCGACGCTGGCGGAGCAGGGCGGCGTCGATGGATTCTTCATCGCGCGCTTTCGTCGGGTCTGAGGCGCGAATCGGCGCGGACAATGGTTGCGCCACCCGAATCGCGCGGCTAATGCCTGTCATCCATGTCGCCATCCGTCCGCATCGCCCCGTCCATCCTGTCCGCCGATTTCGCCCGGCTTGGCGAGGAGGTGCGCGCGATTGACGAGGCTGGCTGCGACTGGGTCCACGTCGATGTGATGGACGGGCATTTCGTGCCGAACATCACCATTGGCCCGATGGTCGTGAAGGCGCTGCGCCCGCACACGACCAAGCCGATGGACGTCCATCTGATGATTTCGCCGGTCGATACCTATCTGGACGCTTTCGCGGCGGCCGGGGCCGATATCCTGACCGTGCACCCGGAGGCGGGGCCGCACATCCACCGCACCGTCCAGCATATCAAGTCGCTGGGCAAGCAGGCGGGCGTCGTGCTCAACCCCGGTACGCCCGCCAAGATGCTCGACTATCTGATCGATGATGTCGACCTGGTGCTGGTGATGAGCGTCAATCCCGGTTTCGGCGGGCAGAGCTTCATCACCAACCAGCTCCGCAAGATCGAGGCGATCCGCAAGATGATCGACAAGAGCGGCCGGGACATCCGTCTGCAGGTCGATGGCGGCATCGATTTCGAAACCGCGCCGCAGGCGATCGCGGCGGGCGCCGACGTGCTGGTCGCGGGAACGGCGACCTTCAAGGGCGGCCCGTCCGCCTATGCCGACAATATCCGGAGGTTGCGGGGCGGGTGAACGATCACAGCCGGCTTCCGCCCCATGCCGCGCCTCTTGCCGAGGATGACGGGATCGAGGAGGGCAAGAGGCTCATCCGGGTATCGGATGACAGGGGGCTGTCGCTGGCCGAACGAGTCGCGAACCGCTTCTACCGGCTGACCTGGCGCACCCCCATTCATGCGATGCGGCTGAAGGGGAAATATCCCCTGAAACTGCTGGCTGTGCCGGACGACGATATTCCCGGCGATCCGCGCGCGGGCAATGCGCTGCGCGCCGGATTCTTCCTGTTCCGCGGCATGAAGCAGTCGGTCGAGACGCTGGATTTTGCGGCGCTGGACGTGTCGCCCGCTTTCCGGGACTATATTCACAGCTTCCGCTGGCTGCGCGATCTTGCCACGGTGTCGACCCGCGATCAGGGCGCGCCGGTCGCCGAAGCGATCATGCGCAAATGGCTGGCCGCCCATTCGGAAAAGCCCAGCGAACCGGCGTGGCGGGCCGACAATGCGGGCTGGCGGCTGTTTTTCTGGACCAGCCAGGCGCCGTTGATCCTGTCGAGCAGCGATCTCGTCTATCGTTCGCTGGTCCTCAACTGCATCGCCCGCACCGCGCGTCATCTCGATCAGGGCGCGGACAAGGCCCCGGTCGGCATACAGCGCCTTGTCGCCTGGGGCGGCATTGTCGCCGCATCACTGCTGATCCCCGGCGGCGGCCCGCGCCGCATCTTTGGCGAGGCGGGCCTGCGCCGCGCGCTGGACAGCGCCTTCCATGGCGATGGCGGCACCATATCGCGCGCGCCGATGGCGCAGCTTGAGGGGATCACGCTCCTCGCTATGCTCCGCGCCGTCTATGACGCCCGGCGGGAGGAGCCGCCCGCATTCCTGGACGAAGCCTTGTCGCGCACCGTGCCCGCTTTGCTCGGCGTCACGCATGGCGATGGCGGCCTGGGAAGCTGGCAGGGCGGCGGCGCGACATCGCCCGAGGCCGTCAATGCCGTGATCGCCGCCACCGGCGTCCGCACCCGTCCGCTGCGCCAGGCGCGCGACTGGGGCTATCAGCGGCTGTCGGCGGGCGGCACGGTTGTCCTCATCGACGCGGCCCCGCCGCCGGTTTCGCGGGTCGCCGATGCGGGCTGCGCCTCCACCGGCGCGCTGGAGATCAGCGACGGCGCGCACCGCCTGTTCGTCAATTGCGGCGGCGCGGCGCTCGCCGGCGCGCAATTGCCGGACTCGCTGGCGCAGGCGCTACGCACCACCGCCGCGCACAGCACGCTCACCCTTGCGGACAGCAATTCGACGGCGATCCTTGCGGACGGCACCCTTGGCCGCGGCGTCACCGAAGTTGAGCTGCATCGGCAGGAGACCGAAAGCGGCAGCCGCCTGGAACTCAGCCATGACGGTTATGTTCGCCGCCTCGGCTATGTCCACCGCCGCCTGCTGATCCTCTCGGCGGAGGGCAAGGAAATCCGGGGCGAGGACATGCTGCTCCCCGCCCCGCGCCGCCGCAAGCCTGCGGCCGTGCCCTATGTGCTTCGCTTCCATCTCGCGCCCGATGTGGAGCCGACGGTGACGGCGGACGGGCAGGGCGTGCTGCTCCGGCTGGAGGGCGGCACCTTGTGGCAATTCCGGGCGGGCGCCGGGAAACTCGCCGTGGAGGAAAGCCTCTGGGTGGACGGCAATGGCCGCCCGGTCCAGAGCCAGCAACTCGTCATCAGCGCAGAGGCGGAGCCGGGCGGCAGCAGCATCGGCTGGCTGCTCAAGCGCATGAGCTAAATTGATAAGGTCCAGAACGTGAAGAATGTGAAGATTGCGCGGGCGCTGCTTTCGGTGTCCGACAAGACCGGTCTTGCTGAACTTGGCGCGGCGCTTGCCAGCCATGGCGTGGAGCTGGTGTCGACCGGCGGCACGGCGAAGGCGCTGCGCGACGCCGGGCTGGCCGTGAAGGATATTTCCGACCTCACCGGCTTCCCGGAGATGATGGACGGCCGGGTCAAGACCCTGCATCCGAAGGTGCATGGCGGCCTGCTCGCCGTACGCGGCAATCCGGAACATGTCGCCTCGATGGACGAGCATGCGATCGGCGCGATCGATCTGGTGGTCGTCAATCTCTATCCCTTCGCCCAGACCGTCGCGAAGGGCGCGGAGCGCGAGGAGATTATCGAGAATATCGACATTGGCGGCCCCTCCATGGTGCGCTCGGCCGCGAAGAATCATGAAAGCGTCGCCATCCTGACCGACCCCGCCGACTATGCGCGCCTGATCGCGGAAATGGCGGAGCAGGGCGGCGCGACCAGCTATGATTTCCGCCGCATGCTGGCGGCAAAGGCCTATGCCGCGACGGCCGCCTATGATTCGATGATCGCAAGCTGGTTCGCTTTCGCCGATCAGGGCCTCGCCTTCCCGGAGACGCTGACCACCGGCGCAAAGCTCGCCTCCACCCTGCGCTATGGCGAGAACCCGCACCAGTCCGCCGCCCTCTACCTGCCGATCGGCCCCACCGCCAACGGCATCGCGCAGGCGGCGCAGGTTCAGGGCAAGGAGCTGAGCTACAATAATTATAACGACGCCGACGCCGCGCTCGAACTGGTCAGCGAATTCCGCGACGGCCCGCCGACCGTGGTCATCGTCAAGCACGCCAATCCCTGCGGCGTCGCCACCGGCGCGACATTGATCGAGGCGTATGAGGCGGCGTTCGCCTGCGACACGGTGTCGGCGTTCGGCGGCATCATCGCCGTCAACCGCCCGCTCGACGGTCCCACGGCGGAGGCGATCAGCGGTATCTTCACCGAAGTCGTCGCCGCGCCGGACGCCGACGATGCGGCGAAGGCGATCTTCGCGAAGAAGAAGAACCTCCGCCTGCTGCTGACCGGCGACCTGCCCGATCCCGCCCGGCCGGGCCTCGCGATGAAAACGATCGCGGGCGGCCTGCTGGTCCAGAGCCGCGACAATGGCCGCATCAGCCGTGATGAGCTGAAGGTCGTGACGAAGCGCCAGCCGACCCCGCAGGAACTGGACGACTGCCTTTTCGCCTGGACCGTCGCCAAGCATGTGAAGTCGAACGCCATTGTCTATGCCAAGGGCGGCAGCACGGCGGGCATCGGCGCGGGCCAGATGAACCGGCTTGAATCCGCGCGCATCGCCGCCTGGAAAGCGAAGGATGCGGCGGAGAAGGCAAGCTGGGCGGAACCGCGCACCATCGGTTCGGCGGTCGCCTCCGACGCCTTCTTCCCCTTCGCCGACGGTCTGCTCGCCGCTGTCGAGGCGGGCGCTACGGCAGTCATCCAGCCCGGCGGATCGATCCGCGACGAGGAAGTCATCGCCGCCGCCGACGACGCGAATTTGGCGATGCTTTTCACCGGGATGCGCCACTTCCGCCACTGATCTGACCGGAGTTTATCCGGATCAGCGAGACACAGCGTGCTCCTGCTTTCGCAGGAGTACGCCTCCTTCTAAACAGGGCAAAATTCAGCGGTCGTTTCAAAAAATGGCACTTTTGCGCCACTTTTTTTGAAACCCCTCTCCGCTTTGCACGTTCTTGGGTTCTGAGAGCGGGAGGCAAAGAGGAGACAGACCATGCACAGGAAGACGATCCTTGCGGCCGCTGCCGCCGCCCTTTTCATCCCCGCCGCCGCTTCGGCGCAGCAGGTGGAATCCGACGTTATCGTGACTGGCGACCGCACAGAGGAAGTGCGCTCGGTCGTCGTCTCGCTGCGCGATCTTGATCTGCGCGCCGACCGGGATGTGCGCGTTGCTGACGCCCGCATTCGTCGCGCGGCCAACAAGGTGTGCGACGACACGCCCGGCTCCAGCCTGATCGGCAATCAGGCGCGGTGTGTGAATGAGGCGTTCGGCAATGCGCGCGTTGACCTGAACAGTGCGGTATACGCCGTGCGCGCGGGCTGATCCGGCCGGTTCTTAAGAAAAATTAACCGTTCCTTAGAAGATTTCCTTCATTCCCTCGGCAGAGCGTAATCTCCGGGGGATTTTTCTGTAATGGCGTCTGCCCAGCAGTCTGTCGACGTGGCCATCATCGGGGCCGGGCCGGCCGGTCTTACCGCCGCCTATCTTCTCACGAAAAAGGGTTACAGCGTCACGGTGATCGAGAAGGACCCCGTCTATGTCGGCGGGATCAGCCGCACCGTGGAACATCAGGGATTCCGCTTCGATATTGGCGGCCACCGCTTCTTTTCGAAATCGCAGGAGGTCGTCGACCTCTGGAACGAGATTCTGCCGGACGATTTCATCCAGCGCCCCCGGATGAGCCGCATCTATTATGAGGGCAAATTCTACAGCTATCCCCTGCGCGCGTTCGAGGCGCTGATGAACCTCGGCATCTGGCGCTCGACCCTGTGCATGGCGAGCTACGCCCGCTGGAAGCTCAGCCCGAAAAAGGATGTGAAAAGCTTTGAGGACTGGGTGGTCAACCAGTTCGGCCACAAGCTCTATTCCATCTTCTTCAAGACCTATACGGAGAAGGTCTGGGGCATGCCCTGCGACGAAATGTCGGCCGACTGGGCGGCGCAGCGCATCAAGGGATTGAGCCTCGGCGCAGCCGTGCTCGACGGCCTGAAACGCTCGCTCGGCCTCAACAAGCGCCCGAATGACGGGATGCAGACCAAGACGCTGCTCGAAACCTTCCGCTATCCCCGGCTCGGCCCCGGCATGATGTGGGACGCCGCGCGCGATCATGTCGTCGCTGGCGGCAACCATGTGCTGATGGGCCATGCCCTGAAGCAGCTTGCGCAGGATCAGGTCACTGGCCGCTGGCGCGTCGCCGCGACCGGCCCGGATGGCGACATCACGATCAACGCCGCCCATGTCATCAGCTCCGCGCCGATGCGGGAGCTTGCCGGGCGCATCCACCCGATGCCCGCGACGATGGGCGAGGCGCTGGACCTCAAATATCGCGATTTCCTGACCGTTGCGCTGATGATCAAGTCGCCGGACCTGTTCCCGGACAACTGGATCTACATCCACGACAGCAAGGTGAAGGTCGGCCGCGTCCAGAATTTCCGCAGTTGGTCGCCCGAAATGGTGCCGGACAGCGACATCGCCTGCGTGGGCCTGGAATATTTCTGCTTCGAAGGCGACGGCCTCTGGTCGTCCAGCGATGAGGAACTGGTCGAACTGGCGAAGAAGGAAATGGCGATCCTCGGCCTCTGCCGCCCGGAGGACGTGACTGGCGGCGCAGTCGTGCGTCAGGAAAAGGCCTATCCGGTCTATGACGATCATTATGCCGCCAATGTCGCGGCGATGCGCGCCGACCTGGAGGAGACATATCCAACCCTCCACATGGTCGGCCGCAACGGCATGCACCGCTATAATAATCAGGATCATGCGATGATGACCGCGATGCTGACGGTGCGGAATATCGAGGCCGGCGCGCGCATCCACGACATCTGGAGCGTCAATGAGGACGCCGAATATCATGAGGCGGGCGATGAGGGGCAGCAGGCCGCGCTCGCCAGCGAACGGCTGGTGCCAAGCCGTCTGAACAAGGCGGCGTGAACCGGATGATTGCCGCGCTCCTGGGCCGGCTTCCCGGCATCGTCCGCATTACCTATGTCCGCTACATCGCGGCCAGCATCGGCGCGCTTGCGGTCGATCTTGGCCTGTTCCTGACGCTGATGGCGTCCGGCGCGCCCGCGATGCAGGCGTCCGCGACAGGCTATACCGCCGGCATATTGGCGCATTGGCTGTTGTCCAGCCGCACCGTATTCTCCGATTCCCTGGCCGTGCGCGGGCGCGCGCGAGGCAGGCAGCAGGCGCTGTTCCTGGCCTCCGCGCTCCTTGGCCTTGCCCTCACCGCGCTGATCGTCGGCGGCGGCGACATGCTGGGCGTCGATCCGCACCTCGCCAAGCTGGTTGCGGTCATCGTCTCCTTCCAGACAACCTATTTTCTGCGCAAGGCGGTGGTCTTTTCCCAATGACCCACCGCCGTTTCCTGTTGGCGGTCGGCGCCCTTGCCGCTCTGTGCTGCGGGATGATGCTGCTCGTCGAATGGCGCAACGTGCTGACGCTCGGCTTTCGCGATCCCGACGATGCGCTGCGCTATGTGCAGGTGAAGGATTTCCTCGCCGGGCAGAACTGGTTCGACGTGTCCCAGCATCGCGTGAACCCGCCCCAGGGCGGACCGATGCACTGGTCGCGCATCGTCGACCTGCCGATCGCCGCGCTGATGCTGCTGTTTCAGCCGATCTTCGGCGCGGCTGTGGCGGACCGCATCGCCGTCACTGTCACGCCCATGCTGCTCACGGCTGCGCTATTCTTCATGCTCGCCCTTGCCGTGCGCCGCATCGCCGGGCCGGTCGTGGCTGTGGTCGCCGCTGTGTTGCTCGCCATGTCGATCGGCATCCTCATCCAGTTCCACCCGACCCGCATAGACCATCATGACTGGCAGATAGTGCTGGCGGCGGTGACGCTGTGGGCGGCGTTCGACCCGGAAAAGCGCCGGGGCGGGACGATCGCGGGGTTCAGCGCCGCGCTGTGGCTTCATATTTCGGCGGAGGCTTTGCCCTATGCCGTGATGTTCGGCGGCTTCTTCGCCCTGCATGTCGTTCGCCTCGCGGCGGAATGGCCGCGGCTGCGCGCCTATATGTGGGCGCTGATCGGCGGATCGGCAGCGCTGCTGATCGGCGTGCACGGCTGGTCGGCGGCCTTTGCGCCCTATTGCGACGCCATGTCCCCGGTCTATCTGACGCCGATGCTGGTGGTGGCCGTAACCATGCCGCTCGCCTCCCATTATCTCGGCGAACATAGCGTCATCCGCCGTTTCCTCGTCATCGCCATCGCGGCGGTGCTGGGCGGCGTCGCTTTCCTGATCGATGGCGGAGCATGCCTGACGGGTCCGTTCGGCGGACTCGATCCCGTGGTCTACACCCAATGGTATACGCAGGTGCTGGAGGGCCGCCCCCTCTGGGAGCAGACCGCCACCACCGCCGCCGTGGTCGCCGGGCCGGTCCCGCTCGGATTTATCGGCTATTATCTGGCGGTAAAGGCCGCGCCCACCCCGGCGAAGCGCCTGGAATGGCTGGGCCTCGCCTTGCTGTCGCTCGGCGCGACGCTTGTGGCGCTGTTCGTCATGCGCGCCATGTCGGTCGCGCATCTGTTCCTGCTCGCGGGCAATGCCTGGCTGCTGCACAGCCTGTGGGTGCGGGCGCAGCGCATGCGCAGTCCGCTGCGCATCCTGTCCACCCTGTTCCTGTTCGCCCTGACGCCCCTGGGCGCGGAGGCGGCGATCCTTGCTATCGTCCCGTCCGACGATCCGGCGGAGGCCGCCGCTGATCGCAACGCCGTCGCCTGTTCGGGCATCGCCGGGCTGCGCGGGCTTGCTGCCCTGCCCAAAGGTACGATTTTCGCGCCGCTCGACATCGGCCCGTCAATCCTTGCTTTCACGCCGCATTCGGTGATCGCGACCGCGCATCATCGTAACAATCTGGCGATGAAGCGGGTGATATTGGGCTTTGAAACCGACACGGCGCAGGCCGCCGCGCTGGTGGCGGGTACGGACTATCTCGCTTATTGCCCCGGCTCCGGCGAGATCAGCCGCTACAGCCATAAGCGGCCGCATTCCCTGATGAGCGATCTGGAACAGGGCCGCACGCCGCGCTGGCTTCAGCCGCTGCCGATGGGCAAGGGCGAAAGTATCCGCGTCTATCGTGTCCTCTACACCCCCGGCACGAAGCGCATCGCCACGCCGTTCATGCAGTAACGCAGGCCGGTCGGCGGCGGTCCGTCGTCAAAGACATGGCCTAGATGCCCGCCGCACCGCGCGCAATGCACCTCCGTCCGCGACATGCCCAGCGTCCGGTCCGTCGACGTGCCGATCGCCTTGGGCAATGGCCGCCAGAAGCTTGGCCAGCCCGTGCCGCTGTCGAACTTGGTCTTGGATGAAAACAGGCGCTGGTCGCACCCGGCGCACAGGAAAGTCCCGGCCCGGTGCTCCCCGTTGAGCGGGCTTGTCCCCGGTCCTTCGGTCGCCGCCTGGCGCAGCACCGCATATTGGCCGGGCGTCAGCTTCTTCTTCCACTGCTCCGGCGTCATCGTCACGGGATAGTTTGCCGCGCTTGCCTCGTCTCCGCCCGCGAACAGGCCGGGCAGCGCCGCCACCAGCACCACCAGCCCCGCGCTGCCCAATAATTTCCGTCTGCTGATCATCGTCGGTCTCCGGCCCGCCTCGTCTATTCGCGCCAGCGCGCCAGAAAGTTACGCGCGGGCGAGCATATATATGCGTCCGCCGGAAAATTTTCAGGCGGCGGGTCCGGCTTTCCTGCCGAACAGGCGCTTTCGCCCGCCGCCGCCGGATTTCAGCACATTGCGCCGGAACAGGCGCACGCCGATGCGGATGATCAACGCCACCCACAGCAATTGCCAGACAATGGCCAGCAGATGCGGCCATATCGCGTCCGACTGCGCGGCGCGGGCGATCATGGCGAAGGGGGAACTGAAGGGGAAGATCGCGGCCGCGACCTCCGGCGCCTCGCCCATCCGGTTCACGGCATAGCTGGCGAAGAAGAAGATCACGACCTGGCACATGGTGATCGGCATGGACAGCGTCTGCACCTCCCGCACCGTCGACGCCTGCGCGCCAACGCCGATGAACAGCGACCCCAGCAGCGTATAGGCCGTCGCGAAATAGAGGAAGAACAGCAGCACGAACATCGGCCAGCCGATCGCCGGCGTCGGCATGGGAAAGCTTGTGCCCATGAAGAAGGCATAACCGGTCAGCGCCGTCAGGCCCCACACCGCGATGCCGACGAAGGACATGCCCAGCATTGCGATCAGCTTGCCCAGAAATATCGCGTCAACCGGTACGGCTGCGGCGAGTATCTCGATGATCTTGTTCGTCTTTTCCTCGACCATGTTGGACAGCACCATGCCCGCCAGCAACATGGTGAGCAGGAAAAGCAGAACCTGCGCCGTTCGACCCGTTACCAGCCGGGACTGCTGCTCCGATCCGCTGCTCGTCGATACAATGTCCTTCGCGATCGGCGTGTCAGGCATCGCCGATCCCGCACGCGCCACGCCGATCAGCAGGCCAAGGTCTCCCTCAAACTGCCGGATATCCGCCTCTTTACCGGTCAGGCGAGGCATGGACAGCGTGCCTGACAGCATTGCGACAGCCTTGGCGTCTTTGCCTGCCAGCATTGCCTTGGGGTCGGTTCCGGCGGGGTAGGGGCGCAGTACCGGCATTGCCTGATCGCCAATCTTCTGCGTTATTCGGTCCCGCGCATCCGTCAGCCGCTGCGTATCTAAGGCGGACATCGCCACGCCTACGGCGGGGCGCGAAACATCTTTGTCGATCTTGTCCCCAAAACTTTGCGCAAAGACGAAAATGATCAGCGGGAACAGCGGCCCCAGCAGGAACAGGATGAAGGTCTTGGACAGGATCACCGCGGTAAAATCGCGCTGGGCGATGACGAAGGCGGCGCGCAGCGTCTCGTTCATCCCTGCGCCTCCCCGGCTTCGGCCTTGCCCATCTCCCGCGCGGCGCTCTCGCCCGCAATGGCGACGAAGGCGTCGTGCAGTCCTGGCCGCTCGATCGACAGGCTTTCAATGCCCGCCTCGCCATCGACCAGCGCTTTCAACAACGGTTCGATGCCGCCGTCGGGCAGGGCGAATTGCCAGATATTGCCGTCCACCCGCGCATCCGGGGGCAGGGCGCTGCGCCATGGCCCGTCGCTGGCCCGCGTTTCCAGCCGCACCTGCGGGCGCAGCCGGTCGCGCGCCGTGCTCACCGATCCCTCGAACCGGATGCGTCCGCCCGCAACGATGGCGATGCGCTCGCACAGCCGTTCGGCATGGGCGATGACATGGGTGGAAAACAGCACCGTGACACCCGCCTCCGCTTCCCGCCGGATCAGCGCCTCCAGCTTGCCCTGGTTGATCGCATCCAGCCCGGAAAATGGCTCGTCCAGCACGATCAGCCGCGGCTGGTGAACGATGGTGCCCAGCAACTGCACTGTCTGCGCCATGCCCTTGGACAGCGACCGGATCGGTTTGTCCGCCGACGCCTCCAGCCCATGCCCCGCCAGCAATTCGCGCGCCCGCGCTCGCCCTTCGCGCAACGGCAATCCGCGCAGCGCCCCCATGAAGGCGATGGCCTCGGCCGCTTTCATCGACGGGTAAAGCCCGCGCTCCTCCGGCAGATACCCCACCTGCCGCGCCATCTTCAGCGGCTCCGTCTCGCCCAGCAGGGTGCGCTCGCCGCCATCGGGGTCGATAATGCCCAGCAGCATCCGCAACAATGTCGTCTTGCCCGCGCCATTGGGGCCGAGCACGCCGAATATGCTGCCTGCGGGCACGGCGATGTCGATGCCGTCCACGGCGCGGAAATCGCCGAATGTCTTGACAAGTCCCCGGCCTTCGACCGCATAGGGCTGGGTGATCTGATCGCCGGTCATCGGCGGCAGGATAGCCTCGCGACATGACAACACAAGCGGCCATTCCCCTCGAAGCCCGCCTGAAGGCGGAGGCGATCCGGCTCGGCTTTGCCGATTGCCGCGTCACGCGCGCCGACGCCGCGCCGGAGACGGCCGGGCGGTTGCGGCAATGGCTGGACGAGGGCCGCCACGGCGACATGCTGTGGATGGAGGAGCGGGCCGGACAGCGCGGGTCGCCCACGGGCCTGTGGCCGGAGGTCCGCTCGGTCATCATGCTGGGGATGAGCTATGCCCCGGCGCGCGATCCGCTGGCGCTCGCCGATGTGCCGGACCGGGGGCGCATCTCCGTCTATGCGCAGGGGCAGGATTATCACGACATAGTGAAGAAGGCGCTGAAGGCGCTGGCCCGCTGGCTAGTCGATGCCGCGCCCTGCGAATTGAAGGTCTTTGTCGATACCGCGCCGGTGATGGAAAAGCCGCTTGCCGCCGCCGCCGGGCTTGGCTGGCAGGGCAAGCATACCAATCTCGTCAGCCGCGATCATGGAAGCTGGCTGCTGCTCGGCGCAATCTACACGACGCTGGACCTGACGCCTGACCCGCCGTCCCGCGACACCTGCGGTTCCTGCACCGCTTGTCAGGACGCCTGCCCGACTAACGCCTTCCCCGCGCCCTACCGCCTCGATGCGCGCCGCTGCATCTCCTACCTCACCATCGAGCATAAAGGCCCGATCCCGGAGGAATTTCGCGCTGGCATTGGCAACCGCATCTATGGCTGCGACGATTGCCTGGCCGTCTGCCCGTGGAACAAGTTCGCCGACGCCGCGTCGGCCAACCGCGCCTTCCTCGGCCGCGCCGAACTGGCCGCCCCGGCGCTGGCCGACATCCTCGCCCTCGACGATCCGTCTTTCCGGGAGGTTTTCGCCGGCTCCCCCATCAAGCGCATCGGCCGCAACCGCATGGTCCGCAACGCCGCCATCGCGGCGGGGAACAGCGGGGATGCGGCGTTCGCGGATGTGCTTGGCAGGCTGGCGGGTGATGAGGATCCGGTGGTTGCGGAAGCGGCGGGGTGGGCGCTCCGAAGATTAAACCCCCGTTCGGGCTGAGCGAAGTCGGAGCCCTTCCCTGAACATAGTGAAGGGCCTTCGCTACGCTCTGGCAAACCCTTCGACTTCGCTCAGGGCGAACGGATAACTATTTCCCCGCCAGCGCCATCGCGCATGGCTGCTGCGCCGTGTCGCGCCCGTCCGGCAACCGCGTGTCGACATAGGTGACGACCGGCGTTTTCCCCTTGTCCGTCATGTAGAGATAGGCGTCCAGCACGCAGCGGCTGTTGGCGAATTGCAGTTTGCGCACGGTCTTTTCCCGAATGTCCAGGCGCGGCTGGCCGAACATCGCGATCAGCTTCTTCGCGTCCGCGCCCATCACCTCGACCGGCCGTCCATAGGCGCTGGCGGGCGGGGGAGGGGGCGCGGCGACGGGCGCGGCCTGCGGCACCG
The DNA here is from genome assembly GCF_018286635.1 of Sphingobium phenoxybenzoativorans. Taxonomy (NCBI): domain Bacteria; kingdom Pseudomonadati; phylum Pseudomonadota; class Alphaproteobacteria; order Sphingomonadales; family Sphingobiaceae; genus Sphingobium; species Sphingobium phenoxybenzoativorans. Next base: position 273,034 of record NZ_CP073910.1, read on the forward strand.
CGCTGCAGGCGGCCATGGCCAGCGGCAACAGCGCCGCCGCAACTTTCGATCCGCCTCTCATGCCGTCCTCTCCCGCCGCCCGTGCAGCACATGGACGGCCATAGCCGCGCTCCAGATCGGCGCAAGCAGGTTCGCGACGGGCACCAGGAACAGCAGCGCCGAAACGATGCCCATCGCCCATCGCGTGCCGTGCGGGATGGCGGGCAGCTCCGGATGCCGTCCCTCCACCATATCGGCCAGGTCCTTGCCCAGCAGATGCCCGTTCAGCGCCAGGAACAGCGCCAGCGTCCCCACGCCCGTCACCAGCAGCGCGATATAGAGGGGCAGGGCCAGCAGGTTCCATCCCACTGTCCGCAACAGGGATCGCAGGGCGAACCGCATGCCCACCGCCATGGACAGGCTGTGTGCGCCCGCCGCCGCCTGAGGATAGCTTTCCTGTTCCACGGCGATGACGATCGCGTCGGAAAACAGCCCAAGCACCGCCATCGCCACTGCGCGGAACAGCAGCCATGCCGTCAGCACGACGACGACGATCGCCGCTGCGGCCCCCGCCAGCCCGCCCTCGCTCCATCCCATCCAGACGAAAAAATAGCGCAGCCCGAATCCCGCGCCGATGCCCAGCGCCACGAATATCAGCAGCGTCAGCCCCAGCGACTTGGCCAGCACGGCGCGCGTCGCCGGATGGAATATCTGCGGCAATGCGCGAAAGAGCGCCTTCACGATCATGCGCCGACTATCCTGCCTGGCCTTCGCACCGTCAATGTGTCCGTTGCGCTCGGCTTTTGGGGCCAGTAGAGGGGCGGGCAACCGCTTTCCAATCCAAGGATGCTCCGTGACCGAAACCAAGTCCGCCACTCTTGATGTCGTCGCCATCGGCAACGCCATCGTCGATGTCCTTGCCCGCGCCGACGACGCCTTCCTCGCCGAACATGCGCTGACCAAGGGCGGCATGCAGTTGGTGGATACGGAAACGGCCGAGCTGCTCTACGACAATATGGGTCCGGGCATGGAGATCAGCGGCGGGTCCGCCGCCAACACGCTCGCCGGCCTTGCAGCGCTGGGCAAGAAATGCGGCTTCATCGGCCAAGTGTGCAAGGACCAGCTTGGCGATGTGTTCGCGCATGACATCCACACGCTGGGCATCGCGTTCGACACGCCCGCCCGTACGGAGGAACCGCCCACGGCCCGCTGCCTGATCCTCGTCACGCCGGATGGCCAGCGCACGATGAACACCTTCCTCGGCGCATCGCAGTTCCTGCCCGCCGCCGCCATCGACAAGGCGCTGATTCAGTCGGCCAGCATCCTCTATCTGGAGGGCTATTTGTGGGATCCGGCCGAACCGCGCGCCGCGATGCGTTCGGCCATCGCCATGGCGAAGGATGCGGGCCGCAAGGTCGCCTTCACCCTGTCCGACACCTTCGTCATTGATCGCCATCGCGACGACTTCCTCGCGCTGATCGAGGAAGGCATGATCGACATCCTGTTCTCGAACGAGGGGGAGATCACCTTCCTCACCGGCAAGAGCGATTTCGACGCCGCCGTCGCGGCGCTCGCGCCCAAGGTGCCGGTGCTCGTTTCCACCCGCAGCGAGAAGGGCGCGATCGCCGTCGTCGATGGCGTCCGCAGCGAAGTGCCCGCCGCCCCGGTCGCGGAAGTGGTCGACACCACCGGCGCGGGCGACCTGTTCGCCGCCGGGTTCCTCGCCGGCCATGTCGAGGGCCTGCCGGTCGCCGACTGCCTGAAACTGGGCGCGGCCGCCGCGGCGGAAGTCATCTCCCACTATGGCGCCCGCCCCGAAGCCGACCTGAAACAGATCCGCGCCAAAACCCTAGCCTGAGCTGCCCACAACCGTCATCCCGGCGAAAGCCGGGACCCATCTTGCCATGGGCACTTGGCGAGGAATGTCGGGATAGTTGGGTCCCGGCCTTCGCCGGGATGACGAGGCGTGAGATGAATCCTCTCGATCATCCAATACCATGTGCTCCTGCGCAGGCAGGAGCCCAGTCCCGCCATCTGAATTATGCTCCCAATTTCGCAGGAACGCGCTTCAGGGCTTAAACCTTCTCCCTCCGGAACAGCGCCCTGTCCTCCGGGCCGAAGCCGCGCCGCCAGATGACATAGGCGTAGACCGCCAGGATCGCGGGCACGCCGAACACCAGTTCCACCCATTCCAGGCTGCGGGGCAGGGCGACGAAGGCCGCGCCCATCAGCCCGCCCGCCGATGCCGCGACCAGCAGCGCCCAGCGCCAGGCATTGACCGGCGCGCCCAGCAAGCGCGCCAGCAGCCGCGCCTTCACCAGCGAGCTTGAGGCGAGCGCCAGGCACAGCGCCAGCGCCGGGGCGGCCGCCATCGCCAGCGGGCTTAGGTCCATCCGCTTCGCCGCAATGATCAGGGCGAAACTCAGCGCCGCCTGCAGCGCGATCATGCCCAGCGAGATCATCAGGTTGCGGTGCCGGGCGATATAGACCAGCGCGGATTCGCTCACCACCGCCGTCGCCGCGACCACTTCGGCCGCCAGCAGGAAGGCGAGCGCGCCCGTGCCGCCAACGAAATGCGCGCCGACCAGGCCCATCACCGCCTCACCCGGAATGCCCAGCGCCAATGCGATGCCCAGTTGCGCGGCGATGATCCAGAAGCCGACCTGGCTCACCTGCCGCGCGATCCCGGCATAATTTTTCTCCGCGATGTTGCGGGTGATGACGGGACCCAGGATCGGGTCGAAACTGGTTTTCAGCTTCTGCGGCAGCGATGCCACCTGCTGCGCGACATAATAGATGCCGACCACATAGGGCGTCGCGAACAGGCCGAGTATGGCCAGGTCTATGCGCCGCGACCCCCATTCTACCGCGTCGGCGGCGGCCAGCGGCAAGTTGCGCCGCGCAAGTTTCGCCATCCGGCCGGGGTGGGGCCGCCAGTCGCGGGGCAGGCCGAAATGGCGGTAGAGCGGGATCAGCGAGGCGACCAGCGCCGCCACCATCGACAGCACATAGGCCAGGATCAGGCCGTCGCGCGCGGAATAGAAATAGAAACCCAGCGCCGCGATGCTGATCGTCCACGGCTCTATGATCGACCGTGCCCGCACCGTCGCCTTGATATCGAACCGATAGGCGCAGGCCGCGAGCGCCACATCCGACAGGGCGACGGCGATGGCGATCAGGGGCAGCAGCCGGTCCAGCCCATTGATGCCGCTGTTCGGGAACATCGCCTGCGGGAAGGCGATCAATATGCCCGCCGCCACCAGCGACGCCGCCAATGTCACCAGCATCGCGTCGGCAATCACATGGGTATGCGGCTTCTCGGTCGTCGTCAGCGCGCCGGCCAGGCCGCGCTTCAGCCCCATCGTCGCCAACTGCGCGGCGAACTCGACCACCAATATGGCATAGGCGAAACGGCCCAGCGTCTCCGCGCCATACATGCGCCCGGCCACGAACAGGAAGGGCAGGCGCGCGGCCAGCCGCAGCAGGAAGCCAAAGACATTGGTCCGCCCGCCCTTGGCGAGCGCGGCGATGTCCTCATCGGTCTGCGTGGCGCTTCCCCCGCCGCTTCCTGAAGACGCCTCAATCGCCAAAGAAAAGGGGACCTCTCGCTCGAAGCTGCTTCTGTTTATCGGACAGTATGGGAAAATCTCGGATGAACGAAGGGAATATTAACGGTGCGGCGCCGCAGCGCCCTATTCGGGCCGGAGCGGTCTGGCAAGCAAAGCCTCGACGATCCGGTCGGTGGGGGCCTTGTCCTCCAGCAGCGCGCACACGGCCTCGACGATCGGCATGTCGACGCCCGCCTGCCGCGCTGCATCGCGCAGCACCGGCGCAGTGAACGCGCCCTCCGCCACCGTGCGCCGGTTCGCCAGCAATTCCCGCGCGGGCGTGCCTTCGCCCAGCCCCTTGCCGAGCGAAAAGTTGCGCGAATTGGTGGACGAGCATGTCAGCACCAGGTCGCCCAGCCCCGACAGGCCCGCCAGCGTTTCCGCCCGCGCGCCGCGCGCCTGCCCGAACCGGCCCATTTCCGCAAAGCCCCGGCTGATCAGGGACGCGCGGGCATTGAGGCCCAGCCCCGCGCCCTCGGCCACGCCGCACCCGATGGCCAGCACATTTTTGACCGCGCCGCCAATCTCCGCGCCCACCACATCGTCGGACAGATAGGGGCGGAACCCCGGTCGCGCGATCCGCGCCGCGATTTTCTGCCCCAGCGCCGGGTCGCCGCAGGCCAGCGTGATCGCCGTCGGCAACCCCTTGGCCACCTCATGCGCGAAGGTCGGGCCGGACAGGACGCAGATCGGCGAACCGGGCTGCGCCTGCGCCGCCGCCTCCGACATCAGCATGCCCGTGCCCGCCTCAATCCCCTTGGAACACAACACCAGCGGCTTGCCCGCGGGCGCATTGGCCAGAATGGCGCGCAGATGCTGCGCAGGCGTCACCACCAGCAGCGCGTCGCACGCCTCCAGAGCGCCCATGTCGCCGGTCGCGCGCACCCCGGCGGACAGCGGCACGCCGGGCAGGTAGAGCGAATTTTCGTGGGCGGCGTTCACGGCCTCCACCACTTCCGGCTCGAACGCCCAGAGCAGCACCTCCTCCCCGCCCGCCGCGCATACCTGCGCCAGCGCCGTGCCCCATGCTCCCGCGCCGATCACGCCGATCTTCATGCCTTCACTCCTGCGCCGCGCGCGGCTTCCGCATCCGGGTCCAGCGGCCAGCGCGGCCGCGCCGCCACGTCCAGCCCGTCGATCAGGCCGGCGGCGAATCGCTCCGCCCCGGCCCATCCGATCATCGCCGCATTGTCGGTGCACAGCCACATCGGCGGCGCGACGAAGGGCAGGTCATTGTCCGCCGCCAGCTTTTCCAGCGCGGCGCGGATCGCGCCATTGGCCGCAACGCCCCCGGCGACGACCAGCGCCGTGACGCCATGACTGTTGGAAAGCGCGCGCGCTGTGCGGTCGAGCAGGCAATCGATCACGGCCTGCTGGAAACTGGCGGCGATGTCCTCGACGCTGTGCTGTCCGGCCTGCGCCGCGCGCATCACCGCGCTTTTCAGGCCCGCGAAGGAAAAATGCGGTTCGCTCGTGCCGACCAGCGGCCGGGGCAGGGGCACCGCCTTCGCATTGCCCAGCGCCGCCGCCTTTTCCACCCGCGGCCCGCCCGGATAGCCAAGGCCCAGCAGCTTCGCCGTCTTGTCGAACGCCTCGCCCGCCGCATCGTCGATGGTCGTCGCCAGCCTTTTGTACCGGCCCACGCCCTCGACGCGCAGCAACTGGCAATGCCCGCCGGACACCAGCAGCAGCAGATAGGGGAATTGCAGGCTCTGGTCGGCCAGACGCGGCGACAGCGCATGCCCCTCCAGATGGTTGACCGCAATCAGCGGCTTGTCCGCCGCATGGGCCAGCGCCTTGCCGGTGACGAGACCCACCATGACGCCACCGATCAGGCCGGGGCCGGCGGTCGCGGCGATGGCGTCGACATCGGCCAGCGTCAGCCCGGCCTCTTCAAACGCGGCGGCAATCAGCGGCGTCAGCATCTCGACATGCGCCCGCGCCGCGATCTCCGGCACGACCCCGCCATAGGGGCGGTGCGCCTCCTCCTGCGTCGCCAGCCGGTGCGCCAAAACCCGCCCGTCGCCTGTCACCAGCGCCGCCGCCGTCTCGTCGCAGCTTGATTCCAGGCCAAGGATGATGGTCATTGCCGCTTCCCTCTAGTGCGCGCGGTGACTAGAGGAAAGCCGGATATGCCCAAACTGGACTTCCCCCTCCGCCTCGGCACCCGTGGCTCCCCGCTGGCGCTGGTTCAGGCGAACATGGTCGCCTCCGCCCTGTGCGCCGCGCATGGCTGGCCATCCGATGCCGTCCGCATCGTTACCGTCAAGACCAGCGGCGACCGGATTCAGGACCGGCCGCTGGCGGAGATCGGCGGCAAGGCGCTGTGGACCAAGGAACTGGACCGCGCTCTGCTGGATGGGGAGATCGATTTTTCCGTGCATTCGATGAAGGATGTGGAGACGATCCGCCCGGAAACAATCGCCATCGCCGCGATGCTGCCCCGCGCCGACATGCGCGACCGGCTGATCGGCGCGGACAGCATCGGCGCGCTGCGGCGGGGCGCGGTCGTCGGCACCAGCTCGCCGCGTCGCGCCGCGCAACTTCTGCGCCTGCGCCCGGATCTGTCGATCACCCTATTCCGGGGCAATGTCGCGACGCGCCTTGCCAAGCTGGAGGCGGGGGAGGCGGACGCCACCCTGCTCGCCGCCGCCGGGCTTGATCGCCTTGGTCAGCCGGATATCGGCGCGGCCATCCCGCTCGACGTCATGCTGCCCGCCCCGGCGCAGGGGGCGGTCGGGATTGAAACGCGCGCCGCCAACGCCGTGATGATCAAAATCCTCTCCGCTATCAGCGATCCCGATACGTTCGACTGCGTGATGGCGGAGCGCGCCCTGTTGCTGGCGCTTGGCGGCGGCTGCCACTCGCCGGTCGCGGCGCTGGCGCAGGTCGCGGGCGGCGACATCCACCTGCGCGCCGAAATATTGACCGGCGATGGCGGCGATTATGTGGGGGATGACGTCCGTTTCCCCCGCGCCGACGCCGCTGGTCACGCCTCCGCCCTCGGCCGCGCGCTGCTCGATCGCGCCAGCCCGGCCCTGCGCGGCCTGTTCGCGGGACGCAGGGTCGAATGAGCCGCCCGCTCCTCATCCTCCGCCCGGAACCCGGCGCGTCGCGCACTGCGCAGGCCGCCGCAGCACTTGGCCTTGCGGTGGATTGCTATCCGCTGTTCCTGACCACGCCCATCCCCTGGACCGGGCCGGAACCGCATTTCGTTGATGCCGTCATGTTCACCAGCGCCAATGGCGCGCGCCTCGCCGGGCCGCAGCTCGACCGTTACCGCCACCTGCCCGCCTATGCCGTGGGCGAAGTGACGGCGGAGGCCGTTCGCGCCGCCGGTTTCGCGCCGGTGCATGTGGGCACGCGCGGCGTGCAGGAACTGGCGGCGATGATCGCTGACCGGGGCCATCAATGGGTGCTCCATATTTCCGGCCGCGACATCCGCACCTTCGATCCCGGCGATCTGCGCGTCACTTCGGCCAGCGTCTATGCCTCGGTTGAGAGCGGTCACGCCGCCGATTTCGCGCCGCATCTCGTCCCTGGCGGCGTCATCCTCATCCACTCTCCCCGCGCCGGGCAGCGGCTTGCCGATCTCGTTCCCCCCCCCGTCCGCGCCACGCTGCACATCGCCGCGATCAGCCCCGCCGCGCTGGAGGCCGCAGGCGGCGGTTGGGCCAGCGGCCACGCCGCCGCCCGGCCGGACGATGCGGCGCTACTGGCTCTTGCCGCCGGATTGTGCGAATGATTGGCGGGGAACGGACGTCAGGGACGGAAAGTCAGGGGCGCAAAGTGTCAGGAACCGGGCGGCGATGAACGACGAGGATAAGCCAGTTACCGGCTCCGCCGCCGCTCCGGCCGCCACTCCGGTCGACGCGCCGGAACCCTATATGCCGGTTGCCCCCGCTCCGCCTCGCAACAGCCGCAGGGTGCTCGTGCTTATTCTGGTCGGCCTTGCCTTTCTCGCGGGCGCGGCGCTGGCGGTCTGGGCCTTCCCTTATGTCTCGCGCCTCTGGACGCCACAGGTGGCCGCGCCCGAACATGTCCCGGTCCTTGGCGTCGCGCAGCGCAGCGCCACCCTCGCCGCGGCCCGCCCGATGGATGCGACGAGCCAGGACCTGCTCGACGTCCGCATCCGGGAGCTGGAGGACCGCCTTACCCGAATCACGGTGGAGGCGCAGGCCGCATCCGGCAACGCCGCCCGCGCGGAGGGGCTGCTGGTCGCCGTCGCCGCCCGCCGTTCGCTCGATAGCGGCGCGCCGCTTGGCTATGTCGAGGGGCAGCTTCGCCTGCGCTTCGGCCAGGCGCAGCCCCGCGCCGTCGCCACCATCATCAACGCCGCGCGCGAGCCGGTGACGCTCGCCGATCTGGAGGCGGAGCTGGACGCCATCGGCCCGCATCTGACCGGCAATCCGCCCGACGCGAGCTGGTGGACGACCTTCAAGAATGAAGCGCGGCAAATGGTCATCATCCGCAAATCCTCCACCCCCTCGCCTTTGCCCGACCGCGCCTACCGCCGCGCCCAGCGCCTGCTGGAATCAGGCCGTGTCGACGCCGCCCTGGTCGAAGTCGAGCGTCTGCCCGCGCACGATGTCGCCGACCGCTGGCTGCAGATGGCCCGCCGCTACCGCGAGGCGCGCCGCGCGCTCGACCTGATCGAGACCGCCGCGATCCTGGAACCGCGCCAGATTCGCACCGGCGACGGCGCGGCCGTGGCGCAGCAATCCCCGCTGGCGCCCTGATTCATTCGTAAAATCCCGTTCGCCCTGAGCTTGTCGAAGGGCTGCACTTCTTCTTCAGAAGAAGGACACGGCTTCGACAAGCTCAGCCCGAACGGATTGAATGAAAACCCCCGGTTAATCCCCCAGCACCTGCGGCGCATAGGCCAGCCGCACGGTCTGCGACCGCATCGCCTCGATCCGGTCCCATGCCGCCCAATGCGCCTGCCTGCCGCCAACCATCTCCGGCGCGCCTGCGTCCAGCGCATCCAGATCGATGGTCAGATAGACGGGTTCGGCCGGTTCCGCTGGCCCGGCGGGCATGCGCGGGGCGATGTCGCTGATCACCACCCGCACGCCCAGCGCCGTCGCCGCGAACAGCTTCCGGGCAAAGGCCGTGGGCACCCGGATGCAGCCATGCGACGCTGGATAGCCCGGATTTGCCCCCGCATGGATGGCGATCCCGTCCCAGGTCAGCCGCTGCATGAACGGCATCGGCGCATTGCTGTAGAGGTTGGACCGGTGCCACTGCGCTTTCTGCAATATCTGATAGTCGCCCACCGGCGTCTCCCGCCCCGGCGACCCGGTCGAGACCGCCGCCATGCCGATCAGCCTGTCTCCGCGAAAGACGTAGAGCATCTGCTGCGGCAGGCTGACCGCGATGGACAATGGGCCCTGCGCGGCGGGGTCGTCGTTCCAGATATGCCGCCCCGGCGCGAGGTCCGCCTGCGCGAAGCCGCCGTCGAACATATCCTGCCCAGCCCCCTGCAGCCCCTCCTGCGCAACTGCCTGCCCCGGCCGCAATGACAGGAGCGCGGCGCTGGCGGCGATCAGGGCAAAGGCAAGGGCGGGCAACGCCCGGAGGGCCGGAATCGGGAGCATGCGGCCATCATCCCGTTCCCGCCGGATGACGGCAAGAGGCCATCGTCCCGATTTTTTGCGACGAAACGCCTGTAAGATTACCGCAATCGACGGGTCATAAATCTTTCATAAATGCGGACCGTCCGTATAAGGGCTGGATGGCAACCATTCTCGCCCCCCACGATTCCGCCGCGGTCCCGGCCGCCCTTGCCCCTTCGGCAAGGATGCTGGCGCGCGAGGTGCGGGCGTTCGCCTATATGCGCTGCATGTCGGCTTTCGGCCGCGCCGTGCCGCTCAGCGAATCGGGAGAGGGCCGCACGGTCGTCGTCATTCCGGGCTTTCTGGCGTCGGACAGCACCACCGCGCGCCTGCGCAAATCGCTGGAAAAGGCGGGCTTCGCCGTGCATGGCTGGGGCCTTGGCCGCAACCGGGGCGTGACCGCGGATATCCTGGAACGACTCGACGCGCGCATGGCCGCGCTCGGCGTGGAGGGTCCGGTGACGCTGGTCGGCTGGAGCCTTGGCGGCCTCATCGCCCGCGAATATGCCAAATATGCGCCGGAACGGGTGGAAAAGGTCATCACGCTGGGCAGCCCCTTTTCGGGCAGCCTGCGCGCCAACAACGCCTGGCGCGTCTATGAGCGGATCGCCGGCCATCCGGTCGATCGCCCGCCGGTCGCTGTCACCCTGCCGGAAAAGCCGGTCGCCCACACCATCGCCTGCTGGTCCGCCCGCGACGGCGTGGTCTCCCCCGCATCGGCCCGCGGCCGCTCCGGCGAACGCGACCGCGCGCATGAGCTTGACTGCACCCACATGGCGTTCGTCGCCCACCCCCGCGCCATCCGCACGGTCGCGAAGCTGATTCTGGACTGATCCTGCGTCTCACCCGTTCGGGTGCGAATATTAGGTTCCGTTCGGGCTGAGCGAAGTCGAAGCCTCCCGCTGAACGCAGTGAAGCGCCTTCGCTACCGCTCAGGCAAGTCCTTCGACTTCGGTCAGGACGAACGGGTCAGGTGTCTCACTGTATCGCTAATCCACAAACGGCGCGGCGACCTCCGCCGGCACCCTTAATATCCGCCCCGTCGCGCGCTCCACGATCGCCCAGGTGGTCTTCGCCGCAACCTTCACCTTGCCGTCCGCGCCGGTAAATTCCATCAGCCGGTCGAACCGCGCCCCGCGCGGCGCTTCCCCCACCCAGGTTTTCGCGGTCACTGTCTCCCCGGACTGCACATTGCCGCGATAGTCGATCTCATGCCGCGTCACGACCCAGGCATAGGTCGCGACATGCGCGGGATCGGCCGCCGCCTCCCAATGCATCGTCGCCACATCCTGAATCCACCGGACCCACACGGCATTGTTGACATGCCCCATCTCGTCGATGTCGGCATCCGCTGCGGTGATGGTTGTGATGAAGGGCGGGGGCATGGGAGGGATATAGGCGATCCGGTGCAGCCTTGGGAGGTGAGGGAGTTAAGCATCCAGCTTAGTTTCTGCGTCACCCCGGACTTGATCCGGGGTCCCGCTCTCTTCCCGCAATAAGCTAAGCTCAAAGGCAGCGGGACCCCGGGTCAAGCCCGGGGTGACAAGGTGAACTATTGCCCCGTAACCCCATCTGCCACAGTATAAGCGAATAGGCTTGTTTCGACCAGTTGTCGCCGTTCAAGCCCCTGCCACTTAGCTCCATAGCTGCTTAGGGAGTGTAAATGTCGAAATACTATGTCGTGCTATTGGTAGCCGCGTTGGCGATAGGGGGCATAACTTATCATATTAAGGTCCAGCCATTCTCTCCTTGTGAGGATGGACATTGCCCGAACAAAAATCGCCCCGAATATCTTCACGCGGTCAAATCCGCTGAGCAGAGAACCCTTGCCGCTCAAAGAGAGGCACCATTTTGGGGGGTGGGCGCATTCGCTGCCGCTATGGCGTTGGGTGTTGCTTGGCAGTTTAGAACGCCGCGGCCTTCATAGCGGACTGACAGCATTCCACCCATCTCAGCTAAACCCTACCCCGCAACCCCCATCTGCCACAGGATGAACGCAAACTCCTCGGCCACTTCGTGCAGGCTCTCGAACCGCCCCGACTTGCCGCCATGCCCCGCGCCCATATTGACCTTCAGCAGCAGCGCGGCGTCATTGGTCCGCGTCGCGCGCAGCTTCGCCACCCATTTGGCCGGTTCCCAATAGGTCACGCGGGGATCGTTCAGCCCTGCCGTCACCAGCGTCGGCGGATAGGGCTGCGCAGTCACATTGCTGTACGGGCAATATCCCCGGATCGTCTCGAACGCCGCCTTGTCCTCGATCGGGTTGCCCCATTCGGGCCATTCGCCGGGCGTCAGCGGCAGGGACGCGTCCATCATCGTGTTCAGCACGTCGACAAAGGGCACATGCGCCACCACCGCGCCCCACAGGTCCGGGTCGCTGTTCATCACCGCGCCCATCAGCTCGCCGCCCGCCGATCCGCCGGAAATGCCGATCCTGCCTGCGCTGGTCCATCCGCCATCGATCAGCGCCTTCGCGCAATCGACGAAATCGTTGAAGGTGTTGGTCCGCTTCTCCAGCTTGCCGTCCAGATACCATTGCTGGCCGAGGTCATCGCCGCCGCGGATATGCGCCAGCGCAAAGGCGAAGCCCCGGTCGAGCAGCGACATGCGCGCGGTCGAAAAGCCCGGCTCCATCGCAATGCCATAGGCGCCGTAGCCGTAGAGATAGAGCGGCCCGCTCCCGTCCCGCTTGAAATCCTTGGGATATACAATCGAGACCGGAATCTGCGTCCCGTCCCGCGCCGGAATCAGCAACCGCTCGGTGCCATATTTCGCCGGATCATAGCCCGAAGGGATCACCTGCACCTTGAGCACGGTCAGGCTCTCATCCTTCACGTCATAATCATAGACGGTCGCGGGCGTGACCATCGATTCATAGCTGAGCCGCAGGACGGAGACGTCATATTCGGGATTGTCGTCCAGCCCCGCCGAATAGCTGGCCTCCGGGAAGGCGATGCGCTTCGCCGCATGGGTGGCGTAATCGCGGATCTCCACCTGATCCAGCCCGTCCTCGCGCCCTTCCGTGACGTAGAAATTCTTGAACAGCGTGAAATCGGTGAGGTAAAATCGCGGGGACGCGGCGATCACTTCCTCCCACTGATCCGGGGCTGCGATGTCCGCCTTCGCCAGCCGGAAATTGGGGTGGGTGTCGTTGCTGCGGATGAACAGCGTGCCGTCATGCTCGTCCACATCATATTCGCGTCCCGGTTCGCGCGCCGACACCAGCAGCGGCTTGGCTGTGGGGTCGTTCGCCGGCACCAGCCACGCCTCGGTCGTCACATGGTCGCCGGTGGAAATGACGATCCACTTTTCCGATGAGGTCAGGCCGACGCTGACGCGGAATCCCTCGTCATCCTCATGGAACAGCTCGACATCCTGCTCGAACGAGGTGCCGATGCGGTGCAGCCGCGCATTGTCCGTCCGCCAATTCTCGTTGGCCAGGCAATAGACGATACCCTTGTTATCGCTCGTCCACACCAGCGCCGACAAGGTGCCGGGGATGACGTCCGGCAACAGCTCGCCCGTCTCCAGATCCTTGATCCGCGCCTCGAACCGCTCCGACCCGTCCGTATCGGTGGCGAAGGCGAGATAACGCCCGTCCGGGCTGACCGATAGCGTGCCCAGCCGGAAATATTCATGCCCCTCCGCCAGCGCCGGCTCGTCCATGATCAACTGGTCGTCGCCGCCCTTCGCCGGTTTGCGATACCATTTGCGGTACTGCGCCCCCTCCTCGAACGCGCGCCAGTAAACCCAGTCGCCATCCTTTTGCGGCACGGAGGAATCATCCTCCTTGATCCGCCCCTTCATCTCCTTGAACAGCGTGTCGGTCAGCGCCTTGTGCGGCTTCATCGCCGCCTCGAACCAGGCGTTTTCCGCTTTCAGATGGGACAGCACATCCTTGTCCGTCACCTTGGGATAGCCGGGGTCGCGCAGCCAGGCATAGGGGTCGCTCACCTCATGCCCATGCGCGGTGAAGCTGTGCGGGCGCTGCTGGGCGACGGGTGCAGATGTAGGAGCTGTCATGAAAGCGTTCATCCATTGGCAGGATTTGTTGGACAAGGGGGTGCTGGCGCGGGGCGAAAGCCATGCCTATGTTGGGTCGCAATCTGTTGAAGCAAGGAAGTCGCAATGTCCACCTATGAAGACCGTCTGAAGGCGCTGCGGGAGCAGCTCAGGAGGGACCGTCTGGACGGCTTCGTCGTGCCCCTGACCGACGAGCATATGAGCGAATATGTCGGCGCCTATGCCCAGCGCCTCGCCTGGCTGACCGGGTTTCAGGGGTCGGCGGGCAGCGCCGTCGTGCTGCCGGAGGAAGCCGCGATTTTCGTTGATGGCCGCTACACGCTGCAGGTGCGCGAACAGGTGGACGGCAGCCACTGGCAATATCAGAGCGTGCCCCAGACCAGCGTCGCCGCATGGCTTGGCGACAATGCGGGGCAGGGCGCGCGCATCGGCTATGACCCATGGCTGCACACCAGCGCCTGGGTGAAGCAGGCCAGCGCCGCGCTGGCGGAAAAGGGCGCCAGCCTCGTCGCCGTCGACACCAACCCCATCGATGCCGTCTGGCCCGACCGTCCCGAACCCAGCCGGGCGAAGCTGGTCGTGCATCAGGAGCAGCATGCCGGGCGCGGCGCGGCGGCCAAGCGGCAGGACATGGCCGACTGGCTGGTCGCGAAGAAGGCCGACGCAGCCATCCTGTCCGCGCTCGATTCGATCGCCTGGACCTTCAATATCCGCGGGCAGGATGTGGAGCGCACGCCGGTCGCGCTCGCCTATGCCATCGTCCATGCCGACGCGACCGCCGACCTCTATGTCGCGCCGGAAAAGATCGACGAAGCCGTGATCAAGCATCTGGGCAACGCCGTGCGCGTGCATGACCGTTCGGCCTTCGCCGACGCCTTGCACGCCCTGTCGGGCAAGGCCGTGGTCGCCGACCCGGAACGCGCGGTCGCCGCGATCTTCGACGCGCTGGAATCGGGCGGCGCGACCGTGCTGCCGCTGCGCGACCCCGCCGTGCTGCCCAAGGCGATCAAGAATGAGGTTGAGATCGCCGGACACAAGGCCGCGCAGAAGCGCGACGGCGCGGCGCTCAGCCGCTATCTGCACTGGGTTTCGACCGAAGCGCCCAAGGGCGGCGTGACCGAACTCTCCGCCGCCGACCGTCTGCGCTCCTTCCGCGAGGATACCGGCATGCTGAAGGACCTGTCCTTCGACACGATCAGCGGCGCGGGGCCGAACGGCGCGGTCGTCCATTACCGGGTGGAGGAAAAGACCAACCGCCCGCTGGAGATGGACAGCCTCTATCTCGTCGATTCGGGCGGCCAATATGTCGACGGCACCACGGACATCACCCGCACTCTCGCCATCGGCGCGCCCACGGCGGAGATGCGCCGCCGCTTCACCCTGGTATTGAAGGGGCATATCGCGCTTGCCCGCGCCATTTTCCCGAAGGGCGCGCGGGGCGGGCAGCTTGATGCGCTGGCCCGGCAATATCTCTGGGCCAACGGCCTCGACTACGCCCATGGCACCGGCCATGGCGTCGGCAGCTTCCTGTCGGTGCATGAAGGGCCGCAGCGGATCGCGACCTTCAGCGGCGGCGACGAACCGCTCCAGCCCGGCATGATCCTCTCCAACGAGCCGGGCTATTACAAGACCGGCGAATACGGCATCCGCATCGAAAATCTGGTGCTGGTGGTGGAAAAGGATATTCCGGGGGCCGAACAGCCGATGCTGGGCTTCGAAACGCTGAGCTTCGCGCCCATCGACCGGAACCTCGTCGATCTCGACGTGATGGACCCCGCCGAACGCGCCTGGCTCGACGCCTATCATGCGCAGGTGCTGGCGATTGTCGGCCCGCAACTGGATGGCGAGGCGAGGGCGTGGCTGGACCGGGCCTGCGCCCCGCTTTAGCGTGGATTCAGAGGGGGTTCGGGCGCTTCCCGCCGCGGTCTATAAAGGCTCGACACCCTCGCGTTCCTCATCGCCTTCGCCGTTGCTTTCGCCGCCCATGCGTCCACCGGCGGCGCTTTCCCGCGCCTGCCCCTTGCGCCGCCGCAGATTCTCGCGCAGCGACTGCGCCAGGCGGCGTTTGCGTTCCTCATTCCCGTTCGTCATTGCAAAACCCTAGCGAAATCCGCGCCATCCCGGCAAGCCGCCTTGACAATGGGGATGCACCGGGGCCATAGGCCCGCTTCCGGCGTCCGGGGCAGGCTCCCCGCGCCCGAAAAATGGTATGCTGCCGTAGCTCAGTGGTAGAGCGCATCCTTGGTAAGGCTGAGGTCGTGAGTTCAATCCTCACCGGCAGCACCATTTTCTTTAGATAATATCTCTCCCCTCATTACCGTGCCCTGCAGCGCCGCTTTCGCCGTCGCCACCGGCGACGCTTTTGCCTAAAGCGATAAAATGACCCCATCTTCAAAAATGGTCCGGGCCTACGCCATGCTGGCGCTGGTCATGCTTTTCTGGGCGGGAAACACCATCGTCGCGCGCGCGGTGCGGGACGATATTCCGCCTTTCACGCTGGCCTTTGTGCGCTGGACCGGCGCATTTCTGTTTCTGCTGCCTTTCGCCTGGCGCGCGCTTGCGCGGGATCGCGCGGCGATATGGGTGGGCTGGCGGATGCTGTTGCTGCTCGGCCTTGTCGGCGTGGCCGGGTTTAACGGCTTTCTCTATTGGGGGCTGCATTATACGACGGCGACCAATGGCCTGTTGCTGCAAGCGGCGATCCCCGCGCTCGTGCTGGTTTGCGACGCGCTGTTCTTCCGCCGGCGCGCGGGCGTCTGGCAGGTCGCCGGCGTTCTTCTGTCGACCATAGGCGTTGCGATTGTCGTGATCCGCGCGGACCTTGCCGTGCTGGCGGCGCTGCATCTGGGCTTTGGCGACTTGCTGATCCTGTGCGCCGTGTTCGGCTGGGCGGTCTATACCAGCCTGTTGAGCGTCCGCCCGCCTATCCATCAGCTCAGCTTCCTTCTCGTCACCTTCCTGATCGCCGCACTGGCGATGTTCCCCCTGATGCTTGGCGAGTGGCAAGAAATCGCCCGGATAGAATGGCGGCCCGCCGTCATCGGCGCTTTTGTCTATGTCGCGCTCCTGCCTTCGGTGATCGCCTATTTCCTGTTCAACTCGGCCGTGGAGCAGATTGGCGCGGCGCGCGCGGGGCAGACGATCGGGCTGATGCCGCTGTTCGGCGCGGGGCTGGCGGCGCTGCTGCTGGGCGAACCGCTGCATGGCTATCATCTGGCGGGCATGCTGCTGATATTTGCGGGCATAGCGATCACTGCCCTCCTGCATCGGGATTCCGTTCCGGGGCGATGACCCTTTCACCCCCTGTTCGGCCCGGTGAATTTCAGTCATAGTCAGCGGCAGGCTTTTCGATTAGAACAGGCGCAGGCAATAATATTTCACGGCCGCCAGCGGACCGTGGACAGTCAGGCGGAACATTCATGACGACATCGACCGGTCCGGCCGCGCCAATGGCGGAACTCACCCTGCGCGGCATCATATTGGGCGCGCTCATCACCCTGCTGTTCACGGCGGCGAACGTCTATCTGGGGCTGAAGATCGGTCTCACCTTCGCCACCTCCATTCCCGCCGCCGTCATTTCGATGGCGATCCTGCGCTTCTTCTCCGGCTCGACGATCCTGGAGAATAATATCGTCCAGACGATCGCTTCGGCCGCCGGAACGCTCTCCGCGATCATCTTCGTGCTGCCCGGCCTCATCATCGTCGGCTGGTGGACGGGCTTCCCCTACTGGACCAGCGTGTTCGTGTGCGGTCTCGGCGGCATATTGGGTGTCATGTATTCGGTGCCGCTGCGCCGCGCGCTCATCACCGGATCGGACCTCCCCTATCCTGAAGGCGTCGCCGCCGCCGAAGTGCTGAAGGTTGGCGCGGGATCGCGCGAGGGGCAGGCGGAAAACGCCCGCGGCCTCGCCGCCATCCTGATGAGCTCGGTCGCCTCGGCCGCCTTCGCCATCATCGCCAAGACCCGCATTCTGGCGGAGGAGGCGGCGACCTTCTTCCGTTTTGGCAGCGGCGCTTCCAGCGTCTCGACCAGCTTCTCCATGGCGCTGATCGGCGTCGGCCATCTCGTCGGCCTGTCCGTGGGCGCGGCGATGTTTGTCGGCCTGCTCATCAGTTGGGTCGGCATCGTGCCCTATCTCACCGCGCCGCTGCCGTCGGGCGCGGCGCTCAATGAACTGGTCGGCACGGCTTTCCGCTCGCAGGCGCGCTTCATCGGCGCGGGCACCATTGGCGTCGCGGCGATCTGGACCCTGCTCAAGATATTGGGGCCGATCATTTCCGGCATCCGCTCGGCCATCGCCGCGGCGCAGGTGCGCAAGGGCGGCGTCGGCATCCTGGAGCTCACCGAACGGGACCTCCCGATCAGCATTGTCGGCGGCACGATCCTCGCCTCGCTGATCCCGATTGCGATCCTGCTCTGGTCCTTCGTGGATGGCGGACCGATCGCTGAACATCTGGTGCCGGTGATCGCGGCGACGCTTGTCTATATCCTGATCGCGGGCATCGTGATCGCTTCGGTCTGCGGCTATATGGCCGGCCTTATCGGCGCGTCGAACAGCCCGATCTCCGGCGTCGGTATCCTTGCCGTCCTTGGCGCTGCTCTGCTTCTCGCGGCGCTGTACGGCTCCGGCGGCGATCCTGAACGGGGTAGGGCGCTGGTCGCCTATGCCTTGTTTGTGACCGCCATCGTCTTTGGCGTCGCCACCATTTCCAACGACAATCTTCAGGATCTCAAGACCGGCCAACTCGTCGGCGCGACCCCCTGGAAACAGCAATTGGCGCTCGTGCTGGGCGTTATCTTCGGCTCGCTGGTGATCCCGCCGGTGCTTGGCCTGCTCAACAGCGCTTTCGGCTTTTCCGGCGCGCCGGGCGCTGGCGCCAACGCGCTGCCCGCGCCGCAGGCTGCGCTGATCTCCGCACTGGCGAAGGGCGTGTTGGAGGGCGATCTCGACTGGGGCCTGATCGGCGTCGGCGCGGCCATCGGCGTTGTCGTGGTCATCATCGACGAGCTTCTGGGCAAGACCGGCAAGATGCGCCTGCCGCCGCTGGCCGTCGGCATGGGCATCTACCTGCCGATGGCTCTTACCCTGCTGATCCCGATCGGCGCGGTGATCGGCACCTTCTACAATCGCTGGGCCACGCGGTCGGAGAACCCGGAATTTGCCGAGCGCATGGGCGTGCTGATGGCGACCGGCTTCATCGTCGGCGAAAGCCTGTTCGGCGTCACCTTCGCCGGCATCGTCGCCGCCACCGACAGCGATACGCCGCTGGCGCTGGTGGAGGAATATGCCTGGAGCGTGCCGCTGGCGATCTTCGCCTTCGCGACAGTGATCGCCCTGCTGTACCGCGCGGTGCGGAAAATGGCGTCGCGTCCTCTTTGATGGGAGGGCAGTCATATTCCTGTCGTGAAACCGCAACGGATGCGTAACCGTTTGGCCATGAAGCCGTAAGCTAAGGCTGACAGGGGCTGCCCCAACTCATCAGGGGAGCCTCATAATGATCAGCCTTATTTCCGGCGCCAGCCGCGCCGCAATCGCCCTTGCCTTGCTTCTGCCTGTCTCGGCGCTCGCCGGAACCATCGCCGGAACCGTGTCTGACGGCACCGGCACGCGCGCGCTGCAGAGCGCCCAGTTGCGCATCGTCGAGCTGAACCGCATAGCGGAGGCTGGCCGCGACGGCAGCTACCGCTTCCCCGACGTTCCCGCCGGCACCTACACGATCGAAACGCGCTATGTCGGCGCCGACCTTGTAACCACGACCGTTACCGTGCCGCAGACGGGAACCGTCACGACCAATATCCAGATCGGCTCGGACATCGACGCCTCGATCATCGTCGTTGGCCAGATCGCCAACCAGGCCTCGACCCTCTCGCGCCAGCGCGCCGCGGACGGCGTGGAAAGCGTCCTGACCCGCGACGCCATCGGCCAGTTCCCGGATCAGAATGTCGCGGAATCGCTTCGCCGCCTGCCGGGCCTCAACATCCTCAACGACCAGGGCGAGGGGCGCTTCGTCTCCGTCCGCGGTCTCGACCCGGAACTCAACGCCGCGTCGATCAACGGCACCCGCGTCCCGGCCCCGGAAAGCGACGTCCGCTCGGTCGCGCTGGACGTGATCCCGGCCGAACTGATCGAATCGATCGAGGTCAAGAAGTCGCTCACGCCGGATATGGACGGCGACACCATCGGCGCATCGATCGAGATCAACACGGTCAGCGCCTTCGACCGCAAGAAGGATCTTTATTCGATCAAGCTGGAAGGCAGCTATAACGAATATTCCGAGAAACTGACGCCGAAGGGCAGCTTCGATTTCTCCACGCGGCTCAGCGACAATTTCGGCATCGCGGGCGGCGCGAGCTACTACAAGCGCAAGTTCGAATCCGACAATATCGAGGCCGCCGACTGGGATGAGGACGATGGCAACGCCTTCGCCCGTGAGCTGCAATATCGCGATTATGACGTTGCGCGCGAACGTATCGGCGGATCGCTCAGCCTCGACTGGCAGCCCAGCGACACGACCAAGCTCTACGCCCGCGGTCTCTACAGCCAGTTCACCGATCAGGAATATCGCGGCGACGTGATCTTCATCCTCGACGAGGATGATATCGACCCGGCGGCGACGACCCCCACCGGCGCGTCCTTCTCCGACGAAGATGGCCGGATCGAGGTCCGCCGCCGCATGAAGGACCGCTATGAGAAGCAGCGCATCAAGTCGCTGACCCTTGGCGGCACCACCGAAACCGGCCCGTGGAAAATGACCTATTCCGGTAGCTGGTCGGAAGCGAGCGAGCGCGAGAATGGCTCGATCGACCCCACCCGCTTCCGCGCGCGGTTTGAGGAGGACGGCGTCGATATCGACTTTGATTACACCAACCTGCGCAAGCCCGCCTACACCGTCTCCGGCAACACCGCCGATTTCCTCGACCCGGAAAATTACGGCTTCAACGAACTGGAGCGCACGACCCTCTCCAACTCCAGGGACCGCGAATATACGGTGAAGGGCGACATTTCCCGCGCCTTCGCGATGGACGGCGGCACCTTCACCATGCAGGCGGGCGCAAAGGCGCGCTGGCGCGAAAAATCCTACGATCTGCAGGCGGACGTCTATGACGATTATGACGGCGACTATAGCCTGAACGACGTTCTGGGCGGTCAGACCTATCGCATCGCCGACATCCTGCCGTTGCCAAGCCACACTGGTCCCACGGATTTCTTCTACCGGAACCAGGATAATTTCGAACTCAACGCCATCGACACGATGATCAATTCCAACACCTCCGACTATTCGGTGAAGGAGGACATCATAGCGGCCTATCTGCTCGGCCGCTGGGATAGCGAGACGGTGCGGGTGATCGGCGGCGTGCGCATGGAAAAGACGCGCAACGTCATCAACGCCAAACTGACCCAGTTTGTCGAGGAAGGGCAGGAATATCTGGGCGAGGAGCTGGACGAGGACAGCGTATTCGTCACGCCGACCAGAACGCGCCGCAACTATACCGACTGGCTGCCCAGCCTGACCGTGCGGTATGAGCCGGTTCGCAACCTTGTGTTCCGTCTCGGCGGTTCGAAAAGCATCGTGCGGCCCAAGCTGTCGAACCTCGCGCCGCGCCTGGAGATCAATGAGGATCTGGAGGCGTCGGTCGGCAACCCGGACCTGAAGCCCTACAGCGCATGGAACCTGGACGCCTCGGCGGAATGGTATTTCGGCACCAATGCGGCGCTGACCGGCGGCGTGTTCTGGAAATCGATCAAGGATTTTGTCGTCACCCAGCGGACGACGACGCCGGGCACGATCTACGGCATCGATTATGAGGAGCTGACCAGCTTCATCAATGGCGACACGGCGAAGATCAAGGGTCTTGAACTGTCCTACAGCGAGGTGTTCAGCTTCCTGCCCGCGCCGTTTGACGGCCTGCTGCTGAACCTCAACTACACCTATACGGACGCCAAGGGCACGGTGTTCATCGATGGCGACGCGACCGATCCGCGCCGCATTCCGCTGATGGCGTCGTCAAAGAATACGTTCAACGTGGTGCTGGGCTATGAAAAGGGTCCGCTCTCGCTGCGCGCGGCGGGCACCTATCGCGACAAATATCTCGACGAACTGGGCGATGAGGCGGATCAGGACCGCTATGTGTCGAACCACTTCCAGCTCGACCTGTCGGCCAAATACCGGATCGTTCCCGGCGTGCGGCTGTTCGCCGAATGGATCAACGTCACCGACGCGCCCTATTTCGCCTACCAGAATTTCGCCGGCGCCCGCCGCCTGCTGCAATATGAGCAGTATAACTGGACGGCGAAATTCGGCATCACGGCGAGCTTCTGATGCGTAAGATCATGATCCCCGCCGCGCTGATCGCCCTTTCCGCCTGCGCGGCTGCGGGTGAAAAGGAAATCCCGGTCGAACAGCGCATCGCCAACGCCGCCCCCGCCGTTTCCGTGACGGCGCGGGGGGAAACGGAGCCGGTCGGCACCGTCAATGACGATGCCGCCGACGATCCGGCCATCTGGCGCAACGCCGCCGATCCGAAGGCCAGCCTGATCATCGGCACGGACAAGAAGGCCGGCATCTATGTCTATGGGCTGGATGGCGCGAAAAAGACCTTCCTGCCCGCCGGAGCGATCAACAATATCGACCTGCGCGAAGGCGTGAGCGTCAACGGCAAGCCCTCTATCCTTGTCGCGGCCAGCGACCGGACGGACAGGATGCAGGCTAAGCTGGCGCTGTTCACGCTTGATCCGGCAAGCGCGACCCTGACCCGTCTCGGCACCCTGCCGGTGGGGACCGGGGAGGCGTACGGCTTCTGCATGGGCGTCGTCGGCGGCGCGATGCATGCCGTGGTCGTCATCAAGCCTGGCAAGATCGTCGACATGACGCTCGATCTGTCCGGCGCCACGCCCGCCATCGCGGCCAGCCGGGAGATGACCAACGCAACGCTCTCCGAAGGCTGCGTGATCGACGACCGCACCAGCCAGCTCTACGTCTCGGAGGAGGATGTCGCGATCTGGCGCTTCGACCTCACGCAGACCCAGCCCGCGCCGGTCCGTTTCGCGACGGTGGACAGCAAGATACTGGTCGCCGACAGCGAAGGTCTCGCCATCGCCTCGGACGGCGCCAATGGCGGCTATCTGATCGCGTCCAGCCAGGGCGACAACGCCTTCACCCTCTACCGTTTGCCCGCTGGCGACTATGCCGGGCGCTTCCGCATCGCCGATGGCAAATTTGGCGGCACCAGCGATACGGACGGCATCGAACTGGTGCAGGGCGATTTCGGTCCGGACTATCCGGGCGGGCTTTTCGTTGCGCAGGATGGCCACAACGCCCCCCATGCGCAGAATTTCAAACTGCTCGCCTGGGACGATATCAAGGCGGCCGTTGGCGTAAAATAAGGTCCATCTAAACCGACGCCTTTGCCCCGCCCGATTGTTTCGGGCGGGGCAGGGGCTTTTTTCAACGCTTCTTCGCGATCCATGCCGCCACGGCGGGCTTCAGGCGGGCGCGGGTTTCCGCGCGCGCCCTGATCGACGCGATGCTGCGGTCCACCACCTTGCGCGATTCCGGCGTCAGAAACTGCGTGGCGTAACCGTCCAGCTTGTCCGCCATCGCCGGGTCGGCGGAATTATTGCCCAGCCGCGCCACCGCCTGCGACCGCGCCGATACGTCGATCAGCGCTTCATATTGCGTCCGGTGCGCCAGCACGAAATCCACCGCCATCATGCTGTGGCCGGTGCCGACCGCCGCGATGATCGCCGCGCTCGTCGTCTTGCCCGGCTCGTCGGTCAGCGCCAGGTCCAGCGCCTTCTGCGCCAGCGCATCATCCTTCGCCTTGCCCAGCAGGGCGAAGAGCTGGCTCTTTTCCAACTGGCTCGGCGCTTTGTTGGCCATGGCGCGCAGCCTGTCCCACGTTTCCGGCGTCGCATTGATCGCGATGATGGTCAGCCAGACATTCTTCAACGGCCCGTCCAGCGCCGCCGGGTCGGTGGCCAGCGCCGCGAACCGGCGATCCGCCTCGGCGCGCACGGTGGCGTCGCCAATCGCCCCCAGCGTCTCGACCAGCGCCTGACGCAGCAGCGGCACCTGCGGTCCCTCGCCCGCCTTCGCGTCATAGCCGATCGCGCTCAGCATCGGCGTCAGCTTCTTCGACGCATAGGCCGCCGCCTTCGCCTGACCCTTGGCGTCTCCCTCCAATATGTCGCGGCTCGCCTTCAGATATTGGGGCAGGGCGGCCAGCACCGCCGGGCTTGCATTGGCCGGCACGGCGTCGATCAGGTCGAGCGACAGGCCGATCGGCTGATACCCCGCCTGCCCAAGCTGCCAGTTATCCGCCAGCAGGCCAAGCTGGTCGATCGACGGCACCTGCGCGAAATTCTTGGCCAGCGCGGTGATGTTCGCCGCGGGATAGAGCGAGCGATAATAGCCCGACTGACCGGCATTGATGACATAGGCCCCGCATCCGGGCAGCTCCAGCGACGCCTTGCCGTTCAGGATCAGGCGCTTCACCTCCCCGCCGACGGTCTGCGCCATCACCGGCACATGCCAGGATTGCGGCGTCTTGTCCTTGTCGTCGCGGCTGAACTCGCCCTGGCTCAGCGTCAGCGTCGTGACACCGCCCTTGCAGGACGCGCTGTCGACCTTGACCAGCGGAATGCCCGGCTGGCTCGTATAATTATGGGCGATGCTGACCAGGCCCTTGGCTCCCGCGCCCTCGACCGCTTTCCACAGGTCGTCGGTCTGCGTGTTGCCATAGGCGTGGGACTTCATATAGGCGCGGATGCCTTCCTTCCACACCGCGTCCCCGGCAAAGGCTTCCAGCATGGTGATGACCGCCTCGCCCTTCTGGTAGGTGATGCTGTCGAACGCCTGATTGACCTGCTCGACGGTGTTGATCTTCTGCACGACCGGATGCGTGGTCTTGAACGCGTCCAGGCTCATCGCCAGTTCGCGCCCGTCGATCCGGGTCAGCAGCATTTCCCACTGCGGCTGCAGCGTCGCGCTGACCTTCGTCGCCATCCAGCTTGCAAAGCCTTCATTCAGCCACAGATCGTCCCACCATGCCATCGTGACCAGATCGCCGAACCACTGATGCGCCATTTCATGCGCGACAATCTCATAGATGCGCCGCCGTTCCGCCTCGGTCGTGAATTTGGGATCGACCAGCAGCGCGCGCTCGAAGGTGAAGATCGCGCCCCAATTTTCCATCGCGGAGAAGAACTGGCTCTGTCCCGGACCCGCCACATTGTCGAGCTTGGGCAGGGGGAAGGGGGTGCCGAAATAATCGTTGAACCAGGGCAGGATTTCCGCCGACGCATCCAGCGCCAGTTGCGCCTTGCCGGTATTGCCCCTGCCGGTGACGACGCCGACCTCGGTCGCGCCCGCCATCTTCGTTGCGCGGTCCAGTTCGCCCATGCCGAAGAACAGCAGGTAGGACGACATTTTCGGCGTCGTGCCGAACGTCACCTGCGTTGTGCCGTCGGCCAGCTCCTTCGTCGCCTTCACGGGCATGTTGCCGACCGCAAGCTGCCCCTTGGGCACGATGGCGGTCAGGTCGAACGTCGCCTTGTAGCTCGGCTCATCCCAGCTCGGCACGAAGCGGCGGGCGTCGGGCGCCTCGAACTGCGTGAACAGCGCGCGCTTCTGCGCCCCGCCATTATCCTGATAGTCGAGCGCGAACAGCCCGTTCGCCTGCGTGTTGATGATCCCGGAATAGGCGATTTCCAGCACATATTTGCCCGGTGCCAGCGGTTTGCCGAAATCGAATGCGGCTATCTGGTCCGTCGCGTTCACCGTCGCCTTTCCGGTCATCGCCTTGCCCTTGGCCGGGGTGATCGACACCGCGCCGATGGTCAGGTCGGCGGCGTTCAGCGTCAATATGTCCTGCGCCTGCGCGATGGTCACATCGATGGCGACCGTTCCCGTGAAGCTCAGCTTCTCCGCATTGGGCGTGACGGTGATCGCATAATGGGTCGGCACGACGCCGCGCGGCAATTGCGTGGTGACGCTGGGCGCTGGGCCGTCGCCGGTCTGGGCGTTGGCGATGGACGCGGTGGCGAGCGCAAGCGGGGCGGCGGCAAGCGACAGCATCGCCAGCGAACGGGTGAAAATCATGCAAGGAACTCCGGATGCTTTGGGGCGTGCGGCAGAACGCACGGCATGCCCAACCGTTCTAACCTTTTTGTACGAGCGTCAAGAATGACAGCATCATTGCCATGTCGTTCGTCGAAAATCCGGCGTCTTGCGGGCTGTCCGGGCGGGCCGCCGGAACTTTTTGTTAACGGATTGGGTGTCGAATGCCCCGGCGGGCGGCGGGATGTGAGGACTCGCTATGGATATCGAAGCCGTGCTTCGGCAATTGCAGGCCAGGGTGGAATATCTTGGCGCCACCGTGAATACGCTGTCGGTCGAAACCTCCGTGCTTCAGGAGCTGTGCGCCGCGTTGATGGCGGAACTGGCCATATTGAGCGACCGCCCGTCCGAGCGGCTGGAGCAGATCATCGCCGACGAGCAGCAGGTCAGCTATCAGGTCGCCAGCGATATGGACGACCATAGCGACGATATGTGGGACCTGCTTGTCGATCATGCCGAAATTCGCAACCGGGCGTTCGACCATGCCCGGATGGCGCTGGCCCGGATATTGGGCCATCATTAGGGGAATGGTCAGGCCGCGCTGTCGTTGGTGATCAGTTTCAGGTCGCCATGCTGCGCGCCATTCTTGTGCGCGAAACGGCCATCGACCTGACCGCCCGCCGCGATGGTGATGCGCTCATAGGCGACATCGCCGGTGATGCGCGCCGTGCTTTCGATCAACAATTCCTCGGCGTCGATCGATCCGTCGACAAGGCCCGCCAGCCGCGCGGTCTTGGCGGTGACATGGCCCTTGATCCGGCTTTCCGCGCCCTGCACCAGCGCGGCGCAGGTGATGTCGCCCTCGACCTTGCCGTCGATATGCAGGTCCACCGTAGCGGAGATATTGCCGGTGATCGCGACATCGCCGCCGATCAGGGAGAAGGGGACGTTCTTACCCCCGGTTGCCGACATCGGCGAAGCGCTGCTTTGCGATTTGCTGGATTTGGAGAACATCGCGGTCGGCCTCCAGGAAGCGGCGTGGGTTGATGGCGGCGCCATTGACGCGCACCTCGAAATGCAGGTGGGTTCCGGTCGAGCGGCCCGTCGATCCCATCCGGGCGATCTGCGTGCCGCGAAAGACCGTCTCGCCCGCGCGTGTGCTGAAGCCGGAAAGATGGGCGTAGCGCGTTAAGATCCCGTTGCCGTGATCGACCTCGACGACATTGCCATAGCCCTGACGCTGCCCGACATAGCTGACCTTGCCGCGCGCGGCGGCCAGGATCGGCTGGCCATAGGCGCCGGAGAAATCGAGGCCGGCGTGAAAGGCGGGGTGGCCGTTGAACGGATCGCGCCGCACGCCGTAGGAACTGGTCAGCATGACGCCGGCGGTCGGCTTGCCCGACGGGATCGACACCAGACCGCGCTCCAGCATGTCCATGCGGGCCAGCGCCGCCGACAGGCCGCTCAGCTCGCTCGACAGCTCATCGTCGCCGCCGCGCCAGGGCACGAAGGGACCGCCCTGGCCGGTGGCTGCGTTGCGGCGCATCAGGGTGCGCGGATCAAGGCCGAAGGAGCGGATCGCCGCTTCCGCCCGTTTCGCGCGCTGCTCGACAGCGCTGGTCAGCATCCGGGCGAAGGCGATCTGGCGGGCCTCGACGCCCATGAGCGGCCGGGCTTCGGGCACGGCGGCGCTGATCTTCGCGGCCTTGGCTGCGTCCGCATTCTTGTCCGCCGCCTGCGCCTTGCCGACGACTGCGGCGGGATCGGGCTGCGCGCCGAAATGCGTCTTGAACAGGTCCTCCAGATACTCCTGGCGCGCTTCAAGATCCTCCGCAACCTCGCCGACGGAGGCGCGATAGGCCTTCACCTCGCGCGATTTGCTGGCGACGGTCTTGCTCTCGCGGTCCAGCGCCGCGCGCTCCATCGCGACGCTCGCCTGCGTCGTCATCAGGAACAATGTCGCGCCCAGCCAGCCGCAGAAAGCCGTGGTCACTGCGCCTGCGGCGAGCAACTGCGTCTTAGTGCCGATCTTGAGGAATTTCACTTCGCCACCCGACCGCAAATAAATTTCGCGTGCCGGAAACGCAGCCAGAAGGCCGGTTTTGAGGCCGGCTAAGCCTCTCTTTATATTTATCACCCGCTGACCCGATTTCTTGGAATTTGAGTCGCGGTAGCAAAGGAAGGCTGGAGTCGCGAATCCGCGGACGCGGACTCGTGACGAGTCGAAAGCTCAACAGGGTGAAACGATTTTCATGCCCGGTTTGTTCCGGCGTGTGTCAATATTTTGGTAATCAAAACTGATAGCGCGTCGGTAAGAGCCTATCGACTCACGCCCAGATTTACCCTGTGCGAAGTTCGTAGACCAGCCGTTCCAGCTCCTCGCCCAGTTCGCCCGATCGGCGGCTGAGCGCTGTCGCCACATCGTCCATCTGCGCGGTCAGCAGCCCGCCATTGCCGATCAGCCGGTCGACCTCTGCGGCGGTGATCGCCGCGCCGTCAATCTCGTGGGAAACCTGCCGGGCGGACGCCGCGATATCGCCAACGGCGATTTCCTGCTGGCTCAGCGCGGCGGCGATGGCGTCGGCCGATCCAGCAATCGCCGCCACCGCGCTCTGGGCTTCCAGCACCGCTTCCGACACGCTGGTCGACGCTGTGCCGATATTCTCCAGCTTGGCGACGATGGCGAGCGCCGCGTCGCCGGTTCTGCGCGCCATCAGCTTCATTTCATCAGCGACGACCACGAAGCCCCGGCCCGCTTCTCCGCTCCGCGCCGCCTCGATCGATGCGTTCAGCGCCAGCATGTGGCTCTGCGCCGAAATGGAGGAGATCAGGTCGAGTATTTCCCCCGCAGCCGACACTTCCTGCTTCAGCGATTCCAGCCGGGGTCCCATCGCCTCGACATTTTCGCGCGTACGCTGCGAATGGGCGCGCGCCGACTGGCTGTTGCGCGCGACCTCGCTGAAAGAGGAGGCGAGCTGTTCTACGATTCCGGCGACATTGGAAATATTGGCCGCCGCCTCCGTCCCTTTCCGGCGTAGCGCCGCCGATGAGTCCGCCGCCTTTCCGGTCAGGACCTGCGCTTTTTGGTTATGTCCCTCAATCTCTCTTGCGGCGTCCCGAATATCGTTCATCAGGCCGGACAGATTCTGCACGATCCGGTCGGCCGCCTCGCCGCGCCTGACGGCCGACGCCTCCATCATTGCGTCCTCGGCGGCGGCCTGCGCGACGCGCGCGGCATGCTCGGCCTCGCGGCTGGCGGCGAGTTCGCGCGCGCGGGTCTCCGCTTCGGCCTGGGCGGCGACGGCGATCCTGGCCTGCTCCTCCGCCACGATATTCAGCCGCGCCTGTTCGACCATGCGGCCGCGCCCGTCCTTGATCAGCCGCAGCAGCCCTGCGGATTCCAGAATGACAAGAATGGCGTGGAGCGCGACCCGCTCATAATCGCCGGTGCCGGTAAATACCCATTGCGGCATGACCACCACCAATATGGCGTGATGCAGCGCAATGACGCTGGCGCCGGTCAGGACGGCGCGCCGGTCGTACGTCAGGGCCACCCCGGCTAGACACACGAAGAAATACATGTGCATGTCCATCTGCCAGGCGTGGCCGCGCATCATATAGACGAACAGCGCTGGATAACCGGCATAGGCGAGCGCGATGACCTGCGGCGTCAGCGGGTCGATCGGGCGGCGAAGGGCGCAGAATAGCGGAGCGACGCTGAACAGGGCGGCCAGCAGCGCGGGCAGGATGAAATCCTCCACCCCGTTCAACAGGCCGACCCCGGCAAGCACGGGCACATTCAGCCAGCCAAGCATCGCAAGCAGCCGGACGGATCTGCGGCGCAGGTCGCCCAGTATCGGAATGGTGGCCTCGTTCATGTGGCGGCGCTCCCGCTGCGGCATCCGGCGATGGCCGTGGGCAGCAGCAATATGCCATGCCGTATGGCGTCGGCGGCTATGGCGTTGCGGTCTGCGACCAGAACCAGGCTGCCGGAGGTCGGGCCTGCGCGCTCTATCCGGGCGCCGGATGCGATCAGCCGGGACATGCCCTCGCTCCGCATCTGCGGCACCAGGGGGATAGCCACCATCGCGCCATGCGCCGGGGGAATGAGCGCGCTGAACGCAATGCCGCCGCTGATCAGCAGGAATTGCAGGAACAGGGGGATAGTCTGCCGCGAGAGAAGGGATCGATCCATATTGCCCCCCAATTCTCATTTTATCCTTTACGCCATGTTAATTTAACGCCGCATCGGACCTGTAACCTCCGCCAGGTTGCGGCCGGCCGGAAGCCGCATCGGCGCTTGCCCGCGCCGCTTGACCCCAAATGGCCCCGTCGCTATAGGGCGCGCCTGTCCGACGGCCTTCGGTATGGAGAATCGCTTCTTCTCTCCGTCATCGCCGGGCAGGAAACACAGAGCTGAACATTGCCGGGTGCTCTTGCGGCTCCAGGGGTCAGATGACCGCCGGGGCCTTTGCTGTTGGAAGCCATTGTGGTTTTTGGCAGCATGACAGCGGGGCGGTCCGGCAGAGTAACTTTGCAAAGGTGAAGGGCTTCATGCCAACGATCAATCAGTTGGTCCGCAAGGGCCGCGAACCGCAGAAGGCCAAGTCAAAGGTCCCTGCAATGGATGCGAACCCGCAAAAGCGCGGCGTTTGCACCCGCGTCTACACGACGACCCCGAAAAAGCCGAACTCGGCGCTCCGTAAGGTTGCCAAGGTCCGCCTGGTCAACCAGCGCGAGGTCATCACCTATATTCCGGGTGAAGGGCACAACCTGCAGGAGCACAGCGTGGTGCTGATCCGTGGCGGCCGCGTTCGCGACCTTCCGGGCGTTCGCTACCACGTTCTTCGCGGCGTTCTGGATACCCAGGGCGTCAAGGACCGCAAGCAGAGCCGTTCCAAGTACGGCGCCAAGCGTCCGAAGTAAGGGGAGACACATACCATGTCACGTCGTCGTCGCCCTGAAAAGCGCATCATCCTGCCCGATCCCAAATATGGCGATCAGGTTCTTTCCAAGTTCATGAACAGCGTGATGGAGGACGGCAAGAAGGCCGTCGCCGAATCGATCGTTTATGGCGCACTGGAGACCGTCGAGGTGAAAGCCAAGAAGGATCCCATCCAGATGTTCCATGACGCGCTGAACAATGTGAAGCCCGGCATCGAAGTCCGCAGCCGCCGCGTCGGCGGTGCGACCTACCAGGTTCCCGTCGAGGTGCGCCCGGAGCGCGCCCAGGCGCTGGCGATCCGCTGGCTGATCACCGCCGCGCGCAACCGCAGCGAGACCACGATGGCCGCCCGCCTGTCGGGTGAGCTGCTGGACGCTGCGAACAATCGCGGCAATGCGGTCAAGAAGCGCGAGGACACGCACCGGATGGCCGAAGCCAACCGCGCCTTCTCGCACTATCGCTGGTAACACACTATATAAAGGGCCGGGCGCCGCGAGAGTGGTGCCCGGTTTTCCTTATTCTCTTATTCCCAACCGCCGGACCGCCGGCAACGGAGTGAAACATCATGGCCCGCAGCCATCCGCTCGAGCGTTATCGCAACTTTGGCATCATGGCGCATATCGACGCCGGCAAGACGACGACGACCGAGCGCATCCTTTACTACACCGGCAAGTCCTACAAGATCGGCGAAGTCCATGACGGCGCCGCCACGATGGACTGGATGGAGCAGGAGCAAGAGCGCGGGATCACGATCACTTCGGCGGCAACGACCTGCTTCTGGAACGATCACCGCCTGAACATCATCGACACCCCCGGCCACGTCGACTTCACGATTGAAGTCGAGCGTTCGCTGCGCGTGCTCGACGGCGCGGTCGCCGCGTTCGACGGCGTTGCCGGCGTTGAGCCGCAGTCGGAAACCGTGTGGCGTCAGGCGGACAAGTATAAGGTTCCGCGGATGTGCTTCATCAACAAGCTCGACCGCACCGGCGCCGATTTCTATTATTGCGTGCAGACGATCATCGATCGCCTGGGCGCGAAGCCCGCCGTTCTCTATCTCCCCATCGGCGCGGAGAGCGATTTCAAGGGCCTCGTCGACCTCGTCGAGAATCGCGCGATCATCTGGAAGGATGAGAATCTGGGCGCTGAATTCTCCTATGAGGAGATTCCGGCCGACCTCGCCGACAAGGCCGCCGATTATCGCGAAAAGCTGATCGAGCTTGCCGTCGAGCAGGACGATGACGCTATGGAAGCCTATCTGGAGGGCAACCTGCCCGACACCGCGACGCTGAAGAAGCTGATCCGCAAGGGTACGCTGGCGCAGGCGTTCGTGCCGGTGCTGTGCGGCTCCGCGTTCAAGAACAAGGGCGTTCAGCCGCTGCTCGACGCGGTTGTCGACTATCTGCCTTCGCCGCTCGACATTCCCGACGTGCAGGGCATCAACCCGGACAATGAGCAGCCCGACAGCCGCAAGACCGCTGACGATGCGCCGTTCGCTGGCCTGGCGTTCAAGATCATGAACGACCCGTTCGTCGGTTCGCTCACCTTCCTGCGCGTCTATTCCGGCACGCTGACCAAGGGCACCTATCTGAACTCGGTCAAGGACAAGAAGGAAAAGATCGGCCGCATGCTCCTCATGCACGCCAACTCGCGTGAGGATATCGACACGGCCTATGCGGGCGACATCGTCGCGCTGGCCGGCATGAAGGAAACCACCACCGGTGACACGCTGTGCGCCGAGCGCCAGCCGATCATTCTGGAGCGGATGGAATTTCCTGAGCCGGTTATCGAACTGTCGGTGGAACCCAAGACCAAGGCCGACCAGGAAAAGATGGGCGTCGCCCTCAACCGCCTGGCCGCCGAGGATCCGTCCTTCCGCGTTTCGACCGATCACGAATCGGGTCAGACGATCATCAAGGGCATGGGCGAGCTTCACCTCGAAATCCTGGTCGACCGCATGAAGCGCGAGTTCAAGGTCGAGGCGAATGTCGGTGCGCCGCAGGTCGCTTATCGCGAATACCTCAAGAAAGAGGTGGACGTCGACTACACCCACAAGAAGCAGTCGGGCGGCACCGGCCAGTTCGGCCGCATCAAGGTGAAGGTCACGCCGGGCGAGCGCGGCGCGGGCATCATCTTCAAGGACGAGATCAAGGGCGGCAACATTCCGAAGGAATATATCCCCGCCATTGAGAAGGGCATGCGTGAGACGGCGGCGACCGGTTCGCTGATCGGCTTCCCGATCATCGACTTCGAAATCCTGCTGTATGACGGCGCCTATCACGACGTCGACTCGTCGGCGTTGGCGTTCGAAATCACGGGCCGCGCCGCGATGCGCGAAGTCGCGCAGAAGGCGGGCATCACGCTGCTTGAGCCGGTCATGAAGGTCGAGGTCGTGACCCCGGAGGAATATCTGGGCGACGTAATCGGCGACATGAACAGCCGCCGCGGCCAGATCCAGGGCACCGACACGCGCGGCAATGCGCAGACCGTCGACGCCATGGTCCCGCTGGCCAACATGTTCGGCTATGTGAATTCGCTGCGTTCGTTCACGCAGGGACGCGCCAGCTATTCCATGTCGTTCTCGCATTATGACGAAGTGCCGCAGAACGTCGCGGACGAGGTCAAGGCGAAGCTCGCCTGATTTTTCCTTAACGGAGCCGGGAAACTGGCTCTGTTAGGGCTGGCATTATCGAAATTTGCTGCTATGGACGCGCCTTCGCAAGGCGCGGCCTGGCGGTCAAACCCAAGCTATTTGGACTAGAAGGTAGAGAGAAATGGCGAAAGCTAAGTTTGAGCGGACGAAGCCGCACTGCAACATCGGCACCATCGGTCACGTTGACCACGGCAAGACCTCGCTGACCGCTGCGATCACGAAGGTGCTGGCCGAAACCGGCGGCGCGACCTTCACCAGCTACGACAACATCGACAAGGCTCCTGAGGAGCGCGAGCGCGGCATCACCATCTCGACCGCGCACGTCGAGTATGAGACCGAAGCGCGCCACTATGCGCACGTCGACTGCCCCGGCCACGCTGACTATGTGAAGAACATGATCACCGGCGCGGCGCAGATGGACGGCGCGATCCTGGTCGTGTCCGCGACCGACGGCCCGATGCCGCAGACTCGCGAGCACATCCTGCTCGCCCGTCAGGTTGGCGTTCCCCAGCTCGTCGTGTTCATGAACAAGGTCGATCTGGTCGACGACGCTGAAATCCTCGAACTGGTCGAGCTGGAAGTGCGCGAGCTGCTGTCGTCCTACGACTTCGACGGCGACAATATTCCGATCATTCCGGGTTCGGCCGTTGCCGCTCTGCAGGACAAGACGCCTGAGATCGGCCATGACGCCGTTCTGAAGCTGATGCAGGCTGTCGATAGCTGGATCCCGCAGCCGGAGCGTCCGGTCGACAAGCCCTTCCTGATGCCGATCGAAGACGTGTTCTCGATCTCCGGCCGTGGTACGGTTGTCACCGGCCGCGTCGAGACCGGCATCGTCAAGGTTGGCGAGGAAGTCGAGATCGTCGGCATCAAGGACACCAAGAAGACGACCGTCACCGGCGTTGAAATGTTCCGCAAGCTGCTCGACGAGGGCCGCGCGGGCGACAATATCGGTGCGCTGATCCGTGGCGTTGGCCGCGAGGAAGTTGAGCGTGGCCAGGTGCTCTGCAAGCCCGGCACGATCAAGCCGCACACCGAGTTCGACGCCGAAGTCTACGTGCTGTCGAAGGAAGAAGGCGGCCGTCACACGCCGTTCTTCGCGAACTATCGTCCGCAGTTCTACTTCCGCACCACGGACGTCACCGGTGAGGTTATCCTCCCTGAGGGCACCGAGATGGTGATGCCGGGCGACAACGTGAAGCTGGGCGTGAAGCTCATCGCTCCGATCGCCATGGACGCGGGTCTCCGCTTCGCCATTCGCGAAGGCGGCCGGACCGTCGGCGCAGGGGTTGTGGGAACGATCTCCAAGTAATATAGGGCTGCAGCGGCGCGAATCGCCTGATTCGCGCCGCTCGGTTTTTCGCCGCCTCGGATCGCCTTTCTCCGGCCCGCATGGGTTAGAAGGGCAAGGCTGGGGCGGTTTTGTTTTTGGCTCTTTCGCATCGGTATAGGACATGGACAGCAACATCCGCATTCGCCTTAAGGCGTTCGATCATCGCGTGCTCGATCAGGCGACCGGCGACATCGCCGAAACCGCCCGCCGCACCGGCGCATTGATCCGCGGCCCCATTCCTCTTCCGACGCGCATTGAGAAGTTCACGGTCAACCGTGGCCCCCACGTCGACAAGAAGTCGCGTGAGCAGTTCGAGGTTCGCACCTACAAGCGTATGCTTGACATCGTGCAGCCGACGCCGCAGACGGTCGACGCGCTGATGAAGCTGGATCTGGCTGCCGGCGTGAACGTCGAGATCAAGTTGGCCTAAGCCAACGCAGTCCCCGCGAAGGCGGGGTTCTCGGGCCTCCCGGTGGATGGCCTGAGATGCCAGCCTTCGCTGGCATGACGACATAAGGGATACCGCACGGCTCTTGCCGTGGTCCTGGTCCCCCGTCGCTCCCGCTTTGTCGGGGGCATCCAACCCGGACGGGGTGATCGCTAAAATAAGGGTTGGCCGCAAGGGAGTGATCCCGTGCGGTTTTTTCGTTGGATACGCCCCTCCGTTCCGGATGGGCCTCTGTTGGGAGTATGGATCATGCGTACTGGCGTGATCGCGAAGAAGATGGGGATGACCCGCCTGTTCAAGGATGATGGCCGCCATGTGCCTGTCACCGTCCTTGCGCTCGAAGGCAATCAGGTTATCGCCCGCCGCGAAACTGATCGTGACGGCTATGTGGCCGTTCAGCTTGGCGCTGGCGTCGCCAAGGCAAAGAATGTCGCCAAGCCGCAGCGCGGCCACTTCGCCAAGGCGGAAGTAGAGCCGAAGGCGCTGGTCGCCGAATTCCGCGTCGCCGAGGATGCGCTCCTCGACGTCGGCGCTGAAATCGCCGCTGACCATTTCATCGCCGGCCAGTTGGTCGACGTCACCGGCCACACGCAGGGCAAGGGCTTCGCCGGCGCCATGAAGCGCTGGGGCTTCGGGGGCATGCGCGCCACCCACGGCGTGTCCATCTCTCACCGTGCCCATGGTTCGACCGGCAACCGCCAGGATCCGGGCAAGGTGTTCAAGAACAAGAAGATGGCCGGCCATATGGGCGACCGTCAGCGCACGCAGCAGAACCTGGAGATCGTCGGCACCGACGTCGAGCGCGGCCTGCTGTTCGTGAAGGGTTCGGTGCCCGGCTCCAAGGGCACCTGGCTGATGGTCAGCGACGCCGTGAAGGTGCCGCGTCCGGCCGACGTTCCTTACCCCGCGAGCCTGAAGAAGGCCGCCAACAGCAACGATGTCGTCAATGACGATACGGCTGCCGCAGACACCCCGGCTGAAGAAGTCGTGGCGAGCGAAGCCACCGAAGGCCAGGAGGGCTAAACCATGAAGCTCAAGGTACAGACCCTCGACGCCAAGGCGTCCGGCGATGTGGAGCTGAACGATGCCGTGTTCGGCGTCGAGCCCCGCGCGGACATCCTGCACCGCGTCGTCACCTGGCAGCTCGAAAAGCGCCGCGGCACTGCCCGCGCCGCCCGTGAGCGCTCGGATGTCGCCCGTTCCGGCAAGAAGTTCGGCCGTCAGAAGGGTGGCGGCACCGCCCGTCACGGCGATCGTGCGGCGCCCGTGTTCATCGGCGGCGGCAAGGCGCACGGTCCTCGCGTCCGTGACTTCAACCCCTCGCTGAACAAGAAGGTTCGCGCGCTCGGCCTGAAGATGGCCCTGTCCGCCAAGGCGAAGGCCGGCACCCTGACGGTGCTCGACAATCTGGACGTCAAGGACGGCAAGACCAAGGTCCTTGCTGATCAGCTCGCCAAGCTGAACCTCGGCAAGGTGCTGTTCATCGACGGCGACGCGATCAACGTCAGCTTCGCGCACGCCTCGTCCAACCTGGTCGGCGTCAACGTGCTGCCGGCGGTGGGCGCCAATGTTTACGACATCCTGAAGGCTGACTCGCTGGTCCTGACCCGCGCTGCGGTCGAGAAGCTGGAGGCACGGTTCAATGGCTAAGAAGCAGGCCAAGGCCGTCGACAACCGTCATTATGACGTGGTTGTCGCACCGCACATCACCGAGAAGGCGACGCTGCTTTCCGAAAACAACGCCGTGGTCTTCAAGGTCGCGAACGATGCGTCCAAGCCGGAGATCAAGGCTGCCGTGGAGGCGCTGTTCGGCGTCACCGTGAAGGCCGTGAACACCATCGTCCAGAAGGGCAAGGTGAAGCGCTGGAAGGGCAAGCCCTACAAGCGTTCGGACGTCAAGAAAGCGATTGTCACGCTGGCCGATGGTCAGTCGATTGACATCACCACCGGTATCTGAGGCGAGACAGGATAATGGCACTCAAGCATTATAATCCGACGAGCCCGGCCCAGCGTGGTCTGATCCTCGTCGACAAGTCCGCGCTGCACAAGGGCAAGCCCGTCAAGGCGCTGACCGAAGGCAAGCGCAAGACCGGCGGCCGCAACAACAAGGGTCATGTGACCTCGCGCGGCATCGCTGGCGGTCACAAGCAGAAGTATCGCATCATCGACTTCAAGCGTCGCAAGTGGGACGTCGAAGGCACGGTGGAGCGTCTGGAATATGACCCCAACCGCACCGCCTTCATCGCGCTGGTCAGCTATCCCGATGGCGAGCAGGCCTACATCCTCGCGCCGCAGCGTCTTGCGCCGGGCGACAAGGTGATCGCGGGCAAAAAGACCGACGTGAAGCCGGGCAACGCCATGGAACTGGGTCAGATGCCGGTCGGCACCATCATCCACAATGTGGAGATGAAGCCGGGCAAGGGCGGTCAGCTCGCACGCTCCGCTGGCACCTATGCGCAGCTCGTCGGCCGCGACCGCGGCATGGTGATGGTGCGCCTGAACTCCGGTGAGCAGCGCTACATCCGTGCGGACTGCATGGGCACCGTTGGCGCCGTGTCCAACCCGGACAACGCCAACACCAATCTGGCGAAGGCCGGACGCAACCGCTGGCTGGGCAAGCGCCCGCTGACCCGCGGCGTCGCCAAGAACCCGGTCGATCACCCGCATGGTGGTGGTGAAGGCCGGACTTCGGGCGGCCGTCATCCGGTTACGCCTTGGGGCAAGCCGACCAAGGGCGCCCGCACCCGCAACAACAAGTCGACCGACAACATGATCATCCGGTCGCGTCACGCGAAGAAGAAGAGGTAAGCGATGGCTCGTTCCGTCTGGAAAGGTCCCTTCGTGGACCTCAGCCTTCTCAAGAAGGCGGAATCCGCGCAGGACGCCGGAGGCCGCGCGCCGATCAAGACCTGGTCGCGCCGCTCCACCATCCTGCCGCAGTTCGTTGGCCTGACGTTCAACGTCTATAACGGCCGCAAGCACGTTCCCGTTTCGGTGAACGAGGACATGGTCGGTCACAAGCTCGGTGAATTTGCGCCCACGCGCTACTTCCCCGGCCACGCTGCCGACAAGAAGGGCAAGCGCTAATGGGCAAGGAAAAGTCCCCCCGCCGCGTCGCCGACAACGAGGCGCTGGCTGTAGGCACCACCATCCGTGGTTCCGCGCAGAAGCTGAACCTGGTTGCCGCGCTGATCCGCGGCCGCAAGGTCGAAGAAGCGATGAACATTCTGACCTTCTCCAAGAAGGGCATGGCTGTCGACGCGCGCAAGGTGCTGGCTTCGGCCGTCGCCAATGCGGAAAACAACCACAATCTCGACGTCGACGCGCTGGTCGTTGCGGAGGCTTCGGTCGGCAAGGCGCTGACCATGAAGCGTTTCCACACCCGCGGCCGCGGCAAGTCGACGCGCATCCTGAAGCCGTTCAGCCGGCTGCGCATCGTTGTGCGTGAACAGGCAGAAGAGGCGGAGGCGTAAGTCATGGGTCACAAGAGCAATCCGATCGGTCTGCGTCTTCAGATCAACCGCACCTGGGACAGCCGCTGGTACGCCGAAGGCGCCGACTATGGCCGCCTGCTGCTGGAGGACATCAAGATTCGCCAGTTCATCTTCAAGACGCTGCCGCAGGCCGCCGTCTCGAAGGTGGTGATCGAGCGTCCGGCCAAGCTTTGCCGCGTTTCCATCTACGCTGCCCGTCCCGGTGTCATCATCGGCAAGAAGGGCGCGGACATTGAGAAGCTGCGCCGCAAGCTGGGCGAGTTCACCTCGTCCGACGTCAGCCTGAACATCGTTGAAATCCGCAAGCCGGAAATCGACTCCAAGCTCGTCGCACAGGGCGTCGCCGATCAGCTCGAGCGCCGCATCGCCTTCCGCCGAGCCATGAAGCGCGCGGTGCAGTCGGCCCTGCGTCTTGGCGCCGAAGGCATCAAGATCACCTGCTCGGGCCGTCTGGGCGGCGCTGAAATCGCCCGCGTGGAATGGTATCGCGAGGGTCGCGTTCCGCTGCACACGCTGCGCGGCAACGTCGATTATGCCGAGGCCGAGGCGCACACCGCCTATGGCGTTTGCGGCATCAAGGTCTGGATCTTCAAGGGTGAAATCCTGGGCCACGATCCGATGGCCACCGACCGGCTGATGCTGGAGGCTCAGACCTCCGGCGTACGCCCGGCGCGTTGAGAATAAGGTAGGTATAGCGTCATGCTGCAACCCAAGAAGATGAAGTTCCGTAAGACCTTCAAGGGCCGGATCAAGGGCGATGCCAAGGGTGGCAGCGACCTGAACTTCGGTTCCTATGGTCTGAAGGCGATGGAGCCGGAACGTCTCACCGCGCGCCAGATCGAGGCCGCCCGCCGTGCGATCACCCGCCACATCCGCCGTCAGGGCCGCTTGTGGATCCGCGTGTTCCCGGACGTGCCGGTTTCGAAGAAGCCCGCCGAAGTCCGTCAGGGCAAGGGCAAGGGTTCGGTCGAATATTGGGCCGCCCGCGTCAAGCCGGGCCGCATCCTGTTCGAACTGGACGGCGTTCCCGGCCCGCTCGCTGCGGAGGCATTCAGCCGCGCCGCGATGAAGCTGCCGATCAAGACCAAGGTCGTTGCCCGCCTGGGCGACACCTCGCACCTGGGAGCATAAGAGATGGCCAAGTTCGCTGATCTCACCATGAAGTCGGATGACGAACTGTCGACCGACCTCAACAACCTGAAGCGGGAGCAGTTCAACCTGCGCTTCCAGGCGGCGACCAACCAGCTCGAAAAGCCGAGCCGGGTGAAGGAAGTCCGCCGGGCGATCGCTCAGATCAAGACCCTGCAGAGCGCGCGCACCCGCGCCGCTGCCGCGAAGTAAGAAGGAACTCACGATGCCCAAGCGCGTGCTGACGGGAACTGTGGTTTCCGACAAGACCGACAAGACGGTGGTGGTCCGGGTTGAGCGTAAGGTGAAGCACCCGCTCTACGGCAAGATCATCCGCCGTTCGAAAAAGTATCATGCCCATGACGAGGGCAACGCCTACAAGGAAGGCGAGACCGTCCGCATCGAGGAGACGGCCCCGATTTCCAAGCTCAAGACCTGGAAGGTCATTGAGAAGGTGGACACGCACAAGTCGCCGGAGACCGCTGCCTGAGTGCAGCAACGGCGGCCTTGGGCCAGTCAGACACAGTTTCGGAACTACCGGGAAATCCCGGCAAGCCAATTGAGAAGGAACCGGATCAATGATCCAGATGCAGTCAAATCTTGAGGTTGCCGATAACAGCGGCGCCAAGCGCGTCCAGTGCATCAAGGTGCTTGGCGGCTCGAAGCGGCGCTTCGCCGGCGTGGGCGACATCATCGTCGTCTCCGTCAAGGAAGCCACCCCGCGCGGCCGCGTGAAGAAGGGTGACGTGCACCGCGCCGTCATCGTCCGTACCGCCAAGGACGTTCGCCGTCCCGACGGTTCGGTGATCCGCTTCGACAGCAACGCCGCTGTCCTGGTCAACAAGAATGAGGAGCCGATCGGCACCCGTATCTTTGGCCCGGTGGTTCGCGAGCTGCGTGCGCGCAAGCACATGAAGATCATCTCGCTGGCTCCGGAGGTGCTGTAATGAGCGCTGCAAAGATCAAGAAGGGCGACAAGGTCGTCGTGCTCGCGGGCAAGGACAAGGGCCGCACCGGCACCGTGATCCAGATGTTCCCGAAGGACGACAAGGTGCTGGTCGAGGGCGTCAACGTCCACGCGCGTCACCGCAAGCCCGATCAGGCGAACCCGCAGGGCGGCATCGACCGCAAGCCGGCGCCGCTGCACATTTCGAACGTCGCGATTGCCGGCAAGGACGGCAAGCCCACCCGCGTTCGCTTTGAAGTCAAGGACGGCAAGAAGGTCCGCGTGGCCGTGAAGTCCGGGGAGACCATCGATGGCTGATGAAAAATACACGCCGCGGTCGAAGAAGCTCTATGACGAGACCATCGCCAAGGCGATGACCGAGAAGTTCGGTTACAAGAACGTCATGGAAGTGCCGAAGATCGAGAAGATCACGCTCAACATGGGCGTCGGCGAAGCGACCCAGGACAAGAAGAAGGTCACCTCCGCCGCTGAGGAAATGGAGCTGATCGCGGGCCAGAAGCCGGTGATCACCAAGGCCAAGAAGTCGATCGCCCAGTTCAAGCTGCGCGAAGGCATGCCGATCGGCGCGAAGGTCACCCTTCGCCGCGAGCGCATGTATGAATTTCTGGACCGTCTGGTGAACATCGCCCTGCCGCGCGTTCGCGACTTCCGTGGTCTGAACCCCAAATCCTTCGATGGCCGCGGCAACTACGCCTTCGGGATCAAGGAACAGATCATTTTCCCGGAAATCAACTATGACCGCATCGACAAGGTGCGCGGCATGGACATCATCGTCACCACGACCGCCAAGACGGACGACGAGGCGCGCGAGCTGCTGCGCCTGTTCGGTTTCCCGTTCCCGGTCGAAGAGCAGAAGCAGGCCGCGTAACAGCGAACCCGCTTCTCTTTCCAATCTCAAGAGGAAGAGAACTTAAGTCATGGCGAAACTGAGTTCCATCAACAAGAATGAGCGTCGC
Source organism: Sphingobium phenoxybenzoativorans (assembly GCF_018286635.1). Lineage (NCBI taxonomy): Bacteria > Pseudomonadati > Pseudomonadota > Alphaproteobacteria > Sphingomonadales > Sphingobiaceae > Sphingobium > Sphingobium phenoxybenzoativorans. Next base: position 314,240 of record NZ_CP073910.1, read on the forward strand.
AAGAAGCTGGTGAAGAAATATGCCGGCCGTTATGCGAAGCTGAAGGCGATTGCAGCGGACAACAACGCTGACGACACGGACCGCCTGATGGCGCGTCTGAAGATGGCCGAGATTCCCCGCAACGGGAACCCGACCCGCGTCCGCAACCGGTGCGAAGTCACCGGCCGTCCCCGCGCTTATTACCGCAAGTTCCGGCTCTGCCGTATTCAGCTGCGCGATCTGGCCAACAAGGGCCTGATCCCCGGCGTCACCAAGTCGAGCTGGTAAGGATTAGAAGATGGCATTGACCGATCCTTTGGGTGATATGCTCACCCGCATCCGCAACGGCCAGCAGGCGCGCAAGGACAGCGTTCTGTCCCCGGCGTCGAAGCTGCGCGCCCGCGTTCTCGACGTGCTTCAGCGCGAAGGCTATATCCGTGGCTATTCCGAGGAAGACCTGGGCAAGCACCCCGGCCTGCGCATCGAGCTGAAATATTTCGAGGGCCAGCCGGCGATCAAGCATGTCGCCCGCGTCTCGAAGCCCGGCCGCCGCGTCTATTCCGGTTCGAAGGAACTGCCGGTCGTGCGCAACGGCCTTGGCATCACCATTGTTTCGACGCCGCGTGGCGTTCTCTCCGACGCCGAAGCGCGTGAGCAGAATGTCGGCGGCGAAGTCCTGGCGGAGGTATTCTGATGAGCCGCATCGGTAAAAAGCCGGTCGCGATCCCCAGCGGGGTGACGGCGACCATCGAAGCGGGCCAGCTTTCGGTCAAGGGTCCCAAGGGCACCCTGGCGATGCCGCTGCGCGATGAGATCAGCTACACGCTGGAGGCCGACGGCATCTCCGTGAAGCCCGCCAACGCCACCAAGCAGGCGCGCGCTTTCTGGGGCATGCAGCGGACGCTGGTGCAGAACCTGATCACCGGCGTGACGGAAGGCTTCTCCAAGAAGCTGCTGATCACCGGTGTCGGCTACCGCGCCGCCGCCCAGGGTAAGAATCTGAAGCTGCAGCTCGGCTACAGCCACGACGTCGATTTCGCGATCCCGGAAGGCATCGAGATCAAGACCCCGGATAACACCACGGTCGAGATCAGCGGCATCGACAAGCAGAAGGTCGGCCAGGTCGCCGCCGAGATCCGCCGCTGGCGTAAGCCTGAACCCTATAAGGGCAAGGGCATCAAATATGACGGCGAGTTTATCTTCCGCAAGGAAGGAAAGAAGAAGTAAGCCATGGCGAAACTCTCTCTCTTCGAACGGCGCCGTCAGCGCGTCCGCACCGCACTCAAGGCGCGTTCGGGTCAGAACCCGCGTCCGCGTCTCAGCGTCCACCGCTCCGGCCGGCACATCTATGCCCAGATCATCGACGATGCGCAGGGCAAGACCCTCGCCTCCGCGTCGACCCTGGACAAGGATGTCGGGGCCAAGGCTTCGGGCAAGACCGGCGCGACGTCGGAAGCCGCTGCCGATGTCGGCAAGCGCGTTGCCGCCGCCGCAACCAAGGCTGGCGTCACCAAGGTCGTGTTCGACCGTGGAGGCTTCCTGTTTCATGGCCGCGTGAAGGCGCTGGCCGATGCCGCCCGTGAGGGCGGACTGGAGTTCTGAGTATGGCAGACGAAAACAACATCGAAGCCGGCGCCGTCACCGACGCGCCCGAAGCGACCGAGGGCCGTGGCCCCCGTCGCGGCCGTGGTGGTGGCGATCGTGGCCGTGGCGGCAATGATCGTGGCGGCCGTGGCCGTCGCGACGACCGCCGTCCCCGCGACGAGGAAGCCGGCGAGGAACTGATCGAGAAGCTGGTGCACATCAACCGCGTCAGCAAGACCGTGAAGGGCGGCAAGCGCTTCGGCTTTGCGGCTCTGGTCGTGGTCGGCGATGGCAAGGGCCGCGCAGGCTTCGGTCATGGCAAGGCCCGCGAAGTGCCGGAGGCGATCAGCAAGGCGACCGCCGCCGCCAAGAAGGCGATGGTCCGCGTTCCGCTGAAGGAAGGCCGCACGCTGCACCATGACGGCCTCGGCCATTTCGGCGCTGGCAAGGTCACTGTCCGTTCGGCGCCCGCCGGTACCGGCATCATCGCCGGTGGTCCGATGCGCGCCGTGTTCGAGAGCCTGGGCGTTGCCGACGTGGTGACGAAGTCCAACGGCACCTCGAACCCCTACAACATGATCCGGGCGACCTTCGAGGCGCTTGGTGAGCAGACCAGCCCGAAGTCGGTCGCGCAGCGTCGCGGCAAGAAGGTTGCCGATCTGCTCCGTCGCGGCGGCGCCTCTGCTGAGGTTGCTGCGGCCGACGCCGAAGCGATTGCGGAGTAACGGACATGGCAACCATCAAGATCAAGCAGATCGGTTCGCCGATCCGCCGCCCGGAAAGCCAGAAGAAGATTCTGATCGGCCTGGGCCTTGGCAAGATGCATCGCGTGGTCGAGCTTCAGGACAGCGCGGAAATCCGCGGCATGATCAAGAAGCTCCCCCACATGGTGGAAGTGATCGACTAAATACCGTCATCCCAGCGCAGGCTGGGATCTCGGGCCGCTGGGCGCTCCCTTTATAGGGCGCGCCCAGTCTCATGAGGCCCCAGCCTTCGCTGGGGCGTCGATCGAATGGCAAGGTGCCATTCGATCTAGCGCGACAAAAGCGAAAGCGAGTGCACGACATGACTTTCAAACTGAACGACATCAAGGACAATGACGGCGCCCGCAAGGGCCGGATGCGCGTTGGACGCGGCATCGGCTCCGGCAAGGGCAAGACCGCCGGTCGCGGCCAGAAGGGCGCCAAGGCGCGTTCGGGCGTCGCCATCAACGGGTTTGAGGGTGGCCAGATGCCGCTCCACATGCGCATCCCGAAGCGCGGCTTCAACAACATCTTCGCCAAGGATTACGCCATCGTGAACCTGGGCGCGATCCAGAAGGCCGTCGATGAGGGCAAGCTGGACGCCAAGGCGACCATCGATCAGGCCGCTCTGCGCGCCGCCAACCTGTCGCGCGGCGGCAAGGATGGCGTCCGCCTGCTCGGCAAGGGCGATTTCTCCGCGAAGCTGACCTTCTCCGTCGCCGGCGCGTCGAAGGGCGCTGTCGAGGCGGTCGAAAAGGCTGGCGGCAAGGTCGAGATCCTGACCGTCGTCCCCGCCGCCGAGAAGGCCGCGGCGAAGAAGGGTTCGGCCAAGGCCGCCGCCAAGGCTGCCGGCAAGAAGTAAGCCCGTTCAAACGGCTTGAACGAACGACCCCGCTGCCCGATATGGGCCGGCGGGGTTGTTTGCTTCCGTCACCCCTGCGAAAGCGGGGTCCCGCTGCACTGGGAACAGAAGCGGGTTTGCCCGTGGCGACCTGTCGTTCCTGCCTTCGCAGGAATGACGTGTATGCTAGACGATCCGTATGCACTCCCTTAAGGGGGGCGAGTCCGGCGGGGTCTGTCCCGTCGCATTGAAGGTTATCCAAGAATGGCATCGAGAGCCGATCAGCTTGCATCCAATCTTAGCCTGGCGAAATTCAGCCAGGCGACCGAACTCAAGAAGCGCCTCTGGTTCACCTTCGGCACGCTGATCGTGTTCCGCTTTTTGAGCTTCGTGCCGCTGCCGGGCGTTGACCCGACCGTGCTGGCGGAGCTTTACAAGCAGACGCAGGGTGGCATCCTCGACATCTTCAATACCTTCTCCGGTGGTTCGCTGCAGCGCATGAGCCTCATCGCGCTCGGCGTCATGCCCTACATCACCGCATCCATCGTGGTGCAGCTCGCCTCGACCCTCTCGCCGCAACTTGCCGCGATCAAGAAGGAAGGGGAGAGCGGCCGCAAGAAGCTCAACCAATATACCCGCTATGGCACGGTCGGCCTGACCGCGATTCAGGGCTATTTCATCGCCGTCGGCCTTGAAAGCTTCGGCGCGCAGTCCGGGCTGCAGGCGGTGGTGGAGCCGGGCATGCTGTTCCGCCTGACCGCGGTGGTCTCGCTGATCGGCGGCACCATGTTCCTGATGTGGCTGGGTGAGCAGATCACTTCGCGCGGCATCGGCAATGGCGTGTCGCTCATCATCATGGCGGGCATCGTCGCCCAGCTTCCCGTCACCCTGTCCAACCTGTTCAAGTCGGGCCGCGAAGGGTCGATCTCCGGCCTCTTGATCATGGGCTTCCTGATCCTGGTCCTCGCGCTGGTCGCCTTCATCTGCTTCATGGAGCGGGCGCAGCGCCGGGTGCTGATCCAATATCCCAAGCGCCAGACGCGCCAGGGCATGATGCAGGCGGATCGCAGCCACCTGCCGCTGAAGGTCAATACTGCGGGCGTCATCCCGCCGATCTTCGCCTCCTCGCTGCTGCTGATGCCGCTCACCATTTCGCAGTTCGCGGGGCAGACGGTCGCCGGCGACAGCAAGATGGGCGATTTCGTCCTAACGCTGAACCAGTATCTCTCGCACGGCAGCCCGGTCTATATGGCCCTGTACGGCCTTGGCATCGCCTTCTTCTGCTTCTTCTACACCGCGGTTGTGTTCAACCCGGAGGAGACGGCCGACAATCTGAAGAAGAATGGCGGCTTCATCCCCGGCATCCGTCCGGGCAAGAATACCGAAAATTATCTGGATTATGTGCTCACCCGCATCACCGTCATCGGCGCGGCCTATCTGGTCATCATCTGCCTGGTGCCGGAATTTCTGATCGCCCGCGCCGGCATTCCATTCTACCTTGGTGGAACTAGCTTGCTGATCGTGGTCAATGTAACGGTGGACACCGTGACCCAGATTCAAAGCCATCTGCTCGCCCATCAATATGGCGACCTCATCAAGAAGGCGAAGCTAAAGGGCCGCATGCGCTAAGGGGCCACCTGCCTCTTGGCGACGCATAACAGGGGAGATTTTGCGCGCATGAACATCATCCTGCTTGGCCCGCCGGGCGCCGGTAAAGGCACTCAGGCGACTCGCCTCGTGGACAGCCGCGGCATGGTTCAACTGTCCACCGGCGACATGCTCCGCGCGGCGGTGAAGGCTGGCACGCCGACCGGCGTGAAGGCGAAAGCGGTGATGGAGGCGGGTGAGCTTGTCTCTGACGAGATCGTGTCCGGCATCATCGGTGAGGCGCTCGACGCGCTCCCGGCGGCCACTGGCGCCATCTTCGACGGCTATCCGCGTACGGAGGCGCAGGCGCTCTCGCTCGACGACATCCTGTCCGACCGCAAGCGCACCCTTGATCATGTGATCGAGCTGGAAGTCGATGAAGATGCGCTGGTCGAGCGCATCACGGGCCGCTTCACCTGCGGCACTTGCGGCGAGGGCTATCACGACAAGTTCAAGACCCCCAAGGTTGAGGGCGAGTGCGACAAGTGCCACGGCCATGAGTTCAAGCGCCGTCCCGACGATAATGAGGAAACCGTGCGCACCCGCATGGCCGAATATCGCGCGAAGACCGCGCCGATCCTGCCGATCTATGAGGCGCGCGGCATCGTCAGCCGGGTCGACGGCATGGCCGACATGAATGACGTGACCGTCGCCATCGCGGCGATCCTCGACGGGAAATAGGCATTGGGGGGAGGCGACATAGCCTCCCTTAGTCTCGCTGGCCCCTAAGCCCTGCGCGCCATAAAACGACCTTCATGCTCCTGCGAAAGCAGGAGCCCAGGGTTCTGGACACAGCGCTCGTGGCTCTGGGCTCCTGCTTTCGCAGGAGCACGCTGTGTCTCGAGGCCATCAAACAGCGCAGGGCAGGGGTTTCCTCCGGCTGAGCCGCCCTCCTCGCGCGACCCGCGTGAACGGCCCGGCGCGAACGATCCGCCACCGCCCACCACCTCTTGATCCCCCTCCGCATCGCGCCGATGCTCCCCGCAAAGAGGGGGGCATCATGATGCGAGTCGGTTTTTCATCCTGCGCGGCACTGGCTCTGGCCGCGTTCATCACGCCCGCCGCCGCGAAGGTCGCGTCCAGCAGCGACAGCGGCTTCGCCGTCTCCCACACCGCATCCGTAAAGGCACCGCCCGCGACGGTCTGGGCAGCGCTCCTGACGCCGGGCAAATGGTGGAACGGCGAACATAGCTGGTCGCAGGACGCCGCCAATCTGACCCTGGCCGCAAAGCCGGGCGGCTGCTTCTGCGAGACGTTGCCCAATGGCGGCTTTGCCGAACATGCCCGCGTGATCTTCGCCGCGCCCGACAAGAGCCTGCGCCTGTCCGGCGCGCTGGGTCCGCTGCAGGGGGAGGCGCTGACCGGCACCCTCACCGTCACGCTCGCCCCCGCATCCGGCGGCACGACGCTGACCTTCGACTATGTTGTCGGCGGCTACGCCCGCTTCCCCCTCACGTCGATCGCCGCACCCGTAGACGGCGTGATCGGCGAACAGCATGCGCGGCTGGTGCGCTTTGTTGAGACGGGGAAGCCTTGAGCGGTCGGACGCCTGATCCTGATGGTAGACGGGGGGCGGACATCATCGCCGCAATATAATCCCGCCATCCCAACACACTGCCGTCATCCCGGACTTGATCCGGGATCCATGAGCCTCAACCATTGCATGAATGCTCCATAGCAGAGCCAATGGATGCCCGTCCGGCCGCTTGCCCTTGGCGAACATCGTGGAACCAGCCGCTAGTTCCCGCTCGCCAGCGCCACGGCAAAGAGCAGGGCCGCCGCGCAGCCAAGGCCGCTCCTGACATTGTGGAGCTTCCCCCATTTCAGCAGCAGGGTCCGGCTTTCCGGCCCGGCCTGATCCGGCGTTATCGCCTTCAGGCGGTTGTTGACCGGCATGATCGCCAGAAGCGTGAACGGCCAATTGGCGAGCAGCACCAGGCTTCCCAGAACATAAAGCCATTCGCCCGACATATGCCAGGCGGCCAGTCCCGCCACGCCGCCGGCGATCGCCAGCCCGGATTGGATCGGCAAGGCCCGGCTATAGCTCGGCTGCCATTGCGCAAGAAGGGGGGCATCGTCCAACTGTAAACGCGCGGGATGCTCGACAAGACTGATATATCCCGCCGCGCCTGTGAAAAGCGTGGCGCAGACAAGAGCGGCGATCGACATCGGCAAGATGAATATCCTCGGCATGAGCCGGGAAGACGCCAATCCATAGCCAGCGTCTTCCCAAGCAGGTTGGGTCAACGCCGTGGCTGGGAAGAACCCCGTATCGGGGCGCAGGAGCTACCGACCTGCAACTCTATTTTCGGCATGGCATGTATCGCGGCATTGCCGCGGCTTGGCAAGTCCGAACGCGCCCTTACCCCCGCAACACCGCCGCCCAGGCATAGCCGCGATACAGCGGCGTAAACTCCAGCGTCATCCGCCGCCGCTGCGCCACATCCTCCAGCACGGGCCTGAGGTCGCCGCGCGGCTGGACATGGAAATGCGCCAGCCAGGCGAACAGGCCGTTGCGGAACGCCGCCGGCAACCGTTCCTGCTGCCCGAAATCGACGATATGCATCGCGCCGCCGGGGGCCATCGCGTCGGCCGCCTCGTCGATCGCCAGCTCCCATCCGGGGATCATCGACAGCGTGTAGGACAGGAATATCCGGTCGAACCTCTCCCGCCCGAAACAGCGCCCGGCGTCGAACCGCGTCGCGTCCGCCTGCGCCAGCGCCACGCGCGATCCCAGGCCGCGCTTCACCACCGCTTCGGACGCGGTTTCCAGCATCGCCGCGCTGATGTCCAGGCCGCAGAAATGCGCGCCCGGCCACGCCTTCGCCGCCGCGATCAGGTTACGCCCCGTGCCGCAGCCTATCTCCAGCACGCTGCATCCCGGCTGCGCGTCCAGCGCCCGGATCATCCTGTCCCGGCCCAGCAGATAATATTTGCGGGTCGCGTCATATATGTGCCGCTGCGTGCGGTAGATGCCGTCCATCCGCGCGCCATGATCGGCGGCTATGCCTTCGGCCCGGACGCTTCCCGCACGGTCCAGCATCACCGGTCCTTCAGCACATAGAGATGGACGCCGCCATAAATGGCCGACCGGTCGCGGCGGGTATAATCCTCCGACCGCGCCTCCTCATAATGCCAGCGGTCGAGCAGCGCCTGCGGCAACCGTCCGGGCAGCAGGCTTGGCCGCGCCGCCGTGCGGAACACGACGCGCGCGCCGGGGCGGGCCGTGCGCGTGATGCCGGTCCACAGGTCGGTCAGTTGCTCGTCCGTCATCCAGTCCTGCGCATCGAGCAGGATATAGCGGTCCAACGCCCCGTCGGGCAGCGCCGCCAGATGGTCGGTAAAGTTGCGGTGATGGATGGCGATGCGGTCCACGCGCCCGGCAATGTCGCCATAATGCGCTTCCTCCAGATAGGGGGGCAGCGGCGCTTCCGCAGCGTCGCCATAGCCCCGTCCGAACGCCTGCCAGGCGAAATAATTCTGCCGGATGTCGAAATCGCAGGCCAGCTTTTCCAGCCGTTGCCGCAGCACGGCCGCCATGCCCTCCGCCTCGCCGTCGCACAGCGCGCTATATTGGGCCGGCGGAATGCCGAGGCCAAACAGCGACGCGGGCTGCTGCGTCAGCCAGCGCACGAACTTCTTCTCGAAGATCGGGGCCATGCGCGTTTCGAAAATGTGGCGCTGCTCCTCCACGCTTTCCGCATCCAGCATCTCGCGCGGGTCAACGCGATACAGCTTCGCCACCAGATGCGCGCCGCCGATGAACTGGCCCAACAGCCCCTTGGTATAGAAATTCCGCCCGAACGCGCCGATCCGCCGCCGCCCGGTCAGGTCGCGTCCCTCCCAGTAGCGCCGCGACACCTCGTCCAGATGCGGCCGGACATGGGTCTCATAGGCTTCGATATTCTCGCGCTGGCCCGACCGGGCGAAGAAGCGCTGGAACGCCGCATGATCGGGCAGGTGCCGCGCCGCCGCCAGCTTCAACCGCCCCAGCGCGACATGCGCGGTGTTGAGGTCTACCGCCGTCACTGACCGGGGATCGGCGGTCAGGTAGGACAGCATGTTGCACCCGCCGCTGGCGATGGTGATGACATCGCTGTCCGGTCCGATCTCCAGCGCCTCCATGTCGACCACCGGGTCCTCCCAGATCTGCGCATAGACCAGCCCCCGGAACGCCAGCGAGAAGGTGCGTTCCAATACGCCGCTCTTGCTGAGGTTGCCGTGCCGGTGAACGGCGTCGCCGACGGCGCGCTGGGTTGCGATGCGGGGGGATGGAGAGGCCATGACGGGTTGTCCTGTGATGCATGGGATCGCCGCCGCCTAGCGCCCGCCCGTGACCGCGCGATGACGTTTCGCGGTCAGTGATGCGACAGTTTCGTTCCGCGCATGCGGCAAATTGTTCCGTCACCGTAATTACGGGGTTGTTAACCCAGATTGCCTAAATGCTTCCGAATATGAACGCGGGACTGGGAAAGAAGCGGCGGCTGACCGAACTTGACGCCTTGCGCGGCATCGGGGCGCTGGCGGTCGTCATCTTCCACTACACCACGCGCTTCCACGAAAAATTCCCGGACGCGCCGCATGTGCCCTTCGGCTTTTTCGGCGGCAATTACCGGGTGCTGCTGTTCTTCGCCATTTCCGGCTTCGCGATCTTCTTCACGCTGGACAAGGTGCGGACGGTCCCGGATTTCCTCCTGAACCGCTTCTCCCGCCTCTATCCTGCCTATTGGGTGGCGATGCTGCTGACGCTGACGGTCGAATATCTCGGCCGCGTCACGGCGCTGCAGATACCGTCCCTCGATATCGTCGCGAACGTCACCATGCTGGAGGGATTCGTGTTCCTTCAGGCGGTCGACGGCGCCTATTGGACGCTGACCGTGGAGATCGCCTTCTACGTGTCGATGCTGATGCTGTGGAAGGGACCGGGGACGAAGCGGCTGGAGCCGGTCTTGCTGCTCTGGCTCGCCGCCAAATGGCTGCTCGCCTTCTGGCCGGGCATGCCCGAACGCATCGTGATGCTGCTGGTGCTGCGCTACATCCCCTTCTTCGCCATCGGCATGCTCAGCTATCGCGTCTGGGCGGGCAAGCGAAGCTGGACGCAGCAAATGCCCTATCTCGCCGCCGTGCTGCTCACCATCGCGCTGTTCGACACGCCGGATCTGCTGCTGGTCGGCGTCCTGCTCGTCGGCTGCTTCTGGGCGATGGTGGAGGGGAAGCTCGGTTTCCTCTGCGTCCGCCCGCTGCTCTGGATCGGCTCGATCAGCTATTCCCTCTATCTGGTGCACCAGAATATCGGTTTTGTCGTGATGCTGAAGGCGGACGCCGCGGGCCTCAGCCCCTGGCTCGGCTTCGCGCTCGCCATCGCGATAGCGATCAGCCTGGGCGCGGCCGTCAATCATTATGTCGAAAAACCCGCGGCAAAGGCGATCATGGCCTGGTGGAAGAGGCGGCGGGAGCCTGTCGGCGAACCGGCGGCGGCGGAGTAAAAGCTATACTCCGTTCGCCCTGAGCTTGTCGAAGGGCTGTCCTTTTCTTCAAAAGAAAGTGCAGGGCTTCGACAGGCTCAGCCCGAATGGAATTTGGCGCTACCCCTAAAAATCCGCCGCCGTGATCGTCAGCCCGCGATGCATCACAAAGGCGCTCCCCGCCTCATAGATTGAGGAAAAACGCTGGTTCTGATAGGCTGACGCGATCGCCGCCTCCACCCGGTCGCGGATCGCGCCCGCCTTGGTGACGGTATCGCCCTCGACGCCGGGCGCGGCCTTGTCGATCAGGGTGCGGTGGATCAGCGCCAGCAGCAGCGACCCGCCGTCATTGACATGGATCTGCAGGTCCCAGCCCATATTGTCGGCGGTATCCCACCGGACTTCCAGATCGTTCGTCATGTCGCTTGTCCCCTGTTAACCATGATAGACCAGCGAAAACTCCGTATTCAAGGGGGTTTAGGCTATGGCCCGCCGATCCGCAGGGGAAGCGCAACACGCCCGCCGGGTATTCTGCCGCGCCGGAATGAGCGATTTGCGGCGATTCCTTCCCTCAAAGGAGGGATTACTGTGATCACCCGTGCTCCTGCGAAAGCAGGAGCCCAGTTCGGACGCTGGAACTGGGTTCCTGCCTCCGCAGGAACACGCCAACCGTCAGAAAATCTGCCGCGCAGGCGACAAATCCCCGGACCCGTCCGCTCAACTCGCGCTTTCCGCCGCCCATTCGGAGTGGGGCGATACATCGACGGAGGTATCCAGCGACTGGGCGGTCTTGCCCATGAACACCCCGTCGATGGGCGCGACATCGGAATAATCCCGCCCGAACGCGATGACGATATGGTCCGGCCCGGTGATGCAGCGGTTGGTGGGGTCAAGGCCGATCCAGCCCCGCTGCGGCCCGCACCACAGCATCACCCAGGCGTGCATGGCGTCCACCCCCGCCAGCCGCGGCTGTCCGGGCGGGGGCAGGGTGCGCAGATAGCCGCTGGCATATCCCGCGGGCAGGCCGGCCGAACGCAGCGCGCCGATCAGGATATGGGCGAAATCCTGGCAGACCCCCCGCCGGATCGCAAAGGCCTGGGCCAGCGGCGTGTCGGCATCCGTGGCGGCGCTGTCGTACCGGAACCCGTCGGTGATCGCGCAGCACAGCGCAAAGCCCGCCTCCAGCACGGGCCTGTCCTGCGTCAGCCACGCCGCCGTCCATGCCGCGATATCGGGCAGGGCGGGCACGCGCGGGGAGGGGAAAAGGAAATTGGCGGGCGCGGTGCCGCCCAGCCCCGGAAAGGCGATGGCCTCCGCCGCCACGGCCGCGACCGTGGGGTCGGACGGCAATATCTCCGGCCGCGTATCGTCGATGGTCGCGATGAACTGGCTGCGGATTTCCAGCGCGTCCAGCGGCTCGTCGATCACCACCCGCGTCACATTCACCGGGAAGGGACCGGCGCGGGTGGACAGGCTGCGCGGCGATGGGCTGACGGTCAGGCCGAACCCCTCGATCACCTGCCCCGGCCAGTGGCACGGCTGCAGCCGGACATTGAACCGCGCATTGCCGATGGTCGCGCCATAATGGATGCGGGAGACATGATTGACGCGATAGATCATGCCAGGCGCGTCACCCCGGCGGCGCGCTCCGCCTCCTTGCCGCGCAGGAAGAATCGCGCGCCAACGGCGTCGGACAAAGCGAGCAGATGCTGCTCCATCTCCTCCAGCGCCTGGCTCCCCAGCGTCTCGGCCGACGCCGAAGCCAGCAGGGCGGATACCGTCGCCGCGATCTTCACCGGCGGTTCGGGCATGCCGTCGTCCCGCAGTGAGGGCAGGGCGGCCAGATGTTCGACGATCAACGCCATTTGAAACGCCAGCGATCGCGGATTCTGCGCCTCCAGCGCCAGCATGTCGCGCGCCGGATAGAGGGAGATGCCCGACAAATAGCGCATCCGGTACATGATCTGGCAGTCGCACAGATCGAGGAGGACGTTGAGGTCGTCGGCGCTCGCCTCGTCATGCGCGAAACTTTTGAGCAGACGGCAGATCGTCACCGCCCGCTCGATCCGCCGCCCCAGATCGTGGAAGCGCCAGCCATGGCTGCGCCCCATATTCTCCGCCGCCAGGCCCGACAGCGCCGAAAAACGGTCGAGTAAGTCGGCCAGCCGCTCCAGCATCGGTTCGGCCGCCTGTTGCTCCAGCTTGGCGAGCGGCTTGGCCAGCAGCCGCCAGAAATCCATCGCCAGCCGGTCCCGCATGCCCTGCCCAATCGCGCGGGCATTGCCGATCAGGGAGTGGACGCTGCCGAAATCCTCGCCGCTGCCGATCGCCGCGCGGGCCAGCGCCGTCACGGATCCCGCCAGGTCGATCTGCCGCGCCGCGCCGGACGCCACCAGCATCGCCGTCATCCGGCCCATCGTGCCCTGGTCCAGCGCCGATCCGCCATCCGCCTCTATCGATCCGCCCAGCAGGGCGCGCACGACGCGCAGCGTATTCTCGCCCCGCTCCAGATAGCGGGCCAGCCAGAACAGATTGTCCGCCGCCCGGCTCGGCAACGTCCCCGCGATCCGCCGGATCGGCGGGGAGGGGCTGGAGTCCAGCAGGGAGACCGGCGATTGCGGCGCATGCCCCACGATGCACACGTCGGCGGACAGGTCGCCCTCGCCCATCAGCACCGCGCGCACGTCGCCATGGGCGGAAAGCCGCGCGAACGCGCCCGGCATCGTCCGCCATCCGCCCTTGCTGTCGCGCGTCACGAACACGCGCAGGGTGAAGGGGCGGGCGACCATCCGGCCGTTCAATATGGCGGGCGTTGTCGATACGCGGACCAGCTCCTGGCCCACATAGTCCATCGGCCGCCGCTCCATCCCCTCCATTAGCGCGGCGCGCTGGTCGGCGCGCAGGCTTTCGCCGATATGCGACCCCGCATCGTCCAGCCCCGCCACCGCCTCGCCGAACGCCGAACCGATCGCCATGCTGTCAATGTCGGCCAGCACCTTGGCCCGTTCCGCTGGCTGCCCGCACCACCATGTCGCGATATTGGGCAGCAGCAGGTCCTGCCCCAGCACTTCCTGCGCCAGCCTTGGCAGGAACGCGGCAAAGGCGCGGGATTCGATGATGCCGGACCCCGGCCAGTTGGCGACGGCCAGTCCGCCATTGCTGAAGGCGTGAAACAGGTCGGGCACCCCGATCCGCGTCCGCGCGTCGAACTCCAGCGGGTCCAGCAGGCTGGTGTCCATCCGCCGCCATACGGCGTCGATCCGCTTGATGCCCTCTATCGTGCGCACATAGAGGCGGTCGTCGCGCACGGTCAGGTCGTCGCCCTCGACCAGCAGGAAGCCCAGATAGCGGGCCAGATGCGCCTGCTCGGCATAGCTTTGGGTGAAGCGCCCCGGCGTCAGCAGGGCGATGCGCGGGTCGCTCCGCTCGCATACCGACGCCAGCCCCTGCCGGAACGCGGCGAAGAAGGGGGCCAGGCGGCGCACATTCATCCGGCTCAGCAGGTCGCCGGTCGCGCGGGACAGCGCCAGCCGGTTCTCCAGCGCATATCCCGCGCCCGTCGGCGTCCGGCACAGGTCGGCCAGCACCCGCCATTCCCCGTCCGGCCCGCGCGCCAGATCGGCGGCATAGAAATGCAGGTGGCGGCCGTGCGGCGGCGTCACGCCCGCCATCTGCGGCCAGAAATGGGTGCTGCCGGTGATCACCGGGGCGGGGATCGCGCCGGACTTGATCAGCATCTGCGCCCCGTACACATCGGCGATCACCTGCTCCAGCAGGTCGGCGCGCTGCGCCATCGCCTGTTCGATCCCGGCCCATTCGTCGGAGCCGATCAGCAGCGGGATGGGGCTGAGCGGCCAGCTTCGCTCGTCATCCTCCCCGGCCAGGCGGAACGCCATGCCCAGATCCTGCACCTGCCGCGCGACCCGGTCCTGCAGGGGCGCGAAATCGCCCGTGCCCGCCACTGCAAGCCCGGCCAGCATGGCGCGCCAGTGCACCGCCATGTCGGGCGCGGCCTCCAGCATCAGGTCGCCGCCCGCCGCATCCGTCACATAATGGCGGAGCAGGGCGTCCTCCCTCGGCGCGGTCAGCATATCCTCGGCCATGATCAGTCTGCGGCCACGGTCAGCGGGGCGGCCGGCGCAGGTCCAGCGTCATCGGAAACTCTCCCGGATATTCCTCCGGCGGAATCGCCGCCGCGCCCGGCGTATGGCCATGATCCTGGAACCGCGCCTTGCGCCGCGCTTCGGCCTCATAGCTGTTGACCGGAACGTCATCATAATTGCGTCCGCCCGGATGCGCGACATGATAAACGCACCCGCCCAGCGACCGTCCGCTCCATGTGTCGAGTATGTCGAAGGTCAGCGGCGCGTTGGAGGGCAGGCGGGGGTGCAGGCAATTTGCCGGCGTCCACGCCTTGTACCGCACGCCCCCCACCGCCTCGCCCGGAACGCCCGTCGCGGTCATCGGCACGCGGCGGCCATTGCAGGTGACGACATGCCGCTCGGCATTCAGGCCCGCGACCCGCACCTGCAGCCGCTCGGTCGAACTGTCGACATAGCGCACCGTGCCGCCGATCGCGCCCGTCTCGCCCAGCACATGCCATGGCTCCAGCGCATGGGCGATCTCCAGCGTCACGCCGCCCGCTTCGACCGCGCCATGCACGGGGAAGCGGAACTGCCGCTGCGCCTCGAACCAGGCCGGGTCGAAATCATAGCCAGCGCCTTTCAGGTCGCCCAGCACCTCAAGGAAATCGCTCCACACGAAATGCGGCAGCATGAACCGGTCGTGCAGCGTCGTGCCCCACCGCACCAGCCCGCCCTGCAACGGCTCGCGCCAGAACCACGCGGTCAGCGCGCGCAGCACCAGTTGCTGCGCCAGGCTCATCTGCGCGTCGGGCGGCATCTCGAACCCGCGAAACTCGACCAGACCCAGCCGCCCGGTCGGCCCATCGGGCGAAAACAGCTTGTCGATGCAGATTTCGGTGCGGTGGGTATTGCCCGTCACATCGACCAGCAGGTTGCGGAACAGGCGATCGACCAGCCATGGCGGGGGAGTTTCCCCTTCGCCCCCCATTTCCTTGGGCTTGGGCACCTGCGCCAGCGCTATCTCCAGCTCGAACAGCCCGTCATGCCGCGCCTCGTCGATACGCGGCGCCTGGCTGGTCGGGCCGATGAACAGGCCGGAAAAAAGATAGCTGAGCGACGGGTGCCGCTGCCAGTAGATCACGAAGCTCTTGAGCAGGTCCGGCCGCCGGATGAAGGGCGAATCATTGAGGCTCGGCCCGCCCAACACCAGATGATTGCCGCCGCCGGTGCCGATCGCGCGCCCGTCCACCATGAACTTGTCCGCGGTCATGCCGTTGCGCCGGGCGATCGCATAGACTTCCTCGGTGATCTTCACCGTCTCGGCCCAGCTCTCCGCCGGCTGCACATTGATCTCGATCACGCCGGGGTCGGGCGTGACCTTCAGCACTTTCAGGCGCGGGTCGGACGGCGGTGCATAGCCCTCTATCCGTACCGGCACGCGCATCTGCTCTGCGGCGGCCTCGACCTCGGCGATCAGCTCCAGATAATCGTCCAGCGCCTTTACCGGCGGCAGGAATACGGACAGGAAATGCCCCTTCGGTTCCACCGTCACGGCGGTGCGCACTGCGCCCTCGATGATCTTCTGCTCGACCCGCTCCTGCGCGTCGGCGCCCTCCGCAGCGCCCACCCGCTCGGCGCGCTGCTCGCGGAAATCGGGCAGCGGCTCGCGATCCTCGCTCGGGTCCTGCGCATGGATATAGGGGAAGTCCGAAGGCGGCACATAGGGCAGGGAGCCGAGCGGCAGGCGGTATCCCAGCGCCGAATCCCCTGGCACCGCGAACAGCTTGCCGCGCCGCACATTCCATATCTCGCTCTGCCAGGCCTTCGCCTTCACTTCGCTCTGCCACCGCTGGACGGGCAGGACATAGCCGACCGGATTGGACAGCCCCCGCTCGAACGTGCGCACCATCCGCGCCCGCGCTTCGGGATCGTCGATCTTCGGGTCTTCCGGCGATGTGTTTTCCGGCAGATCGGCTTCCTTCACCGACCAGGCCAGCGCATCCTCGAACACCGGCCGCACATAATCCCGGTCGAGGCCAAGGCCCGCCGCCATCGCGTCCAGGAACGCCGCCGCCATCTCCGCCGTGGCCGGGGGCAGCCCGGCCGCATCCTCATTGGCGATCAGCGACACGTCCCGCCACGCCGGAACGCCGTCCGCGCGCCAGTAGATAGCATAGGCCCAGCGCGGCAGGCTCTCGCCCGGATACCATTTGCCCTGCCCATGATGCAGCAGCGCCCCCGGCGCGAAGGTCTCGCGCAGTTCCCGCACCACCTTGTCGGCATAGCCCGCCTTGGTCGGTCCAACCGCGTCGCCATTCCACTCAGGCGCCTCGCCCCCGTCCACCGCCACGAAGGTCGGCTCGCCGCCGGTGGTCAGCCGCACGTCTTGGCGTTTCAGGTCCGCGTCCACCGTCTCGCCCAGCGCCATCAGCGCGTCCCACCGCCTGTCGGTAAAGGGCTTGGTGATCCGCACTGCCTCGGCGATGCGGGACACGCTCATCTCGAAATGGAAATCGACCTCGGCGGGTTCGGCCATGCCGCTGATCGGCGCGGCGGACCGGTAATGCGGCGTCGCGCACAGCGGGATATGCCCCTCGCCCGCGAACATGCCCGATGTCGCGTCCAGTGCGATCCACCCCGCGCCCGGCACATAGGCCTCCGCCCAGGCATGCAGGTCGACCACATCCTGCGTGACGCCCTTCGGCCCTTCAACCGGCTCCACGTCCGCGACCAACTGGATCGAATATCCCGACACGAACCGCGCCGCAAAGCCCAGCCGCCGCAGCAGTTGCACCAGCAGCCAGGCGCTGTCCCGGCATGACCCGATGCCGGCTTCCAGCGTTTCCTCCGGCGTCTGCACACCGCTTTCCATGCGGATGACGTAACCGATGCGCTTCTGCAGCGCCGCGTTGATCTCCACCAGGAAATCGATCGTCCGGCCTTCATGGTTTGCATGCTCGGCGACCAGCGCCTCGAACAGCGGCCCTTGCGGCTCGACATCATGATAGGCGGCCAAATCCGCCGCCAGCCCCTCGTCATAGGCGAAGGGATAGTCCTCCGCATAGGGATCGACGAAGAAGTCGAACGGATTGATGATGTCCAGATCGGCGAGCAGATCGACCTCGATGGAGAAGCGGTCGACCGGATCGGGAAAGACGATCCGCGCCAGCCAGTTGCCATGCGGGTCCTGCTGCCAGTTCAGGAAATGCCCCGCCGGCTCGATCTTCAGCGCATAATTGGGAATCTTGGTCCGGCTGTGCGGGGCGGGGCGAAGGCGAATGACCTGCGGCCCTAGCCGGATCGGCCGGCTATATTTGTAGGATGTAAGGTGGTGCAGGCCCGCTTTCAGCATTTCTCCAGCAAACGTCATCCGCTGCTGCGATGCAACACGAAAATACATATCCCTCTCCCCTTGAGGGAGAGGGCTACGCAGACTTGGCGGCTCTGCCGCCTAGTCGTAGCTGGTGAGGGGTAAGCGAACCTGCCCCCCTCTATCGTCATTCCGGCGAAAGCCGGAACCCATCTCGCCTCCGGGTCTGTTACTCTCATGGGAAAGATGGGTCCCGGCTTCCGCCGGGATGACGAGGACGGGGGATGGACTTTAACTCGGCATATCCACAATATCCGTTCGGGCTGAGCTTGTCGAAGCCCTGCACTTCTCTGCGGTGTTGAAAGAAATGCAGCCCCCTTCGACTGCCCGCCTGCGGCAGGCGCTCAGGACAGGCTAAATCACCGCCTCCACCAACCCCAGATTCAGCGCCTCCTGCGCCTCCAGATACCAATTCTCCGTCGCCCGCTGCAGCACGTCGTCCAGCGTGATCGTCGATCCCAGCACAAGATTGGCGAACCCCTCATTCTGGATCGCGATACTCGCCTCGATCTCGTTGATCGTGGCCTTCAGCGACGCGATGCAGGTGGTCAGCGGTCCCTGCACGTTCAGTGTCTTGGTCAGCATCCGCTCATGGATCATCAGCCGCGTGCCGCGTGTCAGGTAACGGTTCTGCCGCGCGAAGAAGCTCATGAAGGTCGCGCCGGCCGAATAGATCGCCGTCTTGCCCAGAAAGACCAGCCGCCGCTCCGGGTGCATGTCGCTGTGGAACCGGATGTCCTCGCCCATCATCCGCGCCACTTCCGGGTCGCCGCCCAGCGTCGACAGCTCGACCGCCACCAGCCCCTGCTGCGGCGCCTGCGACAGCATGTTCCGGAAATGCGCATACATATTATAGTCCACCGGCCCGCTCAGCATGATCGCGGGAAATTCGAAATCCTTGGGCGTCAATATGTCGGGATAGGGGGCGACGGGGGCCTGCGCCGCAGTGACCTGGGGCGGGGAAATATCGGCCGTCTGCTTCTGCGGAGCGGGGGCGAAAAGCGTGTCGGTCATGAACCTCTCATGCGTGAACGGGGCGCGATGCGCTCAGGAACTTGTCCTGTCGAGCGGCCGCGTGCTCCTGCGAAAGCAGGAGCCCAGTTCCAAGCTCTGAACTGGACTCCTGCTTTCGCAGGAGCACGCGCTCTCTGTCAGGACTGGCCCTAAACGGCGCGCGGCGGCCTTTGTTGCAGGAGAAACGAACTTATTTCCCCAGCGCCTTCTTCACGCTCGGCGCGATGCCCCGCACCACAACCGCCACGCCCGGCCCGGTCGGATGCATATTATCCTTGAGCAGCAGCTTCGGATTGCCCGTCACCCCGCGCAGGAAAAAGGGGTAGAGCGGCGCGCCATATTGCTTGGCCAGCGCTGGATAGATGGGGTTGAACTTTTTGGCGTAATCGCTGCCCAGATTGGGCGCGGCCAGCATGCCCGCCAGCAGCACCGGCATCTTCCGCTTTTTCAGCTCCGCAAGGATCGCCGACAGGTTCGCCCGCGTCTGCGCCGGGTCGATCCCGCGCAGCATGTCATTGCCGCCAAGCTGCACGATCACCAGATCGGGCTTCTGCTTCATCGACCGCAGCACCCAGTCCAGCCGCGCCCGCGCCTGCGCCGTGGTGTCGCCGGATACGCCCGCATTCTGCACCCGCACGGCGATCTTCTCCCGCCGCAGCGCCGCCTCCAGTTGCGCGGGGAAGGCTTCGGCGGGTTTCAGCCCATATCCGGCCGTCAGGCTGTCGCCGAACGCCAGGATCACCTTGTCCGCGGCATGGGCGGGCGCGGCGGCCAACAGCATAATCGCAAGCATCCCTTGGGCCATCACTTGGATCATGCGCCGCACTGCACCATATAGTCCCCGATCATTCCGCATCCGAAAGCCTTCTCCGTCGATGAATCAGCCTCATATCGTGATCGAAGCCCGCGATGTCACCCTGTCGCTGGGAAAAGGCTCCGCGCGCGTCGACATATTGAAGGGCATCCATCTGGATGTCGCATCCGGCGAAAGCCTGGCGCTGCTCGGCCCCTCCGGTTCCGGCAAGTCGTCGCTGATGGCGGTCCTCTCCGGCCTGGAACGCGCGACGGGCGGCAGCATCCGTGTCGCCGATGCGGATTTCGGCGCGCTGGATGAGGATGGGCTGGCCCTGGCCCGGCGCGGCCGGATCGGCATCGTGCTTCAGGCTTTCCACCTGCTCCCCACCATGACCGCGATAGAGAATGTGGCGGTTCCGTTGGAACTGGACGGCGTGGAGGACGCCTTTGCGCGGGCGGAGAAGGAATTGACCGCCGTCGGCCTCGGCCACCGCCTTTCCCACTACCCGGCGCAGCTTTCGGGCGGAGAGCAGCAGCGCGTCGCCATCGCCCGCGCCATCGCGCCGCGCCCGGCGCTTCTGTTCGCGGATGAGCCGACCGGCAATCTCGACGCCGCCACTGGCCAGTCGATCATGGACCTGCTGTTCGCGCGCCAGCGGGAAACCGGCGCGACGCTGGTGATGATCACCCATGACGAGGCGCTCAGCCGCCGCTGCGACCGCATCGTCACGATGCGCGACGGTGTGGTGATCAGCGACCATGATGGAGATGGGCCAAATGGAGACGGGCGCGCATGATGCTCGCCCTGCGCATGGCGGTGCGGGAATTGCGCGGCGGCCTCACCGGCCTGCGCCTGCTCGCCATTTGCCTGTTCCTCGGCGTTGCCGCGCTCGCGGGCGTCGGCAGCCTCGGCGCGGCGATCGACGCGGCGCTTGCCGGGCAGGGGCAGGCGATCCTTGGCGGCGACATCGCCTTCGACCTGAACCAGCGCCCCGCCAACGCCATTGAACGCGCCGCCATGCGCGGGGAAGGGCAGGTGTCGCAGATCATCCGCATGCGCGCGATGATCGCCCGGCCGGACGGGCAGGAAGCGATCCTGTCGGAGCTGAAGGCGGTCGATAACGCCTATCCCCTCTACGGCCGCTTGACCCTGGAGAAAGGCGCGATCGCGGATCGCCCCCGCCATGACGAGGTCGCGCTGGGCGAGGCGCTGGCCGACCGCCTCCGCGTCCGCCCCGGCGGGCAGGTCCGCATCGGCGAGCGGCTGTTCCGCGTCGCGGGCGTCATTGCCGACGAACCCGACCGGCTCGGCTCCGGCTTCGCCTTCGGCCCGACCGCGCTGGTGACGCTCGACAGTCTGGAGGCGACCCGGCTGATCCAGCCCGGCAGCATCTATAATGTCCAGTATCGCATCCGCATTCCTGCCGGATCAGACCCGCAGGCCGCCATCGCCCGAATCAACGCCGCCTCGCCCGACGCCCGCTGGGAAGTGCGCGACCGCAGCAACGGCGCGCCGGGCGCCCGCCGCTTCCTCGAACGTATGGGGCAATTCCTCGTCCTTGTCGGCCTGACCGCTTTGGTGGTTGCCGGGATCGGCGTCGGCAATGGCGTCACCGGCTATCTGGAGGGGAAACGATCCTCCATCGCCACGCTGAAGGCGCTGGGCGCATCCTCCCGCACCATCTTCCTCACCTATCTGTTCCAGATCCTGCTGGTCGCCGCCGGGGGAATCGCCGCGGGCATCATCGTCGGCGCACTCCTCCCGCCTGTCATCACCGCCGTCGCGGGCGACGCATTGCCCATCCCGCCGCGACTCGCTCTCTACCCCGCGCCGTTGTTGACCAGCGCCGCCTATGGCCTGCTCACGGCATTGCTGTTCGCGGTGATCCCGCTGGCGCAGGCGCGGCGGGTGCGCGCAACCACGCTTTTCCGGGGCGAATTGGAGCCTGTGCGCGGTGCTGGCTGGGCCGTGATCACCGTCGCATTCCTCATCGCATTCGCCATCGCAGGACTGGCTGTCCTGACCGCGAAGGAGCCGCGCCTCGCCCTCTGGTTCATTGCCGCCGCCGTTGGCCTGCTGGCGCTGCTGACGCTGGTGGGCGGCGCGGTCCAGCGCCTCGCCGCGCTGCTGCCCCGCCCGCGCCATCCCCTTGCGCGCCTCACCCTTGCCAATCTCCACCGCCCCGGCGCGCAGACCAGCCGCCTCGTCATCGCGCTCGGCCTTGGCCTGTCGCTGTTCGCGACGCTGGCGGTGGTCGAAACCAACCTGTCGGGCCAGATGGCGACCAGCATTCCGAAAAAAGCGCCCAGCTTCTTCGCCATCGACATTCCCTATGACGGGGTTGACCGTTTCCGCCAGATCGTCGACGGCCATGCCCCCGGCGCGGACATCGTGACGGTGCCCTCGCTGCGCGGCCCGGTCGTCGCCGTCCGCGACCAGCGGGTGTCGGACATGAAGAATATCCCCGACGACGCCTGGATTTTGCGCGGCGACCGGGGCCTCACCTATGCCGACACGCTTCCGGCCGGAAACCGCATTGTCGATGGCGCCTGGTGGCCGAAGGATTATGCCGGGCCGCCGCTCGTCTCGGTCGATCTGCGCGCCGCCAAGGCATTGTCGCTGAAGGTCGGCGACATGCTGACCGTCTCCGTTCTCGGCGTCGAAATCCCCGCCCGAATCGCCAGCCTGCGGGAAATCGACTGGGATTCCATGGGTCTCAACTTCGGCATGATCTTCTCGCCCAGCGCGCTGGCGGGCGCGCCGCACAGCTATCTGGCGACGATCACCCTGCCGGACGCGAAGGGTGAAGGCGGGGGCGGGGCCGCCATCGCCACGCAGGAACGCGCCATCAACCGCGACATCGCCCGCGCCTTCCCCTCCGCCTCGCTGATTCGCGTGAAGGAAGTGATCTCGACGCTCGGCGACCTTTTGGGTCAGTTATCCACCGCCGTCCGCGCCGCTGCCTCGGTCGCTGTCGCCGCCGGAATCGCCGTGCTTGTGGGCGCCATCGCCGCCGCCCGCCGCGCCCGCACCTATGATTCGGTGCTGCTGAAGCTGCTGGGCGCGACCCGGCGTCAGGTGCTGGCGATGCAGGCGATGGAATATGCCGCGCTGGCCTTCATCGTCGCCTTCATCGCCTTCGCCGTGTCGGTCGTGGGCGGCTGGTATGTGGCGGTGCATGTGCTGGGGCTGGAATGGGCGCCGGACTGGACGATTGTGCTGCTGACGCTGGGAATCGGCGCATTCCTGACGATCGCGCTTGGCCTCATCGGCTCGCTTCCGGTGCTGGCCGCGCGTCCCGCCTCCGCCCTGCGCCAGCTTTGAGGGGCGCATTGCGGGGGCCTGTCGCGATACCGTCTCGCAAAGCGGCCCAAACGCTTGACTTATCCGTCTCCACCCGTCATTAGCGCGCGCTTCGAGTGGTGATCGGTTTTCCGGTCGCCTTCGCACGACATCAACAGGAGTAGTCGCCATGAAGGCGCTAATGAAGACCACCAAGCCGGCGACCCCGGCTACGGTCGAGAAGAAATGGGTTTTGATTGACGCCGAGGGCCTCGTCGTTGGCCGCGCTGCGTCGATCATCGCCAACATTCTGCGCGGCAAGCACAAGCCGAGCTACACGCCCCATGTCGATTGCGGTGACAATGTGATCATCGTCAACGCCGCCAAGGTGAAGTTCACCGGCAAGAAGCTGACCGACAAGGTCTATTACAAGCACACCGGTTATGCCGGCGGCATCAAGGGCGTCACCGCCGGCAAGGTGCTGGAAGGCCGCTTCCCGGAGCGCGTGCTTGAAAAGGCGATTGAGCGCATGATCCCCCGTGGTCCGCTTGGCCGTCAGCAGATGCGCAACCTGCGCGTTTTCGCCGGCGCCGAACACAGCCACGAATCGCAGAACCCAGAAGTGCTCGACCTCGCGTCGCGCAACCGCAAGAACAAGGTCGGTGCCTAATGTCCGATAACCGCCAGTCCCTGTCCGATCTCGCAGAGCTGACCGCAGCCGCGCCTGCCGCCGTCGCATCCGCGCCGGTTTCGGCCGAAGCCGCCGCTCCCGTTTCGGCCGCACCCTCCGCGCCGCTGCGCCAGCAGGAAATCGACGGTCTCGGCCGCGCCTACGCCACCGGCCGCCGCAAGGACGCCGTGGCCCGCGTGTGGGTGAAGCCCGGCACCGGCAAGATCACGGTCAATGGCCGCGATCAGGAAATCTATTTCGCCCGTCCGACCCTGCGCCTGGTAATCAACCAGCCGTTCGGCGTGACCGAGCGCGAAGGCCAGTATGACGTGATCGC
Source organism: Sphingobium phenoxybenzoativorans (assembly GCF_018286635.1). Taxonomy (NCBI): domain Bacteria; kingdom Pseudomonadati; phylum Pseudomonadota; class Alphaproteobacteria; order Sphingomonadales; family Sphingobiaceae; genus Sphingobium; species Sphingobium phenoxybenzoativorans. The sequence goes on from NZ_CP073910.1 coordinate 338,053, forward strand.
CACCGTCAAGGGCGGCGGTCTTTCGGGTCAGGCCGGTGCGGTCAAGCACGGCATCAGCCAGGCGCTGACCAAGTACGAGCCTGCCCTGCGCAGCGCGGTCAAGGCCGAAGGCTTCCTGACCCGCGACAGCCGCACCGTGGAGCGCAAGAAGTACGGCCGCGCCAAGGCCCGCCGCAGCTTCCAGTTCTCGAAGCGCTAAGCTTCGGCAACACCGATATTCGGGAAGGGGCGGTCTTGCGGGGCCGCCCTTTTCTTTTTGGCCTTTTCTTTTTGGAGCAGGAGGTTCCTATGGGCGAACGCTTCGAACGGCACAAACAACCCTGGACCGCCGACGAGATCCAGAAACTCCACACCCTCGCCAAGAAAGGCATGGCATTGAAAGCCATCGCCAAGGCCCTGACCCGCAGTGAGGAATCGACAAAGGCCCGCGCCAAGCAGGACGGCCTCAGCATCGCGAAATTGCGGTAGGGTGGGACGCCCCTTCGGTTCCTATCGTTAGATTACGTCACTCCAGCGCAGGCTGCGGTCTCAGGCGATACGTCACACCTGGCCTCACGAGATCCCAGCCCGCGCTGGGATGACGAGAAGAGTGGCGATCGGGTTTCCTAGTCCGTTCGGACTGCTGACATGAGGCGCGTGACTCATGTCAGTGTCGAAGCTCTGCACTTCCCGGCATGGAAAGACGCCCCTTCGCCAGGTTCAGGGCAAGCCAAGTGCTTTCAGGGAAAGCGCCCTAATAAGCCTCACAGGCGATACCGTCGCCGTCCCCGTCCATCCCCTCGCGATAACCGGGTTCTCCGCGATATATGGGGGCTGCTCCTGCGGCTCTCGCGTCATTGCAGCCGTCCCAATAATCCCCTGCCTTGGGTGGGCGCTTCCTCATGTCGGTTGCGGCGCGAACATTCTTGACGACCTGAAGGATGGCTTCCCGGCCGCGAACCGTGGCGCCAATACCTATAAGGGCGCTCAGGCCAAGCATCGCGACAAAACCCAGGACGGTATTGAGGCTTAACAGCTTTGCTGGAGTTCGCGCATGCCACGGCAAGCGTTCAAACTCATCCAGAGATCGCAATCGTCTTCTTCCGGCCATAGCCAGAAAATCTATGCATCAATGGTTTAAGACATCTTGCTGCGGCGACCGGTACTCCTCACTCAACCCCCGCAATCGCCTCCGCGCTCCATCCGCCGCCCATCGCCTGATACAGCGCCACCCGCGCCGTCAGCGCGTCGGCCTGCGCCTGGATCAGCGCCAGTTCCGCGCCCAGCAACCCGCGCTGCGCGTCCAGTTGCTCCAGATAGGGCGAATATCCCGCCTTGTAGCGGTTGGTGGCGTAGCGGAACCCCTGTGACAGCGCATCGCGCTGCGCCGCCAATATCCGCGCCTGCTCGTCCGAATGCTTCGCCGCCGCCAGCGCATCCTCCACCTCGCGGAACGCCGTCAGCGCCGCCTTGCGATAGGCGAAGGCCGCCACATCCCGCTGCGCCCCCGCGCTCTCCGCACCGGCGCGCAGCCGCCCGCCCTCGAAGATCGGCGTCAGGATGCTGCCGCCCAGCGAAAACAGCGTCAGCGGGTCGTCGGGCAGCAGGGACGACCAGGCCAGCCCCGCCGATCCGGTGAGCGGCACGCGCGGCAGGAACCGCTTGCGCGCCGCCGCCAGAGACTTGTCCGCCGCCGCCAGTTGAAACTCCGCCTGCGCGATGTCCGGCCTGCGGGAAAGGAGGATGGAGGGCAGGCCGTCCGGGATCGCCGGTTCGGTCAGCGCCGCCAGCGCCGTCCCGCGCGCCACGGGGCCGGGCAGGTCTCCGGTCAGCGTCCGCAGCGCATTTTCCTGCCGCGCCACGCCCTGTTCCAGCGGGGGGATGATCTGCGCGGTCGCCTGATATTCGGCCTCCGCCTGCGCCAGTTCCAGCTTCGGGGAATAGCCTGCGTCCGTCCGGCTCCGCGCCAGCCGCAGCGCCTCGCCTCGCGCCTCCAGCGTCTGCCGCGCCACCGCCAGCCGCGCGTCGAGCGCCAGCAGGGTGATGTAACCGCTCGCCGCCGCGCCCGCGACCGACAGCCGCACCGAATCGCGCGCCGCCTGGCTCGCCAGCCAGCCGGACCGCGCCGCCGCCCGCGTGTCCGACAATCGCCCGAACAGGTCCACCTCCCACGTCGCCAGCACCTGCGGCTGCGCCGTCTCCTGGTCGATGGCGTTGCCGAAGGCGTTGATCGTGCGGGAATAGACCCCGCCGACCGACGCATCCAGCGTCGGCAGCAACTGCGCCCGCGCCAGCCGCTCCTGCGCCTTCGCGTCGCGGACCCGCGCGCCCGCGATCGCAATGTCCGGATTATGGGACAGCGCCTGTTCGACCAGCGCCGTCAGGGCGGGATCGCCAAACGCCTGCCACCACGCCTTATCGAGCGGCGCAGCAGGCCCGGCGTTGGTACGCCAGGCCGAAGGCGGCGCGACCGGCGCGACGTCCGCCGTCTCGACGGCTGGTCCGGCGCAGGCCCCCAGAAGGGCTGCGGCGGTCAGCAGCAGGAGGGAGGCGCGCATCATTCGCTCGTATCGATCCGGATTTCGACCGACATGCCCGGCCGCAGCCGCTTCGCCAGTTCCTGCCCCGGATCGAGCTTCACCCGCACCGCGATCCGCTGCGCGACCTTCACGAAATTGCCGGTCGCATTATCGGGCTTCAGCACCGCAAATTCCGATCCGGCGGCGGGCGACATATTCTCCACCCGGCCGGACAGTTTGGCGCTGCCCAGCGCATCGACCTTGAACGTCGCCGGCTGGCCGACCCGCATGCCCCTGGTCTGCGCTTCCTTGAAATTCGCGATCACCCACATGTCGCGGGGGACCAGGAACATGAGCTGCGTGCCCGCCGTCACATAGGCGCCGCTGCGCACGCCGACCTCGGAAAGCTGCCCGTCCACCGGCGCCCGGATGACCGTATTGTCGAGGTCGATCTGCGCCAGGTGCAGCGCCGCCCGCGCGCCCTCGACCGCTGCTTCCAGCCCGCCGCGCCCGACCAGCACGGACCGCACATCCTGCTGCCCGACCTGCTGCGCTGCGCCCGCCTGACTCACCGCCGCCTGCGCCGCCAGCAGCGCGGCGCGCGTCTGGTCCCGCTCCCGTTCGGATATGGAGCCATCGGCGACCAGCGCGTCGGCGCGCTTCATGTCGGCCTGCGCCTTCACCAGTTGCGCCCGTGCGCTGCCGATGGCGGCTTCCTGCCCGGTCAGCGCCGCCTCGCGCGACCGCTGGCTCTGCTGCGAATTTGACAGGGCCGCGATCTGCGCGGCCAGGTTCGCCTTCGCCTGCTCGACCCGCGCCCGGTAAATGCGGTCGTCGATGGTCGCCAGCACCTGCCCCTTCTTCACCGCGCCGAAATCCTGCACGGGGACGGACGTGACATAACCGTTCACCTGCGGGCTGATGATCGTCACCTTGCCCCGGACATAGGCATTGTCGGTCTTTTCCGCCCAGCCGGAAAAGGGCGGCAACTGCCATGCGTAAAGGATGGCCAGCACCGCGACCAGCGCGATCCCGACGATCACGATCACCGTGGTCCGGCTCTTGGCGGGCGGCCGCCATCCGCTTGGCGGCGGGTCGATCTGCGGATCGTCGGTGATGACGGGTTCTTCGGCCGGGGGTGCTGTGTTTTTGGTCATATGTCCTCAGTTTGCGCCCGCTGACTTCGCCGCCATCGCGGCCGCCTGTTCCTGCATCTTCCGCTGCAGCAGCACGACCGGCGAAATCTCGCCGCGCTTGCGGATCGAATAGCGGATGGAAATGCTCCAGATCACGGCCATGATGGCCAGCACGCCGATCAGCAGGAATACGTCATTATAGGCCAGGATATTCGCCTCGCGCGTCGCCTGTTGCGCCAGTATCGCCGCGCCTTCCGCGCTGCGCAGCGCCGGGTCGCCGACAACGCCCGTCACCGCGCCTGACCCGGCCCGGATGCGCGCGGCGACCAGCGGGTCGGTCATGACGATATTCTGCACCAGCGCATGCGAATGGAATTTCTCGCGCAGCACCTGGAACGTGCCCAGAAACGCGGTGCCGATCAGGCCGCCGATGCTCTGGCTCATGCTGAACAGCACGACGAAGCTGATGAAATTCTTGCCCCCCGCCAGCAGGGTGCGGGCAATGCCGATCACCATCGCCTGCGCCATGAACAGCAGCGACGCAAAGCCGATCAGCGCCTGGCTGATATAGAAGCTGCTCGGCCGGGTCAGGTTGGTCGAATCCGCGTCCATGAACGCGCCGATGGCGATTAGGATGATGGCGATGGTGATCGGCCGGGCGACGTTGACTGGATTGAAGGTCAGCACGGCGGTCGCCAGCCCCGCGATCGACGCCAGCACGATCACGAAATTCAGCATCACCATCTGGTCGTTGATCATGCCCGCCACGGTCAGCAGCCCGACCGATCCGAACGCCTGCTCCGACAGCAACACGCGGATGGACGCGGCGACAAGCATCAGCCGCGCCATCTCCCGCGTGCCCAGCCAGCGGGTGTTGATCAGCGGATTGTCGCGATGATGCTCGACCAGCAGGGCCGCGGCGATCAGCAGCACCGAACCGATCAGCGCATATCCCATCCAGGCGCGCTCGGTCCACCATTCGATCCGCCCCTCGGACAGCACGGCGATCAGCAGCCACAGGCCGGGCGCAAGCAGGGCGAAGGTCAGGAAGTCGGTCTTTTCGAACACCTTCTCCCGCTCACTCGGCGGCAGGGGCAGGGCCATGATCGCCGCCAGCGTCGCCAGCGCCAGCCCCAGCTCGAACCAGTAGAGCATGTGCCAGTCGCCCCATTCCAGCAGGCCGGGGGAGAGCATGCGGGCCAGCGGCGTCGCCAATTGCGGAATGGAAATGCCGATCATCACTCCCGCCAGCCGTTTGGGCGCGGGCATGCTCTGCATCAGGTAGAGGATGGTCATGGTGGTCAGGCCGCTGGCCGCGACCCCGCTGGCCGCGCGCACGGCGACCGAGCTCCAGAATCCATGCACGAACAGATGGAACAGCGTCGTCAGCGCATAAGCGCCCAGCACATAGCGGACGAAAGACTGCAGCCCGAATTGCTGGCGATATTTCACCAGCAGCAGGTTGGCCGTCACATTGGTCATGAAATAGGCGGCGGTCAGCCAGGCGCTCTCATTGCTGTTGAGGCCCAGCGTCCCCTGCGCGAAATTCAGGTTGACCGTAACCAGCGCATTGCCCAGCCCGCCGGTAATGCCCACCAATATGCCGATCGCGAAATATATCGCCCGCCGCCTGCCGGGATGGTCGGGGTTCGCGGGCGACCCCGGCAGTGTCGGCCGTTCATGCGGTTTGAAGACATAGGGCGCTTCGCTCATCGGGACTCGCTTCGGTCCTCCGGCTGTGACGCGCAATTGCTATTTGGTGCTGTCCAGTTGCGCAATTGTTTCCGTGGCCGCCGGTTCGCCGCGCATCGACGCCGCGACCTTTTCCGCCGCTTCCATGACGCGCAGGATATTGCCGCCCGCCAGCTTGGCGATGTCGGCGTCGCTCCACCCGCGCCGCATCAGCTCGGCCAGCAGCTTGGGATAGGTCTCCACTCCGTCCATCCCTTCGGGCAGGGCGGGCAGGCCGTCATAATCGCCGCCAAGGCCGACATGATCGGCCCCCGCCACCTTGGCGATATGGTCGATATGGTCGGCGACATCGCTCATCGTCACCTTGGGTTCGGGGTTCGCCTTCTCCCATTGCGCCAGCGCCGCCTTCGCCTTTTCCGGGTCGCCGATATAGAGGCCGCCAAAGGGCGGGGCGTTGTAGCGCGCCTGTTCCGCGCCCCGCGCCGCGCCCCAGACGCGCCGCTTTTCGGAGATATAGTTGGGCGCGAAGTTCACCATCACCACGCCGCCATTGGCCGCGACCTGCTTCAGCACCGCGTCGGACACGTTGCGGCTATGGTCGCAAATCGCCTTGGCGCTGGAATGGGAGAAGATCACCGGGGCCTTCGTCACCGCCAGCGCGTCCAGCATCGTCGCCTCGCTCACATGGGAGAGGTCCACCAGCATGCCCAGCCGGTTCAGCTCATGCACCACCGTCTCGCCGAACTTGGTCAGCCCCTCATGCTTGGGATTGTCGGTCGCGCTGTCCGCCCAGTCGATCGTCACTGCGTGGGTCAGCGTCAGATAACCCGCGCCCAGCCGCTTATAGGCGCGCAGGACGGACAGGCTCTTGTCGATCTGGCCGCCGCCCTCGACGCCGATCATCGACGCGATCTTGCCCGCCTTGTGCGCGGCGCGGACATCGGCCGCCGTCATCGCAAGCTGGAAGGTCTGCGGGTAACGGCGCACGATCTGGTTCACCAGGTCGATCTGCTCCAGCGTCGCCTTCACCTGCTCCAGTCCGGGCAGGGCGGGCGACACGAATACCGACCAGAACTGCCCGCCGACCTTGCCCAGTCGCAGCCGCTCTATGTCCGTGTCATAATCCTTGGTGTCCAGCCGGTTGAGGTCCAGCGTCCAGCGCTTGTCGCCAGCATGGTCGACCAGCGCCTCCGGCCAGTCATTATGCCCGTCGATCAGGGGCGTCGCCGCCAGCACCTTCGCCACCCGCGCCATATAGGGGTCCGCCGGGGCCGGAGCGGCGGCCGCCATTGCGGGCAGGGGCAGCAGGACGGGCAGGGGCAGGAGGATGGCGGCGGCGGTGGTCAGGAAACGGTGCATCGGGGATATGCTCCTTATTGTGCGATATGGGGTCATTGCGCCGGGGCCAGGACATAGGCGCCCTTGCCGTCCGGCGGGATCAGGTCGGCGTCCCGCACTGTCAGCGTCAGGGTCTTGAACCCCGGTTCGGGCATGCCCTTCGCCTTCTCGCTGGTAAGAACGATCGTCCCGCCGTCCTGCCGCCATGTCCCTTCGGCGAACAGGTCCAGCGCGCCATAGACCAGATACCATTCGAACCGCCCGCGCGGGTCCAGCATCAGTTCCGATCCGGTCTCCATCACCCCCTGCAGATAATAATGGCCTGCATGGGATTGCGGCGCGGCGGCCTTCGCGGGGTCGGCCTGCGCGGGGTTGGCCTGCGCTGGGGCGGGGAGCGTCATCGCCAGAAGCCCGACCGGCGCGAGCCACGTCATGCGGTGAATCATGCCGATCAAAACCCCCCGGCGAAAAGTGATGCGGGAGACATATTTTGTAGCTATCGCCCGTCAGATGTCACTCGATAATCGGACCGCCGCGCAGGAGAGGGTTCCCGCGATCCTGCTGGCCGGGAGCAGGCCGGGCCGCGACCCGCTCACCGCCGCCGCGGGCGTGACGTACAAGGCGCTGATCCCCATTGCCGGACGGCCGATGGTCGATCATGTCGCCCGCACCCTGCTCGCCCATCCGCGCATTGGCCCGGTGGTCGTGCTGGTGCAGGACCCGGCCGCCTTCGCCGCCGATCCCGCGACGGCCTGGCTCGGCGATCATCCCGGCATCCGCATGATGCCCAGCGGCGCGGGGATCAGCCAGTCTTTGCTGGACCTGATCGACGGCGGCGGCGCGGCGCTGCCCGCGCTGGTCACCACCGCCGACAATGTGCTCCTCACCGGCGCGATGATCGACAGCTTCCTTGCCGGGGCCGCCGGATCGGACATCGCTGTCGCCATGGTGGAGCGCCGCACGCTGCTCGCCGCCTATCCGGAATCCAAGCGGACATGGCTCAAATTCCGCGACGGCTGGTGGTCTGGCGCGAACCTGTTCTGGATCGGCGGGCCGAAGGCGCGGGACGTGATCGCCTTCTGGCGCGCGGTGGAGCAGGACCGGAAAAAGGGCTGGAAAATCCTCGCCGCTTTCGGCCCTTTCCTGCTGATCTTCTCCGCGCTGCGTCTGCTGTCGCTCAGGCAGGGGATGAAACTCGCCGGCCGCCGTTTCCGCGTCTCAGCGCGGCCGGTCGCCATGCCCCAGCCCGAAGCCTGCATCGACGCCGACAAGCCGGGGGATATTGCGCTGATCGAGGAGATATTGGCGGGGCGGTAGAGGTTGCCTCGTTACGCAACGTGCTCCTGCGAAGGCAGGAGCCCAGGGCCATAAGGCGCCAAGTCACCCTGGGTTCCTGCTTTCGCAGGAACACATCATCCCGAACAGGTTATGCGAGAGCTTCCATCACCGCCGCCTTCGCCTGCTCCAACACCACCGGATAGGGATCGGTCGAACACAGGTCGACAATCTTCGCCCCGTTGAATTTCAGATGCGGCGTCACCGCCACCTTCGCCTCCAGCGACGCGCGCTTATGGTCGGGCTTGCGCGCGAAGGCGGTATCGACGTCGACATTCAGCCGGATGACCAGATCGGGCACATGGCTGATCATCCGCTCATACATGGCCCGCTCCCGCCGCGCGAGCAGCGACACCAGCCACCCTTCCGCCCGAGCCGCCGACAGGCCCGGCCCGTCATAAAAGCCCGGCACCTCTACCTGCGGATAGCGGTCGGTGACGATTGTCACGCCCTTGCGGCGCAGCGCCAGCATCCGGTTGAACGCCCGCATGCGCTTGACCGAAAACATGTAGATGACGAAGGCGGTCGGCGCGCCGGGTATCTTGCCGCCCTTCTCGCGCGCCTGTCCCGCTTTCTTCGACAATTGCCGCTCGAACGCCCGGCCGATCAGCGGCCAGCGCTTGATGCGGTTGCCGATCTCGCCCGACCGCAGGCCCAGATAGACGGTATCGACCGGGCGGCTTTCCCGCAGCCAGGCCAGCAGGTCGGCCGACAAAGTGGACTTGCCCGACCCGTCGCAACCGACGACGGCGATCATCGGTGCAAGACCAGCCTCTGCCATCCTTATTCGATGCCCTTGAACACGCCCCCGAACTGGCGCGCGGCCCCGGCGATCACGCGCAGGACGACGATCCCGCCATAGACATAATACCATGTCAGATCGGCTGGCAGCACGAAGCCGCGCCGCGCAAAGTCGAACAGGATCACGGCGGAGGCGAGCTGGAAGATTTTCTTATATTCGCGGCGGATCGCCCGGCGCCACCAGAAGGGATATTTGGGCTTCACCCAGCCGTGCAGGCGGGGGAGCAGGGCAGGGACTTCGGCCGCCCATTTGGCGTGCGCCGCGCCGAATTTCTCGATCAGGAAATTCTCCTCATAGATCGAGATGCGCTCATAGATCAGCACGCTGATCAGGAACACCAGCGCGCCGAACACCCAGCTTCCTGACAGCATGGCGATGCCGGTGAAGTTCATGATGCGGCCGACATAGAGCGGGTTGCGGACCAGCGAATAGGGGCCGGTGGTGTTGAGTTCCGACGCCACCGCCGCCTTCTTCGCATTGCCGGATGTGCCAAGCGCCGCGAAACCGCCGACGATGATGCGCAGCAGCGCGGCCGCGCTGGCGATGAACAGTGACACGCCGAACCAGATATGGTTGGCCTCGACCGTCTCGAACGGCCCCAACCGTCCGGAGCACCAGGCAATCAGCACGCCCAGGCCGATGACGATATAGATGTAGCTGCCACGGATGATGAACAGCTTGTGCCCGCTCTTCGCGAGTTCTTTCTGGTACATGGGTCGGCCTATTCCTGCGATCCGATGCCCTGTCGGCCCGGTAGGTGAAGGGGCGGCATCTACAGCCCCCGCCGCCCGTCCGTCAATATGACGGTAGGGTGACTGGATTTGTCTGGATCGGATTGACCTATCCCCGTTCGGGCTGAGCTTGTCGAAGCCCTGCCCTTCTTTGTGCCGTTGAAAAGAAATACAGCCCCCTTCGACTGCCTGCAAGGCAGGCGCTCAGGACAGGCTTCGACAAGCTCAGGGCGAACGGATCATACACATCTTCTACACCAGCCGAAGCTTCCGCGCCGTCTTGCCCAGCGACTCCCGGTCGGGCCGCCGCAATGCAAAGCGGCAGGAACACCACATCGCCGTCAGCCCCACGATCACGCAGATGGGCAGCGCGATCGCCTCGTGCAGCAGCGTCGCGGGCAGGGCGATGGCCAGCGCGACCAGCGATATGCCCACCGCCCGCACCAGCACCCGCCGGAACCCGCCGTCAAACGGATGCAGCCCGTCATGGATGCGAAGCTGGACCATCGGGATCGCCGAGGAGATGAGGAAGCCCATGCCGACCGCCCCCGCCATGCCGGTCAGCGGCGAGAGGGGGATGGCGACCGCCGCCACCGCGCACGCCCCCGCCAGCCCGACGATGCTCGCCACGATCTGCCGCCCATAACCGCTCACCACCTGCAGGATCGGCACGGAAGGGCCGAGGATCGCCTCTATCCCCCGCGCCAGGATCAGCAGCACGACCGCGCCCTGCGCTGCATTCGCCCCATGCCCGAACACTGCCAGCATCGGGATGGTCGCGGCGGACAGGACCAGCGCCAGCGGCGTGACGACAGCGGTGATCAGGCGCGTCGCATAGGCGTAGATGGTCCGCACATGGTTGATGTCATGGCGCAGCGCGCTAGACGCCAGCGGGGCCAGCACATAGACGAAGGCGACGCGGACCAACTGCACCACGCTCGAAATCTTGCGCCCGATCGTATAGAGCGCCGCCGCGCTCGCCCCGTTCGCTCCGGGGATCAGCAGGTTGAGGACAATGGCGGGCGCATCGCCGAACAGCCGCCCGACCATGTTCGCGGGCAGCACCGACAGGCCCGCCTTGGCCGTATCGCCGAACATCGTCCCGAACACCGGTCCTTGGGTCATGTGGCTCAGCACATAATGACGGCTCAGCAGCCGGATGCTCAGCAGCACGGTGATGAACAGCGACGTCATATGGGCGATGAACAGGCCGGTCAGGCCAAGCCCGGCGAAATAGAGGATCGCCGCCAGCACCAGCCGGATCACCTGCTCCCACACGATCCGCAGCCTTATCTCCGCGCCGAACAGGTGCCGCGCGCGCAATGCGGACGTCGCGATCTCGACAAACGCCCATAACGGCAAGGCCCAGGCGAACAGGCGGATCGACGGCACCAGCAGCGCCCGGTCGCTCTCCGCCACGTTCAACAGCGGCGCGATCTGCGGCGCGAAGATCACGCACAGCGCGGCCACCAGCGTACAGGGGCCAAGGCCAAGGATCATCGCCGCGCGCAGCGACGCCACTGCGTCCCGGTCATCCTTCGCCTGCGGCACCGTCCGCTGCATGGCGGACGTCATGCCCAGGTCGAACACATTCTCGAACAGGTTCACCGCCGCCCACAGTACGGTGTAGATGCCGAAGCTCGCCAGCCCGAACATGGCGACATAGAGCGGCTGCGACACCAGCTCGATCACCGCGCCCAGCCGCGACAGCAATGTCGTGCCGACGCCCTTCGCCACATGGCGGCTGGTGACGGGCGATGATTGCGGGCTGTCCTCTGGCTCCATAGCCCGCCCCTAGAGCATTTTCCCGGCGGGCGGAATCCTATGATGTCGAAGGATATCGCAAAGGAATTGAGCGCCAAAAACAACACCCGTTCGTCCTGAGCTTGTCGAAGGACTGCACTTCCTCACAAGAAAAGGACAAGGCTTCGACAAGCTCAGCCCGAACGGAATGGACAGGTTTCCGCGATGGCTTTGCTGTCCAAGCTCAACCGTCACAAAGTTGAAAGACCGCCGCAATATTTTTGTGATGTTGCCAGCCGATAAGCCGGACCATGGTTCATGGCCAGCCAGTCGAGCAGGGGTCGATGGCGGATGCGGCGCTCTCCGGTTCAGGCCGACAGGCGCTGACTACGCCGGCTGCCCAGCATCACCGCGATCAGCGCATCGCCGATTCGCGTCATGTCGCCCGCGAACGCCCCGGCCAACGCCTCATCGTCCAGCCCATCCATCCGCACGATCTGCGGCATGGAGAGGCCAAGGCGCAGCGTGCCCGCCCACTGCGCGGTGTCGCCGGACGTGCCCATGCGGATGCAGCGCACCGGCTGGCCCAGGCGGATGCCCCGCTCCAGCAACCCGCCCTGAATGGCGACGGCATCGTCGAAGCTCGGCCGGGTGAGGCAGCAGGAGAGGTCCAGCGTCACCAGCGTCCGCATCTCGATCGGGTGCCATTGCGGCGGCATCGCCCCGCCGAAGCGCGATCCCAGCGCCTGCGCGCAGATGCGCGACTGCAACTGGCCGGTCGCCGCCTGGAATGCGTCGATCACGCGCACGACGCGCGGAATGGGCAGCGCCTGGAACCGCTCCAGCTCGAATATCGCCGCCTCCAGCCGCATCAGCAGGCCGAGGTTCGGGCTGGCGGGCAGGGCATCCCGCCCGGCCCAGCCCTCCGGCCATTCGGCCCGGCGGAATATGCGGGTGAAGCCCTCCGCGACCGGCGCGGCCCCGGCGGTCATGTCGGCGGGGATCAGCGCGAAGCCGCTGAACGGCGGCCCGCCCATGAATTTCGATCCGGTCAGCAGCACGATGATGCCGCGCCGCAGATAGGCGGCGATGGCCTCGCCGGTGATCCGCGCCTGGCAGGCGTCGACGACGAAGCTCACATCCGCGCCGAAGCGGCGGCGCAGCGCGTCGATATCGTCGATGGCGGGCAGGATCAGTCCGGTCTTGGACCCGTGGACGATATGCACCAACGGATGCTCGCCTCGCGCGATGGCGCGGGCGATGGTCGCGCGCATCTCCATCGCGATCATCGCGCTGTCATTGGCGATGCCATGATCGTCGCGTACCGGGAACTGGCTCAGCGATACGGGACCCAGCCCCGCGACCGGCGTGCCCGGCTCGGTGGCGACATCCAGCGCGGTTTCCTTCGCGAAATGCAGGCCGCCCGCGCTGTGCGCGCATCCGCTGCCGATCTCGTCCGCGCCCAGCAGCAGGTTGTGGATGCCATTCGCGGCTTTCCCCGCCACCGCCGCCAGCGCGACATATTCCAGGTCGGTGCCGGACGGGGCGAAGGCGATCGCGCAGTCCGCGCCAATGCCATAGGCGCTGCGGATGCGGTCGCGCAGCGCATCCAGCGCGACTTCATATCCGGCTCCGTCAATCTCTCCCCGCGGGGCGAGCGCGTCCAGCCGCTCCCCCAGATGCGCGAAGGCTTCCGGCGAAATGTCGTTCGCGGTGGACGACGCATAGGTCGTCATCTCGCGCGGCCGGGGCGATGCGAGATAGCGGTTAAGGCCGGTTTCCGGGTTCAGCGTGATCCGGGCGTCGCCGCCCTCGGTCAGCAGCCGGGCGATCTGCGCTGCGGTGTCGGGTCGAATCATGGTCTGCCTTTCGCTCGTGCGGCCAGGCGGCCTTCGCGCTGCTCATCGCATCCCGGCGTTACATCCCTGTTGCACTGTCACGGGCCTGCAACAGCGCCTGCATCCTTCAAAAAACCACGGCCTTTCTGAAAGGGAATCCCATGTTGCGTCCGATCGAACCCTTGCATGTCCCCTATGAGGCGCTCCGGCGGCTGCGGCTGATGTTCGTCGCCAAACATGCGCTGGGCGACGGCACGCCGCATGCCGAGGATGGCAACCACGCTGTCTATCATCATGAGGTGCGCACGATCCTGGAGGAGATCGGCTTCGACCTGCGCCTTTCGAACGACTATCGCGACCTGTTCGATGCGCCGGACGTCGATTATGTCTTTCCGCTGCTCAACCGGGGCGGGTTCCTCAATTCGGAAATGATGCTGCCGCTGCTCTGCACCCGGCTCGGCGTCCCCTTCCTTGGCGCATCGGCCATCCTGCGCGGCATGTCGGACGACAAGCATCTCTCGAAGCTCGCCGCCGTCGCGCGCGGCGTGCCGACCGCGCCCTGGGCCATTTATCGCCGCGGCGCGCCGGTGACGGAGCGGGATTGCCCCCGTGCCGACCGCCTCGTCATCAAGCCCAACGCCTCCTCGGCAAGCTGGGGCGTGCGCGATGCGTCCGGCTGGGCGGGCGTTGTGCAGGCCGTCGGCGCGATTCATGCCGAGGGGCATGACGCCATCGTCGAACCCTTCATCAACGGCAGCGATATAGAGGTGCCGGTGATCACGATCATGGGTGAGCCGGTCATCATGCCGATGATGCTGTTCGAACAGGCCGATCCGTCGCACCTGCGCACCTATTGGGAGAAGCGCGATCTGGTCGACCGCACCCAGAAATATGCACTGGTCGATTTTGAGGAGCCGGATTTCGTGCCGCTGGTCCGCGACATGACCGCGCGCCTCGCCCGCGAATATATGCCGTTCGACTATGGCCGCTTCGAATTCCGCTTCGACGCCGCGACTGGCAAGGTCGTGTTCCTGGAGCAGAATCTCAACTGCAACCTGTGGTCGGAAAAGGTGTTCGGCCGCTCCGCGAAACGGGCGGGCCTTACCCAGCGCGAACTGATCGAAACGATCGTCGCGGAGGGGCTGCGCCGCCACGGCCTGATCGACATCTCCCTGCTGGAGGCGGCCGAGTGAGCTTGTCGACCGCTACCGTCCCCGCCACCGTAATCGTCCTCGCCGCCCAGCGCCCCGGCGTCGTCAACGCACTCGCCCGCGACTCCGGCGTCTCCCACAAATGCCTCGTCCCCATCTGCGGTCAGCCGCTGATCGCGCATGTCATCGGCACGCTCGTCGCGACGCCGGGCGTGGGGAAAATCAAGGTGTCGGTCGAACCGGAAATCCACCTGACCCTCGCCAAACTGTTCGAGGGGATGACCGGCGTGCCGATCGAACTCGTCCCCTCCCGCCCCGGCATCGCCGACAGCGTATTGGCGGCGGCGGAGGGGGAGGATGATCCGGTCATCATCACCACCGCCGACAATGTGCTCCTGACCCCGGCGGCCATCGCGGAGGTGCGCACGGCTCTGGCGGAGGCGGACGTGGTCGCCGGCATGACGACGCAGGGCGCGGTGCAGGCCGTCCATCCGGAGGCGCAGCGTCGCTTCTACATGTTCCGCGACGGCGGCTATTCCAACTGCAACCTTTATGGCGTGTCCGGCCCGCACGCCTTCCGCGCGGCGGAGATTTTCCGGGAGGGCGGGCAGTTCAAGAAAAACCCCCGCCGCCTCGTCACCGCTTTCGGCCTGTTCGACATATTGCTGGTCCTCGCCCGCCTGGTCACGCTGGACGGTGCGATGAAGCGCGCATCCCGCCGCTTCGGTCTGCGTTTCCGCACCGTCATCTTCTCCGACGGGGCGCTCGCGGTCGATGTCGACAACGCCCGCACCTATGGCATTGCGGGTACGGTGCTGGCGAAACGGATAGGCTGGGCGGGCTGACCTCACGCTTTTTGCACCGCAGCGCTTGACACCCGTGCCGCCATCCTGTTGACGGTCCCGCAAGGGACTCAACGGGATAATTGCGACTATGGCGGAATTCAGACTGCCCGCGAACAGCCGGATCAACGGCAAGGGTACGACGCACAAGGCATCGGACGGCGCGAAGAACGTCAAGTCGTTCAAGGTCTATCGCTACGATCCGGATTCCGGCCAGAACCCGCGTTACGACACGTTTGAGATCGATCTGGACGATTGCGGCCCGATGGTCCTCGACGCCCTGATCAAGATGAAGTCGGAACAGGACCCCAGCCTGACCTTCCGCCGCTCCTGCCGTGAGGGCATTTGCGGTTCCTGCTCGATGAACATCAACGGCAAGAACGGCCTCGCCTGCACGACGGCGATCGAGGATTGCAAGGGCGACGTCCGCATCACTCCGCTGCCGCACATGGACGTGATCAAGGACCTGGTGCCTGACTTCACCCATTTCTATGCCCAGTATAATTCGATCCAGCCCTGGCTGAAAACCGTGTCGCCGCCGCCTTCGGGCAAGGAGCGGCTGCAGTCGCCCAAGGAGCGCGAGAAGCTCGACGGCCTCTATGAGTGCATCCTGTGTGCCTGCTGCTCGACAAGCTGCCCCAGCTACTGGTGGAACAGCGACAAGTTCCTTGGCCCCGCCATCCTGCTTCAGGCCTATCGCTGGCTGGCCGACAGCCGCGACGAATATACCGGCGAGCGTCTGGACGAGCTGGAGGATCCCTTCCGCCTCTATCGCTGCCACACCATCATGAACTGCGCGAATGTCTGCCCGAAGGGCCTGTCCCCGGCCAAGGCGATCGCCGAAACCAAGAAGATGATGGCCGAAAGGCAGCTCTAGGTCCGTGTCCGGCGAAAATCAGAGCGACTTTCATTATGACGCGGACCCCGAAAATCCCGGCTGGCGGATTTGGGGACCGCGTGGCGGCGGCGTGTTCAACGCCCATTATAACCCGATCCGGGTGCAGGTGGAGGCGCCGGGCCGCGCCCGCGTCCGCTGCTTCGCGGGCGAGCATCTGACCAGCGCCACCGGCTATCTTCACGGCGGCGCGACCGCCGGTTTCATCGACATCGCCCTGTTCGCCGGCGCGCGCGGCTGCGGTCTGGAGCGGGAGGATCTGGCCGTCACGCTGGACCTGACGATCCAGTATCTTGCGCCCGGCCTTTCGGGTCAAAATCTCGACGCGGTGGTCGACCTGGTGCGTGAGACGAAGCGGATCGCCTTCGTGCGCGGCGTTGTGGAGCAGGAATCCGGTCCCATCGCCTCTTTCATGGCGACGATCCGCAAGGGCGCGGCGCGGGCGTGACCACGGTCATCGGCCGCTACCACGCGCTTGTGGAGGCCGGGGAATTGCGGCCCGACACGGATCAGGCGGCGGCGGCGGAACGGCTGAACATCCTGCAGGCGGAGCTGGAGGCGGCCCCCCCGCGCGGATCGACCCTGTGGAAGATGCTGCGCAAGGCGCCGGAACCGCCGCGCGGCCTCTATATGTGGGGCGGGGTCGGGCGCGGCAAATCGATGCTGATGGACCTGTTCTTCGACACGGTGCAGGTCAACCGCAAGCGCCGCGCGCATTTCCACGAATTCATGATCGAGGTGCACGCCCGTCTGGCCGAGGCGCGCAAGTCGGAAAGCGGCGACCCCATCCCCCCGGTCGTCGCGGCGCTGGCGGAGGAAGCGCGGCTGCTCTGCTTCGACGAGATGGTGGTCAACAACATGGCCGACGCTGCGATCATGTCGCGCCTGTTCACCGGCCTGCTGGCCGCGCGCGTCACGGTCGTCACCACGTCGAACCGCCCGCCGGACGATCTCTACAAGGATGGCCTCAACCGGCAGTTGTTCCTGCCCTTCATTGCGCTGATCAAGGACAGGCTGGACGTGATGGGCCTCAACGGCCCGGTCGACTATCGCCGCGACCGTCTGGGCGACGCGACCCTCTGGCATGTGCCGAACGGGCCGGAGGCGACGAAGGCGCTCAGCGCCGCCTTCTTCCGCCTGACCGACTATCCGCCGGAGGATCGCGCCAATGTCCCGACGGAGGAGCTGCCGGTGCAGGGCGGCCGCAGCCTGCATGTGCCCAAGAGCCTGAAGGGCGTCGCCGTATTCTCCTTCAAGCGGCTCTGCGCGCAGGCGCGGGGCGCGACCGACTATCTGGCGATCGCCCGGCGCTATCACGCGATCATCATTGTCGGCATCCCTGTGCTGGGGCCGGAGAACCGGAATGAAGCGGCCCGCTTCGTCACGCTGATCGACGCGCTCTACGAATATAAGGTGAAACTGCTCGCCTCCGCCGACGCCGAACCCGCGCGCCTCTACCCCACCGGCGACGGCGCCTTCGAATTCGAACGCACCGTCTCCCGCCTCATGGAAATGCAGTCCGACGCCTATCTGGCGCTGGGGCACGGGGAGAAGTAGGGGGGGGGCGTCGCAAGGCTATAGGGCGATGACGGGTATCGCTGCCAATTTGCCGGCGCGTTTAGCGAATTTGCGATCGAAAGTGAGAAATTTCTCGCAATGGCCCGACCGCGCCAGATGAAGGGCGTCGGCAAAATCCATTCCCCCTTCCATCCACTCGATCGCTGCCGCTACTTGCGGCGGTTCTTCCAGAGTGACATTGGGCAGACCGGCTAGTCCCCGGAATGCTCTGGCAATCTCGGCGGGTTCGAAGCCATATCCCGCGCGCAAGACCCATTCCGCTTCCAGCAGGACCGTCAGGCCCAGAAAAATGTCATTGTCCTCGACTGCATGCCTCGCAGCCTGGGCCTGTCCGGGATCGTCGGCTGTAAGGAGCCGGACGACAATATTGGTATCAATTCCTTGCACGCCGCTTTGCTTCTTCACCGATCACGGCGTTCATATCGTCGATCGACAGCGCGGGCCGATCGGATCGTAGCGAACCGAAAACCGTGTCCAGTGATGACGGGGCAAAAACCGGCGCTGCTTTTAGAAGGATGCCCTCCGGAGTGTTTTCAACAATCAGTTTCGTACCGGCAGCCCAAAGCCGCTTTTCTCGTATGGCCTTGGGCAGAATGACCTGCCCCTTGGTTGAGACGATGGTAGTGATCTGTTTTTCCACGCCCATGGCAAACGCTCCGGTAAGATGTCTGTAAGATAGCGTGAGTGAGGTCGGGAAGCAAGGCGACGTTTCAAAGCAGGACGGTCCTTATGGGTGGAACTGCCGTTCGTACGCTCCTCAAAACCGCATCGCCAGCGCCACGCCGCCGCCGTCCCGCCCGGCCCAGGGGACCACCTGCACCCGGTCATTCTGCTTGCTGGTGATCAGGAGGCCCGTCACCTCGCCCAGTGCCGCGCCCGCCACCACGTCATACCAGTGGTGCCTGTCCGCCTGCACGCGGGAGAAGCCGACGAAGGCGGCGGCGACGTGGGCGGGGATGCCGATTTCCCAGCCATAGCGATTCTGCAGCGTCGCGGCTGCGGCGAAGGCGGTGGAGGTGTGGCCGGAAGGAAAGCTTTTCCGGTCGCTGCGGTCGGGCCGCCATTCGGGGAAGGCTTCCTTCATGCCATAGGTCAGCAGCTTGGTCGCGCCGATGCTGCCGCCCGCCTGCAGCAATCCCTGCCAGTCGCCCTTCACCACCGGCACGCCGACCGCCGCGATCATCAGGGCGTCGCGGGTGATGGTCCCGGCGTCATCCCATCCCTTGTCGCTCGCCTGGGCGGGCAGCGGCGCGCAGGCCAGCGCGGCTGCGGCCAGACCATAGCGCGCCCGGCGGTGGAATAATGTCATCATGGCGTCCCCTTTTGCGGCAATATTATGCCTTGCATGACGGCATCATATAGGCTGCACCACAGCCGGTCGCAAAAAGTTGATCGCCGGTTTGCGCCGGGCAAAAGGCGGCAGACCCTTAATTGCAATTGCGAATGAATTGCAAAGATAAATCCCCACCCTATCGTTTGTGATGTTGAATCCTTAACCGGATGGGCTTAAGCGGTGCCGCAATTCCAGCCGTTGAATGGAGGATTGAGTTATATGGCCCGTAAGAAGATCGCGCTCATTGGCGCTGGCAACATCGGCGGGACTCTCGCGCATCTTGCCGCCACCAAGGAACTGGGCGACGTCGTCCTGTTCGACGTGGTTGAGGGCATTCCGCAGGGCAAGGCGCTCGATCTCTCCCAGTGCGGCCCCGTCGAGGGTTTCGACGCGAAGATCACGGGCACCAACGATTATGCCGACATTGCGGGCGCGGACGTCATCATCGTCACCGCCGGCGTCGCCCGCAAGCCGGGCATGAGCCGCGACGACCTGCTCGGCATCAACCTGAAGGTCATGAAGGCCGTTGGCGAGGGCATCAAGAACAACGCCCCCGACGCTTTCGTCATCTGCATCACCAACCCGCTCGACGCGATGGTGTGGGCGCTGCGCGAATTTTCGGGCCTGCCGCACAACAAGGTCGTCGGCATGGCGGGCGTTCTCGACTCGGCACGCTTCAGCCACTTCCTCGCCGACGAGTTCCAGGTGTCGGTGAAGGATGTGAATACCTTCGTTCTGGGCGGCCATGGCGACACGATGGTCCCGGTGGTTCAGTATTCGACCGTTGCGGGCATCCCCGTTCCCGACCTGATCGAACAGGGCCGTTCGACCAAGGAGCGCATCGACGCCATCGTCGCCCGCACCCGTTCGGGCGGCGGCGAGATTGTCGGCCTGCTCAAGACCGGTTCCGCCTACTATGCTCCGGCCACCAGCGGCATCGCGATGGCCGAAGCCTATCTGAACGATCAGAAGCGCCTGCTGCCTTGCGCCGCTTTTGTCGAGGGCAAGTACGGCCTGGACGGCCTCTATGTCGGCGTGCCGGTGATCATCGGCGCTGGCGGCGTTGAGCAGATCGTCGAGATCAAGCTGGACGACGAAGCCAAGAATAATCTTCAGGTGTCGGTCGACGCGGTCAAGGAACTGCTGGTCGCCTGCAAGGGGATCGACCCTTCGCTCGCCTGATACGGACTGCACCGACCCTCCCCAGGAAATGTGTGCAGCCCGGGAAGGGCCGACAAAAGAAGAAATGCCACTCCACCTCTTGAAGGGGCAAGCATGTCGATCCTCGTAAACAAGAACACCAAGGTCATCACCCAGGGGATGACCGGTGCCACCGGCACCTTCCATACCGAGCAGGCGCTCGCTTATGGCACGCAGATGGTCGCGGGCGTCACGCCGGGCAAGGGCGGCACGACCCACATCGGCCTGCCCATGTACGACACCGTGCTGGAGGCCAAGACCAAGACCGGCGCCGACGCTTCGGTCGTCTATGTTCCGCCGCCCTTCGCGGCCGACTCGATCCTCGAAGCCATTGACGCGGAAATCCCGCTGATCGTCTGCATCACGGAGGGCATTCCGGTGCTCGACATGGTGCGCGTGAAGCGCGCTTTGTCCGGCAGCAAGTCGCGCCTCATCGGCCCGAACTGCCCCGGCGTCCTGACCCCCAATGAATGCAAGATCGGCATCATGCCCGGCAGCATCTTCAAGGCGGGTTCGGTCGGCGTTGTTTCGCGCTCCGGCACGCTTACATATGAGGCGGTGTTCCAGACCTCGAACGCCGGCCTTGGCCAGACCACGGCGGTCGGCATCGGCGGCGATCCGGTCAACGGCACCAACTTCATCGACGTGCTGGAACTGTTCCTGGCCGATGACGCGACCGAATCGATCATCATGATCGGCGAGATCGGCGGCGACGCCGAGGAGCAGGCCGCGCAGTTCCTGATCGACGAGGCGAAGAAGGGCCGCAAGAAGCCGATGGCCGGCTTCATCGCGGGCCGCACCGCGCCTCCGGGACGCCGCATGGGCCATGCCGGTGCGATCGTGTCGGGCGGCAAGGGCGACGCGGAAAGCAAGATCGCGGCGATGGAAGCGGCCGGGATCAAGGTCGCGTCCAGCCCGTCGGAACTGGGCACGACCCTGTTGGAAGTATTGAAGGGCTGAGGCCCTGGTGGAGGCGGTCTGCACACCGTCTCCACACCAACCGTCCCCCGGCAACCACGCGGGACAGCGGATTGGATGGAAGATCATGGGATACGAGAATCAGGATTTCGAAGTCGAGCAAGGCCCAAGCTGGGCGCGCCCGAACTGGCCGCTGTTCGATACGGACGACCTGACGGGCGCTCTTGACCCCACGCAGATGGCGGTCGCGGTCAAGGCGGCGGCGAAAAGCGCGGGCAAATCCATCTCGGAGACAGAGGTACAGCAGGCGGCGGGCGATTCCATCCGCGCCATGATGCTGATCCGCACCTATCGCGTGCGCGGGCACCTTGCCGCCAATCTCGATCCCCTCGGCCTGTCGCAGCGGGAATTGCCTGCTGACCTGACGCCGGAATATCATGGCTTCACGGGCGCGGCGCTGGACCGGAAGGTCTATCTGGGCGGCACGCTCGGCCTGGAATATGCCAGCGTGCGCGAACTGGTCGGCATATTGCGCGCCAATTATTGCGGCAATGTCGGCCTGGAATATATGCACATCGCCGATGTGGAGGAACGCCGCTTCCTGCAGGACCGCATGGAGGGCAAGGACAAGGAAATCGAATTCACGCCGGAGGGCAAGAAGGCGATTCTGACCAAGGTCATCCACGGCGAACAATATGAGCGGTTCCTGGGCCGCAAATATGTCGGCACGAAGCGGTTCGGCCTCGACGGCGGCGAATCGATGATCCCTGCGCTAGAAGCGGTGATCAAATATGGCGGCGCGCAGGGCGTGCGCGAGATCGTCTACGGCATGGCCCATCGCGGCCGCCTGAACGTCCTCGCCAATGTGATGGCGAAGGGCTTCCGCGTCATCTTCCACGAATTTTCCGGCGGCACCGCGAACCCGGAGGATGTCGGCGGTTCGGGCGACGTCAAATATCATCTCGGCACCTCCACCGACCGCGAATTTGACGGCGTGAAGGTTCACATGTCGCTGGTGCCCAACCCGTCGCACCTCGAAACGGTCGATCCGGTCGTGCTCGGCAAGGTCCGCGCGCAGCAGGTGTTCCACGACGATCTGGGCACCCACTCGTCGGTCCTGCCGGTGCTGATCCACGGCGACGCCGCTTTCGCTGGGCAGGGCATCGTCTGGGAATGTTTCGGCTTCTCCGGCATTCGCGGCTACAATACCGGCGGCTGCATCCATTTCGTGATCAACAATCAGGTGGGCTTCACCACCAGCCCGCAATTCGCGCGCTCCTCACCCTATCCGTCCGACGTGGCGAAGGGCGTGATGGCGCCGATCCTGCACGTCAATGGCGACGATCCCGAAGCCGTGACCTTCGCCTGCAAGCTGGCGATCGAATATCGCCAGACCTTCCACCGCGACATCGTGATCGACATGTGGTGCTATCGCCGCTTCGGCCACAATGAGGGTGACGAGCCTTCGTTTACGCAGCCGCTGATGTACGCGAAGATCCGCCAGCATCCGCCGGTCAGCGAAGTCTATGGCGCGAAGCTGAAGGCGGACGGCGTGATCGACGACGCCTTCGTCGCGGACACGACCAAGGAATTTGTCGACCTGCTGGAAGGCGAATTCGACGCGGCCAAGAGCTACAAGTCCAACACCGCCGACTGGTTCGCCGGCCGCTGGTCCGGCCTGCACCGGCCTGCCGACGCCGAAACCACCCGGCAGAATGTCGAAACGGCGATCACCCAGAAGCTGTTCGACAGCCTGGGCAAGACGCTGACGACGGTGCCTGCCGACGTCAACGTCCACAAGACGCTGCGCCGCATCCTCGACGCCAAGGCGGAGATGTTCAAGACCGGCGCGAATTTCGACTGGGCGACCGGTGAGGCCCTCGCTTTCGGCGCTTTGCTGTCGGAGGGTTATGGCGTGCGCCTGTCCGGTCAGGATTCGGGCCGCGGCACCTTCAGCCAGCGCCATTCGGTCTGGGTCGATCAGGAAACGGAGAATAAATATATCCCGCTGTCGACCGTGCCGCATGGCCGGTTCGAGGTGCTGGATTCGCCGCTGTCCGAATATGGCGTGCTTGGTTTTGAATATGGCTATGCCTCCGCCGACCCTAAGAGCCTGGTGCTGTGGGAAGCGCAGTTCGGCGACTTCGCCAATGGCGCGCAGATCGTCATCGATCAGTATATCGCCTCGTCCGAATCCAAATGGCTGCGCGCCAACGGCCTCGTGATGCTGCTGCCGCACGGCTATGAAGGGCAGGGGCCGGAACATAGCTCCGCCCGTCTGGAACGCTTCCTGCAGCTCTGCGCGGAGGGGAATATCCAGGTCGCCAACTGCACGACCCCGGCCAATTATTTCCATATCCTGCGCCGTCAGATGATGCGTCCGTTCCGCAAGCCGCTGATCATCATGACGCCCAAGTCGCTGCTGCGGCACAAGCTGGCCGTCAGCAAGACCGAGGATTTCCTGGGCAAGACGCACTTCATGCGCATCCTGTCCGATACCAATCCGGCGGCGGACAAGGATACGAAGCGCCTCGTCCTCTGCTCCGGCAAGGTCGCCTATGATCTGATCGAGGCGCGCGACGCCGCTGGGGACAAGGGCACGCAGATCGTCCGCATTGAACAGCTCTATCCTTTCCCCACCGACGCGCTTGCCGTCCGCATCAAGCGGATGACGAACCTGGAGGAAGTGGTCTGGTGTCAGGAGGAACCGCGCAACAATGGCGGCTGGTTCTTCGTCGAGCCGTTCATCGAGGACGCGCTGAAGGACGCCGGCAAAGCGCCGATGCGCGCACGCTATGCGGGCCGCAAGGCGTCGGCGTCGCCCGCCACCGGTCTTGCCAAGCGCCACCTCGCCGAACAGGGCGCACTCGTCGCCGATGCACTGGGCCACAGCGTCCGTACTGAAATCCGCCGCCAGAAGAAGGGCTGAACACCGCCATGGCCACCGAAGTCAAAGTACCCGCTCTGGGTGAATCCGTAACCGAGGCGACCGTCGGTCAGTGGCTGAAAAAGCCCGGCGACGCCGTTGCCCTCGACGAACCCATCGCCAGCCTGGAGACCGACAAGGTCGCCATCGATGTGCCCTCGCCGGTCGCGGGCGTGCTGGGTCAGCAGCTCGTCAAGGAAGGCGATACGGTCAATGTCGGCGCGGTGATCGCGACGGTCGAGGCCGGCGGCGCTGCTGCCGCCGCTGCGCCCGCTCCCGCCGCGAAGGCGGAGGCCGCTGCGCCCCCGCCCGCCGCCAGCGCGCCCGCCCCTGCGGCGGCGCCCGCGCCCGCGGCGTCCGACGATGATGGCGGCGAACCCGGCAACATCACCTTGTCGCCCGCCGTCCGCCGTCTGGTGCTGGAACATGGCCTGGACCCCAGCAAGATCAAGGGCACCGGCAAGGACGGCCGCTTGACCAAGGACGATGTGACCGCCGCCGTCGCCGCTGGCACGGCCAAGGCGTCCACGGCTCCCGCATCCGCCTCCGCGCCTTCCGCCCCGGCCGCGCCCTCCGCGCCGGGCCGCGCGCAGGAGCGGGTGAAGATGACCCGCCTGCGCCAGACCGTCGCCAAGCGGCTGAAGTCCGCGCAGGAAACCGCCGCGCTGCTCACCACCTTCAACGATGTCGACATGACCGCCGTCATCGAAGCGCGCGCGAAATATAAGGACCTGTTCGAAAAGAAGCATGGCGTCCGCCTCGGCTTCATGGGCTTCTTCACGAAGGCCGTGTGCATGGCGCTGAAGGACGTGCCCGCCGTCAACGCCCAGATTGAGGGCGACGAGATCGTCTATAACAACTTCGCCGACATCTCGGTCGCGGTCTCCGCGCCCAACGGCCTGGTCGTGCCCGTCATCCGCAATGCGGAAAGCATGAGCGTCGCCCAGATCGAAAAGACCATCGGCGACTTCGGCAAGAAAGCGAAGGACGGCGCGCTGACCATGGATGACATGAAGGGCGGCACCTTCACCATCTCCAACGGCGGCGTGTTCGGATCGCTGATGTCGACCCCGATCATCAACCCGCCCCAGTCCGGCGTGCTTGGCCTCCACCGCATAGAGGACCGCCCGGTCGTCCGCGACGGCCAGGTCGTCGTCCGCCCGATGATGTATCTGGCATTGAGCTACGACCACCGCCTGATCGACGGCCGCGAAGCCGTGACCTTCCTGGTCGCGGTCAAGAACGCGATCGAGGACCCGACCCGCCTGCTGATCGACCTGTAAGGCGTAATATAGCTGTCTTATATCCCGTTCGGGCTGAGCCTGTCGAAGCCCTGTCCTTCCTGCTAAGGGCGAAAAAGTAAGTGCAGCCCTTCGACAGGCTCAGGGCGAACGGAGATTTTTATGGCTGACTTCGACTATGATGTGCTGGTGATCGGCTCCGGCCCCGGCGGGTATGTCGCCGCGATCCGCGCGGCGCAGCTTGGTCTCAAGACCGCCTGTGCGGAAAGCCGGGAGACGCTGGGCGGCACCTGCCTCAATGTCGGTTGCATTCCGTCGAAGGCGCTGCTGAACGCCTCCGAACTGTTCCATGAGGCGTCCTCCGGCGCGCTCGCCAAGCATGGCGTGAAGCTGGGCAGCGTCGAACTGGACCTGCCCGCCATGCTCGCCGACAAGGATGATGCGGTAAAGGGCCTGACCGGCGGCATCGAATTTCTGTTCAAGAAGAACAAGATAGACTGGCTGAAGGGCCTCGCTACCTTCGTTGACGCGCACACGGTGGAGGTTGCGGGCAAGAAGGCGACGGCGAAGAATATCATCATCGCCACTGGATCGTCCGTCACCCCGCTGCCGGGCGTAGAGGTCGACAATGACAAGGGCATCATCGTCGATTCGACCGGCGCCATCGCGCTGAAGAAGGTGCCGGAGCATATGGTCGTCATCGGCGGCGGCGTGATCGGGCTGGAGCTTGGGTCGGTGTGGAAGCGCCTGGGCGCGAAAGTCACGGTCGTCGAGTTTCTCGACCAGATCCTGCCCGGCATGGACGGCGAGGTGCGCAAGGAAGCCAACAAGCTGTTCAAGAAGCAGGGCTTCGACATCAAGACCTCCACCAAGGTCACGGGCGTCGCGGTCAAGGGCAAGAAGGCGACGGTCTCCGTCGAGCCCGCCGCTGGCGGCGCTGGCGAGACCATTGAGGCGGACGTGGTTCTGGTCGCGATCGGGCGGAAACCCAATACGGACGGCCTTGGCCTCGACAAGATCGGCCTCGAAACCAACAAGCGCGGCCAGATCGAAACCGGTCACGACTTCTCGACCAAGGTCGATGGCGTCTGGGCGATCGGCGATGTGATCCCCGGCCCGATGCTGGCGCACAAGGCGGAGGATGAGGGCGTCGCCGTCGCCGAGAATATCGCGGGCCTGACCGGCATCGTGAATCACGATGTCATCCCGTCCGTCGTCTACACCCACCCGGAAATCGCCGGTGTCGGCCTGACCGAAGAAGCCGCGAAGGAAAAGGGCGCGGTCAAGGTCGGCAAGTTCCCGATGCTGGCGAACAGCCGCGCAAAGGCGATCAAGGATACGGACGGCTTCGTGAAGATCATCGCCGATGCGGACAGCGACAAGGTGCTTGGCGTGTGGATCGTCGCCTCTCCGGCCGGCACGATGATCGCGCAGGCGGCCCAGGCGATGGAGTTCGGCGCGTCCAGCGAGGATATCGCCTACACCTGCCACGCGCATCCGACGCATAATGAGGCGGTGAAGGAAGCGGCGATGGCGGTCACGGGCAAGCCGATCCACATTTGATCGGCGGCTTCAGGCTTTCTACTATCTATAGGGAAGCGTGCTCCTGCGAAAGCAGGAGCCCAGAGTCCCAAATGCGGTGTCCAGAACCCTGGACTCCTGCTTTCGCAGGAGCACGCTATTCATCTGACTAACACAGGCTCCAAAAGCCTACCCCGCCGCCCTCTCCAGCTTCGGCAGCGCCAGACTGACCAACCCCGCCACCGCCACCAGCGCGGTGCCGGTCGCCAGCGCGGGCAGGCCCAGCCCGATGAAGGGCGCGACCGCCGCCGTGCCCAGCGATGTGGTCAGCAATATCGCCACGATCACCAGCGCCGCGCCGCGCGCATCGTCCCCCCGCGCCGCGACGATCGCCCGGTGGAATCCGGCCGGTCCGCGCAGCGCGAGGCCAGTGTTGAGCAGCGGGAACAGCGCCGACACCACATGGATGCTGCGCCCGCCCGCCATCGCATAGGCCAGCATCGCCACGCCGCCCGCCGCGGCGATGGCCGTCCCGATGCTGATCATCGTCTCGTCGCCGAACCGGCGGCCGAGCGCGCCGGAGCAGTTTGCGATCACGATGAAGAAGGCGATGCCGGTCATCTGCATGATGATGAAATCGCTCAGCGTTCCGCCCATCGTCACGGTGAACACCGTCGGCGCGCCGAACACGAAGATCAGCAGCGCGCCCAATGTGCAGGCATGGCTGATCGCATAGCGCATGAAACAGGGGTCGGCGATCAGCCGCCAATAGCCGCCCCCGGTCGCCAGCCCCCGCATCGGCGGCAGGTGCCGGTGCCGCGCGGTGACGATCGCCGCCAGCGCTGTCGAGAGGATGGCGAGCAGGTCGAAGGAGGCGCGCCAGTCGAACAGCCGCAGCAGCCACAGGCCGAACAGCGGGGCGAGCGCCGGGGTCAGCGACTCGATGCTGCCGAGCAGGCCCATCGCGCCGACCGCGCCGCCATCGCCATAGAGTTTCCGCAAAAGCCCCGGCGCGAACACCGCCGCCGCCGACCCGGCCGCGCCCTGAACAAATCGCAATAATATCAATATGTTAATGGAATTGCTCATGCTGCACGCGGCGGAGATCAGGCCATAGGCGAGCAAGGAAAGGGCCAACAGCCGACGCTGATCGAACCGCGCGCCCAGCGCCCCGAACAGCAGCAGCCCCACCGCCGACCCGGCGGTGAAGCTGGCCAGCACCATCTGCGCGCGGGGCAGGTCCCCGCCCAGGATCGCGGGCAGCCCCGGCACCGCGGGCAGCACAAGGTCGGTGCCCGCCAGCGCAAGCACCGTGCCGAGGACGATCAGCAGGAAGGTTCCGATATGGCGGTTGGGCCGGCCAGTCATGCGACGCCTGTAGCGTGGGATTAGGGGGATCGCCACCCGCGCCCGTCCTTATCCCAAACCGTTCGCGCTGAGCTTGTCGAAGCGCCCTGCTGAACGTAGTGAAGCACTTCGCTCTGCTCAGTGTTGTCCTTCGACTTCGCTCAGGATGAACGGGGGGAAGTCATCCTGCCCATCAGAACCGGTGGCCTTATACCTCGCATAATGTCCCCGCCCCATCGAAAGGCTCCGATGCGCCACCATATCAAGGGCCTGTTCGACCCCTATATTCTCGCCCTGCTGGCGACCGTCGCGCTGGCGTCGGTCCTGCCGCCGCGCGGCATGTGGGTCGGCGTGCTGGATGCCGCCGCCGATGTCAGCATCGTGCTGCTGTTCTTCCTCCACGGCGCGAAGCTGTCGCGGGAGGCGATATTGGCGGGGGCGGGCAACTGGCGGCTGCATCTGGCGGTGCTTGGCGCCACCTTCCTGCTGTTTCCCGCGCTTGGCGTCGGCATCGCCGCGCTTCCCGGACTGACCCCGGTGGTGGCGACCGGCATGCTGTTCCTGACGCTGCTTCCGTCCACGGTGCAATCGTCCATCGCCTTCACCGCCATTGCGCGCGGCAATGTCGCCGCCGCCGTGTGCAGCGCCTCCTTCTCCAACCTGCTCGGCATCTTCGTGACGCCGCTGCTGGCCGCCCTGCTGCTGGGAAGCAGCGGCGCGTCGGTGTCGCTTTCGTCGATTGAGAAGATCCTGCTGCAACTGCTGCTGCCCTTCGTCACCGGGCATCTTCTGCGCCCGTGGATTGGCGGGTTCATTGCGCGGCACAAGGGGATGATCGGCTATGTCGATCGCGGCTCCATCCTGTTGATCGTCTACACCGCTTTCGGCGCGGCGGTGGTCGAGGGACTGTGGCGTCAGATGCCGCCCGCGACCGTCTTGCTGATCGGCGTGCTGAGCGCGGCGCTGCTTGGCGTGATCCTGTTCGCCACGCGCCTTGCCGGGCGGCTGCTCGGCCTGTCGCGGGAGGATGCGATCGTGCTGCTGTTCTGCGGCTCCAAAAAGAGCCTGGCGACGGGGGTGCCGATGGCCGGCGTGCTGTTCCCCGCCGCCGTCGTCGGTCAGGTGATCCTGCCGCTGATGCTGTTCCATCAACTCCAGTTGATCGCTTGCGCCCTGATCGCCCGGCATCTCGGCGCGCAGGCCGACGCCCGCCCTATATCCGGCTGAACGCCGCCGTCAGCGCCTCGGCGATAATCCCTGCCCAACGGTCCTGCCCGGCCGGATCGCCGATCAGGTCCTGCCGCACCTCGATCTCGACATAGGGCATGGCCGTGGCGAAGGCGTGGCGCGGCACCGTGTGATCGGTGCCATCCATGCGATAGGGTTCATTGTCCCCCACCACGATCCCGCCGCGCGCCTGCAGAACATCCAGCATGGCAATCGCGAACCGCTCGTCCCCGCCGCCATGCAGCACCCCGATTTCCCATGGCCGTTCAAAGCCTTGCATGATCGGCGTGAAGCTGTGGAGGGACACCAATACCCTCGCATTCCCCATCGCTTTATCCGGCGCGATCGCCTGCTTGATGGCGTCCTGATAGGGGTTGTGGATCGCCGCGATCCGCGCCGCCGCCTCGTCCGGCGCGATCGCCTGATTGCCGGGAATGAGTGTGCCGTCCGACACCGCCGGTATGGCTTCGGGCGACCGGGGGTCGCGATTGCAGTCGATCACGAGTCGCGAATAGCTCTGGTGGATGAACGCCGCGCCCAGCATGCGCGCCAACGCCTCGCCCAACCCTCTGACGCCGATGTCGCAGGCAATATGCCGCGCCATGTCCGCCGCAGACACGCCCAGTGACCCCAGCCGGGCAGGAACCGCGATCCCGGCATGATCGCCGATCAGCAGGAAGGGCGAATCGCCGGCGGCCGGCACCGTCGCCACCGGCGGCGGATCATCCGGGCTGAGCCAATCTATCCGGTATTGCGCCATGGTGCGGGCATGCGCCCGCCCGTTGCGCTAGTCCAGCCCGCCCCGGCAAGCCGGTCAGTCGGCGTGGTCGACGGCCAGGTCCGCGCTTATCCCTGCGGCGATCATCGCCGCCAGCGTTTCTTCCGCGCGCGACCGCAGCGAAGGGTCGGAGGAGGAGAGGTCATGGCGCACCCATTGGGGCGCGCGGCTCAGCACAGTTCCGATCAACCCGCTCAATTCTTCTTGTGTCATCATCCCCCCTCACCAGATATTTGCGGCGTCATCAAGACAAGCTGTTGTGGTTAAAAGCTTAATCGGGATGATTGCCCCGCGTTGGGACATGCGGCGGATGGAATGAAAAGTTGACCGCTTTGGCATCATCCTGTCGAAACGCCCATTGCCTTCGGGCTGCGCTCGGCTACGGTAATTGCGGACGGACAACGACATGCGCCGGGGTGGGGTGTCGTAAGTCCGGGGGCTACAGGATATTATGATGGGGCAAAAGGCGGCGGTGGATCGCGATTTCCCTTGGCGGCGCTTGTCGCTGCTGGCCGGGCTGGCGTTTCTCTGGCCGGCTCTCGTCAACGGGATGCCCTTCCTTTTCTACGACACGCCCGGCTATCTGGGCGGGGCCAATGCGCTGGCGCACGGGCTTTTCGGCGCGAAGCTGGACTGGACCGCCGCGCCGGTCATGCTCGGCCGGTCGATCTATTATGGCAGCTTCCTCTATCTCAGCCTCGCGCTGGCCGGTTTCTGGCCCGCCGCCATATTGCAGGCGGCGCTGACGGGCGTCTGCGTCGTCACCTTCCTGCGATATTTCGTGCCGCTGCGGGTCGGCGGGCTGGTGCTGGGCGTGGTGATCGCCGGGCTGATGCTGCTGGCCTGCACCACCCTGCCTTTCTTCGCGACCTTCATGATGCCGGATCTGTTCAGCGGGCTTGCGCTGCTCAGCGCGACGGCGCTGCTGCTGTTCTGGAAACGGGATGGCTGGCGGCGGCGCGCCTTCTGGATCGGCGTCACCGCCGCTGCCGCGCTGTTCCACCCGACCAATGTGCCGATCCTGCTGTCGGTCGTCGCGGTATGCATCCTGCTGCATTATATATTGGAGGTTCCCCGGCCCTGGCTTTCCGCCGCCATCGTGCTGGCTGCGGCGTCGAGCGGCATAGCGGGGGAGGCGATCTTCTCCGCGGGCGTCGACCATGCGATGGGGCAACCGCCGATCCGCCCGCCCTTCGTCACTGCCCGGTTGACCGCCGATGGTCCCGGCACCCGTTATCTGCGCGACACCTGCCCGAAGAACGGCTTCCTCCTGTGCCGCTATATCTCGCGCCTGCCGCTGCCCAGCGACTATTTCCTCTGGAGCCGGTCAAGCGCGGATGGCGTATTCCGCGCCATTCCTCCGGCGCAACGCCGCCAGCTCGCGGCGGAGGAAACCCGCTTCGTCATCGCAACCGTGCTTCACCTGCCGCTCGAAACCATCAGCAAATTCTTCGAGGGCGCCTACAAGCAGATGAACCGCACCGGCCTCAACGAATTCAACTATGGCTGGATCGAGCGGGGCTTCTTCAAGAACAACCTGCCGCCCCACATCTATGACCAGACGGCGCAGACCAGGGCGTTCGAACTGAAGGTGCCCGCCTATCAATTTGCCCGATTCACCCGCACGATCGCGATCGTCTCCCTGTTCATATGTCTGTGGGCCATGTTCGACCGGAACATCCCCAAGCCGCTGCGCATGGCCGTGGCGATGATCCTGTGCGGGATCATCGTGAACGCCTTCATCTGCGGCGGGCTTTCGGGCGCGCATGACCGCTATCAGGCGCGGGTGATCTGGCTTGCGCCGTGGATCGCCTATCTCGCGCTGCTCGCCCGCATCTTCGGGCCGAAGACGGTGCGGGAAGCGGCCCCTGCGCCAGCGCAGGCGCAAGGCTGACCACCATGAAACTGCACGGCTATTTCCGGTCCAGCGCCTCTTTCCGCGTCCGCATCGCCCTCAATCTGAAGGGGGTCGCCTATGAGGATATTCCCCATCATCTGGTGAAGGGGGAGCAGCGCGCGCCGGACTATCTGACCGTCAATCCGCAGGGGCTGGTTCCCGCGCTGGAGGCGGAGGGCGCGGTGCTCACCCAGTCACTGGCGATCTGCGAATATCTGGACGAACGCTATCCCGATCCGCCGCTGCTGCCCGGCGACGCCATCGCCCGCGCCCAGGTCCGCGCCTTTGCCCAGGTCATCGCCTGCGACATCCATCCTGTGCAGAATCTGCGGGTGCTAAAGCGCGTCAAGGCGCTCAGCGACACCGGGACCGCGCATCTATGGGCGCGGGAAACGATTGAGGAGGGGCTGGCCTCCTGCGCGGAACTGATCGCCGCACAGCCCGGTCCCTACTGCTTTGGCGCGGCCGTCACGCTGGCGGACATCTTCCTGATCCCGCAGCTTTTCAACGCCCGCCGGTTCGACGCAGCGATCCCTGACCGGCTGCTGGAGGCGGAGCGGGCCTGCCTGACCCTCGACGCCTTTCAACGCGCCCTGCCGCAGAACCAGCCCGACGCCGAATAGCCGGTTCAGCCGGGCGGGACGATCATTTGGCGCAGAAGGCCGTTCCCGCACGGGGGCGGGGGGACGGCCCTGCACGCATCCCGGCCGCCATCACCAGGGATAGGTCAGCCCGTAATAATCATAGACGTTGCGGCCATAATCCCGGTTGTAATCCGGCTCGCGGCCGCTTTCGTAGCGCGGCGCATTGTCGAGCAGGCTCTTGTCCAGATCGATCACATAGCCGCTCTTGTTGATGTCGTAGGACAGCATCGACCAGGGCAGCGGATAATGATCCTTGCCCATGCCCAGAAAGCCGCCGAACGACAGCACGGCGTACCGCACGCTGCCCGACTGCTTGTCGACCATGAAATTGGACACCGACCCCAGCCTGTCGCCCTGCCGGTTATAGACCGCCGTACCCTCCACCTTGTTGGAGGCGATCAGCGTGGACGTCTCGTCATTTGCAACATCGGTCATATGGTCCTCTCTTTCCCGTAATAGGATTTGCTTATTCTTGGGTAACGGGAGCGCGGCGGCGCTGTTCCCATCGTTACGGAAGCGATTGATTTGGCACGGCGGCTGGGCAATCCTCCGGCCTCAGGACAGGATGCGCAACGGGAAAGGCGAGTCGCCCCGCACAGGCCGTAACCAAATGCCCGGAACCGCGTTGCATCCTCTCACCAACAGCAGGAGATCGACCTTATGAAAATCCATCGCAAGGGATCGGCCGAATGGGCCGGCGGCCTGAAGGACGGACGCGGCGCCATCTCCACGCAGAGCGGCGCGCTGAGCGCCTATCCCTATGGCTTCGCCGCCCGGTTTGAGGGGCAGCCCGGCACCAATCCGGAGGAGTTGATCGGCGCGGCGCATGCGGGTTGTTTCACGATGGCGCTCTCGCTGATCCTTGGGGAAGCCGGTCTGACGGCGGAGAAAATGGATACGACGGCGGTCGTGACGCTGGAGCAGGGAGAGGGCGGCTTTTCCATCCCCGCCATCGCCCTGACGCTGAAGGCGAAGATCCCCGGCGCGGACGACGCGACGTTCCAGGAGCTTGCCGCCAAGGCGAAGGCGAACTGCCCCGTATCCAAGCTGCTGAAGGCGGCGGAGATCACTCTGGACGCGGAACTATTGTCATGATCCTGGGGCTGGCGCTCGCCATAGGGGTCATCGCGGGGCTGCGCGCGATGATGGCCCCGGCCGCGATCAGTTGGGCCGCGCAGCTTGGGCTGATCGACCTGTCCGGCAGTTGGCTGGCCTTTCTGGGATACCGCTTCACGCCCTGGATATTCACCGCGCTGGCCGTGGTGGAGCTGATCACCGATCAGCTTCCCTCCACCCCCAGCCGCAAGGTGCCGCAGCAGTTCGGCGCGCGCCTCCTGCTCGGCGGCCTTAGCGGCGCAGCGATCGGGGCGTCTGGCGGCGCGCTTGCGACGGGCGCGGTGCTCGGCATAGTCGGGGCGATCATCGGCACCTATGGCGGTGCGGCGGTGCGCGCGCGTCTGGCCGCCATGTTCGGGCGCGACCTGCCCGCCGCGCTGATCGAGGATGTGGTGGCCATCGCGGGCGCCTACGCCATCGTCTCCCAGCTATGAGCGCCGCGCAGCCGGAAGCGTTCGACGCGATCATCGTCGGCGCGGGGCAGGCGGGGCCGTCGCTGGCCGGGCGGCTGACCGGCGCGGGGCGGAAGGTTGCGCTGATCGAGCGGCATCTGGTCGGCGGCACCTGCGTCAACACCGGCTGCATGCCGACCAAGGCGCTGGTCGCCAGCGCCTATGCCGCCTATCTCGCCCGGCGCGGCGGCGATTATGGCGTGATGATCGACGGGCCGGTGCGGATCGACATGGCCGCCGTCCACAAAAGGTCGCATCAGGTCACGCTCAACGCCCGCCATAATAATGAGAGATGGCTGGAGGGGATGGAGGGCCTGACCTTCCTGCGCGGCCATGCGCGCTTCACGGCTCCGCATGTCCTGCAGGTCGGCGAGCGGATGCTGACCGCGCCGCAGATTTTCCTCAATGTCGGCGGCCGCGCGGTCATTCCCGACATGCCGGGGCTGGCGGACATATCTTACATGACCAACAGCGGCATATTGGCGCTGGATCAGGTTCCTGGGCATCTGATCATTATCGGCGGCAGCTATATCGGCCTGGAATTTGCGCAGATGTTCCGCCGCTTCGGCGCGGAGGTGACTGTCATCGAGCGCGGCCCCCGCCTCATCACGCGCGAGGATGAGGATGTCAGCCAGGCGGTCCGCGAGATATTGGAGGCGGAGGGGATCAGCGTCCTGACCGATGCGGCGGACATCGCCTTTGCGCCGCATGCCGATGGCGCGGAGGTGACCGTCAATGGCGCGACCATCACCGGCACCCATGTCCTGCTCGCCATCGGCCGCCGCCCGAATACCGACGATCTTGGCATCGACAAGGCGGGGGTGGCGCTCGACGCGCGGGGCTATATCACCGTCGACGATGGCCTGCAGAGCAGCATGCCGGGGATATGGGCGCTGGGCGACTGCAACGGGCGCGGGGCCTTCACCCACACCGCCTATAATGATTTCGAGATCGTCGCCGCCAACCTGCTCGACGGGGATGCGCGCAAGGTCAGCGATCGCCTGATGGGTTATGCGCTCTATATCGATCCGCCGCTCGGCCGCGTCGGCATGAGCGAGGCGGAGGCGCGCAAGGCCGGTCACGACATACTCGTATCGAAACGCCCCATGACCCGCGTCGGCCGCGCCGTCGAGAAGGGGGAGACCAAGGGTTTCATGAAGGTCGTCGCCGATGCGGCCAGCAAGCGCATATTGGGCGCGGCGATCCTGGGCACGAATGGCGATGAGGCGATCCACGGCATTCTCGACATGATGAACGCCGATCAGCCAGTATCTACCCTGCAATGGGCGGTGCCGATCCATCCCACCGTGTCGGAATTGATCCCGACCGTGCTGGGGGATTTGAAGGCGAACGGGTAGAGGTGCGGGAAGTGGGTGACGAATCGCGACAGTCGGCCGCTGGCCTCCATCTTTGTCCGTCATCCCGGCGAAAGCCGGGATGACGGAGGAGTTGCATCGCAAACCCGATGAGCAGCGGCGCTCTCTTTCTTCTGGAGTGCGGTGAAATATGGGGCAGCCGGTTTCCTTAAAATCCTCCCCCCAGGCAAGGGTAGCGATTTGCAACTGACACCTTATATTGCCCCCATGACGAAATTCTCCCTGCTCGACCTCGTGCCCGTTACCGAGGGTAGCGATGTGTCCACCGCCCTGATCCGCGCCGCGGACCTCGCCGTCCATGCCGAGGCTTTGGGCTTCCACCGCTATTGGGCGGCGGAGCATCATGGCATGCCGGGCGTTGGCAGCGCGGCGACGGCGGTGGTGCTTGCCCATGTCGGCGCGGCGACATCGACGATCAGGATTGGGGCGGGCGGCATCATGTTGCCCAACCATGCGCCGTTGACCATTGCCGAGCAGTTCGGGACGCTCGCCGCGCTGTTCCCCGGCCGGGTCGATCTGGGGCTGGGCCGCGCGCCGGGGTCCGACCAGCGAGTGATGATGGCGATGCGCCGGACCCTCGCCAGCGACGCCAACCAGTTCCCCCGCGACGTGATGGAGCTGCAGGCCTATTTCGTGGGCGACGACAGCCCCGGCTTCCAGGCGACGCCGGGCGCAGGGGCGGAGGTGCCGCTCTGGATATTGGGGTCCAGCCTCTATGGCGCGCAACTCGCCGCCGCGCTTGGCCTGCCCTACGCCTTCGCCTCCCATTTCGCGCCCGATGCGCTGGACGAGGCGCTTGCCATCTACCGTCGCGACTTCCGCCCTTCGGCGCAATTGTCCCAGCCCTATGCGATGGCGGGGTTCAACATCTTCGCGGCGGATACGGCGGAGGAGGCGGAGACGCTGGCGACATCGATGATGCAGATGTTCGTCGCGCTGCGCACCGGCACGCCGGGCAAGCTGCCGCCGCCGGTGCCGGGCTATCGCGCGACCCTGCCGCCGCAGACGCGGATGATGCTGAACGGCGTGTTCAAGGCGTCGAGCATCGGCACGCAGGCGGATGTCGCGCGCGACCTGTCCGCCTTCATCAACCGTACCGGCGTGGACGAAGTGATCGTTTCAAGCAGTATGTTCGACCATGACGCGCGGAAGCGGTCGCTTGCCATCGCCATGGACGCTGCCCGCGCGATCAACGGCGCGCAGGTCGCGGCCTAGCCGTCCGCCGCTCAGGATGCGGGCTGCGCCCGGCGACACCGCGCTGAGCAGCTTGGCGAAGGCGATGGCGAAAGCGAGGGTCAGGAAGGGCTGCAACAGCAGGAAGGCGGGATAGGCCGGCGAGCCGAGCGGCCCCGTCCAGCGCCCGATAATCGGCGCGAGGGTCCAGATCAGGATCAGGTGCCCGCAGAACATCAGGAACATGTACGGCTCGACCCGTTTCAGCGTCGCGGCGGCGAAGGAGTCCGCCAGGCCCCAGGCCACCCGCCAGAACAGCACGGCCGCCGCCACCCGCGTCACCAGATCGACCGCCGCCATCGGATGCCCCTGATTATCCCAGAAGGGCACGTCATAGAGCGACAGCGCGACCTTGACCGGCAGCAGCAGCAGGAAGGGCAGCAGGGCGAGGCCGAAGGACATGTTCGCGACCTTCTGCTCCAGCCGGACCCGGCGCACGATCATGCCGAGCGTGAAGAAGGCGAGGATGGAGGTGCGCATCAGCACCGGCTGACCAATGCCCGCGACCCAGCAGATCGCGGCGGCGGCGGACAGGACACCCAGCGCCCAGGTCGGCGCGCGCACCAGCAGCGGCGCGACGAGCATGCACAGGAACAGGTCGCGCAGGAACGGCATCTGCACGCTGATGTCGGGATTGCGGGTCAGGATGAAAAGCTCCTGCATCACCCATTCGAAGGTGTGCGGAACGGGCGCGGGCAGGGTGAACAGGATCGCCGTGCCGCTGACGATCAGGATTGCGAGCGCATTCCACAGCACCATCGGCAGCAGAATCGTCCGGGCCTTGTGCCGGACATGCGGCCACCAGTTGCGGCTCTTGGAGGACGCCATGACCAGCCAGCCGGAGATGAGGCCGAGCAGCGGCACCGCGCTGCGGCCCAGCCCCTCCATCAATATCCAGCGCAGCATGTCCTGCCCGCTGCCATGCATGGCGTACAGCGCCTGCGCGTCGACACCGGTCCAGGCGTGGACATAGACGACACCCAATATGCAGATGACCCGCGCGATGGCGATGCTGTCGGACAGGCGCGCGGCCGCTGGCGCTGGGCGTGCCGTCATGGCGGCATAGGGGAGCGGCAGGGTTGCGGCAGCGTTCACGGTCATGGCTTTCATGCTTGCCTGAACAGAATGAGCCGTAATCTGAACGGTTTCTGACTTGGGGTGAGCCGTGGCGGTGGCGGGGTGAGTTGGCCTGGCGAGCGTTTGTGGTGGGGGTGCCGATGTTCCTCCAAGGCCGTCATCCCGGCGAAAGCCGGGATTCATCTCGCCTTCGGCACAGCTTTGAAATGGGGCGCTTTGGGTCCCGGCTTTCGCCGGGATGACGGAGGAAGGACTCTATGCCTCAAGCCGCTTTTTGTTCACTGAACTTCCGGCGCCTTCGTCGCGTCCTCCTTGCCATCGGGCACGCGCAGCCCCGGCCCGTAGACCGGCACGACGTCCGGCGTCACGCGGCCGTGCAATGCCTCAATCTCCGCCTTCCGCTGGTTGAGGTACAGCTCCCGATAGGCGGCATAGGGGCGGTCCTCGGCGCGGATTTCCTGAATCCGTTCGTCGAAGGCGGCGCGCTCGCCCACCTGCTGCAGGATCATCGAAGGAATGACATAGGCGGGCCGGTTGAATGGCTTTCCGACGGCCAGCGGCACGATCATATTATCCACCGTATCGCCGATGACGTCGCGCAGCGTGGTCGGCCCGATGATCGGCAGATACATATAGGGGCCGGGGCCGACGCCATAATAGCCCAATGTGTTGGCAAGCCCGTTGGGCCGGTAGGGCAGGTGGAAAGGCTTGCGCTTGGCGACGTCGAACAGGCCCGCCATGCCGAGGGTGGTGTTCAGGCCGAAGCGGCCGACCGTCTCGAACGCTTTCCCGGGCTTGAACTGCGCCAGATAGGCGACCGCGACGACCGGCTCCCCCAGATTGTTGAAGAAGTTGCGCAGCCCCTTGCGGACCGGCCTCGGCAGGCCCTTGTTATAGCCCTTGGCGATCGGTTCGACGACGGCCTTGTCGACCGACTGGACCGCCTGAAAGCTCTTTTCATTGACCCGTTCGAGCGGGTCGCCCGGCGGCGGGCCGTCCCGTCCCGTCACGACGATATCGTTCTGCGGAGTGTCGGCGGATGCCGGGGCGGGTGTGGCGGCAACGGTGGCGGGCTGCGCGGGTGGCGTTACGGGCGGCGGGCTGGCCGATGGCGGCGTTGAGGGCGTTGTCTGAGCTGTCGAGGTCTGGATGGCAGGGGCCTGAACAGTCGACGGCTGAACAACCGGACCCGCCGCTGCCGCCTGATCGGTCGCATCCGTTTGCATGAACGGGGCGGCGGGAAAATGGGGATGGGAGGCGCCGGGGGACGTGGGCGTGACGATCATCATGCCTGTGACGGCGGCGGCAAATAGCATATTTATGTCCTTCGCGGAGACCCTGCCCGCTAGATAGAGGCGGTCCCCTTCCGCTCAAGTTCCGCGCAATAATATTTCGAGGATGGGGTATTTTTCCGCGCCGTGGTGCAGGACCGACCCTGAACGGAAGATGATCGCCTGCCGCTTCTCCAATTTCGGCGAGGAGGCGTTTAATGATTATCTATCCTCCGTTCGCCCTGAGCGAAGTCGAAGGGCTTTGCTGAGCGGAGGCGAAGCTTTTGGCCTCGTTACACTCGGCGGGGGGCTTCGACTTCGCTCAGCCTGAACGGACCAGGCAAACCGTCAGTCCCCAATCCATCCATACCGGCAGCCATCCGCGGCTATGTAAAACCGCCCCAACAGAAAAGGGCCGGTGAGTTTCCCCACCAGCCCCTTCTTTGCGTGCCTTAAGCTGCCGAGCGCAAGACTTAGAAGTCCATGCCGCCCATGCCGCCCATTCCACCCATGCCGCCGGGCATGCCGCCCATGGCCGGCTTGTCTTCGGGCGTGTCCGAGATAGCCGCTTCGGTGGTGATCAGCAGACCGGCGACCGATGCCGCGTCCTGCAGGGCGGTGCGAACGACCTTGGTCGGGTCGATCACGCCAGCCTTCACCAGATTCTCATAGGTGTCGGTCGAGGCGTTGTAGCCCTTGGTCTCGTCATTCTCGCGCAGCAGGTTGCCGGCGACGACGGCGCCGTCGACGCCTGCGTTCTGGGCGATCTGCTTCACAGGCGCGGTGATCGCCTTGCGGATGATGTCGATGCCGCGGGTCTGGTCGTCATTCGCGCCCTTCAGGCCGTCGAGGGCCTTGGTGGCGTAAAGGAGGGCCGTGCCGCCGCCGGGGACGATGCCTTCCTCAACCGCTGCGCGGGTGGCGTGCAGGGCGTCGTCGACGCGATCCTTGCGCTCCTTGACTTCCACTTCGGTCGAACCGCCGACCTTGATCACGGCAACGCCGCCGGCGAGCTTGGCGAGGCGCTCCTGGAGCTTCTCACGGTCGTAATCGCTGGTGGTGTTCTCGATCTGCGCACGGATCGCTTCGACGCGGCCCTTGATCGCGCCGGCATCACCCGCACCGTCGACGATGGTGGTGTTGTCCTTGTCGATCGAAACGCGCTTGGCGGTGCCCAGCATGCCGATGGTGACATTCTCAAGCTTGATGCCGAGGTCTTCGGAGATCATCTCGCCCTGGGTCAGGATCGCGATGTCCTCAAGCATCGCCTTGCGGCGATCGCCGAAGCCGGGAGCCTTGACGGCAGCGACCTTCAGGCCGCCGCGCAGCTTGTTGACGACGAGCGTGGCCAGAGCCTCGCCCTCGATATCCTCGGCGATGATCAGGAGCGGACGGCCCGACTGAACGACGGCTTCCAGGATCGGAAGGATCGCCTGCAGGTTCGACAGCTTCTTTTCGTGGATCAGGATATAGGGGTCCTGAAGCTCGACGAGCATCTTTTCCGGGTTGGTGATGAAGTAGGGCGAGAGGTAGCCGCGGTCGAACTGCATGCCCTCAACGACGTCCAGCTCGAAATCGAGGCCCTTGGCCTCCTCAACGGTGATCACGCCTTCCTTGCCGACCTTCTCCATCGCCTCGGCGATCTTCTCGCCAACGACGGTGTCGCCATTGGCGGAGATGATGCCGACCTGTGCGACTTCCGAAGAACCGGCGACCGGCTTCGAACGGGCCTTCAGATTCTCGGTCACCTTGGTGACGGCGAGGTCGATGCCGCGCTTCAGGTCCATCGGGTTGATGCCGGCGGCAACCGACTTCATGCCCTCGCGGACGATGGCCTGGGCCAGAACGGTCGCGGTGGTGGTGCCGTCACCGGCGATGTCGTTGGTCTTGGAAGCGACTTCGCGGACCATCTGCGCGCCCATATTCTCGAACTTGTCCTTCAGTTCGATTTCCTTGGCGACGGTGACGCCGTCCTTGGTGATGCGGGGAGCGCCGAAGCTCTTGTCGATGACGACGTTGCGGCCCTTGGGACCCAGCGTCACCTTGACCGCGTCGGCCAGGATGTCGACGCCGCGCAGGATGCGTTCACGCGCGTCGCGGGAGAATTTTACGTCTTTTGCAGCCATGAGATAATACCTCTGCTTGAATGTGAAATCTAAAATCCGTTCGGGCTGAGCGAAGTCGAAGCCTTCCACTGAGCGGAGCGAAGTGACCTCCCTACGGTCGGTCGAACCCTTCGACTTCGCTCAGGGCGAACGGAATGAATTTGCTGATCAGCCGACAATACCCAGAATGTCGGATTCCTTCATGATGATCAGGTCTTCGCCGTCGACCTTGACCTCGGTGCCGGACCATTTGCCGAACAGGATCTTGTCGCCAGCCTTGACGTCCAGCGGGGTCACCTTGCCGTCTTCGCTCTTGGCGCCGGAACCGACGGAGACGATCTCGCCTTCCTGCGGCTTTTCCTTGGCGGTGTCGGGGATGATGATGCCGCCGGCGGTCTTTGCCTCGGCTTCGATGCGGCGGACCAGAACACGGTCATGCAGCGGACGGAATGCCATATGGATTGCCTTTCCCTTCGATGAGGGAGCGGTTATCGGCGGACGAGATTGACGGAGACCGTGCCCCGCAACTCTCCCGGCTTTCCCCTGCTCCCAATGAACTCTGTTTTGTTAGCACTCCCCGGTCGAGAGTGCCAGCGCGCCTCATATGGCCCATCGGCGGAGGCGGTCAAGGGCGGGGAGCGGAAAAAATCCTCTGAGTCCACCCGGATGCGGTGTCCGTGCCCGGAATAGGGACAGGTCGTTACCAGATGATGACCGGCCCTCACGATCGCAGGGAGAGTTTCCAGCCGATCGAGAATCGCCAGCGGCGGTCATAGCCGGGATAGGGATCGTTGAAGGGCCGGGCGGCCTCCAGATCGAGCCTCACCTTGTCCTTCAGGGCGAAGCGGATGCCGCCACCGGCCGATCCCAGCGTGAAACCGGTCCGGGGGAAAGGGCCGCGCTGAAGGATCGTCACCTTCGCCATATCCGCGAAGCCGTACAGTTCGGTCCCGGCCAGATTGCCCTTGGGCAAAGGCCGCCAGGCAAGCTCCGCAAGGCCGGCCACCCCCCGGTCGGCATTGATCAGGGCATTTTCGAAGCCCCGGCCGAAGTCGGGTCCGCCGACGGAAAAGCGTTCGGCGGCGGGCAGGCGGTCGCGGCTCCATTGCCCGCTGCCGCGCAGGCGAATGGCGGCGCGCCTGCCGATGGCGCGATCGGCCCCGGCGCGCAGGTTGACCTTCAGGAAGTCCGTTTCCGCGAAAGGCGCATCGACCCGCGCGCCCACTATATCGAGGCCCTTGCTGATGCTCGCGCTGCCGGACAGGCTGAGGCGGCCGGTCGACTGGCCATAGCCAGCGGCAACCCGCGCCGCGCGTGTCC
This sequence comes from Sphingobium phenoxybenzoativorans, assembly GCF_018286635.1. NCBI lineage: Bacteria > Pseudomonadati > Pseudomonadota > Alphaproteobacteria > Sphingomonadales > Sphingobiaceae > Sphingobium > Sphingobium phenoxybenzoativorans. Next base: position 380,614 of record NZ_CP073910.1, read on the forward strand.
GCTCCGATGCGATCAGCGATCCCAATGCGGCATTGTCGCTGTCGATGCCGTCGATCGCGGCGCTAAGGGTCAGGTTGCGCTTATAGGCGCGGATGACCGGCCAGGAGAGGGTGATGCCCGCCGTCTTGGCCTTGCCCCGGATCAGGCTGTTTTCCGGCCGGGTTTCCAGATAGCCGCCGGACAGGGAAAGCCGCATCCCGTCCGCGCCGACCGGCGTTGAATGGGTGAGGCCGATATAGCGGTAATCCCGCAGATCGACGGCGGAGGCGACCGCAAGTTCGGTCGAGTCGCCGTCGCGCAGGCCGCCATAGAGGCGCGCGGTCGCCTGAACTTGTCCGTCCCTGACCAGCGTGGTCGTGCGGTTGTCGAAGCCGAAGGTCAGGGTGGGTTTGCCATAGTCGAGTTTCAGGATCAGCCGGACGCCGCCCTTCCCCTGTCCGGATTGCAGCGAGGCGTCGACCTTCAGCCCCGGAATGTCGCGGATCAGCGAGAGATAGCGTTCGAGTGTCCGGCGGCTGGTGGGCCTTTCCCGAGTCAGGCGGTCGGCATAGGCCTTCACCAGCGTCAGCGGCCTGCCCTCCACCTCTCCGGTCAGGATCACGGCCTCCACATGCCCCTCCGCCACGGCCACGCGCAGGTCGCCGGACGACAGATCCTGATCAGGCACGACGATAGTGAACAGCGCCACGGCCGACCGGCCATAGGCGGCGGTCATGGCGTCCACGAGGCGCTGCAGGGCCGGCCGGTCGGCGGGGCTGCCGATGAATTTGCCCGCTGCGGCCGCCACGATCTGCGGAACCTGCGTGCCCTCAAACCGGATGGAACGGATGGGAACGCCCGTGGCGGCGGCATCGATGCGGGTCGCCGAATTGGGCAAGGCAGCAGGCGGCTGTCTGTTGTCGTCCGGCGCGGTGACCGGCTGGTCGCGGTCCAGCCGGTTGCGGTCGATGGGCGTGCTGGTCTGCGCGAACGCCGTCCACGACCATAGCAATGCCGCAGCCATGACGGCGTAACGCATAATTACCCCTTTCCCTGCAAAGCCGGTCTGCGCGTTCATCTGCGCGGGCGCCGTCCGTCGGATGGCGGCGCCCGCGCAGCCCCAAAAGCCCTTAATGGCCCGTATTGAGATTACCGGTCAGGCTACCCGTCAGATTGCTGGTCAGCCCGGCCGACACATTGCCGAGCGCGCCGGTCACGCCATTGACCACGCCGCCGACTGCGCCCAGCGGCGCGGTTGGCGTTGCGGGCGCGCCAGGCGTGCCGCCGCCGGTCACGCCGCCAAGCACATTCTGCACGACGCCCAGGGGCGCGTTGCCGCCTGACCCCGGCGTCAGGGCGCCGGTCACGCCATTCACGACACCGCCGACCGCCGCGACCGCGCCGCCGCCCGGCGTTCCGCTGCCATTGGTCCCAGGTTGCAAGGTGACGAGTTGCCCGCCGCTGGCCGCGCCGACCGTCAGCAGGCTTCCCGCCTGCTGATTGGCGGACAGCGCGCTGACGCCGATCAGCGGCGATTGGCCGGAGCTTCCGAGGGCGCGGGCGTTGCCAACGGTCAGGTTGACCAGATCGCCCGGCGCGGCCGTCAATCCGTCGACCAGATATGCTTCGCCCCTGCCGGTCTGGACCAGCGCTTGCCCTGTATTCTCGATAACCCTCGCCACGGTGCCGGTCAGCGGGATTGCGCCCGGCGTGGCGGCGTCGACGACATCGACCAGCCGGGTTGCGGCGCTGCCGAGCGAACCGACGGTTTCCCCGGCGCTGACCAGCACGCCAGAAGCGGCGGGCAGGGTGTTCGCGGGATCGCCGGTATTGGCGAGCAGGCCGGTGCCGGCCACGCCCTCCGGCCCGACCAGTCCTCCCGTCGCCAGAGCGCCGGCCGAACCCAGGCTGAGACCGCCGGATGCGCCGGCCGAACCCGTGGCTCCGGTGGCGCCAGTGGCTCCGGTTTCGCCTTGCGGTCCCTGCGGCCCGGCGGGTCCGGGCGCGCCCTGCTGCCCGACGCTGCCTACGCGCATCGATCCGCTGGACTCGCAGGCGCTCAGGCTCAGCATGGATGCGACCGCCAACAGGGACGGCGCAAATATTTTCGAATGGATGATCATGACAATTTCCTCACTCATCGCTGCGCCGCTCCAGCAACACAGACGAGGGAGAAGAAAACATGTTCCTGACTATTTGGTCCTGCCCGGACCCACTGTTAGTTGTTGTTAATTAACCTGGATTTTTACTCAATATTTACTATGAAAATGCGCTCCATTGCGGTTGTCCCGGTCACGCACTAATTGTTCAGCGAAATTCACCCGGCGGAGACCGTTTCTTGGCATTCCTGAAATCAGCATGGCGTATTTTGGTCGGGGTGAAGGACGCGCTGGTCCTGCTGTTCATGCTGCTGTTCTTCGGCCTGCTCTACGCCGCTTTGTCCTTCACGCCCAAGCCGGTCGCCACCGTGTCCAAGGGCGCGCTGCTGCTGGACCTGAAAGGCGTGATCGTCGAGCAGCCGCAGGAGGCGGACTCGCTCTCCTTCCTGACCAGCGCCGGACCGGAGATGAAGGAGTTCCGCCTGCGCGATATCGTCGCGGCGCTGGAGGCGGCGCGGACGGACGGCAAGGTGAAGGCCGTGGTGCTGAACCTGGACGGCTTCATGGGCGGCGGGCAGGTGGCGCTGTCGCGGGTCGGCGCGGCGATGGACGCGCTGCGCGCCGCGAAGAAGCCGGTGCTGGTCTATGCCACCACCTATACCGGCGACAGTTACCAGCTAGCCGCGCATGCGGGCGAGGTGTGGCTCAATCCCTATGGGCAGGTGTTCCTGCCCGGTCCGGGCGGGTCGCAGCTCTATTATAAGGGGCTGATCGACAAGCTGGGCGTGAACGCCCATGTCTATCGCGTCGGCACCTATAAGAGCTTCGTCGAACCCTATACCCGCACCGACCAGTCGCCGGAGGCGAAGAAGGCCGATCAGGCGCTGGTCGATGCGCTGTGGCAGGACTGGCAGGACGAGGTGACGAAGGCGCGCCCGGCGGCGAAGCTGGCCCCCTATGTCAACGATCCGGTGAAAGTCGTGCAGGCGGTGGACGGCGACGTGCCGAAGGCGGCGATGGACGCGGGGCTGGTCGACACGCTGGGCGATGAGGCGGCGTTCGGCGCCCGCGTCGCGCAGATTGCGGGCGAGGCGCCGGACGGCAGGCCCGGCGGCTTCGCGGCGATCGACCTTGCCGCCTACGCCAAGTCGCATCGGCCCGCCAATAACGGCCAGATCGGCGTCGTGACCATTGCGGGCGAGATTGTCGACGGCGAGGCGGGGCCGGGCACGGCGGCGGGCGACACGATTTCCGGCCTGATATTCGACGCGCTGGCCGAAAAGGACCTGAAGGCGCTGGTCGTGCGGGTGGATTCGCCGGGCGGGTCGGTGCTGGCGTCGGAGAAAATCCGGTCCGCCATATTGGAGGCGAAGAAGGAAGGGCTGCCGGTCGTCGTGTCGATGGCCAATGTGGCGGCGAGCGGCGGGTATTGGGTGTCGACCCCGGCCGACCGCATCTTCGCCGAACCCGGTACGATCACCGGATCGATCGGCGTGTTCGGCGTGCTGCCCAGTTTCGAGGGCGCGCTCGCGAAGATCGGCGTCACCAGCGACGGCGTGCGGACCACGCCGCTGTCCGGCCAGCCGGACATGCTCGGCGGGTTCAGCCCGGAGTTCGACACGATTGCGCAGGCGGGCGTCGCGCAGATCTATACCCGCTTCGTCGGCCTGGTCGCGGAATCGCGCAAGCGCACGCCGGAGGAGATAGACGCCATTGCGCAGGGCCGGGTGTGGGACGGCGGCACCGCGCGGCAGAACGGGCTGGTCGACCAGTTCGGCGGGCTGGAGGATGCGATCGCCGATGCAGCGAAGCGCGCAAAGATCGATCCCGCCAAGGCGCGGCCCTATTATATCGAGAAGGAGCCGGACATGCTGGCGCAGTTCGTCCAGAACCTGCTCGACGACAGCGGCCAGGAGCAAGTGAAGATTCCCGCCGACTGGCTGGGGCGGCAGGCGTTCCTGCAGCGGATGTGGGCGATGCAGGCGGTGCGCGACGTGCGCGGCCTGATCGAGGGCAGCGCGGTGCGGGCGGCCTGCCTGGAATGCGCCGCCTATGGCCCGCCCAAGGTTCCGAGCCGGGCGGAACAGCGGTCCTTCATGGCGATGCTGCTAAGCTGGCTGTGACGGCGGCGGGGCATATGCGCAGGGTGCGCCCGGCGGATGCGGCGGCCATTGCCGGCATCTACCGCCCCTATGTGCTGGAAAGCCGGGCGACGTTCGAAATCGATCCGCCGTCGGCGCAGGACATCGCCGCGCGCATCGCGAAGGTGGAGGGGCGCTATCCCTGGCTGGTCGCGACTGACGGAGAGGGGGCGGTAACCGGCTATGCCTATGCGATGGCGTTCCGGGAGCGCCCGGCCTACCGCTTCGCCGTTGAGACCAGCATCTATCTCGCGGCATCGGCGCAGGGGCGGGGCACAGGCGCGGCGCTCTACGGCCTGCTGCTCGACATCCTTGCGGCGCAGGGGTTCGTCCATGCCATCGGCGCGCTGACATTGCCCAATCCGGGCAGCGTCGCCCTGCACCGGCGGATGGGGTTTGCCGAAACCGGCGTCTATGAACAGGTCGGATACAAGCTTGGCCAATGGGCGAGCGTCGGGCTGTTCCAGAAAAGCCTCAACCCGCTGGCCGATCCGCCTGCCGAGCCTTTGGCGCTGGAGATGGTGCCGGCTTGGAAAGCGGTTTCCTGCTGAGCGCCTGCACTAGATTGAAATCGTTCAACCTCCGTTCGGGCTGAGCCTGTCGAAGCCCTGCACTTTCTGCGAAGTAAGGACAGCCCTTCGACAAGCTCAGGGCGAACGGTTCATATCTGGAGCGCTTTGTCTATGACCCTGCCCTGTAGGGCGGCAGCGCCAGTCCCCGCGCTATCGCGGCGGCGCGCAGGGCGAAGCCCGCGACAGAGGCTATCGCCGCGGCCAGCGGCAGGGCCATGCCCGCCCAGATCAGCAGCACGAACAGCCCGGCGGCCAGCGTGGCGGCCGTCACATAGAGTTCCGGCCGCAACAGGATCGACGGCTCCCCCGCCAGCAGATCGCGGATGATGCCGCCGACGCAGCCCGTGACCACGCCCATCATCGCCGCGACGAAGGGGTGGATGCCGAAGGATAATGCCTTGGCCGCGCCGAACACGGCGAAGGCAGCGAGACCCACCGCATCGAGCCAGTCGAGCGCGCGGGCGCTCCACCATTTCTGCGGCGTGATCCACACCAGCAGCGCTGCGATCATGCAGACCATCGCGGGCACAGGATCGATCACCCAGAAAACCGGCGCGCCGATCAACAGGTCCCGCACCGTGCCGCCGCCTGCTCCGGTCACGAGGGCGAAGAAGGCGAAGGTGATCAGGGTCAGGCGAAGCCGCGCCGCCGCTAGCGCGCCCGACGCCGCGAATACGAAGGTGCCGACCAGGCTCAGCGCCTCCAGGACTATGCCGATGTCGGGGACGGGGAGAGGGGCTGCCATGTGTCGGGGTTTAGACTTTGTGTGGTTCTGGCGGAAGCGTGTTCCTGCGGAAGCAGGAACCCAGTTCTGACGTCTGGACTGGGCTCCTGCGTTCGCAGGAGCACGCTGTTGCATCCGCGCAAGATCAGCCCGCGCAATAAGCTTCCATTGTCCGTCGTCCCCGCGCAGGCGGGGACCCCGCTATCTTTCGGTGCCGCGAGGAAGCGGGACCCCTGCCTGCGCAGGGGTGACGGAGGTGGTCAGTCGCCGCACTTGCTCATGGGCATGCTGACATAGTCGAGCTTCACGTCGGAGACGGAGAGGGAGAGCGGCGCGGTGCCATCCAGCACGAAGGGCGAGGCAATGGCGGCCATGTCCGCGCCGCGCGTGGCGAAGCATTGGAGGGGGACGGCGAGGGTCTGCCATTCGCCGGGCTTTGCATCGGCAAGGGTCTTGGCGATGGCGACCGATGCGGTCTTGCCGCCGCTGCGGACGCCGATGGTCACCGGGCCGGTGGGTTTTGCATCGACGCGATAGTCCATGACCAGGCTGATCTCGCCATTGCTTTCGCGGCTGAGGTCGATGGGCTTGGGCGCGGTGATCGCCACGGCGCCAGCGGCGTTCCAGGTGAAGCGTTTGGAATCCTCCTGCGCGCGGCGATCGACATTGGCCTGAGCGACCTTGCCCGCGTCCAGCGTCCAGCCGGTGGGCAGGCGGCCCTTGCCGAAGAACATGCCGGGCACGCCCTCCGCCATGCCCGCCGGGCGGGTCTCGTCAAGCTGCCCGACCTTGCCGGGCGCGGCGTAGCTGAGGCCATAGTCGTATGCGAACAGCGGATCATAGCCCGGATCGCGGCGGTTGAGGACATATTGGTCCGGGCGCTTGGGCCAGGAGAAAGTCAGCTTGCCGCGGAAGTCGTGGTTCACGCTTCCGTCGGGCTTCGTGAACAGGACGTCTGCGATGCCGCCGCCCTCGCTGCCCGGCAGGAAGGCCGCGACGAACGCGTCCGAGGCGTTGAGTTCGGCATTCACCCACAGGGGCCGGCCGGAGAGGAAAACAGCGACGACAGGGATGCCCGCCGCCTTCAGACGGCGCAGCATGTCGCGGTCGGTGGTGTCGCCGGGGCTATATTCCAGGTTCGGGCGGTCGCCCTTGAACTCGGCATAGGGCTGCTCGCCGAACACGACGATGGCGGCGTCGGGTTTCTTGGTGAAACTGCCATCGGCGGAGTAGCTGGCGGTGCCGCCGCCCGCCTTCACGGTTTCCTCGATGCCCTGCCAGATGGATTCGGCGTTGGGGAAGGCGGAGTTGGGCACGTCCGCGCCCTGCCAGGTGATCGACCAGCCGCCCGCCTGCTGGCTGATGCTCTGCGCTGCGGGTCCGGCGACCAGGATATCGGCGCTGGGCTTCAGGGGCAGGACGCCCTCATTCTTCAGCAGGACGAGGGATTCGCGCACGGCCTGACGCGCGACGGCGCGGTGGTCGGGGGAGCCGATGACGTCGAACTTGCCCGCCGCCGCGCGCGACGAGGGACGGCCGCGATCGAAGGTGCCCGCGCGGAACTTGACGCGCAGGATGCGGCGGACGGCATCGTCGAGGCGTGCGGCGGGAATCGTGCCGTCCTTCGCCTCGCGCAGGGTGTTGTCGTAGAGGTCCTTCCACTTCGGGCCGGAATACATGAACATGTCGAGGCCCGCGTTGATCGCCTGCGGGCAATCCTCATTGGAGCAGCCGGTGACCTGCCCGTGGCTGTTCCAGTCGCCGACGACAAAGCCGTCGAAACCCATGCGATCCTTCAGCACATCGGTCAGCAGCGACTTGTTGCCGCTCATCTTCTCGCCGTTCCAGCTTGAGAAGCTGGCCATGACCGATTGCGTGCCCGCCTCGATCGCGGCGGGATAGCCGCCGAGATGGACATCGCGCAGGATTTCCTCGGAAACGCGGGTGTCGCCCTGATCCTTGCCGCCGGTGCCGCCGTCGCCCAGGAAATGCTTGGTGGTGGCGATGAGGTGAGTGGGGGAGAGGAAGTCCTTCGTGCCGACCTTGCCCTGCACGCCCTCGATCATCGCGCCGGCATAATCGGCGGCGACCTGCGGCTCCTCGCCATAGCTTTCATAGGTGCGGCCCCAGCGGTCGTCCTGCACCACGGCCAGCGTCGGCGCGAAGGTCCAGTCGAGACCGGCGGCGGCGGTCTCCAGCGCGGTGATCTCGCCGATCCTGCGGATCAGGTCGCGGTCGCGCGCGGCGCCCAGGCCGATATTGTGCGGAAACAGCGTCGCGCCGACGATATTGTTGTTGCCGTGGACGGAATCGGTGCCCCAGATGATCGGGATCTTCGGGCCATTGTCCGAGCGCTTCATGGAGGCGTCATAATATTCGTCGGCCAACTGCATCCATTTGGCGGGGGAGGCATATTCGTCGTCATAGGGGCCGGAGTTGCCGCCGTTGAGGATCGATCCGATCTTGTAGGTCTCGACATCGGCGGGCTTGATCGATCCGATGTCGACCTGGATGATCTGGCCGACCTTATCCTCGACCGACATCGCCTTGAGCAGCGCGTCGATGCGCTTCTCAACCTTCGGGTCGCGCTTCGGCTGCGCCTTCACCTGCGGCCAGAGGGCGGGGTTGGCGATGGAGGCGGCGGGTTGTTGAGCCATAGCACTCCCGGCGATCAAGGCGGTGGCGAGGGTCAGCAGCGAGGCGCGCGAAAGGCTGGTGGTCATGTCATCTCCTATGGGCGCGGGTTCATGCCTGCGCGCGTCTGGTTGCGGGATTGGGGGCGGATGCGAGCAGGGCTCGCAGGATCGGGCCGGTCATGACCGTGGTGACGACCGCCATCACGACCAGGATCGTGAACATGGATTTGGGCAGGAAGCCGAGATCATAGCCGATATTGAGGACGATCAGCTCCATGAGGGCGCGGGTGTTCATCAATGTGCCGAGCATCATGCTGTCGCGGTGCGGCAGGCCATTGGCGCGGCCTGCGAGATAGACGGGCACGACCTTCGCGGCGATGGCGGCAAGGCAGACGGCGGCGAGCCAGAACAGCTCCGGCCCGCTTGTCAGGCCGAGCAGGTTGGTGCGCAGGCCCGTGAAGGTGAAGAAGATGGGGAGGAAAAACACCAGCACGAACTGACCGACCTGATTATGCCATGCCTCCACCAGCGCGCGGTGGCGGTGGAACAGCAGGCCCGCCGCAAACCCGCCGAAGATTGCGAAGATGCCGAGCGCATAGGTGCAGATGGCGAGCGCGAACATGATCGCGAGGAGGATGGCGAGGAGGTTGGGCGGGATATGCCCGTCCCGCACCGGAAAGCGCGCGACGAGGCGGTCGGCGAGCGGCGCAGCGAGGAAGCGGAGGGCGAAGATAAAGACCAGCAGGCCGCCCAGATGGGTCAGCAGATACTGGCCGGAAAGCTGCGCCGTGGCGAAGGCGGAGATGCAGGCGAGCAGCACCCAGCCGACGACATCGTTCACCGCCGCCGCCGAGATGGCGATGATGCCGACATCCGTCTGCGTCAGGCCATATTCCTTGAGGATGCGGCCAAGGATCGGGACGGCGGTGATCGCGACGGCGACGCCGCAGAACAGGCTGTAGACGAGCGGGTCGATGCCGGGCGCGAGGGTCGCCGCCGATAGCCTGCCGATGCCGAAACCCACCGCGAAGGGCGCGAGGATGGAGGTCGCCGCAACGAACAGGGTGGTCTGCCGCAGGCGGGGGAGGCGCAGGCGGCCATATTCAAACTCGCTGCCGATCTGGAACATCAGCAGGATGAGGCCGATCTGGCTGAGGATCGTGATCGCCGGTTCCGGCTTCGCGCCGAACAGGGCGAGCGACGCGCCGGGGAAGAAATGCCCGAACAGGGAAGGGCCGAGCAGCAGGCCCGCAACGATTTCGCCGACGACGCCGGGCTGGCCCATGCGCCGGAACAGGCTGTGCATCAGCCGGGCCGCCCCGATCATCACGATCAACTGGAGCAGCACCGTGAAAAGGAGCTGCTCCGTCTGGTGGATCGAGGCGGTCATGTCGACATTACAGGACGGCCGGTCCTGTTTCCGATCCGGCGACGGCGTCTATCGGCGCGACCGGCTTTGTCGCGAACAGGCCGAAGATCAGGATCAGCGCATAGGCGATGGCCGGGACGATCAGGGCGATGCGCAGGGTGGAGATGTCCGACACCCATCCGGCAAGTGGCGGCAGGATCGCGCCGCCCACGATCGCCATGCAGATGACGCCCGATCCGTCCGCGGCGCGGCGGCCAAGCCCTTCCGACGCCAGGGTGAAGATGGTCGGGAACATGATCGAGTTGAACAGGCCGATGGCGATCAGCGCCCAGCCCGAAACCGCGCCGGTGGTGGAGGCGGAGACGGCGAGCAGCAGGATCGCGACGCCTGCCACGGTGGCGAGCACCTTGCCGGGCGAGAACATGCGCAGGATGGCCGAGCCGATGAAGCGGCCGACCATCGCGCCGCCCCAATAATAGGCGACCAGCTTGCCCGCCGATTCCTGGCTGATGCCGAGCGTATCGGTCTGGATGAGGAACAGAACAAGCAGGCTGCCGATCGTCACTTCCGCGCCGACATAAAGGAAGATGCCGAGCGTGCCGAAGCCGAAGCGCGGGCGCTTCAGCAGGCCGAAGGCGGCGGCGACGTTCATCTTCTCCGCCTTTTCCTCACGCAGCTTGTTGCGCTGGGACCAGACGGCGGCGGCAACGACCAGCAGGGCGATGGCGATGCCGATATAGGTGTGGACAACGACGCGGGCCTCCTGCGCGCGGAACGCGTCGAGCGCGGCGCCGGTCAATGTCGCTGGGTCGACGGTCGCCAGCGCGCCGAGGATCAGGATCGATCCGACATAGGGGAAGATGGTGGTGCCGAGCGAGTTGAACGCCTGCGCGAAGGTCAGGCGGCTGGACGCGGTTTCCGGCTTGCCCAGCATGGAGATGAGCGGATTGGCGACGACCTGGACGATGGTGATGCCGCTGGCCAGCACGAACAGCGCGGCGAGGAAGGCGACGAACAGGCTGGACGAAGCGGCCGGGATGAACAGCAGGCAACCCGCCGTCATCGTCAGCAGGCCGACCACCGCCGCGCGCATATAGCCGATGCGGTGGACAATCGCGGAGGCGGGGATGGAGATGAGGAAATAGGCCGCGAAGAAGGCGGACTGGACCAGCAGCACCTCCGCATTGGAGAGGGTGAACAGGTCCTTGAGCTTCGGGATCAGCACGTCGTTCAGGCTGGTGATGCCGCCGAACACGAAGAACAGCGCGAAGACGAAGCCGGCGAGGCCGCCGGCCGCCTGTGCGCCTTGGGTGGTGGTTGCGCCGGTGTGGCCCGCGCCGGGTGTCATCGCCATGTCTGTGCTCCGCTCCGCATAAGGGTTCAGGTCACGGCTTGATCGACTGGGCGTCGAGTTGTGCCGTACCGCTGAGCACCGTGTCGCCTGCGAAGCGGCCTACGGCAACAGGATATGTGCCTGCGTCGAGCTTCCACCCCGGCGCGGCCTCGTCGAAACGGGCGATGACGCGCGGATCGACGGTGACGGAAACGCGGGCGGTTTCGCCCGGCGCGAGGGTCACTTTGTCGAAACCGGCGAGGCGGTAGCTCAATGCGCCCGCCGCGCTTTTGCCCTGCACATAGACCTGCGGCACGTCCGCGCCCGCGCGCTGGCCGCTATTGGTGACGTCGAAGCTGACGCGCAGGACTTTGCCGCCAGTGACCGACAGATTGGCGTAGCGGAAGCTGGTGTAGGTGAGGCCGTAGCCGAAGGGAAAGAGCGGCTTCTGCTTCTTCGCCGCGTACCAGCGATAGCCGACCTCTGCCCCTTCCTGATAGTCTACGGGGAAGGGCTTAACCCCGGCGCTCTGGCCGTAATTGGTGGTGTCGCCGGCATCCCGGCGGGCCTCGGCGGCGTGCAGTTCGCCGAGACCCACCGGCTCCGGACGCGGCGCCTGAGCGGCGCGCGTCGGGAAGGTGATGGGAAGGCGGCCGGACGGCGCGACCTCCCCGAAAATGATATTTGCGATGGCCTCGCCCCCGCGCTGGCCCGGATACCATGCTTGCAGGATCGCCGGGACCTTGTCCACCCAGGGCATCAGCACGGGACCGCCGGTCTCCATCACCACCAGCGTCCTTGCGTTGGCGCGGGCGACGGTTTCGATCAGGGCGTCCTGATTGTCCGGCAGGGCCATGCTTTCGGGGTCCTGCGCTTCGGTGAACCAGGCCCAGGCAAAGACGATCGCCATGTCCGCGCCCTTCGCGGCGGCCGCCGCCGCCTTCGGATCGGAGCCGTCGATATAGGTGACCTGCGCCTGCGGTGCCATTGCCTGGATCGCCTTCAGCGGCGAGGAGGCGTGCCATGTGATACGGGCGAAGGAAGCGGCCTGCCCCTTCGTCAGCGGAATTTCGACCGGCGCGCCGCCGACGGACCGGACCTGTGACGATCCGCCGCCCGACAGCACGCCAACGTCGGCATGCGCGCCGATAAGGACGATCTTCTTCGCGGTCTTGGCGAAAGGAAGCAGGTCGCCGTGGTTCTTGAGCAGGACAATGCCTTCCTCCGCCGCGCGCTGGGCGACGTCGGCATGGGCGGCATAGTCGATGACCTGGGCGGTGTCCGGCACGGGATTGTCCATCAGGCCCGTCGAAATGACGCCGTAGAGGATGCGGCGGACCATATCGTCGAGACGGGCCATCGGGATGCGGCCAGCCTTCACGGCGTCCGCGAACGGCTGGCCGAAATAGATGGCCATGTCGAGTTCCTGACCCGATTGCTGGTCGAGGCCGGTGATCGCGGCCTTCTCCGTCGAGTGGACGGCGCCCCAGTCGGACATCACCCAGCCCTTATAGGCCCAGTCCTGCTTGAGCACGGTGTTGAGGAGCCAGTCATTCTCACAGGCATAGTCGCCATTGACCTTGTTATAGGCGCACATGACGGAGCCGGGATCGCCGATTTCATTGGCGATCTGAAAGGCGAGCAGGTCGCTTTCGCGCAGCGCAGCCTTGTCAATGCGGGCGTCGAGGACGTGGCGGCCGGTCTCCTGGGAGTTGAGCGCGAGATGCTTGATGGTCGAGACGATATGGTTGCTCTGGACGCCGCGGATATGCTCGCCCGCCATCACGCCCGCGAGCAGCGGGTCCTCGCCCAGATATTCGAAATTGCGGCCGTTCCACGGATCGCGGGTCAGGTTGACGCCGCCCGCGAGCAGGATGTTGAAGGTCTTGGCGCGCGCCTCCGCCCCGATCATCGCGCCGCCTTCATAGGCGAGGCGGGGGTTGAAGGTGGCGGCGGTTAGGATGCTGGCCGGGAGCGCGGTGGCGGTGTCGCCCTTGCGCTGCTCGATCTGGTTGGCGACGCCAAGGCTGGCATCGCTCTCGCGCAGGGTGGGGATGCCGAGGCGGGGGACGCCGGGGATGTGGCCTGCGGACGGGATCATGGCGATGGGCGGATTGGGCTTGGCCATCGGCGGGAAATAGCCGTGGATGATCGCCAGCTTCTCCTGCAGCGTCATCGCGGCGACGAGGTCATCGGCGCGGGCGGAGGCGGAGAGGGCGCGGTCGGACGCGGCGGGGGTGCGGGCGGCGGCCTGAGAGATGGCGTGAGAAGCGGCTGGCGAGGCGGCTTCCTGGGCAAAAGCGGGCGCGGAGAGGCTAGACCCGATCATCAGGCTGGCGAGGAGGAGTGTCTTCGTCGGGGATGTCATCGGAATGCCTTGCTGGTGATGGTCGCGGCCGGGCGGGCGTGGAAATGATCCAGCAGCGCACGGTGATCGGGAAGGTTGGCGAGCGCTCCGGGGGAGGCGGCCTTGACGCGGGCGAATGCCTGTTGCGCGTCGCGCGCACCGGGATAGCGGGCGGCGCCTGCCGCGAGGCGGGTGTGGAAGCCCATGCCGTAGAGGATGTAATGATAGCTTGGCGGCAGGAACGTCTCCAGATCGACCGTGAAGTCGAAGCGGGACGGCGGCCGGGTGCGCCACTGCGCCAGCATGTCGCGCAGGGAGTCCGGGATCGAGGCCGGATCGGCATTGTCGCGCCAGTATGCGGTGTCGATGCGGCGGGTGATGCAATAGTGCAGCTTCAGGAAATTGACGATGCGCGCGAACCGGCCCGCCATATGGCTGTTGAAGGCGCGGGCGGCGGCGTCGCGGGCGTCGCGGTCGCCGGGGACGAGAAAATCGCCGATCATGCGCAGGGCGCTTTCGATCAGCATGATGCCGGTCGATTCCAGCGGCTCGAAGAAACCGGCGGAGAGGCCCACGGCGGCGCAGTTGCCGATCCATTGCTGGTCGCGATAGCCGGTGGCGAAGCGGAGCTGGCGCGGGGTCAGCGCATCTCCCTGCGTCCCGACATAGCGGCGGAGCGTCGCCTCCGCCTCATCATCCGAGCAATGGCGGCTGGAATAGACATAGCCCACGCCGCGCCGTTCGGTGAGACCGATGTCCCAGGTCCAGCCCGCCTCATGCGCGGTGGCCAGCGTATAGGGGCGGACGGGCGTGTCGGCGGCGGGATAGGGCACCTGCATCGCCAGCGCGCGGTCGTTGAACAGCGTGTCGCCGCAGGAGGTGAAGGACGCGCCGAGCGTCTCCCCGATCAGCAGCGCGCGGAAGCCGGAACAGTCGATGAAGAAATCGCCGCCGACCCTGCGGCCGTCGGACAGGATGAGCGAGGCGATGTCGCCGTCCGCCTGCTTTTCGACCTGGGCGACGGTGCCCTCGATCCGCTCCACGCCCGCAGCGACGGAGATGTCGCGCAGATAATCGGCGAAGCGGGCGGCGTCGAAATGATAGGCATAGTTCATGGGACCGGAGAAATCCGGGTCCTGCATCAGCTTGGGGGCCAGCCCCGCGCGGATCACCCGTTCCTGCACGGTGACGGCGTCGGCCCATGACGGGCGCTGCGCGCTGTCGTCCGCGATCCAGTGGGGGAGAAGCGCCTCATCCTCGCCGCCGATCGGCAGGTTGAAGGGATGGAAATAGGAATCGGCGCCGTCCGCCCAGCCGTTGAACAGCACGCCCTGCTTGAAGGTGGCGTTGGCGCGGACGAGAAATTCCCGCTCGCTGATGCCGAGATTGGCAAGGGTCGAACGGATGGTGGGGAAGGTGCCCTCGCCCACGCCGATGATGCCGATCTCGCTGGATTCGACCAGCGCGATATTGGGCATTTTCAACGTGCGGGAGAAATAGGCGGCGGCAAGCCATCCGGCCGTGCCGCCGCCGAGGATGACGACCCGACCAGGGGAGAAGGTGTCGGTCGTCATGGGGAAACTCCTTTGCTCATGCCTTTGGGGCGATCACTTCGGATTGGACCCCCTCCGTTCGCCCTGAGCGAAGTCGAAGGGTTCGGCCGAGCGTAGCGAGGCACTTCACTGCGTTCAGTGGAAGGCTTCGACTTCGCTCAGCCCGAACGGGGGTGGGTCAGCCCATCAATGCCCTCAGAAGTTCGCGCGGGCGCGGACGCCGAAGGTGCGGGGCGGCTGCAGGTTCGACAGGAACACCGGGTCGTAACGCGGCGCGCCGAAGGAACCGGCATTGGTGCGGATGCGGCCGTTCTCGATATTCTGCACGAACGCCTCGACCGAATATTTCTCGTCCGGCGAGGTGTAGGTGATCGACGCATCCGAGCGGAAATACGCCTTCTGGCGATCCCAGTCCGTGCCGTTGGTGCCGCGATCCGGCATATTGTCGGCCGGATTATTGGCGTTGACGAACGGGTTGTTGTCGCCGTTGAAGTAGCTCAGCCAGCTCTTGGTTTCATAATGGGTGGTGAAGCGCGGGGTGATCCGCGCGCCGCTGGCCATCACAAAGTCATGCTCATAGCTGGCGGTCGCCGAGAAGCGCGGCGCATGGGCGAGTTCATTGCCCTTGAGCTGCGCGATCGAGGACAGCTTGCCACCGTCATAGAGGCGGCCGTCGACAGCCTCCAGCTCCAGCAGCTTGGTCTTTTGCAGGGTGCCGGAGAAGTTCAGCCGGTCATTGTCGGTCAGATTGGCGGTCATTTCCGCTTCGAGACCGTAAGCCGTCGCGCCCTTGGCGTTCTGGGTCACGATCTGGCTGCGCACGACATTGCCGTCCGCATCGCGGAAGGTGACGGCCTGGTTCACCTGATAACCCTTGAAGTCGCTGTAATAGGCGGCGACGTTCAGGGTGACGCGGCGATCGAAGAAGCGGGTCTTGAGGCCGGCTTCATAGTTGGTGATCGTTTCCGGGTTGGTGAGCTGCGAATTGTCCTGGATGTTGCCCGACTTGAAGCCGGTCGAGACGCTCGCATAGCCAAGGATGCCGGGGGCAACATCAGCGTCGACGCGGGCCAGCCAGGTGACCTTGTTCCACTTGCCCTTCACATCATTGTTCGAGATGGAGAAGCCGGGGAGCAGGTCGACCAGTTCCGTCGCCGTCGCGCCGGGGAAGGCGCCGAAGATGCCGCCTTGGCACAGACCGCCGGGCGCGGAGTCCGCGGGCGAGCAGCCGTCGCCGGAGAAGGTGACGTTGCGGCCGCCAATATCCTGCTTCTTGTCCGAGGTGTAGCGCAGGCCGCCGGTCAGGCGCAGCCAGTCGGTGGCGTGCCAGACGGTCTGGCCGAACACGGCGCGGGAGTCGATCTGGCGGTTCGCCTGAATGAAGCTGCCCGCCCAGGAGAAGGTGCCGTCGCGATAGCCGTTCCGCTGATCGATGTCGAAGCGGATGCGGTTCTTCTCATGGCTGTAATAGGCGCCCAAAATCCAGTCGACGGCATTCTCGCCGGTCGACTTCAACTGAACCTCATGGCTCTGGAAATCATAGCGCGAGGAGAGGGTGCGGTTCTCGCCGAACGCGCCCAGGGGCAGGTCGTTGCCGTCCGCGTCGACGGTGCCGGTCGGGGGCAGCGCGCCCGCGTCGGCGTCCGTCTGGGTGCTGCCGCCGATGCGCGACCAGCCGGCAATGTAGCTGAGCTGGATGCCGTCGGTGATGTCATAGTTCATCGTGCTGCGCACGGCGACCGAGTAGCGGTCCGTGTCCGGCGCGGTGTCGCTGAGCGTCGACCAGCGCTTTGTGCCCGCGCGGGGCGTCTGGAGCAGGCCGATGACCGGCGCGCCATTGTCCAGATAGCCCTCCGCCGACAGGTTCCAGCTAAAGCGGTCGCTTGGCTGCCACAGCATGCTGACGCGGCCCGACTGCTGGTCGGCGGCATAATATTTCTTGCCGGTGGTGACGAAGGCGGACTTGTTGATGCCCGCGATGTTCGGCGCGGGCTGGAAATCGGCATAGCCGTCATGCCGGTCGGTCACGAAGGCGACGCGGAAAGCGAGGGTGTCGGTGACCGGGATGTTGATCGCGCCGCGCACGCCCAGACGGTCGTAATTGCCCGCGACGGCCTCCACATTGCCGCTGAACTCGCCGAGCTTGGGCTTGGCGGAGATGAGGCTCAATGCACCGACGGTGGCGTTGCGGCCGAACAGCGTGCCCTGCGGCCCGCGCAGCACCTCGACACGCTCCATGTCGTACATGAGCACCGATGCGCCCTGCGAACGGGGCGAGTAGATGCCGTCGACATAGATGGCGACTTCGGGGTCAGCGACTTCGGTATAGGCGCTGTCATTGCCGATGCCGCGCAGGGTGAGGAGCACGGCCGACTGGTCGCCCTGCTGGTTGAACTGCAGCGAGGGGACGAAGCGGGCGAGGTCGGTCACGTCCTTCACGCCATTCTTGTTCAGCGTGTCCTGGCTGAAGGCGGAGATGGCGATCGGGGTGGATTGCAGCGTGGTTTCGCGGCGGGTGGCGGTGACGATGATGTCGCCGCTGTCCTGGGGGGCTTCTGCCGCCTGCGGCGCCGTGGATGCGGCGTCCTGCGCGAAAGCGGCGGATACGGAAAATAGGCAAGTCGCGAGCGCCGTGCCCGCGACGAGTGCATGCCTCGTCATAGTCATCCTCCCAAGAAGGGCTTGTTGGTCTGGATGCTCCCAACACCAGAGTCCGACATCGATGTCAACAGAGAATTGACATCGATGTCGGAGTTCGTGTTCAATCATGTTTCTCTTTTGCAACAGTCGGTACAGACCCCGTTTCATGCCTGATCCAGCGCTTTCCTTTACGGCATCCGCCGCACTTTTCCGGCAAAAAGGCGGTTTCGCACCGCGCTTTTCCAGCGTAGCGAAAGGGAGCGTAAAAGGCGTCATTTCTGCGGTTTACGCGCGATGAGAAAAAGGGTCCATTTTGAGGGAAACACGCAAGCCGTTCGGGCTGAGCCTGTCGAAGCCCTGCACTTTCCTGGTGGACGTGCATTCTTAAGAAAGACAGCCCTTCGACAAGCTCAGGGCGAACGGCGGGTCAGGTGGGAAAAGAGTCGATATGGGCTGGATATGAGGTTGGACGTGAACGGTGACATCTCCGAGTCGCGCAATGGCGAGGCGGTGGCGAAGCGGCTGTTCTGGATATCGATCGGCGTGTTCTTCATCGGCGGTTTCCTGTCGTCGGCGGTCAGCCTGCTGGTGCCGCAGCTCAAATTGATGCTGGCGCTCGACTATCGCAGCGCGCTGCTGATCCAGCTCGCCTTCCATTCCAGCTATCTGCTGTTCGCCCTGCCCGCCGCCTTCGCCGTGGTCCGCGCGGGCTATATGCGGACAATCGCGGCGGGGCTGGCGATCATGATGGCCGGGTGCCTGGCGCTGGCGACGGCGCAGGGGCTGCGCGATTTCCTGATGGTGCTGGGCGCGCTGCTGCTGCTGTCGGCGGGGCAGACGGTGCTGCAGATCGCGTCCAATACCGTGGTGACGGTGATCGGCCCCAGCCGCCGGGCGGCGGCGCGGCTGACATTGCTGCAGGGGTTCAACTCGCTGGGGACGGTGCTGGGGCCGCTGCTGTCCGCGCCCTTCCTGCTGGCCAACCTGGACCCGTGCGACGGCGGGGCGGTGACGGCGGGCATTCCCTTCGTCGCGGGCGGGGCGGTGCTGGCGGCGCTGTCCATGACCTATTTCACCCACCGCGCCATGCTGTCGGAGACGCGCGGGACGGCGGCTCCGGTGCAGGCGGGGCGGCTGCTGGCGGTGATGCGCGACCGGCGGCTGGCCTGGGGCGTCGCCGCGATCTTCGTCTATGTGGGGGCGGAGGTGACGATCGGCACGCTGATGACCAATGTGCTGATGCTGCCCGACCGGCTGGCGGTGGAGCCGGTGACGGCCGGGCGGCTGGTCAGCCTCTATTGGGCCGGGGCGATGGCCGGGCGGTTCGCAGGCGCCTGGGCGATGACCCGCATTCCCGAAGCGCGGCTGCTGTTCGGCGTGGCGCTGGGCGCGGTGGTGCTGGTGTCGGCCGCCGTGGTGACGCCGGGCGCGGCGGGCGCGATCGCCCTGATCGCCGTCGGCCTGTGCAACGCCATCATGTATCCCGCAATCTATGCGCTGGCGATGCCGGAGGATGCGGCGAACGCGCCGCTGGCGTCGATGTGGCTGTGCATGGCGGTGGTCGGCGGCGCGGTGGTGCCGATGCTGACCGGCGTACTGGCCGATGCGTTCGGCCTGCTGCCCGCGCTGCTGCTGCCGGGGATTTGCTATGCGGGGATTGCGCTGTTCGCCGCGATGTGCATGCAGGACCAGAGTTCTGGGGACCGGGGGGCGCGGTCATGAAGATAGTGACGATCAAGGATGTGGCGGAACGGGCCGGGGTGTCGGCCAAGACCGTATCGCGCGTCATCAATGGCGAGCAGCACGTCCGCCCCGAAGTGCGCGAGGCGGTGCAGCGGGTGGTGGCGGAGCTGGACTATCGCCCCAACGCCTTCGCGCGCAGCCTGTCCAGTTCGCGATCCTATCTGCTGGGCCTGTTCATTGACGATCCGGTGTCCGGCTATGCCTCCGACGTGCAGTTGGGCGCGCTGATGCGGTGCCGGGAGAAAAGCTATCATCTGGTCGTCGAGCCGGTGGTGCTGAGCGCGGACGGATGGCAGAAACAGGTGGCGGACAGCATCGCCGCGCTGCGGCTGGACGGGGCGATCGTGACGCCGCCGATCTGCGACGAACCGGAACTGCTCGACCTGTTCGACGCCGCGGGCCTGCCGATGGTGCGGATCGCGCCGCGCATGGACTTCGCCCGGTCCGGCATCGTGCAGATGGACGATCATGCCGCCGCCAAGGAGATGACCGGGCATCTGATCGAGCTTGGCCATCGCAGCATCGGCTTTGTGAAGGGCGACCCCACGCACAGCGCATCGGCCAAGCGCTTCGACGGCTTTCGCGAGGCGATGGCGGAGGCGGGGCTGGCGGTCGCGGAGCGCCATGTGCTGGAGGGGGATTTCTCCTTCCGGTCTGGGCTGGAGCTGGGCGAGGCGATGTTGCGGGAGGAGGCCGGATCGCATGGTGGGGGGCGGCCGAGCGCGATCTTCGCCAGCAATGACGACATGGCGCTGGGCGTGCTGATCACTGCGATGAAGCTGGGGATTTCCGTGCCGGACGGGCTGTCGGTCTGCGGCTTCGACGACGCGCCGACATCGCGCGCCGCCTGGCCGCAACTGACGACCATCCGGCAGCCCAAGGCCGAAATGGCGGCGGCGGCCGTCGATATACTGGCGGACCCGCGATATCGCGGGGATGTTACGGATGCGCGGTACCAGGTGTCGCTGGATTATGTGCTGGTGAAGCGCGGGAGTACCGGTCCGGTTTGAGGCGGGCCGCTATTCAGCCCATGCGGGGCTGCGAAGCCCGATTTCCTGCGTTCCGGTGCTCACGTACTTTAAGTACGCTGCGCTCCGTTACTCAGAAATCACCCTTCTCGCCTCCACCTGGACAGAATATCGACCCACCTCAATATAGCGTCAGGAACCGTCAAAATGACCTGGTCCCCCACCCAATACGCCAAGTTCGAGGCGGAGCGGAATCGGCCGGTCCATGATCTGATCGCGCAGATCCCGCAGGGGGAGATTGCGCGGGCGGCGGATATCGGGTGCGGGCCGGGCAATTCCACCGAACTCCTCAAGGCGCGGTTTCCGGGCGCGCGGATCAGCGGCATGGACAGTTCGGCGGCGATGATCGAGGCGGCGCGGGCGCGGCTGCCGGACGTCGATTTCGCGGTGGCGGATATCGCCGCCTGGGCGGACCCCGGACCCTATGACGTGATCCTGGCCAATGCGGCGCTGCAGTGGGTGCCCGATCATGCCACGCTGCTGCCCGCGCTGATGGCCAAGCTGTCGCCCGGCGGGGCGCTCGCCGTGCAGATGCCCGACAATCTGGGCGAGCCGGCGCACCGGCTGATGGAGAAAGTGGGCGCGGACGGGCCGTGGGCGGCGAAGCTGGCGGGGGCGAATACGGCGCGGTCGGAGCGGCACGACCCCGCCTGGTATTACCGGACGTTGAAGCCGCTGTCGGCGCGGGTCGATGTGTGGCGGACGGTCTATCACCATCCGCTGGCCGGCGGCGCGGCGGCGGTGGTGGAATGGTTCGAGGGGACCGGGTTGCGGCCCTGGCTCGACCCGCTGGACGAGGGCGAGAGAGCGGGGTTCCTGGCGCGCTATACCGAGGCGGTCGCGGGGGCCTATCCCGCGCTGGAGGATGGGACGGTGTTGTTGCCGTTCCCCCGGCAGTTCTTTGTGGCTGTCCGCCGGGGGTGATCCTGTTTGGACGGGGCGGTACTGCTGCTTTCGCAGGAGCACGCGGCGCCCGAGCTGGAGACTCACGAAATAACCTATTTGGCAAATTTATCTTGACATCGTGACGCTCATCTGGCACATAAGCCGATATTGGGAATTGTGAGTCGCCGGGACGGCGCGGGCGGGGTTGGCTTTCGGGCCAGCCCTTTTTCGTATCGCGCCTCCGGCGGGAGGGAGGGCTGCATGGCGAGAACGCGAAGGAAGGGCGGAAAGCCCGGCCAGGCGGAAGCCGAGCGGACGCTGCGGCGCTGCAGCCGCGCGGGCGGGGCGCCGGTGCAGGACCGCGCCGTCCGCGAGGATGGGTGGACCGGCGACCGGCGGGAGATTTTCCTGAATGTCATCGCCCAGACCTGCAATTTGTCGCATGCGGCCAAGGCGTGCGGCATGCATGTCAGCAGCGCATACCGGCTGCGCGCCCGCGACGCGGCGTTCCGCGATGCGTGGGAGGATGCGTTGGAGCAGGCCTATACCGCGCTGGAAATGGCGGTGGTGCAGGAGTGCCTGGCGGGGTCGGTGACGACCACCACCATCCGCGAGGGCGGGGAGAAATATGGCCGGGTGAAGGAAACGCGCACTGTCCAGAAGCGCGACCTGACCGCCGCGATCCAGTTGCTGCGGCTGCACCGGGCGAGCGTGACGGAGCGGCGCGCGAAAATGGCGGCGGCGGGGGCGGACAGCGCCGCGCTGACCCGCGACATATTGGCGAAGGTGGAGCAGGCGCGGGCTGGCTTTACCGATATGGATAAAGATGCGGGTGCTGGCATAACCGTGGCGGCGCGCCATAACGGAGAAGCGGGGGCGGCGGATGGCTGAACTGTCCCTGTTCGAGGATATGGCCCGGCTGTCCGATGACGCGATATTGGCGATCCTGGCCAGCCGCAGCGCCGATGAGATTCGGGCGCTGCCCTATGACTGGGCGCTGCACGGCCGCCCCGACCAGCGGGAGCCGGAAGGGTGCGCGCGCATCTGGCTGATGATGGCGGGGCGCGGTTTCGGCAAGACCCGCGCCGGGGCGGAATGGGTGCGCGGCATTGCAGAGGCGGACGGCGCGGCGCGGATCGCGCTGGTCGGCGCCAGCCTGCACGAAGCGCGGCATGTGATGGTGGAGGGGGCGAGCGGCGTGCTGGCGGTGTCGCCCTGGTGGAGCAGACCGGCGTGGAACCCGGCGCTTCGGCGGCTGGTGTGGAAATCCGGCGCGCAGGCGGAGATTTTCGGCGCGGGGCCGGAGCGGTTGCGCGGCCCCGCCTTCAGCCACGCATGGGCCGACGAAATCGCCAAATGGCCGATGGGCGAGGCGGCGTGGGACAATCTGCAGTTCGCGCTGCGCATGGGGGATGCGCCGCGCGTGCTGGCGACGACGACGCCCCGGCCAGTGCCGCTGGTGCGGCGGCTGGTGGCGCTGGATGGGCAGGGCGTGACGCTGACGCGCGGGCGGACGGCGGACAATCGCGCGAACCTGCCCGCCGCCTTCCTTGATGCGATGACGCGCAGCTATGCGGGCACGCGGCTGGGGCGGCAGGAGCTGGACGGCGAATTGCTGATGGATGTGGAAGGCGCGCTGTGGACGCGCGGCCTGATCGAGACATGCCGGGTGCGCCATGTGCCGGTGGCGGCGGATGGCGGCGCTGCGCTGCGCCGGGTGGTCGTTGGCGTCGATCCGCCGGCGGGCACGCTGTCCGGGCAGGGCGGCGACGCCTGCGGCATTGTGGTCGCGGGCGTCGGGGGCGACGGCCTGGCCTATGTCGTGGCCGACGCGAGCGTGGAAGGGCTGGGACCGGAAGGCTGGGCGCGGGCGGTGGCGGACGCGGCGGCGGCCTATGGCGCGGATAGGGTAGTGGCGGAGGCGAATAATGGCGGCGCGATGGTCGACAGCGTGCTGCGCGCGGTGGACGCGGGGCTGCCGGTGAAGCTGGTCCATGCGGCGCGGGGCAAGAGCGCGCGGGCGGAACCGGTGGCGGCGCTCTACCAAAGCGGCCGGGCATGGCATCGCGGCGCGTTTCCGGCGCTGGAGGACGAGATGTGCGGGCTGGTGCGCGGCGGCGGCTATGAAGGGCCGGGCCGGTCGCCGGATCGCGCCGACGCGCTGGTATGGGCGCTGAGCGAGCTGATGCTGGGGAAGCGGGGTGGAGCGCCGAGGGTCAGGGGGGTGTGAGGTTTGGGGGTGTTGCATGATTTGGATAGGGCGGAACCCCTCTCCAACTGCGACTAGGCCTGTGGCCAAGTCTTCGTACCCTCTCCCAAGGGAGAGGGTTTGGTGCCGATGGCGTCGTTTTTTCTCCCTCTCCCACAGGGAGAGGCGTTCAGGGGGCTGTCCGTTTTCTCCTCTCCCATGGGGAGAGGTAGCGGAGGTTGGCGGCTTGCCGCCTAGCGAAGCTGGGAGAGGGGATCAGCGGCCTGTGGCGAGAGTGAGGGCGCGCCGGATGTCCTGCAGCACGCCTTCGATATTGTGCAGCACGTCATGGTTCCAGAAGCGCAGGACGGTGTAGCCCTGCGATTGCAGGATGGCGGTCCGGTCGGCGTCGGCGGGTGACTCCGCATGCTGACCGCCATCGACTTCTATGACGATCCGGGCGCGGTCGCACAGGAAATCGGCGATGTGATTGCCGACGGGCGCCTGGCGTTTGAATTTATGCCCGTTGAGGCGGTGAGCGCGCAGGTGATGCCAGAGGCGCTTTTCCGCATCGGTCGGATCAGAGCGGAGGGTTCGGGACAGGCGGGTGAGGGGTTTTGCGCCGGGCATGGTGGGGAGCCCCTCTCCAACTGCGACTAGGGCCGGTGGCCCAAGTCTCCGTAACCTCTCCCCAGGGAGAGGGGAAGATGGGAGAGGGGATCAGCGGCCCCACTTGGAAGGAAAAGTCCAATGAAATTCTTCGGAACGAAGGCCGCGCGGGCTTCTGCGCGGCCGGCTTTGTCGCGTGGGTGGAGCGGCGGCTGGACGGGTGGCGGGGCGGCGCTGGGCGAGTGGCCTGCATCCTATGAGGCGCAGGTGCGCGCCGCCGTGCTCGGCAATCCGGTCGCGCAGCGGGCGGTGCGGCTGGTGTGCGAGGGCGTGGGATCGGCGGCGCTTTCCGCGACCGGCGGCGCGGAGGCCGAAGCCGGGGAAGCGGACCGCGCCCGCGCGCTGGCGCTGGTGCAGGCGCGGTCGGGCGGGCAGGCGTTGATGGAGACGCTGGCCATGCACCTGCTGCTCCACGGCAATGGCTATGTGCAGATATTGGCGGGGGCGGACGGCGCGCCCGCCGAACTGTTCGCGCTGCGGCCCGAACGGGTGTCGGTGGAGCCGGACGCGCGGGGATGGCCGATGGCCTATCGCTACCGGGTGAGCGGCAGCGATACGCGCCTTGCCGCCGAGGATGCGGCGGGGCGGACGGCGGTGATCCACCTGAAGAATGCGCATCCGCTGGACGATCATTATGGCCTGGGCTGCACCGGCGCGGCGGCGGGCGCGGTGGCGATCCACAATGCCGCGACGGTGTGGAACAAGGCTTTGCTGGACAATGCGGCGCGGCCGTCGGGCGCGCTGGTCCATGAGCCCGGCGCGGACGGGGCGGCGATGAGCGCGGAGCAGTTTGCGCGGTTGAAGGCGGAGCTGGAGGCGGCGTTTCAGGGCGCGGGCAATGCCGGGCGGCCGATGCTGCTGGAGGGCGGGCTTTCCTGGCAGGCGCTCAGCCTGTCGCCCGCCGACATGGATTTTGTGGGATTGAAGGCCGCGGCCGCGCGGGAGATCGCCCTGGCCTTCGGCGTGCCGCCAATGCTGATGGGCCTGCCCGGCGACAACAGCTACGCCAATTATCGCGAGGCGAACAAGGCGCTGTGGCGGCAGACGATATTGCCGCTGGCCGACAAGATATTGCGCGGCATTGCGCAGGGGCTGGCGCCGTGGATGCCGGGCGTGGCGCTGGGCGTGGATCTCGACCGGGTGGCGGCGCTGTCCGACGAGCGCGACGCGCAATGGACGCGGGTGGCCGCAGCGGACTTCCTGAGCGCGGAGGAGAAGCGGGCGATGCTGGGGATGGGGGGTGAGTCGGGTGAGGGCCTCCCGCCAAACCGTTCGGGCTGAGCTTGTCGAAGCCTTCCGCTGGGCGGAGCGAAGTGCCTCACTCCGTTCGGCCGGGCCCTTCGACTTCGCTCAGGGCGAACGGAACGAAAATCAGCCCGGCACCCGGTAGGTCTTGGCGTCGATCAGGCAGGTACGGGTCGATGCGTCCCATTTGCCCTGCGCGTCCAGGCAATCGTCGATCAGCAGCCAGTCCGTCCACCAGAGCCAGAAAATGGCGGCGCTGGCGAGCAGCAGCGCGGCGAGGATCAGGATGCGGAGCGGGGACATGCGCTCCGGTGTAGCGGCGGGAACCGACGGACGAAAGTGGGGTCCGCCGACGGACATGATTTCGCGGCGGAAGATAGGGAAAAGACGTGTGAGCGAAACCGGTAGCGCGGGTTGGCGGGGGCGGAACCCCTCTCCGCTGCGACTAGATTCGGCTTCGCCTTATCCAGTCTCGCTGCCTCTCCCAAGGGAGAGGCGCTGCAAGGTGAAGGTGTGAGATGAACGATACGGACATGCTGGCGCGGCTGGTGGCGCAGGCGGAGGGTGAGGGCAGCAGCCTGATCATGATCCGCGCGCTGGTGGAGGAGGCGAGCGACCTGGGCGCGGCGCGGGCGCTCGACCGGCTGGGGCTTTCGGACCCCAAGGCGGAGCGGGACCTGCGCGAGCTGCGCGAATTGCTGCGCGCGTGGCGCGACGCGAAGAAGGCGGTGCGCAGCGCTGTGATCGGCTGGATGGTGCGCGGGTGCCTTGCGCTGATGCTGATCGGGATCGCGGTGAAGCTGGGGTTGTTCGCGATGGTGAAGGGGTGAGGGGGATGGCGGGAACCAATAACGCCGTTCGGGCTGAGCGAGGTCGAAGCCCTCGTCTGAGCGGAGGCGAAGACGCCTCACTGCGTTCGGTGGAAGGCTTCGACTTCGCTCAGCCCGAACGGGGTGGGGGTAGCGCGCAGGACATCCGTTTCGCCGGCTACGCAGCGATATTCGACCGGGTAGACCGGGGCGGGGACGTGGTGCGGCGCGGGGCGTTCGGGGCGGTCGCGGGCAGGCGGGTGCCGCTGCTGTGGCAACATGCGCCCGACCGGCCGGTGGGCCTGATCGAACATATGGCCGAGGATGAGCGCGGCCTGCACGTGGTGGGCCGGGTGTCGGCGCGCACGGCGGCGGGGCGCAGGATCGCGGCGCTGGTGAAGGACGGGGCGATCGACGGGCTGTCCTTCGGATACCGGGTGAGGGAAGCGAAGGGCGAGCGGCCACGGGAACTGACGGCGCTGGACCTGGTGGAGGTGAGTCTGGTGGCGCAGCCGATGCAGCCATTGGCGCGGGTGGTGGGGGTGGAATAATTGCTAAATCGGGCGACCGATATTGACCCACTCCTGCATGGCCTCAACCATCTGAATGGTCGGGTATGCACGGATATCATCCTCGGATGCGCCCAAAGCCAGTTCTCTTTCCCAGTACCATTCCTGAAAGGCTGCATAGTTTCCAAGAATGCGGGTGGGGCCAATGCGTTGGATATTCTGCTGACGGCAAAGCCAGCCGCTGACATGCCGGACGGCAACAATGTGGTCTTCGCCATGCGCATGAATATCCCATCCCGCAATGTCGGAGAGCCCCTTCTGATAGTCGTATCGGTCTCCTTCCAGAATGAGGATGGATTTCTGAGATAGCGACCCTTCGCCAAACTGACGGCATCCGTAGTCTATGCCGAGTTCGAAAGGCATATTCATGCGCATATATTCGTCGGCTGCCCTGGCCTTGCACCGGCTGAGATCATGAATCCCGAACTTCGAGCCTCGGATCAGATTGACGATGCGGTCCAGACGATTGGCGGCGTTATCGGCATTTTCCGGCGCAAGCCTTGGATAGAAGCCAAGATCAATAATGCAGAAGGCAATAGCCTGCAGGATCGGCGCGAACTGGTCATCAAAGGGGCAGTTGACGAATACCGACCGTTCAAAGGGTATCGGCAAGACTATCCCCGTGGCGGATGAGGATCATTACCGTAGGAATTGCGTTCGCGAATGCGGCCATCCCGGCCATGTATATAGAGTTCGGTTTTCTGGTTACGCGCGATACGTGTAGCGGCGGCAATGGCGTCAGCCTGCGTCGAGTGAGAACTGGTAGCTTTTGCGGCACCAGCTTTTTTGACGCTCCAGCCCCCTTCACTTGGGACAACGTGCTGACCTTTTTTCGACATTCGATGGCGCCTCCGTGCGTGGAATATAGATCATCGGAGAGGTCTTTACCAGTTCTGGAAGCAACCAAAGCGGCCCCTTCCGGGCCGCTATTTTTTTTGTCTTGTGTGCGGGAGAAGCGAAGATGATCGAGGTGAAGGCGGATGGGTTGGAGGGGGCGTTTGATGCTGTCCTTCAGGAGGAGCGGATGGCGGCGTTGGAGGCGGACTTCGGCGCGCTACGGGATCAGGTGACGGCGCAGGCCATCGCCACTCAGCGGCCGGTGCTGGATGGGGTGAAGGGCGTGGGCGGCGCGGGCAATGCCGCCGATCCCGCGCGCGCCGCCTTTGTCGAGCGCTATCTGCGGCGGGGCCTTGAGGCAGGCGTGGAGCTTAAGAGCTTTTCCGGCGCTACCGACGCGGCGGGCGGCTATGCGGTGCCGCGGGAGATCGACCAGATGATCGACGCGGCGCTGAAATCCGTGTCGCCGATCCGCGCCATCGCCAATGTCGTGCGCACGGGGAGCGCAGGCTATCGCAAGCTGGTGACGAGCGGCGGGACCGTGTCCGGCTGGGCGAGCGAGACGGGCGCGCGGGCGGAGACGGCGACGCCGGTGTTCAACGAGATCGCGCCGCCGCGCGGGGAGCTGTTCGCCAATCCGGCGGCGAGCCAGGCGATGCTGGACGATGCGCAGTTCGATGTCGAAAGCTGGCTGGCGGACGAAATCGCAAGGGAGTTCGCGCGGGCCGAGGGCGCGGCCTTCGTCAGCGGCAACGGCACCAACAAGCCGAAGGGTTTCCTGACCTACACCACCACGAACGAGGCGGACGGGGTGCGGGCGTTCGGGTCGCTGCAATATGTCGCGTCGGGCGCTTCCGGCGGCTTTGCGGCGAGCAATCCGCAGGACCGGCTGATCGATCTGGTGCAGGCTTTGCGGGCGCCATACCGGCAGGGGGCGAGCTTTGTGATGAACAGCGCTACGCTGGCGCGCATCCGCAAGTTCAAGACCAGCGACGGGGCGTTTCTGTGGCAACCCTCGCTGGCAGTGGGTCAGCCCGCGACGCTGCTCGGATACCCGGTGGTGGAGGCCGAGGACATGCCGGACGTGGCGGCGGACAGCCTGTCCATCGCGTTCGGCAATTTCGCCCATGGCTATGTGATCGCGGAGCGCAGCGAGACGAGCATCCTGCGCGATCCGTTCAGCAACAAGCCCTTCGTGCATTTCTATGCGGTGAAGCGGATTGGCGGGGCGGTCGCCAATTCGGAGGCGATTAAAGTGATGAAGTTTGCCGCTTCGTAAGCCCTCCAGTTCCGTTCGGGTTGAGCGAAGTCGAAGCCTTTCACTGAGCGGAGGCGAAGTGCCTTCACTGCGTTCAGGCGAGCCCTTCGACTTCGCTCAGGGCGAACGGAGAGAGGTGGGCGGAGGTTATGCCCGCCCAATTTCCATTCCATGATGAAGGGGGGCGCCAATGACGGTGGTCATGGAGGCGCCTGACGCCGCTGCGCTGGAGGGCGCGGTGGCGCAGGTGAAGGCGTATCTGCGCATCGACAGCAATGGCGAGGACGCGCTGACGGAAGAATTGCTGCGCGCGGCGCTGGCGCATGCGGAGGCGTTTACGGGGCAGGTGACGCTCACGCGGGCGGGGGTGGCGACCATGCCTGTTGCGGAGCGCTGGACGCGGTTGCCGGTGACGCCGGTGCGCAGCATCGGGGCGTTGCGCGGCATCCCGGCGGAGGGGTCTGTCTTTACCCTGCCGGTGGGGAGCCATGCGATCGACATCGATGCAAGCGGCGATGGCTGGGTGCGGGTGACGACGCCGGGCAGCGCCGGGCGGGTCGAGGTGCCGCTGGTCGCGGGCATGGCCGAGGATTGGGACGGCCTGCCCGAAGGATTGCGGCAGGGGGTGGTCCGGCTGGCCGCGCATATGTTCACCGACCGGGATGGCCTGAACGCGCCGCCCGCCGCGGTGACGGCGCTGTGGCGGCCGTGGCGGCGGATGCGCCTGACATGAGCTGGCGGATGCTGGAAGCGCGGGGTCGGGCGCTGTGCGTAAGGGCGGCGGCGCGGCGGCGGGCGGCGATTGCGCGGGCGGTGGCCCAGGAAGCGCCGGGCGTGGCGGCCACGGTTGAGGGGGATGATATCGTGCTGGAGGGACGTGGGCTGATGCGGCGCTGGCTGGGCGATCTTGGACTGCGCGATGCGGCGGGTGGCGGGCGATGAGCGCGGAACTGGCCGTGCGCGCGGCGATGCTGGCGGCGCTGGCGGAGGATGCGGCGTTGGGGGCGCTGCTGAATGGCGTCTATGATGGTGCGCCGGTGAAGGCGACGCCGCCCTATGCGGTGGTCGGCGAATGCCTGGGCAGCGACTGGGGCACCAAGGATGCGGACGGGCGCGAGCTGCGCATGACGCTCAGCCTGTTCGACGCGCAGGAGACGCCCGCGCGGCTGGCGGCGGCGATGCGGCTGGCTGACGGCGTGGTGCGCGGGATGAGCGGGGTGGTAGACGGCGCGTGGCGGATCGGGACGGTGGCGTTGCTGCGGTCGCGGACGGTGAAGGGGCGCGACCGGGGGTGGTCGTGCGTGATGGATTACAGGGTGCGGGTGTTGGGGTGATGCTCGACATTGCGCTCAGGCGGGCCTGCAAAGCGCGATTTCCTGCGTTCCGGTGCTCACGTACTTTAAGTACGCTGCGCTCCCGTACTCGGAAATCACCCTTTTCGGCTTCACCTGAACACAATGTCGAGCATCACCGGACGTCAACCGTCACCCCGGGCTTTGACCCGGGGTCCCGCTATTCTTTTGGAATGGCCAAGAATAAGCGGGATCCCGGATCAGGTCCGGGATGACGGTTGATCGTTGGGCGGTTTTTTGCCTTCGTCCATTGCCGCGATCAGAGCTGTCAGCCCCTTGTCCAGCCCGCCGGCGAAATCGCCGCCTGCGAAGGCGGGGAGCATATGGTCCTGGATGATCTGGCGGCAGAGGGATTCGGGCAGCGTTTTTTCCAGGCCGTAGCCGACGGCGATCCGCACCTGCTGGTCGTTGGGCGCGATCAGGATGAGGACGCCGTCGTCATGCCCCTTGCGCCCCACGCCCCAGCGATTGGCCAGGTCGCGCGTGAAGGCGCCGATATCCTCGCCATGGAGGGTGGGGACGGTGGCGATGGCGACCTGATGCTGCGTGCGCTCCTCGAATGCGGCAAGGCGGGCGGTCAGCGCCGTGCGGGCGGCTTGCCCGAGGATGTTGGCGCTGTCGGTGACGCGGCCCTGTTGCGCCAATGGCGGGGCCGGTGCCGGGGTTGGCGGCAGGGTTGACGCGGAATCTGGCGGGGCGGTTTTGGCCGCCCTGTTTTCCGCAATGTTTTCCGCCAAATTTTCTGTCGTGTTTTCCGGCGCGCTTTCCGCCGGGGCCTGCGCATTCTGTGCGGGGGCCGGGGCGGGCGCTTTGCGGTCCGAACAGGCGGCGAGCGTAAGCGATAGCGGGATCAGCAATAGCGGAAAGATCAGGACCGGTCTCATGCCGGCAAGGGTGGAGAGCGGGGGCTTTCAAGTCAATCGGAAGCGCCCGTTTGCAGGAAGAAGCGGGACCCCTGCCTGCGCAGGGGTGACGGTGGAAGGAGGTCACATCATGCCGGTGGAGAAGGGAAGCGCATTTCTGTTGAAGGTGGGGGATGGCGGCGCGCCCGTCGCCTACGCGACCGTCGCGGGCATGCGCACGACGCAGATGTCGGTCAGCGGCGAGGCGGTGAACATCACCAGCAAGGACAGCGGCGGGTGGCGCGAACTGCTGTCCGGCGCGGGCGTGCGGGCGGTCAGCGTGTCGGCGGCCGGGCTATTCACCGGATCGGCGGGGGAGCTGCGGATACGCAACCATGCGCTGTCCGGCACGATCGACGATTATGAGCTGAGCTTCGAAAGCGGCGAGCGGATGCGCGGCCGGTTTCTGGTCACGCGGCTGGACTATGCCGGGGATTATAATGGCGAGCGGAGCTATACGGTGAGCCTGGAGAGTTCGGGGGCCGTGGCGAGCGTGTGAGGATGGCGGCTATGCCCACACCCGTCTCTCCTGCGAAGGCAGGAGTCCCGCTTTCTGCCTCTCCATCCATAATAGCCCAAGCAGCGGGACCCCTGCCTGCGCAGGGGTGACGATGAGGCTTTTGGACGGAGGTGGCGATGACCGGACAGGCGAATCCTGCACGGGGCGAGGCGGTGTTGCTGGTCGCGGGCGAGGCGCTGGTGGTGCGGCCGAGCTTTGCGGCGCTGGTGGCGGCGGAGGCGGAGCTGGGACCGCTGTTCGCGCTGGTCGACCGGGCTGCGGCGGGAGAGATGCGGCTGTCGGAGATGGCGGCTTTGTTCTGGCATTGCATCGCCGCGCGGCCCGAAGCGCTGACCCGCGAGCAGGTGGGCGAGGCGGTGGTCGCGATGGGGCTGGCGCAGGTTAGCCCGGTGCTGAAATGCGTGTTGCGGCAGGTGTTGATCGGGGCGTCCGCCTAGCCCCTCCCTTTCAAGGGAGGGGTTGGGGTGGGTCGCGAGCGGAGCGAGCCTTCAGGATGGCATATGTGGCTCCGCCAGCGATTGCAGGCGCAATCGCACCCATCCCTTCCCCCTCCCTTGAAAGGGAGGGGCTTATGGAAAAGTTCACCGACGCCGCGTCCCGCCTGGCCGGGATGGCGGGGCTGTTGCTTGGGTGGCGGCCGGGGGAGTTCTGGGCGGCGACGCCGGGGGAGCTGGACGCGATATTCGCGGCGGCGCGGGGGGATGGGGCGGACGGCGCGGCTGGCGCCGTGCCCGATGGCGAGACCATCGCCAAACTCATGGAGATGTATCCCGATGGATGAGGAAATCGAGCGGCTGGTCGTGAGCGTCCGGGCCGATACGCAGAGCTTTGCGCGCGATGTGGAGGCGATGCGGACGGGCCTTGAAGGTCCGCTGGAGGCGGGCGCGAACCGGGCGGGGCGGGCGATCGAGGCAGGGCTGCTGCGCGCGGTCAAGACCGGCAAGTTCGGCTTTGAGGATCTGGCGCGGGTGGCGGCGGGCGTGCTGGATGCGATTGCGGCGAGCGCGCTGCGGGCCGGGATCGGGAGCGTGCTTGGCGGCGGCGGAGGCGCTGGGGGTGGCGCGGGCCTGCTGGGGATCGGCGCGTCGCTGATCGGGTCCGCGCTGGGGCTGCCGGGGCGGGCGACCGGCGGGCCGGTGTCGCCGGGGCGCGGCTATCTGGTCGGCGAGCGCGGGCCGGAGCTGTTTGTCCCGACGAGCAGCGGGCGGGTGGTGCCGTCCAGCGGCGGCGGTGCGCGCGATGTGCGGGTGACGGTGAATGTGAATGCCGCGGGGGGTGAGGCTCCGCAGGCGCTGGCGCGCAGCGCGCGGCAGGTGGCGCGGGCGGTGCGGGGGGCGCTTTCGGAGTAGGGCCGCACCTTTTTGCGCCATTCCACCGTCATCCCGGACGTGATCCGGGACCCATTTCGCCTTCGGCGCGGGCTGGATGTTGGGGAGGGATGGGTTCCGGCTTTCGCCGGAATGACGGGTGGGGGCGACGCCTGCCTGTCGGGTGAGGTTGGGAGATGGGTCCCCGCATGCGGGGGGATGACGACTAGGTCAGGGGTTCAGCCAAAAGCGCGTCATCCCGGCGAAAGCCGGGACCCATTTCGCCTTGGGCACAGGCGGGGTTTGAAGAGAGTTGGGTTCCGGCGTTCGCCGGAATGACGATGTGTTGGCATGAGAGGTTCGTCATCCCGGACTTGATCCGGGACCCATTTCGCCTCCGGCGCGGGGTGGATGTGGGGAGAGATGGGTTCCGGCTTGCGCCGGAATGACGGGGTGGGGTGTGTCCTCACGTCGTTCCGCTGCGCTTCGTGGGGAGATGGGTCTCAAAGGGAGTCACGTGCCTCCCTTTGACCTTCGCGGGAATGACGGGTGTGGGGCGAGGGATTTCGCCTCTTGCCCCGAACCCCTCTCCAACTGCGGCTAGGCAGCGGGCTGCCAAGCCTTTGTATCCTCTCCCGGTGGGAGAGGGGTTTATAGGGAAGGAGGCGCGCGATGACCTACTGGCTGGCGGATGCGCGGCGGGGGCAGGAGGCGGGGCGGGTCAAGCGGTTTGCGCCGATGCTGTGGACCGTCAACTTCCCCCGGCCGGTGATGGCGAGCGTGGTGACGGCGGGCGCGGATGCCCTGCGGGTCGATGCGGTGTTTTACGGATCGGGCGATCTGGCGGGGTTGATCTGGGACGCGGAGGACCATTGGGACCATGTGCTGCTGGCCTATGCGACCGACCGGGATTTCCGCAATTGCGTGCTGCGCTTCCGGTGGCGGAGCGGGGGGATCAAGCCGCTCGACGCGGTGCATGGTCCGACGCTGACGATCGAGGGGCGGGACGCGGGCGGAGCGCCGCGCACCTGGTATGTGCGCTTGTGGAACTATGCCGATGGCGATCCCGACGATGCGCAGGTCGTGCTGGATTTTGCTGCGCTCGATGGCGGCTTTTTGCTGCCGGGGGAGGCGGACCCGGTGTGGGCGGGGGATGTCGACCGGATGTTCATATCGCTGGTCCCGCCCGGCTATGGCGCGGGGGCGACGGCCTTTGCTGCGCCCGCGCAAGGGTGGGCGGAATTGACGGAGATGCGCTGCGACGGATCGGGGTCGGTGCTCGACATCGGCGACATCATGGTGCCCGAACATGGGCTGTCGATGGCCACCGGATATGACGACGGATGCAACCAGACGCCGGAGCGGATGCTGCGCAGCATCATGGCGCTGGGCTATCGCGGGGACATTAATCACTATGTCGGCATGAGCCATTATTTCCGGCTCGACGCCGCGGGAAAGGCGACGCTGACGGGCGGCGCGCTCAACGGACCGTGCGCGGCGTGGCATGCGGATTTCGGTAGCCGAGCGAAGGCGCTGGGGTTCGGGATCATCTGGTCGCTCTCCTATGAATTGCTGGACGCGCACTGCCCGGAGGCGTGGAAGCAGCGGGCGGCCAATGGCGACCGGGCGCTGACCGGATGGGACCCGCCATCGACATTGCTGTCGCCCGCCAATGGGAGCGCGATGGGATATTTGCAGGCGGTGGCGCGGGCCTTTGTGGGCATCGCCAATGCTGCGGGATTGCCGGTCAAGTTTCAGGTGGGGGAGCCGTGGTGGTGGACCATGCCGGCGGACGGGCGGATATGCCTGTATGACGATGCGGCGCGGGCGGCGTTCGGCGGATCGCCTGTTGCGATCCCCGATGTGCGCGGCGCGCTGAGCGATGCGCAGAAGGCGTTGCTGGATGCGGCGGGGGCGGTGCTGGCCAATTCGACGGCGGCGCTGTGCGAGGCGGTGCGCGATGTCGCGCCGGGGGCGGTCATGCATCTGCTGACCTATCTGCCGACCGTGCTTGACCTGGCGGCGCCGGAGGCGAAGCGCGCGAACATGCCGACGGGCTGGGCAAGCCCGGCCTTCGACATGCTGCAGTTGGAGGATTATGACTGGGTGACGCAGGGGCGCTCCGCCCAGACGGCGCGGGGCGTGGAGCAGGCGACGGCGCGGCTGGGATATCCGATTGCTGCGCAGCATTATTTTTCCGGCTTCGTTTTGCGGGCGGAGGACGCGGCGCAGTGGGCGCGGATTTCGGACGCGGCGGAGGCGTCGGTCGCGCGCGGGACTGCGGCGACCTTCATCTGGGCGCTGCCGCAGGTGGCGCGCGACGGGTTCACATTCTTCCGCAACGGGGAGGCGCAAATGCAGGCTTTCGACGATGTGCATTTCCCGATCGCGATCGGGCGCGAGGCGAGCGTGTCGCCGGCCTTTTCGACGCAGACGGTGGAGAGTCCGTCCGGGCATGAAAGGCGGTCGAGCGACTGGGCGGATGCGCGCCTGTCGTTCGATGCCGGGCCGGGCGTGCGGTCGGAGGCGGACATGGCGATGCTGGCCGGATTCTTCCGGGCGCGGCGGGGGGCGGCGCGGGGTTTCCGCTTCACCGACCCGTTCGACAATTGTAGCGGGGATGTGGGAGAGGCGCCGACGCCGATGGACCAGCATCTGGGCACGGGTGACGGCGTGGTGAGCCAGTTCCCGCTCTGCAAATATTATGGCGCGGGCGTGGACGGGCAAAGGCGCGCCATCACCCGGCCGGTGGCGGGGACGATCCGGCTGTCTGTGGACGGGACCGAGCGGCTGACCGGCTGGACCCATATCGGCAAGGGGGTGATCGCGTTCGACACGGCCCCGGCGAGCGGTGCGGCGATCCGGGCGGGTTTCTATTTCGATGTGCCGGTGCGGTTCGCGTCTGACCGGCTGGAGATCAGCCGCGCGACCTTTGCCGCGGGCGAGGCGCCGTCCGTGCCGCTGGTGGAGATACGCGAATGAGCGCGGCGCGGGAGATATTGGCGCAGGAGCTGGCCGCGCTTGCCTTCTGCTGGCGGCTGGAGCGGCGGGACGGGGTGACGATTGGCCTCACCAGTCATGACCGGGATATGGCGATCGGCGGCGTGACCTATCGCGCCGCGCCGGGGATGCTGCCGTCCGCCGTGCGGCGGGGCAGCGGCCTGACGCCGGAGAGCATGGACGTGCGGGGCGCGCTGTCGAGCGATGCGCTGCACGGGCCGGACCTGGAGGCGGGGCGCTGGGACGGGGCTTCGTTGTGGCTGATGCTGACCGAGTGGACCGATCCCGGCGCGCTGTGGCTGGAGCTGGCGCGGGGCGAGATCGGCGCGGTGGAGCGGGAGGGCGACGCCTTCACCGCCGAACTGGTGGGGCCGGGCGCGGTGCTGGACATGCCCGTCGCGCCGGAAACCTCGCCCGATTGCCGCGCGATGCTGGGCGATGCCGCGTGCCGGGCCGATATGGCGGCGCGGCGGCGGGTGGTGCGCGTGGCGGGCGTCGAGGGACAGGCCGTGAGCGTGGCGGGCGGCGGACTGGCGGCGGGGGCCTATGCGTTTGGCAGCCTGCGCTGGATGACGGGCGCGAATAGCGGGATCGTGCAGGCGGTGATGGCGTCCGACGCGGGCGGCGTGACTCTGGCCGATCCGCCTGCCTTCGCCGTGGCGGCGGGCACTTTGGCGCTGCTGACCGAAGGGTGCGACAAGCGGATAGCGACCTGTTCGGCGCGGTTCGGCAATGCGGCGAATTTCAGAGGCGAGCCGTACCTGCCGGGGAATGATTTGCTGACACGATATCCCGGCGGGTGAGGATTGGGACGCACGATCCTATCCCCTCGTCATCCCGGACCTGATCCGGGACCCATCTCGCCTTCGGCATGGGGTGGGTGTGGCGAGGGATGGGTTCCGGCTTCCGCCGGAATGACGGGTTTGGGGACATGCGGAAATTATACATCGTCATTCCCGCGCAGGCGGGAAACCATCTCCCCTCCTATGCCGAGGCGCGGTGCCGGAGATGGGTCCCCACTTTCGTGGGGATGACGGGGATAGAGTGCATCGCCCCCCATGTGGGGGAGAAGGGTCCCCGCCTGCGCGGGGATGACGAAAGAGAAGCGGGGGCATCCATGACCAAGGGCGACAGGATCGCGGCGGCGGCGCTTGGGCTGGTCGGCGCGCCGTTCCGGCTGCATGGGCGCAGCGCGGAGACGGGGGTGGATTGCGTGGGGTTGGCCCTGCTGTGCGCGCGGCGGGCGGGGCATGCAGGCGCTGCGCCGGAGCATTATGGGCTGCGCGGCGGGGATGCGGCGCTGTTCGCCGGCTGGCTGCGCGCGGCGGGGCTGCGTCCGGTGCGCAAGGGCAAGGCGGGCGATTTTGTGCTGGTGCGCGCGGGACCGGCGCAGGCGCATATGATGGTCGCGGTGCCGGGCGGCCATGTCCACGCCCATGCCGGGCTGCGCCGCGTGGTGGAGATGCCGGGCGCATCCCCCTGGCCGGTCATCGGCCTGTGGCGGGCGGGGCGATGAGCCGTTCCGCGCCGCAGCATCGCATTCGTTACGCGACGCCAAGGAGTTGGTTTATGCTTCCTTAAGCGGGGTCCGACTCGGCGCCGCGTTTAAGGAGACTGACGGCATGATTACCTTCATCATTGCCCTGGTTATGGGCGGAATTATCGGCTGGCTGGCCAGCAAGGTCATGAACACCGATGCGCAGCAAGGCATTTTCCTGAACGTGGTTGTCGGATGCGTCGGATCGATGCTGGGCGGGTGGCTGTTCAGCGTGTTTACCGGCGGGACCGAAAATCTGCGCGTCGCGCCGTTCAACCCGGTGACGCTGGCCGTGGCGTTCGGCGGCGCAATCGTGCTGCTGGGCATTGTGAATATGATCCGGCGGGGCCGGATCCGGTGAATTGCGCGGGGCGGGGGCGGTTTGGTGGCCGCTCCCGTCGTAGAATGGCGGCTCGTAGTTAGAAAGCTGCTTTCGGACGATGTTGGAAAGCGCCGTTTGTAAAGTTCACGGCCTGAATCTGCTGCGTGGGTATCACCACAATACTCTCAAAATACTGTCTCATTGTGGACATGATCTTCGGCAAGACATTCATGTCATGGCGGTGATACGGCACGCGATCTTCCCTGATGACACGGCGGCGGTTCTGGGTATCTGGCGTGAGTTTATCGCCAATTCGCCGGTAAATCTCGATTATCAGAACAATGATGCCGAGTTCGCCAAGTTGCCGGGTAAGTATGCGTCGCCAAAAGGATGCGTTCTGCTCGCGGATCAGGAAGGCGAAATTGAGGGCTGCGTTGCGATGCGCCAAGTCACGCCAGACATATGCGAGATGAAACGGCTATATGTTCGTCCTAGCGCTCAGGGACGTCATCTTGGCCGCATTCTTGCCGAACGCCTGATCGAAGAAGCCCGCGCTGCAGGCTACAGCGAAATGAGGCTGGATGTGCAGGCGAAGTTTATTCCCGCGCGCAGGCTTTATGAAACTGTTGGTTTTGTTGCGGCGGAGCCGATCTCGTTCAATCCTGTCCCCGGCGCGTCCTTTCTCGGTCTCCACCTGTAATCTATGCGATACCTGATCTCGGTTTCGTATCCGGCAAACTAACGCTCGCTTTCAGGCATCGCCTGTTCCTCAACACCGATCCTGATCGCCAGCCGGACGATCGCGCTTTCCGGGAGGCCAGCGGCCCTTCGGGGCAAGACTAGACATCCTCTAACCAGCTATTGTGCGCCGCTATGCGCCGCGCCGGTAGCTTGCCAGAAGCGTTTTGGCGGTTCGCAGATCAGGTTCGAAATCATGAAGCAACCTATCCGCTTCGCATCTGGCCATTATCGGACCGGAACATATTTCGTCATCAATCCTATCCCTTCTGACAAGTCCAGATCGAGATAGTGCGATTTCGGACCCAATGGTCCGTTGCGATCCTTTCCCACAGGGATGGGAGCGCGCGACCCAGCCGCCTGAGATCCCAGCATCCGCTGGGATGACGGTGTGTCGCGATCGACCTGATTATCCCCATATCCAAAAGGACCCCCATCATGGCCACTCTTGTCCTGACCGCTGTCGGCACGGCGATTGGCGGGCCGATCGGGGGTGCGCTGGGCGCGCTGATCGGGCGGGGGGTGGATCAGGCGGTGCTGTTCAAGCCCAAGGGGCGGGAAGGGCCGCGGCTGGCCGAACTGCAGGTGCAGACGTCAAGCTATGGCAGCCAGGTGCCCAAGCTGTTCGGGCGGATGCGGGTGGCGGGCACCGTCATCTGGGCGACGGACCTGCGCGAGACCAAGCAGAAAAGCGGCGGCGGCAAGGGCAAGCCGAGCGTCACCACCTACAGCTATTCGGCGAGCTTCGCCGTGGCGCTGTCGGCGCGGGCGGCGCAGGGGATCGGGCGGATATGGGCCGACGGCAATCTGCTGCGCGGCGCGGCGGGCGATTTCAAGAGCGCGGTGGGGGCGTTCCGCTTTCATGCAGGGGGCGAGGATCAGGCGGTCGATCCGCTGATCGCCGCCGCGCAGGGGGCAGGCGTCACGCCCGCGCATCGCGGCATGGCCTATGCGGTGTTCGAGGATCTGGCGCTGGCCGATTATGGCAACCGGATACCCTCGCTGACCTTCGAGCTGATCGCCGATGCGGGCGTGGTGGATGCCGGGGCGATGATCGGGGCGCTGAGCGGCGGACGGGTCACGGGCGCGGCGGGCGTGGCGATTGGCGGCTATGCGGCCGGGGGCGAGGATGTGCGCGGAGCGATTGCGCCAGTGATGGACAGCCGGGGCTGGGCGGTGCGCGAGACGGCGGGCGGATTGGCGGTCGATGGCGGCGTGGAGGCGGATGGGGCGATTGATGCTGCGATGTTCGCGGCGCGATTGAACGGACGGGCGGCGGTCCCTGTGCAGCGTGCGCGGACCCCGGCGGAGGCGGTGCCGGTGCGGCTGGCGCTGCGCCATTATGATCCGGCGCGCGACTATCAGGCGGGGGTGCAGAAGGCGGTGCGGCCCGGACCGGGGCGGCGGGAGGCGAGCGTCGACCTGCCCGAAGCGATGGCGGCGGGCGCGGCGCGGACGCTGGCGCATGACCGGCTGGCGGCGCAATGGGCGGCGCGGCGGCGGCTGGCGCTGACCTGCGGCTGGGAGGCGCTGATCCATGCGCCGGGCGATATCGTGACAGTGGAGGGCGCGCCGGGGCGCTGGCGGATCGCGGAGACGGAATGGGAGGCGATGGGCGTGCGCCTGACGCTGGAGGGGCAGGCGGGCGGCAGCGCCGGGATGCTCCCCGCGTCCGGCGGCGCGGGCGTGTCGCAGCCCGACCTGCCCCATGGCGCGACGGTGCTGATGCTGGCCGACCTGCCGGTGCTGAGCGATGCGCCGCCCGCTGCGCCGGTGGTGGTCGCGGCGGCGGCGGGAGAGAGCGAGGGCTGGCGCAGGGCGGCGCTGTTCACCGTGACGCCGGGGACGGGCGAGGCAGTGGCGGCCGGGGGCACGGCCCCTGCGGCGGCGATGGGCACGGTGGCGGCGGCGACGGGCGACGGGTCGGCGATGCTGTTCGACATGACGACCATGATCGAGGTGGAGATGCTGGCCGATGGCATGACGCTGCATCCGGCGGACGACGCGGCGCTGATCAATGGCGCGAACCTGTGCCTGGTGGGGCGGGAGCTGATCCAGTTCGGCAGCGCCGCGCAGACCGGGCCGCGCCGCTTCCGCCTCAGCCGATTGCTGCGCGGGCGGCGGGGGACGGAGTGGGCGACGGGCGGCCACGGCGCGGGCGAAGCGCTGCTGATGATCGAGCAGGACCGGCTGGCGGCGGTGGCGGACGATGCCGTGCATGTTGGCGCGGCGCTGTCCATGCTGGCGATCGGCATTGGCGATGCGGTCCCGGCGGAGGCGGCGCTGACGGTGACGGGCGAGGCGCTGATCCCCCTGCCGCCGGTGCATGTCGCGCAGGAGCCGGACGGCGCGGGCGGCGTGACCGTGCGATGGGTGCGGCGGAGCCGGGCGGGATGGCGCTGGCTGGACGGCGTTGACGCGCCGCTGGGCGAGGAGAGCGAACGCTATGCCCTGCGGCTGATGGATGGCGGCGTGACGGTGCGCAGCGCGGAAACCGCCGCGCCGCTGTGGACGTACAGCGCGGCGATGATCGCGGCCGATGCGGCGGCGGGGCATGGCGGGCCGCTGCGGCTGGACATCCGCCAGGCGGGCGCGCAGGCGGTGGGCCGCGCCGCGTCCGTCATGCTGGGCATATGACCTAAGCCCGGATGATCTAACCCCAAATGATCCAACCCAGAGGAGACCGACTATGGCAGGTGAGCACAGCGCGCGGCTGGCGCTGCCGATGATGCATGCCGGGCAGGCGCAGAAGGAAATCACCCATAATGAGTCGCTGACATTGCTGGACATGCTGGTGCAGGCGGTCGCGGAAAGCGCGGACGCGCATGTCCCGCCGGTCTCACCCGTGGCGGGGCGATGCTGGATCGTCGATGCCGGGGCGACGGGCGCCTGGGCGGGGAAGGACGGCATGATCGCCGGATGGACGCAGGGCGGCTGGCGCTTCGCCGCGCCCGTTGCGGGCATGCGCTGCTGGGTGGCGGATCGCGGGCATGCGATGCGTCATGACGGCAGCGCCTGGGTGGATGAGGATGCGCGCGGGGACGGCTATTATAGCGGCGGCCAGCGCGTGGTGGCGGCGCGGCAGGCGGCGATTCCCGGACCGGCCGGGGGCAGCGTGATCGATGCGGAGTCGCGGACCGCTATAGGGGCGATATTGACCGCATTGCGCAGCCATGGACTGGTGGAAAGCTGAGACGGGGAGAGCCGCTGCAGGAGTGTGGATTTCATGTCCTAACGCGCCGTTAGCCATGCCTGTAAAACAATGCTTTAACCATCTTGCGCGTGCGAACAGGCCGATTGTTTCATAATGCATAGATGGGGCAAAGTCTTTGAAACTGTAGCATTTGTGCAACATAATAAACAATTGCGCGCTTGCCATGAAACTTTCGGGAGGATAGAGGGTTTCCGCAGTCCTTTGTGACCATTTTGAAAGGGGAATAATATGCGGAAGCTTGCCCTCGCAGCAGCGCTCGCTACAACGGTATTGGCTACACCAGCCTTTGCCCGCGACAAGTCCTGGTATATCGGCGTAGACGCTGGTGCGATGATCGTGGAAGACACCACGCTCAAGATCGTTACCCCGAATTCGACCGTGAACTACAACACCGGCTATGACGTCGATGGCGTCATCGGTTACGATTTCGGCGGCTTCCGTCTGGAAACCGAAGTCGGCTACCGCCGTGCTTACACGGACAGCAATGTCTACACCAACGGCATCCAGTCGACGCGCGGTAACTTCCGCACGCTGAACTTCATGGTCAACGGCCTGCTGGATTTCGGCCCGGATGACGGCCTGCAGGGCTTCATCG
Organism: Sphingobium phenoxybenzoativorans; assembly: GCF_018286635.1. NCBI lineage: Bacteria > Pseudomonadati > Pseudomonadota > Alphaproteobacteria > Sphingomonadales > Sphingobiaceae > Sphingobium > Sphingobium phenoxybenzoativorans. Next base: position 422,725 of record NZ_CP073910.1, read on the forward strand.
GCGGCGGTGTCGGCGTTGCCCGCACCTATCTCTACACGCTGACCACCGACGATTCGGACACGGGCTTCGCATGGCAGGCTCTGGCCGGCATCCGCTTCCCGCTGACCAGCAAGCTCGATGCGTCGCTGAAGTATCGCTTCTTCAACCATGGCGACATCGGCGTCGTCACCAGCAACGCGCTGGGCGGCCCGGCCGCCGGTTCGGACGTCGATGCGCGCATCCGTACGCACAGCATCCTCGCTGGCCTGACCTACAACTTCGGCGAGCCGCCGGCACCCCCGCCGCCGCCTCCGCCGCCGCCTCCGCCGCCTCCCCCGCCGCCGCCTCCGCCGCCGGCCGTGGAGTGCACGCCTGGACCGTACATCGTGTTCTTCGAATGGGATAAGTCGGACATCACGCCCGACGCAGCGACCATCCTGGACAATGCGATCTCGGCCTACAGCAACTGCGGCAACGCGCAGGTCATGCTTGCCGGTCACGCCGACAAGTCGGGCTCGGCCTCGTACAACGTCGGCCTGTCCCAGCGCCGTGCGGACTCGGTCAAGGCTTACCTGTCGTCGAAGGGCATCCCCGACGGCGTCATCGCCACCGAAGCGTTCGGCGAGAGCAAGCCCCGCGTCGAGACCGCCGATGGCGTTCGCGAACTGCAGAACCGTCGCGTGGAAATCACCTACGGTCCGGGTTCGGGCATGTAATCAGCTTCGATCCTCCGGGATCGGAACGAGAATTGGGGGCTGGTCGAAAGACCGGCCCCTTTTTCTTTGCGCGATGAAGGCGGGCGGATTTGGATGAGGGGCGTTGGAGGGTGCTGGTGTGGGGCGGGCGGAAACGGACTTGCCTGTTGGCCGTCATGCCGGGCTCGACCCGGCATCCATTGGCTCTTATAGTGGAGCATTCCCGCAACGGTTGAGGCCCATGGATCCCGGATCAAGTCCGGGATGACGGCAGGTTATTGTCGCAATCCACTCAACCTCGTGATCCCCGCGGACACGGGGCCTTAATGCGCCTTGGGCATATCAGGCGTGTGGGGAGAGATAGGTTCCCGCGTCGACTTTCGGTCGCTCTTCGGGTCGCGGGAATGACGAAAGGGGGAGGTGTTCTCCGGCCTATTAGGGACCTGAAAAATCCTCCCCTGCAAGGGGAGGGGGACCGGCGTAGATGGTGGAGGGGTGGCGCGCTATCGATATGGTGACACCCCTCCGTCATTCCTTTGGAATGCCACCTCCCCTCGAAGGGGAGGATTTAAAAAAGGAAGCTGCCTGCCCTTCCGGGCCATCGCTTATTTGACCTGAAACCAGTCAGCGCTGCTCATAATGCGCCTGTTTCTCTGCGGCGGGCGGCGGATTGCATGTTCATATTCTGTCATGATCTGGAACCGCCTCGTTCATAAATACTCATGAAACTTTGCTATTGATAGGCGTTCTCATTAGCTGTAACCGGTCCCCCGACTGTAAAACCAAAAGGGGAATGACGTGGTGCGCTTGAAGAATATAGTCTTGGCCAGCGCCGCGCTGATCGCGATGTGGGGGCCTGCGGCCTTCGCGGCGGGCGCAAGCGATGCGGCGAGCAGCGAGACGGAAGGCGACGAAACCATCATCGTCACCGCCGCCAACGCCGGCACCAAGACCGAAACCCCGCTGATCGAGCTGCCCCAGCCGATCAAGGTCATCACGTCCGAACAATTTCTGTCGCAGGGCGCGATCAGCATCAGCGATACGGTGAAATATGCCGCGGGCGTCCTCGCCAATCCCTATGGCCGCGACACCCGCGTCGACGGCTTCAATGTGCGCGGTCTGGACGCGCTGCAGTTCCGCGACGGCATGCGCGACATCTTCTCCTATTATGCCAGCATCACGTCCGATCCGTATAATTTCTCCCGCGTGGAGATTGTGCGCGGACCGGCGTCGGTGCTGTTCGGACAGGGGTCCATCGGCGGCCTCGTCAACCTGGTGTCCAAGACCCCGGACTTCGAGACGCGCGGCGAGCTTAACCTTGTCTATGGCAGCTATGACCGCAAGGAAGCGCTGGGCGACGTCAATATCGCGCTGGCGGACAATCTGGCGATCCGCGCCGTCGGCCGGGTGCGCGATTCCGGCACCTATGTCGATCATGTGCCCGACGACCGGGTGATGTTGGCGCCGTCGATCCGCTGGCAGCCGACGCCCGATACCGACATCGTGCTGACCGGCCTCTATCAGGAGGACGACACTGGATCGACGTCGCAATTCCTGCCGATCGTCGGCACGTTCCGGCCCAATCCGGGCAATCCCGGCGAGACGCTCGACCGCTACACCTTTGTCGGCAAGGCGGGATGGGATCGCTATGCGGGCCGTTCGCTGCAGGGCGGCGGCAGCATCACGCATAATTTCTCGGACAATATCCGGCTGAGCCTGAAGGCCCGCTATATCGACAGCGACCTCGATTATTTCACCCACTATGCCGACAGCTACACCAACCCGACCAATCCCTATCTGGTGTACGGTACGGATGGGCGGACCATCGGTCTTTATGCCGACGCCAGCAATGCGAAGATGAACGTCTTTTCGACGGACAATAACCTCCAGTTCACCTTCAATACCGGCGCGAATATCGAGCATAAGCTGCTCGTCGGCATCGACTATAGCTGGAACAAGGTGGGCAAGCGCGGCGTGCTCGGCGTTGAGACGATCGATATTTATGACATCGATTATGACGCCCTGCAGGAATATACCCCCACCGGTCCCTACGCCTATGAAAGCCAGAAGCAGTTGGGCGTTTATGTGCAGGACCAGATCCGTTTCTTCGACCGCATCTCTATGGTGCTGGGCGCGCGGCGTGACCGGGTGACCGGATCGTCGGGCCAGAAGGACAACGCCACCACTTTCCGCGCTGGCGTCATTGGGGAGATCGGCGCGGGCATCTCGCCCTTCTTCAGCTATACCGAAAGCTTCCTGCCGGTCGCCGGCAACCTCCAACTGCCGGGCGGCATTCCGGGCGACCCCTACCGTCCGCAAACGGGCACGCAATATGAGGCGGGCGTGAAGTGGCAGCCGGGCGTCAACACGCTCGTCACGGTCACGGCGTTCAAGATCAAGGAGCGCAATCGCATCCTTTATGGCGCGAACAATTCCACGACACAGTCGGGCGAACTCAACACCAAGGGTTTCGAGTTTGAGGCGAGCCACACCCTGCCCGGCAATTTCGAGCTGCTGGTCAATTACGGCTATTCCAAGTTGAAGTCCGAAACCAACACCAGCCTCGATTATATGCCGCGCCACACGGCGTCCCTGTGGTCGACCAAGACCTTCGGCGTCACGGACGGCGCGCAGCTCCGCCTGGGCGCGGGCGTCGTCTATAACGGCAAGAGCGTGTCCACCGGCATGCGCGATCCCTATGGCCTGAACCCGGCCATTCCCGCTGGCGAACTCTATTCCATCATCACGCCGTCGCGCACCACGGTCGATGCGCTGGCGGAAGTGACATGGGAGAAGTGGCGCTTCTCGCTCAACGCGACGAACCTGCTCAACAAGCAGTTCTTCGCCTCCTGCCTGGCGCGGGGCGACTGCTTCATGGGCGCGCCGCGCAATGTGATGGGGACGGTGGGATACCGGTTCTGAATCGATCGGGCGGGGCCTGCGCGAGCGCGCGGGGGATTATGAAGGAGATGGACGATGCGTAGATTGACCATGGCGGCTGCCGCGTTGCTGCTGGCCGCGCCGGCGGCGCAGGCGCATGAGCTGTGGGTGGAGCGCGACGGGACAGGCCCGGCGCGCATCTATCTGGGCGAACCGGGCGAGGCATTGCCCGAAGGCGGCGACCCGGAGTTTGAGAAGCTGAAAGCGCCCCGGCTGGTGCCTGCGTCGCAGGCGGCGCAGGTGCGCAAGGCGGGCTATATCGAGGTGGCGGCGCCCGCAGGCGACGTCCGCGTCGTGGACGACAATGTGTTCGACCCGTGGGGCGAGGACGGCAAGAAGGAGGGCGTCATCTATTACGCCCGCGCCGGACGGGCGGAGAAGGCGGCGGCCATGCCGCTGGAGATCGCGCCCGGGGCGGCCCATGCCGACAGCTTCCTGCTGCTGCGCGACGGCAAGGCCGTGCCCGGCGCGAAGCTGACCGTGATCACGCCGGACAAATGGTCGAAAAGCTTCGTCACCGACGCGCAGGGGCAGGTGACGCTGCCGCTGAAGGAAAAGGGCCGCTATATCCTGTCGGCGACGCAGGAGGAGAAGGGCGACCTGGCCCTGCGCGGGCAGAAGGTCGCGACCCTCTATCATATCGCGACGCTGACCTTCGACCGGCGCTGAACCTGTCTCGACCTGGGTTATAGGGCAATGCGCAGGAGCACGGTTTCCATAGGCTCGAAGGCGCATGATCAGCCGAGAAGGGCCGCTCCGGGGGCGGGGACTATCGCGCCCCGGCGTCCGTCAGATATTGCAAGGGCTTGAGCGGGCCGAGCGGCATCAGGTCGAAGCGCAATATGCCGCCCTTCACCAGCGGCAGGTCCGCCAGCAAGGCGCGCGCGTCGTCCGCGCTCGTGGCGTTCAGCAGGAATATGACGCCCTGCTTCTCCTTCTGCACCCACCATTGTTCGATACGGCCGGACAGATAGAGGCCGACCGTATCGCGCACCTCGTCGGGCATGATCGCCCGGATGCTCTGCGGCGTGTGCCCCTCAACCAGCGTGCCGATGGCAAGGACATGCGTGGTCGGCACTGGCGCGGCGAGGGAGGTCGGGGGCGGCGTCTGTTGCGCCAGCGCCGGACCGGCTGGCGAAAGCGCGACGCCCAGGGCGAGACCGAGAGCGGCGAGCGTCGGCGTAAGCGACGGGAGCGTGCGTGACGACTTTTTCATGGCGGCGGTCCTTTCTTTGCGATGATCATTGCTGTCGAACGAATAAAAGGGGATATCCCCCTATATCGTCCCGCGCCAATCTGGTCTAGGATGCGCGTCACGCCCGGAAGCGCCGGGCCGATGCGGGCCGGAACCTTGGTGGAGATGATGATGGACAGCGGATCGCCCATGGCGTTCATGGCGTGCAACTGCATCGCGTTGCGCCGGGCGGCGCGGCGGATATCCAACTATTATGACGCCTGCCTCGCCCCGCTGGGCCTGCGCGCGACGCAGTTTTCGATGCTGGCGCTGCTGGGCGCGCAGGGGGCGATGCCGGTCAATGGGCTGGCGCGGGCGCTGGACCTCGACCGGTCGACGGCGGGGCAGAATCTGCGGCCGCTGGAGCGGGATGGGCTGGTGGACATGGGCCGGTCCGAGACGGACGGGCGGGCGCGGGTGGTGCGGCTGACCCCGGCGGGCGAGGCGCGGCTTGCCGAGGCGAGCGTCCGGTGGCGGCGGGCGCAGGCGGCGTTCGAGGCGGCGAATGGCGCAGAGGAGGCGTCGGCGATGCGGGCCATGCTGGCGGCCCTGGACATGCCGCCGCTGGATAGCGTCGAAAAAGGGTGACAGAAAGAGACTCATTCGCAACAAAGGCGGCCGTGCGGCGTTCGCCGTTAAGTTTCCCCCGTCCGCCAAGGAGTGCCCCCATGACAGCCCCCACCAAAGCGACCTACGCCCTGCCGATGATGACCGCGTTGCTGATGCTGGGCGCTTGCGCGTCGGACAATGACGGCGCGGCGAGCGCCGCCTCCGCCGCCCCGCCCGCAGGACTCACTGCCAAGGCGGTGCTGATGGCCGCCGACGGTTCCGAAAAGGGCGCCGCCGAGGTCGTTGAGAGCGCCGCCGGGCTGACCGTCAGCATCAAGGTGATGGGCCTGCCCGCCGGCACCCATGCCGCGCATGTCCACACCACCGGCGTTTGCACCGCGCCCGACTTCGCCAGCGCGGGCGGCCACTGGAACCCGACCAAGCATCAGCATGGCAAGGATAATCCGCAGGGCATGCATATGGGCGACATGCCCAACATCCTGCTGGGCGCGGATGGGTCCGGCACGCTGGAATATACCATCCCCGGCGCGAAGCTGACGAGCGGCGACGCGCCTCTGCTCGATGCGGACGGCGCGGCGATCGTGATCCACGCGGCGGCCGACGACATGAAAACCGATCCGACCGGCAATGCGGGCGGGCGGCTGGCCTGCGGGGTGTTGACGGCGGTTTGAGAAGGACTTCCGCTTGACCTGTTAAGGATGTGCTCCTGCGAAAGCAGGAGCCCAGTCCCGCCGTCTGAACTGGACTCCTGCTTCCGCAGGAGCACGTAGACATGCGGGGAAGGGGCTTTCCTTGCTTGCACCACCACGCCCAAAGAATGTGCCTTAAACCCTAGGCTCCTGCTTTTGCAGGAGCACGGAGGATGATCGCACCGATGAAGCGCTCCCCAGAGGCTCTGCAATGACGGAGCAGAGCGGACAGCCAGCCATCCCCCGCGTGCTATTCGTATGCCTGGGCAATATCTGCCGCTCTCCCATGGCGGAGGGGGCGTTGCGGCATCTGGCGGCGGAGCGGGGCGTTGCGCTGGAGATTGATTCCGCGGGCACCGGCAACTGGCATCGCGGCCATCCGCCCGACCGGCGGGCGCAGGCGACGGCGGAGGCCTATGGCGTGGATATCTGCGGCCTGCGCGCGCGGCAGGTGAAGGCCGGGGATTTCCATGCCTTCGACTATGTCGTGGCGATGGACGGCGACAATTACCGCAATCTGCAACGGCTGCGCCCGCGCGACGGGACAGCGCAACTGCTGCTGATGCTCGATCATCTGGCCGGCCGGGAGGGGGAGGGCGTGACCGATCCCTATTATGGCGGCGATGATGGCTTCCACACGGTGTGGCATGACATTATGGGCGCGGCGGGCGGCCTGCTCGACCGGATTTTGCGGGATCAGCGGGGCGCGAGCGGGTAGCGTTCGGCCAGATGATAGACCGGCCCTTCGCGGCCGAGGATGCTCTCGTAAAGGCCGAACTCGGCGACCGGAAAAGGCGCGCTGGACAGGCCCGCATTAGCCGCAAGGAAATCGTGCAGCGGCGCGCTCGACCGGTTGAGCCGGGCGAGCGTGATGTGCGGCAGATAGGCGCGATGTTCCGATGCGCAGCCCGCCATGATGCAGGCGCGATCGATGCGGGCGTGCAGCGCCGCCACCTGATCATGCGGCGTCACCCCGGCCCAGAGCGTGTCGATGCGCCCGCGCCGGTCGAAGGTTCCGGCGCTGGACAAGGCAAGGTCGAAGGCGGGCGCGGTGACGCGGGCGAGGGCGGCGGCGATGTCGCTGGCCTGATGCCGGTCCACCTCCCCGATGAAGCGCAGGGTGAGGTGCAGTTGATCATCGCTCTGCCAGCGCGCGCCCTCCACCCCGTGCATCAGGCCGAGCAGATGATCGCGAACCGGAACCGGCGGACGCAGGGCGACGAACAGGCGGTGCATGGGGGGATGGTAGGGGCTGTGGGGCGCGGCGTGAACTATTCTTTGCCATCGTCACCCCGGACCTGATCCGGGGTCCCGCTGATCTTGCGCCGCGACGGAAATAGAAGAAGCGGGATCCCGGATCAGGTCCGGGATGACGAGAGGGGATATGCTTCGCCAGGCGATCATGCGCGGGAATGACGGAAATGCGATGGCCGTGAATCTGTTCCCGAAACCCGCTTTCCCTTGAAACCCTTGCGGATTCAGCCGATATTAAACGGTGAACCGGCATGATCGCCGGACGATATGCCTTATTTGGAGAAGATTTCTCATGGCTAACTGGTCTGATCCCCGCACGACTCCGTCGGGCCTTGGCGGCGCGGCCGCAGGCGCGCAGGACGTCGCTTTCGATGCAGGGCTGCGGTCCTACATGCTGTCGGTCTACAATTATATGGCGAGCGGCGTGCTGCTGACCGGCCTGGTCGCGATGGCGTTCGCCTGGGGCGGCGCCGATTCGATGGCGGCCAAGATACTGATCAATGGCGGCATCCTGCGCTATGTCGTGATGTTTGCGCCGCTGATCTTCGTGATGGTGCTGAGCTTCGGCATCAACCGGCTGTCCACGGCGCAGGCGCAGGGGCTGTTCTGGGCCTATGCGGTGACGATGGGCCTCAGCCTGTCGTCCATCTTTCTGATGTATACCGGGGCGTCGATCGCGCAGACATTCTTCGCGACGGCGGCGGCGTTCGCGGGCCTCAGCCTCTATGGCTACACCACCAAGAAGGATCTGTCGGGCTTCGGCACCTTCCTGATCATGGGCGTGGTCGGCCTGTTCGTGGCGATGCTGATCAACATCTTCCTGAAGTCGACGGTGATGGACCTGGCGATCAGCGCCATCGGCGTGCTGCTGTTCGCTGGCCTGACCGCCTATGACACGCAGAAGATCAAGAGCATCTACGCCTATGTCGCGGGCACGGACATGATGGGCAAGACGGTGGTGATGGGCGCGCTCAGCCTCTATCTCGACTTCATCAACATGTTCCTGTTCCTGCTGCGGTTCATGGGGTCCAGCCGGAACTGATCCTTTCGGGGTGTGGAATATAAGAAGGCCCGGCGGAGCGATCCGCCGGGCTTTTTTGCGCTGGACAAGAAGCAAGAATCCGTTCGGGCTGAGCGAAGTCGAAGCCCTTGCCTGAACGCAGAGAAGGTGCCTCGTCATGCTCGGTGGAGGCACTTCGCTCCGCTCAGTGGAAGGCTTCGACTTCGCTCAGCCCGAACGGTGTAAATGTTAAACCCGTTTCCCAGCCCGTCCCGCCAGTTCCACCACATATTGCCACGCCACCCGCCCGGAGCGGCTGCCGCGCTGGGTGGCCCACTGGATCGCCTCCAGCGGATCGAAGCTCAGGCCGAAATGCGCGGCGTATCCGCGCACAATCTCCACATAGGCGTCCTGGTCGATATTGTGGAAACCCAGGCTCAAACCGAAACGATCGGCCAGCGCCAGCTTGTCGTCCACCACGTCGCGCTTGTTGATCGGGTCGTCCTGCTCGCTCATGTGGCGGGAGACGATGTGTCGGCGGTTGGATGTCACATAGAGGCGGACATTGGCGGGCCGCGCCGCCGCGCCGCCCTGTAGCAGCGAACGGAGCGTGCGCGCGTCGCCCGCGCCTTCGTCAAACCCCAGATCGTCGATGAACAGGATGAAGGGGCGCTTCGTCCCCCGCAGGATCGAGAAGAGCGCCGGGAGCGTATGCAGCGTGTCGCCCGCGCACTGGACGAGCGCGATGTCCGCCCCGTCCGCCTGCAACTGGCCCACGACCGAGGCGACGGTGGCCGACTTGCCGGTGCCCCGCGCGCCCCACAGCAGCACGTCATGCGCGGCGTGCCCGGCGGCGTGGCGCCGGCTGTTTTCCAGCATCGCCTGCTTCTGCGCGTCGATGCCGGACAGCAGGGCGAATTCGACCGGGGCGAAGGCGTCCACCGCCGCGACCGTCGTCCCATCCCACACATAGGCCGGGAAGGCGGCAAGGTCCGCCTGCGGCGGCAGCGGCGGGGCAAGGCGTTCCAGCGCCTCGGCAATGCGGGTCAGGAGGGCGTCGGTCATCGCCTGCGTCTATCGCCACCAATTCGGCTGCGATAGCCGGAAATGCGCGCGGCGGGCGTCATCCAACTGTCTTTTTGCGCTATTATGCCCGGACCTGCACAGATATATGCGGGGCCGTGACCATTCCCAATCCTGGATTAGCGACAAAGACTTCCCTCTATGACACGGCGGCGCTGCGCGAGGCGGCGTTGCTGATCCGGGCGGGCGAGCCGGTCGCCGCGCCGACCGAGACAGTCTATGGCCTGGCGGGCGATGCGACCGACGGGCGGGCCGTGGCCGCCATCTATGCCGCGAAGGGGCGGCCAAGCTTCAACCCGCTGATCGTCCATGTCGCCGACCGGGAGATGGCGGAGCGGCTGGCGATATTCTCCCCCGTGGCGCGGGCGCTGGCCGACGCCTTCTGGCCCGGCCCGCTGACGCTGGTGCTGCCGGTGCGGGACGGGGCGGGGATCGCGCCCGCAGTGACGGCGGGGCTGCCGACCGTGGCGCTGCGCATGCCCGCCCATCCCGCCATGCAGGGACTGATCCGGGAAAGCGGCAAGCCGCTGGCCGCGCCATCGGCCAATCGCAGCGGCGGGGTAAGCCCGACGCGGGCGGAGCATGTGCTGGCCAGCCTGGGCGGGCGCATCCGCATGATACTGGACGCCGGGCCGACGAGCGAAGGGCTGGAATCGACCATCGCCGCGCCGGAGGAGGACCATGTCCGCCTGCTGCGGCCCGGCCCCGTCACCGCCGCGATGATCGCAGAGGCGGCGGACGCGCCGGTGCGCGACGCGAAAGGCGGGAAGATCGAGGCGCCGGGGCAGCTTGAGAGCCATTACGCGCCGGGCAAGCCGCTGCGCCTCAACGCCATGCGGGCGGAGCGGGACGAATATCTGATCGGCTTCGGCCTGATGCCGTGCAGCTATAATATCAGCCCGGAAGCGGACCTGCGCGAAGCGGCGAAGAACCTGTTCGCGGCGCTGCACCTGGCCGACGCCAGCAGCAGCAGCGCCATCGCCATCGCGCCGATCCCGGAGGAAGGGATCGGCGTCGCAATCAACGACCGGCTGCGGCGCGCGGCGGCTTAAGTGACCGCCACGCTCACCGGATCATGCCATTGCGGCGGAGCGCATTGGACGCTGGAGGGCGATCCGGGGTCGATCACGGCGTGCAACTGCACCCTGTGCCGCCGCTATGGCGCGCTGTGGGCCTATGATTATGAGGATGGGCGCATCGGGATTGCGGGGCCGGTCAGCGCCTACAGGCGGCCGGGGAAAGCGGACCCGGCGCTGGAAATCCTGTTCTGCCCCACCTGCGGCTGCGTCATCTGCCGCCGGACGGGCGATGCGTGCGAGACATGTGGTTCTAGCTGTGGCGCGTTTGGGGTGGGAAGGGGACAAACATCCTGCTGTTTACCCGCCCGTCATTCCCGCGCAGGCGGGAACCCAGGGCGATGTGACGTTAGGCGGCCCCGGACTCCTGCTTTTGCAGGAGAACGTGACCTTTGCCTAACGTCTCATAATGGCCGATACGCGACACCGCCATTCGCGATCCCGCACGTTCAATCGCAGTCCCGGTACCCCGCATCGCGGCAGGCGCGGCGGCGTTCCTTTGCGTCGCGTTTTTCCTGCTTGCGCATCTCGCGGCCGCGATTGCGGTCGGCCTCCTCCTGGCTGGTCGTGCTCCAGTCGACGGCCTGTGATCCGGCGCGGACGGGAAAGGTCACGATATTGGCGGCCGTGCGCGCGACGCAGCCCTGTGCGAGAACCGCCATCGGCAGGACCCAGATCATCCGCTTCGTCATCATCTCGCTGCTCCGTTGCGATTGCGCCGGACAGCCATGCCATGGATCACATGAACCGTGGCATAAGGAGGGCGCGGAACCGGATCAGATGGGGCGATCAGGCGACGATCCGCTCCGCAAACTTCTTTTGCAGCTTCTGCAGCTTGGGCGGGATCACCGCCATGCAGTAGGGATTGCGGTCGCCGACGCGCTCCCAATATTTCTGATGATAATCCTCCGCCGGATACCAGGGGGCCATCGGCTCGATCGTGGTGACGATGGGATTGGGCTGGTCCGCCTGCGCGCGGGCGATGGCGGCCTTCGCATCGGCCTCCTGCACCGCGTCGTGCGGGAAGATGGCAGAGCGATACTGGGTGCCGATGTCGTTACCCTGCCGGTTCAGCGTCGTCGGATCATGCGTGGCGAAATGGATGTCCAGCAGGTCGCCATAGCTGATCACGTCCGCGTCATAGGTGATGCGGATCGCCTCGGCATGGCCGGTGCGGCCGGTGCAGACCTCCTCATAAGTCGGATCGGCCTTGTCGCCGCCGATATAGCCGCTCTCGATGGACTGGACGCCCTTCAGATTCTGATACACGGCCTCCGTGCACCAGAAGCATCCGCCTGCGATGGTTGCGACTTCCTGCGCCATGTTTGCATTCCCCGGTGAGTGTTGGGGATAAGATAAGAGCGGGCGGGAGGAGTGCAATGGCGCGTGACAACTACACTCCGTTCGCCCTGAGCGAAGTCGAAGGGCTCTGCTGAGGCAGAGCCGAAGCACTTCGCTCCGCTCAGTGGAAGGCTTCGACTTCGCTCAGCCCGAACGGAAGAGAGATTGGCCCCTTTTAACTGACACCCTCCCCCGCCTTCGCGCGTTCCTCTGCCACCAGTTCCTTGCGGGAGAGTTTGCCGACCAGCGTCTTGGGGAGGTTCAGGCGGACCTCCACGGCGCAGACGCGCTCATGCTTGCCGAGCTGGGCGTTGAGCCAGTCCTTCAGCGCCTCGCCGGTTTCCTTCGCACCGTCCTGCAGCGTCACGAACGCCTTGGGGCATTCGCCGCGATAGGCGTCGGGGATGCCGATCACCAGCGCCTCCTTCACCGCCGGGTGGTGATAGAGCACCGCCTCGACCTGGCTGGGGAACACCTTGAAGCCGCCGACGGCGATCATGTCCTTCAGCCGGTCGACGATCTTCACATAGCCGTCCTCGTCGATCAGGCCGACGTCGCCGGTGCGCAGCCAGCCGTCGATGAACACCTCGGCATCGGCGTCGGGCTTCTCCCAATAGCCCTTCATCACCTGCGGTCCGGAAAAGAGCAGTTCGCCGGGTTCTCCGGGCGGCGCGGGGCGGCTTGGGTCCTCGCGGTCGACGACCTTGACCAGCGTGGCGGCGACCGGCTGGCCGACCGTGCCGGGCTTGTTCAGCCCCTCATAGGGATTGGAGCAGACCACCGGGCTGGTTTCGGTGAGGCCATAGCCCTCCACCAGCTTCGCGCCGGTCACCGCCTCAAACTTCTGCTTCACCTCCAGCGGCAGCGGCGCGCCGCCGGAGCTGCAGACGCGCAGCGAGGACAGGTCGACATTGGCGATGGCCGGGTGATCGAGCAGCGCCTGATAGAGTGTGGGCACACCGGCGATGGAGGTCGCCTTCGTCCGGTGGATCGCCTGCAATACCTGCGTCGCGTCGAAGCGGGGCAGCATCACGATCTCGCCGCCGTTCAGCATCGTGCGGTTGAGGATGCAGGTGTTGGCGAACACATGGAAGAAGGGGAGGACGCCGATGATCCGGTCCTCCTCGCCCGCATGCGGGTCCATCATCTCGACCTGGCGGGCGTTGGCGGTCAGATTCTGGTGGGTCAGCATCGCGCCCTTGGGCCGTCCGGTCGTGCCGCCGGTATATTGCAGCAGGGCGATGTCATTTTCCGGGTCGATGGCGGGGGTGGCGCAATCGCCCTTGTTCGCGATCAGCTTTGAGAAAGCGATGATGCGCGGATCGTGCGGGGTTTCCGCCGTCTCGGACCGCTTGAGCAGGCGATAGAGCAGCGATTTCGTCTTGGGCAGCACGCCCGCGATCGACCCGACGACCAGCTTTTCCAGGCTGGATCCGTTCAGCACCTCCAGCGCGGTGGGCAGCAGCGCCTTGGCCGACAGGGTGAAGAGGATCTTCGTGCCGCTGTCCTCGACCTGATGCTCAAGCTCCGCGGCGGTGTAGAGCGGCGAGAAGTTGACGACCGTCGCCCCGGCCAGCATCGCGCCATAATAGGCCGCGACATAATGCGGCACATTGGGCAGGAACAGGCCGACCCGGTCGCCCTTGCCGACGCCCATCGCCTGCAGCCCGCACGCGACCTTGCGCACGCCGCCCAATATGTCGGCATAGCTGTAATGGCGGCCGAGGAAATCGATGGCGTGGGCATGGGGATGGGCGGTGGCGCTGTTGATCAGCATGTCCGTCAGCGACAGCGGCGGGAACTGCTGATCCCACGCAACCGGATGGCTGTACCGCTCTTTCCAGATTATCTTTTCGCTCTCCACATCAACGAATGTATGCGGGGAAATGGCTTCCCGCAATCCATGTGGAGCCGCGATTTCGCCGGTTTCCGTTCCCGTCAATCAGGAGGGGGCGATGCCGTAACGGCACTGGCCCCCTGGAATGGCGAAAAATTTTTTGCGGCGGTGTGCGAGTGGGCGGAATCTAGGCCTTCCATATCCACACCGTTCGCCCTGAGCGAAGTCGAAGGGTTCGACCGACCGATAGGGAGGTCACTTCGCTGCGCTCAGTAGATGGCTTCGACTTCGCTCAGCCCGAACGGCGATAGGTAATCCCTACCCCACATGCCCTTCATTGTTGCTGAACGGGTCGAGGATCGTGGCGACGTCGGAGATCGCCTGCGCTTCGGCATGCATCGCTTCCTCGGCGCGGCGGATCGTGTCCTCACGCTCCCGGCGCAGTTCCTCGATCAGGGCGGCGCGATCGCCGTCCAGACGCTCGTCGGTCGGCGCCTCGATGCCTGCCTTCTTCGCGGCCTTGGCGACCAGCGCGTCCAGCTCCCGCTGCGAGCAGAGGCCCAGCGTCACCGGGTCCTTCGGCACGATGTTGGCGATGTTCCAGTGGCTGCGGTCGCGCAGCGCCTGAATGGTGGTGCGGGTGGTGCCGATCAGCTTGCTGATCGCGCCGTCCGAAATTTCCGGGTGGTTGCGCAGGATCCAGGCGATGCCGTCCGGCTTGTCCTGACGCTTGGAAACGGGGGTGTAGCGCGGCCCCTTCGTGCGGCGCACCGGCTCCGGCCCCTTGCTGATCTTCAGCCGGTAATCGGGATTCGCCTCGCCCTTGTGAATCTCGTCCTGGGTCAGCTCATGCGCGCGGACGGGATCGCGGCCGGTATATTTGGTCGCGGCGGTGTCATCGGCGATCGCCTGCACCTCAAGGATGTGAAGCCCGCAGAATTCCGCGATCTGATCAAAGCTGAGCGCGGTGTTGTCGACAAGCCAGCTTGCGGTGGCGTGGGGCATAAGCGGCTGGGACACGGGGAGCCTCTCCTGAACTAAAAACGATAAGGGCCGCCCCTCACGGAGCGGCCTCTGCATGGGGCGATGGTAGTGCATCGCCGCGGGAACGGCAAGAAAAAGCGTGTGGGGGCGGGGTATCCCCGGCATCCAGATTATATCCCGTTCGCCCTGAGCGAAGTCGAAGGGTTTGCCAGAGCGTAGCGAAGGCCCTTCACTGCGTTCAGGGAAGGGCTTCGACTTCGCTCAGCCCGAACGGAGATTTTTTCACGCCGCCAGCGGCAGGGCATCCGGGCTGAACGGATACAGCCCCTCAAGGAATTGCCGCGCGCTCGCGGCCCAGGTGAAGCTGGCGCCATAATCCGCGCACCGGCCGCGGTCGCGGCTCAGGGCCTGGGCGATCGCCTCCTCCAGCGTCTCGGCCAGCGCGCCGGTCTCCGGGGTCACGATGTCGACCGGGCCAGTCACCGGATAGGCGGCGACCGGCGCGCCGCAGGCCAGCGCCTCGATCATCACCAGCCCGAACGTGTCGGTGCGGCTGGGGAATGTGAATACGTCTGCGCCCGCATAGGCACCGGCAAGGGCGCGGCCGGAGAGCGGACCCAGAAAATGCGCATCCGGGTAAGCGCGTTCGAGCGCCGCGCGGGCCGGGCCGTCGCCCACCACCACCTTCGACCCCGGATGGCCGGAGGATAGGAACGCCTCGATATTCTTTTCCACCGCGACCCGGCCGACATAGAGCTGGATGGGGCGGGGAAGGTGGGCGAACATCTCCGGCGGCGGCGCGTCGGGCGTGAAATTGGCAAGGTCCACGCCCCGTCCCCAGGGCCGGACCTGCGCGATGCCATGCGCGCGGAGCTGCTCGCGGACGGAGCGGGTGGACACCAGCACCGCCTGCGCCGGGCCGTGGAACCAGCGGATATAGGGCCAGATCCACGCCGCCGGGATGCCGGTGCGCTGCGCCACATAATCCGGGAAATGCGTGTGATAGGCCGTGGTGAAGGGGATACCGGTGCGCAGGCACCAGCGGCGCGCGGCAAGGCAGAGCGGCCCCTCTGTCGCGAGATGGATAGCGTCGGGCAGGAAAGCGTCGATCTCCCGCCCTATGGTGCGCGACCGGGCGACCGCCAGCCGGATTTCCGGATAGGTCGGGCAGGGCAGCGACCCATATTGGTCAGGCGAGAGGATGCGGACGGCATGACCCGCCGCCTCCAGCTCCGCGCGCACCGACCGCAGGGTGCGGACGACGCCGTTCACCTGCGGTTCCCACGCATCGGTGACGATCAGGATGCGCATGGCCCGGCCCTTCAGGCGGCCAGCCGTTCGGCGGCAAGGCGCAGGGCCTGCGCCTCCGCCTGCGCGCGCTTGGCCATCTCGTCGGCCCAGTGCAGCACTTCCATCCGCCCGTCGGCATGCTCGACCAGCGCGGTGCAGCCCTCCACCCAGTCGCCGTCATTATAATAGGCGATGCCCGCAATTTCGCGGATGTCGGCATTGTGGATATGGCCGCACACCACGCCGTCCACGCCGCGCGCGCCGGCCTCATGCGCCACCACTTCCTCGAACTTGGAGATGAAGGCGACGGCGTTCTTGACCTTGTGCTTGGCCATCTTGCTCAGCGACCAATAGGGCAGGTCGAACCATTGCCGCACCGCGTTGACCCAGCGATTGAGGCCCATCAGCGCGGTGTAGGCGGCGTCGCCGACAAAGGCGAGCCAGCGGTGCGCCAGCATGATCGTGTCGAACTCGTCGCCGTGCAGGACCAGCAGCTTGCGGCCGTCGGCGGTCTCATGGATCGCCTTGCGCTTGATCTCCACGCCGCCGAAGTTGAGGCCGCTGAACTGGCGGAACATCTCGTCATGATTGCCGGGGATATAGACGACGCGAGTGCCGCGCCGGGCGCGCTTCATGATCCGCCACACGATGTCGTTATGGGTGGCGGGCCAGTAGAAGCGCTTCTTCAGCCGCCAGCCGTCGATGATGTCGCCGACCAGATAGATGGTCTCGCTGTCCACGCTGTCGAGAAAGTCGATCAGCATCGCGGCATTGCATCCGCGGGTGCCGAGATGGATGTCCGAAATCCAGATGGTGCGATATTTGCGGCGGGGACCGTCCTGCCGCTCCGGCACCACGAACTGATCCGCGATAGTGTCGTCGACATCTGCGGCAAAAGGCAGGCGGCTGACGAAATTCATGAACATGCCCCGGAACTATTGCTGTCGGGACCACGCCATTAGCTGCGCCTTGTTACATTTTGACTTGGAATATGAAGGATTTGCTACGGTATTCGCCATCCCTGCGGAGGCAGGGATTCCGCTTTTCTTGGATTGGGCGACGGGATGCTGAATTTCTGTCGGGAGAAGGACGCGGGACCCCTGCCTCCGCAGGGGTGACGGGCGTTAGCCATTGATCCGGTCGTAGAGATCAATCCAATCGGGATTGCCCTCCTCGATCAACCGGAACTTCCAGTCCCGTTTCCATTTCTTGAGCGCCTTCTCGCGGGCGATGGCTTCCTCGATCGTGGTGTGCTGTTCTGCGTAAACGAGCAGGGTCACGCCATATTTGCGGGTGAAATCTGCGCCGGTTCCAGTCTTGTGCTGATAGGCTCTGGCGGCGATGTTCGCCGTGACGCCGATGTAAAGCGTGCTTCGATAGCGGCTGGCGAGGATGTAGACCCAGCCTCCGCGCATGTCAGATGCGGGGAGATTGTAAGAAAAGCGGGACCCCTGCCTCCGCAGGGGTGACGAATAGGAGTGCCGTCACCCCTGCGAAGGCAGGGGTCCCGCTACACTTCATCGCTACCTCGGCTCACCCGACCACCAAGACAATCTTCCCGAAATGGTCGCCGCTATCCATGCGGGCGTGGGCCTTGTTCGCTTCCGCCAGGGGGAAGCGCTGGTCCATTGCGGGGCGCAGGTCGCCGCTTTCGACGAAGGGCCAGACGACGCGCTTCAGTTCCTCCGCGACCAGGCCCTTGAAGGCGATAGGGCGGGGGCGGAGGGTTGAGCCGGTGATCGTCAGGCGCTTGGCCATCACGTCGCGGATGACGATTTCGGCCCTTGGTCCGCCGAGCACGGAAATGGACACATGCCGTCCGTCCGGCGCCAGGCATTTGAGGTTGCGGGGCAGATAGTCGCCGCCCACCATGTCGAGCACCGCGTTGCATCCTGCGCCGCCGGTGATCCGCGCGACCTCCTCGACATAATCGGCGGTGCGATAGTTGATCGCGTGATCCGCGCCCCATTCCAGCGCCGCGGCGCATTTCTCGTCCGAGCCGCAGGTGACGATGCTGGTGACGCCGAACAATTTGCACAGCGCGATCGCCATCGTGCCGATGCCGCTGGTGCCGCCATGGATCAGGGCGGCTTCACCCTCCGTCACATAGGCGCGCTCGAACAGGTTGGTCCACACGGTGAACAGCGTTTCGGGCAGCGCGGCGGCCTCTACAATGTCATAGGTTTCCGGCACCTGCAGGCACTGGACGGCGGGCGCGACCGCATATTCGGCATAGCCGCCACCCGCGATCAGCGCGCAGACCCGCTGGCCCAGCAGCGCCGCGTCCACGCCTTCGCCAAGCGCCGCGACGGTCCCCGAAACCTCCAGCCCCGGCGTGTCTGGTGCGCCCGGCGGCGGGGGATATTTGCCCATGCGCTGGAGCACGTCCGGCCGGTTCACGCCCGCCGCAGCCACGCGGATCAGCACTTCTCCGGGGCCGGGGACGGGCACCGGCAGGATCGTGGGAACAAGGACATCGGGGCCGCCCGGCGCGCTGATCGCAATGGCCGTCATCTCTTTGGGCACTGCTGCCCCGGTCGTCACATCCACGTCATTCCCCCACAGGAATCCTGAGGTTGGCGCTGGTCCGGGCTTCTTCGTCCCATTCCAGTCCCATTATGTTGCACCGCCACATTTTTTACGGCGCGGCGGTCGCGCTCTTATTGACAGGATGGGGTTTAGGGTCAACATTGCGTTCATGGACATGGAGGATAATCTGCCGCGCAAGGCGGACGATGCCCTGGCCCAGCTTACAAAGCAGGACCTTGATCCCCTGTCCGTTTCCGAACTGGAGGCGCGCATCGCAGCGCTGGAGGGCGAGATCGTCCGCACCCGCGCCAAGATCGACCATGCCGTCCGGCACAAAGCCAGCGCAGAGGCGCTGTTCCGGAAATGACCATGCATCCGCCCTTTTCGCGTCCGCAACGGAACGAAGGGGCGCTGCGAAAGGTTGGCTTTACGGGTCTGTCATACGATTGTCTTGATTGGCCAGTTCGCAATGCCGACATATGGTCCAACATGCCCCCGACCAATGGGGGATTGGAGTAAAGAAATGCCGTCTTTTGCCGCCGCTCTCGAAACCACGCTGCACAATGCGCTGACGCACGCTTCCGAGCGGCGTCACGAATATGCGACGCTGGAGCACCTCCTCCTCGCCCTGATCGATGACGAACATGCGTCCAAGGTGATGCAGGCGTGCGGCGTCGACATTGGCGAGCTGGGCGATGCGGTCACCCAATATCTCGACACCGAACTCGACAGCCTGAAGGTGGAGGGCGAAACCGACCCCTCGCCGACAAGCGGTTTCCAGCGCGTCGTGCAACGCGCCATCCTCCACGTGCAATCCTCCGGCAAGGATGAGGTCACCGGCGCGAACGTGCTGGTCGCCCTGTTCTCCGAGCGGGAGAGCTATGCTGTCTATTTCCTGCAGCAGCAGGATATGAGCCGCCTGGATGCGGTGAGCTATCTCAGTCATGGCGTCGGCAAAGGCACCGCCGCCCCTGAGCAACGCGAGGTCAAGGGCGCCGTGGAGGAAGAAAAGAAGCAGGACAGCAAGGGCAAGAAGGACAGCGCCCTCGACCAGTTCACCGTCAACCTCAATGAGAAGGCGGAGAAGGGCAAGGTCGATCCGCTGATCGGCCGCGGGCCGGAGGTCGACCGGACGATCCAGATCCTGTGCCGCCGGTCGAAGAACAACCCGCTCTATGTCGGCGATCCTGGCGTCGGCAAGACCGCCATCGCGGAAGGGCTGGCCCGCAAGATCGTCGAAGGCGAAGTGCCCGAAGTGCTCAAGGAAGCGGTGATCTACTCGCTCGACATGGGCGCGCTGCTCGCCGGCACCCGCTATCGCGGCGATTTCGAGGAGCGGCTGAAAGCGGTCGTCAACGAGCTGGAAAAGATGCCGCACGCGGTGCTGTTCATCGATGAAATCCACACCGTCATCGGCGCTGGCGCGACCAGCGGCGGCGCGATGGATGCGTCCAACCTGCTGAAGCCCGCTTTGTCGGGCGGCACGATCCGTTGCATCGGATCGACCACCTACAAGGAGTTCCGCAATCATTTCGAGAAGGACCGGGCGCTGCTCCGGCGTTTCCAGAAGATCGACGTGAACGAACCGACGGTCGAGGATACGATCAAGATCCTGACCGGCCTGCGCTCCGCGTTCGAGGATCATCACCACGTCAAATATACGCCGGACGCGATCAAGTCGGCCGTGGAACTTAGCGCGCGCTACATCAACGACCGCAAGCTGCCGGACAAGGCGATCGACGTGATCGACGAGGTCGGCGCGATGCAGATGCTGGTGCCGCTCGCCAAGCGGAAAAAGACGATCACGCCCAAGGAGATCGAGCAGGTCATCGCGACCATGGCCCGCATCCCCCCGAAAACCGTGTCGAGCGACGACAAGACGGTGCTGGAGACGCTCTCCACCGACCTGAAGCGCGTGGTGTTCGGCCAGGACAAGGCGATCGAGGTGCTCTCGTCAGCGATCAAGCTTTCGCGCGCGGGCCTGCGCGATCCGGACAAGCCGATCGGCAACTATCTCTTCTCCGGCCCCACCGGCGTCGGCAAGACGGAGGTCGCGCGGCAACTCGCCACCCTGCTCGGCATTCCGCTGCAGCGGTTCGACATGTCCGAATATATGGAGCGGCACTCGGTCAGCCGCCTGATCGGCGCGCCTCCGGGCTATGTCGGCTATGATCAGGGCGGCCTGCTGACCGACGCCATCGACCAGCAACCGCATTGCGTTCTGCTGCTCGACGAGATCGAGAAGGCGCATCCGGACCTGTTCAACATATTGTTGCAGGTGATGGATAATGGCCGCCTGACCGATCATCACGGCAAGACGGTGGATTTCCGCAATGTCATCCTGATCATGACCACCAACGCCGGCGCGTCGGACATGGAGAAGGAAGGCATCGGCTTCGGTACGCTGACCCGCGACGATGTGGGCGAGGAAGCGGTCAAGAAGCTGTTCACGCCGGAATTCCGCAACCGCCTGGATGCGATCGTGCCGTTCGGCTACCTGCCGCCGGAAATCGTCGCCCGCGTCATCGACAAGTTCGTGCTCCAGCTCGAACTGCAGCTTGCCGACCGCGACGTGCACATCACGCTGGACGATGAGTCCAAGGCGTGGCTGACCAAGCGCGGTTACGACAAGCTGTATGGCGCGCGCCCGATGGGCCGCCTGATGCAGGAGAAGATCAAGCAGCCGCTGGCCGAGGAATTGCTGTTCGGCAAGCTCGTCCACGGCGGCGAGGTCCATGTCCGGCTGAAGGACGACGCGCTGGCCTTCGAAATCATCCCCGCCGCGCCCAAAAAGGGCAAAAAGGGCGGCGGAGCGCCGAAGAAACCGGCCCCGGCGAAGGCGGGCAAGTAATCCCGGATACCATCCGGTGATGTAAGGAGGGCGGCTCGTAAGGGCCGCCCTTTTTCTTTGGGGTGAGCGAGGCATGATCAGCGCGACAGAGCGGACTCTCGACGTCAGAACTTAAGGAGCGGGACCCCTGCCTTCGCAGGGGTGACGAGCCTCAATTCTGTCACCCCTGCGAAGGCAGGGGTCCCGCTTTTGTCTCCTGTCCAAACGATTGCGCCATATGGAGCGGACCTGCTTCTCCCCCTTGCGCCCATCCGCAAAAAGATCATGCTGCCGCCTCCCCCAATAAGAGAGAGGCCCCTGATGCTCCGCTTTCGCCAGCCCCTGATCGCTCTGTTGCTGCTTGGCGCGGCGCCCATTGCCTTTGCGGAGGAGCCAAAGCCCGCCTCCGACGGCCCCGTCCGCGCCTTTACCGGCCGCGACCTCTTTTCGCTGGAGGCGGCGAGCGATCCGCAGATCAGCCCGGATGGCAAGACCATCGCCTATGTCCGCATGTCCAACGACATCATGACGGACAAGGCGCGGCCGACCATCTGGCTGGTGGATGTGGCGAGTGGCGGCCAGTCGCCACTGGTCGCCGGGCCAGGGTCGCACCGCTCGCCGCGCTGGTCGCCGGACGGCAAGCGCCTCGCCTATGTCTCCGCCACCGATGGCGCGCCGCAATTGCATGTGCTGTGGATGGCGGACGGGACGAGCGCGAAGATCACCGGCCTGCCCGACAGCCCCGGCGCGATCGCCTGGTCGCCGGACGGGCGCAGCATCGCCTACACCATGACCGTGCCGGACACCGACACGAAGCTGGGCAGCGCGCCGGACAAGCCGGAGGGCGCGAAATGGGCCGAGCCGCTGACCATCATCGATAAGGTGACATACCGGGCGGACGGCGCGGGCTATCTGAAACCGGGTTTCGATCATGTCTTTGTCGTGGCGGCGGATGGCGGCGCGCCGCGCCAGATCACCTTCGGCAAGTTTAACGACAATGGCCCGCTGAGCTGGTCTGCCGACAGCCGCACGATCATTTTCAGCGCCAACCGCAATGCCGACTGGGAGCTGCATCCTCTCAACAGCGAGATATTCTCGGTAGACGTTCAGGGCGGCGGCATCAGGGCGCTGACCAGCCGCAACGGCCCGGACGAAGGCGCGCAAATGTCGCCGGACGGCACGAAGATCGCCTATCTCGGCTTCGACGACAAGGAGCGCAGCTATGAGAATGCGGTGCTCTATGTGATGAACGCCAATGGCGGTTCTCCGCGCGCTCTGACCGCATCGCTGGATCGCAGCATCGATGCCGTCAAATGGGCGGGCAACGGCGCGCTGATCGTCTCCTATGACGATCATGGCGTGAAGCGGGTCGCGCGCGTTGGTCTGGACGGCAAGATGACGACGCTCGCCACCGGCCTTGCGGGCGACGCATTCGACCGCCCATACACCGATGGCGAGTTCAGCGTGTCGAAGGGCGGGACGGTCGCCTATACCGGCGGTGACACGCTGAATCCGGCGGACGTCTATGTCGCGGGCGGCAAGGATGGGCGGCGGCTGACCCGGCTTAACGCCGGGCTGCTGGAGGGCAAGGCGATGGCGCAGGTGCGCAAGCTGGCGGTAACGGCGCCGGACGGCCGCGCCATCGACGCCTGGCTGGTGACGCCGCCGGGTCTGGCGCAGGGGGCAAAGGCGCCGCTGATCCTGGAAATCCACGGCGGACCGTTCGCCGCCTATGGCCCCAGCTTCTCGACCGATTATCAGCTTTATGCGGCGGCGGGCTATGCCGTGCTCTACACCAACCCGCGCGGCAGCACCTCCTATGGCGCGGAGTTCGCCAACCTGATCGACAAGAAATATCCGGCCGACGATTACGGCGACCTGATGGCCTCGGTCGACGCCGCGATCGCGGCGGGCGTTGCCGACCCGGACAATCTGTTCGTCACCGGCGGGTCGGGCGGCGGCGTGCTGACCGCCTGGATCGTCGGCAAGACGCAGCGGTTCAAGGCGGCGGCGACGCAGAAGCCGGTGATCGACTGGTCCAGCTTCGTCCTCACCTCCGACGGGTCGAATTTCTACACGCCCTACTGGTTCGCGAAAAAGCCGTGGGAGGATCATGAGGGCTATTGGGCGCGCTCGCCGCTCAGCCTGGTCGGCAATGTGAAAACGCCGACGCTGGTGGTCGTGGGGTCGGAGGATTACCGCACCCCGGTCAGCGAGTCCGAGCAATATTATACCGCGCTGAAATTGCAGGGGATACCGACCGCGCTGGTGAAGGTGCCCGGCGCAAGCCATGGCGGCATCGCCGCGCGGCCCAGCCAGTCGGCGGCGAAGGCGTCGGCGATCCTGGCCTGGTTCGAGAAATACCGGACGGCGGCGAAGCCCTGATCGTCAGGCGTCCGCGCCTCGCCATCCGGTCCTTCATGGGGCGGGAGCATGGGATCGGGGCGCGCGCCCGGCCGTTTGGACCGTTTTGGCCGTAGGGCGGGACGCCGCCGCCTGCTCGCGCTGCGTCATCCTCTGGCGCGGGCCGGATATGCGGCTGTCCGCGCCGCTTACACCGACAGGCGCAGGGCGACCTCCGCATGCTTGCCGAGATAGTTCAGCACATAGGATGTCGATGTCAGAACGACCCCCACGAAGCCGCCCATGAAGGCGAAGCGCTTGCCCCGGTCCAGGCTTATCACCCGTCCCTCCCCCGAAACGTCCAGCACATAGTTCCAGAGCAGCGCGTACAGCCAGAGCGCGAACAGCAGAATCGCGGTCTGCGCTACATGGATGAATGTCGGCAATGTGCGGACATGGCTGTGGATCAGCATTTTCGGCCAGCTCATATCCTGGGTGCGCGCGTCGCCGCCCGCATGCAGGATCGTGTCGGACCAACTGACGTCCGCATACATGTCATATACCGGCGCAAGGACGGAAATCAGCAGCGCCGACAAGATCCAGGGTATCAGCCTCGCCGAATTGTAGAAGGACTGGAAGAAGCCATCCATCCCGTCCATCGCCTGCTCTATCCACGGCCGGAATCTCGACTGCGCCGAGATCAGCATGAGGAAATCCAGCAGGCCAGACAGGCCCACGATCGCGCCGAACAGCCACAGCGCCACATTCTCCAGGGAAAAGAGTTCGATCGGCTGGGTCATCGAACCTTCTGCTCCTTCAGGCTCTCGACCATTTCTTCCGTGGTGGAGCGGATGTTGGCGAGTCCGGCGTGCTGGATAAGCGCCACCACCAGCAGCGCCGATCCCACGAACAGCATGGAGGATGAACTCATGTGCCGCCACACGGTGTAGGACATCATCTCGCACAAGAAATAGAAGATCAGCAGAGGCTCTATGATCCGCAAAATGATCAACAGGTCGGACAGCGTACGCGCGCCCCGCGCATCCTGCCGCGCCGATTGCAGCACCGACCGGAACTGTTTCCTGAACGCGATGGACGTCAGCAGGGTGACCGAAAAGACAGCGATCAGGATCAGGCCGGAGATCGCCGCCACCCTGGTATAGCTGGCCAGGTGGCCGGGGCCGCCGAACAGGTTGAGGGAGCGCATCAGGAAGGCCAGCGCCAGCATGTCCAGCGCCACCGCCATGGATTGAAGCTGGCGGCCGACAATTTCCGCCGATGCGCCGAACGCCTCCATGATCTTTCGCGCCAGACGGCGCTGCGCGCCCTCCTCCTCCTTCACCACCGCGAACGGGTTTTCGACGATTTTCTTGGTGTAGGCGCGCCAGACGACAATGATCGTGATCGACGAGAAGGTGACATAGATGTGGTTGGCGATTTCCGAAACGATATCGCGCAACAGGACCGGCGCCCTGATGGTCTGCAGATATTGCGCCATACGCTCGAAAATATGGGGCAGCGCCCAGTCGCTTACCGCCACCGTCAATGCGCCGTAGATGCACAGCAGACCCGCATGCCAGAGCGCATTCTGAAACGCCCAGCCCAGGACCTGGCGGCGGTTCCCCGTATAGGTTCCCAGCTTGACCGCGGTCAGGCCAGCCACATCAAGCGATACGATCACGCCGATTAACAGAAAAAGCGCGATTTCCGGGCCGGACAGCATTTCATTACCCCTCCGTCACAATCGACCATTTTCTGGGGCGTTGCGCAAGATGCGGGCGGCGCAAAGCGGCTGAACTGAACCCATATCGGTTGCAACATATGGCTGCTTCCGTCCATTATGATGCGCACAGGCCGGGTAATGCCGTCGCGCGCTGGCTTTCATAAGGAGAGACATGCCATGACCGATCCGATCATCTTCTACACCAACCCCATGTCGCGTGGGCAGATCGCACGCTGGATGCTGGAGGAGGTGGGCGCGCCCTATAAGCAGACGATCCTCGCCTATGATACGTCGATGAAGGATGAGGACTATCTGGCGATCAACCCGATGGGGAAGGTCCCTGCCATCGTGCATGAGGGCAATGTGGTGACGGAATGCGCGGCGATCTGCGCCTATCTGGCGGATGTGTTTCCAGGGGCGAAATTGGGGCCATGGCCTTCGGAAAAGGCGGATTATTATCGCTGGCTGTTCTTTGCGGCCGGGCCGGTGGAGGCGGCCGTCACCAACCGGGCGGCGGGTTTCCGCGCGGACAGCGGCAAGTCGCGTATGATGGGCTATGGCACATTTGAAGATACGATGGGTGCGCTGGAGAAGGCGCTGAGCGGCCGTCCTTTCATCTGCGGCGGGCGGTTCACGGCCGCCGATGTCTATGTCGGCGCGCAGGTGGATTGGGGGCTGACGTTCGGCACCATCCCCTCACGCCCGGCATTTCAGGAATATGCCATCCGCGTGCGCGCACGCCCGGCCTATAAGAAGCAGAAAGAGATCGACAACGCCCTGATCGCGGAGATGCAGGCGGCGGGGAGATAGACTTTATCCTGCTTTCGCAGGGGCGCGCTGTTCTAACGGCTCAAGATAATCGCCGAGAAGAAAAGCTTTCCAATGCGTCATTCCGGCGAAAGCCGGACCCCAACGCGCCTTCGGCACGGCCGCGATGTTGGGAGAGATGGGTCCCGGCTTTCGCCGGGATGACGAAGAAAGGGGCGCCGGCGTTTTGCAGTATTTCCGGCCCTATTTCCGCACCCGCCAGATCACGCCGCCGACATCGTCGCTGACCAGCAGCGCGCCGGTCTTGTCCGCGGTCACGTCGACCGGGCGGCCATGCGCCTTGCCCTCCGGCGTCAGGAAGCCGGTGAGGATGTCGACCGGCTTGCCACCGGCGCGGTCGCCCGCGTCGAATTTCACGAACACGACCTTGTATCCCGCGACCGGCTTGCGGTTCCAGCTTCCGTGCAGGCCGACGAACACGCCATTGTCATAAGGCGCGCCGAAATTGATCTTGTCGGTGAAGGTCAGGCCGAGCGGGGCGACATGGTTGCCCAGCGCATAGTCCGGCCGGTGGGTATATTCGCGCAGTTCCGGCCGCTCCGGCTGCACCCGCTTGTCCTCATAGCCGCCCCAGTAATTCCACGGCCAGCCATAGAAGCCGCCAAATTCCACGCGGGTCAGATAGTCGGGCACAAGGTCGGAGCCGATCATGTCGCGCTCATTGACCACGGTCCACAGGTCTCCGGTCTTGGGGTTGAACGCCATGCCGACCGGATTGCGCAGGCCCGCCGCATAGATGCGATAATCGCCCTTCGCCGTGTCGACCTCCAATATGTTGGCGCGGTTATCCTCGGTATCCAGGCCATTTTCGCCGATATTGCTGTTCGACCCGACGGCGACATAGAGCAGCTTCCCGTCCGGGCTGGCGACCAGGTTGCGGCTCCAGTGCATGTTGGGTTCCTGCGCGGGCAGGTTCATGACCTTCCGCCCGGCATCGCTGATCTTCGTGTCGCCTTCCTTATAGGGGAAGGACATCAGCGAGTCGGTATTGGCGACGTAGAGCCGGTCCCCCACCAGCGCCATGCCATAGGGCGAGTTGAGACCGGTGAGGAAGGTCGTCCTGACCTCCGCCTTGCCGTCGCCGTCCGCGTCGCGCAGCAGGATGATGCGGTTGGGGGAGGGGACGCCCGCACCCGCCTTGTCTAGCAGATAGTTCATGATGCGGTCCTGGATGCCACTGGCCGGGCGCGTCGGACTGTTGGTTTCCGCCACCAATATGTCGCCATTGGGCAGGCGGTACATCGACCGGGGATGGGTCAGCCCTTCCGCGAAGCGATCGACGGTCAGGCCCTTGGCCGCCACCGGCTTCTCGCCCGCCTTCCACCCCTGCACCTCGGCGATCTTGACCGTGGGGATGATCTGCGTCCGGGCGGTGGTGAACACCGGTTCGCGCCCCGTGCTCTGGTCGTCGGTCAGCCGGGCGGTGTCGCCGCGCGCCAGGTAAAGGATCACCGCGCCCGCGACGAGCAGCAGGACGAGCGGGAACAGGATCAGATGTTTCTTCATGGCCTATGACTTATGCCCACGGGCCGCCGCCCGCAAGTCAGCGTCCGCGTTCGCGCAGCCACAGGATCAGCGCGATCAGCACGCCCGCGCCAAGGCCGCCGAGCAGGCCGATGGTCGGCTGGCCCAGAAAGCCGCCGCCAATGGTTCCGGCCAGAACCAGAAAGGCGATGATCGCGCCTGCGCCCGTCGGCGGCTTGGGTTTTTGCGTCGTCATGCCTGCCCCTTGCCACGCTTCGCGGCGCGTCGCCAGTGGGACAATCACTGGCCCAGAACGGGACGCTTCCCGTCCCATCCCGGCACGGCTGTCCCGCAATGGCATATCCCTAACCGGCCGTTGACCACCGCGACGGGCCTGCGCGCATCATCCGCCGTTTCTGGCACGGCCATTGAGAGTGCGCATGCGGGCAAAAGAATATGTCGGGGTTTCGCGATGCAATTACCATTTCTGTCGGACCGCAAAAGCTATGACGATGCGGCGGACCTGATCACGCGCTTCGGCGATGACGCGGGCTATGAGGCGGCGGCGCTGGCGGACAAGAGCCGGGACCTCGGCAACCACATCCGCTTCTGCCACTGGCGGCAGATCGAGCGGATGATCATCGTGCTGTCGATCAAGCAGGCGATCGGCACGATTCACTAAGTATTTTGAGCATAGGCAACCGGGTTGGGAAGTAACTTTTCCGTTCGGGCTGAGCCTGTCGAAGCCCTGCACTTTCTTCGAAGTAAGGACAGTCCTTCGACAGGCTCAGGACGAACGGTTTGGGCGGCGCCCTCAATATCTAAAGCCGCAACCCCGCCGTTTGCGGCAGTCCCGCCAATATGTTGAGGTTCTGCACCGCCGCGCCCGCCGCGCCCTTGCCCAGATTGTCGAGGGCGGCGATCAGGCGGACCTGCCCGGCCTTCTCATTGCCGAACACGAACAGTTCCAGCCGGTCGCTCGCACCCGCCTGCTCGATGTCGATGGCGGGCATGGACAGCCCCTCGACCAGCGGATGCACGGACACCACGTCCGATCCCGCATAAGCCGCCGTCAGCGCATCGTGCAGCGCCACGACCGAGGGCCGGTCCCGCATCGCCCGCAACTGCAGCGGCACCTCGACCAGCATGCCGCGATAGACCTTCGCCACCGCAGGCGAGAAAAGCGGCGGATGGTTGGTGCCGCCATGCACCTGCATCTCCGGCACATGCTTGTGCGCCAGCGACAGGGCGTAGGCGCGGTGGGCGGTGTCCGTGGCGTCGGGCGCATCGCCCTGTTCGAACATGGCGATCATCGCCTTGCCGCCGCCGGAATAGCCCGACACGGCGTTGACGGTCAGCGGCCAGTCGAGCGGGATCAGCCCGGCGCGCACCAGCGGCCGCACCAGCGCCAGATAGCCGGTCGGGTAGCAGCCCGGATTGGCGACGAAGCGGGTGGCGGCCAGCTTCTCCCCCTGGTCCGGCTCCAGTTCAGGAAAGCCGTAGGTCCACCCGTCGGCGATCCGATGCGCGGTCGATGCGTCGATCACCTTCGTCCGGTCATTGCCGATCAGCGACACCGCCTCGCGCGCGGCGTCGTCCGGCAGGCAGAGGATGACGACATCGGCGTCGTTCAGCGCGCCCTTGCGCGCGGCGGCGTCCTTGCGCTCCGCGTCGGACAGGGTGATGAGCGAAAGTTCCGGCCGTCCGGCCAGCCGCTCCCGGATTTCCAGGCCGGTGGTCCCGGCCCCTCCGTCGATAAAAACAGTCGTGGTCACTTGGCGATCCTTCTGCGCGCCAATACCGGCTGCGCATATGTGGGCGTGAGGCGGGCGATGACGTCGGCCAGAGGCTCGATCACCGTCGCCATCCAATGGGCGTTCGCATGGAGCAGATTCTCCGCGTCCGCCATGATCCCGACATGGCCGGGGAAAAAGACCAGATCCCCTCGTCGGAGCGCATCGTCGTCGGCCAGCGGCCTGCCAATGCCTTCTCGCTGCAGGTCGGTGTCGCGCGGGGCGGCGATGCCGCAACGGGACAGCGCGATCTGCACCAGCCCCGAACAGTCGAGGCCGCCATGGCCCCGCCCGCCCCAGACATAGGGCTGGCCAAGGAAGTGCTGCGCCACCGCGACCCAGTCGCTTTCCAGTTCGCCCAGCGGGGCGGCGTGGCGCGCATGCACATGCCCCTCCGCGCAGACGATGAAGCCGTCCGCCTCCGCGCCGGAAAAGGTCGCGCCCAGCGGCCAGAAATCGATGATGCGCGATTTGATGTCCGGCTTTTCGAACAGCGGCGCGGACAGGGCCGTCACCTGATGCGTCGGCGTTTCCCGCGCATCCAGCGCCTCGCGCCGGATATAGCCGACATAGCCGTCATGCCCGCAAAAGCCCCAGGCCCAGTGCGTCGTCATGTCCAGCGCGTGGAACGTCTCGCCCCGCAACAATTGGGTGACGGCCGCCGCGCCGGTCTGCCCCGACTCCAGCACCATCGCGCCGGGCAGCACGCAGGTCATCTCGACCGCGCGGGCGTAATGGGCGGAGAATAATATGCCGGCGAGGGAGAGGTCGGCCAGGTCGCCGCGCACCGCATGCACGCGCTTGTCCAGAACGACGGACCGGCCGTTCAGGCGGAAGCTGTGCCTCTCTGGCGGGTCAATGTCCGCCGTTTGTGTGTCGGTGCCCTTCATCGCGGCTGGTTCCTGCGATGAAATCGTTGAAACCGTCAAGAAATTCCGCGCCTTTCGGTGTTCTGGCGACGAATATGTTGCGGCGATCCGCAGCGTCGCGTTCGCGGCGCAGATACCCGAGGGCGGACAGCTTGTTAAGAGCGCGCGTGATCACGGGCTTCGATACGTTCAGCGCTTCGGCCAGACCGCGCACCGTATGCGGCCCCGGTTCGACATAAACCGTCATCATCAGGGCCATTTGCCGGTTGGTCAGATCAGGCTCGCCCGATCGCACATAATCGACCAGCGTATGCATCCAGTGGTTGAGCGCGCGTAGGGCACGATGCTCCACCGGCACCCGCTCGTCGGAAGTGGCATGAACATTCATAAGGCCCCTAACGCACGATAGCCGAAGCGGTTGCGTAACGGTTGGCCGAAACAGCGATTTTACGTCAGGCTGTGCGGCCGTAGCGCTGCTGGAGCATGGCGAAGGCGGCGCGCAGCCCCAGCGCCTCCCCGCCCTTCGGCCGTCCGGGCTTCGCAGCGGGCCGCCAGGCGAAGGTGTCGAAATGCGCCCAGGCGATGCTGGCGGGCACGAATTTCTGCAGGAAAAGCGCGGCCGTGATCGACCCGGCGAACCCGCCTTCGCCCGCATTGTTGATGTCGGCGATGTCGGATTTCAGCATGTCGGCATAGGGGGACCAGAGCGGCAGCCGCCACAGCGGATCGTCCACCTGTCCTCCCGCCCGCTCCAGATCGGCGGCCAGCGCATCGTCATTGGCGAACAAGGCGGGCAGGTCCGGGCCAAGCGCCACCCGCGCCGCGCCGGTCAGCGTGGCGAAGTCCAGGATCATTTCCGGCCCGTCCTCGACCGCCTTGGCCAGCGCGTCGCCCAGGATCAGGCGGCCCTCCGCATCGGTATTGCCGATCTCGACCGACAGGCCCTTGCGGCTGCGCAATATGTCGCCGGGGCGGAAGGCGTTGCCCGATATGGCGTTCTCCACCGCGGGGATCAGCAGGTGCAGGCGCACCGGCAGGCGGCTTTCCATCACCAGCATCGCCAAGGCCAGGGCATGGGCCGCGCCGCCCATATCCTTCTTCATCAGGCGCATGCCCGATGACGGCTTGATGTCCAGCCCGCCGCTGTCGAACGACACGCCCTTGCCGACGATCGCGACTTTCGGATGGCTGGGGTCGCCCCAGCGAAATTCGATGAGGCGGGGGGAAAAGGCGCGGTCAGCGGCGCGGCCGACGGCGTGGATCATCGGAAACTGCGTCTGCAACTCCTCGCCGCGCACCACCGTCAGCACCGCGCCGAACGCCTCGGCA
This sequence comes from Sphingobium phenoxybenzoativorans, assembly GCF_018286635.1. NCBI lineage: Bacteria > Pseudomonadati > Pseudomonadota > Alphaproteobacteria > Sphingomonadales > Sphingobiaceae > Sphingobium > Sphingobium phenoxybenzoativorans. The sequence goes on from NZ_CP073910.1 coordinate 454,405, forward strand.
ATCTCCACCGCCGCCGATTCCAGGTCGGCCGGACCCATGTCGGCGGCGGGCGTGTTCACCAGGTCGCGGACCAGCGCTACGGCCTCCGCCTGCCCAACGGTCGGCGCGATCCGGGCGATGTCGCGGGTCAGCAAGATGCGCGGACCGGGCGCCGCGTCGTCCTTGCGATATGTCTCGAACCTATATTGCGCGGTCAGCCAGCCCAGCATCGCCGCACCGCCCGGCGCATCATGCAGGCGGTATGTGCCCTCCGGCAGCGTCTCGGCCAGCTTCGCGAGGCACCAGGTGGACAGCTTCTCCGTATCGGCGACGCCGCCGACCGCCGACCACTCGGCCGCCTTGTCTCCGGGCAGGATCGCCACTTCGTTCGGTTTTCCGCTGAACTTCTGTCCCGTAATCGCGGTGCGCACCCGCTCCGGCTGTTTGCGGAGCCAGGCCGGAAACCCCTCGCTGTCGACAAGCTGGATGGCATGGGCCGCCTGATCATGGTCGGCTTTGAGGAGTTCGGCATAGTCAGTCATTGCCAGCGGTGTAGGGGAAATATGGAAGGATTGGGAAGCGCAATTTCACCCGATCTGCGGACCGTTATGCCGCTCTGATCGTTTGCCTTATGCGGCCAAAAGCCTAGATTGACGATCATCACCAACCTTGGAGAGGAAGGAGAGAAGGCCATGAACCTGACAGACAATAAGGGCGATCGCGCCGTGCGCGACCGGGCGTATCAGCTCGCCGAAAGCGGCAACTTCGCGAATGTCCACGCCGTTGAGCAGGCGCTGATCGGCGAGGGCTGGCCCAATGTCGGCGCGGCGCTGTCCAGCGACTATGCGCGCAAGGCGATCCGGGACCGGCTGCCGGACCAGGCGCACTGATGATCGCGCCGGAATGGGTGCGCCGCCGCTCGGCGCTGCTGTGCGTCCTGCTGGCGGCGGCCTGTTCCGGACCGGCCGGAAACGATGCCGGGAATGACGCCGGGAATGACCGGGCGAACGCGGCGGATGCGGTTGGATCAAACGCCGCCGCGGCCAGCTCCGCCGCGCCCGCCAAGCCGTTCAAGCTGGAGGATAAGTCGGAAGCGCTGGAATTTTCCTACGCCTATCCCGCACAGGCGGCGGCGATTCCCGTTGTCGCCGAAAAACTGACCGGGCAGATGGACAAGGCGAAGGCGGACGCGCTGAAAGCGGCGGCCGAGGATCAGAAATCCGCCAAGGAAGCGGACTATCCCTTCCGCCAGCATAGCCTGCAGACGACATGGACGGTGCATGCCGACACGCCCCGTTTCCTGGGGCTGGTCGGCGAAACCTATGTCTATACCGGCGGCGCGCACGGGATGACGGCATGGTCGGGACTGCTGTGGGACAAGCAGGCGGCGAAGGATATTCCCGTCACGGCGCTGATGACCTCGCCGGCGGCGTTCTCCGCCGCCATTTCCGGCCGCTTCTGCAACGCGCTGGACGACGCCCGCGCGGAAAAGCGGGGCGAAAAGGTGAAGCGCGGCGCGGACGATTTCAGCATCTGCGTCGATCCGATGAAGCAGGTGCTGACGCCCGAAGCGGGCAAGGGCGGCGGCATCGACCGCATCCGCGTGATCATCGGCCCCTATGAGGCGGGACCCTATGCCGAGGGCAGCTATGACATAGACGTGCCGGTCGACGCGGCGATGATCCAGGCAATCAAGCCGGAATATCGCGCGGCGTTTGTCGCGGGGCGTTAGGCGGAGTTTTGGGTCGGCTAACGACCAATAGTGGATCGTCCCTTTTCCACCCTTCCGTCATCGCGCACTTGATGCGCGATCCATTGGCTCCCCGTCAGCATGACTGCACAGAAGCTTGCGCTCATGGATCCCGGATCAAGTCCGGGATGACGGCTGTGAGTTGCACGATGATGTTCGTCACCGACCCAACTTCGTCATCCCCGCGCACGCGGGGACCCAACGCGCCTTGGGCAGTGAAGGACATGGTGGGAGATGGTTCCCGCCTGCGCGGGAATGACGTGGTGGGGGACGGAGCGGGATGTTTGGCCCTTCCATCTCTTTCTCGTCATCCCGGACTTGATCCGGGATCCCGCTATTTCTTCATGTCCGGCAAGGGAGCGGGAGCAGGCCCCAGATATGGCCTGAGGGGCGAGGGGGCTTGGCCCGCGTCCCCCTAACCCCCCACCAGCCGCACGAAAGCGCTCGACACCCAGCCGCTTTCGCAGGGGCCGTCATAGGCCCGCTTGGCCTCCACCGGGCGGGAGACGCCGCAATCGGCGGCTTTGGGGGCTTCGGCCGCCCCTTCCATCCCATTGTCCGCCGCCTTTTCCGCCGCCGGTTCGGGCGCGGCGGGCTGCACCACCACGCCCAGCCAGCGCTGGTCGATGCTGCGGGTGCAGACATGGACGCGGCGGCCCTCCGCCAGCGTGGCGATGCGCTGCGCCCCGGCAAAGGGGGCGGCGCGCAGGTCCAGCGCCCCGTCCGCGCCGGGGCCGCGCACCACGCCGGTCGCGCCGCAAGCGTCCAGGCGCGGGCCGTCCTCGCCGATCGTGACCGGCCGGGCGATCGCGCTTTCCAGCCGCGTTTCGGGCATATCCTCCCGCTCCGCGCCGGCGATCGAGCTGTTGGGCAACGCATCCATGACGGACTGGCTGTCGGAACAGGCCGCCAACGCCATCAGCAGCAGGGGAATGGCGGAAAAGCGCATGAAAAAGGTCCTCTTGGCGGGGCGTCCGGCCGCGCCTGACCATGCCCCTTTTTGCTTTAGTTTCGCGTGTCGCATCCCTATATGGCAACGATGAACGAAGACAGCAAAAGCTCCCCCAACAGCAACGAATATGGCGCGGATTCGATCAAGGTCCTGAAAGGGCTGGATGCGGTCCGCAAGCGCCCCGGCATGTATATCGGCGACACCGATGACGGCTCCGGCCTGCATCATATGGTGTTCGAGGTGTCGGACAACGCCATTGACGAGGCTTTGGCCGGGCATTGCGACCGGATCGACATCACCTTGAACCCCGATGGCTCGGTCAGCGTGATGGACAATGGCCGCGGCATTCCGACCGGCATTCATGCCGAGGAGGGCGTTTCGGCGGCCGAAGTCATCATGACGCAGCTTCATGCGGGCGGTAAGTTCGAAAATACGTCGGACGACAACGCCTATAAGGTGTCGGGCGGTCTGCACGGCGTCGGCGTGTCCGTGGTGAACGCGCTGTCCGACTGGCTGGAGCTGAACATCTGGCGCGACGGGCAGGAGCATTGGATGCGCTTCCGCAACGGCGACGCCGAAGCGCCGCTCAAGGTGCTAGGTCCCGCGCCGGAGGGGAAGAAGGGCACGAAAGTCACCTTCATGTTCTCCACCGAGACGTTCAAGAACGTCACGGAATATGATTTCGAGAAGCTGGAGCATCGCTATCGCGAGCTGGCCTTCCTCAACAGCGGCGTGCGCCTGTTCCTGACCGACGCGCGGCATGAGGAAAGCAAGACGATCGAGCTCTATTATGAGGGCGGCATCGCGGCCTTCGTCAAATGGCTGGACCGCAACAAGCAATCGTTGATGCCCGACCCGATCGCGATTTCCGGCACGCGCGACGATGTGACCATCGACGTCGCGCTGGAATGGAACGACAGCTATTATGAAAATGTCCTCGCTTTCACCAACAACATCCCGCAGCGCGACGGCGGCACGCATATCGCGGCGTTCCGCGCGGCGCTGACCCGCACCCTCAACAGCTATGCCGACAAGTCCGGCATGCTGAAGAAGGAGAAGGTCTCGCTGACCGGCGAGGATATGCGCGAGGGGCTGACCGCCATCGTCTCGGTCAAGCTGCCCGATCCCAAATTCTCGTCGCAGACCAAGGATAAGCTGGTCTCGTCAGAGGTTCGCCAGCCGCTGGAAAGCCTGATGGCCGACAAGATGGCGGAGTGGCTGGAGGAAAATCCGGCCAACGCGAAGATGATCATCCAGAAGGTGATCGACGCCGCCGCCGCGCGCGAAGCCGCGAAGAAGGCGCGCGAACTGACCCGGCGCAAGGGCGTGATGGACATCGCTTCGCTGCCCGGCAAGCTCGCCGACTGTCAGGAGCGCGACCCGGCCAAGTCCGAACTGTTCCTGGTCGAGGGCGATTCGGCAGGCGGCTCCGCCAAGCAGGGCCGCGACCGCCATTATCAGGCGATCCTGCCGCTGAAGGGCAAGATTTTAAACGTGGAGCGCGCCCGGTTTGACCGGATGTTGTCGTCCAAGGAAGTCGGCACGCTCATTCAGGCGATGGGCACCGGCATCCGCGACGATTTCAATATCGAGAAGCTGCGGTATCACAAGATCGTCATCATGACCGACGCGGACGTCGACGGCGCGCATATCCGCACGCTGCTGCTGACTTTCTTCTACCGGCAAATGCCGCAGATCATCGAGAACGGGCATCTCTATATCGCCCAGCCGCCGCTCTACAAGGCGACGCGCGGACGGTCCGAGGTGTATCTGAAGAACGAAGCGGCGCTGGACCAGTATCTGGTCGACAATGGCGTCGATACCATGGCGCTGGAAACCAGCGAGGGCACGATCTTCAATGACGGCCTGCGCGAGTTGATCGACCATGCGCGGCGGATGCGCACGCTGATGCGCTATGTGCCGCGCCGCTACGACTCGCGGATCATTGAGGCGCTGTCCATTTCCGGCGCGCTGGACGTGGACCTGTCCGCTGCCGACCGCGCCGCGCGGCTGGCGGAGGCGACGGTCTGGATGGGCGGCCATGACCCCGAAGGATCGTGGAGCGGCGAGATTTCCGCCGAGGGCGGTTATCATTTCCGGCGTCTGTGGCGCGGCGTCACCGATCATCATGTGATCGAGGCGGCGTTCCTGGGTTCGGCCGAGGCGCGCAAGCTGCACGCGCTGGCGACCGAGCAGAAGGACGCCTACCGCCACGCCAGCCGTCTGGTGACGGCGAAGGCGGCGGCGCAGGCGTCGGAAGAAACCGCCGAGGGCGAGGAAGCGGCGATCCCAGCCAAGGGCATTGCGGTGTCGCGGCCCAGCGACCTGCTGGACGCGATTCTCGCGGCGGGGCGCAAGGGGCTGGCGATCCAGCGCTATAAAGGTCTTGGCGAAATGAACGCCGAGCAGCTCTGGGAAACCACGCTCGATCCCAACAACCGCTCGATGCTGCGCGTCGAGGTGGATCAGGCGGACGTCGCGGACGAGATTTTCACCCGCCTGATGGGCGATGTCGTCGAGCCGCGCCGCGAGTTCATTCAGGACAATGCGCTGAACGTCGCCAATCTGGACGTTTAGGGAGGTCAGGCGGCGGGACTATGCTCTTGTTTTCTCAGGAGCGTCCCGCCCTTTTTCGGCATGAGCCGGCTCCCGGCTCATCCTGCCGCACCATGATACCGGATCGCGCCCGGCGGCTGTCGCCACGCGACGAATCATGCCCGGATCGGATCGGTCGTTAACTATTTGTTAACTAAATTGGTTCCAACTGCTTCTCAGGAAAAATGGCGCGTTTATAAGCGCTTATCGGGAAGCATAAGATGTTCATTGTCGCGGTGATCGTCGCCGGATTCATATCCGTCATACTATTGGGGCTGCTGGGTTGCGCCGTCTATATCTCCGTCATGGAACCGGCGAGTCCGGATGAGCAGCAATGGCAGCAGGACGAATCGCTGCGCGGTCATACGGGCATCCGCACCAACCTGGCTTCGCGCGGCGGGAGGGTTCTGCCGCCGCAGCGTGAGGGGAGCTTCACACGGCTGCCGCATGCCTGAAAATGGGCCGGGCCGTGGCCCGGCGCGCCATCATGCAAGGCCATCAGGCAAGAAACGCCCTGATCTCCGCGACGAAGGCGTCATGCCGGTCATGATGCACCCAATGGCCGGCATTGTCATATAGCGACACGCGGGCATTGTTGAACCAGTTCAGCCGCCCGTCATCGGCGGGATTGGTCGCCCAGCTCTGCTTGCCATAGACCAGCAGCGTGTCGCAGGTGATGCGGCCCCACAGCGCCTGTTTCTGCTCCGGCGTCAGGTCCACGGGCGGGAAGATGCGCAGATAATTGTCGAACTTCCAGCTATAGCTGCCGTCCTCATTCTGGCTGATGCCGTGGATGGTCAGATGCCGGGCGCGCTCGGCGGTCAGATGGGTGTTCTCCGCCATCATCCGCGCCAGCGCCTCCTCGATGGAGGCATAGCGTTTGGGCTGGCGGCCGCTGAGCGCGCGCTTGTCGCCGATCCAGTCGATCACGCGCTGATGCATGGGCTTGCTCGCCCATTCCGCCTCCATCGCGGCGGGCGGACCCAGCCCCTCGATCGCGACCAGCTTGCGCACCTTGTCCGGAAACAGGCCGGTATAGCGCAGCGCGATATTGCCGCCGAGCGAATGGGCGACGATGGACAGCGGCGCCAGCGATTGCTGGTGGATCAACTGCGCCAGGTCATAGACCATCGCCTCCATGCCATAATAGCCTTCGGCGGAATGGGCGCTGTCGCCATGCCCGCGCAGGTCGGGCGCGATGATGTGCCAGTCATGGCGCAACTCGCGCGCGATCCAGTCCCAGTTGCGGCAATGGTCGCGCCCGCCATGCAGCAGCAGGAGCGGCGGCGCATCGGGATTGCCCCAGTCGACATAGTGCAGCCGCAACCGCTGCGACATGTAGATATGGGATGTCGGGCCGCTGTCCTGCGCCATTATTGGGCCTCCGCTATCTGGGGCGATGTAGGGGAATGATCGCCATGGAGCATCGCTATCAGCCGCTCCATGAAGGCCGCTCCTCTCTCCATCTGGCCGATTTCGACATATTCGTCGGGCTGGTGCGCCTGCTCGATGGAGCCGGGGCCGCAGATCACGGTGGAAAAGCCCGCCTGCTGAAACTGCCCGGCCTCCGCCGCATAGGATACGACGCGCGGCTGGCCATTGTCGCCGGACAGGATGCGCGCCACCCGTTCCGCCACGCCGTCCGGTTCGGGCGCGAAAGGCGGCGCGGCGGAACGGCGGACCACCTCCACGCCGGTTTCGGGCCATAGCGCCTTCATCTCGGCGTCGATCCGCGCGGCCTCCGCCTTGAATGGCGCAAGCAGCGCATCGACATCCGTGCCCGGCGGGGAGCGGAAGTCGAAGGCGAAGCGGCATTCGCGCGCCAATATGTTGACGGCGGTGCCGCCATTGATCTGGCCGATGGTCAGCGTCGCATGCGGCGGGACGAAAGGGGAGGCGGGGTCCGCGCCGCTTTTCAGCGTCTCCGCCAGATCGCTCAGCATCGCCATCAGGCGGATCGCGACCATATTGGCGGAAATGCCCAGATGGGTCAGGCTGGAATGCGCCTCATGCCCCGTCACCGTGACGACATGGGTGGTGATGCCCTTATGCCCGCTCACAACCTCCATATTCGTCGGTTCGCCAACGATGACGGCGGCGGGGCGGGGCAGGTTCGCCACAATCTCGCGGATCATGTGCGGCGCGCCCAGGCATCCGATCTCCTCATCATAGGAGAAAGCGAGGTGCGCCGGACGCCCGGCCCGCTCCGGCGCGGCAAGATGGGGGGCGGCGGCGAGCGCCAGCGCCAGAAACCCCTTCATGTCGCAGGTGCCCCGGCCATAAAGCCGGTCGCCGCGCCGGGTCAGGGTGAAGGGATCGCTGGTCCAGGGCTGACCGTCCACCGGCACCACATCGGTATGGCCGGACAGGACGATGCCCTGCTCGCGTACAGGGCCGATCGTCGCGTAGAGATTGGCCTTGCGTCCGTCCGCGCTCATGACCCGCCGCGCGGTCACGCCGATCGTGGACAGGCGCTGCTCCACATAGGCGATCAGGGCCAGGTTGGAATCGCGCGATGTCGTGTCGAATGCGACCAGATCGGCCAGGATGGACAATGCGCTGCTGTGCAGCTCTTCGCGGGTGGTCGCCATGCCCCCGGACTAGGACAAACCCCGTCCTGACAGCAAGGCCCGCGAGAAGGCTTCCGCCCGGATCGCCTCCAGCCGGTCGTCGGCCAGGCCGTTTTCCGTGCGGAACCCGAACAGGATGCGCACCCATTTCAGCACGCGCGGATGGCGGGAAAGGATCAGGCGCAGCCGCGCGCCGGGCCTCGCCGCGTCCTGACGGCCAATGGCCGCCGCCGCCGCCTCGATCGGGGAGGTTGCGGGGAAAGTGGCGAAGCGGCGCGCGATGGCGGCGTCGCGCTGTTCGATGAACATGCCGGTCATGAGCGCGCTCCCCGGCTGTCCGCGCCCAGCACGGGGCCAAGCACGGGGGCGGAGGCGGTGAAGGCGACCAGCGACGCCATCATTCCGACCAATATGTCGCCGACGGCGGCCGCGACGATCAGGGTGATCGACGATAGCAGGGCCGACATGGCGGCCAGGGTGATGACGGCGCGGAACGGAATGGAGATCCGCTGCCGGCGGGGCCAAGCACGGGGGCGGGGGCGGGGGCGGGGGCGGGGGCGGAGAGCGATGGCGGGGGCGGCGATATTGTGCATGAGGGTCACTCCTGCGCCGCACCATCATGGCGGGCTGTGCGGTCCCGTATAGGCTGGAGCCGGATACCCATATATAGCAACGATTTCACTTCATCGTTTCCAATACTGATCTATCCGTTCAATCTTGCCGATCCGCGCGAACGCGGGCATGGTGCGCCTCCTATGGCATCCAGACCGGCATTCGCCCTCGCCCTGATCGCTTTGCTGGCATCGTCCCTTGCCGCATGTTCCTCCGGCGCGGACCCGCTTGGGTCCGATGCGGCGAACGCCGCCAAGTCCCGCGCGAAATGGCCGCTCCCGGCCGAAGCGGATGCGGATAACGCCCTGAACGCTGTGGAAACGGCCGCCAACGCCGCCGAAGCGCCCGCCAATCAGACAGCGGCGGCGGTATCCAACAGCAGCGCGCCGCATGCGCGGACATTGCCCAATGACGATCCGGCGGCGTTCCGCGCCACGGGAACCGAGCCTTTCTGGTCGGCGACGCTGGTGGGCGGCACGCTGGTCCTCGACATGCCGGGCAAGGCTTCGCGCTATTTCGCGGTATCTCGTTCGACCGCTGGCGGCACGCTGCGCCTGACGGGCGATGGCGTGCAACTCAGCGCGACGCCCGGCGGCTGCGATGATGGCATGAGCGACCGCGATTATGGCCAGCGCGTGCAGGTGTCCCTTGCCGACGCCGTGCTCAAGGGATGCGGGATCGCCGGGTCCAGCATCAAATAATCGCTGGTCGGGGGGTAGCGGGCGGGCGGCTTTCCCGCCATAGCGCTCGCATGCAAAATGAGCGGCCATCCCCTCCCGCAGCCGGCGCGAAAGATTTTCCGCTGGGCTTCAAGGAGTTTGTTGCGCTGATCGCCGGCCTGATGGCGATGAATGCGTTGTCGATCGACCCGATGCTGCCTGCGCTTCCCGCCATTGGCGAGAGTCTGGGCATCCACAATCCCAATGACCGGCAATGGATCATCACCGCCTATTTCATGGGCCTTGGCGTCGGCGCGCTGTTCTACGGCTCCCTGTCCGACCGCTACGGGCGCAGGCCCGTGCTGCTCATCTGCCTTGGCCTGATGCTGGTCACGACGATGGTCTGCGCGCTTGCGCCCAGCTTTGCCGTGATGCTGGTCGCGCGGGCCTTTTCCGGCTTTTTCGCGGCCGCGATGCGCGTGATCGCCGTCAGCATCGTGCGCGACAGGTTTCAGGGCGATGCGATGGCGCGGGTCATGTCGCTGGTCTTCGTCGTGTTCATGCTTGTGCCGATCCTTGCGCCGACATTCGGGCAGATCATCCTGTTCTTCGCGCCCTGGCGCTGGATCTTCGGGGTTCTGCTGGTCCTGTCCTGCGTCATCCTGATCTGGACGGCGATCCGCTTGCCCGAAACGCTTGACCCGGCGCACAGGGTGGAAATCCATGCCCGGGACATTGGCCGCATGCTGTGGACGGTGGTCAGCCATCGCACCTCCATCGGCTATATGCTGGCGACGGGCGTGGCGATGGGCGGCATGATCGGCTTCCTGACATCGGCGCAGCAGATTTTCTTCGACATTTTCCACGCGCCGGGCATCTTCCCCATCGCCTTCGCCAGCATTGCGGGCGGCATGGCCGTGGGCAGCTTCTTCAACAGCCAGTTGGTGGAGCGGATCGGCGCGCGCCGGGTGAGCCAGAGCGCCCTGATCGTGTTGATCATGCTGGGCGCCATTCACACGATGACCGCCTGGCTGGGCATGGAAACGATGATCAGCTTCATCATTTTCCAGGTGCTCACCATGCTGGTCATCTCGCTCACCGGGTCCAATTTCGGCGCGATCTCCATGGAGCCGTTCGCGCGCGGGGCGGGGCTTGCCTCCTCCTTTCAGGCGTTTGTGACGACCATCGTGTCCGCCGGGCTTGGCGCGTTCATCGGCGCGCAGTTCAATGGCACGACCCTGCCGATGGCGCTGGGCTTTCTGGGCTATGGCAGCCTGGCGCTGTTGCTGGTGGCCTGGGCCGAACGCTGGAAACTGTTCACCCGGCCCCATCACGGCGCCCTGCGCAACGCCGCGCATTAGGCTGTTTTCCTGCTGAGCGGAATTTGCGCCTGCCCGCGCAGGGGCGCACAGCTTTTCATCCCGTCAGGACAAGCGGATAGAAAAAGGCCCGCCGGGTGTCGCCGGCGGGCCTTTTGATCTGATGGACTGCGCCGTCGCTGTCAGTTGACCGGCGGCACCGGCAGGGGCGGAATGCCCTCATCATCCTCATGCGTCTCGCTGAAGCCCTGGCCGACATGGCTGCGGCGATAGCTGTAGCCGAAATAGACCAGCAGGCCGACCGCCGCCCAGCCGACAAACATCAGCTTGGTTTCCATGCCCAGGCTGAAGAACAGATAGAGGCAGCCCGCAATCGCAATCGGCGCGGTCACCATGATGCCGGGCGTGCGGAACGGCCGGACGCGGTTCGGATCGGTCCGGCGCAGCACCATCACCGCGATGGAGACGGCGGCGAAGGCGAACAGCGTGCCGGAGTTGGAAATGTCGGCCAGAATGCCGACCGGGAAGAAGGCCGCGAACAGCGCGACGAAAATGCCGGTCAGGATCGTGATGACATGCGGCGTCTTGTAGGTCGGATGGACCTTCGAGAACATGGCGGGCAGCAGGCCGTCGCGGCTCATGACGAAGAAGATGCGGGTCTGGCCGAACATCATCATCAGGATGACCGACGGCAAAGCGAGACCGGCGGCAAGGCCGAGCAGGTTGCCGATCTGCGGCCAGCCGATTTCGCGCAGGGTCCAGGCCAGCGCCTCCTTCGAGCAGGTGACGGCTTCGCTTCCGGAGGCGGCCAGCGCGGCGCATTGCTGCGACAGGGCCGTGCTGCCCGGAGCCAGAATCTCGCCGGCCGGACCATAGACCGGCTGCGCGCCCACGGTGCCGATGACGCCCGCGGCCACCAGCATGTAGAAAATGGTGCAGATGCCCAGCGAACCGATCAGGCCGATGGGCATGTTGCGTTGTGGATTCTTGGTTTCCTCGGCCGCCGTGGAAACGGCGTCGAAACCGACATAGGCGAAGAAGATGGAGGCCGCCGCCGCCGATATGCCGCTAAAGCCCAGCGGCGCGAACGGCGTGAACTGCTCCATCTTGATGACGGGCAGGGCAAGGACGACGAACAGGGTCAGCGCGGACACCTTGATCGCCACCAGCACTGCGTTCACGGCGGCGCTTTCCTTGGTGCCGATCACCAGCAGCCAGGTGACGAGCGAGGCGATGAACATGGCGGGCAGGTTGACCATGCCGCCGTCGAACGGCCCGCGCGTCAGCAGGTCGGGTATGTCGATATGGAATGTATGCTCCAGCAGGCCGACCACATAGCCGGACCAGCCCACGGACACCGCGCCCGCCGCCACCGCATATTCCAGGATCAGCGCCCAGCCGACCATCCAGGCGATCAGTTCGCCCATCACGGCGTAGCTGTAGGTGTAGGCGGAGCCGGAAACCGGCACCATCGAGGCCATTTCCGCGTAGCAGAGCGCGGCGACCGCGCAGACGAAGCCGGCGATGACGAAGGACAGCATCATGCCCGGCCCGGCCTTCTGCGCGGCCTCCGCCGTCAGCACGAAGATGCCGGTGCCGATGACCGCGCCAATGCCCAGCATGGTAAGCTGGAAAGCGCCGAGCGAACGGTGCAGCGATTTCTTTTCAGCGGTCGCCAAAATGGCGTCGAGAGACTTGATGCGCCCGAAAATCATGAATGATTGTCTCTTTCCCTATGGCGCATCGCAGACCGCACGCCTTTTATTGAAGGGCAGGAGACTATCGCCAAAATCGGCGCGCGCAAGCATGTTGCTGCCGCGTGAAAGTTTTTGCGTGGGCAGGGGGAGGCGGCCTGGCTTCTGTCCTGATGGAACGGAAATGCGCCTGTCGAAACCCTAAGTCCTTGAAGTCTCACGCGCCGTCATCCCCGCGAAGGCGGGGATCCCGCTTCCTCGCGCCGTGGAAGAACAAGCGGGTCCCTGCCTTCGCCGGGATGACGAATAGGATTTAGCGCACCAGCAGCGGTCCCAGCGGACGCCCGGCGACGATATGGACGTGCAGATGGGGCACTTCCTGCAGGGAATGCGTCCCGGCATTGGCCAGCAGGCGATATCCCGGCGCCACCAGCCCCGCGTCCCGCGCTACCGCGCCGACCGCCCGGACGAACCCGGCGATTTCCGCGTCGCTCCCGCGCGCGGAAAAATCGTCCCAGCTCACATAGGCGCCCTTGGGGATCACCAATATATGGGTCGGCGCCTGCGGGCTGATGTCGTTGAAGGCGAGGGCGTGGTCATCCTCATAGACCTTCGTGCACGGAATCTCCCCGCGCAGGATTTTCGCGAAGATGTTGCTGTCGTCATAGGGCAGGGTCGCGTCGACGGGCATTCACCTATTTCCCATTTTTCAGTTTCCATAGTCCACGACGACTGTTGTCGAGCGATCCATTATCAACCAACTTCTTCCGTGCCCATTGGACCCGGTTCTCCCAATGGCTGCGTCCATCCGCCATTGTGCTCGATAGGGCCTCAGCTTCGAGGCGAAAATGATCGGCCAATCCGCGATATGCTTCCGATGGCTCTATCCAGTTCTGCTGTTTAGCCAGAAACAGATGCAGCGCTTCCATCACATCGTCTTGTGGCGGCAAACCATGTTGATCAAAATTCGAATTGGTGTGCCGGCGCTTACCACTACCCTCAATTTTGCTACTGCTGATATGTGGTTGTTTTGCGTCCGGAACCCTCGATGCCTTTTCGGTCAGGCCCGATACGCCCTCCCGCCGGTCCAGTTCCGCGCAGACATCGTCCAGGGACAGGCCCATATCGGCCAGCAGGACGGTGAGGTGGAACAGCAGGTCGGCGCTTTCCGACACCACGCCCGCCCGGTCGTCCGCCATGGCGGCGATCACGGTCTCCACCGCTTCCTCGCCCAGCTTCTGCGCGATCTTCGCGCGGCCCTTCGCCGTCAGCTTGGCGACATAGGATGTATCGGGGTCGGCGGCGCGCCGTTCCCGGATGGTCGCTTCCAATGTGTCTAGGCTGTCACGCATGGCGGCCATTGAGCCGGGCTTGGCCGGGGCGTCAATGGGAAAGTGGCTTCAGGTGGCGAGCGGACGCCGCGTCGGAATGCCCGCCGCCGCCAGCGCCGCATGCGCCTGCGCGATCGTATGCTGCCCGAAATGGAAGATCGACGCGGCAAGCACCGCGCTGGCATGGCCTTGCGTCACGCCCTCCACCAGATGATCGAGCGTGCCGACGCCGCCGCTGGCGATCACTGGCACGGACACGGCGTCGGCGATGGTGCGGGTCAGGGCCAGGTCATAGCCCGCCTTCGTGCCGTCGCCGTCCATCGATGTGACGAGCAGCTCGCCCGCGCCCAGGTCCGCCAGGCGCACGGCATGCGCCACCGCGTCGATGCCGGTCGCGCGGCGACCGCCATGGGTGAAGATTTCCCACCGGCCCTCGCCCACCCGCCGCGCATCGACGGAGGCGACGACGCACTGGCTGCCGAAGCGGTCGGCAATGTCGGCGACCACTTCCGGCCGGGAGACGGCGGCGCTGTTCACCGCCACCTTGTCGGCGCCCGCAAGCAACAGCGCGCGCGCATCCTCCGGCGACCGCACGCCGCCGCCGACCGTCACCGGCATGAAGCAGACCTCGGCGGTGCGCCGCACGACGTCCAGGATCGTCCCCCGCGCCTCATGGCTGGCGGTGATGTCCAGGAAGCACAACTCGTCCGCGCCCGCCGCGTCATAGACCTTGGCCTGCTCGACCGGATCGCCCGCATCGCGCAGGTCGACGAAATTGACGCCCTTCACCACGCGCCCATTGGCGACGTCCAGGCAGGGAATGACGCGGGTGCGGACGGTCATGGGCGCGGGCGCCTTTCCCCTAGCCCGATATCCACTATCTCCGTTCGGGCTGAGCCTGTCGAAGCCCTGCCCTTTCCTTCAAGGAAGGACAGCCCTTCGACAAGCTCAGGACGAACGGGGTGGGAAGTCCAGCCCCTCACGCCGCCGCCTGCGCCACGGCCAGCGCCGCTTTCAGGTCCAGCCGCCCGTCATAGAGCGCACGGCCGGTGATGACGCCCTCAATGCCCTCATCGGCGTGCAGGCTGAGGATGCGGATGTCGGAAATGCCCGCCACGCCGCCGCTGGCGATCACTGGAATATCGGTTGCGCGGGCGAGGTCGACGGTCGCGTCGATGTTGCAGCCTTTCAGCAGCCCGTCGCGGCCGACATCGGTAAAGAGGAGCGCGGCGACGCCCGCATCCTCGAACCGGCGGGCCATGTCGGCGATGGGCATGTCGGACTTTTCCGCCCAGCCCTCGGTCGCGACGAAGCCGTCGCGCGCATCGACGGCGACGACGATGCCGCCGGGAAATTCCCGCGCCGCGCGCTTCACGAAATCCGGGTCTTTCAGCGCCGCCGTGCCGATGACGATGCGGGAGACGCCCAGGTCGAACCAGCGCTCCACCGACTCCATCGACCGGATGCCGCCGCCAAGCTGGACATGGCCGGGGAAGGTCTCGACGATCTTCTCCACCGCCGCCGCATTCACCGCATGGCCTGCGAACGCGCCGTCCAGATCGACGACATGCAGGTGCATCGCGCCCGCCTCTGCAAACAGCATCGCCTGCGCGGCGGGGTCGTCGCCATAGACGGTGGCGCGGTCCATATCGCCTTCGGCAAGGCGGACGACCTGCCCTCCTTTCAGGTCGATGGCGGGGAAAACGATCAGGGACATAGGTTCACCAGATGAGAAATAGGATGCCGTGCTCCTGCGGAGGCAGGAGTCCAGATCGGACGGCGGGACTGGGTTCCTGCTTTCGCAGGAACACGGAAATTCTTTCCTCTCACGGCCGCCACTCCAGAAAACGGGAGAGGAAGGAAAGCCCGTAACGCTGGCTCTTTTCCGGATGGAACTGCGCGCCCATGATGTTGCCGCGCGCGACGGCGGCGACCAGCGGCCCGCCATGATCGGTGGTCGCGGCGACATCGGCCGGGTCGGTCGCGTCGAAATGATAGCTGTGCAGGAAATAGGCCTCGCCTGCTTCCAGCAACGGAGGCGATCCGGCGAGGACCACATCGTTCCAGCCCATATGCGGCACCTTCACCGCCGGGTCGGCCGGTTCGATCATGCGGACGGTGCCGCCGATCCAGCCCAGCCCCTCATGCCGCCCGAACTCCTCCCCCGCATCGGCCAGCAACTGCATGCCGACGCACACGCCCAGGAAGGGCGCGCCCCTGTCCAGCACCGCCGCGCGCATCGCGTCCACCATGCCGTCGATCCCGACCAGCGCGTCGCGGCACGCGCGGAACGCGCCGACGCCGGGCAGGACGATGCGGTCGGCCTTCGCCACGGCGTCCGGGTCGGCGGTGATCACTGCATCGGCTGCGCCCGCCTTCTTCAATGCATTGTGGACGGAATGCAGATTGCCCGCGCCATAATCGATCAGGGCGATCACGGCTGCAGGCTCTCCAGCCCGGCCGCCACGAAGCGCGGCAGGAATTCGGTCACGGTGAAATCGGCCGCGCCGTTGATCACGAAGGGATCGGTCGCCGCCTTCGCCTCAATATCCTCGCGGATGCCGCGCGCGATCAATATGCCGCCCACGCGGGGCACCTGCCGCCCGGCGATCAGCAGCCACCCGTCGGCCAGCGCCGTTTTGATCCAGGCGAGATGCGCGTCCATATGGCTGTCCACCACGTCCAGATCTACCTTGTAGGTGAGCGTGATGACGAACATGGGGTGGCTCCTTCGGTAAGGGGCGGAGGGAATCAGGCCCCGCCCAGCATGCCCTTGGTCGATGGAATGCTGTCCGCCTTGCGCGGGTCGATCTCGACGGCCTGCCGCAGCGCGCGGGCCAGACCCTTGTAGCAGCTTTCAACGATATGATGGTTGTTGCTGCCGTAGAGATTTTCGACATGCAGGGTGATGCCGGCCGACTGGGCGAAGCTGTGGAACCAGTGCTCGATCAGCTCCGTATCCCATTCGCCCAGGCGCTGCACGTTGAATGCGGCCTTCCACACCAGCCAGGGGCGGCCGGAAATGTCCAGCGCCACGCGGGTCAGCGTCTCGTCCATCGGCGAATAAGCGGTGCCGTACCGCGCGATGCCGCGCTTGTCGCCCAGCGCCTTGGCGATCGCCTCGCCGATGGCGATGCCCGTATCCTCGGTCGTGTGATGCTGGTCGACATGCAGGTCGCCGACCGTTTTCACCTGAAGGTCGATCAGCGAATGGCGCGAAAGCTGCTCCAGCATATGGTCGAGAAAACCGATGCCCGTCGACACGGTATAGAGGCCCGTGCCGTCAAGGTTGACCACCACGTCGATGGACGTTTCCGCGGTCTTTCTGTGGATTTCCGCTATGCGCATGCGCAGCCCTATAACGGGGATTCCCACGCGCGCAATCCGGGATTGCCCTTGCCCGCCGGGCATAGCCGCCCCATTTCAGGCCCTTGACCGCCTGTGCTTCATCGTTAGGTAAGATGCCCGAATGAGCGACGACCTTCCAGATAGCCTGATTCCGTACGATGAAATCGTGCAGGAAGCCCTGCGCGCCGTTGTCGGCCGCGTGCTGGGAGAGGTGGAGCGTTCGGGCGGCCTGCCGGGCGGCCATCACTTCTATATCACGTTCAAGACGCATGCGGCGGGCGTGGAAATCCCCAAATCGCTGACCGAGCGCTTCCCGGACGAGATGACCATCGTCCTGCAGAATAAATATTGGGACCTGAAGGTCGGCGCCCAGGCGTTCGAGGTCAGCCTGACCTTCAATCAGGTGCCCGCCCACCTCAACATCCCCTTCGCGGCGATCACCGCCTTCGTCGATCCCGCGGTGAATTTCGCGCTGCAGTTCCAGGTGCAGGATGCAGGCGACGGGCCGGAACCGCATGAGGCGGAAAATGACGCCCCGCTGGCCAGCAGCGAAGACGGCTCCAACGTCGTCACGGTGGATTTCGGCAAGAAGAAATAAAGGCTGGCATTCGGCTTTCCGCTGCCCCACATGAACTTCCTGAATTGCGAATGATTCTCAGGAAGGGATTTGCTCGATGGCCGACACCCGCACCGAAACCGACAGCATTGGCGCGATAGAGGTTCCCGCCGCCGCCTATTGGGGCGCGCAGACGCAGCGCAGCATCGAGAATTTCCCCTTTGGCGATACGGAGCGGATGCCGATCGGCATCGTCCATGCCCTCGCCATTGTGAAGCAGGCGGCGGCGCGGGTGAACCGGGGGCATGACCTGGCGGGTGATCTGGCCGACGCGATCGAGAAGGCGGCGATCGAGGTCATCTCCGGCGCGCATGACGATCAGTTCCCGCTCGTCATCTGGCAGACCGGCAGCGGCACCCAGTCCAACATGAACGTCAATGAGGTGATCGCCGGTCGCGCCAACGAAATGCTGGCGGGCAAACGCGGCGGCAAGTCGCCGGTGCACCCCAATGATCATGTGAATATGGGCCAGTCGTCCAACGACAGCTTCCCGACCGCGCTGCACATCGCAGCCGCCATTGCGGTGACGGAAAAGCTGTTTCCCGCGCTCGACCGGCTGTTCGCGGCGCTCGACGCAAAGGCGAAGGCGTGGGACCATATCGTCAAGATCGGCCGCACCCATTTGCAGGACGCGACGCCGCTGACGCTGGGCCAGGAATTTTCCGGCTATGCGCATCAAATCTATCGCAGCCGCAAGCGCATCGAGCCGGCGGCGATGCATGGCATGATGGCGCTGGCGCAGGGCGGCACGGCGGTCGGCACCGGCCTCAACGCGCCGCACGGCTTCGACGTGGCGGTGGCGCAGGAAATCGCGGCGATCACCGGCCTGCCCTTCCGCACCGCCGACAACAAGTTTGAGGCGCTGGCGTCGAACGATCCGCTCGTCCACCTGTCCGGCACGCTGAACGCGCTGGCGGTCGCGCTGACCAAAATCGCCAATGACGTTCGCCTGCTCGGCTCCGGCCCGCGCTCCGGCCTTGGCGAGCTGGACCTGCCCGCGAACGAGCCGGGCAGCTCGATCATGCCGGGCAAGGTCAACCCGACCCAGTGCGAGATGATGACGATGGTCGCCGCGCAGGTGATCGGCAATCATCAGGCCGTGACGGTCGGCGGGCTTCAGGGACATCTGGAGCTTAACGTGTTCAAACCGGTGATCGGTGCGGCGGTGCTGCGCTCCATCCATCTGCTCGCCGTCGGCATGGACAGCTTCGCCGAACGCTGCATCGAGGGGCTGGAGGCGAATGAGACGCGGATCGCCGAACTGGTCGACCGCTCGCTGATGCTGGTGACGGCGCTGGCGCCGGAGATCGGATACGACAATGCCGCCAAAATCGCCAAACACGCCCATGCCGAGGGGCAGACGCTGCGCCAGGCGGGCCTTGCGCTGGGGCTGGTGGATGAGGTGACGTTCGACCGGCTGGTGAAGCCGGAGGATATGGTGGGGCGGTAGTGGTCAGCGTGCTCCTGCGCAGGCAGGAGCCTAGTCCCGCCGACCGAACTGGGCTCCTGCCTGCGTAGGAGCATGCCAGGCAATAATCAAACTTCCGTTCGGGCTGAGCGAAGTCGAAGCCTTCCACTGAGCGCAGCGAAGTGCCTTCACTTCGTTCAGGCGTGCCCTTCGACTTCGCTCAGGGCGAACGGAGGTGATAAGGAAGCTCCGCGCCCTGAATCCATCGCTTCCCGGAACCGTTTCGTCGCCCTATACATTCTTCATGGCAGACGACATCGAACAGGGACGGACGAAGATGCGGATGCTTGGCAAGATTGCGACCACCATTATCGGGACCCGTATCGCGGCCGAAACCGGCAAGGCGGGGCTGGTGGGCGCGGCGGCCGGCATGCTGGCGACGCGCGTCCTGACCCGCTCCCCGCTGGGCGCAATCGCCATTGGCGGTGTTTATGTCGCGCACAAGCTGTGGCAGAAGAAAAAGGACATCGACAAGAAAGGCCCGCATGAGGCGGCGGTCGATGACGGCCTGGTCCCGAAGGGCGGGCGGAAGAACGGGCGTCAGCCCCGCGCGCCGCTAAAGGCCCGCGTCGCCTATCGCAAGGCGCGCCCGATCAATCCGGACGAGCCGGTTACGCACCCGCCTGCCACACCCTGATCGCGTCGACCGGCGCAGCCAGCATCAGGATGTTGAGCGTCAGATTGTCGCGGATCATCCACAGCGTGAACAGCTCGAAGGCGATGGCCGTCAGCACGGTGACCTTCACCGGCATGCGCGCCGCGAACAGGAAACCCAGCATCATCATGCCGATGTCGCTCACCGAATTGAGCACGCTGTCGCCATTATAGCCGAGCGCGATCGTCGCCGTGCGATAGCGGTCGATGATGACCGGCGAGTTCTCCAATATCTCCCAGCCGCTTTCCAGCGCCACGGCCAGGATCAGCCGCACCGGCGCGGCATAGCGGCGGAGCAGCAACCAGCCGCCGCCGAAGAACAGGAAGCCGTGGATGACATGGCTGAAACTGTACCAGTCGCTTAGCTGCTGGCTGTCCTCGCTGCTGTTGATCGCCCCATGCCACAGGCTGATCGTCCCGCAGGCGCAGATGGGCGGGCGGCCCATGGCCAGCAATATCGTGACGGTGATGGCGATGAGGACGGGAATGGCGATCCATGCCACCCGGCGGCTTCCCATCATCGCGTCCCCTCTTGCCAAAGCGCCCTTACGCAGCCACTAGCAGGCATGGCAGACAGCATCCAGTCGGACCCCCACGGTTTCAAGCGGCGCGGCGTTCTTTTCGTGCTCTCCTCCCCTTCGGGCGCGGGCAAATCCACCATCGCGCGCAAGCTGCTCGCCGCCGATCCGACGCTGCAAATGTCGGTTTCCGCGACCACCCGGCCGATTCGTCCGGGCGAGGCGGACGGCAAGGACTATCATTTCGTCGATCTGGAGCGGTTCCGCGCGATGGTTGCGGACAATGAGTTCCTCGAATGGGCGCATGTGTTCGGCCATCGCTACGGTACGCCGCGCGCGCCGGTGGAGGCGATGCTGAAGTCCGGCCGCGACGTGCTGTTCGACATCGACTGGCAGGGCGCGCAACAGCTTTACCAGATTGCCGGCGGCGACGTGGTGCGGGTGTTCATCCTGCCGCCCTCGCTGGAGGAGCTGGAAAGCCGTCTGCGCGGCCGCGCTACCGACAGCGAGGAAGTGATCCAGGGCCGCATGTCGCGCGCGGCGGGTGAGATCGCCCACTGGGACGGCTATGATTATGTGCTGTGCAATGACGACGCGGAAAGCTGCTTCCTGAAGGTCAAGACGATCCTCGAATCCGAACGGATGAAGCGCAGCCGTCAGACCGGCCTGATCGGTTTCATCCGCAAGCTGGGCAAGGCCGTTCCCGATAGTGATTGACGTTCCGCTGTTGTGGGATCAGCCTGCATGACCGACTCCGAAAGCGGGAGGGTTGCAATGATACGCGCCACGATAGGCGGCCTTTTCGGCGGCCTTGCTCTATTCCTTACAGGGTTCATCTTCTGGGGCACGCCGCTGTCCGGTCTCGCCTTCTCGACGGCGGAGGAGCAGGCCAGCGCCAATCTGCAGGCGGCGATGGCGCAGGCGCTGACGCCGACGGGCACCGGCGTCTATATCATCCCCTCGCCCGCGACGAGCGCGGGCACGGTGCTGTACGGCAAAGGGCCGGTGGCGCAGGTGTTTTTCAACACCGGCGGCTTTCCGGTGATGGACAATGGCGCGCTGATCGCCGGGTTCATCCTGTCTCTGGTCGTCGGCGTGCTGATCGCGGTCGCGCTGCGCATGGTCGCCCATGATTTCGCCGCGCGGGTGAAGCTGACGTTCCTGTTCAGCGGCGCGGCGGTGCTGTGGCTGCACATCGGCCAGCCGATCTTCAACCATGCGCCATGGCGCTATTTCCTCTACCTCGCGTTCAGCGATTTCGTGGGGCTGGTGGTCGCGGGCGTCATCGCCGCCCGCTGGTTCATGGCCAAGGGCGAGGCCGCGCCGCCGTCTTGAGGTAGGGTTTCCCCATATTCCGTTCGGGCTGAGCGAAGTCGAAGCCCTCGTCTGAGCGAAGGCGAAGACACCTCACTGCGTTCGGTGGAACTCTTCGACTTCGCTCAGAGCGAACGGGATTTCTATTTCGTGCCCGTAAGCGCCTGCGCCGAAGGCTTATTCACTGCATCCACCGATCCATCGGCCAGCATCTTCTTGCTCATCGCGACGGCTTCTTCCTTCACCTTCGCATCGGTGCTGGTCTGGCTCGCCCCGATCAGGCCGGAAAGCAGCAGGTTGTTCGCAGCGGGATCGGCTGCATTTTCCGCGACCGACTTGCGGGCGAGGGTGATCGCCTCGGCATAGAGCGGGTCAGCGCCCGCCTTGTCCTGCTTGGACAGCTTGCCATTGCCCAACTGGACCAGAATGCCGGCCAGGATGTTGCGGCTGGCGGCGTCGGCGGGCTTGGCCTCCACCACCTTGCGCCAGTGGGGCGCGGATTCCTCGAACAGCGCGACGACTTCATCGGGCTTGTTCAGCGCGCTCTTGGCGGCGGCATTGGCGTAGAGCGCGTTGGCGAGGAAGTTCACATTGTCGATATTGGCGGGCTGGGCCTGCACGGCGGCGCGAATGGCGGGCAGGGCGGCGTCATATTTGGCGGCTGCCCCGGCATTGTCGCCGGACTGCTGCGCCTGCTGGCCCGCGGTGAAGTCCGTAACGGCCTGGTTGAACGCGGCGACCTGTTCCGGCGTCATCGGCGTCGCGGCGGGCGCTGCCGCTGCAGCGTCCTGCGCGATCGCAGGCGCGGTCAGGGCCAGCGGGGAAGCCATGATCAGAAGGGCGGAAAGGACGGTCAATTTCAACGTCAGGGTCTCCTTGCAGTTGTCACACTCTCCAGACGAACGGATACCATTCATAACGGTTCCGTTTCACCTAACCGCCATTTTGCAGAAGGTGGCGGCTGCATCAAATTCCGCGCGCCGCCTTTCGCGATGCTGAACGGCGTCGGCATCTTCGCCCCATTGTTCGGCCTGCCACAGCTCGTCCAGCTCGGTCGCGGCCCAGATCCGGTCCCGGTCAAGCCCGCCCTCGACCAGCGCCAGGCCGCAGATCAGCGACCCGCCGATGCTCACCACCGTCGACAGCCCGGCCAGCATGAACGGGTCGAATGCGGCGACCACGGCGGACAGGCGGGCAATCGTTTCCGGCGGCTGATCAACCGGCAGGATGCCGGCGGTCACGCGGAAGGCGATGTCATACCGGTCGCGCGCCCAGCCGATCAGCGGGTCCCACTCCGACGCCTGCCGGGCGACGAGCGGCGTAGGGTTTTCCGCGCGATAGCAAAGCAGGTCGCTCTCGCCATAGCGCGCGACTCCGGCGGCGAAGGCCGCGTGGTTTGGTGCGATCTGATCGATGGCGGCATTGGCGAAGCCGGTGGCGGTCATGCTGCGCGGGTCGATCTCCTCGCCCTGCGCGGCCCATTCGGCGGCGACCGCTTCGCCCATCGCTGCGGTGGGCAGGATCAGCGGGGCGCGGGCCGGGGTGCGGACCGGCCGCCCGTCCAGATGAACGGCAAAGCCGCCTTCCACGGCCATAGCGGCGGCATCCTTGTAGAAACGCTTCATCGTTTGGCTCACTCGGACGGCGGCGTGCGCCAGGCGCGCAGCAGGATGCGCGGCACGATGATTGTCTGGAACATGCCGACGGTCGCGATGATCGCGCCCATGATCTTCGCCTTGTCCCCCTGCACCCAGCCGAAGCGCTCCATCATGATCAGAAAGCCGAACATGACGATGAACACGCCGGACAGGCGGAACAGGTTGATGGCCAGGAACCGCGCGCGGGCGGCGTCATCGGGACGGTGTGTCATGGGGAGCCGCTATGGCGGGCCAGCGCATCCCTGTCCACCATGGCGCTGCGAAACCGCGATCCCGGACTATGTGCCGGATAGCCTCTACCCGCACCATGTGCCTGCAAACGCGAGCGTATGCATGCGCCGATCAGTTTGAAATACGACGTGCTCCTGCGAAAGCAGGAGTCCAGTCCCGCCGTCCGAACTGGGCTCCTGCCTGCGCAGGAGCACGATTTAACAAAGGCGAGGGTTCCAACAAAGGCGAGGGTTCCAACAGGGGTCTTTTTCGCGCCCAAATTAACTACTTCAAAAACAAAGATTTATTTGTAGGATCGAAGGTGAATTTCACCCCCAACACCCTCGCATTCCTTATCGCGTTGACCCGATATAGCGGGCGAGTTCATCGCTGGTTTCCGCCACCGCGACCGCCCCGGACTCGCGCAATATCTCCGGCGGGTGATAGCCCCAGGCGACGCCGATCCCGCGCACGCCCGCATTGACGGCCATCTCTATGTCGAAACTGGTGTCGCCGATCATCACCGTGGTTTCGGGGGCCGCGCCCGCGTCCGCCATCGCCTGCGCGATCATCGACGGGTGGGGCTTGGACGGATGCCGGTCGGCCGTCTGCAGCGTCACGAACCGGTCGATGATGCCATGATGGGTGAGGCACATGTTCAGGCCGCGGTCGGACTTGCCGGTGGCGACGCCCAGCAGCCAGCCCTGCTTGTCCAGCGCCGCGATCAGCTCGGCGATGCCGTCATAGAGCGGCTCGCTGACCGCCCCCTCGCCGCGCATCGCGTGAAAGGCGCTCTTGTAATGATCCGACACATGGTCGTGAAACGCCCCGTCCGCATCGGGCAGCAGCCGCGCCACGGCATGGGGCAGGGACAGGCCGACGACCGAAAGAATGTCCATCCGCCCCGGCGGCGGCAACTTCACCGCCTCGAACGCGCGGACCATGGCGGTGCAAATGCTGTGCTGGCTGTCGACCAGCGTGCCGTCGCAGTCGAATATGACGAGGGGGTTGCTCATGTCAGCTCTTACGCATCAGGCCGGCAAGTCTGCTACTGCCCAGCGCGTCCAGCGCATCGGCGGCGGCCTCCCGCGCCGGTGCCGGCTTGTTCTGGCCCAGCTTGCGAGTGCCGCGCCAGGCGTCGATCCGCATCTCGAACCCCGTGATCGCGCACAGCATCCGGTCGAACAGCCCGTCGCGCATCTTGTCCCGCGTCCAGACGGGCTTGGGCGCCAGGCGGCGCTCCCGGTCCGTGGACAGCGCGTCGATCAGTTCGGCCAGCGCGGCCTTGTCCAGCGCCGCCACCTGCCCCTGAAGCTCGACGGAGACATAGTTCCAGGTCGGCACCTGATCGTCCATGCCGTACCAGTCGGGGCTGATATAGTCATGCGGCCCGTTGACCACGAACAGCGCGTCCGCCCCCGCAAGATGCCGGGTGATCTGATTGCCGTTGGACAGATGGAAGGCGATCCGCTCCTCGTCGCGAAACAACACCGGCACATGCGCGACCCGCGGACCGTCCGGCGTTGTGGCGAACAGCATGCCAAAGCCGGTCTCGGCGACAAATGCGCGCATTTCTGCGCGATCCCGCCAGTGGAAATTACGGTCTGGGTGCATGACTGCTATTCTTTTCTTGGCGGAATAAAATACTCCGTTCGCCCTGAGCTTGTCGAAGGGTTCACCTGAGCGCAAGCGAAGGCACTTCGCCTCCGCTCAGTGGAAGGCTTCGACTTCGCTCAGCCCGAACGGATTTCATATTCTCACCGCGCCCCCCGCCCGCGCCGTTCCCCCCGCCGTTCCTTGCGCACCGCTTTGGCGTGCTGCCGCGCGAACTTCTTCTCGTCCTCCCGCGTCGGCGAGGTGTCGATTTCCTCGTCCAGCGGCATGTCGCCCAGAGTGAGGTCGAAACCCAGATCCTCCAGGCTGTCGCGGAAATGCGCGGGCAGCTCCGCCTTCACATCCACATGGCCGCCATCGGGATGATCGATGCGGATGCGGCGGGCGTGCAGGTGCATCTTGCGGCTGATCGTGCCGCTCAGGAACGCATCCTTGCCGCCATATTTGCCGTCGCCGACAATCGGGTGGCCGATCGCCGCCATATGCACGCGGAGCTGGTGGGTGCGGCCGGAGAAGGGCTGAAGCTCCACCCAGGCGGCGCGGTTGCCCGCGCGGTCGATCACGCGATACCGGCTGCGGGCGGGCAGGCCCTCCTTCTCGTCGACATGCATTTTCTCGCCGCCGGTGCCCGGCTGCTTGGCCAGCGGCAGTTCGATCATGCCGTCATGAATGTCGGGCACGCCGATGACGATCGCCCAATAGATTTTGCGCGCCGTCCGGCTGGAGAAAGCCTTGGCGAAATAGCCCGCCGACCGCGCCGACCGCGCGATCAGCAGCGCGCCCGACGTATCCTTGTCCAGCCGGTGGACCAGCTTGGGCCGCTGCTCACTGTCGAACATCAACGCGTCGAGCAGGCGGTCGACATGGGTGTCGGTCTTGGTGCCGCCCTGTGTCGCCAGTCCCGGCGGTTTGTTGATGACGATCGCCTGCGCGTCGGTGTGGATCACCATCTCCTGCGCATAGGCGATCTCGTCGTCGGTCAGGTCGATGATGCGGGCGCGTTTCGGGCGCTCCGGCTTGTCGGGCCGCGCGGCCTTCTCCTCGGCCGGGGGCACGCGGATCGTCTGCCCCTCCGCGATCCGGTCGCCCGGCGCGGCCCGCGCGCCATCGACGCGAAGCTGGCCGGTGCGCGCCCAGCGCGAGACGATATTGAAGCCGACATCGGGCAGGTTGCGCTGGAACCAGCGGTCCAGCCGGATGCCGTCATCGTCGGGCGCGACGCGGAACTGGCGCACGTCCAGCGTGACGCCCGCATCCTTGGCGGCCGCCGCCACCGGCCTCGCGCCGGATTTGGGTTCCGCCGCGCGGACGGGGGCCTTCGGCTTCGCGCCAGCGGGCTTGGCTGCGCGCGCCGGAGCATTTTTGCCGCCGGACGTGTCGCCGCCTTTCGCGAATTTTGGTCCAAGTTTCTGGCCAAATTTAGGTTGCGCCTTCGCGTCACGGCCCTCCGGCTTTCCGGCCTTGCCCGGCGCGCGGCTCCGCCCAATCGCGGCGTTCTTGGCGGGACCCTTGCCCCGCGCTTTCGGCGGTCCCTTGGGCGGGCCTTTTCCCGCGCCCTTCATGCGATGCTCCTGACGGCCAGCAGGCCGATCGCCAGCGCCGCGACCGCGCCGATCACGGAGGCCAGGACATAGAGCAGCGCGCTCATCGCCTCGCCCCGCTCAATCATCAGGAAGGTTTCCAGGCTGAAGGCGGAGAAGGTGGTGAAGCCGCCCAGCACGCCGACGCCCAGCAGCAGCCGGACCGGCTCGCCGCCGCTGGCCGAACGGGCGAGGCATCCGGCAAGGACGCCCATCGCGAAACCGCCCAGCAGGTTCGCCAGCAGCGTGCCCCACGGATAGTTCATGCCGAACAGATGCGCCGCAAGCCGCCCCAGATGATAGCGCAGCGCCGCGCCCATTGCGCCGCCGCCCATGACGATGAGGGTGTTGATCATCGCAACGCCCTAGTCGGAATCGCAGACGAAGGAAATGGCGGCTTTCCGGGGAAGGCGGCTTAGCCTGTTACACTTTCGTGAAACAATGCTATGGCCCGGCCATTGGGAGCGGATAACAGCAAGTGGCTGACCTGAACGACATAATTCACTACCAGCTTCTTGCGAAGGAAGCGCGGCGGCGGGCCGACACCACCGACGACCCGGACCTCGCCCGCCGTTTTCGCGAGATCGCCGTCAAGCATGAACGCATGGCGCGCAAGCTTGCCGGCGAGGCGGAGGGGTAGCGGGGCCGCCAACCCTTCATCGTTCGCGATAGGCCTGCCAGTTGGTCGGGCATTGCGGCACGGCCTGAGGCTTCGCCTGCTGGCCCTCTATGGTCCAGCAATCGTCGAAGATGGAGCAATAGCAGGCGCGGACCCTGATCTTCCACCGCTCGCTTTCCATCCGGCGGATCAGCGGCGCATTGTCTGGCATGTCGCGCAGGTCGAAAAAGGCGATCTGCTCGCCGGGCCGCAGCACCACCTTGCTGGCCGGGGTCGTGGCCAGCATCATCGCCTGTCCCGGCCGGTATCCGCAACAGGCTTCGAGCAATTGGTAGGGCGTGCGCATCGCCTTCCCCTGATATTGCAGTTCGACCGGGCCAAGCATCGCCGGGCCGACGCCATTGTTCGTCAGGGTCAGGTTGATGCGGTGATTGCCGTCGTCGGAATAATTGCTGGTGTCATAGGCGACGAACGGCCAGGCGGCGGCCTGCTGCATGCGCTGCGTCGCCCGCGCCTGAACGAAGGTGCCATAGGCGACGACCAGGGAGATGATCAGCGTCGGCAATCCGATGAGCAAATGGCCCGCCATCGCAAAGGGCAGCCAGCGCAGCACCAGCCGGACCGTTTGGGTTTCGACGATAGGCGCCGCAGACGGGATAGCAGCCTCGGCCGCAGCCGGTTCTTTCCCTGTCTCGCCCTCCGCCATGCGCCGTCCCCTCACCCTGACCGGGGAAGGACAGCATTTTCGCGGCCTTAATGCAAATCCGCGCCTGCCCGGCCTATACCCCGGCCGATGCCCCGAAACGCGGCCTGCTTGCGCGGGTCGGCCAGCGGCTCCTCGAAATCCAGGCGGAAACGGCCATCCTCGATCCAGCTTACGATGGCGGGGACCTTCACGCCGTTGCGGACGAGCAGGGCATAGCTGTCGCAGGGCGGCTGCTTCGCGCCCTTGGCGATTACGCCGTCCTCGGCGAAATCCATGACCGTGATCGGCAGCTTGCCCCGCGCCGAAAAGAGAAAGGCCGGGAGGGGGTGGGCAGTGACGGCGGCAGTGAAGGTGGTGGCGGGCGCGGCGGGCCTGGCCGGGATAGGAGCGGTAAACTGCGGCTGTCCGGCGGCGTCGATGTCGAAGGGGGCCAGGGCAGTCATGCGCGCATCTCCATGCCGGGGAATAAGGTTTCCCGAAGATGGAGGAAGGTGGTTAACGAAAGGTTACCGGATGGGGTTGGGGGAACCCGAATGGTAGGCGCAGGCGGACAACTCATGTGCTTTCACACTTCTCTTATGCTGTCATACGTCTTGTGCTTTCACACTGCGTCATTCCCGCGCAGGCGGGAACCCATCTCTCCCCATGCGCAGATTTGCCCAAGGCATGTTGGGTCCCCGCCTGCGCGGGGATGACGGGGGGGTGGGAGGATGGCGGGTATCGTTGCCGCAATACATTGCCCCATCCCAAATACCGGCCGTCATCCCGGACTTGATCCGGGATCCATGGGCCTCAATCGTTGCATGAATGCTCAACAGCAGAGCTAATGGATGCCGGGTCTAGCCCGGCATGACGACAAGGGTGGGCAGGGGGCTAACGGTTTTTAATCCTCCCCTTTAAGGGGAGGTGGCATTCCGCAGGAATGACGGAGGGGTGCCCCGCCATCGAGAGGGCGATACCCCTCCACCAGCTTCGCTGGTCCCCCTCGCCTTGAAGGGGAGGAATTTAACGCCGCAAATCCTCGTCAGCCGCCACCCTGACGCACCCCATTACCGTCCGTTATTCGCCACGATATCAACCGTGGTGCCGCCGCCCGGCGCATTGTCGAAGGTGATGAAATAGGCGCCGTCATCCTTCGCCCGCGTGCCGCCGAGCACATGCTGGCCGTCAAGGAGCTGATGTTCCGCGTCATATCCGTTGCGGCGGGCGATGGTGTAGTAGAAGTCCATCACCCCCTGCATCGGCACGGCGGACACGAAGCTCACCCCGCGCAGCTTGCATTGCCCCTCATTTCCGGCGGCCTCCATCAGGCGCGCACCGGGATAGATGGGGAAGGCGGCGGGCAGGCGCTCGGCCCAGCCAGCGCCATATTGCATAGCGCCGCATCCCTTGCCGCCCGTGCCACGGTCCCGCGCCATCGCGCCCAACGTGGCCGGGCGATTGGCGGCGCATTCGGCGCAGGCTTCGCCCTTTGTCGGCGCGGGCGTGCTTTCCAGCCGCCCGCCCGCGACTTTCAGCGCCTGCGCGGCGGCGGCCTTGGCATTGGCGGGCAGGACCGGCACTGCGCCGCTCAGCGGCTTCTCGCCGGCGCGGACGGCGCGGGCGTTGGACTGTCCGGCAAGGTCGGGGTCGGTCGCGAGCGGCCCTTCCAGCGCGCCGCGCAGGGCCGGGTCGCTCATATCGTTGGTCAGGCGCGCGTCCAGCTCGGCCAGATTATTGGCGTCCTTGTCCCCGCCGCACGCCACGAGCAGCAGGGGCAGGGCGATCACGCCCGCCTTTATGGAAATAAAGCGCAAGAACCGGGAAGTCATGGCCGTCCATCTCCTTCAAGCTGCCGGTCGTGGACCTGCAGAACAACAGACGCAGGGTAAAACATCGCGGATGGAATGGAGTAAATGCCTCAATTTTCGTTTAACCGCTGCATATTGTCGCAATTTGACGCACGCATGCTTGCCCTTCGGGGAAAGGCGGCGCATCCTGCCGCCATGTTCAACATCCTTTCCGTGCTGATCGGCCTGTTTGCGTTGATCCTGATGATCCCCACGGTCATCCCCCTGCTGGGATGGGCGAACTGGTTCATCCTGCCGGTGGCGGTCGTGGGATTGTTGTTCGGCCTGCTGTCCTCGCGGACCAGCGGCCGGAACCTCTGCCTGATCGTCATCGCGCTCGGCTCTCTCCGCCTGTTCCTGGGCGGAGGCATCATCTGACCTGCACCGCCGGCATGCCATCGCAGACGCAGGAGGACGGTTCGGCCGCCAACGGCATGGCGTGCGCCGTCGGCTGTTACACCATGTGGGGGCTGCTGCCCGTCTATTTCCATATGCTGCAGGATTTCGCGCCGCTGGAGATCGTGGCGCAGCGGCTGCTATGGTCGCTTGCCTTCATGCTGGTGATCATCGCGTTGCGGACCGGCCTGCCCGCCTTCGGCGTGGTCCTGCGCGACCCGCGCCTGATGAAGCCCCTCGCCGCATCGTCGGCGCTGATCGCGATCAACTGGCTGGTCTATATCTGGGCGGTTCATAACGGCCATGTGGTCGCAGCGAGCCTCGGCTATTTCCTGAACCCGCTGATCAACATCATGCTGGGCGTCATCTTCCTGAAGGAAAAGCTGCGGCGCGGGCAGATGATCGCGGTGGGCGTGGCGGCCACGGGCGTCGCGATCCTCGGCTCCTCCGCGCTCGACACGCTGTGGATCAGCCTGGTCATCGGATTGAGTTTCGGCCTCTACGGCCTGGTGCGCAAAGTGACGCCGGTCGCGCCGATGCGCGGGCTGGGCGCGGAAACGGTGATCCTCGCGCCCTTCGCCGCCGCCTATCTGCTCTGGCTGTACCAGCATGGCGGATATATGTTCGGCAAGGACAGCGGCAGCACAATCCTGCTGACGCTGTCCGGGGCGATCACGGCGATCCCGCTGTTGCTGTTCGCCGTGGCGGCGCAGCGCCTTTCGATGGCGACGCTGGGCGTCCTGCAATATATCGCCCCGACGCTGCAGTTTCTGACCGGCGTGCTGCTGTTTGGAGAGACGTTGAGCCGGGGCCAGTTGATCAGCTTCTCGCTGATCTGGGCCGGGCTGATCCTGTTCACCATCGATTCGCTGCGCGGCATGCGCGCGGCGCGGCTGGCTCCCGCAGAAGCCTAAGGCAGCGTGCTCCTGCGAAAGCACTGAAGCGAGTCACGTGCCTCGCTTCAGCCCAGTCCCGCCGTCTGAACTGGGCTCCTGCCTGCGCAGGAGCACGTCCAAATAAAAACAGAACAGGTGCTCTAGGCGCCGAACTCCGTCGCCTCAAAGCGCACCGGTTCGCCGACCGCCGCATTGGCCAGGCTGTCCTCCCACATCACCCGGTTGCCGCGGATGATGGTGCCCACCGCCTTGCCGGTCAGCTCCATGCCCTCGAACGGCGACCAGGCGCAGCGCGACGCCAGCCAGTCGCCGCCGACGGTCCAGCGCTTCTTGAGGTCCACCACGGTAAAGTCCGCATCATAGCCAAGCGCGATCCGGCCCTTGCCGGTCAGCCCGAACACGCGCTGCGGCCCGCTGCTCGTCAACTCGATAAAGCGGCGGAGCGTCGTCCGTCCCTTCGCCACATGATCCAGCAGCAGCGGGACGAGCGTCTGCACGCCCGGCATGCCGCTGGGGGAGGCGGGATAGGTCTTGGCCTTCTCCTCGATCGTGTGCGGCGCATGGTCGGAACCGAGCACGTCGGGCACGCCCTGATTGAGCCAGCGCCACAGCCCGTCGCGATGCGCGGCGCTGCGGATCGGCGGGTTCATCTGGGCATAGGTGCCGATCGCCGGATAGGCTTCCTCGCCCGCCAGCGTCAGATGCTGGGGCGTCACCTCGCAGGTCGCGATGTCCTTGTTCTGCGCGATATATTCCAGCTCGGCGGGCGTCGTGATGTGCAGGATGTGGATGCGCCGCCGGGCCTTGCGCGCCAGCGCGATGATTCGCTTCGTCGCGATCATCGCGCTTTCATCGTCGCGCCAGATGGGATGGGATGACGGATCGCCCTCTACCCGCAGATCCTTGCGCGCGTTCATCCGCGCCTCGTCCTCGGCATGGATGGCGACGCGGCGGCTGCCCGACGCCAGCACGCGGGCCAGCGCATTGTCATCATCGACCAGCAGGCTGCCGGTCGACGCGCCCATGAAGATCTTGACCCCCGACGTGCCGGGGATGCGCTCCAGCTCCTTCAGCTCCTCCGCATTGTCGGCGGTCGCGCCGACATAGAAGGCATGGTCGCACCACATGCGGTGATGCGCTCGGCGCAGCTTGTCATGCACGCGGTCGGCGGTGTCGGTGTTGGGGTTGGTGTTCGGCATCTCGAACACGGCGGTCACGCCGCCCAGCACCGCCGCGCGGCTCCCCGATTCGAGGTCCTCCTTATGCTCCAGCCCCGGCTCGCGGAAATGCACCTGGCTGTCGATGCAGCCGGGCAGCACGTCCAGCCCCGCGCAATCGATCGTCTCGCCCGCGTCGCCAAGACCCGTGCCGATGGCGGCAATCTTCCCGCCGCGCACGCCCACATCGGCCTGCTCCGATCCGCCCGGTGTGTGGACAGTGCCGTTCTTCAGGATCAGGTCATAGGTCTGGGTCATGCTTGGCATCTTTCTCCGTTCGCCCTGAGCTTGTCGAAGGGCTGCACTTCCTTTCAAGAAATACAGGGCATCGACAGGCTCAGCCCGAACGGCTTGGTTATTGGGCAAGGCTGTCCTACCTAAAGCCCATGCCCGATACTACCCCGCCCGACACCACCCTTATCGACCGCGCCGTCCTCCGCGTTTCCGGGGAGGAGGCCGTGCCCTTCCTGCAAGGGTTGCTGACGCAGGATGTCGCCGCCGTGCGCGCCGATGCGCCGCGCTGGTCCGGCCTGCTGACGCCGCAGGGCAAGGCGCTGTTCGACTTCATCCTGTGGGGCGATGGCGACGACATTCTGATCGATTGCGAGGCGGATCAGGCCGACGCGCTGGCGCGGCGGCTGACCCTGTACCGGCTGCGGCGCAAGGTGACGATCGCCCGGGATGAAAGTCTCGCCGTCCATTGGACCTTACCGGTTTCCTCTATTTCCGTTCGGGCTGAGCCTGTCGAAGCCGTGTCCTTCTCCTCCGAAGAAAGGGCAGTCCTTCGACAAGCTCAGGACGAACGGGTTTTGGATACTCCGCTCGATCCTCGCTTGCCCGCACTCGGCCATCGTTGGCTGGCGTCGGAAGACGGCGGGGACGCCAGCGCGGCGTGGCGGCGGCATCGCCTGTCGCTGGGCGTCATGGAGGGCGCGGCGGAACTGGGTCAGGACCAGACGCTCTGGCTGGAGGCCAATGCCGAGGAACTGAACGGCGTCGATTACAAGAAGGGCTGCTATATCGGGCAGGAGAACACCGCCCGCATGCATTACCGGAACAAGGTCAACCGCAGGCTGGTGGCGGTGCCGCTGGCCGACGCGGACGAGAAACGGCAGCGGCTGGCGCTCCCGGATCTCGGTCTCTCGATCGAACTGCGCCGGGTCGAGGATATGGGCGCGCTGTCCCTGCCCGGCTGGCTGGCGGAGGCTATTGCGGAGCCGGTCGGGGAATGATTTTCGGCCTGACTACCAACCCCCGTTCGTTTCGAGCGAAGTCGAGAAACATATGCGCGAGGCTTCTCGACTACGCTCGAAGCGAACGGAAGTGGGCGTTATTGGCGGGGATATCGCTGGCGCTTCTGTCCCTGCCCGCCCAAGCGGACACGCCCTGGAAGCTGGTCAAAACCTACCCCCACGATCCCACCGCCTTTACCGAGGGCCTCTTCTTCCGCGACGGCACGCTGTACGAAAGCACCGGACAACCGGGCAAATCCGACATCCGCCAAGTCCGGATGAAGGACGGCAAGGTGCTGCGCCGGGTCGCGCTGCCGCCGCAATATTTCGGCGAGGGGATCGTCGACTGGGGCGATACAATCGTCAGCCTGACATGGCGGCACCGGCAGGGCTTCGTGTGGAAGCTCGACGATTTCACCCGCCTGTCCAGCTTCTCCTATGAAGGCGAGGGCTGGGGCCTGACCCGCGAACCGCGCTGGATCATCATGAGCGACGGCACCTACAAGCTGCGCTTCCTCAATCCCGAAACGCTGGAGGAGGTGCGGCGGATCACCGTGACATGGGACGGGAAGCCCGTGCCGCTGCTCAACGAACTGGAATGGGTGAAGGGCGAGATTCTGGCGAACGTCTGGTACGACAAGCGCATCGCCCGGATCGATCCCGGCACCGGCGCGGTCATCGACTGGATCGATCTGTCCCCGCTGGTCGCGAAGATCAAGGCGACGGACCCGGACGCGGTGCTGAACGGCATCGCCTATGACGCCGAAAAGGACCGGCTGTTCGTGACCGGCAAATATTGGTCCAAGCTGTTCGAGATCAAGCTGGAGCGGTAGCTGGAAAATCCCCCGCCGCTATGGGCGGCGAGGGATTATTACCAGCCTCGAAACGTGCTCCTGCGAACGCAGGAGCCCAGTTCAGGGGGAGGGTCTAGGCTGAAGCGAGGCACGTGACTCGCTTCAGTGCTTTCGCAGGAGCACGCCGCTTAATGAATCAGCGCGCGCTCCGGATCACGGATTGGAGACAGTCGTAGTCGTCGTCTCCGTGGTTGCGGTGCGCGTCGGCGTTGTCGTTTTTACGACCTTGCGCTTGGGCGTGGAGCCGCTCTTGACCGTTTCCGTGGTGACGGTCGTGCTGCTGGACTGCGCAGCGACGGCGCGGGCGACCTGCGCTTCGGCGGCGGACTTCTTCGCGGCCTGCTCGGCGGCGTCGGCCCGCGCATTGGCGTTGACCGCCTCCTGTTGCGCGGCGGCGGTGCTTTCCTGCTGAGCCTGGGTGTTCAGGTCGGCGCTCTGGTTATTCTCGCCGATTGCGGTGTCGGCGAACTGCTGGGCCTCTACCGCCGACTCAATGGCCTTCTGCTCCTTGCCGCTCTTATAATATTCCTTCGCCATGCGTACGGAGGCCTGCGCCTTGGCGATCGTTTCGGGGGCGGCGCCGCCGCCCTTCATGCGGACGGCTGCATCAATCTTGCCCTGGGCTTGGGCGATGGCGGCAAGCGCGCGTTCCTCGTCGCCGGCCCATGCGGGGCTGGAAACCAGGAAAAGCGCCGACGCGGCGAGGAGGCCGCGCATGGTGGGGTTGATCTTACGCATAATCTCTCCTGTCCATATTGGTGGGTCGGAGAACGTGCGGATTATGGCGAGGTTCCGGCCGGTTTGCCGACGGCGCGGCCCGGAACCCCGCGAAACAGCGTCACGCCATGGCCGGTTCCGCGGCGAGGGACGACAGTTGCGCATCCATCGCGCGCTGGAAGGCGGGACGGCTGACGCACCGCTCCCGATAGGCTGTAAGGGTCGGAAATTCCGCCATTAATGCCTCGTCGGACACTTCGCGCAGCACGGTCGCCATGATGATGTCGGCGGCGCTGAAATCGCCCTCCAGATAGTCTTTCCCGCCCAGCCAGTTCGCCAGGCTGCCCAGGCGGCCGCGCAGGCTTTCAATAACCTCCGGACGGCGCAGTTTCGCCCATTCCGCTTCCTTGTTGAACGTGTCGATGGCGACCAGATCGAACACGAACGGCTCCACGCTGTTCAGCGCCGCCGTCACCCAGGTCAGGATGCGCGCCCGTCCGGCGGCGTCGCGCGGCATCAGCGTTTCGGACCGTTCGGCGATACGCAGCACCATCGCCCCGCTCTCGAACATCTGCACCTCATTGTCGCGATAGGCGGGCACCTGGCCGAACGGCTGTTCCCGGCGATATGCCTCGCCCTTGGCGGTCTCGAAATTGATCAGCCGCTCGCGATAGCCGATGCCCGCTTCCTCGCACGCCCAACGGGGGCGCAGGTCGCGGACGAAGCCGCGCGCAAAGTCCGGGACCCAGGCGAATCCGGTGATTTCTATCTCGGCATTGGCGTCCACAGGCATGGTCCACTCCTTCGCTGACTCGCTTGACTTTTTAAGTTGATATCAACATAAAAATAGCATGTCAAAACCGCCGCCCGTCACCAACGACCAGACGCTCTTTGTGCGCGACCATTGCCTGTGCCTCGCGGCGCAGCGGGCGGCGCGGTCGCTTTCGCGCCGCTTTGATGAGGCGTTTCGCGGCTTCGGGATCAGCAGCGGGCAATTCTCGCTGCTCAACGCGCTCAACCGGCCGGAGCCGCCCTCGATCGGTTCGGTCGCGCAATTGCTGGTCATGGACCGCACGACGCTGACCGCCAATCTGAAGCCGCTGACCCGCGACGGGCTGGTGGAGATCGTGACGGACGCGAAGGACCGGCGGGTGAAGCGGCTGGCCCTGACGGACGGGGGCAGGGACGCGCTGGCGCGCAGCATGCCGGTCTGGACGCAGGTTCATGGAGAGATTGACCGGACCCTCGGCCCGGCGGAGAGGGGAAGCAGGCTTCGCGCCGGGCTTTCCGCGCTGGCCTGACCGGTCAGCTCATCGCCAGGACCAGGTTGCGCACCTGGGGATAGACCTGTTTTTCCCATTTGGAGCCGGAAAACACGCCATAATGGCCGACGCCGGGTTGCAGATGATGGCGTTTCAGATGCGGGCGCAGGGTTGAACAGAGCATATGCGCGGCGGCGGTCTGGCCGACGGCGCAGATATCGTCCCGCTCCCCTTCGACCGTCAGCAGGGCGGTGCGCTGGATGGCGGATGGATCGACCAGCCGGCCGCGATGCTCCAACTCTCCCTTCGCCAGCAAGGCGCGCTGGAACACCACGTCCACCGTCTCCAGGTAGAATTCCGCCGTCATGTCCAGAACGGCCAGATATTCCTCGTAAAATTCCTTGATCTTTGCGGCTTCCAGCGTCTCGCCATCGGCCAGGAGCTGGTACAGCTTGCGATGCTGCTCGCCATGCCGCTCCATATTCATCGACATGAAGGCGGTGAGCTGCAGGAAGCCGGGATAGACCCGCCGTCCCACGCCGCGATAGCGGAAGGGGACGCGGGAAATCAGCTTCTCCTCAAACCAGGACAGCGGTTTTTCCCGCGCCAGCTTGTTGACCACGGTGGGCGCAACGCGAGTGTCGACCGGGCCGCCCATCAGGGTCATTGTGCGCGGCTGGGCCGGGTCGCCATCCTGCGCCATCACCGCCACCGCCGCCAGCGTCGGCACGCAGGGCTGGCACACCGCCAGCACATGCGACCGGGGGCCAAGCTCCTGCAGGAAGCGGATCACATAATCGATATATTCGTCGAACCCGAACGCGCCCTCGCTCACCGGAATGTCGCGGGCGTTCTTCCAGTCGGTGATATAGACGTCATGATCGCGCAGCAGCGTGTGGACGGTGTTGCGCAGCAGGGTCGCGAAATGGCCGGAAAGCGGCGCGACGACCAGCATCTTGGGCTGGGGTGGCGTCAGCCCCTCCTCGCTGCCTTCCTTTTTGAAATGCAGCAGATTGCCGAAAGGCATGTCGAGCGCGACCTCCTCGCGCACGGCGACCTTCGCATTGCCGCTGATAACCTCGTCTATGCCATAGGACGGGCGCGCATGCGTGACCTCTGTGCCGGAAAATACGTCCAGCATCGCGAAATAGCGGCGCGGAAGCGGCCAGTCGCCGACCGGACCCAGATATTTGTCGCGAAAGCCAAGCGCCGCCTTTGCCGCAAATCGCGCGGGGGCGAGCATGTCGCTCCAAGCCTGATAGCCCTGATACAGCATTACCGTCCCCGCTTGCCGTCGCGTCCCAGGCGATTCGGCTTTTCATCTGCCCCGATCTGTGCATTCATGCTGCGCTGCATCATGGCCCAATGCAATGGAAAAGAGGCAATAATGGCAGAGCTGGTGACACAGGCGGAACTTACCCTGTCGAGCAAGACCTATTCCGCATGGTCGCTGCGCGGCTGGCTACTATGCAAACTGGCAGGGTTGGAGGTGACCGAGCGGGTTGTCGAGAATGACGCGAGCAATCGCGCGGAACTGCTGTTGCTGTCGCCCTCCGTGCTGGTGCCGCGCCTGACGCATGAGGGCGCGAGCGTGTGGGATACGCTGGCCATCGCCGAATATCTGAACGAGCTGTACCCGCAGGCGGGCATGTATCCGGCGGACCGGATCGCGCGGGCGCATTGCCGGGCGATTTCCGGCGAGATCCATTCCGGCTTCACCAATTTGCGATCCGCGCTGCCGATGAACCTGAAGGTGCGGCACAAGACCTTCCCGATCTTTTCGGGCGCGAAGCCGGACATCGACCGGGTGGAGGCAATCTGGCAGGAATGCCTGTCCACCTATGGCGGGCCGTTCCTGTTCGGCGACAGGCCCACAATCGCCGACGCGATGTTCGCGCCGGTGACGCAGCGCTTCCTGACCTACGCCGTGCCCTGTTCCCCGCAAAGCGCGCTCTATTGCACGACCGTCACAGAATGGGCGCCGATGGCCGAATGGCTGGACGCCGCAAGGGCGGAGCCGGAGGAAATGGCGGAGCTGGAAGTCGAGTTTTAGGACAATCCCAGGTCAGGCGCATTCACCGGCTCTACGCCCGTTCAGTTCAGCATCATCGGGGACAGGGACTTTTCCGCGGCCGCCCGTTCCGCGACATTGCCGTCGCATGCGCCAACCGGCCGCATCTTCAGGTCGGCGATCTGCCAGTGGCAGCGGTTCTGCAGCCGCGCATGGAAATCATAGCAGGAGATCAGCGCGCCCTTCTTGCTCCAGTCGGTGACCAGGCAATAGGCGTGAATTTCCAGTTCGCGGGCATTGCCCGTGCGGTCGATCATGACATTCGACAGATGGTGGCGCCAGTTGCCGGCGCTCTTGGCGTAGACCAGTTCGGGAATGCCGATGATCGCGGCGCGGCCGTTGAATATGCCGACGGAGCCGGCGTCCAGGTGGCAGTCCGTGGTAAACAGCCGCGTCCATTCCTGGGCATTATTATGATCCAGAAAATGGCAGAAACGGCTGACAAGTTCCTGCACTTCCATTTTCGTCTGCAGGTCGACGGTTGATATGCAACCCATGATACTCTCCGAATATTATGCTTGCCCATATTTTAGGCTTTGGGTCAGCCTATCATGATTCGCCACTAAGGCAACTGCCGGAAATCAGGAGGAATGTCCCGAAAAGCGCCGCCGATGCAGGGCTTTTGCATGGGCGCCCGCCCGCGAAAATACAGAATGGAAACATAAAGCTGTTTGCAATTGCGAATCGTTCTCGTTAGTGGCTCGGAGGTCATTTCCGCAGGATTCGCGCAGCCCTCCATGCATATGAAAGTCGCCAAACAACCGGCCAAGCAGGATGGCAAGGCGAAGAAGGCGCGCAAGACGTTCTGGCTCAAGCAGCTTCATACCTGGCACTGGATCAGCTCGGCGATCAGCCTGATCGGCCTGCTGCTGTTCGCCTTCACCGGCATCACCCTCAACCACGCCGCCGATATTGAGGGCGAACCGAAGGTGGTCGAGGCTGCGGAAAAGCTGCCCGCCGACCTGTTGAAGCAGATCGCACCGGATAATGCGCCTGACTCAAAAAAGCCGCTGCCCGCGCCGGTCGCCGCCTGGGTCGGGAAATTCGTCGGCCGCACCGCCACTGGCGAGGCGGAATGGTCCGCCGCCGAAGTCTATCTGCCCCTGCCGCGCCCCGGCGGCGACGGCTGGGTATCTATCGACCGGGAAACCGGCGATGTGTCCAGCGAGGCGACCGATCGCGGCTGGATCTCCTACCTCAACGATCTGCACAAGGGCCGCAATTCCGGCAGCGCCTGGAAATGGTTCATCGATATCTTCGCGGTCGCCTGCTTCATCTTCGCGCTGACCGGGCTTTTCCTGCTCTGGCTGCATTCCGCGAAGCGCCCCAGCACATGGCCGCTCGTGGCGCTTGGCCTCATCATTCCGGCGGTGATCGCCGTCATCTTCATCCATTAGGGGGACCACATCCATGCAGATACGTCACAGCCTGATCCTAACCGGCATCGCCGCTGTTGGCGCGGGGGCCGCGCCGTCCGCGTCGGCGCAGACGATCGACGTGACCGTCAACATTCCGCGCATGTCGGTCGCCGAATATCATCAGCCCTATGTCGCCATCTGGATCGAGAAGGCGGGCGCCCCGGCGCGTACGCTGTCGGTCTGGTACGATTATGACAAGGCGAAGGGCGAGGGGAAGAAGTGGCTGAATGACTTGCGTAGCTGGTGGCGCGCGTCCGGCCGGTCGCTGACCCTGCCTGCCGACGGCGTGTCCGGCGCAACCCGTGCGCCGGGCGATCAGAAGATCAGCTTCACGGCGGGCAAGGGGCCGCTCGGCGCCATCGCCCCTGGCGACTACACGCTGGCCGTTGAAGCCGCCCGCGAAGTCGGTGGACGGGAAGTGGTCCGCGTGCCCTTCTCCTGGCCGCCCAAGCCGGGATCGACCGCGCGCGCCGCGGGCAGCACCGAATTGGGGGCCGTAACCCTTGGCTTCCGCAAGTAATAAGGGGAGAGTGATCATGAGGAAATCCTTCAAGCGCAATATCATCCTGATGGCTGCCGTGGCGGCGATCGCGTTGCCCGGCGCGGCGCAGGCGCACCGCCAGTGGATGCTGCCGTCCTCGACCGTGCTGTCGGGCGACGATGTGTGGGTGACGGTGGACGCCGCCGTGTCCAACGACCTGTTCTATTTCGATCATCAGCCGATGCGCACCGAGTCCGTGAAGGCGATTGCTCCGGACGGGACCGAGGTGAAGATCGAGAATGCCTCGACCGGCCGTTACCGCAGCACCTTCGACGTGCATCTGCTGCAGAAGGGCACGTACAAGATCGTGTCCGCCACGAACTTCGTCATGGGCAGCTATATGCTGGACGGCAAGGAGACCCGCCTGCCGCGCGGCACCACCACGGAAACGCTCAAGACCGCCATCCCGGCCGGAGCGACGGATGTAAAGACCAGCGAGGCGTTCAACCGCAACGAGCTGTTCGTCACCGTCGGCGCGCCGACCGACACAGTGCTGAAACCCACGGGCAAGGGGCTGGAGATGGTGCCCGTCACCCACCCCAATGATCTGGTCGCCAAGGAAACCGCCACTTTCCAGTTCCTGCTGGACGGCAAGCCCGCCCCTGACCTGAAGGTGACGGTGGTTGAAGGCGGCATCCGCTATCGCGGCACGCCGGGTCAGATGGACCTCAAGACCGACAAGGACGGCAAAGTCGCCGTGACCTGGCCGGAAGCGGGCATGTATTGGCTGAACGCCAGCATCGGCGGCGGCCGTGAGGGCGGCCCGCCGCCCGCCGCCGGTGGCGCTGCGCCCAAACCCGCTGCGCCCAAGCCCGCTGCGGATGCCGCGCCGAAGCCTGCCGCGCCGGCCGGTCCGCCCGCCCGCCGCGCAAGCTATGTCACCACGCTTGAGGTGCTCGCGCCCTGAACCAGATGGCGTCGGGCGCGGCACCACAATTCGCCCCGCGCGTCGCCATCCCGGCGGCGTTGACGGCCGACGCCTTCGATGGGCGCGACCGCATGGGCCGGATCGTCTCGCTGGGCGGTCCGACGATGGGGACAAGCTGGTCGGCGCGGATCGCCGCACCGGCCGCTGGCCTGCCCGACGGCGTGGAAGCGGGGATCCTGTCCGTGCTGGCCTCCGTCATAGCGCAGATGAGCAATTGGGAGCCGGACTCCGGCATCAGCCGGTTCAACCGGTCTGCGCCGGGGGAATGGCAGCCTCTGCCCCCCGATTTCCTGACCGTGCTCCACGCGGGCCTGCATGTTGCGGAGCGAAGCGGCGGCGCGTTCGACCCGGCCATTGGCGACGCCGTGGAGGCGTGGGGATTTGGTCCGGGCGCCTCGCGTTCCCCATCGCCTTTACCGGCGCAAAGCTGGCGCGCGATAGAGATTGACGGCGGCCGGGCGCGCAGGCTTGCGCCGGTCGCGCTCGACTTTTCCGGCATCGCCAAGGGGTTCGCCGTCGATGCCGTGGCCGGATGTCTGTCGGACATGGGGCTGCGGAATTTCCTCGTGGAGATTGGCGGGGAGTTGCGTGGGTCCAGCGTGAAGCCGGACGGGCAACCTTGGTGGGTCGATCTGGAGGCGCCGCCGGGCATGACCCTGCCGGTTACGCATGTGGCGCTTTGTGGTCTGTCGGTCGCGACGTCCGGCGACTATCGCCGCTATTTCGAGGAAGGCGGGAAACGCTACGCGCACAGCATCGACCCACGCACCGCCGCGCCGATCGACAATGGTGTGGCGTCGGTGTCGGTGTTCCACGAAAGCGCGATGATCGCCGATGCCTGGGCGACAGCGCTGACGGTGCTCGGCGTTGAGCGGGGGCTGGCGCTGGCGGCCGACGAGGGGCTGGCGGCGCTGATGATCACGCGCAAGGAGGATGGCGCGGCGAAGGAATGGATGACCCCCGCCTTCGCTGCGATGCTGGGGTAAGGATAAGAACTCCCCTCCCTGGAAGGGAGGGGCTGGGGGTGGGTCCGCCGCGCAGCGGCGTACTCTCACGGTCCTAATATGCTCGCTTCGCTCGCAACCCACCCCTAACCCCTCCCTTCCAGGGAGGGGAAAGCAACACCTAAACCAACCCCAGCTTCGACAATTCCCCCAGCATCGCGGGCGGCATCGCGTCCGCGCCCTCCGCATCCCCGCCAAAATCGGCAGGCGCGTCCTTTTCCTCCAGATAGCGCCAGCCCTGATGCGCGCGTTTGGGCCGGGCGTGGACGGGGATCAGCCGGGGCTCCAGGCGTATCCAGTGCCGTCCTTCCGGGGCTTCCTGAAATCCGATGATCGGGCTG
Organism: Sphingobium phenoxybenzoativorans; assembly: GCF_018286635.1. NCBI lineage: Bacteria > Pseudomonadati > Pseudomonadota > Alphaproteobacteria > Sphingomonadales > Sphingobiaceae > Sphingobium > Sphingobium phenoxybenzoativorans. The sequence continues at coordinate 496,877 of NZ_CP073910.1, forward strand.
CGGCCGACGATCATATGGCCGTGAATCCAGTAGAGCGATCCGCCCGCCATTTCCTCCACCCGCTTGGGCAGATAGCGCGTGGTCATCCGCGCCTCGCCCTTGCCGGCATGCGATTCCAGCCAGGCGCGCAGGGTCTCCACATTCTCGCTGCGAAAGGCGATCTTGGTGATGTTGAGCGGCATGATCAGAACGGCATGGGGACGTCAAAGCCCCCAGAGCGTCGCGAGGCCGAGGAAGGAGAAGAAGCCCATGACATCGGTCAGCGTCGTCACGAACACCGCCGACGATACGGCGGGATCGACGCCCGCCTTCTCCAGCGTCAGCGGCACGAGTATCCCCGCCAACCCCGCGACCAGATTGTTGAACAGCATCGCCATGGCGATCACGATGCCCAGGTCGTGATTCTGGTAGATCAGGCCGACCGCGACGCCGATCAGGCAGCCAAGAACGGAGCCGTTGGCCAGCGCGATGCGGAACTCGCGCAATATGTTGCGGCGGGTGTTGGAACTGGTGAGCTGATTGGTGGCGAGCGCGCGCACGGCCACCGCCATCGTCTGCGTCCCGGCATTGCCGCCCATGCCCGACACGATCGGCATCAGCACCGCCAGCACGACATATTTGGCGATGGTCTCCTGAAAGAAACCGACCACGGACGCCGCGAAGATGGCGGTGCCCAGATTGACGATCAGCCAGGACAGGCGGGTGCGCACCGTCATCAGGATCGGCTGGTTGATGTCGCCGTCGCCCGCGCCGGACAGGCGCAGCACGTCCTCGCCCGCTTCCTCCTGCACGATGTGCAATATGTCGTCGACGGTGATCATGCCGACCAGCCGCCCGCTGCCGTCCACCACGGCGGCGGAGATCAGCGCATATTTCTGGAAGCGCAGCGCCACTTCCTCCTGATCCATGTCGACCGGGATCAGTGTCTGCTCGCGCTTCATCAGGTCGGAAATGGCGATGCCGCGCGGGCAGGTGAGCACCCAGGAAAGCTGGCATGTGCCGATCGGCTTGTGCGCCTCATCGACGACGAAGATTTCCCAGAAGTCGCTGGTCAGGTCGCTGTTGTCGCGCAGATAGTCGATCACCTGGCCGACCGACATATGCTCCGGCACCGCGATCAGGTCGCGCTGCATCAGGCGGCCTGCGGACTCCTCCGGGTAGGACAGCGCGCTTTCGATCGCGGCGCGATCTTCCGGGGCCAGCGCGTCCAGCACCGCCTGCTGGTCCTCGCTGTCCATGTCCTCGATGATCGCGACGGCGTCGTCGGTATCGAGTTCGCCGGCGAATTCGGCGATCTGTTCGGGCGCGAGCGCGTCGATCAGGTCGTCGCGGACATAATCGTTCAGCTCGGACAACACTTCCGCGCCGACCAGGTCGCCCAGCGCGGCGGCAACCTCGCCGCGCTGTTCGGACGGCGTAAGCTCCAGAAGGTCGGCGATGTCGGCGGGGTGCAGCGGCGAAACCAGCTCGCGCGCTTCTTCATTATGCCCTTCCTCAACAGCGTCGAGGACGGCGGTCACGAATTCGGGTTTCAGCCGGTCGTCCTCGTCATGCAGCGAGTCCGGGGCGGCCGTCTCCACCGCATTTTCAGCGGTGTCGCGGTCCTCCACGTCGGTCAGCGGATCGGCTGCGCCAACTTCGTTCATCGCCGCCTCCGTCGCTGTCCGTTTCGTCCGTCATCCGATCCCTTTTGCGCATGCACAATTCAAAAGCAATGGCGCGCGTGGGGTTCCATCCTGCCCCCAAGTCCCTATATGGGGCCGCAATTCGATTTTCCCGTAAAGAAGAGGATTTTTCATGGCCGACGAAACGCTGACCCTGACCCTGGATACCGGTGACGTGGTCATCAAGCTGCGCCCGGACCTCGCGCCCGGCCATGTCGAGCGCATCGCCACGCTGGCCAAGGAAGGCTTTTACGACGGCGTGGTTTTCCACCGCGTGATCCCCGGCTTCATGGCGCAGGGCGGCGACCCGACCGGCACCGGCATGGGCGGTTCGAAGCTGCCGGACCTGAAGGCCGAATTCAATGCGGAGCCGCATGTCCGCGGCGTGTGCTCGATGGCCCGTTCGTCCAATCCGAACAGCGCCAACAGCCAGTTCTTCATCTGCTTCGACGACGCGACCTTCCTCGACAAGCAATATACCGTCTGGGGCGAAGTGATCGAGGGCATGGAAAATGTCGACGCCCTGCCGAAGGGCGAACCGCCCCGCACGCCGGGCAAGATCGTCAAGGCGACGGTTGCGTAAATTTGATGAAAATCCAACCGCCGTTCGGGCTGAGCGAAGTCGAAGCCTTCCACTGAACGAAGTGAAGTGCCTTCGCCTCCGCTCAGGCGAACCCTTCGACAAGCTCAGGGCGAACGGATGTTGGTAAATGAAAAAGGGCCGGCGGATCACTCCGCCGGCCCTTTTTCCTTACTTGTTCGCCAATTCGTCCTTGAACGCCTCCAGGCTGAGCGGGCGTCCCAGGAAATTCTGGATCAGGACATTGGCGTCCTCTGACCCGCCCGGCTCCAGCACCTGCTTGCGATACTGCATGGCCGTCGCCTTGTCGCGGATGCCCGCCGTCTTGAACTTGGTGAACAGGTCCAGCGCGATCGCCTTCGACCAGACATAGGTGTAGTAGATCGCCGAATAGCCATCCAGATGGCCGAAGGACGCATAGGCATGCGTGTCCGGCACCGGCGGGAACAGCGAATAGCGCGATACCTGCTGGTCATACATGGATTTCAGGTCGAAATCCGGCTTGCGGTTATAATAGTTCATGGACACCGCCGCATAGGCGAGCTGCCCCTTCCACTGGCCCGGTTCGCCGAAGCGGCGGCCCGCATTCATCTTCTTGACCAGCTCCTCCGGGATCGGCTCCCCCTTCGCATTGGAGGCGAAGCCCTTCAGCGTGTCATAATCCCAGGTCCATTCCTCCAGAAGCTGGGACGGGGCCTCGATGAAGTCCCATTGCAGATTGCCCATCGACTGCACGCCATATTTGGTGTGCCCTGAATATAGGGAATGGATGAGGTGGCCGAATTCGTGAAGGAAGGTCGTCACATCGTCATGATCCATCGGCCCGGTGGCGGGGAAGTTGCAGATCAGCGCGCCGACGGGGATCTGCCGTCCCTCGATGCCGGTGCGGATCGGGAATTGCGCGGCATGGCTGAACTTGCCCTCGCGCGGATGCATGTCGAGGTAGAAGCGGCCGACGAGCTTGTTGCCGTCATACAGCTCCCATGCCGTGACGCTCTTGTCCCAGACCGGCGTGTTCCACGGCCGGATGTCTGCGCCGAACAGGTCGCCGATCAGCTTGAAGATGCCCGACCGCGCCTTGTCATAGGTGAAATATTCGCGGACCTCATTGGCGTCCACGGCATATTTCTTCTTGCGGAGCAGGTTGCTCATATAGCTGTTGTCGTACCGCTCCAGCTTGGTGATCGTCGGATCGACGGTCTTGGCGAAGGCGAGCAGTTCGGCATAGTCGGCGTCCGCGCCCGGTTTTGCCGCGACGTTCACATCCTCCAGGAACTGCGCCGCGCGCTGCGGGTCGCCGATCATCTTGTCGGCGGTCGCCAGCGTCGCATAGTCGGGATAGCCCAGCGTCTGCGCCAGCTCGAAGCGCTTTTCGAGCAGCGTCTTGAGCACCGCCTCATTCGCCGGATAGCCGCGATTGGCGAAGGCCGTCGTCACCTTGCGCCGGGTTTCCCGGATGCTGGCGAAGTCGAGCACCGGGAAGATATCGGGATAGTCGAAGGTCAGATGGACCAGCCCGTCCGCGCCCGGCTTGTGGCTGTCCAGGAAATCTTTCGGTAGTCCGGCCAGTTCGGCGGGTTTCAGGGGGATGTCGCCCTTGTCGTCGCGGATATTCTTGGCGAACAGCAGGCCGGTCTCGGTGATTTCCTTCTGAAGCTGGGTCACCTTCGCGCGGGTCGCGTCATCCTTGTCGACGCCCGCCAGCTTGTAATTGGTCAGCATCTTCTTGAGCGTGAAGCCGGTCTTGGCGTCGAGCTTCGCGGTCGGGATCGCCGCCAGCCGGTCATAGATCGGGCGGGACAGGTTCACGCCGGTCGCGGCGTCGGACAATTTGGGCAGGCAGGCTTCTGCGGCCGCGCGCACTTCCTTCACCGGATAGGTTTCGGAAATCAGGTACATCTCGCTGCTGCCATCGCTCAGGATCAGCGACAGCGTGTCATAGGCTGCGAAATCGCCGTCGATGCTTGCCTTGCCCTTGCGGGATTCCAGCGCGGCCTTCGCCTTGGCGGCCAGCGACAGGGTTTCGTCGCACCGCTTGGCCACGGATTCCGGCGTCGCGCCGGTGATGGGCAGGGCGGACAGATAAGCGTCCGCTTCCTTGTCGAGCGGGGTCGTGGCGGCCTGGGCGGAAAAGGATGTGCCGGCGAGCAGGGTCGCGGCGATCGGCCCGCGGAAGGAGAAGGGCATGTGGGGGAACTCCCTAAAAGCTGTATTATGCGCCTAATATGCTTGCCCAATCGCAAGGCGCAATGGGAATCGGACTCGGATTGCCGCGCGGGGCATATGCTGCCAAAGCCATGCCATGCGGCGCATCGGACTTCTCGGCGGCTCCTTCAATCCGGCGCATGGCGGGCATCGCGCCATTTCGCTGTTCGCGGCGAAGGCGTTGGGTTTCGATGAGCTGTGGTGGCTGGTCTCGCCCGGCAATCCGCTGAAGCCCGCAAAGGGCATGGCGCCGCTGCCCGCCCGACTCGAAAGCGCCAGGCGTCAGGCGCGCCGCGCGCCCATCCGCCCCACGGCGATCGAGCGGGACCTGCGCACCCGCTACACCGTCGATACCCTCCGCGCGATTGTCCGCCGCTACCCGCGTCATCGCTTCATCTGGTTGATGGGCGCGGACAATCTGGCGCAGTTCGACCAGTGGAAGGACTGGCGCGCCATCGCGCGCATGATGCCCATTGCCGTGATCGCCCGGCCGGGCTATGATGATGTGGCCTTGGGTTCACCCTCCATGGCATGGCTGCGGCGCTTCGTCCGGCCCGCGCGCCAGAGCAGTGACTGGACGGAATGGAGACCGCCGGCGCTCGTGCTGTTGCGCTTTCGCCCTGATCCACGATCGGCGACTCTGCTGAGGCAGGTCGATCCCCTCTGGCATCGCGAATATGAAGCGCGGCAAGTGCGCGACCCGCTGACGCGTCGCCTGATCACCCTGAAGGAGTAGCATTGCCCAGACCTCAACCCGCCAACGATACGGCGCATGACGCCGAATCCGTGGCCGCCCTGCACGCCCTTGTCATGCAGTCGCTCGACGACGACCAGGCGCAGGAAACCATCACCATCCCCCTTGAAGGCAAGAGCAGCATTGCGGACCATATGGTCATCGCCAGCGGGCGTTCGTCCCGCCAGGTGGCGTCCATGGCGCAGAAGCTCGCCCAGCGCATCAAGGAACAGACCGGCCGCAACGCCCGGATCGAGGGGCTTCCGGTCGCCGACTGGGTGCTGATCGACGCGGGCGACGTGATCGTCCACCTGTTCCGGCCGGAAGTGCGCAGCTTCTACAATCTGGAACGGATGTGGGGCTTCGTCGACATGCCGGTGGCTGGCACGGCTTGAGTAGGCGATAGCTGTTTCCTAGAGACCGTTCGCCCTGAGCGAAGTCGAAGGGTTCTGCTGAGCCATAGGCGAAGCCACTTCACTGCGTTCAGTGGAAGGCTTCGACTTCGCTCAGCCCGAACGGATTAGGGGCGGGGAATGCTGCTGCACATCATCGCGCGCGGAAAGATCGGCCGTTCGCCCGAAGCCGAACTGGTCGAGCGGTACCTGAAGCGCGTGACCTTGCCGCACAAGGTCACCGAACTGCCCGATCGCGGCGGCAAGCTGCCCCCGGTCTCCCCCGGCACCGTCACGGTGATGCTGGACGAGAAGGGCAAGCAGCTCACCTCCATGGATTTCGCCCGCCGGATAGAGGGCTGGCGCGACGGCGGCGCCCGCGAATGCCGCTTCCTGATCGGTGCGGCGGACGGCTTTGACGAGGCGGAGCGGAGCAATGCCGACCTGCTGATCGCCTTCGGCGCGATGACATGGCCGCACATGATGGCCCGCGCGATGCTGGCCGAACAATTGTGGCGCGCCACCTCCATCCTTGCCAATCACCCCTATCATCGCGAAGGATAGTCCCGTGAGACGGGGGATCATCATCGCATCGCTGATCGCGTCGGCGCTGGGCGGCGGCGCGGTGGCGGTGTTCGCGCAGGCCAATGCGCCGCAGGATGTCGCTCTCCCCGGCGTAGCGCCCACCAGCCTCGCGCAGGAAAGGCAGGCGCTGCTTGCCGCCAGGAAACAGGCGGCGGAGGCGAAGGACCGTTCGGCGCGGTTGCAGGTCCAGGCGCAGCGCGCGACGCAGGACGCGGAAAAGGCGCGCCGCTGGGCCGCCGCGCTCGCCGCCCGCATCCAGGAATCGGAGGCGGATATTCAGGCGGCGCAGGCGCGCATCGCCATCGTCGCCCGGCTTCAGCGCGCGCAGAACGCCCGCCTCGCCGAAAAGCAGCAGCCGATCGTGCGCCTCACCGCCGCGCTCCAGATTCTCGCCCGCCGCCCGACGGCGCTGGCACTGGTGCAGCCGGGGTCGATTTCCGACGCGGTCCATATGCGCGCCGTGCTGGGGACGGTGATGCCGGTCATTCAGGAGCGTACGGCTGGCCTCCGCACCGAACTCGCCCGCAGCCGCCAGCTCCGCGCCGCCGCCGAACAGGCCGCCGCCTCCCTGCGCGACAGCCGGGCGCAGCTTGCCTCCCGCCAGCAGGAACTGCGCCGCATGGAAACCGCCAAGCGGCTTGCCTCGCGCGATTATCAGGCGAATGCCGGGCTGGAGGCGGACCGGGCGGTGGCGCTAGGCGAACAGGCCCGCGATATCGTCGACCTGATGAACCAGCTTGCGGTGGCCAGCGACATCCGCAGCGAACTCGCCAATCTGCCCGGCCCTGTTCCCCGGCCAAGCCAGCCCGGCGCGGCGGGCGCGCCCGCGCCGGAACGCGCCACGGCGAATGCTGGGCTGCCCCCCTACCGCCTGCCCGTCATTGGCGCGCTGGTCACGGGCATGGGCGAATTGTCGGACAGCGGCGTCCGGGCGCGCGGCCTGACCATCGCGACCCAGCCCGGCGCGCAGGTCGTTGCGCCGACGGCCGGGCGCATCGCCTTTGCGGGCCATTATCGGGGTTACGGCCAGATCGTGATCATCGATCATGGGCAGGGCTGGACGACGCTGATCACTGGCCTCAACCATTTGTCCGTCGATGTCGGCACGGGCGTTGGTCAGGGCGACCCCATCGGCACCGCAGGCGCGCCAAGGCCCACGGTGACGATAGAATTGCGTCGCAACGGCCGGCCGGTCGATATCGTGCCGCTGGTCGGGCTGGGTTAGGCTCCTCCCTTATCATGTTTAAAAGGCGTCGTGCTCCTGCGAAAGCAGGAGCCCAGTCCCGCCGTCAGAACTGGGCTCCTGCTTTCGCAGGAGCACGCAGCATATCGGGCTAATCAGGATAAATTCTCGCCGTCATCCGGCCAACCTCCGTTCGCCTTGAGTCTGTCGAAAGGCTGTCCTTTTCTTCAAGAAGGACAGGGCTTCGACAAGCTCAGCCCGAACGGAGGGTGGTTGAAGCCCTCACCCCCCGCTGGCGAAATCCAACTGGATCACCTTGGTCGGCGTCGCCCGGCAGTAGAGCGGCAGGGTGCGCTCGCCATCCGGGTAGGTCGCGGTCAGCGACGCGCCGAACCGCCAGCCGCCATTGCCCTGTTCCAGCGAGGTCAGCTTGTCATAGCTCAGCCGCGTGCCGCCGGTCGCGCCGATCTGCCGCGCCGCTTCGTAGAGGCAGGTCTGGACGGAGGGGCGGGAGGCGGCGGGCAGGGGCGACAGGTCGGCGACCAGCGCGGCGGGCGGGCCGGGCGGGAAGGTGGCGGGGGCCTCGGCTTCCGGCTCAGGCGTCGCCGCGTTCGCGGCTTCGGCGGCTTCCTTTTCTTTCTTCTTCTTGCTGGCGTTGCTGGCGAGCAGGGCGATCAACCCGCCCGCGACCGCGACGCCCGCAATGACCGCGCCGGTGCTCGGCCCCTTGTCCTTCTCCTTTTCGGGATAGGGTTGGGGATAGGGGCGGTCGGGATAGGGATTGCCGGGATATTGGCCGCCCCCGCCAGCCCAGCGGCCATAGGCGAATTCCGCGCTGCAGCCGTTCGACACCCAGATATTGCTCTTGGTAAAGCCCCAGGTCCGGTTCTGGACGCAGGAACCGCCCAGGCGGCGGACAAGCTGCACGCGGTTCTCCGTGCGCACCGCGCACCGCTCCGTCTTGTGCCGGACCGACTCGCATCGGATCGTGCGGCCATAATTGTTGCCGGGCGGCTGCGGTCGTTGGGGGTAGGTGGGTTTTGGCGGCTGGATCACCGGGCCGCCCGGATAGGTCGGGCGCGGGGGCTGGACGGCGGGTCCGCCGGGAACGGGGAGAATCTGCGGCTTCTCAATCGGCGTCGGCCGGGTCTGGGCGGCGAGCGGCGTGATGGCCGTGGCCGAAAGCGCGATCATGACGGTCAGTGAAACGAACCTGCGAGTCATCCCTGTTCTCCCACGAAACAGGCGGGACCGCCGGAACGGCCCGCCGGAGCGCCACCGCGCGGCCTCCTCCGGCAGCGTCTGACAGCATCGTTTCGACCCTGTTACAGGATACAGGACGTGGCGAAATTAACCATAGGGATTCGGTTAGGGCGTGGCTGTTTCCAGGCTCCGTCAGCTCGGTACTGACCAGCCCGAAACGCGCCGTGCTCCTGCGAAGGCAGGAGCCCAGTCCGGAGCGTGGGCCTGGGCTCCTGCTTTCGCAGGAGCACACCTCTGCCTGAACCCCGCGCAGCCCGGGCATAACGGTCCCGGTGAACCTTCTCATCTCCGGTTCCGAACGGGCGCGCTATTCCAGATGTTATCGCACCCTCACGCCCCGAAACCGCCGTCGATCGTGTGCATCGCGCCGGTCACGATGCGCGTCTCCGGTCCCGCCAGATAGGCGACCATACCCGCCACCTCGTCCGCCGTGCCGTGGCGCTTGATCGCCATGAAATCATGCATCGCGCCGCTCATCGGGCCGTCATGCGGGTTCATGTCGGTGTCGATCGGGCCGGGCTGCACCACATTGACGGTGATGCCGCGCCCGCCGAAGTCCCTAGCCAGGCCGCGCGCCATGCCCTGCAGCGCTGATTTGGTCAGCGCATAGGCCGCCCCGCCGGCAAAGGGCATGCGGTCGCCATTGACCGATCCGATCACGATGATGCGGCCGCCGTCGGGCATCTGCCGGGCGGCTTCGACCGCGGCGTGATAGGGCGCGCGCACATTGATGTCGATCATCCGGTCCACCGCATCCGGGTCGATGGCCAGCGAATCGTCGATCACGGCGACGCCCGCATTGACGACCAGCACATCCAGCGGTCCCTGCGCCTTCACCACGCCGATCACCTCGTCGCGGACGGCGGCGTCGGACCGGATGGCGGTCGCGCCGGTGCTGGCGGCCAGAGCATCCGCCGCGTCCTTCGACCCGGCATAGGTGAAGGCGACATCCGCGCCCTCCTTGCTGAACCGGCGGACGATGGCCGCGCCGATGCCCCGGCTGCCGCCGATGACGAGGACTTTCTGATGGGTGAAGTGGCTGCTCATGGCGATGTTCCTTGCATGAATATGTAATGAGTGCTACATAATACGGAGAAAGGGCACGTCAAGGATTTTTGTAATGATTGCTAAAATAAATCCGAAGGGCCGGGGCAGGCCAAGGGGCTTTGATGTGGATGCTGCGTTGGGCACGGCGCAGGCGCTGTTCCACGAACATGGCTATGACGCGGTGGGCGTGGCCGCCATCACGGAGGCGCTGGGGATAAACCCGCCCAGCTTCTATGCGGCGTTCGGCAGCAAGGCCGGATTGTTCGAACAGGTGCTGGAGCGCTACTCCGCCTGCGCCCTGCCTCTGGAGGATATTCTTGCGCCGGGGCGGCCGCCAGCCGAGGCGCTTGCCGAGTTGCTGGAGGCGGCGGCGCGCTTCTATGCCGCTGATCCGCATACCACCGGCTGTCTGGTGCTGGAATCGGCGCGCGCGTCCGGCGATCCGCACAGCGCCGCCAAGGCGCAGGCGCTGAAGTCCGCCAGCCGGGATCATGTGCGCGCTTTCGTGGCGCGGACCCATGCCGGGATGGCCGATCTGGTCGCCGATTATGTCGTCAGCATGATGTCCGGCCTGTCGGCGGGCGCGCGGGAAGGGTGGAGCGCGGAACGGCTGGGTGCGGTCGCCCGGATGAGCGCGCCGCTGCTGGCCGCGATGCTGGCGTAAAAAAACCGCCGGCGTCCCGTTGGGAACGCCGGCGGAGAAGGCAAGCGCTTGAGGAGCGCGCCACACACACAAAAGGTCAAAAGTTCGACCCAATCGCTGCCGCCAAACCCCCCGGCCCCGGCAACGACCTTCACCGGCTGCGACCCGAGGAAGGATGGCCATTAACTACTGTAAGTCGCGGGATTCGGGCAATTAGACATTCGTCGTAAGCGGAAAGGCGTAAATGCGCGCTCCTTACCCTTCGCCCTCGCATTGGGTAGCCGCCTTGTTTTCCGCGCCGAATCCGCCTAGGCAGGCGGCGTCATCTGGGGAGTAGCCAGCCGTCCGGACGCCGGGCGGGCCATGCGTCAACATATTTGGCCGAGAGGCCGTGGCGCATGGGGAACGGACATCCGTTCCGGGCGAGACCAATGGCATCGCGACCCCCTTGTCCGGCCGGGCGGGGAGGCGCGGTGGCATTGCGTCTTTAACCAGCCCGGCCCAGGAACATGTCTCATGGAAGCCTTGCTGACCTCCACCGCGCTCGTCGCCCTCGCCGAAATGGGCGACAAGACGCAGCTTCTCGCCATGCTGCTCGCCACCCGGTTCCGTAAACCCCTGCCGATCATCGCGGGCATATTCGCGGCCACGCTGGTCAATCATTTCCTCGCCGCTCTGGTCGGGCATCAGGCCGCCGGGCTGCTCGACGCGCCCTGGTTCCGCTACGCCGTGGCGTTCAGCTTCATCGCGATGGCGGCATGGACGCTGATCCCTGACAAGATCGATGAGGATGCGCCGCTGAAGGCTCCCTCCGGCGCGGGCATCTTCGTGACGACATTGGTGGCCTTCTTCCTGGTGGAGATGGGCGACAAGACGCAGGTGGCGACTGTGGCGCTGGGCGCGCGGTTCGCCAATGTCTACGCGGTCACGGCGGGCACGACGCTGGGCATGATGATCGCCAATGTCCCCGCCGTATTGGGCGGCGAGGCGCTGGCGAAGCGGGTGCCGATGCGCGCGCTTCAGGTCGGCGCGGCGCTGCTGTTCCTGCTGCTTGGCCTGTGGATGCTGGCCGGGCTGCTGGGCTGGGCCTGACGATATCGGAAAACCGTTCCGGCGCGGGAGATATTCCGCGCCGCTATCGGGCAGGGGGCATTGCGCTTGGCCCCCCTGCCTGATACCGGCGCGCCCGTAACCCGCGCGTTCAGGAAGCCCGTCCATGTCCGACAAGATCAACCGCATCGTCCTCGCCTTTTCGGGCGGCCTCGACACCAGCGTCATCCTCAAATGGCTGCAGCAGACCTATAATTGCGAGGTGGTGACTTTCACCGCCGATCTGGGCCAGGGCGAGGAGCTGGAGCCGGCGCGCAAGAAGGCCGAGCTGATGGGCGTGAAGCCCGAACATATCTTCATCGACGATCTGCGCGAGGAGTTCGTCTGCGACTATGTGTTCCCGATGATGCGCGCCAATGCGCTCTATGAGGGACTGTATCTGCTCGGCACGTCGATCGCCCGGCCGCTGATCGCCAAGCGTCAGATCGAGATCGCGAAACTGGTCAATGCCGACGCGGTGTCGCATGGCGCGACCGGCAAGGGTAATGATCAGGTCCGTTTCGAGCTGGGCTATTATGCGCTGTCGCCCGACATCAAGGTCATTGCGCCCTGGCGCGAATGGGACCTGACCAGCCGCACCCGCCTGATCGAGTTCGCCGAACAGAACCAGATCCCCATCGCCAAGGACAAGCGCGGCGAAAGCCCTTTCTCGACCGACGCGAACATGCTGCACACCTCGTCGGAGGGCAAGGTGCTGGAGGACCCGTGGGGCGAAGTGCCCGATTATGTCTATTCCCGCACCGTGAACCCGGAGGATGCGCCCGACGCGCCGGAAATCATCACCATCGATTTTGAGAAGGGCGACGGCGTCGCCATCAACGGTCAGGCGATGTCGCCCGCCACCCTGCTGGAAACGCTGAACGATTATGGCCGCAAGCATGGCATCGGCCGCCTCGATCTGGTGGAAAACCGCTTCGTCGGCATGAAGTCGCGCGGCATGTATGAAACGCCGGGCGGCACCATCTACCATCTCGCCCATCGCGGCATCGAGCAACTGACGCTGGATCGCGGCGCCGCCCACCTGAAGGATGAGCTGGCCCCGCGCTACGCCGAACTCATCTATAACGGCTTCTGGTTCTCGCCGGAGCGCGAGATGCTGCAGGCGGCGATCGATTACAGCCAGGAGAAGGTGACCGGCACCGTAAAGCTCAAGCTCTACAAGGGCGGCGTCTATGTCATCGGCCGGAAATCGCCCTACTCGCTCTACAGCGAGAAGGTGGTGACGTTTGAGGATGATGCCGGCGCTTATGACCAGCGCGACGCGGCGGGCTTCATAAAGCTCAACGCCCTGCGGCTGCGCCTGCTGGGCCGCCGCGACCGCTAATGCGCGGCGCGAGATTGGCGCACAGAGTTAACCTGCTTTTTACCCGAAACAGCTCATATATCCATTTTGGTTGGAGTGGGACGGGGATGCACGGGCTGGATATTAATCCCGCCGCCATGTGGCAGGCGATAGAGCGGAGCGCGGCGGTCATCACGTTCGACATGAACGGATGCGTCACCGGGGCAAACGACAATTTCCTGGCGTTGTTTGGCTACCGCTATAGCGACATTGCCGGGCGGCATCACCGGCTATTCTGTGAGCCGGGCTATGCCGAATCTTTTGAATATCGCCGTTTCTGGGACAAGTTGCGGTCCGGCCGGTTCGACACCAGCGAATATCGCCGGGTCGACAGCAAGGGCGATCCGATCTGGATACGGGGCAGCTACAACCCATTGCATGACGCGGATGGGCAACTGATCGGCATCGTGAAGTTCGCCAATGACATCAGCGCCGAAAAATTCGCCATGGAGGCGAAGGCGCAGGCCGAACAGGCGCTGCGATCCAAGGAGATGGAGCGGCGCGCGGACACCGAGGCGGTATTGAGCCAGGTGGTGTCCATCGTCGATTCCATCGACGCGATCGCCCGCCAGACCAACCTGCTGGCCCTCAACGCCACGATAGAGGCCGCGCGCGCCGGGGAAGCTGGGCAGGGCTTCTCCGTGGTCGCGGCGGAAGTAAAGAAACTCGCCGTCGACACCCAGACCGCCACCAGCCGCGCGCGGGGGTTGATCGCCTGTTAGGCGATGCGCTCTTTTAGCCGTCTCCGCATGCGAGAGAGGGTTGGGCAAGGGTCTGCGCTACCGTTTGCGCGCGGCGCCCGAGCGGAGGCCGGCCGCCTCTGCTTTTTTTGCCGTCATCCCCAATAACTGCCATCATCCCGGTGCCGTCATCCCGGACTTGATCCGGGATCCATGAGCGCAGGCGCTTGTGCAGCCAAGCTTACGAGGAGCCAATGGATCCCGGATCAGTCCCGGATGACGGAACGTGTAGAGAGCGGACCGTCGGGTACTAGTGGACTGTTGAGCTATAGCTGACATAAAGGTTGCGGGCATATCGCCGCGAGACTTGCCATGACGTTGATCCGGCCATCAGAATTGTTCGAGCGTGTGAGGGCGTTTTGGCCTGCTAAAATCTCGACATCGAGCAACGCGGTTAACGACATCTACTGGCCGCTGGAAGAACGATTTGGGGACGATGAATGGCTTCAGGTGGGCGGATGGTCGTTTCACCAAGCTGTATCATGTCTTGCTAGAGAGGCAGCAGAACGCGGCGAGCAGGCCCTGCTGATTTCAGCCATCACTGTCGAGGATTTCGATGGCAGAATGAGAAGCAATTTGAGCCATGATGATTGGGTCAACGAAAGGCCGCTTTATGGCAATCTGTCGACCCGTGCCGACGGCAACTAATGATCGTTAGCCGACCCATCGCCCTGTGACCCACCAACAGCTTCACCTGCCCGTCGCTGAACCGCCGCCTCACCACAGCGCGCGCCCGACACACACCCCTTGCGCCGCCCATGCGAAGCGCGCCAAATCCCGCCATGCCGGATCGCGCCCATAGCCGCACCCCCATCTTCCCCTGGCGCTATGGCATGTTCCTGGCGCTTCTGGCCGTGGCCGCGCCGCTGGGCCTGTTTCTGCCCTGGCATGAGGCGGTGATGGGCGGGTTCGATATTGCGGCGCTGGGCTTCCTCGCCAGCCTGCGCGCACTGCTCGATGCCGACGCGAAGCGGATGCGGCGGAATGCGAAGGAGAATGACGCCAACCGGGCGGGCATGCTGGCGATCACCGGCATTGTCATGGCGGTGATCCTGGTGGCGGTGGGCGTTGCTGTTTCCGGAAAGGGTGCGCCGACACCTGTCGCCACGGCGCTGCTGCTGGCGACGCTTTGCATCGCATGGCTGTTTTCCAACATGATCTATGCGCTGCATTATGCCCATATCTTCTACGTCGCCGGGGCGGGCGGCAAGGATAGCGGCGGGATCGACTTTCCCGCCACGAAAGAGCCGGGATACTGGGACTTCATCTATTTTGCCTTCACGCTGGGCATGACGTTCCAGACGTCCGACGTCGGCATGACGACGGTGAAGGTGCGGCGGGTCGCCATCTTCCACTGCCTCGCCGCCTTCATATTCAACCTCGGCATTCTGGCCTTCACCATTAACGTGCTGGGCGGATAGGCGTCAGGCGGCGGCCATATCCTGATAGAACATCAGGGCGTTGCCGTCCGGGTCGAAGAAGGTCAGCAGCTTCACCATATCCGGGATCACCATGATGTCCCCGTCCATGCGCACGTTCTGCGCGGCCAGCGCGGCCTTCGCCGCCTCGATATCGCTGACGCCCCAGGTCGGCACCGCGCCGCCGCCCGGCGTCACCGCCTCCACCTCGCTGAAGCCGATATTCACGCGCGCGACCGGGCTTTGCATCTCGCACCAGGCGATGTCGTTCATCCGGTAGAGCAGGGTGAAGCCCAGCACGCTTTCATACCAAGCGATCGTCCGGTCCAGGCTGGTCGCGCTCATCGCCAGCGTCAGGCCGCCATCATAGTTCAATCCCACCATCTCCCGTCCCTTCCTTCGCCAAATGCGCCATTACGCACCGCGGATGCCCCGGCGGCGCACTGACGCCCGTCCGAGCGCAGGCATCCATGCCGTGCGCTGATCTCCGTGCGCTGATGCCGGTGCACTGGCGCCAGCGCCCACCCGCATGCGCCCATTTCAGCTTCACACCCCCGGTTTCTCCGAGTCTCTTGCATCCTAAGTCATGAAAGTATAGTTGATATGAAATGCCGTCAATCACCACGATTTCCGAGCTGAGCCGCTATCGCTGGACCGTTCCCTTGCTGGCCTTCCTCGCCACCCATGGCGGCGGGCGGTTCGTGCATATGGCCAACAGCATGGGCATCCCGCGCGAAAGCCTCTCCCGCACGCTGGAGGCGGCGGTTGCTGCGGGCTGGGTCATCCGCAATCCCGGCCACGGCCACCCGCTGCGGCCGGACTATGTGCTGACGGCCGACGGCGCGCGCGTTGGGGAGGGGTGCCGCGCGGTCATCCTGTCGCAAGCCGCCGCCGGCCTCCCGCCCGACGCGCTCACCCGCTGGAGCCTGCCGGTGATCCGGCTGGTCGCGGACGGGCATAACCGCTTCAACGCCATCGCCCGCGGGCTGGAGGGCGTCACCCCCCGCGCCCTGACCGGCAGCCTGAAGGCGCTGGTGGGCCATGACGTGCTGCACCGGCGCGTCACGGACGGCTTTCCCCCCGCCAGCGACTATGCGCTGACCGGCCGTGGCGTGATGCTGGCCGACGCCCTGGAACGCCTCGCCGCCTGATCCGCATAGAGGCCGGACACCCTCGCATTCCCCGTCGCCTTCACCGCTTGATTACCATTGCCCGCTATGCCGCTGGGCATGAACAAGCCGCATCCTGTTCTGGGCGATCCCTGTCCGAAGTCGGCCGTGGGCCATGGCGTCGGCCTTGCCGGGCTGCTGGGCCTCGTCGCCTGGACGCTTCTTGGCTGGCATTATGGCATGGACGGTCCCTATGCGGGGATGACCGCCATCTTCGCCTGCGGTATCCCGATGGTGCTGTGGTCGCTGCTGGTGGACAGGGTGCATCGCAACCCGACGACCGGCATTGACTGGGACGGGACGCCCCGGCCGCTCAGGGACATAAGCGACATCAGCCTGGTGAAGCTGACCGGCCTGTGGGCGACATGGGGCGGGCTGGCGATCCTCTATTGCGTGGCGCGCTGGTATTGGGACGGCGGCTATCGTTTCGCGATGCAGATGTTCGGCGCGGCCGCCCCCTGGCTGCTGGCGCTCTCCATCCCCTATGTGCTGTGGCTGGACCGCAGGCTGGTGGAACCGCGCGACGCCGCTTATGCCTTTGGCCAGTGGGTCATCGGCGGCGCGGCGGGCCGGGCGGACAAGGCCCTGGTCGCCAACCATCTGCGCGCCTGGGGTGTGAAGGGCTTTTTCCTCGCCTTCATGATCTCCATCGTGCCGGCCAATTTCGCCAATGTGATCCACTGGAACCCGGCGCAGGTCGTCGCGAACCCGGTGAACCTCGCCAATTTCCTGATCACCGCCATGTTCCTGATCGACGTGGCCTTTGCGACGGTCGGCTATATGCTGACGATGCGCCCGCTTGACGCGCATATCCGCACCGCCAACCCCTATATGGCGGGCTGGGTCGCGGCGCTGATCTGCTATCCGCCCTTCGTGCTGATGGGGCCGGGCGGCCCGCTCGACTATCATCATGGCACGGCGGAATGGAGCTACTGGCTAGCGGGCAACAGCGCCGGGCAGTGGCTGGTCGGCGGTATTCTGGTCGCGCTGACCGGCATTTACGCCTGGGCGACGGTGGCGTTCGGCCTGCGTTTCTCCAATCTTACGCACCGGGGCATATTGACGCACGGTCCCTATCGCTGGACGCGCCACCCGGCCTATCTGTCGAAGAACCTGTTCTGGTGGATTTCGACCGTGCCTTTCCTCGTCACCAGTGACAGCCTGATCGACATGGTGCGCAACACCGTGACTCTGGCGGTGGTCAGCGGCGTCTATTACTGGCGCGCGCGGACGGAGGAGCAGCATCTGGGCAGCGACCCGGCCTATCGCGACTATAGCGACTGGATGGCGCGGAACGGATGGGTGCCAAGGCTGGTCGCGGCGGTGACGGGACGGAAGGCGCGGCCCGCAGTGTTGCAGCCGGCGGAATGACCAACATCCGTTCGGCCCTTCGACAAGCTCAGGAGAGCGAAGTCGAAGCCTTCCACTGAGCGGAGCGAAGCGCCTCACTCCGTTCGGCAAAGCCCTTCGACTTCGCTCAGGGCGAACGGAATTTGGTTCAGGCCTGACCTAAAAACTCTGCTCCGCATACACCCTGGAAAGATCGCCCTTCCACTCGCCATGATAGCGCTCCAGCAGCCGCTCGGCCGGGACCTTGCCGCTCGCCACAATCTCATGCAGTTCCGTCAGATAGCCGGTCTCATTATCGCCTGCGCCATTCAGCCGTCCGCGCGCCGCAAGACCGCTCCGCGCAATCTCCAGCGCTTCGGCGGCGATATGGCGCAGCGTCCGGCCACCGCCTATCGGCGCGTCCAGGCCCAGCTTCGGCACGGAATCGCGCAGCACCTGCCGCTCCTCCATGCTCCAGCCCTTGACCAGATCCCATGCCGCGTCCAGCGCGCCATTGTCGTAGAGCAGGCCCACCCATAGAGCAGGCAGCGCACATATCCGCCCCCACGGCCCGCCATCCGCGCCGCGCATCTCCAGGAAGCTTTTCAATCGCACCTCCGGGAAGGCGGTGGACAGATGATCCTCCCAGTCCTTCTCGGTCGGCTTCTCGCCGGGCAGGACGCTCAGCTTGCCCTCAAGGAAATCGCGGAAGCTCAGGCCCGACGCATCGATATATTTGCCCTCGCGGAACACGAAATACATCGGCACGTCCAGCGCATAGTCGGCATATTGCTCGTATCCGAAGCCCTCGTCGAACACGAAGGGCAGCATGCCGGTGCGGTGCGGGTCGGTGTCCGACCAGATATGGCTGCGGAAGGAGAGGAAGCCGTTGGGCTTGCCCTCCGTAAAGGGTGAATTGGCGAACAGCGCCGTCGCCAGCGGCTGCAGCGCCAGTGACGTGCGGAACTTCTTCGCCATGTCCGCCTCGCTACCATAGTCCAGATTGGTCTGGATGGTGCAGGTGCGCAGCATCATGTCGAGGCCCAGCGACCCGACGCGCGGCATGTGGCGCAGCATGATCTCATACCGGCCCTTGGGCATGATCGGCAGGTCCGCGCGCGCCTTGTCCGGCCACATGCCGAGGCCCAGGAAGCCCATGCCCAGCATGTCGCCGACATATTTCACCTGCTCCAGGTGACGGCCGGTCTCCGCGCAGGTTTCATGCAGATTTTCCAGCGGCGCGCCGGACAGCTCCAACTGGCCCGCAGGCTCCAGGCTGATCGTGCCGTCGGCGCCGGACAGGGCAATGATATTCTCGCCCTCGAACACCGGCGTCCAGCCATAGCGGGTCAGGCCGATCAGCAGCGTGTGGATGCCGCCCTTCTCCTCATAGGAGGGGGCGTGATGATCCTTCATCGAATAGACGAATTTCTCATGCTCGGTGCCGATGCGCCAGCGTTCCGGCGGCTTCTCGCCCTTCGCGAAGGCGGCGATAAGCTGATCGCGGCCCTCAATGACCGGATCGATCCCCCCTGAGTCTGTTCTGGTGCTCATGCCCCGCCCTTAACTGTTCCCCCGCGCAGGTCAAATAGAGCGCGACGGCCCCCACATAAGGTGCTTCTATGAAGGCTTCAATCCGATTGCGGATCGAAACCTTTCCAATCGCCATTCAGAGTCATCCAGGCGGCCGTGGCGGCGATGGCGGCGGTCTCCGCACGCAGGATGCGGGGGCCGAGCGAAACCGGCACGGCGGCGGGGTGGGCGCGGATCGCGGCGCGTTCCTCCGGGTCGAAACCGCCCTCCGGCCCGACCAGGAAAGCGGCGGGGCCGGGATGCGCCGTCAGCGCCTCTGCGATGGGCGCTCCCCCCGTCTCATCGGCGAAAAACAGATGCCGCCCGTCCGGCCAGTCGCGCAGCAGGGCGTCCAGCTTCACCATCGGGGCAAGCTCCGGCAGCATGTTCCGCCCGCATTGCTCCGCCGCCTCGACCAGATGAGCGTGCAGGCGGTCGAGGTTCAGTCTGTCCACCACCGCGCGCCGGGTCAGCACCGGCTGCAGCTTCGCGACGCCCAGTTCGCACGCCTTTTCCGCGATCAGGTCGATCCGCCCCTTCTTGATCGGCGCGGCGCACAGCCAGAAATCGGGGACGGGTTCGGGCGGCTTGGTCTGCGCCACGCAGTCCAGCACCAGGTCGCGCTTGCGGATGTCGCGCGCGGTCGCGGCCCATTCGCCGGACTTGCCGTCGAACAGCAGGATGGTGTCGCCCGCCTTCACCCGCATCACGGCGATCAGATAGTGCGCAGGGTTTCCGTCCAGCGCCACGGCCACGCCCTCGCCCAGCGCCGTATCGACATAAAGGCGGGGCGCGCTCTGCGGTGGCCATGCGGGGTTTGCGGGCATGATCGCCTCATGCCGGGATGCGCGCGGGAAGTCGAGGGAGGAGGTTGGGGGCCAGGTCTGGTATCTGGCCCGCCATGCGCGCTAACTTGCCGGGTCGTACATGAATTCGCGAAGCTCCTGCGCGCAGCGGCAGGCGGCGGCGATCTTCCTCGCCCACTCCACGGCCTCCTCGCGTGTCGGTATCTCCAGCACTGCAAACCCGCCCTTCAACACGCTGCCCGGATATATCTCGGAGGACAGCGACCCGTCGCCGGACACCAGCACCGGAGCGATCTGCTCGTTGATCCCGCCGCCAAACACATAGACGCCGGCCGCCTTGGCCTCCTCGATCACTGCATGGGATTCCGCGACAACGATGGGAAATTCCTCATCGGTGAGCACCATGGCTTCGCTGGGGAAGGAGATGAGATATTTGGTCATGCCGCGATGATGCTCCGGGGGAGCGGCATAGGCAAGCGGATGGGAAGCCTCCCTGGATGCTGCGGGGGGTGGTTATGGGACAGCCGGTTCCCCCTTCGTCATTCCCGCGCAGGCGGGAATCCATCTCTCCTCATCTCCATGGAGTGTAGAAGGCGAATTGGGTTTCCGTCTGTGCGGAGATGGCAAAAAATGGGTGGATCGGTCGTCAGCAAGGCCCGTGCCAAAAGACGCCTTGGCTCGGCTCTGAATAGCACTTTACCGGCATAGGAAGGCCGCTCTTGCCGCGTGGTACATTGTAGCCCCATCCCCCGTCGGAGAACGGTCTGGTCACTATGTCGACACTATCCGAGCTAACCTTGACCGATTCTGGGTTAAGGCTCGCGATCGTTGGCGGCCACTCTGCTTTGGGGATGTTCCGCCAACCAGCGCGCGGAACAACCGGGTTCGCCTTCATTAAAGATAGCGCTTCCGTTCTTACTCGTTGCAACTTCATCATGTGGAAAATGGGTCTGTCGCAGCCGCCAAGCAGCAGCAGAACCGTGACTGCGGTTAACGTATGTGCCCAGGATTGCGGACGTCGCATGGACACTTTTGAGCACGTAAACCTGACATCCGCTAGTGGCCGTCAGCCATCATTCTGTCCTACACCGCCAATGTAGCGCTAAGCTCCAGCCGCTTTTCCCCATGTCAGACCGGCCTTCCTTCTCAAAAAATCACTCCCGCACAATAAAATATCGAATTTCGCCGGAAATGAGGGAAGCGAGCATGCGGACCATCTTCCCACGCCGCACGGCTCCCCCTAATGCCGTCATCATGACTGACAGCATCGTCCCCGACAGCGAAGCGCGCGGCCTTGTCGCGCGGTTGCCGGGCAAGGTGCGGGCCTTTGCGTTGCTGGCCCGGTTCGACCGGCCGATTGGCTGGTGGCTGCTGTTCTGGCCGGGCGCGTGGAGCGTCGCGCTGGCGGGCGGGGCGGTGGAGCGCTGGGACCTGATCGCATGGCTGTTGCTCGGCAGCATCGCCATGCGCGGCGCGGGGTGCGTCTATAACGACATTATCGACCGGGATCTCGACCGGCAGGTGGCGCGCACCGCCGCCCGGCCGCTGGCGAGCGGCGCGGTGTCGCTAAAGGCCGCCTGGGGCTGGCTGTTGTTTCTGTGCCTGATCGGGCTGGTCGTCTGGGTGCAACTCCGTCCCTATGCGATGATCGTCGCGGTGCTCAGCCTCGCGCTCGTCGCCGCCTATCCCTTCATGAAGCGCATCACCTGGTGGCCGCAGGCATGGCTTGGCCTCGTCTTTTCCTGGGCCGCGCTGGTCGGGTGGAGCGAGGTGGCGGGGGAACTGACCCTGCCCGGCCTGCTGCTTTATGCAGGGTCGGTGTTCTGGGTGATCGGCTACGACACCATCTATGCCCTGCAGGACAAGGAGGATGACGCATTGGTCGGCATACGGTCGAGCGCGCTGCGGATGGGCGCGCATGTGAGGCCCGGCGTGGCGATCCTCTATGCGGTTGCGCTGGCCCTGTGGGCGGCGGCGATCTGGCAGGCGCGGCCGCAGGGGCTGGCGCTGGTCGCGCTGCTGCCGGTGGCGACGCATCTGCTCTGGCAGGTCGCGACGCTTAAGGAGGATGGCGCCGACCCGCTGGTCAAGTTCCGCTCCAACCGTTTTGCGGGCCTCCTGATGTTCCTCGCCTGCTTCGTGGTGGGCACCGCGTGACCGGCGCGACGCACTGGAAAGTGGAGAGGGCCGACCGCGCCTGCGTCATCGTCGATGCGGAGGATTATTTCCGTTTCGCCCGCGCCGCGATGATGAAGGCGCGCAGGCGGATCATGCTGATCGGCTGGGATTTCGACGCCCGGATCGATCTGGTGCGCAGCGATGAGGCGGACGACGGCGCGCCGGAGACGGTCGGCGACCTCATCTACTGGCTGGTCCAGCAGAATCCGCATCTGGAGGTGTTCCTGCTCCGCTGGGACATGGGGGCGATGAAGTCATTGCTCCGCGGCAACACGCTGGTCACTGTCGCCAAATGGATGATGCACCCGCGCATCACGCTGAAGCTGGACAAGCATCATCCGGTCGGGGCCTCGCATCATCAGAAGATCGTGGTGATCGACGACTGCTTCGCCTTTTGCGGCGGCATCGACATGACCGGCGACCGGTGGGACACGCGGGCGCACAAGGATGGCGAGCCGGGCCGCAAGCATCCCGACGGCACCCCCTACAAGCCATGGCATGACGCGACGACCGCATTGCAGGGGCCGGTCGCGGCGGCGCTGGGCAAGCATGCGCGGGAACGCTGGCGGCAGGCAGGCGGCGACGCCCTGCGCGCAGTTCGGGGCAAGACCGACTGCTGGCCGGACGAATTGCCGGTACAGTTCCAAAATGCCGATGTCGCTATTGCCCGCACCGCGCCCAGGATGAAGGGGCAGCGGGAGGTGATCGAGATCGAGAATCTCTATCTCGACCATATCGCCCGCGCGAAACGCTATATCTATGCCGAGAGCCAATATTTCGCCTCCCGCCGGATCGCGGAGGCGATCGCCCGGCGGCTGGGCGAGAAGGACGGGCCGGAAATCGTCATCATCAACCCCGAACATGCGCAGGGCTGGCTGGAACCCATCGCCATGGACACGGCGCGGGCGCGCTTGTTCGAGGCGCTGCGGCGGCGGGACAAGCATGACCGCTTCCGCATCTACCACCCCTTCACCAAGGGCGGCGCGCCTGTCTATGTCCACGCCAAGATTCTGATCGTCGATGACACGATCCTGCGCGTGGGATCATCGAACATGAACAACCGGTCGATGCGGCTGGACACGGAATGCGACGTGGCCATCGACACGGCGCTCCCCGCTAATAAGGGTTTCGATGCCCAGATCGCAACGATCCGCAATGACCTGATCGCCGAGCATCTGGGGTGCAAGGCGGAGACGGTGAAGAACAGGCTCGCTGAAACCGGGTCGCTGATCGCGACCATTGAGGGCCTGCGCTTCAAGGGCAAGGCGCGCGGCAAACGCCGCAACCTGCGCCCCTATGAAACGCCTAACCTGTCGGAAATCGAGGCATGGCTGGCCGACAATGAAGTGCTCGACCCGGAGGGACCGGACGAGATGTTCGAGGCGCTGTCGAAACGCGGACTGTTCCGGCGGATGAAGGCGGGACTGAAGCGGGGGTAGCGGGCAAACTACCTGCATAAGCCGCGTACTCCTGCGAAAGCAGCGGTCCAGTCCCGCCGTCCGATCTGGGCTCCTGCTTTCGCAGGAGCACGTTTTCCGTTCAACCGGACAGGCCCGTCCTCACATCCCACGGTCAATTATTGTAGTTACAAAAACTACTCCGCCGCGAGCAATTCCTCCGCGCCGCCAAGGTCCACCGATACCAGACGGCTGACGCCGCGCTCCACCATCGTCACGCCGAACAGGCGATGCATGCGGGCCATCGTCACGGCATTATGGGTGACGATCAGGTAACGGGTCTTGGTGTCCTCCACCATGCGGTCGAGCAGGTCGCAGAAGCGCTCCACATTGGCGTCGTCGAGCGGCGCGTCGACTTCGTCCAGCACGCAGATCGGCGCGGGGTTGGTGAGGAACAGGCCGAAGATCAGGGCGACGGCCGTCAGTGCCTGCTCTCCGCCGGACAGCAGCGTCAGGGCGGACAGCTTCTTCCCCGGCGGCTGGGCCATGATCTCCAGCCCCGCCTCCAGCGGATCGTCGCTATCGATCAGCTCCAGATGCGCCTGGCCCCCATTGAACAGGGTGGTGAACAGGCGGCGGAAATGGCCGTCGACCGCCTCGAACGCCGCAATCAGGCGCTGCCGCCCCTCCCGGTTCAGGCTGCCGATCGATCCGCGCAGCCGGTTGATCGCCTGGGTCAGTTCCTCGCTCTCGGCGCGGCTCCTTTCCTGATCGCCCTCCAGCTCCGCCAGTTCCTGCGCGGCGACCAGATTGACCGGCCCGATGCGCTCGCGCTCTGCGGTCAGCCGTTCCATTTCCGCCTGCTCGGTCTGCGCGATGCGGACCTGTGCGCTGTCAAAGCCGAGCTTTTCGGGGAGGACCGGCGGCGGGCATTCGAAGCGTTCGCCGGACAGGCGGCCGGTCTCGACCCGGCGTTCGTCGGCGGCGTCGGCGCGGGCGGATGCGGCGGCGCGTGCCTCGCGGGCGCGGGAGGATGCCTCTGTCGTGGCGTTGGATTGCGCCTCGGCCGTGCGCAGCGCAGCCTCGGCCTCGCGCTCGGCGGTCTGGGCGATGGCGGCCGCTTCGGACAGCTTTGCATTGCCCTCGGTCAGTCCGGCGATCTCCGCCGCCAGCGCGTCCGGCTTGTCGTGCAGCGCGGCCCGTTCGGTGGCGATGGTCTCCTCGCGCTGGGCCATGCCGGCGATGCGCTTGGCCGCCTCGCCCGCGCGTCCGCGCCAGCTTCGCACTTCCGCTTCGGCGGCGCTTTGCCGCTCTCGGTCGGCGGCCAGCGCGCGGTCGGTGAGCGCCTGATCGGCCTGCAACTGGCTGGCGGCGGCGCGGGCCTTGTCGCTGGCCTGGGATAACGCCGCGACCAGGGCGCGCACCTCGCCGCCGTCGGGGATGGCGGCGCGCGTTTCTTCCGCCGCGCGATGGTCGGCCATTGCCGCCTGGAAATCCTTGTCCGTCTCGGCGATGCGGCCCTCCAGCGCCGCGCGCCGTTCGCTGAGCCGTTCGAGCGCGCCTGCTGCCTCATCCGCCGCGCGCAGCGATGTGCGCAGCCGCTGGTCCGCCCCGGCCAGCGCATTGCGCGCTACCGCCAGCCGCTCCGCCGCAGCCTTGCCCGCCTGGTCCGCGCCTGTCAGCGCCGTCTGCGCATCCTCCACCGCCGCTGCGAGGGCGGGACGTGCCTGCTCAATCGCCTCCAGCCGGTTGAGGCGGATCAGCCGTTCCGCCGCCGCCGCTCCGCCCTCTATCGCGACATAGCCGTCCCAGCGGCGAAGTTCGCCGGACAGGGTGACGAGGCGCTGGCCGACCGCGAGCGGAGCGCCCGTATCGGCCTCCGCCACCGCGACCTGCGCCAGCCGGCGCGCCAGTTCGGCCGGGGCGGTGACATGGGCGCTGAGCGGGGTGCAGCCGGGCGGGAGCGCCGGGTCGCCGTCCAGCGGCGCGGCCCCCGCCCAGCGGCGCTTGCCCTCCGCGCCGACCGCCGCCTCCAGATCGTCGCCCAGCGCAGCCGCCAGCGCGCGCTCATATCCCGGCGCCGCTTTCAGCCGGTCGAGCGCACGGCCCTTGCCCGATCCCATGTCCACCGCCTTGCGCAGCGCCGCCATCTCGCTGTCGATCGCCGCCAGCGCCGCCCGTGCGGAGGAGAGGGCGGATTCCGATGCGGCGCGCGCCTCGGCCGCCGCCTGCCGCGCGGCCTCCGCCTCCGCAATCGCCGCCTCCGCGCTTTCCCGGTCGGTTTGCGCAGCCTGCTGTCCGGCAAGCGCCTCGGCCTGCTTCGCCTTCAAAGGCTCCTCATCGGGCAGGGTCTTGCGCTCTCCCTCCAGCCGCGCGACCTCGCGCTCCACCCGTTCCAGGCGGCTGCGCGCCGATACCAGCGCGGCTTCGGCAACGCGCAGTTCGGCCTGTTCGCCCGCCTGCTTGGCCATGGCCTTGGCCAGTTCCAGTTCGGCATCCCGCGCGGCGCTCTCCGCCTGCATCATGCGTTCGGCGAAATGCGGACGGCCCGCCTCGGTTTCCGCGATCCGCTTCTTCAGGGCCGCCGCCTCGGCCGTCAGCCGCTCGATAGCCTCCGCCGCGTCATTGGCCAGCGACCCCTCGCGCGCCCGGTCCTCGATCAGGCGGTCGGCCTGCGCGGACAGGTCGGCCAGGCGCTGCACGGCCGCCGTCCGCTCCGCCGTCATGGCCGTCAGCCGATGACCGGCCTCGCTCGCCGCCTCGCGCGCGGTCTGCGCCTCCGCCCGCCGTCCGGCCAGCGCATCGACGGCGGCGCGGGCATAGGCGGCGGCGGCCTCCTGCGCCTCGCGCGCGTCGATCACCGCCTGTTCGGCCGCCTTGGCCTCCGCGCGGGCGGCATCGGCGGCGGCGGCGGCCTCGCGCCAGCGGGCGAAGATGGCGCGCCCCTCCGCCAGCCGGATGTCGCTGGACAGGCGGGTATAGCGCTCCGCCGCCTTCGCCTGCCGCCGCAGCGCGTTGGCGCGCGCGTCCATGTCGGTCAATATGTCGTCCAGCCGGGCCAGGTTCGCCTCGGCCGCGCGCAATTTCTGCTCGGCATCCTTGCGGCGGACATGCAGGCCGGCGATCCCGGCGGCTTCCTCCAGCATGGCGCGCCGCTCCTGCGGGCGGGCGGCGATGACGGCGGCGATCTTGCCCTGGCTGACCAGCGCCGGGCTGTGCGCGCCGGTGGCGGCGTCGGCGAAGATCAGGCCGACATCCTTGGCGCGTACGTCCCGGCCATTGGCGCGGTAGGCGCTGCCCGTGCCGCGCTCGATCCGCCGCATGACTTCCAGTTCGCCGTCGGCGCCCACTTCGACGGACGGGAAAAGCTCACCCTGCTCCTGTATCGTCAGCAGGGAGACTTCGGCGAAATCGCGCTGCGGCCGGGTGGCGGTGCCCGCGAAGATCACATCCTCCATGCCGCCGCCGCGCATGGATTTGGCGCTGGATTCGCCCATCACCCAGCGGATCGCTTCCAGCAGGTTGGACTTGCCGCAGCCATTGGGACCGACAATGCCGGTCAGCCCCGGCTCGATCCGCAACTCGGCCGGATCGACGAAGCTCTTGAAGCCGGAGAGCTTGAGCCGCCTTATCTGCATGGCGCGCCCGATGCGAACTTGCCCCGCCCGCGCTCGCCCCGCCCGCAAACCAGCGGGGCGTCAGTCAGGAAGCTGTCCGCCCCCCGCGCCAATCAGGCCCCTGCTTCCTTGATCTTGCCGCGCATCACGTCCCAGGTCGTCGTATTCTCGATGACCCGGCCGTTGATCAGCAGTGTCGGCGTGCCGGTAATGTTATATTTCGCCGTTGCGTCCTCGACGCCCTTGGCCAGCTTTTTCACCTCGTCCTGATTGGCCAGGCACTGCTTGGCCTGATCCTCGGAAATGCCGCGCTGCTTGACGAAATCGATGAAGCCCGCTGCGTTCGACAGGCTGATGAAGCGGGTTTCGGGCGGCTGCGACATGATCGCCTGATATTGCTGGTCGCCCAGCGCCTGGATCTTCTCGAACATCGCCGCCTGATTGCCGAAGAACTGATCGCTCAGGGGGAAGAAGGCTTCCTTGCCGCTGCACCGGACCAGCAGCGCCATCGCCATGTCCATCGGGTCGCGCACATAGCTGCGCAATTCGTAGCTGACCTTGCCGCTGTTCACGAGCTCCTTCATCGGCTCGGCGGATTCGGTGGCGAAATCCTTGCAATGGCTGCAGGTGTAGGATGCGAATTCCGTCACCTTGATCGCGGCATTGGGGTTGCCCATGATGAAACCGCCATCGGCGTTGGTCGAGATGGTGTCGGCCCATGTCGTGCCCGCGGGCGCCGGGACGGCGGCGACCGGCTCGCCGCTGGGGGCGGAGGCGTTGTCCCCCTCCTTGCCGCCGCACGAAGCAAGCGACAGGGCAATGGCGGCGAGGGAGAAGGCGGGGAGCAGTTTCATGGGGGATACCGTCTTGTTGGGGGCGTTCGGGGCGGTCTAAATCACTTGGCGGGGGCGGGCAATGCGGCTTTCAGCGCATTCCAGTCATGCGCCTCGACCAGTTTGCCGTTCATCAGGAAGGAGGGGGTGCCGGTGATCTTCTGCGTGCTCCAGGCATCCTGCGTCATCGCCAGCACCGTTTTCATCGCCGCCGGGTCGGCAAGGCAGGCGTTGAGCTGCGCGGGAGTGAAACCGCGCTTGGACATCAGGGTGATCAAGCCGGTCTTTTCGGCGATCTCCTTCAGCGCGGCCTGTTCCTCCGTCGGCTTGGGCTGCTGCTGGTCATAGGCGATGAGCTGCGTCATCCAGGCGCTCTGGTTGGCGAACAGCGCCTCATGATTGCCCAGAAACTTGTCCTTGCCGCCGCATCGGGCGAGCAGGGCGGCGGTCAGGTCATATTTGTCGCGCACGGCGTTGCGGATCTCGACGCTGACCTTGCCGGATTTCACCCAGCCGGTTTTCAGCGGTCCCGTGCCCTCCGCCACAAAATGCGCGCAATGGCTGCAGGTGTAGCTGATATATTCGATCAGCTTGGTCGGCGCGGCGGGATTGCCCGTCAGGTGCCCGCCGACGCTGGAGAGCACGACCCGGTTGGTCCAGTCGACCGCCTTCGCGGCGAATGCGGCGGCGGGGATGGAAAGGGCAATGGCGATACCGATGGGGAGGGCGCGCTTGAAATGCATGGGCTGTCTTTTCTTCGTCTTTCGGGTCAACCGATCTTGGGCAAACCGCTGGAATTGGCAAGGCCCTGCGCCAGCGATTCGAGCACCGCGCGCAATTCGGGATCGCCGATGTCGCGCAGTGAATCGCCCAGCTCCACCGGCACGGGTTTCAGATTCTTCGGCGGCGGGGCGCGTTCGGTTACGGCGGGGGCCACTTCGCCCTGCCGCATCGCGACCTTGGCCACGGCGGCATAGCCGAAGAAGCGGTTCACCCGCTCCATAATCTCCGGCAGGACATGCTGCATCATCGGCGCGAAGCCGCTGGCGACGATCAGGTGCAGCGTCCCGCCCGCTTTCTGCCCGGCGGGGAAGCGGATTGATTCGGGCGCGGAGACTCCGGCATATTTCGCGCCGACAATATCGGGCCAGCGGGTGACGACGCTCGACTGGACAAAACCGAACTTGCGGAACGCCGCGCGGCCGATGTCCGGCATCAGGTCGGCTATGGCGCGGGGCGCGCCCACGCGCGGCCGTTCTTCGGGCGCAACCTTCTTGCTGTTTTTTGCGGGGGCCGGGCGTTCCGTCATGCGGTGGTTAATGGCATAGGGTGGCCATGCCCGTCGATAGCAAGCTGACAGCCTCATCCGAAAAGCTGATCCCTGAAAAACAGATCGCCGGAAAACTGCTCGCTCATTATGACCGGCACGCCCGCACGCTCCCATGGCGCGCCCCGCCGGGGGCCAATGCGACCGACCCCTATCGCGTCTGGCTGTCGGAGATCATGTTGCAGCAGACGACGGTTGCGGCGGTCATCCCCTATTTTCAGAAATTCACGACCCGCTGGCCCGACGTGTCCGCGCTGGCGGCGGCCGACGAGGCGGAGCTGATGGCCGCATGGGCGGGCCTTGGCTATTATGCGCGCGCCCGCAACCTGATCGCCTGCGCGCGGGCGGTGGTGCGCGATCATGACGGCGCGTTCCCGCCGGACGCGGACACGCTGCGCAGCCTGCCCGGCGTCGGCGCCTATACCTCCGCCGCCATTTCGGCGATCGCGTTCGGCAGGCGGGCGGTGGCGGTGGACGCCAATGTGGAGCGGGTCGTGGCGCGGCTGTTCGCTATCGATACGCCGCTGCCTGGCGGCAGGCGCGAAATCGACGCGGCCGCCGACGGCATCACGCCGGATGCGCGGGCGGGCGACTTCACCCAGGCGATGATGGATCTGGGCGCGACCATCTGCACATCGCGCAAGCCCGCCTGCGGCATCTGTCCGTTGCGGGAGGATTGCGCCGCCTTCCGCACCGCCGACCCCGCCGCCTTCCCGGTCAAGGCCGCGAAAAAGGCGAAGCCGCACCGCACCGGCCATGCCTGGTGGATCGAAAATGGCGGCGATGTCTGGCTGGAACGGCGGCCGGACAAGGGCCTGCTTGGCGGCATGCGCGGCGTGCCGACATCGGTGTGGCGTGTTGCGGGGGGCGGGGAAGGCGACAGTCCCCCGGACTATCCCTTTGCCGGGCGCTGGACGGCCCTGTCCGATCCGGTCGTTCATATATTCACCCATTTCTCGCTTGCCCTCACGGTTCACACCGTCCGCGCCGAAAGGGATTGCATGGCGGGGCGGGACGGGGAATGGTGGCCGAAAGCCGATCTGGCGTCGGCGGGGCTGCCCACCCTGTTCGGCAAGGTTGCAGCCGCCGCAATGAGAGAGGAACTTCCTTGCCCCTGATAGATGTTGCGAAGCCGAAACCGGGGCCAAGGCCCGGATTTGTCGGCGGCACGCTTGACCGCGCCGACCAGATACGCAGCGATCCCGCCCTGCTGGCGAGGGCCTTTGCCGATCCGCGCGCCGGGGTGCTGGCGCTCGATGGCCTTGACCCCGTGGTGGCGGGCGACACGCTGGCCATCGAACCGCTGCCATCCGGTTCCGACCCGGCGGACTTCATCCTGCTGGGACAGGATGATAATGGCCCGCTGTTCGTGCGGATGAACCCCGCCGCGCCGCACGCCGCGAATTTCTCGCCCAAGGTGTGGGAGGTCGCGCCCCATCTGTCCGCCAATGCGCTGGCGATCTATGGCACCGCGCGCAGCCTGGTCGACTGGCATGCGCGGCATGGCTTCTGCGCGGTCTGCGGCGGCGAGACGGGCATGCACAAGGCGGGCTGGGCGCGCAAATGCCTGGATCATAAGGGGCTGGACTGTTCCGCCGAACATTTCCCTCGCGTCGATCCGGTCACGATCATGCTGGCCGAATATGGCGATAAGGTGCTGATCGGGCGGCAGCATCGCTGGCCGCCGGGCCGTTACTCTGCGCTGGCCGGCTTCGTCGAGCCGGGCGAGACGCTGGAGGAGGCGGTCGCCCGCGAATTGTGGGAGGAGGCGGGCATTCGCGTCTCCGATGTCAGCTATGTGATGAGCCAGCCCTGGCCCTTCGCCTCCTCGCTGATGGTCGCCTGCATGGCGCAGGCGGTGGACGACAGGCTGACGCTGGACGAAACGGAGATAGAGGATGCCTTCTGGGTCGACGCCGCTGGCGTGCGCGCGTCGCTGAACGGCGATCCCGATGCGCCCTTCCTTGCGCCGCCGGTCATGGCCGTTGCCCATCACCTGTTTCTGCACTGGCTGGAAAAAGTCGGGGGCTGACCCCATCTATCGGGGCCTGCCCCGCACATTGCGCCACAGTCACCACAGGGGTAAGGCGCAGGGCTTTCCCCGATAGCGAGTCCCTTTCCTCCAATGCTGACCCTAGAAGAAGCGCAGGATCGCGCCGAAAATCTCGTTGCCGCCGCCCGGAAGTCGGGGGCTGACGCCGCCGATGCGATCTATGTCTGCAACGCCTCGACGCAGGTGTCCGTGCGCCTTGGCGCGCTGGAGGATGTCGACCGGTCGGAGGGTGAGGAGATCGGCCTGCGCGTATTTGTCGGCCAGCGGTCGGCGACGGTCTCCGCGTCCGACATGAACCCCGCCAGCCTCAATTCGCTGGTCGAGCGCGCGGTCGCGATGGCGCGGGAAGCGCCGGAGGACGCCTTTGCCGGCCTCGCGCCGGAGGACAGGCTGCTGCGCAAGCGGCCCGCCTTGCTCGATCTCGCTGACGACAGCGATCCCGAACCCGCGGCCCTGCGCGCGCGGGCGGAGGAGGCGGAGGACGCCGCCCGCTCGGTCCCCGGCATCACCAATAGCGAGGGCGCGGGCGCATCCAGCGGCCGGACGCAGATCGCGCTCGCCACCAGCCACGGTTTTGCGGGCGGCTATGCCGCCACCTCTCATGGCACCTTCACCAGCGTGCTTGCGGGCGAAGGGTCGGCGATGCAGCGCGACCATGCCAGCCATAGCGTCCGCCATCTGGAGGATCTGGATGAGGCGGAGGCGATCGGCCATCGCGCGGGCCACCGCGCGGTCGCGCGCCTCAACCCCGTGAAGATCGAAAGCTGCGCCATGCCGGTGATCTTCGATCCGCGCGTGGCGTCCAGCCTGATCGGGCACTTGCTCGGCGCGATCCTCGGCCCCAGCATCGCCCGCCGGTCGAGCTTCCTGCTGGACAGCCTGGGGGATCAGATTTTCGATTCCAGCGTCACGATCATGGACGATCCGCACCGCCCGCGCGGCCTGCGCTCCCGCCCGTTCGACGGAGAGGGCCTGCCGACCAAGAGCCGCGCGATCATCGACAAGGGCGTTCTCACCGGCTGGCTGCTCGACAGCGCGTCGGCGCGGCAGCTTGGGCTGGAGCCGACCGGTCACGCCAGCCGCGGCGTTGGCGGCGCGCCGGGGGCGGGGGCCAGCAACCTGCACATGGAACCGGGCAAGATCACGCCCGGCGACCTGATGGCGGATGTGAAGCGCGGCCTTTACGTCACTGAACTGATCGGCATGGGCGTCAACGGCGTCACCGGCGATTACAGCCGTGGCGCATCCGGCTTCCTGATTGAAAATGGCGCGGTTGTGCGGGCCGTGGCGGAGATCACGATTGCGGGGAATCTGAAGGATATGTTCCGCGCGATGATCCCGGCGAACGACCTGCATTTCCGCTATGCCGTCAACGCCCCCACCATTCGTGTCGACGGGATGACCATCGCTGGTGGGTGACGTCTCCCTCCGCAGGCTTGTCGATGTCGTGTCGTCCGCTGCTGACCATGCGCTGACCCTCTGGGCTGGCGGCAGGACGCAGGTGCGGCAGTGGGAAAAGGTCCCCGGCCATCCGGTGTGCGAGGCGGATCTGGAAGTGAATGGCATGCTGCGCGCGGCGCTGACGGAACTGGCCCCGGACGCGGGCTGGCTGTCGGAGGAGACGGCGGACAGCAACCACCGGCTCGGCGCTGACCGGGTGTGGGTGGTCGATCCGATCGACGGCACGCGCGATTATCTGCGCGGCCGGCCGGGATGGGCGGTGTCGGTGGCGCTGATCGAGCAGGGACTGCCGCGCTTCGGCGTCCTCGCCGCCCCGGCGCGCAACGAATTATGGATCGCGGAGATCGGCCGGGGCGCGACCCGCAACGGCCACCGCTTGTCCGCCAGCCGCCGCAGCGGCCTGCCCGGCGCGCGGGTCCCCGCTGACACATTGCCGAAGGCGGATCGCGACCTGACCCCTGTTCCCCGCCCGAACAGCATCGCGCTGCGCATGGCGATGGTCGCCGCCGACGAGGCCGATCTGGTTGCGACGATCCGCTGGGGCAATGAATGGGACATCGCCGCCGCTGCGCTGATCGCGAAAGAGGCCGGGGCCGCCGTTACGGACGCGCTGGGCCAGCGGCTCGCCTTCAACCGGGAGACGCCGACGGCCTTCGGCGTGCTGTGCTGCGCGCCCGCCATCCACGACGCCGCCATGGAGCGGCTGCAACCCCGCGCGCGGGAGCTATTGGGCGGTTCTGCCGGGAGATAGATTCCGGCTGTCGATCTTAGTGCTCCTGCGTTGGCTTCGCCGCCCTTCGGGTCGCAGGAACACGACACTACGAGCGATCCGGAATGACCGTCACCGCCCCGGCCGCGTCCATAATTCCACCGGCCTTGCGTCCTCCGGCCATCGCGCTTTCCGCCCTACGCTCTGCCCGAACGCCCGCGCCACCCAGCCCAGCTTTTCCCGCTTCGGCGTGATCACCCGCCGGTCCCAGGCATGTTCTCCGCGCCGCGCCACTTCCCGCGCGATGTCGCCATAGATGCCCGCCGCCGCCAGCACGGCCCAGGCGGAGCGGAAAGACAGCGCCCCTGTGCCGTGCCTTGCGCTCTCCTCATGGGCCGCCGCCATCGCCGCCAGCCGCTTGCCGAGCACCGCGAGCCTTGGCCGCACCCACGGCTTCATCACTTCGCCGGGCGGTATGTCCATCTCGACCAGCCATTCGACCGGCAGGTAACAGCGCCCGGCCGCATCATCCTCGCTGACGTCGCGGGCGATATTGGCGAGCTGAAAGGCGAGGCCCAGGTCGCATGCCCGGTCCAGCGTCGCCTCGTCCGCCGGATCGACGCCCATCACCACCGCCATCATCAGGCCGACCGCCCCCGCGACATGATAGCAATATTGCAGCAAGTCGTTCTGCGTGCGCGGCCGCCATTCTCGCGCGTCGAGTGCGAAGCCTTCGATCAGGTCATGGGCGAAGCGATGCGGGATGCGGCATTCGGCCGCGACCACGCCGAAGCCTTCAAATGCCGGATTGCCGGTCGCTTCCCCGCGCAGGGCTGCATCGGTCAGGGTGCGGATGGTCGACAGCCGCACCTGTGCGTCCGCGACCGCGCGCATCGCCCCGCCATGATCCTGGCCATCGGCGAGATCGTCGCAGGCGCGGCACCAGCCATAGAGCAGCCACGCCCGTTCGCGCGTCACCGGGTCGAACAGTTTCGACGCCATGGCGAAGGATTTCGATCCACGCGCGATGCTCTCGCGGGCATGGGCTACTAAAGCCCCCCTCCCGCTTGCGGGAGGGGTTGGGGGAGGGACTGAAATCTTGCTCACTCTGCCGACATGCCCTCCCCTGACCCCTCCCGCAAGCGGGAGGGGGATTACAGGTTTGCTGCCTTCATGCGGAAGATGGTGTCATGCGGCTCATAGGCCGCCATCCGCTCCAGCAGCGTGTCGAAATTGTCGGCGTGGATCAAAATCCCGGCATGCTGCGCCCGGATGAAGCCGGTTTCGATCATGTGCCGGTTGAACGCGATCAGATGGTCGTAATATCCCCCGGCATTCAGCAGCCCCACCGGCTTGTCATGATAGCCAAGCTGCGACCAGCTCACCGCTTCCCACAGTTCGTCCATCGTGCCGACGCCGCCCGGAATGGTGACGAACCCGTCCGACAGGTCGGTGAAAAGCTGTTTGCGCTGGTGCATGTTCGCCACGACATGCAGTTCCGTGCAGCCGCGATGCGCGACCTCGGCGTTGACCAGCGCTTCTGGGATCACGCCGATCACCTCGCCGCCCGCCTCCAGCGCCGCGTCGGCCACTGCGCCCATCAGGCCCAGCCGCCCGCCGCCATAGACCAGACCGATGCCGCGTCCGGCCAGCGTCCGCCCGACCATCCGCGCGCACTCGATATAGATGGGATCGGCCGGGGTCGCCGACCCGCAGTAAACCGCCAGGCGCTTCATTCTTCCATCCCCTCCCTTCCAGGGAGGGGCTTTCTCATGGATCTCGTCATCGGCTCAGATCCTCCATCATCAGCGTCGCCGTCGCCTTCGCGCTGCCCACCACGCCCGGAATGCCCGCGCCCGGATGCGTGCCTGCGCCCACCACATAGAGGTTGGGGATCACATCGTCGCGATTATGCGCTCGGAAAAAGGCGCTCTGGGTCAGCAGCGGCTCCAGGCTGAAGGCGTTGCCCATATGCGCGCCCAGATCACTGGCGAAGTCCGGCGGGGCATAGTGGAACTGGGTGACGATGCGGTCGCGAATGTCGGGGATCAGTCGCCGCTCGATCTCCGACAATATACGCTCGGCATAGCCCGGACCGACCCGGTCCCAGTCGATCGGCAGCTTGCCCATATGCGGCACCGGCGCCAGCGCATAGAATGTCGAGCAGCCCTCCGGCGCCATCGCTGGATCGGTGACGGTCGGATGATGCAGATAGAGCGAGAAATCCCCGGCCAGCACGCCATGCTGATAGATGTCGGTCAGCAACCCTTCATAGCGCGGGCCGAACAGGATCATATGGTGGGGGATGCCCGGCCAGCTTCCCTTGATGCCGAAATGCACGACGAACAGGCTGGGCGACCAGCGCTTGCGGCTGAGGCTGTCGGCATATTTCTGCCCGCGCGGATGATGGCTGAGCAGCTTGCCATAGCTGTGCATCAGGTCGGCATTGCTGGCGACGGCGTCCGCCTCGCCGCGCCAACCCGCCTTGGTCCGCACCGCCGTCGCGCGGTCGCCGATCGTCTCGATCTCCTCGACCGGATCGCCCAGCCGCAATGTGCCGCCGATCCGCTCGAAATGCGTAGCCATCGCCGCGACCAGCCGGTTGGTACCGCCCTGCGCGAACCAGACGCCGCCCTCCTTCTCCAGCGTGTGGATAAGGGCGTAGATCGAACTGGTGCTCATCGGGTTGCCGCCGACCAGCAGCGTGTGGAAGGATAGCGCCTCGCGCAGCTTCTCATTCTTCACGAAGCTGGAGACCATCGAATAGACCGACCGCCACGCCTGATATTTGGCCAGGGCCGGTCCCGCCTTCACCATCGCCGCAAAGTCGAGGAAGGGCACGGAGCCGAGCTTGCGATAACCCTCCTCGCACACGCCCTTGCTGTAATCGATGAACCGCTCATATCCGGCGATGTCGGCGGGATCGAGCTTGCCGATCTCCCGGCGCAGGCCCACTTCGTCATTGGAATAGTCGAAATTCGTGCCGTCCGGCCAGTTGAGCCGGTAGAAGGGCGACACCGGGATCAGCTTCACATCGTCGGCCATGTCATGCCCGGTCAGCCGCCACAGCTCGGCAAGGCAGGGCGGATCGGTGATGACGGTGGGGCCAGCGTCGAACGTGAACCCGTCCCTGTGCCAGACATAGGCGCGCCCGCCCGGCCGGTCGCGCGCCTCGACCAGCGTGGTTTCGACGCCCGCCGCCTGCAGGCGGATGGCCAGGGCAAGGCCGCCAAAGCCCGCGCCGATGACGATCGCCTTTTTGGTCAAGACCTTGTTCCGCCGGTAATCGACTTATCTGTCAGCGCGCGCATGGCGCTCCTTATGGGCACCGGGGGGCGTCCGCACAAGATGCGCAGCCGGTCATATACGGTCGAGCGCCCGGCATAGAAGCGCCCGATCAGCGGTTCGGACAGGCCATAGAAGCGGGCGAAGATGCGCCAGCGCTCCTTCGGCTCTGCGGCGCGGAACAGCATCCGGTCGAGCAGGCGATAATATCCGCCCCTGGCCCAGTGCGCCTTTGCGCGGGCGCGGCTTGCCTTGGCGAGCGTCGCGCCGTCCATCGGCCACGCCTCTGCCAGCCAGGTGGCGAAGGCCAAGGCATCGGGCAGGGAATAGCCAGTGGTCGGATGGAACAGCCCGGCCCGGACCCCGGCGCGTGCGGCTATCGCATCACCGGGCCAGAAACGGTCGAAATCGCCGCCCATCACCACTGGCAGCACGCCCGTCTCCTCGCGCTCCACCGCCTCCACCCGCCACCCCTGCGCGCGGGCATAGGCGTTGATCCGGCCGCGGATGGCTTCCGCATCCAGCTCGGGTCCGTCGCTATAATAGGTATCCTCGACAAAGACCGTATCCTTGCCGGTCGGCAGCACATAGACGAAGCGGTATCCGTCGATCTGCTCCACCGTGGCGTCCATGATGATGGGGCGGATCAGGCCATGTGGAATGGCCAGGCGCAATTCCTGCCCCACGAATTTCTGCCAGCCGCAGGACAGCGCAGACAAATCCCCACCGCCCCGCGCATCGACCACCGCCTTGGCGACGACCATCCGCCCGTCGGACAGCAGGGCGTTGCCCGGTCCCACATCGCTCACCGCCATGGCGCGCATGATCCGGTCGCCAAGCGCTGCGGTCAGGTGCGCGTCGAACCGTTCCGACGTGATGCTGTTATAGGGCGCGGTAAGCGTCCTCGCGATGCCGGGAAAGCGCACGTCATGCCCCGCATTCCATCGATGCGCGACAAGCGGGTCGACTAGCCACCGGTCGGCTGCGGCGACGTCGCCGTCAAAGAAGGACCAGACATGATTGCCGCCCACCGTCTGCCCGGCCTCGATCAGCAGGACATGCGCCTCCGGCCTGCGCGCGGCGAAGGCGAGGGCGATCAGGCCGCCGGCCAGTCCGCCGCCGACAATGGCGAGATCGCAGGGAATGGTGTTGCTCACGCCCCCCTCGTTAGCCGCGCAGGCCCGGCGGGGATAGAGGCTTGAGCAATGCGCTCATATAGGGTAGGGGGGTATGCTATGGCGCATATTGTTGCAGACCGGCAGAAGTTGCTGGACCGGGTTCGCCGCATCGCGGGGCAGGTCGCCGCCGTGGAACGGCAGTTGCAGGGGGATGCCGACTGTTCGGCGACCCTGCAACTGGTCGCGTCGGTGCGCGGCGCGGTTGGCGGGTTGATGGAGGAACTGATCGAAAGCCATGTGCGTGAGCATGTGGCCCCGCCCGGCATCCCGGATGGCGAACGGGCGGCGGCGTCCGAGGAATTATTGGCCCTCATCCGGCGGTACGGGAAATAATATGGCGCAGCAGGGCAAGGGCCATCCCCGGCACTATTATGAGCATGCCTATCTGGGTTCGGCGCATGACCGGAACGCCCGGCGCACCTGGATCGTGATGATCCTGAACGCGCTGGCGATGGTTGTGGAGATCGCCACCGGATGGATCACCGGGTCGATGGCGCTGCTGGCTGACGGCTTCCACATGGCGACTGACGCGGGCGCGCTGGCGGTGGCCGCCATCGCCTATGCCTATGCCCGGCGGCACGTTCATAATGCGCGCTTCACCTTCGGCACTGGCAAGGTCGGGGATCTGGCGGCCTTCGCCTCGGCGATCATCCTTGGCCTCGCCGCCATCGGCATAGCGGTGGAGGCGGTCCTGCGGCTGATCTATCCGCTGACCGTGCGCTATGATGAGGCGATCATCGTCGCCATCCTTGGCCTGGTCGTGAATGTCGGCAGCGCCATGCTGCTGATGAAGGATGGCGGCCATGTGCACGGGCCGGGGCATGGTCACAGCCACAGCCACGCGCATGACGATCATGATCACGGGCATGACCATAATCATGCGCACAGCCATGATCATGCGCCCGGCGTCGCGGGTCAGGACAATAATCTGCGCGCCGCCTATCTGCATCTGGTGGCCGACGCCGTGACATCGGCGATGGCGATCATCGCGCTGGTGGCGGCGCGGATGACGGGCTGGGTCTGGCTGGACGCGGTGACCGGCCTTGCGGGCGCCATCCTCATCGCGCGCTGGTCCGTGATGTTGATGCGCGATTCGGCGGCGGTGCTGCTCGACACGGCGGACGACGCGCTGTTGGAGGCGATCCGCGCCAAGGCGGAGCGCACCGGCGCGACCATTGCGGACCTGCACGTCTGGCGCATCGGCCCCGAAGCGCATGCCGCGATCCTCAGCGTCCCCGGCGGCGACGCGCAGGCGGTTCGCACGGCGCTGTCGGATATTTCAGGGCTGGAGCATGTAACGGTGGAGTGCCGTTAGGGTGATAGATATCCCCCTCTTCCGTT
Source organism: Sphingobium phenoxybenzoativorans (assembly GCF_018286635.1). Taxonomy (NCBI): domain Bacteria; kingdom Pseudomonadati; phylum Pseudomonadota; class Alphaproteobacteria; order Sphingomonadales; family Sphingobiaceae; genus Sphingobium; species Sphingobium phenoxybenzoativorans. The sequence goes on from NZ_CP073910.1 coordinate 536,037, forward strand.
CGCCCTGAGCTTGTCGAAGGGCTGCCCTTTCCTGAAGAGAAGTGCAGGGCTTCGACAGGCTCAGCCCGAACGGTTGCGGAAGGTTATCCTAAAGAAACGACTGCGCGTGCTGCAGAACCACGTCGCATACCTTCGCTTTCGCCTTCGCTTTCAGGCTCCCCAGGGAGAGTGAGGAGCCGCCGTCCATCTGCAACAGGCCGTTCTGGCCATTGGCATAGCCGTCCGACGATTTGACGCCGCCCTGGCCGGTCAGCTTGCCGAGCACGGATTTGGCGTTGGTGCCGCCCAGAAATTTATTCTTCAGGCAATAGCCGATCACGCCGGCGGCATTGCCAGCGCCCACTGATGCGACATTGGGCAGGATCGCGCCCAGCAGGCCCGACTGGCCCAGGCCGGAAAGCTGCGCAGGCGCGGCGCTTGCGGTGGTCAGCAACAGGGCGATCGTTGCGGTGCGGATGAAAGCATGGGGCATGGGCATATCCTCCGGGGGCGGCCGGCCATGATCGCGGGCCTTCCTGCATGTGGATATTGCGCCCAACTTGCCGGAACGGCAATGGGACTATCGCCAATGGGACCTCTTGATGAGCGGTCAGCCCGTTGGCTTGGCCGCCTGCGCCTCCGCTTCCCACCGCGCCTTGCAACTGGACAGCAGAAGGTCGCCCTTCTTCTTGTTCACCTTCCAGCATTTGTCGTCGAGCGGCGGCAGGCTGGCGCGGAAGCTGTATCCAGGCGTGCCGAAATATTGCTCGCCCGACAGGATCAGCGACTTTTTCAGCTCGCCCATACGCTTCTGCGCGACCTCATAAAGATGCCCGCGATTCGCGAAGATCGCATCCCGGCCGATCGACCCGGCGATCTGGCAGAAGCCGCGCTGCGCCTGCACCGTGGAGTAGGTGGAATAGATGCGCGTGCCATATTGGTCGGACGCGGCCTGCCCGGCCTTGCCCTTGCCCACGGTCCGCTGGAAATAGCCGTTGAGCGTCTCCAGCGCGCTGGCCAGTTCGCTGTCATGATGCGCAATCATCGCGTTGTAATTGGTGCGGGTCAGCAGCGTCGGCTCGAACTCGCATTGCAGCGCCGCGACATTGAGCGCGGCGCGCAGGTTCCACACCAACCCGGCGCGCAGTTCCTCCGGCGTCGCGCCCGGCAGGCCCAGCTTCAGGTCAGGCTCCGCGCCAGTCACCGGCGGCGTCGAAAGATCGGGCGGATTCCAGAAAAGTTGCGCATTTGCGGGCGCCGCGAACATGGTTAATGGCAGGACGGTCAGGGCGACCCGGCAGAGGGCGGAACGGATCACGGTGCGCGTTTCCTTAAACAAGGCGGAGCTGCCGCACCCGGTGAGGCGGCGGCCCTTCGGGTAGCGGGTTGTGCGGCTTAGCATGGGCGTGTGACGCCGCCCCCGCTTGTCGATGAACCGCGCTGTATGAGAGATGAACCGGGGGGTCGTTATTGGTCTGAAACGACTTCGGCGCTTTGTTCCGCCGGGGCGGCGCTGTTGGCGTCGCTATCGGCCGCCGCCCGCGGCGCTGTGGCGTTGCTGGCCGCGACCGGGGCCATCGCCGTCCCCTCGGTGCGTACGCCGTCCAGGTCGGTCATGGCGTCGCTCGTGGTGCCGTCCACCACTTCCATATCCTTCATCGCAATCGTGGCGTTGCCGCCCTCATTGCCCTTGCTGCATGCCGCCAGCGAAAGCGTCATCGCGGCTGCCAGGCACAGGGCGCCGGTCATGCGGCGGGTGGCGGTGGAGGATGAACGCATCCTGATCTCCAAATATGACGGACCCGATTATGCGCTTGTCATGCGCTTTTGACTGAAAACCAGATGCGGGAAAGGTTAACCGGACGCAAGCCTTCGCTTACGCCGCGCGCGCGCATCGGCCCAGCCGTGCGAGGAACGCGGGGAAATGTCGTTCCAGAGCCGTATCGAATTCGCGCATCCCTATATCCTTGCCCAGAGCCTGCATGCTCGTGACGGGATATTCGGCGATTCCGCAGGGAATGATGCCTCCAAAATGTGTGAGGTCCGGCGCGACATTCACTGAGAATCCATGCAGCGTCACCCATTTGCGCACGCGCACGCCGATCGCCCCGATCTTCGCCTCGCGGCCCTGCAGATCGTCGGTCCATATGCCGATCCGCCCTTCCGCCCGGCGCGCGGCGATGTCGAAATCGGCCAGGCTGTCGATCACCCAGCCTTCCAGATTATGCACGAAATTGCGGATGTCCTTGCCGCGCGTGGCGAGGTTCATGCTCAGATAGCCGACCCGCTGGCCCGGCCCATGATAGGTGTAGCGGCCGCCGCGCCCGGCGTCATAGACGGGAAAGCGCCTGTCCAGCATCTCGGCCGGATCGGCGCTTGTCCCGGCGGTGTAGAGCGGGGGATGCTCCAGCAGCCATATCCGTTCGGAAGCCTCGCCCGCGGCGATGGCGGCGGCGCGCGCCTCCATGTCCGCCAGCGCCTCTGGATAGGGCACCTGCGCTTCGTCCCGCCGCCATTCGAAACCGTCTATGCTGTTCATGGCGTTTCCTTGACTTGGGAAAGGCGAGCGATCAAGTCTGCCGCTTCACGCCGCCCGTGACTGCAATGGGACGGCAAAGGGTCTGGAAGGAAGATATGGCTGCGCTCTCGATCGGCAAGGCGTGGGAGGAAAGCACCGCCTTCGTCAAGCGGGAGGGGCAGTTGCTCTTTCCCGTGGCGCTGCTGTTCCTCGCGGTGCCGGTCGCCATCCTGTTCCAGATGATGCCGCCCGAATTTCTTCAGATGACGCCGGGGCAGAAGATGCCGCCGCTGCCCGGAACCGTGAAACTCGGCATGATGATCACCGCGGTCATCACCCTTGCCGGGTCGCTGACCATCTTCGCCCTGGCGCTCAAGCCGGGAATCAGCGTCGGCGAAGCGATCAGGCTGGGCGTTCAACGCCTGCCGGTGCTGCTGGGTGCGATGCTCATCGTCGGAACCGCCTCCCTGCTTGGCATCTCGCTGATCGCCGGCCTGCTGGCGGCGGTGATCGGCCTGGCTGGCGCGATGCGCCTGGCGACGGTCGCCACCTTGCTGGGCATGCTGTATCTGGCGACGCGGCTGTTGCTGCTCAACGCCGTGGTGATCGACCGGCCGGGCGGCATTGTGCAGAGCCTGAAAGCGGCCTGGGCGTTGACCTCCGGCCATTTCTGGCGGCTGGCCGCGTTTCTCGCCGTGCTTCTGATCATCTCGTCCGTCATTCAGATGGCGGTGCAGGCTGTATTCGGCGTGATCGCCGGTCTTGCCGGAGGACCGGCCGCCGCGCAGGCGGCGGGCGATGTGGCGGGCGCCGCCTGTTCGGCGGTGATCCAGGTCTATCTGCAGGTCATGCTCGCCCGCATCTACCGGCAACTGCACGGCTGAGCGCCGGCCCCTTTCACGCCAATATCGGGATATGCGGCGCCGCTTCGCGCGGCATCAGGCCCGAAACGCGCGGGTCGTCGAATATCTCGACTTCCCGGTAAAAGGGTGTGAAGCCCGACTTGATATAGAAGCCGAGCGCCCTGGGATCGTCGAGGGTGCAGGTATGCACCCAGAAACGCTCCACCCCCTTGCGCCACGCCAGCGACCTGGCCTGCGCCATCATCCAGCGCCCGAAACCCTTTCCGGCAAGTTCCGGGATCAGGCCGAAGAAGGACAGTTCGCAGTCCGGCATCTGGCGGAAATCCAGCTCGATGATGCCGACCTCTATCCCCTTGGGGTCGCACACCGCATATATCTCGACCGCCGGGTCGTGGATGATGTCCGTCACCCGCGCGTCCGGCATGACCAGCCGGGAAAACCACATCCACGGCTCCCCAACGCGGCGGAACAGGGCGCGATATTTCTCCAGCGCCGGTTCCTGCCAGCGCACCAGCCGCAGGGCGGACGTGGCCATCGGTGCGGGCCGCGGCTTCTCGCGCATTTCCAGATGGGTGACGATCGTCGCGATCTGGCGCGGATCGACGGGGGTCAGCGACATGGGCGGTCAGCTCCAGCTCGCCATCGGCGGCAGGCTCATCAGGATCGCCTCGATATTGCCGCCGGTCTTGAGGCCGAACAGCGTGCCCCGGTCATGGACCAGGTTGAACTCCGCATAACGCCCGCGCCATTCGAACATCTGCGCCCTGTCGGCTTCGGTCCATGGGCTGTTCATCCGGCGCCGGACGATCGGCGGGAAGGCGGCGAGGAATGCCTCTCCCACGCTTTTCGTGAAGGCGAAGTTCGCATCGAAATCGCCGGTCAGATGATCGTAGAATATGCCGCCGACGCCGCGATGCACCTTGCGATGCGGGATGTAGAAATAGTCGTCGGCCCACGCCTTGAACTTGTCATAATAGGACGGGTCATGGGCGTCGCAGGCGGATTTGAACGCCGCGTGAAAATCCGCCGTGTCCTCGGCATAGGGAATCGGCGGGTTCAGGTCCGCGCCGCCGCCGAACCAGCGCTTCTCCGTCACCAAAAAGCGCGTGTTCATATGGACGGCGGGCACATGCGGGTTGGCCATATGGGCGACTAGGCTGATTCCGGTGGCGAAGAAGCGCGGATCATTCTCCGCGCCGTGGATCGTCTTGGCGAATTCCGGGGCAAAGACGCCGCCGACGGTGGAGACGTTCACGCCGACCTTCTCGAACACCTTGCCCTTCATCACGCCGCGCACGCCGCCGCCGCCCTCGCCGGGCGCCATGCCCTCCGCCTCGCGGTCCCAGGGGGTGAACAGGAAAGAGGCGTCGCTCCCGGCTTCCCGCTCAATCTCCTCGAAGGCGGTGCAGATTCGGGTGCGCAGCGATTCGAACCAGGCGCGCGCTTCGCTCTGTTCCCCGTCCAATGTGATCATTGCGGATATTGTCCCGTCTGTCTCAAAGCCTCGCTGAGCGCGATGCCCGCAGACACGGCGATGTTCAAGGACCGAAAACCCGCCGCCATGGGAATCCGCACGCGCAGGTCGGCGATATCGCGCACGTCGTCGGGCACGCCCGCCCCCTCCGACCCCATCAGGAGCACGTCGTCGTTCAGGAAGCGGGTGTCGGGCAGGTGGCTGGAGGCATGGCTGCTCAGCAGCACGATGCGGCGGCCCTTTGCGACGCAATCCTCCCGGAAATCGCTGAAATTGGCGTGTTTTACGACATCCGCCGCCTTTCCATAATCCATCGCCGCCCGTTTCAGGCGCGCGTCGGAGAAGGCGAATCCGCAGGGCATGATGATATCCACCGGCGTCGCGAAGCATGCGGCGAGGCGCAGGATGGCTCCGACATTTCCGGCAATTTCGGGCTGGTAAAGGGCTAGTCGCATGCGCCGCCCATAGTGCAGTGCGGCAAATTGTCATAGCCAACACCAAATAGCTGTTGGCAAAACCTATATTGGAACGCTACAGCCGCCCCAACCGCGCCTGGGGGATGGGGGTGTGCCGTGTTTTCGGCTGCCCGAATCTCTTGAAAATCATGGCCGATCAAGGCAAGGCGGCGGTTACAGGGACGACTAAGAGGGGTCATTGCATGGCGACGGCTGAACATACGGGAACCGAAGGTCTATCCGGGGGGGACGGTGTAAGGCGGCGCGACTTCATCAATATCGCGGCGGTCAGCTTCGCCGGAGTTGGCGCAGTTGCGGTAGTGCTTCCCCTCATCAACCAGATGAATCCCAGCGCGGACGTGCTGGCTCTGGCGTCGAGCGAAGTCGATCTGTCCGCCATTCAGCCTGGTCAGGCGATCAAGACCACCTTCCGCAGCCAACCGCTGTTCGTCCGTCACCTGACGCCGAAGGAAATTTCCGAGGCTGATGCGGTCGACGCCTCCACCCTGCGCGATCCCCAGACGCTGGAGGAGCGCACCGTCGACGGCAAGAAGCAGTGGCTCGTGACCATGGGCGTCTGCACCCACCTGGGCTGCGTGCCGCTGGGCGCGGGCGAGGGTGAGGTTCGCGGCGAATATGGCGGCTATTTCTGCCCCTGCCACGGATCGAGCTACGATACGGCGGCGCGTATTCGCAAGGGACCTGCTCCGCTGAACCTTGAGGTTCCGGAGTATAAGTTCACGTCCGACACCGCCATTCTCGTAGGCTGAGGTAAAGATCCATGAGTTTCCCCTGGGCAGCACATTACACCCCCAAGGCGCCGCTGATGAAGTGGATCGACGAGCGTTTGCCGCTCCCGCGCCTTGTCTATAACAGCATCGGCGCCGGGTATCCGGTTCCGCGCAACCTGAACTATATGTGGAACTTCGGCGTCCTGTCGGGTCTCGCACTGGTCATCCAGATCGTCTCCGGCATCATCATGGCGATGCATTACGCCGCCAATGATCTGGTCGCGTTCGGCACGGTCGAGCATGTGATGCGCGACGTGAACAGCGGCTGGCTGATCCGCTACGCCCACGCCAACGGCGCGAGCTTCTTCTTCATCGTGGTCTATCTCCACATCTTCCGCGGCCTTTTCTACGGATCGTACAAGGCGCCGCGCGAAATGGTGTGGCTGCTCGGCCTCGTCATCTACCTGCTGATGATGGCCACCGCCTTCATGGGCTATGTGCTTCCCTGGGGCCAGATGAGCTATTGGGGCGCGAAGGTGATCACCGGCCTGTTCGGCGCGATCCCCGTGGTCGGCGAGCCGATCCAGACCTGGCTGCTGGGCGGTTTCGCACCGGGCAACGCCGCGCTCAACCGCTTCTTCTCGCTCCACTATCTGCTGCCGTTCGTGATTGCGGGCGTCATCATCCTGCACATCTGGGCGCTGCATATTCCGGGGTCCAACAACCCGACCGGCGTTGATGTGAAGGGTCCGCAGGACACTGTGCCTTTCCACCCCTATTATACGGCGAAGGACGGTTTCGGGGCGGGCGTGTTCCTGATCCTGTTCTCGATCCTGCTGTTCTTCGCGCCCAACTTCCTGGGCCACCCGGACAATTATATCGAGGCGAACCCGCTTTCGACGCCTGCGCACATCGTGCCGGAATGGTATTTCTGGCCCTTCTACGCGATCCTGCGCGCCTTCACCTTCGACTTCTTCTTCGTTCCGGCGAAGCTGCTCGGCGTGCTGGCGATGTTCGCGGCGATCCTGCTGCTGTTCTTCCTGCCCTGGCTGGACAATTCGCCGGTACGTTCCGGCAAGTTCCGCCCGGTGTTCAAGCAGTTCTTCATCGTGCTGTGCATCGACGTGCTGATCCTGGGATGGTGCGGCGGCGCACCGGCGACCGCGGGCTATGTCATGATCTCCCAGATCGCGGCGGCCTATTATTTCGCCCACTTCCTGATCATCTTGCCGTTGATCGCGATGTTCGAAAAGCCGCTGCCGCTGCCCAACTCGATCACAGAGGCGGTGCTGGCCAAACATAATCTGCAGGGCGAAGAGCCCGCCGCCGTACCGGCCGAATAAGGGGACCCACCGGACATGCTTCGCGCCATCCTGATCGCCATCGGCGTCTTCTTCTCCGGCATGATGCTCTACTCCTTCGGGGCGAGCACCTATGCCTATCTGACCGACCCGGCGGCGCCGACGGCGGAGGAGGAGTTCCACCTTCATCCCAAGGAAGTGCACTTCTCCTTCAATGGCCCGCTCGGCCATTATGACCGGCAGCAGCTTCAGCGCGGCTTCCAGGTGTTCAAGGAGGTCTGCTCGGCCTGCCACAGCCTGAAGTTCGTCGCCTTCCGCGATCTGGAGCAGCTCGGCTATTCCGAGGCAGAGGTGAAGGCGATCGCCAAGCAGTGGACGATCAAGGCGCCTGACGTCGATCCCAAGACCGGCGAGCCTTCGACCCGCGATCCGGTTCCGGCGGATCATTTCCCGAAGCCCTTCGCGAACAATGTCGCGGCGGCGGCGGCAAACAACAACGCCATTCCGCCTGACCTGTCGCTGATGGCGAAGGCGCGGCATGACGGCCCGGCCTATATCCATTCGCTGCTGACCGGCTTCCAGAGCCAGGAAGGCTTCAAGAATGCCAAGGGTAAGGAGCTGCTGAAGGAGTTCCCGGACTCCAAGACGCCTGAGGGCCTGCACTTCAACCCCTATTTCGCCAACCTGAACCTGGCGATGGCGCCGCCGCTCTCGGCCGAAGGCCAGGTGAGCTACAGCGACGGCACCAAGGCGACCGTGGACCAGATGGCGACCGACGTCTCCGCATTCCTGATGTGGACCGCCGAACCGAAGCTGGAAAGCCGCAAGAGCACCGGTATGGCCGTGCTGTTCTTCCTGCTGATCGCCACGGGCCTTGCCTATCTGTCCTACCGGAACATCTGGGCCGACAAGAAGCATTGATGCCGGCCGCCCGGCGACGAGCGGCATGTGACAAGTCGAGCGGCGCGGTTCCTTATGCGAACCGCGCCGTTTGTCTTTGAAGGGACTGGCCGAGAAGGGACTGGCCGATGACACCCGATGAACTGAAATCGCTGGTGCGGGCGATCCCCGACTTTCCAAAGCCGGGCATCCAATTTCGCGACGTCACGACTCTGCTGGCCGATCCCGCCGGGCTGAAGGCGGTGATAGACGGCCTTGCAGCGATCGCCCGGCCTGTCGATGCGGACCTAGTCGTCGGGATAGAGGCGCGGGGCTTCATTCTGGGTGCGGCGCTGGCCGTCGCGCTGGGCACGGGCTTCGTCCCGGTGCGCAAGGCGGGCAAGCTGCCCGGCAAGACCGTGGGCATCGATTATGTGCTGGAATATGGCACCGACCGGCTGGAGATCCATGCGGGCCAGGTGCCGGTTGGCGCGCGGGCGATATTGGTCGACGACCTGATCGCGACCGGTGGAACGGCATTGGCGGCGGCACAGTTGCTCCGCGAACAGGGTGCGGCCGTGGAAATGGCGTTGTTCGCGATCGATTTGCCTGAATTAGGGGGCATGAACGCCCTGAAGGCGGACGGCGTCGCGGCGTCCGCGCTTATGGATTTTGCCGGGCATTGATGTAAGGAAAGATTACACGCACAAATTTGTGCCCTACCAGAGGGGAAATTATATGCGTTGCATCTTGCAATCCTTATTGCGCCGCAACAAATAGCCGCCATGCGTTTCTCGATCCTCTCCGCGGCGATCGCCGCGACCCTCCTGGCCGCCTGCTCTGGAGGAAAGCCTCCCGCTCCGCCGCCGCCCGGCGTGACGCTGGCCACGCCGCTGCAGCGCGAGGTGACGGATTGGGATGAATATGTCGGCCGGTTTGAGGCCGTGCAGGGCGTCGAGGTGATGCCGCGCGTCTCCGGGCAGATCACCAGCATCAATTTCCGCGCCGGGCTGAGCGTGCCGTCCGGCCAATTACTGTTCCAGATCGACCCGCGCCCGTATCGCGCCGCGCTGGAGCAGGCGAAGGCGCAGGTGTTGCGGTCGCAGGCCGCGCTGGCCAATGCGCAGAGCGAGATGAAGCGGTCGGAGGAGCTGCGCAAGTTCCAGGCCGTGAGCCAGGAGGAGAATGAAACCAAGCTGGCGACCCTGCGCTCCGCCCAGGCCGATCTCGCGGCTGCGAAGGCGGCGGCGGACGCCCGCGCCCTCGACCTCAGCTTCACCTCCGTCCGCGCGCCGATCAGCGGCCGTGTGTCCGACCGGCGCGTCGCCATCGGCGATTATGTGACGGCGGGCCAGACCCTGCTGACCACGGTCGTCACCGTCGACCCCATCTGGTTCAGCTTTGAGGGCGCGGAAAGCTTCTACCTCAAATATATCCGCCAGGCGGCGAAGGGCGAACGCGCCTCGTCCCGCTACGCCGCCAATCCGGTGGACATCCAGCTCGCCGACGAAACCGGCTATAACTGGCATGGCCGGATGATCTTCGTCGACAACGCCATCGACAACAACAGCGGCACGATCCGCGCCCATGCCGAAGTGCCCAATCCCAAGGGTTTTCTGGTGCCCGGCATGTTCGGCCGCGCCCGCCTGCTGGGGTCCGGCACCTATAAGGCGCTGCTGGTTCCTGATGAGGCCATCGTCACCGATCAGACCCGCAAGCTGGTCTATCTGGTCGGCAAGGATGGCAAGACCATTGCCCGTCCGGTGGAAACCGGACCGATGGTGGAGGGACTGCGCGTCATCAAGGAAGGCGTGAAGCCCGGAGAAAAGATCATTATCGACGGGCTGGCCAGGCTGCAGCCGGGCATGGCCGTCACACCGCGCGAGGGCAAGATAGCGCCGCGTAATAATGTGGTGCCGACATCCGATCCTTCGCAGGCGCCTCAGTCTGACGCAGCCAAACCCTCTACGGACGGAAAAGGCGCGCGCTGATGCGTTTCCCGCATTTCTTCATTGATCGGCCGATCTTCGCGGCCGTGATGTCGATCCTCGTGATCATCATGGGCCTGGTCGCCTATCCGACCCTGCCTGTTGGCCAATATCCGGAAATCGCGCCGCCCACGGTTGTCGTGCAGGCGAGCTATCCGGGGGCATCGGCCGAAACCCTGGCGGAAACGGTCGCGGCGCCGCTGGAAGAGTCGATCAACGGCGTGGAGGACATGATCTACATGTCCTCCTCCTCCACCGCGTCCGGTTCCCTGCAGATCACCGTCACCTTCAAGCAGGGAACGAACGTCGATCAGGCGCAGGTGCTGGTCCAGAACCGTGTTTCCACGGCGGAACCGCGCCTGCCGGAGGAGGTGCGCCAGATCGGCGTCACCGTCCGCAAGAATTCACCGGATCTCCTCATGGCCATAGGTCTCCACGCGACCGATGGCTCACTATCGACCCAATATATTTCCAATTACGCCACGCTGCAGATCAAGGATCGGCTGGCGCGCATTCCCGGTGTCGGCGGCATTCAGGCGTTCGGCGCCCGCGACTATAATATGCGGATTTGGATCGATCCCGATCTTGCGTCTGCGCGCAACATGACCGTGGATGAGATCACGACGGCGATCCGGTCGCAAAACGCGCAGGTGGCCGCGGGGTCGGTGGGTCAGCCGCCCTTCAATGCCGCCGGTACGGCGTTTCAGCTCAACATCCAGACCAAGGGCCGCCTGACGACGCCGGAGGAATTCGGCCAGATCATCGTCAAGCGGGACAGTCAGGGCCGCCTGACGCGCCTGCGCGATGTCGCCCGGATCGAACTGGGCGCGCAGGATTATCTCATCAACAGCTATGTCGATGGAAAGCCGTCGATTGGCATTCCCATTACCCAGTTGCCGGGGTCGAACGCTCTCGAAACGGCGGACGCCGTCCGGACGGAGATGGCTTCCCTCGCCAAAAATTTCCCGCCGGGGATGGAATATACGATCCCCTACGATCCGACGGAATATATCACCGCATCTATCGAGGCGGTCGAACATACGCTGTTTGAGGCGTTGGTCCTCGTCTCCCTGGTCGTTCTGCTGTTCCTGCAAAGCTGGCGCGCGGCGCTTATTCCCATCCTGGCCATTCCCGTCTCGCTGATCGGCAGCCTTGCGGTGATGGCGGCCTTCGGCTTCTCTCTCAACAACCTGTCGCTGTTCGGGATCGTCCTTGCGATCGGCATCGTCGTGGACGATGCGATCGTGGTCGTGGAAAATATCGAGCGTCTGATGGAGGAGGAGGGGCTTTCGCCCCTTACCGCCGCGCATAAGACGATGGATGAAGTGTCCGGGGCGCTGATCGCGATTTCGCTCGTGCTTTGCGGCGTGTTCATTCCCACGGCTTTCATTCCCGGCATTTCCGGCCAGTTCTATAAGCAGTTCGCCCTGACCATTGTTGGCGCGACGGCCATTTCCTGCTTCGTGTCGCTGACGCTTTCGCCCGCGCTTGGCGCCTTGATCCTGAAGCCCAAGCATGAGACCGAACCGGCTGAGGGGTGGCGCGGCCTTCCGGGCCGGTTCGCTCGCGGCTTCAATCGCGGCTTTTCGATGCTCAGCGACAGATATGGGCGGCTCACGGCGCGGACCGTACGCGCGCTGGTGCTGATCGGTGTGTCTTATGCGTTGCTCCTGCTGCTCGCGGGATGGCGGTTCACACAGACGCCGACCGGCTTCATTCCCGCCCAGGATCAGGGCTATCTGATCGCCGTTCTGCAAATGCCGCCCGGCGCGGCCCTGCAGCGCACCGATGAGACGACGCGCGAGATTCTGACCGACCTGTCCAAAAATCCCTCGGTCAAGGGAACGATCGCCTTTGCCGGTCTGGACGGGACCACCTTTACGCAATCGCCGAGCGCTTCGACCATCTTCGTGCCGTTGAAGCCGCATTCCGAACGCAAGCCCGCGCCCCAGATCGCCGGTGAACTCATGCAGGCTTTCTCAAAGATCACGGCGGGCAGCGTGTTCGTCATTTCCCCGCCTCCGGTTCGCGGCATGGGCACGGGCGGCGGCTATAAGCTGATCATCGAGGATCGCGGCGGCGCCGGGTACAAGGCGCTGGAAGCGGCCACTTTCCAAATGATGATGGCGGCCAACCAGACGGAGGGTCTGACGTCGGTTTTCACGACATTCAGCACCCGCACGCCCCGCCTCTATGCGGAGATCGACCGGCAGAAGGCGGAGCAGATGGGCGTTCCAGTCGACAATATCTTCGCCACGCTCGGCACCTATCTGGGGTCGTCCTATGTGAATGACTTCAACTATCTGGGCCGCACCTTCCGCGTGACGGCGCAGGCGGATGCGCCGCATCGGGATGATGTGGATGATATAGGCGGTCTCCGGACCCGCTCGGCGAACGGCACGATGGTCCCGCTTGCATCGGTCATGACCCTGCGTAACGACAGCGGCCCCTATCGCGTATTCCGCTACAATCTTTATCCCTCTGCTGAACTGCAGGGTGAAACCGTGCGTGGATTTTCCAGCGGCCAATCCCTCGCGGCGATGGAGGGGCTGGCGCAGAAGATCCTGCCTGCGGGCTTCTCCCATGAATGGACCGAAATCGCCTATGAACAGCAGCGGGCGGGCAATACCGGCATGATCGCCTTCGGCCTTGCCGTCGTGTTCGTGTTCCTCCTGCTCGCCGCGCAATATGAAAGCCTGATGCTGCCGCTGGCGGTGATCCTGATCGTGCCGATGTGCCTTCTGGCGGCTATCCTTGGCGTCAACCTGATGGGCGGCGACAATAATATCCTGACGCAGATCGGCTTGGTCGTGCTGATCGGCCTTGCGGCGAAGAATGCGATCCTGATCGTGGAGTTCGCGCGCCAGGGCGAGGAGGAGGGGCTGGACATGCGCGAGGCGGCGGAACGCGCCGCGCATCAGCGCCTGCGCCCGATCCTGATGACCTCCATCGCCTTCATCCTTGGCGTGCTGCCGCTGGTGATCTCCACCGGGCCGGGCGCGGAAATGCGGCAGGCGCTGGGCATCGCCGTGTTCTTCGGCATGATCGGCGTCACCTTCTTCGGCCTGCTGTTCACGCCCGCCTTCTACGTGATCAGCCGCAGCCTGGGCGAAAAGGTCAGCACATGGGTGCGGGAACGCCGCGGCAGGCGCGCGCCGGACGGGGAGGCAAGCGCATGAGGCGTCTCCTGCTTTCCGCCAGCGCCGTTCTGGCGCTCTCCGCCTGCGCCGTCGGGCCGGATTATCACGCGCCCAAGCCGCTCGCCCCCGCGCAGACGGACCTGAAGGAAGCGACGGCGGGGGCCACCCTCTCGGTCGACCCGCTGCCCGAAAAATGGTGGCGTTTGTTTGACGATCCTACGCTTGACGGGCTGGTCGAAAAGGCGCTGGCGCATAATACCGACCTGCGCGTCGCTGCCGCCAACCTCAAGCGCGCGCGGGCGGTGCTGGGCGAGGCGCGGGCCGCCCGTCTGCCGACCACCAATGTCAGCGCGCAGGGCACCTATCAGCAGATCGGCATCGGCAATCCGCAGATGCAGGGGCTGAGCGGGCCGATCCGCACCGATTTCTACACCGCCGGATTTGACGCTTCCTATGAGCTTGACCTGTTCGGCGGCGTCAGCCGGTCGATAGAGGCGGCGCGCGGCGATTATGGCGCGGCGCAGGCGGCGCTGGACGCGGCGCGGGTCTCTATCGCGGCGGAAACCGCCCGCACTTACGCCTCGGCCTGCGGTTTCGGCGCGCAGGCGGCGACAGCGCGGGAGACGGTGGAGCTGCAGGCCAAGACGCTTGACTTGACCCAGCGCCTGCTCTCCGGCGGACGCGGCACGCAGCGGGACGTTGATCAATCGACGATCCTGGTGGAACAGGCGCGCGCGCAGGCGGCGACATTTGAGGCGGAGCATCGCGCGGCGCTCTATGCGCTGGCCGTGCTGACCGGCGAACCGCCCGCCAGCGCAGAGGCCGCCATTGCCGCCTGCACTGTGCTGCCGACGGTGAAGCAGCCCATTCCGGTGGGCGATGGCAAGGCGATGCTGGCCCGCCGCCCCGACGTGCGGGAGGCGGAGCGGACGCTGGCGGCGGACACGGCGCGGGTCGGCGTGGCGACGGCCGCGCTCTATCCCTCGATCACCCTGCTGGGGTCGATCAGCGTCGGCGGCACCCAGGTATCGGACCTCACGAAAAGCGATTCGATCAGCTATTCGGTCGGGCCGCTGCTCAGTTGGAATTTCCCGTTCAGCGGTGCGGCGCGCGCGCGGGTGCGTCAGAACAAGGCGATTGCCGAAGGATCTCTGGCGAGTTTCGACAAGGCGGTGCTGACCGCGTTGCAGGAAACCGAGCAGGCGCTGGCGCGGCTGAAAGGCGCCGTTGACCGGGAGGCGTCCCTGTCCCGCGCGATGGCCGCCGCGAACAGCGCGTCCTTCATCGCTGAAAAGCGGTTCGACGCCGGCTCCGACAGCTTCCTGCAATTGCTGGTGGCGCAGAATGACCGCGCCAATGCCCGCGCCGCGCTGGCCCAGGCGCAATCGGACCGGGCGGAGGCGCAGGTGGCGTTGTTCAAGGCGCTTGGCGGAGGCTGGGAAGGCGCGCCGGTTCCCACGGCGATCTCGGCGGCGGGGGAGGAGTAAGCTCTTTTACTCCGTTCGGGCTGAGCGAAGTCGAAGCCTTCCACTGAACGAAGTGAAGTGCCTTCGCTACGCTCTGGTAGCCCCTTCGACTTCGCTCAGGGTGAACGGAGATATTCTAATCTTCGCCTCACCCCCTAATCGAACAGCTCCTCCAGGAAGCTCTTCTTCCGCTTCTTCCCATAATAGCCGTCCTGCCCGCCATAACCCCGGTCGGGGCGATAGCTTTGCTGGGGCGCCGCCTGCGGCATGGCCTGGGGGGCGGGCTGGGCGCAGTTGCGCTCGATGATCTTGTCGAGCTCGCCACGGTCCAGCCACACGCCCCGGCATTGCGGGCAATAGTCGATCTCGACGCCCTGCCGCTCCGACATGGCCAGGCCAGTGCTGCAGACGGGGCAGAGCATCGAGGATACGGCTTGCGGGTCGCGCATCGCGATTATTCCCGCTCGCCCATCAGGTTCAGCAGAAGCTGGAACAGGTTCACGAAGTTCAGGTACAGCGACAGCGCGCCCATAACCTCCAGCTTCGCGGTCGCCTGCGTGCCCGCATAGTGGAGATAGTCGGACTTGATCCGCTGCGTGTCCCATGCGGTCAGGCCGGTGAAGATCACCACGCCCAAAATCGACACGACAAGCTGCAGCGCCGACGAGGCCAGGAACAGGTTCACCAGGCTGGCGACGATGATGCCGATCAGGCCCATCATCAGGAATGATCCCATCTTCGTCAGGTCGCGGCCGGTGGTGTAACCCCACAGGGCCATCGCCAGGAACATCACCGCCGCGGCGAAGAAGGCCTGGGCGATCGACGCGCCGGTAAAGACGATGAAGATGCTGGCCAGCGACACGCCCATCACCGCCGAAAAGGCGTAGAAGGCGGTGCGCGCGCCCGCATCCGTCATCTTGTCGATGCGGAAGGTAAAGAAGAACACGAACGCCAGCGGCGCGAAGATCGCGACCCACTTCAGCGGCGTGCCGAAGATCGGCTGATACAGGGCAGGGGTGTTGCCGATCACTGCGGCGACAATGCCGGTGATGATCAGGCCGATGCCCATATTGCGGAAAACGCCGAGCATATGGCTGCGCAGGCCGGCGTCGACCGTTGCGGCGTCTGCGCGGGAATAGCCCGGCATGGGATAGGGGTTGTTCACTCTACGCTCCGTCCTTGTCAAAACTAAGGATCGAGTACGTCCGGGAGGGGAGAATTTGGGGGGTAAATCCTCGCAACCTGCACCGAGCGCACTCGATGCGGTCCGACATCACGTCTGGTGCGCCCTGTCCTGCAGAACGCCGCCAGCCGCCAGAGGGGCCCGGCCCGCTCCCATAGTATTGGCAAGTCGATGGCGCTTTTCAAGGGGCAAAGGGTCCCTTGGCGGAACTCTGCGGCCGATTCGGCTTATTATTTAAGGCGCAGCAACAGGCCGGAAACAATCATCACGGCTTCGCTGCATGCGGCCGCCACCGCCTGATTGACGCGCCCGGCCGCGTCGCGAAATTCGCGGGACAGCGCATTGTCGGGCACGATGCCCAGCCCGACCTCATTGGTGACGAGGATCATCGGCCCCTTCGCCTGTTCGATTGCGGCCGCCAGCCGGGCGGTCTCCGCCGCTATGTCATACCCCCCGAACATCAGGTTCGACGTCCACAGCGTCAGGCAGTCGATCAGCAGGATTCGCGAGGGATCGGCCTGTTCCGCGATCAGGTCCGCCAACGCCACCGGGCACTCGATCGTTGTCCATTGCGGGCCGCGTTCGCCCCGGTGCCGGTCGATGCGCGCCGCCATTTCCGGGTCGCCCGCCTGCGCCGTGGCGATAAAGACCGGCGACAGGCCGGATTTCTCCGCCTCGGCCAGCGCATGGCTGCTCTTGCCGGATCGCGCGCCGCCGGTGACGAACAGGGTGCGGGGTTTCATCGCGTGCTCCATCATTGGCTGGCCCGTAATAAACTGGCCCATAATAAACTGGCGCTGCCTTCCGCTGCCGGTAAAGGGCTTGGCGGACAAATGCGACAGACAAAGCGACGGGCAAAAGGACAGGCGTTGGAACCATGGTGGGTGCATGGCGGACGATTGGGGGAGGCGCAGGCCGCCTTCCCGGACGCGCCGCGCCCATGGATCGACCTGTCCACCGGCATCAACCCGCATGCATGGGATGTGACGCAGGCGGGGCCGGTCGACTGGATAAGGCTGCCGGACGAGGGTGCGCTGGCGGCCCTCGAAAGCGCGGCGGCTGCGCATTTCGGCGTGGATGCAGCGTCCGTCTGCGCCGTGCCGGGCAGCGAGATGGCTCTGCGGATGCTGGACATTCTCGACCTGCCGCAGCCGTACCGGCACATGGCCCCCAGCTACGGCACGCATGCGGAGGCGTTGCCGGGCAGTATCGCCGTCGCACAGGACGCAGCAGGGGCGGGCAACGGCACGCTGCTGCTGGCCAACCCCAATAATCCCGACGGCCGCCTGTTGCCCGCCGAACGCTTGAAAGCCTTGATGGCGCAAGGCGAAACGCGGGTCGTCGATGAGGCCTTCGCCGATGCCGTTCCAGGCGCGTCGCTGCTGAGCGGCGGAGTGGATGACCGGCTTGTCGTCCTGCGCTCCTTCGGCAAATTTTTCGGACTGGCCGGGCTGCGGCTTGGCTTCGTGGTCGCCGCGCCCGCGCGCCTCGCGCCGCTCCGGCGGCGGCTGGGAAGCTGGCCGGTGTCGGCGGCCGCCATCGCCATCGGAACGGCCGCCTATCGCGATGCGGAATGGATCGCCAACATGCGCGCGCAACTTTTGAAGGACGCCGCCCGTCTGGATGCCCTGCTCCACGCACATGGGTTGGACCCGCAGGGCTTATGCCCCCTGTTCCGGCTGATCCGGTTGGAGGATGCGGGCGCGCTGTTCGACCGTCTGGCGCGGCGCGGCGTCCTAACCCGTCCGTTCGACTATGCGCCGGACTGGCTGCGCATGGGCCTGCCCGCCGATGACGCCGCCTACGCCCGGCTGGACGCGGCGCTTGGGGCGGCGCTGGCCGATGGCTGAACCCGTTGCCCTGTGCGCGCTGGTGCTGGATGCCGCGATCGGCTGGCCGCAGGCGCTTTACCGGCGCATCGGCCACCCCGTTGGGACCTTCGCTTTCGTCATCGCATTTTGCGAACGCCGCTGGAACGATAATCGCCTGTCCGACGGCGCGCGCAGGGCGCTTGGCGTGGTGACGCTGATAGGGCTGACCACCCTCGCATTCGGTATCGCCTTTGTCGTGCAGGAGGCCGCCCGGCACCTGCTTGGCCGCTGGTCCTGGGTGGCTGTTGGAGTCCTCGCCTTTCCCGCAATCGCGCAGCGCAGCCTGCACGATCATGTCGCAGCCGTGGCCCGCCCGCTGGAGACAGGGAGGCTTGAGGAAGCGCGCACGGCGGTCGGCATGATCGTCGGCCGCGACACCGCTGCGTTGGATGAAGCGGGCATCGCGCGCGCGGCGATAGAAAGCCTCTCCGAAAGCTTCTGCGACGGCATCGTCGCGCCCGCCTTCTGGCTGCTCGTCCTCGGCCTGCCGGGCGTGTGGGCCTATAAGGCGATCAATACGGCGGACAGCATGATCGGTCATTATGAACCCCGCTGGCGCGCTTTCGGCTGGGCGGCGGCGCGGACGGACGATGTCGCGAACCTCATCCCCGCGCGGCTCGCCGGGCTGCTGATCTGCATCGCTGGCCGGGGCGGGTGGCGCATCATGCTCCGCGACGCCCGCAAACATGCCTCACCCAATGCGGGCTGGCCGGAGGCGGCGATGGCGGGCGTGCTGGGGGTAAGGCTGGCCGGGCCGGTCAGCTATGACGGGGTGACGCACGCCAAGCCGTGGATCGGTGAGGGTGGCGCTGATGTCTCGACCGCCGATCTGCGCCGGTCGCTGCGCATCTATCGCACCGCGTGCCTGCTGCTATGGATCATCGCCGGGGGTGTCGCATGGGCGCTGTGATGCTGCAGGGCACGGGGTCGGATGTCGGCAAGTCGGTGCTGGTGGCGGGGCTTTGCCGCGCGCTCGCCAATCGCGGCCTCACCGTTCTGCCGTTCAAGCCGCAGAACATGTCGAACAACGCCGCCGTCACCGCCGATGGCGGAGAAATTGGCCGGGCGCAGGCGCTGCAGGCGATCGCCTGCCGGACGGAGCCGATCGTCGACATGAACCCGGTGCTGCTGAAGCCCCAGGCCGATCACACCTCCCAGCTCATCGTCCACGGCAAGGTGCGCGGCACGCTGGGCGCGGGCAATTTCCGCATGGCGCGCGGCGCGCTGCTGGGCGAGGTGATGGAAAGCTATCGCCGCCTGCGCGCCGCCTGCGATGTCGTGGTGGTAGAGGGTGCGGGATCGCCCGCCGAGATCAACCTGCGCGCCGGGGACATCGCCAATATGGGCTTCGCACGGGCGGCGGATGTGCCGGTGGTGCTGGTCGGCGACATCGACCGGGGCGGCGTGATCGCGGCGGTCGTCGGCACCCGCGCGGTGATCGACCCGGACGACGCAGCGATGATCCGGGGTTTCCTGATCAACAAGTTCCGGGGCGATCCCGCGCTGTTCACGGACGGCTATGAGGAGATTGCGCGGCGGTCCGGCTGGCCGGGGCTGGGCGTCATCCCCTGGCTGCCCGGCGCGTCCCGCCTGCCCAGCGAGGATGGGGTCGTGCTGGAGCGGGCGGCAAAGCGGGCGTCTGGCCGGATCATGATCGCCTGCCCGATCACGCCGCGTATCTCCAATTTCGACGATCTCGACCCGCTGAAGCTGGAGCCGGGCGTGGAGCTTGTCATGGTCCCGCCGGGAAAACCCATTCCCGCGGAGGCGTCGCTGATCATATTGGCGGGGTCAAAGGCGACGATCGCCGATATGCAGTATCTGCGCGCGGAGGGCTGGGACATCGACATCCGCGCGCACTACCGCCGCGGCGGGCACATCCTTGGCCTGTGCGGCGGCTATCAGATGCTCGGCCGGACCATCGCCGATCCCGAAGGCATCGAAGGACCGGCCGGAACGGTCGAGGGGCTTGGCCTGCTCGACGTCGAAACCAGCCTCAGCGGCGCCAAGACGCTGGAACGGGTAACTGGCGAGGCGCTTGGCGAACCGTTCGAGGGGTATGAGATGCATATGGGCGTCACCACTGGCCCGGATGCCGCCCGCCCCGCCGCGCGCTTCTCCGGCGGGCAGGAGGATGGCGCAATCTCCGCCGACGGCCGTGTCGCGGGCACCTATATCCACGGCCTGTTCGCGCATTCCGCGCAACGGCGCGCATGGCTCTCCCGCATCGGCGTAGCCTCCGCCGGGACCGACTATCGCGGCTCTGTCGATGCCGCGCTGGACGAGATCGCCGCCACGCTGGAAACCCATGCCGATATCGACGCCATCCTCGCACTGTCCATGAAGGCGGCATGACAAAAAGGTCAGGAACGGGCGGGGGGCTGGCCGTCGATTAAGCCTTCGTGCATATGCGCGGAGATAGAGGCATCCAAATCCCTGCCCCCAACTTTGCGAGGCGCTCCCTTCCATGTGCGGTATTATCGGAATCGTTGGCAATTCCCCCGTCGCCGACCGTCTGGTCGATGGCCTGAAGCGGCTCGAATATCGCGGTTATGACAGCGCGGGCGTCGCAACCGTGTTCGAAGGCGCGATCGAACGCCGCCGCGCGGAGGGCAAACTCGCCAATCTGGTCAAGGTGCTGGAGGGCCATCCGCTGCCCGGCGACATCGGCATCGCCCATACCCGCTGGGCAACCCACGGCGCGCCGACCACCAGCAATGCGCACCCCCACGCGACCAATGAAGTGGCGCTGGTCCACAACGGCATCATCGAGAATTTCAAGCCGCTGCGAGACGAGCTGATCGGCCGTGGCCGCACCTTCGCCAGCGAGACGGATACGGAGGTCGTCGCGCATCTGGTGAGCGAACTGGTGGAGCAGGGCGCGTCGCCGAAGGAGGCAGTCGCACAGGTGCTGCCGCGCCTCCACGGCGCTTTCGCGCTCGCCATCCTGTTCCGCAGTCATCCCGATCTGCTGATCGGTGCGCGTCTCGGCTCACCGCTGGTCGTCGGTTATGGCGACGGTGAGACCTATCTGGGGTCGGATGCCCTCGCCCTTGCGCCGTTGACCCAGCGCATCGCCTATCTTGAGGAAGGCGACTGGGTCGTCATCACCCGCGAAGGGTCGGAGATTTTCGACAAGGACAATAACTCCGTCGAACGCCCGGTGACGATCTCCGGCGTGACCGGCGAACTCATCTCCAAGGGCAATCATCGCCACTATATGCTCAAGGAGATTTACGAGCAGCCGGTGGTCGTGGCGCAGACGCTGCGTTCCTATATGCGCCGGATCGACGATCAGGTGTCGCTGCCGATCCCGGACTTCGACCTGTCGGCGATCCGCCGGGTGACGATCGTCGCCTGCGGCACCAGCTTCTATGCGGGCATGGTCGCGAAATACTGGTTCGAACAGTTCGCCCGCATCCCCGTCGACATCGATGTGGCGAGCGAGTTTCGCTATCGCGAGCCGGTGCTGGAGCCGGGCGGGCTGGCGCTGTTCATCAGTCAGTCGGGCGAGACCGCCGACACGCTTGCCGCACTGCGCCATGCGCGGGCGGAGGGGCAGAAGATCGCCGTGGTCGTCAACGTCCCCACCAGCACGATGGCGCGCGAGGCCGACCTGCTGTTGCCGACCCATGCCGGTCCGGAGATAGGCGTCGCCTCGACCAAGGCGTTCACTTGCCAGCTTGCCGTGCTGGCTGCGCTCGCCGCGAACCTGGCGCGGGCGAAGGGAAGGCTCAGCCCGGAAGAGGAAAAGAAGGTCGTTCGTCATCTTGCGGAGGCCCCCGCCGCACTCAACGCCGCGCTTGCCTATGACGAGGCGATCGAAAGCATGGCGGGCGTCATCGCCGGCGCGCGCGACGTGCTGTATCTCGGCCGTGGTCCCGATTATCCGTTGGCGCTGGAGGGCGCGCTGAAACTCAAGGAGATCAGCTATATCCATGCCGAGGGCTATGCCGCCGGCGAGATGAAGCATGGCCCAATCGCGCTGATCGACGATGCCGTGCCGGTGATCGTCATCGCGCCGTCAGGCCCGCTGTTCGAAAAGACCGTGTCGAACATGCAGGAGGTGCAGGCGCGCGGCGGCAAGGTCGTGCTGATCTCCGACTATGACGGGATCGCGGCGGCGGGCGACGGTTGCCTTGCCACCATCACCATGCCAAAGGTCCACCCGCTGATCGCGCCGCTCGTTTATGCCGTGCCGGTGCAACTCCTCGCCTATCATGTCGCGGTGGCGAAGGGCACGGACGTCGACCAGCCCCGCAACCTCGCCAAGTCGGTGACGGTGGAATAGGCCATCGATATAGGGGAATGGTGGGCGATGACGGGCTCGAACCGCCGACATTCTCGGTGTAAACGAGACGCTCTACCAACTGAGCTAATCGCCCCCAGGGCACTGGCTATCTAAGGCAAAGCGCCGTCGGGTCAAGCGCCGAGTGCGCGGGATTACAGTTCGTCACGCAGTATCCGCCGCCGCGCCACATACCATTGGGTGATCGCCGCGGCCGCGTCATCCGACAAGGCGATGAACACCCGTCGTCCGTCCGCCGGGTCGGCCTGCCGCAGGAAAATCCCCCGGTCGGTAAGCTGGCGTATCCATCGCAGCGCCGTCGTCGGCGGGACGGCGGCGGCGATGCACAGGCTGGACACGGACACCTGCTCCCCCGAAAGGCGCGCCGCCATCAGGTCGAGCAGCATGTCCCAGGCGGGGTCGGCGAACATGTCCGGCGGTAGGAAATGGTCGCGCAATCGCCGCGTGCGCAACAGAGCGCGGATATGGCCCGCGGTCAGCTCGTCGCCCATCGGCGCCAGCGATGCGGCGGCGGGCTGCGCGACATAGCCGCCCTGCCGTTCGGCCAGCCAGCTTCCCTCCGGGCGCTGCGACGCCTCGCTGCGTTCGGTAAGGACATCCAGCGCGCGGGCGATGCGGCCAACCTCCTCGCTCAGCCGGTCGATCCGTGCGGAATCGCCCTCACGCCCGATGTCGCGCAACAGGGGATCGCGCTCGCGCATCCTCAGCCCCAGCGTGATCGCGGCGGCCAGTTCCGTGTCGCGCGGATCGCACAGCCATTGGGTCGCAGGCGCGCGATGATGGGCATAGGCGATGTCCAGGCAATCCATGCTGGTCACCATCACCAGCGCGGCGTCGTTCGCCGCCGCCATCGCATCCAGCCTTGTCAGCAGGCCCGGCAAGGCCGCATGCGGCCGCGCGCAGCACAGGACGATCATGTCGACATGCGCGATGCGGTCGAGCCGGATCGCCGCCTCATCCATGCAGACCGACCCCAGCAGGCGCGCGCCAACCGCTGTCGCGGCGGCCTCCAGGCATCCCCATGCATCGGGTTCGGCGATCATCAACAGGGTGGGCCGGTCGTCGGCGCACAGCGCGATATCCTGCGTCATGAACCGGGCGGCGGGATGATCCGCCGGCAGCAATATCTCATCGCCCTTCATGCCCGTACCCCCCGATCCAGATCCGCCATCCGCTTTCGATCGATTATGGAAGGAACGCGGCCCGGCGTCGCAAACCGCCTCCTCCATAATGGAGGAACAGCACCGCCCCGGACCCGGAAAGGGTGAGTGAAATGCGGCCTGTTCCTGTCCGTAACGGTTCTAACCTCCCCAAATCCATCCAGAATGGCGGTGGGGAATATCTTCTCCAATATGGACAATGTTCCTTATATGTTCTTTCTTTCCTTCTGTCGATGATCAATTGCGCCTTGCCCGCGAAAGCATGGAGGAGGAGGATACCGCGCTGTCTACGGAGTATCGTCATGCGCAAAATCGTCGCCGCTCTCCTGCTCGCCGGTGCAACGCTTCCCGCCGTCGCCCAGACCGGATCAGGCGGCTCTCCCGCGCTCAAGGGCGTGATCGAGGATCATTGGCGTTGGTGGCTTTCGGTCAATCCGGTGGAGGCGACCGGCCTTGGCGTGCGGGACTATGATGATCGCATCGACGACCTGAGCCTTGCCGCGCGGGACGCCAATGCAAAGACCGAAAAGGCTTTCCTGTCGCGGCTGGAGGCCATTCCCGATTCGGGCCTCAGCGCCGACGAACGCACGAACAAGGCCGTGCTCTCCTGGATGCTCGGCGACGATATAGAGGCCAATCGCCATGGCGAGCGGATGATGCTGTTCACCACCTATTATGGCTGGCAGCAGGGTTTCGCCGACATGGCCGACAATCTGCCTTTCTACACCCGCGCCGATTATGAGAGCTATCTGAAGCGCCTTTCGCTATTCCCGGCGCAGAATGGGCAGGGCATCGCCATCACGAAGCGTGCGGTGAAGGAGGGCTATGTCCAGCCCTGTTCGGTGCTTGGCGGCTTTGCGGACACGATCAGCGCCACCGTAGCAGGCAAGCCGGAGGACACGCGCTTCTACGGTCCGTTCCTGCGCAACCGCCCGCGCGATATGAGCGAGGCGGACTGGACGGCGATGAAGGCGCGCGCGGTCACGGTGATCCGCGACGTGGTGACGCCTGAATATGTCCGCCTGCACGATTATATCGCGAAGGATTATGTCCCCCATTGCCGCAAGACGGACGGCGCGTCGGCCATGCCGGGCGGGGCGGCCTGGTATGCGACGCAGGTGAAGGCGCATACGACGACCGGCCTGACGCCGGATCAGATCCACGCGATCGGCCTGTCGGAGGTCAAGCGCATCCTGCTGCGCATGGATGAGGTTGCGAAGAAGGCGGGATATGCCGACCGCGCCGCCTTCATCGCCACGCTGCGCACCGACCCCAAATATTATGCCAAAACGCCGCAGGAACTGCTGAACGCGGCTGCGTGGCAGGCCAAGACGATCGACGGCATGCTGCCCCGCTATTTCGGGCGGCTTCCGCGCCTGCCCTACGGCGTCCGGGCGATCCCGGCGGAAACGGCGGAAGGAACGACCACGGCTTATTATGGGCCGGGCGCGCCGGAAAGCGGTATTTCCGGCACCTATTTCGTCAACACGTCAAAGCTGAGCCAGCGTCCGCTGTGGGAATTGCCGGCCCTGACCGCGCATGAGGCTGTGCCGGGCCATCACAACCAGATCGCCTTGCAGCAGGAACTGGACTTGCCGGATTTCCGCAAACACGCGGCCGGTTTCACCGCCTATGTCGAGGGGTGGGCGCTCTACACCGAATATCTGGGTGAGGAGATGGGCCTGTACGACACGCCGGAAAAGATGATGGGGCGGCTGAGCTATGAGATGTGGCGCGCCTGCCGTCTGGTCGTCGACACCGGCATCCATGCGAAGGGCTGGACCAAGGCGCAGGCCGTCGCCTTCATGAAGGAGAATAGCGCGCTGTCCGAAGCGAATATCGATGCGGAGGTGAACCGCTATATCAGTTGGCCGGGGCAGGCGCTCGGTTACAAGCTGGGCGAGATACGCATCCGCGAGCTGCGGGCGAAGGCGGAGGAGGCGCTGGGTCCGAAATTCGACCTGCGCGTCTTCCACGACGCGGTGCTGGCGCAGGGATCGGTGCCCCTCGACGTGCTGAGCGGCCGGATCGACGCGTGGATTGTGGGGCGGAAGCAGCTTTAGGCCAGTATTGTCCCCCGCTCCGTTCGGGCTGAGCGAAGTCGAAGCCTTCCACTGAGCGTAGCGAAGTGCCCTCACTACGTTCGGGCGAGCCCTTCGACTTCGCTCAGGGCGAACGGAATTGAGATAATCTGCTCAACCCACCGATAACCCGGAAAAGCGGAACCCATGTTCCAGCGGCAGCGCGGTCTCGCAGACGGCGCATTCCGCCACAACCCTGCCGACAAGCCACTGGCTCTTGCCGCAACCGGGGCAGGGGTTAGACGCAGCCTTGCGATAGAGGATGGTGTGGCCAGCGGCCGGGGGTCGGGATTTGCGCGTGGGCGCGGGACATGTCTGGATGTTCAAGGCCGGTCCTTTTCTCTCCCCATGCTAACACGCCAACAGGCGGAAGTTTCCGTGCCGGTGTGACACCAAGCATCGAAAAAACGGGAAGGAATCCTGAGCAGCGGTGAACTTGGGTCAGCGTGCTCCTGCAAAAGCAGGAGCCTAGTTCAGACCGCGGGTCTGGGCTCCTGCCTGCGCAGGAGCACGTCATCATGTAACCGGAGCTCCGCCTCTCAATAATCCTTCGAATAGCGCAGATTGGCCGAAGTGCCCGTCGTGCCGCCGGTCTGGGACAGGATGCTGAGCGCCTTGGACAGCGCCACCTCAAGCTGCGTCGCGGTGAAGCCCTTCGCGTCGGTGATGATCTCCACATAGACATTGTTGGTCAGATACTGCCCCGCCGCCAGCGCCGTGCCGCGCCCCGTCGCGCTGTCGGAGCCGAGGATGCGCAGGCGGTCGACGCCGGATGCGCCCTGCAGCTTGCCGAGCGGGTTCAACCCGCCACCCCCGCCGCGCAGGCCGTTGAGCGCGGCGGCGAGCTGGATCGCCTGCGTCGCGGACAGGTTGCTGACATTGCTGCCAAACAGAATGCGGGACAGCACCTCGTCCTGCGGCAGGCTGGGTACGGAGGTGAAGGCGATTTCCGGGTTCTGCGCGGTGCCGGTCACGTTGATCGCGGCGACGACCTTCTCGACATTGGTGGTGGCGGTGATGAAGATCGCCGGATTGGTCATCGCTCCGCCGGTGAAGTCGATCTCGCCGCGCGTCAGTTCGAACCGCTTGCCGGAGAAGGTATAGGTGCCGCGCACGATCTGCACCTTGCCCACCACGCGCGGATCGGCGGTGGTGCCGGTGACGCGCATGTCGGTTTTCCATTCCGATTCCAGCCCCATGCCGGAAACGTAGATCTGGTTGTCGGCGCGCACCCGGATGTCCAGCTTGAACAGGCTGGGCGGCGCGGCGGCGGCGGGCCGTGCGGTGATGTCCACCTGCTGGTCCTTGCGCCGCACGCCTTTCAGGTCGCGGACCTGCGCGCCGCCCTGCCAGGCGACCTGATAGCGCAGTTCGGGTATCCGCAGATCGCCGGACACCAGCGCACCGTTGGCCTGGCTGTTGGTGATCGCCATCTTGCCGCTGACGATAGTGCCAAGGGACTCGCTCCGGGCGAGGCGGGCGTGGTCCAGCGTCACATTGATGTCCATCGGGAAACCGCTTGCGGCGGCGAGGCCGACGGTGCCGCTCGCCTGCACCGTGCCTTCGCCCGCCTTGCCGCTGAACTGGCGTATCTCCAGCCGGTCGTTACTGAAACGCCCGTCCAGCCGCATGTTCGTCACCTTGGTCCCGAACGTCTCATTCTCATATGTCAGGGCATTGGCGCGGATCAGGCCGTTGACGCGCGGGTCGCTGGCCCTGCCGCTGAAATCGGCGGCGAGCGCGATCCCGCCCGTCAGTTGCTGGTCCGGCTGTCCGGCGAAGGAGAACAGCACATCCGCCGGGCCGTTATAGCGCACGCCGCCGCCCAGCGGGGCCGCCATCAGCCTTTCCGTCCAGCTCCCCTCGCTGCCCACCGGCTGCATCGTCATCACCAGCCGCCCCAGCGCCGTGCCGTTCTTACGGATCAGCGCGCGCAGGTCCGCGCCATTCTGCTGCAGCTTGCCCTCGACGCTGATCGCCACCGGGTCGGACACCGCCGTCAGGCTGGACCGGGTGAAGTCCGCGATGTTGAGGCGCGCGGTCGCCGCCGGGAAGGCGTTGCCGCTCTGTACGAAATCCACGGTCCCGGTCGCCTTGCCGCCGATCCCCAGGCCCGGCGTGAAGATGTTGGCGACGGCCAGGTCGAAATCCTTGAACCGCGCCTGCGCCTCCGTCCTGTTGCCGAACCGTCCGGCAATGTCGATCGTGCCCTGCGGCGTGACGATCTGCGCGGGTTCCAGACTATATCCGTCCCTGCTGCTGCGGATGATTGCGGGCTTGGCCAGGCGGAAGTCGATCCGATCGGCGCGGCCGTTCAGCGCTACGGCATAGAGGTTGGGGCGTAGCGCGGCGTTCACGGCCAGGGTGAACGGCACCCCGCTATTGCCGTCCGCGACAAGCTGCGCCGTGCCGCGCCCGCCGCGATAATTCACCTTGCCGCGCGCCTGTCGGATGACCAGACCGCCATAACGGGTGTTGGCGAACTGGGCGTCGGCCACCACCTGCGGCGTGTCGTACAATATGACCGAGGCATCGATTAGCGCACGGCCGATCACCACGTCATTGTCGCCGGGCAGCTTCGCATTGCTGGCTGTCGCCTTCACCGTCGCGCTCTGCTTGCCGGACAGGCTGGCGAGTTGCACCGCGCCGTTGATCCCCGATCCGTTGAGGCTCAGCCTGCCCGCAAACGGTCCCGCCTGCGTCTGTTGCAGCGTGCCCGCCATATCGACGCCGGCAAAACGCGCGCGGCTGATGTCGATGGTCAATGGCCCCTTGGCCGTGCGAACCAATATATTGGCGAAGAATGGCCCATATTCCGACCCGCCGGTCGCCTCCAGCCGGTATCCGGCCGCTTCGCCGTTCAGCTTCGCGACGACATCGGTCAACTGGACGCCGACATTGGGCCGGGCGGCGCGCAGCACTGCCTGCGGCCGGTCGACCGTGCCGCGCACCGTCAGCGCCAGCGGCCCATATTGCCGGGAATTGGCGGCGGTATCGAAGGCGATCGCGCCGTCAGTCTCATATCGCCCGCTGCCGGACAGGATTGTGAAATTGGGCGCGCCGCCCTTCAGTTCCGCCAGAGTGAAGTCGCCCTCCGGCGTCATGCCGACCTTTCCGCTGAAGATTGCATTGCCGCCCAGAAAATCGCGGAAGGACGCATTTTCAAGCTGCGACGTGCGTACGCCGAACCGCCCGCTGATGCCGAACCCGCCCTTGGGACCAGGCTCCAGCTTCGCGTCGGTCGTCAGGTTGACGATACCTACCCCGTCGATCCGGTAATCATTGACCCGACCTTTCAGCGCGCCGCGATACAGGGCGTTGGGAATATCGGCGAGCACAAGGGCGGTCGCGTCGATCTTGTCGCTGTCGATCTTCAGATTGTCGCTGATCAGCTTGCCGCCCGCATAGGCGAAATCGCCCTTCACCCGCAAATTGGTGAGCAGCCCGCCCGCCGCCGCGTTCAGCCCGGTCACGCGGCTGGCGGTGGCGTTGACGGGGATGCGAATGCGGTCGGCGTCGATCACCGCGCGGCCGCTGGCTTTCAGATTCTCGATCCCCGTCGCGTCGAAGGCGATCTGCCTCGCTGAAATGTCATAGTCGATGAACGGCGTCGCCATCGGCCCGTCCAGGATTACCGACGCCCGCACATCCTGCCCGCGCACCTTTTCCATGATGGCGCCGGGGGTCAGCAGCCGCGCGTCGATCTTCAGCGCGCCGAACTTGCTCTGGCCAAGGTCGATCAGCCCGTTCGCGCTCGCCGCCAGCGCGTCGGACTTGAGCGACGCGCGCAGATTGACCCGCCGTTCGGCCAGCGCGGCCGTCATGTCCACGTCCAGCGCCGGCGCGGTCAGCCGCTGGACCGGCCCCTCCATGATCAGGCCCGGACGAAGCGGCCCTTTCGCGGTGAAAGTGCCGTCCCGCGCCACCAGCGCCACCGACGCCAGCTCGCCCTTCGGCGATGTCGCGACCAGCCGCCCGGCCCAGCTCTGCCAGCTTCCCTTGCCGTCCAGCTTCACCGTCATCTCGTCGGTCAGGCCGCCCATGCGCGCGACCACGCCGCCTGCGGGCGCATAAAGCTCGCCCTGCATCGCCAGCCGGTTCTGCGCGGGCACGGCGTCCAGCTTCGCTGTCAGCCGGTCGCCACTGTCGGCGCGTGCATTCGTCTCCAGTTGCGCGCGCCCGTCCGCGACATGGGTGCTGCCCCTGATCGCGACGATGCGCCGCTCGCCCGTCACCGCCCGGCCCAGGATCAGCCGGTCGATCGTCAGCCGGTCGACGTCGATGTCGAGGTCGGGCAGCAGCGGCGCATTGGGGTCGCTCTCCACCATATTGAACTGCGGCAGGCGCGAGACCGCGATCAGCGGCGCGGTCAATTCGCTGACGCTGATATGGTTGTTGAGGTAGCGGAAGGGCTTCCACACCACCTTCACCTGCGGGCTGACGGCGAATATGCCCTTGGGATCGCGCAGGATGAGGTTGCGGATCGTCATGTCGCTGTAGATCGACCCGTCGATCCGGCCGATCTCTATCGCCATGCCGGATTCCAGCTTCAGCGCCCCGATCTCCCGCACCAGGAAACGCTTGCCCGGCGCGGTGTTAAGGCCAAGCAGGATCAGGCCGATCAGCACGACAAGACTCACGACGCCGATGCCCGCCCATTTGGCGATCCGCTTCCATAGCGGCGGCTTGTCCGGCGCGGGGCGTTCCGCGATGGCTTTTTCCTCCGCCATCAGAAGGCCTGCCCTATGCCGATGTAGAGCGCGAACTTGGACTCGCCCGGCTGGCGGTTGATCGGCATGGCGATGTCCGCACGGAACGGCCCGAAATTGGTGTAGAAACGCCCGCCAATGCCCGCGCCGAAACGGATATCGGAAAATTTGGGCATGCTGGAATCATAGACCTGGCCCGCATCCACGAACGGCACGATTCCGAAATTGCCGAAGCGGTAGCGCGCCTCCAGCGCGAACTCATTGACGGACCGGCCGCCGATCGGATCGTTGTTCGCGTCCTTCGGCCCCAGTTCCTGATAGCCGAAGCCGCGCACCGATCCGCCGCCGCCCGCATAGATGCGCCGGGACGGGGCGATGTCCGCGCGGCTGACGCCGGTGATCGTCCCTACCCGCGTCCTCGCCGCGATCACTATGCTCTCTGATACGGGATAATAGCCCGACAGGTCGAACATCGCCCGGACATAGGGCGAGACATTGCCCTGCAATGATGCCTCCGGCGACACGCGCAGGGTAGCGCGATACCCCTTCGTCGGGTTGAGCAGGTCGTCCGACCGGTCATAGCCGATCTGCGCTGGCAGCGCCCCGATCAGGTAGGTCAGCCGCCGCGTCTCCCCGGTCGTCTCGTTCAGCGTGGTTTCGTTTGATCCCAGAATCTCGAAGCCATAGGACCATGTCCACCGCTTCTGGAATATCGGCGTGGAGGCGCGGGATATGCTGCCGCTGATCCCGGCGGTGAACGCCTCGTAACTCGCATAATTCTGGTGGCTGAGGTTGACGCCCGCCTGCACCGTCCGGTCGCGCTTGCCCGCATTCGCCCGGCGGAACGTCGCGCCGATCCCCTGTTCCTGCGTACCGCCGACGCCGGTCAGGATCAGCGCGCCTTCCGGCGGGAACAGGTTGCGGTGGGTCCAGCTTCCCTGCGCGCGGAACCCCTGGCCCGTGCCATATCCCGCCTCGCCAGCGAGCGTCCGCGCGGGTCCGGCGTCCTGCTCCACCTGCAGCTCGACATATTCGGTCCCGTCCGGGCCGGGCTGGCCGGTCGGCTTCGGCTCGACGGACACGCTGGAAAACAGACTGGTCGCGACCAGCGCCTTGCGCAGGTCGTCCACCTTGCGGCTGTCGTACAGTTCGCCCCGGTCGAACCGCGCCAGCACGCCGATATGCTCCGCATCAAATGCCAGGTCGCCGCTGGTCGTGATGCCGCCGAAGCTGCTGCGCGGCCCGGTGTCGACCGGCAGGGTATAGTCCCCGGTCAGCGTCTGCCCGTCCAGCGCGATGTCCCGGTCGCCCAGCTTGACGAAGGGATAGCCCTGCCGGGGCAATTGCAGGCTAACATTCGCCTCTGCTCCCTCGATCCGTTCGGTCGTGATCGTGTCGCCGGATTTCAGCGGCAGCGACTTGCGGATCAGGTCCGGCGGCTCCGTCGCCTGCGCCTGCACGACGATCTCGCCCAGCACATATTGCTTGCCCGGCGTCACCGTGACGATGGCGTTCAGCGGTGGATTGACAGGAGAGGGCCCTCCCTTGGACTTGTCCGCCGTCGCCTGATCGACTGTGGACAGGGCCGACGCATCGAAATAGCCCGCCGAGTGTAGCAGGCGTATGGCCAGCGCCTCATCCTCCCGCGCTCGCGCCAGCACCATCGCGGCGGTATCCGCCTTCCCCTTGCCCTTGCGCAGGGCGCTCAACTCGTTGAACTCATCCTCCAGCCCGGTCCCTTTGAAGCCCTCGATCGCTATTGTGTAGGCGATGGCGTCCGGCGCATCCGGCGTTGGATCGGCGGCGACCTCGACTGGCGTCACGTCGAACCCGTTCAGCGGCGCGAGCGGCCTGGTCAGCTCCATATCCTCCGGCGGCGCGGTTTCGGGGGGAAGCGTGGGCGCGGGCGGCGTATCGGCGGCCGCCTTGTCCATAAATTCATCGACACTGGGCAGGGGCGTCTCCTGACCGTCGCTGATCGGCGGCAGGCGCTGCTCGAAACTGTCGTTGGGAATGATCGGCGTTTCGTCCACGGCCGGGGACGATGCCCCGTTCTGCGGTGGCGCATCCTGCGCGTGCACCGGACAAGCCTGTCCCGCCATCGCCACCGCAATGCAGGTGCCTAGCCCGGCATCAATAATCCGCATCGCTCGCGAAACGCCCCCATGCTGTCCCGTTTTTCGGGCAGAGGCTCGACGCAATGCCGGGAAAACGTGAAAGGGATACGTTCCGGCAGGCACGTTAGTTCCCAAAGAAAAGCCGCTCATCATTACCGGACATCAATCGGGAAACGTGAAAAGCGTTGAAAATTAAGGGCGATGGCGATGAAATCTTAACGCCCCGCACCGTAATGCAGCGCTTTGCGGCGCATGGTGGAAACTCTCCGCCGGTGCAGGACCGGGGACATTTTGGACGAACATTTCGCCTTTCTCCTGCCGATCATCATGGCGGTTTTCGGTGGCGCATTCCTGTTCGCCTGGCGCTGGGGCGCACGGAACGCCCTGCCGTGGGGCGCCGGTTATCTATGCGGCGGGGTCGCATTCTGCATTCCCGTGATAGCGCCATATTTTCCATCACGCTTCTGGGCGCTTCTTGCCGACGCCCTCTTTGCCACCTCCTTCTACCTTTATGGTCAGGGCATCCTTCAGCATGCGGGCGCGAAGGATATGCGCCTTGTCCGCATGGCGATCTGGGCTGTCTCCGTGGGCCTTTGCGCGTTCGCGATTTTCGGATCGCACAGCCTGCGGCTGGAACTTGCCGCGTCCGATCTTGGCTGCTTCCTGCTTATCGCCCTGCCTTTGGGCGTCATGGCCCGGCGGATGCGCAGAAAGGTCGACCATGCGCTGTTCGCGGCCGTCAGCCTTGTCGCGCTCGACACGCTCTCTCGCGGAACGACCGTGATGCTGACCACGCCGTCGGATCAGCGGGCGGCGTTCCTGTCCACTGACTATGCCTTTCTCATGCAGGTGCTGGCGAGCATGCTCGCCCCAGTGATGGCGCTCACCGCATTGGCGGCAAGCGTCTCGCGCGTCGTCGCCGATTATCAGCGCGACGCCTTCACCGATCCGCTGACCGGGCTGCTCAACCGCCGCGGTTTCTGGGATGCGGTGGCCCTGCGCGAACGGCGGGGCAAGGTGCCGGGTTGCGTGGTCATCTGCGACATCGACCATTTCAAGCGTATCAATGACGCCCATGGCCATGCGGTGGGCGATGCGGTGATCACCGCCTTCGCCGCCACCATCCGCGCCGACCTTCCGCCCGGAGCGATCGCCGCACGGTTCGGTGGCGAGGAGTTTCTGATCCACCTGCCCCGGACGAGGCCGGACGAAGCCGTCGGATTTGCGCAGGCCGTGCGCCGGTCTTTCGCTGGCGCGGACTGGGACGGCACGGGCATTTCCTACCCGCTGACCGCAAGCTTTGGCCTGTCCGAATATCTGGAGGACGATTCGTCGCTGGAAGTCGCGATAGAGCGCGCCGACCTCGCCATGTACGAAGCGAAACTGGCGGGCCGGGACAAGGTGCGGATCATGAAGTCCAACGGAACCGGCGACATGGTTCCGGAAGCGCCGGCCCCCCAACTGCGCCTGATCGCCGGATAGCGCGGGTTCATCGCAACCATTGAAGGCGAAGGGGATTATGCCCTAATCCGCGTCCGGCCCGGCAGGACGCGCGGGGATGGCGCATGTGCAAAGGAACGGAAGATGCAGGCGAAACTGGCGACGATTATCGGCGTCCTGCTGCTGGGGGCTGGCTGCACCTCCCTGCCGTCCGAGGCAGGTGAGCCACAAACCGGCAAGGCTGCCGGGGCTGTAGACCCGGAACGGCTCTCCTCCATCACCCGGATGTTGGCGAGCGATGCGTTTCAGGGCCGGTCACCGGGATCGGCAGGCGAGACCCGGACCGTCGATTATCTCGTCGAACAGTTTAAGGGCCTGGGGCTTGAACCCGGCGGGGACAAGGGCGGCTGGACCCAGACCGTGCCGCTGCTCCGCACGCAGTTGGACCAGTCGCGCCCTGTCACCATGACGCTCAAGGGCGCTGATCAGGCGCTGGCGCAGGGCAGGGACATCTACATCAGCACGCTTCGCGATGCGGACCATGTGCAACTGTCCGCCGCGCCCATGGTGTTCGTGGGCTATGGCGTAACCGCGCCCGAACGGGACTGGGATGATTTCAAGGGTATCGACCTGAAGGGCAAGGTTGCGGTCTTTCTGGTCAACGATCCGGATTTCGATGCGCAAGCGGGCGAACCGGTCGCGGGGGCCTTTGGCGGCCGGGCCATGACCTATTATGGCCGCTGGACCTATAAATATGAGGAGGCGGCCCGCCGTGGCGCGGTTGCCGCGCTGATCGTCCACGATACGCCGGGTGCGGGCTATGGATGGAATACGGTGATCGCGCCGGGCGGCGAGAATTTCGGTCTGGTGCGGGATGCTGGCGCGCCGGAGGCGCTAGCTTTGCAGGGATGGCTTTCCGGGGAAGCCGCCACGCGGCTGTTCGCCGACTCCGGCCTTGATCTGGCTGCGCTGCGCATTGCCGCGCGCGGGCGGGGCTTCAAACCGGTCGCCCTTTCGTCCACGCTGTCGGCGGATATCGGCGTCACGCGCGAACGTATCGAAAGCCGCAATGTGATCGCCAGGCTTCCCGGAAGGACGCGCCCGGATGAGACCATATCCTTCGCCGCGCATTGGGACGCCTATGGCATAGACCCGAAACCAGGTCCGAAGAAGGGAACGATCCGGCGTGGCGCGGTCGATGACGCCATCGGCGTCGCGGGCGTGCTGGAACTGGCGCGCCTTTTCGCGGCCGGGCCGCGGCCCGACCGGACGCTTATATTCGCCGCATGGACGGCGGAGGAGCGGGGCTTGCTGGGGTCGGAATGGTTCGCCCGGTCCAATCTCTACCCGGCGGACAGGATGGTCGCGAACATGACGCTGGACGTGTTGCAGACGGCCGGTGCGGCCCGCGATGTTGTCCTGATCGGCGCGGGACAGAACCAGCTCGAACGCTATCTCGCCGATGCCGCCAAGACGCAGGGGCGGACGGTGACGCCGGACGCCCGGCCCGAACGCGGATTATTCTACCGCGCCGATCATTTCTCCCTCGCCCGGCGTGGCGTGCCGACCCTGCTGCTGATGGCGATCGGCGGCGGCGCCGATCTGGTCTCCGGCGGCCGGGCGGCGGGCGACAAATGGGTGAGCGACTACACGGCCAACTGCTATCATCAGGATTGCGATAGCTGGTCGCCCGACTGGGATCTGACCGGCGCGACGCAGGATGTCGCGCTATTCCATATGATCGGCGGGCAACTGGCGAACAGCGATCGCTGGCCGGAGTGGAACAGCGGTTCCGAATTTGCAAAACTGCGTCAGAAGGGCGCCGCCGCAGGGGATTGACCGGCGCGCGTCGCCAGCGCTTTGCCGAGCGCATCCAGAAGCGGCGTCGGCTGCGCGCGCAGCGGTTCGGCATCATGGCCGAACGCAAAACCCAGCGTCCGCTGAAATTCGAAACCGGCGAGTTTCGGCCGCACCACTGCTTCATGCGTATAGCTTTCGGGCATCACGGTTATCCCCAGTCCCGCCGCCACCATTTGCAGCACACGCTCGTCATTGGTGGAGCGCAGCGCGAAATGCGGGCGCACGCCTCTCTCGGTGAAATAGCGGCTGGTTTCGGACAGCGCCTCGCAATGGCGGCGCACGATCATCACCTCCGACGCCAGTTCCTCTGCCGCAATGTCGGTGCGCGCGGCTAACCGGTGCTCCCTGCCCATGGCGAGGGCAAAGCCCTCCGTCGCCAGAGGCTGTTCCAGAAACCTGTCGGAGCCGCGCTCCACCAGCGTCGCGGCAACCTCGATGCGGCCGCGCGCCAGATGGCCCACAAGTTCGCGTTCGCTGCCATAGACCAGTTCGACGATGGCGTCCGGGTCCTGCCCGCGCGCAGCCCGTATGGCGGCGGCGACCGTCGCGCCCGGAATGCTGTGCAATATGCCGATCCGCAGCACGGGGGCCGCGCTAGCGCCGGCCATCGCCTGATGCGCCAGATTGAACTCCCGCTCTATGCGCCGTGCATGGATCAGGAAACGGTTTCCGGCCTCTGTCAGTTGCACTCGCTGGCTGGACCGGGAAAAGAGCGAGGCGTCCAATGACCGCTCCAGCTTGGCTATGCCGACGGACAGTGTAGGTTGCGACACATTGCACTGCGCAGCGGCGCGGGAGAAATTGCCCTGGTCCACCACGGCCAGAAAATAGCGGAGAAGGTAACGGTCAAGCATAGACGCTATCTATACAATGCTTGGCGTCTTTCAATTTTTCTATTGCATCCGGTTGCGCTATTCCGATCCGTCATAGGAGAGAAGGCATGAGTGATTTCGATTTCGCGCTGGGCGAAAATGCGGACATGATCCGGGAAAGCACCGCACAGTTTGCCGCGAACAAGATCGCGCCGCTCGCTGCCGAGATCGACGCCAGGGACTGGTTTCCCCGTGAATTATGGCCCGCCATGGGCGAACTCGGCCTGCACGGCATCACGGTCGAGGAGGAATTTGGCGGGCTTGGCCTTGGCTATCTGGAACATGTCGTCGCGCAGGAGGAAGTGGCGCGGGCGTCCGCCTCGATCGGCCTGTCCTATGGCGCGCACTCCAATCTCTGCGTCAATCAGCTCCGCCGCTGGGGCAATGACGCGCAGAAGGCCAAATATCTGCCGAAGCTGATTTCCGGCGAACATGTCGGCAGCCTTGCCATGTCGGAGGCTGGGGCTGGGTCCGACGTCGTATCGATGAAGCTGAAGGCGGAGAAGAAGGGCGACCGCTACGTCCTCAACGGCACGAAATTCTGGATCACCAACGCCGCCTATGCTGATACGCTGGTCGTCTACGCCAAGACCGGTGAGGGATCGAAGGGCATCACCACCTTCATCATCGAAAAGGATATGCCGGGCTTCTCCATCGGGCAGAAGATCGACAAGATGGGCATGCGGGGTTCCCCAACCGCGGAGCTGGTGTTTGACGATTGCGAAGTCCCGGAGGAGAATGTCATGGGGCCGCTCAATGGCGGCGTGGGCGTGCTGATGTCCGGCCTCGATTATGAGCGGACGGTGCTGGCGGGCATTCAGCTTGGCATCATGCAGGCTTGTCTGGACACCGTCATTCCCTTCGTCCGGGAGCGCAAGCAGTTCGGCAAGCCCATCGGCGCGTTTCAGCTTATGCAGGCGAAGGTCGCCGACATGTATGTCGCGCTCAACTCCGCCCGCGCCTATGTCTATGCCGTTGCCCGCGCCTGTGACGCTGGCAAGACCACGCGTTTCGACGCGGCCGGGGCGATCCTGCTGGCGAGCGAGAATGCGATGAAGGTCGCGCTGGAGGCGGTGCAGGCGCTGGGCGGCGCTGGCTATACAAAGGACTGGCCGGTGGAACGCTATATGCGCGACGCCAAGCTGCTCGACATTGGCGCAGGCACGAATGAGATACGGCGCATGCTGATCGGCCGGGAGTTGATAGGGGCATGAGCGCACCGGTTCTCGACACCAAGGCGCAGGTGGACAGCGAAGCGTTCCGCCGCGCCGATGCGCATAACCGCGCGCTGCGGGATGCACTCCACGCCCGCGTTGCGCAGGCGGCGCTCGGCGGCCCGGAAAAGGCGCGGGAGAAGCACACAGCGCGCGGCAAGCTGCTCCCCCGTGAGCGCGTCGAACGCCTGCTCGACCCCGGATCGCCTTTCCTTGAGATCGGGCAACTTGCGGCCAATGGTCTCTATGGCGAGGATATTCCCGGCGCTGGCCTCATCTCCGGTATCGGCCGGGTGTCGGGCCGTCAGGTGATGATCGGCTGCAACGACGCCACGGTGAAGGGCGGCACCTATTATCCGATGACGGTGAAGAAGCATCTCCGCGCGCAGGAGATTGCTTTGGAGAACCGCCTGCCCTGCATCTACCTCGTCGACAGCGGCGGCGCGAACCTTCCCAATCAGGCGGAGGTGTTTCCGGATCGCGAGCATTTCGGCCGCATCTTCTTCAATCAGGCGCAGATGTCGTCAAAGGGCATTCCGCAGATCGCCTGCGTGATGGGAAGCTGCACAGCCGGTGGCGCATACGTCCCCGCCATGTCGGACGAAACGGTGATCGTCCGCAATCAGGGCACGATCTTCCTTGCCGGTCCCCCGCTGGTTCAGGCCGCAACAGGAGAAGTCATCACCGCCGAGGATCTGGGCGGCGGCGACCTCCACGGGCGCAGGTCCGGCGTGGTCGATCATGTCGCGGAAAATGACGAACATGCGCTGACCCTCGTGCGCGACATCGTATCGACGCTGCAGCCGGACCTGACGCCCGACGTCAATCTGCGCGATCCGCGTCCGCCGAAATATGATCCGCAGGAACTATACGGTCTTATCCCCGATGACGTCCGCGCGCCCTATGATGTGCGCGAAGTGATCGCGCGCATCGTCGACGGCAGCGAATTTCACGAGTTCAAGGCGCTATACGGCACGACCCTTGTCTGCGGCTTTGCGCATATCTGGGGCATGCCGGTGGCGATCCTGGCGAATAACGGCGTGCTGTTCAGCGAGTCTGCGCTCAAGGGCGCGCATTTCATCGAACTCGCCTGCCAGCGCCGTATTCCGCTGTTGTTCCTTCAGAATATCTCCGGCTTCATGGTCGGCGGCAAATATGAGGCGGAGGGCATCGCCAAGAATGGCGCAAAGCTCGTCACTGCTGTCGCCACCGCCAGCGTGCCGAAGATCACCGTGCTGATCGGTGGCAGCTTTGGCGCGGGCAATTATGGCATGTGTGGTCGCGCCTACGGCCCGCGCTTCCTGTTCACCTGGCCCAATGCGCGGATCAGCGTGATGGGCGGCGAGCAGGCGGCGAGCGTATTGGCGACGGTCCATCGCGATGCGGCAAGCTGGACGCCGGAGCAGGCGGAGGCCTTCAAGGCGCCCGTCCGCGCAAAATATGAGGAAGAAGGCAATCCCTACTACGCCACTGCGCGCTTGTGGGACGATGGCATTATCGACCCGGCGCAGACGCGCGACGTGCTGGGCATCGCCTTCGCCGCGACACTGAATGCGCCCATCCCCGAACGCGCAGCGTTCGGCGTGTTCCGGATGTGATGTCAGGGCTGGTGTTAGAAATCCTCCCCGAGCTTGTCTCGGGGAGGGGGACCACCCAAAGGGTGGTGGAGGGGCAGACGCGCAACCGCAGCGTCCATGACCGCCATCAACACACCGTCCAGATTTCCAAGAACATCGCGCGCTGGAATCCGCAGCGTTGCGATTCCGGTGGCGGCAAACCAGGCGTCGCGCACCCCATCGCGTTCCGCCGCCGTCGCGTGCGTCTCTCCATCGACCTCGATGGCCAGCCGCGCATCGCTACAGAAGAAATCCAGAATGTAGACGCCGCTCGGATGCTGACGTCGGAATTTGAGTCCCCTCGGTCGTTTGCGCAATTCACGCCACAGGAGAACTTCCGGCAGCGTCATTTGGCGACGCAAGGTTCGCGCTCTTCCGGTCGTTCCGTTCTCAGCCCTCGGCGCGATGTTCCTGAGCATGTGCTTTTCCCCTCCACCATGCTTTGCATGGTCCCCCTCCCCGAGACAAGCTCGGGGAGGAATTCGGAGCTTTCCTCATGATCCAGTCCCTCCTCATCGCCAACCGGGGCGAGATCGCTTGCCGGATCATTCGCACGGCCCGCCGGCTGGGCATCCGCACGGTCGCTGTTTATTCCGACGCGGACGCCAGGGCGCTGCACGTCCGGCAGGCGGATCAGGCCGTGCATATCGGTCCTTCCCCCGTCCTCGAAAGCTATCTGGTCGGTGAGAAGATTATCGCCGCCGCGAAGGAAACCGGAGCGCAGGCGATCCACCCCGGCTATGGCTTCCTGTCCGAAAATGCCGAATTTGCGCAGGCGGTGATTGACGCGGGTCTCATCTGGGTCGGCCCCAATCCCGCCTCCATCACCGCGATGGGCCTGAAGGACGCGGCCAAGAAACTGATGCAGGATGCGGGCGTGCCAACCACGCCGGGCTATCTCGGTGAGGATCAGAGGCCCGATCACCTCAAGCAGCAGGCCGACGCCATCGGCTATCCCGTCCTCATCAAGGCGGTCGCGGGCGGCGGCGGCAAGGGCATGCGTAAGGTCGATGCGGAAGGCGATTTCCTCGACGCGCTCGCCTCCTGCCAGCGCGAGGCGGCGTCCA
Source organism: Sphingobium phenoxybenzoativorans (assembly GCF_018286635.1). Lineage (NCBI taxonomy): Bacteria > Pseudomonadati > Pseudomonadota > Alphaproteobacteria > Sphingomonadales > Sphingobiaceae > Sphingobium > Sphingobium phenoxybenzoativorans. The sequence goes on from NZ_CP073910.1 coordinate 576,330, forward strand.
GCTTCGGCAATGATCAGGTGCTGCTGGAAAAATGGGTCACCAACCCGCGCCATATCGAGGTGCAGGTGTTTGGCGACACCCATGGCAATGTCGTCCACCTGTTCGAACGCGACTGTTCGCTCCAGCGCCGCCACCAGAAGGTGATCGAGGAAGCGCCCGCGCCCGGCATGGATGCGGAAACGCGCGAGGCGATCTGCCAGGCGGCGGTGCGCGCCGCCAAGGCCGTCGATTATGTCGGGGCGGGCACCATCGAATTCATCGCCGACGGATCGGAGGGGCTGCGCGCCGACCGCATCTGGTTCATGGAAATGAACACCCGCCTGCAGGTCGAACACCCCGTGACGGAGGAGATCACCGGGCAGGATCTGGTCGAATGGCAGTTGCGCGTGGCGAGCGGGGAACCGCTCCCGAAACGGCAGGATGATCTGTCCATCAACGGCTGGGCGATGGAAACGCGCCTCTATGCTGAGGACGCTTTAAAGGGTTTCCTGCCCTCGATCGGCTTGCTCGACACATTCGATCTGGGTGACGCCTATCGCATCGATACCGGTGTGGAGGAGGGGGCGGAAATATCGCCTTTCTACGACCCGATGATCGCCAAGGTCATCGCCTGGGGCGCGGACCGGGATGCGGCGCGCCGGTCCCTGGCGGCGACCCTTGCCGACACGGCGGTCTGGCCGGTCAAGACCAATGCCGGTTTTCTGGTCAAGGCGCTGGAGCATCCGGCCTTTGCCGGCGCAATCCTCGACACGGGTCTTATCGGGCGAGAGGGCGATGCGCTGATGCCGCCGGAGCGACCCTCGGCGGAGGCTCTCGCCGACGCGGCGCAGGCGCTGATGCCGGGGCGCGGCACTGGAGGCTTCCGGTTGAATGCGCCGCCCAAAAGGGAAGCGCTGTTCCTGCTGGACGGTCAACCGCTGACGGTGGACTGGCGGGACAGCGGCGATGCGGTAGATGGCGATGCGGTGGGCGGCGACGGAGAGGATGCCGTCCTGATCGCGGAAGATGGGCAGGTGTGGCGGCTGTCGCAATGGCGCGTGGAGGGCAGCGTCGGGGGCGGCGCGTCGGATGGCGCCATCCTTTCGCCCATGCCCGGCCGCATCATTGCCGTCGCCGTGACGGCGGGCGAGAGCGTGACGAAAGGCCAGAAGCTCCTGACTCTGGAGGCCATGAAGATGGAGCACAGTCTTGTCGCTCCGTTTGACGGCATCGTCGCCGAACTGAAGGCGGCCGAGGGCGGGCAGGTCAGCGAAGGCGCGCTGCTTGCGAAGATCGAGAAGGGGGATCAGGCCTGATGGCTGGCAAATATTTCGACCAGTGGTCCATCGGTGAAACGCTGGTCCACGAGATTCGCCGGACGGTGACGGAGACGGACAATCTGCTTTTTTCCACCATGACCCATAATCCGCAGCCGCTGCACATCGATGCGGAGGCCGCCAGGGCATCGGAATTTGGCCAGATCCTCGTCAACGGCACCTTCACCTTCGCGCTGATGGTCGGGCTGTCGGTGGGCGACACTACGCTCGGCACGCTGGTCGCCAATCTGGGTTATGACAAGCTGGTCATGCCCAAGCCGGTATTCATCGGCGATACGCTCCGGGCGGAGACGGAAATCACCGATCTCAAGGAAAGCAGATCGCGGCCCGGCGCGGGCATTGTCACCTTCACCCACAGATTGCTGAACCAGCGGGATGAGCTGGTCTGCCAGTGCCTGCGCACGGCGCTGATCAAAAAGTCCGCCTGAAAGGACCGGAGCCTGTCGCCCCGGCATGCGTTCTCCTTTCAGGAGGCATGCATGCAGCACGATATGGAGGGACATCGGCATGGGGCGGAGGCGAATTCCCCGGCCCAGCTTTCGCTGCGCGCCTGGTGGCTAATCCTCAAGCGGGTCTGGACGAATATCGGCCGGCATAATGTCGGGCTGATGTCGGCGGGCGTCGCCTTCTACGCCTTCCTGTCTTTCGTGCCCCTGCTTGGCGCGCTGTTGATGAGCTATGGGTTGATCGCGGACCCGGCGATCGTCGCCAATCATATGCGGATGATCATAGAACTGGTCCCGGCCGACGCCGCTCGGCTGATCTATGAACAGCTTACCAATCTTACGACCGCGGCGGCGGGCAAGAAGGGGCTTGGCCTGCTGGTGGCGCTTGCCGTTTCCATCTATGGCGCGACCCGCGCATCGGACGCGCTGATTACGGCGCTCAATGTGATCTACGAGGAACAGGATCGCAGGGGACTGATAAAGGGCACCCTGACCTCCGCTGTGTTGATTGTCGGGGCGATCATGATCGGGATCATCGGCGTCCTCTCCGCGACCATGCTCGGTTATGCGCAGGATTTGATCGGGGGCATAGGGCCGGTCGCCACGGGGATCGTCCGCGCGGCGACATGGATTGCGGCGGGGGCGCTCTGCTGCATGACGATGGCGGCCATGTACCGCTTCGCCCCGGATCGCGCGGATGCGCGCTGGTCATGGCTCAGCGTCGGATCGGTGCTGGCCACCCTGCTGTGGCTCACAGCGACATTGGGCTTTGGCTTCTACGCCGCGCGTTTCGGGGATTATGACGTGACCTATGGGTCGCTGGGCGCGGTGGTCGTGCTGCTCATGTGGCTGTACGTATCCGCTTACGCCACGTTGCTTGGCGCGCTGGTCAATGCGGAGGCGGAGCGGCAGACGGCGCGCGACACGACGACAGGGCGGGAACGGCCGATGGGTCAGCGTGGCGCGGTGGTTGCGGATATGAGCGCCGCGCTCACAGCGGACGAAGCGGCGTCCTGACGGCGGTATCAGCGGCTTTCGATGCAGCCATACCAGCCAAGGCCGTGATAGGTTTCATATCCCGGCGTCAGGGCGTAGGATATCAGCTTGTCGCGCTGGCGATAGAAACCGCGCTGCGGCTGGATGATGTCCAGCGGATAGCGTTCGGTCAGCAATCCCTTGCTGTCCGACGAAGCGATGACCTGGAAATTGGAATTCAGCAGCATGACCCGGCAGGCGCGCCGTTCTTCTTCGGTCAGGGCGACGTCGCGGACGACGGACTGCGCCTGCGGCTCCCAGTCGAAAAAGATGCCGAGCGCGCCGATCGGCTCCCCCAGCACTTCGCCGCCCGCGCGGATCGCCGTGGAATAGGTTGCGACGGCGGCGTCCTCCAGCAAAGGTTCGCGCGCAATGTCGCACACGGCGAAGGCGTCTCCCGACGTGGTCTGCAACGCCTTGTTGAACCACAGGCTCTGGGACACATCCTTGCCGATGATGCCGGGATAGCGGTTGCCGCGGCCCTGCGCGATCACCCGGCCGTTAATGTCCGCCACCCAAAGGTCGAGATAGACGGTATAGGATCGCAAGATCGTCGCCAGCCGCTCATTGGCGCGTTCGCGCGCGGCGTCATTGTCCGTCAGGCCGGACGCCACGTCCACCACTGCGCTGTCGGTCGCCCACCAGCGCACGTCGCAGGACCGCTCATACAGGTTGCGGTCGATGATCTCGACGACATTTCTTGACAGGTCGGCGTAGCGCGCCCCGCGAAAGTCCAGCACCATCTTCTCCCCGGCGGTTTCGATCTGTGTGATGTTGGATGCGATGACGCTGCGAAGTTCGGTGGCGAGATGCGCGACTTCGCTGGCGAAATCCGACATTTCCTGCGCCACCACGGCAAAGGCCGCGCCCTGTTGTCCCGCGCGCGCCGCCTCGATCCGGGCATTGAGCGCCAGCGTCTTGGTGCGCCGCGTCAGTGCGTCGATGACATCGATCTTTTCTTCGGTGGCGCGATGCACTTCGAACGCCAGTTTCAATATGTCGTCTTGCACGTGTGGGACCCGATCGGATGTGCATGACCGAGTTCATACACCCCGGAATCGCTAGAAACTTAAGGTTAATATGATGCTAACCTTAAGCCGCTTTGCGCCCCTGCGACTCAATTTGTTTCGATTTCGCATCGATCGGCGAAACCGGCGGGGTTGAGGGTCAAAATTCTATGCCCGCCTGCGCCTTCACCCCCTGGTCGCGGAAGGGGTGTTTGACCAGCGTCATCTCCGTCACCAGATCCGCCATGTCGATCAGCGCCTGCGGGGCGTTGCGCCCGGTCACAATGACATGGGTCATGGCCGGTTTGGCCGCCAGCGCTTCGACCACCTCGTCCAGCGGAAGATAATCGTAGCGCAGGACGATATTGAGTTCATCGGCGATCACCATCGCATAGCGTGTGTCGGCGATCATCCGCTTCACTTCCTCCCAGGCGAGGCGGGCAACGGCGATATCGCGGGCGCGGTCCTGCGTGTCCCAGGTGAAGCCTTCACCCATCGGCTTGAACTCGATCAGGTCGGGGAAACGGTCAAACACGGCCTTTTCACCGGTCTGCATCGCGCCCTTTACAAACTGCACCACGCCGACCTTCTTGCCATGGCCTATCGCCCGGACCGCCATGCCCAGCGCGGCGCTGGTCTTGCCCTTGCCGGGGCCGGTATGAACGATCAGCAACCCTTTCTCGACGGTCTTGGAGGCGACGATGCGGTTATGCGCGGCCTGCCTTTTCTTCATCTTTTCGGTATGCTGCGCCTCCGTACGTTCCGTCACGATCATGCTCCTGAAAATGTCGCGAACGGGACGCCCGCATCCTTTGGCCGGAATTTCCATAGGCCGCCTTCACGCGGTCGGACAAGCCGCATGGCCGTCCGGCGCAAACGCAGACGGGGCTTCGCGCCGATTGCGTATCTCTGGCGCAGGCTCCCCGCAAAACCTATAGAGCCGCGTAAGCAGGCGGGATCGGCTTGTTTTCTGGTTAGAAAAGGGGCCGTCATCGTGCTTACGGACATTCTTATCCCAACCTATCTGCAGATGCTGAAAGCGCTGTCGGGCTGGCTTGGCAAGGCGGAGGCGCAGATGCCGGGCGGCGGCGCGGATGCGCTGCTTTCCGCGCGTCTCGCGCCCGACATGTTTCCCTTGTCCACGCAGATCCGCTTTGCGTGCGTGCAGGCGCAGGAGGGCATGTTCCGACTGAAAGGGCAGCCGTTTCCGCGCTCGATAGACATTCTGTTGAACGAAGGGCGAAATGCCGTCGCGCAACCGGGATCGCTCGCCGATGCGCAGGCGAGGATCGGCGAGACCATCGCATTGGTGGAATCACTGGCCTCCGGCGCATTCGACCCGGACCCGGAAAGGCCGATTGCGCACGCGCTTCCGGCGGGCATGATTTTCGATCTGTCGGCCGGACAATATGTGCGCGACTGGGCGGTGCCCCAATTTTATTTTCACATCATGACCGCATACGCGATCCTGCGGAACCAGGGGGTTGATCTGGGCAAGGCCGACTATGTCACCCACATGTTCGCCTATTTGCGCCCCGGCACAATGCCCGCGCAATGAACGGCCCGATTCTGGCGGGACGGGGCCAGCCAGAGCTTGAGGCGTTTTCCAACGGTTGAAAATGGCGCACCCGAGAGGATTCGAACCTCTGGCCTCTGCCTTCGGAGGGCAGCGCTCTATCCAGCTGAGCTACGGGTGCCGGGAGAGACAGCGCGCTTAGCAAAGGCGGGGGGCAGGCGCCAGAGGATTTCTTGCGCGGATTTCTTGCGCGGATTTCCCGCCCGGCCTTATCGCTCTGGCGCCGGTGCGCTTATTTGGCGGGCTTCGACATCTTCTGGAATTTTCCAAGGCCGCAACTGGCCCCCTGCATATAATTGCCGCCGGCGGTCTGCAGCACGGTGATGATATCGACCGAGCAGAGCTGCGACGTGCTCAGGCGGTAGGAAAAGCGCTGCTCGAACCCCAGGCTGGGGCAACTGTTGGGGAGCGTGTTGCGGTAGACATCGCCATTGTTCATCACGAAATCGATGGTGCTGTCGTCGCGGACATTGGTGTTGCGCAGGCGGTTGGGCATGATGCAGTCCACCGGTTCGCCTACCGCGACCCGGCCGTCATCCTTGGCGGGCTTTCGTGCGGATGCGCTGTCCGCGATCAACCCGGCGGCGGCCATGGCAGTCAGTGCGATCAGGGCGGCGCATGCGCGCTTCGTATATGTTGTTCTCATAACATCCTCCGTCATCCCATTGACGGAGTCACAGGCCCCGCGCCGTACCCGTCGTCCTGCTTTCCGGCGCCATGATCAGGCGGGGGCGGGCGTTTTGGGCTTGTACCGGCACAGGTCCGCAACGATGCAGCGCCAGCATTCCGGCTTGCGCGCCTTACAGACATAGCGGCCATGCAGGATCAGCCAGTGATGCGCATCGCGGCGGAAGGGCGCGGGCGTGTCTTTGTCCAGCTTCAGTTCGACCGCCAGCGGCGTCTTACCCGGCGCAAGTCCCGTCCGGTTGCCGACGCGGAAGATGTGCGTGTCGACGGCGAAGGTCTCCGCGCCGAACGCCGTGTTCATCACCACATTGGCGGTCTTGCGGCCGACGCCGGGCAGGATGGTGAGTATGTCGCGATCCTGCGGCACCTCGCCGCCGTAATCGCGCACCAATATCTCCGACAGCGCGATGACATTCTTCGCCTTGGCGTTGAACAGGCCGATCGTCTTGATATGGCCTTTCAGCCGTTCCTCGCCCAGTTCCACCATGTGCGCGGGCGTCGTCACGTCGCGAAAGAGCGCGCGCGTCGCCTTGTTCACGCCGACATCGGTGGCCTGCGCGGACAGCACGACCGCGACCAGCAGTTGATAGTCGTTGCCATATTCCAGTTCCGTCCGGGGCGCGGGATTATGCTCCGCCAGACGGCTGTAAAATTCGAAGATGTCGGCTTTTTTCACCGCGTCACAGGCCCAGAACGGCCTTCATGTCATACCGGCCGGGGGCTTGATCCTTCAGCCATGCCGCCGCCTTGATCGCCCCGCGCGCGAAGATCATGCGGTTTTCCGCGCGATGCGCGATCTCGATGCGCTCGCCCTCCGTCGCCAAGATCACCTGATGGTCGCCCGCCACCGACCCGCCGCGCAGGGAGGCAAAGCCAATCGTCCCAACGCCGCGCGCGCCGGTGATGCCGTCCCGCCCGCGCTCGCTGTGATCGGCCAGCGCAATACCACGCCCCAGCGCCGCCGCCTCGCCCAGCAGCAGGGCCGTGCCCGAGGGCGCGTCGACCTTGTGTCGGTGATGCATCTCGACGATCTCAATATCCCAGTCATCGCCCAGCCGCCGCCCAGCCTCCTCGACCAGCGCCGCCAGCAGGTTGACGCCAAGGGATGTGTTCCCGGTCTGCAATATCGCTATCTGTCCAGCGGCCCGATCGATCAGCGCATGATGTTCCGGTTCAAGCCCTGTCGTCCCGATCACGATCGGCTTGCGCGCGGCTATGCAGGCGTCGAGATGACCGGCGAGTGCCGCCGGGCTAGAAAAATCGATCAGCACGTCGCTCGCCTGCGCCAGCGCCAGCGGGTCTGGAAACAGTGGCAAACCGGTGTCCGGCAAAGCGCCGTCCATGTTCCGCTCGGTGCCCCCGGCCAGCGTCATGCCCGCTTCGCCGGCGACCGTCGCAATCGCCCGGCCCATGCGGCCCGCCGCCCCGAATATGCCGATGCCCAAACCGATGCCAGTCATGTCCTTACGCGCTCCCTGCTCCATCCGCCGATGCCAGACGGCCGCGCACTTGTCATCCCGTTGATGGATGGATCAGACGGGCGGACCCTGCGCCACAAAAAATCGGGCCGATGCTTTCGCACCGGCCCCAGGTGTGTTCGCAGGAGGAACATCGTGTGGCGGGCGGGCCGTTCTTTCCGGCCCGCCCTGCCGAAACTTAGTAGTTGTAGGCGCGCTCGCCGTGCTCGCCGAGGTCGAGGCCTTCCTGCTCGACTTCGGGGCTGACGCGCAGACCGGTGATCGCCTTGGCGATGAAGATCGCGATGGCCGTACCGATGCTGGCCCAGACGATCGTGGCGAGAACCGCCAGAACCTGGGTCACGAGCTGACCGCCGATGGCATAGTCGTCGCCGCCGGGTCCGCCGAGCGACGGAGCGTAGACGATGCCGGTGCCGATGGCGCCGATCATGCCGCCGATGCCGTGGATGCCGAAGGCGTCGAGCGAGTCGTCATAACCGAGCATCGGCTTCAGCTTCGCAACGGCGAAGAAGCAGATGATCGAGGCGACCGCGCCGAGCACGATGGCGCCGAACGGACCGGAGTTGCCAGCGGCCGGGGTGACGGCGACGAGGCCGGCGATGATGCCCGAGCAGAAGCCGAGGGCGGAACCCTTGTGGCCGCTGAACTTCTCAGCCAGCATCCAGAACAGGCCTGCCGAAGCGGTGGCGACGAAGGTGTTGAGCATCGCAAGAGCGGCCGAACCATTGGCTTCCAGGGCCGAACCGGCGTTGAAGCCGAACCAGCCGACCCACAGCAGGCCGGTGCCGACGCCGGTCAGGACCAGCGAGTGCGGCGGCATCGGCTCCTTGGGGTAGCCGATACGCTTGCCCAGGATGATGCAGGCCACCAGCGCGGAGACGCCGGCGTTGATGTGCACCACGGTACCGCCCGCGAAGTCCAGCGCGCCCATTTCAAAGAACAGGCCGCCGGCCGCCCACACCATGTGCGCGATCGGGAAGTAAACGATTGTGAGCCAGACGATGGCGAACACCATGACCGCCGAGAATTTGATGCGCTCGACAACCGAACCCAGCACCAGCGCAACGGTGATCGCGGCGAAGGTCATCTGGAAGCAGATGAACACATATTCCGGGATGACCACGCCATCGGTGAAGGTGGCGGCGGTCGTGTCCGGAGTAATTCCGGCGAGGAACATCTTGCCGAAGCTGGAGATGAAGGGCTTCAGGCCGTCTGAGGCGTCCGGCCCGAAAGCCATGGTGTAGCCGTAGATCACCCAGATGATCATCGAGAGAGCGGCGACGGCGCCGATCTGCGTCATCACGGACAGCATGTTCTTCGTGCGGACCAGGCCGCCGTAAAACAGGGCGAGGCCCGGCAGGATCATCGCCAGAACCAGAACGGTGGATACCATCATCCATGCGGTGTCGCCCTTGTCGGGCACGGGAGCAGCGGCGGCCGCCGCCTCCTGCGCCCAGGCGGGCATAGCGGCGAAGAGCGAAAGGCCGACGGCCCCGCACACGCCGGAGAGTTTCTTGGAAAGCGTCATCATTCCCCCCTTCTTACAGTGCGGTTTCGCCGGTCTCGCCGGTGCGGATGCGCACGGCCTGACCGACATCGAGGACGAAAATCTTGCCATCGCCGATGGCGCCGCTGTTGGCGGCCTGCTGAGCAGCCTCCACCACGCGGGGGGCGAGATCGTCATCGCAGACCACCTCGATCTTGATCTTCGGAACCATGTTGGTGCTGTATTCGGCACCGCGATAGATTTCGGTCTGCCCCTTTTGGCGTCCGAAGCCCTTCACTTCGCTGACCGTCATGCCAGCGATGCCGAGCGAGGACAGGGCCTCGCGGACATCGTCCAGCTTGAACGGCTTGATGATAGCCATGACTAGTTTCATGTCGCCCCCTGTTAATGGTGTGCGGGGCTATTACAGCAAAGAGCGTGCCAGAATCCTAATCAAGCGTTAACGCGGGGTTTTGCGGGCATGACCACCCGCGCAGCGCCGAAAAAATGGGCACGTTATGGATTCTGCCTAAAAAATAGGCGCGACATTTAATTTCAAAAGCGATTCCGCGCGTGAATCATTCTGTCGCGCTTCACCAATGGTTCCCGGCTTCGATGGCCTCGGCTTCTTCCGGGCGATCCGCGCGGCCCAGCGCAGCGTTGCGATGGGGAAAGCGGCCATATCGCGCAATCATGTCGTGATGCTTCTTTGCAAACTCCAGCGCATTGTCATCACCATAGGCCTGGAAGAAAACGAGCGAGACGTCCTGATCCGCCATCGCCTCGCTGTGCTGGAACGGCATGTAGAAGAACATGCGCCCCGCTCCGCCGATCTGCACGTCATACCCCTTGGCCACGGCCCCGCGCGCAATGTCGCGGGCGAGGGAGTCGGTGGCGAAGGCGTCCGCCGTTCCCCGGAAAAGGTTGCGGGGGATCTGGTCGAACAGGATGATCGCCGCCAGGGCTTCGTCCGCCCGGTCAAGAAACGCTTCCGCCGGCGCATGGCGCTTGTCCCGCCACAGCGGTTCGTAGCGCAGGCAGGCCGCGTCCGTCCGCTCGGACTGCCCCCACCATCCTCCCTCGCCAATCTCCTTGAACCAGAAATCCAATATGTCCCGCGCCCAGGGGGCGGTGACGGCTTCATGCGGATCTCGGGTGTCGGTCATGATGGCAATATCCGTGGAGGAGGGCGGGGGTTCCCAGACTGCGCACAGCGCTTGCTTATTTCCGTTCGCCCTGAGCGAAGTCGAAGGGCTCTGCCGAACGCAGTGAGGCGCTTCGCTTCGCTCAGCGGAAGGCTTCGACTTCGCTCAGCCCGAACGGAGAGAATTTCGAACTAATAACTCAGGCGGCCGTACCGCCCACCGTCAGGCCATCCATCAACAATGTCGGCTGGCCAACGCCTGCGGGCACGCTTTGTCCGCCCTTGCCGCACATGCCGACGCCCTCGTCCAGCGCCATATCGTTGCCGATGCCGATGACGCGGGTCAGCGCCGTGGGGCCGTCGCCGATCAGGGTCGCGCCCTTGATGGGATCGCCCAGCTTGCCATTCTCGACCTTATAGGCCTCGGTGCAGGAAAAGACGAACTTGCCCGACACGATATCGACCTGCCCGCCGCCGAAGCTCTTGGCGAAAATGCCCTTCTTGACGCGCGAAAGAAGCTCGGCCGGATCGTCATTGCCGCCGCGCATGAAGGTGTTGGTCATCCGCGGCATCGGCGCATGGGCATAGCTTTCCCGGCGACCGTTGCCCGTCGCCTCAACGCCCATCAGCCGCGCGTTCAGCCGGTCCTGCATATAGCATTTCAGGATGCCGTCCTCGATCAGCACATTTTCGCGCGTGGGCGTGCCCTCGTCATCGATGCTGAGCGACCCGCGCCGGTTCATGATGCTGCCATCGTCCACCACCGTCACCCCCGGTGCGGCGACCCGCTGCCCGATGCGGCCGGAGAAGGCGGACGTCCCCTTGCGGTTGAAGTCGCCCTCCAGCCCATGCCCGATGGCTTCATGCAGCAGCACGCCGGGCCAGCCGGGGCCGAGCAGCACGGTCATCTCGCCCGCGGGCGCGGCGACGGACCGCATGTTTACGTCCGCCTGCGCCAGCGCCTCGTCGATGGCGCGGTTCCAGATGTCCGGCGCCATCACCTGATCGTAGAGATAGCGCCCGCCAATGCCGAAGCTGCCGGACTCGCGCCGCCCGCCATCCTCCAGGATGATAGAGACGTTGAGGCGCACCAGCGGACGGATGTCATGCGCCACAAAGCCGTCCGCGCGGACGATTTCGACGACTGACCAGCTACCGTTCAGGCCCACCGACACCTGCGCGACGCGCGGGTCGCGGGCGCGGGCGGCGGCGTCGATCTGCGCGCACAGCGCCACCTTCTCTGCGAAGGGCACGATCTCCAGCGGATTGGCGTCGGTGTAGAGGTGCCGGTTGGTCCGCTGCGGCGGCGGCGCGGGCGGGGCCTTGGCGGGATCGAGCAGAGAGAGCGTCTCCGCCGCCCGCCGGATCGCGGCCTCGCTGATGTCGTTCGCGTGGGAGAAACCGGTCATCTCTCCGCTGACGCCGCGCAGGCCGAATCCGGCGTCGGTCGAATAGTCCGCCGTTTTCAGCCGTCCATCGTCGAAGCCGAACGCCTCCGACGCGCGATATTGCAGATAGAGTTCGCCATCGTCGCAATTGGCGAGCGCCTGCGCGGTCAGCCGCTTGGCGGCGTCAGGGGTGAGCAGCCCATCGCGATAGAGCAGGCCGCGGGCGTCGGTGAAGTGGGAGCTGATGTCGGTCATGGAGCCGATATAGGTGCTAGGCTGGCGATAAACCAACCCTGGCTTAAATTTCCTTCAGCCGTTCGCCCTGAGCGAAGTCGAAGGGTCCGCCGAGCGTAGCGAGGTGTCTTAGCCTACGCTCATACGAGGGCTTGCCTCCGTTCCACTCAAACGGCTGACTGAACGGAAGGAATTAAAGACTCGCGCCTGAAGCGATATCCGGCCCACCGTCATGACCCGCTGCGTCCGCAGGCCCGCCGACCAGCACGAAGCGCCGGTCGCAATAGCCGCAATCGACATAGCCATGCTCGTCGATTTCCAGGAACACGCGCGGATGGCCTAGCGCGGCGGGAATGTCGCCCGATCCGTCGCAGGAAACGCGGGACTTGGGCGTGCGGATGATTTCTGGCGGCTGAATCATTGCGCCGATCTAGCAGCGCCCCCACCGCACCGCAATATGGCCGTTTGCCCGTTGATCCGGCGCGAAACGATATCGTGGTTAACAAACTTCATTCATTTCGCTCTCGATCGTCCCAATCAAAACAATGCGCGCCCGCCGGACGCTCCAATTCGGATAAGCTTGGGTTTGAGCGCCCGGGCCATTCCATGAGGACATGCCCCCACGCGCCCCTCCGTTGCGGGCGTCGTCTGGGGGTCCGATGCTTAAGCCTGTTCCTTACCGGCTGCGCCTGTGGAGCGCCGCCCTTGCCCTGTTCGCGCTGTCCGGCTGCACCTGCACGACATGCGATCTCGACAGTCCCTACAAACCCGTGCCGGAGGCGGAGAAGCCCGCCGGACTGCCGAAGGAGGACGTCTATGCCGTTCCCCGCAAGGAGGACGGAACGACGCCGGGTGCGGAGAAGCTGAACGTCGCGGCGCTGCCCGCCATTCCGGTCGCGGCGGTGCTGGGCGAACTCAACAATATGGTGACTCAGCTTTCCAACATGGTTGGTCAGGTGGGCGGCGAAACCCGGACGGCGATCCTGAATCTGCAGACCAGCGCATCGCAGGTTCTAAATGAGGCCAACTACGCGCTTGGGGACAAGCTGCAATATACGTTCGACAGGCTCGACAAGCAGGAGCGCCGCATCTTTGAGGATACGCAGGCGCTGACCGCGCAGATCAAAAGTTCGGCCGATCTCGTCAACGCCGGCCTGCTCGATTCTGCCGAGCGGAGCCTGTACGAAGCCGATATTCTCGCCTGGAACACCAGCTACTCCCTCCCTTGCCGGGACAAGCCCGCCCGGCTCGTCTATCCGACCACGCGCAAGATGCGCATCTGGGCGGATGCGGGTGCGCCATCGACGGAAGGCGACAATGGTCAGGGCGGCCGCAGCCGCGACCTGTTCCTGCCGGTGCGCGGCAATTTCCTCGCGATCGGCATGCCCATCGTCACGGTGCGGGTTGGCGGGGACGGTGTTTCCCGCCCGGCAACGGTCCGCGGCCTCAACCACAATGAATTTACGGTCATCCCTTCCGAGGAAACGGTGAAGGAACTGCAGGCGATCAGCCGCCCGACGCGGCTGTTCATCACCGCCGATCTTGCCCGTTGCACCGTGAAGAAGGGGGAGGCGCTGACCGCGCAGAGCGAGGTGCAGGTGGAGGTGCTGCCGCCCCTGACCTATGCGATCGCAACCAGCATCACACCGATCGCATCAGTGCCGAGCACGGGTGAGAAAGTCTTTTCCTTCTACGAGAAGGGCAGCGACAGTTGTAACGACCGCTATCGCGCCGACCGCATCTATTCCCTGGGTCCGCCTGCGGAGGCGATCGACTGGCGCGTTTCGGTCAATAATCAGAACGGCAATTCCTACATCATCCGCACGGTCGGCTCCGGCCCCTACAGCGTGCTGGTGGAGGCCATGATCGGCGGCAAGGGGCGGGATTGCTTCCTTGGCATCTGCAATTGCCGGGGAAGGGGTTGGCTGGGGTATGATCTCTATACAGGCTACCGCACCCGGATCGACACGCCGCTGCCCACGGTGACGCACGCCCCGTCGGTGCCGCAGACATCCTATAGCTTCGATTACAAGGCCGCGAACATCCCGGCCGAAGCGACGATCAAGTCCTGCACCTATAACAGCCGGGTGATCGTGTCGGAGGGCGGGCAAAGCTACATATTGGAAGCCAATGAAATCAACCGCACCGTCACGGGCGGTCCCAGCGGCGAATTCCAGCTCAAGACAGATACCGACGATTCGACCTGCAAGGTCACGGCCGATGTGACCATACCGTCCACCGCCAAGCTGGGAGCCGCGCTATGACCGCTTTTCGCCTAGCCATTCTGTTGACCGTGCTGCCGCTGCCCGTCCCGCATAGGGAGGCGCAGGCGAATGAGAACAGCAAGGTTGCGTTCCGGCTGGAGCCGGAGGAAGCGAATTTCGACCAGGCGCGCTGGCGGATCAATGACGGGTTGCCGATCCCGCCGCCGCTGCCCGATGACGTGCTGCCGCCCGGATCGCCCGATCTGACCAAGATCGACAATCCGGTCGTAGAAAAGGCATGGCATAAAAGCGCCGAGGCTCTGAATGCCGTGCCGGACGGGCTGCATGTCGTGGAATTTCTCGACGTGCAGGCGACCGCGCCCGCATCGCCCTGCAAGCCGCCCGTCGCGCAGCGCATCTATGTCCGGCCGAACCTGTCGATCCTGGGGGTGGGTACCTATAGATGCGATGGCGCGGCGACCGCGAACGCCTCCGCGGTCAAGGCGCTTTCCGCGCCGGGGCTGACGGTGAACATCACCCCGGCCGCCGCGGTCAGCGGCGGCGGCAAGTGGCGCGTCAAAGGGGAGGGCAACTGGCGCGACAGCGGCGCGACCGCCGCTTCCCTGAGCGATGGCAGCCATGAAATCGAGTTCGGCCCAGTAACCAGCGGCCCATGCACCATAACGCCGGAGGCGGAGGTCATCGACTATTATCATGGGCAGCAGATTGTCTGGACGGCCGCCTATGCGGGGCAGGGCTGCAATGCGCCCTGACCTGCGCGGTATCGCCATTTTCACCCTGGGCTGTGTGGTTGCGCTGTCCGGCTGCAAATCCTGCCCGGCGGAAGGACCGGGCGTCGGATCGCTCGCCCGTGCGCCCGCGATGGCGCGCACGGCCCCGGCTATCTGAACGGCCCCGGCTATCTGAACGGCGCTGTCTGTCGTTGCCTTACTGAAACCAAAATGGCGCGATCACGTTCTCCCTTCCTATGGATAGGGAAGGAAGATCGCGATGAAGCTGTTGACCGGAATGATGAGCGCCGCGGCCATGATCGCCATGTCGGGGGCCGCATTCGCGCAAAGCCTGACCCTGCCCGAAGGCACGCCGGTCCATCTGCAGACGCGGGACGACCTGTCGTCGAAGGACGCGCGCAAGGGCGACAAGGTGGAACTGACGGTTGCGGAACCGGTCATCGTGAACGGCGTGACGGTGATCCCGGCCGGCGCGCCAGCCACCGGAGAGATTTCCCGCGCGCGGGACAATGGCCTGCTCGGCCGGTCGGGCAAGCTGGAGATAGAGGTGACTCAGGTGTCGGCCGACGGCCGCATCGTTCCCCTGCGCGGTCAGCAGAACGCCAAGGGCAAGGCTGGAACGATCGGCGCGGTCGGCGCAGGCGTCGTGTTCCTGCCGCTCGCTATCGTGGTGAAGGGCAAGGAGGCGAAAATTCCCGCCGGAACGAAGGTCGACGTCTATGTCGACCAGCCTGTCCAGCTTACCGACACCAGCCTTCAGGGCGACCTCGCTCCGCCCCCAGCGCCGCCGGTGGGATAGGGTTTGATGGGGCCGATCAGGCGAGGTCGAGGGCGGGGAAGGGGAATGGCGGGCCTATCCCCTATCCCGTCATCCCGGACTTGATCCGGGATCCATGAGCGCAAGCGTTTGCTCAGTCACATCGTCGTAGAGCCAATAGATTCCGCATCCGGTGCGGGATGACGAAGCGGGTGTGAAGGGACGGTCGGCTATTCCTCAATCCGCTCAGGGCAGCTTTTAGGCTCCCTCCTTCGCCTTCTTGTCGATCAGCACCGCCTGTTGCCACCGGCTCGGCGCCTTGTCTGTCCGGTGAATGCAGCCCGCCCAGCAGCATGGCCGCTTCTTGCCCTCCAGCATTTCCTCGCGGCTCCGCGCGATGCGGCGCTGCCGCGTCGCAGGCTGTTTCGCATCCTCGACCCAGCAGATAAATTCGTTCCGGCCGAGCGGCGTCAGATTTTCCCATAGCGTCAGGACCGCCGGGTCCGAACGCAGGGCCGCCTGAAAATCCTCAGGCGTTTCATGGACAGTCCCGTGAAGAAAATCGGTCATGGGACGCTCTTGATAGTGCTTGCCCGCCAAAGCTCCACCAATTTCTGTCCTACATCGCGGCGTCCATGCTCTACTTCCGCACATGGAACAGCATTCTGCCCCCGCCGCGCATCATGCCGTCGCGACGATCCCGCCAATGTTTTAGAGGAGTCCCGACTGCGACGCATGTGAGACTCAGGTGCGACCTGGGTGCGACGCAGATGAGACGCACATGCGACGCAGGTGAGACCAACATGCGACTTTTGTGCGACCTATATGCGACTTCCCGGCCAAAACCGCGCACAACCCGCAACTTCCGCAACTTCGGTCGCCTGTCACTTATATTTCAGCAGCCGTTGCCGGACGGCCCTTCGCCCGGCGGACAAGGCCGGAACGCTAATAATTGCGGATCACGTCCAGAAACGCCTGCCCGAATGCGTCCCGCTTCTTCATGCCGACGCCCGTAATTTCTCCCAGCTCGCCCAGCGTCGCCGGCCTGCGCTCCGCAAACTCGCGCAGGGTGCTGTCGTGGAAGATGACATAGGGCGGCACGCCCGCCTCCTGCGCCAGTTCCCGGCGGCAGGCGCGCAGCGCTTCGAACAGGGGATCGCCAACCGGATTGGCCTCGCTGCCTTTGTCGCTGCGCCGCCGCCGTTCGCGCCGGGGCGGCAGGACGAGCGAGACCTGCTCCTCCCCGCGCAGGATCGGCCGGGCGCTGGGGCCAAGCTCCAGCCCGCCATGCTCGTTCGGCACCAGCGCATCGCGGACGAGCAACGCACGGGAAACGGGACGGAGCAGCGCCGTCTCCTCCCCCTCGACAATGCCGAACACCGATATCCGGTCATGCCCGCGCTGGCGCACCTTGTCGGTGGTCGCGCCGGTCAGCACCGCCTCGATATGGCCGGTGCCGAAACTCTGTCCGGTGCGGTAGACGGCGGACAGATATTTGCGCGCGGTCTCCGTGGCGTCGATGCTGGCGGGCGGGTTCAGGCAATTGTCGCAATTGCCGCAACTTGGCGGCGGGTTCTCGCCGAAATGGCGCAGCAATATCGCGCGGCGGCACGCCCCGGTTTCGACCAGCGCGCCCAGCGCCGTGATCCGCGCCCGCTCGCCCGGCTGGCGCGCCGCCTCCACCTCGAACATGCGCTGGCGGGCGCGGGCGAAATCGTCGGCGCCCCAGAACAGGAAGGCTTCGGCCGGGTCGCCGTCCCGCCCGGCTCGGCCGCTTTCCTGATAATAGCCCTCGATGGATTTGGGCAGGCCCGCATGCGCCACGAACCGCACGTCCGGCTTGTCGATCCCCATGCCGAACGCCACGGTCGCGACCATGATCATGTCCTCGGACGCGATGAAGGCGGCCTGATTGGCGGCGCGCGTCTCCGGCGGCAGCCCGGCATGATAGGCGCGCGCTTCCCGGCGGCCGGTGGCGAGGGACGCCGCCATCTTCTCGGTCGCTGCGCGCGTCTGGGCGTAGATGATGCCGGGGCCGGGCTGCGCCGCGACCAGATCGGCGATCTGGCGGGACAGGCTGTCGCGCGGCTGGACGGTGTAGCGGATATTGGGCCGGTCGAACCCGGCGACGATCATCCCCTCATGCGGAATGCCGAGCTGTACGAGTATATCCTCGCGCGTGTGCGCGTCCGCCGTCGCCGTCAGCGCCAGCCGAGGCACATCGGCAAACTCGTCCAGCAGGGGCCGGAGCAGGCGATAGTCGGGCCGGAAATCATGGCCCCATTCGGACACGCAATGCGCCTCGTCGATCGCGAACAGCGACAAAGGCGCGCTGCGCAGGAAGGCGCGGAACCCCTCGCCGCTCGCCCGTTCCGGCGCCACATAGAGCAGGTCGAGGTCGCCCGCGCGGAATCTGTCCTGCGTCTCGCGCCAGTCGGCATCCACCGATGTCAGGCTGGCGGCGCGGATGCCCACGGCGTTCGCCGCGCGCAACTGGTCGTGCATCAGGGCGATCAACGGCGAGACGACGACGCAGCATCCGGGAAGCGCGATGGCGGGCAATTGATAGCAGAGCGACTTGCCCGCGCCGGTCGGCATGATCGCCAGCGTGCGCAGCCCCGCCATCACGCGGGAGACGACCTGTTCCTGAACGCCGCGAAATCCGGGGAACCCGAAGCTGTCCTTGAGTATTGTTCCAATGTCCGGACTCATGGCCGGGGCTTTAGACCGCGATGGCGGCAAGATGAAAGGGCTTCGACAACGAAATAGGGTGAGGACGATGAGCGACCTGGCGATTATCCTTCTATCTGTCTCATGCTACGTCATCGGCGGCATATCCGGCATGGGCATCATGCTGGTGCTGAAGCAGGCCAAGCGCGCCGACGCGCGGATCGATGCCCGGATCAGGGCGAGACGGATGCTGACGCCCGATCTTCAGGCGGCGTTGCGGTCCTGGAAGTCCAGCACGGTCAGATAATTTGCGAGCCGGTTCGCCTCCAGCGAAGCGATCAGCCGGTTCTCGTGATACGGAATGACCAGATCGGCCAGCGCATTGCTCCAGGGCGCGTCGAGATCGAACAATACGCCTAGCCCGAACACCGCGGGCACTTCGGCATAGGCGAGTTCGCGCCCGTCTGCATTGCGCTCGGCGATGAAGTCCTCGACCGCCGTCTTGACGCCGTTCTTCGGGCCGCCTTCATGCAGAGCCATAGCGAACTGGCCCATGCCGCGAAAACCGCGATGGGGCAGAAGGTCGGATTCCCCCGGCGTCGTTCCGCCCTCATAATTGTGGGGTAACAGATATTCGGCGGGGATTTGCTCCGGCGCATAATACATGTCGCGACGCCCGGCGGGCCAGGCGACGTCGTGCATGAATGCCAGCATTGGTTTGCCGTCGCGCTGGCACAGCGCGTCCACATTCTTCAACTCATGATAGACGGTGAACCAGTTATGGTCGCCGTCGATGATCCATGCGTCGACATCGGTAAGGTCTTCGAATGCCGACAGGCTGGGCTTGGCGATGTGCCGGACATGTTCGGCGCCCCTCACCCAATCGAGGAACTCCTGTTTTGGCGAAGGATCGATGCTGATCAACTCGCCACCCGCCTCCGATGCGAAATCGGCAAGCGTTTGTGACATGCCGCCGAATTCCGCGCCAATCTCGCAGATGCGTTGAACATGGGCGAGGGCAAGACCCTCGACGATGATGTCGGAAAATTCGGACATGCTGTGAATCAGGAGATTGGGCATGGTCAGGCTGCTTTCTGGATGGCGTTGGATAGAGCGGGACGCGATACGACCGGGCGGAACACGATGCTGAGCAGCAGGTTGCGGCCCGGCGCGCTGATCGGCGGCTGGATCAGCATGAACCCGGCTTCCGACTGGCAGCGATACAGTCCGGCGGACACTTCCTCCATCGCGTCGAACAGCGGATGGGCGGCGATCGCGCCTTCGGCGGCCTTGGGCTTCATATAATCATCGACATAATGGAAGCTGGCTTCCTCCACCTGCACCCACTCGAAATGCTGGCCGAGCTGGATGCCCGCGCTATATTGGCCTTCGCCGACCGGGATCATCGCCTGATAATAGCCCTCGCTGGTGGGATAGGCGTCGATTTCGATCTGCGCATGGCTGGTCTGGTCGATCAGGATCACCGGCAGCTTCATCGCGCCGACGTCGAAATCCGCTTTGCGCAGGTCGAGGCCGAAACGGCGGGTCGAGAAGATGGACAGGTTGAGCGGCAGGCCGTGCCGCTGCAATTCACCCGGCAGATAGGCGCGCATCGCGTTCTTCACATAGAAGATGCCGCGGCGGCGCAGACCCTCGGTGGCGGCTGCGGTATCGACGAAGCTCACCATATCCTTGGTGCCAAGGTTCACGTCATGATGGAATGTCTCCAGCAGCGCGACTTCGCTTTCCATCGGCAGGAACAGCAGGCGGGCGAGCGCCGCGCCGGCCATGCGGCGGCGGCATTCGGCGTCATCGGACATCGGCGCTTTCACCAGCCCCGTCCCTACGCCGCGCACAAACTCCAGGCAGGCGCGCTGCGCCCGGTCGCGATTCTCGCTCTGCGCGCCCTTGACGCCTGCAGCGCTGCGGACCGGCGAACCGTCCGGCTTGTAATCGACGACAGACCCCTGCGCGAGCGTGCAGAGCTGCTCGACGATGGCGATGGATTCGGACAAAGCGTGCAGCGCCTTGGAATCGTGATTTCGGGTGTCCATGTAGCCGCGCTTGTCGAGGCCGGACAGGAAGGTCTCGCGCAGCAGCAGGTACCGGCCGGATACTTCCAGATCCATGCCTTGGCGAAGCACCGCCTCGACAGCGTTCTGCACCGAGCCGTTATAGCCAAGATCGACCAGCATGACCGCATCGCCGCGCTCGACGCCGTGGCTGGCGAGGTGCGCGAACAGCCGCTTGGCGAAGTCGCCGGAGCGGTTGACGATCTTGCGGACGTTGGACGGCTCCAGCACGCTTTTCAGGAAACCGCGCTTGCTGGCGTTGCGGCAGAGCTTGGTCGACTCATCGCGATTGAACAGCATCTGCTTGGCGAAGGTCGCGAACTGCGCCGTGTCGATCTCCGGCGCCAGATAACGCTCGATCGCCGCGGCGTCGGTGAAGCTGGCGGCGGTGGCGGTGAAGCGGCTGAGTTCGACGGAAGCGATGCGGTCCGCCCAGTCGGGGAAGGCGGCGGCGAAAGCCTGCGCGGGCAGGTGGCCGTCGCGCAGCAGGAACAGCAGCTTGACCGGGCGGCCGGTGGCGGCGGCCATCGCGTCGGCCTCCTCGCGCAGCCAAAGCGCAAAGCTGTGCATGATCGGGCCGAGAACGTCATGGCCCAGCGTTTCCACCGCGTCGCATTCGTCGCGCAGGGAAATCTGCGCACGATGCGGCTGCAGGGCGGGATGCTTGTGCCGGACGGCCGGGTCCAGGATCGTCGCCGCGACGGCTTCAAGCCGCAGGCGCTGCTCCGCCACATCGTCAAACTGTTCCAGATGGACGGTGTTCACGCCCAGCTTCGCAGGCGCGATGCGGTCGGCCATATGGTTGTCGCCGACATGCAGGATGGCCGATGGCGAAATGCCAAGGTCCGCGAGGACATGGGTGAACAGGCCACCGGCCTTGCTGACCCCATATTCGCAGGAGCAGAAGATGCGATCGATCATGTCAGCGACCGGCTTGCCCGCCGCCGACGCGATCAGCGCGCGAAGCTGCGGTTCGGAGAGATAGGTGTCGGACACGATGATGACCTGAAGCCCGCGCCGCTTGGCGTCGACAATCAGGTCGCGGGTCGGCGCGAAGGCGAAGCAGTGATGCGCCTCGGCCGCCAGTTCGGCCTCGATGGCGGCGGCGCGCGCGGCGTCGTCGGCGTCCGGCATCAACGCGCCGTAGATTTCCTCGATCGTGACTTCATCGCGGCCATTGATGAAGGGCAGGCTCTTGCGCGCCTTGATCTCGCCCCATGTGCGCGCCTCGATACCGCCGCCCGGAAAGGGCAGGTCGGCGAATACATCGACGGGCAGGTTGACGTTGCGCCAGATCAGCGTGTCGAAACAGTCAAGCGACAGCATGCGAATGGTCGGCGGCGCGTCGGCCAACAGGTTGGGCAGCGCGGCGGCACGGACGGCGGTCTTCATCAATCTCAGTCCCCTGGCAGGCGCAAATGCGGGCGTCCCGGCATCGCGCATGGTTCAGGGAGTATTGAAGATCAGGGTTATGAAATGGTTAATGCCACGCGGATTTGGCGCAAATTCCTTCGGAGTTTAGTGAAGTAAATGACTTTATCTCCGTTCGCCCTGAGCGAAGTCGAAGGGCACTGCCGAACGAAGTGAGGCACTTCGCGTTGCTCAGTGTGGCCCTTCGACTTCGCTCAGGGCGAACGGAGGTGGCTAAGCCAGCACATCCTCAACGCCCAGACCCTCGGTCTTGCGCTCCGCCGCCTGCCGCCGCCACATCGTTGCATAGAGGCCGTCCGCCGCCAGCAATTGCGCATGCGTGCCGCGCTCCACGACCACGCCCTGATCCAGCACGACGATCTCGTCCGCCTCGACGACGGTGGACAGCCGATGCGCAATCACGATGGTCGTGCGGCGGCGGCTGATCTCGCCCAGCACCTCCTGGATCGCCGCCTCGGTCCGGCTGTCCAGCGCGCTGGTGGCTTCGTCCAGGATCAGGATCGGCGGATCTTTAAGCAGGGTGCGGGCGATGGCGACGCGCTGCTTCTCGCCGCCCGACAGTTTCAGACCGCGCTCGCCGACCCGCGTCTCATAGCCTTCGGGCAGCGAGAGGACGAAGTCGTGGATCGACGCGCCCTTCGCCGCCTCCTCAATCTCCGCCTGCGTCGCGCCCGCGCGGCCATAGCCGATATTATAGCCGATCGTGTCGTTGAACAGCACCATGTCCTGCGGCACGATGCCTATGGCGTCGCGCACGCTGTCCTGCGTTACCGCCGCTATATCCTGCCCGTCAATCAGGATGCGGCCGCTCGTCACATCATAGAAACGGAACAGCAGCCGCGCGATGGTCGATTTGCCGGCGCCCGACGGGCCGACAACGGCCAGCGTCTTTCCGGCTGCTATGGTGATGTCCACGCCCTTCAGGATGGTCCGCCCCGGATCATAGCCGAACAGCACAGTGTCGAACCGCACTTCGCCGGACGTCACCTGCAATGGCGGCGCGCCGGGACGGTCGGTCACTTCCTGGGGCGTATCGACCAGCTTGAACATCGCCTCCATGTCGATCAGGCCCTGCCGGATCGTGCGGTACACCATGCCGAGCAGGTCCAGCGGCCGGAAAAGCTGGGACAGCAGCGTGTTCACCAGCACCACGTCGCCGGTGCTGAACATGCCCCGGCTCCAGCCCCAGACGGTATAGCCCATCGCGCCCGCCATCATCAGGTTGGTGATCAGGGACTGGCCGATATTCAGCCATGCCAGGCTGTTCTCCGACTTCACCGCCGCCTTGGCGTAGAGGCGCATGGAATTGCCGTAACGGGCCGCCTCCCTGTCCTCTGCGCCGAAATATTTGACGGTCTCGAAATTCAGCAGGCTGTCCACGGCATGGGCGACCGCGCCGGTGTCCAGGTCCACCATGTCGCGGCGAAGCTGGTTGCGCCATTCGGTCACCATCCGGGTGAACCAGATATAGAGGCCGACCATCACCAGCGTCGCGACGACCAGTCCCGGACCGAACTTCACGAAGAAGATCGCACAGACCGCCAGCAGTTCGACGATCGTCGGCGCGATATTGAACAGCAGGAAATAGAGCATCGTGTCGATGCTTTTGGTGCCGCGCTCCACGACCTTGGTGACGCCGCCGGTCTTGCGATTGAGGTGAAAGCGAAGGGAAAGGCGATGGAGGTGCGCGAACACATGTTCCGACAGGCGGCGCGTCGCTTCCTGCCCGACACGCTCAAACACCACATTGCGGATATTGTCGAACGCGACCGCGGCGAAACGCGCGCCCGCATAGGCCGCGACCAGCGCGATCGCCAGCGCCGCCCCCGGCTCCATGCCCGGCGCCATCCGGTCGATCGCCGCCTTGTAGGCGAAGGGCATGATGAGACTGGTGGCCTTGGCCGCCAGCACCAGCAGCATGGAAAACACCACCCGGCGGCGCAGCGCCGGTGCATCCTTCGGCCAGAGATAGACCAGGAAACGGCGCAGCGTCGCCCACGCCGGCGGTGCGGCCTTATCGGTATCTGGCTGATCGGGAGGCATTGGGGGGATTTAGGTTACCGGGGCAATAAATCCAACCTTTGTCATGCGCCCTATCAACAGGTTTAACGGAGGTGCTCCTGCGAAAGCAGGAGTCCAGTTCGGACCGTGGGACTAGGCTCCTGCTTTCGCAGGAGCACGCCGAGATTGGGGCAATCTTAAGAGCGCGATTTTCTCAATCCCGCAGCAGGTCGTTGATCGCCGTCTTGGATCGCGTCTGCGCGTCGACCCGCTTCACGATGACGGCGCAGGCCAGGTTCGGGCCGGGCGTGCCGTCCGGGAGGGGCTTTCCGGGCAGGCTGCCGGGCACAACGACCGAATAGGGGGGCACTTCGCCGATAAACACTTCCCCGGTGGTGCGATCCACGATCTTGGTGGTGCTGGTGATAAAGACGCCCATGGAGAGCACCGATCCCTTGCCCACGCGCACGCCCTCCACGACTTCGGACCGGGCGCCGATGAAGCAGTCATCCTCGATGATCACCGGGTCCGCCTGTAGCGGCTCCAGCACGCCGCCAAGGCCGACGCCGCCCGACAGGTGGACATTCTTGCCGACCTGCGCGCAGCTTCCCACCGTCACCCAGGTATCGACCATCGTGCCCTCGTCGACGAACGCGCCGATGTTGACGAAGCTGGGCATCAGGATAACATTGCGGGCGATATGGGCGCCGTGACGCGCGAAAGCGCCGGGCACGGCACGAAAACCGGCGGCGCGGAACTGGGTCTCGCCCCAGCCGGAGAATTTGGAGGGGACCTTGTCCCACCAGAAGGAGCCGCCGGGTCCGCCGGGGATGAGCGCATTGTCGTTCAGCCGGAACGACAGCAGCACGGCCTTCTTCAGCCACTGGTTCACCTGCCAGCCGCCATCGACCTGTTCGGCGACGCGCGCCTTGCCCGCGTCAAGCAGGTTCAGCGCCTCCGCCACGGCTTCACGTACCGCGCCCTGCGTGGACTGGCCGATATTGGCGCGGTCTTCCCATGCGGCTTCAAGAGTGGTGATAAGGGAATCGGTCATGTCAGGCTCCGGTGATATCGCCGATGAACGGCGTCAGATGGTCGGTTTCGAAATCAATGAAGTCGGGATGCGCGTCCACGGTGCCGGCCTCGGACCCGTTATTGACCCAGATGGTGGTCATGCCGATCGCCTTGGCGGGTTTCAGGTTGCGGGCCATATCCTCGAAAAACGCCGATCTGAAAGGGTCAAGGCCGTGGGTCGCGCAGAGGGCGGCATAGCCGGACGGGTCGGGCTTGGGGATATATTGGCAGGCATGGATGTCGTGGATCAGCTCGAACGCGCCGGACAGGCCGAGCTTGTCCAGCACCCTCTGGGCATAAGGCTCATCGCCATTGGTGAAGATCAGGCGGCGGCCGGGCAGGGCGGCGATGCCCGCGTTCAGGGCGGGATCTACTTCAAGCCGGTCGAGCGAAATATCGTGGACGAATTCCAGAAATTCCCGCGGATCGGTGCCGTAATGCGCCATCAGCCCCGACAGGGTCGTGCCATGCTCCATGAAATATCGTTTCTGGACGGCGCGCGCCTCAACCGGGTCGCAGCCGAGCAGGCCCTGGATGAACTCGCCCATCTTCACGTCGATCAGGCCGAACAGGTCCGCCTTTGCCGGATACAGCGTGTTGTCCAGGTCGAAGACCCAGGCGTCGATATGGGCGAGGTCTGCGCGCATGGCGGCGCGGTATCCGCGCATGCCGCGCAGGACAAGCGAGAAGCGCAAAATATTCTTCAGCATTTGGCGTTAGGGAAACGCCATCCATCACGAACGGAACTGACATTCATGCCGAACAGCCATCGTTTCCCCAGGCGTTATTCCGTTCTCGCGGCGATGCTGGCGACATGTGCGCTGTCCGCCTGTGGTGGAGGGGGCGGGGCGGTCAATTCGACGCCCACTCCAACGCCGACACCCACACCTACGCCTGCCCCAACCCCGGCTCCGACGGCCACCAATTTCGACACCAGTGAATATCGGCGGTCGGATGGCCCCTCCGTACATGGCGCCATCACCGCTTATCAGGCCGGCGCGAGCGGGGCGGGCGTCACGGTCGGCGTCATCGACAGCGGCATCGCCACGGCCAATGCGGAATTTACCGGCAGGATCAGCTCCGCCTCCCGCGACTTCGGGGGAAGCGGCACGGTCCAGGACCAGGGCGGCCACGGCACCGCCGTCGCGACGGTCCTGGCGGGCGCGCGCAACGACCGGTTGATCATGGGCATGGCATGGGGCGCAACGGTTCTGGCGCTGCGGACCGATACGCCAAACACCTGCAATTCCATCGGATCGGGTTCGCAGGATTCGGGCTGTTCCCACAGCACCACGGCGATTGCGCAGGCGCTTGACCATGCGCGGGTGAATGGCGCGAAGGTCGTCAATATTTCGCTGGGCGGCGACAGCGGCGCGCCGCCGACCCTTGCCGCAGCCATTGATCGCGCGACGGCCGCGGGCATGGTGATCGTGGTGTCGGCGGGCAATGACGGGCGCGCCGCGCCGGACGCCTTTGCGGCGTCCTTCGTCAACCCTGCCATTGCGCGCGGGCAGGTGATTATCGCTGCGTCGGTGGACGCCAATGGCGCGCACAGCAGCTTTTCGAACGGCGCACAGGGATATGAGACCGCAACCCTGTCGGCCCTTGGCAAGAGCGTGCTGTCGCAGGATCAGAATGGCGTGAACTATCTGTTCGACGGCACATCCTTCTCCGCGCCGCAGATCGCCGGCGCGGCGGCGCTGCTTGCGCAGGCCTTTCCCAATCTCTCGGCCGCCCAGATCGTGCAGCTCCTGATGTCCAGCGCCACGGATGCGGGCGCATCCGGCGCGGACTCGGTGTTCGGCGCGGGCATATTGAATGTCGCCAGGGCCTTTTCGCCCGTCGGATCGACCAGCCTTGCAGGATCGGCGACGCCGGTGTCGCTCAGCGCCAACGGATCGCTGTCCGCGCCGATGGGCGATGCTTCGGAGGTCGGCAGCATGAATGCGGTCGCGCTCGACAGTCTCGGCCGGGCCTATACGATCGATTTCAAGCCATCGCTCCGCAGCGACACGCCTGACCTGACCCTCGCCCCCGCGCTGCAGATCAGGCAGCGCAGCTTTACCGCCGATAGCGGCCCGGTGTCCGTCGCCATGAACATCGCGCCGGGGCGCGGCAGCGCGGCGGAGGCCAGCCGCCTGATGCTTTCACCGGAGGACACGCAAAGGGCGCGGGCGCTTTCCGGGTCGATCACGATGCGGATGGGGCAGGCGACAACCATATCGCTGGGTTTCTCGGAAGGCGCGGGCAGCTTGACCGCGCGGGTCGACGGCGCAAGCGGTCCGGCCTTTCTGGTGGCGAACGGAACGCGGGGATCATTGGGTTTCGACCGTGTTGCGGGCAGCGGCTTTGCCGTGCGGCATGATGTCGGCGGCGGCGTGGCGCTGACGATGACGGCGGAGCAGGGGCATGCATGGCGCACCGCCTATCGCGATGTCGAAACGCCATGGGACCAGCGCCGCAATGACGGCTATACCGCGTTCGGGGCCAGCGCGGAAAAGCGCGCCGGGGCGCTGCGCCTGTCCTTTGGCGCAACCTATATGCGGGAGGAGGGCACCCTGCTGGGCGCGCGCTTCTCCTCGCTGATCGGAGCCGCCGCCGGGAAAAGCCTGTTCCTCGACAGCGGCGTCGCGCTGGAACCCGGCAATGGCTGGCGGCTGGGCGCCATGTTCCGGCAGGGTTTTACGAGCGGCGGCGGGGCTGACCTGCGCACCAATGCCTGGTCGATCGATGGCGAAAAGCGCGGGGTTCTGGATCGCGACGACCGGCTGGCGGTGCGCATCTCCCAGCCGCTGCGGGTGGAATCCGGCGGCATCGGCCTGCGCCTGCCAACCTCATATGATTATGCGACGCACAGCGCGACCTGGACGATGGAAACGATCAGCCTCGCCCCGCGCGGGCGGCAGATCGATGCGGAAACGGTCTATGCCCGTCGGCTCGGCATGGGATGGATCACCACCAACGCCTATTGGCGCAAGGACAGCGGCAACCTCGCCTGGTTTCCGGATGAGATTGGCGGCGCGTTGCGGTACGTGATGGAATTCTAGGAGGGTCTGGGAATTGCGTACTCCTGCGAAAGCAGGAGTCCAGTTCAAACGCCGGGACTGGGTTCCTGCCTACGCAGGAACACGCCTCCCGATAAAACGGGTAAAGCCTAAACCGTGAAGCTCTCGCCGCAGCCGCAGCTTCCCTTCGCGTTGGGATTGTTGAACACGAACCCGGCGGTGAAATCATCCTCCACCCAGTCCATCGTCGACCCGATCAGATAGAGCACCGACGCGCCGTCAATGTAGAAGGTGCCGCCGGGCGTCTCGATCTTCTCGTCAAACTTCGCTTCCTCGGTCACATAGTCGACCGAATAGGCAAGGCCGGAACAGCCTCGGCGCGGCGTGGACAGCTTCACGCCGATCGCATCGGCGGGGGCCTTCGCCATCAGGTCGGCGATGCGCTGCTCCGCGCTGGACGTCAGGATGACGGCGGCGGGGCGGGCGCGGGTCTTGGTTTCGGTGCTCATCACAGCATCCCCAGTTCAAGCTTGGCTTCGTCGCTCATCTTCGCCGGGTCCCATGGCGGGTCCCAGACCAGATTGACCTCGACATCGCCGACGCCGGGGACCGCGCCAACGCGCAATTCCACCTCGGCAGGCATGGATTCCGCCACCGGGCAGTGCGGCGTCGTCAGCGTCATGGTGACGACCGCATGTCCGCCCTCGGTGATGTCGACGCCGTAGATCAAGCCGAGATCATATATGTTCACCGGGATTTCCGGGTCGAAAATTTCCTTCAGCGCATCGATCACGCCCTCATAGACATCGCCGCCCGGCTCTCCCTGGGCTGCGGTCGCGGGCTTCTGGTTCAGGAAGCCGTCGAGATAATCGCGCTTGCGCTCCATCGTTTCCCTTGGCGTTTCGTGCGCCGTGTCCACGGCGTCGACGCGCGCCTTGGGCGGCGCTTCCACGCCGTCGACTTCCTCGACGATGATCTTTCCCTCTCCGTTCATCCGAAGATCTTCCTCACTCGCTCGATCCCGCGCACCAGCGCCGCGACATCGCTTTCATCACTGTAAATTCCAAAGCTCGCGCGCGCCGTCGCCTCAACGCCCAGATGCCGCATCAGCGGTTGCGCGCAATGATGCCCGGCGCGGATCGCGACGCCTTCCTCATCCAATATGGTGCCTGCATCGTGCGGATGCACCCCCTCGATCTCGAAAGACAGAATGCCGCACGAATCTTCCGGCCCGAACACGCGCACGGAGTTCAGCTTGTGCAGCGCATCGCGCGCCTGCCCGACCAGAGCACATTCATGGGCGTGGATGACGTCCAGCCCGATCGCCTCGACATAATCGATGGCGGCGGCAAGGCCGACCACGCCAACAATATGCGGCGTGCCCGCCTCGAACCGGGTCGGGGCCGGGGCGTAGGTCGTCTTTTCGAACGTCACCTTGTCGATCATCGACCCGCCGCCCTGATAGGGGGGCATGGCGTCGAGGATTTCCTGCCGCGCCCACAGCACGCCGATGCCGGTGGGACCGTAAAGCTTGTGCGCGGAAAAGACGTAAAAGTCGCAGCCGAGCGCCGTAACATCCACGGCAAGGCGCGGAACCGCCTGGCACCCGTCGATCAGGATTTTCGCGCCAACGCCATGCGCGATCTCCGCCGCGCGCCGGACATCGAGCGGCGATCCAAGCACGTTCGACACATGGGCCAGTGCGACCAGCTTGTGCGCTGGCGTGATCATCGCCGACATCGCGTCGAGGTCAATCTTGCCGTCCTCCGTCAGCGGCACGACATCGATCTGCGCGCCTGTCTTTTCCGCGATCAACTGCCAGGGTACGATATTGCTGTGATGCTCCAGCACGGAGAGCAGGATGCGGTCCCCGGCCTTCAGGTTCGCGCCGCCCCAGCTTTGCGCGACTAGGTTGATGCCTTCGGTCGCGCCGCGCACGAACACGATCTCGGCGTCGGACTTTGCACCGATGAAGCGCGCAACCTTCCGCCGCGCGGCCTCATAGGCCAGCGTCATGTTCGCCGACCGGGAATAAACGCCCCGATGCACGGTGGCGTAGTCCGCGCCATAGGCCCGCGCGATCGCGTCAATCACGGCCTGCGGCTTCTGCGCGGTGGCGGCGGTATCGAGATAATGCCAGTCGGCGATACCGGGGAAATCGGCGCGGTAATCCATAACTCCGTTCGCCCTGAGCGAAGTCGAAGGGCTCTGCCGAACAGAGTGAGGCACTTCGCTGCGCTCAGTGGAGGGCTTCGACAGGCTCAGCCCGAACGGAGGAGACATATTCTCGCTCACGCCAACTTCTCCAGCCGCGCCAGCGCCGCTGTTTCCAGCGTCTCCCGCACGCCCTCGTCCGCCACGCTGTCGAACACGCCCGCGATGAAGGAGCGCAGCAGCAAAGTCTGCGCCACGGCCGGCTCCATGCCGCGCGACGCCATGTAGAACAGGGCGGCCTTGTCCAGTTCGCCGACCGTCGCGCCATGCGCGCATTTCACGTCGTCGGCGTAGATTTCCAGTTCCGGCTTTGCATTGGCCGTCGCCGTGCGGTCCAGCAGCATCGCCTTCACCGACTGCGCCGCGTCCGTCTTTTGCGCGTCGCGCGCGACAGCGATCTTGCCCAGATAGCTGCCCGTGGCGGTCTGGCCCAGGATCGACCGGATGGTCTGCACGCTGGTCGCATTGGGCTTGGCATGGGTGACGGTGGTGACAATCTCCAGCGTCTGGCTGCCCCCGCCGATGATCGCGCCGCCCAGCTCGAAATGCGCGCCATCGCCCAGCGTGACGTCCAGCGTGACCCGGCCCAGCCGTCCGCCGCTGTTGAGGATATGGAAATGGCACGATGCGCCATCGGCGACCGTGATCACATAGTCATGGATGGCGACGTCCGTATCGGCGGCATCCTGCAGCAGGTGATGATGCGCGGTCTCACCCGCCGCCACGTCGATCTGCGTCGCGGGCGCAATGGGCCACACGCTCTTGACGGCGTCCAGGTCGCTGTACCGCCACGCCTCGTCGCGGCGGGTGGGGAGGGCGAGGCTATTCACTGCCCACTCCTCCGTCATCCCGGACTTGATCCGGGATCCATGAGCGCAAGCATATCATGGCCATGCGAGGGAGAACCAATAGATCCCGGATCAAGTCCGGGATGACGATGTGGATTGTGGGCGATGGAATGCTCACGCCGCCAGCACCTCGGCATAGCCTTCGCGTTCCAGCTCCAGCGCCAGCTCCGGCCCGCCGGACTTCACGATCCGCCCGCCGGCAAGCACATGCACGAAGTCCGGCTGCACATAATCGAGCAGGCGCTGATAATGGGTGATCAGCAGCACGGCCTTGTCGGGCTTCCTCATGATCGCGTTGATCCCCGCGCCCACGGTCTTGAGCGCGTCGATGTCGAGGCCGCTGTCGGTCTCGTCGAGGATCGCAAGCTTGGGGTCGAGGATGCCCATCTGCACCATCTCGTTCCGCTTCTTCTCGCCGCCCGAAAAGCCGACATTCACCGGACGCTTCAGCATGTCCATGTCGAGGCCG
Organism: Sphingobium phenoxybenzoativorans; assembly: GCF_018286635.1. Taxonomy (NCBI): domain Bacteria; kingdom Pseudomonadati; phylum Pseudomonadota; class Alphaproteobacteria; order Sphingomonadales; family Sphingobiaceae; genus Sphingobium; species Sphingobium phenoxybenzoativorans. The sequence goes on from NZ_CP073910.1 coordinate 607,624, forward strand.
AGCAGGCCCGCCTTCTCCTTGGCGATCTTGATGAACTCGCCGCCGGACAGCGCCGCCTCGCCCCGCGCCTTGCGCTGGCTGTTCAGGCTCTCGCGCAGGAATTGCAGGTTCGACACGCCGGGGATTTCGACCGGATATTGAAAGCCCAGGAACAGCCCTGCGGCTGCGCGCTCATGCGGGTCGAGTTCGAACAGATCCTGCCCGTCGAACGTCGCCGATCCGCCAGTCACGTCATAACCGGGCCGCCCGCCCAGCGTGTAGGCCAGCGTCGATTTCCCCGCGCCGTTCGGCCCCATGATCGCATGGATTTCGCCCGCATTGATGCTGAGCGTCAGGCCCTTCAGGATGGCCTTGCCGTCAATGGCGTTGGTGAGGTTGGTGATTTTGAGCATTCAGCTTCTCAGTTCCGCAATAATGTCTTCAATTGCGTCACCCCGGACTTGATCCGAGGTCCCGCTATTCTCTGTGGCTGTGCATGAGGAAGCGGGATGCCGGATCAAGTCCGGCATGACGGGGGTGAAAGCGATGAGACTCATCCAACCGATCCCACAAAGCCGCTTCCGAGCCGCTTTTGCCGCTCGATGATGGACCGCATCGGCCGTTGCTGCTCCCTAACCTTCGCAAACCCATTTGCGGTCAGCGACCCCACGCATCCTTCCTGCGAAATGCAAAGCAGCTTGCCGCGCATCGGCACTTTGTTGCTGGGGCGGGCGCATGTCACACCCTTGCTGCCAAAATCACAATGGAGAGAGCGATGGGCGGAATTACCGTAAATGGGGTGCTGTTGTTTTTGGGCGCGACGGTTTTGCAGATGATCGGCACGACCCTGCTGCCGGCGTCGCGCGGGCTGACCGTGCCGGTGCCCTCGGTGATCATGTTCCTGTGCTTTGGCATCGGGTTTGCGATCCTGGCGCGGTTGATCGCATCCGGCATGTCGCTCAGCATGCTGATCCCGCTCAACACGCTGGTCCTCACCATCGGGTCGATCGCCGTCAGCATATTGCTCTATAAGGAGAATGTGCCGCCGACCAAGCTGGCGTTGCTTGCCGGGTCGGGCGTCATGCTTGCGCTGGCCTCCCGCATTTAGGCTCGCATTTAGGGCTGTCTGGGGGATCATCCGACTGATCCCTCCAGCGAAATGCCGAGCAGCTTCTGCGCCTCGACGGCAAATTCCATCGGCAGTTGCTGCAGCACTTCCTTGGCGAAGCCGTTGACGATCAGGCTGACCGCGCTCTCCTGATCCAGCCCGCGCTGCATCGCGTAGAACAACTGATCATCGCTGATCTTCGATGTCGTCGCTTCATGCTCGATCTGCGCGCTGGGGTTCTTCACCTCGATATAGGGCACGGTATGCGCGCCGCACCGGTCGCCCAGCAGCAAGCTGTCGCACTGGGTGAAGTTGCGCACGCCCTCCGCCGACGCCGCCACGCGGACCAGTCCGCGATAGGTGTTGTTGCTGCGGCCCGCGCTGATCCCTTTCGACACGATGGTCGACCGAGATCCCTTGCCCAGATGGATCATCTTCGTGCCGGTGTCGGCCTGCTGCATATTGTTGGTCAGCGCGACCGAATAAAATTCGCCGACGCTGTTCTCGCCCGCCAGCACGCAGGACGGATATTTCCAGGTGATCGCGCTGCCGGTCTCCACCTGGGTCCAGCTTATCTTGCTGTTCTTCCCCTGGCACAGCCCGCGCTTGGTCACGAAATTATAGATGCCGCCCTTGCCCTCCGCATCGCCCGGATACCAGTTCTGGACGGTCGAATATTTGATCTCCGCATCGTCCAGCGCGACCAGCTCGACCACGGCGGCGTGCAACTGGTTCTCGTCGCGCATCGGCGCGGTGCAGCCCTCCAGATAGGAGACATAGCTGCCCTTGTCGGCGACGATCAGCGTCCGCTCGAACTGCCCGGTATTCTCCGCATTGATGCGGAAATAGGTGCTGAGTTCCATCGGGCAGCGCACGCCCTCCGGAATGTAGACGAAGGTGCCGTCGGAAAAGACGGCGCAATTCAATGTGGCGAAATAATTGTCGTGCATCGGCACGACCTTGCCCAGCCACTTCTTCACCAGCTCGGGATATTCGCGCACCGCCTCGCTGATCGAACGGAAGATGACGCCCGCCTCCTCCAACTCCTTGCGGAAGGTGGTGGCGACGCTCACGCTGTCGAACACCGCGTCCACGGCGATCTTGCGGCTGCCCTTGACCCCGGCCAGCACTTCCTGCTCGGCGATGGGAATGCCCAGCTTCTGATAGGTGGCCAATATTTCCGGATCGACCTCGTCGAGAGAATTCAGCTCCGCCTTCTTCTTCGGCTCGGCATAATAATAGGCGTCCTGATAATCGATGGCCGGGACGTTGAGCTTCGCCCAGTCCGGCGCTTCCATCTTCTGCCACATGGCGAACGCCTTCAACCGCCAGTCGAGCAGCCATTGCGGCTCCTTCTTCTTGGCGGAGATGAAGCGGACGGTATCCTCGGTCAGGCCCTTGGGCGCGAAATCCTGCTCGATGGCGGACGACCAGCCATGCTCATAGACCGACGCGCGGTCGGCGGCTTCCTGCGCCTCGCGATTGCGGAATGTGGTGCTGTCGTCGGTCATAGAGCTATCTGTTCTGCTGGCGTTTCGATTTCGCCCGCGCCGGTAAAGGATGGCGTCGGCGCGGCGGGCACGTCCCGCGAAAGGCTGGCGATCGTCACACTCGCCAGCGCGGCGCGGACTGCATGATTTGCGGCGCTCATATGCGGGCGTACGCGGCAGTCCTGTTCCATATTGCAGTCATGCGCGCCATGGTCGCTGCAGGCGGTCATGGCGATCGGCCCTTCGACCGCCTCAACCACATCGGCCAGCGTGATGGCTGCGGGCGGGCGCGAAAGCCGCACGCCGCCGCCCGTGCCCCGGCTCGATTCGAACAGGCCCGCCGCCGACAGCCGGCTCACCAGCTTCTGCGCGGTGGGCAGGGGGATGCCGGTTTCTGCGGCCAGCGTGGTCGCGTTCATCCGGGCGCCGCCGCAATGGCGCGCGGCGGCGGACATCAGCACCACGGCATAATCTGCGAAACTGGAAAGCTTCATGCCTTACTGCAAACCATTCTCAAATCGGATCGAATCAATCCGATTACGCATCTGGTCTCGAAGGCACGGAAAATCAAGACTGTTTACGGTGGCGCGGGGCCAAGCGGAGCTATCAGCTTATACGGTTGATTTCCGCCACCGCGCCGATCATCGCGCGCCGCTGCAGGGTCAACCGGGCGACGGGCGACGGGTCCGTCTTGAGCTGATGCGGGGTAAAGCCGATGAAATGCTTGATCTCGCGAATGAAGTGGGACTGGTCGTAAAAAGCGCCCTCCACCATCTCCATCCAGTCCTGATGGTCCAGCCCCAGTTCCGCCGCGCACCGCAGCGCGCGGAATTTGCGCGCCAGATATTTGGGCGGTGCGCCATAGAGCCGGTTGGCGAGGCGCGCGGCCTGACGCGACGACAGCCCGGTGGCCTCGAACAGCGCCTCCACGCGCGGTGACGCATCACCGGCCAGCCAGGCGTCGCACTGGGTGACGAAGGCGACATGGGACGGCGGCGGGGGCTTCAATTGCGCCGCCAGAAAGGTCCAGAGCATTTCCGCCGCCTGCGCTGGGTCGTCCATCTCGCGGAATGCGTGCAGCAGATTCTGCGGCTCCTCGCCAAAGATATCCGCCATGTCCGCAACCCGGTCCGCCAGCAGATTGGCGTCCTTCAGCCCCAGGGCGATCCAGCCCAGCGGCAGGATCGATACGCCGAATGCCTGCAGCGGACCGTTCACGATCATCCGGGTCGCGCCCAGCGTGGTGCCCAGCAGGCAGCATTCTGGCGTTTGCGCCTTCGTCCCGTCCTGAAAATGATAATCGCCCATCCCGGCCATCATGAACCGGAACTGCGGAAAATCGGCGCGGGTGACGTCCGACACCAGCGGTTGGTCCGCCGTGAACAGATAGGACGGCCCAAAGCGGCTTTTCAGCGCCGCTGGCGGAGGGAAATAGGTAAGGTCGGTAAGACCAGCGGGGTTGGGATCAGGGAAATAATGCTGCATCTAATATTTCCGAAAGGAAATGGCGTGTTGCTGCTCTGTGAAGACTTGAAAATTAACCATGTTTCCCAAGCGGAACATTGCGCGGCGTAATGAGGATTCGCAAGGTGTTCTGCCGCTTTGCCGGGTTCGGCCGCGTAATTATCCGAAAACACATGAAAAAAAATGGCCCGGAGGGCATGGAGCCATCCGGGCCAAGTAAAAGGTCTCTTTAGTCGGGTGACCAAGAGCCCTTCGGGTCGCAGCAGCGCTCTACTGCAGGTGATTCTCACTTTTATTGGATGGATTCGACATTTGCGGCCAATGCGAACCGAAAATGTGCAGTGCAGCGAAGGATAGTTGCTTTTACGTGTCACTTCGGCACATGAGTTGGCGCTTTTGTGACAGAATCCAACGGTTTTGGTTCTAATTTTTTCCATTAAGCCGTCTGAAAGGACAGCATGGTTTACCCTTTTTTCCGCCCTGTGCTGTTTCTGCTGGATGCCGAGCGGGCGCACCGGCTGACCATCGCCGCGCTTAGGGCCATGCCGGCGGGTAATCCGGGGCCTGCGGACCCTGTTCTGGCGAGCCATGTGGCGGGCATCGACTTCCCCAATCCGGTGGGTCTGGCCGCCGGGTTCGACAAGGATGGCGAGGTCGCGCACAAGATGCATGCGCTGGGCTTCGGCTTCGCGGAACTCGGCACGCTGACCCCGCTTCCGCAGGCGGGCAATGCCAAGCCCCGGCTGTTCCGGCTGGTGGAGGACAGGGCGGTCATCAACCGCATGGGCTTTAACAATGGCGGGCAGGAAAGCGCGGCGCGCAGGCTTTCCGGCCTTGGCCGGCATGGCGGCGTCATCGGCGTCAATATCGGCGCGAACAAGGATTCCAGCGACAGGATCGCAGACTATGCCGCTGGCGTGCGCCGCATGTCGCCCTTCGCCGATTATCTGACGATCAATATTTCCTCGCCCAATACGCCGGGCCTGCGCGCGCTGCAGGACAAGGGCGCGCTGGACGACCTGCTTTCCGCCGTGATGAGCGCGCGGGGGGATGATCGCACGCCCATTTTCCTGAAGGTCGCGCCGGATCTGGAGCCTGCCGATGTGGACGATATCGCCGCCCTTGGCATCGCGCATGGGCTGGATGCGCTGATCATATCGAACACCACCATATCCCGCCCTGCATTGCGCTCCGCCCATGCGGGCGAGACAGGCGGCCTGTCCGGCGCCCCGCTTCGCGATCTGGCGCACCAGCGGCTGCGCGATTTCCGTTCGGCCACGGGCGGCGCAATACCGTTAATCGCCGCGGGCGGCATCGCCAATGCAGAGGATGCCTATGCTCGCATCAGGGCCGGGGCGGCGCTGGTCCAATTCTACAGCGCGATGGTCTATGAAGGCCCCTGGCTGGCGCGCAGGATCAATGCGGGGCTGAAACGCCTGCTGGCACGGGATGGCTTCGCCAATGTGGCGCAGGCTGTCGGCGCGGATGCTTAGCATCTGCAACAAAAAGGTTGCGGGAGGAAACCCGGTCGATAGTCTTGCGGGATGATATCCCGCACCCTCGCTTTCGTCGCCTTTGCCCTGTCCGCATCCTTCCTTCCTCCGGCGGTGTCCGCGCGGGAGCCGGACGTCGCGTCCGCCGGGGTCGTATCGTCCGCTGATCCGCGCGCCGCCGCCGCCGGGCAGGAGATATTGCGCAAGGGCGGCAACGCCACGGACGCCGCTCTGGCGATGATGATCGCGCTGACGGTGGTGGAACCGCATAATAGCGGCATTGGCGGCGGCGGCTTCCTGCTCCACCATGGCGGCAAGACGGGCGTGCTCGACACGATCGACGGGCGGGAAGCCGCGCCTGCGGCTGCAACGCCGGATCGCTTCATGGGACCGGATGGAAAGCCGCTGCCCTTCATTCAGGCATGGCCGGGCGGATATTCGGTCGGGGTGCCGGGCAATCTGCGCCTCGCGGCCATGGCGCATGAAAAATGGGGCAAGCTGCCCTGGGCCGATCTGTTCGGTCCGGCCATCCGTCTGGCGGAGGACGGTTTTGAAGTCAGGCAGCGGCTCTACACGGCGTTGAAGGCGGTCGAGCCAATCTGGAAGGACTTCCCAGAAATCCAGAAGATGTATTGGAAGGATGGCGCGCCGGTTCCCGTTGGGACGATCCTGCGCAATCCGCCGCTGGCCGCGTTGTTCAGGCGCATCGCGGCCGAGGGGCCGGACGCCTTCTATCTGGGTGAAAACGCCAGGGCGATCAGCGCGGCGGTGACGAACGCGCCCAAAAACCCCGTGCCGCTGACGGAGGCTGACCTTGCCGCCTACCGGGCGAAGGAGCGGCCCGCCATCTGCGGCCATTACCGCGCTTATACGATCTGCGGCATGGGGCCGCCATCGTCCGGCGCCGTGACGGTGCTGGAAGTGCTTGGCATGGTCGAGCGTTTCGACCTCAAAAAATGGGGCAAGGACAATCCGCTGTCCTGGCATGTGATTGGGGAGGCGATGCAGCTTGCCTATGCCGATCGGGAAAAATATCTGGGCGACCCCGATTTCGTGAAGATGCCGATCGCGGGCATGATCGACCCGGCCTATCTGGCGCGGCGCTCACGGCTCATCTCGCTGACCAAAACGCTGCCTTCCTATGAGGCGGGCACGCCTCCGGGGGCGGAGCCGCGCACCGCCGCGATCTCGTCCGAAGTGGCGGGGACCAGCCATTTCGTCGCGATCGATCATGATGGCGACATCGTGTCGATGACCTCCACGATCGAAAGCTTCTTCGGCAGCCAGCTTGTCGCCAACGGCTTCAGCCTGAACAATGAACTGACCGATTTCACCTTCGCGCCGGAAAAGGACGGCGCGCCGGTCGCCAACCGTGTGGAGGCGGGCAAGCGTCCGCTGTCGTCCATGTCCCCGGTCATTGTCTATGACGCGGCGGGCAAGCCGATCTTCACGGTTGGCGCGGCGGGCGGAAAGACAATCATCATGCAGGTCGCCAAGGCGCTGATCGCCCATTTCGACTGGGGGATATCGGCGCAGGATTCGATCGCGATGGGGCTGATCTTCTTCAACAAGGATGGGCTGGTGCTTGAACAGGGCACCAATCTGGAGCCGATGAAACCGGCGCTGGAAAAGCTGGGCCATACGGTCAGCGTGGCGAAGATGGGCTTGAAGGCCAATGCCGCGGAACGCCTGCCCGATGGCAAATGGATCGGCGCGGCGGACCCGCGCAGTCCCGGCGTGTCGCTGCAGGAGTGAGCTTCGGCAGGAGCAACCCGCATCGATACAGCGCGCCACTTTCGCGGAAGAACGTCCCCGGCAAGTGTCTCTCAACGCTTTCCGCCACACTTCAATCGCATGGCGGCGGAAGCGCTAACCCCGCGTCCTCACCGGTATTTCCAGTTCCGGTCCTTGCCCTCGGCGATCCATCCTACCGCTTCGGCGATGCGTTTGTCCCGCGTCTCCGCGCGCTTGGCGTCCCCGATCCATTCGGCATAGTCGCGGATCTTCCCCGGCGAAAACTCCGCCCAGACCTTTGCCGCCGCCGGATTGGCGTCAATCGCCGCCTGCAATGCGGCAGGCACCGGCAATGCGGGGCGGGGAGCCTTGCGTTGCATCCGCGTCGCTATCGTACCCGCATCGATCAGCGCCATCGCCTTGAGGATCAGGCCGGTCAGCATGGCGTCGTCCGGCAAATCCTCCGGCGCCGCGATCCTGCCGAACTGTCCCATGCCGGACCCTTCCGCCTTCGGTCCCATAAGGTCGCCGCCATGCCACAGGCCGAAGGACATATGCTCTTTGAACGCCGCCATCTGGCAGAGATTCTTCCCCTTGTAGGTGAAGAAGGGCATGCCCCATTTGACGGCCTCGACCGTATCCGGGCACACGGCATGCACCAGCGCGCGCAGATGGCTGAGCATGGGCCGGGCAAAGGCCGCCTGCCGCGCGATATAGGCGTCGATGCGCGGATCGGCGGTCGGCATGGCTTACTCCTTCGGCGCGTGGACGACCGTCATCAGATAGTTGAGCGCTTGATTCTCCGACAGGATAAACCCCTTGGCCGGGCTGAAGGACAGGCCGACCGTCTCCGTCACGACCAGTCCGGCCTCGGCCAGCAGCGCCTCCAGTTCCTCCGGTTTCAGGAAACGGCTCCAGTCATGCGTGCCCTTCGGAATCTGGCCCAGCCCCTCGCCGATGGTGATCATCGCAAAGCGGGACAGGTTTGTCCTGTTGGGCGTTGAAAGGATCATGAGGCCGCCGGGAGCCAGCGCTTTTGCAAGCCCGCGAACGAACAGCGCGGGATCGGTGACATGCTCGATCACCTCCATGCTGGTCACCAGATCGAACGCGCCGGCGTCGAGAGATTCGATCCCGGTGGCGCGATAGTCGATCGTCAGGCCCATCTGCCCGGCATGGGCCTGCGCCGCGGCGATATTCTCCGGCGCGGCGTCGATGCCCATGGCCTGCGCACCCATTCGGGCCAGCGGTTCGGTCAGCAATCCCGCGCCGCAGCCGACGTCCAGCGCCCGCTTGCCTTCCAGCGGCCGCATCGTCCGGTTGCCGGTTCCCCAATGCGCATCGATGGCCGCGCGGACATGGCGCAGGCGGACGGGGTTCAGCTTGTGCAGCATCGCGCTGCTGCCCTTCGGGTCCCACCATTCCGCCGCCAGCGTCCCGAAATGCGCAGCTTCACGCGGATCGATAGTGGTATTTGCGTTGCTTGCCATCATGGTCCTTGCTGACTATAGGGACGCCGCTCTTTGAACAGGGCGGGGCCTTTTCCCGACATAGTGTTACGAAAATTCAGGGCTTACAGCAATTATGGCGCGCATCGTGATGAAGTTTGGCGGCACCTCCATGGCGGGCATGGAGCGGATTCGCAACGTCGCGGCGCGCGTGAAACATGTCGTGTCGCAGGGCAATGAAGTGGCCGTCGTCGTGTCCGCCATGGCGGGTGAGACCGACCGGCTGGTCGGCTTCTGCAAGGAAGCCTCGCCGCTTTACGACGCCGCCGAATATGATGTCGTCGTCGCTTCGGGCGAACAGGTGACAAGCGGCCTCCTCGCCATGACGCTGAAGGCCATGGGCGTCGAAGCGCGGAGCTGGCTCGGCTGGCAGCTTCCCATCCGCACGGTGGAGGCGCATGCCAAGGCGCGCGTATCGACCATTGAGACCGACGACCTGCTGGCCGCGATGGCGAGCGGGCAGGTGGCGGTCATCCCCGGCTTTCAGGGCATGATGGACGATGGCCGCGTCTCGACGCTCGGCCGCGGCGGCTCCGACACTTCGGCGGTCGCGGTGGCGGCGGCGATCAAGGCGGACCGCTGCGACATCTACACCGATGTCGATGGCGTCTACACGACCGATCCCCGCATCGTCGCCCGCGCCCGCAAGCTCGATCTCGTTACCTATGAGGAAATGCTGGAGCTGGCCTCGGTCGGCGCCAAGGTGCTCCAGACCCGATCCGTCGGCCTCGCCATGAAGGAAGGCGTGCGCGTTCAGGTGCTCTCCTCCTTCGACGACCCCACCCAGGAAGACCTGCCCGGCACGCTGATCGTCAGCGAAGAAGAAATTGAGGACAGCAAGATGGAACGTCAGCTCATCACCGGCATCGCCCATGACAAGAATGAGGCGAAGATCATCGTGACCCGCGTGCCCGACAAGCCGGGCGCGGTGGCCAGCATCTTCGGCCCGCTGGCGGACGCGGCGATCAACGTCGACATGATCATCCAGAATGACAGCAAGGATTCGGAGGAGACGGACGTCACCTTCACTGTGCCGCGCGCCGACCTCGCGCGCAGCGTCGACATATTGGAGGCGCTGAAGGAAACGATCGGCTTCCGCCGGATCATCACCGATGCGGAGGTCGCCAAGATCAGCGTCGTGGGCGTCGGCATGCGCAGCCATGCGGGCGTCGCGGCCACGATGTTCAAGACGCTGGCCGATCGCGGCATCAACATCGAAGCGATCTCGACCAGCGAAATCAAGGTCAGCGTTCTCATCGACGAGGATGAGACGGAATTGGCTGTCCGAGTATTGCACACTGCCTATGGACTCGACGCGCCAGCGGCTTGACCTGCACGCTATTTCGCTAGACTGCCGAAATCCTCTTGTGGAGGGGAGGATTCATCATGCGTAATCTATCGATTGTGTCTGCACTATTTCTGGCGACTTTGCCTGTTCTTGCCCAGGCGCAGGACGTGGCGGTTCCACCGGTCAAACTGTCCAAGCCCAATTCCTATGGCTTGAAAGGCGTGAAGATCGCTGTCCTGTCCTATTCGATCAACTTCGTCACGGCGCAGCGGGCGTCCGCCAACGCCAGCGTCGGCACGAAGGCGCGCGCGGGCGCAAGCCTGGGCGGCGTGGATGAGTCGGTGATGCGGCGTTTGGCCAATGAGGCGCATGCGGATTTGAAGGCGCAGCTCGCCGCCGCGAACATCCCCCTGATCGACGACGCGACCGTGACGGACACCGCGCGGACGGCGGGGGTTGTCCTGATCCCAGGCAATATCGAGGAAAATCGCGACGGCGGTATGGTCATCGGGTCGGGCGTCAAGAAAGCCTATGTCAGCGTGGGCGCCGACGCCGCGCCGCTCACCGACTTGTACCAGGCGGCTGGCAAGGTCGGCGGCTTCGGCATGCTGGGCAGTTTCGGCAAGGGCAACAAGCTCAGCAAACCGGCGCTGGCGATGGGGGCCGCCTTCGTCTCGCCTTCGCTCACCATCGACTTTGCCGACACTGACGCAAAGACCAGCCGGACGCTGGCGGGGGCGAAGCGCGCAAGCGTCGATATCGACACCCAGTTCGCGATCCGCCTGCCGTCTCCCGTCAATATTCAGGTCGGCCAGGCGGCGGGGATCGCCGCGCCCAGCACCATGATGCTGGCCAAGGATGTGGTCATTGATGCGCCCTTCACGGCGTCCAGCGGCGTGTCCTCCATGTCGACCGCTGGCGATTATGGCGCGTGGAACCCGTCCGAAAGCGGCGCCATTGCTGTCGATCTGCCACGCTGGACTGCGCTGGTGCAAAGCGCCTATCGCGCCTACAACGCCGCCATTGTCGCCAATCTGGCCGCCGTCCGCGGCCAATAAAATAGGAAATCGCATGACCAAGCTTACGTCCCTCATGGCCAGAGGCGTCGAATTTCTCGGCTGCGAGACGGCGATCCTGTGCGGGGCGATGAGCTGGGTCAGCGAACGCAATCTGGTCTCCGCCATCTCCAATGCGGGCGGTTTCGGCGTCATCGCCTGCGGTGCGATGACGCCCGATCTGCTGGATGCGGAGATCATCGCGACCAAGGCGCTGACGGATAAGCCGTTCGGCGTGAACCTCATCACCATGCATCCGTTGCTGTTCGATCTGATAGAGGTCTGCGCGCGTCATGATGTCGGCCATGTGGTTCTCGCCGGCGGATTGCCGCCCAAGGGCAGCATCGAGGCGATCAAGCAAAGCGGCGCGAAGCTGATTTGCTTTGCGCCCGCGCTGGCGCTGGCGAAGAAGCTTGCGCGGTCGGGCGTCGACGCGCTGGTGGTGGAGGGCATGGAGGCGGGCGGCCATATCGGCCCGGTCGCGACCAGCGTGCTGGCCCAGGAAATCCTGCCCGAAATGGCGGAGCAGCTTCCGGTGTTCGTCGCTGGCGGCATTGGCCGGGGCGAAGCGATCGCCGCCTATCTGGAAATGGGGGCGTCCGGCGTGCAGCTTGGCACGCGCTTCGTATGCGCCAACGAATCCATTGCGCACCCCAATTTCAAGAAGGCGTTTCTGCGCGCGTCGGCCCGTGATGCTGTCGCCAGCGTCCAGATCGACCCGCGCCTGCCGGTCATCCCGGTGCGCGCATTGAAAAATGCCGGTACGGAGAATTTCACCGCCAAGCAGCGGGAGGTCGCCAACCTTCTGGACAGCGGCGCTGTCGACATGACCGAGGCGCAGCTTCAGATCGAACATTATTGGGCGGGCGCGCTCCGCCGCGCCGTTATTGATGGCGATGTGGACGGCGGCTCGCTGATGGCCGGCCAGTCCGTCGGCATGGTCACGAAGGAAGAACCGGTCACGGAAATCATCGCGACCCTCATGAAAGAGGCCGCGGCCGCCCTGGAGCGGCGCGCGGCCTGATCTTTCCGCTTTGGCGTCCCGGCATGAACCGGGACGCCCGAAACGCTTATGCCGTCAGGATCTTGTCCAGCGCGGCGCAGAATTTCTGCATGTCTTCCTTCGACCCGACGCTGACGCGCGACACCGACGGATAGATATCCCATGCGCGGCCGATCTGGACGTTTTCGGCCAGGAAGGCGTTCTGCATCTTCTTGGTGTGCTTTTCGTCCGGCGACAGCTTCTTCCAGTCGATCATGAACATGTTCGCTTCGGAGCCGGGGATGTAGGCGATCTTGCGCTTCTTGAGATGCGCCAGCGTTTCCTCGCGCACGGCGATCATTTCCGCGCGGCGCGCCTTGATCAGGTCCGCCTGCGTTATGCTGGCGGTGCCGCAAGCCACGGCCGTCACCGAAAGGTCGGGCGCCCGGTCGTACATCATCAGCTTCTTCTGCAGGTCCGGGTGGCCGATGGTGAGGCCGAGGCGCATGCCGGCCATGCCGAACAGCTTGGAGAAGGTGCGCAGGATCAGCACGTCGTCGCGCGTCACGGCGAGCTTCACTGCCGACGGCGCTTCGGAGAAGTGCAGATAGGCTTCGTCGACGACGACGACCGAACCGGCCGGCTTGTTGGCGACCAGCCATTCCACATCGGCCAGCGGCGTGACCGTGCCCGTCGGGTTGTTCGGCGTGCAGATGTAAAAGAAGCTGGCGGTCGGATCGGCGGCCAGCATCGCCTTCACGTCATGGCGATAATCGGCGGTCAGCGGCACCTTGCTCAGCTTGGTCTTGGTGGCGGCGGCCATGCCCCACACGGTTTCGAACGTCGGATCGCCGGTCACGACGCCACGCTCAGGCGAACAGAAGGCGAGCACCGTGCGGGCCAGCGGCGGGCCGGAACCCGCCCATGCCAGAATGCGGTCCACCGGCACATTCTCCACATTCGACACGGCGTCCATCAGGGCGGTGTAGGCTTCGGCGGTATTGTAGCGGTTGCCCTCGGCGACGATGGCTGCGCCGGCCTGCGCGCCCGGAGCCAGCGGCCCGGTCCAGCATTCGTTCGCGCCGATGCGCGTTCCGCCGATCAGCGCCTTTGCGGCCTGGCTCTGCGCCTGCGCAGGGTTGGAAAACTGGCTCAGCACGGCGCCCGCGCCCAGCAAGGCTCCGATCCGTCCCAACTGGCGGCGGGAATAACCACGGGCGAGCAGATCGTCGCGGGCTTCTTCGGTCAATACGGCAATACTCATATCCACGTCCCCTCGGTCATAACCAATATGGCTGAATAGTCTTAACGAGCGGGGAGGCGGTTCCCGCCACCAATATGGCTGTTATCCCCATTGGAAAGCGCAGCGCCTTTCTGTTAGCGATGCTCTATGTCCACCTCACCCGCCATCGCAGCCCGCAAGATATTGAATCGTCTGCACGAGCTTATGGCGTCGCGGTTCGCTGCACAACAGAAGCTCAACAAGGTGGTGGAGATCATCGGCGAGGAATTGTCGAGCGAGGTCTGCTCCATCTATCTGCTGCGCGAGGGCGTGCTGGAACTGTTCGCGACGCGCGGTCTGAAGCAGGAGGCCGTGCATGTCGCGAAGCTCGCCATGGGGCAGGGGCTGGTCGGCACCATCGCCGCCAATGTCGAGACGCTGAACCTGGATGAAGCGGCGACGCACCCTGACTTCGCCTATATTCCGGAGACGGGCGAGGAATTGTTCCACAGCTTCGCCGGCGTGCCGATCGTCCGGCGGCAGCAGTCGGTCGGGGTGCTGTGCGTGCAGCATGTGGAGCCGCGCCGCTACGAAGAAATCGAGATAGAGGCGCTGCAGACCGTCGCCATGGTTCTGGCGGAGCTGATCGCCAATGCGGGCCTGGCCGATGAAAATCCGCTCGACGGCCGCGTATTGGAAACCGGGTCGAATATCCTGTCCGGCCTGCCGATCGTTATGGGCATGGCGCGGGGCCACGCCGTATTTCACCAGCCGCGCATCACCATCGAGCATACAGTGGCGGAGGATGTGGAGGCGGAGCGGCAGCGCGTCTATTCCGCCTTCGCCAAGATGCGCGAGCAGATTGAGCGCATGGCCGGCGCGTCCGAATTTGGCGGCGACGGCGAGCATCAGGAGGTGCTCGAAACCTACAAGATGTTCGCCTATGACGAGGGTTGGGCGCGCCGGATCAACGAAGCGATCGACAGCGGCCTGACAGCCGAAGCGGCGATCGAGCGCGTGCAGCAGCGCACCCGCATGCGCATGCGCCAGATTGACGATCCCTTGCTTCAGGACCGCATGCACGATCTTGAGGATCTGGCGAACCGCCTCCTGCGCATCGTGTCGGGCCAGCTTGGCACGGCGGCGCAACTCGGTTTGCGGCAGGACGCCATTCTGATCGCGCGCAACCTGGGGCCTGCCGAATTGCTGGAATATGACCGGCGGCGGCTGAAGGGCGTGATCCTAGAGGAAGGATCGCTGACCGCACATGTCACCATCGTTGCGCGGGCGATGGGCGTGCCGGTGCTTGGCCGCATCCGCGATATCCGGCGTCTGGTGAATGAGGGCGAGCCGATCCTCATGGATGTCACCGAAAACCGCCTGTTCGTGCGCCCGACCCCGGATATGGAGGAGGCGTTCGAGAATAAGCTGGCCCTGACGCAGAAGCGCCGCGCCGCCTTCGCCGCGATGCGGGACCTGCCGTCCGTGACGAAGGACGGCACCCGGATAGAGCTGATGGTGAATGCCGGGCTGCGCGACGACGCCTCGGCGCTCGACCTGGTGGGTGCGGACGGCATCGGCCTGTTCCGTACGGAGTTCCAGTTCCTTGTGTCCGCCACCCTGCCGCAGCGGGAAAGGCAGCAGCGCCTGTATAAAGAGGTGCTGGACGCGGCGGGCGATCATCCGGTCATCTTCCGCACGGTCGATATCGGCGGCGACAAGGCGCTGCCCTATATGCGGCAGGATGAGGACGCCATAGAGGATAATCCGGCGATGGGCTGGCGCGCGCTGCGGCTGGCGCTGGATCGCGATGGCCTGATGAAGGCGCAGGCCCGCGCCTTGCTGGAGGCTGCGGCGGGCAAGACCCTCTATGTCATGTTCCCGCTGATTTCGGAGCCTTGGGAATTTGACGATGCTAAGGCGCTGATCGAACGGCAGCGCGAATGGCTCGCCGGTCAGCGCAAGAAGCTGCCCAACGCCATCCGCTACGGCGCGATGCTGGAGGTGCCCGCGCTTGCCGAGGTGCTGGACATCCTGCTGCCCAAGCTCGATTTCCTGTCCGTGGGCACGAACGACCTGACGCAATTCCTGTTTGCGGCGGACCGGGCGCATCCCAAACTCGCCGAACGCTATGACTGGCTGTCGATCGCGATCCTGCGCTTCCTGTCGCGGATTCAGAAGGCGTGCGTCCAATATGAAGTGCCCGTCGGCATTTGCGGGGAGATGGGCGGGCGCACGCTGGAGGCGATGGCGCTTATCGGCCTGGGCATTCGCCGCCTGTCGATCACGCCCGCCTCGGTGGGACCGGTGAAGGCGATGATCCGCACTCTCGAACTCGAACCGCTGCAGAAGGAAATGCAGCGATTGCTGACCGATGGCACCGCCAATGCGCGGCAGGCGCTGGAAAATTGGGCGAATGAGCGACAGATAGACCTTAGTTAGCGATGGGCTGTTGATGCTCATGATTTCACCGGCAGGGGCGTTGACAGGATGTGCTTGTGAGTGAAACAAGGCGGTCGGTCGCACGGGCGGCTCCCTGGGGTACGGGGCATGGCTGAAAAAAAAGAAACAAAAGATCAGGGTACGCTGGACATGGACAGGCCGGGCGACAAGTTGCGCCGGGGCCGCGAGGCGCTTGGGCTTTCGCTGCAGGAGGTGGCGACCCGGACCCGCGTGCCGATCAGGCAGCTTGAGGTGCTTGAACGCAACGAATTTACATCCTTGCCCGGCATTCCCTATGCCGTCGGCTTTGCGCGCGCCTATGCCCGCGCGGTCGATATGGATGAGGTCGCGATAGCGTCCGACGTCCGCGCCGAACTTGGATCGGACATGCAGGCGGCGCGCTATGAGGCGTTTCAGCCCGCCGACCCCGCACGAGTGCCCTCGCGCGCCCTGGCCTGGACCGCTGGCCTCATCGCCCTGCTGCTGATGGTTGGATATGGCGTGTGGCGGACACAGCTTTATACGCCGCAGGCCGATGTGCAGGCGGCGGCGGAGGCTCCGCCTCCCGCCGCATCGGGCGCTGTCCGGCCGGCGGCGGCGCGGCAGGCTCCGGCGGACGGTCCGGTCGTTCTGACGGCCACCGACACCATCTGGCTGCGCATTTACGATCAGGCCGGCGAGCGGTTGCTGGAAAAGCAGATGGAAAAGGGTGAGAGCTTCACGGTTCCGCCGAACGCCAATAATCCGATGATCCTGACGGGCAGGCCGGACGCGCTTGCCGTGACCGTGGGCGGCCGTCCGGTGCCGCCTCTGGGCACGGCGGTAAAGACGATTTCGGATTTCCCGATCAGTGCCGCGGCGCTGCTGGCGCGCCCGCCCGTTCCGCCAAAACCGGCCGTTTCCTCGCCCGCTCCGTAAAGGCGCGCTTTACGTGATGACGAAAGCCATTATGGTTAGCGGCCGATCTTCGAGCAGAAGGATTTCCATGCGCCACGCCGTTCTCGCCGTTTCTACCCTGTCGCTGATGCTGCCGATCGCATCCGCCGCGACCGCGCAGTCCGTGCCTATCGAAACGCGGGTGGACAGGCTTGAGAAGGAAGTGCGGGCGGTACAGCGCAAGGTGTTCCCCGGCGGCGCGCCGATAGAGCCGGAGATCACCCGGCAACCGGCCGCGCCGGCGCAGATCGGCACGCCCGCGTCCACGCCCTTGTCCGACCTGATGGCCCGCGTCGATGCGCTGGAGGGGCAGCTCGCGTCCCTCACCGGCCAGACCGAACAGAACGCCTACAAGATCAAGCAGCTTGAGGACGCCTTCGCGAAATATAAGGCGGACATGGCGGCCGCGACGGCATCCACGGTTTCGCCGCCGCCGCTTGCCGCCACGCCCGCCAATGCGTCGGCTCCTCCGAAGGTGACGCCCACGCCCGCCGCCAGCGATGCGCGCAGAAATGCCGTCGCGGTGGTGGAACGGCCGGAAACTGGCGATGCGGCGGGTGACGCCTATACTTATGGCTTCCGCTTGTGGGACGCCAAATTCTACCCGGAGGCGCAGGCCCAGTTGAAATCCGCGCTGGACAAATATGCTTCGTCGGGGTTCGCCAGCCGTATCTCGAACCTGCTCGGCCGCGCCTATCTGGACGATGGAAAGCCCGCGCTGGCCTCGGTCGCTTTCTATGAGAATTATCAGAAGCGCCCGAAGGGCGACCGCGCCGCCGACAGCCTCACCTGGCTTGGCGAGGCGCTGATCCAGCTCAAGAAACCCGCCGATGCCTGCAAGGTCTATAGCCAGCTTGAACAGGATTATGGATCGACCCTGTCCGCCACGCTTCGCGGCATGATGGAAAAGGGCAGGACCCGTGCGAAATGCGGCGCCTGACGCCGCTGCCGGACGTTTCAGGGACGAGGTAGAGGGGCTTTCCAGCGCTGCCGCCGATGCGCGATACGGCATTGCCGTATCCGGCGGGCCGGACAGCATGGCCCTGCTCCTTCTGGCGGCGCAGGCATTTCCCGGCCGGGTGGAGGCGGCGACCGTGGATCACGGCTTGCGCGCCGCGTCCCGTGATGAAGCATCCATGGTGGCGGACTGGTGCGGCGCGCAGGGCATCCCGCACAGCATCCTGACGCCCGATGTTCCGATCACGGGCAGCCTGCAGGCCAGCGCCCGCGCGGCCCGCTATGCCCTGCTGGACCGATGGCGGGTGGACAGGCGCATCGACTGGCTGATGACCGCCCACCATGCCGATGATCAGCTTGAAACCATCCTGATGCGGCTTAATCGCGGCGCGGGCGTCGCTGGTCTGGCGGGGGTGCGGCGGCGCAATGGCGCGGTCCTGCGCCCCTTGCTCGGCTGGCGGAAGGCGGAACTGATCGCCCTGGCGCATGACGCTGGCCTCCCCTTTGTCGAGGACCCAAGCAATAGCGACGCCCGGTTCGACCGGGCCAATATGCGCCGCCACCTGGCCGGCGCCGATTGGCTCGATCCCGTCGCCGCGGCGAAAAGCGCCGCCGCGCTTGCGGAATCGGAGGAGGCGCTGAACTGGATGGTCAGCGAACTTGCCGCCCGCCATATCGTGAAGGATGGCGACGCCATCATCCTGCAATCCACCGATTTCCCGCGAGAGGTGCAGCGCAGGCTGGTCCTTCGCATGATTGCAGAGGCTGGCGGCATGGCGCAGCCGCCGCGCGGCGACACGCTGGACGATGCGCTGGCGCGTCTGGAACAGGGGGGCAAGGTGAGCCTTGGCGACTGGCTGCTTTCAGGTGGCTCCCGCTGGTCTCTCCGCCCTGCGCCGCCGCGCCGAGGCAGCTCCGTCGCTATGGATGACGAATAGCGGTTGAGACCCGGAGTCCCCTTGGGCATAAACGTCTGATGCGTTTCCCGATTACCGCTTCGCTCATCACGCTTGCGCTTGCCGCATGCGTTCCAGCCTCCAAACCGGTGGAAGCGCCGCCGCCTCCGCCCGCTGCGCCCCCGGCGCCGCCGCCCGCGCCGGAACCCACCGGCGACTGGCAGGAGCGGCCACTGACGCTGGGCGACTGGAGCTATCGCGTTGAGCAGGGCGGGTCCGTGGCGCTGTTCGGTCCCCCGGCGAGCGAGGCGGCGCTGACGGTGCGGTGCGATCTGGGCGGCCGCCGGATTCTGTTCTCCCGCCCCGGAACCGTTCCGGCATCGGGCGGCGGCATGACCGTGCGCACCACCTTCGGCGCTGTGCAATGGCCTGCATCGAACGACGGCGCTTCGGTGCCGCATGTCATCGCGGCGCGTTCCGCCGGGGACGCCGCGCTTGACCAGATCGCCTTCAGCCGCGGCCGCTTCGCCATAGAAACGTCCGGCCTGCCGACGCTGGTGCTGCCTTCCTGGCCGGAGGTGACGCGCGTGATCGAGGATTGCCGCGGCTGAAGCCCGGAAAGGGCATTGCCGGAAAGTGGCGGGAACGCTTCAAAAATGGGGAATGGCGCATGGCCAGCGCCGGGGCTTGCGGATCGGCCTTGCGTTCCCGGCGGCCGACGCGAGCGCATGATTATGATTCGAAAAAAGAATATTACAAGCCTTGATCCGTCCCCCTAATTGATTCACAAATTGGCTGTGGACGGATAAGGCCACCGCCAAAAACCGGTCCGCGCAGTTTCAACAACGCGAAAGGAGGTGATCCGATGTCTCATGGTTCAGCAATGGGGTCGGTCAAGTCCATTCGGGAAACGCGCCGCTGAGCGACGCCGAAGCGTCGAACCTTCCAAAAATCGAGACAGGCCCGGATCGCTCAGATCCCGCCGTCATCCGTTGGAAGATAGCGCGATACACGTTTCCCCTGGGCGGCGCTTCCGGCCGCTGACCATGCAATTGACGGGCCGTCGGAACATATGTTCCGGCGGCCCCTCTCATGTCTGGAGACCGCGACCATGCGCCTTTCGCTGCCGATCTTTCTGATGCTGGCCTCCGCTGTTCCGGCCGCCATCCCGGCGGCTGCGCAGGCGGCTCCGCCCGATATTGCCGATGAAACGATCTCGGACCTGTCCGCCGATATGGCGGCGGGCCGGACAAGCAGCGAAAAGGCCGTCCGCGCCTATCTGAAGCGTATCGCCGCCCTTGACCGCAAGGGGCCACGGCTCAACAGCATCATCGCCCTGAACCCCGATGCGATCGCGCAGGCGCGGGCAATGGATGCGGAGCGCAAGACCGGAAAATTGCGCGGACCGCTCCACGGCGTGCCGATTTTGATCAAGGATAATATCGAAACGCTGGGCATGCCGACGACGGCGGGGTCGCTGGCCCTGGCGCAGAATGACAATGGCCGCGACGCGCCCGTCGTGGCGGCCTTGCGGGCGCAGGGCGCATTGATCCTGGGCAAGACCAACTTGTCGGAATGGGCGAATATCCGGTCGGAACGCTCGATGAGCGGCTGGAGCGCCGTCGGTGGCCTGACCCGCAATCCCTATGCGCTGGACCGGACGACCTGCGGATCGTCGAGCGGCTCCGGCGCGGCCGTGGCGGCGGGCTTCGCGGCGGGAGCTGTCGGCACCGAAACCAATGGTTCGGTCATCTGCCCCAGTTCCATGACCGGTCTTGTGGGGTTGAAGCCCACGCTGGGCCTCATTCCCCGCACTCATATCGTCCCGATCAGCCATAGCCAGGACACGCCCGGCCCCATGGCGAAAACGGTGCGGGACGCCGCCATCCTCCTGTCCGCCATGATCGCGAGCGATGCCGCCGACCCCGCAACGAAAGACGCCATGGCCCACGCGCATGACTATGCCGCCGCGCTCGACGCCAACGCCCTGCGCGGCATGCGGATTGGCGTGATCCGCAGGGGCGCGCAGCCGGAACTGCTTGCCCGCTTCCAATCCGCTCTGGACGTCTTGAAGGCTGCGGGCGCGGAACTGGTGGAGATCACGCCGCCCAAGGCGGAGGGGATGGGCGACGCCAGCTATGACGTGCTGAAATATGAGTTGAAGGCGGACCTGGCCGACTATCTCGCCACGACTTCGCCGGAAAAGGTGAAGGTGCGGACACTCGCCGACCTGATCGCCTTCAACACGGCGGAGGCGGAAAGGGAAATGCCGCTGTTCGGCCAGGACATCTTCGAAATGGCGCAGGCGAAGGGCGGGCTGGATGATCCGGCCTATCGCGCCGCGCGGGAAAAGTCGCTGCGGCTGGCGGGCAAGGAAGGCATTGACGCGATGCTGACGGCCAACCGGCTAACCCTGCTGGCGATGATCAGCTACGGCCCCGCATGGCCATCCGACACGGTGTGGGGCGATCAATATGAGGGGCCGAGCGGTTCCACCGGATCGGCGGCGATTGCGGGCTATCCGCACCTGACCGTCCCGATGGGGCTGGTGCGCGGATTGCCGGTGGGCCTGAGTTTCGTCGGGACGGCCTATGCCGATCAGACGGTGCTGAATGCCGGTTACGCCTATGAACAGGCGGCGAAGATCAGGGTGAAACCTTCTTTTTCCCCAACAGTGGATGCGGGGTCTCCCTTGGAGGGTGCACGATAGTCTGGAAGCGCCGGTCAAGCCGTCCCTGCCAGACCATCAGAAGGGGAACGACGCCCAGTTCCATGATCAGGCCGAATATATGGCCCTCCGAGGGCAGCCCGTCGATCACCATCGACACCAGCCGCGCCAGCCCGCCGCAAATCACCAGGAAACAGAGCAGGCGAAAGCGCTCCGTCTTGATCTCGATATCCGGGATACAGCGCGCAAAGCTGATCCCGATGGCGATTAATATCCCGCTCAGGTAGCGCAGGTGGCTGTCGAGGTCGATCGGCGGCGCTTCAATGCCCCTGAACCACTCGGCCCCCAGGATCAGCCCGGCCATGCCCGCCGCGACCGGCACGACGCAGGCGATCGCAACCACGCTCTGAAGCAGCCGCTTTTCAGTGTGTGGTTTCATCGGCCTCCGCCTCGTGGAACAGCACTTCGTTGCGGATGTGGATTGTCCGCGACGCCAGCGCGATCTCTATGATGAAGGTGCCGAAAGCCGTCGCCAGAAGCAACATCGCCGTGATGAACAGCAGGGCGATCGCGGTGCCCAGATGCGCGCCCATCAATTCCGATGCGAACAGCAGGATGACGACCAGGCACACGGCGCAGGCGCTGGCCACGGTCAGGAAAATGGCGGCGTTCACCACGGATATCCGGCGGTCGAGCACCCGGATCTCGCTCACCATCCTGTCATGCTCCCGCCCGCGCGTATGCAGGATGCGGTCCTCGATCACCCGCGCGCGGTCGATGACGCGCGCCAGCCGCCCCGTGCACACGTTCAGGAACGCCCCGATACCGGCAAGCAGGAACACCGGCGCCAGCGCAAGCTGAATGACCTGCGCCACCTGTGCCACTTGCGGTATCGGGATCATGGGGATGATCAGCCCGCCAACGCCTTTCCGTCTGGAGTGTTGACGCCCATCGATTGCAGATAGCGCTTCACATTGCGCGCCGCCTGGCGAAGCCGCTGCTCATTCTCCACCATGGCGATGCGGACATAGCCCTCGCCATCCTCGCCATAACCGACGCCGGGCGCGACCGCGACCTTGGCATGGGTCAGGAGCTGCTTGGAAAATTCCAGGCTGCCCATATCCTTCAGCGCGGGCGGCAGGGGTGCCCATGCGAACATCGACGCCCTGGGCGCGGGAATGTCCCACCCGGCGCGGGCGAAGCTCTCCACCAGCACATCGCGGCGCTTATGATACAGTTCGCGGTTCTTCTGCACGATGTCCTGCGGGCCGTTGAGCGCCGCGCAGGCCGCCGCCTGGATCGGCGTGAACGCGCCATAATCGAGATAGGATTTCACCCGGCTCATCGCCGCGATCAACTGCTTGTTGCCGACCGCGAAGCCGATGCGCCAGCCCGCCATCGAATAGGTCTTGCTGAGCGAGGTGAACTCGATCGCAATGTCCTTCGCGCCCGGCACCTGCAGGATGGAGGGCGTTGGGTTGCCGTCATAATAGAGCTCGGAATAGGCAAGGTCGGACAGGACCCAGACCTTGTTCTCCTTCGCCCAGGCGACCAGCCGCTCGTAAAAGGCCAGGTCCACCGTCTCCGCCGTCGGGTTGGACGGATAGTTGACGACCAGGATCGACGGGCGCGGCACGGTGAAGGCCATCGCCCGGTCGAGCGCGCGGAAATAATTCTCGTCCGGCGTCGTCGGCACCGACCGGATGGTTGCGCCCGCGATGATGAAGCCGAACATGTGGATCGGGTAGCTGGGGTTGGGCGCCAGCACGACATCGCCCGGCGCGGTGATCGCGGTGGCGAGGCTGGCCAGCCCCTCCTTCGACCCCATGGTCACGACGACTTCCGTCTCCGGGTCGACATCGACGCCGAAACGGCGGCCATAATAATTGGCCTGCGCCTTGCGCAGCCCCGGAATGCCCTTCGACTGGGAATAGCCATGGGCGTTGGGCTTGCGCGCGACTTCCACCAGCTTGTCGATCACATGGTCGGGCGGCGGCAGGTCGGGATTGCCCATGCCGAGGTCGATAATGTCCTCGCCCGCCGCTCGCGCAGCCGCCCGCATGCCGTTGACTTCGGCGATGACGTAGGGGGGCAGGCGCTTCATGCGGTAAAATTCTTCGGACATTGTCTCTCTCGATCTCTCCATGAATGGAACGGAAGTTGCGACGCCGCTTTATGTGACGGCAAACGGCCTATATACCGGGGGAGGACTCCTTGCCAGAGGGACGGGAGAACAGGGGAGACGATTATGGCGCAAGGTGACGGCGAAACCCTGGAACTCCCCTCTCTCGACCAGATGCAGCATTGGACCAGGGTGATCGGCCGGGCGCAGCAGATGATGCTGGAACGCGCCAGCCAGGCGGTTTCGGACGCCCCGGCGCATGTCCCCGGCTATCCCATGCCTTTCGATCCGCAGACGGTTGCGGCCATACAATCGGAATTCGCCAATGAGGGCATGGCCCTGTGGCAGCGCTTTCTGGACAGCGGCGGCCTGATGGCGAAGGAGCCGGCGCCCGCACCGGCGGACAGCATCGCCGCGCGCAAGGACAGGCGGTTTTCCGATCCCGCCTGGGCGAAGCATCCGCTGTTCGACCTTATCCGCCAAAGCTATCTGCTGGCGTCGGACTATCTGTTGCGCCTGTCCGACGCCGTGGATGGCGTCGATCCCAAGCAGAAGGCGCAACTGCGCTTCGCGACGCAGGGGCTGGTCGACGCCATGTCGCCCAGCAATTTCCCGCTGACCAATCCCAAGGTGCTGGACAAGACGCTGGAGACGGGCGGCGAAAATCTGCTCAAGGGCCTGAAGCATATGCTGGCCGACATGGAAAAGGGCCAGCTTACCCACACCGACGGCTCCCTGTTCGAACTCGGCCGCAATGTCGCGTCCACGCCGGGCAAGGTCATCAAGGAAACGGCGCTCTACCAGCTCATCCATTATGCGCCGACGACCGACAAGGTGCTGGAAACGCCGCTGGTCATCTTCCCGCCCTGGATCAACCGCTTCTACATCCTCGATCTCTCGCCGGAAAAAAGCTTCGTCCGCTGGGCGGTGGAGCAGGGGATCAGCGTTTTCATCGTGTCGTGGAAATCCGCCGACGCGACGATGAAGGATGTCATCTGGGACGATTACATCCTGAAGGGCCAGATCGACGCCATCGATACGGTGCGCGACCTGCTGGACGTGGAGAGCGTCCATACCGTCGGATATTGCGTCGCGGGGACGACCCTTGCCGCCACGCTGGCGCTGCTCGCCGCGCGGGGTGAGGAGGCGAAGGTAAAGAGCGCCACCTATTTCACGGCCCAGGTCGATTTCAGCAAGGCGGGCGACCTGACCCTGTTCGTGGACGACGAGCAACTGAAGCTCGTCGATCAACTGGCGTCGCCCGGCTATCTCGACGGGCGCTATATGGCGGCGACGTTCAACCTGCTGCGCGGCCGCGACCTCATCTGGAACTATGTGATCAACAATTATCTGCTGGGTCAGGACTATCCGCCGTTCGACCTGCTGTTCTGGAATGGCGACACCACCAACCTGCCCGCGAAATGGCACAAGGCCTATCTTGCGGATCTGTATCGCGACAACAAGCTGGCGGTTCCGGGCGGCATAACGGTGGATGGCACGCCGATCGATCTGCACCGGATCAAGACGCCATCCTATATTCAGGCGGGGCAGGAAGATCATATCGCCCCGGTCTCCAGCGTCTGGAAACTGACCGAGCATTTCTCCGGTCCGCTGCGCTTCGTGCTGGCCGGGTCCGGCCATATCGCGGGCGTGATCAATCCGCCGTCGCTGGGCAAATATCAATATTGGACCAATGACGCGCCGGTGGCGACGCTGGACGATTTTGTTGCGGGTGCGAAAGAAACCAAGGGCAGTTGGTGGCCGGACTGGCTGGCGTGGATTGAGGACATGACCCCGGCGAAGGTTCCCGCAAAGGGCGCGAGAAAGCCGGGCAAGGGCAAGCTGAAGGCGCTGGAGGATGCCCCCGGAAGCTATGTCAAGACGCGGTAAAACCCCCTTTCCATAACGGCTTGCAGGGGCCGCCGCCCATTTTGCTGCACTGCACAATAAAGACTTGCATTAACCCTACGACTCGGCTATTGTGCAACGCAACAAAGGTGAGGACCGTCGTGGCCAAGCAACCGAAAAGCTCCAAACCTGGTCCCGTCGCCAAGCGCGCGGCCAAGGCGCCTATCGTCAAGCCGCGGGTCAGCGTTGCGCGCAAACAGGCTGTCGCCGCGTCCGCCCCTGCGCCTGAACCGGCTGTATTGACCGCGACGCAGGCGTTGAACGCCGCCGCCGCCGCGACGGGTGAGGCGGTCACGCCGACGCCCAAGCCCAAAAGGACCTATACTCGGAAGGTCGTTCCCGTTCCTGCCGTGGCGAAGGCTGCGCCGGAACCCAAGATTGCTGCACCGACGGACATTCCCGCCGTGGCGGCGCCACTCCAGGAAGAAAAGACCCCGGAACCGGTCGTAGAAGCCGCTCTGGTGCAAGCAGAAGGAAATGCGATGATGACGGACGTTATTGAAACGACGAAGAAGATCACCGACGAAGCGAAGGCGAAGCTTGAGAGCGCATTCGCCGAATTCAACCAGAAGGCGAAGGCCGGCGTTGAAAAGTCGACCAAGGCGCTCGGTGAACTGAGCGACATTACCAAGGGCAATGTCGAAGCGTTCGTCGAATCCGGCAAGATCGCTGCGAAGGGTGTTGAGGCGATGGGCCAGGACGCCGCCGAATATGGCCGCAAGAGCTTCGAGAAGGCCACTGCGACGATGAAGAGCTTCGCTTCCGTCAAGTCGCCGACCGAATTCTTCCAGCTTCAGAGCGAACTGCTGTCGACCACTTTCGACGCCTTCGCCAAGGAGACCGCGAAGAACAGCGAAGCCATGCTGAAGCTGGCCGGCGACGTCGCCCAGCCGATCAGCACGCGCGTTTCGCTCGTCACTGAAAAGGTGAAGTCGCTCGCGGCCTGATCGCAGGACTTTCCATATTGACGAAGGGGCGGCCTCCCGGCGACGGGACGGCCGCCCTTTTGCGTCCGGTGCGTTCCGAACCGGCACGACTATACGGGAAACGGGTCGGATTAAGCGGGTGAAATGCGTGCGCTGCCTCTTGCGCCTCACCCATGACTTGCCATATTCTTGTCCGGCATGAACAGCATTGGCATCAATAACGGCCGCTTCGCGATGATGGCGGAGCGCAAGGACGACGAAGATGGCGCTGGCGGTCCCGGCGTCGGCATCGCCACGCGCACCCGCGCCCGTACCAAGAAGCCGTCGCTCTACAAGGTGTTGATGCTGAACGACGATTACACGCCGATGGAATTTGTCGTACATGTCCTCCAGCAGTTTTTCCGCATGGATATGGAGGAGGCGACCCGCGTCATGCTTCACGTCCATCAGCGCGGCGTCGGCGTCTGCGGCATCTTCAGCTATGAGGTCGCGGAGACGAAGGTGAACCAGGTGATGGACTTCGCCCGGCAGAACCAGCATCCCCTGCAGTGCACGCTGGAAAAGGCCTGACCTTTTTGGGCCGTCATCCTGACGAAAGTCGGGATTTACCCGGAACACCCTCCGGCTTCCGTCCAGAGCCTGTCCTGATCGGCTACAGATATAGCGTGTTCCTGCGCAGGCGGAAGCACGCACCCGTCCGCACGGGCAAAGGCTGACCTTCCCTCCCTTTTCGCACAGGTCTCGTACGAGTCCTTGATCGCGGGCGCATAGGCTGCTGAATTGTCAGCAGTAGGGCCGTTCATGGACCCGGCGCCCCCGGAGCGTTCCGGGAGACCTGCTACGTCCGGTCCATGGGCAACTATATTGCTGTGCCGTGAAGGCTGCGGCCCGCCCGGACGGGCAGACGGGAGCTTACCAGAAGACCGTCGCGACGATCACGGCCGCCATGCTGGACAGATAGGCGAGCGCTTCGGTGACGAGCTGGCGCAGCGGATAGCGGGATTCCCCAACGGTGAAATCCGGGTCGCTTTCGATCCATGCGATGGCGCGGTCATTATATGCGCGCCAGCTTTCGCCGATGCGCGGTTCCAGCCCGTCAACGGTGACGACGGGGCCGTCTTGCAGGTCGATCAGGTCGGGAAATGTCATGATCGTCACGGTGCCACTCCCCCTTTTCTGCAAGATTTCACAAATGTAGCGCGTCTCTGAAGGAAAGTCGCGGACGAAATGCATTTTCTCTTGCAAAATTTTCCGACTCGCATCGCCCACCTCAGGACCGGCGGTCCCGCCATTGTGCTTTCCGGTGATCGGCGGCATTCTGCGGCTATGCGCACGACATTCGATCAGGCTTCCGTCCGGCTCTATTTTCTCGACGATGGCGGGGAGGGCGGCTCTGCCTACACGCTATTCTACGGCCCGCTGGCCGAGGCGCTGGAGATTGCCGCGCAACAGCCGGAGGAGGTGCAGGCCGGTCTTTATCTGGCGACGGAAAATGACGTGGTGGCGTTTCTCGACCTGACCGAGGGATGACCGGGCGGCTGCAGGGCGCGCGGAGGCCGGAAAATCGCCGCCAATGCCCCCGGAAACCGGCATATATCTTATCCAGGTTAAGGTCTGGATGATCCGCATACGAATAGGCTTCCCCTTTGGCATTTTCTTGCCTTAAGGATCGGGTGATGAAGGCCCCGACACTGTTACCCTTGGACAAGGACAAGCATTTCGGGCGGCTTGTCATCATTTTCGTCAGCGTCGGATTCATCGCCATTTTCGCCGCCGGGCTGGCGGCGGCGTTCGCCGTGCAACGCAATAGCGAACATACCGCCTGGCTCATCCACACCTATGACGTCGAACGCGCCATCGGCCGCGTGGATTCAGCGGTGCAGAGCATGCGTTTCGCCCGGCGCGGCTATCTCTTGGATCGCCGCCCGGCCATCCGGGAGGATTATGCCGAGGCGCGGGGGGATCTGCAGCGGGCGATTGATCGCGTCGCTGAACTGACCCGCGACAACGCCATGCAGCAACGGCTCATCCCGCAAGTCCGCGCGCTCGCGCGGGAGATGGATGCCATGCTGCTGTTCACCATGGCGGAGGCGGATGCCGGGCGGATGACGGGCATCGGCCGGCGGGCGGGCGATGCCGGTTCCGCCGACGTGTCGTCGCGGATTCAAAAAGCGACCGCCGCGATGCTTGCCGAGGAGCAGAGATTGCTGGGTCAGCGCGTGCGGGCGCAGCAATCGAGCATCACGTTGTTCTATTGGGCGCTCGGCCTGGGCGGCATATTGCTTTTCTTTGTGGCGATCGGGTCGGTGGCGACGATCCGCCATTATACCTCCGGCCTCATGCGCTCCCGCAACCAACTGCGCGTGCTGAACGAGGATCTGGAGGGGGCGGTGCGCGTCCGCACGATCGACCTCCAGCGCGCCAATGATGAAATCCAGCGCTTCGCCTATATCGTGTCGCACGATCTGCGCTCGCCGCTGGTCAACGTCATGGGTTTCACGGCGGAACTGGACGCGGCCACCCATTCGCTCCGCGCGCTGATCGACCGGGCGGAGGCCGAAGCGCCCGCCATTGTGACGGAGGAAGCCCGCCTCGCCGCGCGGGAGGACTTGCCCGAAGCCATCGGCTTCATCCGCACATCGACGCAGAAGATGGATCGCCTGATCAACGCGATCCTGCGCCTGTCCCGCGAGGGCCGCCGCACGATCGCGCCCGAGACGCTGGACATGGTGGGCATGTTCCAGGGCGTCGCCGACACGTTGCGCCACCGGACGGAGGAAGTCGGCGCGACCATCAGGATCGCCGATGATCTGCCGCCGATGGTCAGCGACCGTCTGGCCGTGGAGCAGATCGCATCCAACCTTGTCGAAAACGCCGTGAAATATCTGCGCCGGGACAGGCCGGGCATAATAGAAGTCACAGGGCAGCGGCGCGGCCTTCGCGTCTTATACCAGATTAAGGACAATGGCCGGGGAATTGATCCAAAGGACCATGAACGGGTGTTCGATCTGTTCCGCCGGTCGGGGGAGCAGGATCAGCCGGGCGAGGGGATCGGACTGGCGCATGTTCGCGCTTTGGCCTATCGCCTCGGCGGAACCATAACCGTCGCCTCGCAACTGGGGGAAGGCGCGGTGTTTGAAGTCAATCTGCCGGCGGTATTCGCCGGCGCCGGGGAGAAAGACAGATGAACGGTCAACAGCCGGTCAACATCGTGATGATCGAGGATGATGAGGGTCATGCCCGCCTCATCGAAAAGAATATTCGCCGCGCCGGCATCTCCAACGCGATCCGCCATTTCGTGGACGGCACCTCCGCGCTCAAATATCTGTATGAGGATAGCAGCGGCCCCGCACTGAACGGCCCGGCGCTGATCCTGCTCGACCTCAACCTGCCCGACATGAGCGGCACGGACATCCTGGCGAAGATCAAGGGCGAAGGCCCGTTGAAGCGCACGCCCGTCGTCGTCCTGACCACCACGGACGACAAGATCGAAATCCAGCGCTGCTACGATCTGGGCTGCAATGTCTACATTACCAAGCCTGTGAATTATGAAAGCTTCGCCGATGCGATCAAGCAGCTCGGCCTGTTCCTTTCGGTCATTCAGGTGCCGGATCTCGATTCCGATTAATGGCTGACGCGCCGCACATCCTCTACATTGACGACGACGAGGGTTTGCGGCGGCTGACGCGCCGTGTCCTGGAACGGCGCGGCTATCGCGTGGAACTGGCGGAAAGCGGCGCGCAGGGTGTGGCGATGGCCGCGGAAACCGCCTTCGATCTTGTCGCCGTCGATCATTATATGCCGGGGCAGGACGGCCTCGCCACCCTGGCGCAGCTCCGCGCACTGCCGTCCCCGCCGCCGGTCATCTATGTCACCGGGTCGGAGGAAGGCCGGATCGCCGTCGCCGCGCTGAAGGCCGGGGCCGTCGATTATGTCGTCAAGACGGTAGGCGAGGATTTCTTCGACCTGCTCGCCAGCGCCATTCAACAGGCGCTGGTCGCCGTGCGGCTGCGCGTGGAAAAGGAACAGGCGGAGGCGCAGCTTCGCGCCAGCAACGACCGGCTCCAGGCGTTGCTGGGGGAAGTGAACCACCGCGTCGCCAACAGTCTCCAGCTTGTGTCCGCCTTCGTCCATATGCAGGCGCGCGCCCTTGCCGACGATAACGCCCGCGCCGCGCTGGAGGATACGCAGCGCCGCATCGCCGCCATCGCCCAGGTGCACAAGCGCCTCTACACCACCGATGACGTCGAGACCGTGGATATGGAGGAATATCTCGGCGCGCTGATCGCGGAGCTGGAGCAAACCTGGTCGACGCCGCTGTCCCGCCGCACTCTGCAGCTTGTCGCCGAACCGCTGAAACTCGCCACGGACAAAGCGGTCGCGGTGGGCATCATCGTCAATGAGCTGGTCAGCAACGCCTGCAAATATGCCTATGACAGCACGACACCCGGCGAGGTCCGCGTGCTGCTGAGCCGCGAGACGCCGGACAGCTTCCGCCTGCGGGTGGAGGATGACGGGCGGGGTATGCCCGCCGATGGAGTTG
The DNA here is from genome assembly GCF_018286635.1 of Sphingobium phenoxybenzoativorans. NCBI lineage: Bacteria > Pseudomonadati > Pseudomonadota > Alphaproteobacteria > Sphingomonadales > Sphingobiaceae > Sphingobium > Sphingobium phenoxybenzoativorans. The sequence goes on from NZ_CP073910.1 coordinate 638,345, forward strand.
CTATCGGCACCGGGCTTGGCTCCAAGATCGTGCGGGCGATGGCCGACACGCTGCGCACCGCGATAGAGTTCGACACCGGCGCGCCGGGCACGCGGGTGTCGCTGGTCGCGGGGCTTTAGGCGAGCTGCTCGGTCCCCAGTTTCGTCACCCCCGACTTGATCCGGGGTCCCGCTTGTTTCCATCGTCATGCCAGCGAAGGCTGGCATCTCAGGCGAGGATGCACCAAGCTGCCCCAGATGCCAGCCTTCGCTGGCATGACGGTTTTGGTTGCCGGCCGCTCGAATGAGCCGACCTGTAAATCATCAGGAAGAAGCCAGCTTCCCCGTAACTGGCGAATGGGCGGCGTCCAGATAGGCGTCGACGATCGCCGTCCATCGCGCATAGCCGAGCGCATTCATGTGTAGGCCGTCAACCGTGTAGAACTGCTTGTCGGGCAGGCCGTCGTTGGTCAGCAGTGACTTGCTGACGTCGAGGAAGTCGAAGCTCTTGCCGGTCATCGCCCGCGCCTTCACCATTGCGTTCACCGCCGCCATCCTGGCCCACAGATCCTCGCGCAAAGGACTATGCTTCATGGAAAGATAGGCGATGCGGGCGTGCGGGAAGTCCGTCCGGATCTTGCCCAGCAAGGTCAGCACATCGGCCGCCACCAGATCGGGGCTTCTTCCTGCGGCGATGTCATTTTCGCCGACATAGACGATAACGCTCTCCGGCTGGCACCCGGCGATCACCTGGGGATAATAGTGCAGGACATCGGGCGTCGTCGCGCCGCCAAAGCCGCGATTGACCGCATCGATGTCGGGGAAGCTGCGCGCGACATTCCACAGGCGGATGCTGGAACTGCCGACGAACAGCGCATCGTCGTCCGCCGCCCGTCCCGCGGCCTGCTGGCGCGAAAATGCCTCGATCTCCGGCGCGAAGCGCGCAAAGCCGTCCGCCGCCGGAACGCCGCCAATGGCTGCGGCCGGTATCGCCAGCATCATCGCGGTCAGAAAATATCTCATGCCTGTGCCCCGTCCGACATCGTGGTCATAGCACGATAACGGGCGGAAAGGCATGGGATTTAAAGGCAGGGGATTTATCGGCCCAGCATGGATATTTCCCTTTCGCATTCGACTCTATCGCATCCTGAATTTCCCCTATATGTTCCCAATTGTCCCAAATCGGTACATAGTGCCTGCGGGACAGTCGGGGGTCCGAGGGGGATATGCCGATGCAGTCGATCGTCGATACCGTCAGCCTGCCGCTATTCTATAATCAGCTCGCGGCTCTGGACAGCGTCGTGCATGACGGGTTCCGGTTTGAACCGGTCAGGCGCCCGGCCGACCTTTCGCGGCAGAATGTCGTGCCCCTGCTGGGGGAGGAATTTGCGCCGGCCGGCCGCTTCTATCCGGTCGTGTTCTCCTCCGGCGACAGGCCGGTTCCGATTGCGGTGATGGGCCTCGACACTGGCGAGAACCGCTTTGTCGATGCGCAGACCGGGGCCTTCCCGCGCGGTCTTTACGTCCCCGCCTATGTCCGCCGTTACCCTTGGCTCCTGGCGCACAGGCCGGGGGACGGGGAACTCATCCTGTGCTTCGATCCGTCATCCGGCGTCGTCCGGGCAGGGGGCAAGGGCGGTTATCCCCTGTTCGCTGACGGCGGCCCCAGCCCGGCCCTGTCCCGGATCATCGCCTTCTGCCACACTTTTGAGGCCGCCGCCGCCCGGACCGAAAATCTGGTCAGGCATCTGATGGAGCTTGATCTGCTCAAGGATGCGGCGCTCGATATCCGCACGGAAATGCTGGCGCATGCGCCCGCCTATGCGGGGTTCCGGATCGTCGATGGCGCGCGGTTGCTCGACCTTGCGCCCGCCCGCCTGCGCGACATGGCGCATGACGGGACATTGCAATGGATTCACGACCATCTGAAGTCGCTGGACCTTATGGAAACGCTCTACGGAAAGCGGCGCGGGCGGAGGCCCGCGCGCATCGCCAGGGCGCTGAGATCGGCGGTCAGGATCGCGAATGTCGCCTGATATCCGTGGCGGGCTGGCGAACCCGTTCACAAATCGCAAACGGCCTGGTCGCGGAATCTTAAGGGTCGGGCATTAGCCGCAATCGCCCAACACAGACTTTTCAATAGGGGTGGAGTTATATGATGAACCGCAACAAGGTCCGGCTGTCGACGGGCATCATGAGTGGCGCGGTTGTTTTCGCCCTCGCCCATCCCTCCATTGCCGAGGCCGCTTGCGCGACCGATCCCAACACCGTCACCTGCACCGCCGCCGGCAACACCGCGTCCAGCGTGAACACGGCCGTCGGCTCCATCACCCCTCCCAATGTCTCGCTCGTGCTGTCGGCTGGCTCTACCGTCGTCGATGACGGCCCCGGCGCGATCATCGTCGGCCCGGCCTATACCGGCGCGGTCACCTTCACCAATGGCGGCATTGTCGGCACTAACGTCAATCCCGTCGATTTCCGCTACACCGGCGATACCGCCACGGCGACGAACAGCTTTACCGGCATCAACAGCACCGGCGCGGAGATTTTCGGCGACGTGCTGGTGGACAGCGTCGGCGGCGCGACCTCCTTCCAGAATGCGGGAACGGTCAGCGGCCGTATCGACCTGTCCGGCCAGGGCGCCGTCAGCGCCGCGATCGACGGCATCGTGACGCGCGACGTCGACCTTCGCTCCGCGCTCGGCGACAGCAGCGTCACCCTGACCGGCGAAGCGCGCGAAGGCGTCTCCGCCATCAGCCGCGGCACGAACGGCAGCGTTTCCACCTACACCATCACGGGCGGCACGGCCTCCATCGTTATCCAGTCGTCCGCCGCGATGACCGCCGCGCAGACCCCCGCCGTCGTTTCCGGCGACATTTATGCGATGGGCCGCGCCGGATCGTCCGTGTCGATCAGCGCGGGCAGCCGCGTCCTCACCGATCCCGGCCTTGGCGGCACGATCGGCCTCGATGGCCTCAGCGCCGACATGTACGACATCACGCAGAGCGCTACATCCGACCCGTCCGGCACGGGCAGCGCGACCAGCAACTATTTCGCCCGCGCCGTCGGCGGTCCCTCGACCTTCACCAATGCGGGCATCGTCGGCGGGGCCAGCGCGACGCTGACCGGTGGCTATTATGATGCGCCGGTGGAAGTCTATGTCGACAGCGCCACGCAATCCACGGCGACCAACAGCGGCACCATCTATGGCGACGTCGCCGTGTATGCGCTGGGCGGCACCTACAGCCGCGTGATCCAGAGCACGGGCACCAACAACCCGCCAACGCAGGTCGACCAGACGACGGAAGTCTATGTAAAGACCGCTGCCCCGGCCTCCTTCGTCAACAGCGGCCTGGTTGGCGGCAATGCTACGATGACCGCGACGCAGGGCACGGCGACGAACAGCGGCGTGATCCGCGGCGGCGTCTATCTCGGCTCCTCGGCGCAGCATTATACGGCGGTGGACAATGTCATAACCGCGCTGGGCGCGACGCCGCTGGTGCAGACCTATAGCTTCGCCCAGAACGGCTTCGTCGGCGGCGCGGACGGCGGCAACGCCATCCTCGTGCGCGGCGCGATCGAAGGGTCGAGCTATGGCGTCGATAGCGCGCTGATCCCCAATGGCGGCCCGCTGATCAGCAACACCATCGTCGCGACACTGAACCTGAACGCGGGGTCGGTGACGGTCGGCAACGTCTCGGCCGAACATGACGCCGCGACCGGCGCGCGCTATACCCAGACCACGCTGAACCTCAACGGCAACGGCTATCTCGGCCTGTCCAACGCCGACAGCGCCCGGCGGCAGGAAAGCGCCGCCGCGCTCGCGCCCTTCGCCGCAACCGATCCGCTGCTGAACACAACGGACGTCGCCTCCACGCTGTCTGGGGCCAGCTTCCTGACCGCCGGATCGCGCATCCTGGGCGTCGACACAGTGGCAAAGACCGGCACGGGAACCTTCGTCATCAACGGCGCGGCCTTTGTTCCGGGCGGCACGCCGACCTGGACGATGGATGTCGGCAATTTCGCGATCAATCAGGGCGCCGTGCAGCTCGACGTCAATGGCGGGTCGAACCTGTTCGGCATTCGCGGCAATGTCTCCAATGGCGCGACGCTGGTCGTCGGCCGCCTGCAATCCGCCAACGCCAACGGCATCGCCACGGTGGACGGCATCAGCGCCTATGTCCGCGGCAACTTCGCCCAGTCTGCCTCCGGCACTTTGGTCATGGGCGTCACCCCGGTCGTGCAGACCTCCGGCACTTCGGGCGGCGTCGCGCTGGCGCAGGTCGTTCCCGCGATCACGCCCGGCATAGTCTATTCCTCGCCCAGCTTCATCACGGTTGACGGCAATCTCTCGCTCGCCGGCACGGTGAATGTGGTGACGGGCAGCAACGGCCGCTTCATCGCGGGCACGCGCGCCGACCTGTTCGATGTGTCGGGTACTGTCGGGGTGACGGCCGATGCGATCGCCAATGGCGTCAACTCGCCCTTCCTCGACCTGATCTTCCGCGAGCGCGCCGGCGCGCCCGGACGCACGATCGTCTCGGTGGAGGTGCAGCGCCAATCCTACGCCACCGACGCAGCCGACCTGAATGTCGTGGCGGTCGGCCATGCGCTGGACGCCATCCTGCCGACCGTGTTCGCCCGTCTGGAAGACCCGGCCTTCACCGGCAACCCCGCCAATGCAGCGGCAGTCTCCAATCTTCAGGACATGGCTGATGTGCTGAACGCCCTCGACGCGCAGCTTGACGAGGATCAGATCGCCGAAGCGATGCAGGAACTGGCGAGCGGTGAGTTCTACGGCTCCATCGCTGCGATCCGCACGACCGATCCGTTCGGCGACTTCACCCGCTACCTGCCGCGCGCGATGGGCAAGGGCGGCCTCAACATCTGGCTCAGCCCCAACGGCAATTTCGTCCGCTACGGCCGCAACGTCCCCTATGGCGCGTCGGCGACCCGGACGCAGAATTATGGCGGCTCGGTCGGCCTCGGCACCACCACGGCGGGCGGCGTCAGCCTGGGCCTTGGCTTCGGCTATGGCGACATCGACATCAACGCCCGCCGCACGCCGGAACGGGCCGACGCCAACACCTATATGGTCGGCGGCTTCGCGCAGGGACCGGTCGGCGCGATGAACATGGGGCTACAGGTCGTCTATGGCTGGAGCGACTGGACCGTATCCCGGCCCATGCCGCTGCTCGGCCGCACGGGGCAGGCAAAGTTCGACAGCACCGAACTGCGCATCCTGGGTGAGATCAGCCATGTGTTCGACCTGGGCGGCATGGACATCGCACCCTTCCTGCGCGGCGACGTCCGCCACTACAGCTTCGACGGCTTTACGGAGACCGGCGCGGGCGGCATCGGCCTGATCGTCGAAAAGCGTTCGCACACCTATTTCAGCCCGGAGGTCGGCGCACGGCTAGTCGGCAATATGGAAAGCAGCGGTGCGACGCTGCATCCGGAAGCGTCCGTATCCTACACGCTGCACGGCGGCGTCGGCGGCAGCCGCGACATGGCCTTCATCGCCGATCCCACGACGATCTTCCGCCTGCAGGGTTCCGACCCCGACGCCTTCTGGACATTCGGCGCCGGCCTCGCCGCGGAGATCGGCAACAAGACGGCGGCCTTCGCCCGCGGCTTCTACTCGACCGGCGGCGGCCAGCAGGGCGCGGCCTTCAACGTGGGGATCCGGGTGGGCTTCTGACCCGCCAGCCCAAAAATACGTTCGCTCTGAGCCTGTCGAAGGGCTGTCCTTTTCTGTGAAGTAAGGGTCGGGCTTCGACAGGCTCGGCCCGAACAGATTATCTCAATACAGCGTGCTCCTGCGAAAGCAGGAGTCCAGTCCCGCCGTCCGAACTGGGCTCCTGCCTGCGCAGGAGCACGTGGTGCTTTGGGGTATATCTTGGGACATCCGAGGCATCCCGCACAGTAACTCATTCCGTTCAGGCTGAGCGAAGTCGAAGCCCTTCACTGAGCCGAAGGCGAAGTGGCTTCGCCCGCGGCTCAGTTGAAAAGAGGCGCGTGACTCGTTTCAACCCTTCGACTTCGCTCAGGGTGAACGGACTATCTTATGAGCCGCTTCCAGATGGCCTATCTCAAAGCCGCGCCAGCGTCGGCGCTTCCGTTCCCCGCCACGCCTTCCGCTGCTTCTCCAGCAAAGCCCGGCTCGCCTCGGCGTCGCCCGCCGCCGCCAGCGCCTGCGCCTTGCCCCACATCGCCCAGCCATTGCCGGGCCGCCGCGCCAGCGCCCGGTCAAAGGCGGCGTTCGCGCCCTTCACGTCGCCCCGCCGCAACAACAGCCCGCCCAGCGCCAGGCCGACCGGCTGATGCCATAGCGGCGGCTCGTTATAATCGAAGCTGGTTTCGATCCGCTCGGCCTTCTGCAGCAGGGCGATGGCGCGCCTGCCGTCTCCGGCGCTTTCCGCTATCCGCGAGAGCGCGATGGTTTCGGCAAGCGTGATCAGCGGTTGCAGCTCCCGGTCGATCTTCGCGCCCTTGCGCGCCTGACGCATGGCGGCGATCTCACGCTTGGCGTCCGCCGTCCGGCCAGCGCGGGCCAGGCTCTCCGCGCGCAAGGCCCGCCACACCTGTCCAGCCGTTTTCAGGCGCGCGTCCGGCGCGGGCATCGCCATCAACGCGGCCAGGTCTCCGGCGAATTGCGCCCGCGCCTGCAACGCAGTGATGAACCGCGCCTCGATATAGGCGGATTTCGCCGCCTGATCGGGGGAGATCGCCGCTTCCAGATTGGCGGCGGAGCGCAGCGCGACCGTCCGGTCGCTGATCTGCTCTGCGGCCGATGTCAGGAAATGGTTGTGATGCACGAAATAGCCGTAAAATTTCGGGTCCTCGCGCAATGTCCGGGCCATGGCCTCATCGACATCGACCGCCCGCTCATTGGCGCTGATCGCATCGTCAAAGCGGCCGATGCGGTAATAGGTGTGGCTGGGCATATGGACCAGATGCGCGGACGCCGGGGCTTCGTTCAGCAGCCGGTCGGCCGCCGCCTCCGCCCGGCCGGGCGTGTGCGACGCTTCGGTCAGGTGGATGTAGAGATGCTGCGCTTCGGGCTGGTCGGGGTTGCGCGCCAGCACCCGCTCGACCAGCGCGATCGCGCGCGCCGCCCAGGGCAGCGGCGTCAGGCCATCTTCTTTCCAGTAATTCCATGGCTGCACATTCATGGCGGCCTCCGCCGCCAGAACCATGATCATGTCGTCGTCGGGATAGCGTTCCGACACGTCGCGCATCGCGTCGGCAAAGGCGATGGCGTGGACGCCCTTCTCCCGGTTCGGCCCGCCCGGCGCATAGCGGACGGCGAGCGCGGAAATCAGCGCATGCTCCTTTTCATTGGCGGCGGATGCGGTCAGTGCCCGGTCCGTCAGCGCCCGCGCAGCCGCGATCCTCTGGTCGCCGGACGGGCCGCTGTTGAGATAGGGACCGATGGCCAGCGCCTCCCCCCACATGCACATGGCGCAATTGGCGTCGCGGGACAGGCCCGCCTTGAAGCTGCGCTCCGCCTTAGCGAACTCAAATCCGTAGAGCAGGGCCATGCCCTGATCGAAATATTGTTGCGCTTCGGCCGACGCCGTGGCGATGGGATAATGGATCGGCGCCAGTCCGGGGATCAGCGGCATGGGAAACGCGCCCGCGCCAGCCGGTGAAGCCTCCCCCGCGGGCGCCAGGAACCCGCACGCCGTCGCCATCAGGCTAGCGGGGTCCAGCCGCATCATGCCCGGCGCCGATGGCGTTGGCGCTTTCGCGGAGCTGATCAGCGGCGACGCCACGGCCAGGACGGCAATCGATACCAGACGGCGACGGTGCATCACGATCTCGCGAACAGGATGGAATGGGACTGGCAGGGGTGTAGAAGAAATCTCCGCGCCCCGTCCACTATTTCGCGAAAAATCGGCCGGTTGGAAACCTGATGTTCAGTTCTGCCGATTATGGTTACCAACATGTCAAAGGAAAATCTTCGCAAGGCCGGGTGGGTGGCCGTCATGCTTCTGGTCCCCGGCGGGATGATATTGGGGGCGGCGGTGGCCGCGCGCCATTATCGCAAGAAGGCGGCGGAGCAGCAGTCGCAACCTGACTAAAGCTGTTGGAACCTTCGACTTCGTTGGATTCCAAAAATCAGATAATACTTATATATCAATATATTGATCGAAATCTCGCGTTTCGCAAAAATGGCGGACACCGTCGCGTTTGTTGTCGCATTTCCGCGATCGCCGACCCGCGATCGCCGGGCCGTTTCCGGCCGATGGCCACGCTTTTAGAAAGCGCCGGTTCCGGGGCAGCGTTTCCGTATGACGGCATTATTCTGGTATGTGACGGTCAGCCGCTTCTCATCGGCGGACAAGGTGAATTTCTGCCAGCGGAACCAGTTCTGCCCCTCGCCCTCGAAATTGGCGCCGACCATCACGGCCAGCGGCCCGGCCTGTTCGACCGCCGTGACCTTACCCACGCTTTCGTAGAAGCGCAGTTCCTTGGGCAGAACGACCAGGCGCAGGTCCGACCGCTGATTGCCGCAATCCTCGTTCAGCCCGGCCCAGTAACCGCGAAATCCCGGCGGCAATATGTCCCGCGCAGTTACGGCCGTCTGTGAAGGGCGCGCGGGGCGGGACTGCGCCGCGCCCGGCTTTGCCGCGCCTGCGGAACCGGCTCCGGCCGCGCCGCCGGCATATCCGCCGCCACCGCCGCCGGTATAGCCGCTATCTTCCTTGTCCAGCGCGTTCGACGCATTGCCGTCGTCGGCAATGGCCGCATTACCGGCATTGTCCTCGCTCGCGGGTATCGCGGTGCTCAGCGAATCCGATGTGTTCGACCGGTCCTGCTGCCCGCACGCGGCGAGGGCAAGCATAAGGGCGAGGGGGAATAGGCGCATCATTCGGGAACCCGAAGGATCATGATGCGGTTCCCGATGACCATCCTCTGTTCGCATGATAGAGGGACAGTAGGATGTCGAAAAGGAAATGGCCATGCCGGTTCTTGGGATGGGTGGACTATTCTTTCGCGCGAACGACCCGGACGCCCTGTCCGCCTGGTACAAGGCGCATCTGGGCGTCGGCGCGGGGTGCGTGTCGGACCCGGCGGCGCAGGCCAATGAATGGGTCTGGATGGTGCAGGGCGGGCCGATGGTGTTTCAGCCCTTCGCCGCGACCACGGAGTATTTCGCGGCGGACAAGGCGTTCATGATCAACCTGCGGGTCAGCGATCTGGACGGCCTGCTTGCGGACTTGCGCGCCGCCGGCATTGCGATCATCACCAAGGCGGAATGGGATCATCCCGATACCGGCCGCTTCGCCCGCATCCACGACCCCGAAGGAAACGCCATAGAATTGTGGGAACCCCCCAACCCGCAATCCTGATACTCCCCCCAACCCTGAACAGAGGACACCCCCCATGAAAAGCCTCCACCTTGCGGCCGCCGCCGCCGCTGCCCTTGCCCTCGCATCCTCCCCCGCCAACGCCGCGCTCGCCGTCGGCGCAAAGGCGCCCGACTTCGCCACGCGCGGCGCGCTGGCCGGGAAGGTCATCCCGATCCGCCTCTCGACGGAATTGAAGAAGGGACCGGTCGTCCTCTATTTCTTCCCCGCCGCCTTCACCAAGGGATGCTCGGCCGAGGCGCGCGAATTCGCTGAACATATTGACGAGTTCAAGAAGGCGGGGGCGGAGGTGATCGGCATGTCCGCCGATCCGGTGGCGAAGCTCGCCGACTTCTCCAAGCAGGATTGCGCCAACAAATTCGCCGTCGCATCCGCCGGGCCTTCGGTCGTTTCCGGCTATGACGTCGCGCTGCCGCCCATGCCCAATATGCCGAACATGCCCGCCGGCCTCACCAACCGCACCTCCTATGTCATCGCGCCCAGCGGCCGCATCGCCTATGTCCATAGCGAGATGAACTATGCCGACCATGTGAAGAACACGCTGGCGGCGGTGCAGGCGATGAAGTCCGCGAAATAGTCCAGTCCTTCGGGATTGGCCGTTGACGCATGGGTGATGGGGCCGCATCTCCATCATCCATGCGCTTCTTCTCCGATAACGCCGCCCCCGTTTCCCCGGCCGTAATGACGGCCATCATGGCGGCCGACACGCTCGACACCGCCTATGATGGCGACGCATGGAGCGGGCGGCTGGACGCGGCCTTCTCCGCGCTGTTCGAAACGGAGGTATCCGCCATCTGGGTGCCGACCGGGACCGCCGCCAATTGCCTGGCGCTCGCGACATTATGCCCGCCCTTTGGCGGCGTGCTGTGTCATGAGGAGGCGCATGTCGAGATGGACGAGGCCGGTGCGCCGGAATTCTTCACCCACGGCGCGAAGCTGATGACTGTGCCGGGCGAAGGCGCGAAGGTCGCGCCGGACATGTTGCGGGCGAAACTGGCCACCATCCGGGACGATGTGCATCAGGTGCAGGCCCATGCGCTGACGATCACCAATGCGACCGAATATGGCCTGGTCTACACGCCCGCAGAGGTCGCGGCGCTGGGCGATCTGTGCCGCGAACGGAATATCGGTTTCCACATGGACGGCGCGCGCTTCGCCAATGCGGTGGCGTCGCTTGGCTGCTCTCCCGCCGATCTCACCTGGCGGGCGGGGGTCGATGCGCTGTCCTTCGGCTTCACCAAGAATGGCGGCATGTCGGCGGAGGCGCTGGTCTATTTCCGGCCCGGCCTTGTCGATCAGGCGAAACGGCGGCGCAAGCGCGCGGGGCATCTACTGTCCAAGGGGCGCTACCTCGCCGCCCAGCTCCTTGCCCTGATCGCGGACGATCTGTGGCTGAAGAATGGCGCGGCCGCCAATGCCGCCGCAAAGCGGGTCGCGGACGCCGCTGGCGATCGCTGCCTCCATCCGGTGCAGGCCAATGAAATCTTCATCCGGGTGACAGCGGCGGAGGCGGCCAGCCTGCGGGCGCTGGGCTATGATTTCTACGATTGGGGGGAGGGCGCGGCCCGGCTCGTGACCGCATGGCATCACAAAGCGGAGGATGTGCAACCGCTGGCCGACGCCATCGCCGCGCTGTGACGGACGCACGGCCCGGCGGCGGCGCGCATTTCTTCGATGCGAAGGTGCTGGTCCCCTTTACGATCGTCACCTTCATCTGGGGTTCGACCTGGCTGGTCATCCGCGATCAGGTGAGCGACGTTCCGGCAAGCTGGTCGGTCACATACCGTTTCCTGATCGCGGCGGCGGCGATGTTCCTGCTCGCGCGCATCCGACGCGTGCCGCTGTGGCTCGGCTGGCCCGGCATGGCCTTCGCGGCCTTCCTTGGCGTCATGCAGTTCGTGCTGAACTTCAACCTCGTCTACCGGGCGGAGATGCACCTGACCTCCGGGCTGGTGGCCATGCTCTACGCCCTGTTGCTGGTGCCCAACAGCCTGTTGAGCTGGGTCGCCTTCCGGGAAGCGGTCAGCCGCCCCTTCATCCTTGGGTCGTTCATCGCGATCTGCGGCATCGCGCTGCTGTTCCTGCATGAATATCGCATGTCCGGCGTCGCGCCGGATCAGGTCCTGCTGGGCATGGCGCTGGGCATCGGCGGCACGCTGGCGGCGTCGGTGGCGAACGTCATGCAGGGCAGCGGCATCGCCCGCCGCCTGCCGATGGCCTCCACCCTGGCATGGGGGATGCTGCTGGGCGGATTGGCCGATGCGGTGGTCGCCTGGGCGCTGCATGGCCCGCCGGTGATCGACACGCGGCCCACCTATCTGGCCGGGGTGCTGTATCTGGCCATTGCCGGATCGGTGGTGACATTCCCGCTCTATTACCGGCTGATCCAGCGTCTCGGCGCAGGGCGCGCGGCCTATAGCAGCGTGCTGATCCCGATCATCGCCATGCTGCTCTCGACGCTGTTTGAGGGGTATCGCTGGTCTCCCCTCGCGCTTGCCGGGGCGGCGCTGGCCTTGCTGGGCATGGTCGTCGCGATGCGCGCCAAGACCGCTTCATAGGCAGGCGGCAAGCCCTTCCGCGAAAGTCGGGTAAAGCGGTGTCCAGCCGAGCGCCCTTTTCGCCTTCCCGTTAGCGACGCGCCGGTTCTCCGAATAGAAAGCGCGCGCCTGCGGCGACAGGGCGGCTTCCTCCAATGTCTGCAGGGGCGGGGGCGCGACACCCAGCATCGCGCTCGCCGCCTCGATGATCCGGTTCTGGGGGCAGGGCAGGTCGTCCGCCAGATTATACGCGCCCGGCGGCCCCTCAAAGCCCGCGATCACCCCGGACACAATATCGTCCACATGCACCCGGCTGAATATCTGGCCGGGCACATCGATCCGCCGCGCTTGCCCCTCGCGCACCCGGTCCAGCGCCGACCGGCCGGGACCATATATGCCGGGCAGGCGGAATATCCTGACGTCCGGGCGCAATGCGGACCACGCCGCGTCCGCCTTCGCCCGTGCGCTGCGCCGCCCGCCGCCAATGGCCGCGCTCTCATCGACCCAGGCCCCGCCGGTATCGCCATAGACGCCGGTGGAGGAAAGATAACCGGTCCAGAGCGCACCGCTCGCCCGAATGTCCGCGCCATAGGCCGCCAGCACCGGATCGCCATCCTCGCCCGGCGGCACGCTCGACAGGATGTGCGTGGCCGTTGCGATCGCCTGTCTGATGCCGGCCTGATCATCAAAGCTGATCACGCCGTCGCCGCCCGTCCGCCGCGCGCCGCTGACCCGCCAGCCCTCTGTGCGCAGCCGCGCGGCAAGCCGTTCGCCGGTATAGCCCATTCCAAGGATTAGCATATGCGCCATGCCATCCCCCTAAGGTGATTTCGAGGGAAATGGAACATTTCACGGCCCGGAAATCACGCTCAAACAAAGGAAAAGACCGCGATTTTGATCAATCAAAATCGAACAAGGTCTTGCAGCGTGGCCCGCCGGATTAACCCCTTTTTTACCATGACCCGATAGCCACGATCCATGCTCGGCCCCGGCGATCCGATCCCGTCCCTTTACCTCCGCACGGATGCCAATCCGCGCTATGCGCTCGACAGCGTGGCTGGCCGCCATGTCGTGATGATGTTTGTGGGCGGCCTGCGCGTGCCCGGCGTCGTCGACATGCTGCGGCAACTCTATGCCAGCGCCGATCCGTTCGACGACCTCAACGCATGTTGTTTCGTCATCACCTGCGATCCCGCCGATCAGGCCGAACCTTCGCTGTGCGACCGCTATCCCGGTATTCGCGTGGTGCGCGATCATGACCGCGAACTCGCCCGCCTGTTCGGTTGCGCGCAGGACGCGGGGAATGGCGTGGATCGCCTGTCGCTGATGACCTGGATACTCGATCCCGGCCTGCGCGTGCTGGATGTGATTCCGGTGGATGATGCGTCCACCCATCTGGCGCAGATTACCGAACGCCTGTCCGGCCTTGCTTCTCCCGCCGCCGATATGGACGGCTGCGCCCCGGTACTGCGCGTGCCCAATCTGTTCGAGCCGGAGCTTTGCCGCCGCCTGATCGCCTATGCGCGGGAGACAGGCACGCAGGACAGCGGCTATATGAAAACCGATCCCGCGACCGGCGAGACGATGATGGTCGTCGATCACGGCCATAAGCGGCGGAGCGATTGCAACATAGAGGATGCCGGGCTTCGCGACGCCATCCAGGCGCGGGTGATCCGCCGCCTCGCGCCGCAGATCGAGCGGGCGTTCCAGTTCAAGGTGACGCGCATGGAGCGCTATATCGTCGCCTGCTACGACGCGCAGACCGGCGGCTATTTCCGCCCGCACAAGGATAATACGACGCTCGGCACCGCCCATCGCCGCTTCGCTGTCACCATAAACCTGAATGCGGAGGATTATGAGGGCGGCGACCTGCGTTTCCCCGAATTCGGCATGCGGACCTATCGCGCGCCGACTGGCGGCGCGATCGTCTTTTCCTGCTCATTGCTGCATGAGGCGACGCCCATCGTCAGCGGTCAGCGCTATTGCGTGCTGCCCTTCCTCTATGATGAGGCGGGGGCAGCGATCCGCCTGGCCAATGCGCAGCATCTGCAGGACCCGATCCTGCGGGAGCAGGTCGTAGCGTCAGTCACGGACACGCCCGCAAGGGCGGCCTGAGCCTTCACATCAGAACAACCGTTCGCAATTCAGCGGCGCATTGACCGTCTTTTTGGCGATGGCCGGCGTCTTGTCCGCCTGAAGCGCGCCGCTGCTGGTGCGGACGACGCTGTTGCCCGTCAGGGTCGTCAGGTCGATCTCCACCCGCTCCGTCCGGGCGATCAGGGCGCCATCCGCGTCGCCGCTGGTCTCGCTCTGCTTCTGCGCCAGGATATGCTTCTCGTCGATCTCGACGGAGCAGCCCTTCGCGCCCGCCTCGCAATAGGGGGCTTCGGCGGTCCCGACCTTTTCCAGATAGAGCATCTTTTCCGGCCGGTCCCAGCGATAGGTGACATCTGTTCCCGGACCTTCCTCTTTCGTGGCGGAGCCGCCGCTGGAGCTCATCACCTCGGTAATCGCGCCCTTGCAATGGATGGAAAAGTCCTCCGGCACAGCCGCGGCGTTCCCGTCGGCGGCGTTGTCCTGCGCGTTGTCCGCCATATTCTGGGCCTCGTCCCCGGATGAACAAGCGCAGACCAGTAACAGGGCTGCAAGGGCGTAATGCTTCATCGCCTCTCCTTACCGCACAGTCGCGGACGTCGTTACGCTATCAGCTTGCCCGGCCGTGGCAATGGAAAGCTGCATAAGTCAGCCTTCGCCGTCCAGGGGCACCAGCTTGCCCGGATTCATGATCCCCCTGGGGTCGAAGGCGGCCTTGATCGCCCGCAGGGTGGCGATCCGCGCAGGGCTGGCCAGCCGCGCGAGTTCGGTCCGCTTCATCTGCCCGATGCCATGTTCGGCGGAGATCGACCCGCCCGCAGCGACCACCGCGTCATGGACGAACGCATTGATCCGCCCGCCATCGGCCGCGATCCAGGCGGGGCCGTCGCTGGTGCCCTTTGGCGCCCGGACATGAAAATGGACATTGCCGTCGCCCAGATGGCCGAAGGAGGAGGCCGTGGTGCCGGGGAACGCCTGCTGCGCCGCCGCCGCCGCCTGCGTCATGAAGGCGGGCATGCGCGCCACCGGCACGCTGACGTCATATTGCAGCGCCGGACCCTGCGCCCGTTCCGCTTCCGACAAGGATTCGCGGATCTTCCAGAAGGCTTCCGCCTGCGCCTCGCTGGCGGCGACGGCGGCGTCCTTGGCCAGCCCCGCCTCGAAGGCTTCCGCTAACGCGCCCTCCAGCCGCTCGGCGGCGCTCGGCTCGGTCTGCTCATCCAGATCGACCTCGATCAGAACATGCCAGGGCGTGCGCGTTTCGATGGGACTGCGCGTGGACGGGATGTGGGAAAGGACATGGCCCAGGCCATCGTCCGCGATGATCTCAAACCCCTCGACCATGCCGCCCAGCCGGCTTTCCAGCATGCGCAGCAGCGCCAGCGCGTCCTCCGGCGTCTCGACGCCGACCCAGCCCACCGCCCGGTCGGCGATGGCGGGCACCAGCCGCAGGGAAGCGGCGGTGACGATGCCGATCGTTCCTTCCGCACCGATCAGCAATTGCTTCAGGTCATATCCGCGATTGTCCTTCTTGAGCGCATCCAGCCCCTCATAGATGCTCCCGTCGGGCAGCACCGCCTCGATCCCGTCCACCAGCGCGCGCATGGTGCCGTGGCGCAGCACCTGTGTACCCCCGGCGTTAGTGGAGATCAGGCCGCCAATGGTCGCCGATCCCTTGGCCCCAAGGCTCAGGGGAAAACGGCGTCCCGCGTCCGCCGCCGCATCGTGGAGCGTCGAGAGGATCACGCCCGCCTCGCACACCGCCAGATTGTCCTTCGCTGATAGCGACCGGATCTGGTTCATGCGGCGCAGGGAAAGGATCAGCGCGCTGCCGTCCATCGGGGGCGTCGCGCCGCCGACCATGGAGGTGTTCCCGCCCTGCGGCACGACCGCCACGCCCAGCCTATTGGCCAGCGCCAGCACCTGCGAAACCTCCTGCGTGGACGCGGGCGACAGGATGGCTGCCGCCGTGCCGTGATAACGGCCCCGCCAGTCGCTCGTCCATGGCGCGATATCGTCCGGATCATCGGTAAAGCCCTTCGGGCCAAGAATATCGCGGAACTTCTGCAGGGTTTCGGTGTCGATCATCCCGGCCTTATGCGCCGGAATTCATCGACTGTTCAACAGGCAGGCGCTAATGCCCTTGTCCCCAGAGGGGTTGGTTTTGCATTCATCCGTCATTTTTCTGTCCATGCTGCTTGCCCCGGCGTCCGCGTCGGGGCCTGTCCAGCTTGCGCAGGTGACGATTGAGCAGCGGGTCATCATCCGTGTGCCTCTCGCCCGGCAACGCTCTGCGCAGGTGGAGTCGCCCGTCGAATGGCAGGAGAAAAAAGGCCCCAAATGCCTCGCCATCCGGTCGATCCGCGGCGCGTCCGTCACGGCGAAGAACAGCATCGACATGACGCTGATCAACGGCGAGCGCTATCGGGCGCGTCTGGAGCGCGGGTGCCGGGCCGTGGACTTCTGGTCGGGCTTCTATGTTGAGGCGACCAGGGACGGATCGCTCTGCTCCGGCCGCGACATGATCCAGGCGCGGGGCGGCACGGAGTGCGAGATTGACACGTTCCGCCGGCTGGTCGCCGACGACGAATAATCGCCCCTTTCCGGCTAAGCGCTGTCCAGCCTAATCGCTGTTCGGCCGCAACCGGTATCCTACGCCCAGTTCATTGACGATGATCTGCGGATGCTGCGGCTCTGTCTCCAGCTTCTGGCGCAGGCCCTTCACCAGCACGCGCAGATATTCGACATGATGCTCCAGTTCGCGTGGCCATACCGTGTTCATGATCTGCTTGTGCGTGATCACCCGGCCGGGGAACTGCGCCAGTTGCGCCAGCACGCTATATTCCTTGGGCGTCAGATGGACTTCCTCGCCACCCTTGCGCACCTGCCGCATCATCAGGTCGATTTCGACGTCTCCGGCCCTGATGCTGGAAACGCCGCCATCCTTGGTCATGCGGTTGCGCATGGCGACCCGGATGCGGGCGAGTAGTTCATCGGTATCGAACGGCTTGGTCAGATAATCGTCTGCGCCAAGATCAAGCGCAGCGACCTTCTCCTCCGTCGCCTCGCGCGCTGATATGACGATCAGCGTCGTCTGCGACTGTTTCTTGATCAGGGGCACAAGCTCCAGCCCGTCGCGGTCCGGCAGGCCAAGGTCGAGCAGCGTGACGTCCGGATTCTCGCTGCCCAGTTTGGCCAGCGCCTCCTTTCCGTCCGCAGCCTCGGCAATGGCATAGTCTCCGCGCGTCAGGGCGGTGTGGAGAAGCCTGCGGATATGCGGCTCGTCATCAATGACCAGCACCTTGTGGCGTAACGTCATGCGATATCCTCCACATCGATGCCGCTGATGATCGCATCCGCCGGCAGATGGATAGTGAATATCGCGCCCAGCGGATCACTATTGTTCGCCGCCTTGACGGTAAGGCCCATGGCTTCGGCAAACCCCTTGACGATGGCGAGGCCAAGACCCGTCCCGCCCTTCGACCGGTCCGATCCGTCGATGCGCGTGAAGGTGTCGAATATCTCGTCCTGCTTGCCGTCCGGGATGCCCGGACCCTGATCGATGATCGACAGGTCTATGCCGTCGATGGTCCTCCTGCCCCGGATCGTGACCGGCGTGCCGGGGTCGGCATAGCGCCCGGCATTGTCGAGCAGGTTGATGAGGCAGTGGTGGAACAGGCGCGGGTCGACCCGGACGAGGGGAAGGTCGGCGGGAAGCTGCAGGTCGATGGCGTGGCCGGCCAGAATGCGGCGGGTGTCATGAACGGCGGCGGCCACCGCGTCGGTCAGGTCGGTCGCCTCGGTCTTTAGCGCCAGCGCGCCGGATTCCACCCGCGCCATGTCCAGCAGGTTGGCGACGAAGCGGTTCAGCCGCTGCGCCTCCACATCGATGGCGTCGACAAGCTGCGCGTCGGGATGCGCCCGATATTCCTGCACGGCCGCCGCGATGGCGGTCAGGGGCGTGCGCAGATCGTGGCTGACTGAGGACAGCAGCGCAGAGCGCAGCCGGTCGCGTTCGCGAAGCTGCCGCGCGTCCTGCATCCCTTCCTCCAGAGCCATCCGGTCGAAGGCGATGGACGCCTGATCCAGCAGGCTCATGAGCAGCGGCGCCTGATCCGGCCGCAGCGGTTCGCCCGCATCGTCGCGGGCGAGGCCCAGCACCGCCAGCACGCCCCGGCTGGTCTGCAGAGGGTGGAACAGCCATTCCGACGCGGCAAGCGTGGACGATCCGCGCCCGGCAGGCTGCTGATTGTCCATCGCCCATTGCGCTGCCGCCCGTTCGATCTCGCCCACCCGGTCCTCCGGGGGATAGGCGGCGCGCAGGACCGGACCATCGCGCGAGGGGAGCATCAGCAGCGTGCGCAGGTTGAACAGCCGGGCGACCTCCGCGCAGATCATGTGCATCAGCTCCTCCTGACTGGAGGTTGCGGTCAGTTGGCGGGAGAAACCGGCGAGGGCCGCATTCTGCCGCGCGCTCGCCTGGGCGAGATTGGCCTGCGCCCGGACGCGGGAGGCGAACTGGCTGGTCACGAACGCCACCCCCAGCAGCACGAATATGCTGATGATATTTTCGGGGTTGCTGACGGTCAGCGTGCCGGTCGGCGGCAGGAAGAAAAAATTATAGGCGAGCGAGGAGGCCACGGCGGCGAACAGGCCGATGCCAAGGCCATAGCTCGCCGCGGCGAACATCACCGGGATCAGGAACAGCAGCGCGATATTGCCGATGGCGATAAATTCCACCAGCAACCGGCCGAGCGCCGTGCAGGCGGCGATGGACAGCAGCGTCCAGCCATAGTCTGACAGGGCGACGGGATCGCGCCGCGCGTCGCGATGTCCGGGGGCCGCCTGCGGCTTCTCGCCTTCGCCGGGCAGGACATGCACGGCAATGTCGTCAACGCCACGCACCAGCCGGTCCACGACTGACCCATGGCGCAGTTCGAACCACCAGGGACGGGCGGACTTGCCGATGACGATCTGCGTCGCGCGGGCGTCAGCGGCGAAGCTGCGCAACCCCTCGACCACGCTGGTCGCCGGGACGCTGGCGGTCGCCGCGCCGAGGCGCGAGGCGAGGGCGAGCGCGTCCGACAGCCTCTGCCGGTCGGCGTCGCCAAGCTGAAGGCTCCTCTGCGTTTCGATATGCACGGCGGTCCATGGCGCGCGCAGGGCGTCGGCCAGCCGCTTGGCGGCGCGGACGAGGCCGGGCGCGCTGGGCTGTTCGCTGACGGCGACGATGACGCGCTCGCCCGCCGCGAAATTCCCGGCCAGCGCATGCGCCCGCGCATAGTCCAGCATCTGCGCATCCACCGCCTGCGCCGCGCGGCGCAGCGCCAGTTCGCGCAGGGCGGTGAGGTTGGACTTGGAGAAGAAATGGTTGAGCGCCCGGCTGGCCTCGGCCGGAATATAGACCTTCCCGTCCTTCAAGCGCTCGATCAGCTCGTCCGGCGGGATATCGACGACCTCGATCTCCGCCGATTCCAATATGGAGTCGGGCACGGTTTCGCGCACCCGTACGCGGGTGATGGACGCGACCACATCGTTCAGGCTCTCGATATGCTGGATGTTGATCGTCGAATAGACGTCGATGCCCGCATCGCGCAGCTCCTCGACATCCTGATAGCGTTTGGGATGGCGGCTGCCCGGCGCGTTGCTGTGGGCCAGCTCGTCCACCAGCACCAGCGCGGGGCGGCGCGCCAATATGGCGTCGATGTCCATTTCCAGCAGGGTATGGGCCTGATGCGCGATGCTGAGGCGGGGAATGACTTCATAGCCGTGGAGCAGCATCTCGGTCTCATGCCGCCCATGCGCCTCCACCACGCCGACCACCACATCGACCCCGGCCTTGATTCGCTGCTTGCCGTCCAGCAGCATCTCATAGGTCTTGCCGACGCCCGGCGCGGCGCCGAGGAACACCTTCAGGCGGCCGCGCCCCTCCTGCTTCGCCTGGCGCAGCAGGGCTTCGGGTTCGGGGCGGTCCGGGACGCTGTTCACTGGCCCCTATTAGCGCCTATCCGGTCGAGCCGTCGATTGAGATTCAGAACATGGATGCGCGGCTCGCCAATAAAGCCGAACAGGGGTCGCTCCACGCTCTGTTCGACAAGCGCGCGCACCGTTTCCGGCGGCAGGCCGCGCGCCTGCGCAACCCGGCCGGCCTGATAAAAAGCCGCATCGGGACTGATATGAGGGTCAAGCCCCGATGCGGAGGCAGTCACCAGGTCGGACGGAACGGGACGGCCTGGTTCGCGCAGGGCGGCGACATCGCCCTTCACCCGGTCGGCAAGGGTCTGACTGGTGGGGCCGAGGTTGGAGCCGGAGGAGGCGAGGCCGTCATAGCCCTTGCCCGCGGCGGATGGGCGGGGATGGAAATAGCGGTCGCTCGTGAAATTCTGCCCGGCGATGGCCGAGCCGATGATCCGGTCATCCTGTTCGATCAGGCTGCCGTTCGCTTGCGTCGGAAAGATGGCCTGTCCGATGCCGGTCAGCGCCAGCGGGTAGGCGAGACCCAGCAGCAGCGCGAACAGCGCGGTCATGACGAGCGCCGGGCGGAGAGCGGTGATGAAATCCTTGGTCATGGCAATATCCTTCAGGCGAGGCCGAGGCCGCCGACCACAAGGTCGATCAGCTTGATGCCGGCGAACGGGGCGAGCAGGCCGCCCAGGCCGTAGATGGCGAGGTTGCGGGCGAGCAGCGGACCCGCGCCGATCGGCCGGTAGGTGACGCCCCGCAGCGCCAGCGGCACGAGCAGCGGTATGATGAGCGCGTTGAAGATGATCGCCGACAGGATCGCCGATTGCGGCGTGGTGAGACCCATGACGTTGAGCACGCCAAGGCCCGGATAGATGGAGACGAACATCGCCGGGATGATCGCGAAATATTTGGCGACGTCGTTCGATACGGAGAAGGTGGTGAGCGCGCCGCGCGTCATCAGCAATTGCTTGCCCAGACCGACAATCTCGATCAGCTTGGTGGGGTCGCTGTCCAGATCGACCATATTGCCTGCCTCGCGCGCCGCCTGCGTGCCGGTGTTCATGGCGACGCCGACATCCGCCTGCGCCAGCGCGGGGGCGTCATTGGTGCCGTCGCCGCACATCGCCACCAACCGCCCGCCGGTCTGTTCCTTGCGGATCAGCTCCAGCTTGTCCTCCGGCGTCGCCTGGGCCAGAAAATCGTCGACCCCGGCCTCGGCGGCGATCGATGCGGCGGTCAGCGGATTGTCGCCGGTGATCATCACCGTGCGGATGCCCATCGCCCGCAACTCGCCAAAGCGTTCGCGTATGCCCGCCTTCACGACATCCTTCAGGAAGATCGCGCCCAGCAGGCGGCCATCCTTCGCGACGGCCAGCGGCGTGCCGCCCGCCCGCGCGATTTCGTCGGTAACGCGGCGCAGCTCCGTGGCCGCAGCCGTTCCGGCAAGATCCGGATTGGCGTTCAGGATCGAATCCACCGCGCCTTTCTGGATCGTCGATCCGTTGACGGTGACGCCGGAAATGCGGGTCTGCGCGGTGAAGGGGATCACCTCCGCATTGTCGGGTAGCGCCTGCGCGCGGACGCCATATTTTTCGCGGGCGAGGATGACGATGGACCGGCCCTCCGGCGTTTCGTCGGCAAGGCTGGCGAGCAGGGCGGCCTCGGCCAGATGTTCCGGCGTCGCGCCCGATACCGGCCTGAAGATGCTGGCCTGACGGTCGCCGACAGTGATGGTGCCGGTCTTGTCCAGCAGCAGCGTGTCAATGTCGCCTGCCGCCTCGACCGCCTTGCCCGACTTGGCGAGCACGTTGAACCGCACCAGCCGGTCCATGCCCGCAATGCCGATGGCGGAAAGCAGCGCGGCGATGGTCGTGGGGATCAGCGTGATCAGCAGCGCGGCGAGGATCGCGACGGGGACGCCGCCGCCCGCATAGCTGGCGAAGGCGGGGATCGTCGCGACCGCGATCAGGAAGATGATGGTGAGGCCGACGAGCAGGATCGTCAGCGCAATCTCGTTCGGGGTCTTTTGCCGCGCCGCGCCCTCGACCAGCGCGATCATGCGGTCGAGGAAGCCCTCGCCCGGATTGACGGTGACGCGCACCTTGATCCGGTCGGACAGGATGCGGGTGCCTGCGGTCACGGCGGACCGGTCTCCGCCCGCCTCGCGGATGACGGGCGCGCTCTCGCCGGTGATCGCCGCTTCGTTGACGGAGGCGACGCCCCAGACCACTTCGCCATCGGACGGGATCAGGTCGCCGGTCTCGACCAGCAGCAGGTCGCCGACCTTCAATGCGGTCGCCGGAACCTCCTCATAGGCGTCGCCATCGCCCTTCAGCCGCTTGGCGGTCAGCTCCGCCTTGGTGGCGCGCAGGGACGCCGCCTGCGCCTTGCCGCGTCCTTCGGCGAGCGCCTCGGCAAAGGTGCCGAACAGCACGGTCAGCCAGAGCCAGATGACAAGCTGCAGCTTGAAGGCGATGCCCAGGCTGTCCTGCCCGGCGAACAGCAGCAGGGTCAGCAGCAGCGCGACGACCGCCGTGGTGAACATCACCGGATTGCGGATGAGCTGCCGCGGATTGAGCTTGCGGACTGCATCGCCAAGCGCGGCGGTGATCAGGTCGGCCGTGAACAGGGATGGCTGGTTAGAGCGAGACATGGGATGCCCTCGTCAAAAGAGTTGGCCACGGATCATCGCGAGATGATCGGCGACTGGGCCGAGCGCGAGGCTGGGCAGGAAAGTGAGGCCGCCGACGATCAGCACGATGCCGACCAGCAGTCCGGTCCACAGCGCGCCCGTGGTCGGGAATGACCCGGCGGTTTCCGGCGTGTAGCTTTTGGCGGCGAGGCTGCCCGCGATCGCCAGCATCGGAATGATGATGAAGAAGCGGCCGACCCACATCGCGACGCCCAGCAGGCCGTTGTAGAAGGGCGTGTTGGCGGTCAGGCCCGCAAAGGCCGAGCCGTTATTGCCCACGGCGGAGGTGAAGGCATAGAGTATTTCCGAAAAGCCGTGCGGTCCCTTGTTGAGCGGCCCGGCAAGGCCCGCCTGCGTGACCGATGCGACAGCCGTGAGGCCCAGGATCACCAGCGGCAGGACGGCGATGGCCAGGATGGCGAGCTTCACCTCCCGCGCCTCGATCTTCTTGCCGACATATTCCGGGGTGCGGCCGACCATCAGGCCCGCGACGAACACGGCGAGGATGGCGAACAGCAGGAAGCCATATATGCCCGCCCCGACGCCGCCGACCACGACTTCGCCAAGCTGGATGTTGAATAGCGGGATCATGCCGCCCAACGCGGTGAAGCTGTCATGCATGGCGTTGACCGCGCCGCAGGACGCCGCTGTCGTCACGACCGAGAACAAGGCGGAGGCGGCGATGCCGAACCGGACCTCCTTCCCCTCCATATTGCCGCCGGCGACGCCCAGGCCGTGGAGCACGGGATTGCCCGCCGCCTCCTGCCAATAGGTGACGGTGACGCCGGCGAGGAAGATGACGAGCATGGCGGCGAGGATCGCCCAGCCCTGCCGCGTGTTGCCGACCGCCTTGCCGAAGGTCCAGGTGAGGCCGAAGCCGATGGCGAAGATCGACAGCATCTGCACGAAATTCGTAAGCGCATTGGGGTTCTCGAACGGGTGCGCACTGTTGGCGTTGAAGAAGCCGCCACCATTGGTGCCGAGCATCTTGATCGCCTCCTGAGAGGCGACGGGGCCAAGGGCGAGCGTCTGCTTCGCGCCCTCCAGCGTGGTGACATCGACCGACCCGGCCAGCGTCTGCGGCACGCCATTGGCGATCAGGAATAGCGCATAGAGGATGCAGGCGGGCAGCAGCAGATAGAGGGTGATGCGTGTCACATCGGCCCAGAAGTTGCCGATGGTCTTTGCGCTGCGCCGGGCGAAGCCGCGGAACAGCGCAAAGGCGAGCGCAATGCCGGTCGCCGCGGAAATGAAATTGTGGATGGTCAGGCCCAGCATCTGGCTGAGGTTCGACAGGGTCGATTCCCCGGCATAGCTCTGCCAGTTGGTGTTGGTGGTGAAGCTGATCGCGGTGTTGAACGCCAGGTCCGGCGATACGCCCGGATAGTGCAGCGGGTTGAACGGCAGCACGCCCTGCAGCCGCAATATGGCGTAGATCAGCAGCAACAGGACCGCGTTGAAGGCGATCATGTGGATCGCATAGCGCCGCCAGCCCTGTTCCGCCGCCGGGTCGATCCCGGCAAGCCGGTAGAAGCCGTTCTCAACCGGGCCGAGGACTGTGTGCAATGGCGTGCGCCGCCCTTCGTAAAGCGCGAAAAGCCAAAGGCCGACAGGCTTGGTGATGAGCAGCAGGATCGCGACGAAAGCGGCGATCAGCAGGAATCCCTGGAATGTCATCCCGGCCTCCTAAAAGCGTTCCGGCCGGAACAGGGCCAGGGTCAGGTAGATGAGAAGCCCGGAGGCCGTGATGGCGCCGAGCCAGAGGTCGAGGGTCATCGCCGCGCCTCCCTCAAGCGTCGCCGCAGAGGCGAAGATAGGCGAAGCTCGCCATAAACAGCCCCAGAAGGGCGCTGATCCAGACCAGATCCTGCATGTCATGCTCCATCGGCCGGGGGGTCGGCCGCGGAGGGTCATGTAGGCGGGACGGTCATTTGAATGCGAGATTGGCGGGCGGCCATCCGCATAGTGTTTTCATATGATTTTGGCGTTTGGCCCGATCACAGGGGCGATGTCGCCTCCGGCTTACCCCTGGCCCCGCAGCATGTCGCCGATGGAGGTGACGAAATGCGCCTCCATCGCGGCGGCGGCTTTGGCGGGATCAGCGTCGAAGATCGCGCGGGCGAGCGCGCGGTGCAGCTCTATCGTATTGTCCTTCTGCTCCTGACTGGTGCGGGTGCGCCACGCCTGCGGCACGGCGACCTCCATCAGCGGCGCGAAGGACTGGACGATCTGCGCGAACAGCGCGTTGCCTGCGGCCTGTGCGATGGCCTCGTGGAAGGCGATGTCATATTGGATCATATGTTGCTGGTCATCCATTGCGCCAGCCATCGCCTCGGCCAGACTGAGGATGCGCTCCGCCTGCGCATCGGTCCTTTTCTCCGCCGCGAGGGCGGCGATGCGCACCTCGACCGTGCGGCGCACGTCCCAAACCTCCGCAACGCTGATCTGCGCAGTGGAGACTGCGTGATCGAGCGACGCGCCGATGACCGACCCGTCCATTGCGCCGACCCGCGCGCGGCGGCCATTGCCGACATCGATCAGCTTGAGCGCGGCCAGAGCGCCGAACGCCTCCCGCATCACCGCCCGGCTGACGCCCAGTTCAGTGGCGAACTGCCCCTCGCCGGGCAGGGTATCGCCCACCTTCATGTCATGAAGGCGGATGTGGCTGCGCACCGCCTGCACCGCCTGATGCACGAGCGATCCGCCCGCATCGGTTGGCCTGGTGCTCATGCCGCCAGCCTGTGCGCGCGATATTGCGTCGGGGCAAGCCCGAAGCGCCGGGCGAAGGCGCGGGTGAAGCTGGCATTGTTGAGATAGCCGCATTTGTAGCCGATCGACGAAACCGGCAGGTCGGTCGCTATGAGCATTTGTCCGGCCTCGCCAAGCCGCTGGTCGGAAATCGCGTCCGCCACGCTGCAGTCGAACATGTCCCGAAATCCGCGCGTCAGCTTCGCCCGGTTGAGGCCGCAGGAGCGCGCGATCATGTCGAGCGTCAGCTTTTCGGACCAGCGCTCGTCGATCAGGCGGCGGGCGGCCAGCACGCGCTGGCTGTCGGCGTGGGTGAGGACGCCGTCCGCGCCCACCGGGATCACTGCGCCATCGGCATGGGCGCGCAATATGTCGCAGAGCAGTTCGATGCTTTTGGCAAGGCGGTAGGGGGTGCGCGCGCCCTCCGGCAAGCCGCAATCGCGAATGGTGAATGCGATGGCCCTGAGAGGTGCGGGAAGGTGATAGGCGCCGCCGTCGCGCAACGAAAGCGGGTGACCCAATATGCGCAGGCAAGCATCGCTTTTTACGATCAGGATCAAGCGATTACCGAGATCCGCGTCCAGAATTTTGCGGGCCGGGCGGGCATGGAAGCAGAGGGTTGGAGGCGCTTCTGCGACGCCAAAAGCGATGAGGAACGCGACGGTGTCAGCGCAAGGAATATCGGGGCCGACAGAGCCTGATCCGATCAGGCTGATCATTTCCGGGGATACGTCTATCCTGTCCATGACAGTGATTGCGTCCATTGCTCTCTCCTTTTGGGCGAGCATAACCTATCTGATAGCTATTGCAATAGCTATCAGATAGGTTCGTGAACGGCATCGACCGGGGCGCGGCGCATGGCGATAAAGAAGGCGGCGAGGGAAATCGCGCTGACGATCACGCCGACAATGGCGAGGCCCTGCCCCAAATGACTTTCCCCGCCGAGCAGGGCGGACACCCATGTCACCAGCGTCGGCGCGATGCCGAAACCGATCAGCCCGGCGATGGCGATGAACGCGCCGATGCACAGGCCGCGCACTTCATTGGGCATGAACACCGTCAGCGCGACGGAGGTGCAGAGACCGGTGATCGTCCCGCACAGGATCATCAGGCCAAGGGCGATGCCGAACAGGGGCACCGATGGCGCTACGGGGTAAAGCGCCGCGGGAATGCCGATGCCCGCAGCCGCGACCGCGCCGATCAGCAGGCCGCCGCGCCGCCCGCTTTTCTGCCCCAGATCGGCGACGAAGCCGCCCAGTATCGCGCCGAGCACGCCGGTCAGGAAAATCAGCACGCCCATCCATCCGGCAAAATCCTGCGGCGCGAGGCCGTAGCTGCGCGACAAGACGGGCGACGCCCAGATGGCGGCGGCGGCATCGGCCATGACGACGCTGACCTGCCCCAGAAACAGCGGGATCAGGAAGGCGCGGCGCGCCCAGAGTTCATGCGCGACCACCTTGAATGGGGCGTGGGTGCTGGCCGCGACCTCCCGCCGGGCGGGTTCGCGCATGAGGAGCAGGGGCAGGATCGCCGCCATGCTGATCAGGGCGAGCGCCATATGGGTGCTGCGCCACGGGGCCATGCCGCCGAACCATGCGGGCGCGCTCTGGGTCAGGAACAGGCCGAGCAGCCAGCCGGTAAGGGCGAAGGCGGCCGCTTGCCCAAGGCTCTTGCCGAGCGTGACGATCAGCAGCGCCCGGCCGCGCTGGGCGGGCATGCACAGGTCGGCGATAAGCGACAGGGCCGCCGTCAGTCCGCCGGTCGTGCCGATCCCCGCCAGCATCCGCGCGATGAACAGCATGGGCACGCTATGCGCCACCGCCGTCAGGAATGTTCCCAATGTCCAGATGATCCCCAGGCCGATCAGCAGGCGGACGCGATTGGTGCGGTCGACGAGAATGCCGATGGGTATCGAGAACAGCACCAGCGGCACGGCGGCGGACACGCCCTGCACGATCCCCAATATCTGATCGCTCAGGCGCATTTCCGCCTTGGCGGCCTCCTGCACCAGGCTGAAGGATGTCATCATCGTGAAGCCGGAGGCCATCGCCAGCGCGAGGATGAGCAGCGGGACGAGCGACCGCGGGAAAGAGGGTTCGACCTCGTCACCCAAGGGCATGGCGACGGAGCAGGGGCTGTTCATTGCAATTCCTTACTGCCTTGCTGGGTGGTTTAGGGGGCGAAGCAAGTTGGTTCGTAGGTAGAGTCCGGCGTTAAATCAGGGCCATCTCCACCGTTCGGGCTGAGCCTGTCGAAGCCCTGTCCTTCTTCTCCACGCTGAAGAAGGGCAGCCCTTCGACAAGCTCAGGGCGAACGGATTTTGTTTCACAAACGACACGCTAGAGCGCGAAGATCTTGCCCGGATTGAACAGGTCCTTGGGGTCCAGCGCCCGCTTGATCATGCGCATCATGTCGACCGCGTCGCCCAGTTCCGCGACCAGCCATTCCTGCTTGCCGATGCCGATGCCATGTTCGCCGGTGCACGTGCCGTCCATCGCCAGCGCGCGCTCGACCAGCCGGGCGTTGATCGTTTCCACCTCCGCCATTTCCTCCGGCGCGTTGGGATCGATGGAAAAGACGACATGGAAATTGCCGTCGCCGACATGGCCCAGGATCGTTGCGGGGATGGTGGACTTGTCGAGGTCCGCCTTCGTCTCTGTAATGCATTGGGCGAGGCGGCTGATCGGCACGCATACGTCCGTCGCCCAGCCGATCGCGCCGGAGCGCAGGTTGACGGCGGCATAATAGGCCTCATGCCGGGCCTTCCACAATTTCGAGCGTTCTTCGGGCAGGTTCGACCAGCGAAATTCACCGCCGCCGTTCATGTCGGCGATGTCCTTCACTGTTCGAACCTGCTCCTCCACATAGGATTGCGACCCGTGGAATTCGAAAAACAAGGTGGTGAGTTCTGGATAGTCGAGCTTGGACCAGCGGTTGCAGGCCCGCATCTGCAGGTCGTCAAGAATCTCGACGCGAGCGAGCGGAATGCCGATCTGGATCGACTGCACCACTGTATCGACCGCGCCCTCCAGCGTGTCGAAGCTGCAGACGGCGGCCGAGATCGCCTCCGGTATGCCGTGCAGGCGCAGGGTGATTTCCGTGATGATGCCGAGCGTCCCCTCGCTGCCGATCATCAGGCGGGTGAGGTCGTAACCGGCTGCGGACTTGCGCGCGCGGCGGCTGGTGCGGATGTCGCGCCCGTCCGGCGTCACCACGCGCAGGGACAGGATCGCGTCGCGCATCGTGCCGTAACGCACGGCGTTGGTGCCCGATGCGCGGGTGGAGGCCATGCCGCCGATCGTGGCGTTCGCGCCGGGATCGATCGGGAAAAACAGGCCGACATCGCGCAGATGTTCGTTCAGTTGTTCCCGGCGGACCCCCGCCTGCACCGTGCAGTCGAAATCCTCCGCATTGACCGACAGGATCGCGTCCATCTGGCTGAGGTCGATGGTGATGCCGCCGCGCACGGGGATGGTGTTCCCCTCAATCGAGGTGCCAGCGCCGAAGGGGATCAGCGGCACCTCCGCCGCGACGCAGAGCTTCACCAGCGCAACGACCTCCTCGGTCGAGTGCGGATAGGCGACGGCGTCGGGCAGGGCAGGTTCGAAATGCGTTTCGCTCGCCCCGTGCTGCGCACGGATCGCCTCGCCAAGCTGGAGCCGGTCGCCAAGGAGGGCGCGCACATCGTCGAGAAACCCGTCCGGCAGCGGCTTGCGCGGTTGCGGCTGATGATGGGCGGACATCGGCCTAGAACCGGAAGCTGGCGCGGACGCCGTAGCGGCGCAGATCGCCTATGATGCCCAGGTCGGACGCGGGCAGGCCGGCGAGGGCGAGCGTCGTCCGCTCGATATAGCTTTCATAATATTTCTTGTTGAACAGGTTGTTGCCGAACACGGCGAACTCCATCCCGCCCGCCGTGGCGAAGGTGATCGACCCGTTGACCACCGTATAGCCCTTCAGGAAGGTCGGCGTCGTCTGGTTGAGCGTGGCGGCGAGGCGCTTGCCCTTGCCGTTCAGGCTGGCGTTGAAGGTGATCTTGTTGTCGCCCAGCGGCACGACATAATCCGTGCTGACATTATACATCCAGTCGGGCTGGAAAGTCAGATGATCGCTCGACAGGGTGCGGCCGGTGACCGCCGTATATTCCGAAGAGTCGGTCAGGCGGGCGTGCATATAGGTGAGACCGGCCGAGACCGACCACTGGCTGGTCGGGCGGACCAGCGCCTCCAGCTCCGCGCCATAGCTTTCGACGCTGCCGGCGTTGAGGTCGACCGTGACGAGGCCCGCAGGCACCGCAGGCGCGATCGAGTTCAGGCCGATATAATGTTTATAATCGCTGTAGAAGATGTCGCCCGACAGATTGAAGGTGGGCGAGGCATATTTGGTGCCGATCTCATAGGTCCAGGCGGAATCGCCCTGATAGGTGCGCAGCGGCGCGTTGGGAGCGTTGAAGCCGCCGCCGCGATAGCCGCGCGCGACCGAGGCGTAGCTCATCAACTCGCGGTTCCAATGGCGGGTGATGGACAGGCGCGGCTCCACCTCGTTCGACTTGATGGCCGCGGGCGGAATGGCGAAGCCCGCGACGGTGCCGGTCGCCTTGCGATCCTCATGATCGTACCGCAGGCCGAGCGCGACTTCCCAGTCCGGGTTCGGTTTCCAGAATATGGTGCCGAAGGTGGCATAGGTGTCGCCGACGCGGCGGTCGATCTGGCGGACCGAGCGGTTCAGGAGCAGGATGTTGGTCAGCGCATTGGCGTCGAACGTCTCGCGGCTGTAGAACAGGCCGAACAGAGTGGAGAGCGTGTCGCTGAGCGTGGTGTCGAAGCGCAGCTCGACCGTCTTGGTGCGCAGCCGGTCCGTACCGCTCAGCCGCACGGCGTCCAGCGGGCCGAAGTCGCCATCCGAATTGGGCGAATTGGTGTCGCGCGCGTCATAGGCGGCGAGCAAAGTCACCTTGGTATTGATGGCATCGATCGGCGCTTCGATCCGGCCGTTGACGCCGCGATATTTGTAGGTGGTCGTGCCGGTCGTGTTGAACTGATTGGTGCGCTGGTAGTCGGTCGGGCCAGTGACGCGGGCATAGGGCGTGTTGTGGCCCTTCACCCAGTCATAATAGCCGTTCACGGCGACGACGACATCATTGCCCGGCGTGAAGCGCAGCGTGCCGCTGACCGAATCCGTGTTGAAGCTGTTCGATTTGCCGCCAGCGACGATATTGTTGATGAAGCCCTGCTGCTGGCGATGCGATGCGCCGATGCGGATCGCCAGTCTGTCCTGCACGATGGGCGCGGACACGGAGCCGGAGACCAGCCAGCTATCGTCCGGTCCGGCATAGCTTGCCTGGCCGCGCGCCTCAAAATCATTGCCGGGCTGGCGGGTGATGACGTTGATCGCGCCGCCCAGCGTATTCTTGCCGTAGAGCGTGCCCTGCGGTCCGCGCAGCACCTCGATCCGCTCGACGTCGAGCAGCGGGTTGTTGAGATAGGCGGTGTTGGGGCGGTAGATGCCGTCGATGAACAGGCCGACGCCCGGCTGCACCGTCTGCACCAGCGTCACGCCGACGCCGCGAATGGAGACGAAGGCGCGGCCCGCTCCGTCGCTGGAGATGTTGAGGCCCGGCGTCAGCACGGCGGCCTCACGCACCGAATTGATGTTGCGCTTCGCCAGCGTGTCGCCGGACACGGCCGACACGGCGATCGGCACATCGAGCAGACTTTCCTGCCGCTTGCGGGCGGTGACGACGATCTCGTCGGCGGACGCTTCCTCTCCGGCCGGGGCGCTCTGGGCCACGGCGGCGAAGGGCATCGCACTCACGAACGCAGCGCTGGCGACGAGCAAAGTCTTGAAATTCATACATCCTCCCAGGAGCATATCGCGTCCGCTTGCATCGGATCGCCGCTCAACTCTCGTACCCGCCAGCGCGGACCATGCCGGACTGGTCAGGGAGGAACCTATATGACAGGTCAAACCTATCCGAAAGGTGAAAAGGGTCCGAACCGGTGTGCAGTTCGGCGCGATCAGTTGGCCGATCGGGCGAGAGCCTGCCGCGCAAGGGCCAGCGTACCGAATGGTCCGGCGTCCGCGCCAAGGGCGGGATGCGCCAGATAATCGTCCATCCTGTCCGCAATCTGCGCGGCGGCGGAGTAACCGTTCAGGCTCTCGATCAGGCGGGCGCGGATCATCGGCAGCATCTGCGGCTGGCCCATCGCCACGCCGCCGCCCATCAGGATTCGCTCCGGCAGGCTGGTGAAAACGAGGCCGTGGCACAGGATCGCCAGCGCATCGGCGGCGAAGGCCCATGCGGGATGGTCGCCGGGAATATCGCGGCCGCGCATCCCGGCGCGCGCCTCTATTGACGGGCCGTTCGCCAGACCTTCGACGCAATCGCCGTGGAAGGGGCAGGTGCCGGGAAAGCTGTCGCCCGGCACGCGGGAGACGCGGACATGCCCCGCCTCCGAATGGCCAAGGCCCCGGAGCGGCTGGCCCGCGACGATGCTGCCGACGCCGATGCCGGTACCGACGGTGATATAGGCCCAGCTCGTCAGCCCCTGCGCGCCGCCCCACAGACCCTCGGCCAGCGCCGCGCCGTTGACGTCCGTGTCGATGGCGATCGGGCGGCCGGAGGCAAGGCCAAGCAGGGGCGTGCCCTGCCAGCCGGGCTTGGGCGTGTTGGTGATAAAGCCGTAGGTGGGCGAGGCGGGATCAAGATCGACCGGACCGAAGCTGCCGATGCCGAGCGCGACATGGTTCCAGCGCGCCAGCACATCGGCGATGGCGGCCAGCGTCGCGTCCGGCGCTTCGGTCGGCAGTTCCACCCGCTCGTGCACATCCTGCGGCCCCGCGCCCAGGATGCAGATGATCTTTGTGCCGCCAAGCTCCACGCCCGCCAGCAGCGGGGTCTGACCATCGCTCATGTCACCAGCAGGTGTAACCGCCGTCTGCAAGCACTATGCTCCCTGTCATCAGGCTGGCGGCATCGGAAGCGAGGAAAGCGACGACCGACGCCACTTCCTCCACCTCGCCCAGCCGCGCCATCGGCGTGGAATCGATCCAGCGGCGATACATCGCCCCTTCCTTGTCCGCAAATTCGTTGAGCGGCGTGCGGATATAGGTCGGCGCGACCGCATTGACGCGCACGCCACGGTTCGCCCATTCGGCGGCCAATGAACGGGTAAGCTGATGCACCGCCGCTTTCGACGCGTTGTAGTAACTCTGTTCCTGCGGCCGGTTGACGATGAAGCCGCTCATCGATCCGACATTGACGATGCTGCCCCGGCCCGCCGCCAGCATGTACCGTCCAAAGGCTCGCGCGCACCAGAAAGTGCCGTTGAGGTTTACGTCGATGACGTTGAGCCAATGTTCGTCGGCGACCGTCTCGGCCGGGGTTTCGCTGCGGGCGATGCCGGCATTGTTCACGAGGATATCGATCGCGCCGAGTTGGTCTGCGACTTGGGTAACGCGGGCGGAATCGGTGACGTCCATGACGGCGCCGTCCACGGCATAGCCCTTCGCTGCCATCTGCCGTTTCGCGGCGTCGATCGTCGCGGGGTTCAGGTCCGCGATGGTCACATGCGCGCCAAGCTCCGCGAGCGCCTCGACACAGGCAAGGCCGATGCCGCTCGCGCCGCCAGTAACCAGTGCGGTGCGGCCGGTGAGCTTGAGGCGGTTCAGGTACATAAAACGGTCCTTATGACTTGCATTCGTCTGCGCCATTCAGATCAACGCGTGCTCCTGCGAAGGCAGGAGCCCAGTTTAGACGGCGGGACTGGGCTCCTACTTTCGCAGGAGCACGTTTCGTGTTCGGTTGATCAAGGCGAACTCCCAAAGAGGCTTCGACAGGCTCAGCCCGAACGGCGTGAATTACGGTAGGAAGGGCGCCGCCGGCATGACCGGCTCCTGCAATGCTTCGCCGCGTTCGAGCTGGTAGACAGTGCGCTGGTCCCGCGTGAACTCCGCCCAGGGGAGCGCGCCGGTCCGGGCATAGTCGACCCATATGCGGTGAACCCGGTCGGCCAGGCCCTGCGGCGGGTTTTCGCCGACTAATCCTTCCGGCCCGGTCACGCTGGCCAGCGTGTCGAATATGAAGGGCAATTCCATCGCATGACATGCGCCAAGCTGTCCGCCGTAGCGCGGCGAACGCCATTCCAGCTCATACATATGCGTGCGGCCCCGATGCTCCTCCGCAAAGCGGCGGGCGGGCCAGCGGAACACAAGATCATGCAGTGCGCGGGTGAAGGCATGGCCGGGCTTCATGCCCTTTGCCCCCATGCCATAGGCTTTCAACACCTTGCGCGCCTGGGGCTGGGATCGATGGATCACATATGTTGCGAGCAGGCGGCCAATTTTCTCCTTCACGCCGGTCGGCACGAAATAGAGATTCATTTCCTCCGCATTGGTGCCGATCAGCAGGTCGACATCCGCGCCCGCGCCGTCCGCCAGTGCGGCAAGGGGTTTGACCGGCAGCACATCGTCGCCATGCACCGGCACGAAGCGGCTGATGCCGAACACCGGCTCCCGCCCGTCCGCGTCGCGCAGGTCGATTCGGGCGGTGGGCGCGGAAACCTTCTCCAGCGCGTCCAGCATGTCACCGGGTGCGATGCTGCCGAACCCGGCAAGGTCGGGCGTAACCTTCAGCCGCTTCGCCAGCTTGCGCACCAGCCGCTGCGCCACATCGATGTCGCGGGTCATGCCGCCGTGACCGCTTTGCACGATGGCCCGGCGGAACAGCCCCTTGGCCAGCGGCGACGCCACCAGATTGGCGACCGACATGGCCCCGGCGGATTCGCCAAAGACGGTGACGTTGGCCGGGTCTCCGCCAAAGGCGGCGGCATTTCGCTGCACCCATTCCAGTGCAGCAATCTGGTCGCGCAGGCCCAGATTGGTGGGGATGCCGGGAATGGGCAGGAACCCCTCCGTCCCCAGCCGGTAATTGATCGCGATGCATAGTATGCCGTCGCGGGCGAAGGCCGATCCGTCCTGAACCGCTGCATCCTTGCTGCCCAGCACGAAGCCGCCGCCATGGATGAACACCATCACCGGCGCGCCGCTGGTCTCTGCCGCCGGACGCCAGACATTGAGCGTCAGATAGTCGTCGCCCGCTTGCCAGCCGCCGCCGACCAACGGAATAACGTCGAGGCCGGGCACGCCCCTGATCTTCTGCGGCGCGTTGGGGCCGGGAGTGGTGGCGTCGCGCACCTCCGCCCATGCGGCGGGCGGTTGCGGCTTTGCAAATCGCAGCGGACCGGCCGGCGGCGCGGCATAGGGGATGCCGAGGAAGCGGGTGACGCTTCCCCCGGTCGTGCCGCGCACCGGACCAGCGGTCGTTTGCGCAAGGGCTTCAGGCATTCCAGCTCCAGACTCAGTTTTGCCGATGATAGGCGGCGCGGGGCACCCGCGCGATGCCGTTGGCTTTGCATCCCGGCTCTCCATCGTTGCCGGAAGGAGCAGGTGCAGGGGCAGGGACAGGGGCGAGGTCAGGGACGAGCGCGGAGACCGGCAATCAAATGTAACAGGCGGGACGGGAACGCGCGTGGCGGGAAGCCGTTCGGTCAGGATCGAAGGAGACACTCTATGCGCCCCATTTCATCCAAGCTTGTCCTGATAACCGTGATCGCGGGCTCCGCCCTGGCCCTTAGCGCCTGTTCGCGCGGGGCGACGCGCGGCGGCCTGATCGGCGGCGCGGGCGGCGCGGTCGTCGGGAGCGCGACCGGCCTTGGCACCACCGAAGGCGCGATCATCGGCGGTACCGCCGGGGCGATCATCGGCGACAATGACGGCAAGAAAAAGCGCCGTCCGCGCGACTGATTCCTCTCTGCCGGGGACAGCGCGCTAACCGTTGCTTAACCATGGTTTCGCTAAAGATCGTCCATCATCCAGAGGACGAGCGATCATGGATTATCTGCAGGACGCGCTGTTTCATGTGAGCCAGAATATCCACCGGCAGCTCCTGCTCAATCCGGGGCAGGCGGCCGCCCCCGCGCAGCCGATCAGCGCGCTGATTGACCGGGTGGAGGCAATGCGCCGCCGCCGCGAACCGGGCCAGGG
This sequence comes from Sphingobium phenoxybenzoativorans, assembly GCF_018286635.1. Lineage (NCBI taxonomy): Bacteria > Pseudomonadati > Pseudomonadota > Alphaproteobacteria > Sphingomonadales > Sphingobiaceae > Sphingobium > Sphingobium phenoxybenzoativorans. The sequence continues at coordinate 673,779 of NZ_CP073910.1, forward strand.
ACAGGGCGTGCTTGACCTGCGCACGCTGCGCCAGGCCATGGCGCCCTCGCGCGACGTTCAATAGCTGGTTCAGTAATTTCCGGGCGGATCGCTGGCCGGAAAGGATTCGTCCGATTGCTCGTCGACCAGATCCCAGTCCTTGGGGTCTATCCCTTCCTGATATTCCGGCCCGGCGTCGCGGATCGACGGATAGGGCTTCGGCTCCTCCGCCATCTCGCTCACCTTGTTGAGCAGGCGGAACAGGTAGGCCGAGAACAGCCCGATCGCCCCTAATTTCAGCAGACCCTTCATAATGTCTCCCCCGATGGCATGATGTCCCGCAGTCTGAGAAGTCCGCAGCGACCTTATCGTTCCGTTACGCCATCCGGCAATGGTCAGTGCTGGGGCCAGTCCTGTGATCAGTCCTGGCCGCGGGCATATGGCTCCAGAAACGGCTCCAGCGCGGCCAGAAGCGCGGCGGGCTTCTCCTCCGGCACGAAATGCCCGCATTCGGGAACCACCGCGGATGTCAGGTCGTCCGCCATCGTCGCGATTTCCTGCGCGATCAGGTCGCCGCACGCCCAGGCCCCCGCGAAAGTCAGCACCGGCATCGGCCATTTCCCCCGCGCGACATGCGCCTTGTTCTGGGGAATGGTGAGGTCAAGGTCGCGATAATATTCGAAACTGCTGCGCAGATTGGCCGGATCGCGCATCAACTGGATGTAGAATTGCCGGGCATGGGCGGGAACGGCGTCCGGCGAGGCCGCCTTCGACGCGAATTGATGGCCGAAATAAATCTCCTCCCGGCCCGACACCAGCTTCTCATTCACCTCCCGCGCGCGGTTGAAATTCTTATGCCACAGAAAATCGCTGATCTGCCTGTCGTCACTGACCAGCGGCGGGGACGGGGATACGCCCGGAACCATCGCCTCGCCGATCGCCAGCCGGACGATGCGCTCCGGCTTCAGCGAGGCCATGGCGAAGGCGGTCCATTCGCCAATGTCATGGCCGACCATGGCGAAACGCGTATGCCCCAGGACATCCATCAGCGCGAACATGTCGCCAGCCATCGTATCGCCGTCATAGCCATGATCCGGATTGTCGGAGAGGCCGGACCCGCGCGGGTCGGGGACGATCAGCGTGAAGTTGCGGGCCAGCGCCGGCATCAGTGCGTGCCACGCATACCAGCATTCCGGCCAGCCGGCGAGCAGCAGCAGCGGCGGGCCGTCCCCGCCTATCACCACATGCAGGCGGACGTCCCCCGCCCTTATGCGATAGCTTTCGAACATGTCGGTGAAGCCCGCGGGCAGTTCCGGCGCGTCATGCACCGACCCGAACCCGGAAATCCTTTCTCCGGCCAATAGCGCGCTGGTCATAATGATGGCCTTTCCTCTATCCGCATGTGGTCACACCATGTGCATAAGTGTATCCAGAATACAGGTCGAGAGGAATTGCCGGACTGCCCGCGCATCGTGTGCCTGGCGTGCTGGCGAAGGCAAATTCGCCACCCATAAGTTGACGATATGCCGGTGATTGTGGCACTGGCGCGAACGCATTGGAGCAAAGCGGCGGCAGATGATCTGCAATTTTCCGATTTCTTCAATGTTCAGAATGGTTTGCGGGTATAGCTCAATGGTAGAGCACTAGCCTTCCAAGCTTGTGATGCGGGTTCGATCCCCGCTACCCGCTCCAGACTTTTCGCAAACATTCCGGGATTTGATGGCCGCGTCCCCAATCCCTGCAGGAATCCCGTCATCCGCCAGGTCGCCGCCCTTCCCTATACAACCGATGCCGATGGCGTGATGCAGGTCATGCTCATCACGTCGCGCGGCACCGGGCGCTGGGTGATTCCCAAGGGCAACCGGATCAAGGGGCTGGCCGCGCATCGCGCCGCCGAGGTCGAGGCGTTTGAGGAGGCGGGGATCAAGGGCGTCGCCTGCCCAGCGCCGCTCGGCCGCTACGCTTATGCCAAGACGCGGCGGGACGGGGAAACGCGCCGGGCGACGGTGGACGTCTATCCGCTGGCCGTTACCGGGCAAGTGGCGGACTGGCCGGAGCGTGGCGAACGGGAATTGCGCTGGTTCTCCGTTCCCGATGCGGCCCAGGCAGTGGCCGAACCGGACCTGAAATCGATCATTGCGGCTTTTCGCGAACCCCCTAAAGAACCCGGTATATTCCTGCGCGCGGTGCTGTGGCTGCGCGAGAGGTCTGGAGAGAGGATACCCATGCTGCGCTGGTTTCAGGCCCTGATGCCCAAGCAGGGAAATTTCTTCGAACAGTTTGAGGAGCATGCCGGAACGCTGGTCGCCGGTGCGGACGCGCTCAGCCGTCTGCTGAAGGGCGGGCCGGACATGGCCGACCGGATTCGCGAGATCAGCGACCGGGAGCATGAAGCGGACGACATCATCCGCGCGGTGCTGCAGGATGTGCGCCGCATCTTCGTGACGCCGTTCGACCGCAGCGCGATCACCGGCCTGATCGGCGTCATGGACGACGCCATCGACCAGATGAACCAGACGGCGAAGGCCGTGGAACTGTACGAGCTGACCAGCTTCACGCCGCAGATGCAGGATATGAGCGCCATCATCGTCGAAGCGGCGCGGATCACGGCGGAGGCGATGCCGCTGCTGCGCTCGATCAGCATCAACGGTCCCCGCCTGCACGATCTGACGGAGCGGCTGGTCAAGCTGGAGGGCCATGCGGACGAGATTCACGAGGCCGGGCTGAAGGCGCTGTTCCAGTCGGCGCGCAAGGGCAATCCGATGGACTTCATTGTCGGCAATGAAATCTACAGCCATCTGGAAAAAGTGACCGACCGGTTTGAGGATGTCGCCAACGAGATCCAGGGTCTCGTGATCGACCACGCCTGATCGCGCCCGGCCGATGGACGCGCACATCGCCTTTCCCCTGCTCGTCGCGCTGATCGGCGTGGCGTTGCTGTTCGATTTCCTGAACGGCCTGCACGACGCGGCCAATTCGATTGCGACCATCGTGTCGACCCGCGTGCTGAAACCGCAGTTCGCCGTCGCCTGGGCCGCTTTCTTCAACTTCATCGCCTTCCTGTTCTTCGGCCTGCATGTCGCGGAGACGGTGGGCAAGGGCATTGTCGAGGCGAACGTCATCGACGCGCAGGTGATTTTCGGCGCGCTGATGGGGGCGATAAGCTGGAACGTCATCACCTGGGTTTTGGGCATCCCGTCAAGCAGCAGTCATGCGCTGATTGGCGGCCTGCTGGGGGCGGGCACTGCCAAGGCCGGGCTGTCGGCGGTGGTGTGGAGCGGCGTGTTCAAGACCAGCGCGGCGATCGTGATGTCGCCGGCCATCGGCCTGTTCCTGGCGCTGATGCTGGTGCTGCTCATCTCCTGGCTGTTCGTGCGATTCACGCCGCAGCGGGCCGACCAGTGGTTCCGCAAGCTGCAGCTTGTGTCGGCTTCGCTCTATTCGCTCGGCCATGGCGGCAATGACGCGCAAAAGACGATGGGGATCATCGCCGTGTTGCTCTATTCGCAAGGGATATTGCAGGGGGGCTTTCATGTGCCGCTCTGGGTGGTGCTGTCCTGTCAGGCGGCGATGGCGCTGGGCACGATGATGGGCGGATGGAAGATCGTCCATACCATGGGATCAAAGATCACCCGGCTGACCCCGGCGCAGGGCTTCTGCGCGGAAACCGGCGGCGCGATCACCCTGTTCATGGCGACGCATCTGGGCGTGCCGGTGTCGACGACGCACACGATCACCGGGGCCATTGTGGGCGTCGGCGCATCGCGGCGGCTGTCCGCGGTGCGGTGGAACGTCGCATCCAACATCATCGTCGCCTGGGTGGTGACGCTGCCCGCGGCGGCGGCGATCGGGGCGGGATTCTATGCGTTGGCGGGGCTGTTTTAGAGCAGGGTAGTTCGGGCTGTGTGCTGCTAAAGATGATGTGCTCCTGCGAAAGCAGGAGCCCGGGCCCACGCTCCGAACTGGACTCCTGCTTTCGCAGGAGCACGCCCTGAAGAAGGGCAAGGCTTCGACAGGCTCAGCCCGAACGGACTGTTGAGAGCCAGGTAATTACCCCCCAAACCCCTCCGGCGTGGCCCAGTCGGGGTGGCAAATCGCGATCACCTTGAACAACTCGCCCATCTGTGCGGCCGACGTCAGCCGGTCCCGCGCCTGCTCCAGTTCCGCCGCCCGTTCCGGCGATCCGCGCGACAGAGAAGCGGCCCGCGCATCGATGCCGAGCGCCGTCAGGAACGCGCCCTGACCCACCGGGCCATGCACGCGCAGGCCCGCCTGCCGTGCGACATTGCCGATCATGGTAAAGTCGACATGGGCGGTGAGGTCGCTGTCCCCGACATGGGTGAAGGGGTCGGTCATCTGGTGCCCGCGCACCGCCTGCAGCGTGTCGCCGACCGCTGGCCCCTCATAGCCATAATCGATGATGATCGCGCATCCGCCCTGCCGCGCGATGCGCTGCGCCAGCTCCAGCGCGACCGTGGCGGAGGCGGGGGAGGTTTCCACGATAGACCCGGCCGGCGCGTTGCGCAGAGCCTCCGGCACGGCGGATTCCATCGGGCGGTATCCGGGCATGGGGATGAAGCTTTCGCCGGGTTCGCCTAGGCCACCGATCACCACCCGTTCCCGCCAGCCCTGTTCCGTCCGCTCGACCTGACGGACCGGAAGCGCGTCGAAAAATTCGTTGGCGACGGCCAGCAGCGGGCCGGTCGTGGGCACATCGGCCAGATCGTCGTGGAATATCACATGGGGCAGGGCGGCCTTCTGCCGGTCGCGCAGGGTGGGGCTGGTCTCGACGAAATGGACCTTGGGCGCGAGCGCCGCCGACGCCATCGCCCGCAACGCATCGACGGCCAGCGTGCCGCGCCCCGGCCCCAGCTCCAGATAGAGGGGATCGCCCTTCCGCCCGGTCCGCATCCAGACATCGGCGAGGCACAGGCCCACCAGTTCCCCGAACATCTGGCTGATTTCCGGCGCGGTGATGAAATCGCCCGCCGCGCCCAGCGGATCGCGGCCCGCATAATAATGGGCGTTCGCCTCGCCCATGAAATGCGCGATGGAGATTGGCCCGCCCGCCTCGATCTGCCGGGCCAGCCGCTGGCCCAGCGTCATCTGGTCAGGAGACACTCGCGCTTCCGGCGGTGGGCTCCACGCGGACTCGCCGGCCCTTCGCCGTGGCGATCAGGTAGAGGCCGCCCACGATCATCGGCAGGGTCAGCCACTGGCCCATGTGCAGGCCGGTGCGGTGCGCGAATTCCAGCAACTGCACGTCCGCCTCGCGGAAGAATTCCACGCTGAACCGGGCAAGGCCGTAACCGAGCAGGAAGATGCCGACCAGCTTGCCGGGCTGATAGCGCGCCTTGGTTTTCCAGAAGGCGAACCAGAGGATGAGGAACAGCAGCAGCCCCTCCAGCACAGCTTCGTAAAGCTGGCTGGGGTGGCGGGCGAAGGGGCCGCCGGTCGGAAAGACCATCGCCCAGGGCACATCGGTTTCCTTGCCCCACAATTCGCCGTTCACGAAATTGGCGAGGCGGCCGAAGAACAGGCCGAAGGGCACGCAGCAGGCGACATAATCATGCACGCGCAGCCAGCTCAGCCCCTCCTTGCGGGCGAGATAGAGGATGCCGAGCGACACGCCGATCACGCCGCCATGGAAGGACATGCCGCCATTCCACAGTTTGAAGATGTCGAGCGGATGCTGGAGGATTTCCGGCTGGTAGAACAGCACATAGGCCAGCCGCCCACCGATGATGATGCCCAGCGTCGCATAGAAGATCATGTCGTCGGCATGGCGGCGCGCCATCGGCGCGCCCGGCTGGCGGATCAGCTTCAGCAGATACCAGTAGCCGATCAATATGCCCGCCAGATAGGCGAGGCTGTACCATTTCAGCGTGAAGAAGCCGAGGTCGAGCGCGACCGGGCTGAGGCCCAGATCCTCGAAGCGGATGTGCGAAGCGGCGGCGGCCGCAATGGTCAGGATCAAGGCGTTTCCTCGCTATTTTGCGCCTGCATAAAGGAAGTGCCGGGCGATACCAAGCGGCTTTCAGACGTCGGTTTCGCGCAGGCTCGCCGCAGTGGCGGAGGGCATGCGGACGCCGGCGCGGCCGCGCCGCGCCAGTTCCGCCTTCAACGCTTCCGGCCGGGGCGCGACCAGAAAGCCGAAGCTGACCGTGCCCTCTTTGGTTTCGACGGCGTGGTGCAGGCGATGGGCCTGGACGATGCGCTTCATATATCGGGACCGCGCGACATAGCGATGCGGCACCCGCTGATGCACGATGATGTCGTGGAAGCCCAGATAGATCGCACCATAGGCCGCGACGCCAGCGCCCACCGCCGTCGCCCAGCCGCCCCAGCCAAGCTGCACCCCGCCCAGCAGGAGCAGGAAGGATGGCGTGGCGAAGATCACAAAATACAGGTCGTTCAATTCCCAGAAGCCAGTGCGCGGCCGGTGGTGGCTGGCGTGCAGCACCCAGCCCGGCCCATGCATCACCCAGCGATGCATGACATAGGCAAACCCCTCCATCGCCATGACGGTGGCAAGGAAGATCAGGGCGAGCAGGGGAAAGGACATGGGGGTGGTATAGCGATGATGGAGAGGGGAGGGAACCGGATGGTTTTGATGGCGGTTGGCGAGCGATAGTGGTTGTTGAACCCTTCTCTCGAAGGCGGGAGAAGGATATGCAGCCTTGAGAGCGCAGCGGACTGGGCGCAGTTGGATGAGAGCAAGCGAAGCGAAGGCCCGCGCCTCTAGTAAAACCCTCACCCAACCCTCTCCCGTAAACGGGAGAGGGCTAAAAGCTGTCGTCCAAAATCCACCCGTCTGCGCTGGAATGACGAAAGGGGAGGTGCTCTCCGGCTAGTTCGGGGCCTGAAAAATCCTCCCCTGCAAGGGGAGGGGGACCAGCGAAGCTGGTGGAGGGGTGGCGCGCTATCGTGAGGGCGGCACCCCTCCGTCATTCCGGCGGAATGCCACCTCCCCTCAAAGGGGAGGATTAAAAAAGCGGCAGTCCGCCTCTCCCGTTCCGTCATCCCGCACCTGATGCGGGCTCCATTGGCTCCACGCCGGCATGACTGCACAGAAGCTTGCGCTCATGGATCCCGGATCAAGTCCGGGATGACGGCAGCTATTCGCGATGGCGCTAGCGTATTGCGGCGATGATGTCGGGACTGTCAGGATTTCCGTGTGTGGGCGGGCGGTTAAACATTACGCCGCCATGGCCTTGATGAAGCGTTCGCCGAACAGGACGGCGAACTGGGCCTTGGCCATGGACCACTCACGCGGCGGCATTTTCCACTCTTTCTCGGATCTGTTCAAGATCAGATAGAGCAACTTGGTCGCGGCCTCGTCGTTGGGAAAGTGTCCTCTGGCTCTGACCGCCCGCCGGAGCTGGGCATTCAGGGCCTCAATGGCATTCGTGGTGTAGACGATCCTGCGGACCTCGTCGGGGAAGGCGAAGAAGGGAATAACTTCACTCCACGCCCGCCGCCAGCTCTGGCCGATTGCAGGGTAGCGCCGCCCCCATTCGCTGTCCTCGAAGGCCGTGAGTGCTTCCTCGGCGGCCTTGGCGTCGACGGCGCGGTAAATGCCCTTCAGTGCCGTGGCCAGCGGCTTGCGGTCCTTCCAGGAGACGAAGTCCATTGAGTTGCGCAGCAGATGGACGATGCACGTTTGGACCACGGCTTCTGGGAACACGGCGGTGATTGCGTCAGGGAAGCCCTTGAGGCCATCGACAACGGCCAGCATGATGTCCTCGACGCCACGGTTCTTCAGCTCGTTCATGACGCGCAGCCAGAATTTGGCGCCTTCGTTCTGCTCGATCCACAGGCCCAGAACGACCTTGGTGCCATCGGCCAGCACACCCAGCGCGATGTGGATCGCCTTGTTGCGGACCATGCCCTCATCGCGGATCTTGACCCGAATGGCGTCGAAGAAAACCAGCGGATAGGCCGGATCGAGCGGGCGGGCCTGCCAGGCGGCGACCTCCTCGAGCACGGCGTCGGTGACGGTCGATATGAGGTCCGGCGAAACGTCGATGCCGTATAGCTCGCGCAGATGCCCGGTGATCTCCCGCGTGCTCATGCCGCGCGCGTACATCGACACGATCTTGTCGTCGAAGCCGGGGAACCGGCGCTGGTACTTGGCGATCAGTTGCGGATCAAAGCTGCCCTGCCGATCGCGGGGTACCTCGATCTCGATCTTGCCGGTGTCCGTGACCACCGTCTTGCGGCCATAGCCATTACGGTTGTTGCCGGCCTGGTCGCCGTGCCCAAGATGATGATCCATCTCAGCATTGAGGGCGCGTTCGGCCAGCGCCTTCTTCAGCGAATCCAGAAGGCCACCCTGCTGAAGGGCTGCCGTGGCATCGCCGCCAGCCAGAAGTTGATCCAGTAAATCAGCCGGAATTACCGGCTCCTTGCGTCGGGACATAGTGGGACTCCTTCTTGCCCATTATGCCCGCCCACACACGGAAATCCTGACAGTCCCATGATGTCCGCCACGCACCCTTTTCGCCTCGCCATGTCAGAAGATGATGCGCCGCCGGGCCTGATGTCCCGGCCTCCGCTGGCGTGACGGCAAAAAGCAGAGGTTTCGCTTTCCACCCAATCCCCCGCGCCGATCCTCCCCGTGCGGGCGGCAAATGGGCTATGGCTTCAACAAGCGCCTCTTGAACAGCGCCTTGATCAGCCTGTCTTCCAGGATGCGCCCGGCGACATAGAGCGTGGCGAAGATCGCCGCAAAGACATAGGCGGGCGTCGGGGAAGGCTTCTCGTCCTTCTCCTTCTCTTTATCCTTGTCTTTGCCTTTTCCCTTTCCCTTTTCGCCCTTCTTCTTGTCCTCGTCGTCTTTCTTGGGCTTTTCGGGTGCGGGCGCGCCCAGGGCCTTGTCGATCCAATGCTGCGGCAGTTCCGCTTTCTTCTTGTCTTCCTTCTTCGCCTTTTCCGCCGCTTCAGTCGACGGCTTCTGGAACTGGCCCACGGCGATGGTCAGTTGCGCAAAGCCCAGAAACAGCAGCGGCGCGAGAAAGCAGTAAAGCAATGCCCGGCTGGTCAAGTCATAACGCAGCACAGACCCGGCCGCGCCCTTTTCGATCCGCAGCACGCCATCGTCGAAAATGGACATCTTGTCCTGCGCCGCCTGATCCTTCTTGTTGAAGGTCAGCGCGTCGCCCGTCCGTTCGTGGCTGGTATTGGGCTGACGGAACAGGGGATCGAGCCGGTCAAAGGCGTCATCGCTCGATTGCCCGGGGGCAAGCGCCAGGCTGCCCCGGATATGCCAGATCCAGTCGATGAAGCGCAGGCTCACATGATTTCCTTTTGAGAGCGCCTTTCGCGGCCGTTCCGGGCGCTAAGGCTCAATCGGGGCCGCCCATGGCGGTCCCAACCTGAATAGTGCGAATGGACGAAAGGAGATGTGCGGGCGAAGCCGGGCGATCACTCGGCCGGCACCGCCGCCACTGGCCTGCCGAATTTTTCCCTGATCGTCTTCCACCCCTCGGTGAAGGGATAGTGCATCGTCTCGCGAATCGACATCCTGCGTCCGCCCTCCATGCCCAGCAGTTCCGCCTCGCCATCGACGCAGGTGCCGAACATCCGGTCGATGATGACCCAGGTGCCCGCATAATTGCTGCGGGTGGCCTCATAATCCTGCGAATGGTGCAGGCTGTGATGCTCGGTGGTGTTGAACAGGAAACGCCACCAGCGGGGCGAGTTGAAGCGGACATTGATATGCTGATAGCTCGCGACCGCCAGGCCGAAGGTGCCCGCCAGCAAAGCGGCGCGCGGCAGGAAGTCGAAGAAGCCGCCAATGCCCAGGCCGATCAGAAACAGTTCGACCGGGTTGCCGACCGCGCCCTTATTGATGTTGAGCTGCGTGATGAAGTGATGCGGCGCGTGGGTCAGCCACAGCGGATACCAATTATGCATGCCGCGATGCATCCAATATTGGCCGAAATCGAAGATGAACGAGATCAGGAACGCCTGCACCAGCAGCGGCAAGGCCATGAACCACATGAATTTTTCCCAATTGAGGGAATGCTGGATGGCCTCGATCATCGCGCCGTCGCCGATAAAGCCGTCGACCAGGCGGAGCACCGTATAGCCAAGCCCGACATAGAACAGGTCGGTAACCAGCTCCTTCCAGGTCAGGCGCCAGCTATCGAAACGCGGGTTCACCCATTCGAGCGCGAGCAGCAGCACACGAAAGCCGATGCCGATGCCGATGGCTGTCGACGCCTTGGCGATGGAGTTGGGCGCGTAATACCAGAACGCGATCAGCGCGAACAGCATGGTGGGCTGGAACCAGGTGAAGATGAATTGCCTCACCGGGCCGCCTTGCACCCTGGGGATGTTTTCCCAACCGATGGTTACGGGCGCCTGTGCACCGATCACCCTTTTACCTACGCGAACTCCATCCATATCGCCTGCCCCTGCAATATCTGGTCGCCCTCTCCGGTAATACTAATTTTCGCTAACGTAATATCATAATGCGCGCCCTGTCTACAGCAATAGTGCAGCGATCCCCCGTCTTTACTGGAAAATGGGCGGATTTTCCCGTCCGCCCGCCATTCAGTGCGCGGAACGGGGCATGGTTAAGAAGGGGGGTGAGCGCCGGGGTTCCGTCGCAGCGCCGAATCGCGCGACGCATAGGCGCGCGACTCCTGTAGGGCGCGGGCCGCAGACATATCCTGTCCGCCCCGCCGATATTCCCGGCTTCACCAGGCCGGACGCCCAAAAGAAAAGGGCCGCGAACCCGGAGGATCGCGGCCCTGTTCCTGCCATGAAATCGGATCAGAAAGCGGCGGTGATCGATGCGACGACGCCCGCCTTGCTGATGTTGCGGCCGGTCGGCGAATAGGCGTTCTTGTTCGTGTCGAAATAGCCGACGCCAAAGGTCAGATGATCCCAGGTGTAGGAAGCGCCGACGTTCCAGTCGGTGTATTCCTTGCCGATCGTCAGGTAGCTCGGACCGAAGCTGTGGCCGAGATGCGCGGTGAAGCCAATGGGCGTGTCCGGCAGGGTCGCCGACAGGTCGCCCGCGATATACAGATTGTCTTCCTTGCCGTTGCCGACCGACAGGGCGCTGGACTTCGGCGCATAGTTGGCGGTCAGCTTCGCTGTGGCCGGGCCGAACGTGCCCTTGATCGACGCATAGGGCTCGATGAAGTCGGTGTTGGCGCCGCCCGAACCGGGATAGTAGTAATAGAGCACGCCGACGTCGAACGTCGCTGCGCCGACCGTCTTGGAGAAACCGGCGATCAGGTCGAGTTCCTGGTCGCCGCCCGCGGCGACATAATCGTCAATCGAAGAACCCCAGGCCGACACGTAGAAGCCCGATTCATGGGAGACAGTGATGCCGCCCTGCAGCGCGAAACGCTTGTCGGTCTGCGAGATGCCGCGGAAGCGATAGTCGCTGACGACGGCGGCGTTTGCAGTGACAGTGACGGCCGGTGTCGGCTCATCCTGTGCGAATGCCGGCGCTGCGGCGAGCGTGGAAAGAAGGACGGCCGAGAGGCCGAGTACGGACTTACGCATGATATTCCCCTTATGGTTCGTGCGGTCGTCCCACCTGCGTTACGATCCTCGTCTCTCGACCCTTTCCGGGCGGGACTGCGTGATCGGCAATGGCATCCCAATGCTCTGCCATGTGGCAGCGCACAAGAAATTTATGGCTCTCATTGTCTGTTTGATTTCTATATGTTGCTGCTATGCAACAATTTGCAGCTCTCCCGCGGGCCGGAAAAACGATAATTTCCGTCCGCTGATATTTATACGGCGCAGGCGCGCAGCATAATTGCGCGCCCGTTAACCATCATATTGGGAATGCCTGATTTTCAGGCGGATGCACGAAATCTGGCGAGGCCAGCGTCAAGGTCCGTGATCAGGTCGGCCGGGTCCTCCAGGCCGATATGCAGGCGGATGGCGGGGCCCTCCGCTTCCCAGCGCGTTGCGCTGCGATAGCGCGCCGGGTCGACCGGCAGAGCCAGGCTTTCAAACCCGCCCCAGCTATAGCCGATGCCGAAATGCGCAAGCCCGTCGATCAGGGCGGCGCGCGCCTTGTCGCCGCCGCCGTTCAGGATGAAGGTGAACAGGCCGGTGGAGCCGGAAAAGTCGCGCAGCCAGATGTCATGGCCGGAGCAGCCGGGTAGGGCAGGGTGCAGCACGCGCGCCACCTCCGGCCGGTCGGCCAGCCATTGCGCGACCTGCAGCGCGCCCGCCTGATGCTGCGCCAGCCGCACGCCAAGGGTGCGAAGCCCGCGCGCGGCGAGCCAGGCGTCGTCGGGGCTGGTCATCTGCCCGAACAGATAGGCGCTGCTGCGCAGGGCAGGCCACAGCTCCGGCGTGGCGGTCGCCGACCCGATCATCACGTCGCTATGGCCGACAATATATTTGGTGCAGGCGACGATGGAGATGTCGACGCCCTTGGCCAGCGCCTGAAAATAGAGCGGCGTCGCCCAGGTATTGTCCATCAGCGTGACGATGTCCCGCGCCCTCGCCAGCGCGGTGATGGCGGGGATGTCCTGCACCTCGAACGTCAGGCTGCCGGGACTTTCCAGGAAGATCGCCTTCGTCCTGTCCGTGAACAGGGCGGCGATGTCCGCGCCGATCGTGGGATCATAATAGATCGTCTCGATCCCCAGCGGCTTCAGCATCCGTTCGCAGAAGCCCCGCGTGGGATCATAGGCGGCGTCGACCATTAGCAACTGGTCGCCGGGCTTCAGCACTGCCATCAGGGAGCAGGCGATGGCCGCGACGCCGGACGGGAACAGCATCGTGCCCTTGGCGCCCGGCTCCATCGACGTCAGCGCATCGGCCAGCGACCAGGCGGTCGGCGTGCCCTTGCGCCCATAGAATAGCCGCTCATGCGGATCGCGGCCGGATGCCGCCTTCAGATGCGCGACATCATCATAGAGGATGGTCGAGGCGCGCCAGACCGGCGGGTTGACGATGCCGCCCGGCTGGCCCGGCATGCTGGTCCATTCGGCGCGGCGTCCGGCCTGCGCCAGATGGGTCAGAGGGCGCGGCGCGGGGCGTCCGATACCCTCGCTTTCCCCTTCGCCTTCGCCGCCCTCATTCATGCGCCGCCTGTGGCCTTTGGCGTGTCCGCATCCGCGCCCCACTCGCCCCAGCTTCCGTCATAGAGGGTCACGTCCTCCTTACCGAGCAGGCGGGCGGCGAACAGGATGTCGGCCGCCGTCACGCCGCTGCCGCAGGTCGCGATCAGCGGACGGTTGAGGTCGATCCCCGCCTCATGGAACAGGCCGCGAAGCTCATGGCCGCGCTTCCAGCTATTGTCGGCGTTGAACAGGCGGCTGTAGGGCAGGCAGACGGAACCGGGGATATGACCCGACGCCATGCCCGCGCGCGGTTCCGGGTCCTCGCCGGTAAAGCGGCTCATGCTGCGCGCGTCGACGACCTGCGCCGCCTTGCTCTTGAGGTTGGCGACCATGTCCGCCTTGGTGCGGACCATCGATTCGTCCTTCCACACGGTGAAGTGGCGATGACGGGTCTTGGGGCGGCCGGTTTCCAGCTCGCGCTTCTCCGCCACCCATTTCGGCAGGCCGCCGTCGAGGATCGCGACATTATGCGCGCCGAACACATGGAACATCCACCAGGCGCGGGCGGAGGTGCGCAGCGGGCTGTTGTCGTAGACGACGACGCGGCTGCCATCGCCCAGGCCGAGCGCCTGCATGCGGCTGGCGAATTTTTCCGGCGGGGGCAGCATGCCGGGCCGCGGATCGTTGCTGTCGATCAGTTCGGGCAGGTTCAGGAAGAAAGCGCCGGGGATATGTCCGGCCTCATATTCCTTCGCCGGATCGCGGTCGCTTCCGGGCAAGAACAATGTCGCGTCGACCACGCGCAGGTCGCTCGCGCCCAATTCCCCCGCAAGCCATTCCGTCGATACCAGCAATTCCATGCCCAACTCCCTTTGGCACCCCCTTAATGCGCGAAAAGCCGGGAGGGAAGCGGGTGCGCGCGATTCAACCGCGCGCGTCAGCCGACGAGCGCGGTGCGGGCGGCCCGGCTGCCGACGGAGCGATATTGCCTCGGCCCCTGATCGATGCGGAAGGGGGCCATGCGTTCGCGGGGAGGATCGCTTTCCTCGCCCACGATGAAGGCGGCGGCGCTGTAGCCATTGCCGCCGTCCCAGCCATAATGGGCGCTGAAGGCGACCAGGGGGATCAGCAGCGCCCGGTCGCGCACCTTGATCGGCACGATCGCATCGCTGGCCAGACGCAGCTCGCCGGTAAATTCCACGGAAAAGCCCGGCTCGATGCGATCCGCCGAATGGCTGGGCGCATGCACCGGCCGGGCGAAGAAGCCCGCAAGCTCCTGCTCCTGCCGCGCGTCGGCATTGGCGATCATCGTCGCGATGGCGACATTTTCCGCCGCCACCTCGCCTTCATTATGCAGGATTATGCGATAGCCGACCGCCGCCCCGATCAAGGTGTGGCGCGCGCCAAGCGGGTGAAACTCGATGGCCAGGGCGGCGCTGGGCCGGGCGGGCTGGACAGGCTCGGCGGCCTCCGGCGCGTCGACGGAGGATGGGGGGATATCGCCGGAGAGCGTAGCGGTTTCCGGGGCGATGTCCGGCTCCGCAAAATCTTCGGCGGGCCTTTTCCGGCGGCGCAGGACCAGGGTCAGCGCCGCGATCCCGGCCACAACCAGTGCGGCGATGATCCACGGCAGGGTGGAACGGGATGGCGTTTCGGCAGGGACGGCGGCGGTTTCCGCCACATTGCCGGCCGGGAGCTGGGTGTCCGGCGCGGCCGGTTCGGCGGCCATCGGCGGAGGGGTTTCCAAGGGTGTAGACGTGACTGGCGCAGGCTGGGCTGGCGCAGTTTGAACCGGTGCGGGTTGCTGGACTACGGGCGCAGCCGCCGCCCCGCGCGTTTGCGGCGCGGATTGCTGCGGCTCCCGCTGGCGCGCGGGCTGCTGCGCCGTGGAGGACGGCGCGGGCGTTGGCTGGACCGTGCGGCTGACCGGCGGCGGCGCGGTGACGGCTGGCGCGGGGGCCGGGAGCGGCGCAGCGGGGCGGCTCTCTATCTCCGGCCCTTCGCGCTCCGGCGGGCGCGGCTTGCTTGTATCGCGGGAAGGATCGAGCTGGAAACCTTGCAGGCTGCCGGGAGGCGGCGGCTGGGTGGGGGCGGCGTCCTGCGCGATCGCCATTGCCGGACCGAAAGCGATCGCGGCCCCCGCCGCCAATAATAGATGTCTGCTCCCCATGATGGCATGGCGAAGGCGCGTCATGCGCTTAACCGCCGATGAATGGCGGCGGGCGATGACATTCGCCGTGCGATACACTAGATGAGCGCCCATGACTCCTATCCATCTTGGCCAGACAAGCACGCTGCCCGCCAGCCCGGCGGAAGCGGTGCTCGATTATGTTCCCAACCCACGTCCCGGCAAGCCTTATCTGGTGCGCCTCACCTCGCCGGAGTTCACCTCTCTCTGTCCGGTGACCGGCCAGCCGGACTTTGCGCACCTCGTGCTCGACTATGCGCCGGGCGACACGATCGTTGAATCCAAGTCGTTCAAACTGTTCCTGGGCGCATTCCGCAACCATGCGGCGTTCCACGAGGATTGCACGGTCGGCATCGGCGAGCGGCTGTTTGCGGAAATGAAACCGCTATGGCTGCGCATCGGCGGCTATTGGTATCCGCGCGGCGGCATACCCATCGACGTGTTCTGGCAATCGGGGGCGCCGCCCGCCGGGCTGTGGCTGCCGCCGCAGGACGTGCCCACCTATCGCGGGCGGGGGTGATTACAGCCTGATCTCCGGCCGAACTCCGGCGCGGGTGAGGCGCGGGCGTCCCCCTTTTCCGCCGAAGGTCAGTTGGTGGCGGCCGATCCGCAGCACGGCGACATGGCCGATCACGCGGGCGCCAAGGCTGCGATGCGCCGCGAGCGATGCGGCGTTATAATCGGCGATGCTGCTGATCGACTGGCGCAGGCCCTGGTCATCCAGCCAGTCTCTGATGCCCGCCCATAAGGCGACGAAGGCGCGGCTCAGCCTGCGTTCCTCATCGATCCACAGCCCGCCATCCCATGCCGCATGGGCGGGCAGGCGAAAGCGGACGCCCAGCACCCTCTCGTCATGCGTCTCCATATCGAGCCAGGTCACGCCGACCAGCGCATCCCGGCTGTTGAACGCGCCCAGGCACAGCATCCCGGCGGCGAACCGCTCCGCCTGCACCGCAGCGCAGGCATCGATGCGATGCCCGGCCAGCTCACCCGGCCCGATCAGGCGCGCGTAATAGCCGCGCGGCATGGGCGGCATGGTGTGAATATCCACCGCCACAATCCGGTGACGGACATAGGCGATGCCGGGGATGCGGCTGCAGACGCGGCCGAACAGATAGGAGAGGCGGCCGCCAAGCCCGATGACGGACCGTTCCGCCTGTTGCGGCATAACCCGTCGGACCGGAGATGAAGCGGGAGCTTGGGCCTGACGCTTTGACCGAAGCGGCTCATATCCGGCCAATCCCAATTGTGGGTGATGCCCCATCATGACTCCCTGTTCCCCAGGAACGCCCGATAGCGCCGGCTGTCATCTCGTTAGTGTCGGCTTTGTATCTAACTGTAAACGCGCCAAAAAGGCACAGTTTTGGGAAAGGCTGCTCATCACCGCATGCTGGCGCGCAGATCCTCCAGCGGCTGTTGCGAAACCTCGATCGCGCCGTCCCGTGGCCGGTCAAGGTCAAGGATCACGACCAGCGCGAGCGTGAGCAGGACGAGCAGCAATGTCGTCGCCACGCGATGCGCGCGTCCGCCCGCCGCCTGAATATAACCCAGCATCACCACCGACAGCATGGCGTAGAGCATCAGCACCGACATCACCCGTTGCGGGACATGCGCCGACCGGGCCGCCGCCCGCGCGGATGCTATGTCGAACGCCTGGTTCACCGAATCCATCAGGCCACGCGACAGAAGCGCGGAGGAGTCGCCACGCATGGCGACGCCGGTCGCCGACCATAATTGCTGCTGGCTGGCGGTCGTCGCGCTGAATGCCGTCTGGTCGCTGGCTGCACTCTCCGACCAGGCGAGGCGGGTATCGACATAGGCCGGAAGCTCGCGGCGCAGCGCCCCGCGCGCGGGTTCTTTCAGCAATTGCGCGCGCAGCCAAACCGTGCCAATCGCATTCGCTTCTTGCACTACCAGATCGCGCCGCGCATCGTACCGGCTGAGCGCCATCGAAAAAGTAAAGCCCAGCAGCAGGGCGAGAAGGCCGAGCACCGCCGAGAGCAGATAGTCCGGCCCTTCGTTGCGTCCGGTGCCCCGATCGGCTTTCAGCCAGCCATGCCCGCGATAGCCCAGTTCGAACGCCGCGATAAATGCAACGAAGATGACGAACGCGACAAGAGGCAGCGGCGCGCTTTCAAACCATGACATTGTCTCATCCCCCCGTCGACCGTCAGGATAGCGACACTATCACGCGGCCATGCCGCTCTCCAGCGCCTCTGTGGCCTCCATCCAGCGCGCCTCTGCGGCCTCCAGCTTTTTCTCCACATCGCCCCGGCGGCGCATCAGTTCGCCCATCGTCAGGTCCTTTTCCTGCGGACCGGCGGAGGCGGGGTCGAACATGGCGCGGTCGATGCGGCTGCGTTCGGCGGTCAGCTTCTCCATCGCCTTTTCCGCGTCATGGACGGCGATGCGCAGCACCTTGTTTTTCTCGCGCGCTTCCGCCGCGGCCTTCCGGTCGGCCTTGCGATCCGTCTTGGGCGCATCGCCGCCGCTGCCCGCGCTGTTCTCGCCGCCCTTGCGCAGGATGAGGTCGGTATAGTCGTCGAGCGTACCCGCATATTCGGCGGCCGTACCGCCATCGACCAGCACCAGCCGGTCGGCGACCAGTTCGATCATGTGACGGTCATGGCTGACGACCACCACCGCGCCGTCATAGTCGTTGAGCGCCTGCACCAGCGCCTCGCGGGAATCGACGTCCAGATGGTTGGTCGGTTCGTCGAGGATCAGCATGTTCGGCGCATCGCGGGTGATCAGCGCCAGCGCCAGCCGCGCGCGCTCGCCGCCTGACAGGCTGCCCACCTTCTGGATCGCGCGGTCGCCGGAAAAGCCGAAGCGGCCAAGCTGTGCACGCACCGCGCCCGGCGTCGCGCCCTTCATCTGGCGCGTCATATGCTCCAGCGGCGTGTCGCGCGTGTCCAGTTCCTCCACCTGATATTGGGTGAAATAACCGACCTTCATCTTGTTGGAGCTATTCATCGCCCCTTCCATCGGCGGAAGTTGCGCGGCGATCAGGCGGGCGAGCGTGGTCTTGCCATTGCCGTTGCGGCCGAGCAGCGCGATCCGGTCGTCCGGGTCGATGCGCAGATTGAGGCGCTTCAGGATCGGCGTCTCGTCATAGCCGACGCTCGCCATGTCCAGCGTCACCAGCGGCGGGCGCAGTTCGGGCGGACTGGGGAAGGCGAAGGACAGGGTCGGGTCCTCCATCGCGGCGGCGATGGGCTGCATCTTCGCCAGCGCCTTGGCGCGCGACTGCGCCTGCTTTGCCGTGGAGGCGCGGGCGGAGTTGCGGGCCACATAATCCTGCAGTTTGGCGCGCTGCGCCGCCTGCTTCTCTGCCGCCGCCGCCAACTGGGCGAGGCGTTCCGCGCGCTGGCGCTCGAATGCGTCATAACCGCCCGGATAGAGGGTGATCTTGCCGCCCTCCAAATGCAGGATATGGTCGACGACATTGTTCAGCAGGTCGCGCTCATGGCTGATGACGACGATGGTTGCGCGGTAGGTTTTGAGGAAATTCTCCAGCCACAGCGTCGCTTCCAGGTCGAGATGGTTCGACGGTTCGTCGAGCAGCAGCAGGTCGGGCTGGGAAAAGAGCAGGGCGGCGAGCGCCACCCGCATCTTCCACCCGCCCGAATAGCTGTCGAGCGGCCGCCCCTGCATCTCCTCGTCGAAACCGAGGCCGACAAGGATGCGCGCGGCGCGGGCGGGCGCGGTATAGGCGTCGATGGTGTTGAGCCGCTCGTGGATCTCGCCGAGCCTGTCCGGGTCCTCGCAGGTCTCGCTCTCGGCCAGCAGCGCGTCGCGCTCGACATCGGCGGCGAGGACGGTTTCGAACGGCGTTGCGGCGCCGCTCGGCGCATCCTGCTTCAGATAGCCGACGCGCGCGGCGCGGGGCGTCTCGCACTCGCCCTCATCGGGATCGATCTGGCCGATCATCACTTTCATCAGCGTCGACTTGCCCGCACCGTTGCGGCCGATAAGGCCGACACGGCTGCGCTGCGGCAGCGATGCGGTCGCGCGGTCGAGGATGACACGCCCGCCAAGGCGCACCGTGATTCCGTTGAGATTCAGCATGGCGCGGGCCGATAGCACAGAGTGCTGCAATGCGGAATGACCGGCGCGGCTATTTTCTGATCCGGTAGAGTCGCGCGAAACCTTGTCCGGTCAGGGGCGTCACATGGCTGATCACCCGCGCCGGAAGTTCGCCCATGTCAGCGTTGATGACCAGCAGATAGTCGAAATCCGCGCGCCAGTTGCGGACATAGGGTTCCTTGAGATTCCGGGTGCCCAGATGGCTGGCATAGGGGATGCTGGTGACATAGACCGACCGCGACCGCCAGGCGGGCCGGACGCTCAGCGGTTGCTGGCCCGGCACGGTGAAATGCGTCGGGATGAAGAAGCCGCGCTGCACGGCGAAGGGCGCGATGGCGTGCCTGCCGGTCTCGATGGGCGCGCCGGGGCTTCCCGCGATCAGGCGGCCCAGCGGAAATTGCGCCGCGCCGGTCCAGTCCAGCCGCACGACGATCACCGCCGCGCCGGTCGGGATGCGCTTTGCCGCTTCGCCAAGTTGGGCGAAGTCGCCTTGCCTGTCGGTCCAGACCCTCTCCACCCATGCGATGCGTAGCAATATTGTCGCCGTGATGACGGCGGCGATGATGATGTCGGCTCTTACACGCTGCCGCTGCACGGGCATGATCGCCGCCGCAAAGGTCAGGAACGCCATCGGCGGGAGCCGCCTCTGTATCCATGAGGCGTCGCCGACTTCCTCCGGCGCGATGCAGGCGAGGGCGGCCAAGGCGATGCCCGCGATCAGCAAACCGCCATGAAAGCGCACCCGGCGCGACGCCACCGCCCAGCCCAGGCATATCGCCAGCGGCAGGAAAAGCAGGATGTCGGTCATCGCCCGATAGGTAAGGATGGGGGATACCAGAGCCTTTCCGATCCGCAGGGGATCGATCATCTTGGATGGCGATGACCAGAGGATGGCGCTCGTCCCGTTCGCATGGACGCCCGGCGGTGTCGGCGCAAACAGGAACAGCGCCGCCAGCGGCGCTATGCAGGCCAGCGCCAGCACCGCCACTTTCCGCCCCGGCAGGGCCAGGTCGCGCACTGACCGGGGCATGGCGGGCCGGTCGCCAAGCGCCAGGCCGGAACCCAGGGCCGCATAGAAGAGCAGCGCGAACGGATGAATAAGCAGCAGCAATGCGGCCGATGCGAGGTGCAGCGCGAACATCCGCCTTGCCGGCGCCACTCCGGTCGGGAGAAGCAACGCCGCGCATATCAGCGCCGCCGCCAGCCCGATCTGAAAATTCAGGAAGCCTGCGATGGCGGTGGTGGACCATGCCAGAAACAGGGTGGCCGCCTGCCAGATATGCCATGTGCGGCAGAGCGCGCGGTTGAGCAGGATGGCTGCGACCGGCGGACCCAGGAACATCGCCAGCTGCAGGAGCAGGTTCAGCGCGCCGATGGGCATGATGCGGGCAAGGGACGACGCCACGAAATCCACCGCGATATTGGTGGACGCCTGCGACCAGTCCGCGGCGTACATCGCGGAAAGCGGCGGTTCGTTCACCTTGCCGGACAGCAGCCAGATGCGCGCGAGATGGTTGGGATAATCCAGCACCGGCGGATGGGCGATAGACAGGATGGGAATCGCGCTCGCCAATATGGCGGCCAGTATGGGTGCGGGGGATGATGCGATCCTGCGCCAGCCGCCGGGCGCGCCGTCCGGCATCTACGTCATCGCCTTCACGATGGCGGGTCGCGGGCGGCGGCGCTGGCTCCAGACCAGTTTCGTGGCCGCGCCGAAATTGAACACGGCGCCCATCAGCGCTCCGGCGATCCCGGCGAGCGGCCAGCTATTCCCCGCCCCGGCCAGCACAAGGTCGGCAACGCCGATATTGGCGACTGCGCCGACGGTGCAGACCGCGGAAAAGACAAAATAGCCGAGCACGAACCGCCAGCCCTTCAGCCGCTGCGACCGGTAGGTGACGGCGTTGTTGACCACATAGTTCAGCGCCATCGCGCAATAGGACGCCGTGATCTGCGCGGACATGAAGCCCGCCCCCGCCATCCACATGACCCGCAGGATCAGCAGATGAAACACAAGACCCAGGCCGCCGACCAGGCAGAACAGGACGAATCGCGGCGGGATGAGGCCGCGCGTCAGCTTCTCGATCAACAGGAACAGAAATTCCGCCAGGATCATGACATCCAGCTTGCTCTTGCCCTCCGACCGCGACCGGAAGGCGTAGGGCACTTCGGCGATGGTCAGTTGCCGGGGGGAGGATGTCAGAATGTCGAGCAGGATCTTGTAGCCCTGTTGCGACAGGTCGTAGATGCAGGCGTGGAAGGTATCGCGCTTCATCGCGAAATATCCGCTCATCGGATCGCTGACCTTGCTGCCGATCACCAGCGCCGACAGGCGCGCGCCAAGGTCGCTCAGCCTTTGCCGCTTGCCGGAAAATCCGCCGAAACCGCCCTCCGCCTCCTGACGGCTGCCGATGACCAGATCGGCTTTCCCGTCCCGCAACAGGCGCAGCATGTCCGGCAGGATGCTTTCGTCATGCTGCAGGTCCGCATCCATGACCGCGATATATTCGGCGTTGGAGGCCAGCGCGCCTTCAACGACCGCCGATGACAGGCCCCTGCGGCCGATGCGCCGGATGCATCGCACCGGAAAGCCCGCCTGCGCCGCCTTCAGCACTTCCTGCGCCGTGCCATCGGGACTGTCATCGTCGACGATGATGAGTTCCCACGCGATTCCCGCCATCGTCCGGGAAATCGCCTCGGTCAGCGGGATGATGTTCGGCCGCTCGTCATAGGCCGGGGAAATGATCGAGATGGTGGGGATGAAGGAGGTGAGGGGGGCGTCGTCCGGCGTGGTGGAATCACGCTGCGCCGAGTCTCCTTCCATCCATTCCCCCAAGTCCCAGCAGCGCCGATCGCGCCGGATTGCCGACGCTGGCGCGCAAGGGTCATATGACAGCGATGACAGCGATACGAGTCTGTAATGGAAAAACTTCTGCGCCGCTCCATTGGCCGGGCGGCCGCGTTTCGGACTGCGGCAACGGGGCAACTGTTCACAAAATGACATTTTAAAAGTCTTGCGGCGCTGGACAGCCATCCGAATCCATGATTGTAATATGGCAGACATAAAAACTGCGGGAGAGGCGCGGCACAACGACAAGGGGGTCGCAGTGGAACGGGTTCGCGCCAAACTGGATTGGTTCAAGGCTGTCATCTTACCGAACGAGGCTGCGCTGCGTTCGCGCCTGCGACGCATTTTGCCCTCGCATCATGAGCTGGATGACATGGTGGCGGAGGTGCTGGCCCGCGCATATGCGACGGAAAGCTGGCAGAATGTCACGGCTGGACGCGCCTTCCTGTTCACCATCGCCCGCAATCTCGTCATCGACAATGCGCGCCGCAACAAGATCGTCAGTTTTGAAACCATCGCCGATCTGGACCTGCTCCAGGCCGATGGCAGCACCGAATCGCAACTGATCGCGCGCGACGCGCTGCGCCAGCTTGAGGGCATCGTCGATTCGCTGCCTGGTCAGTGCCGCCGCGTGTTCCTGCTGCGCCGCGTTCAGGAAAAATCGATGTCCGAAATAGCGGACGAGATGATGCTGTCCGTTTCTACTGTTGAAAAACATCTGGCCAAAGCAATCGGGCTGGTTATGCGGGCCTGGTCGGAACGCGAGGAAACGGACTACGGACGTGCAAGGGTCGGAGCCAGCAACGGACAGGGAGCGGATAGAGGCGGAAGCCTCTCGGCTCCTCGTGCTGCTCAGCCTTGATCCAAGCGAGGCTGAACGCGAAGCTATTTGCCGCTGGATAGACAGCAATCCCGCCCATGCCATTGCCTTTGCCCGCGCTGAAGCCGCGTGGGAGTGCGCCGACCGTCTGAAGGCGAGCGCGCAGGATCATCCCGATCTGGTAGAGCCGCCGCAGATCGAATTTTCGACATCCGGCATATCGAATCGCATGCTTGCCGCGGCGATGATCGCGATGTTCGTCTTTCTTGCGGCCGTCGGCGTCACCATCCGCACGCTGAACGATGTCGACAAATACAGCACCGAAATCGGCGAGGTGAAGGACGTCGTTCTGGACGACGGCTCCCGCATGCATCTGAACAGCGGCACCACGGCGGAGGTCCGCTATACCGACACGGGCCGCAAGGTGCATATCGTGCGCGGCGAAGCCTCCTTCGACGTTGCGCATGACAAGGCCCGGCCGTTCGACGTGGAGGCGCAGTCGGCGATGATTCGCGCTGTCGGCACCGCATTCAACGTCCGCATGCGCCAGACGCTGGTCGAGCTGACGGTCACGCAGGGCACGGTGCAGGTCCGCTCCGGCCCGGCGACGCCGCATCGGGTGGGCGCGGGCAGCGGAGCGGTCATCCGGCCGCGCACCATCCTGCTCACCCATCTGGGCAAGAATGTCATCAACCAGCGCATGGCGTGGCGGGAAAAAATGGTCGAGCTGGATGGCGAGACCATCGATCAGGCGGTCGCCGAGTTCAACCGGTACCGGACTCAACCGATGTTGATCGGTGACGCGCGCGTGTCCGCCCTGCGCATCGGCGGGCGCTTCCGCACCACGGAAAGCAAGGAGTTTCTGGCGGCGCTGCAGGTCAGCCTCCCCATCCGCGCCGTGACGGGCCAGGATGGATCAATCATGCTGCTCTACCGGGACGATAGCGCGCCGCAGGATTGACGGCCGGCTTACCTGCCCCGATGGAGGGGCAGGGCAGGAGAGTGGAACCCCATAAGATGACGACCCAGGCCGGCGGGACAACGCAGCCACGCAATCGCATCTTCGCGATCTTCGGCGGGTCGGCCGGCAATCTGGTCGAATGGTATGACTGGTATGTCTATTCCGCCTTTGCCCTCTATTTCGCGCCGATCTTCTTTCCGGCCGGGGACCGCACCGCCCAGCTTCTGAATACCGGGGCCATCTTTGCCGTCGGATTCCTGATGCGGCCGATCGGCGCGTGGATCATGGGCGTCTATGCCGACCGGCGGGGGCGCAAGGCGGGCCTCACCCTCTCCATCACCCTGATGTGCGCGGGATCGATGCTGATCGCGGTGACGCCGGGTTATGACAGCATCGGTTATGGCGCGCCCGCCCTGCTGGTGCTCGCCCGGTTGATGCAGGGCCTCAGCATCGGCGGCGAATATGGCGCGAGCGCCACCTATCTCTCCGAAATGGCGAGCAGCCGGCATCGCGGCTTCTTCTCCAGCTTCCAATATGTGACGCTGATCATGGGGCAGCAGGTGGCGCTCGCCGTATTGCTGATCCTGCAGGCGGTGATGGACAAGGACGACCTGCATGCCTGGGGCTGGCGCATTCCCTTCGCCATCGGGGGCGTGCTGGCGATCTCCGTCTATTATCTGCGGCGGCGGCTCGCGGAGACGGAATCCTTCGAGCATGCGCAGGCCAAGGATCAACCCAAGTCCGGCATGTTCGCGCTGGTGAAGCTCTATCCGGGGCAGGCGGCTCTGGTGCTAGCGCTGACCGCCGGGGGCACGCTCGCCTTCTACGCCTACTCCATCTACATGCAGAAATTCCTGGTCAACACCGCGGGTTTCAGCATCGAGACGGCGACGCTGATCATGGCCGCCGCGCTGTTCCTCTATATGCTGATGCAGCCCCTGTTCGGCGCATTGTCAGATATTGTCGGGCGCAAGCCGATGATGGTCGGCTTCGGCATCGCCGGGGTGCTCTGCACAGTGTGGATATTCCGTTCGCTCGAAACCGCGCGCAGCCCGTTGGAGGCGTTCGGACTGGTCATGCTCTCGCTCATCATCGTCAGCGGCTACACGTCGATCAATGCCGTGGTGAAGGCGGAGCTGTTCCCCGCCCATATCCGCGCGCTGGGCGTGGCGCTGCCCTATGCGGTCGCCAACGCGCTGTTCGGCGGCACGGCGGAATATGTCGCCCTGTTCCTGAAGAACAAGGGGATGGAGCCTGCCTTCTACTGGTATGTGACCGGCATGATCGGCGTGTCCCTGATCGCCTATCTGTGGATGCGCGACACGCGGCGGCACAGCTTGATTGATCGGGATCTGGGGTAGAGGGCTGCCATTAACGGGGCCTGATGTTGCCATTCGTCATCCCGGCGAAAGCCGGGACCCATCTCGCCTTCGGCAGGTGTCTGGCATGGGAGAGATATGGGTCCCGGCTTTCGCCGGGATGACGGAGAATGGGAGGGACGGACATGCGCTTTTGATGCGTAAGGCTCAATCACCCAATAAATCCGCCACAAAAGCAGGCACCAGCTCGCTGGCCGGGCCGATGCGCGTCTCGTGGAAATAGATGCTGCCCGCTGAAGGATCGAGGTTCAGCTCCAGCGTCCGCGCGCCGACATAGCGCGCCGTCTGCACAAACCCCGCCGCCGGATAGACGGCGCCGGACGTGCCGATGGACACGAACAGGTCCGCTTCGCGCAGCGCCGCGTCGATCCGGTCCATTTCATAGGGCATCTCGCCGAAGAACACGATGTCGGGCCGCAGGCGCGGCTTCCCGCATCCGCCGCACACCGACCCTGGAGGCATCGCCGCCTCCCACGCCGCCGCTTTCCCGCACGCGGCGCACAGGGCCGATTTCAACTCGCCATGCATGTGCAGCAAGCGCTTCGCCCCGGCCCGTTCATGCAGGTCGTCGACATTCTGCGTCACGATCAGCAGATCGCCGGGCCATGCCCGGTCGAGCGCCGCCAGCGCCTCATGCGCGGCATTGGGCGCAACCTCCGCCAGCTTCGCCCGCCGCTCGTCATAGAAGCGATGGACGAGCGCCGCATCGCGCCGCAACGCTTCAGGCGTGCAGACATCTTCGACCCGATGCCCCTCCCACAGCCCGTCCGGGCCGCGGAAGGTGGCAAGGCCGGATTCTGCGGAAATCCCCGCGCCGGTGAGGATGACGATGTTGCGGATGTCGTGCACCGCTTACTCTCCCGCTGCCGTGCTCAGCCCAAGTTCCGGGATGCCGATCGATCGCCGTCCGCCGAAATCGACGCGCGCGACGATCACGCCCTGTTTTTCCATATATTCGATCAGGCGGCGTACGCGGCCCTGTGAACTGGTGCCATAGGCGCGGGCGAGGGCGTCGTCGTCGGGGCAGGAGCGGCCGTCCATCGCCGCATGCGCGATCAGCAGGAAGGGAGCCAGCATATCTTCCGGCAGCGGCCCCGCCGCGCGCAGGGCATCGGCCCAGCGCGGATCGCTTGCGTCGAACATGCCCGCGCGCGCCATCGCAAAGCGGCGGCGGAAAGCG
This sequence comes from Sphingobium phenoxybenzoativorans, assembly GCF_018286635.1. Taxonomy (NCBI): domain Bacteria; kingdom Pseudomonadati; phylum Pseudomonadota; class Alphaproteobacteria; order Sphingomonadales; family Sphingobiaceae; genus Sphingobium; species Sphingobium phenoxybenzoativorans. Next base: position 700,272 of record NZ_CP073910.1, read on the forward strand.
GGCAGGTCCATCGGCACGCGGGTCAGCCGGTGCATCCGGCACCGCACGGTGAAATCCTGATAAAGCACCGCCGACGATTGGAAGGCGCTGGCCGGGTCGGCGATCATCTCCTGCAATACGGCGATGACGGCGGCGTCGACCTCCTCCTGCTCCGGCTGCGGCGCATCGCGTTCCGGCGACGGGATCGACAGGTCCGGCCCGGCTATGCTGCGCATCAGATCCTCGGCGGCGACCGGCTGCGGCCTTGGTTCCGGGCGTGGCGGCGGGGCGTCCGCCTCCATGTCGGCGAACAGCATCGCCTGAACATTCTCCGCCCCGGCGGCGGGCATCGGCATCAGCTTGTGCGTGCCCATGCGGGTGCTGGTCTGCACCGCGCCGATCCTGACCGATACCGGGCGGCGACAGATGGCCGGGCCGAGCGCCAGGAAGCGGCCGCGCTCCAGGTCGCGAATCTGCTCCGCCTGCCGCCGCTCCATGCCCAGCAGGTCGGCGGCGCGCGCCATGTCGATGTCCAGGAAGGTGCGGCCCATCAGGAAGTTGGATGCCTCAGCCGCGACATTTTTGGCGAGCTTCGCCAGCCGCTGCGTCGCGATGACGCCCGCCAGCCCGCGCTTACGCCCACGGCACATCAGGTTGGTCATGGCGGCCAGGCTGACGCGGCGGGCGTCGTCGGACACGTCCCCGGCGGCGGCGGGCGCGAACATCTGCGCCTCATCCACCACCACCAGCGCAGGATACCAATGGTCGCGCGGCGCGTCGAACAGGGCGTTGAGGAAAGCGGCGGCGCATTTCATCTGCGCATCGATCTCCAGCGATTCCAGCGACAGCACCACGGACGCGCGATGTTCCCGGATGCGCGCGCCCATCCGGGCGATCTCCCGCTCATTATAGTCGCCCGCGTCGATCACCACATGGCCGAAGGCGTCGGACAGGGTTACGAAGTCGCCCTCCGGGTCGATCACGACCTGCTGCACCAGCCGGGCGCTCTCCTCCAGCAGACGGCGGAGCAGATGCGACTTTCCCGACCCGCTATTGCCCTGCACCAACAGGCGGGTGGCCAGCAGTTCCTCAATGTCGATGGGGACGGATGCGCCTGCGCTGTCCGTTCCGATATCTATGGTTGCGGTCACCCCTTGCCTTTGGCCCAGCAGGGCGGGTGGAGGCAAGTGCGTAAGCGGAGCAATTCGATCACCAAATATCAATGTTTTGCCGCCATTAACCTTCAAACCATGTGGAAAATCGATGATATCCGGGCGGTTATGCACCGCTATGCCCTTCAGGGGCTGGCCGGTACGATGACACCTTTGATCGGTTTGATTGGCCTTGCGGTCATCAGCCTGGCGTTGTTCACGACGCTTCTGACGCGTCAGATGGACCGCAATGCCGAAGATTATATGTACCGCATGGTCTCCGGCTCTATCGAACGGGAAGTATCCGGCGCGGTCGAAGCTGTGAGCACGCCCGCGCTCTGGGACGATGCCGTCCGGGCGGTCTATGGACCGATCGACACGAAATGGGCGTCGACCAACCTCAACTATAATCATCACATCACTTATGTCGTCGATGCGTCCGGCCGCACGCTCTGGTCGAACCGCCCGGACGGCCGGCCCTCGCCCCCGCTGGAGCGGATCGCGCCGCAGGGCCTTCGCGACATCCTTCCGGCGCTGCCCAGGACAATGGCCGAGGCGGTGAAGCGCAAACATGGCGTCGCCGAGATCACCATGTATCAGGGCAAGCCGGCGCTGATGTCGGCCATGGCCTTCATCCCCTATCGCGATCCTGTTCCTTCGGGCTTTGCTCCCCGTTATTTCTTCATGGTCCGGCCGCTTGATGACGGGATCATCCCCCGGATTGCCGAAACGCACGGTCTGCCCGGATTGCGCTGGACCAACGATCAGGTCGATGATGGCATGCAGAGCCTCGCCATATTCGACCGGATGAACCGGAAAGTGGGCGCCATCGAATGGCCCCAGCCGACGCAGGGCAAAAATGCGCTGCGTCAGATCGCGCCTGTGGGCATCGTATCGGCTTTGCTGTTCCTGGCCTTTTCCGGCTGGCTGATCCGCGTGGTGTATCTGGCGCACTGCACATTGGTCGCGAAAACCGGCCTGGCGATGGATGCGGCCGATGATTCCCGCATAGCAGCCGAACAGGCGGAAGTCGCGCTGACCCAGGCCCAGGCGGCGCGCCGGGAAGCGGCCGCCAGTTCGGAGCGGGAGGTGTTGGAGCAGCGCCGGCACGAATCGCAATTGCGCGACAATGGGCGGCAGGTCGCGGAATCGCTGGAACGGTCGATGGTGTCGCTGGTCGAACAGATGCTGGCCACCGCGTCGGAACTGGAGCGCAGCGCTGACCAGACGCTCGCCGCCATCAATGCGCAGCGTGGACAGGCGGAGATCGTCATGGGCCGCTCGCGCGACACGGCGCAGGCGGCGCAGGCGATCGCAACCACCATCGATGCGCTCACCAGTTCGATTGGCGAGATCAACATGGCGACGGGCTGCATCCGCGACGCGGCGAGCGCCGCCAGCGGCCAGTCGGCCAAGGCGCGCGACGCGAACGACAATCTGATGCATCATATCGCGTCCATCAACGATGCCGCGGACCTGATCGCGGAAATCACCGGACAGACCAACCTCCTCGCGCTCAACGCCACCATAGAGGCGGCGCGCGCGGGGGAGGCGGGACGCGGATTCGTGATCGTCGCCAATGAAGTGAAGGCGCTCGCCGGCCAGACCAGCCAGACCACGCGCGACATTCATGCGCGCGTCGCGGGCATAGAAAATGCCGCGCAATCCACCTTCGGCCTGGTGGAATCGGTCGACAGCATATTGGGCGAGCTTGGCGGGTCGATCGCGTCGGCGTCCGCGGCCGTCCATCAACAGCTCGCCGCCGCAGAGGAAATCCAGCGCACGTCGCACGGCGTCGCCATCCACGCCAAACATGCGGATGAGGCGGTCGGGTCCATCTCCAAATCCTTCGGCGACGTCGCAGAGGCGGCCGCCAAGACGCGGGAGAGCGGCGCGGCGGTGCGTCAGCGCGCAGAGCAGCTTCAGGCCGAATTTTCCCGGCTGATCGGGGCATTGAAGGCGGCGTAGCAATATCGGGCGTTTCCCGCCCGGAATCGCTTGACCGGCACGCTGTTGCATTGCAGCATTGCGTCATGAGCGCTGCACCGCCGATCACGCAAAACCCGGATATCCGCTTCCTCGGCCGCCTGCTGGGGGATGTCATCCGCGCCTATGGCGGGGAGAAGCTGTACCGGCAGACGGAATATATCCGCTCCTCCTCCGTCGATCGCGCGCGCGGGGTGGATGGGGCGGATCTGGTCGATACCGGGCTTGAGGCGCTCAGCCTGGACGACACGCTGGATTTCGTACGCGGCTTCATGCTGTTCTCGATGCTCGCGAACCTGGCGGAGGACAGGCAGGGCGTGGCCGCCGAACCCGGAGCGGATGTCGCGTCCGCCATCGCCACGCTCGATTCGCACGGCATCGGGCGCGATGCCGTCAAAGCCCTGCTCGACAAGGCGCTGATCGTCCCCGTGCTCACCGCCCACCCGACCGAGGTGCGGCGCAAGAGCATGATCGACCACAAGAACCGCATTTCGGACCTGATGCGCCTGAAGGATGCGGGGCTTGAGGAAACCGACAATGGCGAGAAGATCGACGAGGCGATCTGCCGCCAGATCGCGCTGCTGTGGCAGACGCGGCCGCTGCGCCGCGAGCGGCTTTATGTCCAGGACGAGATCGAGAATGTGCTCGCTTATTTCCGCGACACGTTCCTGCCTGTCCTCCCGGCGCTCTATGCCCGGTGGGAACGGGTGCTGGGCGACCGGCCGCACAGCTTCCTGCGCGTGGGAAGCTGGATCGGCGGCGACCGGGACGGCAATCCCTTCGTTCAGGCGCCCCAGCTCAAATTCGCGCTGGCCCGCGCGTGCGAAGCGGCTCTCGGCTATTATCTGGAATCGCTTCACGCCCTCGGCGCTGAACTGTCCCTCTCCACCGAACTGGCGAAGGTGCCGCAGGCGGTTCTCGACCTGGCCGACCGCAGCGGAGACACATCGCCCAGCCGTCAGGACGAACCCTATCGCCGGGCGCTTTCCGGCATCTATGCCCGGCTGTGCGCCACGCATCAAAGCCTGACGGGCAAGCTGCCGCCCCGCCCATCCTCGCTCGCCGCGACCGCCTATGGCGATCCTGCCGAGTTCCGCCGCGATCTCGTCACCGTGGCGCAGGGCCTGGCGTCCGAAGGCGGAGGGGCGCTGTCCACGGGCGGCGCGCTTGGCCGCCTGATCCGGGCGGTGGAGACGTTCGGCTTCCATCTCGCCACGCTCGACATGCGCCAGAATAGCGACGTGCATGAGCGCGTCGTCGCTGAACTGCTGAAGGTTGCGGGCGTCGAGGATGATTATGCCGGGCTGGACGAATATGCCCGCATCGCGCTGCTGCGGCGGGAGCTTGCCAATAACCGCCCGCTTGGATCGCGCTTCGCCGAATATTCCGAGGAAACCGCGTCGGAACTGGCCATCGTCCATGCGGCGGCGGAGGCGCACCGCACCTACGGCCCGCAATGCATCACTCAATATGTGATCAGCAAGGCCGAGAGCGTGTCCGACATGCTGGAGGTCAATATCCTGCTGAAGGAAGCGGGCCTGTGGCGCGCGGCCAATGGCGAACCGCCCCATGCCGCGATCATGGCGGTGCCATTGTTCGAAACCATCGGCGACCTTGAAAATGCGCCCAAGGTCATGTCCGCCTATTTCGGCCTGCCGGAGATTAGCGGGCTGGTGCGCGGGCGCGGTCATCAGGAAGTGATGATCGGCTATTCGGATAGCAACAAGGATGGCGGCTACATCACCTCGACATGGAGCTTGTTCCAGGCGTCGACGGCGCTGGCTCCTGTGTTTGAAAAGGCCGGAGCCGCGATGCAGTTGTTCCACGGCCGGGGCGGCGCGGTCGGCCGGGGCGGCGGGTCCGCCTTCGCCGCGATCCAGGCGCAGCCGCACGGCACGGTGCAGGGCCGCATCCGGGTGACGGAGCAGGGCGAGATCATCGCCGCGAAATTCGGCACGCGCGACGTCGCCATGACCAATTTGGAGGCGATGACCAGCGCCACGCTGCTGGCCAGCCTGGAGCCGGAGAAGCTGTCCGAGCGCGACGCCGCCCGCTTCGCCAATGCGATGGACAGCCTGTCGCAGACGGCGTTCACCGCCTATCGCGACCTGGTTTACGGCACGGAGGGGTTCAAGGAATTCTTCCGCGAACTGACGCCCATTCAGGAGATTGCCGGTCTCAAGATCGGTTCGCGTCCCGCCAGCCGGACCAAGAGCACCCGGATCGAGGATCTGCGCGCCATCCCCTGGGTGTTCAGTTGGGCGCAGGCCCGCGTGATGCTGCCGGGCTGGTATGGCGTCGGCCATGCGCTCGCGGGTTTCGAGGACAAGGCGCTGCTGACCGACATGGCGCAGGTGTGGCCCTTCCTGAAATCCGCGCTCGCCAATCTGGAAATGGTGCTGGCGAAATCCGACCTTGGCATCGCCGCGCGCTATCTGCCGCTGGTGGAGGATCAGGCGAAGGCGGAGGAGCTTTTCGGCCGCATCCGCGAGGGCTGGGGCATGGCGCATGATGGCCTGCTCACCGCGACCGGCCAATCTCGCCTGCTGGAAAAGAATCCGGCGCTGGAAACCTCCATCCGTCTGCGCCTGCCCTATATCGAGCCGCTGAACCTGCTGCAGATCGAATTGCTGAAGCGCCATCGCGGCGGCGAGGACGATCCGCGCATCAAGGAAGGCATAGAGCTGTCGATCAACGCCATCGCCACGGCGCTGCGCAACAGCGGCTGAGGGATTGGCACACTAAGGATATTCCAAATCTCCGTTCGCTTGTAGTCCGAAATACAGGCTGATCTCTAGCAGGTCGCCAGACTGCGCTCCGTCTTTTGGTCGTCCAGCACGGCTATGCCCAACATGGCGAGGCCGCCCAGCGCCAGCGCGCAACCGACCCAGCCGGTCGATGTCCAGCCATAGCCGGCCGCGATCGCCATGCCGCCCAGCCACGGCCCCACCGCATTGGCGACGTTGAAGGCGCTGTGATGGAGCGCGGCGGCCAGCGTCTGCGCGTCGCCCGCGACATCCATCAGCCGGGTCTGAAGCACGACGCCGAGGCCGCCGCCCAGGCCGATCAGGAATATATCCACCGACAGCGCCCAGATATTGCCCGCAGCGAACGGGAACAGCGCCAGCGAAAAGGCGCTCCACAGCAGCACGCCCGCGGCCGTCGGCATCAGCGCGCGGTCCGCCGCCCAGGCCGCGCCCAGATTGCCCACTGTCATGCCGATCCCGAAAATGCCCAGGATCACGGGCAGCAGGTCGCCCGATACGCCGGTCACTTCCAGCATCGTGGACGCGACATAGGTATAGACCGCGAACAATCCGCCGAAGCCGATTGCGCCGGTGCCCAGCGTCAACCAGACCTGCCGCCGCCTGAGCGCGCCCAGTTCGCGCAGGGGACTTGCCCCCTCCGGCGCCGGATCGCGCGGCGCGAACGCCCAGACCAGCAGCGCGGTCAGCAGGGCGAGCGCCGCCACGATGCCGAATCCCCAGCGCCAGCCGATCGCTTGTCCCAGCCAGTTGGCGACGGGCACGCCGATCACCGTGGCGATGGTCAGCCCCGCCATGACGCGCGCCATCGCCTGCGCCCGGCGATTGGCGGGGACAAGGCTGGCCGCGACCAGCGCGGCCACGCCGAAATAGGCCCCGTGGGGCAGACCGCTGAGGAAGCGGAACAGCAGCATCCAGTGATAGGTCGGCGACAGCGCGCTCAGCGCGTTGCCGAGCGCAAACATCGTCATCAGGCCGATCAGCAGCGTACGGCGCGGCAACCGGGCCGCCAGCACTGCGACAATCGGCGCGCCGACGACAACGCCCAACGCATAGGCGCTGATGACATGGCCGGCGGTGGGAGCGTCAATGGAAAGTCCCGCCGAAAAATAGGGGAGCAGGCTCATCGCCGCAAATTCGGTGGTGCCGATCGCGAAGCCGCCCATGGCGAGCGCGAACAGGACCAGCGCGGGATGAACGGCGGGCTTGATATCGGTCATGTCATTCCATGCTGCGCTGCAAACAAGCTGCGCAGATAGGTGCGCGGGCCGCCCGCCTCAAGCGTCTGCCGCGCGAAAGCCGGTTGTTATTCCTGCATCCGCGGCATCGCGCCGCGCAAGCCGGGCTGGCCGAAGCTTATTTGCCCTCGGCGGCCAGCGCATCCATGATCTGGCGGATGGGGGAAAGGTCATATCCCGCCCCCGCCGCCTTTGCCGCCAGCGCGTCGGGATCGCCGCCCGCGCGGGCCTGGGTCAGCGCCCACAATAATGTGCTGCGCGTGCCCGACCGGCAATAGGCGAGCACCTTGCCATCGCCCGCCTTCGCCAGCGCCTCGGCCATGCCGTCCAGTTGCCAGGGGAAAAAACCGGCATGGGTCACCGGCACCTCCGCATAGTCCAGGCCCGCCGCGCGCGCCGCCGCCTCTATGTCGGCCGCCGGGGTCTGGCCCGCTTCCTCGCCTTCCGGCCGGTTATTGATCACCATCACCGCGCCCAACGCCTTCGCCTCGGCCACATCCTCGACCGTGATCTGGGGAGAGACGAAGAAAGTGTCGGTAACCTGACGGAACATGGATGTCATCCTTGGCAAGAAAAAGGAAAGCCCAGGCGATATGTGATCGCCTGGGCTGTAGCGGCTTAGTCGATATTCGGCAATCGGTGCCCGATGAGGCGTTTCCCCCGTCGACTCACATCTTATAGGTCAGGCGGACGTAACCGAACTGGCCGGGAACGTCGTAAGTGGTGGTATCGAAGTTTGCGCCGTCACAAGTAAAGCAGGGCGGCGGAGCCTTGTTGAAGATGTTGTTGACCCCAATTGTTAGACGAGCGCGATTATCCATCCAGCCTGGCGCGACATAGGCTTGCATGTCTCCGTAAAAAACATTGCCCATGGCGTGGACGCCATCCAACTCATCAACCTTGCTGATGTAGCGGCCGGTGAACGATATGCCGTAAGCTTCTGTCGACCAATCGACCGTGCCGGTTAGCTTGAGGCGTGGATAAGCCTGATCCGTGCCGGTACAACGCTCCGTCTTAACGCACTTCTGGGTAGGAGCATTAAGATCGGCCGGAGGAAGGATGTCATATTTGATCAGGTAGGCGGCGTTCAGGTTGATGCCAAACGTGCCATCGCCGATCGGCTTAGAACGATAGATCAGCGTACCATCAAGGCCAGAGGTCTTGATGGCGCTCAGATTCTGCAGCACGCCGCTGATGCTGGCGATAGAACCGCTTGGTGTGCGGGTAATCGACGCGCAACTGAGAGGGTCGCTGTTGAGATAGCAGCGTTGGAGCGTGAACAGTGCAGGAACCGACGCGATCGCATTCTTAAGTTCAATATTATAATAGTTTAGCTCCAGACTGAAGGCGCTGGCAAAATTTTCGCGGGCCCAGGCGGGGCTGTAAACGGCACCCGCTGTCCAAGTCTTCGCCGTTTCAGGTTTGAGCGTGGTTGACCCCTTTGAAAACACGCCAATCTGGCTTACTTCTTCAGCATATATGTTTTGGCCCGGCGCGAGATTGCTCGGATCAGGTACTCCGTTAGCAATACAATTGGCTCGCACAGTGGCATTTGTGGTGAACAACCCGCCTGCTGCGCTGGTGCACGGATCGGTTTCCGTGGCGTCGGTACGCGACGGACCAGCATAGAGTTCGCCAATGCTCGGCGCGCGCAGACTTTCTGCATAACCCCCGCGGAGCAAGAGGTCGCTGGCGGGTTTCCAGAGGGCTGATAGCGTATAGGTCGTGTTGCTACCAAAGCTGGAATAGTTGGAGTGGCGTGCTGCGCCATCCAGTTCTAGCTTCTGGAAGAAAGGTGTGTCGGACAGGATGGGAACACGAATTTCGCCGTAGAATTCATCAACATTAAAGCTGCCGAAAGATGGGCTGGTCGGTACGTCTGCCCCTAGCCCGGCTGTGATGACCGGATCAGGATCATAGGATGCCCGTTGGCTTCGGTGCTCATACCCTATCGCAACGCCCACCGCTCCGGCGGGAAGGTCAAAAAGGTCGCCTGACAAGTTGGCGGTAAAGTCCCATAGCTGTTGCTTGCTCTTGTCCTTCTCATCGAAGGTAACATAGTCGAGCATTGGCTGCGTGATCGACCCGACACCACCGAAGATGTTGAACGGCACACAGGCCCCTGTGCAGTCGGCTACCGGTCCTAGCGCTTGCGCCAGTCGCGCCGCATTAAGGTTGCCGGTGAAAATCTGGTGAGCATCATTGATGCCGTAGATGCCGTTGACGTCCCAGTACCATTTGTGATCGCCCATATCGAAAGAGCCGTCGAGGGTGGAGGCAACAGTCAGGGTATCGACGCTCTGTGTGAAGGTGCGCGGGCCACCCTCTACAAAGCGCCGTCGTATCGTCGAATAATTCCCATTCTCTGGCGACAGTGTCTCGCCGAATGGATTATATGGATTGGTCACATCTATGGAAATGGTATCGAGAAGATTGCCATTGCCGGCGTCAGGACCAATGAACAGCGGCAGGAACGCTGCCTGCGTCGTTGATCCGCGATGCTGATAAACGACCCGCGTGCGGAAGTTCACATTGTCGCTCAATTCCGCCTTGAAATTAACGAATCCGCCGTAGCGCTCTGATGGCGTCAGCAGATAGTTATAGGGCGCAAAGTTGAATCCATCGACTGTGCCGCCTGCATAATCCCGATAATCGGCCAGAGTTGGTGCACGGCCGATCACCGGCGAGATCAGAGTCAAGCTCTCGCCTTGCACATCATAGCGGCCGTTAGGGATAGCGCTGGAGCAGCCGCCGCCCAGGCAGTTCGAAAAGCCCGGCGTTGGAGCCTGTGAGATCGCACGATTTGCTGTGCTGACGCCCTCCTGCTTCACATAATTGCCGCCGAATACGATAGAAACGACATCAGACTGGATGCCGTAGCTGGCATTAAAATCATAAGTATGGCCGTCGCCGTGGCGAAAAGTGCCGAACTGGCCCGACAGGTCCAGGCCCTGTTGCGATTGTTTGGTGATGATGTTGACCACACCTGCAATGGCGTCCGAACCATAAAGCGGAGAAGCGCCAGACTGTAGCACTTCGACCCGTTCAATCATGCTTTGGGGGATAGAGTTGAGGTCGACCGAAGCGGGGATACCGCCCGCCGCCGAGCCGTTGACGTAGCGCATCCCGTCAACCAATACGAGTGTCCGCTTCGCACCCAAATAACGTAGATCGATTTCGGCTGAGCCGGAACTGACACCAGTGCCATCCGGCGGACCGCCGATATTCCCTGCATTATTTGTCTTGGTGTTCAGACCGCCCGCAGCGCTAGGAATGCGCTGAAGAACATCGGCGATCGAGGTCAGCCCTGTCCGGTCGATCGCGGTTTCATCAACAGTCACGACGGGGGAGCGTTGATTGAGCGGATCCTGCCGGATGCGCGATCCGGTGACGATGATGGCCTCCGATTCATCGGCTGCGGCGGTTTGCGCATTAGCGGCATTTTCCGCAAAGATGAGCGTGGACAGAACAACGCCGCCAAGAAGCAATGATTTCAATGACATAATGACCTCCCAGAGCCTATTATGTCTGGATTGTTACGCCTTTGTAGCGGGCGTACAATTGGTTAATGGGCCGAACTGGCCTCAAGTTATCGCAATTGCGGGCACCTGTTGCTGCGGTGCAACAACCTGCCGCTACGGCCTGGGGCATTTGGTCCGGCTTGAATGTGCGCGCGGCTCGGCGCAATAGGCGCGGATGTCCGTCCTTCCTTCCACCGCCCGGCCACGGGCCATGTCCGCCTGGCTTCTCGCCGTGGCTGCGCTGGTATTCGCCATGCTGGTTGTCGGCGGCGTCACGCGCCTTACCGAATCCGGCCTGTCGATCACGGAATGGAAACCGGTGACGGGGGCGATCCCGCCGCTGACGCATGAACAGTGGCTCGACGCCTTCCACAAATATCAGCAGATCCCGGAATATAAGGAGATCAACCGGGGCATGAGCCTGTCGGCGTTCCAGTTCATCTTCTTCTGGGAATGGGCGCACCGGCTGTTGGGGCGGATCATCGGCCTTGCCTTCGCGCTGCCGCTGGCATGGTTCGCATGGCGGCGCGCCATTCCGAAGGGATATGGCGGGCGGCTGGTCGCTCTCCTTATGCTGGGCGGATTGCAGGGTGCGATCGGCTGGTGGATGGTGGCGTCCGGCCTCGTCAACCGGACCGATGTCAGCCATTACCGGCTGGCGGTTCATCTGCTGACGGCGCTGTTCATCATTGCCGGGCTTGTGTGGACCGCCCTGGACTTGCGCGCCCTGGCCGCCAACCCTGCGTCGCGCCCCGCGCGCCTTACCGGCTTTTCGCTGGCCGTTGCGCTGATCCTGACCGTGCAATTGCTGTTCGGCGCTTTCACGGCGGGTCTCGATGCGGGCTATGTCTCCAACACCTGGCCGCTGATGAACGACCATTTCGTGCCGGAGGGCGTGACATGGGCCGGTTCGCTCTGGGCCACGGTCAGCAGCGATCCCTATCTGGTCCATTTCATTCACCGCTGGTGGGCGTGGGTAGCGGCGGTCGCGCTGATCCTGCTGGCGCGCCGGGCGAAGCGGATGGGCGGACGGGGGCCGTCCATCGCCGTCAACGCCGCGCTGGGCACGCAAATCCTGCTTGGCATCGCGACGGTCATCAGCGGCATTTCGCTGCCGCTGGCGGCGCTGCATCAGGCGGTGGGCGCGCTGGTGGTGATCAGCGCAAGCTGGGCCATGCACTGGATCGGCGCGCGGGAAGCTTAAACCGGGCGTTCCGCAGGCCGGGGGGCGAGTCCGGCGGTCAATATGCCGACCATTTTCTCCGCGATATGGTCGGGCGTCTCCGGCCCGGCCGGATCATGCCAGCGGGCCGGCCAGTTCAGCGCCCCCGCCAGCGTGAAGGCGATCAGTTTCACATCGCCCGGCGCGATGGATCCATCGGCCATGCCCTCCTCGATCAGGGCGCGCATCGCGCCATCGATGCGGCGCTTCAGCATCCTGAACCGCTCGGCGTTTTTGGGCACCAGGCATTCGTCGCCGGTCCGCACCACGCAACGCCCGAAATCGTCCATATTCACCTTGGCGTAGAGGAACAGGAAGGCGCGCAGCCGCTCCAGTCCCGTGCCCGGCGTTTCCCGGACCCGTTCCGCCGCCTCCGCCAGTTCGCCAAGGCCCCGCGTCACGCATTCCAGCAGGACCTGATCCTTGTTGCCCAGATAATAATAGATGGTCGGCTTGCTGATGTGCAGGCTGGCGGCGACATCGTCCAGGGAGGTGGCGTGAAATCCGCGCGCATTGAACATCCGTACCGCCGCACGCAGCACCGCCTCCCTTTTCTGGCCCCGATCATGCGCGCGTTCCGCCTTGCTGCGGAAGGGGGACGGGCGTTCATTTGCGGCGGTGGCGGCGGTCGGACTGGTCATCGCCCCACATTGACATTCTACCGATCAATATGCAATCTACTCGTCAGTAGATAATTGGCTGCGCGAGTCCCGCCGCCAGATCAGGAGATCATCATGTCCACCGCTTCCCCCGCCAATTCCGCCGCCGATTCTACAGGCGCAGACCCCGTAGTCATCGTCAGCTACGCCCGTACGCCGATGGGCGGCTTTCAGGGCGCGCTTGCGGGGGTGAAGGCGACGGAACTGGGCGCGGTGGCGGTCAAGGCGGCTGTGGAGCGCGCAGGCATATCGCCCGACGCCATCGACCGTATCTATATGGGCTGCGTGCTGCCCGCCGGGCTTGGTCAGGCGCCCGCGCGTCAGGTTGCGCTGGGCGCTGGCCTGCCGCAGTCGGTTGAGGCGACCACTGTCAACAAGATGTGCGGATCGGGCATGCAGGCTGCGATCATGGCGCAGGAGGCGTTGCTGGCGGGTACGGCGGATGTCGTGATCGCCGGCGGCATGGAAAGCATGACCAATGCCCCCTACGCGCTGCCCAAGCATCGCTCCGGCGCGCGGATCGGCCATGACCGGATCATCGACACGATGATGATGGACGGGCTGGAGGACGCCTATGAGCCGGGCAAGACGATGGGCGTATTCGCGGAGGACACCGCCCGCGACTATCAATTCACGCGGGAGATGCAGGACGCCTATGCCATCCGCTCGCTGGAGCGCGCCAACGCGGCCATTGCCAGCGGCGCATTTGCGAAGGAAGTGACGCCGGTCACTGTTCCGGGGCGCGGCGGCGACACCGTGGTCGATACCGACGAACAGCCGGGCAAGGCGAAGCCGGAGAAAATCCCCGCGCTCAAGCCCGCCTTTGTGAAGGACGGCACGATCACCGCCGCCAACGCCTCGTCCATCTCCGATGGCGCGGCCGCGCTGCTGATGACGCGGGAAAGCGTGGCGAGGAAGCATGGCCTGCCGGTCGTGGCGCGCGTCGTGGCGACCGCCGCGCATGCCCATGCCCCGGCGCTGTTCACCACCGCGCCGGTCCCCGCCATCCGCAAGGTGCTGGACAAGGCGGGATGGGACGTGGCGGATGTCGATCTGTTCGAAGTCAATGAGGCGTTCGCCGTCGTCGCGATGATCGCGGCCAAGGACCTCGCCATTCCCGATGACAGGATCAATGTGCATGGCGGCGCGACCGCGCTGGGCCACCCCATCGGCGCGTCCGGCGCGCGGATCATCGCGACCCTGCTGGCGGCGCTGGAGCATCGCGGGGGCAGGAAGGGCGTGGCCAGCCTGTGCATTGGCGGCGGAGAGGCGACGGCTGTCGCGCTCGAACTGGCCTGATCGAACAAAGGGAGGATGATATGGAATTGAAGGGTTTGGCCGCCATCGTGACTGGCGGCGCTTCGGGCCTTGGCGGCGCGACGGCGAAGCTGCTGGCAGAGGGCGGGGCGAAAGTCGCGATCTTCGACCTCAACGAAGAAGCAGGCGAAGCGCACGCCAGGGCGATCGGCGGGATATTCGTGAAGGCGAACGTCTCTGACGAGGCGAGCGTCACCGCTGCGCTGGACGCGGCGGAGGCGCAGCATGGCGTGGCGCGCATCCTCGTCAACTGCGCGGGCGTCGCCCCGGCGATCAAGACCGTCGGCAAGGAGAATGCGCCGCATCCGATGGACCAGTATCGCCGGGCGATAGAGATCAACCTGATTGGGACCTTCCTGATGATCTCCCGCTTTGCTGCGCGTCTGGCCGCCGCCGATGCGATAGGCGAGGAGCGCGGCGTCATCGTCAACACGGCCAGCGTCGCCGCCTATGACGGGCAGATCGGGCAGGCCGCCTATGCCTCGTCAAAGGGCGGGGTGGTCGGCATGACGCTGCCGGTCGCGCGCGATCTGGCGCAGCACAAGATTCGCGTCATGACCATCGCGCCGGGCATTTTCCTTACCCCCATGCTGATGGGTCTGCCGCAGGCCGCGCAGGACAGTCTGGGCACGCAGGTCCCGCATCCCAGCCGCCTGGGCAGGCCGGAAGAATATGCAAAACTAGGGTCCGGACTCACAACCACCAGATGACGGCGGCGGCGAGGGCGATGGCACTCATGAAGTTTTTGACGTTTCGGTCGAAGCGGGTGGCGATGCGCCGCCAGTCCTTCAGGCGGCAGAACATGCGCTCGATGACATTGCGCTGCTTGTAGATGGCCTTGTCGTAGTCGTACTGGATTTTGCGGTTCTTGCGGGGTGGGATGACGGCCTCGGTGCCGCGCTCGTCGAGCCACTCGCGCAGGGCCTGGCTGTCATAGCCCTTGTCGGCGACGAGTTTGGCCGAAGGCGGCATCGCCTCGATGCAGCGCTTGGCGACCTTGCAATCGTGGACGTTCCCGGGCGTCAGGATCAGGACGACGGGACGGCCTTTCGCGTCGCAGACGGCATGGAGCTTGGTGTTGCGCCCGCCTTTGGTGAAGCCGATACCATGAGCCAAGGCCCCCCTTTTCCGCCGCCCGCGCAGCGGTGGACTTTGATGCAACTGCTGTCGATGAACAGCCGGTCCGGCGCATCTTCGGCCCCTGCGAGCGCGCTGAAGATGCCTTCCCAAATGCCGCGCTCGGACCAGCGGACGAAACGGTTGTAGAGTGTTTTCTTCGGCCCGTAGACATCGGCGCAGTCCGCCCAGCGACCGCCACAGCGCAGCGCATGGACGATCCCGCTCAGCACCCGGCGATCATCGACACGCTTCTTGCCTCGCACATCCGTCGGCAAAAGCGGCGCAATCCGCTCCCATTGCGCGTCGGAAAACCAAAAGAAATCGGACATCTCACCGCCTCCTCACAGAGGCAATGAATCACGGTGTTGCGTCCAAGGAAACCAATTTATTGGGTCCGGACCCTAGTAGAAAGCATCATCGCCAATCCGATGCTGAATGGTGAAACGATCCGACTGGACGGGGCGATTCGCATGGCCCCCAGATAGGGAAGATCGTCATGGTCGGAGTGGGTGCTGAACGAACGGCTGAGATAGCGGCCAGCGTAGAGCGTTTTGTGCGGGATGTGGTGATCCCGCTTGAACAGGGTGCGCCGCGCAGCAGCCACGGCCCCAGCGACGATTTCGTGCAGGCGTTGCGGGTCAAGGCGCGCGAAGCCGGTGTCCTCACCCCGCATATCCTGCCTGACGGGTCGCATCTCTCGCAGCGCGAGACTGCCAAGGTCCTCATCAAGTCCGGCCTGTCGCCGCTTGGCCCCTTGGCGTGCAACACCATGGCCCCGGATGAGGGCAATATGTACCTGCTCGGCAAGGTCGGGTCGCCGGAACTCAAGGAACGCTTCCTCAAGCGCATGGTGGCGGGCGAGGCGCGTTCCGCCTTCTTCATGACCGAGCCTGCGGCGGAGGGCGGCGCAGGCTCCGATCCTTCCATGATGCAGACGACCTGCGTGCAGGACGGCAACCATTGGGTGATCAACGGACGGAAAGCGTTCATCACCGGCGCGGACGGCGCGAAGGTCGGCATCATCATGGCGAAGTCGGCGGATGGCGCCTGCATGTTCCTGGTCGACCTGCCCGATCCCGCGATCCGCATCGACCGGGTGCTCGACACCATCGACAGCTCCATGCCGGGTGGCCATTCCGTCATCACCATCGACAATCTGCGCGTGCCCGCCGACCAGATGCTGGGCCAGAGCGGCGAGGGCTTCCAATATGCGCAGGTACGCCTGTCGCCCGCCCGTCTGTCGCACTGCATGCGCTGGCTGGGCGCGTGCATCCGCGCGAACGAGATCGCCACCGCCTATGCCTGCAAGCGGCAGGCGTTCGGCAAGCTGCTCGTCGATCATGAGGGCGTCGGCTTCATGCTGGCGGATAACCTGATCGACATCCAGCAGAGCGAACTGATGATCGACTGGTGCGCAAGCGTATTGGACAGCGGATCGCTGGGCACGGCGGAAAGCTCGATGGCGAAAGTCGCCGTATCGGAGGCGCTGATGCGCATCGCCGACCGCTGCGTGCAGATCATGGGCGGCACCGGCGTTTCGGGCGACACCATCGTCGAGCAGGTGTTCCGCGAGATTCGCGCCTTCCGCATCTATGACGGCCCGACCGAAGTCCACAAATGGAGCCTCGCCAAGAAGGTGAAGCGCGACTTCCTGAAGGCCAATCCGGCGTGAGCGGAACCGCCGACGCGAATGTGGGAACCACGCCCGTCCGCGAAGGCTATGCCTTTGACGAGGCGGCGCTGGCGGCATGGATGCAGGCCAATGTCGCAGGCTTCAGCGGCCCGCTGACCGTCGAGCAGTTCAAGGGTGGCCAGTCCAACCCGACCTACAAGCTGGTGACGCCGGGCAAATCCTATGTCCTGCGCCGCAAACCGCCGGGCCAGCTCCTCAAGGGCGCGCACGCCGTCGAGCGCGAGGCGAAGGTGCTGACGGGATTGGAGAAGGCGGATTTCCCGGTCGCCCATGTCCACGGCCTGTGCACGGATGATAGCGTCATCGGCACCTGGTTCTATGTGATGGACATGGTGGAGGGCCGCATCTTCTGGGATGCGACGGTGCCGGGCGTTTCCAATGCCGAGCGTGCCGCCATCTTCGATGCGATGAACGCGACGATGGCCCAGCTTCACATGGTCGATTACGAAGCCGTGGGCCTTGGCGATTATGGCCGTCCCGGCAATTATTTCGAGCGGCAGATCGGCCGCTGGTCGAAACAATATCTGGAGGATGCCGACGCAGGGCGCGATCCCAATATGGACCGGCTGATCGCATGGCTGCCGGAAAATATCCCGGCCGATGATGATGCGACCAGCGTGACCCACGGCGATTTCCGCATCGATAATATGATCTTCCATCCCACCGAGCCGAAAGTGCTTGCCGTGCTGGACTGGGAATTGTCGACGCTCGGCCATCCCGGCGCGGACTTCGCCTATAATGCGATGATGTACCGCATGCCGCCGCATATCGTGGCGGGTCTTGCGGGAGCCGATATCGCGGCGCTCGGCATCCGCGGCGAGGCGGACTATCTCGCGGCCTATTGCGCGCGCACCGGCCGTGCTTCCATGCCGGGCTACGACTTCTACATCGCCTTCAACTTCTTCCGCATCGCCGCCATCTTCCACGGCATCAAGGGCCGGGTCATCCGCGGCACAGCCTCCTCCGCTCAGGCGCAGGAGCGGGTGAAGGTGCTTCCCGAACTGATGGAACTGGCCTGGAAACAGGCGGAGCGGGCAGGGGCCTGACCGGCTGATCCCCATTGGGCGGAATATCTTTGGACAGGTGAGATCAGCCATACACCCGGCGTGCTCCTGCGCGGCACTGAAGCGAGTCACGTGCCTCGCTTCAGCCCAGTCCCGCCGTCTGAACTGGACTCCTGCCTGCGCAGGAGCACGGCTCTGTCTGAACTGAACAAAGTCTAGTTCTGTTTGAACGGGAAAGATCGTAGAGGCTGGGCTTGGCGCTATTCCGCGCCGCATCAGCAAAGATCGCTCCGATGTCTTCCGCAACCGGTCAGCCAGCCTCCAGCCCGCTCGTCCCCGTGGGCGCGCTGTTCCTGTCCATGGTGTCGCTGACCGGCGGCGCATCGCTGGCGAAATTATTGTTCCCGCTCGTGGGGGCGGAGGGGACGACGGCGCTGCGCCTCTCTCTGGGCGCAGTGATCCTCGCCGTCCTGCTGCGGGTGTGGCGGGTGCGGTTGACGGCGCGCAACTGGCGGCCAGTGCTGGTCTATGGCGTCGCCATGGGGCTGATGAACCTCTGCTTCTATTCCTCGCTCAAGACCATCCCATTGGGCATCGCCATCGCGATAGAATTTACCGGGCCGCTCGCCGTCGCCATCCTGTCCTCCCGCCGCCGCATAGATTTTCTCTGGATCGTGCTGGCGGTTGCGGGCCTCGCTCTGCTGCTGCCGCTTCGCAAGACATCGACGGCAATCGATCCGCACGGCGCGTTCCTGGCGCTCGCCGCTGGCGTCGGCTGGGCGATCTACATCGTCGCTGGCAAGCGGGCGGCGGCGGAACATGGCGTGCAGGCGGCGGCGCTTGGCACCATCGTCGGCGCGGTGGTGGTCATGCCCATCGGCATCGCCCATGCGGGGATAGACGCATTCGCCCGGCCCGCCATCTGGGGACCTGCGCTGGGCGTGGCGATCCTGTCGAGCGCTTTGCCCTATTCGCTGGAGATGTTCTCGCTCAGCCGCCTGCGCGCGCAAGTGTTCGGCATCCTGGTCAGCGCCGAACCCGCCGTCGGTGCGCTGATGGGGCTGTTGCTGATCGGTGAGAGGCTGTCGCTGATGCAATGGGTCGCGATCTGCACCATCATCCTGGCGTCCGCCGGTGTGACGATGACCGCCCGGCGCGACGCGCGGGCAACCCCGGATCAACTGGATAAGGCAGCCGCCGCCTGACCGGGCGTCAGCGGAACACCCATTGCCGGTTCAGCACGAACACGATGGCGGGCGTGACGAAGAACATGGCGGGGATCGGCGACCATGTGGGCCATCCCGCCACCGTCACGCACAGCCACACCCAGACCGCGTTCAGCCCCAGGCTGACCAGCGACACCGTGACAAAGCGGAAACCCCGCGCGGCGGGCCGGTCGCGGCCGCCATGCCCGCGAAAGGTGAACTGCCCATGCAGCAGATAACCGACGCAAACCGCCACCAAATAGCCGCACAGATTGGCCGTCTGCACATGGAAGTCGGCATGGGTCGCCAATATCCAGTATATTACCGCCTGCACCGCCGTCACGGCCACGCCGGTTACGCCATACCGCACAATCTGCCAGAACAGCGCCCGGTGCCGGGCGGAGGGTGCCCGCAGGCCGTCCATGATTTTCATTTGTTCCCGTTGCGCTTTGCCACGGCTGGTCTAATCCGCGCAGATGACATTGGAAAGCGGCAAGAAGATGTTGGCAACGCTCCGCGCGCGCATCGCGCCTGCCGTGGCGGATCTGGCTGACTGGGTTCGCGACAATTGGAAATGGACGACCTTCGCGCTGTGGGTCGGGCTGGTTGTCTATTTCCTGAAGATACGTTGGCCCTCGATCGAATGGTTCGCACTGGGCGATACGGACGATAATATCCGCTATGTGCAGGTGAAGGACTGGCTGGCGGGACAGGGCTGGTTCGACCTGCGCCAATACCGGCTGGACCCGCCGGGCGGCGCGAACATTCACTGGTCCCGTATCGTCGACCTGCCGATCGCCGGGCTGATGCTGTTCTTCCGGCCGTTCGTCGGCACGGGGATGGCCGACCGGCTGGCCTGCGCCATCGCGCCGCTGCTTCCGCTCCTGCTCCTGATGCTGAGCCTCGGTTTCATCGCTCGCCGCCTTGCGCCCGGCAACGCCTGGATCATCGCCGCTCTCGCCCCGCTGGCGGCGCAGATGGGGCTGGGCATGTTCATGCCCCTGCGCATCGATCATCATGGCTGGCAACTCGCCCTGACCGTGACGATGATCGCCGGGCTGCTCGATCCGCAACGGCGGCGCGGCGGGGTGATTGCTGGGGTCGCCAGCGCGCTTTCCATCGCGATCGGCATGGAGATGATCGTCTATCTCGCGGCGGCAGGGGCGCTGATTGCCCTGCGCTGGGTGTTTGACGAGGGCGCGGCGGAGCGGATGCGCCCCTATGCGCTCAGCCTGGGCAGCGGCAGCGCCTTCTGCTTTCTGGTCTTTGCCAGCTATGCGAACCGGCAACCGATGTGCGACGCCCTGTCGCCCATCTGGGTCGGGATTCTGGGCATGGCGGCCGGTGGCATGCTGCTGCTGACGCTTCTGCCCCTGCGTTCCTGGCCCGCGCGGCTGGGCGCTGGCGTCGTGGTCGGTGGCGCGGTGGCATTGTTTGCCTGGCTCAACTGGCCGCAATGCCTGACCGGAGCCTACCAACTCTCCCCGGAACTGGAAAAGCTCTGGCTCGCCAACATCCGCGAGGCAAAGCCGATCACTGCGCAGGCGCGCAACGTCGCCGTGCCGCTGCTCGCGCTGCCGCTGATCGCCATTGCCGCCTCCGCCTTTGGCTGCTGGTCCGCCCGGCGGGACAGGGAGAGGCTGTGGGCCTGGGCAGCGATATCCATCATGACCCTGGTCGCCTTCGGCCTGCTGTTCTGGCAGTTGCGCGCCGGCCCCGCCGCGCAGCTCCTCGCCATCCCGGCGGTGGCATGGGCCGCCTATGTGGCGCTGATGGCCATCCGGGAGGGCAAGCGATTCGCCAGGGCCGCAGGGATCGCCGCCGCCGTCCTGGTGGCCGCAGTGCTGCTCGCCTATCCGCTCTATCCGCGCGCCAACATGCTGATCGCGGACATCATGGAGGAGAAAGTCGCCGGGACCCGGCCGATGGTGAAGCTGCGGCGGGAGGCGATCAGGAAGGCGAACGGCCGCTGCCGCACCCTGCCTGCGCTGGAGGTGCTGGACCAGCTTCCCCCGGCGGTGATCTTCACGATGGTCGATCTGGGGCCGCGCCTGCTGGCGACGACGCATCACAGCGCCCTTGCCGGTCCCTATCACCGCAACGCCGCGGCCATACTCGACATCCATCACGCCTTTGACGGATCGCCGGACGCCTTCCGCCCGATCGCGCAGCGGCATAATGCCGCCTATCTGCTGATCTGCCCCCATTTCCCGGAGGGTACGGTCTATCAGGCGCGCAGCCCCAACGGCCTCTATGCCCAGCTCATGCGGGGCAAGGTCCCGTCATGGCTGTCTCCGGTGCATTTGCGCACCGGCCTGACGCTGCCCTATACCCTGTACCGGATCGATTATTCAGCGCCGGGCGGCGAAAAAGCCGCGCAATAGTCCGGCAGACTCCTCCGCGCCGATATCGCCATAATGTTCGGGCCGGTGCAGGCATTCCGGCTGGGCGAAGATGCGGGAACCATGTTCGACCGCCCCGCCCTTCGGGTCCGCCGCGCCATAATAGAGCCGCTCTATCCGCGCGTGGGAAATCGCCCCCGCGCACATCGGGCATGGCTCCAGCGTCACCCACAGGTCGCAACCGGTCAGCCGGAAATCGCCCAGCGCAGCGGCGGCGGCGCGAATCGCCACCATCTCCGCATGGGCGGTGGGGTCATTGTCGCGCCGGTTGCGATTCTCGCCCTCGCCGATGATTCGCCCGTCCTTCACCACCACAGCGCCGATCGGCACCTCTCCGGCCGCCTCCGCCGCGCGGGCAAGGTCCAGCGCGCGACGCATGGGATCGGGCAGGGGAAAGGCGGGCATGGCCCAACGCCTTACCCGCGCAAGCGCCCCCGCGACAAGCGGGCCGCTATTCCGGCTTTTCGACGTCGACCGTGGGCACTTTCACCGTCTCGTCCTTGGTGCCGACCTTCACCTTGACCACATCGGCCTTATATTCGGGCAAAGTGCCCGGCTGGACGGCGATTTTGGGTGTCGTGGCTGTCTGCGTCTGCTGCACTTTGACCAGGCCGAAGGCGAACGCCGTGCCGACCAATATCAGACCTATCAGCAAAAGACCGCCGAGAAATCGAACCATCTTGACCTCCTGTAAACCATATCGGAGAAGCAAACGCCCGGCCGGAGCAGATGGTTGCGTTAGCGCACCGATCTTCCCCGGCGCGCGCATGTTGGCGGGTTGACGCGCCGGGCGATTCTCGCTATCCGCGCCGCTTTCCGGATAAACCCGAACTACAAGGCTGATCTATTATGTCGCGCATCTGCGAGCTGACCGGCAAGGGCCGTCAGGTGGGACACAATGTTTCCCACGCGAACAACAAGACGAAGCGCGTGTTCCTGCCGAACCTGCAGAATGTCACGCTGATCTCTGAGGCTCTGGAGCAGGGCGTGAAGCTGCGGGTTTCGACCCACGGCCTGCGTTCGGTCGAGCATGTCGGCGGTCTGGACAACTGGCTGCTCAAGACTGGCGACGATCAGCTTTCGCTGAAGGCCCGCCGTCTGAAGCGCGACATCAAGAAGAAGCTGGCAACCGCCGCCTGAGCGCGCGTTCCAGTCTGATCGAAGGAAGCGGCCTGTTCGGGCCGCTTTTTTCTTGTCTGCTACAATGTTGAAGCAGCACAATGGAATCTGAACCGTTCGCCCTGAGCGAAGTCGAAGGGGGTTCGACCGACCGATAGGGAGGTCACTTCGCTGCGCTCGTTGGAAGGCTTCGACAAGCTCAGCCCGAACGGAGGCGGGGTAGTTCTGACTAACCGACGTTCGCCCTAACGCATCCATTCCGGCGGCAGCGCGAATTTGATCAGCAAGGTCCGCTGAAAGAACTGGTAGTTGTCGTCGGACATTACCCACAGCACCGGCTGCCCCTTTTCATAGGACAGCGCCAGCGCCTCATAATTGTCCGAGATGACCGGCGGAGCCAGCCGGGCGATCTGCCTGCCGGTCAGCACTGCGCCCGCCTTCAACTCCGGCATCTCGACCAGCGCGATGGAGCCGGTGAACCCCTCATGCATCGTCACCCGCCGGTTGAGCACCAGCAGCCGGTTTCCGCCCAGCGGCAGCGCGTCCGTCGGCATATAGCCCTGCGGCGGCCGGTACGTCATGCGCACCGGATGGGGCGTGTCCGGGTCGGCCGGATCGCCGTCAAACAGCAGCAAATCCTTGCCCCCGTCCAACCCTTCCGCCTTTTCCGAAAAGACCAGGAAGCGTCCATCGGCGAGGCGCGCCATCGCCTCCGGCCCTCCGGTCTTGGGCCAGTCCGCCATCTCCGGCCAGAAGACGCAGCTTTCCACGCGCGCGAAGCCGGGGGAATAGCGGCAGATGCGGTTCTGCAGCTCAAAGCCGACCCAGTAACGGTCCGTCACAGGGTCATGCACCATCGATTCGGAATCCCAGCGCCATGTTGGCCAGTCGCGCTCCTCCGGCTGGATCGGCAGCGGGGCGATGAACGGCCGTCCTCCATCGGTGCGTCCGGCGGCGTTGACCCGGAATCCCATCAGCGTGCCCGAATCGCTCAGGCCCAGGATCGATCCGTCGGGCTGCACCAGCATGGCGGAGATGCTGCCGAAATCCGATTGCTTGCTGCGAATGTCCCAACTGCCCAGCCAGCGCAGCGGTCCCACCGCCTTCTGCGCCGGATCATCGTCGTTCAGGAGCAGCGGTTCGGCGGTCACCAGCAGCGGCCCCGCCTTCACCGGATCGTCCTTCGCCGTGTGCCTCTGCGGCAGCAGGGCCGCGAAAATCGCGAGGATCAGCAGGATGCGGCGCATGGGTGCGGCGGATAGGCGATTTGCGCGGGCAACTCCACGCGCTTTTTATGAACGGAAAATAACTGAACGGCCGCTGACATGCCCATTCAGCATCCGCTCAACGCGACTCGGTCATAAGGGGCACATTCGAAAGGAACTTCATTCCCGACGGTCCGTTCGAAAAGATATTGGCAAGGAGCAACGCCATGAAGAAGTCTATGTTGATCAATATGGGCGCAGCGCTCGCGATGGGCATTGCATCCTTCGCGGCGACCGCGACCCCTGCAGCGGCGCGCGATCATCATCGCGGCTATGACCGTGGCGATTATTATGGCGGCCGTGGCTATTACGGTGGCCGCAACTATTATCGCGGCGACAATTATTACCGGGGTGATCGCGGCTATCGCGGCGACCGTTACTATCGTGGCGACCGCTATTATCGCAGTGGCTATCGTTGCCGCGACAATGGCACGGGCGGCACCATCATCGGCGCCATCGCCGGTGGTCTGCTCGGTAATGAAGTTGTCGGCCGCCGTGGCGACCGCACCGCCGGAACCATCGTCGGCGCGGGCGTAGGCGCTCTGGCCGGACGCGCGATCGATCGCGGCAACAGCCGCTGCTAAGATCGTCCTGATATGAAAATCGCAAGGGGCCGGTTCGAAAGAGCCGGCCCTTTTCGCTAATCAACGTCAAAGGCGTTGGCGCCATTCTCCGCGTCCGCATCGAAGGCTTGGGGGGCGCCGCGATTGTCTAGCATCTCCGCCGCATTGTTGAGCGCGCGCGCCTCGTCGGCCGATACGCCTCCAACGCCGTCCTCGCTTTGGCCGCAGGCGGCAAGGCCGGCGATCAGGCAGAGGCCGGCAAGACCAGATGCCAATAAACGTCCTGTGCTTAAACGTCCTGCGTTCATTCTCACGCTCCCTGAAAAGAGAAAGGGGCCGCCCGGCAAACCGGACGACCCCCAAATCCCGTTCGGCAAAAGCCGAAGATTACATCGCGTTCGCAGCGTTCGAAGCAGCGTTCGCGGCGTTGTCGGCGGCGTTCGAAGCCGCTTCCATGGCGTTGTCTGCAGCATTCGATGCGCTCTCAGCGGCGTTGGCCGCAGCGTTGGCGGCGTTTTCGGCGGCACCCGAGCAGGCGGCCAGACCGAGCGACGTGGCGAGAACGAGCGAAAGAGCAATAGACTTGGACATGGGCAAACCCCTCTAGAAGAAAAACCGGTGCAGGCATGCTTTGGAGAACAGCTCACCCCCGTCAAGCCTGCCACTTCCATTCCTAATGCTTTGACTGAGGTAAGGCAATGACAATCATAACGCTTGGGATAGTGTTAACCATCTTAGACTTGCCGGGCATTTGAAAGTCTTTGCGATTGACGTATATAAAGAAATCTTTATATGAATTGCATGGCTCCGATCCTGGACATATTCCGCGCGCTTGGCGATCCGACGCGGCTGCGCATCGTCCACCTGTTGCGCGCCATGGAGCTTGCCGTGGGGGAGATTGCGCAGGTCGTGGGGCAGAGCCAGCCGCGCGTATCCCGCCATGTCCGCATTCTGGTCGAGGCGGGCTTTATCGAAAAGCGCAAGGAAGGGAACTGGGTTTTCCTGCGTATCGACCGCAAGGGACCTGTCGCGCCCTTCCTGGACCTGTTCGACCGCGTAACCCCTTCGGAAAGCGAAGCGCTCTGGCAGAAGGCGGACCTTGCCCGCCTGGCCGCCGTCCGCAATGACCGCGCCCATGCGGCGGAGGAATATTTCGCCGAGCATGCCGGGGAGTGGGATGCGATCCGGTCGCTCCACATCGCCGAAGCGGAGGTGGAGGCGGCGATGCAGGCGCTTATGGCCGGTGAGAATATCGGCCGCCTGCTCGACATCGGCACCGGCACCGGCCGCATGATCCAGCTTTTCGGCGGGGACGCCGATCAGGTGACGGCCATTGACCGCAGCCCGGAAATGCTCCGTCTCGCCCGCGCCAAGCTGCCGCATGAGGGCGCAGAGAAATATGCGCTGATCATGGGCGATTTCATGGCGCTTCCGCTTGGCGGCCACAGCGTGGACACGGTGATCCTGCATCAGGTCCTGCATTATGCGCAGGCCCCGGAGGCGGTGATCGCGGAGGCGGCGCGGGTGCTCGATGTGGATGGCCGGCTCTTGATCGCGGACTTCGCGCCGCATGAGCGGGAGGAGCTGCGCGTGCGCGACCAGCATGCCCGGCTTGGCTTCTCCGACGATCAGATGGGCGGATGGTTCGACGCCGCCGGTCTCGACCTGGAACGCGCCCAGACATTGCCGGGCGGGGAACTCACCGTGACATTATGGCTTGGCCGCCGCCGCGGCGGCCGCGTCCTCTCAATGGATGGACGCCAGATTGAAGGAAGACTTGGCGCATGAATTTCTCCCTCTCCCAGCTTGAGGAAGCCCGGCGGGCGCTGGATGCGCCGCTGTTCGCCGATCTGTCCGGCGATGCGCAGGTCAGCTTCGAATTTTTCCCGCCCAAGACGGAGAAGATGGAGGAGACGCTGTGGAACAGCATCCAGACGCTCAGCCCGCTTGGCCCGCGCTTTGTGTCCGTCACCTATGGCGCGGGCGGATCGACGCGGGAGCGGACGCATAACACCGTCGCGCGCATCGCGAAGGAAACGGACCTTGCCGCCGCCGCGCACCTGACCTGCGTCGCCGCCAGCAAGAATGAGATTGCCGAGGTCGCCGACGCCTATTGGCGGGCGGGCGTCCGGCATATCGTCGCCTTGCGCGGCGATCCGCCGGAGGCGGGCACGAAGTTCGTGCCGCACCCGCAGGGCTATACCGGCGCGGCTGAACTGGTGGAGGGCCTGACCCGCCTGCACCCGTTCGAGATTTCCGTCGCCGCCTATCCCGAAACCCATCCCGATGCGGAAAGCGCGCAAAGCGACATCGACAATCTGAAGCGGAAGATCGACGCCGGGGCGACCCGCGCCATCACCCAGTTCTTCTTCACGCCCGAAGCTTTCTTCCGTTTTCGCGACAAGGCTGCCGCGGCGGGGATCGATGCGGAAATCGTGCCGGGCATCATGCCCGTGTCCAACTTCGCCAGCACCCTGCGTATGGCGGCGATGTGCAATACGGAGGTGCCCTCCTGGATGGGCCGGCTGTTCGAGGGGCTGGACGACCATCCCGGCGCAAGGCAACTGGTTGCCGCGACGCTGACGGCGGAGCTGTGCCGCAAGCTTTATGCCGGCGGCGTCCGGGAATTTCACTTCTACACGCTCAACCGCGCGGAACTCAGCTACGCGATCTGCCACCTGCTTGGGCTGCGGCCGAGGGTACAGACACCGGAACTGACGGGATGAACATTTCCCATCCGTTCGCCCTGAGCTTGTCGAAGGGTTTCACCGAACGCAGTGAGGTGTCTTCGCCTCCGCTCAGACAGGGGCTTCGACTTCGCTCAGCCCGAACGGGGTTTTAAAGGATGACCATTTCCGCTGAAGACCAATTCCGCAAAATCGCCGCAGAGAAGATCATGATCTTCGACGGCGGCTATGGCACCTCGATCCAGAAATACGGGTTGAGCGAGGCCGACTATCGCGGCGACCTGGACCTTGAGAAAGACCAGAAGGGCAATAACGATCTGCTCTGCCTGACCCGGCCGGACATCGTGGAGGCGATCCACACCGCCTATCTCGACGCGGGCGCGGACATGATCGAGACGAACACCTTCAGCTCCACCGGTATTGCGATGGCCGACTATGGCTGCGAGCATCTGGTGAAGGAACTGAACATCGCCGCCGCGCGGATCGCGCGCAAATGCTGCGACGCCGCCACGGCGAAGGACGGTCGCCCGCGCTTCGTCGCCGGTTCCATCGGTCCGACGAACAAGACGTTGTCCATCTCCCCCGATGTGAACGACCCGGCCTATCGCGAGGTCGATTACGACACGCTGAAGGACCAGTATCGCGAACAGTGCGAGGCGCTGATCGAAGGCGGCGTCGATTTCCTCCTCGTCGAGACCTGCTTCGACACGCTGAACGCCAAGGCGGCGGGAATGGCCGCGCGGGAGGCGGAGGAGGCGTCAGGCCGCTCCGTGCCGCTGATGCTGTCCTTCACCATCACCGACATGTCCGGCCGCAACCTGTCGGGCCACACCGTCAACGCCTTCTGGTATTCGCTGCGGCACCTGAAGCCACTGACCATCGGCGTCAACTGCGCGTTTGGGGCCGACCTGTTGCGCCCTTATCTCAGTGAACTGGCGAAGAATGCGGACACGCTGATCCTGGCCTATCCCAATGCCGGTCTGCCCAACGAGCTTGGCCAGTATGACGAACTGCCCGAAACCACCGCAAAGCTGATCGGTCAGTGGGTCGACGAAGGGCTGGTCAATATGGTCGGCGGCTGCTGCGGCACGACGCCCGCGCATATCGGCGCGGTGGCGAAGGCGCTCGCCGGACACAAACCGCGCGTCGTGCCGGACCTGCCGGTCGTGACACGGCTTGCAGGTCTGGAGCCAATGCATATAGCGGCCTAGAATTAACCGGAGGACATGCTCTCCTCCGTTCGCCCTGCTGACCCGAGGTACGCGACTCGTGTCAGTGTCGAAGGGCTGCACTTCTCTTCAAGAACAGGACAGGGCTTCGACAGGCTCAGCCCGAACGGATCAAAGACCAAGCCGATGACCACCAACACCACCGCCAATTTCGTGAACATCGGTGAGCGCACCAACGTCACCGGATCGGCGAAGTTCAAGAAGCTGATCATGGCGGGCGATTATGCCGCGGCGATCGACATCGCCCGCGAGCAAGTGGAGAATGGCGCGCAGATCGTCGACGTCAATATGGACGAGGGCCTGCTGGACGCCGAGGCGGCGATGACCACCTTCCTCAAGCTGATGACGGCGGAACCGGACATCAGCCGCGTGCCGGTGATGATCGACAGCTCCAAATGGTCGGTGATCGAGGCGGGCCTGAAATGCGTGTCCGGCAAGCCGATCGTCAATTCGATCAGCATGAAGGAAGGCGAGGAGGCGTTCCTCTATCACGCCCGCCGCGTCATGGCCTATGGCGCCGCCGTGGTCGTCATGGCCTTCGACGAGGTGGGGCAGGCCGACACGCAGGCGCGCAAGGTCGAGATTTGCGAGCGCGCCTATAATCTCCTGATGGGCATCGGCTTCCCGCCGGAGGACATCATCTTTGATCCCAACATCTTCGCGGTCGCGACGGGGATCGAGGAGCATAATAATTACGGCGTCGACTTCATCGAGGCATGCCGGGAGATCAAGGCGCGCTGCCCGCACGTCCATATTTCCGGCGGCCTCTCCAACTTCAGCTTCTCTTTCCGCGGCAATGAGCCGGTGCGCCGGGCGATGCACTCGGTCTTCCTCTACCACGCTATCCCCGCCGGGCTCGACATGGCGATCGTCAATGCCGGGCAGCTCGATGTCTATGACTCGATCGACCCGGAACTGCGCACCGCCTGCGAGGATGTGCTGCTGAACCGAGACCCGGAGGCTGGCGAGCGTCTCGTCACCATCGCGGAGAAATATCGCGGCACCGACGCGGCGGCGGAAAAGGCGGCGGAGGAATGGCGCGGCTGGACCGTGACCAAGCGGCTGGAGCATGCGCTGGTCAAGGGCATCGACATGTATGTGGTCGAGGATACCGAGGAAGCCCGCCTGTCCGCCGACAAGCCGATCGAGGTGATCGAAGGTCCGCTGATGGACGGCATGAATGTCGTCGGCGACCTGTTCGGATCCGGCAAGATGTTCCTGCCGCAAGTGGTGAAGTCCGCCCGCGTCATGAAGAAGGCCGTCGCCCATCTGCTGCCCTTCATCGAGGCGGCGAAGGAGCCGGGCGCAAAGGGCAAGGGCAAGATCATCATGGCGACCGTCAAGGGCGACGTCCATGACATCGGCAAGAACATCGTCGGCGTCGTGCTACAGTGCAACGGCTTCGAGGTGATCGACCTGGGCGTCATGGTGCCCTGGCAGGACATCATCAAGGCCGCGAATGAGAATGACGCCGACATGATCGGCCTGTCCGGCCTCATCACCCCCTCGCTCGACGAGATGGTGACGGTGGCGCAGGAGATGCAGCGCGCGGAGATGACGATGCCGCTCCTCATCGGCGGCGCGACCACATCGCGCGTCCACACCGCGCTGCGCATCGATCCCGCCTTCACCGGCCCGGTCGTGCATGTGCTGGACGCCAGCCGCGCCGTCGGCGTCGCCACCGCGCTGCTCAGCGAAGCGCAGAAGGCGGACTTCGTTACAAAGACCAAGGACGATTATGAGCATGTCCGCATCGCCCGCGCCAATAAGGGGCAGAGCGAGCTGGTCAGCATAGAGGATGCGCGCGCCAACGCCTTCGAGATTGACGAGAGCCTGAAGGCCCCGCGCCCGCGCTTGCCCGGCGTTCACAGCTTCCCCAACTGGGACCTGAAGGACCTGCGCGACTATATCGACTGGACGCCCTTCTTCCGCGCCTGGGAACTGGCGGGCAATTATCCCGCGATCCTCAGCGACGAGGTTGTGGGCGAAAGCGCCACCAGCCTGTTCAACGATGCGCAGGCGATGCTGGACAAGGTGATCGCGGAAAACTGGCTGACGGCGCGCGGCGTCGCTGGTCTCTGGCCCTGCCGGCGCGAGGGCGACGACATCATCGTCCATGTGGAGGATGAAAATCATGTCCGCCTGCCGATGCTGCGCCAGCAGATCCAGAAGCGCGAGGGGCGCGCCAATATGTGCCTGGCCGACTTCATCAGCCATGACGGCGACTGGATCGGCGGCTTTGCGGTCGGCATCCACGGCATCGAGCCGCACCTCGCCCGCTTCAAAAATGCCATTGACGATTATTCGGACATTTTGCTGAAGGCCCTGGCCGACCGCCTGGCCGAAGCCTTTGCTGAACGACTCCACCATTATGTTCGCACCGCGCTCTGGGGCTATGCAGAGGGCGAGCAACTGACCAATGAGGCGCTGATCAAGGAGCAATATCGCGGCATCCGCCCCGCGCCCGGCTATCCCGCCTGCCCGGAACACAGCCTGAAACCGATACTGTTCAAAATGCTGGACGCCCATCACGCGACCGGCATCACGCTGACGGAGAGCTTCGCGATGCTGCCGACGGCGGCGGTCAGCGGCTTCTATTTCGGTCACCCGCAGGCGGAATATTTCGGCGTCGCCCGCGTCGGCCGCGACCAGTTGGAGGATTATGCTGCGCGGCGCGGAATCGATCTGGAAACGGCGGAGCGCTATCTGCGGCCGAACTTGGATTGAGCCGTTTCCGGCGGCGACCGGATCAAATCCACGATGGCAGAAAAGGGTGATGGGGAAACCATCATCGCCCGATTCCTTCCCGTCTCTTATTCCGTCACCCCAGCGAAGGCTGGGGTCTCAGGCCATAAAGTCCTCCATAGCCTCACGAGATCCCAGCGTTGAGCTTCGGTCGCCCTTCGGGTCGCTGGTCTCCCTCCCCTTGCAGGGGAGGATTATACATCGGCAAATGGTCGTCTCTCTTCCCCTCCCTGAGAGGGAGGGGTCGATTGGAGGCGCGTGACTCCAATCGAGGGTGGGTCGCGAGCGCAGCGAGCACATCTTCTTTGCACAACACAGCCATCGCCGCTTCGCGACGAACCCACCCCCAGCCCCTCCCTTGCAGGGAGGGGAGTTGTAAGGGGGGAAACGGACTGGCGTCTTTTTGAAAACGCCGTGTTCCTGCGAACGCAGGAAACCAGGGTGAGGTGGGGCAACTTGGCCCTGGGAGGAGCACGCTGCCTTTGCCAAAGCACTGCTTATGGTCGCAAGATGGCACTGTTACTCGTCATCCCGGCGAAAGCCGGGACCCATCTCCCCTCCTACGCCTTCCACGCCCAAGGCGCGTTGGGTCCCCGCCTTCGCGGGGATGACAAAAGGGGGTGGTTTGCGGACTGCCTGCTTACGGGCGTGACTTGAGAAAAGCTGCCTAAATGGCCCGGCGTATCAGCAAAACAAGTAGCAGTGGCCATGCGAGTGCGCTTACTCCCCAAACGGCCATAAAAGGATAAACCAATATCGGAGCGTTCATGGAACCACCGATTTTAAGCATGACGAGGCAACAGACAGCAAATGCCACTGCTGACACGGCAAACCATATCGATGACGTCTTGATCGTCATAGCGACTGCTTTTCGGCGATAGGACGTTTCCAGTCAATTTCCGCTGATGGTCGTTTCCAGACATTCCTGTCCTACAGCCCGGCGTCCATGCTCTACTCCCCCACATGAAACTCTCCGCCGCACCCGCCGCGCAAGCTGTCACGCTATCCATTCAGCCAAAGCGCCGATGCGACGCAACCGGAACTCATCTGCGACGCAAGTGCGACCTTGTTGCGACGTACATGAGACGCAGGTGCGACGTAGGTGAGGCCAACATGCGACTTTTGTGCGACCTACATGCGACTTCCAGGCCAAATCGCGTCACAACCCGCAACTTCCGCAACTTCGTTGGATTTTTGGGGTCAGCAGAGGATTATGTGTTGGAAAAAGCGCCTGATCCACGTTCGCAGGTTAACCACTTACCTCCATCGCCCCTTCATCGCCGATAGGCTAAAGGCCGATCATGCGTATCCTGCCCATCGCCCTGTTGCTCACCGCAGCCATCGCCGCCACCGCGACCGCGCAGGGGGGAGGCACCGCCTTCACCGTTGCGGAAACCGGCCGCAGCTTCGCCTCGCTGGCCTCCGCCGTCTCCTCCATTGGCGACGGCGCGGGGACTATCGTCATCGCGCCCGGCACCTACCGTCAATGCGCGGTGCAGGAGGGCGGCGACATCGCCTATCGCGCCGCACAGCCCCGCACGGTCATTTTCGACGGCGCGATCTGCGAGGGTAAGGCCGCGCTCGTCCTGCGCGGCCGTGCCGCCCATGTCGACGGCCTCATCTTCCAGAACCTGCGCGTGCCGGACGGCAATGGCGCGGGCATCCGGCTGGAGCAGGGCAATCTGGATGTGGAGGGTGCGGTCTTTCGCAACAGCGAGGAAGGCATCCTCACCCATGACGACGCCAACGGCGCGATCCGCATCGACCACAGCACGTTCCAGCGCCTCGGCCGCTGCGACCGCGATCTCGACTGCGCGCATGGCGTCTATACCGGCAATTACGGCAGCCTGACCGTCACCCGCTCCCGGTTTGAGGCGGGCAATGGCGGCCATTATCTCAAGACCCGCAGCCCGCGCGTGACGATCACCGGCAACAGCTTCGACGACAGCGCCGGCCGCGCGACCAACTATATGATCGATCTCAGCAACGGCGCATCCGGCACGATCAGCGGCAATGAAATGGTGCAGGGCCGCGACAAGGAAAATTACAGCGCCTTCATCACCGTCGCGCCGGAGGGCCGGGAGCATGACTCGTCCGGCCTGGTAATCGCGGACAATAGCGCTTCCTTCGTCCCCGGCCTTTCGCGTCAGAGCACCTTCGTCGCCAACTGGACCGACGACCGCGTGCGCATAGGCGCGAACAAAATCGCGAGCGGGATCAAGGTCACTGACCGGCGGTAACATGCCGCCTCCAACCGGACGGGTATGATATGATGACATGGCTTGTTCTGGCCGTCGCCCCGGCCGCGGTTCTGCCGCCGCCTCCGCCAGCCCCGGTGCGGGTTCCGCCGCCTATCTTTCAGGAATCACGCGATGAGCTGTTAAGCCGGAAGGCAACGATCGAGGTTGATATCCGCGCGGGCGGGCAGGAGCTATGGTCCGGCCCGATGCGCCTTGCCGGGCGCGTGCCCGCGACTTTCAGCAGGCAGAAAAGCGATGCGCCCGCTGACGACTGTGCGGCAGAGGAAAATCGCTATTCGGGCGTGCGGTCCTCGCTTTCCGTCAATCTCAGCCTGATGTCCTATGGCGCCGGCAAGAGCGGGTTCCGCTTGACCGTCAACTGGGACCGCCCTGCCGACGTCAACGGTTGTGGAGGCCGGGACGCTTCCCGGAGCGTCGGTTTGACCCAGACCTTCAATCTGGAGCCGGGACAGGAAACCAGCCTTACCGGGGATGGCGGCCTGACCATACGCCTGCGCCGCCGCGACTAGGGGGCATCCGTCTCAGGATCGCTGCGAGTTACCTGCCGAAATGCGCATTGCCACCTGAACCGGTCCCTGCAGGTCGATCTTTGCGCGCTTGCGGACATCGACCTTCAACGGCAGCAGATAGCCGCCATCCTTCGGGAACAGCGACGTGCGGAACGTCACGCCGCCAATCTCCGCCTCCACCGGCACCACGCCCCAGCCATAGCTCGCCTGCCGCGCCGCATAGCGCACCTCGCCGACATGCTCCTCCGGTACGGCCGCGAAGTAGAAGGGAGAGGGACCGCGCCAGTGAATGATCGCGGCGGTAAAGGAGATATCTGCGATCGGATCGTCGTTGGGCGGCATGGCGATATCCTATGCCACGCGCCGCAACGGGGAAAGAAGCCATCGCCGGTACAATAAATCACCGTCATCCCGCACCTGATGCGGGATCCATGAGCCGCAATCATTGCCTGAATGCTTTACAGTCGAGCTAATGGATGCCGGGCCAAGCCCGGCATGACGGCATCATGCCACGGAAAACAGCCATAGCCGGCATCGCCTCAATCAGAGCGCGATGCCGCCCGCCGCCAGCACCGCCAGCGTCACCAGTTCCGATGCGGTCGATCCCATCGTCGCGATCTGCACCGGCTTTTCCATGCCGACCAGCATCGGCCCGATCACCGAATCCCCGCCCAGTTCGCGCAGCAGCTTCGCCGAAATATTGGCGGACTGCAGGCCCGGCATGATCAGCACGTTCGCGGGGCCGGACAGGCGGCTGAACGGGAAGCTTTTCATGACGGCCGGGTTCAACGCCACGTCCGGCGCCATCTCGCCCTCATATTCGAAATCGACATTGCGCGTGTCGAGGATCGACACCGCCTCGCGCACATTGCTCAGCCATTCGCCCATCGGGTTGCCGAAGGTTGAGTAGGAGAGGAAGGCGACGCGCGGTTCATGCCCCATGCGGCGGGCGACGGCGGCCGTGCCCTCGGCGATGTTGGCCAGTTCCTGCGCGGTCGGCCGTTCGTTGACCGTGGTGTCGGCCATGAACACCGTGTGGCTGCGGCCGACAAGCACATGGATGCCGAATGCCGTGCGCCCTTCCACCGGGCCGATTACACGCCGCACCTCGCGCATCGACTGCGCATAGGTGCGGGTGACGCCGGTGATCATCGCATCCGCTTCGCCTAGGCGCAGCAGCAGCGCGCCGAAGATATTGCGGTCGCGGTTCACCATCCGCTCGCAGTCGCGGCGCAGATAGCCCCGGCGCTGCAACCGCTGGTACAGCAGGTCGACCATGGCGGGGACCAGCGGCGAATTGACGCTGTTGTGCACCTCGAAACTATGGGGGTCGGAAACGCCCAGCGCCCGCAGCCGGTCATAGACGTCCTGCCGCCCGACCAGCACCGGGATGCCATATCCGCCGTCGCGGAACTGGATCGCGGCGCGCAGCATCACTTCTTCCTCGGCCTCGGCAAAGACCACGCGCTTGGGTTCCGCGCGCGCGCCTTCATAGGCGAGCGTCAGGACGGAGGTCGTGGGATTGAGCCGGGCCTTCAGCGACTCGCGATAGGCGTCCATATCGGCGATCGGCTTCTGCGCCACGCCGGTATCCATCGCGGCCTGCGCCACGGCGGCGGAGACCACTTCCATCAGGCGCGGGTCGAAGGGCGCGGGGATGATATAGTCGTTGCCGAAGCTATGCAGCTTGCCATAGGCTTTCGCGACTTCCTCCGGCACCTGCTGGCGGGCGAGGGCGGCGATGGCCTGCGCGGCGGCGATCTTCATTTCCTCATTGATCGCCGTGGCCCGCACGTCCAGCGCGCCGCGGAAGATGAACGGGAAGCCCAGCACATTGTTGACCTGGTTGGGATAATCCGACCGGCCGGTGGCGATGATCGCATCGGGGCGCACCGCCTTTGCGTCGGGCGGCGTGATCTCCGGGTCGGGATTGGCCATGGCGAAGATGATCGGCTTGTCCGCCATCTCCTTGACCATATGCCCTTTCAGCGCGCCCGCGGCCGACAGGCCCAGGAAAACGTCCGCGCCCTTCAGCGCTTCTTCTAGGGTGCGCGCTTCGGTCTTGGTCGCATGGGCGGACTTCCACTGGTCCATGCTCTCGGTGCGGCCCTGATAGATGACGCCGGACCGGTCGCACATGATCACGCGGTCTGCGGGAACGCCCATCGCCTTGATCAGTTCGGTGCAGGCGATGGCCGCCGCGCCCGCGCCGTTCACCACCACGGACACGTTGCGGATGTCCCGGCCGGTCAGGTGTAGCGCGTTGATCAGGCCCGCCGCGCAGATGATCGCCGTGCCATGCTGGTCGTCATGCATGACCGGGATGTTCATCCGCTCTTTCAGCGCGGCTTCGATCATGAAGCATTCCGGCGCCTTGATGTCCTCAAGGTTGATGCCGCCAAAGCTAGGTTCCAGCAGGGCGACCGCGTCGATGAACGCTTGCGGGTCTTCCGTCCCGACTTCGATGTCAATGGAATCGACGTCGGCGAACCGCTTGAACAGCACCGACTTGCCTTCCATCACCGGCTTGGACGCCAGCGCGCCCAGATTGCCCAGGCCCAGGATCGCCGTGCCGTTGGAAATCACCGCGACCAGATTGCCCTTGGCGGTATAGTCATAGGCGCATGCCGGGTCCTCCGCGATCGCGCGCACCGGCACCGCTACGCCGGGGGAATAAGCGAGCGAAAGGTCGCGCTGCGTCGCCATCGGCTTTGATGCAATGATCTCGATCTTGCCTGGCCGGCCGGCCGAATGGAAAAAGAGAGCCTCGCGCTCGGAAAATTCGACGTTGGATTTTTCGGTCATATCTTGCCCATCAGCGGGGTTCATAACTGCATTGCTGCGTTCATGCCTGCCCTAGCGGCATTTTTGCCAATTCGACAAGCGTAAGCCGTCAATTTCTATCCTCTTTCGATCCGGCGGCCGACCCGCTATCGCTGCGCACAATGGATCAGCCCGCCGCTCAACCCACTCCCACAGCCATGACGCCCATGATGGTGCAATATTTCGCCCTGAAGGCAGAGGCGGAGGATTGCCTGCTTTTCTATCGCATGGGCGACTTCTTCGAATTGTTCTTCGACGATGCGAAGGCGGCGGCGGCGACGCTGGATATCGCGCTGACATCGCGCGGGGAGCATGGGGGGGAGCCTATCCCGATGTGCGGCGTGCCCGCGCACAGCGCGGAAATGTATCTCGCCCGCCTGATCCGCGCCGGGCACCGCGTGGCGATTGCGGAGCAGACGGAAACTCCCGCTCAGGCCAAGGCGCGCGGGTCGAAGGCGCTCGTCGGCCGCGCCATCGTGCGCTACGTCACGGCCGGAACGCTGACCGAAGATGCGCTGCTTGATTCGCGCTCCGACAATATTCTCGCGGCCGTTGCGCAGGTCGGGGGAGCGGGCGGCGCGATCGGTATTGCCGCGGCCGATATATCGACCGGACGGTTCGAAACGCTGGTCATTACGGAATCGCAACTATCGGCTGAAATCGCGCGTCTCCGGCCCAGCGAAATCATCCACACCGTCGCGTTCGCCATCGCATTAGATGGCGCGCATTTGTTCGAGGCCAGCGCCTTCGACAGCGGCCGGATCGACGCTTTCCTGTCCCGCTGCTGGGGCGTCGCCACGCTGGACGGCTTCGGCCAGTTCTCGCGCGCCGAACGCTCCGCCATGTCCGGCCTGCTCTCCTATCTCAACCATGCGGGGAAGGGGACGCTGCCGTTTCTCGCCCCGCCGGTGCAGCGGACTGCGGGCACGCATCTGTCAATCGACGCAGCGACGCGCGAGAGCCTGGAGATTGTCCAGACGATGACCGGCCATCGCAGCGGAAGCCTGCTCGGCGCGATCGACCGGACGGTGACTGGCGCGGGCGCGCGACTGCTTGCCTCTGATCTTGCCGCGCCGCTGCTCGATCAGCGGGAGATAGACCGGCGTCTCGACCTTGTGCGCCATCTGCACGACGCCAGCGGTCAACGCGACCATTTGCGCAGCGCCCTGCGGGCCTTGCCGGACATCGGCCGCGCGCTTGGCCGCATCGTCATGGGCCGGGGCAGCCCGCGCGACCTCGGTCAATTGCGCGACGGCCTTACCGGCGCGAGATTACTGCGCGAAAGGATCGGCAATGGCGAGGATAAGCCCGCCTTGCTGCGCGACCTGCTCCCCGCGCTCGACGGTCATGGCCAGCTTGTTGATCATTTGACCCGCGCCCTCGTGCCAAGCCCGCCGACGGAGGCGTCGATCGGCGGCTATATCGCCGACGGCTACGATGCCGCGCTCGACGAACTGCGGGCGATGGCGGGGGACGGCCGCCGCGCCATCGCCGCGCTGGAGGCGCGCTATCGTGAGCAGACCGGCATCACCGCGCTCAAGATCCGGCATAATGGCGTCCTTGGCTATCATGTCGAAGTACCTGCACGCTCCGCCGACGCCCTGATGAAGGAAGGGAGCGGCTTCACCCACCGTCAGTCGCTCGCCGGCGTCGTGCGTTTCAATTCGGTCGACCTGCATGAACAGGCGAGCCGTGTTGCGCAGGCGGGCGCACACGCTCTCGCGGCGGAGGCCGCGCATCTGGAGGATATGATCGCCGCGGTCGTCGCGCACCGTTCGGCCATCGCGGCCGCGGCGCAGGCGCTGGCGCGGCTCGATGTCTCCTCCGCCTTGGCAGAGCGTGCTGCCGAGGGTGGCTGGTGCCGCCCACAATTTGAGGACAGCCAGTGCCTGGACATTGTTGGCGGCCGCCATCCGGTGGTGGAGGACGCGCTGGCAAAGGAGCGGGAGCCTTTTGTCGCCAATGACTGCCGTCTGGTCGGCGACGACCGGCTCTGGCTCGTCACCGGCCCGAACATGGGCGGCAAGTCCACCTTCCTGCGCCAGAACGCGCTTATTGTCATCCTCGCGCAGGCGGGCAGCTATGTGCCCGCCGCCAGCGCTCGCCTCAGCCTCGTCGACCGCCTGTTCAGCCGCGTCGGCGCATCGGACAATCTGGCGCGGGGCCGGTCGACCTTCATGGTCGAGATGGTGGAGACAGCGGCGATTCTCGCCCAGGCGACCGAGCGCAGCTTCGTCATTCTGGATGAGGTCGGCCGCGGCACCTCCACCTATGACGGCCTTGCTCTCGCCTGGGCCGTGGTGGAGGCGGTGCATGAAACGAACCGCTGCCGCTGCCTGTTCGCCACCCATTATCATGAGCTGACCCGGCTTGCGGAAAAGCTGGATGCGCTCTCGCTCCATCACGTCAGCGCGCGCGAGTGGAAGGGCGACCTCGTGCTCCTGCACGAAGTCGTGCCCGGACCCGCCGACCGCAGCTATGGCCTTGCCGTTGCGCGCCTCGCCGGGCTTCCCGCCGCGGTCCTCGCCCGCGCGAAGGAGGTGCTTTCGCGGCTTGAGGCAGGGAAGGCGAAAACGGGCGGCATCGCTGCTGGCCTTGACGATCTGCCGCTGTTTGCCGCCACCATCCAGGCCGAACCGGAAAGGGTTGATCCCCTGCGAGACGCCCTGTCTGGCATGGACGTCGATGCGTTCAGCCCCCGTGAGGCGCTGGACCAACTTTACCGCCTCAAGCAGATTGCGCAGGGCGAGGCATAGGCGCGCTTTGCACGGGTGTTGAAATCGCTGTTTCCCCTTACCGTGCAACGCCCTACATAGGCGGCGATGACAACCCCTTTCGATACATTGCCCCAACGCCGCGCCATTATCGACCGCCGCGCCTTGTCCGACGCAATCGCCGCCATCGCCCAGGAAAAGAAGGGCGATTCCGCGCAACTGCGCGCCGCGATCGTGGGGGAATTGCGGGTGGCGCTGGAAAATGGCCGGTCGGAGGCTGCCCGCCGTCTGGCGGCCCGGCCGACGCGCGGGCGAGAGATGGTGTCGGCGCTCGCCTTTCTAGTCGATCAGATATTGCGCATCCTCTATGATGCGACCACGCAATATCTTTATCCGATCAGCAATCCCAGCACTGGAGAACGCCTCGCCCTGATCGCGGTGGGCGGCTATGGCCGGGGGGAGATGGCGCCGTTCAGCGACGTCGATATCGGGTTCATCACGCCGTACAAGCCGACCGGCTGGACAGAGCAGGTGATCGAATCCATGCTCTATTCGCTTTGGGACCTGGGCCTGAAGGTCGGCCATTCAAGCCGCTCCATCGATGAGACGATGCGCATGGCGAAGGCCGACCTGACCGTTCGCACCGCGCTTCTGGAGGCGCGCTATGTCTGGGGCGACCGGGGAGTCTATGAACAGACCGCCACCCGCTTCTCATCCGAAGTGATGGAGGATACGGCGCGCGCCTTTGTCGCCGACAAGCTGGCCGAGCGCGACGCCCGGCACAAGCGCATGGGCGACAGCCGCTATGTCGTCGAACCCAATGTGAAGGAGGGGAAAGGCGGACTGCGCGACCTCCACACGCTGTTCTGGATCGGTAAATATGTGAACCGCGTCCGGTCCGTGTCGGAACTGGTCGATGCGGGCCTCCTTACCACCAATGAGCTGCGCCAGTTTCAGAAGGCGGAGGATTTCCTGTGGGCCGTCCGCTGTCACCTGCACCTGATTGCCGGGCGCGCTGAGGACCGGCTGACCTTCGATCTTCAGCTTGAGATCGCCACGCGCACGCACTTCGCCGCGCGCGCAGGCCGCTCGGCGGTTGAGCGGTTCATGCATTATTACTTCCTCAACGCGAAAACCGTCGGCGACCTGACGGCGGTGTTCCTCGCGCATCTGGACGATGTCTGGGCCGCGCGCGGGCGGCGTTATATCCCCTCTTTCTTCCGCCGCCCGCGAAAACTGGACGGCTTCATCCTGGATCGCGGCCGGATCGCGCTGCCGTCTGACAATTTCTTCGTCGAAGACCCTGTGCGCCTGCTGGAGATATTCGCGGTGGCGGATCGTCACGGCCTGGCCATTCACCCGGCCGCCATGCGCACCGCCAGTCGCGACGCGCGGCTGATCGACGCCAGGGTGCGCAAGGACCCGCGCGCCAACGCCGCCTTCATGGATGTGCTGACATCGCCGCGCGACCCGGAAACCGTGCTGCGCTGGATGAATGAGGCCAGCGTATTCGGCCGCTTCATTCCCGATTTCGGCCGCGTCGTCGCCCAGATGCAATTCGACATGTATCATCACTACACTGTCGACGAGCATACCATCCGCGCCGTTGGCCTGCTGGCGAAGATTGAAAAGGGCGATTTCAAGGACGATCATCCCCTGTCCTCGAACCTGATGGACAAGCTAATCTCCCGCCGTGCGCTTTATGTCGCGGTGCTGCTGCACGACATCGCCAAGGGGCGGGGCGGCGACCACAGCATATTGGGCGCGGAGCTGGCGCTGCGCCTGTGTCCGCGGCTTGGACTGACCCCGGCGGAGACGGAAACGGTGTCCTGGCTGGTCCGCTACCATCTCCTGATGTCGGCGACGGCGTTCAAGCGCGACCTTTCGGATTACAAGACCATCCTCGATTTCATTGAGGTGGTGCAAAGCCCGGAACGCCTGCGCCTGCTCCTGATCCTGACCGTGGTCGATATCCGCGCGGTCGGCCCCGGCGTCTGGAATGGGTGGAAACGGCAATTGTTAACCGACCTCTACGATTCCGCCGAGGAGGTTCTGCGCCTGGGCCACAAGCAGAAGGGGCGCAGCGAACGAGTGGCGGCCAAGCAGCAGGCGCTGCGCGATATTCTGGACCTGCCGGATGCGGATTTCTCGGCGCTGCAGAAGCGTTTCCCCGAATCCTACTGGGTGGCCGAACCAGAGGACATATTGGAGCATAACGCCCGCCATATCCTCGCTGCCGGGGATTCGCCCTTGTCCATCGCGGCGGAGGGCTATCCGCGCCGGGGCGCGACGCTGGTCACGGTCTATGCCGCCGACCATCCTGGGTTGTTCTACAGGATCGCGGGCGCCATTCATCTGGCGGGCGGGAACATCATCGACGCGCGTATTCACACCATGCGGGATGGCATGGCGATCGACAATTTCCTGGTGCAGGACCCGCTTGGCGGCCGTTTCGACAGCCCCGACCAATTGGCCCGCATCAAGCGTTGTATCGAGGAAGCGCTCGCCAACCGGCACAAGCTGGTCACGAAGCTGGAGGCGCGGCCATTGCCCCGCACCCGCGCCGAAGCGTTTCAGATCGTCCCCAATGTCCTGATCGACAACAAGGCGTCGAACCGCTTTACCGTGGTGGAGGTCAATGCCCGCGACCGGCCGGCGCTGCTTTTCTCTCTGGCCAACGCGCTGTTCCAGTCGAAGCTGACGGTGCACAGCGCCCATGTCGCCACCTATGGCGAGCGGGCGGTGGACACCTTCTACCTGACCGATCTACTCGGCGGAAAGGTGGAGAGCAAGGCGCGTCTGCAGAGCCTAGAACGCCGCCTTCTTGAAGCGGCGGGCGCGATTACCGAGGAACCGGCGGAGAAGGTAAAGGAAACGGCGCCTGCCTGAACGGGGCCGGATAGCTCAGAATATTCGCATCGCCGTGTCGCCCTTCAGCATGGGCGCGATCCGCAACATCTCCTCCCGCGCGATCGCCACGCAGCCTTCCGTTGGCCTGCCTTCGACCCAGATGTGGAAGAAGATCGCGCTGCCCGCGCCTGACTGCGGAGGGGAATCATTGTGGCCGAGCACCACGATGACGTCATAGGCCTGGTCGTCCCGCTGCAGCGTTTCGGTTGAAAAACCGCGCGGCAACTGCACCGGCCGATTGTAGCTTGGGTCGGCCGCATCGTCCGACCAGCCGTCGCCCTCGCGCGTCCACCGCCACGGCGCTGAAGGAAAGCGGTCGAGCGACACCCTGCCGGGGCGCAGCAGGACGCCGCGCACTGGCCAGACGCCCAGTGGCGTACATCCATCGCCTTCCCTTTTTGATGAAGCGGGGCAGCTACCGCCCTTGCCGATGGCGCAGGGAATGTCGATGTCGCCAAACCGTAATCGCCCGGCGGCGGCGTCGACTTCTATGATGGTCAAAGCTGGTGCCCCGTCCGGTCGCGCTTGGTGACCAGATAGCGTTCATTATGCGGATTGGCGGCGATGGCGAGCGGCAGCCGCTCCTTCACCTTCACGCCCGCCGCCTCCAGCCCCACGACTTTCGCCGGGTTGTTGG
Organism: Sphingobium phenoxybenzoativorans; assembly: GCF_018286635.1. Lineage (NCBI taxonomy): Bacteria > Pseudomonadati > Pseudomonadota > Alphaproteobacteria > Sphingomonadales > Sphingobiaceae > Sphingobium > Sphingobium phenoxybenzoativorans. Next base: position 742,995 of record NZ_CP073910.1, read on the forward strand.
TCAGCAAACGCACCTCGCCCACGCCCAGCAGGTCCAGCATCCGCGCCGCAACGGAAAAATCGCGCGCGTCGATGGCGAAACCCAGCCGTGTGTTGGCGTCGACTGTGTCGAACCCCTGATCCTGCAATGCATAGGCGCGCAGCTTGTTGACCAGGCCGATGCCGCGCCCCTCCTGCCGCAGATAGAGCAGAACGCCCCATGGCGCGTCAGCGATCTGGTGCAGCGCCTCATGCAGTTGCGGCCCGCAATCGCATTTCAGCGATCCCAGCACGTCGCCGGTCAGGCATTCGCTGTGCAGGCGCACGACCGGCGGGCTGCCGTCGCGGTTGCCGACGATCAGGGCGATATGCTCGCGCGGCTCCTCCGGGCTGCGGAAGGCGACGATTTCGGCGTTTTCGCTGGCTGACACCGGCAGGCGCGCGCGCGTTGCGATGGCCAGACGCGCGGCATCGTCATAGGCGGCGATCTCGTCGGCGCTGACGCTTGCCTCCACCGGTCCTTCGCTACCGACGAAGAAGGCGGGCAATATCCCGGCCAGCCGGGCGATCCGCAGCGCGGCCTTGGCCGCCAGCGGCGCATCGATCTTTCCGGCGCGGAACGGCCCTTTCAACGGAGAGCCAAGGTCGCGCACGGGGTCCGCAATGGCTGCCGCGACATCCCGGTCGATCCAGGGAGACCGTTCGATCAGCACTGGAAGCTCCGGGTCCGCCGCCGCGCGCTGGTTGGTGAGTTTCAGCGTTTCGGCGCGGGAGGAGGAGATGAGCAGCGCCGCCTTTCCCTCCGGGTCGAACGCGGCGAGGGTCACGTCGTCCGCTCCCTCGATCGCCATCACCCGGCATGCGCCGTCCGACGCGCGCAGTTCGACCGGCCAGCCCCGGCGCAGAGCGTCGATTGCGCGGGCGGCGGCTTTCGGGTCCATCAGAATGCGAATTCCGTAATCAGCGGCACATGGTCGGAGGGCTTTGTCCAGCCACGCGCAGGCTCTGCCACACGGTGGCTGACCGCCTTGCCGGCGATGTCGGGCGTCACCCACATATGGTCGAGCCGGCGGCCGCGATCCGATTCCGCCCAGTTCTGCGCCCGGTAGCTCCACCAGGTGTAGAGACGTTGCGGCGCGGGGTAGAATTGGCGGCCCAGGTCCACCCAGTTATTCGACGCCTGCAGCCGGCCCAGTATCTCGCATTCCACCGGCGTATGGCTGACGACGTTCAGAAGCTGCTTGTGGCTCCACACGTCGCATTCCAGCGGGGCGATGTTGAAATCGCCGGTCAGGATCGTGGGTTTGCTGTCCAGCGCGGTGGACCAGTCAATCATCCGCTGCAGAAACGCCAGCTTCTGCCCGAATTTCGGATTGAGGTCCGCGTCGGGAATATCCCCACCGGCGGGCACATAGACATTTTCGATCCGCACGCCGTTTTCCAGACAGACGCCGACATGCCGGGCCTCTCCATTGGCCTGCCAGTCGAAGCGGTCATCCTCCCGCACCGGTACCTTGCTCATGATGGCGACGCCGTGGTGCATCCGCTGGCCGTGGAGGATCTGCCAAGTGTAGCCCAGCCGCCGGAACAGGTCGCCGGGGAAGATGTCGTCCATCACCTTCGTTTCCTGAAGGCAGAGGATATGGGGGGCCTCCTCCACCAGGAACCGCTCCACGATATCAAGCCGGGCGCGGACGCTGTTGATGTTCCAGGAGGCGATCTTCAGGGGTTCGGACATCCCATCCCACTACGGACCAAAGGGGAGAGTCGCAAGGGCATGGGCGCGCCATGCTCCTGACCCGGCGCGGGCAACGAAAGACCCCCGCTCCGGGGGCGTGGAACGGGGGTCTCGATCGCGCCTTTGTGCGCTTCGCGACGGAGCCGAGAGCCAAGGGTAACAGGGGGGAAATCCCCGGCCTCAACCGCGCCGTGAGTTCCTGATTAGCCCCGGCCATATGAGCGGCAGATGAACGAAAGCGTCAGCCTTACGAACCATCGCGCCAGGGCCACATTTCATCAGGCCCATTTCATCAGCCCGCGCGCCCCTTCGGACGGGGATCGGTCCATTTGAAGGCCGAATCCGGCACCGGCACGCCATATTGCGGATTGGCGAGTCGCACCGACGTCCGGTTGTTCTGCGAATCGAGCGCCACCCAGCCGTACAGCTCCAGCCCCGCGGGCGCGGACGCCTTGCGCTGAAAGATCATGGTGATCGTGCCGAACTCCGGCCGCTTGGGATCGCGCGCCTCTACGCTGAGCACGGACGGGTCGCCGGTCTGGATCACCTTGCCATATTTGCTGAGGTCGCGGGTCGGGTCCAGCAGCGCGCCCAGCGGCGAATTGCCGATCGGCCAACGCTGCACCTGCCGCACTTCATAATCGATCACGGTCAGCGCCTTGCCGTCGCCGACGATCAGCAGGGGCACGCCCTTCTGATACTGGAACCGTATCTTGCCCGGCTGTTTCAGGGTCAGCTTGCCGGTCAGCGACTGGCCGTTGCGGTCGGTCTGGGTGAAATCGGCGGTCATGGAGGTGACGGCGCGGATATAGGCGTTGACCTTCTGCAGGTCGGCCTGCTGAGCATTGGGGGCCTGTTGCGCGGCGGCGCGGTCCACCGGCAGCGCGGCAAGGGCAAGCGGGGCCGTCGCAGCAAGGGCCATTGCGATAGTCTTGAACGGGCGTTTCACGGGGATCTCGTCTCTCCAAATCGTCGGGCCGAATGTTGGGCCGGGGGGCCAGATGTGCGCCAGCCTGCGGCATCGCCGTTGAACCGGCTGTGAACCCGATCGTTCCGAAAGGGCAAGGAAAAGGTGCGGCGGCGCGGATTTCGCGCGCATCCTATGCGGCCGCTTTTTGGCTCCATCCCTACGCCATACCCCCGTCCGCGCAGGAGGATCAGCCCGGTTGGAGGCCGGGACAAACGCAGCGCCGGGCAGAGAAAATCCAACGAAGTTGCGGAAGTTGCGGGTTGTGACGCGTTTTGGCCGGGAAGTCGCATGTAGGTCCCACAAAAGTCCCTCCTGAGTCCCATGTAGGTCGCATGTGCGTCCCTCCTGCGTCCCACATGCGTCCCTCCCACGTCGCACTTGCGTCCCACATACGTCTCACTTGCGTCGCACTTACGTCCCATATGAGTCCCACTTGCGTCCCATATACGTCTCACCCGGACCGCTCCCTCGGCGCGCTCGCGAGAGGGCGAAATAGTGGCGGATCATGACTTCGCCCTGGCCGCAGGCGCGCGGGCGGGCATGTGGAGGGGATCGAACGGGTCCCCCTGCATCCGCACGGCATGGGCGATCGCCTGCGACCAGGCGCGGTCGAACGGCGTGCCCGACAGCTTTGCGCGAAGCCGATGGGCGCTCCGCGACGTCATCCCCGCCGCCCGCGCGGCGCGCACGACATTGCCGGTGTCGGCCAGGGCCATAAGGAAGATGCGCTGCTTGGCGGGCGTCCAGTGCGCGGGGTTGGGGGATGTCACGCCACGAGGCGCGGCGGGCGGCGGGGTGGGGGTAGGGTGCTGTTCCATGCGGCGAGTGAAGCATGGCGGGTGGGGTGTAGGACAGGGGGTGGGGAGTGGGTGCAAAGTTCTGGGAATGGCTGCTGTGAAGATACTTCCTACAGATTTGCTGCCGAGCCCCCTCATTTCTGACACGATTTTTATTGCCAGCCTCACTCCGTGATGATTCAACCGGCTGAGTGTAAACAGGCATCTGCCGCTAGGGATCGAAATGGCCGAAAACTCGCCAATTGAATGGACTGATGCTACTTGGAATCCCGTCGCTGGCTGTAGCCTGGCATCATCTGGTTGCACCAACTGCTACGCCATGCGTATGGCGGCTAGACTGGAAGCGATGGGCGTTGCCAAGTATAATGGTTTGACTAGGAAGTCCGGTGGTCGGGCTAAATGGACTGGAGCTGTTCGATGTGACCACAAGGCTCTGTCCGTTCCCCACCGTTGGCGCCGCCCTCGTAAGGTGTTTGTCAACTCGATGTCAGATTTATTCCATGAGGAGGTTCCCGCCGAATTTATTCGCGAAGTTTGGCATACTATGGCGGCGACGCCGCGGCATGACTATCAATTGCTGACTAAACGCCCCGATCGAATGCGGGAGGTGTTGTCGGCCGGGGAGCTTAAAGTCCTTCCAAACGTCTGGTTAGGGACGAGTGTGGAAGGACCGGATGTGGTTCATCGCATCGACCATCTCCGAGCCACACCAGCAGCAATTAGATTTATATCTTTTGAACCGCTGATCGGCCCGATCTTCGATGTCAATTTGGAAGGGATTGCGTGGGCGATCGTCGGCGGTGAATCTGGCCCAGCAGCGCGTTTGATGGAAGAGCAATGGGTATGGGCGATTGAACGACTCTGCCGTCGTTATGACACGGCCTTCTTCTTCAAACAGTGGGGCGGAGTGAATAAGAAAGCTACCGGTCGCCTGTTGGGAGGAAGGACGTACGACGAGATGCCGGCGTATATTTCTTAATGACGTGATTAACGCCTTTCTTAATTAGACTTATGGCTTTCTCATTGTTTGATAAGCAATAGAGCTCAAAATAGTCGTGACCGTTTATAATCAATGGTAGCGGGTCTGAAACGTAGCAGAATATTTTGCCGAACTGTTTTCTAGCAAACGCTGCGATCTCGGCGGGTGTTGCGTGCCTACCTTTCTGTTGAATTGGGGCTGAGTCAAAGAGTCGCATTTGAGCTGGGCGCCTCCAATTACCCCTCGCCATAGCGGCTGCTGTATGATTCATTGTTCCTGACGAGCGGGAGCGAAGATGCGGCAAGCTGGCCTTTTTGGACTATCCGACCACTTGAAGCGGCTGTCAGCCTTTGGCGATCCGCTGGAAGTGCTGGCGCAGGTAGTGGACTTCGAGGCGTTTCGACCGACGCTGGTGGCGGCGCTGGCCTATTCGGATGGTGCCAAGGGCGGTCGTCCGCCCTATGACCCGGTGACGATGCTGAAGGTTCTGGTGCTCGCGGCGCAGAACAACGTCAGCGACGCGCGCATGGAGTATCTGATCCGCGACCGGCTGAGCTGGTTGCGTTTCCTGGGCTTTGACCTTGGCGCGCCGACACCCGACGCCAACACTATCCGCGTGTTCCGGGAGCGGCTTACCGCCGACGGTGCACTCGACACCGTATTCGCCGACTTTGACCGGCAGTTGAAGGAGCGCGGCTATCTGCCGATGGGTGGGCAGATCGTCGATGCGACGCTGGTGGCGGCACCGAAGCAGAGGAACACCGAGGCTGAGAAGGCGGCGGTGAAGGAAGGCAAGAGCGCGGCCGAGATCTGGCCGGACGAGCCCGCCAAGGCGCGCCAGAAGGATACCGACGCCCGCTGGACGTTGAAGTTCGCCAAGGCGCGCCCGACTGCCGACGGCAGGCCGCAGCCGGACATCGCGATCCCGAGCTTCGGCTACAAGAGCAGCGTGTCGATCTGCCGCGCCTTCGGCTTCATCCGCAAGGGCAAGACTACCGATGGCGCGCGCTACGACGGGCGCATGCTCCGGGACGTGGTGACGGGCGACAACACCGCCTCCGACGTTTGGGCCGACACTGGGGACTGTCAGGATTTCCGTGTGTGGGCGGGCATAATGGGCAAGAAGGAGTCCCACTATGTCCCGACGCAAGGAGCCGGTAATTCCGGCTGATTTACTGGATCAACTTCTGGCTGGCGGCGATGCCACGGCAGCCCTTCAGCAGGGTGGCCTTCTGGATTCGCTGAAGAAGGCGCTGGCCGAACGCGCCCTCAATGCTGAGATGGATCATCATCTTGGGCACGGCGACCAGGCCGGCAACAACCGTAATGGCTATGGCCGCAAGACGGTGGTCACGGACACCGGCAAGATCGAGATCGAGGTACCCCGCGATCGGCAGGGCAGCTTTGATCCGCAACTGATCGCCAAGTACCAGCGCCGGTTCCCCGGCTTCGACGACAAGATCGTGTCGATGTACGCGCGCGGCATGAGCACGCGGGAGATCACCGGGCATCTGCGCGAGCTATACGGCATCGACGTTTCGCCGGACCTCATATCGACCGTCACCGACGCCGTGCTCGAGGAGGTCGCCGCCTGGCAGGCCCGCCCGCTCGATCCGGCCTATCCGCTGGTTTTCTTCGACGCCATTCGGGTCAAGATCCGCGATGAGGGCATGGTCCGCAACAAGGCGATCCACATCGCGCTGGGTGTGCTGGCCGATGGCACCAAGGTCGTTCTGGGCCTGTGGATCGAGCAGAACGAAGGCGCCAAATTCTGGCTGCGCGTCATGAACGAGCTGAAGAACCGTGGCGTCGAGGACATCATGCTGGCCGTTGTCGATGGCCTCAAGGGCTTCCCTGACGCAATCACCGCCGTGTTCCCAGAAGCCGTGGTCCAAACGTGCATCGTCCATCTGCTGCGCAACTCAATGGACTTCGTCTCCTGGAAGGACCGCAAGCCGCTGGCCACGGCACTGAAGGGCATTTACCGCGCCGTCGACGCCAAGGCCGCCGAGGAAGCACTCACGGCCTTCGAGGACAGCGAATGGGGGCGGCGCTACCCTGCAATCGGCCAGAGCTGGCGGCGGGCGTGGAGTGAAGTTATTCCCTTCTTCGCCTTCCCCGACGAGGTCCGCAGGATCGTCTACACCACGAATGCCATTGAGGCCCTGAATGCCCAGCTCCGGCGGGCGGTCAGAGCCAGAGGACACTTTCCCAACGACGAGGCCGCGACCAAGTTGCTCTATCTGATCTTGAACAGATCCGAGAAAGAGTGGAAAATGCCGCCGCGTGAGTGGTCCATGGCCAAGGCCCAGTTCGCCGTCCTGTTCGGCGAACGCTTCATCAAGGCCATGGCGGCGTAATGTTTAACCGCCCGCCCACACACGGAAATCCTGACAGTCCCCGACACTGCCTACCGCAGTCAGGCGAACGAGAAATGGCTCAAGGCGCAAGGCCGGGTCAGCCGCATCCACCGCCGCAAGCCTAAGGGCAGGCCGATGCCCGAACATGTCCGGCGCGGCAATGCCACCAAGTCAAAGGTCCGCGCCCGCGTCGAGCATGTCTTTGCTCATCAGAAGGCGAAGATGGGTCTGTTCATTCGCACCATCGGCATTGCCCGCGCCGAGGCCAAGATCACGCTCGCCAACCTGGCGTTCAACATGCACCGGCTGATCTTCCACGAAACTCGTGCGGCGGAGGGATAGGTGCGCCTGGATGGCGCGAAAGCGCCATGCCATCCAAAGCCAAGCGGCCGAAATGACCGGAGATCCGGCAATCTCTGAGCCCGACCTCGCGCATCAGGCGTTCACAACGCCCGCACCGTCAAATCCGCCGGGTAAATGGAGGCGCCCAGCTGGTTGAGCGCTGTAAAATTGCTCTTCCCAATCCTCGCTACCAAAAATTCTAGCAAGCGCTCGCCGTTTTCCCTCGTCAACTCCCGCAAGGTCGTTTGCCAGTTGATGAATTACCGCGGCGCGTGGGAAAAGATACCAAACATCTACTCGTCGTGTGGCTGCTAGCATTTCAAGCGTTTTCCAATCGACACTCATTCCATAAGGGTCAAGAAAAACTACCCCACGCTGTCGGCCGGATTTATTTCCTCCTGACCAAGGTTTTGAAGAAAAAAGAGTCTGCAATTCAGCGTTTGCTTCTCCTGGTTTAACTTGAATGTCGTACGGCCATTGGTCCTTTAGCTCTTCTAACTGCTTTGCCCGACCACGATGCTGTTCAGAAAACCAGTAATGGGTAAATGGTGGGTCGATCTTAAGGGCCTTTCGAGCACTACCATCAAGAATGTGCTCGACCTGCTCAATGGGACTATTCTCGAAGATGCCACCTCTTTTGAGTTCGGCATGACGATCACCAGTCCCGGCAAATGCGTCGATGTACCAAGTCTCAAACCCCTGATTTTTCAAGGCGTTCTGATAGAACCCAAGATAATCGGTTAGTGCTCGAAGTTTAATCTCCGTCCAAACGCCTCCAAAGCGATGGGCTATACGTTTTTTGCCCCCCATTTATCCTCCTGAAATACTTCAGCGAGGTCAAAACTAATTAAACTAATTAAGCTTCTCAAGAAACGAAAGGTCCATTTTAGATGTCTGAGCGGCTACTATCCGCGAACCGCTACCCCCTCAAACCGCCTGCCCATTCTCATCGCGCAGCACTTCGCGCCGTCCCACATGGTTGGGCGCGCCGACCAGCCCCTCTTCCTCCATTCGCTCAATCAGCCGCGCGGCGCTGTTGTAGCCGACGCGGAGCTGGCGTTGCAGCCAGCTTGTCGAAGCCTTCTGATTTTCGAACACCAATTGGCACGCCTTGCGGTATAGTTGCGCGTCGGGGCTGTCGTCGCCGAGGTCCACGCCGTCCAGCGCGAAGCTGCCGTCCTCCGGCTCCTCGGTCACGGCCTGGATATAGTCGGGCGTGCCCTGCGCGCGCCAATGGTCGGCGATGGCGCGCACCTCATCATCGCTGACGAACGGGCCGTGGACGCGGGTGAGGCCCTTGCCGCCCGCCATGTAGAGCATGTCGCCCTTGCCCAGCAATTGTTCCGCGCCCTGTTCGCCCAGGATGGTGCGGCTGTCGATCTTGCTGGTGACGAAGAAGCTGATGCGGGTGGGCAGGTTCGCCTTGATGACGCCGGTGATGACGTCGACCGAGGGGCGCTGCGTCGCAAGGATCAGGTGGATGCCCGCGGCGCGCGCCTTCTGCGCGAGGCGCTGGATCAGGAATTCGACTTCCTTGCCCGCCGTCATCATCAGGTCGGCCAGTTCGTCCACCACCACCACGATCTGCGGCAGCGGCTGGAAATCGAGCTGCTCCTCCTCATAGACCGGCTGGCCGCTCTCCGGGTCATAGCCGGTCTGGACGCGGCGGCCGAGCGGCTTGCCCTTCGCCTTCGCGGCGCGGACCTTCTCATTATAATTGGCGAGGTTGCGCACGGAAATGGACGCCATCATGCGATAGCGGTCCTCCATCTGCTCCACCGCCCATTTGAGCGCGCGGATCGCCTTTTGCGGCTCCGTGACGACCGGCGAGAGGAGGTGGGGGATGTCGTCATAGATGCTGAGCTCCAGCATCTTCGGGTCGATCATGATCAGGCGCAGCTCGTCCGGCGTCATGCGGTAGAGCAGCGAGAGGATCATGCAGTTGAGGCCGACCGACTTGCCCGATCCGGTGGTGCCCGCGATCAGAAGATGGGGCATGGGGGCAAGATCGGCGATGATCGGTTCGCCGGAGATATTCTTGCCCAGCACGATGGGCAGCGTGCCCTCCGCCGCGAACTGCTCGCTGGTGATGAGTTCGCGCAGGACGACGGAATCGCGCTTGGCGTTGGGCAGTTCTATGCCGATGACGGTGCGGCCGGGGATGGTCGCGACGCGGGCGGAGAGGGCCGACATGTTGCGGGCGATGTCGTCGGCCAGCGCGATGACGCGGCTGGCCTTGATGCCCGGCGCCGGCTCCAGCTCATACATGGTGACGACGGGGCCGGGGCGCACCTCTATGATGTTGCCCTTCACATGGAAGTCGTCGAGCACGCTTTCCAGCAGGCGGGCGTTGCGCTCCAGGCCCGCGCGGTCGATCTTCTGCCCCTGCGACGGCGGCGGGGCGGAGAGCAGGTCGGCGGACGGCAGCGAGCTGTTGCCGAACAGGTCATCCTGAGACACAGGCGCGATGGCGCGCTGGGCCGGGGCGGGCTTGGGCGACTGGATGGTGATGGGCGGCTTCGGCTCGGCGGAGACGGGGCGGCGGGGCGCGGCCTCCTGTTCCTCGATCACTTCCTCGCCCGCCTCGGTGACCTTCAGGCGGGGCATGGAGAAGCGCGGCAAAGTGGGGCGGAACAGCGCGAACAGCGGCTTTTCCAGGGCAAGGCTGCGATACCAGACGGCAAGGCCGGTGATGACCGCCGCCATGACGAGCAGGCCGATGATCCAGGGCTGACCGGCCGGAGGCGCAGCGGCAGACAGGCTGAATATCCCCTTCGACACGACCAGGCCGATAATGCCGCCCCAACCCGCAGGCAGACCGACCAGCGGCTCGCGCTGGAACAGGGCAAGGCCGATGCCGAGCAGGACGATGCCGGTCAGGCATTTGGCGAACTGCCCCTTCCACCCCGCCATATCCTCATCGCCCCACAGGCGATGGGCGCTGAGGAAGATCAACGGGATAAGCAGCGCGGCGGGGACGCCGAACAGCCAGAGCAGGAAATCGGCGGTGTAGGCGCCGGGCGTCTGCATGATATTCTTGGTCGTCGCGGCGGCGACCGTGTTCATCGACGGGTCGCTCGGCGCGTAGCTGAGCAGCGCCAGCGTCAGGAACACGGCGAAGGCGAACAGCGCCAGCGACCCGATCAGCGCGCCGCTGCGGATGATGCTGCGTTTGAGCATATCACGCCAGTCCGGCGTGCGTTTCGTGGCGCGGCTGGCCGCCATAATCGCCTTCGTCCCCCAAATGTTCCGTTTTAGGACAATGCGCCAAGCGGGGAGTCCCCGTCAAGAGTCCGCGGGAATCAGTGTGATGGGGGGGCAGTGTTTGGGTGGAGGGATGGTGGGGGAGCGGACTAGGGGCCTTTTTTATCCGTTCGGGCTGAGCCTGTCGAAGCCTTACACTTTCTTGAAGAGAGAACGGCCCTCTTTGTCATCCCGGCGAAAGCCGGGACCCATCTTTCCCTCACACTAACCATTTGCCAAAGGCGCGTTGGGTCCCGGTTTTCGCCGGGATGACGGATAAAGGTGGAACTGAGCTTCCGCTAACGATTGTTGTAAACTGGCTGCTCTCCAAGCGACAATCACACCGAAAAACTCGACCCACAGCCGCAGCCGGCCGTCGCGTTGGGGTTCGTCACCTTGAAGGCCGATCCGCCCATATCCTCGACGAAATCGACCGCCGATCCGCGCACAAGGTCCAGGCTCATGGCATCCACCACCAGGGTCACCCCGTCGCGCTCCACGGCCAGATCGTCCTCCTCCACGCCTTCGCTGAGGCCGAAGCGGTACTGGAAACCGGAGCAGCCGCCGCCCTCCACCGCCAGGCGCAGGATTGCGGGCTTGCCGGTTTTCGTGGCGATGAAGGCGACACGCGCCGCAGCCGATGAAGTCAGGTCGATATCGCTCATGGCCCTAAGATAGGGATCAGCAAAAGGCCCGGCAAGCGGTTACGCTTCCGGGCCTTTTGATGGGCCGGTCCAGAGACCGGCTGATAAGTCGGATCAGTCCGCGTCGTTTTCCTGCTTCGGCGTCGGACCACCCATTGCGACCGGGGGCTTGGTGTTCATGGCGATCAGATATTCGGAACCGGCCATGAACGGCACGGGGTTGATCGCAGCGCCATCGACGCGCACTTCATAATGCAGGTGGCTGCCAGTGGAGCGGCCGGTCGAGCCCATCAGGCCGATGATCTGGCCGCGACGGACGCGGGTGTTGGGTTCGACGATCAGCTTCGACATGTGGCCATAGCGGGTCTGCATGCCGTTGCCGTGCGAGATTTCGACGAGATTGCCATAGCCGCTGGCCCAGCCGGAGCGGCTGACGATGCCATCGGCGGTCGCGTAGATCGGGGTGCCGACAGCGCCGGGAATGTCGATGCCCTTATGCATGCGGGCGTGGCCGTTGAACGGGTCAGAGCGGACGCCGAAGCTGCTGGTCAGGCCGATCATCTTGTCGACCGGGCGGCCCGACGGGATGTAAACAGCGGACTGCATCCCGCCATCCATCTGCTTCAGGCTGGAGAAAATGGACTGGAAGCCAGCGTCGCCCTTGCCCAGGGCGCCAGCGTCGGCCTCGTTAATGTCGGCATAGGGGCCGTCTTCATCATCGGCCGCGGCGCGGGCGGGAGCCGCTGCGCACAGCGCGCCAAAGGCGGCGACGGCGAGGAAGGTTTTGGCGGATTGGAACAAATGATTGCGACGATTGTTCTTTTTATGGTTTTGCGACATGCGAACCCCGACTCTTACCGCGTTGGCCGACCCAGCCAGCGTGGCACTTGACCCTATTTATAAGCAGCTTGTGCTGCCCCCGTAGGTCACAGAGTGCAAATTAACCGTGATGACGCAAGCGCAGCATAGAATTCCCGCGTTAAACCGGCTTGGCTACGCGCTGAGTCGTTGAACGGAGGTTTGAGGCTGCCGCGAAAATGGCGGTTTACAAGGATTTGGTAATATTCCGGGGCATCGAATCCAGCACGGTTCGCCGCCGAGACGAACCATCTTGTCCCCGCCGCGACGTGGCGAATCTCGTCTTTCATGATCCGGCCGAGCATGCGGGCCGAATTTAAGTCGCCCGCCTTTGAAAAGCGCTCGACGGTCGCTGGCGTAATATCCAGAGCGCGCGCCTCCAGCACCATCGGCACGATCGCCAGCCGCGCCATCACATCATGCGCTGTCTCCTCCGCCGCTTCCCACAGGCCGTCATGGGCGGGCAGATCGCCATAGGCCGACCCCAGCGCGCGGAGCCTGCGGGAGAGGAGGGCGAAGTGCATGGCCTCCTCCGCGCCCACCTGCATCCAGTCGTCCGCAAAGGCCGGGCCGAAACCCGCGCCGAAGCGCCCAGCGCAATCATAAGCGAGGTCGATCGCGACAAATTCGATATGCGCCAGCGCATGCAGCATCGCGATGCGCGACCGTTCCGACCCCACCTTGCCGCGTTTGGGCATGCGGTTGGGCGGCAGCAGGTCCGGCCGCGTCGGGCGCGCGGGGCGGTCCGGCATGGCGACGTCGAACCGGTGATCCAGCCGTCCCAGCCGCCAGTCGCGCGTGGCGGCGCGCGCCGCCATGACCTTCGCATGGGGATCGGCGGTCAGCAGGACATTGCGGCAGGCATGGGCCAGGCTGGTCATCTCAAGAATGCGGAGGCCGTCAAAGCGCCTTGACCGCCGCCAGCACATCCTCGGCATGGCCCTTGACCTTCACCTTGGGCCAGACCTTAAGCACCGTGCCGTCCGCGCCGATCAGGAAGGTCGATCGTTCAATCCCCATATAGCTGCGGCCATACATGCTCTTTTCGACCCAGGTGCCGAATGCCTCGCAAAAGCCGCCCTTCTCATCGGAGGCGAGTTGAACCTTCAGGCCATATTTGTCGGTGAATTTCCTGAGCTTTGCGGGCTTGTCCTTCGACACGCCGATCACCGGCGCGCCCGCCGCCGCGAAGTCATCCGCCAGGGCGGTGAACGCCTGCGCCTCGCTCGTGCAACCGGGCGTGTCCGCCTTGGGATAGAAATAGACGACCAGCGGCTTGCCAGCGAATTGGGCGAGCGTGAAAGGTGCACCGTCCATATCCTCCAGCGATGCGCCGGGCGCCTTGTCCCCTTCCTTGATCATGCTTCGTCTCCATAGGCCGTGGCGATGTCGCCCCAGCGCGCCGCGATGCTTTGCCGTGCGGCGTCATAGCTTGCAAGCAGCGCCTGCCAGTCCTCCTCGCCACACGCCCGCGCGACCAGCGCCTGCGACGCCGCGGGCGGCTCCGTCGATTTGGGCGACACGAGGCGCGATACGATCAGGAAACGGGTGATCAGGTCATGCGCGGGCAGCAGGTCGGCGGGGAGATGCCCGGCATCGGCCAGCAATTGCAGCGCTTTGCCCAGTTGCGGGACAAAGCCCATATCGTGGCGGAACTGGGTGACATGCGTCAGGAACTCCAGATCGACCAGGCCGCCCTCGGCCAGCTTTGCGTCCAGCGGGCCGGCGGGCGGTTTGTGTTTGGCGATGTCGCCGCGCATCTTCACCGCCTCGCGGGTCAGGCGGTCGATGTCGCGCGGCATATGCAGAACATCGGCGATGATGCCCTCCAGCTTGCGGCGTGCTTCCTCCGGGCCGAAAACGGGGCGGGCGCGGGTGAGCGCCAGATGCTCCCACGCCCATGCTTCCTCTTTCTGATAGCGGGCGAAGCTGTCGAAGCTGACGGCGAGCAGGCCCTGCGCGCCCGATGGCCGCAGGCGGGTGTCCACTTCATAAAGCGGCCCGGATGCCGTGGGGACGGACAGCGCATTGCCGATCCGTTGCGCCAGCCGGTTGAAATATTGGGTCGCGCCCAAGGATTTCCGCCCGTCCGATTCCGCGGCGAAGTCTCCGGTGAACAGATAGATGAGATCAAGGTCGGAGGCGTGGGTCAGCGCCCCGCCGCCCAGACGGCCGAGGGCCAGTATCACAAGCTCTCCACCGGGAACCTTGCCGTGCGCCTCCTCAAATTCGGTGATGGTGGCGCTGGCGAGCGCCTCGATCGCTGCCTCCGCGACGCGGGAATAGCCGGCGGCTACCTCCAGCGGATCGGCGGTCCCGCGCACGATCTGCGCGCCGAGCGCGAACCGCTTGTCCCCGACCCGCTGCCGCACGCGATCCAGCAAGACCTGATAATCCTCCCCGCTGTCGAGCGCGGCGAATTGCCGGGCGAGGACATCGACCTGCGGCACGGGATCGAAGGCGGTGGCGTCGATCAGCCCGTCCAGCAGCTCGGCGCGCGCGCCCAGCGCATCGGCCAGCGCCGGGGCATGGCTCAGGATTTCGGCAAGCGTCTGGGTCAGCGCCGGGCGGGCGGCGAGCAGTTTGAAGAAATTGATCGCGCTGGGCAGGCGGCCGATCAGGTCGTCGAGCCGGTTGAGCGCAGTGGCGCTGTCGGGGGCCTTGGCCAGCGCCGCCATCAGGCCGGGCAGCACCTCCTCCAGCGCCTCGCGCGCGGGCGCGCTGCGCAGCGCGCGGACCGATCCGTCGCGCCAGCGCGTGATGCGCGCGACGGGCGGGTCGGCCTCCGCAAAGCCCATGGCGGATAGCGCCGCCCTCAGCCCCTCGCCGTCGTGCGGCAGCCGGTCCTCCCCATCCTCGCGGGTCAGTCGGTCATAATTCGCGCCCACCCATTCGACATGCGGGCGGAGAAGATCGAGCAGCGCCGCGCCATCAGGCAGGCCTTGAAGGCGCGCCACATTGTCTATGCTTCCGGGATTGGCGGGCAGTTCATGGGTCTGGAGGTCATCGACCATCTGCAGCCGGTGCTCGACCGTGCGCAGCATGACATAGGCGTCGTCCAGATGATGCGCGACATCGGCCTCGATAATGCCCGCGTCCGACAGGGCAGCCAGCGCCTCGCGCGTTGCCCCGGCGCGCAGATGGGGATTGCGGCCGCCATGGATGAGCTGGTGGACCTGCGCGAAAAATTCCACCTCCCTTATGCCGCCGCGTCCGCGTTTCAGATCATATCCCGGACCGAACGCCTGGCCCTGGGCATAATGGTCGCGGATGCGCCGGGAAATATCGAGGATGGCGTCGATCGCCCCGAAATCCAGCGACCGCCGCCAGATGAAGGGGCGTATCTGCTGCAGGAAATATTCGCCCAGCGGCCGGTCGCCGGCGGCGGCGCGGGCGCGGATGAAGGCCGCCTGCTCCCAGCCGAGCGCCATCGTCTCATAATAGCTGATCGCCGCCTCCACCGGCAGCGCGATCGGCGTGACCTCCGGCGAGGGGCGCAGGCGCAGGTCGACGCGAAAGACATAACCGTCGCCGTCGCGGGTGGTCAGCAATTCGGTCATCCGCCGGGCGAGACGGACGGCCGCCTCCGCCGGTTCCTCCCGCTCCCGCACCGGCAGCGTCCTGGGATCGTAGATCAGGATGGGGTCGATATCGGAGCTGTAGTTCAGTTCCCGGCTGCCATGCTTGCCCAGCGCGATCACGGCGAAACCGCGCGGCTCCTCGCCCGGATAGCGTTCGGCGAAGGCGGCGGCGAGGGCCGTGTCCAGCGCTTCGTCGGCAAAGTCGGACAGGCGGCGCGTGACCAGATCCAGATCCCATGCGCCGGCCAGATCGGCAATGGCCGTGACAAGCGCTACGGCGCCGCGCTGCAGCCGCAGGGCCTGCCCGGCATTTGCGCCCGCCTGTCCCGCCGCGCGCGCCAGCGCCCACGCGCTTTCCCCATCGGCGGATCGCAACGCCTGCGTGACCGGTTCATGCAGGGCCATCAGGCGGGCAAGGAAGGAGGAGCCGTTTTCCGCTCTCTCCAGTGCGTTCCGCCACTCGCAGGACATCAGGCCTCCACTCCGCCATTTATGGGACATTTTGGCGGCAATAGTTGCCAAAAAACCAGAAACTTTTGCCGCATGGCTTCGTTCAGTAGGTTATGGCCCACCCAAACGGAACAGCGCAGGGAAAGGAAGCAGGCATGGAACCCGCTCGCTATGTCGCCGTGCAACCGCCGATGGCGCACGAGGGCGTGGGCCGGGCGTTGCGTGCGGCCTATATTGCGAAGGGCGATGATTTGCCTAACGAAATGGCGCGCCTGCTGCAACGGCTGGACAAGCTGTAAATAGAGGGCGGTCCTCCATCAAGGCGGACCGCTCAATTGCCTCGGCTCAGCTTGTCCACATCATCCATGATTTCGCTCAGCGCGCCGGCTTCCGATGTTTTCTGCAGGCGGCGGGACGGCAGATCGCCGCCATCCAGTATCTGTTCCAGCGCGGCGCGTCCGCGCGCCACCCGGCTTTTGATGGTGCCCACCGCAACGCCGCAGATTTCCGCGGCTTCTTCATAGGCGAAGCCGCCCGCGCCAACCAGAATCAGCGCTTCGCGCTGGGGCTGGGGCAGTTGCAGCAAGGCGCGCTGCATGTCGCTGAGTTCAATATGCTTGTCCTGCCCGGCGGGCGCTGCGAGCAGGCGGTCGGCGGTCAGGTCGTCCCATTCGCCGCGGAAGCGCGCACGGCGCATCTGCGACAGATAATGGTTGCGCAGGATGATGAAGGTCCATGCCCGCATATTCGTTCCGGCCTGGAAACGCTGGCGCGCGGCCCATGCCTTCAGCAGCGTTTCCTGCACCAGATCGTCGGCCAGGTCGCGATTGCCCGACAGCGACCGGCCAAAGGCGCGCAGGTGCGGAATGACCGCCGCCAGTTCGCGCTTGAAATCGGCGTCCGACAGCGTTTCGCGCGGGGCATCCGCGATGGCGGTTTCATCACTCATGACAGGACCGCGCTAAACATTGCTGCGCATGCTGGCATTGCCGTGCATCCTGGGGAGCGTGGTGTGACTGCCCGGCGATATGACGCTGTATCTGGCATAAATGGAAAGGTCAGCTCCAGTAAGATGCTTGGACGATGCGGGTATATCGTCAGACTGCAAGGACGAAAGCCATCGCGATAATCGCCAGGGCAAGGGATATGACCAACACATAGCGCACTATGTGCGGCGTGCTCCCGGCGCGGACCGCTTCCGTGTCGATATGCTGTTCTTTTTCCTGCAACGGTCGTCTCCCTATCGTTACGCAAGGATAACGCAGGGAGTCGGGCGTGGTTCCGCCTTTTATCGCGATCACGCAGGGGCGGTGGCCTCGTCAAAGAACAGCGCCTGGGAAATGGCGGCCTTCACCGTGGACCGCTGGAACGGCTTGGTGATCAGGAAGGTCGGTTCGGGCCGTTCGCCGGTCAGCAGCCGTTCCGGGAAGGCGGTGATGAAGATCACCGGCACCGAAAATTCGGAGAGAATGTCCTTCACCGCGTCAATGCCGCTGGAATCGTCGGCAAGCTGGATATCGGCCAGAACCAGGCCGGGGCGTTCGGCCCTGGCTTCCCGCACCGCTTCGTCGCGGGTCACGGCGATGGCCGTGACGTCATGGCCCAGGTCGCGCACGATGGTTTCGATGTCCATCGCGATGATCGGCTCATCCTCGATGATCAGGACCTTGGCGCGGGTCTGCTCCTCGATCGCTTTCAGCGCTTCGTTGACCAGGGATTCGATATCGGCCGGACCGACATCCACCAGATAGGCGGCGTCCTCGTCGCTGAACCCCTCCATCGCGGTCAGCAGCAGCGCCTGACGCGACAGCGGCGTGATGCGCGACAGCCTAGCGTTGGCGATCGTCTCCCGCGCGCCAGTGGATGCCGCACCCGGCGAATCCTCCAGGTGCGAGGATGACCATATGGCGTGGAAGGTCCGGTAAAGGCCAAGCCGGGGATCGACATCGCGGGGAAATTCATCGGGCGCGGCGACAATGGCTTCCAGCGTGGCGCGGACATAGGTGTCGCCATGGGCCTGACTACCGGTCAACGCGCGGGCATAGCGCCGGAGGAAGGGGAGGTGCGGGTGCAACTGCTGGCCGAGCGACATAAAGCGGTACTTCTCCCTGACCCGCGCAACGGCGGGCCGAATAATGCTTCCCAACGGCATTGGATTGCCGCCGGGTTTTGAACCGGATGCAGGATGAAGGGTGAACACCCCTCTTGGCAAGCCCAACCCGCGACCCCGATGTTCGCCCCTTTCCCTAGCCGTCAGCAAGACAAGGAAAATTCGAACGACAATGGAACCATCGAGGAAGAAAATTGTTTCACGGTCGTTCGGTTTTTTTAACTGAGCGTGGAATGATGCACGTGACGACGGATTGACGTCTTGGTGCGTTACGGCAATTAGACCGTGTACGAATGTAGCGGGACGGCAAGAGGGGCAAATTTTGGTTTCTGATATGCGGCCGGACAATATCGTCGAGGAGGGCGCGCCCGGCGGCCGGGACGGAAACGCTGCATCCGGCGCTGCGCCGGCCCAATCCGCGCGTCCGAAAAACCCCCCCAAAAGCGCCAAGACCGCTCCGAAAACCCCTTCTCCCAAAACCGAAGCTTCCAATAGCGATAGCGCCGTCGGCAATGTCCTGCGGTCTGTATATCAAAAGGCAGTGGACGAGGCGATTCCAGCCGAGATGCTCGATCTTCTGAGCAAACTCGACTGACGGGCGGGACATAGGCGTAATGCCTCAAGCGGACACGCCCCTGCGAGGCTCCAGCTTCGATTTTTTCCGATCCACCGGTTTCAAGATGTTTGTGCTGCTGACGCTGGCCCTGCTGCCGCTGGGCGTCGTGGCGCTGGTCGCGTCGCTGCAGTCGATCCGGGCGGCGGATGTGGAGAAGAAGGCGCTGCTGCGGATCGCGGCCACGCAGAGCGCGCGGAAGCTGGGCGCCGAACTTATGTCGGACCAGACCGCGCTCAAGCTGGCGATCAACACCTTCGCCGTCGGCAGGGGCGATCCGGACATGTGCCACAGGGCGGATTCCTTCCTGCGGTCCCGCGCGTCGTCCGACACCCGCTTTGCCGTATATATGCGCGACGGCAGGCGGATATGCGGCTCCTATGACGGATGGCGGGACGGCATCCCCCCGGAGCGCCGGTTCGATCCGGCGGCGGCGGAGCTGATCCCGCATCGCGGCCTGCTGATGATCCGCACGCTCAGCAACGACAAGCGCCTCGTCGCTCTGACCTTCTATGACCGGGCCTATCTGGATCAGGTGACCGATCCGGCGTCCTCCCTGCAAAACCGCCATACCTTGCTGCAGCAGGGAAAGAAGCGGATGGACATTGGCGGCGTGCTGGCCGTGCAGGGGCGTTCCGTTGACAGCGTGTCTGCGCCGCTGCCGCCCACCGACATCACCCTCACCATGGTCGTGCGCGACCCGCCGGTTACGCTGGCGCGCGCGCTTTCGCTATTCCTGCCACTGGTCATGTGGTTCGCGGCGGCGGCGATCGGCTGGTTTGTGGTGAACCGGCTGCTTATCCGGCCGCTGGTCACGCTGCGGCGTGCTGTGGCCGCCTATCGCCCCGGCGAGGTGATGGAGCCGCTGAAGCGGATGCGAACTCCCGCGCTGGAGATTGCCGACCTTGGTAACACCTTCCGCGAAATCAGCGAGGATGTCGCCACCCATGAGGCGGAGATGGCCGACAGCCTGGAACGCCAGCGCCGCCTGACCCGCGAAGTCCATCATCGGGTCAAGAACAACCTGCAGATCATCGCCAGCCTTATCAACCTCCATTCGCGCTCTGCCGAGGCACCGGAAGCGGTCGACGCCTATGCCTCCATCCAGCGCCGGGTCGATGCGCTGTCAGTGGTGCACCGCAACCATTATGCGGAGCTGGAGGAGAATAAGGGCGTTGGCGTCCGCGCGCTGGTGAGCGAACTGTGCGCCAGCCTGCGCGCGACCGCTCCGTCCGGGGCGGGGAACGCCTCCCTGCTGGTGGACAGCGATCAGCTTTATGTCACGCAGGACGTCGCCGTTCCCGTCGCCTTCCTGATTACCGAGCTGGTCGAACTGGCGATGCTGACCGATCCCGGATCGACCGTGCGGATATCGGTGCATTCGGCGGAGGAGGCGGGGCATGCGACGCTGCTCATCGCATCGGCGGCATACCGCGCCTCTCCCCGCATGCATGCCTATCTGGAGGCGCGCTTCGGCCGTATTCTGACCGGCCTGTCGCGGCAGCTTCGCGCGCCGCTGCTCTATGACGAGAATGACGGAAGCTACGCCATCGACATCATGGTCAACGGCTGAACCCATCAGCCTTTGCGATAATAATCCGCCCGGAACTGGTTCGCGAAGGCGGTGAGCGTACCGGCAGCGATGGCGTCGCGCAGCCGCTGCATCAACTGCTGGTAGAAATGGATATTATGTTCCGTCATCAGCATCGCGCCCAATATTTCCCCCGCCTTGACGAGGTGATGGAGATAGGCCCGGCTCCATGTCGTGCAGGCTGGGCAGCCGCAGGCCGCATCGATGGGCGCCGGGTCCTCGGCAAATTTCGCGTTGCGGATGTTGATCGGGCCGTTCCAGGTGAAGGCCTGACCGTTGCGGCCTGAACGGGTGGGCAGCACGCAGTCGAACATGTCGATGCCGCGTTCGACCGCGCCGACAATATCGTCGGGCTTGCCCACGCCCATCAGATAGCGGGGCTTGTCCGCTGGAAGCTGGCCGGGCGCGAAGTCAAGCGTGGCAAACATCGCCTCCTGCCCCTCGCCGACCGCGAGGCCGCCGACCGCATAGCCGTCAAAGCCGATGTCGATAAGCTGCTGCGCTGACTGCCGCCGCAATTCCTCGTCCAGCGATCCCTGCTGGATGCCGAACAGCGCCGACCGGGCGGCATGGGCATGCCCGGCGTCAAAGCCGTCGCGCGACCGCTTCGCCCAGCGCATCGACCGCTCCATCGATGTTGCCGCCTCGTCGCGCGTGGCGCCGTTCTTCGTGCATTCGTCGAACGCCATCACAATGTCGGAGCCGAGCAGGCGCTGGATCTCCATCGACCGTTCCGGCGTCAGCATATGGCGCGACCCGTCGATATGGCTGGCGAAGGCGACGCCCTCCTCGCTCATCTTGGTGAGGGCGGACAGGCTCATCACCTGGTAGCCGCCGCTGTCGGTCAGTATGGGCCGGTCCCAGCCCATGAAGCCATGCAGCCCGCCCAGCCGGTCGATCCGCTCCGCGCCGGGCCGCAGCATCAGATGATAGGTGTTGCCCAGGATGATGTCCGCGCCCGCCGCGCGAACCTCCGCCGGGCGCATCGCCTTGACAGTGGCGGCGGTGCCGACCGGCATGAAGGCGGGCGTGCGGATGTCGCCGCGCTTCATGGCGATGACGCCGGTGCGCGCCTTGCCGTCGGTGGCGGCGATGGTGAAGGAAAAACGGGGACGTTCAGTCATGGCGCGGCCCTTACTGGCTTTCGCCCGCCATGCCTAGCCGGGGCTGGTCAGCGCGGGGGCGCGCCGTTGCCGCCCGGCCGCGCGCCGGGCCTGCCGCCCGGTTCGGACTGGGGCCTGCCGATGTTGATGAGTTCGGAACGGTCCAGCACGCCGTCGCTATTTTTATCGAAGCCCGCGAAGATCATCGCGAAGCGGGCGGTAAATTCTTCCCGGCTTATCCGGTTGTCGCCGTCCGTATCGAAATCGAGCAGGCCGGGCAGGGCGCCGCTGCTGCCGAGCCATCGCGCGCCCCAGAGATCCAGATCGATAGGGGAGATTTCGCCCTTGCCCTTGGCTGCGTCATCGAAGGACCGCTTCACCCCCGCATCAAATTCCGCCCGCGTCACGCGCAGGTCGTCATCGCTGTCGAGCGCCGCGATCATCAGCGCGACGGGAGAGGTGGTGATTGTCGGGCGGGTCGGCGGCGGCGCGGGAGCGGGTTTTTTGGCGAGACCGGCCGAAGCCAGATTGAGCATCAGGAGCAGGATGATCGGATAACGCATGTTCAGCTAATTCCCCGGACGCAAAGGCGAGGCTCTGCATAGCCGGGCAGCGCCGCAATGTCTGAAAAATTGATGGGCCTTATGCGCGGCGGCGGCGTGCGGCGGGGCGCGCGGGCGCCAGGGCGTCCGGCATGCCGGTCCCGGCGGCCAGCACTTCCGACATGCGGTCGCGCGGCTGTGGCGGGCAGAGCAGGAAGCCCTGGCCGCTGTTGAACCCGGCCTCCCGCGCATGGCGGAGCTGATCCTCGGTCTCGATCCCCTCGGCGACCGTCTCCATATCCAGCGTCTTGGCGATATGGCTGACGGCCTGGATGATCGCCTGATCCTCGCGGCTGTTGCCGATGGCCGCCATGAAGCTCTGGTCGACCTTGATCGTGTCGAAGCTGTAGGAGCGAAGATAGCTGAGCGAGGAATAGCCGGTGCCGAAATCGTCGAGGACGAGCTTCAGGCCGATAAGCTGGAGTTCCCGGAGCATCTGGCTGGTGTGCCGGTTATCCTCCAGGAACAGCGATTCCGTGACTTCCAGTTCCAGCCGTCGCGCGGGCAGGCCGGTCTCCAGCAGCGTGGCGATGACGGTGCGGGGCAGCTCGCCGGAGGTCAGCGATGCAGGCGAGATATTGACCGCGACGCGCACATCGCTCGGCCACTCGGCGGCGGCTGTGCAGGCTTCGCGCAGCGCCCATATGCTGAGCTGTTCGATGATGCCGATGCGTTCTGCCGCCGGGATGAATTCGGAAGGCGGCACCCGGCCCAGGCGCGGATGCTCCCAGCGCATCAGCGCCTCGCAGGTCACGATATTGCCGGTCGCCAGATCGAAGATCGGCTGGAAATGCAGCGCCAGTTCGCCTTTCTCGATCGCCTGGCGCAGACCGTTCTCCACCTCATGGATGCGGTTGAACACTTCCTTCATCGACCAGGTGAAGATGACCGCGCGGTTGCGGCCGTCGCGCTTGGCTTCATAGAGGGCGACGTCCGCATGCTGCATCAGCTCGTCCATGTCGCGCCCGTCCTGCGGGCCGATGGCGATGCCGATGGAGGCGGTGATATTCAGATTATGGCCGGATACCTCAAAGCTGTGCTGGAAATGATCCATCACATCGGCGGCGATGGCGCGGGCGGTTTCGCGGCCGGTCTCCGGACAGATCAGGACGAACTCGTCGCCGCCGAAGCGCGCGACATGACCGCGCCCGTCCAGCGCCTCGGCCAGTTTTTCCGACACGGCGCAAAGCAACTGGTCGCCGACCATATGCCCCAGCGTGTCGTTGATCTCCTTGAACCGGTCGAGGTCCATCCACAGGATCGCGACGGCATCCTGCGGTTTCCGGTTGCGTTCGAAGATGTCGCGCAGCCGCATCTGCATCGCCATCCGGTTCTCGACGCCGGTCAGGCTGTCATAACGCGCAAGCCGTTCATATTTGACCGCCAGTTGCGCCTTGTCCCGCTGTCCGCGCAGTGACTCGACGATCAGGCGCTGCGTGGTGGCGCTGATCTCCGCAACGCCGAACATCATCACCGCAAACACGATGGCGAGCAGGCGATAGCCCGTCTCTCCGGTCAGCCACAGGCCGGCGGCGGTGGGGGCGAGGACCAGCACCGACTGGCCGATCGTGGTCGATACGCGGCCCGCATTGCGGCCGGAGATGCCGCCCGCATAGCTTGTCGCCAGCGCAATGGAGAGCAAATGGAGGACAGTATCCGGCGAACGCAGGAGGGTCGTGCAGGCGAGAAGTCCGGCAAGCACGGCGCAGGACCATGACCCAGCCTCATGCATCTGCTCCCATTTCCGGGAACTCTCGGTCTCGTCGGTGCCCAGCCGCCTGTGGAACAATGTGGCGGCCATCAGCCGGGTGCAGGCGACCAGCGCGGCAAGCGACGCCAGAATGGCGATCGGCATGTCCGCCGCGAGCAGGGCGATGCCGATGCACAGACCGGCGGCCGCAAGCGTGCTGGCGGACATGAGCAGGGCGGCCGGGCGATAGGTATCGACGGGATTCCAGCCGGCGCCGCGATCCGGCTGCCCCTGTCCCGCCAATCTTTTCCAGAAATCTTTCAAAAAGTCCCGCAACCGGGCTGCCTCCGCCGTTTGACCGGTCATGCCCCAGCGCGTCTTTTCATCTGGTTAATAGATCGTCGCTTTCCGGCGTCCGGCGCGACCAATTCGACCCAATTCGGTTCTATGCCGAAAAATCAGTAAGCTGATGAGATAGCGAGAGAATAGCCGTCAGAGGGCCATTTCCCAAATTTCCCCCTGAATGGGTTCGCCGAAATGATCGTGATATTCCACGCTGACGATCGAAAAACCCGCCCGCTGATAGATGCGGCGCGCGCCCTCCAATATGGTGTGCGTCCATAGCCGCATCCTGGAATAGCCCTTCTCCCGCGCGAAGGCGATGCACTGGTCGACCAGCGCGCCGCCAATGCCCATGCCGCGCGCGTCAGGCTCTACATGCAGCAGGCGCAGTTGCGCCACGCCGTCGCCAGCGTCCACAATCATCACCGCGCCCAGCATCCGGCCATGCCGGTCCGCCACCCAGCATTGCTCCCGCCCCGGCTTGAACGCGCTGAGGAAGGCGGTGGTGACTTCGCTCTGCAGCACCTCCATCGGCCGCCCCCAGCCATAATCGCGGTCGTAAAGGACGGTCTGCCGCGATGCGACCAGCGCCAGATCGCCCGGTTCCGCCGTGCGGATATGCCAGGGGTCGTCGACCGGATCGCCGAGCAATTGGCGCGCGGTCGCGAGCGCGTCCGCCAGGCGCTTTCGCGCGGCGTCGTCCAGGCCCGCGATGCGCGCTTCGGTGTGCGCCCGCGTCCGCACGTCCAGCGCGTCGAAAGCGGCTTGGCCTTCCTCCGTCAGCCGGATCGGGCGGCGGCGGGCATCGGCGCCCCGCCCGCGCACGATCCAACCCTGTTTTTCGAAACCGCGCAATATCCGGCTGGCGTAGCCGGAATCAATGTCGAGCCGGCTCTGCAACTCCATCGCCAGCACGCCGCCATCGTCCGCCGTGCCGCCCTGGGCGATTTCGTACAGCATGCGGGCCGCCGTCAGGCCCATGCCGCTTTCCATATAACTGGGCTGCAGAGCGCCGGAAAAACGGGTGTGAAAGCGATTAAATGCGCGGAGGAATGCAACGGTGTCGGCCATGCCACACCGGCTAGGGCAAATTAGTTGATTTTGTCAACTATTTGCGATCAGCCTTCCGTGGCGTTGTCCGCCGGGGCTTCCCCGGCTGGGGGCGAAGCCGTGAAAACGCGCAGGCTGTCGAGCGTCCTCTGGCCGATGGCGAGATATTGTTCGCTCAACATTTCGGGGAATACGAAGGTTGCGGTGATCAGCGATCCGTCAGGCTTGCGGATCAGGCGGACGGCGACGCTGTTGCCTTCCCCGTCATTGGCGGTGCCGCGATATTCGTTGGTCCCGATGAAGTCGCCGTCGACGGCTTCCGATCCCTGCGTCATGCCCTCGACGACTTGCTGCAGATCCTTGTCGCCGGCATTCTGCGACCAGAATATGCGGATGTCGGCGCCAGCGCCCGGATCTTCGGAGACAACGCCATTCTCGTTGCTGGCGGCGGCGTCGCGGACCCAGCCTTCGGGCAAGGTGATCGAGAAGCCGCGCGCATTGTTCACATAATTGCGGTTGTCCTCCGCCTCCGTCTCGTCCCGGCTGACATTCTGCGCCGCTTCGGCCGCGGCGGCGTTGGCCGCCTCCGCCAGATCTTCCGACGAGGGCAGGTCGCCCACGGGTTCCTGGCGGCCGCAGGCGGCGATCATCAGGGAGAAGGAAAGCGCCAGCGGCAGGGCCAGGCGGATGGAAGGAGAGCGGGTCATGCGATGATGCAAAGCATAGGCGGCACCAGATTTCAACCACGCCCGCCGCGCGCCAAAGCCGGTGCGTATCAAAGGCTGTAGCCGCCGTCGCTGACCAGCGCCGCGCCGGTTATCATCGCGGCGTCGGCCGACAGCAGGAAAGCGATCTGCGCCGCCGCCTCATCCGCCGTGCCGAACCGGCCGAGCGGCGTGCCCCCGCCCAGCGCCGCATAGGCGGCGGTCTCGCTGCCCGTCTGTTGCACAAGATCGGCGAAGAAAGGCGTCTTGCCCCAGATCGGCGTTTCGACGCCGCCGGGCGCGATGGCGTTCACGCGGATGCGATGCGGCGCACCCTCCTTCGCGGCGACGCGCATCAATTGCAGCATGGCGGCCTTCGATGCGCCATAGGCCGCCGTTCCCGGCTCCGCCTTGATCCCCGATACCGATGCGGTGAGGACGATCGCGCCGCCCTTGCCCGCCGCGGTCATCGACGCCATCAACGCCTGCAGCGTCAGGAATGCGCCGTCCAGATTGACCGCCATTACCCTGCGCCAGCGGTCGAACGGCATGTCGGCTATCGCGCCATTGTCGGCGATCCCGGCGTTGACGACGCCAAGGGTGACGCCCTGCAGCGCCGCGCCGGTCCCTTCCCAATATGCAGGGTCGCCTGCATCCCCGCACAGCATTTCGAGGGCGAGGCCCGGCCGGTCGAGCGCGGCGCAGGCGGCGTTCAGCCCGGCGGCGTCAATGTCCGCCAGCACCAGGCGCGACACGCCCTCTCCGGCCAGCCGGTGCGCGCAGGCAAGGCCGATGCCCGATGCTGCGCCAGTGATAAGCGCGGACTGGTTGGCAAAGCGTGTCATCGCGCGGGCATAGCGCCCGGCGGGTGTCGAGGCCAGCCGCCTGATGCGGGCAAGAAATGGCATCCGGGCGATAGCGTCTTGGCTGCCTGTCCAGCCATGCTATGGCCGCCCGGCATTTGCCGAATCAAAAACCTGACCCGCCCGGACCGGCATCCGGGCCACTCTTTTCAAGGATAGCGATTGTGACCCGCACGCTGATTTCCTCCGGCTCGCCTTTCGAGGCGCAGGTCGGATATTCCCGCGCCGTCGTTCAGGGCGACTGGTGCTTCGTCGCCGGAACCACCGGCTATGACCCGGAAACGAAGGCGATGCCCGACAGCGTCGCGGATCAGGCGGCCAATGCGCTGAAGGTGATCGGCAAGGCGCTGGAGCAGGCGGGCTTTTCCTTCGAGGATGTGGTGCGCGCGACCTATTATATCACTGACCCGGCCTATTGGGATCAGATCGGCCCGGTGCTGGGCGGCACGTTCGGCGGCATCCGTCCTGCGGCGACCTGCCTTGTGTCCGGCCTCATCAAACCCGAAATGAAGATAGAGATAGAAGTGACCGCGCTGCGGAAGGATTGACCATGCCCATCACCATGGCATCAAGAATTGTGCGCAATCTGTTTCGCACGTAGACACAAAAGCCGCTCCGTCGCTCGGGCGTTTCTGAGACATGGCCTACCAAGGCCGGTCACACTATAGTGAGTGGCAGAAAACAGCCTTGCGACTGCCCGCCCAAAGGCAACCACAGGTGCCTATGACCCCGTTTCCAACATATGATCCAGCGACGGACACAATCGAACTGAACGGCTGCGCGAGCATAATGCTGACGCTGCTCATAAAGGCGAAGTTTGGAGAGCGCCTTGACCCTGAGATGCTCTTTCATGAACGCTTGGCCGAACTGATACGTGAACTTTGTCGATCACTGGAAGGTGGGCATTGGTCATCAGGTTCGGCCTTCAATCGGCAGGACTTATGGCAGATTGCCAAGGGCGTATTCGATAACAGCGTCCAAAATGGGTGGTGGTCGATGAGCATGGCGCAGCGGACGCAGTATCTTCAAGATGCCGCAGCACCTTGGGTTCTGTCACTCGATGAAATTGAAAACATTGTCGATGACATCGACATGCTCCTCTTTCGCTCCCGTCAGATCACGGATGTTGCTGGCTCGGCTGGTGAGATTGGCGGGCGGGAGGTTTGACGCGCCGATTTGATCGCAGACTGTTCTGGGCTACGAGGGCGCTATGGGCTTAAGGTGGAGCGGCGAGTGAGCATTACGGTTTTCGGAATTAAAAACTGCGAGCAATACCGTAATGGTTGTAGATAAATCGCTCCTTAAGTGGGCTTGATTTATGGATATTCAGCAGCTTTCGGAATCTCTGGAAACCGAGAAAATCAATCCTCGGGCCTATAGCTTTGACGGGCGACCAGAGACTTACGTCATCCAGCTTCGTAGATCGGCTTTGGCCGGCGAACCAGATCGTTGGGTGACTTACTACAGCGAGCGAGGTTTGGAGACTGGGCGTCGCGATTTTTCCTCGGAAGATGAAGCATGTCGCTATTTTCTAGGGTGGATTAGCTCAGACCCAACTACTCGATTGAAAACAGGATAGAGTAATGTCGTTAACCATGTTCGGAATTAAGAACTGCGACACGATCAAGAAGGCGCGGACCTGGCTGGAGACGCACGGGGTCGAATATGCCTTCCATGACTATAAGGCTTCCGGCGCGGATGAGGGGAAGTTGCGCGCATGGGTGGCCGAGCATGGCTGGGAAACGATCCTGAACCGGGCGGGCACCACGTTCCGGGCGCTGCCCGACGCGGACAAGCAGGGGATCGACGCGGACAAGGCGGTGGCGCTGATGCTGGCCAATCCGTCGATGATCAAGCGGCCGGTGCTCGACCTAGGCGAAAAGCGGATCGTCGGGTTCAAGCCGGACGTCTATATTGAGGCATTCGCCAAGCAGTAGGGGCTGGGGCAGTAGAGGTTGGGCAGGAATAATCCGACCAGTAATATTGCCGTCATGCGGCGCGCCTAGCGCCGGGGCAGGAGGACCGATGTTCAAAGCCCCACATATGTTCAAGGCGCTGCCGATGCTCAAGGCGTTGGTCGCCGCCGCCCTTCTTGCCGTTCCGGGAGCCGCCATGGCCGATCCGATCATCATCGCCCATCGCGGGGACAGCGGCGAACGGCCGGAGCATACGCTGGCCGCTTACGACCGGGCCATCGATCAGGGGGCCGACTTCATCGAGCCTGATCTGGTTCTGACGAAGGACGGCGTGCTGGTGGTGCGGCATGAGAATGAGATTTCCGGCACGACCGATGTCGCCGACCATCCCGAATTCGCCAGCCGCAGGACGACCAAAAAGATCGACGGTGAGGATATTGCCGGCTGGTTCACCGAGGATTTCACCCTGGCCGAACTGCGGACGCTGCGCGCGAAGGAGCGGCTGGCGCAGGTGCGGACGGCGAACAAGCGGTTCGACGGGCTGTACCAGATCCCGACGTTCGAGGAGGTGATCAAGCTGGCCAAGGCGCGGGAAGCGGAAACCGGCCGCCGGATCGGCATTTACCCGGAGACGAAGCACCCGACCTATTTCGCCTCCATCGGCCTGCCGCATGAAGCGCCGCTGCTCGCGATGCTGGAGAAATATGGCTATGGCGCGCCCGACGATCCGGTATTCATCCAGTCCTTCGAAGTCGGCAATCTGAAGCTGCTGCGCGGCAAGACCCGGCTGCGCCTGATCCAGCTTGTCGCGTCGCAGGGCGGGCCGCCGGACATGGCGGGCATCGCCTATGCCGACATGATGACGCCGGAGGGGCTGAAGGCGGTCGCCGGCTATGCCGACGGCATCGGGCCAAGCTTCGACATGGTGATCGGGCCGGACGGGGCGGACAGCGGGCTGGTGGCGTCGGCGCATGCGGCCGGGCTGCAGGTGCATCCCTGGACGTTACGGGCGGAAAACATGTTCCTGCCCAAAGCGTTCCAGAAGGGCGACGACCCCGCCGCGCATGGCGATTTCGCAGGGGCGGTGCGGGCCGTTGCGGCGACGGGCGTGGACGGATTGTTCAGCGATTTTCCGGGACTGGCGCGGGCGGCCCTCCAACCCTGATATTTCCCAACCAACCCGCTTGAATTTCGTCGCGGTTGCGCCGAATGTCCGGCGATGTTGTCGCAAAAGACCCGTTACGCCATCCGCGCTCTCCAGCATCTGGCCGATCATTATGCGCAGGGTCCGGTCCCCCTGACCGAGATTGCCGAAAAGCAGAATATCCCGTCCAAATTCCTGACGGTTATCCTGTCCGAGCTGTCGCGCGAGGGGCTGGTCGCCACGCAGCGCGGCAGGGACGGGGGATATTGGCTGGCGCTGTCGCCGATCGACATCAGCTATGGCGATATCGTGCGGTTGACGCGCGGGTCGCTGGCGCTGGTGCCCTGCGCCAGCCGGTTCGCCCACGAAACCTGCAAAAACTGCCTGCCGGAAGAAGAATGCCGCCTGCATCGCGTGATGCTGCGGGTGCGGGACGAAATGGCCAAGGTGCTGGACGGGATCAGCCTGGCGGAGCAGTTCGCCGTATAAATGCAACGGGGAACGCGACGGTATATCGCTTTGCGAAACGGCGGATATTAACCTGAATTCAACGATGTAAGCGGGGCCATTCCGGCTGCCCATATTTTGCCACATTTCGTCGCCCGCCTATTGTCTATTAAAATTATAGAATTATATCGAAGGCTCCCGCCAAAGCTTTTGAGGAGCAGGACATGGATCGATTCGGACATGCGAGCGACGCGCGCCAGCCGGTGGTGCTGACCATTCCCGGCCTCAACAACAGCGGCCCCGGCCATTGGCAGACCATCTGGGAACAGAAGCGCGGCGATTGCGAACGGGTTGACCTGGGTAGCTGGGCCAGCCCCAACCGCAATGCGTGGGTCAACCGGCTGGACTCTGCGATCCGCGCGGTCAACGGCCCGATCGTGCTGGCGGCGCACAGCCTGGGTTGCCTTGCCGTCGCCTGGTGGGGCGCGCTGCAGAGCCAGGCCTATGGCTGGCCGGTGGTCGGCGCGCTGCTGGTCGCGCCGCCCGACTGCGACCGGATGGAAACGCCAGAAACGATCGGCGGTTTTGGCCCGGTGCCGAAAGCGACGCTGCCCTTCCCGTCGATCATGGTCGCCAGCCGGAACGATCCGTACATCTTCTACGAGCGCGCCCACAGCATCGGCAAATATTGGGGCAGCCAGATCATCGACGCTGGCCATAGCGGCCATATCAATGCGGAGTCGGGCCTGGGCGAATGGCGGTTCGGGCAATCGCTGCTGGACAAGCTGATCGGCCTTGCCGCCGACCAGACGGCGCTGGCCCGGCAGTTGCGGCCCGCCGCGATGGTGACGGGCGACCGTCAGGCGCCGCTGCTGGGCCAGGCGTAACCGGCCCGGCGCGCATCCGCAGGGCTTGAAGTAACAAGCGCACAGCTACCGGGCATAAATCTACAAAGCATAAATCTACTCAAGGGATAGAGAAACTATCAGGGGGTAGAGCATTGCTTTTTTGTCTATCGAAAAAGTTGAGATATGAGTGCGGCACGAGGTAAGCGAATGAACATTGAAGAAGTCGAGCGTTGGGCGCAGCCAGTGCGGCCGGACATTATCAGCAGCATCGACGCCGTGCGTTCCGCGCTGGAGTCGCTGCGGTTCGGGTCGATCACCCTGACCGTCCATGATGCGCGCGTCGTGCAACTCGACGTCACCGAAAAGCGCCGGTTCAACGGCGCGGCCGGCAAGGATTGAGATCAGCCCAGTAGGGAAAGAACAGAAAAAACAGGCATCCGCCGGGTCGCCGGAGACGCCAAGTTGACACACAGACAACCGGACATCCGGAAGGGGAATTTTATGATCGTGCGTTCACTGTTGCTCGCCACCGCGGCGAGCGCATCCATTCTTGCGCCTGCGGCCTTCGCCCAGGATGCGTCGACGGCGCCGGCCGAGGCGGCAGAGCAGGCCGATCAGGGAGAGCCGAGCCGTGGCGAAGTCATCATCGTCACCGCGCGCCGCCGCCAGGAAGCCGCGCAGGAAGTGCCGCTGGCGATTTCCGTGATCCGTGGCGACAGCATCGAATCCACGGGCAATTTCAACATCGTCAAGCTGCAGCAGCTTGCCCCGACTTTGCAGGTCTACACGTCGAACCCGCGCAACACCTCGGTAAATATCCGCGGCCTTGGCGTGCCGTTCGGCCTGACCAGCGACGGTTTCGAGCAGGGCGTCGGCATCTATGTCGATGACGTCTATAACTCGCGCGTCGCTTCCGCGACCTTCGACTTCCTCGACGTCGCGCAGGTGGAAGTGCTGCGCGGACCGCAGGGCACGCTCTACGGCAAGAACACCACCGCCGGCGCGATCAACATCACGACCAACCAGCCAACCTTCGACTTTGAAGGCCGCGCGGAGCTGACGGTCGGCAATCTGAACTACAAGCAGGCGAAGGCCGCGATTTCCGGTCCGCTGACCGACAAGATCGCCGCCCGTCTCGCCATCGCCTCCACCAGCCGCCGTGGCACGATCTACAATGTCGCCAGCGGCCAGTGGATCAACGAGCAGGACAATCTGGGCCTGCGCGGCCAGTTATTGTTCCAGCCCACCGAGGATCTGAGCATCACGCTGTCGGGCGATTACAGCCGACAGGACCCGGAATGCTGCGGCACCGTGTTCGTGCGCGTCGGCACGACGCAGCGTGCTTTGAACCGGCAATATGATGCGCTGGTCGCGGCGGTGAACGCCGCCAATCCCGGCCGCAACTACGCCGTGCCCAGCCGCAATCCCTATGACCGGTTGACCGATCTCGACTCCAGCCTGAACGCGGGCAACAAGATCGGCGGCGCGTCCGCCAAGGTGAAGTGGGACCTGGGGTCCGGCACGCTGACCTCCGTCACCGCCTGGCGTTTCTGGGACTGGAAGCCGGAGAATGACCGCGACTTCACCGGCCTGTCGATCGTCTCGCTGTCGCAGAACCCGTCGCAGCAGGACCAGTATAGCCAGGAGTTCCGCTATAACTACACCAGCGACCAGTTCGATTTCGTTCTGGGCGCGTTCGGGTTCAAGCAGCGCATCGACACGCAGGGCACCGAGCAGCAGGGCGCGGATGCCAGCCGGTGGAGCCTGACCGGGACGCAGGCCGCCAACGCCGCCATCCTCAACGGCCTGACCGCCAGCAACACCCAGTATCTCAAGAGCACCAGCGCCGCGCTGTTCGGCCAGGTGAGCTGGAAAGTGACCGACGCGCTGACCATCCAGCCCGGCGCGCGCGTCAATTATGACAAGAAGTCCGGCTTCTACGAGCGCATCGTGACCAACGGCGCTGGGCAAGTGATCAGTTGCACGCCGACGCCGGCCGCCGGTTCGGTCCTCGCGGCGCAGTGCGGCGTCTACCAGCCGCAGGTCAGTTCGCCGTCCGACAGCGCGTGGAACTTCACCTATGACTTCAACGTCAATTACAAGTTCGCGCGCGACATATTGGGTTACGCAACCTACGCCAAGAGCTTCAAGACGCTGGGCATCAACCAGAACGGCCTGCCGCTGAACGCCGACAATACGGTGAACTACGACGCGGGCACGGTGAAGCCGGAATCGGTCAATCATTTCGAAATCGGCCTGAAGACCCAGTTCCTGGACCGCCGGGCGACATTCAACCTTTCGGCCTTCCGCACGGAGATCAAGAATTTCCAGGCGACGGTGAATGGCGGCCAGTTTGGCACGGTGCGCGGTTATCTGGCCAATGCAGAGAAGGTGCGCTCGCAGGGTATCGAGGCCGATTTCAAGGTCACGCCGAACGAGCGGCTGAGCGCCTATGCCAACGCCGCCTATACCGACGCGAAATATAAGAAGTTCACCAACGCGCCCTGCCCGCCGGAACTGTCGGGCGGCACGCTGCAGGGGGCCAACGCCACGCCGGACTATTCGCAGCCGGGCGTGCCCGGTGCGCTCAGCCCGCGCCAGTGCGACATTTCCGGTCAGGCCCTGCCCGGCGTGTCCAAATGGGCCTTCTCCTACGGTGTGGAGGTCAATGCGCCGGTCACGCTGCTGGCGAAGGAAGGGCAGGCCTATCTGGGCGTCGACGGCAATTACCGGTCGGAATGGAATTCCAACGCCTCGCCGTCCATCTACACCGAGGTCAAGGGCTATGCGCTGACCAACTTCCGCGCCGGTTTCCGGGGTGACGGGTTCGATGTGTTCGGCTGGGTCCGCAACGCCTTCGACGTCAACTATATCGATCTGCTGCAGGTCGCGCCGGGCAATGTCGGCCTGATCGCGGGCCAGCCCGGCGATCCCCGCACATGGGGCATGACCATCAAGGGCAGCTTTTAAGTTCTGACCCCCCCCCCCCGGTCAGTAAAACAGGGCAGGGAAGGCGGCTCCCTCTCAGCGCCGTCCCTGCCCACCCGAACGGGATGCGCGGATCAGCGCTCCGGTCGCAGCAGATAATAGCCCGTATGCGGCTTTAACGCCGCCTTGCCCAGCGCTATCCCGAAATCGGCGAGGGAGCGCAAGAAGCGCTTGGGCGAGCCAATGTCCATCATGGTGGCGCGGCGGCGCACCTGATCGACGATCTTCATGTGGTTCTCCGATGCCAATCGCTCGATCGACTTCACCGAAAAGGCGTTGATATGTTCGAGCGGCTGCACCGCCATATGCGCCAGATCGTCGCCGCGCATAGCGTGCGCCCGGACGAAGGGCGATTCCGCTGCGAGACCCTTTTTCTCTATGGTGCTGCGGATCGGCCCGGCGGGCGGCACCGACACCTTCATCACGCCATCGGTGATCGCAGCAAGGCGGCGAAATTCCCGGCGCGGATCGACCAGATGTTCCAGCACCTGTTCGGTATGGACGATGTCGAAGCGCATGCCGTCCACTGCCTCATCCGGGATGATGCGCACGCCAATGTCCGCGGCCATCGCCAGCTTCTCCTCCCCGATTTCCGTCGCATAGACGGTCGCGCCGAGCGCGCGGGCGACGCGCGCCCAGCGGCCGAAGCCGAAACCATAATCGAGAAAGGCGATCTGACCCGCCGGCTTGTCGATCATGCGGAAAAGCATCATCATCTCGCCCGCTATCTGGCGGAAATTGTCCACGGTCAACAGGTCGTCCTCATAGGCCCGCAGGAAAGATGGGCTGATCATTTCCGTGTAGACGCGCCCCAGCATAGCGTCGTTGGGCACGTTGCGCTGGAACACCAGCTTGCACTCAGGGCACTCGGCCAGCGTAAAATTCGTGCCCTCCAGCGTCGCCCATTCGATATGGCCCTGCTCACGGAAATGGCTTTCCAAGAAAGAGCGGACCGGGTCTTGCGTAAACGGAACGGAATAGAATGTCTCGCAATGGGCGCTTGCACAGACCGGGCAATCTTCCCGCACGATGAAATAGGCACCGTTCACACAATCTTGCATGGCATTCCCCTGACTCAGGCGGGTTTCACCTCTAACACAAAGCCTGCTCCTGTCATCTACAGATGACAGGAGGACAGCGGCGGCGCATGGGGCGATCCGTCTGGTTTGCACACGGTCCCCGGCTGCGGTAAAGCGCCGCCATGTCCACGACCTTCACCCTCGACACCTCCACCAGCCGCGCCAATCCGACGCCTGCGCCGATGAAGCGGCTGACCGTGCCGGCGATCCAGCGGCGGAAGTTTGAAGGCAAGACCGCCGAGCCGCTGGTCATGCTGACCGCCTATACGGCGCGGCAGGCGCAGCTTCTCGACCCGCATTGCGACATGCTGCTGATCGGCGACTCCCTGGGGCAAGTCATTTATGGTCTGCCGTCCACGCTGGCGGTCACGCTCGACATGATGATCGCCCATGGCGCGGCGGTGGTGCGCGGCAGCTATCACAGCCTGGTCATCGTCGACATGCCGTTCGGCAGCTATGAAAGCTCGCCGGAAGCGGCATTCGCCAGCGCCAGCCGGGTCATGGCCGAAACCGGCTGCGCGGCGGTCAAGCTGGAAGGCGGGCAGGCGATGGCGCCGACCATTGCGTTCCTCAGCCAGCGGGGCATCCCGGTCATGGCCCATGTCGGCCTGACGCCCCAGGCGGTGAATGCGCTGGGCGGCTATGCCGCGCGGGGCAAGAGCCAGGAGGAGCATGCCAAGATCATGGCCGACGCCCGCGCCGTCGCCGACGCCGGAGCGTTCGCGGTGGTGCTGGAGGGCGTGATGGAAACGCTGGCCGATGCCGTCACGGAAAGCGTCGACATCCCCGTCATCGGCATCGGCGCGTCCGCGCGTTGCGACGGGCAGGTGCTGGTGACTGAGGACATGCTGGGCATGTTCGAGCGCACCGCCAAGTTCGTGAAACGCTATGAGGACATGGCGACGATGATTTCCGGCGCGGCGGAGCGTTATGCCGCCGATGTCCGCGCCCGGACATTTCCGACCGACGAGCAGGTTTACCGGCCGAAAAAGTAATTTGCTCTTGCCCGCCGCGCCGCTAATGTCCGGCGCCTCTCTCTATCCGCCCCGTTTCCCTGTGTTTCCCGGAGAATGACCTTGGCATTGACGCCGCAATCCAACGAAGCCTTCCTGCGCGAGGTCGATGACGCCGTGCGGCAGGACCAGCTTCTGGGGTTCTGGAAACGCTATGGCCGGTGGATCGCGATCCTGGTGGCGGCGGGTCTGGCCGCGTTTGGCGGCTGGCTCTACTGGAACCACCACAGCGCCGGCAAGTCGGGCGAAACGGCCGAGGAAATGCAGGGCCTGCTGGAAGTGGTCGCCGCGGGCGGCGCGCCCGACATGAAGAAGCTGGATGCGCTCGCCAAGGATGGCCAGCCGGGTTATCGCGCGACCGCGATGCTGGCGAAGGCCGCCGTGGCGGTGAAGAAGAATGACACGAAGGGCGCGATCGCGATCTTCAAGGGCATGGCGGCGGACAGCAGCCTGGCCAAGCCCTATCGCGACCTGGGCCTGATCCGCCAGACGGCGCTGGAGTTCGACAGCATGAAGCCGCAGGATGTGGTCGATCGGTTGAAGCCCTTCGCGGCCGCGGGCGACCCCTGGTTCGGCAGCGCCGGGGAAATGACGGCGGTCGCCTATATGAAGATGCGCAAGCCCGACCTTGCGGGGCCGCTGTTCGCGGCGCTGGCAAAGGATGCGCAGGTGCCGGAAACTGTCCGTTCACGTGCGCGACAGATGGCGGGGCTATTGGGAGTCGATGCGGTAGACGCGACGGTGGGGATTGGCGAGGATGGCGGTGCGAATGCAACTTCGGGTGGGTAAGAAACGGATGATGCGGCTGGGCGCGCTGCTCGGCTGCGTCGCGATGCTTTCGGGCTGCGCCGTGCTGGGCGGCGGCAAGGGCAATGGCGGCAAGAAAACGCCGGTCGTCGGCAAGCGCACATCGATCCTGACGAGCGAGCAGGGCGTGGCGGTCGAGCCGACGATTGCCGATGTCGCCGTGGTCCTGCCGGAGCAGGCGGTGAACGACCAATGGTCGCAGCCGGGCGGCAACCCCTACAAGACGATGGGCCATCTGGCGCTGTCCGACGCGCCGCGCCAGGCGTGGAGCGTGTCGATAGAGGGCAGCACGCCCAAGGCGCGCCTTGCCTCCGCCCCGGTCGTGGCGGACGGCAAGCTGTATGTCATCGATGCGTCGGCGCGCGTGATCGCGATGAACGCGGCGACGGGTTCGAAAATCTGGCAGACGGCGCTGCCCTCCGAAGGCAATGGCCGGTCGCTGTTCGGCGGCGGCGTGAGCGTGCTCGGCGACCGCCTCTATGCCAGCACCGGCGTAGGCGATGTGGTCGCGATGAATGCGTCGGACGGCAAGATCGTGTGGAAGCAGCGCCCCGGCGGCCCGCTGCGCGGCGCGCCGACGCTGGCCAATGGCTCGGTCTATGTGATGAGCCAGGACAACCAGATATTCGCGCTGGCGCAGCAGGACGGCGCAACCCAGTGGACTGACAGCGGCACGATGGAGGCGACCGGCGTGTTCGGCGTCGCCGCGCCCGCCGCAGGGCAGGGCACGGTGATCGCGGGATACAGCTCCGGCGAGCTTTCCGCCTATCGATATGAAAATGGCCGGTCGCTGTGGGGCGACGCGCTGTCGCGCACCAGCATCTCGACCTCGGTCGCCTCGCTGGCCGATATCGACGCCGACCCAGTGATCGACCGCGGCCGCGTGTTCGCCATCGGGCAGGGCGGGCGCATGGCGTCCTACGAACTGGTCAGCGGCCAGCGCCTTTGGGAAATCAACATTGCGGGCATTTCCACCCCGGCCGTGGTCGGCGAGTGGGTGTTCGTGGTGACCGACGACGCCAAGCTGCTCTGCGTTGCGCGGGCGACGGGCAAGATCCGCTGGATCAGCCAGCTCCAGCGCTTCAAGAAGGTCAAGAAAAAGACCGGCGCGGTGCGCTGGACCGGGCCGCTGCTGGCGGGCAACAGACTGTATCTGGTCTCGACGCTGGGTGATATGGTCACTGTCGATCCGCAGACCGGAAAGGCCGCCGAACCGATCGACATGCATCATCCGATGTCGCTGTCCCCGGTGGTGGCGAACAGGACGCTGTATATCCTTGCCGATGACGGCAAGCTGATGGCCCTGAAATAAGGCCACGCGCAAAGAAGGAAGCAAGGCACGCATATGCTGCCCGTAGTAGCCATTGTCGGGCGGCCCAATGTGGGCAAGTCCACGCTGTTCAACCGCCTGATGGGCAAGAAGCTGGCGCTGGTCGACGACCAGCCCGGCGTCACCCGCGACCGGCGGGAGGGCGACGTGTCGCTGCTCGGCCTGGATTTCCGGCTGGTCGACACCGCCGGTTATGAGGATGAGGACGAGAATACGCTTCCGGGCCGGATGCGGATGCAGACGCAGGCGGCGGTGGACGGGGCGGACGTCGCCCTGTTCATGATCGACGCGCGGGCGGGCATCACCCCGCTGGACGAGGAAATCGCCCGCTGGCTGCGCGGCAATGACGTGCCGGTCGTGGTGATGGCCAACAAGGCGGAGGGCAAGGCGGCCGACGCGGGCGTCATGGAGGCGTTCGGGCTGGGGCTGGGCGAACCGATCCCCTTTTCCGCCGAACATGGCCAGGGCCTGTCCGATCTGTTCCAGGCGCTGCTTCCCCTGCTGGAGCGGGAGGAGGAGGATGAGGAGCCGGAGGAGGATTTCGCCGAGGATGATGACAGCGCGCCGCTAAAGCTCGCCATTGTCGGGCGGCCGAACGCGGGCAAGTCGACCCTCATCAACCGCTATCTGGGCGAGAACCGCCTGCTGACCGGGCCGGAGGCGGGCATCACCCGCGACAGCATCGCCGTCGACTGGGTGTGGACCGACATCGACCAGCGGGACCGGCATGTGCGGCTGATCGACACGGCGGGCATGCGCAAGCGCGCCAAGGTGCAGGACAAGCTGGAGAAGCTGGCGGTGTCCGACGGCCTGAACGCCGTGAATTTCGCCGAGGTGGTCGTGCTGCTGCTCGACGCCACGCGCGGGCTGGAGGCGCAGGACCTGCGCATTGCCGACAAGGTGATTGAGGAGGGCCGCGCCCTTATCATCGCGCTCAACAAATGGGATACGGTGGAGAATGGCTCCGGCCTGTATCAGGGCATCAAGAAAGCGCTGGAGGACGGACTGGCGCAGGTGAAGGGCCTGCCGATCCTGACCGTGTCCGGCTATACCGGCAAGGGGCTGGACGAGCTGTTGCGGGTGGCGTTCGAAAGCCGGGCCACCTGGTCGCAGCGCGTGTCGACGGGGCAGCTCAACCGCTGGTTCGAAAAGGCGCTGGAGGCCAATCCGCCGCCCGCGCCCGGCGGCAAGCGGATCAAGCTGCGCTATATCACCCAGATCAAGACGCGGCCGCCATCCTTCGTGCTGTTCGGCACGCGGCTTGACGCCCTGCCGGAAAGTTATCGACGCTATCTGGTTAACGGCATCCGGCGCGAACTGGGCTTTGGCGCGGTGCCGGTGCGACTCACCCTGCGCAGTACGAAGAACCCCTTTGATAATTGATCCGGTTCGGATCGATGCGCGGGGCATGCGCTGCCCCTGGCCCGCCCTGCGGGCCGCAAAGGCGATGCGCGCGGCCGATCGCGTGATGATATGGGCCGACGACCCCAATGCCCCGAAAGAACTGGCCGCATTGGCCGCCAGCGGCTGGCGGCTGACCGATATTGCCGATCCGCTGGGGCCATGTTTTCTCATCGAGAAAGAAAACATAGTCAAAACGGTGCTTTAACCGGCCGTTTACTGCGCCCGCCTTACAAGTGCGAAGGTAGGGACGTGGAATTGCCGCAGGGAGCACCTCGTGGGACATATGGACGCAAAGCTGATCGACCCGGCCGGGTTCGCGCAGGCGCGGACTGAACTGGGCGCGGGCTTCGTCCGCATCCTTGGCTATTTCCGGGAGGACGGCACCAAATCCGTGCTCGCGATCGAGGAGGCGATGCGCAACCGCAACGCCACCGCGCTGGTATTGCCCGCCCACACGCTGAAGGGCGAATCCCGCCAGTTCGGCGCGGAACGGCTGGGCGACATGGCCGAGGAAATCGAGACGGTCGCGCGCCGCTGCGTCGAATATCATGAAAGCCCGGAGGAGCTGATCGAGACCGTGGTCGAGATCCGCAACTGCTTCAACGAAACGCTGGTCGAACTGGAAAAGGCGAGCAGCCCGCTGGTCGCCCGCAAGCCCGCGGTGTTCGGCCGCCGTCCCGAAGGCGCTGCGCCGAGCTTCGGCCGCATGTGATCCGCACCCTTCCGGCGACGGAAGGGGCATCCCATACATGGATATATTGGGCGCTGGCGCGGTTTTCTCGCGCTGCCCAGGGCATCCGGTGGG
The DNA here is from genome assembly GCF_018286635.1 of Sphingobium phenoxybenzoativorans. NCBI lineage: Bacteria > Pseudomonadati > Pseudomonadota > Alphaproteobacteria > Sphingomonadales > Sphingobiaceae > Sphingobium > Sphingobium phenoxybenzoativorans. The sequence continues at coordinate 783,384 of NZ_CP073910.1, forward strand.
TTCATCCGATGTGCGAATGCGCCAGAGCTTGTCCCGCGTGAAGGGACGCGCGGTCCTGCGCAGGCGGGGACCCGGCCTCCCGCTTTGATCTGGCTCCCTGTTCGGGATGGACTCCTGTTTTCGCAGGAGGAGGTGCGGCGCCCGCTTGCCGGACCGCGCTTCAGGCTGGCCTTGGACCCCACAGGATCACGGCGCCGCCCAGAAGGCAGATGCCCATCCCGATCATGTCCCAGCGGTCCGGCCTGACGCCCTCCGCCGCCCAGAGCCAGAAAATCGCCGACATGATATATATCGCGCCATAGGCGGCATAGGCCCGCCCGGCATTGCCGCTTTCCACCAGCGTCAGCAGATAGGCGAACAGGCATAGCGAGGCGATGCCGGGCAGCAGCCACCAGGGCGACTTGCCCAGTTTCAGCCAGGCCCAGAAGGCGAAACAGCCGGCGATTTCCGCAAGAGCGGCCCCGATATACGCAAGAACAGCCATAGCCGGTTGGGTGACAGCCCGGCAGCGATACCGCAAGCCTTTCCCGTTGGCCTTCGCGCCAGCCTTTCCCACAGGGGGGGGCGGGCCGGATGGCGGAGGGAATGACGGGTGGGCGGCGGCCATTGGCAGGCCGTCAGGGCTGAATGCCGATCCGTCCCAACATCCCGTTCCGCCAGTTCATCGGCCCGGCCAACAAAAAAGCCGCCGGATCGCCCGGCGGCTTTTTGTCTCGCGCTTTCCCGATGGAGGAAAGGGTGCGGGTTCTCAGTCCTCGGCGGCTTCCGACTGGAGCTGGATATAATTCTGGATGCCCATACGCTCGATCATTTCGAACTGGGTTTCCAGCGTATCGACATGTTCCTCCTCGCTGTCGAGGATCTTCTGGAACAGGTCGCGGCTCACATAGTCGCGCACGCTCTCGCAATGGGCGATGGCGTCCTTCAGCAGCGGCAGCGCCTCATATTCCAGCTCAAGGTCGGCCTTCAGGATTTCTTCTACGGTCTCGCCGATCTTCAGGCGGCCCAGAAGCTGGAAGTTGGGCAGGCCGTCGAGGAACAGGATGCGCTCCGCCAGCTTGTCGGCATGCTTCATCTCGTCTATCGATTCTTCATATTCGAACTTGGCGAGCTTGGTGACGCCCCAGTGATTCAGCATGCGGTAATGCAGGAAATACTGGTTGATCGCGGTCAGCTCATTCTTGAGCGCCTCGTTCAGAAATTCGATGACCTTGAGGTCGCCCTTCATGGGATAGGCTCCGGAACAATTGATGTCGGAGCGTTATATAAGGGTTGGACGCACTTTTGTTAAGGCAAAAAGTGGCGGATTTCCGCCACTTTTTGGGATGCAACTGCTAGGCAGTCGCACGCTCCGCAGCGATAATGGTTCGCGCAAAAGATACGCACTGACCGCATTTCGGACGGCGGCCGAATTTGGCGTAAGCGCTGCAGGGCGTGTCCGCACCGTCGCGAGCGGCCTCCCGAAGGTCCTTTTCCCGAATGGCATTACAGACGCAAACGACCATGCACGCTCTCCTGAAACCCATAGATAGCGATAGTGATAATAGGTCGCAATAGTAAAGAATGGCTAATGCGCCGAATTGTGTCAGCGCGGAACGCTTTTGCGCATCGGTTGCAGCTTGCCGCGCGCCAGGCTCCGCCACAGCCATTCCATCGGGCCATAGGCGAATCGGTCCAGCCAAGGCTTCGACCATAGCAGCATCAACGCCCAGGCGAGCAGCACGAACAGATAGAGCGGCGCGCGGTCGACCCTCCCGAACAGGCCGAGGCCCCAGCCGTAGAAGATGGCGCACATCACAAGGCTGGTGCCCAGATAGTTGCTGAACGCCGCCCGGCCGGCGGCGGCGATGCGGATGATCAGCCAGTGCCCCTGCGCCCGGCCGATGATCCACAGGAACAGCGCGGCATAACCCACCGTCAGGGGAATGCGGAACGGGAAGGACCAGGCCATGAGCGCGCCGAAGGTGGCGAGCGTGTCAAAGCCCGACAGCAGCACCCAGACCGCCAGCGCGATCATCGGTGGCAGGCCGATCAGGAAACAGTGCCGGGCAGTGCGGCGATATTGCTCCCCGTCCCAGTCGCCGGTCAGGAACCCGCCCTTCAGCATCGCCATGCCCAGCAGCATGAAGCCCAGCGTATCGAGGCCGAAATAGAGCAGCATCGCGGGGAAGGCGGCCGGGAAGGCATGAAGCTCATGCGCGAATATGGCGGAGAAGCCGGAGCGGTAGATGGCGGCCTGCTCCATGATCGCCTGCGTGCCGGGCTTGCCCAGCGCGGCGGCCATGGCGGCGAATCCCTGCACCGTTTCGGCGGATGCGCCGGGCTGCGACGCGGCATCCTGATAGGCGTAGAGCGGCGCCATGATGGCCGCGACGATCAGGAAATGCAGGGCGAATGCGGCAAAGGCCCATTTGACCAGCGCGATCGGCTCCTTCCCCACGAACAGCAGCGCCACCATCCCTACAAGGGCGTAGAGCATCAATATGTCGCCCCACCACAGCAGCAGATAATGGGCGAGGCCGAACCAGAACAGCCAGAAGGCCCGGCGCATATGGGTGCGGCGGCCATCCCCGCCGGACATTTCCGCCCGGTCGATCACCAGCAGCATCGACGCGCCGAACATCAGGGAGAACAGCCCGCGCATCTTGCCGTCGAACAGCACCCAGGCGATGGCCCAGGCGGCTATGTCGGCCGCGCCTTGCCCGCCCCAGGCGGCCGGATTGATATAGGCCTGCTCCGGCATCGCGAAGCTGACGATGTTCATCAGGAGAATGCCCATGACGGCGAATCCGCGCAGGGCGTCGAGGGGGAAAATCCGGTCGCTGGCGTGCATCGGCCGGGGCTAGAGCGCTTTGCGCCACGCCGCAAGGCCAGGATAGGGCGAGGGCCATGCCGGGGCACTGGAAATCAGGCGCGGCTTCTGTCAGGCCCAATCGCATGAGTCCGACGCGGAAAGACAGGATAGGCGCTGCCTTCGGCGCGGCGACGGCGGGCTATGAGGACCATGCCGGGGTGCAGAAGGTCGTGGCGCGGACGGTGGCCGATCTGGCGGGGCTGCTGAAGGTTCCCGACAGCGCGCGGATATTGGAGATTGGCTGTGGCACGGGGTTGCTGACGCGCGAGATCGGCCTGCGCTGGCCGGGGGCGGAGCTGGTGGCGACGGACTTGTCGGCCGAGATGGTGGGGCAGGCGGCGAAGGGGGCGATGATCGCGGGCACCTTCCTGCCGATGGATGGCGAATTTCCCTGGTTCGAGGGGCCGCATTTCGACCTGATCCTCTCCAGCCTGGCGTTCCAGTGGTTCGATGATTTGGCCAGCGCGGTGGCGCGGCTGGCGCGGCTGTTGCGGCCGGGGGGAAGTTTGATCTTCTCGACGATGGCGGAGCGGAGCTTTGCGGCGTGGCGGGTGGCGCATGCGGCATGCGGGGTTGTGGCGGGGGTGCCGGATTATCCATCGCTGGCGGATGTGCAGGCGATGCTGGCGGGGCAGGCGGACGCCTTCGCCTTCGACGAGGATTATGCGCTGGAATGCGGGAGCGCGAAGGGTCTGATCGCGCACCTGAAGGGCATCGGCGCGGTGGTCCCGGTGGAGGGGCGCTCGCCGCTATCGCCGGGGGACTTGCGGCGCGTGATGGCGGCGTTCGACGCTGGCGGGGCGCGGGATGGATATCATGTGGTGTTCGGGCGGGTGACGCGGGTGTCGTAAAATCCGATTCCACTTCGTCATTCCCGCGTAGGCGGGAACCTAACTCTCCCATCGCTGCTGGCGTGCCGAAGGCGAAATGGGTTCCCGCCTACGCGGGAATGACGAGTGTTGAAGATGTCTAATCCGGCAATCGCTCGAACCCTAAGCCGATAGCCAGATCATCCCAATGCGGGTTCAACGCCTCGATCAGCGCGATCTTCCAGGCGCGGTTCCATTTCTTGAGGCGTTTTTCGCGCAGGATCGCTTCGTCCATCGTACCGTGCTGCTCAAACCACATCAGGCGCTTTACGCCATATTCCTGGGTAAAGCCCGGAACCGCGCCAATGCGATGCTGATGAAGGCGCTGGATGAAGTCCGACGTTACGCCGATATAGAGCGTGCCGTTGCGTTTGCTTGCGAGGATGTAGACGCAGGGCTGGCGGACCATGCGTTGAAGCTATCCCACCCGTCATTCCCGTGAAAGCGGGAACCTATCGCGCCTTTGTGCATGCCAGGCGTTTGAGGAAAGATGGGTTCCCGCTTTCGCGGGAATGACGAAGTTAAGGGGCGGTCAGCCGTCCATCAATGCCGGGAAGAAGCCTTCATGTGCGGTACGGAGGTCGGTAAGGGGCCATTGCCACTTCGAAACGCCTCCTGAAAGGGAGATCGTATTACCGCCGACAAAACCGAGATGCAGGCAGGATAGGTTCTGTTCTTGCGCTCGCTCTCTAACCTTGGGCCAATTCTGTTCTGAAACTTCCAGAACAAACCTCCCCTGATCTTCGCCAAACATCATGCCGGTCAGCCTTGCGCCATTCTCCAGGTCGTCAGACTTGAAGCTGGGATTGAGGCGCGCGCCCAAGTTACCTGCAAGCGCCATTTCGGTGACCGCGATGAGCAGGCCGCCATCCGACACATCGTGAACCGCAGCCACCAGTTGATCCGAAACCAGACGACGGACGAACTCCCCGGCCTGCCTCTCCTTCTCAAGATCAACGGGAGGCGGTGGCCCATCTTCCCGGCCTAGCACTTCCCGTAGCCAAACTGATTGACCAAGGTGAGTGCCATAACCGTTTGCACCGATGGCCAAGACTATGTTGCCCTCCGCCTTAAACGCCACCGTCGCCATCTTGTCGACATCCGCCAGCAATCCAATCCCGCCGATCGCGGGGGTCGGCAGGATCGCGCTGCCGCCGCCGGTCGCCTTGCTTTCATTGTAGAGCGACACGTTGCCGCTCACGATGGGGAAATCCAATGCGCGGCAGGCGTCGCCCATGCCTTCGAGGCAGCCGGTGAATTGCGCCATGATTTCCGGGCGCTGCGGGTTGGCGAAGTTGAGGCAGTTGGTGACGGCGAGCGGCGTTGCGCCGACCGCCGACAGGTTGCGATAGCATTCGGCGATCGCCTGCTTGCCGCCCTCATAGGGGTCGGCATAGCAGTAGCGCGGGGTGCAGTCGGTGCTGATCGCGATGCCCTTCTGCGTGCCGTGGACGCGAACGACGGCCGCGTCGCCGCCGGGGCGCTGGACGGTGTCGGCGCCGACCATGTGGTCATATTGCTCCCAGATCCAGCGGCGGCTGGCGATGTCCGGGGAGGCCATGAGCTTCAACAGGTCAGCGGCGATGTCCGTGCTTTCGGGGATGTCGCCGAGCGGCTTGATGCCCGCCCATGCCTTATACTCTTCCTTGCTGGCCGCCGGGCGGTCGTAGAGCGGGGCGTCGTCGGCCAGCGGGGCGAGCGGGATGTCGCAGACGGTCTCGCCATGATGGACAAGGACCATGCGGCCGGTGTCGGTGACTTCGCCGATGATCGCGAAGTCCAGTTCCCATTTGTGGAAGATCGCCTCGGCAAAGGCTTCGCGGCCGGGCTTCAAGACCATCAGCATGCGCTCCTGCGATTCGGAGAGCATCATCTCGTACGCCGTCATGCCGGTTTCGCGTTGCGGCACGGCGTCCATGTTGAGCAGCAGGCCGACGCCGCCCTTGCTGGCCATCTCCACGCTTGAGGAGGTGAGGCCCGCCGCGCCCATATCCTGAATGGCGACGATGGCGTCCGACGCCATCAGTTCCAGACACGCCTCGATCAGCAGCTTTTCGGTGAAGGGATCGCCGACCTGCACCGTGGGGCGCTTGGCGTCCGAATCCTCGCCGAAATCGGCGCTCGCCATGGTCGCGCCGTGGATGCCGTCGCGGCCGGTTTTGGAGCCGACATAGACGATGGGATTGCCGACGCCGCTGGCGGCCGAATAGAAAATCTTGTCCGTGTCGGCGACGCCGACGGTCATGGCGTTGACCAGGATATTGCCGTCATAGGCGGGGTGGAAATTCACCTCGCCGCCCACGGTCGGCACGCCCACGCAATTGCCATAGCCGCCGATGCCGCGCACTACGCCGCTGATCAGGTGGCGCATCTTGGGATGATCGGGCCGGCCGAAGCGCAGGGCGTTCATATTGGCGATGGGCCGCGCGCCCATGGTGAACACGTCGCGCAGGATGCCGCCGACGCCGGTCGCCGCGCCCTGATAGGGTTCGATATAGCTCGGGTGGTTGTGGCTCTCCATCTTGAAGATCGCCGCCTGCCCGTCGCCAATGTCGACGACACCCGCATTTTCGCCGGGGCCGCAAATGACCTGAGGCCCTTCGATCGGCAGCTTCTTCAGGTGGATGCGGCTGGATTTGTACGAGCAATGCTCCGACCACATGACCGAGAAGATGCCGAGTTCGGTGAGGTTCGGCTCCCGCCCCAGCGCGTTCAGGACGCGGGCATATTCCTCCTCGTTGAGGCCATGCTCGGCGACGATTTCCGGGGTGATCTGGGTGGCGGTGCTGGACATGTGCGCGCGTTTAGCGAGGCCGCGGGGATTGGGCAACCGGGCGTGCGGATTTCCGGACGTTGGTTGGGACAATGCAAGGCCGCCGCGCTTGTCATCCCGGACTTGATCCGGGATCCATTGGCTCTGCGCCTGAATGATTACACCCATGTTTATGCTCATGGATCCCGGATCAAGTCCGGGATGACGAAGGCATGGATGATGCCGCGCGCAAAGAAAAAGGGCCGGGCGCTTGTCGCGTCCGACCCTGTTGTCGTGTGGAATGTCAGGTCCGTTGGGGCGGACCCGGCCGTGCGATCAGGCCTTGCAGCTCTGCGCGCTCTTGCCGGGGACCGTGGCGTTGATGGTCGGGCCGCTGCCGTCGACTTCAAAGCCTTCCGCCGTGTAGGGCTTGCCCGCTTCCGCCGCGACCAGCTTGGTCGGCGCGCCATTCTTTTCCAGGCGCAGGTTCGCGGTCGTGTCGTCCGACAGGAAGTCGACGAAGATCAGGCTGTTGTCCTTGCAGCGATAGGTGCGGCTGTTCTTCACCGACGGGGGCAGCTTGACCGCCGAGGCGTTCGCAAGCTGATCCTTGAGCGGATCGGCAGGGCCGCCAACGACTTCGGGTTCGGACTGGCCGCAGGCGGAAAGGAACATCAGCGGTGCGGCGGCGAGCAAGGGGATATAAAGTTTCATAGCATTATCCGTATGTGCAATTGCAGCATCGACCGTCAATGGAAAACTGCGCATTAACTATGCTTTTCCGGCCTGCAATTTTGCAGGGCAGCATGACGGCTTCATGACAGGCGCGTCATGAACGCGCGCTGAAGCGCGCATGGCTGTCCGCCAAGGCTTGACCCCGCCCCTGCCGGACGTCAATGCATGCACATGGTCGAAAATGGTGAACTTGCTGGACAGGATGCGTCGGGACAGGATTTTTCCGCCCTGACTTTCGAGGCCGCCTTGCGCGAGCTGGAACAGATCGTCCGGCAGTTGGAAAGCGGTGACGTGCCGCTGGACGATTCCATCGCGCTCTATGCGCGGGGCGAGGCGCTGCGCAAGCAATGCGCCAAGCGGCTGGAGGACGCCGAGGCGAAAATCCAGAAGCTGACGGTCGACGCCAGCGGCGCCATCGGGGGTGCCCAGCCCTTCGGCGCGGACTGAGGAGCCAGGTTTTGGCACCGGGGGGCGCACGCGCGACATTGCTGAGCGAGGCGGCGCAGGAGACGGCGCAGGCCATCGATACGCTGTTCGATGCGATACTGCAGGTGCCGGACGATCCGCGCCACCGCCTGTATGAAGCGATGCGGCACGCAGCGATCGGCGGAGGCAAGCGGCTGCGGCCCTTGCTGGTGCGCGCCACCGGATCGCTGTTCAGCCTGCCGGAAGAATCGCTGGTGCGGGTGGGGTGCGCGGTCGAGTGCATTCACGTCTATTCGCTGATCCATGACGATCTGCCCGCGATGGACGATGACGCCCTGCGCCGGGGCAAGCCGACAGTGCATATCGCGTTCGACGAGGCGACGGCGATATTGGCGGGCGATTGCCTGCACGACATCGCGTTCGAGATATTGAGCGACGAGCGCACGCATAGCGAACCGTTCGTGCGGGTGGAGCTGATCCGCGCGCTGGCGCTGTCCAGCGGCCCGGCGGGCATGGCGGGCGGGCAGATGATGGACCTGGAGGCCGAGAGGGCGAGTTTCGATCTGCCGACCGTCACCCGGCTGCAGCAGCTCAAGACCGGCGCGCTGATCGGCTATTGCGTGGAGGCGGCGGCGATCATGGCGCGCGTCCCGCCGGAGGGCCGCACCGGCCTGCACGGCTATGCCCGCGACCTGGGCCTGGCGTTCCAGATCGCCGACGACCTGTTGGACGTGGAGGGCGATGAGGCCGCCGCCGGCAAGGCGCTGGGCAAGGATGCGGCCGCGGGCAAGGAGACTTTCCTGTCCCTGCTGGGCGTGGACCGGGCGAGGGAACAGGCGCAGATGCTGGTCGATCAGGCCAAGGCGCATCTGCGCGGCTTTGGCGAGGAAGCCGATCTGCTGCGGGCGATAGCGGATTATGTGATCGAGAGGGACAGATAGGATGGCTATGCGCATCGGTGTTTATCCGGGAACATTCGACCCGATCACCCTGGGCCATATGGACATCATCCGGCGCGGCGCGAAGCTGGTCGACCGGCTGGTGATCGGCGTCACCACCAATATCAGCAAATCCCCCATGTTCACCGACGAGGAGCGGCTGGAAATGGTGCGGCGGGAATGCGCCGATGTGGATGCAGAGGTGGTCGTCACCGGCTTCAACTCGCTGCTGATGGACTTTGCTGAGCGGCAGGGCGCCAGCGTCATCATCCGGGGCCTGCGCGCCGTCGCGGACTTCGAATATGAATATCAGATGGCGGGCATGAACCAGCAGATCAACGACCGGGTGGAGACGGTTTTCCTGATGGCGGACGTGTCGCTGCAGCCGATCGCGTCGCGGCTGGTGAAGGAAATCGCGCTCTATGGCGGGCCTATCCACAAATTCGTCAGCGCGAAGGTTTGCGAGGAAGTGATGGAGCGGGTAGAGCGCATCGGGAGAAAGGGGGACTGAGTTCGCTCAGCCGCCGTTCATCGATATATTTCTAGGCGCATATTTCTTAGGCGCGCGTCCAGCGCGGGAGAGTTCAGGCACATGGCGTTCACTAATGGCTTCGGTTCCTTGGGCAGGGTGCTGACCCTGGCCTGCGCGGCTCTGGTCATGACAGCCGGCGTGCCCGCCCATGCGCAGGGCGGCGGCAAGACCGACGAGGCGAAGGAAGCGGAATCGGCGGCCAAGGCGGAGGACAACGTCAAGGCCCTGCGTGCCGAGAGCGCTCCGAAAATCCCGCCCGCCAGCCTGCCGCTCAACCCAGAGGACATCTGGGACCTGGACCTGTCCACCGGCGGCCGCGTGCGCATCCAGCTTCGCCCGGATATTGCGCCCAACCATGTCGCGCGCATCAAGGAGCTGACCCGCCAGGGCCTCTATAACGGCCTGAAGTTCCACCGCGTGATCGCGGGCTTCATGGCGCAGGGCGGCGACCCCAAGGGCGACGGCACCGGCGGATCGACGCTGCCCGACCTGAAGCAGGAGTTCAACATGATGCCGCATCTGCGCGGCACCGTGTCGATGGCCCGCGCGCAGAGCGAGGACAGCGCCAACAGCCAGTTCTTCATCCTGTTCCTGCCGCGCATGCAGCTCGACAAGAAATATACGGTGTTCGGCCGGGTGATCGAGGGCATGCAATATGTCGACGCGATCCCGCTGGGCGAGCCGCCCGCCAATCCGGCGGTCATCGTGCAGGCGTCGATCGAGAGCGACGGCAAGCCCGTGCCCGCCGTCCTGACAGCGCCGCCGCCGCCCGCGCCCAGCGTCGCCGACCTCAACAGGCCGATCGGCGGCAAGCCCGCGGCGAAGAAGCCGGCGCCCAAGAAGAAATAACCGCCCAGGGCTGCTCCGATATTGCGGCGGCCCGGACGCATCCATGCGCGTTGACCTGTTCGATTTTGACCTGCCGCCGGAGCGGATAGCGCTGCGCCCCGCCGCGCCGCGCGATGCCGCGCGGATGCTGGTGCTGCGCGGGGCGGATGGCGTGGAGGATCGCGGCGTCGCCGACCTGCCCGATGCGCTGCGCGCGGGCGACTGCCTGATATTCAACGACACGCGGGTCATCCCGGCGCAGTTGGAGGGCATGCGCGGCGCGGCGCGGATCGGCGCGACGCTGCACAAGCGGCTGGGGCTGCGCCAGTGGCAGGCGTTTCTGCGCAACGCCAAGCGGGTGCGGGACGGCGACCGGATCGATTTCGGCGCGGGCGTCACCGCCATCGCCGGGCCGCGCGACGAGGATGGCGGGGTGAGCCTCAGCTTCGAGGGCGAGGAGCCGGTCGAAATACTGCTGGAGCGGGCGGGGAGGATGCCGCTGCCCCCCTATATCGCCAGCAAGCGCCCGACCGATGAACGCGACCGGGAGGATTATCAGACCCTGTTCGCGCGGGAGGATGGCGCGGTGGCAGCGCCAACGGCAGCGCTGCATTTCACGCCGGGTCTGATGGAGCGGCTGGCGGCGGCGGAGATCGCGACCGAGACGCTGACCCTGCACGTAGGCGCGGGGACATTCCTGCCCGTGAAGGCGGACGATACCGACGACCACAGGATGCATGCGGAATGGGGGCGCATCGACGCAGCGACGGCGGAGCGGCTGAACGCCGTGCGGGCGAAGGGCGGGCGGCTGATTTCCGTCGGCACGACCAGCCTGCGCCTGCTGGAAAGCGCGACCGGCGAGGATGGCGTGATCGCGCCCTTCGAAGGGGAGACGCGGATTTTCATCACGCCGGGATACCGCTTCCGCGCGATCGACGGGCTGATGACGAATTTCCATCTGCCCAAGTCGACGCTGTTTATGCTGGTGAGCGCGCTGATGGGACGGGAACGGATGCAATCGGCCTATGCGCACGCGATTGCGGAGGGGTATCGGTTTTATAGTTATGGGGACGCGTCGTTGTTGTTGCCGTGATCACAGCTTAAAGCTGGTCGGCTGTCGATGTAGGAATGCACCAAGAAGGTGATTTTGATGGAGCATGAAGCCCCCTCTCTCACGATCGCAGTCGGTCCGCTCGCTAATATGTATGCGCTAACGCAGACAAGTCGGCTACTGACTGAGATTACTGAAAGTGAAGTCGCAGTCAAACCTGGCCCTCTGCTTGCCGGGCCGAATGAGTATCTCCGACTTGTTTTGGACGTATTCACACTACACGATTTGGCCAAGTGGATAGCGCAAGGTACAGTGACCGCCCTTGCAGGATTAGCCACTGCTAGGCTGGTCTCATTCACGAAACGCCAATTTCGACGTTTGACATCTATGGAACGGCAAGCCGCTTTTCCGAATTCCGATCAAGTAACACTTGATGTCATCACGAAAGCTGTCACGGCCCAGCAGGCGGTTGGTCAGTTTCTTATCGCCGTTGGGAACAGCACTTTGGCTGTGCCTACCCTCGCCGGTTTAAGTGAGGCGCAGGCTGTGCAAAAGATCGCGGATGCCTTTTTGGCTGCCGCAATATTAGCAGAAGAATTAGCTGCCAAAAATTTGTCTGCTCATCATTTCGGTCCTGAGTGGCCTCATGTTAACGATGACGTCTCCACGGCTGTTGTTCTTCATGAAAATGGCAATGCCGAGATACTGATTTCTCTTGGGGCCAAGAATGACGATCCCGCCCAAGGGCCAGACCTTGCGAAGCTTCTGTATGATGCTGCAACAGGTGAGTGTTCGATAGTGCCTGTCGAAGAATAAGTGATCACCTTGCTCACTTGTCTCTCTTTCTCCAAAGAGTGATCCGATATCCGTTCGCCCTGCGGCCGCCCAAGGACCCCACCACATGCGTATCGCCACGTTCAACATCAACGGCATCAAGGCGCGGCTGCCTCGCCTTGTCGAGTGGCTGAGCGAGACCCGGCCCGATGTCGCCTGCCTGCAGGAGATCAAGACGTCCGACGAGACCTTCCCGGTGAAGGATATCGAGGAGGCCGGCTATGGCGCGATCTGGCATGGGCAGAAGGGGTTCAACGGCGTCGCCATCCTGGCGCGGGGGCAGGTTCCGGTAGAGGTCGCGCGGGGCCTTGAGGGCGAGGCGGAGGATGAGCATAGCCGCTATCTGGAGGCGGAGGTGGACGGCGTGCGGATCGCCAGCATCTACCTGCCCAATGGCAATCCGCAGCCGGGGCCGAAGTTCGATTACAAGCTGCGCTGGATGAAGCGGCTGCGCGCGCGGGCGGCGGAGATCTGGGCGGAGGAAGTCCCGGCGGTGCTGGCGGGCGACTATAATGTCATTCCGCGCGACAAGGACGTCTATTCGATCAAGGCAATGGCCGACGATGCGCTGATGCAACCGGAAAGCCGGGCGGCCTATCGCCGGTTTCTGGGCGACGGGTGGACCGACGCGCTGCTTTCCCGTCACCCGGCCGGGGGCGTGTGGACCTATTGGGATTATCAGATGAACGCCTGGCCGCGCGATGCTGGCTTCCGTATCGACCATCTGTTGCTCAGCCCGCCCGCCGCCGACCGGCTGCTCGATGCGCAAGTCGACAAGGAATTTCGCGGCCGGGAAAAGGCCAGCGACCATGCGCCGGTGTGGGTCGAGTTGCGATAGCAGATGGCAAGGGCCGATCGTCTGGAACGCATGGACATCCGCAGGGCGGAGCTGGAGTCGGACTATCAAGAGGCTTTGATCGCCGCGCTGCGGGTTGCGGCGGCGGGGTCATGGGGATTGTTCGATCATCAGAGCGACAAGGCGGCGCGGGCGAAAGTTGCGCCCGTCATCGACACTCTGTGCGAGCTTGCCGACGCGATTGACGCCATGCGCGCGCAACTGGGCATGGACGCATTTGCGCTGCACCGGGAATTTCTGGACGCGCGCGGGCCGGTAGCGCCCAGTGCGGTGGGTGAACCGAAACAGGCGCGGGCATGGCTGGAGAGGCTGGGGGTCTCGCTTTAGGCAGAGCCGATGGCGGCCGATGCGCCAACGCCGCCGGGCGGAATTATACCCGGACAATATTGACGGAATAAAATCCGGGTAATAATAGCCGGACCGAAGGAGATTCGGCATGGCGCGCACGTTGACGGCCTTTGCGGGCGATTATTGGATCGGGACGGGCGAGGAGGCGGAGATACGCGCCGCCATGCGCGCGATGGATGGCGATGCGCCGATGATCCTGGTCTTTGACGATGCGACCGGGCGGCAGGTGGACATCGACCTGCGGGGGCCGGGGCATGAACCGGCGCGGGGGCGGGGCAGGCCCAGGCTTGGCGTGCAGGCGCGCGAGGTGACCTTGCTGCCGCGCCATTGGGAATGGCTGGGCGCGCAGCCGGGCGGGGCGTCGGTTACGCTGCGCAAGCTGGTTGAGGCGGCGCGCAAGGAAGGGACCGCTCAGCCATCGCCCCGCGCCGCGATGGATGCCGCCTATCATTTCCTGACGGCGATGGCGGGCGACCGGCCGGGATATGAAGCGGTCATCCGGGCGCTTTACGCGAAAGACCGGGACGGATTTGTGAAGATGTCGGAAGGATGGCCATCCGCAGTGCGGGATCATGGACTGGCTCTGGCCATGCCCGCATTCGATGCCTGATCCCGCGCCTCTGACAACCGGTAGTTACTGGCCGCTCCGGGTGGCCTAATAACGTCAGAAAGAGGAGACATGCATGGATAGGATCGATCAGCTTCTGGCCATAGAGGCGATCAAGCAGCTCAAGGCGCGCTATTTCCGCCTGATGGATACGAAGGACTGGGCCAATCTGCGCACGGTCTTTTGCGACGACGCGATTTTCGATGCCCGCCCGTCATTGAGCATAGATGGCCAGGCGCCGGATGGCATGGCCGCGGAAAGCAATGACTGGGTGTATGAAGGCGGCGACGAAGTGGTCGAGTTCATCAGCACCGTTATCGGCACAAAGACGACCGTGCATCATGGCCATTGCCACGAGATCAGCATCGAGAGCGACACGCGGGCGACCGGCGTCATCGCGATGGAGGACCAGATATGGGAGCAGGACGGGACAATGGTCCTGCACGGCACCGGCCATTATCATGAGACCTATCATTGCGTGGAGGGGCAGTGGCGCATCCATCGCTCGCGGATCACCCGGCTGTCGATTCGGCTGGGCGAGGCATAGGGGTGGCGGCGCTGGGGCCTGACCTGTTTAGATGGACGCGTGCTCCTGCGAAAGCAGGAGCCCAGGGCCTCAAAGCGCCAAGCCGCCCTGGACTCCTGCCTTCGCAGGAGTACGCGGCGCTGTAACGATCGGGGGACGCGCCCCTACGGCCCCTACAGCGTCTTGTCGTAGACCTGATAGATTTTGTTGACCCGGCTCTCGATCGCCTCGGCGATGGCGTTCATGCCCTGATTGTCGTCGAGCACCCAGCCAATCTCGCCGCGGGTCGCGCCATAGTCGGTAATGGCGGCGCGGCGGATATATTCGATCATCATGAAGGCGAGCTGGCTGGCCATGCGGGAGGATTGCAACCGCTGGACCACGCCCATCAGCGGCACGCGCATCGTGCGGACCTTGGGCTTGCGCAGCCATAGCAGCAGCTTCGCCCAGCCGAAGGGCAGCAGCGAACCGTTGAGCGGCTTGATGGCTTCATTGAGGTCGGGCAGCGTCATCATGAAGGCCACAGGCTCGCCATCCAGTTCGGCGACCATGATCAGATCCTCAAACACGATGGGTTTCAGCTTCTTGCCGGTAAAGGCCACTTCGCTGTCAGTGATCGGCACGAAGCCCCAGTTGCGGCCCCAGGCGTCGTTGAGGATGCCAAGGATGATCGCAGCCTCCTTGTCGAAGTGAGACTTGTCGACCTTGCGGATGTTGATCCGCGGGCTTTTCTCGCCCGACTGGACGATACGCTGGATCAGCGGCGGGAAGTCCTTGGTGATGTCGAGATCATAGGTTTTGAGCTGCTTCACGGGGGCATAGCCGGCGGATTCGATCCACGGCTGATAGGCGGCGCTGTTATGGCCCATCATGACCGTGGGCGGATGGTCATGGCCCTCGATCAGCAGGCCCGGCTCCTCCCAGATGGAAAGCGAAAGCGGGCCAAGCACGCGAGTCATGCCCTTCCCGCGCAGCCATTCCTCGGCGGTGGACAGCAAAGCGGCGGCGGTTTCCGCGTCCTTCGCCTCGAACAAGCCGAAATTGCCGGTGCCCGGACCCATGCCCTGTTCCGGCGTGATGGTCAGCGCCAGACGGTCGATATGGGCGGAGATGCGGCCAGTGACTTCCGCGCCACGCCGGGCCAGGAAATATTGCGCCTCGGCATGTTCGAAAAAGGGATTCTTCCCCGGCGTCAGCAGGCCGTAGACTTCGCTCTTGAGCGGGGCGACCCAGTTGGGATCGTTGGCGTAGATCGTCCACGGCAGGTCCACAAAGGCCTTCAGGTCGGCCTTTCCGGCTACGGGCGTGACTGTAACGGACATGGGGCCTCCCGGTTCGCGCTGAAGCGTTCGACGGCTCTAGTTTCTTTCCGGGGAAAAGAAAGGGCGTTCCCTATTCCGCCTTCTATTCCTCTGTGCGGATCAACACGGTTTCGCCGACGAGAAGGAACAGGAGGAACGGCGCCCAGGCGGCCATGAAGGGCGGATATGCGCCCAGATTGCCCATCGCCAGCGCGAAATTGTCCGCCACGAAATAAGTGAAGCCCAGCGCCATGCCGATGACGGCGCGGATGAACAGCCGTCCGGACCGCGCCAGGCCGAAGGCGGCGACGGACCCCAGAAGCGGCATCAGCACGGCGGAAAGCGGGCCGGAGAATTTGTGCCACAGGCTCCCCTCCAGCGCGGCGGTGGGACGGCCCGCATCCTTGAGGTCGGCAATGGCCATGCCCAGCTCGTTGGCGGTCAGGCCGTCAGCATCGACCTTGGCCAGAGTGAACTGGTCGGGGCGGATGTC
Organism: Sphingobium phenoxybenzoativorans; assembly: GCF_018286635.1. Classification (NCBI taxonomy): domain Bacteria; kingdom Pseudomonadati; phylum Pseudomonadota; class Alphaproteobacteria; order Sphingomonadales; family Sphingobiaceae; genus Sphingobium; species Sphingobium phenoxybenzoativorans. The sequence continues at coordinate 799,334 of NZ_CP073910.1, forward strand.
GGGGCCGAAGCGGATGGTGCCGATCGCCTTGCCGGTGCCGCGCGTCACATCGAATTGCTGCGCGTCCTGCAGCACCCAGCCCTTGCCCGCCTGCGCGTCGAAATGGGCGCGGGGGGCCTGGATGATGCTGATCAGCGTATTGTCGACCCGGTTGAAGATCACGATCTTGCGCAACTGGGTCGCCTTGCCGCGCCCGGCGATGATCCCGGCGTTGATCAGGTTGTTGCCGTCGCGCACCCAGGCGTTGGTCTTTACGCCGCTGTCGGTCGGGATCGGCCCGTAATCGACATTGGACCAGGCGTCGAGCGCGGCGGTCGAAGGGGAGACGATGCGGTCGTTGAAGACGAAGCTGATCCCCGCAATGCCGATGGCGACGACGATCAGCGGCGCGAGAATCTGGTGCGCGGACAGGCCCGCCGCCTTCATCGCGATCACCTCGCTATTCTGGTTCAGCGTCGCCAGCGTGATCAGCGTGCCCAGCAGGACCGCGAAAGGCAGGAAGCGCGCGATGATCTGCGGCGCGCGCAGGAAGATATAGTGCCAGAGCTGCGCGTCGCCATTGCCCTTATAGGCCAGGATATTGCCCGATTCCCCCAGCAGGTCGAGCGTCTGGAGCACGATGACGAGCAGCGCCAGCACGGCGAAGCTGCGCGTCAGGAACAGGCGGCCCATATAGAGGGCCATCGTCCGGGAGGGGAAGAATTGAAGCTGCATGCCTTATCCGCCCCCTAGGCCGCCTGCACCGGCTTGCGGCCGAAGCGGAAGAATTTGGCGACCCGTCCGCCGATCTTGGCGAAGGCATATTCCAGCGCGCCGATCGGCTGGCCGCCCGGCCGGTGCGCGACCACATGATACATCCACAGGATCAGCGCGGCGACGGCGCAGAAGGGCACCCACAGGGCGAAGATCGGATTGATCCGGCCCAGCGCGCCGACCGCTTCGCCATATTCGTTGATCTTGTGATAGGTCACGATGAACACGATCGAGAGGAACACGCCCAGCGCCGATGTCGACCGCTTGGGCGGGATGGCGAAGGCGAGGGCGGCGAGCGGCAGCAGCAGCATCATCGCCACCTCCACCAGCCGGAAATGGAAATTGGCGCGGACCTCCGCGCGCAGGGCGGGGCTGGATTCCGGCGCCTTGCCCACGCGCACCAGTTCCGGGATCGTCAGTTCCCGGTCGGCATCGCCGCGGCCGCGGAAATTCTCGATCTGCGGCAGGTCGATGGGCAGGTCGTGGCTGGAAAAGCTGAGGATGCGGGGCGTCTTATATTTGGGATCGTCATGGACGAGCACGCCATTGTGCAGGCGGAAGATGATCGTGTCGGGATCGTCGGTCGCAAGGAAGGTGCCCTGCGCGGCGGTGACGGCCAGCGTCTGCCCGTCCTTGCCATTGGCGCGCACAAAAATGCCCTGGAGGTTGCGGCCGGCGTCGCGGCTCTGTTCGATCCGCATCGTCATCTTCTTGCCCAGATTCGTGAACTCGCCGACCTTGATCGATGCGCCCAGAGCGCCTGAGCGCAGTTCGAAGCGCAGCCCCTCATAGGCATAGCGGGCATAGGGCTGGACGAAGCCCACGATAGCGAGATTCACCAGCGCCAGGGCGATGGCGTACATATAGGGCACGCGCAGCAACCGGCCGTAGGACAGGCCGACGGCGCGGAACACGTCCAGTTCCGACGACAGGGCCAGCTTGCGGAAGGCCAGCAATATGCCCAGCATCAGCCCGATCGGAATGCCGAGCGAGAGATATTCCGGCAGCATATTGGCCAGCATGCGCCACACGACGCTGACCGGGCCGCCCTCCGCCGCAACGAAGTCGAACAGGCGCAGCATCTTGTCCAGCACCAGCAGCATGGCGGAGATCACCAGCGTACCGATGAGGGGAACGGCGATCAGCCGGGCGATGTAGCGGTCAGTGGCGGTCAGGAATTTCAATATGTGGTCGTCCCATCACCATGTTTTGGCCGCAAACCCCTTCCATATCAACAGCACGGGGCGAACAGGGGCTCGCTCGCGCCGGTGTGGAAAAACGCCATGCCGGGCGGGCTATAGCTTCCAGGAGAGTGTTGGTCATGTCGAATTTTCCAGGTCTGCCGAAACTGGCGGCGCTCGCAGCTTCTGCGGCGTTCGTGCTGGCTGGCGCGCCTGCGGTCGCTGGCGCAGCGGCGCTTGGCCCGCAGGCTGAGGCTTGCGAGAGCAATGGGTCGGCCGTGCTGGTCCATGTCGAGGGATTCAAGTCGCGATCCGGCCTGCTGCGTGTCCAGCTATACGAAGCCAATCCCAAGACGTTCCTTGAGAAAAAGCAGTATGTCGAGCGAATCGAACTGCCGGTGACGAAGGCGGGCGCGATGAATGTCTGCGTATCCGTGCCGAAGCCGGGCAATTACGCGCTCTATGTCCGCCATTATGTCGAGGGCAAGGGCGAGGGCAGCAGCAAGAGCGACGGCGGCGGTTTTTCCGGCAATCCGCAGATGAGCCTGATGGACCTTGCCTTCAAGCGGAAGCCCGACCTCAACAAGACCAAATTCTCGGTCGGCGGATCGACGGCGGAGGTCAAGGTCGTACTCAACTATGTGCAGGGCTTGAGCTTCAAGCCTATCGGCGCCTGACGGGAGGATTGCGGCAAGAATATGGTCTGCGTGGCGCTCCTGTCCAATCCCAAGTCAACCGGCAACCGGCAGTCGCTGCCGCGCGTCCGTACATTCTGCGCCAATAATCCCGACATCTTCCATTATGAGGTGGAGCATGTCGACCAGATCGGCCGGGCGCTGCAGACCATCGCCCGCGTCGAACCGTCCGTCATCGTCATCAATGGCGGCGACGGCACGGTGCAGGCGGCGCTGACCGAACTGTATCAGGGCGAACATTTCACCGACAAGGTGCCGCCGATCGCGGTGCTGCCCAACGGCAAGACCAATCTGATCGCGCTGGACCTGGGCATTCATGGCGACCCGATCAAGGCGCTGGAGCGGATCGTTGATATCGCCAAGACCGGCCTCGACAAGCATGTGGTGGCGCGCGAACTGATCGCGCTGACCGACGGGCAGGCGGGAAGCCGGCCGGTGCTGGGCATGTTCCTGGGCGGGGCGGGCCTGGCCGATTATATCCTCTATTGCCGCAACAAGATTTACCCGCTGGGCCTGTCCAATACGGTCAGCCATGTGCTGACGGCGATTGCCGTGGTGCTGTCGCTGCTGTTCGGCATCCGGGGCAAATATATGCCGCCCGCGACCCGGCCGGTGTCGATCTCGCTGATCCGCGAGGGGCAGCTTGCCGGGCGCTTCACGGTGCTGATCGTGACGACGCTGGAACGGCTTCTGCTCGGCGCGCGAACGACCGAGGAGGCGCGGGGCAGCATGAAGCTGATGGCGGTCGACCAGAATGGCCCGGCGCTGTTCCGGGCTGTCGTAGCGATCCTGTCCGGCCGGTTCGGCACGCGGCGGATGCAGGGCATCCATCTGGAACAGGGCGACACGATCCGCATCGAGGGCGACCGCAGCAGCGTGATCCTGGACGGCGAATTGTTCGAGGCGAATGAGGGCCATCCGATCGTGCTGCGGTCGACGACGCCGGTGCCGTTCCTGCGGTTGGCGGCTTAGTCAAAGCATATATACACCACCGTTCGGGCTGAGCTTGTCGAAGCCCTGCACTTCTTCTCAAGAACAGGACAGCCCTTCGACAAGCTCAGGGCGAACGGGGTAAGGGAAATTATGTCCTCTCCTCTGGAAACTCTCGTCGCCGCCGAACTTGCCGAACCCGCTGATCCGCGCGCTGTCGCCATGGCGGCTGCGCTGGCGGCGCAATATCCTGGCGCGGCGCGGGCGGTGCTGTTTTATGGATCGTGCCTGCGGGAAAAGAATCTCGACGGGCTGATGCTCGATTTCTACCTGATCGTGTCGGATTATCGCGTGGCCTATGGCAAGCGCTGGCTGGCCAGCGCCAACCGGCTGATCCCGCCCAATGTCTTTCCCTTCGAACATGAAGGGCTGATCTCCAAATATGCAGTGCTGAGCGAGGCGGATTTCGCGCGGCTGTGCAGCGTCAGTGCGCCCGATCCCTCTGTATGGGCGCGGTTCGCGCAACCCAGCCGCCTGATATGGGCGGCGGATGAACGCGCCCGGACAATGGCGCAGGCCGCCGTCGCGCAGGCCGCGCCGACATTGGTGGCGCTGACGGAACCGGCGATGGAGCCGGGCGAGGCTGAGGCTGATCCGCTGGCGGTCTGGCGATCCGGTTTCACCCTGACCTATGGCGCTGAACTGCGCGCCGAACGGGCCGCGCGGCCAGGGTCGATTGTCGATGCCGATCCGGGGCGTTATCGCCGGTTCGGCGTGGCCGCCAGAGAGGTCGCGGGTCAGTCGCCCAGCGTCGCTTCAACCGAAGCGCGCGAGGGTGCGCGCGCCGGATGGCGGAGAATGCAACGTCGGGGCAAGCGAACGGTGGTCCTGCGCCTCATCAAGGCCAGCTTCACCTTCGCGGGCGGGATCGATTATCTCGCGTGGAAGATCAACCGGCACGCCGGGACAAAGATCGTCATCAAGCCGTGGCAGCGGCGCTGGCCGCTGGCGGGCGCGATTACTCTGCTGCCGCGGCTGTTTCGGAGCGGTGCGATCCGGTGATCGCCTGACTGATGGCGGCGGACAGGCCGCCCAGGGTGAAGGGCTTGCGCAGCACCGGATGCCCCCGGAACATCGCGCTGTCCTCGACATCGCCGGCATAGCCGGTGACGAACAGGACGGGCAGATGCTGAAACTCGTCCGCCCACTGCCGCACCATTTCCGGCCCGGTCATTTCCGGCATCAGCACGTCCGTAATGACAAGGCCGATGTCGCGATGCTTGGCCAGCATGCCCGCGGCGTTGGCGGGATGGTCGCAGCCGATGGGCAGATGGCCCAGCTCCGCCAGCGCGTCGATGGTCTGCGCCAGCACGCGGGGATCATCCTCCACCACCAGGATGCGGGTCGGCGGTTGATCCGTGGTTTCCGCTTCGGCGGGCGACAGGGTGACGGGCGCGCTGCCCTCTCCCTCGACGATGCGGCGGGGCAGGAATAGCTGAACCTGCGTGCCCTGGCCGGGCTGCGACAATATGCGGATCTCGCCCTGACACTGGCGCACGAAGCCGAAGATCTGGGACAGGCCAAGGCCGGTGCCCTTGCCGATCGGCTTGGTGGTGAAGAAGGGTTCAAATACGCGGGCCAGCACTTCGGGCGTCATGCCGCAGCCGGAATCGCCGACTGAGAGCAACACATAGTCGCCCTCCGGGCACTCCCCGATTTCGCCTTCGGTCAATGTCGCGCGGCTGGTCGAGATGGTGAGGACGCCGCGCCCCTCCATCGCATCGCGCGCATTGACGCACAGGTTGAGGATGGCGTTTTCCATCTGATGCCGGTCGACGAAGATCGCCCAGCCGCCCGCATCCTTGTGCAGTTCGACGCGGATCTGGTCGCCGATCGTGCGGTCGATCAGGTCGACCATGCCAGTGATCAGCTTGTCCGCGCTGACGGCCGAGGGCAGCAGCGGTTCGGACCGGGCGAAGGCGAGTAGGCGGCGGGTCAGGGCGGAGGCGCGATTGGCGCCCTCCATCGCATTGTCGATATGCCGTTCCGCATCCGCCGGTTCTTCGCGCAGCTTGCGCCGGGCCAGTTCCAGCCCGCCGACGACCACCGCCAGCATATTGTTGAAGTCGTGGGCGATGCCGCCGGTCAACTGGCCCACCGCTTCCATCTTCTGCATCTGGCGCAGGCTTTCCTCCGCGGCGGCGCGGTCCAGCGCCTCCTGATGCAGCATGCGGTTGGCGTCCTGAAGCTCCGCGGTGCGCGCGGCGACGGCCGCCTCCAGCCCCCATGCCCGCTGCGCTTCGGAATCGGCGAGACGCCGGGCGAAACGGCGGTCGTTCAGCGCCGCATTCGCCGCCCATGCCGCAAACAGGCCGCCCACGACCAGCACCAGGCCAACAAGCCGGTAGGTATAAGCGAGATTTTCATTGCGGTTGTTCGACTGGCTGACGGCGGCGTTGCGCTCCCGCAGCCGGGCGTTTTCGGTATTGATCACATCGCGCAGGAGCGTGTTGATGCGTTCGAGATTTTCCGCGCGGCCCGCATCATGGAATTGGGCGAGCGCGCCCATCCGCTGATCATAGGTGGTGCGCAGGCCGATTTCGCTCAGCGTCTTGCCGCGATCCGCATAGGCGATGCGCAAATGGCGGACGAGCGTCCTTTGATGCTCATCATCGCGAGTGGAGAAGGCCAGAGCATCCAGCTCCGCCCCGGCCCCGCGCCATTGCGACTGGAACAGGCGGCCGGTGTCGGGATCAAGGCTGATGACATAACGGGCGAGGCTGCTTTCCGCCTTCGCCATCGATCCGTCGAGACGGCGGGCGAGGGTGATCACCTCATAGCTGTGGCGTTGCCGGTTGAGCGCCTGGTCGCGCTCGCTCGACGCGGTGCTCGCAATATAGAGCAGAGCGCCAAGCGCGAGTATGAGGGGAATGCCGAGAAGAAAGGGCAGGGCGCGCTGAAGGCTTTCCAGCCATGCCGGAATCTCCTCATCGCCGAAGATCGAAAACCTGTCCATCTGCTTGCAATCTAATCCAGAATGCCGCGCGGGGAAAGGAGAGCCTTCATTCCGTCCCTGGCGAGAGTCAATTCGCCGCCAGCGTAACGATCAGGCGATGGCGCCGACCGCCTTGCCCGCCGCCTCGAACATGCCAATGATGTGAGTCACTTGCTCGTCCGAATGCTCCGCGCAGAGGGAGCAGCGCAGCAGGAATGTGCCCGCTGGCGTCGCCGGGGGCCGCGCCATGTTCACATAGAGGCCCAGTTCCAGCAGCGCCTGCCAGATGGCGACGGCCTGCATCTGGTCCGTCAGGATCACCGCGATGATCGCGGACTGCGGCGTCTTGGTGCCGAGCGTGAAGCCGAGATCGGTCAGCCCCTTGTGCAGACGCTGGCTGTTCTTCCACAGATGCGCGCGCTTCTCGCCCGCATGCATCAGCTTGCGGATCGATGTCGCGGCGGTGGCGACGACGCTGGGCGGCAGCGAGGCGGTGAACACATAGGGACGGCAGACGAGGCGCATCACCTCAAACTTCGGATGGTTCGACACGCAGAAGCCGCCGACCGTGCCGACCGACTTGGAGAATGTGCCGACGATGAAATCGACATCCTTCTCGACCCCCTGCTCCTCATAGACGCCGCGTCCGTTGGGGCCGAAGAAGCCCATGCCATGCGCCTCGTCCACCAGGATCATGCAGTTGGCGTGCTTGCGTACCGCCGCCACCATGTCCGGCAGCGGGGCCACGTCGCCGAGCATCGAATAGACGCCCTCCAGCACCACCAGCTTCAGCGCGTCGGCAGGCAGACGGCCGAGGCGCTTGTCCAGATCCTCGACGCTGTTGTGGCGGAAACGGACGATCTCCGCATCGCCCAGGAAGCAGCCGTCATAGATGGAAGCGTGGCTGTCGGCGTCCAGAATGACATAATCGCCCTTGCCCGCCAGCGTCGAGATCATGCCCAGATTGGCCTGATAGCCGGTGGAGAACACCATGGCCGACGAGGTGCCGTAAAATTCCTTGAGCGCGTCCTCGACTTCCTTATGCCCCTGATAGGTGCCGTTGAGGACGCGGCTGCCGGTGGTGCCCGCGCCGAATTCGTCCAGCGCCTTCTTGCCCGCGGCGACAACATCCGGGTCGAAGGTCATGCCCATATAATTATAGGTGCCGAGCAGGATGGTGTCCTTGCCCTTGATGACCGCCTGCGTCGGCGACTTCACTTCATCCATGACGATGGCGAAGGGATCGCGCACGCCAGTCGCCAACAGCGCCTCGCGCTCGGCGATCAGCGGATCGAACTTGGAGAACAGGTCGCGGTCGACGGATGCGGCAACGGGCGCGGCGGCGTGGGCATCAAGCTTGGTGGCAGTGGCTTCGGTCATGATCTCATCCGTTTCAAACCGTTCAGGCTGAGCGAAGTCGAAGCCCTCGCCTGAGCCGTGGCGAAGGCTTTATGCCTCGCTCCGCTCGGCAGAGCCCTTCGACTTCGCTCAGGGTGAACGGCACTATAATTCCTGTTCAGCTCTTAAGCTTGGCGACTGCATCGACGAGCTGGCCCACCGTCTCGATCTCCGCCTGCATGTTCATGGTGATGATGATGTCGAACTCATCCTCGATCGCGGCGACGAAATCCATGACGGTCAGGCTGTCCCACTCCAGGTCGCCCGCAAAAGTCGTGGTTTCGGTAAGCGCGATCTCCTTCTTGTTGAAGGGGGCGATCTGCGCCGTGACGCTGTCGAATATGTTCTGGCGATCCGTCATTATCATGTCCCGATGGGTAGTGCGGCGAAAACAGGCCGTGGTGTCTGCTCCTGCGGCATATGCTTTGGCAAGCGAATAAGGCCGCAATCGGGCAGCTTCTAGCCCTAATGTGCCCGTGTAGCCCCACTATGTCCGGCCAGGCGATGGCGCGGGGGTCAGCTTGCGGCCTTCAGCCACCCCTTTGCGCGATAGGCCTTCACTGTGTTGGAGAGGCCTGCGGGCATGCCCACCACCGGCTGCCAGATGGCGGGCGGCACGCGCATGGACGGATTGGAGACCCAATCGGGATGACAGAAGTAGCTGACCCGGTCGGTCGTGAGCTTTGCGCCCTTCCCACGGAACAGGCCGTCCGCGCGCGCGGCGGTGTTGAGCAGCCAGCGCGGCGCGGCGAGCGTGCGGACATCCTCGCGGCCGACAGCCTTGCCGACGGCCCTGCCGAAATCGGCATGGCTCCACCCGCCGGGCGTGCCGTCATCGACCTCATAAATTTGGGCGACGCTGTCCGACCGGTCCTCGCACAAGGCGAGGAGGAGATGGGCGAGGTCATGCACCTCGATCACCGACAGCCTGCCATCGGGCGGCAAGACCATCAGCCCGCGCGAGGCCATGCGGAACAGCTCCAGCATCTCCTGATCGCCGGGGCCGTAAATGGCGGGCGGGCGGACGATCGTCCAGTCGAGGCCACCGGCCATCACATGCCGTTCGGCAAGCTCCTTCGACCAGCCATAGCTCGACAGCTCCGGCTCCCGCGCGGCGAGCGAGGAGACATGCACCATGCGGCGGACGGCGCCGCGACGGATGGCGTCGACCAGGAACATCGTGCCCTTGACGTTGCCGTCGATAAAGCCCTGCCGGTTATGGGCGTTCACCACGCCCGCAATGTGCAGCACGGCGTCTGCATCCGCGACCAGCCGGTCCAGACTGTCCGCATCGTCCAGCGCGCCCGCTATCCACGTCACGCCCTTGCGCGCAGGCTGCGGACGGCGGGTGAGGGCGTTGACGGTGAAACCGCGCGACAAAGCGAGGTCAAGCGTAGCAGCGCCGACGAATCCCGTCGCGCCGGTCATGGCAATCCGCATTCCGGTCACTTTCAAAGCATGACCATATGGTCGCGGTGGACAAGCACGGAGCGGGAGACTTCGCCAAGGATCGCCGCAATCTCCTCGCTGCGGCGACCGGCGATCTTCACCGCATCCTCAGAATCATATTCGGACAGGCCGCGCGCGATGGTGCGTCCGTCCTCGGCCAATATGTCGATGACGTCGCCGCGTACGAATACGCCGGAAACGTCCCTTACGCCCGCGGGCAGCAGGCTGTTGCCGCGCGCCAATGCGCCCGCAGCGCCAGCGTCGACAGTGATCCGGCCGCGCGTGGTCAGCCGCCCGGCAAGCCATGTCTTGCGCGCGCGCTTGCCCGCCGCCGCCTGGAATATCGTGCCGCGCCCTTCGCCGGCCCATGCCGACAGCGGCGAATCCCGGTGGCCGGTGATGATGGCGAGGTGCGCGCCAGCGCCCGTCGCGATCTTCGCCGCCTCAATCTTGGAGAGCATGCCCCCCGACCCCATGCCTGATCCCGAACCGCCGTCCGCCATCGCCTCTATCGCGGAATCGATCCGCTCCACCCTCTCTACCAACATCGCGCTGGCATCGACCTGCGGATTGGCCGTGTAAAGCCCGTCCACGTCAGATAGCAGCACAACCGCGTCAGCACGCGCCGCCTGCCCGATGCGGGCGGCGAGACGGTCATTGTCGCCGAAGCGGATTTCGGCGGTGGCGACGCTGTCATTCTCATTCACCACCGGCACGATGCCGAGCGACAGCAGCCGTTCGAGCGTGGCGGAGGCGTTGAGATAGCGACGGCGATTTTCCAGATCGTCGAGCGTCACCAGCATTTGCGCGGCGGTCAGGTCGCGCTCGCCAAGCACGGTGGCCCATGTCTGCGACAGGGCGATCTGACCCACGGCGGCGGACGCCTGCGCATCCTCCAGGCTGCCGCGTCCGCCTTTCGGCAGGCCAAGGCGGCGCGCGCCGAGCGCGATTGCGCCGGACGAGACGATGACGATCTGCTGCCCTTCCGCCCTGCGCGCGGCGATGTCGGCGGCGACGGTGCGCAGCCAATGGTCGCGCACCGCGCCGGACGGATCGACCAGCAGGGCGGACCCGATCTTTACGACGATGCGGCGGCAGAGGGCGGGCGGGAATCCGGCCAGGGTCTCGGTCAGATCGGCGACCATGTGTCCGCTTCCCCCTCATCCCCTTCGCCGTCTTCGTCAGCCCTTGCCTCGCGCGCCCGGTCGCCAAGGACGGGGATGATGACGTCGAGCAGTTCGGACACGCCTTCGCCGGTCGCGCCGGATATGATGTGGATGTCCTCTGCGCCAGCCTCGCGGAGCTGTGCCGCGATGTCCTCCATCAGCTCCTCGCCCAGCAGGTCGCCCTTGTTGATCGCGATGATCTGCGGCTTTTCGTCCAGCCCCGCGCCATAAGCCGACAGTTCGTCCTGAACGATGCGCCACGCCTCGACCGGATCGTCGCCATTGGCGTCGATCAGGTGCAGCAGGACGCGGCACCGCTCGATATGGCCAAGGAAGCGATCGCCGATCCCTGCGCCCTCCGCCGCGCCTTCGATCAGGCCGGGGATATCGGCCAGCACGAACTCGCGGCCCTTATGGCTGACAACGCCCAGTTGCGGCTTTGTGGTGGTGAAGGGATAGTCGCCGACCTTCGCCTTGGTATTCGTCACCTGATTGATGAAGGTGGACTTGCCAGCATTGGGCAGGCCGACAAGGCCGACATCGGCCAGCAGTTTCAGCCGCAGCCAGACCCACATCTCCTCGCCCGGCCAGCCGGTGCCGTGCTGGCGTGGGGCGCGGTTGGTGCTGGTCTTGTAGCTGAGATTGCCGCGTCCGCCGTCGCCGCCGCGCAGGAATACGACTTCCTTGCCCGCCTCCAGGAAATCGGCCAGGATTTCGCCTTCCTCGCCATCTTCGGGATCGGAAATGATCTGGGTGCCGATGGGGACCTTGATGACCAGATCCTTGCCGCCAGCGCCCGTGCGGTTCTTGCCCGCGCCGCCATGGCCGCGCTCCGCCTTGAAATGCTGGGTATATCGGAAGTCGATCAGGGTGTTCAGACCCTCGACCGCCACGAAGATGATGTCGCCGCCCTTGCCGCCGTCGCCGCCGTCCGGGCCGCCATATTCGATGAACTTTTCGCGCCGGAACGCGACGGCGCCGGGGCCGCCGGTACCCGATTTGATGAAGATTTTTGCCTGGTCGAGAAAATGCATCGGCGGCCCTTAGCCCCATTCCCGCACAAGTTAAACCATTGCCGTATTTTCGCGATCCATTGCAACATATCCCGCGGCGTTTCATGACGGGGGCCATGAACGAGATTCCCGTTATCGAGACAGAGCGGCTGCGGCTGCGGCCGCACCGCGCGGATGATTTTCAGGACATGCAGGCGCTGTGGGGCGATCCCCGGACGGTGCGTTTCATCGGCGGCCATGTGCAGGATGCGCAGACCGTATGGTTCCGCCTGCTGCGCTATGCGGGCATGTGGGCGCTGCTGGGTTATGGCTTCTGGGCGATCGAGGATCGGGAGACCGGGGCCTATCTGGGCGATGGCGGCCTGATGGACGGGCGGCGGGGCATAAAACTGCTCGACGGCGCGCCGGAAATTGGCTGGGCGCTGCTGCCCGAGGCCGGCGGGCGCGGACTGGCGACGGAATTTGCGGCGGCGGTGACGGGCTGGGCGGATGGGACGCTGAAGGCGCGAGTCACGCGCTGCATCATCGAGCCGGACAATGCCGCGTCGCTGCGCGTGGCAGAGAAGGCGGGCTATGCGGAAATCGGCCGCGCCGAACTGGGCGACAAGGCGGTGATCGTGCTGGAGCGGCAAGCGGCCTGATAACTAATATCCGTTCGTGCTGAGCCTGTCGAAGCACTGTCTTTCTTCCAAAGAAAAGGACAGCCTTTCGACAGGCTCAAGGCGAACGGAGATATCCTGATTTCCTACGCCGCCAGAGAGCGGGCGTCCGAATAGAGGTCGAGGTGCAGGTTGCTTGGCATGTCCTCCTCCTCGCCCTGCTCGAAGATCGCGCAGGCGACGTCTGCGCCGCGGCCGATGCTGTAGCGGGTCAGGATCTGGCCGGTGGGCCGGAAGCCGATCTTGCGCAGCACATTGCCTGACGCGGGATTGTCCAGGAAATGTCCGGCGGTGATGCCGGAGAGGCCCGTCGCCCGCGCAATGCGCATCACGCCGCGCGCCGCCTCCGTCGCGAAACCGAGGCCCCAATAGGGCCGCGCGATCCAGTAGCCAAGCTTCAGCCCGCCCTCCGCATCGCGCCCGATGCCGCAGCCGCCGATCAGGCGCGGAGCGCCGAGCGTGCGCGAGAAGATCAGGAAGTCGGGCAGGTTCGGGTCGCGGTCGCGGGTCAGCCACGCCTGCGCATCCCGCTCTCCATAGGGCCAGGGCACGCGGGCGAGGTTGCGGACGACGGATTCGTCGCCCAGCGCCTGCGCCAGAGCCTGCGAATCCTCCAGCCAGCCCGGACGGAGCAAAAGTCTTGGTGTGCGAGCGAACATACATTCGCCTCCTCTCGATTATGTGCGCCGCCTTTGCCGCATGATGATGACGGCTTGGCGACATTATGGTCCGGATTGGCCCCGCATGCGTGACGCTTGCGATGGGCGGTTGTTCCGGCCCGCCGGGCGAGGGAAACAAAAAAAGAGAAACGGGACAACCTCTTGGCTGAGGCGTCCCGTTTCCCTCTGTTCGATCGGGCCGGTTTCCCGGACCCATCTGGGATCGCCTCCATGGACGACCCCTTAAAAGATCGTCCGGTTATTCCGCGGCTTTCGCCGGCATGTCCACCGATACATATTTGCGGCCGAGCTTGCCGTCGTGGAACACCACGCGGCCCTCGGTCAGCGCGAACAGCGTGTGGTCCTTGCCGATGCCGACATTGCGGCCCGGATAGACGCGGGTGCCGCGCTGGCGGATGATGATGTTGCCGCCGATCACTTCCTGACCGCCGAACTTCTTCACGCCAAGGCGCTTCGATTCCGAATCGCGACCGTTGCGCGAGGAACCGCCTGCTTTCTTATGTGCCATTGCTCAAACTCCTCGAATGCGATCAGGCTTCGGTGGCGGCGGGCGCCGCGTCGTCGGCCGGAGCGGCTGCCTTCTTCGGAGCAGCCTTTTTCTTTTCCTCGGCGCCGATCGCGACGATGCGCAGGATCGTGTGGCGCTGACGGTGGCCGTTGCGGCGGCGATAATTGTGCCGGCGGCGCTTCTTGAAAACGATGACCTTCTCGCCCTTCGCCTGCGCGATGATCTCAGCAGCGACGGTCAGACCGGCCGTATCCTTCAGCTCGCTGCCTTGGCCGGCGAGCAGGACGTCGTCCAGGGTGATCTTGTCGCCGGCTTCGCCAGCGAGCTTCTCGACGACAATCTTGTCTCCGGCGGCGACGCGATACTGCTTGCCGCCCGTGCGCACAATTGCGAACATGGCTTTTCTCTTTAATCCAGACTGCTTGGCGCAAGAACCCAGAGGGGTGCCCGCGCAGGAACGTGGCCCGTTAAGGGATTCACCCGGTGCTGTCAACCTGAGTCGGCGGCCGTTTTTCGCCTAAACCCGCAGCAGCGAAAGGATGGCGGCAAGCGTCAGCACCGACAGCATCGTGCTGACAATTACTGTGCCCGCCGTCACTTTTCCGTCCCGCGCATAGAATTCCGCGATCATGAACGGGCCGGTGCCGGTGGGGAGGGCGGCCAGCGCGATGGCCGTCACCGCCACGCGCGGCGGCAGCATGAAAACATGCCAGGCGAGCCAGGCGGTCACCGCGGGATGGATGGCGAGCTTGATCGTGGTCAGCGCGAGGGAGAATCGATTCGTCATCGATTCCAGGATCGGCCGCTCCGCCAGGAACATGCCGATGGCGGCCAGCGCCGCCGGACTGGCTGAACCGCCAAGCATCGTGAAGAAGCTTTCCGCCGGATGGGGCAGGGGTATGCCGCCCAGCCACCAGAACAATCCCAGCAGCGGCGACACCAGAACCGGATTCTTCATCACGCCGATTAGCGCGAACAGCAGTGCGCGGCCGATGCCATGCCCGTGGCTGCGCGCCAGTTCGATCAGGATGACGCCGCTGGCGAACAGCACGACCAGCGTCAGCGTGGCGGCGATGGCGACGAAGGGGCGGCTTTCCGGCCCCAGCACCAGCAGCAGCAGCGGAAAGCCGATATAGGCGGAATTGGAATAGCTGGCGTTGAGGCCGTCCACCGCCATGTCCTGCAGGCTGAGGCCCCGCATCCGGCCGACGACAAGGCCCAGCAGGAATACGGCGAGGCTGCCGGTTATCGAGACAGCCACGAACCCAGGGTCCCACAGATGACGCCAGTCGGTCGTCGCGACGACCTCGAACATCAGGCAGGGCAGCGCCAGCCAGATGACATAGCGGTTGAGCGCGCGCGACGCGCCATCGCCGATCACGCCCAGCTTCGCTGCGCCATAACCCGCCGCGATGATCAGAAAGACCGGCAATATGGTGATGATGGTTGCAAGCATGCCTGTTGCGCCTAGCCTTTTCGCCGCGGCATGCCAACATGGCGGATCGGCCCATTGCATCGGCCTCTCCCCATGCCTAGATGCCGCCAATGAACCTGCGGCCGCTTCTCCCCTCCCTCGCGCTGTTGCTGGCCGGATGCACGCCGGCGCCGGGCGGGTCCTATCCTTCGCTGGCGAAGCGGCCGATCGAAGGCGGCGGGCCTGTCACGAACGCCCCCGCTCCGACACTGCCGTCCGCCCCCATGTCCGATCCGGCACTGGATTCGGAGGTGTCGAAGCTGGAAATGCAGGCGCAGGCGGGGTCGGCGGCGTTCGACAAAGCCTATCCCGACGCAGAGCGCCGCGCCCGCACGGCATCGACATCGGCCGTGTCGAGCGAGGCATGGGTGGCGGCGCAGACGGCGATCAGCGGCCTGGAATCCGTCCGCAACGACAGCGTGTCCGCCCTGGCGGGCCTCGACACCCTCTATTCGCAGAAGGTCAATGCGATAGCCGACGGCCAGTCGGCGGAGGGGCAGGACACGATAGAAATGGTCCGCCGTGACGTGCTGGCGATCGTCGATTCCCAGAATGACCGGCTGGACAAGCTGAAGGCGCTGCTGCCTACGATGTAATCCGGACGGGGCAGCTTCGGGCGCGCTGCGATCAATGTTCCTCCATCGCCCTGACCGCGCCTTTGTGCGCCTTCGCATTATGGACATAATGGTCGACGCCCGCGCGCATGCCCGCCACGGCGATATCGGGCAGGTCGCGCATATATTTGGCGGGGCGGCCGGACCAGAGCTGGCGGTTGGGCAGGGTCTTTCCGGGGGTCAGCATCGCACCCGCCGCAAGCATCGCGTCCCCCTCCACCACGCAACCGTCCATGACGATCGCGCCAAGGCCGACAAAGGCCCGGTCCATCAATGTGCAGCCGTGGATCATTGCGATATGGCCGATCAGCACATCCTCGCCGATGATCGTGGGGAAACCGCCGCTGCCGTCCTTGTCGCTGTCGCAATGGATGATGGTGCCGTCCTGAATATTCGTGCGCGCGCCGATGCGGATGCGGTTCACATCCGCGCGGATGACGCAATTATACCAGATGCTGGCGTCCGGCCCGATCTCCACATCGCCGATGATCCTGCAGCCCGGCGCGATGAAGGCGCTGGGGTCGATGCGCGGCGTATGGCCGCCAAAGCTGATGATCGATGCCCCGGGGTGATCGTTTTCCATGATAGCTCCTTGCATCGTCTTATAGTTTAAGGATCGGCAGGATGCTGCCATAATCGTCGGTCCAGGCGGAAATGCCGGGCCGGGTTTCAAGCGGTATCCACAGCGCCTGCCCGGTTAACGCGGTCAGGCGCTTCAGGCTCCGGGGATCGCGCGACAGGGCGATCCAGGCGGACATGGAATAATGATAGCGGTCGTCCCGCCGGTCGGGCGTGTAAAGGCGCGCCGCGGTCGCCCATCCGCCATCGCGCGCCGCCGCCGCAACGATCGGCTTCAGGTCCAGATAGCGGTTCGAGATATGGACGAGCAGCAGTCCGCCCGGTTTCAGATGCCGGGCGTAGAGCGCGAACGCTTCCCGCGTCAGCAGGTGCATGGGCACGGAGTCGGAGGAGAAGGCGTCGATGGCGAGCAGGTCGGCCTGGTCCTGCGGCTCGGCGGCGAGGACCAGCCGGGCGTCGCCGATCGCGATGTCCGGGTCCGGCATGCAGCGCGACAGGAAGGTGAAGGATCGCGGGTTGCGGGCGATGCGCTCGATCGCCGGGTCGATCTCATAGAAGCGCCAGCGCTGGCCGGGGCGGGCATAGCAGGCGAGCGTCCCCGATCCGAGGCCGACGACGCCGATCCTGGCCGCCGGGCCGAACAATTGCGGCGCAGCGCCCAGCGCAAGGCCGACGCCCGATTGCGGGGCGTAATAGCTGGTGGTGGTGCGCTCCATGCCGGGCTTGCGGATCTGGATGCCATGGACAGTGGTGCCGTGAACCAGAAGGCGCGTGCCATCCTTATTGTCGCGGATGGCGTAGACCCCGAAATAGCTGCGGGTCATGATGCCTTCGGCCTGCGAAAGCGCGAGCTTTTCCCATCCGCCAAGGCACAGCATCAGATAGGCGGCGCATGCCGCATAGAGAATGCGGTTGCCGATGCTCGCGATGGCGAGGGCGATGATCAGGGTGAAGGAGGCGGCCTTTGCGGCGGAGCCGGGACTGGAGAACAGGATGCCGCCGCCGATCAGTGACGCCAACACGCTGACGACCAGCAATATCGCCGTCAGCCAGACGTTGCGGCGCGGGTCCTCCCACAGCAGGCGGCTCCAGACGAACAGCGGTTCCCCTTTCAGCAGCAGCGCGGCGGCCGCCAGCAGGATCGGATATTCATAGGTCCAGTCGAAGATCAGCGGGGCGAAGATGGCGCAGAATATGCCCCCAACGACGCCACCCACCGACATGGCGAGGTAGAAGGCCGTGAGGTGCGCGGCGTCGGGCCGCGCATCGAACAGCGCGCTGTGCAGCGCGATCGAGACCACGAACAGCACCAGGATGACCGCCGCGCCGACCAGTATCGGCACCGACGTCGAATCCGAAAAGGCCGTGCATGCGCCCATCAGCAACACCAAAGGCGCAACCATGGTGATGCCGTTCGCCCATGTCCGGCGCGCGGAAAAGGCGACGGTGAAGGAAAGGATGTAGAGGCCGAGCGGCAATACCCACAGCAGCGGCATCGCCACGATGTCGGTGGTGATGTGCAGCGTGGTGGACAGCATCAGGCCGGACGGAACGGCGGCAAGGATGATCCAGTGCAGGATCGTCCGCCAGTCGGGCGCGGGCGTGTCCGCCTGCGTTTCGGGCGCGGCGGCGGAACGCGGCAGGCGCAGTCCGCAGGCGGCGACGAGCAGCAGAAGCAGGATATAGCCGCCGCTCCACAACAGGCTTTGCCCAGAGGCGGGAAGCAACGGCTCGACCAGCAGCGGATAAGCGATGAGACCGGCAAAGCTGCCCAGATTGGATGCTGCGTAAAGGGGGTAGGGATCGCCGCCGCCCGACAGCACATACCAACGCTGCATCAACGGGGCCTGCGCGGCGACCATGAAGAATAGCGGGCCGATGGAAATGGCCAGCAGCCAGGGCACCCACAGGACCGGGCTGGCCTGTGGCGGCGGATTGCCGGCGGCAAGGCCGATGGGCAGCATCAGCGCGGCGAGCGCGAACAGGGCCAGATGCGCCTGCATCTGGCGGCGGGGCGCGAGGCGGCCGAGCCAGTGGGCATAGGCGTAACCGCCAAGCAGCAGTGCCTGATACACCACCATCGCCGAGTTCCAGACGGTCGGCGCGCCGCCAAGGCGCGGCAGCGCCATGCGGGCGATCATCGGCTGGACAAGGAACAGCAGGAAGGACCCCGCGCAGATGGTGGCGACGAACCGTAGCCGGAGCGATCCCGCCGTTCCGGTCAAGCAGGGCGCTCTATTTCATAGGTGACATGTGGGCGCAGCGGATCATTCTCCGCCAGCGCCTGATGCTCAAAGTCCAGATCGTCGCGACGGGCCATGCCCAGACGGGTCATCAGGCCACGGCTGCGCCTATTGTCGTGCGTTGTGATCGCCCAGATGCTTTGCGCGTCCAGATTGGCCCACACCCAATCGATGCTCGCCTGCGCCGCCTCGCGCGCATAGCCCGCCCCCCACCAGGGCCGCGCCATGCGCCAGCCAATCTCCACCCTGTCGACTATGGGCGTTCCGGCGGCTCCGGGCTTCACGCCGCAGAAACCGAGGAAGGTGCTTGTGCTGCGATGCTCCAACGCCCAGAAGCAATGGCCATGATCGGTCTGCATCTTTTGCATGCGCGCGACATAGGCTTGGGCTTCATCCATCGTCATCGGCGGTCCGAGGTGGCGCATGACTTCCGGGTCGGAGCACATGGCCTGCCACGGCTCGACGTCCGCCTCCCGCCATCCGCGCAGCAGCAGCCGGGGCGTTTCTATAATCGTATCGCTCATCCGTTTATCAGGCGCGCCGCATGCAGTGCGTGATAGGTGAGCACGCCCGAACATCCCGCCCGCTTGAACGCCATCAGCGTTTCCAGGACCAGCGCGTCGCGGTCGCCGGCCCCCGCCGCCGCGGACGCCTCAATCATCGCATATTCGCCCGACACCTGATAGGCGAACACGGGCACGTCGAAGGCGTCCTTCACCCGCGCAACGATATCGAGATAGGGCAGGCCCGGCTTCACCATCACGCTGTCCGCGCCTTCGGCGAGGTCGAGCGCGACTTCCCGCAGCGCCTCCGCGCCATTGGCCGGGTCCATCTGGTAATTCTTCTTGTCGCCTTTCAGCAGGCCGCGCGAACCCACGGCGTCGCGGAACGGGCCGTAAAAGGCGCTCGCATATTTGGCGGCATAGGCCATGATCTGCACATTATGATGGCCGTCCTGCTCCAGTGCGGCGCGGATCGCGCCGACGCGGCCGTCCATCATGTCGCTGGGCGCGATGATGTCCGCGCCCGCCGCCGCCTGATTGAGCGACTGGCCGATCAGCACCTCCACCGTCGCATCGTTGACGACATAACCGCTATCGTCGAGCAGCCCGTCCTGGCCGTGGACGGTATAAGGGTCGAGCGCGACATCGGTCAGGATGCCGATGTCGGGCGCGGCGTCCTTGATCGCCCGGATGGCGCGGCACATCAGATTATCGGGGTTAAGCGCTTCCTTGCCGTCGTCGCTGCGCCGGTCGGCCTGCGTGTTGGGGAACAGGGCGAGGCAGGGGATGCCAGCATCGCGCGCTTCCTTCGCGCGGGCGACGATGCCGTCCACCGACCAGCGGGATACGCCGGGCAGGCTGGAGATCGGCTCCTCGACGCCTGAACCCTCTGTGACGAACAGGGGCCAGATGAAATCCTGCGGCCCGATGCGATGCTCGGCATGCAGCGAACGGCTCCACGCCGATGCGCGCGTGCGGCGCAGGCGAAGGGCGGGATAGGCGGCGGACTGGAAAGCGCGGGACATGCGCATGGGGTTTAGGCGGGAGGTCTGGCGGGATCAAGGCGCAGGGTGTGAATGAACCGCCGGGGATCGACATTGGCGCGCGCGATCGGCCTGAAGCGTTTCCTGACTAGGTATATCAAAGCAGCGTGCTCCTGCGAAAGCAGGAGCCCAGTTCGGAGGGCGGGACTGGGCTCCTGCCTGCGCAGGAGCACGATGTCGCGGATATAAAAGCCGCTTAGCTGGCTTGCGGGAGCAGATTATTTCCCTTTGGCAGTCGCGCCAACCACGCCGCCCGCCTGCGCCACCTTCGCCGGTTCGCTCGTATGCAGGCCGACGCGGAGCGACTTGAGCTGGGCGAGGCGGGCCTTGAAATTGGCGAGCGCCTTACCGGTGAGTTGCGCGACGGTCGTGAACTTCACCGAGTTGGGATTGATGTTCACGCCATTGCGATACAGCTCATAGTGCAGGTGCGGGCCGGTCGACAGGCCGGTCGATCCGACATAGCCGATCACCTGGCCGCGGCGGACGCGCTGGCCGACGCTGGCAGCGATGCGGCTCATATGGGCGTAGCCGGTGGCGATGCCGCCGCCGTGGCGCAGCTTTACATAATTGCCGTGGCCGCCATGTCGCCCGGCATATTCGACGATGCCGTCGGTCGCGGCATAGATGGGTGAGCCATAGGATGCGGCGAAGTCGATGCCGGCATGCATCCGCGTATAGCCCAGGATCGGGTGACGGCGCATGCCGTAGCTGGACGAGACATGGCCGGACACGGGCATGGAGAGTACGCCGCGCCGCTGGCCGACGCCGGACGCCTCGAACCATTCGGTGCGGTCGCCATTGGTCCATTTCAGCATGTCGAGCGACTTGCCGCGCGTGCGGCCAAGACCGGCATAGAGCAGGTCGCCGACCTCCACATCGCCGGTTTCGGCGCGGCGATAATCGAGGATGATATCGTAACGGTCGCCCGACCGGATATCCTCGATCGGGATCTGCTGGGCGATGACGCGCAGGAAGGACTGGATCGACTTGGGCGGCGCGCCCGCCGCGCGGGCGGAGCGGTAGAGGCTGTCGCCGACGACGCCCTGAATGCGCAGCGGCGTGGCGTCGACCTTGATCGGGATGCGCGTCACCTGCAGCACGCCGTTCACCCGGTTCAGCTCCATCGCCAGGTCCAGGCGGGCGCGGAAGGCGAGATGGTCGAGCGGGCGCGGCACGTTGCGGGTCGGACGGCGGCCAAGCACGATGTCGAGGCGGGTCCCGGCCTTCAGCTTGCCCGGCTTCACGTCGTTGCCCACCAGGTCCATGACCTGCGAGGCGTCATTGCTGCTGACGCCGGCGCGGGACAAAGCGCGGCCGAAGCTGTCGCCGTCGCCGATAGCGGCGCTGAGTTCGATCTGGGGACGCTCCGGCGTTTCCGCGAGCGGGGAGACCATGTCGGTCGGGGCCATGTGACGGCCGCTGTCGGCGCCCAGCGCCAGCGGTGTCGTCATCTGGCTGCGCATCTCCTGATACTGCTTCTGGCCAAGCAGGGGCTCAGGCGCGGCCGGAATCGGGCGGAAACCGGGCGAAAGCGCGAGCGCGCAGGCGCACAGCGCCGTGCAGGTGGCGAGGCCGCGAAACCATTCGAGCGACCCGATATTCTGGCCAAGGTCGGGAACGAGATTGACGTCTTCGGCCCAGTCGCGAACCTTCGCGCGCCAGTCCCGCCGGTCGACAAAGGGCGCCGGCGAAGCGTCGGCCATCCACAGGGATGCGGCTGCGCCGCCCTGACCGGACCCGAAATCGTTCTTCTGAAACAAGACCGGCAATCCCCCGGATATTTCCTTGCGGCTGCGACCCCCGTCGCGTTCTCCGCTTGGCGTGTTGTGAAGGGATAGGGTTAAAGTCAACTTAACACACGGATTCTGCGCCGAATCCTGCGGTGAACCGTGCGCCGTCGGGGATCGCGCGCATATTTTGTGGACAACGCGCCTTTCCCTTGCGCGGCCCGGCTGCTTCCCCGACATAGGAAATGTCATGGCCAGTTTCGCCCGTTCCGCCGTCACAGCCGTGCTCGGCCCGACCAATACCGGCAAGACGCATCTGGCGGTCGAGCGGCTCTGCGCCCATTCCAGCGGCATGATGGGGTTCCCGCTCCGCCTGCTCGCGCGGGAAGTCTATGAGCGGGTCGTCGCGCTGAAGGGCAGGGAGAGCGTCGCCCTCATCACCGGCGAGGAGAAGATATGCCCGCCACAGGCGCGCTATTTCCTCTGCACGGCCGAAAGCATGCCGATCACGGGCGATTATGCCTTTGTCGCGCTGGACGAGGCGCAGCTTGGCGCTGACCCGGAACGGGGCCATGTGTTCACCGACCGCCTGCTGCATGCGCGGGGCCGGGAGGAGACGATGATCCTGGGTTCCGCCACCGTCGCGCCGCTGGTGAAGGCGCTGGTCCGGGATGTGGAGATTATCGGCCGCCCGCGCTTTTCGACGCTTTCCTATGCCGGGGCGAAGAAGCTCTCCCGCCTGCCGAAGCGTTCCGCCATCGTCGCCTTTTCGGTGGAGGAGGTTTACGCCGTCGCCGAAATGCTGCGCCGGTTCCGGGGCGGGGCAGCAGTGGTGATGGGCGCTTTGTCGCCGCGCACTCGCAATGCGCAGGTGAAAATGTTCATGGAGGGCGAGGTCGACTATCTGGTCGCGACCGACGCGATCGGCATGGGCCTGAACCTCGACGTGTCGCATGTCGCCTTCGCCTCTCTGCGCAAATTTGACGGGCATCGCATCCGGCGGCTCACCGTGTCGGAAATGGCGCAGATCGCCGGGCGCGCGGGGCGGCATCACAAGGACGGCACCTTCGGCAGCCTGGGCGGCGAGGATGGTGCGGCCGCCTTCACGCCGGAGGAAATCTCCGCGATCGAGGAGCATCGCTTTCCCCGCGTGGAGGCGCTTTACTGGCGCGACGGCGCGCCGCGATGTGACAGCGTGGAAACGCTGATCGCCGATCTGGAGGCGCGGCCCGACCGGCCGGAGCTGCGCGCCGCGCCGGAGGCGGTGGATCTCGCCGTGCTGAAGCGCATGGCGGAGGACCCGCTGGTCATGGAGCGCGCGCGCGGCAAAAGGCAGGTGACGCGCCTATGGGCTGCCTGCGGCCTGCCCGATTTCCAGAAGCTGGGGCCGGACCATCATGCCCGCATGGTGGCGCGCATCTGGCGTTTCCTGTCGGAAGGCAACGGTCATATCCCGCGCGACTGGTTCGCGCAGCATCTGGCGCGGCTGGATACCGCCCAAGGCGACATCGACACGCTGTCGGCGCGGATCGCGGCGGTGCGCACCTGGTCCTATGTCGCGCACCGGCCCGACTGGCTGGCGCATCCGGCGGAAATGGCGGAGCGGACCCGCGCGCTGGAGGAGAAGTTGTCGGATGCGCTGCATGCGGCTCTGGCGCAGCGCTTCGTCGACCGGCGGACATCGGTCCTGCTGCGCGACATCGGCAAGAAGGCGGGCGATCTTCCGGTCCATATCGGTTCCGATGGCGAGGTTAGTATTGACGGGGAAGTCATTGGACGGCTTGACGGATTCCGTTTCTCGGTCGATCCCGATGCACGCGGCGAAGATCGCAGGATGCTGTTGGCGGCTGCGGAGAGGCGGCTCGGAAGGATTTTGGGAATGAAGGCGGAAGAATTGCTTGCTGCGGCCGACGCCGCCTTTGCGCTGGAGACGCGGCCTGGCGAGATGCCCGCGATCCTGTGGGACGGCAATGTGGTGGCGATGCTGGCCGCCGGACCGTCGCTGACCGCGCCTTCGGTGAAGCTGGATCGCGCCATGAATGAGCTGGGCCAGGATTTGCAGAAGCGCATTTCCGAACGGCTGGGCGCGTGGATGACGGCGCAGAAGGAGCGCCATCTGCTGCCGCTGATGAAGATGACGGAGAGCGCGTCCGACCCCGCCGTGCCCGCCGTGGTGCGGGCGGTGTTCGCGCAGCTTGCCGACGCGGGCGGCATTTCCCCGCGCGACGACCTGGATTCCGCGCTGGGGCATCTCGACAAGGATCAGCGGTCGATCCTGCGCCGCGCGGGCATCACCATCGGCGTGCTCGACCTGTTCCATCATGGATTGCTGAAACCCGGCGCTGCGCTGTGGCGCATGGCGCTGCTGAGCGCGCGCAAGGGCAAGCCGATGCTGCCCTTGCCGCCGGCCGGCGCTGTCATCCTGCCTGCGGGCGACCGCGCCGTGGAGATGGGCGCGCGCATCGCCGGTTTCCGCGCTTTCGGGGCGCAGCAATTGCGCATCGACATTGCCGAGCGCGTCGCCCGCGCTTCGCATGAGGCGATCGCCAAGGGGCAGCCCTTTACCGCGGCGGACCCGCAGGTGGTGTCGCTGGGCGTGCTGGAACCCGCATTCCTCCAATTGATGCGCGCGGCCGGTTTCCGCCCCGTCACGCCGCCCGCAAAGGCGGAAGGCGAAGGCGAGGAGGCGGCTCCGCAGGGCGCGAACTGGGCTTTCCGCGGACGGCGCAAGGCGAAACCGCCCGAAGCGCAAAAGGATGCGCACAGGAAAGGCGGTCCGCGCCAGAAGGATGGCGGCCCCCGGCAGAAGGCGGGTCCAACCGCCACGGGCGGCGGAAATCAGGCGTTTGCCGGTCTCGCTGCATTGCTGGAACGCGGTGGCTGACCCGCGGCGGAAGGATGCGTCCGGCCTGCCGCCCCAAGGCGGTTCGCTGCGCATCGACAAATTTCTGTGGTTCACGCGGCTGGCGCGCAGCCGCTCCTATGCGCAGGCGCTGGCGGAGGAAGGGCATATCCGCCTGAACGGCCGCCGGGTGGAGCGCGCGCATGCGCCGGTGCGTCTTGGGGACCTCATCACCCTGCCGCATGGCGCGTCTGCGCGGGTCGTGCGGGTCAATGCCCTGCCGCTACGCCGCGGCCCCGCGCCGGAGGCCCAGGGCTGTTACGAGGAAATTCGCGTCGGTGACTGAAAAGAAATCATTTGCGCGCATATTGTTGACGTGGGAGCGGGCCGGGAATAGCAGAACCGCACCGTAACAAAGAGTGCCATGCAATGACCTATGTCGTGACCGACGCCTGCATCCGCTGCAAATATATGGATTGCGTCGAGGTTTGCCCCGTGGATTGTTTCTACGAGGGTGAGAACATGCTGGTCATAAATCCCAACGAGTGCATCGATTGCGGCGTGTGCGAACCGGAATGCCCGGCCGAAGCGATCCTGCCCGATACCGAGAGCGGCCTTGAGCAGTGGATGGAGCTTAACAGCAAATTCTCCGCCGAATGGCCCAACATCACGACCAAGGGCGACGCCCCTGACGATGCCGACGATCACAAGGGCGAAGAAGGCAAGTATGAGAAATATTTCTCTGCGGAGCCTGGCGCCGGAGACTGAGTCTTTCGCTTCCGTTCGTTGACGGAATTGAAGCGAAATTACGGCCTGCCGTTCACGTTGTGCAACGTGGGCTGGTAATTTTATTACGAATCTGCTACATGCTGTGCCGCAGCGGGCGCCTTCGCGTCCGTGTGGAGATAAATCGTCCCATGATCCTACGGTGACGTTGCGGGCTGTCCTGCATGTATCCCCCTTTACATGCGCCCCGGCGACACTGGCCTCCCAGTTGATTGAAGGAAAGGTACCCAATGGCTGCCAAGGCGCTGTCCTTTGACGTCGGTGACTATGTCGTTTACCCCAAGCACGGCGTCGGCCGTGTGATCGAGCTCCAGAAGGAGCAGATCGCGGGCATGGAGCTGGAGCTGTATGTGCTCCGCTTTGAAAAGGAGCGCATGACGCTCCGTGTTCCCACCAACAAGGCCGAGGGCGTGGGCATGCGCAAGCTGTCCTCCGACAAGACCCTTGGCGAAGCGCTCGAAACCCTGAAGGGCAAGCCCAAGGTGAAGCGCACCATGTGGTCGCGCCGCGCGCAGGAATATGAAGCGAAGATCAATTCGGGCGACCTGGTGTCGATCGCCGAGGTGACCCGCGACCTGTTCCGCGCCGACGACCAGCCGGAGCAGAGCTATTCGGAGCGCCAGATCTTCGAAGCGGCGTCGAGCCGTCTCGCGCGGGAACTGGCCGCGATGGAAGAAACCGATGAGCCGGGCGCTCTGAAGAAAATCCTGCGTATCCTGAACGAAGCAGCGCCGAAGTATAACAAGGAACGCGCTGAATAATATTTGATTCAGATCAAGGAAAAAGAGGCGCTTTCCGGCGCCTCTTTTTTTGTCTCTGGCCGATTGGTTATCATGATGCGCCGATATTGGTCGGAATTTCTGCCTGATACATCGCCCTATTCGGGCGTTTGACCCATAATGGGCTGATCCCTCGTTCGTTTTGCTCCCATTGCTACCTATGTGCGGTCTGTACCGACCGAAGGGAGTAGAAATGGCCAAATTCGCATTTGCTGTTGCCGCATTGATCGCGCTGGCCGGATGCCGTCAGGAACCTCGATTGACCGGCCCGAATGATGGGGAAAATGCGACTATCGGGGCGGTGGATAATAGCGCCCAGCCATAATGTCCGGTTTTGCTTGGAACTGACGCCCTCCTCGTGTATTGTGTGAGCAATACAGTTATGGGAGTTGCCGATGTCCAGAGCCCTGCTTGTCGCGATGAGCCTTTGCGCCGTCACGGCCTGTTCCGATCCCAGCGACGCCGTGCCGTCCGCAAGCCCCGTGAACACATCGGGCCTGCGCGATTTCACCCGCATCCAATCCACCGGTCCGGACAATGTGATCGTGTCCGTGGGCAAGGATTTCGCCGTGAAGGCGGATGGGAGCGACCGGGCGCTGAAGGTGCTGGAGATCAAGGTGGTGAACGGCGAGCTTCGGATCGGCCGCCGGGAAGGCTGGGCGAACATGTTCGGCGGCATGGATGAAGGCGCTACGATCCATGTGGCGATGCCGGCGATCAACGGCGTGGGACTCACCGGATCGGGCGATGTCGATGTGGACCGCGCGCAGGGGAGCGGCCTCGATCTTTCGCTCACGGGTTCAGGCAATCTAAAGATCGGCGCGGCTAAGGTCGGTGCGCTGACCGCCGATGTCACCGGGTCGGGCAATATCGCCCTGACTGGAACGGCGGATAGCGCCAAGCTGTCCTCGACCGGATCGGGCGATGTCGATGGCAAGGGATTGAAGGCCGGACGCGCATCGGTATCAGTGCTGGGATCGGGCAATGTCGGGCTGGCGTCCGATGGGCCGGTGGATATCAGCATCATGGGTTCCGGCGACGTCGATGTGAAGGGCAGGGCGCAGTGCAAGGTTTCGGCGATGGGTTCAGGCGAGGCGCACTGCGCCGCTTAGCGCGGCCTGGTTTCGGGCGGGGCCTTATGCTCCTGCCGCTGGCGGTCCTTTTTGCCGTTCCCGCCCAGGCCGCCAATCAATCCTACAGCATTTCCAGCTTCGACAGCATTCGCGTGCTGGCCCCCGTCCGCATTCTGGTGACGACCGGCGCGGGGGTTTCGGCGCGGGGCGAGGGGGATCGCAATGCGCTGGATCGCGTCGACCTGTCCATGGCGGGCAGCACCCTGACGGTCCGCATGAAACCCGCGCAAATGAACGAGGCGGCCGGGGGCCAGGCCACCATCATCCTGTCCACTGGGCAATTGCAGCGCGCCATGCTCGCGGGCGGCGGATCGCTGTCCATCGACAGGATGAAGGGCGTGAACGCAATGGTGCAACTGTCCGGCAGCGGCGATGTGTCGGTGGGAACGGTTGCGGCCGACCGCCTCGACATCGCCATCATGGGCAGTGGGCGGTTGACGGCGGCGGGCGCGACCGACGTGCTGAACGCAACCCTGTCCGGGCCGGGCGCTCTGGCCGGTGAGGGATTGAAAGCGAAGCAGGTGAAATTGCTGGGTGACGGGCCGGGCGATGCAACAGTGACGGCGACTGTTTCGGCGGACGTCGTTGCGCGCGGATCTGGCGACGTCACGATTTTGGGGAAGGCGGCCTGCAAGGTGAACCGGGGCGGCACCGGCAATATCCAGTGCGGCGGGAAAAGCTTCTAAGCCTGTTCAGGCGTCCTGCATGTTGGACAGGTCGGACAGGCTGACGCCGATCCGCTGCATCTGCGCGGCCACGGGCGGCCAGACATTTTCCAGGAAATGCGCCTTTTCCATCGCCCGCAGGCGGCGTGTGGCGCCATCGGCGACGAACATGCCGACGCCCCGCTTCACGGTGACAAGGCCGTCATCCTGAAAGCTTTGATAGGCTTTGGCGACGGTCAGCGGGTTCGCGCCTTGCTGCGCAGCGAAGGCGCGGACAGATGGCAGCATGTCCCCGTCGCGGAAAGCGCCGTCGAGGATCGACGCTGAAATAATCTCCCGCAGGCGGAGATAGACGGGCTTGGAATCGTCGGCCATGACTGCTTCAGTGACATAATACAGCCGGGCGCGTCAATGTCGAAATTAAACGAAACCGCACATCAACAAATTGTAATTAAATATCCCAGCGCGTGACAACGGTGTCATATTCTGGCCGGGGCCGTTCCTCTAGCGGCTTTTGCGGCGTGCCGATGAAGATGAAACCGGCGATCCGCTCGTCGGGGCCGCCAAACGCATCGCGCACCGTGTCGCTGAATGCGGGCCATCCGGTCAGCCATCCGCCGGCGAAACCATGCGCATGGACGGCGTGCAACAGGTTCATTGCGGCGGCTCCCACGGACAATTCCTGTTCCCACAACGGAATCTTCGACCCCTGCCGTGGCGATGACAGCACCACCACCAGCGTAGGGGCCTGACGCGCGAACTGGTGCATCGCCTCTATTTCCAGCCGCCCGGCCAGGGGATTTTCCGTGCGATAGGCGCGCTCCAACAGCGCCGCCAGCGCATCCCGCTGATCGTCGCCGACAATGATGAAGCGCCACGGGGCAAGCTTGCCATGGTCGGGCGTGCGGATGGCGACCTCCAGCATTGCGCGGAGCTGCGCGTCGTCAGGACCGGGTGCGCCAAGGTCGCGCGGCTTGCCCGAACGGCGGGTCTGGAGAAGGGTGAGCGGGTCGGTGCGGTCGTTGAACATCGGCCTGTAGATGGATGGTCATTTCCGGCTTCGCAAGAGTGCGGATGCGTAACGAAATTATATTCTTCACACCGGCAATTTTGGTGCTAGGCTTTGCCCATAACGCCTGGACCCGCGGGTCATGGGCGGCTCGTAATCCGTGGTCGAAAGGTTCGCCAGAATGGCAGCGCACCCTGGTTCGGCGAGCGACGCGGCAGGGACATTCCTGGGGCATCCCCGTGGTCTGTTCATCCTCTTTTTCGCCGAAATGTGGGAGCGTTTCTCCTACTATGGCATGCGCGCGCTGCTGATCTTCTATCTTACCAAGCATTTCCTGTTCGGCGACACCCAGGCTTATCTGCTCTACGGCGCCTACACCTCGCTGGTCTACATCACGCCGGTCATCGGCGGCTATCTGGCCGACCGCTATCTCGGCGCGCGCCGGGCGGTGCTGGCGGGGGGCGTGTTCATCGCCTTCGGCCATTTCCTGATCGCGGTGGCGGAGGGGCCGAGCGGGCAGAGTCCCCTGCACCTCAACGGCTTCTATCTGGCGCTTGCCTCGATCATCGTCGGCACCGGCTTCCTAAAGGCGAACATCTCGGTGCTGGTCGGCGAACTCTATCCGCGCGACGATGCCCGGCGCGATCCCGCCTTCTCCATATTCTATATGGGCATCAATCTGGGCGGTGCGATCGGCCCGGTGATCTGCGGCGTGCTTGGCGAAACGGTTGGTTGGGGGTGGGGTTTTGGCGCGGCTGGCGTCGGCATGCTGCTCGGCCTGGTCGTGTTCGTCATATACCGGCCCTGGCTGCAGGGCGCGGGCGAGCCGCCTTCCCCAGCGGCGATCGCGCGCCGCACATCCTCCGGCCTGTCCGTCGAATGGGCCATCTATGTGGGCGGCGCGATCGGCATCCTCGGCATCTGGATATTGATCCGCTACGCCGAACTGCTGGGCTATATGCTCCTCGCTTTCTCGGCGCTGACGGTGATCTATATCCTCTACCGGGCGATCTGGACGCTGAACCGGGTGGACCGCGACCGCATATTGGCGGCGCTGTTCCTGCTGGCGCTCAATCCGCTGTTCTGGGGCCTGTTCGAACAGACCGGGTCGTCGCTCAATATCTTCACCGACCGGCGGGTCGACCGGGTGATGCTGGGCGTCGATGTCCCGGCGTCGGTGTTCCAGTCCGTCAATTCGGTCTTCATCATCCTGTTGGCGCCTATGTTCGCCGTGCTGTGGACCTGGCTGGACAAGCGCAGGCTGGAGCCGTCCGCCCCAGCCAAGTTCGGCATCGGCATGATGCTGTGCGGTGCGGGCTTCCTGGTGCTGGTCGCGGGCGCGGCGGCGGCGGGGAGCAACCTGACACCGGTCATCTTCGTGTTCCTCGTCTACCTGTTTCATACGATGGCCGAACTATGCTTCTCGCCCGTTGGATTGTCGGCCATGACCCGGCTGTCGGTGCCCAGCATGGTCGGGCTGATCATGGGAACGTGGTTCCTGGCGATGGCGGCGGGCAATTTCATCGCCGGGCTTATCGCCCGCGCGACGGACAGTGCCGGTGCTGGCGTGGACCAAGTGCTGGCGGTCTATACCCAGATAGGCTGGTTCGCCGTCGCCGTGGGCTTGGGCGTCATGGCGCTGGCGCCGTTCATCACGCGGCTGATGCACCTCGACCTGATCGGCAGGGAAGGGGAAATGGACATGCGGATCGAAGGGGAGAAAGCATAATGGCATTCAGGCTCACCCGTCTGGCGCTTCTCGCCTGCGCCGGTCTCGCCGCCTGCGCGGCTCCGGCTGCCGAAGGCCCCAAATCGGCCAATGCCAAATCCTCCGCCGCGAAGGAAAATCCCTCCGCCGAGCCGGACGATCCCTACCCCTCCACCTATAAACCCTATCCCGGCATGCCGACCGTCGTGCGTAACGTGACGATCTTCGACGGCGAGGGCGGGCGCATCGACAATGGCGTCATCTTCTTCGTCAGCGGCAAGATTGCGTCGATCGGCGGGCCGGACACGCCCATCCCGGCGGACATCGCCGTGTTTGACGGCACGGGCAAATATCTGACGCCCGGCATCATCGATATCCACAGCCATCTGGGCGATTATCCCTCGCCCTCCGTCGATGCGCTGAGCGACGGCAATGAGATGACGTCGCCGGTGACGCCCGACGTATGGGCGGAACATAGCATCTGGCCGCAGGACCCTGGCTTTTCCCGCGCGCTCGTCAATGGCGGCGTCACCGCGCTGCAGATATTGCCGGGGTCGGGCAATCTGTTCGGCGGTCGGGGTGTGAGCCTGAAGAATGTCTATGCCCGCACGATGCAGGGCATGAAATTCCCCGGCGCGCCCTACAGCCTGAAGATGGCGTGCGGCGAAAATCCCAAGCGCGTCTATGGCAACCGCAATACGAAGCCTTCGACCCGCATGGGCAATATCGCCGTCGACCGGGCGACATGGATCAAGGCACGCGACTATCAGAAGAAGCGCGCGGCAGGGAAGGAGCAGACCCGCGACCTTGGCATGGAGACGCTGGCCGATGTGCTGGAGGGCAAGATCCTTGTCCAGAACCACTGCTATCGCGCCGACGAAATGGCCAACGTCATCGATATGGCGAAGGAGTTCGGCTACAAGGTTACGGCCTTCCACCATGCCGTCGAAAGCTACAAGATCGCCGACCTGCTGAAGGAAAACGGCATCTGCTCCGCCATGTGGGCCGACTGGTACGGCTTCAAGATGGAAAGCTATGACGGCATTCGCGAGAATATCGCGCTGGTCCATAATGCGGGCGCCTGCGCCATCGTCCATAGCGATGATGAGAACGGCATCCAGCGCCTGAACCAGGAAGCCGCCAAGGCCATCGCCGCCGGACGCCGCATGGGCATAAATATTCCCGACGAAATTGCGTGGGAATGGCTGAGCTACAACCCGGCCAAGGCGATGGGCATCGGCGACAAAACAGGCAGCCTGAAGGTCGGCAAGATGGCCGACATCGTGCTGTGGAACGGCAATCCGTTCAGCGTCTACACAAGGCCGGAGAAGGTGTGGATCGACGGCGCGATGATGTACGACGCCAATGACCCGAAGAAGCGGCCGGTGAGCGACTTCGAACTGGGCCAGATCGGTGCGGGAGACGTGAAATGAAGCGCACAACTCTCTGTCTCGCCGCCACGCTGCTGGCGTCGCTTTCTGCCCCCGCCCTCGCGCAGACCATCGCCATCACCGGCGGCAAGCTGGCCATCGGCGACGGCGGCGAACCTGTCGAAAATGGCACGGTGGTCATCGCCAATGGCAAGGTCGTTGCGGCGGGCGCTGGGGTCGCCATTCCGGCGGGCGCGCAGCGGATCGACGCCACGGGCAAGTGGGTGACGCCGGGCCTGGTCTCCGGCTTCTCCCGCATGGGTCTGGTCGAAGTGACCTATGTCTCCGAAACCAATGACAGCACGGCGGAGAAATCGCCCTTCTCGGCGGCGATAGACGTATCGACCGCGATCAATCCGCTGGCCAACCCCATTGCGATCAGCCGGACGAGCGGCATCACCCGCGCCGTCGTCGTGCCGGGAGGGGCGGGCAGCGTGTTCGCCGGGCAGGGCGCGGTGATCGACCTTGGGGCGGACATGGCCCCGATCACGAAGGCGCAGGCGTTCCAATTTGTCGAACTGGGCGAGACCGGCGCGAAGCGGGCGGGGGGTAGCAGGCCCGCCGCCTATCTGCTGTTCCGCACCTCGCTGCGGGAGGCGCAGGATTATGCGCGCAACCCGGCCGCCTATGACGGCCGGTCGAAGGACAGCATCCTGACCCGCGCCGACGCGGAGGCGCTTGTTCCGGTGGTGCAGGGCAAGGTGCCGCTGATGGTCCATGCCGAAAGCGCGCGGGACATATTGGCGGCGCTCGACCTGCGGAAGGAGTTTCCCGCGCTGAAATTGATCCTCGCTGGCGCGGCTGAGGGGTGGACCGTCGCCGGCCAGATCGCGGCGGCGAAGGTGCCGGTGATCGCGGGCGGGATAGAGGATTTGCCTGCCCGCTTCGAAACCATCGCCGCCACCCAGTCCAATGTCGGCCGCATGGAAAAGGCGGGCGTGATGGTTGCGCTGGGCATGTTCACCGGCGACGACGGTCTGCAGGTACGCACCGCGACGCAGCAGGCCGGGAACATGGTCGCGCTACAGAAGGTGCCGGGCGCGACGGGGCTAAGCTGGGGTCAGGCGCTGCGCGCGATCAGCTCCGCGCCCGCCGAGGCGGTGGGGCTTGGCGACCGGATTGGATCGCTGAAGCCGGGGCGGGCAGGCGATGTGGTGATCTGGGACGGCGACCCGCTGGAACTGGAATCCGCGCCGGTCGCGGTCTGGATCGACGGCGTGGCGCAACCGATGGAAAACCGCCAGACGAAGTTGCGCGACCGCTATGCAACACCCGCGCCAGGGCGGTTGCCCAAGGCGTATGAGCATTAGGGGGATGGAATGACGGGGCGGCGTAGCGGCCACCTTCTACTCCTCTCCCTGCAAGGGAGGGGCCCGAGGTGGGTTGCGAACGAAGTGAGCACCTAGCCTATCCCGAAAAATGCCGCTGACGCGGCGCACCCACCCCCAACCCCTCCCTTGCAGGGAGAGGAGTGTGGACGGCGGGGATGACGGGAAGGGTGGATATTTGCCTTAGCTCTCCTATGACCCGTCATTCCCGCGAAAGCGGGAACCCATCTCCCCTCCCACAGCTCGCATGCCCAAGGCGCATTGGGTCCCCGCCTTCGCGGGGATGACAAAAAGGGGTGGA
Source organism: Sphingobium phenoxybenzoativorans (assembly GCF_018286635.1). Classification (NCBI taxonomy): domain Bacteria; kingdom Pseudomonadati; phylum Pseudomonadota; class Alphaproteobacteria; order Sphingomonadales; family Sphingobiaceae; genus Sphingobium; species Sphingobium phenoxybenzoativorans. Next base: position 832,928 of record NZ_CP073910.1, read on the forward strand.
AAGCGGATCGTCAGTTTACGAGTAGAATTGAGGGCCGTAGCGCCCTACTCCGTTCCATGTATCGCGCCGCATGACACCGGCATAAAGATAACCAGTTCCTCGTTAGTAAGTCATGCGTCTCCTTGTAATGCCAAAGGCAAGAATTAACTGGATTAGGAGGACATCCGCCATCCGCAGAAATATAGCTGCCTCGCCTTGTCACAATGATAGACTGCGGCTTTAAACCGCAGAATTTTGCTGCTTTGCGCACCGTTTCTTTCATGCTGAATTCGATTTGCTCTGGTGATTTCGAACTGGAGCACGCTGTGAGTAACGGCAGAAACCAGAGGTAACGGCAAATATGTGTCATTTGGCAGCGATAGATCGTTGAACTTAAGTCCGCAAATTGGCGGCCCAATTTCTTTGTCGAGCGTCCCAAAGTGGTCGTCACCAGACTTACCGCTCTGCATGGCCACCCTAACGGATCAGCCTATCCCTTCCCCCGCACCCGCGCCCAATATCCCCGCACGTCCCGCCGCAATTCGCCCGCGCAGAAATAGAGCGCCAGCACATTAGGGATGGCCATCAGGAAGAAGCTGCTGTCGACGATATCGATCACCCGGCCCAGGTCGATGACGGCGGCAGGCGGCAGGGCGACGACGTAGAGGATCTTGTACGCCCATTGCGCGCGCGGGCCGTTGCCGAACAGGTAGCCCCATGCTTGCAGCCCGTAAAAGCCCCACGCCACCAGCGTCGAGTAAGCGAACAGGAACACCGCCACCGCAAGGATATAGGGAAACGAAGGCGACACGGCGGCGAAGGCGGCCGAGGTGATGGCGATCCCCTTCAGCCCGTCATCCCATGTCCCCGCCACGACCAGCGCCAGCCCGCCCAGCGCGCAGACGATCATCGTGCCGAGCAGCGGCTCCAGCAGCGCGACCATCCCCTCCGACACCGGTTCGTCCGTGCGGGCGAGGCTGTGGGCCATGACGGCGGAGCCGACGCCCGCCTCGCTGGCGAACACTGCGCGGCGCATGCCCGCGACGAATGCGCCGACCGCGCCGCCGGTCGCTGCCGTCCCGTTCCACGCGCCCTCCCATATCTGCGCCAGCGCGCCGGGGATCGCGCCCGCGTGCAGCACAAGGATGGAGCAGACGCCGATCAGATAGACGGCGACCTTCAACGGCGTCAGGCGCTTCGATACTTCGCCTAGCCACACCGCACCGCCCAGCGTCACCAGCGCGACGGCGAAGGCCAGGAATATGCCATAATACCAGCCATTGGTGATGCCGGTGACGGCCGACACTTGCTGGAAGCTCTGGTTCACCTGCACCATCGGGATCGCGCCGAACAAGGCGAAGAAGGCATAGAAGCCGCCGAGCACGATCCCCAGCCGCGGCCAGCCCCGCTGCGCCAGCACGGCCTTCAGCACATACATCGGCCCGCCATGCGCATGGCCCCACTGGTCGATAATGCGATATTTGAGGCCCAGCGTCACCTCCGCCATCTTCACCGTCATCGCGAACCAGCCGATGATGAACATCCACAGGATCGCGCCCGGCCCGCCCATCGTCAGCGCCACGGCGACGCCGGCGATATTGCCCAGGCCGATCGTCCCGGCGAGCGCGGTGGTCAGCGCCGCGAACTGGCTGACGTCGCCCTTCGCCTGCCCCTCGCGCGGCTGGTTGCGCAGGATGTGGAAGGCGTGGCCGACCGCGCGGATATTGGGAAAGCCCAGCCAGATGGTGAAGAACAGCATCGGCAAAGCGAGATAAAGCACGATCAGCTCAATCTGCGTACCGAGCAGGGGCACCTTGAAAAAGACGGCGGCGGACACGGCGTCCACGACCCGGTTCAGATTTTCCATGCGGCGGAAGATGGCCGGGCTATCGGGGAAAGTCGATCAAATTAGCGCGGCGCTTTTACGGCCCCGTCACTGGTCTTGTTCTTGCTCCCGCTCCCGCTCCCGCTCCCGCTCCCGGCATCAGGCGCGGCCGCCTGCCAATAGCGCGTCTGCAGGCCAGCCGCGCTACAGCGCTGGTCGGCCAATACGCCCCATATATGCACCAGCGCCGCGTCATTCTGCGCCATGGCGTTGGCGGCCACCCTGTCCCACGCCGCGCACGCCGCCGCCGACCCGGCATTTTTGAGGTAAAGCGTCTCCGCCCGGGCGATCAGGCCCGGCATGCTGCGCCGCGCCCGCGCCATATCGAGCGGCGCATGCGCCATGCGCTGCATCTTCAGCAGGGCCTTGCGGTAATTGGGCAGATTTACCGGCGGCGCGGGCGGCTTGTGCGCCACGGGCTTCGGCGGGGCGGGCCGTTCCCGGCACGTCGCGAGCATCGCCAGCCCGGCCGCCAGCAGGATGGCGGCAAAGGCGATCCACCCCCACCGGCGCCGCGACAACCCTCTCCATCCCGGCGCGGGGGGAGGAGAGGGGGTTCCGGTCACGCCCGCCGCGCCTTAGAGCCGGGTCATCGCCATCATTTTTTCGCCATAGCGCGGCCCGGCGGTGCCGCCGAGCGGGGCGGCCTTGTCAAGCGTGGCCAGATCGTCGGCGTCCAGCGTGACGTCGATCGCGGCCATGCTGTCCTCCAGTGTCGCGCGGCGCTTGAAGCCGGGGATGGGCGCGATGCCGTCGCCCTGCGCCAGCAGCCATGCCAGCGCGATCTGCCCGCCGCTGACGCCATGCTTCGCCGCAATGTCCTTCACCGCATCGACGATCTTCAGATTGGCGGCGAAATTCTCCTCCGAATAGCGCGGATCGCCCAGGCGGAAATCGTCCGCCGCCAGGTCCGACCTTTTGGTGATCTGGCCGGTCAGGAACCCCCGGCCCAGCGGACTGAAAGGCACAAGGCCGATGTTCAGCTCGCGGCAGAGCGGCAGGATGTCATTCTCGACCTCGCGCTCCCACAGGGAATATTCCGATTGGATCGCGGCCACCGGATGCACCGCGTTGGCGCGGCGGATGGTGGCGACGCCCGCTTCGGACAGGCCCATATGGCGGATCTTGCCCTCGCGCTTCAGCTCGACAAGCACGCCCATCACCTCCTCAATCGGCACATTGGGATCGACGCGGTGCTGATAATAAAGATCGATCGTGTCGATGCCGAGGCGCTTCAACGATCCCTCGCAGGCGCGGCGGATATTCTGCGGCGTGGAATCAAGGCCGCGGACGCCGCCATTATCGTCAAAGGTGAATCCGAACTTGGTGGCGATGATCAGGCCGTCGCGCTTGCCCTTGATGCTGTCGCCCAGAAGCTGTTCGTTGACATGGGGACCGTACACCTCCGCCGTGTCGAAGAAAGTGACGCCCAGATCGATGGCCCGGTGCAGCGTGGCGACCGTTTCATCCTTGGTCCCGGCGCCGTAAACGCCGTCCCCGCCGCCGCCCATCGGCATGCAGCCCACCCCAAGCGCAGAGACCTTCAGATTGTCGCCAAGCGTGCGGTATTTCATATCGGCTCTCCCTTTGGACATGGAAAAATGATCGATCAGGCCGTTGCTTCGCGCTATGAGGCCGCACGGATTGATGAAGGCACAGGCAAGGCATGGCGCGCAGCTATTTCGGCACAGATGGGATCAGGGGCCGGACCAATCAATGGCCCATGACGCCGGAACTGGCGATGAAGGTCGGCATGGCGGCCGGGACGCACTTTCTGCGCGGCAAGCACCGGCACCGGGTGGTGATCGGCAAGGATACGCGCCTGTCGGGCTATATGGTGGAAAACGCCCTCGTTGCCGGCTTCACCGCCGTCGGCATGGACGTGGTGCAATTCGGGCCGATCCCGACGCCCGCCGTCGCCATGCTCGCCCATTCGATGCGCGCGGATCTGGGCGTCATGATCTCGGCCAGCCACAATCCCTATTATGACAATGGCATCAAGCTGTTCGGCCCGGACGGATATAAGCTGTCCGACGCCGACGAGGCGAAGATAGAGGCGCTGCTGGCGGGCGACATCGCGCTGGCGGCGTCGGAACATATCGGCCGCGCCCGCCGCGTGGAGGATGCGCGCGGCCGTTATATCCATGCGGTGAAGTCCAGCTTCCCCGCCGACCTGCGCCTGGACGGCCTGCGCATCGTCGTCGATTGCGCGAACGGCGCCGCCTATCAGGTCGCGCCCTCGGCCCTGTGGGAATTGGGCGCGGAGGTGATTGCGGTCGGCGTGACGCCGGATGGCACCAACATCAATGATGGCTGCGGATCGACCGCGCCGCTGCTGCTGCAGGAGACGGTGCTTTCGGCGGGCGCGGACATCGGCATCGCGCTGGACGGCGACGCCGACCGGCTGATCGTGGTCGATGAGAATGGCGTGATTGTCGATGGCGATCAGATCATGGCGCTGATCGCCGCCAACTGGGCGCGGGAGGGGACGCTGCGCGGCGGCGGCCTGGTCGCGACGATCATGTCCAACCTGGGCCTGGAGCGCTTCCTGTCCGGCAAGGGCATCGGCCTGGAGCGCACCAAGGTCGGCGACCGCTATGTGCTGGAGCGGATGCGCGAGGGCGGCTTCAATGTCGGCGGCGAACAGTCGGGCCACATGATCCTGTCCGACTATGCGACCACCGGCGACGGCACCATCGCCGCGCTGCAGGTGCTGGCGGCGCTGGTCCGCAGCGGCAAGCCGGCGAGCGAATTGCTCCACCAGTTCGACGCCGTGCCGCAGCTTTTGAAAAATGTCCGCTTCTCCGGCGGCAAGCCGCTCGACCATGAGGATGTGAAGAAAACCATCGCGCAGGCGGAGGCGGAACTGAAAGGCTCCGGCCGTCTGGTCATCCGCCCTTCGGGCACCGAACCGGTGATCCGCGTGATGGCGGAGGGGGACCGGGAAGATCAGGTGCGCGACGTGGTGGACCGCATCTGCGCGGCGGTGGAGAAGGCGGCGGCGTGATGATGCTTCCCCAACCTCCGTTCGCCCTGAGCTTGTCGAAGGGCTGTCCTTCTCTTCAAGAAAGTGCAGGGCGTCGACAAGCTCAGCCCGAACGGAGGGAAGGACGCGCCCATGCTTGAAATGCGCCCCGATTGCGAACGCTGTGGCACGGACCTGCCCGCCGATGCGGGCGGCGCGTTCATCTGCTCGTTCGAATGCACCTTCTGCGCGCCCTGCGCCGAGGAACTGGACGACATCTGCCCCAATTGCGGCGGCGAACTGCTTGACCGGCCGACGCGCGTGGGCAAGGCGCTGGCGAACAACCCGGCCTCCACGGAGCGGAAGCATAAGGACGCTTAAGTGGTTGCGCGCGTCCTCATCATTGCCGGGTCGGACAGCGGCGGGGGCGCGGGCATCCAGGCCGACGTGCGGACCGTGACGATGCTGGGCGGCCACGCCATGACGGCGATCACCGCGATTACCGCGCAGAATACGCTGGGGGTTCAGGCGGTGCATCCGGTGCCCACGAACATGGTGATCGCGCAGATGGAGAGCGTCCTGTCCGACATTGGCGTCGACGCGGTGAAGATCGGCATGATCGGATCGGCGCAGACGGCGCATGCCGTGGCCGATTTTCTCTCTTCGTCATTCCCGCGCAGGCGGGAGCCCATCTCCGGTGCTATCGTCCAGACCAAAGGTCAGGAGATGGGTTCCCGCCTGCGCGGGAATGACGTGGCCGGGGTGACGCCCATCATCTTCGATCCCGTCATGGTGGCGACCAGTGGATCGGTGCTGGCTGATGCCGACACCATCGCCGCGTTCGAGCGGCTGATGCGGATTGCCACGGTGGTGACGCCCAACATCCCGGAGCTGGCGGCGCTGGGCGGCGATAGCATAGCCAAACGCTTCGGTTGCACGGTGCTCGCCAAGGGGGGGCATGGCGAGGGCGCGACGCTGACCGACCGGCTGTTCGATTCCGGCGGCACGATCAAGCAGTGGCGCAGCCAGCGGATCGACACGCCGCACACCCACGGCACCGGCTGCACCCTGGCGAGCGCGCTGGCGACGGGACTGGCGCAGGGGCTGGGCATCGTTAGCGCCATCGACATGGCCCGGCGCTATGTGCGGGACTCTCTCAAGCTTGCGCCGGGGCTGGGCGCTGGCCACGGTCCGATGGGCGTGCCGCGCCGTGCCTGATTTCGGGCCGGACTTCGCGCATGAGCTGCGCCATCATCCGGGCCTTGTCGCCGGCGTCGATGAGGCGGGGCGCGGGCCTTTGGCGGGTCCGGTGGTCGCCGCCGCCGTCATCCTCAACCGCGACGATTGCCCGGAGGGACTGAACGATAGCAAGAAACTGAGCGCCCCGCGCCGGGCTGCGCTGGAGGTGGAGATCAGGGCGCGCGCCGTCTGCTTCGGCATTGGCGTCGCCAGCGTGGAGGAAATTGACGAAATCAACATCCTCTGGGCGACGATGCTGGCGATGACCCGCGCGGTCGATGCGCTGACGCGGGACTGCGCGCATGTGCTGGTGGACGGCAACCGTTGCCCCAAATGGACCTACGCCTCCACCGCCATAGTGGAGGGCGACGCCAAATGCCTGTCGATCGCCGCCGCGTCGATATTGGCGAAGGAGGAGCGCGACCGGATGATGATCGCCGCCGCCCGTGAGCATCCGCATTATGGATGGGAGAGCAACAAGGGCTATGGCAGCGCGAAGCATCTCGCGGCGCTTCGCGAACATGGCGCGACTCCGCTGCACCGGCGCAGCTTCGCGCCGGTGGCGCAACTGGTGCTGATCTGATTCAGCCTGGATTGTTCCGTTCGTCACCCCTGCGAAGGCAGAGGTCCCGCTTGATCTTCTACGCAGATTAGGAAGCGGGACCCCTGCCTTCGCAGGGGTGACGGGGCTAAAACTGGAACCTCCCCAAAAAAATATCCGCTCCATCTTGTGCTGAGTCCTCATGGCAACACCACCGCATGTTGAGACTTTGTGTGAAGTCGGGACTCAATATCTCGCGGTTTCCCCATTCGTTCTCACGCTGTTAACTTTTATGTGAGGCTTGGCCCCTAAGTTTTTGATCTTGACGGAGGACTCCGGAAGACTCATCCCACAGGCGTAACGACAGGGGCTTTGAGGTTTATGGGGGTTTTGGAGCGCGTTCCGGCGCGGCGGGGAAAAGGTGCGGTCGCGCTGGCGCAGCCGGCGATCGAGGCCGACCGCCTGATCAAGGGCGACTGCATTGCCGAAATGGCGAAGCTGCCCGACGCCTGCATCGACATGATCTTCGCTGATCCGCCCTATAATCTGCAACTGGGCGGCGACCTGTTCCGGCCCGAAGGCGGCATGGTCGATGCCGTCGATGACGACTGGGACAAGTTCGACACGCTCGCCGCCTATGACGCCTTCACCCACGCCTGGATGAAGGAAGCGCGCCGCATCCTGAAACCCAACGGCACCATCTGGGTCATTGGCAGCTATCATAATATCTTCCGCTGCGGCGTCGTGCTGCAGGATCAGGGCTTCTGGATCCTCAACGACATTGTCTGGCGCAAGGCGAACCCGATGCCGAATTTCCGGGGCACGCGCTTCACCAACGCGCATGAGACGCTGATCTGGGCCAGCCAGTCCGAGGACAGCAAATATACCTTCAACTATCGCGCGATGAAGACGCTGAATGACGAACTGCAGATGCGATCCGACTGGGTGCTGCCGATCTGCGGCGGACAGGAGCGGCTGAAGCGCAACGGCACCAAGGCGCATCCGACGCAGAAGCCCGAAGCGCTGCTCTACCGCGTGCTGCTGGCCTGCACCAAGCCGGGCGACGTGGTGCTCGATCCCTTCTTCGGCACGGGCACGACCGGCGCTGTGGCGCGCCGCCTAGGCCGCAAGTGGATCGGCATTGAGCGCGACGACACCTATTGCGAGGTCGCGCTGGAGCGGATCGCCGCGTCCCTGCCGCTCGATGAATCCGCGATCGGCATCATGCAGTCGCCGCGTCAGGCGCCCAAGGTCGCCTTCGGCACGCTGGTCGAGACCGGCTATCTGGAGCCGGGCGCAATCCTGACCGACGTAAAGCGCCGCTGGAAAGCGCATGTGCGCGCCGACGGGTCGCTGGCCTGCGAGGGGCTGAACGCCTCGATCCACAAGGTCGGCGCGACGCTGCAGGGCGCGCCGTCCTGCAACGGCTGGACCTTCTGGCACTATGAGGCGGACGGCGACCTGAAGCCCATCGACGCGCTGCGCCAGACCTACCTGCTCGCGACGCAGCCTTAACTTTACTCAAACGCTCGTCATTCCGGCGTAAGCCGGAACCCAACTCTCCCCATTTCATCGGCGCGCCGAAGGCGAAATGGGTCCCGGCTTTCGCCGGGATGACGAATATGATTAGGGGGAGTGTATGAACAGTATCGCTGACCTCCCCCCTCAAGCCCGCCTCTACCTTCGCCCGATATGGTTCGCCAATTCCCCCGTCGGCCTCGATGGAACCACCGCGCGCATCGGCAACAGCCTGCTCTGGTTCCAGGGCTATGAACTGACGGCGATGCAGGGCGGCACGCGCGTCCACCGCTCGGCCATCCCTGTCGAGGCGTTTGCCGATACAATCGCGTCACTCCCCGAACCGCTGCAGGCGCGCGCCAACATGCTCGCCGCGAATATCGCCGCGACCCGGCCGCCGCTCACCCTGGGCGAACGCACGATCCGTTTCGACGCGCCGCAGGTGATGGGCATCCTTAACGTCACGCCGGACAGTTTCTCCGATGGCGGCAAGCATATGGGGGACCCGCAGGCGATTGCCGATGCGGGCTTTGCGATGAGCGTGGCGGGCGTCGCCCTCGTCGATGTGGGCGGCGAATCCACCCGGCCCGGCGCGGACAAGGTGTGGGAAGGCGATGAGATCGCCCGCGTCGAGCCAGTGATCGAGCGGCTGGCGGCGTCCGGCGTGCCCGTGTCCATCGACACCCGCAAGGCGGCCGTGATGGAGGCGGCGCTGGCGGCCGGGGCGTCGGTCGTCAATGATGTCAGCGCGCTGCTGCATGACCCGCGCAGCATGGATGTCGTGGCGCGGGCGGGATGCCCGGTCGTGCTGATGCACGCGCCATCCACGGGCGATGATCCGCATGAGAAGCGGGACGGCTATGCCGATGTGGTGACGGAGGTGTTTGACTGGCTGGAGGCGCGGATCGCCGCCTGCCTCGCGGCCGGCATCGGGCTGGACAGGATCATCGTCGATCCGGGCCTGGGCTTTGGCAAGTCGGTGCAGGACAATCTGGCGATCATCAACAATCTCGCGCTTTATCAGGGGCTGGGCGCACCGCTGCTGCTGGGCGCCAGCCGCAAGCGGATGATCGGCGCGCTGTCGAACGAGGCGGCGCCGGACGCGCGCCTTGGCGGATCGATTGCGCTCGCCTTCCGGGGCATGGAGCTGGGCGCGCAGATGCTCCGCGTGCATGACGCGCCCGAAACGGTGCAGGCGGTCCGGGTATGGCGTGGCCTGCGGGATGCCGCGCTTTCGGCGGTTTAGGGCAATTGTGATTACTTTACCTCCGTTCACCCTGAGCGAAGTCGAAGGGGCTACCAGAGCGTAGCGAAGGCACTTCACTTCGTTCAGTGGAGGGCTTCGACTTCGCTCAGCCTGAACGGGTAGTCGGAGTTCTAGTTTGGGCTTTTTTCCCGGCCTTCGCCTTCTTCGCCGGAGCCCGCAAACCCGCCTCCACCGCCAGCGCGGCCCAGCGGCGCATTTCGTCCGCATCGTCATACACCTCGTCGGGCGCGAGACGGTAAGGCATGGAGGACATCTTCCCGTCCTTGCGCTCATAGGTGAATGCGCGGCACCCGGCAGCTTCCCAGATCGCCTCGCTTTCCTTGTCGGCCTTCATCCAGAGCGCGCCGCCGAACGTCCCCGAATCCATGATCGCGAAGATGGTGCCGTTCAGGTAGAGCGTCGCCCCGCCCATCATCCGGCGCATGGTGACGGTCCCCATCGGCTCCAGCGCCTCGCTGATCCAGTCGATCAGGCCCTCATCAATGCTCATGCGGCGATGCTCATCATGCTGTCCCGGCAAGGCCCGTCAGCGCGTCGCCGTCCACCCGCATCACTGTCCACTCATCCATCGGCTTTGCGCCCAGCGACTTGTAAAAGGTGATCGACGGTTCGTTCCAGTCGAGCACCCACCATTCCAGCCGCGCGCATTCGCGCTCCACCGCAAGCTGCGCCAGCCGGACCAGCAGCGCCTTGCCCGCGCCCAGTCCGCGCGCCTCCGGGTTCACGAACAGATCCTCCAGATAGATGCCGGGCTTGCCCTCAAAGGTCGAGAAATTGTGGAAGAACAGGGCGAAGCCGACCGCCTCTCCGTCATGTTCGGCGATCAGCACTTCGGCCATCGGGCGCGGACCGAACAAATGCCGCTCCAGCACTTTGATGTCCGCGCGGACTTCATGCGCAAGGCGCTCATATTCGGCCAGCGCCAGGATGAAGCCGTGGATCAGGTGGATGTCGGCGGCGGCCGCCTCGCGGATATGGATCGTCATGGGATGTCCGATAGCGGATCAGACCGCGCCTGTCTCGACATGCGCGGCGATTTCCGGCTGGCGGCGCGCGGCGATAAGGCATCCGGCCACGATCAGTGCCGTGCCCGCCAGCGTGCTGAGCGTCAGCCGCTCGCCGAACGTCAGCCAGCCCATGATCGCGGCCCAGATGAAGGCGGTATATTCCACCGGGATCAGATATTGCGCCTCCGCCCGCGCATAGGCCCAGGACAGCGCCATCAGCGACGTGAAGGCCAGCGCTGCGGCAAGGAAGATCAGCGGCACATGCCCCATGTCCGGCGCCACGGCCAGGAACGGCGCGCCGCCCGCGAACACGCCAAGCATCACCAGATGCTGGAAAAAGGCGACCTCCACGGGGGACGCGACCGCCGCCTGCTGCTTCTGCAATATCAGGTTCCAGGCGAAAAGCGTGGCGGACAGCAGCACCGCCGCCGCACCCAGCAGCGCCTTTGGGTCATAATCGCCGCGCAACCGGCCCGACAGGATGACCGCGACGCCGGCAAGACCCAGGATCGATGCGATGATGGCGCTGCGCCCGATGGTTTCCTTCAACAGCAAGGCGGCGAGGTAGAGCGCGATGATCGGCGCAAGAAAGGACAGCCCGATGGCCTCCGCCATCGGCAGATGGGTCAGGCCGAAGAAGAACAGGAAGGCCATAACCGCCACCACGGCCCCGCGTATCATGTGGATGCGCAGCGTCGACGCGGATGGCCAGGGATTGCGCAGCGCCGCCATGCCGATCACGCCGATCAGGGTTCCGGCAACGGCGCGCCATAGCAGGGCGTTGTATACGCCGATGGCCAGGCTCAGCCCCTTCATCGCCGCATCCATGACGGAAAACAGCGCCACGCCGCCGCAACAGACGGCAAAGGCGACAGGGAGCGCCACGGCTTTGGTGTGGCTGGCGGCGCTGTCCATTGTGCTGCTTTCTTATGCGCTGCGCTGGGCGGTGAAGCTTATTGAGGCTGTTGGTCGCGCTTGACCGGTGCCACGTTTCCGATCACCAGCTCGCCAATCTCCAGCCGGCCTATCCGCGCTTTCCCGATCCGCAGGCGGCCGATGGCCAGCGCCCCGATCGCGATGGCGCCAAGCGCGAATGCGCCAATAGCGATCGCGCCTATCGCGCCAGAACCCAGAGCCGACGCCCCGACGGCCGAAGCGCCAACCGCCTTCTTCCGCAGCGCCTTTTCCCTGGTCGGGGCTGTGGTCTTGCCCTTCACTCCGCCGCCTCGGCCTGTCCCGCATCGGTGGTGGCCGCCTCGATTTCCGCCGCCTTCGCCTCGACCAGTTTCACGATATGGTCGACCAGCCCGGCGTCCTGCACCGTATGGTCGGTGACCCCGGACAGGTAGACCATATGCTTGCCATTGCCGCCGCCGGTAAGGCCAATGTCGGTCTCCCGCGCTTCGCCGGGGCCGTTGACGACGCAACCGAGCACGGAAAGCGAAAGCGGCGTATTGATATGCTGGAGCCTCTCCTCCAGCGCCTGTACGGTGCGGATCACGTCGAAACCCTGCCGCGCGCAGGACGGGCAGGAAATGACCTTCACGCCGCGCGTGCGGATGCCGAGCGATTTGAGGATTTCATAGCCGACCCGCACTTCCTCCTCCGGCTCTGCGGAGAGGGATACGCGGATCGTGTCGCCGATACCGGCCCACAGCAGGTTGCCGATGCCGATGGCGCTTTTCACCGTGCCGCCGATCAATCCGCCAGCCTCGGTAATGCCCAGATGCAGCGGGCAATCGACCGCCTCGGCCAACTGCATATAGGCGGCAACCGCGAGGAACACGTCGCTGGCCTTCACCGCGACCTTATATTCGTGGAAATCCTGGTCCTGCAGCAGCTTGATATGGTCGAGGGCGCTTTCGACCAGCGCCTCCGGGCAGGGCTCGCCATATTTCTCCAGAAGGTCGCGCTCCAGCGACCCGGCGTTGACGCCTATGCGGATCGCACAGCCGTTGGACTTGGCCGCATCCACTACTTCCTTGACGCGGGCCTCGCTGCCGATGTTGCCGGGGTTTATGCGCAGGCACGCCGCGCCCGCGTCCGCCGCCTCCAGCGCGCGCTTATAGTGGAAATGGATGTCCGCGACGATCGGCACGCGCGCGGCGCGGACGATCTGCTTCAGCGCCGCCGTCGACTCCTCGTCGGGGCAGGAGACGCGGATGATGTCGACGCCCGCTTCCTCGCACCGGCGGATCTGGTCGATGGTCGCCTTCGGGTCGGATGTCAGCGTGTTGGTCATCGTCTGCACGGTGACGGGCGCGCCGCCGCCGACCGGGACGTTGCCGACCATGATCTGGCGGCATTCCCGGCGGGCGATGTCGCGCCAGGGGCGAAGGCCGGGATTATGTTCGGACATGGAAAGCGTACTCCTGGGGTATTGCCGCCCCTATAGCGAGTCACGGCTCCGGTTGCGAGGGGGACGCTATCCCCTTAATGGGATGCCGGAGTCGGATTGGGGAGCCGCTCGCGTCATGCTTCGCCGGAGTTCCCATCGATGACCACCCCAAACTGGACGCTTGTGATTCACGGCGGCGCGGGCTCCATGAGCCGCACCAACCTGAGCGCGCAGGATGATGCGGCCGCCCGCGCCGGGCTGTCGAACGCTCTCGACGCGGGCGAAGCCATTTTGGCCGCGGGCGGCAGCGCGCTCGATGCGGTAGAGGCGGCGGTGCGCGTGCTGGAGGATGATCCGGCGTTCAATGCGGGGCGCGGATCGGTCTTTACCTTCGAAGGCGCGATCGAACTGGATGCCGCCGTCATGGATGGCGCAACGCGCGATGCGGGCGCTGTGACCGGCGTAACGCGCACCCGCAACCCGGTCAGTCTGGCGCGGGCGGTCATGGAGAAAAGCCCGCATGTGTTGCTGAGCCGCGAAGGCGCAGACGGCTTTTCCGTCGAGCAGCAACTGGAGCAGGTCGATCCCGAATGGTTCGCAATTCCGGAACGCCGCCGACAGCTTGAGGAGATGAAGGCGCGCAAGTCCGGCGCGTTCGACATCGATATGAAATATGGCACGGTCGGCGCGGTGGCGCTGGACGTGCATGGCCATGTCGCCGCCGCCACCTCGACCGGCGGTCTGACCGGCAAGCGTTGGGGGCGCATCGGCGATTCCCCGATCATCGGCGCGGGCACCTATGCCGACGACCGGTCCTGCGCGGTGTCGTCCACTGGTGCGGGCGAGTTCTTCATCCGGGCGGGCGCGGCGCATGAAATCTGCGCGCGCGTCCGCATGCTGGGCGAGACGTTGGAGCAGGCGGGGCAGGCGGTGTTTGCGGAGATCAAGGCGATGGGCGGGGTCGGCGGCGTCATCATCACCGGCCCGTCCGGCGAGAGCGCCTGGATATTCAACACGCCCGCCATGTACCGGGGAAAAGCCAGCGGTTCCGGGGAACGGCGCGTCGCGATCTACGGGGACGAATGATGCGTTTGCGCATCGTCGCCACCCTCGCTTTCCTTATCGCCTTTTTGCCCACGCCCGCCCTCGCCTGGTGGGAATATGGGCATGAGACCATCGCGACTATCGCCGCCGATAATGTAAAGCCGCAGACCCGGCGCGCCATCGCCGCGCTGCTGCGCCATTCTGGCGAGCTGGATACGCCGTCATGCCCCGCCAGGACCATCGAACAGGCCAGCGTCTGGGCCGACTGCATCAAGGCGCTGAAGGACCGGTTCAGCTACGCCTATAGCTGGCACTATCAGAATGTCGGCATCTGCAAGCCCTTCGACGTGAAGGCCGCCTGCCCGGATGGCAACTGCGTCTCGGCGCAGATCGACCGCAACGCCCGCTTGCTCAAGGATCGGACCCTGCCGGTGCGGGAGCGGGTGATGGCCCTCGCATTCCTCGTGCACTTTGTCGGCGATATTCATCAGCCGCTGCACGCCGCCGACGATGGCGATCTGGGCGGCAACCGGCAGAAGGCGGATTATGGCATCGTCGCCAATGACCGGCTGAACCTGCACACCATCTGGGACGGCTACCTATCGGAACGGGCGATCTCCGCGCCGCCGTCGTTGATCCGCGTCTATTCGGCGGAGGAACGCGCGGCGATGGGGGGCGGCGCGACCGATGACTGGAGCCGCGAAAATTGGGAGATCAGCCGCGACATGGCCTATGCCACCGCGCGGGGCGGCGATCCCTGCACAGCGCCCAGGGATGCACGCGGCAAGCTGAGCGAGGCGCAGATCGCGGCGCTGGTGCCGGTCGTGCGGCTGCAGGTGCAGCGGGGCGGCCTGCGCCTCGCAAGGATGCTGGACGAAGCGCTCGGCGGATAAGGCAAGGTGGGGAGCCACGAGCGGGACGGGGATTCAGGGACTGAAATATGTGTCCCGCCCGTGGCTGAATCGGCAGGCCCGGGGGAGGGTCTGGGGGTCGTGGACCCGCCGTTCCTTCCTTAGACGGCGCACCGGATTCCGAACCGTATCCCGGCGCGGAAAAATTTCAGGTCAGAACCGAAATTCCACCCCGGCCCGGACGGTGCGGGGCCGCATCGGCGTATATTCGTCACTCTCCAGATCGAAGGGCGTGCCAAGTGCGAAGCGGTTGCCGGACAGGTCCAGCAGGTTGGTCACGTCGATGGAGAAGCGCACCGGCCCGCGCGTCCAGTTGCCCGACAGCGACGTGTCGACATAATCGCCCTGCTCCCTGCCGAAGATAGGGCCGACGCCCAGGCGCGACTTGCCGACATAGCGGGCCGATCCCGAAAGGCTCAGCACATCGCCATTGTTGAGCATTGCGCGATAATTGGCGCTCAACCGGCCGCCCAGATTGGCGACGTTGGGCAGGGAAAGCGACCGCCCCTCATAGGACAGGGTGCGCAGATAGGAGGCGGGCTGGCTGAGCAGGCTGCCATTATAGATCATGCTGGCGTCGATGCTGAATCCGGTGGCGGGGGTCAGCACGACCCGGCCCTCCACCGTATAGATGCGTCCGTCGCCGATATTGGTGGTCGTCGGCAGGCCGCGCCGGTCGGTCAGGTCCGCCTGGATATTGTTCCAGTCGGTATAGGCGACGCTGGCGGCGAGCGCGATGCGGTCATAGCCCGGCGTCCCGTGCCGCAATCCCGCCTCCAGCGTGGCGATGCGGTCGTTGCGGAACCGGGTGACATGATAATCATCCACCGCCAGGCCGCCGGGACGGAAGCCTTGCTGATAGCGGATGAACAGGGTCATGCCCGGAATCGCGTTGGTCAGCAGCGATGCGGAGGGCAGGAAGATGGTTTCGCGCCGGTTCGCCTGCGCCTCCGCCATTGCGACATCGGCGAAGGAGAATAGAGGTTCCGGCGCCAGGTCGGTCGCGGACCCGCTCAACCGGCTGCTCGTCACGCGCCCGCCCAATGTCATGACCAGCGCCTCTACGGGCTGGACCGACGCCTCCGCGAAGCCCGTCCATTCCGACAGCCGGTTGCGCACGCCGGTCGACGGGGTCGGCAGTCCGGGCGGCCCTAGCGTGCGGGTGATGGAGGAGCGGTTGTTGAGATAGCTGACGCCGATCAGCCAGCCCAGCCCGTCATGCAGGTCGCGCGACAGGCGGTTCTCGGTCGAGAAAAGCTCGGTCCGGTTGCGCTGGAAATATAATTCGGGCGGCCGGTTATCCTGCGTCGCGTCATAACGCTCGGCCAGGCGGTGCCGGACGATGCCGGTGGTCGATACGAAGCTGATATCGTCCCAGCGCTTTTCGATGCGCGCATTGGCGAGCGAATAGTTTGAGGCGTAATTCTGCGCGAACGGGCTTTCCCGTTTCAGCCGGCCGATGCTCTTGCTGGCATATTGCGCATCGTCGCCCTCGATCCGCTGGTAAAGGCCGCTGAGGTCGATCGTCCAGTCGTCGTCCGGCGCGAAGCGCAGCGCCACCCGGCCGCCTTCCACATTCGTCCGGTTGACGTCATTCTTGTTGCGCAGAACATCGTCGATATAGCCGCCGTCGGTGTTCGCATAGCCAACGGCGCGCAGGCCGAGCTTGCCCGCAACCAGCGGAATGTTCAGCGTGCCGCTGACGTCGCCGCCCGCCGCTCCATGCTGGGTGAGGGACAGGCCCGCGCCCACCTGACCGCCGAAGTCGGTAAGGTTGGGCGCATTGGGGACCAGGCGGATGATCCCGCCCAGCGAACCCGCTCCGTACAGCGTGCCCTGCGGTCCCTCCAGCACCTCGACCGCCGCCATGTCGTACAGGCGCAGGTCGGGGTCGGGCGCGGCATAGTTCAGGCGCATGTCGCCCAGATATTGCCCGGTCGTCGCCTGGGTCGGCCCGGCGAAACCGGAATCGGCGATGGCGCGAATGAACAGCTTGTTGCGGCCCGCGCCCGCATAGGTGGAGCTGAGGCTGGCGACGCGGGCGATCAGCGCGCTGGTCCCGCCCGCCGCATCGGCCCCGCCGAACGCGCTGGTGTCGACGATCTCGACCGTGCCCGCGAACTGGCCGATGGGCACTTCGCGCTTGGAGGCTGTGACGATGATGTCCTCGCCCGGCCCTTCCTCGGCGGGCAAAGCGGGGGCGTTCTGCGCCGCCGGCGCTCTGGCGATGGCGCGCGCGCGGGGTGCGCGGACGATGCGCCAATTCGTGTCGTCGATGCGTTCCGCCTTTGCGCCCGTGCCGGAAAGCAGGCGGGAAAGGGCCTGGCCGACCGACAGGCGACCCTTGACCCCGCGCACGGACAGGTCGGCGAGCCACGGGTCCGATGTGCCGATGCTGCTGTCCGTCGCCTTGCCGAGCGCGATGATCGCGTCGCCCAGCCTTCCGGGAGCGATGCTGATCTCCTGCCGTTCAGCAGCCTCCGCAGGTGCCGCAGCGATCAGCGCGGCGATGCAGAGACCCTTAATCCCGCGTGGCATCGGTTCCCTTCAACAGCCAGCCGCCATCCTGGCGCACGGCCTCAACCCCCATCAACGGCGCTGTGCCGGCCAGCAGATGTTCCGCATCGCGATCCAGCAGGATGGTGCCGGTGAAACGCGATGCGGCCGCCTTTGTATCCGTGCGCACCGCAACGCCCAGATTGCGGCTGAGATCGCCCGCAACCTCGGTCAACGACACATTGCTGTATGTCAGGCGGCCCGCCTGCCAGCCGGTGACGGCTTCGGGCGCGATCTGGCCGACGACCACCGCTTTCCGGCCCTCCGTCATGCGCAGGGATGCGCCAGCGGGCAGGGCGATGGCCTCATTTTCGGGGTTGTAGATCACTGCCCCTTCGGCGACGCCGACACGCATCACGCCGCCGTCGCGGGTGACGTTGAATATCGTGCCCGCATCTTCCAGCACGACGCCGCCCACAGTGACGCGGAACGGGTCCTTCTCGTCATGGGTGACGGTGAAGATCGCCTCGCCCTTGTCCAGCGCGGCGAAACGGGGATTGGCATGGTCGAGGCGCAGGGTGGAATTGCCGTTCAGCGCGATCTTCGTGCCGTCCTGCAGCGCAATCTCGCGGCGTTCGCCCGCGCCGGTGCTGACCGAATAGGGGTCGGCGCGCTCCAGCGTGCCGAGCGAGACGATGCCCACCAGCGCCGCGGCGATGACGCCCGCCCCGGCCCAGCGCCAGCGCTTCCACAGCGGCGCGCCGGGATCATTGGCCGGTACGGGCAGGCTGCGCTCCGGCGGCAGGATTTCGGGCAGGTCCGCATCGGCGCTCGCCAGCTTGTCATAGGCGGCGACATGCTCTGGCGCAGCCTCCAGCCACGCGGTGAATCCGCCCCAATCGGCAAAGTCCGAATCGCGGGTTCGGATAACCCAGTCGAGCGCCTGCTCGTCTATCATGGCGTTGTGCCCGGTCATGAAAATTGCGTCCCCACAAAGGGAGACGCCGCACCAAGGCAAAAGCCGTACGGCGGGCATTTGCGGAGGATGATCTGCCGGGCGCTCATTCCGCGTCGAACCTCTGCTTGAGGGCGATCAGCGCGCGATAGGCTTTCTGCAGGTCCTTCTCCACCGTGGTCAAGCTGACGCCCAGGTCGATCGCGATCTGCTTCTGCCCGACGCCATCCAGCCGGAACCGGCGGAACACCGTTTCCACGCGCGGGCCAAGGTCCCGGAGGACGGCTTCCGCTTCGCCCAGCCGCTGTGCGGAGATCATCTGTTCGTCGGCGGGCGCATCCATGGACTGCTCGACGATCTGGCCGGTGCCGCCATCCACCCAATCCTGTTCCCGCTTTTCCCGCCGGGTCGACGACCGGTACTGGTCAAGCATCAGATTATTGGCGACGCGATAAAGGTAGGGCAGCGGATCGGCGACCGGCCCGACATCCCTGGCGCGCAGCTTCACCCACATGTCCTGCAACACATCCTCCGCCCGGTCGCCCGCGCCGCGCGCGCGGAGAAAGCGGAGCAGGGCGGCCCGGTTTTCAAGAAAGACGGCTTCGAGGCCCGATGCCATAGTGCGAGGTCATTCGTCAGAAAGCTGCAGGACATGCCCCATAGCGGGCGGGAGGCATGCTTGGCAATGCATGGCCGTGCGCCTAAACGCTTTGCCGATGACCGGCGTGGACACTTTGCTTGCCAAGGAAATGGGCTTTGACCCCGCAAGGCTGGCGCAGATCACGCCTTTCCTGCGCGACCGCTACGTCGATCCGGGCCTGTTTCCCCACGCGCAGATTCTGGTGTCGCGCCATGGCCGGACGGTACTGTCGGAATCGATCGGCGCGGCGCGGGAGGATGGGACGCCGCTTGCCGGCGACGCGCTGTTCCGCCTCGCCTCTATGACCAAGCCGGTGACTTCCGTCGCCTTCATGATGCTGGTGGAGCAGGGGCTGACCACGCTTGACCAGCCGGTGCAGGACGTGATCCCCGAACTGAGAGATACCGGCGTCTATGCGGACGGCGGCGGAGACGAACCGTTTGTGACGACGCCCGCCGCCGGGCCGATGCGCATGATCGATCTGCTGCGCCATACATCGGGCCTGACCTATGGCCTGCAGCATCGGGGCGCGGTGGACCAGGCATACCGGACGCTCGGCCTCGACAGCTTCCGGCCGCAATGGACATCGGACCAGTTCATGGCCGTGATGGCGGAGCCGCCCCTGCTATTCTCGCCCGGCGCATCATGGAATTATTCGATGGCGACCGACGTTCTGGGCGTCGTCGTCGAACGCCTGTCGGGCATGAGCCTTGAGGCGTTTTTTGCAGAACGGATATTCGGACCGCTGGGGATGGCGGACAGCTTCTTCCAACTGCCCGATGACCGCACGGACCGGCTCACCGATGCCTGGTCCGCCGAGCCAGGGAAGCCGCCCGTCCTTTTCGATCGCGGAGGAAAATCCCGCTGGCGGATGCCGGATCGTTTCTATTCCGGCGGCGCGGGCCTGTTGTCCAGCGCGGCGGACTATCATCGTTTCTGCCGGATGCTGCTTTGCGGCGGCGCGCTGGACGGCGTGCGCCTCCTTTCGTCCGAAACCGTTGCGCTGATGACGGCCAACCATCTTTCCGGCGGCGGCGATCTGTCGCAATTTCCGCATTCCGTATTTGGCGAGCCTCAGAATGCGGGCATCGGTTTCGGCCTGGGATTCGCCGTCACCATGGACCCTGCAAAGGCGGGATTGCCCGGCACGCCGGGGGAATTTTACTGGGACGGGCTGTTCTCGACATCCTTCTTTGTCGACCCGGTTGAACACCTGATCTGCATATTCATGACGCAGGTCATGCCCTCCTTCGCCTTCTCCATCCGCCGGGAGTTGAAGGCGCTCATCTATTCGGCGCTCAGCGAAACATATCTTTAACGTCCAGGGTCATATTGCTGCAGCGCAAAATGTCCCTTGGCAGCGGCCGCTGCCGGTGTCATCCTGCCGTTAACCAAGCGCGAAAGGGGATCGCTCTACCCATGAACGTCACCAGCCAGACCCCGTTGCCGAAACCGGCGCCCCGTCAGTCCGATCCCGGCATCCTCGCCAACGAAATCGTCGAGCGCCTGACCTATCGCATCGGCAAGGATGCGAAGGCCGCCAAGCCGCATGACTGGCTGCACGCCGTCATCCTCTCGATCCGCGACCGCGTGATCGACGCCTGGATCGCATCGACCCACAAGACCTATGAGGAAGAAGGCCGCCGGGTCTATTATCTCAGCCTGGAATTTCTGATCGGCCGCCTGATGCGCGACGCCGTATCCAACATGGAATTGCTGGATGAGATGACGCAGGCGCTTTCCTCGCTGGGCGTCGACATCGATGTGATTGCGGAGCTGGAGCCGGATGCGGCGCTGGGCAATGGCGGTCTCGGCCGTCTCGCCGCCTGCTTCATGGAATCGATGGCGACGGTGGACGTCCCCGCCTATGGTTACGGCATCCGTTATGTGAACGGCATGTTCCGGCAGGAGATTTCGGACGGCTGGCAGGTGGAGCTGCCCGAAACCTGGCTGGCGCACGGCAACCCCTGGGAGTTTGAGCGGCGCGAGGCGAGCTATGAGGTCGGCTTCGGCGGCCTCGTCGATCCCGCCGCCGATGCCGACGCCAGCCCCAACCAGATGGTGTGGAAGGCGTCGGAGCGGGTCATCGCCACGCCTTATGACATGCCGATCGCCGGATGGCGGGGCAAGCGCGTCAACACGCTGCGCCTGTGGACTGCGCAGCCGATCGACCCGATCCTGCTCGACGCCTTCAACGCCGGCGACCATCTCGGCGCGCTGCGCGAAAGCAACCGGGCCGAGGCGCTGACCCGCGTTCTCTATCCCGCCGACAGTTCGCCCGCCGGGCAGGAGCTTCGTCTGCGGCAGGAATTCTTCTTCTCCTCCGCCTCGCTGCAGGACATTGTCCGCCGGCACATCCAGTATTTCGATGATGTCCGCACTCTGCCGGACAAGGCAGCGATCCAGCTCAATGATACCCATCCCGCCGTCGCGGTGACGGAGTTGATGCGTCTGCTGCTCGACGATCATGGCCTCGATTTCGACGAGGCGTGGAGCATCACCCGCCGCACGTTCAGCTACACCAACCACACGCTCCTTCCCGAAGCGCTGGAGAGCTGGCCGGTGCCGCTGTTCGAGCGGCTGCTGCCCCGCCATATGCAGATCGTCTATGCGATCAACAGCCGCCTGCTGGCGGAGGCGCGGCGCAAGGGCGGTTTCGACGATCAGGCCATCGGCACTATCTCGATCATCGACGAGGGCGGCGAGCGGCGCGTGCGCATGGGCAACCTGGCTTTCGCCGGATCGCACAGCGTCAACGGCGTGTCCGCGCTCCACACCGACCTCATGAAGCAGACGGTGTTCGCCGATTTCCACCGGCTCTACCCCGACCGGATCAATAACAAGACCAACGGCGTCACTTTCCGCCGCTGGCTGATGCAGTGCAATCCGGGGCTGTTCGGCCTGATCCGCGAAGCCATTGGCGACAAGTTCATGGACGATCCCGAAGCGCTGCGGGAGCTGGACGCCTTCGCCCATGACAGCGCGTTTCAGGACAAGTTCACCGCCATCAAGCGCGCGAACAAGGAGGCGCTTTCCAACCTGCTGCGTCAGCGGATGAACGCCCGCATCGATCCGCTCGCGCTGTTCGATATCCAGATCAAGCGCATCCACGAATATAAGCGCCAGCTCCTCAACATCATTGAGGCGGTGTCGCTCTACGACCAGATCCGTTCGCATCCCGAACGCGACTGGGTGCCGCGCGTCAAGCTGTTCGGCGGCAAGGCTGCGCCCAGCTATCACAATGCCAAACTCATCATCAAACTGGCCAACGATGTGGCGCGTGTGGTCAACCACGACCCCGCCGTGCAGGGTCTGCTGAAGCTGCAGTTCGTGCCCAACTACAATGTCTCGATGGCGGAGATCATGATCCCCGCCGCCAACCTGTCGGAACAGATTTCGACGGCGGGCATGGAGGCGTCGGGCACCGGCAATATGAAGTTCGCGGTCAACGGCGCGCTCACCATCGGCACGCTCGACGGCGCGAATGTCGAAATGCGCGATCATGTCGGCGCGGAGAATATCGTGATCTTCGGCCTCACCGCGGACGAGGTGAACATGCGCCGTGCGCAGGGTTATGAACCGCGCAAGGTGATCGAGGCGTCCGCTGAACTGTCCCAGGCGCTGACCGCGATCCGCTCCGGCGTATTCTCGCCCGGCGACCCGGATCGCTATCGCGGCCTGATCGACGGCATCTATGACCATGACTGGTTCATGGTTGCTGCGGACTTTGACAGCTATGCCTCGGCCCAGCGCTCGGTGGACACCATCTGGAACGATCATGACGCCTGGGCGTCGAAGGCAATCTATAATGTGGCCCGCATGGGCTGGTTCTCGTCGGATCGCACCATTCGCGAATATGCGACCGACATCTGGAAGGTTCCGGTGTGACGACTGCTGTCGATAAGACGCATATGAGCAGAGGGTGCTGAGTCCGGACCGGATCGAAAGGCTGGTCCAGGGTTTCGACGATGATCCGTTCGCGCTGCTGGGTGTGCACCCGGACGGCAAGGGACTGGTCGCGCGCGTCATGCTGCCGGAGGCGGAGGCGGTCACTGCCTATACGCTCGCAGGGAAGAAGGCGGCGGAGCTGGAACGGCTTCACCCCGGCGGCCTGTTCGCGGGCAAGCTTTCGATCCGCAAGCGCCAGCCCTTGCGCTATCATGCCGTCTATCCCGGCGGCGGCGACTATTGGTTCATTGATCCCTACAGCTTCGGGCCGGTCCTTGGCCCGATGGACGATTATTATATCGCCGAAGGATCGCATGTTCGCCTGTTCGACAAGATGGGCGCACATGTCATGGAGCATGAAGGCGCGGAAGGAACGCATTTCGCCGTCTGGGCGCCCAATGCGAAACGGGTGTCGGTGGTCGGCGACTTCAATCGCTGGGACGGCCGCCGCCATGTCATGCGTTGCCGCCGCGACACCGGCATCTGGGAAATCTTCGTGCCTCAGGTCGGGGCGGGTGCGGCCTATAAATATGAGATTATCGGGCCGGATGGCGTCACCCTGCCGCTGAAGGCCGATCCCTTCGCCTTCCGGTCGGAGCTGCGCCCTGCGACCGCATCCGTGGTTGCGCCCGTGCCGTCGCATGCATGGACTGACCAGGCCCATCGCGACCATTGGGCGAAGGCCGATCCGCGCCGCCAGCCCATCTCCATTTACGAAGTGCATGCCGGATCGTGGCAGCGCGACCCGGATGGCAATTTCCTGCACTGGGATGCGCTGGCGGAACGGCTGATTCCCTATGTGGTGGAGATGGGCTTCACCCATATCGAGTTCATGCCGATCAGCGAATATCCCTATGATCCGTCATGGGGCTATCAGACGACCGGCCTCTACGCTCCCACTGCGCGCTTCGGCGAGCCGGAGGGTTTCGCCCGTTTCGTGGAGGGTGCGCACCGAGCCGGCATCGGCATCATCCTCGACTGGGTGCCTGCGCATTTCCCGGTCGACGATCATGGCCTCGCCCAGTTTGACGGCACGGCGCTCTACGAACATGCCGACCCGCGCAAGGGCTTCCACCCGGACTGGAACACGGCGATCTACAATTTCGGGCGGCGGGAGGTCTCGTCCTTCCTGGTCAACAACGCGCTGTTCTGGGCGGAGCGCTATCATGTCGACGCGCTGCGCGTCGATGCCGTCGCCTCGATGCTCTACCTCGATTATTCCCGCAAGGAAGGGGAATGGCTGCCCAACGAACATGGCGGGCGCGAGAATCTGGAGGCGGTCTCATTTCTCCAATCCATGAACAAGGCTTTCTACGGAAGCCACCCCGGCACGATGACCATGGCTGAGGAATCGACGAGCTGGCCCGGCGTGTCGCTTCCCGCGCATGAGGGCGGCCTTGGCTTCGGCTTCAAGTGGAACATGGGCTTCATGCACGACACGCTGGAATATCTGAAGCGGGAGCCGATCCACCGCCAGCATCACCACAACGACATCACCTTCGGCCTGCTCTACGCCTTCAGCGAGAATTTCATTCTGCCCTTGAGCCATGACGAGGTTGTCCACGGCAAGGCGTCGTTGCTGCACAAGATGGCGGGCGACGACTGGCAGAAATTCGCTACCTTGCGCGCTTATTATGCCATGATGTGGGGCTATCCGGGCAAGAAGCTGCTGTTCATGGGACAAGAGTTCGCGCAGCGCGCCGAATGGAGCGAGGAGCGGGCGCTCGACTGGCATCTGCTCGATCATGGCCCGCACAGCGGCATGCAGGCGGTCGTACGCGACCTCAATCGCCTCTATCGCAGCATGCCCGCGCTCCACGCCCGCGATTGCGAGGGGGACGGGTTCGAATGGCTGCTGGCCGACGCCGCCGCCGATTCCGTATTCGCCTGGGTCCGCAAGGCGCCCGATGCGCCGCCGGTGGTCGTCATCAGCCATTTCACGCCTGTCACACGGCATGGCTATGGTCTGCGCCTGCCGATGGAGGGCGCATGGCGGGAGATCATGAATAGCGACGCATCCGACTATGGCGGCAGCGGCGTTGGCAATGCGGGGCGGGTCATCGCCGGGCCGGATGGATGGGCGACGCTCACCATTCCGCCGCTCGGAACCATAATGTTAACACCGGACGTTTAGCGCAGGCGGCCGTGCAGGGCCGGGGGCTGGAGAAACATGAGTAATACACACAGGCGACATCAACCTCTGGCCCGCGACGCCATGGCCTATGTCCTCGCCGGGGGGCGGGGCAGCCGCCTCAGCGACCTGACCGACCGGCGCGCGAAACCCGCCGTCCATTTCGGCGGTAAGGCGCGGATCATTGATTTCGCTTTGTCCAATGCGCTCAACAGCGGCATCCGCCGCATCGGCGTCGCGACGCAATATAAGGCGCATTCGCTGATCCGGCATCTGCAGCGCGGCTGGAACTTCTTCCGTTCCGAACGCAATGAGAGCTTCGACATCCTGCCCGCCAGCCAGCGCATCTCCGAAAACCAGTGGTATGAGGGGACGGCGGACGCGGTTTACCAGAATCTCGACATCATCGAATCCTATGCGCCCGAATATATGGTGATCCTGGCCGGGGACCATATCTACAAGATGGACTATGAACTCATGCTCCAGCAGCATGTGGACAGCGGCGCGGACGTGACCGTCGGTTGCCTTGAGGTGCCCCGCATGGAGGCGACCGGCTTCGGCGTCATGCATGTCGATGCCAATGACACCATCACCGCCTTCGTCGAAAAGCCCGCCGACCCGCCGGGCATTCCCGGCCAGCCGGACATGGCGCTGGCGTCGATGGGCATCTATGTCTTCAACACGAAATTGCTGGCGCGCGAGTTGCGGCGCGACGCCGCGCTGATCGGCAGCAATCGCGATTTCGGCGGCGATATCGTCCCCTATCTGGTCAAGAACGGCAAGGCGGTCGCCCACCGCTTCACCAGCAGTTGCGTGCGCGCCGAAAGCGAGCGCGAAGCCTATTGGCGCGATGTCGGCACGATCGACGCCTATTGGCAGGCGAATATCGATCTGACCGACGTGATCCCGCCGCTCGACATCTATGACAATAGCTGGCCGCTCTGGTCCTATCAGCAGGTCACCTCGCCCGCGAAGTTCGTGCATAATGAGGATGGTCGCCGTGGCTCCGCCACCTCCTCGCTGATCGCGGGCGGATGCATTGTGTCCGGCTCGTCCCTGCACCGCAGCCTTCTCTTCTCCAACGTGCGCACCCACAGCTTCTCGTCCGTGACGGAAAGCGTGATCATGCCGGGCTGCGAGATTGGGCGCGGTGCGCGCGTGCATCGCTGCGTGCTGGACGCGGGCGTCAATATCCCGCCCGATCTTGTCATTGGCGAGGACCCGTTGCTCGACGCGCAGCGTTTTCGCGTATCGGAAGGGGGCGTCTGCCTCGTAACCCAGCCGATGATCGACCGCCTGGCCCTCTGATCCGCCCATGAAGATTCTCTCGGTCGCGTCTGAAATCTATCCGCTCATCAAGACCGGCGGGCTTGGGGATGTCGTCGGCGCGCTGCCGCTGGCGCTTACGTCCCACGGCATGCAGGTCCGCACGCTGGTCCCCGGTTACCCGTCCGTCCTCTCGCGGCTGGTGAAGCCGAAGAAGGTTCACGCCTATGATGCGCTGTTCGGCGCGTCTGCGACGATCCTGTCGGCCAAGGTCGGCGATCTCGACCTCTATGTGCTGGACTGCCCCGCCTTTTTCTCGCGGGAGGGTGGCCCCTATGCCGACTGGCGCGGCAATGAGTGGAACGACAATTGGCGGCGCTTTGCCGCCTTGTCCTGCGTCGGCGCCGACATAGCATCGGGCGCGCTTAAGACCTGGCGGCCCGACCTGGTCCACGCCCATGACTGGCAGGCGGCGATGACCCCCGCTTACATGCGCTTCGGCATGGCGGCGAACATCCCGAAGGTCGTGACGATCCACAATCTCGCCTTTCAGGGCCGTTATGGGCAGGACATCTTCCCACAGCTCGGCCTGCCGCCAGAGGCATGGGGCGTCGATGGCGTCGAATATTATGGCGGCACCGGATTCCTGAAGGCGGGCCTCGTCTCCGCCGATGCGATCACCACCGTCAGCCCGACCTATGCCGAGGAAATCCGCCAGCCGGAAAACGGCATGGGCCTCGACGGGCTCGTCACTGGCCGGGCGGATAGGCTGCACGGCATATTGAACGGCATAGACGCCGCGCTGTGGGACCCGGCGACGGACCCGGACCTTGTGCGCGCCTTCTCCCACCGCTCCCTTGCCGCGCGCAAGGCGAACCGCCGCGCGGTGGAAAAGCGCTTCGGGTTGAAGCGGGACGGCGCGCCGCTGTTCGTCGTCGTCAGCCGCCTGACCTGGCAGAAGGGCATGGATATGCTGGCCGATGCCGTCGACCATCTGGTCGGCATGGGCGGCAAGCTTGCCGTGCTGGGGTCGGGCGATCATCCGCTAGAGGGCGCGTTCCTTGCCGCTGCGGATCGGCACCGGGGGCGGGTCGGCGTCCAGATCAGCTATGACGAGACGCTCGCCCATCTGATGCAGGCGGGCGGCGACGCTATCCTCATCCCCTCGCGCTTCGAACCCTGCGGCCTGACCCAGCTTTATGGCCTGCGCTATGGCTGCGTGCCGGTGGTGGCGCGGGTCGGCGGCCTTGCCGACACAGTGATCGACGCCAATGAAGCGGCGATTGCGTCCGGTGCGGCGACCGGGGTCCAGTTCGGCCCGCCCAATCCCTATCAGCTTCGCCGCGCCATCACCCGCACGATCGAGCTTCATGCCGACCGCGCCGCATGGACGATCATGCAGCGGACGGGCATGCGCGCCAATTTCTCCTGGGACCGCAGCGCCGCCCGCTATGCCGCGCTCTACCGGTCGCTCGCCGCATGAACCCCGGCGACCTGCCGCCCCTTGGACCTAGGCTCGAAAAAGGCGGCACCCGCTTCACCGTCTGGTCCGCCGCCGATGCGCTCTCGCTCTGCCTGTTCGAAGGGGAGCGGGAGGAGCGCCTGCCGATGGAGGGGAACGGGCAGGGGCTGTTCACCCGCTTCGTTGCTGGCATTGGCGCGGGGGCAAGCTACGGCCTGCGCGCCGAAGGGACCTATGATCCCGCCAGCGGCCTGTGGTTCGACCCGGCGAAGCTGCTGCTCGATCCCTATGCCACCGCGATAGACCGGCCGTTGATCTATGATCCGCGCCTTGCGGAATATGGCCATGACACCGCCTCGCTTATGCCGAAGGGCGTCATTAAGCGCGCGCTGCCCGCCCGCCCGCAACAGCCGCCCAAATTCACGCCGGGCGGCCTGATCTACGAGCTTCAGGTCCGCGCCTTCAGCAAGCTGCACCCGGCCGTGCCGCCAAAGAAGCGCGGAACGATAGCGGCGCTCGCCCATCCGGTCGTCATCGATCATCTGAAAAAGCTGCATGTCAGCGCCGTCGAACTGATGCCCATCAACGCCTGGATCGACGAGCGCCATCTGGGACCGCTCGGCCTGACCAACGCCTGGGGCTATAATCCGGTCAGCTATTTCGCGCTCGATCCGCGCCTCGCGCCCGGCGGCCTTGCCGAACTGCGGGCGACGGTGGATGCGCTGCACGACGCTGGCATCGGCGTCATCATGGACGTCGTCTATAATCATGACGGCGAAAGCGACGCGCTGGGTCCCACCCTGTCGCTGCGCGGCCTGGATGCGCGCCGCTATTTCCGGCACGAGGCCAATGGCGCGCTCATCAACGATACCGGCACCGGCAACAGCGTGGATTGCAATAATCCGGTCGCCCGCCGCCTGATCCTCGACTCATTACGGCACTTCGTCCGCCATGCCGGGATAGACGGCTTCCGCTTCGATCTCGCCCCGGCGCTTGGCCGCCTGCCGGGCGGTTTCGATCCGGCGGCGCCGCTCCTGTCGGAAATGGCCGCCGACCCGATCCTCGCCGACCGCATCATGATCGCGGAACCCTGGGACATCGGCCCCGGCGGCTATCAGCTCGGCAACTTTGCCGACACCTTCCTCGAATGGAATGACCGCTACCGCGACGACCTGCGCAGCTTCTGGCGGGGCGATGCGCACAGGCTTGGCGCGCTGGCGACCCGCCTGGCCGGATCGTCGGACATATTCGGTAAGGGCGCACACACCCGCTCCGTCAATTTCCTCGCCGCCCATGACGGCTTCAGCCTGGCCGACGTCACTGCCTATGAACATCGCCACAATGAGGCCAATGGCGAGAATAACCGCGACGGCCATGGCGAGAATCTGAGCTGGAACAATGGCGTCGAGGGCGAGACCGGCGAGCCGGACATCATCGCCGCCCGCCAGCGCGATGTGAAGGCGCTGCTCTCCACCCTGTTCGCCTCGCGCGGCGCGATCATGCTGACGGCGGGCGACGAGTTCGGCCGCACGCAGCAGGGCAATAACAACGCCTATGCGCAGGACAATGCGATCACCTGGCTCGACTGGAAGGGGCGCGACCTGACGCTCGAAGCGCACAGCTTCGCATGCGCCGCCCAACGCGCCGCCACCCCTACATTGATGGCGACGCGCCTCCTGACCCCCGATGACGTCCAATGGCTGCGCCCGGACGGCGGCGAGATGACGGACGCCGACTGGAACCGCCCGGACGGCGACGCGCTGGTCATGCGTTACCGGGACGGACCGGCAATCTGCATAAACCGCAGCGGGGCGGCGATACGCTTCACGGTCGAGGGCATCGAACCGTTCGACGTGGCTGCTCGTTCAGTGAGGCTCGTTTAGAGCGGATCACGTTAAGCCCACCTCCCGTCGGGCTGAGCTTGTCGAAGCCCTGCACTTTTAAGAAGGACAGGGCTTCGACAGGCTCAGCCCGAACGGAAATCAGGCGCAACTTGCGCGTTCGGTACTACCGGCTCTCCGGCATCAACACTGCGCGGATCACGGATGTCAGCTCATGGTGCCGGAACGGCTTGTGCAGCATCGCGATCCGTTCGCCCAGCGCGATCCGCAGCGCCTGCGTGTCGGCATAGCCGCTGGCGATAACGATGGGCAGGTCCGGCTGGATCAGGCTGATCCGCGCCGCCGTTTCCGCCCCGGTCATGCCGGGCATGGCGAAGTCCAATATCGCCACATCCGGTTCGACGGTTTGCAGAAGGTCTATGGCCTGCGCGCCGCTGCTGGCTTCCGTCACTTGCGCTCCTAAGGACGTCAGCACATCCAGCAAAGTCGTCCTGACCTCGTCATCGTCATCCACCAGCAGGGCGTGTATGCCGTCCAGCCGCTCGACCTGATCCTCAAACTCCTGGCCGCCGCTGCCCGGCGCATCGATGGCGTCCGCCACTTCGGCCCGGCGCAGGCGGATCGTGACCGTCGTGCCCCGGCCAACCTCTGAATCCAGGATCACCGTGCCGCCCGACTGGCGGGCTATGCCGAACACCATGGACAGGCCCAGCCCGGTTCCGCGCCCCTGATCCTTGGTGGTGAAGAACGGCTCGAAGGCCCGGTCGCGCACTTCCGCGGGCATGCCCGTGCCGCTGTCGCTGACGATGATGTCGATATATTGTCCGGGGGGCAGGTCGCCATCATCCCCCATGATCAGCACCGGCTTGGTCATGATGCGCAATATGCCGCCGCCGGGCATGGCGTCGCGGGCGTTGATCGCCAGATTGAGGATGGACAGCTCAAGCTGCGTCGGGTCGGCGATGACGTGCCAATATCCCGCGCCCAGGTCCGGCTCCAGCGTCACCTGCGGTCCCAGCGTCCGGTGCAGCATGTCGATAGTATCGGTGATGGCCGGGCGCAGGGCGATCGGCTTCAGCTCCAGCGCCTGCGTGCGGGAGAAGGCGAGCAATTGCGCGGTCAGCTTCTTGCCGCGATCCAGGGCGGAGGCGGCGTTGACGGCCCAGCGGGAGACGCGGGGATTGTCCTGCACATTGTTCAGGATCAACTCCATATTGCCCGACACGGTCTGCAGCAAATTGTTGAAGTCGTGCGCGATGCCGCCGGTCAACTGGCCGATGGCTTCGATCTTCTGCGCCTGCAGCAGAGCGGCTTCGGCCTTCCGCCGTTCGGCCACCTCATGCTTCAGCGCGGCCAGTGCATCGTCGCGCTCCGCGATGCGCGCGCCCAATTCCCGGTTGGCCAGGGTCAGTTCGCCGGGGGAGGGCATCGCCAGCAGCTTGGGCAGCAGCGGCCAGAGCAGAATCGCGGTGAATATCGACGCGATCGCCGTCACCACCTTGATCAGCGCCTCTATGCCATAATCGCCATGCCACAGGTTCCAGATGCTCATGACGTGAGTCGCGCCGCATGCGGTGATGAACAGCGCGAACAGCCAGAATATGCCGCCAAACTCCATATCCTTGCGCCGCCGCACGAACTGGATGAGGGCGAGGGGAATGGAAAAATAGGCGAGCGCGATCAGCGCGTCGGAGATGACATGGGTCCAGACGAGCTGCGGCCACCAGAGAAGGCAATAGCCATGTGGAGGCAGTGCCTGCAGGAAGCCATTGAAAAAATTGCCCATTATGCGCCCTCTTACCCAGTCGCGCGCCTGACCCGAACGACATGGGATTCCTACCCCGAAAAATCCGGCGCGTTAAGGACAACGCGCCATTTTGGCTAAGGACGGTCAGGACCTTGCATGGTTAATCCACTTGCAGTGCCGCTGGTCCCCGCGCCATACCCCCAACATTGATCGTTTCTCGTCGGCTGTTTGTCGATGGACATGTCGTTGAACGACGGTGCGTGTCGGCGATCGAGAGATGTTCCGCCTTTCAGGCCGCCATTATTATGATCCGTTCATCAGGACGACAGGTCGGCAATGGCACTGTGACGTTACTGAATACGCCCCGGACCAGCCCCCGGTTTGTGGCCCATAGCACCAGATCCTGAAGTGCCCGACAGCATGCGCAGGATACGCCCCCGGTCATCCCTTGCACCGGGGGCGTTTTTTATTCTTCGCACACGCCTCCCGCCTCCCGATCGATTTTGACGCTACGGCATGCTGGCATTTTCCGTCCTGCCGCCGCTGGTCGCCTCTCTTGCGCCGTTCGTCGACGCCGGCGGTCGTCCGCCGAAGATGACGGGCGCTGGTCGATCCCGGAATGCGTGGCGGCGGGCATGATCCTAAACAGGATGGGCAGGACGGATCGGCAGCCCCCGCCATCCGCCAGCCCCGGCCGCTCCAAGGGCGCGCCGGGCAAAGCATAGCATATCGGTATTTAGAGGAGACCCTGTGATGTTTGCCCCCAAGTTCACCACCCGCTTTACTGCGACCCTGGCCGCAACCCTGTGCTTCGCGGCGGCGACCCCCGCCTTCGCCGGCGCTGCCCAGACCAGCACGACAGAGACCGGCGCCCGCCAGCGGGCCGTGCTCTATTCGGATCTGGACCTGACCACCCAGTCGGGGAAAGAGACGCTGAACCGGCGTATCAGCTACGCCGCCGCCAAGGTCTGCGAAACCCGCGATCTGCATCAGTTCGTATCCTGCCGCAACGCCGCGCTTCGCAGCGCGAAGGAGCCGGTCGGCATCGCCATCGCAAAGGCGGAAAATAATGCGCGTTATGCTGACGCGGGAACCCGGATCGTCGTCGGAAACTGACCGTGGCGATCGCATTGTGAAAACCCCCGACGCGCTGCGCCGGGGGTTTTCCTAGACCTTGTTCGATTTTGATTGAATCAAAATCTCGGTCTAGTCTTTTGTTATCTCGTGATTTCCGAGCCGCGAAATGTTCCATTTCACTCGAAATCACTCTATGCCTGCGGCTATCGTCCGGTCAGCGCCTTCACATTGGCTAGGAAGGTGCGGCCGATGCGGATGTCGTCGCCCTTTTCCAGACAGGCGAACCACACGCCGCTGCCGTCATGGCGCAGCCGCTGGATATGGTCCCGCCGCACGATATGGGACCGGTGCAGCCGGATGAACTCGGTCGGATCGAGCCGCTGCTCCAGCGAACTGATCGTCTGGTGCAGCAGATAGCTGTGACCGGCGACATAGAGCCGCATATAGTCGCGCTCCGCCTCTATCCGGTCGATCTGGTCGGTGCCGATACGGATCAGCTCCGACCGGTGCGGCACCCAGAATTCCTCCGCCCATTCCGATGATGGAGCGTCCGATATGGCGGGCGCGCTTTCCACCCGGATGCGCAGCGCCTGCTCCACCCGGTCGACCGCGCGGGTCAGCCGGTCGTGCGCCACCGGCTTCAACAGATAATCGACGGCGGCAAGGTCGAACGCCTCGACCGCAAAGCCTTCGAACGCCGTCACGAAGATCACCGCCGGGCGAATGCCCATGCGGCCCACCGCCCGCGCCACGCCGATCCCGTCCAGCAGGGGCATGGCGATGTCCAGCAGCAGCAGTTCCGGCTCCAGCCCTTCGACAAGGCGCAGCGCCGCCTCGCCATCGGTCGCGGTGCCGACCAGCGAGATGCGCGGCTCGCGGGCGCACAGCATCTGCAACCGTTCCACCGCGAGCGGTTCGTCATCGACGATCATTGTGCGGATCGTCGTCATGCGGTCAGCAGCCGCGCCTTATGATTGGCAGGGACAGTTCGACCAGGAAACCGCCGCCCTCCATCGGGCCGGACATCAGCCGTCCCTTGTCCCCGAAACGGGCGGCGAGGCGTTCGCGCACATTGACCAGGCCGATGCCATTGCCTTCATAGGCGCTTTCATGGGGTATGGTGTCGCCATCATCCGCTATGCTCACGTGCAGCAGCCCTTCCTCCTCCCAGGCGAGGATATCGATCGTCACTGGCCGGGTGGTTCGGGATACCCCGTATTTGATGGCGTTTTCAATCACTGGCTGCAGGATCAGGCCCGGCACGCAGCAACTCATCAGCCGGTCGGGGATGGAGATGTTCGTCCGCAACCGTTTCGGGAAGCGCACCGCCTCGATATCCAGATACAGCTTCTGCAGATGCACTTCCTCCGACAGCGGCACATCCTCCAGCGGATCACCGGTCAGGCTGGTGCGGTAGAAGTTGGAAAGGGACATGATCATCTGCTCTGCCTCGTCCTTCTGATCCTTCATGACCAGGCTGGACAGGGAATTGAGCGTGTTGAACAGGAAGTGCGGATTGACCTGATAGCGCAGCGACCGCAGTTCCGCCTGCCGCGCCGCCTGCTCCAGCCGCGCGGCCCGGCGCTCGACCCGGCTCACCTCCGCCGCATAGGTGACGGCCAGATAGATCGCGGCCCAGGCGGCAAGGAAGAAATAGCGCCCCATCGTGTCTTCGGCGATTTCCTGGAGCACATAATTGCCCTTGGACTTCGCATAATGTTCGGCGGCGGGCATGAAGCCGTCCGGCTCATAGACGTTGAAGATATAATAGTTCGCCGCCGCGATGGAGATGGCGCAGGGTATGGCCGCGATGAAGGCGATGGCGATGCGGCGGGAAAATGTGCTGCCGTCGAACTGCCGGATGATCAGGTATAGCACCCATGTCAGGATGATGCCCAGGATCGTCACGATGCCGCGGCGGATGGCCATCTCGCCCTGGGATTCAAATCCCATGACCGAAGCGCGCAGGGTGACGATGACGGCGTAGAACAGCCAGAAGCCGAGAATGGTATAGAGGGCCACGGTCGGGGAAACGCCGCGTTCGCCCTCCTCAAGGGGTATCGTCATGCTCCTGTCATAGCCTGAAAGGCGCGGACTGTCGTCCCCGCCGGTCGAAAATCCGCCGATGTTGGTCGATCCGCAGGGTTAACGCGATATTGCGGCGCGCGGGTTGGAACAGCGGCTGCGATCCACCGTTGATAGAGACGGATTTAAGGAGACGGATCATGGAAACGCAAAAACATCCACCGGATGCGGCGCGCGAAGTGGCGCGCGACGGCGAAGTGGCGAAGCCCAGCGACGATCAGGATCATCCTCTGACCCAGGAGGAAAGCCTGGAGGAAGCGCTGTCCGATTCCATGGACGCTTCCGATCCGCCCTGCGCCACGCAGCCGGGCGATCATGGCGATCCAGTGCCGTCATCGGGCTTTCCGGAGGAGGATCCGGACAAGAAGGACCGGAAGGCGCGCCACGGGCAATGACCCGGCTCTGAGTCGCTTCAGTCCCACATTGAGACAAAATTGTCGCGGCGCAGACAGGCATGTTGCGCCGCACAAATTTTTATATTGCCTAGTCCGTTGAAATCTGGTCCGATGTGAATGTCGGGCGAACATGTGCTTAAGCTTTCGCTAACCAAACAGGGCGCATGTTCGGTTGTCTGGACTTTCAGTCGGGAGGGCAATTGGATGGGTATCAGCGCCAAACCAGCGGACGGAGCGATCACGCTCGCAGAAATGCGAGAGTTTGCCAGCTTCCCCGCTTCCACGCAGCGGTATATCCGCCGCTCCCTCGATATCGGCCTTCATCGCCGCGACGCGATGAAGCTCTGGTCCCGCGATCTTGTCGAGGAAGCCAGCATCCGGGCGCAGGCGCGGATTTACGGCCGGCTCGACGAAATCAAGACGATGGTCCCCGATGACAGCGGGCTGGAACAGGTGGAGCCGTTCATGGCCCCGCTGGTCACTGTATCGGCTTTCGATCTGGGGCAGGATCGTCTGAACAGCTTCTCGGCATACCGCTTCCTCTATGAGCGGCTGATCGGCGCGGGCGCGCGGCCCTGGCTTCCCGGCGCTTTCTGCGCCGCCGCCAGCCTGCCGCACCTTCACCCCGAAAAGCGCCGCGCCCTGCTGCAATCGATCAGCGAAGCGGCCGCCACCGCCGTCGGCTGGTCCAACCGCGAACCCAGCTTCTACCCCGAATGGGTAGAGAAGGTGGATACGAGCAAGGCGCCGAACTGAGGGGATATCATGCTTTGTCCGCAAAGTTGCGGGCAAGGCCATGATATAGCCGTTCCTTGCAGATGAGTTGCGCGCTGGCGTCGGCCACCAGCGCCGCGCCGAGCAGCGGCAGCATGAAGCCCCGGCTTCCGGTGGTTTCCGATATGATGATGACCGCCGTCAGCGGCGCGCGCACCACCCCGGTAAAATAGGCCGCCATGCCCAGCAGGACGACGGCGCTCGCCTGACTGCCCGGAAAGAACCAGCCCAGAATATTGCCGAACCCCGCGCCGGTCGCCAGCGACGGGGCGAATATGCCCCCTGGCAAACCGGAAACCGATGTGGCCAGCGTGGACACGAACTTCGCCGGTCCGAACCATAGCGGCGTATCATGCCCCCCGCCGATCATCGCCCGCGCCGCGCCATAGCTGGTGCCCCATGTCAATTGGGTCGCGGTGCCGATGGCTGCGACCACAAGGCCGCAAAGCGCGGCGAAAGAGACCGGGCGGCGGCGCGCGAAGGCCGTTATGCGATTGGTGGACCGTGCCGCCCCAAGCGCGAGACGGGCGAAAAGCCCGCCGGACAATCCGCCCAATATGCCTGCAACCAGCGCGATCATGACCGCGCCGCCAAATGTCAGATGCGCCGCGACGGAACCGAAATAGACATAGTCGCCGGCGAGTCCCAGGCTGACCATGCCGGACACGATGACGGCGGTGATGACCAGCAGGGTCATGCGCTGCTCGTAGGCGGCCGCCAGCTCCTCGATGGCGAAGGCGATGCCCGCAAGCGGCGTGTTGAAGGCGGCGGCGACGCCCGCAGCTCCGCCGGCGATCAATACCGATGCGCGCATGGGAACAGCCAGCAGCCGGTGGACGCGCGCCAGTATGGCGGCGCTGATCTGCACGGTGGGGCCTTCGCGTCCCACCGATGCGCCGGCAAGCAGGGCGGCAATGGTCAATATCAGCTTCAGCAGCGCGGTGCGGAAATTCACCAGCGCGCGATCGGCGGTTTCCGGCTTCTTGATCGCGGCGATCACCTGCGGGATGCCTGATCCCGCCGCCAGCGGCGCGTGCAGCCGCGTGAACCACACAATCGCCGCAAAGGCGGCTGGCGTCAGCAGCAGCGGCAGATAGCGGTTGGCGGTCGCGACGCGGGCAAAGGCTTCGCTGGCCTCATCCGCCGCCCATGCGAAAGCGAGTGCGACCAGCCCCACAATCGTCGCGCCGCCGATCAGCGCCAGCCTGCGGCGGAAGATCAGCGAGGTGGGACCGGCATGACGGACAAGCGCGCGAACGCGGCGGGCCGTCCAGCGTTTCATGCGACCGAAGCGTCCCGCCGCCGGTAGCGGAAATACCACACCTCATGCCCCTGCCGCCGGGCCTTCGCCTCATAGCGCGTTTCCGGCCAGCCGCCCGGCCGCTTCAGGAAATCCTGCGGCGTCGCCGCCAGCCATTCGAAATCGGGGCGGCCGTTCATCACCATCATCGCCCACCGCAGGTAGACGGGGTGGTCGGTGCCGAAGCGGAACTCGCCGCCGGGTTTCAGCTTGGCGGCGATCATGTCCACCGGCCCCTTGTTCATCATCCGCCGCTTGGCGTGCCGCGCCTTGGGCCAGGGGTCGGGGTGCAGCAGATAGACGAAGCTCAGCGCCCCGTCCGGCACCCGCGAAAGCACGTCCAGCGCATTGCCCATATGCAGGCGGACATTGGGCAGGTGCTGGTCGCGAATATGGGTGAGCGCCGTCACCACGCCGTTCAGGAACGGCTCGCAACCGATAAAGCCATGGTCGGGCAGCATGTCGGCGCGATAGGCCATATGCTCGCCGCCGCCGAAGCCGATTTCGAAATGCAGCGGGCGGTCCTCGCCAAACAGTCGCGCGGCGGTGATCGGGCCATCTTCCGGCACGGAAATCTGCGGGAGCAGGCGCTCGACCAGGTCCTGCTGCCCGGCGCGCAGCTTGTGGCCGGACTGGCGGCCATAGAGGCGATTGAGTGTCGTTGGGTCTTTCACCCGGTGCGCCTAGAGCAATTTCGAGCCAGATGAAATCATCTGGCGGCGCGGAAATTGCGAAAACGAACAAATGCGCTGCAATTTCGAGGCAGAGGGGATCATCAGGGGGCGCGGGATCGCACATCCTGCAAAATCGACGCCCGTCTATCCAGCCGTGCGCCACGAGCCACGAGCAGCGTGCTCCTGCGAAAGCACTGAATGCGAGTCACGCGCCTCGCTTCAGCCCGGTCCCGCCGTTAGAACTGAACTCCTGCCTTCGCAGGAGCACACTGCGTCTAACGACCTATTTCGGGCACTTGATGAATTTGCCCTTCGCATCCTTGCAGGGGGCTTTCTTCACCGGCTTCTTGTCCGGGCACTTTGTGAACTTGCCCTTGGCGTCCTTGCACGGCGCGGCCTGTACGGGCGCTGCGGCAAGCGTCGCGAGCGACAATGCGCCCAGAAGGGCGGTAAGCGATTTTTTCATGGGAAGCCTCTCCTGTTGTGAAGGCGGAGGGTGTCGGTGCGGGAGGTCAGGGGTCCGGGCCCGACACCGACAAGCAGGTCTCTACGCCGCCCCGCCGCCGGACCCTAGTGAACTCTTTGTAATGTTATCCGGCTTTATCGTGACCACACCAATCCGTTCGCCCTGAGCGTGTCGAAGGGCTGTCCTTCACTTCAGAAAGGACATGGCTTCGACACGCTCAGCCCGAACGGACTCGGTGATTCTTAAAGCGCCGCCTTCAGCTTCTCCACCAGGTCGGTCTTTTCCCAGGGGAAGAAGTCGCCGTCCGGCTGGCGGCCGAAATGGCCATAGGCTGCGGTCTTTTGATAGATCGGCTTGTTGAGGCCCAGATGAGTGCGGATGCCCTTCGGCGTCAGGCGCACCAGCGTCGGCAGCACGGCCTCGATCGCCGACGCCTCGACGGTGCCGGTGCCATGCGTGTCGACATAGAGCGACAGCGGCTCGGCCACGCCGATCGCGTAGGACAACTGGATCGTGCAGCGGCGGGCGAGGCCCGCGGCAACGATATTCTTCGCCAGATAGCGGGTGATGTAGGCGGCCGACCGGTCCACCTTGGTCGGGTCCTTGCCGCTGAACGCGCCGCCGCCATGGGGCGATGCGCCGCCATAGGTGTCGACGATGATCTTGCGGCCGGTCAGGCCCGCGTCGCCGTCCGGCCCGCCGATCTCGAACAGGCCGGTCGGGTTGACATAGATGCTCTCGTCGCCCGGCAGCCAGCCTTCGGGCAGGACGTCGGCCATCACGCCCTTGACATAATCGCGCAGCTTCGCGCGGCTTTCGTCATTGTCCATGTCCTTGGCGTGCTGGGTCGACACGACCAGCGCGGTCGCGCGGACCGGCTTCTCGTCGACATATTCCAGCGTGACCTGGCTCTTGGCGTCCGGCTCCAGGAAGTCGACGACCTTGCCGTGGCGGTCGGCCGCCATGCGCTCCAGGATCTTGTGCGAATAATAGAGGGTCGCGGGCATCAGGTCCGGCGTCTCGTCGCTGGCGTAACCGAACATGATGCCCTGGTCGCCTGCGCCTTCGTCCTTGTTGCCGCTCTCGTCGACGCCCTGCGCGATGTGCGCGGACTGGCCGTGCAGATTATTCTCGAAGCGGAAGGTCTCCCAGTGGAAACCGTCCTGCTCATAACCGATGCGCTTCACCGTTTCGCGGACGGTCTTTTCGATCTCTTCCTTCGCGCCCGGCGCCCAGGCGCCATTCTCATACACGCCCTTGCAGCGAATTTCTCCAGCAAGAACAACGAGTTGTGTCGTCGTCAGCGTCTCGCAGGCGATGCGCGCTTCGGGGTCTTTCGACAGGAACAGGTCGACGATGGAATCGGAAATCTGGTCCGCGACCTTGTCGGGATGACCCTCGGAAACGCTCTCAGAGGTGAAGAGGAACTGGTTGCGCATGGAACTCCCGCTTGGCTTAGGGTCGCCGGGCCGCGCGCGCGGAACCGACATAAAGAAAAGTTTATGTGCGCGCTTTAGCTTCTGGACCGGCGCGTTGCAATGGCCAAGCCGACGAGCAGCAGCGCCAGCAGCATCGGCGCCCAGTTGCCGGTGCGGGAAAAGAGGGTGCGGGCGGCGGGCGGCGGCAGAAAGGCGTCGATGAACCCCGCCCGCTGGAAGGGCAGGCTGCGCAGGATATGCCCATGGGCGTCCACCACGGCCGAGATGCCCGTCGGCGTGGATCGAATCACCGGAATGCCTTCCTCG
This sequence comes from Sphingobium phenoxybenzoativorans, assembly GCF_018286635.1. NCBI lineage: Bacteria > Pseudomonadati > Pseudomonadota > Alphaproteobacteria > Sphingomonadales > Sphingobiaceae > Sphingobium > Sphingobium phenoxybenzoativorans. The sequence continues at coordinate 872,624 of NZ_CP073910.1, forward strand.
ATCGCGCGCAGCCGCGCCTGCGCCAGATGCTGCGGCGGTCCCCAGCTTCCGAACCAGGCGTCGTTGGATGGATTGAACAGGAAATGGGGACGGTCCTTCCCGTCCACCACCTGCCCGGAAAAGATGATTTCATAGCAAATCTGCACGCCCATCTTCAGCGCTGGGCGGTCCGGCGCGGCGGGCAGGGGCAGGGTGCGCGGACCGGGGCCGGGCCAGAAATCGACATCGCCCGGCACCAGCCGCGACAGGCCGATCGCCGACAGGATCGTCCGCATCGGCAGATACTCGCCATAGGGAACCAGATGCGCCTTGTCGTACCGGCCGATCAGGCGTCCGTTCGCCGTCATCACCCACAGGCTGTTGTTCGCGCCGGTCAGGGTGCGGCCGACATAGATGCCGTCCTTCTCCTCCTCCTTGAAATATATCTTGTCGCCGCCCGTCATCAGCAGGTCGTCGGGTCCCATCAGCAGGGCGAGTTTCTGCCGCCACTCCGGCTCCATATCCAGATAGGCGGGGATTGCCGCCTCCGGCCAGAACAGCAGGCGCGCATGCGGACCGGGCTTGCCCGACAGGGTGGACAGCTTGCTGAAATTCTCCGCCTCGAACGCGGCGTCATATTTGTCCTGCTGCGCGATATTGGGCTGGACGATGCGGATATGCGGCGCGGACGGCGGCGGCGCATCGACGGGGTTGAGAAGCCCGGCCACGCCCATCGCCACGACCGGCAGGATGAAGGCCAGCGCGCTACGCACCTGCCGCCGCGCTGCCAGCGCCACGCCTCCGGCCGCCAGTATGACCAGCGCCGAAAGGCCATAGGTGCCGATCCATTGCGCGGCGACGGCGACGCCTGCGGGCAGCCAGATGACCCCCATCGGATTCCACGCAAACCCCGTGAAAAGCGTGGCGCGCAGCCATTCCGTCGCCACCCAGGCGGCCGCGAAAATCAGAATGAAAAAAGCGCTGACACCCTCGCATTCCTCATCGCCTTTGTGGGATGATTTTACCGTCCAATGGGTGATGAGCGCCGCCAGCGCGGGATAGACCGCCAGATACAGCGAGAGCAGCACGACCGCGCCATAGCCGAACCAGTGCGGCATCGCGTCCTGGAAGCTGAAGGCGTGGGCGATCCAGTTGAGGCCGACGGTGAAATGCCCAAGGCCAAAGAACCAGCCGAGCAGAAAGGCGTCTTTGCGCGTCGCCGCCCTCGCCAGCAACGCCATCAGCAGGGCGATGCAGGCCAGCGTCACGGGCCACAGTTGCAGCGGCGCGAAACCGGTGGCGGAGGCAAGCCCTGCGGCCAGAGCGATGGTTCGGGGATGTCTGGCGAGCACGGATGCCGCTATCGCCGCAGACGGTTACAGTTTCAACCTATGCTTTGGGGACACCGCATGAAGAAACGGGATCGGCCGAGCTGGAGATTGTCCCGAATAGCCATAGCCACAGCGTGCTCCTGCGAAAGCAGGAGCCCAGTCCCACCGTTTGAACTGGACTCCTGCTTTCGCAGGAGCACGCTGTCTCTGGGCAGAACAAATCACCTTCGCTCAACACGAACGGAAACAGGATCAACGCCAGCGGGGCGCTCTCAGGCGGGCGTGCTGACGGTCACTTGGCTGCACTTGTCGGTCTTGGCCGGGCCGCTGGTCAGCATCGATGCGGCGATGAAGCCGCCGACGACCAGCACCAGGAACAGCGCCGACAGCAGGCCCAGATATTTCTCGATGAACGCCTTGATCGGCCGTCCGAACTTCCAGAACAGAAAACCGACCAGCATGAACTGGAACGCGCGGGACAGGATGCTCGCCCAGATGAAGGTGAACAGCGACAGGCCGATGAAGCCCGCCGTAATGGTGATCAGCTTGAACGGGATCGGCGTCGCGCCTTTGATCAGGATGATCTCCGCGCCATATTCGCGCAGATAGCATTGCGCCGCCGGAAAGCTTTTGGACAGGCCCAGCGCATGCAGCAGCGATTCCCCGAACGCCGCGAAGAAGAAATGACCGATCGCATAGCCCAGCAGACCGCCCAGCACGGAGGCCAGCGTGCAGATGAAGCCGAACCGCAGCGCCTTTTCCGGCCGGGCGAGGCACATCAGCCCCAGCAGCGGATGCGGGGGGATCGGGAAGAAGCTGGATTCCATGAAGGAAATGACCGCCAGCCAGCGTTCCGCATGGCGATGCGCCGCCTTGGCGAGTGTCCATTGGTACAGGCGCGAAATCATCGGCAACGCGGGTAGCTTAACTGACGAACGCTGGCCAGCGGGATATTGTGTATGTCCTGTATCAAATTGAACAGCAAAGCCCGCGACGCCGCGATGCGGACCCTTCTCGACCGCCGTTCGCCTTTCCTGTAAGGCGAACGCCTTGTTATGGAAGGCCGGGCGGAACAGGCGCGCCGGACTCGTTATGGTGTAATCCGTCAATGCCGCTGCAGAGTGAAATGAAAGTGCGGGGCCAGGGTGAAGGTCCGGAGCCGCTGCCCGCTGGCGTCGGTATGATCTATGACGGGCCGGAGCGGCGGACGGCGCCGCGGGGACGGCGCATGGGCGCGCGCGCAGCGCGGGAAATCGCCGCGCTTGTGGAGATGCTCGCCCTTGCCGCCACATTGGCGGCGGCGACGCTCACGATCGACCGGTGGCATCCCAGCACCCTGCCGACGCTCGTCATGTTCAGCATCTTCTGGCTCGGCCTTTATGTGCTGCTCACCTACCGCTTTAATCAGGCGTCGGATTCGCTGCTTGCGCGCGACCTGCTCGCCGACCGCATGGGGAACTGGATCAAATCCGCGCTGCTGCTGGTGATCCTGGCCTTCACCACCAAAACCAGCGAGGATCTGTCGCGCCTGTGGTTCGCGACCTCGGCCGGTCTGGGGCTGGCCGCTATCGGCGTGTCGCGCACCATATCCTGGGCGCTGCTCTCCTCCAATCGCTTCGGCGCTGCGCGGACCCACATCGCCATTTACGGTGCCGGGGATAATCTTCAGGAACTGCGCGCCCGTTTGATCGCCAATCCGCTGGGCAGCATAGAGGGGCTGTATGATGACAGCCGCGCCGGGCGCGGGCGGACCGCCGCTTCGGGCCTCGACCAGCTTCTCGTCAAGGCGCGGGAAGGGCGGATCGATGCGGTGGTGATAAACCTTCCGTGGAGCGCCGAGGGGCAGATCAAGAAGATCGTCGAACAGCTTGAGGCGGTGAATGTCGACGTGCTTCTGGTCCCGCCGGAGGCTCTGGCCGAACATGGCGCATTCCGGTCCGCGCGCCTTGGCCAGCTCAACGCTCTCGCGCTCTACACCCGCCCGTCGGACGGCATCGCCGCGCTCATCAAGACCTGCATGGATCGCGCCTTCGCGCTGATCGCGCTGATCCTGCTCTCGCCGCTGATGCTGGTTGTGGCGCTCCTGATCCGGCTGGAATCGCCCGGCCCGATCTTCTTCCGTCAGCTTCGCTGCGGTCTCAACAACACCCCCTTCACCATGTGGAAGTTCCGCAGCATGCGGCAGGCGGCGGAGGACCGGAACGCCGACAGGCTGGTCGTGCGCGGCGACAGCCGGGTGACGAAGGTCGGCGCGGTCATCCGCAAGCTCAGCATCGACGAACTGCCGCAATTGCTGAACGTCCTCAACGGCACCATGTCGCTGGTCGGCCCGCGCCCTCACGCCTATGGCGCAAAGGCCGCCGACCGTCTGTATGAGGAGGTGGTGGACCGCTATGCCGCGCGGCACCGCATGCGCCCCGGCCTTACCGGTCTCGCGCAGGTGCGGGGGTTCCGGGGCAATACGGAAAATGAAAGCGACATCCGCAACCGCGTCGCCAGCGACCTGGAGTATATGGATCGCTGGTCGCTTTCGCTGGACCTGGCCATTCTTTTCCGGACCGCCATCACCCTGATCTGGCAGCGCAACGCCTACTAGATTTTCCGAACCTCCCGCAGCATCCGGCGCAGCAAACTGATTCTGGAGGAATGCAAAAAATTTCTGCATATGCCGGAATTGAAATATCCGCATTTCTCTGAAAGAGAAGCATCATTATGACAGAATCGCTTACCTTTGCGGCCATCCCGCACGCCTCTCCCACGCCTGCCGGAACACGGGCTGCGCTGATCGAGAAGCCTGACTTCGGGCGCGTGCCGACCGATCATATGGTCACGATCAAATGGTCGGTGGACAAGGGGTGGCATGACGCGACGGTGCTGGCCCGCGGCCCGTTTCAGCTCGATCCGGCCTGCGCGGTCCTGCACTATGCCCAGGAAATCTTTGAAGGGATGAAGGCGTATCGCACGGCGGACGGCGCGATCACCCTGTTCCGGCCGGAGGAGAATGCCCGGCGGTTCAATGAGTCCGCAGAGCGTATGGCCATGCCGGTGATCCCGGAGGAACTGTTCCTCGCGGCGATCGAGGAACTGGTCCGCATCGATGCCGACTGGATTCCGGCGGGGGAGGGCGGCAGTCTTTACATCCGTCCCTTCATGTTCGCATCCGAAGTGTTCCTGGGTGTGAAGCCCGCATCGGAATATATCTTCTGCGTCATCGCGTCGCCGGTCGGCGCTTATTTCAAGGGCGGCAGCAAGGCGATCACCCTGTGGGTGTCGGAACATTATTCGCGCGCGGCCGCTGGCGGCACGGGCGCCGCGAAATGCGGCGGCAATTATGCGGGCAGCCTGGTCGCGCAGGCCGAAGCGATCAAGAATGGCTGCGATCAGGTCGTGTTCCTCGATGCCGCCGAGCATCGCTGGGTTGAAGAACTGGGCGGCATGAACATCTTCTTCGTGATGGATGACGGCAGCCTCATCACCCCGCCGCTGGGCACCATCCTGTCGGGCATCACCCGCAATTCGATCATGGAACTGGCGCGCGCCGCCGGACATGACGTGCGCGAGGAACCCTATTCCTTCGACCAGTGGCAAGCCGACGCCCGCAGCGGAAAGCTGCGCGAGGCGTTCGCGTGCGGCACCGCCGCCGTCGTCGCCGGCATTGGCGAGGTCCGGCACGCAGGCGGCAGCTTCGCGATCGGCAACAGCGGCGACGGCCCGGTGACGACGGCGCTGCGCGATCAACTCGTCGGCATTCAGCGCGGCAATGTCGCCGACGACAGGAAGTGGCTGCACGGGGTCGCTTGACCGGGCGCTGTCAGAGCGTCCATGCTATATGTGACGCGCGGCGCTGGCGGATGGCATGAAAAAATCGACGAGCTTTGTCGGTCTTGGTCTGGCGCTGGGCGCGGGCATCGGCGCGGCGACCGGTAACGTCGCTATGGGGGTCGCGCTGGGGCTGGTTTTCGGCTCTGTGATGAGCGCCGTCAAAATCCGGCGCGATGCGCCTCCGCAAAAGGCGGACTGAAACACACATTTCTCCCGGATTTGCTTGACAATCCTGCGAGAGTTTCGCAATGGGCGCGCGACTTTACGTGGCCATGCGCTGTGCGACGGCCTCCTGTTCCGGACATTTGAATGAGCTTTGCCGATCTCGGCCTATCCGATGAATTGTTAAGGGCGGTCACAGAGGCCGGCTACGACACGCCGACTCCCATTCAGGCGCAGGCCATCCCGCCGGTGCTGATGATGAAGGACATTATCGGCATCGCCCAGACCGGCACGGGCAAGACCGCCAGCTTTGTCCTGCCGATGATCGACATCCTCGCCCACGGCCGCAGCCGCGCGCGCATGCCCCGCTCCCTCATTCTGGAGCCGACCCGCGAACTCGCTGCGCAGGTCGCCGAGAATTTTGAGAAATACGGCAAATATCACAAACTCTCTATGGCCCTGCTGATCGGCGGCGTGTCGATGGGTGATCAGGTGAAGGCGCTGGAAAAGGGCGTCGACGTCCTCATCGCCACCCCCGGCCGCCTGATGGACCTGTTCGAGCGTGGCAACATCATGCTCAACGGCTGCAACCTGCTGGTCATCGATGAAGCCGACCGGATGCTCGACATGGGCTTCATCCCCGATATCGAGAATATCTGCACGAAGCTGCCCGCCAATCGCCAGACCCTGCTTTTCTCCGCGACGATGCCGCCGCCGATCAAGAAGCTGGCGGACCGCTTCCTGTCCAACCCCAAGTCGATCGAGGTGGCCCGCCCGGCGACCGCCTCCACCAACATCACCCAATGGCTGGTGCCTGTCGATTCCCGCAAGAAGCGCGACACGCTGCGCGATCTGCTGGAGGCGGAGGATGTGCAGACGGCGATCATCTTCTGCAACCGCAAGACGACCGTGCGGGAACTGAACAAGAGCCTGCAGCGGCAGGGGTTCAAGTCCGGCGAAATCCACGGTGACATTGACCAGTCCACCCGGCTTGCCGAACTGGATCGCTTCAAGACCGGCGCGGTCAATATCCTGGTCGCGTCCGACGTCGCGGCGCGCGGGCTGGATATCAAGGGCGTCAGCCATGTGTTCAACTTCGACGCGCCCTGGCACCCCGACGATTATGTCCACCGCATCGGCCGCACCGGCCGCGCGGGCGCGAAGGGCGTGGCCTTCACCTTCGTCACGGCGGAGGATGCCGAGGCGATCGACAATATCCAGAAGCTGATCGGCACCAAGATCAACAGGGTGGAGAGCGCTCCTGCCTCGGCCCCGCCCGTCGCGGACGAAGGCGAAGATGACGGCCGGCGGCGCGACCGTCCGTCACGCAACCGTAAGCCTGACAAGGCGCGCCGGGAGGAGCCGAAAGCCGAAGCCGCGCCGAAGCCCGCCCCACGGCCGGAACGCTCCCGTCCGCCGGAACCGCGCAGGCAGCATCGCCGCGAGGAAGCCGATGATGGCCCGGATGAGGGATGGAACGGCCCGACGCCCGACTTCCTGTCCTTCGGTTTCAACACGCCGGCGGATTGACATGAAAAGGCCCGGCCGATCGATCGGCCGGGCCTTTCATCTTGTCACGCCTCAATAATTGCGGGTGTAGGCGCGGCTTGCCCAACTTTGCGCGCCATAGGCGTCGCGCCGGTTCTGCTCGTCACCGAACAATGCCTGCTTGTCCTGCTCGGTGCGCCAATGGTCCTTCGCCTGATCGGCGGTCTTTTCCAGCGTCACCGCCTTGGCGTCGACTGATGCGATCCAGCGCGACGGAATGCTGTGATGCCGTCCGCCTGCATCGCTGTCGCTCTTGGTCAGGATGATGCGGTCGCCGGCGATCTTGTCGACCGTGCCGACATGCGATCCGTCGCTGCCCAGCACCTCCATATGCTCGCGCACCTGGCCCAGCGAGGACCGCTGCTCGGTGCGGCGGCTGCGCCATGTGCCGAATTCATTGTCGAACCGGCTGCGGTTCTCCTGCTGATATTCGGCATAGTCGCGGTCCAGTTCGGCAAGCCGCTCCTCACGCCATGCCTGGTAATTGCTGTCATGATGCTGGCCGAAATCATGCTGCGGGCCATAGCTTTCCCGGCGGCCATAATTGGAGTCGGCGAATCCGCTGCCCTGGCCCGTGAACGGCGCATAGCCGCCGCGCGCGCTTGGCGCGAAGCCGGTGCGGCTGCTCTGGTCGCGCGGGTCGCCATAACGGCGGTTCATATAGTCATCATATTCCCGGCGGCGTTCGGCCTCCTCATCGCCGAACCAGCTACGCACCTCGTCGCCTGCGCGATCCAGGAAGCCGCGCTCCTCATAATCATAATTGGGCGGGCGGCGGCCTTCATAGCCTGTCCCATATCTCCCCCGGTCATAGCGATAGCCGCTCTCCGAACGGTAGCGGTCGCCCTGTTCGTTGCGGCCGTAGCGGCGTCCATCCTGATATCCCATGATGTTGTCCTCTCTCGCTTGGATTGGGGCGGCGCGATCGTCGCGCCGACAGCCAAAGAATGAGAGGCGGGACCCTTTGTTCCGGGCGTTACGCAGGGGTAATATCTTGCCCCGCCCACGCTTGAACGAGGAAGCGTCCGAAAGATTTACATGGGTTAAACTTGCCGGAAAAGCGCCCGCGCAAAAGACCGTTGCAAGGCGCAAAACCCTCTACTATAGGCATCCCTCCCCTGGGGCCGTAGCTCAGTTGGGAGAGCGCGTCGTTCGCAATGACGAGGTCAGCGGTTCGATCCCGCTCGGCTCCACCAGGGTTTCATTTCACATCTGCTATGTCCGGATGCTTTTTGCTTCCCGGTCGGTCATCCGTTGAATTTCCATCCCAGTAGGATTAAATCCTATTGCCGGAGATCGAGCCATGCGTTCAACACAGCAATTCAGCGTGACATTGCCCAATGAGATGGCTTCGCTCGTCCGGGCAAAGGTTGCTTCGGGCGAATATGCCAGCGAGAGCGAAGTCATCCGCGAAGGCCTTCGCGCTCTGTCTGCGCGTGAGCGGGCTATGGATGATTGGCTGCGGGAGCAGGCGCTCCCTGCTTATGACGCATATCGCGCTGATCCCTCACGAGGGATATCCGTGGAGGATGTTCGCGCGTCAATCGGCAAGCGGGACGTTTGAGTTCAGAGAGAACCGATGCCGCATCGCATCGTTTTCACGCCCGAAGCGAGGGACCAGCTTGATAGCTTATATACTTATATCGCGGCGGCGGCTGACTCAGCCATAGCCGCGCGGTTTGCGAACGGCCTCATCGATCACATCGCCACATTGGGTGAGTTTCCCCAGCGCGGGACGCCACGCAATGACGTGCGGCCCGGACTTCGCACTTTGGCATGGCGCCGCCGGGTCACAATCGCCTTCATGGTCGAGGAAAGCGACGTGGTTGTGATCGGCATCTTCTATGGCGGGAGAGACTTCGAAAGTCTGCTGCGCGAGGACTAGGATGGATCGACATTCAGATGATGACGTGCCGAAAATGGTGGTTTTCCGTGACCCGGCGCGGAGCGTACTAAACGTACGTGAGCACCGGAAGCACGGAAAAGCGCCATTTGCAGGCCGTCAGGGCTGAATGGCGATCCGTCCTAGCGTTATGTGATGGGGGCGGCAGATAGCATCCGCCGCCCCGCCAAACCGAAATCAGAACTTCGCGCTGATTTCCCCGCCAATGATCCGCGGTTCGTTGATCATGCCGGTCAGGTTGTTGAAGTCGATCGCGCTCGCCGCGCGGATCGTGTTGGTGATGTTGCGGGCGAAGGCCGCGACCTCCAGCCCATTGTCCATCCGGTATCCGGCGCGCAGGCCGCCTTCCAGCAACGACCGTCCCCGAAACTCGGCGGCGGTGTAGAGGAAATAGTTCACCGCGCTGCGATAAGCCCAGTCGGTGAAGATATAGACTTCCCCGCTGTCGCCCACCGGCACGCCGAAGCGGGCGGTGACGTTGGCGACATAGCGCGGCGCTTGCGGCAGGTCATTGCCGTCGAGCAGGGCGAAGGTCGTCCCGCTGTCGACGAAGGTGTTGCCGGTCGGCGTGCACAGGCCCGAACCGCAGACCGCGACGAAGGCGTTGGGGTCGCGGATTTCGGTGAAGTTATAGCTGAAACCGGCGGTCAGGGCGAGTTGCGGGATCGGCTTGGCCTCCAGAGACGCCTCGACGCCATAGCCGATCGCATGATCAACATTGATCAGCCGCGCGGAGTTGCCGACGCCGCCGACGGCGGTGAGCTGCAGGTCCTTGGTCCGCGAATAATAGCCGGCCAGGTCGAAGCTCAGCATGTCGGTGAACGCGCCCTTGATGCCCGCCTCATAGGAGATGGTGGTCTGCTTCTTCGCGACCGACGGCACGCTGAAGAATGTCACGCGGTCCTGGATTGCCGGGCCGAGATAGCCGGTGGCGACGCGGGCATAGACGTTCACCTGATCGGTCAGCTTATATGTGGCGCTGGCGTCCCAGGACACGTTGCTGGCGGTCGCCTTGTTGATCATCGGCAGGTCGACGGCGATCAACTGTCCGCTCACGCTGTCGACGGACGGGTCCAGGCTGATCAGGTCGCGCTTCTCGTCGCGGCTCAGCCGCACGCCGCCGCGCAGGGTCAGCGCGTCGCTGACATCGATCTCGCCGGAACCGAACAGGCCGAAATTGTCATTCTTGTTCTGGTGGATGATGAAGCCGTTGAGCGTGCCCGCCAGCGTATAGGACAGTTCGGTGTAGCTCAGGTCCTGGTGGAAGAAATATCCGCCCGCCTGCAGCCGCACGCCGTTCATATCCTCGGTCGCGAAGCGCAGCTCCTGGCTGAACTCGCGAGGCTTGGTGATGCCGCCGGTATTGACGTCGAACGTGCCGACGCCCAGCGCGCCGAAGGTGCAGCCGGTATAGGGATAGCATCCGCCGCCATCGATATCGCCGGTGCTCTCCACCTTCGCCCGCTCATAGCCGGTGGTGGAGAAGAAGGTGCCGACGCCGGGCAGGGCGACCTCCATGCGCAGGTTGGTGCCCCACTGGGTCAGCGACTGGCTGGTGAAGCCGTCGAGCGAGACATGATCCTTGTCGAAGCCCGGCACAAACTTGTTGCTGCCGACCTGGAAGATGCCCGCGCGGAACACGCGGGGCGACCCGTTGAGGTCGCGGCCATGCACATTGAAGAACGCCTTGAAGTCGCCCGATTCGAAGCCGAGCTGGAACCGGCCCGCCATGTCGCGATAGCCCTCCAGCTTCGCGTCGGCGAAGCCGTTCCCTGCATTGTCGTTGGTCACCCAGTCGTCGCGGCGCTGCAACAGGCCGGACAGGCGGAATGCAAGACCCTCGCCGATGGGACCGCCCACGGCGGCTTCCGCATTGACGCTGTTATAGGTCGCCCAGCTTGCCTTTGCGTATCCGCTATAGCTGTCGAAATCCGGGCGCTTGGAATTGAGCTTCACCACGCCCGCGGGGGTGTTGCGGCCGAACAGCGTGCCCTGCGGCCCGCGCAGCACCTCTACGCTGGCCAGGTCGAACACCGGGAAGGATTTGAGCATCGGGCTTTCCAGCGCGACATCGTCATAGACGACGGATACCGGCTGCGCCGAGTTGGGGTCGAAGTCGGTATTGCCCAGGCCCCGGATGTAGAAACGGGGGAAGGTGCGGCCGAATGAGGATTCGATCTGCAGGCTGGGCGTGCGGGCGGACAGGAACCGGATGTCCAGGCCGCTGGAATTGAGGACGTCCAGCTTTTCTCCGCCGATTGCCGTGACCGCGATGGGCACGTCCTTGGCCAGTTCCTCGCGCCGGGTGGCGGTGACGATGATGGCGTCGCCCGCATCGGCCTCTGCGGCGGCTTCCTGGGCGTGGGCGGCGCCGGACAGGCCCGCAATGGCGGCGCCCAGCGAAATCGCGCCGAGCAATGCATGGCGCAGCGCGCCGCGAGAAGATGATCTGGACATGAGTTCCCCCTGATTATGGCTCTCTCAGGTCCTCCTGCTTGTGCCGCGCTGTGCCGCGCGATCGACGCAATGCTTATCAGAAGAACCCGCCGCCGCAATGGTGCGGCGCAACAGCCCGTCGATGAAGTTTGACAGTGGTGCAACAATGCAACGGTCTGGCCGGGCCTTGCATTCCGGGCGCGTGAGGACCAGCTATCGACGACCGGTTGATGGGGAGAGGATTATGGCGACTATAGTGATTACCGGAGCGAACAGGGGCATCGGCCTTGCGCTGGTTCAGGTCTACGCCAGCGCGGGAAACCATGTCGTGGCCTGGTGCCGGGATCCGGCGCGCGCGGAAAAGCTTCAGCATCTGGCCGCTGGGTCCGCCGGCACTGTGCAGGTTGTGGAGGCCGATGTCGCCGACGCCGCGTCCGTTGATCGCGCGGCGGCGGCGCTGAACGGCGCGCCGGTGGATGTCTTGCTGAATGTCGCCGGCATTTTTCATATGGAAAAGGGTGTGGACGACCGGGACTTTGACGGATGGCGTCAATCCTTTGAGGTCATGGTCATCGGCCCCTTCCGCGTCGCGCAGGCGCTGCTGCCCAATATCGAAAAGGCGAAGGGCAAGATACTGACCGTCACCAGCCAGATCGGCTCCTCCGTCTGGGCGACGGGCGGCATGTATTCCTACGGCGCGGCGAAGGCGGGCGTGAACCGCGTCATGAAGTCGCTGGCCGTCGACCTGCGCGACAGGGGCGTCGCCGTCGCGGTGGTGCATCCGGGCCATGTTCAGACGGACATGGGCGGTCCCAATGCAGCGATCACCGCCGAAGAATCGGCCACCGGCATTCGCGACGTGGTGAACGCCATGACACTGGAAAACAGCGGCGGCTTCTTCAAGTGGGATGGCGATCCCCACCCCTGGTGACGTAGCGCCGCACTGCGGCTACGCCACTGCGGCGGCCCCACCGGCTGCGCGGAGATTGCGCCTGACAGGACCGGGGAACCGGGCCTTCAGATATCGGCGATGATCTCCGCCAGCACGGCCATGCAATCCTTGCCCAGTTGCATGGACCGGGCGGGGGACCAGCCGAAATCGGGATCGGGCAGGTCGTCATTGTCCTTGAACGGCATTTCCAGCGTCATCGACACCGCGCCATAGCGCTCGGCAAGCTGGGCCGTGGACATGGACAGGTTCGCCTTGCCCGGCGCGCCCAGCGGATAGCCCAGCCGCGTCTGGAAATCCGGCGTCCGCGCGGCCAGCGTGTCACGATAGCGGTTATAGAGCGCGACCCGATCCTGCTTCAGCGAAGGAATCCCCTCAAAGCCCGCGACGAACACGGCGGGAATCGCTTCGTCCCCATGCACGTCCATCGCGAAATCGACGCCGGTGCGGTCCATCTCCGCCCGGACAAGGAAAACCTCCGGACTCTTCTCCATGCTCGGCGCATGCCATTCGCGGTTCAGATTCACGCCCGCGGCATTGGTGCGCAGGTGGCCGCGCCTGCTGCCATCCGGGTTCATGTTCGGCACCACATGGAAAGTCGCCTCCTGCCGCAGCAGGCGCGCGACGGAATCTTCCAGGTCGCACAGCCGCTCCAGCGCGCCTTCCATCCACCACTCCGCCATGCTCTCGCCGGGATGCTGGCGCGCGTAGAGCCACACCTGCTTCTTCCCCTCGCCAAGGGTCAGCAGGTCGAGCGGCTGGCCGTCCAGCGTCCTGCCCAGTTCCTTCTGCGTCACGCCCGGCTGGCTCGCCGCCCAGGCGATCAGGTCATGATGCCGCTCCATCGAATAGGGCGCGAAATAGGCGACCCAGACGGCATTGGTGTCCGGCTCGATGCGGATCGTCAGTTTGCCGTCGGCATAGCTGGTGTCCGCCTGCAGCCAGTTCTCGCGATCCTCGCTGTAACGCGCCTTATAGTTCGGCCAGCCGTCCGGATAGGCGGAGCCGGCGCAGTTGGTGAGGACCAGCTCCACCTCCCGCCCGGCCGCGCCCGCGACGCGAAAATGGAACCATTGATAGAAGTCGCTCTGGTGATCCTTGACGATCTCCAGCTCGGCCCGGTCGTCGGTGATGGAAAGAACGCGGATGTTCCCGCTGTCGAAGGCGCTTGTGATCGATAGGGTCATTTGACCGATATAGTCTGCCCCGACTGGCCCGGATAGTCCTTGAAAAGCGCGTTTGCGAGCTTACCGGCGGCCAGGCCCGGCTGTGCGGCAGGGGTGCCCTCGCGCGCCTGTGTCATCGCCCGGCCTTCCCATACGGCCGTCGAATCGGACCGCCTGCGAATCTGCACGAACATCTCCGTGGTCACCACATCCTTGGGCTTGCCGGACAGGTTGATGCCGATGCCAACGCCCAGCCCGCCGCCATAGCTGCCGGTCGCGCCGCCCACGCCGACGCTGACCGGGGATCGCCGCTGGTCAGGCCCGGTGGGACGGAAGCTGCGGCGGAAGGAAATGAGCGCGCGATACTGGCTGTCCGCGCCTTTCACCTCGTTGAAGCCGATGCGCTGCAGTTCCTGGCCGACCGCCGCCGCATAGGTGCCGAATTCCAGCCCGACATCGGGATTGCCGTCCATTTCCTCGATCGCCACGGTGCCGCTGGAAACCGGGGTCGCGGCATGGAACCGCGTCACCTCGACCGGCGCGACCGCGGTCTGGCATGCCGACAGGGCGATCATCAGGGGAACGGTGGCAAATACTGGCTTCATCATCATGCGTGTCTCCACTCGCTCCTTGACGGAGGTATAACGTCTCCAAACGCTAGAGACAGTATTTTGCTGCACCGGGCCTGAACGAAAAGCGGGATGAAAGGCGCATGCCCGCCTTGACTTTCGCGGCCGTCACCCATAGGGGCGGCACTTCGAAATTTCCGAACCACAGAATCATCTGAAAGCTGCGTCATGAAGATCCGCAACTCGCTGAAGTCGCTCAAGGACCGTCACCGCGATAACCGCGTGATCCGTCGCCGCGGCCGCACCTACGTCATCAACAAGACCAACCGCCGGTTCAAGGCCCGCCAGGGCTAAACACCGATTGCCGGTTTATGTCATCGAGCGCCCGGTCGGCACCGACCGGGCGCTCGATGCGTTTGCGCGTGGTTTATCGGGCGATGAGCTGGATCATTGTCCGATATTCCTGCTCCCCTCCCTGGAATGGAGGGGCTGATGGCGGGGATGACGGGAAAGGTGGATACTTGCTTTAGCTCTCCTATGACCCGTCATTCCCGCGAAAGCGGGAACCCATCTCCCCTCCTGCGCCTTGCATGCCCAAGGCGCGTTGGGTCCCCGCCTTCGCGGGGATGACAAAAAGGGGTGGGGAGCGGACTGTCTGGTTCTGGCAAGCGATAGCAACATATTTAGCGTAGCTTTCGTAGGTGCGCGTTTGCCTTATTCATTTCGGCCAGAAGCGGCGACGTAAATCAGTCCAGCATTTGCGGACGCAGGAAAAGCGTTGCCCGCATCTAAACATTCAAGAATGCGAAAATCTTTCCAACCATGAAATCCATCGGCGTTCAAAATTCTAGTGGTTTTACAATAGTTTAAATCGTTCTCATTGCTTGATACCCACCAAGAAAAACCATGCTGTGCGCCCGCCACCTCGAATGGCATAGCATCGTTCTCAAAGAGTCTTGCACGTGTAACCTTCATAATTTTGGTTCTATCCTCACTGCTTGGTTCAGCTCGCATGAAGATTTGGCGGTCTGAACCTTTTCCAAATTCATCAAAAAGCATGCGGTCTTCGGTAGTGGTGGGTTTAAATCCAAACAGTTCCGCGAAAAGTTGCGTGTCATTCTTTCGAAACCAGCCAGCAATACTGACTAGAATAACTAGCGAAACGACCAAAATTCCAATGCAGCCAAAAGGAACTGTAACAGCCTTGGCGATACTCGGTCTACGGTGGGCAGGGGCTAACGCATAACAAGCCGCGCCTCCAAAAATGCCAACAACAACGAGACCAATTAGTAGAGGAAAGAACCAGAGCGTCCACATTTCATCCCCAATCCTTTGGATTTTCCCGTCTTCTATGGCCGCTGCCGGGTGCAAGCAACTGCTCTCTAAAAGGCGAAAATTGGTCGAACAATGGCACTGTTATTCGTCATCCCGGCGAAAGCCGGGACCCATCTCGCCTTCGGCAGACGGCTGGCAAAGGGGAGATATGGGTCCCGGCTTTCCCCTGGATGACGGCCAATAGCAGAGTGGGACTTTGCACTTTTGGTCGTAACAACCCGTTCGCCCTGAGCTTGTCGAAGGGCTGCACTGCACTTCCGAAGAAAGCACAGGGGTTGACCTACGGTCGACTACGTCTCGACAGGCTCAGCCCGAACGGAGGATTGGGGCCGCATCTGGTTGTTTCGGGACAAGCGGCCAAAGCCAAATTCCTGTCCTACATCCCGGCAATCATGCTCTGCTTTCGCCCATGGAACAGCATCCTGCATATGCCGAGCACTGCACTGCCGAGATAGCCCCGCACACCCTTCAGATGCGCCCCGACTGCGACGCATATGGGACGCACATGAGACGGAGGTGTGACGCGAGTGAGACTCAGGTGCGACGCATCTGCGACCTACATGCGACGCACATGAGACGTAGATGCGACGTGGATGAGACGCACATGCGACCCAAGTGCGACGTAGGTGAGACCTACATGAGACGCAGGTGCGACGCAGTTGAGACCAACATGCGACTTTTGTGCGACCTACATGCGACTTCCCGGCAAAAACCGCTCACAACCCGCAACTTCCGCAACTTCGGTCAGGGGAGGAGGGGCAATCCGGCCAATCCCGCCTCAGTCATCGCGATCCTTCAACTCGTCGCCGCGTATCGTCGCCACATGGATCACATTGGTCGATCCCGGCGTGCCGAACGGGACGCCCGCCAGCACGATCACCTTGTCCCCCGCCTTGCCCATCTCATGGCGCAGTGCCATGCGGCGGGCCTTGGCGATCATTTCCTCGAAGCTGCCGATGTCCTTGGTGCGGATGGCGTGCACGCCCCAGAACAGCCCCAGCTTGCGCGCCGTGTCCAGCCGGGGGGTCAGCGCCATGATCGGCGCGGAGGGCCGTTCGCGCGCAACGCGCCGGATGCTGTTGCCCGACGATGTGAAGCAGATGATGGCCCTTGCAGTGACGGTCTGCGTGATGCTGTTCGCCGCCTCCGCCAATGCGTCGGACGTGGTGGCGTCGGGCTTGGTCTCTGTGAAGTGCAGGCGGCGGAAATAGCCGGGGTCGTTTTCCGCGCTGTGGGCGATGGCGTTCATCATCGCGACCGATTCTTCGGGCCAGTCGCCCGCCGCGCTTTCCGCCGACAGCATCACCGCGTCGGCGCCGTCATAGATGGCGGTGGCGACGTCCGATACTTCGGCGCGGGTAGGCGTCGGCGCCTTGATCATCGATTCCAGCATCTGCGTGGCGACGACCACGGGCTTGCCCAGCCGCCGCGCGCTTTCGACGATCTGCTTCTGCAGGGGCGGGACGGCATAGGGCGGCAATTCGACGCCCAGGTCGCCGCGCGCCACCATCACCGCGTCGGCCAGCTCCAGCAGCTCGTCGAGCCGCTGCACGGCGGCGGGCTTCTCGATCTTCGCCATCAGCGCGCCATAACCGCCCATCAGCTTGCGCGCCTCGGCCAGATCCTCCGGCCGCTGGACGAAGCTCAGCGCGATCCAGTCGCAATGCTGCTGGACAGCGAAGGACAGGTCGCGCCGGTCCTTCTCCGTCATCGCCGCCATCGGCACGACCACATCGGGGACGTTCACGCCCTTGCGGTTGGACAGGGTGCCGCCGACCTCGACAATCGCCTCGATCCGGTCGGCGTCGACCGCCTTGACCCGCAACACCAGCTTGCCATCGTCAAGGAGCAGGCGGGTGTCGGGCACCAGCGCGCGATAGATTTCGGGATGGGGCAGGTTGACGCGCGTCTCGTCGCCCGGCTCCTCGTTCCGGTCGAGGATGAATTTCGCCCCATTCTTCAGAACCGCGATGCCGGTCGCAAAGGTGCCCACACGCAGCTTCGGCCCCTGCAGGTCCGCAAGGATCGTCGTCGGGCGGCCAAATTCCTTTTCCAGCCCGCGGATGATCGCGATCCGCTCGGCATGATCCTCATGGCTGCCATGGCTCATATTGATGCGGAAGGCGTCGGCCCCGGCCAGGTAGAGCTTGCGGATCATCTCCGCGCTGTTGCTGGACGGGCCGAGCGTGGCCAGAATCCGGACCTTGCGCGAACGGGGGCGGAATTTCTTCACTGGGGATACTCCTGACAGTCTGCTCGCCGCCCATTTCCGGGTGGCCTGATTTCCGTTATCCGAGCTGCACGACAGGGATATTGCTTGATGGAGGTTTGAATTGGCGGGCACAATACTCAATGACGCGGTCGCCGCAACCGCCTTCCGCCGGCTGCTGGAACATTTGCGGCACCGGACGGACGCGCAGAATGTCGACCTGATGGGGCTGGCGGGATTCTGCCGCAACTGTCTGGCCGACTGGGTTGTCGAAGCTGACGGGGGTTTGAGCCGGGATGAGGCGCGGCAAATAATCTACGGCATGCCCTTTGCCGAATGGAAGGCGAAGCATCAGGGCGAGGCGACCCAGGAACAGCTCGACCGGATGAAGGAAAGCGTAGCGAAGAACGCGCCGAACCATTAGAGGCACCCCCTCCGATTCACCATATCCGGCAACGGACGCGATTCACGCCCGGCAACCATTGTTGCGGGACTGTCGCGCCCGCAAACCGAAGCAGAAACAGGAACAGACATGGACACCAGCACGCCCGAAGGCATCCGCGACGGCGCAGTCGCAGCCGATGAACTCCGCCTCCTTATCGAACGCGCGGAGCGTCTTGAGGAAGAAAAGAAGGGCATAGCGGACGACATCAAGGATGTCATGAATGAGGCGAAATCGCGCGGTTTCGACGTGAAGGCGATCCGCAAGATCATCTCGATCCGCAAGAAGAACAAGGAAGAATATCAGGTCGAGGAAGCGATCCTCGACACATATCTCGCCGCGCTGGGCATGCGCTGAGCCGCGATATTTTCCCCGATGGCCGGGTCATGCTCCCGCCTGCTCGAAAGAGCATGGCGGGAGTTCGCTTTTCATCGGGAGGTGCGGCGTCAGCGGCACTTCACCTTCTTCTTGTCGCGGTCGATGCTGCGGCCTAGCAAGGCGCCGCCGCCTGCGCCCAGCAGGGTGCCAAGCGTGCCGCCGCCGATGACATTGCCCAGCACGCCGCCGGCCACGCCGCCAATGACAAGGCCGGTCGTGCCGTCGTTGCGCTTGCAATAGTAGCGGCCGTCGCTGCCGCGATACACACGGTCGTCGTCCCGCAGTCTGCGTTCGCGGTAACGGCCGTCCTCATAATGGCGGGCGGGGTCCCAGTCGCTGTCCCTGTCGCCGTCCCACCGCCGATCATCGTGGCTTTGCGCCAGCGCGGCATTGGGAAGCGCGACGGGTGCGGACAATGCCAGCATCAGTGTGGCGATTGCTGCTTTTTTCATGACGGTCTCCTTCGATATGCCGTTCAAACATATGGGGCGGCAGAATGTTTCACTCCCGATCTTTTCTCGCGGTCGAAAGGGAACGAGGCGGTCCGCATTTTGTTGAACAAGGCGTGGAGCGGGCTGCGGCGCAGCCATGCGTGACGACAATGATCGATGTTCAACCTGCTACTCGCGACCGTATTGCCGCTGCCCTTGCCGTGGCAATCCTCCACGCCGCGCTCGGCTTTGCCCTGATTTTTGGCCTTCGGGTCGACGCGCCGCTGCGGATCAGTGAGGAATTGAAGATATTCGGCGTCCCGCCCGAACCTGCGCCGCCGCCAAAAGAACCGCGCAAACCAGCATCGCAGCATGAAAGTCTCCGCCCGGAGGGCGCTGCGTCACCGCCCAACCTGAAGGCCCGGCCCACGCAGATAGCAGCGCCTCCGCCGGTTCTTCCCGTCCTTGTCCCGCCGCTCGTGATCGCGGCGCCCGTCCCCGGAGTGGGCAATGATGCATCGGCCGGCAACGCCGCCATTCGGGGTCCGGGAACGGGCAGCGGCGGGATCGGAACCGGAACGGGCAGCGGCGACGATGGATTTGGCGATGGGGATGGCGGCAATAGCCCGCCGCGCTGGATCAGGGGCCGGATCAAGGATTCCGACTATCCCAAGGCGGAGGCTGAGGCGGGCGTGGGCGGAACCGTATCCGTCCGCTACACAGTGGAAACGACCGGGCGGGCGACCGGCTGCATCGTGACGCAATCCAGCGGTAGCGCCGATCTGGACGCAGTGACCTGCCGTCTTGTCGAGGACCGGTTCCGCTATCGCCCGTCGATGACCCCGCAGGGCCGCGCGGTGCGGTCTATCATTGTCGAAAATCATCATTGGGTGATCGATCGGGAACAGGTGTCTGCGCCGGAAGAATAAGGCGCGCGACGCCCCTAATGTCGTCCCGCCGCCATCGCCAGCAGTGCAAGCAGCATCGCCGCCTTCGGTATGAAGGGCAGCATCCGGGGGCGATAGATCAGGATCAGGACCACGATGCCCGCCGCAAGACCCAAAGCGCCCACCCATTCGACAAGGGCGGGCCTCCAGTCGGGTCTGGCGATGCACCTTATGAACGAAGATGCGAGAAAGCCCCATCCGATCCAGCGAAGCACTGGCCTGCGCGGCAGCCAGCCCTGCGCCTCCGCCTGCCGCGCATGCCGTTGCATCGACAGGCTGAGCGCGGCAAAGCCGCCAAGCGCCAGCAAAAGGGAAATGAGGGAGGCTGTCACGCCCTTCCGGCTTTCATGACCGGCGCGCGCATCACCTTGATGCAGATGAGGGCGGCGATTGCGCCAAGCGCGAGAGCCACAAGGTCGAAGCCAACGAACAGTCCGTTTCCGCGCCAGGGGAAAGACAGAAGGCCACGCCCCGCAGTAAGCGCCGAAACGGCGGGGAGGAGCAGCCAGGCGGCCGCCGTGACCGCCATCAATTCTATCCAACCCCTTCTGCCGGTGCGCAGCAGCCCGAACAGGATCGCGCTTCCCCAGACGGCAAAGAATGTATCGACTTCCAGTCCCTGCCGTCCGGGCATGCCGCCCGGCAGCAGCCGGTTCGCCCAGAATGTAGCAGCGACGGCAAGGGGCATTCCGCCGATTGCGCCAGTCGTCAGCCGCTCGACGACGACATGCCCAGCGCCCTTGTTCCGGGTGCGGCTGATCGACCAGAGCACCATGCCCGTGCCGATGGTCGCCGCCAGCGCAAGGCCGCAGAGGAAGTAGAGCCAGCGGCTGAACTCCGGCGCAAAACGGCCGATGTGAAGGCCATAAAGCACATCATATGTCTTTCTCGCCGGCCGGGTCTCCTCATATTGGGAGAGCAGTTGGCCAGTCACCCCGTCATACGCGAGGATACCCGCCGCATAGGCGATCTGGTCTCCGTCATTCCGCGTCACTTCCAGCACCGCGTTTGCATCGCCGGGATTATCGATATTGGCATATCCGATCCGGCCGCCGTGCATCCGCCGCCGCGCATCGTTCAGCATGGCCTCTATATCGCCCAGCGGCGCTGGCCGTTCGGCGCGGGGGCGGGAATAGAAGCCGGGCGAGACCTCCTTGTAGAAGGCGGCTATATCGTCGCCATAATTCGCCACTCCCCCCCAGGGCATGGTCAGCGTGACCAGCGTCAGTATCCCTGTGAACGTAATCATCAGGTGGAATGGCATGGCCAATACACCCATGACATTATGCGCATCCAGCCAGGACCTCTTGCCCTTGCCGGGCCGCAGCGTGAAAAAGTCGGCAAAGATGCGGCGATGGGTGATGATGCCTGAAATCAGCGCCACCAGCATCAGCATGGCCGCCGCAGAGGCGAGATAGCGGCCCCATGGATAGGGCATCTGCAATTCAAAGTGGAAGCGGTAGAAAAATTCCCCGCCCAGCGTGTCTCTTATACCCTCCGGCCGGCCGGTAAGCGGGTCGAGCGCTTTCTGGACATAATCGTCCTCGCCCTTTTCATTCTTGGTCGCGTAGGCGACCATGACCGGATAGGCGCGGTCGTCTGGAGCCGTCAGATACCAGCCCGGTGCGTCGGGCGCAGCTTTCTTCAGATATTCAACGGCCGCTACCAGCGCCTTTTGCGCGTCCGGCGCGGCGCTGATCTCTGGCCGCATCCAGTTGCTGATCTCAGGTCTGAAAACGCTCGCGGTGCCGGTGATGGCAATCGCGAACAGCAGCCATCCCATGACCAGTCCGGCCCACCCGTGGAGCCATGCCATCGACTGGCGGAATCCCTGCTTCATGCCGCGGTCATTCCCTAGGCCGGAACGCCAAGCAGCCAGGCGACGGCCGCAGCACACATTGTGACGGCGATGACTCCCGCCCACGCCAGCCAGGCGGCGCGGGCCGCGAACACCCATATTACAGCAGCCGGCATGGCCAGTACGCCCAATATTGTTGCGGTCGTCACTGCCTCCGCCCGCGACATTGGCAGAGCGCGGGCCAAGGCCATGGAGATCGCGGCAGCCAAGGCGTATCCGCCCAACGCCGCCGCAACCACCCGGGAAGCGACGGACAGGCGATAGCGGAGGGCGTATGGGCTGAGGTTCTTCATGCGTCTTGGCCGCTGGGCTAGGCTCTCCCATATTGCGAGTCAATATCATTAGAGGCCGGGATGGAGGACAGGGCTGCGGCAGCCAGCCTCTTTGTCGGCAGCGCGGCATCAGTCTTGGCTGGATTGGCAGTGGTCCCGAGGACGGAGAAACGCGCGTGAATTGACAGTAGATTGTCGAACCTGCCGCAATCCGGTTGAGCCGCTGCTTTCCCCGCTTATCCTGCCTGCAAGAGTCCCGCGCTGCGTCACGCAGCAACCGAAGCGGGCCGTAGGCGAGTGGGATGGGATGGCGCAGGCTGAGCCGACAGAAAATAGCGCCTGGAGCGAGTGGCGCGCCCATTGGCGGATCGTCCTTGCCGCTGCGGCGGGGGTGGGCGTGTGTTCGCTGCACTATTACGCTCTTGGGGCGTTCATGCTCCCCCTGCAGGAAGAATTTGGCTGGTCGCGCGCGGAAATCTCGTCCGGCCTTTTGATGACCAGTTTCGGAATGCTGATTGCCGGGCCGCTGTTCGGCACGCTTGCGGATCGCTGGAGCGCACGCAAGCTCGCCTTGAGCGGGCTTGCGTTATACTGCGTCGCGCTCGGCCTTTTGGGGACCGTCGGCTCGTCATTGTGGAGCTGGTATTGCGCATGGGCCTTTCTCGCTCTGGCGCAGGGTGTCGCAGGCTTTGTGGTGTGGACGCTGGTGGTCGCGAGCGCGTTCAACCGGCACCGCGGTCTTGCCCTTGCCCTCACCATGGGCGGAACCGCCATGGCAAGCACGATCGCGCCGCCGCTGGCCCATGCGATCATCGCCGGTTTCGGTTGGCGCGTGGCCCTGTGGTCGCTCGCGGCTGGCGGCTTCCTTGTCGCCTTTCCCCTCGCATGGCGCTATTTTCATGACCCACGATTGGAGAAGGGGCGGCCGCATGCCGCGCCCGCGTCCCGTCCGCAGCTTTCCGGCCTGACATTTCCTCAGGCCTGCAAGACCCGGCAATTCTGGCAGATCATCGTCTCGGTCGCGATCATGTCCTGTGGCGTGTCGGCGCTCATCGTCCACCTTGTTCCGATGCTGAGCGATCGCGGCGCTACGCCCGCACGCGCGGCCGCAATGGCTGCGATGATCGGGCCAAGCATGTTCGCCGGCCGGTTGCTCTCCGGCTTGCTGCTCGACAGGTTTCCCGGATCGGTTGTGGCGGCGGCCTTCCTCCTTGCTCCCGCCGCCGCCTGCCGGCTGCTGCTGGGATTTGATGGCGAGGGATGGCACGGGTTTCTGGTCGCTGGCCTGGCGGGCTTTACTGCAGGCGCGGAAGTCGACCTCATCGCCTATATCGCCAGCCGCTATTTCGGGATGCGCAGCTACGGCGCCATTTATGGGCTTTTTGGCGGCGTATTCGCTTTCGGCTCCGGCCTTGCCCCCCTTTTGGCCGGGGCAGTGTTCGACCATGCCAGGTCGTACGCGCCGATATTGTCCATGCTGACGCCAGTGATGCTGTTTGCATCCTTCCTGATGCTGACGCTGGGCCGGTACGCGCATCAGCCCGCCCCCGAAACCGGCGCCTCCCCATCCGCGCCTTTGCATATCTGACTTCGACGGAGATTTAGCATGACCACCCAAACGGCCCCGGCCATGTCCGGCACGATCCCGCCCCACATTCCCAAGGAATTGGTGCGGGATGTCGATATCTTTTCAATCGCTCCGGTCGATGGCGACATTCATCTGGGCTGGCACGCGCTGCATGACGGGCCGGACGCTATCTATACGCCGCGCAACGGCGGCCACTGGATATTCACGCGGGCGGAGGACATTCACGCTATCTACCGCAACCACAAGGATTTCTCGAACGAGATCGTGGCGGTGCCGCCCGTGGTCAAAAGCATGCGCTTCGCCCCGGCGGAAGTCGATCCGCCGGAACTGGACCAGTACCGCCGCGCCCTTGCGCCCGCCTTCATGCCCAAATCGCTTGCCCGGTATGAACAGATTGCGCGTGACTTGGCCATCGAGTTGATTGAGGCGTTCCGGGCGAAGGGGCAGTGTGAGTTTCAGGCCGATGTCGCCCGCCATCTCCCGATCAGGGTGTTTCTGGGCATGATGGACCTGCCGGCGGAGGACGCGCCGCACCTGATGCCCACGGTGGAGGATCAGATCCGCAACCCGGACCCGACAGCGCTTGCCGATTCCTTTCAGGCGATGCTCGACTATCTCGACAGCAGGATTGAGGACAGGCGGCGCAATCCGGGCAGCGACCTCATTACCCAAATTATCAACAGCGATATCGACGGGCAGAAGGCCAGCCGGGAACAGGTACTTTCGATGAGCGCCAATCTGATGTTCGCCGGGCTAGATACTGTGGTCGCGGCCATGGGCTTTGCAATGCGGTTTCTGGCCACGCACCCTGAGCATCGGCAGGAGCTGCGCGATCACCCGGAAATCATTCCCGACGCCGTGGAGGAACTGCTACGGTATCACGGCATAACCAATCTCGCGCGCGTCGCCCGGCATGAGGTGGAGGTTGGCGATGTTACCTTGGGCCGGGGTGATCTGATCGTGCTTGCGACCACCCTCTATGGCCTGGACGAGCGGCGCTTTCCCGAACCGGAGAAGGTTGATTTCCGCCGGGCGGACAAGGCGCATCTGATTTTTGGCAGCGGCGTGCACCGCTGCCTCGGTTCGCATCTGGCCCGTACGGAAATGCGCGTGCTGCTGGAAGAATGGTTCGCCCGGATACCGGAATTCACGCTGGTCCCCGGCGAGGATGTCAAGGGCGTCTCCGGCCGCAACAATTCGATCGAATATGTCCCGCTCCGCTGGGATGCGCAGGGCGCGGAAGGCGGCGCGCATGGCTGACACGAAGGTCTATATTCTCGACGGCGGGCGGCTGGCGATGAAGGAATATCATATGTATTGGAACGCGGGTGGCGAGGCGATGGTGACGCTGCCTTGCTACAGCGTGCTTATCGAGCATGACGATGGCCGTTTCCTGTTCGACACGGGTTTTGACCTTCATCATTTTGATCAGTTTGTGATGCCGGGCATTGCGCAGCAAAGCCTGGACCAGACGATACCCGGACAACTCGCCAATCTGGGCCTGTCGCCAGCGGACATCACCCATGTCATCAATTCCCATTACCACATCGATCATTGTGGCGGGAACAAGCACTGCCTTCACGCGACGACCATTTGCCATGCATGCGAACTGGAGGCGGCGCGTACGCCTGAGCCGTTCGAGGAGCTGGCCTATTCCGATCAAAGCTTCGCGCCCGGCCTGCGGGCGTCGGAACCAGAGATCGACATCTACACGCCCCGGTTCGAAACGCTGACCGGCGATCAGGAAATCGCGCGGGGCGTATTTCTGTTTGAAACGCCAGGGCACACGAACGGGCATTACAGCCTGATGGTTAAACTGTCGGACCGGCGGCCGATGCTGTTCACGGCGGATGCGGCCTATACCGCGCGCAGCATGGAAACCAGGACGATATCCAGCGCACATGTCGACCCTGTGGCTGCCTGCCGCTCGCTGGAGCGGCTGAACATATTGGCGCAGGACCATGACGCGGAGCTGTTCTACGGTCATGATATCGAACAGTTCGGCGCCTACCGGATCGCGCCAGCCTATTATAGCTGACGCGATACCGGGTGATTTTTAGGATGGCTTGTTTGCGTCCTTGAAAAGCATCTTGTTGAGGTCGCCCATCAGTGCTGCCCGATAGGCGACGGTTTCAGGATCAAGCTCCATGGCCGGGCTGGGCTCATGCTCGAAATGGCCATATTCGTCGACACCGCGCACCAGCAACGCCGTGTCGCGTTCCCCCAGCGTCTGCTTCATATAGGTGGGGATATACCGCACGACATAGCCGATGCGCCGGTCGCCGGACATGTTGGGGTCCGATCCATGCACCAGCCTGGCGTCGTGGACAGAGAATTGGCCGGGTTCAAGGGGCATCATTACCGCCCTGTCGGCATCGACCTCGACCGTGATTTCCTGACCGCGGCTTAGCAGGTTGTGTTCGTGAAAGCTGTCCGCATGGGGCAGCAATTCGCGATGGGTGCCCGGTATGACCCGAAGCGCGCCGTTGGTTTCATTGCTGGGTGTAAAGGCGATCCACGCGGTCACCGTATGCGGCGGCTCCAGCCCCACATATTTCGCATCCTGATGCCAGGTGACGAACCCGGGATCGCGCGCCTCCTTGATGAAGAAACTTGCGCCCCACACGAAGATGTTCGGCCCAATGATGCTTTCCACCGCATCCAAGATGCGAGGGTCCCGCACCAGGTCGTTGAGCCAGGGAAGGACCATATGCGCCTTCACGCTGTAATTCTTGACGATCGGCCCATGGCGTTCTTCGAAATCTTCAAGCTGCTCGCGCAACCGAAAGGCTTCGGCAGGGGATAGGGCGTCGATGGGCGACAAATGCCCATCCTCCTGAAAATGGCGGACATCGTCTGCGGAAAGCGGCGGCATATCATTCTCCCGGATTATGCGCTGGCGGGCATTTTTGCTGGCCAGATGCGCACCGAATGCATGCAATGAAATTCATCGTCTATCCGGCGGCGGCTTCGTGGAGCGGGAAAATTATGGGTTTTGACAACAAGTTGCCCATCTCCCAAATATCGCCCGTAATTTGCATGCAATGGCGCGCGCCTGTTGTTAGCTTTCCTCATCAGCCAGGCAGCCCGCACTCGCAGCGGGGTAAAATGACGCCGGCGATTGGGAGAGGTGCAATGAGAACCTGTATTCAGGGAATGAGCGTTTTTGCCTTTTTGGCTGGGGCTGGTTTGGCTGGGGCTGGCATGGCCCCATCCGCCGCGTCCGCGCAGGATGCTGGCTCCGCCCGGATCGAGGATATTGTCGTCACCGCGCGCAAGCAGGCTGAAAATGTCCAGGACGTGCCCATCGCGGTGACCCCGATCGGCTCACAGAAGCTGCAGGACGCCTCGATCAAGGACATCGCTGAAATTCAGCGGCTGGCTCCCAACCTGTTTATCTCGTCAGTCACCAATGGCGGCCGCGCCGAAATCGCCATCCGCGGGCAGCGCGACATTGAAGGCACTCTGACCAGCGACGCGCCCGTCGGCGTCTATGTCGATGGCGTGAATATCCCCCGCGTGATTGGCCTGCGCTCCAGCTTCGTCGATATCGAACGGATCGACGTGCTGCGCGGTCCGCAGGGCACTTTGTTCGGCAAGAACACGACAGGCGGCGCATTCCAGATCGAGACGAAAAAGCCTTATGACGATTGGGGCGGCTATCTGGATTTTTCCTACGGCAATTACGACAGCAAGATTCTGACGGGCGCGCTGAATGCCGCTCTTGTTCCTGAAAAACTGGCGGTGCGCGGCGTGGTCCAGTTGCGGCGGCAGGATGGATATGGGCGCAACCTGCTTGGGCAGGAGCTGAACGACGATCATACCGACAGCTACCGCCTGCATGTCCTTGCCACGCCGACGGACAGGATCAGCCTGCTTGTGTCGGGCGACTATGTGCGGATGCGCAATACCGGCTCCGCCCTGAAGGTCGTCTATGTCCAGCCGCAGGCGACGGCCGGATCGATCCAGAACCGGGCGGTCCTTGGCCAGATCATGGCGGAGGAAGGTATCAACCCAGCAGCACCTGATGCGATCTCCCGCGCCCAGGCGTTGCTGGAGGCGACGCAGAATGGCTCCTTTTACGATATGCCCTCCGACAAGCGCATCTATGACAATGTTAATGTGTGGGGCGTTTCCGGTACGTTGAACATCGATTTTGATTGGGCGGCGCTCAAGTCGATAACGGCGTATCGCGGTTTTGAGCGCGACAGCCTGTCGGATTATGATGCAACACCCTACACGTTGATTGAGCCGAACCTCGCGACCGAAGCACGGAACTTCTCGCAGGAATTACAACTCTCTTCGCAGGACGGCATTGGCTTCGATTGGGTTGCCGGCCTCTATTATAATCGCGAGACCGGACATGAGGGCAATCGCTTGCTGCAAGCCCCCACCTTCTTCGCAGGCAACCCGATCATCACTGACGGCGATGTCCTCAACAAGAATAAGTCGGCCTTTGCGCAGGTCATCTACGCTCTCAGCGACACGGTGCGCCTGACTGGCGGTATTCGTTATACCAACGAATTTCGCGCTCTCACGACCCGCAACCGGACAAGCGCCGGCGTATGTACCGTACCTCTCGTTGCGCCCGGCGCGCCATGCGAACGCAGCTTCCGGCAGACATTCGAGAACTGGTCCTATCTGGCCAGCGTCGATTGGCGGCCGTCGGACAATGTGCTGCTCTATGCAAACACCAGCCGGGGCTACAAGGCGGGCGGTTTCAATCTGCGCGGCACGTCCAACCCCGCAACCTTCGCGCCGTTCAGTCCAGAAAAGGCGACCAATTATGAGGTCGGCTACAAGCTCGACATGCTCGACCGCGCCCTGCGGGTGAATGGCGCATTCTTTTACACAGATTACGCCAACATTCAGAAGTCGACCAATGTGAACACAGCGAACGGGATCACCAGTTTCCTGATCAATGCGGCGGCTGCGGAAATATATGGCGGTGAAATTGAAGTGACCGCGGTGCCTGTAGCCGGACTGACCCTCAGCGCCAGCGGCGGGTGGACGCACGCCCGCTACACCCGTTTTCCCGACGCCATTCTGGGTGACAGGAGCGGCGAGCCATTTTCCATTCCTGAATTCACCTTCGGCCTCAACGCCTCTTATGTCGTGCCGGTGTCGATGGGCGACCTTCGTTTCAATGCGGACTATGCGTGGATCGATGACGTGAATTTCCGCCCGACGGCGCGCAATCAGGCGAGCGTCACGCAAAAAGCCTATGGCCTGCTTGGTGCGCGCGCTGCGCTGGAAATCAAGGATCACGGAATTGAGGTCGCGCTGTTCGGCAAGAATCTGACCAACAAGCATTATTACGCCATGGTCGCGGATTATGATTCTTCCTTCGGCTTCAATGTCGCATTCCTGGGTGAGCCAAGGACTTATGGCATCGCCATCCGCAAGCGTTTCGGCGCAGAGAAATAATTGCATGCAATAATTTGCCGCATGGAAACATGCATGCTAACCCTGCGAAAATAAGCAACATCAGGAGCGGATATGGCGGATCGGTTGAAGGGTCGTGTTGTCATCGTCACTGGCGGAGGTCGCGGCATAGGCCGGGCCACTGCAGAACTTTTTGCGCGGGAAGGGGCATCGGTCGTTGTCGCGACGCGGACTGCCGCCCCGGGGCAGGAAGCTGTGGACGCAATCACTGCGGCGAGCGGAACGGCGACTTTGATCGCGACGGATGTCGGTACGCGGCAGGCGGTCTCAGACCTTATTGCGCAAACCATCGCCCGGTTCGGCAAGATCGACGTCATTCTCCACAACGCCGCCGCATTTGGTGCGTCGTCCATCGCCGATCTGAAGGATTCGGAGCTGGAGGAGATATTGGCCGTGAACCTGAAGGCGGCATTCTGGTTTGCCGCCGAGGGTCTGCCCCACCTGCGCAAGAGTGACGCCGGCCGTCTTTTGTTGACCTCCTCCATTACAGGCAACAGGCAGGCATATCCCGGCTATGCCGCCTATGGCACGTCAAAGGCGGGTCTCAACGGCTTCATCCGGCAGGCGGGCTTCGAGTTTGCATCCATGGGCGTGACGGTCAACGGGGTCGAACCGGGCGTGACCTTTACCGAGGGCGCTCTCGCCACATTGTCGGAAGAACAACGCGCTGCGTTCGCCGCCATCATTCCGCGCGGACAGGCCGGATCGTCCGAGGATATCGCCCAGGCGCTGCTGTTCCTGGCCTCGCCGGAATCTGCCCACATAACTGGACAGACGATCGTCGTGGATGGTGGCCAGAGTATCGGCGCGGCAACGCCCTTCTGATTTGGAGAGGCGCTGGATCGGTTATGATCCGGCGCCTTTTCGTCTAGTCATTTTGAGGTTGCGTTTCTGCCGCGCTTCTTCCTGAAA
The DNA here is from genome assembly GCF_018286635.1 of Sphingobium phenoxybenzoativorans. Taxonomy (NCBI): domain Bacteria; kingdom Pseudomonadati; phylum Pseudomonadota; class Alphaproteobacteria; order Sphingomonadales; family Sphingobiaceae; genus Sphingobium; species Sphingobium phenoxybenzoativorans. The sequence continues at coordinate 902,306 of NZ_CP073910.1, forward strand.
TCGGGCTAAAGGGCGAAAGAATAGCCGCCGTTCACCGGTATCGTTTGCCCGGTGATCCATCCGGCCGCCTCGGATGCCAGAAACGTCGCCATCGCTGCCGCATCTTCGGGCGTGCCGAGGCGGCGGATGACATAATGCTGCAGCATTTTTCTCTGCAGGTCTTCATTGGAAAGCGCATCCTCCGACGTTGGCGTGACGGTTGCGCCCATCGAGATCATATTGACCGTTATGCTGTGACGGCCGGTGGATTTGGCAAGCGCGCGCAGAAATCCTGCGGCCCCGGCCTTCGCCGCCGAATAGGTTTCCAGTCCCGCTTCTCCAACCCGTCCAGCATCCGACAGGATGGTGATGATGCGGCCGCCTCCACCGCGCGCCACCATTGAGGGGAGGGCGGCATGGCAGCAGTGCATCACGCCGTAAAGATTGACCGAGAACCATCGATCCCAGTCGGCAGCCGGAACATCCCAGAAGGGCGCAGCGGATATATCCGGGCGCTGCGATGGTCCTGCATTTCCGGCGTTGTTGACCAATATGCCGATTTCGCCAAACCGGTCGCGCGCGATGGACAGCATGGCGCGAACCTGTTGTGCATCAGAGACATCGGCCGGAGCGGCGATTGCGTCAAATCCCATGCTCCGTATCTCATCTGCGACTTCCTCTGCGCGCTGCGGATGGAAATCATTGATGACCACGCCGCCCGCATTGTGCGCGGCGAGTTGCAGCGCAATCGACCGGCCGATTCCCTGGCCCGCACCGGTAACAAGCGCAGGGCGCTGCTTAAGGTCCAAGATCGGCGCCAATTGCATGCAAAATGCATAGATGTCCTGCGGTAGCGGCGCAACGATATTTCTCCCGCAGCTTGCGCCTTCAGCGCGAAATTTTTGAAGAAATGGCGGCATTTGCTTGGGAATTGGTTGGGGCGAGCAGGGGTTTTGAAAAGTCTGGAAGGCTTTCCAATCTTGCCAAGCTTGAAATTGCATGCAAAAGATCGCAAGCCTTATGCGCAGCCGAATTACGAAATTGATTCGAGCGAATTTTTAGGAAGAGATGCCGGACATGTCGTCAGTCGCTGAAGGGGAAGTCTCGATCGAGCCTCTGTTCACGCCGTTTGAATGTGGTTCGCTGCGTCTTTCCAACCGGTTCGTAATGTCGCCGATGACGCGGGAAATGTCGCCCGGAAATTTGCTGGGCGATGGCGCTGCCGCTTATTATGCGCGCCGCATTGCTGGCGGGTGCGCGATGGTGGTGACCGAGGGTTCGGCCATCGCCCACCCCGTATCTCATGCCAGTAGCCGGGTGCCCAATTTCTACGGGGATAGCCTGCCCCGCTGGAAAGGCGTTGCGGAAGAAGTGCATGCCAAGGGCGGCGCAATCTTTGCGCAGCTCTGGCACACGGGTCTGTACCGGGGCCGTGAAGATACGCTCAATCCGCAGGAGCCGTCGATTGCGGCATCCATTCTTGGCGAGGATGACGGTTCGGTCCGTGCGATGACCACGCGCGACATTGAAGATGTTGTGGACGCCTATGCCGCATCCGCTGCGCATGCTTATGAAATCGGTTTTGACGGCGTGGAGATTCACGGGGCGCATGGCTATCTGCCCGACCAGTTCTTCTGGCCGCCGATGAACAAGCGCACGGATGATTATGGCGGCTCGATAGAAAATCGCGTGCGCTTCGCGGTCGAGGTGATTGCGGAGATGCGGCGGCGGACCGCCCCGGACTTCCCGATCATGCTGCGTTTTTCGCAGTGGAAGGGTGCAAAATATGACGCGCAGGTCGCGCGCACGCCGCAGGAACTCGAAGCATGGCTGACGCCGCTGGCCGATGCGGGCGTCGATATATTCGACGCTTCGACCCGGCGGTTCTGGCTTCCCGAATTTGAGGGGAGCGACATGAACCTCGCTGGCTGGGCGAAGAAGGTCACGGGCAAGGCGTCAATGACGGTCGGCTCCGTCGGCCTGGAAAGCCCGCTGGAGGTTTCCAAGATCGGCGAGATGAATGGCGCGGATGTGTCCACCGCCAATCTGCGGCGGCTGGTTGAGATGTTCGATCGCGGCGATTTCGATCTGGTGGCTCTTGGCCGTATCGTGCTGACCAACCCGGACTGGCCCAGTCTGGTGCGGGCCGGCCGTTTCGATGCCATTCGCCCCTATGACGCGGCCGCCGTGGCGGAGCGTCTGGAATGTGCGGCGCAGTCCGCTATCGTCTGACAAAGCAAGAATTTTCCGGAGGGTTATATGGTGGACACCGTTTTCGATCCCGCAACCACGGCGCTGGTTGCGATCGACCTGCAGCATGGCATCGTCAATCTGGAGGCGGTTCCCCATAAGTCGAGCGATGTCGTCGCCAATACAGCAAAGATAGCAAAGGCTTTGCGCGACAAAGGCGGCGTCGCCATTTTCGTGCGGGTCACCAACAGCGAGGATGGCGCGGACGCCTTGTCGCCGACCACGGACATCGTTCCCCCCGTCGCGCCGCCGCGGCCCAGCTATTGGGCGGAACTGGTTCCCAAGCTCAACATCAAGGATGGCGACATCATCGTCACCAAGCGGCAGTGGGGCGCCTTCTACGGCACCGACCTGGAGATGCACCTGCGCCGCCGTGGCATAAAGACGATCATCCTGACCGGGATCGCCACGAATATCGGCGTGGAATCGACTGCGCGCGATGCCTATGAGCGGGGTTTCGACCAGATTTTCGTGGAGGATGCGACATCGGCCCTTAACGCTGAAGCGCATAAGCACAGCTTCACCCTGTTCGGCCGGATGGGGCGTGTCCGTTCGACCGAGCAGGTCCTCGACGTTCTGGCAGGGTGAAGGGACAAAGGCCATGAAGGCCCGCAAGAAAGTCTCGACCGGCCGCCTCGCAGGCCGGAAAATCCTGATCACCGGGGGCAATTCCGGCATCGGCGCCGCCGCGGCGCGCCGGTTCGTCAAGGAAGGGGCGCTGGTTACGATCCTGGGCCGCGACCCAAAGACGCTTGCGGAAGTGTCGGAAGAAACCGGCGCTTATTCCGTCACGGCCGACCTGTTCGATCCGGTGGCGGCGACGGAAGCGGTCGATGAGGCATTTCGCCTGATGAACGGGATGAATGGCCTGGTGTGCAACGCGGGCGTCAGCCTGTCCCGCCCCTTCGCCGACACCAGTCTGGAGGACTGGCACTGGGCGATGGACGGCAATGCGACCAGCATCTACCTCACCTGCCATGCGGCGTTGCCCTATCTGCGGCGCAACGATGCGGCGACGATCGTCAATGTCGGGTCCGCCGTGGCGTTAAGCCCTCTTTCCGGCCGTGCCGCCTATTCCGCTTCCAAGGCGGCAGTGCATGCCTTCACCAAGGTATTGGCGATGGAACTGGCGCCGCGCATCCGCTGCAACATCGTGTCGCCGGGCGCGGTCGATACGCCGATGGTGCGGGAAACCTTCACCGATCCAGCGCAGATCAAGCGCATCGAAAATCTTTACGCCGTCCGCCGCATGGGCCAGCCGGATGAGATCGTCGAGGCGATCCTGTTCCTCACCAGTTTTGAATCCTCCTTCGTCACCGGCACCACCCTGTCGATCGACGGCGGCAGGATTTTCTATTGAGCGCGCGGACGTGAATTTCGATTATACAGAGGAAGAACGCGCGCTGGCCGAGCAAGCGCGCAGACTGCTGGCGGACAAGTCGCCGCCCTCACTGATTCGCTCGCTTTTGGAGGGAGAGGGGGCGGATCGCCGCGAGGCGCTGTGGACGGAAATTTCCGCGCTCGGCTGGCCAGCGGTCGCTATTCCCGAAAGCCAGGGTGGGATAGAGTTCGGCCACGTCGCGCTATGTGCGCTGGCGGAGGAGATTGGCCGGGCGGTCGCGCCCCTGCCCATGCTCCCATCCATCTACCTTGCGGCCGAAGCCATCGCCGCCGCTGGCACTCAACCGCAGATGCAGCGGTGGCTGCCCGCGCTCGCGAGTGGGGAGATTATCGGCACGGCGTTTCTGACGCCGGGTGCGATAACAGTGCGGGACGGCAGGCTGACCGGCTCCGTCTCGCCAGTGCCCTATGGCGCGGAGGCGGGGGTCGCGATTATCTCGGCGACGGACGGCCTGCATCTTGTCGATCTGACGCGGCCGGGCGTGACCCGTTCGGTGCTGAACACGATCGACGACAGCGTTCCGCATGCGGCGATCACATTTGATGCGGTGGAGGCGGAACCTTTGGGCGCGCGCAACGGCAGCGCGCTTGGCGATCATATCGTGTCGCGCGCGGCGGTCCTGGTGGCGTTCGAGCAATTGGGCGGCGCTGAAGCCTGCCTGCAAATGGCGCTCGGCTATGTGCGGGAGCGCAAGACGTTTGCGCGCGTCATCGGCAGCTATCAGGCGATCAAGCACCGGCTCACGGATATCTATGTCGCGACAGAGGTCGCGCGATCCAACGCCTATTATGCGGCATGGGCGCTCGCCACTGGCGCGCCGGAACTGCCGCTTGCGGCGGCGGCGGCACGCATTGCTGCGACCGAAGCCTATGAGTTCGCATCGGCCGAATGCATTCAGATCCACGGGGGTATCGGGTTCACCTGGGAAGCGGACTGCCACCTCCATTACCGCAGGTCCCGGCTGCTGGCGCAGGCGCTTGGCCCGATAGCGCAGTGGCATGACCGGCTGGCCGATGCGCTGGACAGGCGGGAGGCGGCCTGATGGATTTCGACGATACCCCAGAGGACGCCGTCTTTCGCACCGAAGTTCGTGCATGGTTAGCGAAGCATGCGCCGCGATACGCGCCGCCGCCCGGCGAGGCCGATGCGGAGGGCTTTGCCCTGCTGCCGCTTGCCCGGCAATGGCAGACGGCAAAGGCGGAAGCCGGATATGCCCGGATCGGCTGGCCGGTCGCCTATGGCGGCCGTGGCGGGAGCGTTATTCAGGAGGTCATTTTCGACGAGGAGCAGCGTCGCTTCCCTCTGCCTCCGGACGCCTTCGGCATCAGCCTTGGCATGTGCATAACCACCTTGCTGAATTGGGCCGCGCCAGAAGTCCTTGAGCGCTTCGTTGCGCCCGCCCTGCGCGGCGAGGAAATATGGTGCCAGCTCTTTTCCGAACCCTCGGCCGGTTCGGACCTTGGCAACGTCCGCACCCGCGCGGTGCGTGACGGGGATGACTGGATCGTCACCGGGCAGAAGGTTTGGACCACCGGGGCGCATGTGTCGGATTGGGGCACGATATTGGTGCGCACCGATCCGGGTGCGGAAAAATATGCGGGCCTCAGCTATTTCTGGTTCGATATGCGCTCGCCCGGCGTCGAGGTGCGGCCGATCCGCCAGGCGTCCGGCCATGCCGCATTCAACGAAGTGTTCCTGACCGACGTCCGCATTCCCGACAGCCAGCGTCTCGGCGAAGTCGGCGGCGGGTGGAAGGTCGCGATCTCGACACTGCTGAATGAGCGCATGTCCGTGAACGAGGCGGACATTGCGAACATCACTATCGACGATGTGGTGGCGATGGCGCGGAAGCCGCAGGCGGACGGCAGGCGGCCGATCGACGATGCGGCGTCGCGGTCCCGCCTGGCCAGCCTGTATGTCCGCAGCCTTGGCGTCCGGTACAGCCGTTATCGCATGCTGACCCGTCTGGCGCAGGGCGAGGAACCGGGGCCGGAGGCCGCCATGGGCAAACTCGTCCTTGGCCGGAATATTCAGGACATGGCCCGTTTCGCGATGGAGATGCGCGGGCCAGCCGGAATCATCGTCGACCGTCAGGGCGATCCCGAACTGACCGAGATGCAGGAGGCGTGGCTCTATGCCGCCGGCCTGCGCATCGCCGGGGGCACGGACGAGATTTTGCGGAACACCATCGCCGAGCGCGTTCTGGGACTGCCGCAGGAAACGCGGCTCGACCGCGGCATTCCATTCAACCAATTGTCGAGCTGAGTATACGCCATGAACCTTGATTTCACGCCAGAGGATGATCTGTTCCGGCAGGAGGTGCGCGCCTGGCTTGCGGACAATGTTCCGCGCGAGGTGCGCCCTGCGGACGGGCCGGACATGAAGGCGTTCGATCTCGCCTGGCAGAAGCGGCAATATGACGGCGGCTGGGCTGGCATCGCCTGGCCACAGGAATATGGCGGCAGGGGCTTCAGCACGATCCAGCAACTGATCTGGTATCAGGAATATGCACGGGCCGGGGCGCCCTATGTCGGCGTCAATTTCGTCGGCCTGCTGCATGGCGGGCCGACCCTGATCGCCAATGGATCGGAAGAACAGAAAACATCGCATCTGCCGCGCATCCTGAAGGGCGAGGAAGTGTGGTGTCAGGGCTTTTCCGAACCCGGATCAGGCTCCGACCTGGCGTCGCTCCGCACGCGCGGCGAGATTGATGGCGATCATCTGGTGGTGAACGGCCAGAAGATATGGACCAGCTTCGGCCAGTTTGCGGACTTTCAGGAATTGCTGGTGCGCACCGATCCGGACGCGCCCAAGCATAAGGGCATAAGCTGGGTCATATGCGACATGCGCAGCCCCGGCATCCGCGTCCGCCCGATCAAGACGATCGCGGGGCACCCCGAATATTGCGAAGTGTTTTACGATGACGTCCGCATCCCGCTGGCCAATGTCGTGGGCGGCCTGAACAATGGCTGGCGCGTGGCGATGTCGACGCTGGGGTTTGAGCGCGGCACCGGATTCATGGCGGAGCAGGTGCGGCTCGCGACCGATCTGGAGGCCCTGATTGCGACGGTGAAAGCGAGGGTGGATCTGGCCCGCGATACGGACATTCAGCGCCGTCTGGCGCGCCTGCGCGCAGAGGTCGCCGCGCTGCAGGCGATGACCTATTCCAGCATCTCCCTGAACGAGCGGCGCGGCGCGCCTGGCGCGGAAGCCTCCATCCTGCGGCTTTATCACGGTTTGCTGACGCAGCGCCTGGGCCGCATGTCGATGGAGATATTGGGCGCGGGAAGCCTTGAGCTGACCGACCCCGAAGAAGGCTGGACCGGCCCCTATCTCTACTCCTTCTCCCGGACGATCGGCGGGGGCACCGCCGAAATCCAGCGCAACATCATCGCCGAGCGGGTCCTGGGCCTGCCGCGCAGCCGATAGGATATTTATGGACCTGATGCCTTCGCCGGAAGAAGAACAGATCATCGACATGGCGCGCGGGCTGCTGTCGAAGGAGCTGCCGGTCGATTATCTGCGATGGGAGGAAGGACCGGCCAAGGCGGCCGATCGCGCCCTGTTGCCGCAATGCGCGGAACTGGGCTGGATAGCGCTCGGCCTTTCCGAGGAGCATGGCGGCTTCGGATTTGGCGCGACGGAGGAAATGCTGCTGTTCCGGGAAGTGGGGCGGGCGCTGGTGACGCCTGTTCTGTTCGCATCGGTCATCGCCGCGCGCCTCGCCGCGACGCTGGGGGAGAGCGATCTGACGGCGGCGATTGCGACGGGGAATGCGACGGTGTCGCTGGCTGTGCCGGATGCTGGCGGCAGCGGCTATTTCCTGATCGATGCGGAAGGCAGCGACCGTATTTTGCTGGTTGATCATGACAGCGTGACGTTGCTCGACCCTTCCGCATTTTCCAACCGCAGCGCGATACGGAGCCTTGATCCCACCGTGACGCTGGAAAGCGCAGTGCTGGATTCCGGCGCGGCGGGCCTGCAGGTGGGCGGCCGCGACGCCGAACCTTTGTTCCGGCACATATCCCTGCTGATCGCGGCGATGCTGGTTGGCGCGGCGGAGGCGGTCCGCGACCTGTCCGTGGCGCACGCGAGCGAGCGCACGCAATTCGGCCAGAAGATCGGGACTTTCCAGGCGGTGAGCCATCCCTGCGCCGATATGGCCGTGCGATGCGAAGCCGCCTTGTCGCAGGCGAAGCTGGCCGCCGTGGTCGTGCGGGACGCCGGCGACGATGCGGAGTTTCAGGTGACTGCAGCGCGCATCGTCGCGCTCGATGCCGCGCTTTCCAACGCGGCGGCGGCGATCCAATTGCATGGAGGGATGGGGTTCGCCGCCGAATATCCCGTCCACTTCTATCTGAAGCGGGCGCACCTTCTGGATCAGGTTGGCGGACGAATTGCATTGCAACTGGACGATTTGTTCGCCCTTAATGCCTGATTATTTGAATTTTCGGCCAATGTCATTTTAGATTGCATGCAATATGGGTGTGATCTACTCTCTCCCCAATAAAAAGAATCATTGGGGAGAGAGTGAATGAAGGCAAATCGTTGGATGGCCTGCGCGGCCGCATGGACAGTGGCTGCGGCGATGGCCCCGGCGGCTCTGGCCCAAACCCAGGCCGAGGCGCAGGCAGGGGCGCAAGTTCAGCCGCAGGCCGATGACGGCGCCGCCAATGGCGACATCATCGTTACCGCGCAAAAGCGTGTGCAGACGCTTACCGAGGTTCCGGTTTCCGTGTCGGTGCTTTCGCCCGTCACGATGGAGCGGCAGGCAATCGTGGAGAGCCGCCAGCTTGTCCAGATTTCTCCATCCCTGACCTTCTCCGAAGGCAGCGCGGATCGCGGCGCCAGCTTCAACATGCGCGGCATTTCCTCGACGGCGCAGGAGGGCGGCATTCAGCCGAGCCTGGCGCTGGTGATCGACGGCGTGCCCATTGCACGGCAGGGCGAGTTCCTGTCCAACTTCATGGATATTGAGCAGATCGAGGTTCTCGCAGGACCGCAGGGCACGCTGTTCGGCAAGAATGCGACCGCGGGCGTTATCAATATCCGCACCCGCAATCCGAGCCGCGATCTGGAGGTGACCGGGCAGGCCGACTATACCACCGATGACGAGATCGTCCTGCGCGGCACAGTCAACCTGCCGCTGAGCGATGCGGTCCGCCTGCGGCTCAACGGCCTGTATGACGACCAGTCGCCCATCATTCGCAATGTCGGCATCGGCGGTGAAGTCGGCGGGAGCAAGACCTACGCCTTTTCCGGCAAGCTGGCGGTGGACCTGTCGCCCGATCTCGACCTGCTGATCGCGGGCGATTACCGCCATCGTGAGAATACCTATGGCGTCGCCATGATCCTGGTGCCCAATTCCGGGGCGCTTGGCGATTTGCAGCGGGTGACGATGGGCGTGCCGATCGGCCGGGGTGTCGACGTCACCAATGTCGACGGCAACAGTCTGACGGAATCGGAGGGCTGGAGCGTCGCGGGAACGGTCAACTGGCGCTTCGCTGACAAGTGGACCGCCACGTCGATTACCGCCTATCGCGAATATAGCTTCGATAATTCGACTGATATCGATGCGGGGCCGACCGGCTGGCTAAAGGGACGGGGCTTTGCGCCGAACCCCAATAATTACCCCATCTCCTACATCGACCGGGGCTTTCCGCGCCAGCCGTCCGACTCGCATTACTTCTCCCAGGAACTGCGCTTCGCCTATTCCGGCGACAGTTTCGACGTGGTGGCGGGCGGTTTCTACCAGCGCTACCGGGAGGAGCTGGCCGGTTCCAGCCCCTTCATCCGCAACGGCTTCTATATCGACGGCGCGGCGCTGACGGCGGATTACCGCAATGACAGCAAGGCCCTGTTCGCCGATGCGACCTGGGAATTTATCGACAGCTTCAAGCTGTTCGGCGGCCTGCGCTACACATGGGAAAGTGTTGGCGGCACCTATGTCCGCACGCCCTACAACAACCCGGTTGCCGCATTCGATCCGGTAACGGGCGTCAACAACGCCGCGCCCGTCGCGCGCTTCGCCTATGATCAGGATCGCAGCGACAAGAATCTGTCCGGCCGCGCGGGCATCCAATATGTGCCGACCCGCGACCAGAATTATTATGTCTCGTTCAATCGCGGCTTCAAGGGCGCCGCGCTCGACCTGTCGTCGGGCTGGACCCCCGCCGCCCGCGTCTTTGCCGCGCCGGAAATCGCCACCGCGTTTGAGGTCGGCACGCGCCAGACCATATTGGACAATAAGCTCTACTTCAGCCTGGCGCTCTACGCGCAGAAGGTGAAGGATGTGCAGCAGGCGACCACCGTGCCGGACTCCACGACCCTGGCCACGCAGTTGCAGAATGCCGGCGACATCAAGTCGCGCGGCGTGGAGATGCAGTTCAACTGGCGGGCGACGCGCGGCCTGACCCTGGCGGGCGGCATTGCCTATACCGATGCCGAATATCGCGGTGGTCTGGTCACCTGTAATGTGTCCCAGCGCGCCGGGCTGCAGGGCGGCTGCACCCTTGACCTCAACAATGACGGAATCGCCGAAACTCAGTCGCTTACCGGCCATCCGGCAAAGGAGACGCCGAAGGTCTCGCTGAACATGTCCGCCGATTATGAGCATCGCATCGACAATGGCGGCCGCCTGTTCACCCATGTCGGGGCAAGCTGGATCGACAAGATCCAGTATCAGCTCCTCAACGATCCGCTGACGCTGGAGCCGAGCCACTGGCTGGTTGATGCGTCGATCGGTTACGAAAGCCCGGATCGCAAATGGCGGGTCATGCTGTTCGGCAAAAACCTGACGAACGAGTTTTATTACGGTAATCTGGGCCAGACCGATGGATTCATTGCACGGTCCTGGGCGCGCGTATCCCGCGATTCCAAGCGCTATGGGGGGATTTCTGTGAAGGTCGCGATGTAGTGGCAAGCCAGGCGCGGGCCAGCGAAACTCCTCCGGCGGGTCCTGTGCCGGACGCGCATCGCTGGTACGCGCTGGCGCTGCTGGCCACCGCCTATGTCTGCCATTCGATAGATCGTCAGGTCATCGCCGTCGTCATCGAACCCATTAAGCGGGAATTTCAGGTCAGCGACAGCGGCATGGGGGTGTTGGGCGGTCTTGCCTACACCACCGCGTTCGCGCTGGCCTGCCTGCCGATGGGTTGGCTGATCGACCGGGTGCGGCGGCGGACCCTGTTCAGCATCATCCTCACCATATGGAGCGGGCTGACCGTCCTGTGCGGTTTCGCCGGCCATTATATGACCCTGCTGCTGATGCGGATGGGGGTCGGCGCGGCGGAGGCGGGCGCGCAGCCCCTATGCCTGTCCCTGATTTCGGACAGCTTCCCGGTCCGCGAAAGAAGCACCGCGATCGGCCTTTTCTACCTCAGCGCCGCGGTCGGCGTGGCGTCGAGCTTCCTGATCGGGGGCGTGGTCGCCGCCCATTTCGGCTGGCGGGCGGCGTTCTTCGTCGCGGGCCTGCCGGGCATTGCGGTCGCCTTGCTGATCATTCTGACCCTGCGGGAACCGCCGCGCGGCCGGTTCGACGAGCAGGCGCATCATGGCGCATCCACCGTGCGGGAGGTTCTGCGGCATGTGCGCCATACGCCCGCGCTGATCCATCTGGGCATCGCGATGGCGCTGACCTCGCTGACGGTCACGGCGCTTTGGGTCTGGGCGACGTCGCTGCTGATCCGCGTGCACGGGCTTCCGCTTGGCCAGGCCGGCGTCGTCGTTGCGGCGGGCGCGGCATGTTCGGCCATCGGCTCGGTCCTGTGCGGCCGGATCGCTGACCGGCTGGTGACGCGATCGCGCCGCCGGTTGGCGCTGGTGCCGCTGGTGACGAGTTTGCTTTGCGTGCCCTTCGGCATCGGTTTCGCCTATGCCCCGACGCTGCCGGTTGCGCTGGCCTGCCTGTTCTGCACCGGCGTCGCGATGGGCGGATATCTGGCGCCCGGTTACAGCATGGCGATGGGCCTGGTCAGTCCGGGCATGCGCGGGATCGTCGCGGCTGCGGTGCAACTGGTTATCAACCTGCTGGGGTCGGGACTTGGCCCGGTGGTCGTCGGCCTGTTCAGCGACGCGATAGGGGGCGAATATTCGCTCCGGCCCGCGCTTGCACTGACGATGCTGTTCAACATCTGGGCGGCGTTCCATTTCTGGCAGGCGTTCCGGCATGGCCCCACAGAGGGTGACGCGGAGTCGGGTGCGAGAGGAGCCACGGTGTCGCATTGACCGAGCATTGCTATTTTGCATGCAAAATTTCCAATATTAGATGAAAAATGCACCTAAATTTGGGATATTGAAAAAAATACCGCTCCAGATTTCACGTAATTGTATGCGAATCCTGTTGCCATCCAGGGCAAGTTGGGGCAATTATGGTCGCAGAAAACGGGCGGCGCCCGGAATGTGAATGCGGCTGCGCAGCACCGCGCGCAAGCCTTGCAAGGAGAGATGGCATGAAGCTTGAAGACATGATTCTGGTGAGCGTCGATGATCATATCGTTGAGCCTGCAGACATGTTCGACCAGCATGTGACGGCTGCGCAGAAGTCGCTGGTGCCGCATGTCGTGCATACCGATGGCGCGGACCACTGGGTCTATGAGGGGCGCAAGCTCCCCAATCCCGGCCTGAACGCTGTCGCTGGCCGTGTGCCGGAAGAATTTGGCTGCGAGCCCGCCTGCTACGAGCATATGCGCCTTGGCGCCTATAATGTGCATGCGCGCGTTCAGGACATGAACGCCAACGGCCTGCTCGGTTCGTTGAACTTTCCGACCTTCCCCGGATTTTCGGGCGACCTGTTCCTGAGCGCCAAGGACAAGAATGGCGCGCTGGTCGCTGTGCAGGCCTATAATGATTGGCATATCGACGAATGGTGCGGCGCCTATCCCGGCCGTTTCATCCCCACCGCGATCACGCCGATGTGGGATGTCAACCTGATCGTCGAGGAGATCAAGCGCGTCTCCAAGAAGGGATGCCATTCGATCAGCTTCACCGACAATCCGTCGAAGAAGGGGTTGCCGGGCCTGCACACCGATTATTGGGAGCCGATGTGGAAGGTCTGCGCCGATCTGGACGTGGTGATCTGCAACCATATCGGCACCGGCAATGTGCCGCAGCATCCGTCGATGGAATCGCCGATTGACGCCTGGATCATCGGCATGCCGATCTCGGTGTCCCTGAGCGCCGCCGACTGGATTCACCTGAAGGCGTTGCAGCGCTATCCCAATCTGAAGATCGCGCTTTCGGAAGGCGGCATCGGCTGGATTCCCTATCTGCTGGAGCGCGCCGACTTCACGCATCAACAGCATGGCGCGTGGACGCATGCCGATTTCGGCGGCAAGAAGCCGAGCGAAATCTTCCGCGAGCATTTCATCACCTGTTTCATCGACGACAAGTTCGGCATCGCGAACCGGCATGAGATCGGGATCGAGACGATCACCTATGAATGCGACTATCCGCATTCGGACTCGCTGTGGCCGAAGTCTGCGGAATGGCTGATCGAAAGCTTCGCAGGCATTCCCGATGACGAGATCGACCTGATGACTCACAAGAATGCGATGAAGGCGTTCCACTACGATCCCTTCGCCATTCTGGGCCGCGAGAATTGCACGGTCGGCGCGCTGCGCGAGCAGGCCCGCGACGTGGACATCAGCCTGAAGGCCTATGGCGCGCATGGCGGCGCAAGCCCGCTGGAGCAGGGCGTGAAGCGCGTCGTCACCTCCGGCGATGTGGTGAAGATGTTCCCGCATGCGATCGAGGAAAAAGAACCCGCCTGAGCTTCTCTCCGGCCCGGTCGCAGTGCAGAGCGAGCGGACCATGCGTGCGGTGGTGGTGCGGTCTTTCGCGCCCCTCCGCATGGCATTGGAGGAGGCATCCGTCCCGGATCCGGGTGCGACAGAGATTCGCATCCGGGTCCGGGCGTGTGGCGTCAGCTTCGTCGATGCGCTGACCGCGCGCGGCGAATATCAGGTGACGCCTGACCTGCCCTATGTGCCGGGCAGCGAATGCGCCGGGATCATCGACGCCATCGGTCCGGACGTTACCGGTTTCCGGGTTGGCGATGCGGTATGCGCGCTCGCCTGGGGCGGTCCCTTCGCCGAATATCTGTGCGTCGATCAGGATGCAGTCGCGCTGCTTCCGCCCGGCGTGGCGTGGGCTGAGGCGGCGGTGCTGCGCGTCGCCTATACGACGGCCTGGCATGCCCTGAAGGATCGCGGCGCGCTGGCGGCGGGGGAGCGCCTTCTGGTGCTTGGCGCCGCGGGATCGGTGGGGCAGGCGGCCATCGAGCTGGGAAAAATCCTTGGCGCTACCGTGATCGCGGCTGTGCGTGGCGAGGCCAAGCGGGCCGCTGCCCTGGCGGCAGGTGCCGACACAGTGATCGACATTTCCGGGTGCGGGCTGCGCGAGGCATGGGAACAGGCCGGACTGTCGCCCGTGGATGTGGTTCTGGACCCCGTGGGCGGTGATGTCAGCGATGCGGCCTTCCGCCTGCTCGGCTGGGGCGGACGGCATCTGGTGGTGGGATTTGCGGGCGGGGCGATCCCGGCGATCAAGGCGAATATCGCGCTGCTGAAAGGGGCATCGCTGGTGGGGGTGAATGTCGGGCGCTTCAATAAAATTGCGCCAGTGCAGGCGGCCGCCAATCTGGCGAAGATAATGAGCCTGTATGCCGCCGGGGAGATAAGGCCCAGGGTCGGGGCCTGCTTCACGATGGAGGCGTATCAGGAGGCGCTCGACCTGGCCTCCGGCGGAAAGGCGATTGGCCGGATCGCGCTGATGATGGACGCCAAGGACTGACCGCCCGGCGTCAGTCCAGAACCGTCAATTGCGCGGCACTTCGCTGAAAAAGCGCATCCCGTCCGGCATCGCATAGACATATTCGTGATAATGGCCGTCGACACTGCGGCTGTCCGTATAGATGATCTCAAACTGGCCGGGCACGGAAATGGTCGATGCGACCGGGGTGGCCGTCCGCGCTATGGCTTGCTCCACTTCGCGCCACTGGTCCGCATCCTCGATCAGGTGCCCGATATGGTGGAAGCGCAGGCCATCGGGCTGGTCAGGCAAGGTCCCGGCGTAGAGCGGCGAAGGCTCCCCCTGCGGATCGAGTATCTCGACCATCCGGTCGCCGGCCCAGGCCAGCCCAACCCGCAACGCATAGGGGCCGTTCGCCGTGTCAAAGACCATGAAGTTGCGCACCCCGAAGGCGGCCGCATAGCGCGCGATCGCGCCATCCAGGTCGCGCGTGACATAGGCTGTCTGGAATGCGCGGCCATAGAGCGGACCCGCCACGGCGTTTCTCCTTCCCACCCGCTCCTTATGGGAGCCTTTATGCTGGCGGCGGCCTCAATCCCAGGCGAGGTGCATTTCGTCGATGCCGAACACCGCGCCGCCATTTGTGCGCACCTCTGTCCCTTCCTTGATGCGGAAAGGCGGGATGCGGTCGAGTATCTCATTATAGGCGACGACAAATTCGCGGCGGGCAAGGTGCGACCCGATGCACCGGTGCGGACCATAGGAAAAGGCCACATGCCGGTTGGCTGCCCGGTCGAGATCGAAATCGTTGGGGTTGGAAAACTCCGCCGGATCGCGGCTGGCGTTGAATGTCGGGACGGACACCCAGTCGCCTGCCTTCAGCAGCACGCCGCCAATCTCCGTATCCTGCGTCACCCGGCGGTGTGAGATCACGATGGAATAGAGGCGGAGAAATTCCTCAACCGCTGCGGGGATCAGGCTGCGGTCGGCGCGCAGCTTCGCCTGCAGTTCGGGATGGGTGGCAAGATAATGGAAATGGAAGCCCAGCGAGGAAGCCACGGTGTCGAGACCGCCGATAAAGAGCAGGAAGCAGATGCCGATGATTTCATCCTCGGTCAGCTTGCGCCCGTCGATTTCGGCCTGAACGGAGAAACTGATGAGATCAGTGCCGGGATTTTCGCGGCGCTGCTGAATTGCGCCGCGCAGATAATCGACGATGGAGCGGATGGATTTTACCCGCGTTTCGGCGCTGAAGCTTTTGAGCAGGCCCGCCTCCCACTCCAGGAACATCGGCATCTCCTCCAGCGGGAGGCCGAGCAGTTGCAGGAATACGGAGACCGGGAAAGGTTGAGCGAAGGTGGATACGAATTCGCATTCCTTCCCGCCCTCAATCTTCGCGATCAGACGGGATGCGGCCTCCCGCACGCCCGCGTCCATCTTCGCCACTTCCTTGGGGGAGAATAGCGGATTGAGCAGGCCGCGCAGCGGCGCATGGTGTGGCGGATCGAGTTCCAGCGGGACAAGATCCCAATTTTCGCCGATCAGCGAGGAAAAGCCGACCTGGCCGCGGCTGGAAAATATCTCCGGCGATTGCAGGACGTAGCGGATGTCCTCCGCCTTGGTGACGATCCAGCAGCCCGGCAGAAGATAATGGGTCGGCGAATAGAAAATGCGCGGCGCATTTTCATGCTGCCAGCGCACCGCCTCAAACGGGTCCGTCTTGAAAAGAGGGTCGCTGTGAAAATCGAACGGGATGACCAGTTCGGCCGGAACATGTGCAGGCGCGCTGTTCCCGTCATTCATCGCCAAAACAGGGTCACCCATCAAACGCTCCTCTAAACTCGCTCTCATATTGCATGCAAATGTCGAAGTCTCGCCCGGAAATCCGACTGTCGACGACCTCGCAATCTTATGTCATTGGGATTATGCATGCAATAGATAGGTGAAAGGCCGGTTGCGATATGTCGCGCCAGTCCCATTGCGGGATCGATATTGACAATAATGCGTCATTTTGACAGCCGTCTACATATGCCTGACACAGCCCCTGACCCCGCCAATGATTCCGCTGTCGATGATTTCGCCGGTCTGATCGACGAGATTTACCGGCTCAATGGCCGGCTGGTCGCCGCAAACAAGATGACGACTCGCGTGGCTGGCCTGCGCCCCACCCACTGGATCGTCTTTACCGCTATCGCCCGCGCGGTAGAGCCGCCCACCGTGCCGCGCATCGGCCGCGCGCTGGGCCAGTCCCGTCAGGGGATTCAGCGCGTTGCGGACGATCTGGTCGGCAATGCGCTGGTCGAATGGATCGACAATCCGGACCATAAGCGCGCCAAGCGGCTGATCCTGACCGGGGAGGGGCGGAAGGTGTTCGAAATGGCCGATGAGGAGGGCGCGATCTGGATGAGGCGGGTCAGCGCGGGCCTTGACGCCGGAGCGATCCGCGAGGCGCGGCAATTGCTGCAGTCCCTGCGCCGCAATCTGGAGCAGGACGCCCGATCGCAATAGCCGCCAAGGGCTTGTTCGCGCTTTTTCTGTTGCAACCGGCATGACTTTGCTATTTTGCATGCAATGTTGACGAGGCGCGCCGGAGCGCGCCCGTCCGATAGCGAGAAAAAGGTGAGGCATGGAATCTCTGAACGGACGCATCGCGGTTGTCACCGGGGCCTCCAAGGGCCTTGGCCGCAGCATTGCGGTCAAGCTGGCGCAGGCGGGCGCGAAGGTGGCGCTGGTTGCGCGGTCGCGCGAGGCGCTGGAGGCTTTGGCCGCTGAAATCGGCAATGGCGCGCGCGCCTTTCCCTGCGACCTGAGATCGCCCGACAGCATCCGCGCCGTATTCGCCGAGATCGCCGCGCATTATGGCCGCATCGATACATTGGTGAACAATGCCGTGATGTGCCTGCTCAACCCGATCGACGATGTGTCGGATGAGGATGTGCGGTGCGAGGTGGAAACCAATTTCATGGCGCCGATCTTCTGCATCAGGGCCGTGGTCCCGTTCATGCGGGCGCAGGGCGGCGGCGAAATCATGAACATAACCTCGGATTCGGTGGGGACTCCCTTCCCGATGCTGACGATCTACGCCGCGACCAAGGGGGCGTTGGAAACGCTCTCGCTTGGCCTGCGGACGGAACTGAAGCCGGATAATATCCGCGTCATCACCTTCCGCTCCGGCTATATGGAGGAAACCTCCTCACAGGCGCTGTGGAGCGAGGAGCGCCGCGCGCAATTCTACAAGGTGCTGCAGACAACCGGCCTTGGCCATTATGCCGGCGAGGGCGTGCCCTCCGACATGCAGGCGGATGCGGTCGTCGCAGTGCTCGCATTGCCGCACCGCGCGAATGTCGAGCATATCACCGTGCGCAGCACGCAATAATTCAGACCATATATTGATGCCGGGGAAAGACGATGCCTGAATTCTACGAGATGGAACGGCGGGGCAGGGTGACGATTTTCACGATCGCACGCCCCCAGGCGATGAATGCTTTGCATGCAAAGGCCAATTTCGAACTCGCCGCCGGTTTCGATGCATTCGCTGAAGATCCTGACCAGTGGATCGCAATTATCACCGGCCAGGGGGAAAAGGCGTTCTGCGCGGGCAACGACCTGAAACAGGAATTGGCGGAAGGGGAACCGATCGTTCCGCACACCGGCTTCGGCGGCCTGACCAACCGTTTCGACCTGACCAAGCCGGTCATCGCGGCGGTCAATGGCCTGGCGCTTGGCGGCGGATTTGAACTGGCGCTGGCGTGCGACCTGATTGTCGCTGCGGAAAATGCCTCGTTCGGTCTGCCGGAGGTACGGGTGGGCCTGGCCGCGATGGGCGGCGGCCTGCTGCACCTGCCGCGGCATATCGGGCCGAAGCGCGCGATGGAGCTGGTGCTGACGGCCAAGCGCATTTCGGCGCAGGAGGCTCTCTCGCTTGGCCTGGTGAATCGGGTGACGCCCGCCGGTGGCGCATTGGAGGGGGCATTGGCGCTGGCCGATGAAATCGCGAAGGCGGCGCCCCTGTCGACTCGCGCATCAAAGGCGGTGATGAAGCGCGCGCTGGAGCAGGATATTTCCTCCGCGATGCTGAGCCATCTCGACTATCCCGAAATCATCGCGATGCGGACGTCGCAGGATGCTCTGGAGGGGCCGCGCGCCTTTGCGGAGAAGCGGGAGCCGCGCTGGGCGGGCGTTTGATCCCAGGAAATAAGGGAGGCTTCGCATTGAAGCCTCCCACGTTACTTGAGCGCTATCCGGCGATGAACGCCAGCAGATGCGCGGAGTCCAGATATTCGCGCAGGGCGACGATCTGCCCGTCCCGGATCACGAACAGGCTGTGATAGCGGTTGTTATAGAGCATGCCGCTGCCATTCACGCAGTCGGACACTGTTTCCACCGCGACCCGTTCACCCTCGGCGGTCATGCCCGTCACCTTGACGCTGAAGGGACCAGCCATGGCCGGGGCCATGACCTCGGCGAAGAAACGGCTGAGTCCGTCCCGGTCATACAGGCCGCCATGCGGCGCGGGCGCGATCAGCTCGAATGCGACGTCCGGGGCAAGGCGGGCAAAGGCGGCGTCGGCGCGCCCGGCATCGACATCGGCAAAGAATGCCGTGACGAGCGCCTTGTTTTCCGCTTCCTGTGACACCTGCCTGTCCTCCGCAACCGCGCTCATTCTTCGACCAGCGTGATCGCCCGTTCCGGGCAGGCGCGCGCGCCCCGCTGCGCCAGAGCTTCCTGACCCTCCGGCACGGAATCGCCATCGGCGATGCAATAGCCATTGTCATCCAGGCGATATATGTCCCCTGCAATGGCGGCGCAGCGCGCATGACCGGAACATAGGCTTGTGTCGACTTTGATTTTCAGCACGTAATCCTCCCTCGCGATTCTGCGAATGCTCTAACTTGCATGCATTTCTAAAAAAATATCCGGGATTTCTCAACCGGAAATGATCTGGACGGGCATGATTGCATGTAATATAGCGATTTCCATAATGTCTGAACCAGGAGGGACGAGTGGATTTTTCCAATAAGGTAGCAATCGTGACCGGAGCCGGCGGTGGCATCGGCGAAGCCTATGCGAAATCGATAGCCGCGCTGGGCGCTGCCGTCGCCATCGCCGATATCAACGAAGCGGGCGCGCAGCGCGTGGCGGGTGAAATCAAGGCGTCGGGCGGCAAGGCTTTCTCGGTCAAGGTCGACGTGTCGAAAGAGGAATCCTGCAAGGCGATGGCCGATGCAGTGGTCGCGGAATTTGGCGGCATCGATTTCCTGGTGAACAATGCGGCCATTTATGGCGGCATGGAAATGCATTCGCTGATGGATGTGCCCTATGCCTATTGGCAGAAATTCATGTCGGTCAACATGGACGGCTGCCTGCTGGTGACCAGGGCGGTTGCGCCGCATATGGAAAAGCGCGGCGGCGGCTCCATCGTCAACCAGTCGTCCAGCGCCGCCTGGCTGCCGCGCGCGGGCTATTATGGCATCGCCAAGCTGGCCCTGAACGGCATCACGCAGAATCTGGCGATGGAGCTTGGCCCCAAGAAGATCCGGGTCAACGGCATCGCGCCGGGACCGACCGATACCGAAGCGACGCGGACATCGACGAGCGAGGGGCTGGTGGACAGCATCGTCGCTTCGCTGGCGCTGGCGCGCATGGGCGAAGTCAAGGACATGGCCGACGCCTGCAATTTCCTGCTGTCCGATGAAGCAAGCTGGATCACGGGGCAGATTCTCTGCGTCGATGGCGGCTTCATCATGCGCCCCTAAGGTCGTTGGCCTGAAGTCATTGGCCTGAAGCTATTGGGGCGCGGCATGGTGCTGCGCCCTGTCCGGGGTAGGCGGCGCCGGTAGAATGCGCCGCCCCCCTTTCGCATAGGAGAAAGGCGGCGGGCGTGACCATGCTCTCCGACGTCCGGGTGGTCGAACTGGCGGGCGGCACGGCGGCCATGATCGCCGCGCTGCTGCTGGGTGAGGCCGGGGCGGACGTCACCCGTGTCGAAGCGGTGCCGTGCACCGCCGACGCCGAACCCCTGCTGGCGCTGCGCAATCGCGGGAAGCATATCCTTGCCGCCGATCCGGCCACGCCGGGGGGGCGCGAGAAGATATCCAGCCTTCTGGCGCAGGCCGACATCCTGATCCATGATTATACGCCGGAGCAGGCCCGCGCGATCGGGATCGATGCCGCCACATTGGAGGCGCGCTTTCCGCGACTGATCGCGGTGGCGATCGGCGCTTATCCCGCGCCGCATGCGAAGGCGGAAATGGCCGTTCGCGATTTTCTCGCCCTGGGCGACGCCGGGGTCTTGTATGAACAGGCCCCGATTGGCCGGGATGGTCCCATCTATCTGCGCTTCCCGCTTGGGAGCTGGGCCGCGGCCTATCTGGCCGCTGTCGGCGCATCGGCGCGCCTGCTGGCGCGGGACCGGGGCGCTGGCGCGCATGCCATTTCGACAAGTCTGGTGCAGGGCGCGCTGACGTCGCTGGCCATGTATTGGTATCGCGCGGAAACGCCGTCGCAATCGCTGATCGATGGTTTGCCCAAGACCAGCGAGGCGTCGCTGTTCGAATGTGGCGATGGCCGGTGGATTCACATCCTGACCAATGCCGACCATGTGCCGCTGATGAAGGCGGCGCTGGATGCGCTGCCCGAAGCGGAGCGGCAGCCGGTGCCGCCGACAACCACGATCCGGCGGCTGTTCCCGTTGCTGCCCGCGAACCGCAAGGCGTTCCTGACTCGCCCCGCGCAGGCGTGGCTCGACGCTTTCTGGGCGGCGGACATTGCGGCGCAGCCGGTGCTGCCAATGGGTGCGCTCTACAGCGATCCGCAATTGCTGGAGCAGGGGATGATCGTTGAGAGGGATGATCCCGTTCTTGGGATGACAAGGCAACCGGCGGCCCCCTTCATCGTGCGGACTTCGGCCGTGGCGGAACCGCAACCCGTGCCTCCCCCGCGTGGAGCGGCCGGCAACCGGCCGCTGGAAGGCGTGAAGATCATCGATCTCGGCAATTTCCTGGCCGGTCCCTTCGCCATGTTGCTGGCGGCGGACCTTGGCGCGGATGTCATAAAGGTGGAGGCGACGACCGGCGACCAGATGCGCTGGATCGACTGGGGCTTCAACGCCTGTCAGCGGGGCAAGCGCGCGCTGGCCCTGCAATTGAAGGACCCGCGCGCAAAGCCTGTCATGGAGCGGCTCATCGCCTGGGCGGACGTCGCACACCACAATCTGCGCATGCCCGCCGCGACCAAGCTTGGCCTGTCCTATGATGCGTTGCGGGCGATCAACCCGGCGCTCATCTATTGCCACGTCAATTCCTACGGCGCGACGGGGCCGCGCAAGGACTGGCCGGGCTATGACCAGCTATTCCAGGCCATGTCGGGATGGGAAGTCGAAAGCGGCGGCGCGGGCAATCGCCCCAGTTGGCTGCGGTTCGGCATGATGGATCATCTCTGCGCCATGTCGTCCCTGCAGGCGACGCTCAACGCCCTGCGGAATCGCGACAGGACCGGGGAGGGAGCCTTTGTCAGCGCATCCCTGCTGGGCGCGGCCGCCTTCACCGCGGAGACAATCGCGCTCGCGGATGGCGGCCTTACCCCCTTCGCCCGGCTGAACGGTGCGCAGACCGGCATATCGGAACGGGATCGGCTCTACGCCTGCGCCGATGGCTGGGTTGCGGTCATGGCCGAGGATGACGCGGCATGGGAGAGGATGATCGCCGCGCTCGATGGTCAGGCTCTGGAGACGGCGCTGAGCCGCCTTTCCGCCCCGGAGGCCATCGCCTTCCTGCACCACAATGGCTGCCTGGCGGACATCGTGCGGGAGCGGGGCGCGGCCGGTTTCTTCGACGATCCGGCGAATCGCGCATGCGGGCTTGTCGCCGCCTATGAGCATCCTCGCTTCGGTCTGCTGGAGCAGGCCGGGTCCTTCTGGCATTTCGGGGATCAACCCAGCGTGATGGATCGCGCGCCGCCCGTGCTGGGCCAGCATTCGGACGAGATTCTGGCGATGCTCGACTTTTCACCCTCTGAAATCGGCACTCTGCGCGATGCGGGCGTAGTTGCCTGATTTATTCCATATTGACGTATTGTTGTCATTTTGACAAATAAGCTCCATAACTTTCGGGAGTGGCGTCATGTGGTCCTTTGAAACGGAACCGGAGTATCAGCAGAAGCTGGACTGGGTGCGCGCGTTCGTGCGTGAGAAGATCGAGCCGATCGATTGCCTGTTTCATCAGGACCAGACCTATGTGGTCGACAATCAGAGCCTGCGGGCGATCATGAAGCCGCTGATGGCGGAGGTGCGCGAACAGGGGCTGTGGGCATGCCATTTGCCCAAGGCGCTTGGCGGCAGCGGCTATGGACAGGTGCCGCTGGCCCTGTTGAATGAGATATTGGGCCGGTCCTGGTTCGCGCCCACCATCTTCGGCACCGCCGCGCCCGACACCGGCAATTCCGAGATACTGGCGCATTTCGGCACGGAGGCACAGAAGCAGGAGTATCTGCAGCCCCTGCTCGATGGCGATATCGTGTCCTGCTACGCCATGACGGAGCCGCAGGGCGGCGGTGATCCCAAGCAGTTCACCACCCGCGCGGTCCGCCAGCCGGACGGAAGCTGGCGGCTCTCCGGCCGCAAATGGTACGCGTCCAATGCGCGCTGGGCGAAATTCCTGATCGTATTCGCAATCACCGATCCCGATGTGCCGGTCTATCAGGGCGCATCTTTGTTCGTGATCCCGGCGGAACGCGCCGGGGTACGCATCCTGCGCAATGTTGGCACGACGTTCGACCTGCCCGGCACCGGCAGCGAGGGCTATATCGAATTTGACGGCGTTCCGCTGACCGATGCCGATCTGCTGGGCAAGGAGGGCGAGGCGTTTCGCATAGCCCAATTCCGGCTGGGCGGCGGCCGCGTGCATCACGCCATGCGCAGCGTCGCGCAGGCGGGCAAGGCGTTCGACATGATGTGCGAGCGGGCGCTCAGCCGCTTCACCCAGGGAAGCCAGCTCTCCGAAAAGCAGATGGTGCAGGAGATGATCGCCGACGCCTGGATGGAGATCGAGCAGTTTCGGCTGTTCGTGCTGCGCACCGCGTGGAAGATCGACAAATATAACGACTATAAAAGGGTGAAGGAGGATATCTCCGCCGCCAAGACGCTGGCCTCGCGCGTTGTCGTCAACACCGTGATGAAGGCGATGAAGATCCACGGCGCGCTCGGCATTTCCAACGAGATGCCGTTCGGGGACATGCTGTTCCGCGGCTTCGTGATGGGCACCGCCGATGGGCCGGACGCCGTGCACAAGGTGGTGATCGCCAAGCAGATATTGCGGCAATATCAGCCGTCCAACGACCTGTTCCCGACCGAGCATCTGGTGAAGGGCGTGGGCGCGGCGATGGACCGCTATGCCGCCGAACTCGCGCTGCCGGGCGACAAGAGTCCGTGGATCGACTATGTGAAGCAACTCCGCGCGGAAGGGCACGCCAATGCCCTTTGATCCGGCAGTAGAAGAATTGCTCCGGTCCGACCGGCTGGTGCCCTGGCTGGACAGCAACGCCCCCGCGCTGGGGAGCGGGCCGTTGCAGGCGCGCTTCCTGCATGGCGGCACAAGCAACACCATCATCGCGCTGGAACGGAACGGCCGCCGCGCGGTGCTGCGCCGCCCGCCGCTCAATCCGCCGCCCAACAGCGAGAAGGCGATGATGCGGGAGGCGCAGGCGCTCAAGGCGCTTGGCGGGACGGGCGTGCCGCATCCCGAACTGTTCGGGTTCAGCGAGGACCCGTCGATAATCGGCGCGCCATTCTACATCATGGAGCATGTGGATGGCTGGGCGGCCGAACTGGGGGAGGGGGACTGTCTCTATCCGCCGCCCTTTGACCGGGCGGATCAAAAGCGCCCTCTGGCCTTTGCCCTGATCGACGCGCTGGTCGCGTTGCAGGCGGTGGATTATCGCGCGGCGGGGCTGGGCGATTTCGGACATCCCGACGGGTTCCTGGACCGGCAGGTTTCCCGCTGGCGGAAACAGTTTGAGGGGTATGAGGCGCGCTATCCCGGTTACAGGCGGCGGGACATTCCGGGGTTCGACACGGTCGCCGCCTGGCTGGGGCAGGACATCCCCGCAATGGGCGCGCCGGGCATAGTGCATGGCGATTTTGGTCCGCCCAATGTGCTTTTCGCCAATGATCCACCGGTGCGCGTCGCCGCCCTTATCGACTGGGAACTGGCGACCATCGGCGATCCGATGATGGACGTCGCGTTGCTGGCCATCAATTTGCGGGACGATGCCCGGCCGGATGTCATCCCGCGCGCGGCCTATTTCGATTCCACCCATTATCCGACCCGTGGCGAGGTGATCGATTATTATGGGCGCAAGAGCGGCCGGGACGTATCGCGCGCGGACTATTATCTGACGCTGGCGCAGTTCCGGCTTGCGTGCATCCTGGAATATAAGGTGGCGGCGTCCATGACCGGCGCTCTGCCCAAGGCGGCCGGCGACCGGTTTGCGCCCATGGTCGTGAACCTGATCGCGGACGCCCATGACCGTATCGCGCGATCTGAAAAATAGGCCGTCTGGCTGACAGGAGAGATAGGATGGGAAGTCTGACGGGCAAGCGGATCATCGTGACCGGCGGCGCCAGCGGGATGGGCGCGGCCATGGTTCGCGGATTTGCGGAGGAGGGCGCAAAGGTCGCCGCCTTCCACCGCAATGAAACCGGAGAGCGGGTGTTGCAGGCGCTGAGCGCCGAGGCCGCGCCGCTGGTGCAATTCTTCCGGTGCGACGTGTCGCAAAAGGCGGAGGTTGACCGGGCCTTTGCCGAGGCCGCCGCCTGGCTGGGCGGACTCGACGTGATGGTGAATGCGGCGGGTATCGCCCCCGGCGCGCCATCCCATGAAATCACGGTTCAGGATTGGGACGATGTGTTCGCCATCAATGCGCGCGGCACCTTCCTCAGCAATCAGGCGGCCTTCCCCCTGCTGCGCGATGCGGGTGGGGCGATCATCAATTTCGCGTCGGCGGCGGGCGTCAACGGTCAGGCGCGCAAGGCGCATTATTCCGCATCCAAGGGCGCGGTGCTGGCCTGGACCCGCAGCATCGCGATGGAGTGGGGCGAATATGGCATCACCGTCAACGCCATTGCGCCCGGCATCTGGACGCCGATGTATGAAAAGACGCGCGCCAACATGACGCCCGAACGGCTGGCGCAGCATGATGCAGAAATGGCGCGGATCATCCCCTTGGGCGGCAAGCTGGGCGACCCGGATCGCGATTTCCTGCCCTATATGATTTTCCTGGCGGGGGATGGCGCGCGCTTCATCACCGGGCAGACGATCAAGATCGACGGCGGGCTGATGATGCTGTCCTGAAGCCCTTGTGGAGGCGGCTTCCATGGCGGATCGGGACGATGTGCTGGCGCGGCTGGGCAGGTTGGAGGATGAACGCGCCGTCCTGAGAACGCTGCACCGCTACTGCCATGCGATTGATTATGGAGTTGAGAGCGAATGGGTTGATTGCTTCACTTCGGAAGGTGTTTTCGACACGCGATATGCGGCCGGGCAGGGGATGGAAAGCGCCCGGTATAGCGGGCGTGGCGAACTTGCGGCCTTCATTGCGCAGCACCCGCGCGCGCCGAAAACGAAGCACAAGCATGTGATCGCCGTTCCGCTGATCGACCTGTCCGGCGATCGGGCCGATGCAAGCAGCTATTTCGAACTGCTGCTGGCGGATGATGCGGACAGGCGGATATTCGCTTTCGGGCGCTATCTCGACCGGCTGGAGCGGTGCGCGGACGGCATCTGGCGATTCAGCCTGCGCATCGCGGAGATTGAAAGTGCGGGGACGGACTTCCCCGGCCGGTAGGCAGGCGGCATCGTCCAGCGCCGCCTGCCCTCTAAGTCGGCTCAGTCCCAACGCAGATGCAGTTCCTCGACGCCGAACACCGCGCCGCCATTGGTGCGATAGGGCGCGTCCATGTCCTTGCGGAACTGCGGCACCCGGTCGAACCAGGCGTTCATCGCGACAACGAATTCGCGCCGTGCGAGATGCGATCCGATGCAACGATGCATGCCGTAGGAAAAGGCGACATGGCGGTTCGCATTGCGGTTGAGGTCGAACGTGTCGGGATCGGCAAATTCGCTCGCGTCGCGACTGCCGTTGCCGGTCGGCACGCTGACCCAGTCGCCTGCTTTCATCAGCACGCCGCCAATCTCGGTATCCTGCGCAACGCGGCGATGGCTGATGATGACGGAATAGAGGCGCAGAAACTCCTCGATGGCGTTGGGGATCAGGCTGCGGTCGGCGCGCAGCTTCGCCTGCAAGTCCTGATCGGTCGCCAGATGGTTGAAATGGAAACCGAGCGAGGAAGCGACAGTATCCAGACCCGCGATGAACAGCAGGAAGCAGATGCCGATAATCTCGTCATCGGTCATCTTGCGGCCATCGACTTCCGCATGGGTCGCATAGCTGATCAGGTCCGTGCCCCGATTGGCGCGCCGTTCCTTGATGGCGTTGCGCAGATAGCCGACGATGTTGCGCGCGGACTCCTTGCGCTTGTCCAGGCTGAAGCTTTTGAGCAGGCCATGTTCCCAGGAAAGGAACATCGGCATCTCCTCGACCGGCAGACCCAAGAGCTGAAGGAACACGGATACGGGGAAGGGCTGGGCAAACCCCTCGATGAATTCGCAGCCTGTCTTGCCATCCAGATTGTTCAGCAGCGAGGATGCGGCGTCCAGCACGCCCGCCTCCATCTTCGCGACTTCCTTGGGCGAAAAGAGCGGGTTGAGGATCGCCCGGTATGCGCCATGCTCCGGGGGATCGAGTTCGACCGGGATCAGGTCCCAGCTCTCCCCGATCAGCGCCGCGAAGCTGAGCTGTCCCCGGCTGGAGAACAGGTCCGCCCGCTGCTGCACATGGCGGATATCGTCTACCTTGGTGATCACCCAGCACCCCGGCATCATATAATGCGTCGGCGAATAGAAGATGCGGGGCGCCTCCGTCTGTTGCCAGCGGATCGCGCCGAACGGATCGGTCTTGAACTTCGGGTCGCTGTAGAAATCGAAGGGGATGACGAGATCCGGCGGCACATGCGCTGGGACGTCGCCGGGAATTTCCATGGCAAGTGCGGTATCGGTCATTGCGGTTTCCTTGCAGTTCCGCCGCGTCAGTTCAGGATGACGTCGACATAATGATGGGTGTCGAGATACTCGACGCAGCGCCACAGCTTCCCGTCCTTGACGGTGAACAGGAAGTGATAGGGCATGGCGTAAACCTTGCCGTCCTCGCGTTCGCCACGGCTTTCAAACTCGACGGCAACCTTGTCGCCTTCGGCCACCATGCCCTTGACGGTGATGGTCATGCCGTCCTTCAGCCGGGCAAGGATGGTGCGCTCGGTCAGCGCGGCCAGCTCATCCTTGGTGTAGGTTCCCGCGAGAGGCGAATGGCCCGGCACGGTCCACAGCGCATCCTCGGCCAGCTTGTCCCAGGCGTCGGCGGTTCTGCCGTCCGACACATCCTGAAAATAGGCGCGGAGCAATGCCTTGTTGTCTTCTGCACTCATGATCTCTCCTCTCTCCTTCACGCGCGCATGATGAAGCCGCCATCGACGGCCAATATCTGGCCGCTGATCCAGCTCGACTGATCGGAGAGCAAAAAGACGCAGGCGTCCGCCATATCCTCCACCCTGCCGATGCGCTTCACCGCGCCGCCTTGTATGATCCCTTCTATCATGTCCGGATCGACCGTCGCCAGCATCGCGGGCGTACCCACCGGGCCGGGAGCGATGGCGTTGACGCGGATGTTGCGCGGTCCCAGCTCCATCGCCAGATTCGTGGTCAGGCCGTTCATGGCGAGTTTGAACACGCCATAATATCCGCCATTCTTGACCCATGCGGCGGTCGACGTCTGATTGACGATGGCGCCGCCGCCGCGCCGCTCGATCAGCGGGGCTATGGCCCGCGTCATGATCAGCGCACCGTTCATGTTCACGGACTGAACCTTCAGATAATAGTCCAGGTCGACATCCATCAGCGGGATATATTCGATCTTGCCGAAGATGGACGCGTTGTTGACGAGGAAGTCGGCCCCACCCAGATGCGCCTCGACCGCCTGCGCCAATGCCGTCGCATCGGAGGGGGAGGATACATCGCAATGATAGAAGATCGCGTTGCCGCCCGCGGCGTTGATCGCCTTCGCGACGCGCTCTCCGCCTTCCTCGTCAATGTCCGCGATGGCGACCGCCGCGCCCTCGCTGGCAAGGCGCATGGCGTAACCTTCGCCGATGCCGCCGCCTGCACCCGTTACCACCGCGACCTTATTTTTGAACTGCATCTCTCCCCCCTTCACACGCGCTTGCCATAGCCGCCGCCCACGAGCAGCGTTTCGCCCGTGATGAATGCGCCTTCGTCCGAACAGAGCATCAGGGCGGGGCCGACAATATCGGCCGTCCGCCCCTGCCGTTTGATCAGTTGCCGTTCATTGATGAACATGTCCGTGACCTCTCGCGGCAGCTCCGCCATCACGGTTTCCGAATCGATCAGGCCCGGCGCGATGCTGACGACGCGAATGCCGTCCTCCGCCAGATCCTGCGCCAGCGAGAGGGTGAGGCCGCGCACCGCCGTCTTGGTCACGCCATATCCGGTGTCGACCTCATAGCCTGCGACCGATGTGATGTTCAGAATCACGCCGCCGCCGCGCTTGCGCATTTCCTCCGCGACGAGGGTGGAGCAATTCACCACGCCCATGATGTTGGTGTCCAGGATCGTGCGCCACTGGTCTTCCGACAGGCGGGTGGGCGGCTTGTTGAACTCCACCTGATGCCGGGCGGCGTTGTTCACCAATATGTCGGTGCCGCCAAACGCCCTGGCGGTTTCCGCCAGCGCCGCGCCGATCGATGCGCGATCCCGGACGTCGCACCGGACAGCCAATGCCGATTCGCCCAGGCTGGCGGCGGTCTCCTGCGCCTTGGCCAGATCGATGTCGGCGATGACGACGCGCGCGCCCTCCGCCGCAAAGCCGGTTGCCAGCGCGGCGCCTATGCCGCGCGCGCCGCCAGTGATGAAGGCGGTTTTCCCGTCCAGTCTTTTCATGTTGTCTCCATGTGCAAGGCGCCGACGCCCTCTCTTTGCGCGGGTCGCCCCGCCGGTGATGTCTGACGCGAAAACCAGGCGAAGCCGGCGATGCCCGCATAGCAAAGGGCGGGGATCAGCAGCGCGAAGGACAGGCTGGTCATGTCGGCGAGGTAGCCCGCAGCCAGGGGAACGACCGCGCCGCCTGTGATCGCCAGGCAGATCACGCCGGAGCCTTCGTTGGTGCGGGTGCCCAGCCCCTCCGTCGCCAGCGCGAATATGGTCGGGTACATGATGGAATGGCACAGGCCGAGCGCCATCAGCGTGACCGCCGCAAGCATCCCGCCATTGGTTCCCGACAGGAAGATCAGGGCCATTCCGCCACTGGCGGCAACGAACAATGCCTGTCCCGCCCGGACATGGCGGAGGATGCCCGCCCCCACGAAGCGGCCCACCATCTCCCCCGCCCAATACAGCGCCACGCATTTGCCCGCGGTCTGGTGATCCAGCGCCAGCACGCCCGGTTGCATCAGATAATTGACCATGATGCTGCCGACGGTCACCTGCGCGCCGACATAGCAGAACATCGCCAGCATCCCGCCCGCGAAGCGCCGGCCGCGCAGCAGGTCGAGCGACCGGAGCGGATTGACGGACATGGGCCGCACCGCACCCAGCAGGTTCCGGTTCAGCCAGATCGGGATGGCGATCACCCCCAGCAGCAGGGCGATGGAGATATAGGTTTTCGCAACCACGGCGGATTCGCTGGAGCGGAACGCGGCCAGGGCGCTGGCGCTCATGCCGCCGGTATCGGCCTCGCTCATCGAACCCAATATGACGACCGCTCCGATATAGGGCGCGATCGTCATGCCCAGCGAGTTGAAGCCCTGACCGAAGGACAGGCGGCTATGCGCGGTTTCCGGCGGTCCGCACCGGATCATCAGGGGCGCTGCGGCGATGATGAAAAGGACCTGTCCCGCAGACAGGATCAGCAGCGCCGCCAGAAACATGGGATAGCTCGCCGCCCATGCCGCCGGGACGAACATCAGGCAGCCGGCTGCCACCGTAAGTCCCCCGGCCAGCAGCATCCGCATCGCGCCGATGCGGGATATGAGCGCAATCGCCGGGAGCGCCACGATCAGATTGCCGATGAAAAAGCAGAATTGGATCAGCATCGCCTCGCCATAGCCGAGGTCGAAAAGGCTCTTGAGCTTGGGGATCAGCACGTCGTTCATGCTGATGACCATGCCGAAGGTGAAGAACAGGGACGTGATGAGCCAACGCGTGCGCGACGCCGCCGGTTCGGGCACGGGCGATCCGCCATCGTCGTCAATGGCTGAAGCCAGAAAGGCCATAGTCTCTCCAAATCGGCATCTAGCGACCGACCGGATTAAATTGCATGCAAAAATGCGCGAGTCTAGCTAAAACTCGGCATGAAACTGCATTCATTACAGCAATATGCATGGAATCCACGGATTGGCGAGGCGCTTTTCCCGATTTCGGTCAAATTCCGGGACGATGGCCCGTCAATAGGCGGACGCGGGCCGGAACGCAGGCGGCATTAGCCCCGAATTTTGCACACAATTTTGGGATTCCATGCATTTCTATCAATAACTTCACCATTTCCAACCAAGTCGGCTTGCTAACAATGATATTGCATGCAATATGAGTTCAACAAGTGTTCGAGAGACGTTTTGACGCCCTCCGGGAGTCGGCTCGTCGATAAGTGTTGGTAGGAAGATGGTGCAGAGCGGGCCGATCAGTCTGGTCGAAAAATTATGGAATGCGCATAAGGTCGCTGACCTTGGCGACGATACGGCGCTGCTCCACATCGACCGCCTGTTTCTTCATGAGCGTTCCGGCGGGCGGATGCTACAAGGCGTCGCCTCCAGCGGCCGGCCGGTCTACGATCCGTCAATGGTGATCGGGACGGTCGACCATATCATCGACACTGATCCGGGGCGCACGGACCGCACGAAATTTCCCGGCGGCCCGGAGTTCATCAAGCAGTTTCGCGACGGCGCTGCGGCGGCCGGGGTGGGCGTGTTCGACATTGATCACCCCTATCAGGGGATCGTCCATGTCATCGCGCCGGAACTGGGCATTGCCCAGCCGGGCATGACGCTGGTCTGCGGCGACAGCCATACCTGCACGATGGGCGGGATCGGCGCGCTCGCCTGGGGCATCGGCATCACGCAGGGCGAGCATGTGCTCAGCACCCAATGCCTGGCGGTCAAGAAGCCGCGCCTGATGCGCGTCGCATTCGAAGGCGCGTTGCTGCCCGGCGTCACCGCCAAGGACATGATCCTGTACCTCATCAGCCAATATGGCGCGCGGGGCGGCGAGGGCGCGGCGATCGAATTTTGCGGCAGCGCCATTCGCGACCTGTCCTGCGAAGCGCGGATGACCCTGTGCAACATGGCGGTGGAGTTCGGGGCGTGGACGGGCGTCGTCGCGCCCGACGAAAAGACGATTGCATTCATGCGCGACCGCCCCTTCTCGCCGCAGCAGGACTATAATCAGGCGGCCGAAGCCTGGTGGCTGACGCTGCACAGCGATGAAGGCGCGGTGTTCGATCATGACATCAGGATCGATGCATCGGCCATCGCGCCGCAAGTGACCTGGGGCACCAGTTCCGAACAGTCGATGGGCATCGGCGGCACCATACCCGACCCCGGCGGCATCATCGATCCGGTCGCCAAGGCGTCGGCGGAAAAGGCGCTGCGCTATACCGGCGTCGTCCCCGGAGAGCCGATCGCCGGTCTGCCGATCGAGGCGGCGTTCATCGGAAGCTGCACCAACAGCCGGATCGAGGATCTGCGCGCCGCCGCCGGCATATTGCGCGGGCGGCACATCGCGAAGGGCGTCAAGGCGATTTGCGTGCCTGGCTCGACTCCGGTCAAGCGGCAGGCGGAGGCGGAGGGGCTGGACCGCATCTTTGTGGAGTCAGGCTTCGAATGGCGGGAGGCGGGATGCTCCCTGTGCTTCTATGCCGGAGGCGACAGTTTCGGGGATGCGCGGCGGGTCATCAGCTCAACCAACAGGAACTTCGAAAACCGGCAGGGCGTTGGCGTGCGGTCCCACCTCGCCAGTCCGCTGACGGTGGCGGCGTCCGCCATCGCCGGGCATATCGCCGACCCGCGCGATTATCCGGTGCAGTGATGGAGCCGTTTGTCCGCATCAAGGGCGTCGCTGCGCCGCTTCCGATCGACAATGTCGATACGGACGCCATCATCCCTTCCCGCGAAACCCAGTCCGTCGCCCGGACCGGATATGGGGAGAAGCTGTTCGCCAATTGGCGCTATGCGCCCGGCACGCGCGATCGCAACGCTGATTTCGTGCTGAACCAGGCGCCGTTCGACAGCGCCTGTATATTGGTCGCCGCGCGGAATTTCGGGTGCGGATCGTCGCGGGAAGCCGCCGTGTGGGCGCTTTCGCAATTCGGCATTCGCTGCGTCATCGCCGAAAGCTTCGGCACGATCTTTCGCAACAATTGCGTGCGGAACGGCCTCCTGCCGATCATCATGCCGCTGGCGACGGTTGAACTGCTGCTCGACCAGTTGCAGGATCAGGCGCAGGACCCGATCATTTCGGTCGATCTGGACGCCCAGACCATCCACGGGCCGGACGGCGCGGAATATCCTTTTCAGATCGGCGCGCTGGAGCGGGAGATGCTGCTCAACGGCGCGGACGAAATCGACCTCACCCTGCAAAAAAGACATCTCATCGAAGCCTTCCGTCAGCAAGACCGTGCGCGACGGCCATGGGTGTATCAGGATATGCCTGAACTCGCCCGCACGATGGAGAAGGTAAGATGAGCTATACGCAGCTACGGTTCGCGGTGGACGACCACCATGTCGCGACAATCACGATCGACCGGCCGGACCGGCTGAACACATTCACCGATACGATGGCGGATGAGTTTGTGGATGTGTGGCGGCGGGTCCGGGAGGATGACGATATTCACGCCGTCGTCCTGCGCGGCGCGCCGGAAAGCCGCGCCTTCAGCACCGGCATTGATGTGAGCGAAGGCATGGAAATGCTGCGCCACAAGAATATCTGGCGGCAGGGCGATCCGGGCGAAAAGCTGGGACCCAAGCATAATGAGGTGTGGAAGCCGGTCATCTGCGCGCTGCACGGGCTGGTCGCGGCAGGAGCCTTCTATTGGTTCAACGAGGCCGACATCACCATCTGTTCGGAGGATGCGCAATTCTTCGATCCGCATGTCACCTTCGGCATGGTCGCGGCGCTGGAGCCTATCGGTCTTTCGCGCCGGATATTGCTGGGCGACGTGCTGCGCATGGCCCTGCTCGGATCGCATGAGCGCGTAGGCGCGCAGACCGCATTGCGCATCGGCCTGGTAAGCGAAGTGACCGCGAATGACGCATTGCATGCGCGTGCCGACGAACTGGCGCGCATAGTCGCCAGCCAGCCCAGCGCCGCGACGCAGGGCACGGTGCGGGCCATCTGGGAGTCGCTCGACATGGGCCTGACCCCGGCGCTCAAGCATGCCGTCCGCTACTGGCAGGTCGGCAATCCCCTGGGCGAAGCGCAGATCGACCGCGCCAACATGCCCAAGATCAAATGGACCGCGCGATGAATGCGCACGGGCCAAAGCCATCAATGGCCGCGTCGCGGCCGGAACCCAATGGAATGGTGACGATGACAGCCCACACGCAATGGACTTCCGACGAACAGGATACGATGGTGGCCGCGCTGGAGCGCGCCGTGGCCGCCTGGCCGGAAAAACCCTTCATCGATTTTCTGGGCGATGTCGTCACCTTCGGCGGATTCGATACGGTATCGACCCGCTTCGCCAACTCGCTGATCGGACTGGGCGTGAAGCCCGGCGATACGGTCGTCAGCTTCCTGGACAACAGTATCGATGCGCTGACCTGCTGGTTCGGCATCAACAAGGCCGGGGCGATCACCGTACCGATCAACACCGCCTATCGCGGCGCGTTCCTGCGCCACCTCGTCACGGACGCCGGCGCGGCCATTGTCATCGCCGAAACCGACTATGCTGAGCGGCTGGCCCAGATTGCCGACGCCATCCCGGACGTGAAGCTGATCCTCTACCGCGGCGCAAAGCCCGACATGGGCGGCTGCGACATCCCCATCGCGCCGCTGGACGAATATCGCGGCAGTGACGAAACGCCGACCGGCGTGCCGGTCAAGCCGTCGGACCTGGCCTGCCTCATCTACACGTCGGGCACCACCGGCATGGCGAAGGGCTGCATGATCAGCCATAATTATGCCTGCAACCTGGCTCGCCAGAATAACGGCATATATGACAACACATCAAAGGATGTGCTGTGGACATGCCTGCCGCTGTTCCACTTCAACGCCATTTCCGTGACGCTGATGTCGGCCATGCTGGTCGGCGCGCGCGTCGCGATCGTCCCCAAATTCTCGGTCACCAATTTCTGGCCGGAAATCCAGCGGTCCGGCGCCACCATCGCGAGCGTGCTGGGCAGCATGGCGGTGTTCATTTCCAAGGCGGACGACAATCCCGCGTCCAAGGCGTGCTTCGGTCAGTTGCGGGCCGTGCAGGGCGCGCCCTGGCCGACGGAAGTCGCCGAAACCTGGCGCAGCCGCTTCGGCATCAAGTCGCAGATCGCTGCCCGTCTCTATGGCATCACCGAAGCATGCCTTGTCACCAGCGTTTCCGCATCGGTCGAGGTTCCCGCGGGAAGCTCAGGCCGCCGCAACGACGATTTTGAGGTGCTGATCGTCGATGATGATGACAATGAAGTGCCGCCCGGCACCCCCGGCGAGATCATCTGCCGCCCCCGCAAGCCGCATGTGATGTTCGAGGGCTATTGGAAGCGGCCCGAGGACACGATGAAGGTGCTGAAGAACCTGTGGATGCACATGGGCGACATCGGCAAGTTTGACGAGGATGGCTGGTTCTACTTCCTCGACCGGAAGAAGGATTATCTGCGCCGCCGGGGCGAGAATATCTCCAGCTTCGAGATGGAAACCGTGTTCGGCCAGCATCCCGCCATTGCCGAGGTCGCGGTGCACGCCGTGCTGTCCGATGCGTCGGAGGACGACATCAAGGTGACAGCCGTGCTGCACCCCGGCGCAAGCCTGGGCGAGGAGGAGCTGTGCCGCTGGAGCCTCGACAAGGTCCCCTATTTCGCGATCCCGCGTTATATCGAGTTTCGGGCCGAACTGCCGCGCAACCCCGTCGGCCGCGTGCTGAAGTTCGAGCTGCGCGATCAGGGCTGCACGCCCGCCACCTGGGACATGGAAAAGGCGGGCATCAAGGTGGAGCGCCGGTAAGATGTCGGCCAGCGCGCCCTCTGCCTCGCTCGATGACGCCAAGGCGATAGTCCTTGGCTATTTCGAGGATATCTCCGCCGCGCGCTACGATGCCGCGCGCGCGCGTATCGCCGAGGACGCGACATGGTGGGTCGTGGGGGAGGGGCGCTGGCCCATCGGCGGCACCTATGACAAGGACAGCATGCGCGCGTTGACCGATATGGTGCGCGACCGCTTTCCCGCCGGGCTGAAACTCACCGTCCACGGGGCCGTGGCGGAGGGCGATCGCGTCTTTGTCGAGGCGGAATCGCACGGCACCCGCCGGGACGGCCGCCCCTATAATAACAGCTATATTTTCATCTTCACGGTTCGCGACGGGCTGATCCGTCACCGGCGCGAATATTGCGACATGTTTCATGCCAATGATCTGCTCTGCGGGCCGATGGACGACGCCATCAGCCAAGCGGAGCCAAAATGACGGCGGGGGAGAAAAAGCGTGCGTAAGACCACGGAGCTTCGGCGCCTGATAGAGGATCGCGAATTGCTCGTGATGCCGGGGGCCTATGATGCGCTGAGCGCGCGGATTGTCGAGGAGTCTGGATTCAAGGCGATCCAGGCGTCCGGCGCGAACATCGTCGCCTGTCATTTCGGCGTGCCGGACTACAGCCTGGTGTCGGCGCGGGAAATGGCGGAGCATACCGGCCGGATCGCGCGGGCCGTGGATGTCCCGGTCATGGGCGACGGCGACACAGGGTTCGGTAATGCGGTCAACGCCTATCTGACCGTCGAGCAGTTCGAGCGCGCCGGCGCCGCCGGGATCAATATCGAGGATCAGGTCGTGCCCAAGCGGTGCGGCCATCTTGAGGGCAAGGTGCTGCTCGATTTCGACGAAGCCGTCGCCAAGGTGGAGGCCGCCTGCGACGCGCGCCAGGACAAGGATTTTGTCATCAACGCTCGCACGGACGCGCTGGGCGTGTTCGGCATTGAGGAAGCCATCCGCCGCGGCAACGCCTTCCTGAAGGCTGGCGCGACAATGGTTTTCCTGGAAGGCGCGGATTCCGTCGATGCGATCCGAAAGGCTGTGGCGGAGATTGACGGACCGGTCGCGATCAACCTTGTCGAGGGCGGCAAGACGCCTAAATCCCTGACCTTCGCAATGCTGCAGGAATTGGGGGTTGCTCGTGTCAGCCTGCCCTCCACGGCGATGCAGGCGGCGGTTCAATCGCTGCGGACTGTATTCGCGCGGGTGAAGGAAGCGGGCAGCATCGAGGGCTATGAGGAATTGCTGTGTGGTTTCGGCGTGGCGCAGCGCCTTTTGGGCCTGGATGAGATATTCGCGCTGGAATCCCGCTACATGTCCCGTCTTGCGGGCAAGGCCGGCCATCCGTGACGAGCCGGTCGCGCAGCTATGAGTATTCGGTGGTCGACATGTCGCGCCCGCCGCTCGCCGATCGCAGCGGCGTGGAGTTTTTCAAGGGGCTGCAGGACGGATCTATCCCGGAGCAGCCGATCACGCAGACGGTCGGCTGGGATATTGATGTGGTGGAAAAGGGCTATCTCAGCCTGCTGTTCGAACCGAAGGATTATCTGCTCCACGCCGCAGGGCTGGTGCATGGCGGCGTGATGGCGACGCTGCTGGACAGCGCCATGTCCGGCGCGGTGATGACGACGCTGGAAAAGGGGCAGGGCTGCACCACCATCCAGCTTAACATCAGCCCAGTGCGCGGCATTCGGGCCGACGCCCCCCGGCTGCGTATCGAGGGCCGGGTTGTGCATGGCGGCCGCCAGACGGGCGTCGCCACCGGCACGATCAAGGATGAGGAAGGCCGCCTTTACGCGCATGGTTCGGCAAGCTGCCTGATCTTCAAGACATAATATTTTGGATATCCGCCAAAGGGCGGCAAGCGGGAGATGACGCATGGGAGAGTTCACGGGTAAAGTCGCCATTGTCATGGGCGCATCGACCGCCGGCGGCATGGGCGACGCGACCGCGCGCCGCCTGGCGAAGGAAGGCGCGAAGGTCGTCGTTTCAGGTCTGGGCAAGGCGCATCTGGAAGCGCTGGCCAAGGATATCGGCGGATCGGCTTTTGAGGCGGACATCACGTCCGAAGCGGCCGTAAAGGCGTTGGTCGATTATACGGTCGATACCTATGGCGGCCTGCATATCGCCGCCAATCTTGCGGGACTTTGCGATCGTTGCTCCATCCGGGACATCACCGAGGAGCATCTGCTGAAGATGACGAAGATCAATTTCTTCGGCACTGTCTGGTTCGTGAAGCAGGTCGCCGAGCAGATCGAGGATTATGGCGCGATTGTCACCATTTCCTCGCTGTCGGCGCATGATCCGATTTCCGGGATCACCGCCTATGCGTCTGCCAAGCGTGGAGCCGACCGCTTCGTCCAGGCGGCGGCCGTCGAATATCGCGACAAGCGCCTGCGCATAAACGCGATCATTCCATCCACCAACGACACCAATATGCTGCGCAAGGGCATTGAGGAATTTGGCGGAAAGTTCGAGGAGTTCATCAAGCCCTTCGTCGACCTGACGCCGCTGGGCCGTATCTCGCAACCCACGGATATTGCGGCGATGGCCTATATGATGTTGCGCGACGAATTTTTCGAAACCGGCCAGACCGTCAACTGTTCGGGCGGCAATGCGCTGCTTGGACAACCGCGCATCTACGCCTGACATAATCAATCCAATCGCGAAAGGAGAAGGACATGGGTGAGTTCAGTGGCAAGATCGCCATCGTCATGGGCGCATCGACCAAGGGCGGCATGGGCGAGGCCACCGCAAAGCGGCTGGCCAAGGAAGGCGCGACCGTCGTCGTGTCGGGTCTGGGCAAGGATAATCTGGAGGCGCTGGCCAAGGAAATCGGCGGCGCCGCTTTCGAGGCTGACATCACCAAGGAAGCGGAGGTGAAGGCGCTGGTCGACTTTGCGGCCGACACTTATGGCGGCCTGCATATCGCGGTCAATCACGCCGGTCTTTCGGATCGCTGCTCCATCCGGGATTTCACCGAGGAGCATCTGCTGAAGATGACGAAGATCAACTATTTCGGCACGGTGTGGTTCATCAAGCAGGTGGCCGAACGGATCGTCGATTACGGCGCGATCGTCACCACCTCGTCGCTGTCCGCGTGGGACACGCTGTCGGGCATCACCGCCTATGCCGCGGCCAAGCGCGCCGCCGACCGTTTCGTGCAGGCGGCCGCCGTCGAATATCGGGAAAAGCGCCTGCGCATCAATGCGATCATCCCGTCGACCAACGACACCAACATGCTCCGCAAGGGGCTGGATGAATATGGCTATGATTTCGATACCTTCACCAAGCCGTTCATCGACCTGACGCCGCTCGGCCGTCTGTCCCGGCCGGAGGATATTGCCGGCATGGTCTACATGATGGTGCGGGACGAGTTTTTCGAAACCGGCCAGATCTGGAATTACAGCGGCGGCAATTCCCTGCTGGGCCATCCGCGCACGCTCGCCTGAGCGGCTGAAGATAAAAGGGGGACGGGGCGGTATATGCCGCCCCGTTTTTTATTGGGCCGCCATTCCGGGAATGGGACGAGACGACTCATTTTGCATGCAATAACTATTGCATGCAAAACTGGGGTGGAATATGACATAAATTGTCAATTCAGAAGAATATGGGGAGGTTATTGAATGCAACCTAGGTCATATATCGGCCGTAAGCGCCTCAGTGGCGGTATTGCGCTGATGCTGACGACCGCCTTTTGCGGTATGGCGCAGGCGCAGGATGAAAGCCCGGCCGCCACGCAGCAGGCGCCTCAGGCCGATGACGCGCAGGGTTCCGCCGCCGGAGACATCATCGTCACCGCGCAGCGCCGCGAACAGCGTTTGAACGATGTGCCTCTCTCCGTGCAGGCCAAGACCGGCGAAACCCTGACGCAGGCGGGCGTCACGGATTCCCGCGCCCTTGAACAGATTTCACCGGCCGTGAATTTCAACGCCGGATACACGCCGACCGCAACCTCCGTGGTCATTCGCGGCGCGGCGTCGCTCGCCCAGGAAGGCGGCATCCAGCCCAGCGTCGGCGTCGTCATCGATAACGTGCCGGTCGGCCGTCAGGCGGAATTTATCGTCGATCTGGCGGACATCGACCGGGTCGAGGTGTTGTCCGGTCCGCAGGGAACCTTGTTCGGCAAGAATTCCACCGCCGGCGTCGTCAACATCATCACCAACCGTCCCAAGAGGGACTTTGGCGCATCGTTCGAAGCGACCGGGACGACCGACGAGGAAGTGATCGCCAAGGGCATGCTGAATGTGCCGGTGGGTGAGCGCGTCTCGGCCCGCGTCAACGGCTATTACCATTATCTCAGCCCGCTGATCGAGAATCTCGGCACCGGCGGCGACCTCTGGGGCCAGCGGTCCTATGGCATGCAGGGCAAGCTGCTGTTCGACATCAGCGACACCACCAACCTGCTGCTGACCGCCAATTACAACAAGTCGCGCAGCTCGGCCGGCGTCCAGTTCGTCATCACACCGATTTCCGAACCAATCGGCACCTTGCAGACCCAGACCTTGCTGGGCCTGGTCGGTCGCGGCGTCGATGTCGTCAATCAGGATACGCAGACCTATAACAAGTCGCGCAGCTATGCCTTTATCGGGGAGCTGAATTCGGAACTGAGCGACTCCCTGTCGCTTGTCGCCATCTCCGGCTATCGCAATTTCTCCAGCAGGACGGAGATTGAGGTCGATAACGGGCCGACCGGCGTCAATCCGGGTCGCGGTTTCTCGCCCAATCCGCTGGGCTATCCGATTTCCTACGTGGCCTTTGATGACGACCATCTGCCGGAACAGTATAAATATTTCTCGCAGGAAGTCCGGCTGAACTATACGGGCAATGGCATTGACGCCGTTGTCGGCGGCTATTTCCAGGATTTCGAGGAAAAGCGGAACCTGATCCTGCCGTTCGTTTTCGACGGGGCGTTCGCGCTTGCCGATCCGTCGCTGGCCGGGGTTCTTTTCTATAACGACACGCGCACCCAGTCGCGGCTGAAGGATAAGACGATCGCCGCCTTCGCGGATGTCACCTATGAAATCGTGCCGACCGTGAAGGTGTTTGCGGGTATCCGTTACACGCACGAAAAGCTGAATTTCGACTATGCGAAGCAGACCTATTTCAACCCCGTCGCCGGTTTCTTCGATCCGGTGACGCAGATCAACAGCGCACCGCCGGTTGGCACCTTCAACGTCGACAATGCGACCCGCAGCGACAATAATATTTCGGGCCGCGTCGGCATCCAGTGGCAGCCGCAGCGCAACCTGAACTATTATGCGTCCTTCAATCGCGGTTATAAGGGTGCGGCCGCTTATCAGGGTACTGGCCTCAGCAATGCCGCCGACGCGCTGATCGCGCCGGAAATTGCCGAGGCGTTCGAAATCGGCGCGAAGCAGCGCTTCTTCGACGGCGCGCTATCGATCGACATCGCGCTCTATTCCCAGAAGATCAAGAATATCCAGCAGACGGCTGTGCTTCCGGGGACGGTCACGACGCAACTCGTCAACGCGGGCGATTTGAAGATCAAGGGTTTCGAGCTGAACAGCTCTTTGCGGCCTGTAGACGGCCTGACCCTGAATGCTGCGCTGGTCTATAACGACTCGCAATATTCAGGCGACAATTTCTTCCCGTGCGGACCTTCGGCGACGCCGGGTGTCGGCCAGTGCGGCGCAAATGGCCTGATCAACCTGAACGGCCGCCGCGCCATTTCCTCGCCGCGGGTCAAGGTGGTGACGTCCGCGACCTATGACATTGACCTGGAAGGGCCGCTGAAGATTCGCACTTACGCGGCCTATAATTGGCGCAGTTCGAACCAGTTCCAGCTTTATCAGGATCCGCTCACCAAAGAGCCGGCCTATGGCATCCTGGATGCGTCGATCGGGCTGGGCGACGATAATGACCGTTGGTCGCTCACGATTTTCGGCAAGAATCTGACCAACAAATTCTATTATGCCTATCTGAACACGGCCGATTTCTTCATCGGCCGGCAGTTTGGCGGCCTGACGCGCGACTATAAGCGCTATGGCGGCCTGCGCCTGACCTACAAGATGTAATCCGGTTGAAATGCTGCGCCATCGTCACACGCGATGGCGCAGCATTCGCCTATTAGGGCAAAAACAGATGCATTTTGCACGCAATTCATATTGCATGCAAAAATTAGCCGCGATATAGAGACATACCCGGAAATAAGAATTTAAAGGGGAGGATTGAATGCAAAGCAATCGCAATCTGTGGAAATGCGGCAATATCATCTTTGCCGCTCTCATGACATCGACGGCCCTGGGGGGCACGGCTTTTGCGCAGGACGCAGCGCCGCAGCAGGCCGCTGCGGATGACGTCACGTCCGGCGACATCATTGTTACGGCCCAGCGTCGCGAACAGCGCCTGGGCGACGTGCCGCTTTCCGTGCAGGCGCAGACCGGAGAAGCGCTGACCAAGGCGGGCATCACGGACTCCCGCGCCCTGGAGCAGGTGTCCCCTGCGCTGAACTTCACCGCCGGCTATTCCCCGACGACGACATCGCTCGTCATCCGCGGTGCGGCCTCGCTCGCCAATGAGGGTGGTATTCAGCCGAGCGTCGGCGTGGTCATTGACGGTGTGCCGGTGGCGCGCCAGGGCGAATTCATCGCTGACTTGGCCGACATTGATCGCATCGAGGTCCTGTCCGGTCCGCAAGGCACCTTGTTCGGCAAGAACTCGACGGCGGGCGTCGTCAACATCATCTCCGCGCGGCCCAAGCACGAATTTGGCGTGAATGTTGAGCTGACCGGCACGTCCGATGAGGAAGTGATCGCGAAAGGCACGATCAACGCGCCCGTCTCCGACATGGCCGCCCTGCGCGTTACCGGATATTATCATTATCTGGACCCGATGGTGCAGAATCTCGCCGGTCCCGACCTGCATGGGCAGCGGTCCTATGGCGGTCAGGCGAAGCTGCTTCTGGACTTTTCCGACACGGTCAACCTGCTGCTGTCGGGAAGCTATAACAAGAGCTACAGCACCTTCGGCAACAACTTCGTCATTACCCCGAACTCCCCGCCGCTCTCTGACTTCCAGCGTGCGGTTTTCGGGCCGATCGGCTGGGGCGTGGACGTGGCGAACCAGGACACGGTGTCCTATTCCAAGAACAAGCTCTACAGCCTGGTCGGTGAACTTAATGCCGATCTGACCGATGAGCTGCATCTTGTGTCGATCACCGGTTATCGCAATTCCAACAACCGCGTCGAAATCGACGTCGATACTGGTCCGGTCGGCATCAATCCCGGACGCGGCTTCTCACCCAATCCGCTGGGCTACCCCATTCAATATGTAGCCACCGAGGATGAGCACCAGGTCGAGATCTACAAATATTTCTCGCAGGAAGTCCGCCTGGCATATAGCGGCAACGGCCTGGATATTGTCGCGGGCGCCTATTACCAGAATTACAATGAAACGCGGCAGTTGCTGCTGCCTTTCATCTTCGACGGGGCGTTCGTTCTTCAGGACCCCACATTGGCCGGGGTGCCTTTCTATGTCAGCGACACGCTGCATTCGGCGCTGTCGGATGACACCATCGCCGTTTTTGGCGACGTGACCTATGCGATCACGCCGACAATCAATGTCTTTGGCGGCTTGCGTTACACCAATGAAAAGTTGCAGCTCGACTATTATCACGACGCATTCTTCAATCCGGCGGCCGGCTTCTTCGATCCGATCACGGTGACGAACAGCGCACCGCCGATCAGCAACATCACCTTCCGGTCAAAGCGCACCGACAATAATCTTTCGGGCCGCATCGGCGTCCAGTGGAAGCCGGCGCCGGGCCTCAACTATTATGCATCCTATAACCGCGGCTATAAGGGGCCAGCCGCCAATCAGGGTCGCGCCGCCAATAATGCGGCGACGGCCCTGCTTGATCCGGAAATCGCCGATGCGTTCGAAATCGGCGCGAAACAGCGTCTTTTCGATGGCCTGCTGACCTTCGACATCGCGCTCTACAAGCAGAAGATCAAGAATATCCAGCAAAGCTCGATCACGGGCGGCGTGACGGTTGACCTGATCAATGCGGGCGCGTTGAAGATCAAGGGCTTCGAGAGCAACCTGACCCTGCGTCCGGTTGACGGGCTGAGCCTGAACGCCGGCATCGTCTATAACGACGCCTATTATAGCGGCGACAACATCTTCTTCACCTGCGGACCGACGATAACGGCGGAATGTCCGAATGGCGCTGCGGGTGTTCAGAACCTCAATGGCAAGCAGGCCATCGGGTCGCCCAAGTGGAAAGTCGTGTCGTCCGCGGCCTATGACGTACCGGTCAACGAAAGCCTGAAGGTGTCGCTGCGCGTCGCATACAACTGGCGCAGCAGCATCCAGTATCAGTTGCAGCAGGACCCGCTGACCCGTCATCCGTCCTATGGCATATTGGATGCGTCGATCGGCGTAGGCGATCTGAACGACCGTTGGTCGCTCACCCTGTTCGGCAAGAACCTGACCGATAAATTCTACTATTCGAACCTCAACACGGCCGATTTCTTCATCGGTCAGCAGTTTGGTAACTTCGGACGCGACTATCGCCGTTACGGTGGCCTGCGTCTGACCTACAAGATGTAAAATATCGTGGCCGCGCCGGATCATCTCCGGCGCGGCCACCCAATTTGCGGCGGGGAAGGGAACGCATACAATGACAGAAGCATGGCCGTTACCGGATGTATCGGCCGACCGGATCGTGGATTTCGATTTCTTCGATGTGAAACCGGTTGATGGCGACCT
This sequence comes from Sphingobium phenoxybenzoativorans, assembly GCF_018286635.1. NCBI lineage: Bacteria > Pseudomonadati > Pseudomonadota > Alphaproteobacteria > Sphingomonadales > Sphingobiaceae > Sphingobium > Sphingobium phenoxybenzoativorans. The sequence continues at coordinate 946,767 of NZ_CP073910.1, forward strand.
GCACGCCGGGTGGAAACGCTATTTCGACGGGCCGGAGATATTCTACACGCCGCGCAACGGCGGGCATTGGGTCGTCACCCGCGCGGACCATATCTATGAGATATTCCGCGACTATGAGAATTTCTCGAACAGCGGCATCGCGCTGTTCCGCGAGCCGGGCGAGGCGCGCTTCATCCCAGGGGAACTTGATCCCCCGATGCACAGCGATTTCCGCAAGCATCTGAACCCGGAGCTTTCACCGCGCCGCATCAGGGCGTTCGAGGAGCAGGCGCGGGAGCTGACCCGCGAATTGATCGACGGGCTGGTCGACGGCCGGGAATGCGAATTTCAAAGCACCATCGGCCACCGCATGCCGATCTACAATTTCCTGGTTTTCCTTGGCTTGCCGAAGGAGGACAGCGAAGTCCTGTTGCCGGATGTGGAGATCATCGGGCGTAGCGGAGATTTTGAGGCATTCTCGAAAGCGCTGGGCGCTGTCCAGGCCTATCTCGATGCGCGGCTGGAGGAGCGGCGGCAGACGCCGGTTGACGATTTCCTGGGCCGTCTGGTCAACGCCGATATTGGCGATCGGAAAATCACGCCGCACGAAGCGCGCGTCTGCTCCCTCAATGTGCTGCTCGGCGGTCTCGATACGGTCACGGCGTCGATGGGCTTCTTCATGAACTTCCTCGCCCGCAATCCCGGCCACCGGCAGCAACTGGTCGACGATCCTGAGCTGATCGATGAGGCGATGGAGGAATTGCTGCGCCGCCATGGCATCTTCAACACCGCCCGGCTGGTGAAGAAAGAGATGGCGTTCGGCGATGTCGTATTCCGGGAGCGCGACCTGGTGATGATCCCGACCGCGCTCTACAATCTGGACGAGCGCCGTTTCCCGGATTCCCTGTCCGTCGATTTCCGCCGGCCGGACAAGAACCACCTGACCTTCGCAGCGGGCATTCACCGCTGCCTGGGATCAAATTTCGCGCGGGTGCAGATCAAGGTTCTGCTGCAGGAATGGCTCGCGCGGATTCCCGATTTCGGCATTGCGCCGGGCAAGGATACGATAGTCCAGTCGGGCCGGGCCAACGCTGTCACGCATCTGCCATTGGCCTGGTAGGGGCGGCCGGTATTGGGGGGAGGCGGACTTCTGATTTTCGTCACCCCGGACTTGATCCGGGGTCCCGCTTTCCCCTTCCAGTTAGACGATGAAAAAGGCAGCGGGACCCCGGCTCAGGGCCGGGGTGACGAGATACTGGCGCGGCCTGTCCTACACCCCTCCGCGGCCGCTAGTCTCCGCTCGGTACAACGATGCGCGGGGACATCGGCGATGCTGCGTTTCAACAAAATGGCATATTTTCGTCACGCCATGACGGTTGATTTTGCACGCCCGGACTCACCGGCCGCACACCCTCTCAAACGCAAAGTTGCGGGATGCAATGGCAACCCGCAACTTCCGCAACTTCGTTGGATTTTCGGTGGGGTTTTGGAGGAGGGCCAGCCTGTGCTGGCCCGTTGGACTATACGTCAAGAATGTCGATCAGATGCGCTGAATCGAGATATTCGCGGCCCTCGACGATCTTGCCGTCGCGGATTACGAACAGGAAATGGTAGCGGTTATTGTAGATCATGCCGCGCTTGTTGACGGAATGGGATTCCACTTCGACCGCGACCCGTTCGCCCTCGGCGGTGACGCCCTTGATCTCCAGCCGCAGCGGTTCGGCGAGCGCCGCCATCACGCCGTCGGCATACATGGCGCCCAGACCGTCGCGGTCCACCCGGCGGCCGACCGGAGCGGGAGCGATGACATCATATATGACATCGGGCGCCAGCCGGTCCCATGCTTCGGCGACGCGGCCCGCGCTGACATCCTCGAAAAAGCCCGTTGCGACGTCACGGGGGCTGGGATGGCTCATGATATTTCCTCTCTTGGTGCTGCAATCCTATTTTGCATGCAAAACTAGCTTGCTTTATCCGGTTCCTCAAGAGTAACTCGCTCTAGACGCATATTATTGCATGTAATATGGTGGATTCGAAACAGCTTCGAGAAGGCAGGCCGCTGTCTGCCCCGCAATCTGGGATAGGATGATTATGGATATGCCAACGCTGCGCCGGATGACCGGCTCGTTCATCGGCAATGACTGGGCCGAACCTGTTGACGGGCAGTTTGAGGACATCATCAATCCAGCGACCGAGGCCGTCTATGGCGTCGCAACCGTCGGCAGCGTCAAGGATTGCGACAAGGCGATCGCGGCGGCGCGCAAGGCGTTCGACACCGGTCCCTGGCGGCGCATGTCCTTCCGCGACCGCGCGCGCAAGATGGAGCAGCTCCACACGGCGCTGATGGCGCGCAGCGACGAGATCATCGACATGATCATTGCGGAGGCGGGATGCGCCCGCGCAGAGGCCGCCGGCCTGCTGTTCGCCATTCCGCTGCAGCAGCTCGCCGCCGACATAGAGGAGGCGTATCGCCGTGAGGAAGTGCAGCCCTTGCCCTATATGGTCAATCCGGGCTGGGGAGGGGACAAGGTGCTTGGCGCTGGCGTCAAGCAGCGCGTGCCTGTCGGCGTCGTCGCCGCCATCACGCCCTTCAATGCGGGTTTCTTTCTGAATGTCGTGAAAAGCTCCGCGGCGCTCATCACTGGCAACAGCGTCGTGCTGAAGCCGTCCCCCTACACGCCGTTCCAGGCGTGGATATTGGCCGAAACCATCCGCGAACTGGATTTCCCGCCGGGCGTGTTCAACGTGGTGACGGGCGGGGTCGATGTTGCGCAGTTGCTGACGACCGATCCCCGCGTCGACATGGTGAGCTTCACCGGGTCGGACGCCGTTGGCTCCGCCATCATGGCGCAGGCCGCGCCCACGCTGAAGCGGTTGCTACTGGAACTGGGCGGCAAGTCGGCGCTGATCGTGCGGGAGGACGCGGATCTCGACGTCGCGGCGGGTTCCGCCTTCTGGAACATCACCTGCGAAACAGGCCAGGGCTGCTGCCTGTTCACGCGGCATATCGTCCACAACAAGATCAAAGACGCCTTCATTGAGAAGATGACGGCTATGGCCTCGACCGCAAATGTCGGCGATCCCAGCGATCCCGCCGTCACCGTCGGTCCGCTGATCCGCGCCAAGGAGCGCGATCGCGTCGCGGGCATGGTCGATGCGGCGGTCGCTGACGGCGCGAAGGTCGTATTCGGCGGCAAGCGTCCGGCGCATCTGGACAAGGGCTTTTTCTACGAGCCGACGCTTCTGACCAATGTCGACAATAGCGCGGTGATCGCACGGAAGGAGATATTCGGCCCGGTTGGCATCGTCATGGGCTTCGACACCGATGAGGAGGCGCTGGCGATCGCCAATGATTCCGAATTTGGCCTTGGCGGCGGCGTCATCTCCTCGGATCGCGGCCGCGCCTTTGAAATGGCGCTGCAGCTCGATGCGGGCTTCATCGTCAATAATGAAGGCCCCGGCGCCAAGCATCCGGCGGCGCCGTTCGGCGGCTTCAAGCGGTCCGGCTACGGCCGGGAGAGCGGAACCGAGGGACTGGACGCCTATACCGATCTGAAATCGATCGTGTTCCGCGCGGGCTGATCCATCGTCCTGCCGATCAAGAACAGCGATATGGAGAGAAATTGTGGCGCATGACATCCAGTATCTGTCGGACTATGTCGATATCCGGCAGCTCAACGCCCTGTATAACCGCTATGCGGACATTGGCGACGGTCAGGCTTATTCCAGCCTCTACACCGTGGACGCCGAATTCAATATCGTCGGCAACCGCATTTATCGGGGGCGGGCGGAGATCGCGTCTGCGGCCGCCGCGACGAGTGTCACGGTGCATGTGACGACCGAGACGGAACTCGATATTCAGGGTGATACCGCATTTCAGAAAGTGCGTTTCATCTCCTGCTACCGCGCGCCGGACAAGGCGAAGAATGATTTCGTCGCGACCGGCTGGTACATCGACGAACTGCGCCGCACCGATGAGGGCTGGCGCTATCATCGCCGCCGGGTGGAGCTGGACCTCGACACCAATGAGGTGTTCCGCAAGATGACCATCAGCGACCAGTTCAACGCGCTGGCCGAGGCTCAGTGACAGGCGGCTTTGACCGCCTCTCGCTGACCGGCAAGGTCGCCGTCATTACAGGGGGCGGCAACGGCATCGGTGCTGAATCCGCCGTACTGATGGCGGCGCGCGGGGCCGATGTCATTGTCGCCGACATCAACCTTCCCGCGGCCCAGGCCGTGGAGAAACGGATTAGGGACAACGGCGGCAGCGCGCTGGCCCTGTCCGTAGACGTGGGCAAGTCCGGCGAATTGCAGGCCCTGATGGACAAGGCCGCCGATCATTTTGGTGGCCTGCACATCCTGTTCAACAACGCCTTCTTTCAGGTGCTTGGGTCGGTCGAGCAACTGGCGGAGGAGGATTGGGACAGGACGCAGAACGTCACGCTTAAATCCGTCTATCTCGGCTCGAAATATGCGATCCCGCATATCCGCGCATCCGGCGGCGGCGCGATCGTCAACACGGCGTCCATGCATGCGATAACGGGCTTCCGGGGTTTCGCCGCCTATCAGGCCGCAAAGGGCGGCGTATGCGCCCTGACCCGGCAGATGGCGATGGATTATGGGCGGGAGAATATCCGGGTGAACGCGGTGCTGCCCGGCCCGACGATCACCGCCGCGTTCGCGCAGGTTCCGCAATCCTATGTCGACATCTGCGCCCGGCGCATGCCGATATTGCGTGTCGGACAGCCGGACGAAACGGCCGAAGCCGTGGCTTTCCTGGCGTCTGACGCTGCGTCCCTGATTACCGGCATATCCATGCCCGTTGACGGTGGCGCAACCATCGTGGGGGAACCGGACTGGCTGGACGACCGGCCGGACGTCCTTCCCTGAAATGGCCTTTGCGACGGACCAGCCAGCACATCCTGCCGGTTGGTCCGTTCGCTAAAGCCTTATTTCTTCGGCAATTCCTGACCGATCGTGCGCAGATATTGCCGCACCGCCTCGCGATCCGCATCGGACATGTCCTCGAAACGCGGCATGCCCTGCGGCACCAGCGCGCCGTCTCGCAGGATTGCGTCGAAAGCCTCCTTCTGGGCGGGAACCGAGGATGCGCGCAGATCCGGCGCCGTGCCGGAAGCCAGGCCCCGGCCGCCATGGCAGATGCCGCAGGCGGCGTGATACATGATGTTCCCGCGTAGCGCGACGGCGGCATTCGGCACGAAATCCGGGTCGCTCGGCGCGATGGGAGGCGTTGGCGGCGGCGTGGCGGGCAGCTTCTCCTTGCCCCCGATAGCGAAGGTAAGGACCCGGCGCGGCGTCATCCGATAATCGATGTTGAAGGACTTCGTGCCCTCGCCGAAATACCCCCCGCCAGCGCCGCCGCTGCCCGTGATCACCGTGACATATTGCTTGCCATTGACGGAATAGGTGATGGGCGGGGCGACAACCGGACTTTCGGTATTGAATGCCCAGAGCAACGTGCCCTTCGCAGCGTCATAAGCCGCGAAACGATTGTCGATCCGCCCCTGAAACACCAGATCGCCTGCCGTCGCCATAGTCCCGCCGGGCCAGTCGCCGGGCAATGCCACCGTCCAGCGCGCTTTTTGCGTTACCGGGTCCCATGCTTTCAGGAAGGCTTTCTTGCCCTCTTTCAGCTTGGGCTGGAAATCGCCCGTGATACCCATGCCCGCGCTGATATTCTCCGGCTGGGTAGAGCGCTTCTCTTTCGTCAGATCGACGCCCTGGTCGCCGATGATCATGCCGCGTTCCAGGACTGGCAGATAGACAAGGCCAGTCTTGGGGCTGTAGCTTTGGGGCAGCCAGCTATGGCCGCCGGTGATGCTTGGCCACATTTCGAACAGCTTGCCATATTCATGATAGCGCGCGCCGGGATTCTCCACCGGACGACCTGATTTCAGGTCGATGCGCGACGCCCAGGTGACCTTGGTATAGGGTTCTGCAGAGATCAGTTTCCCGGTGGTCCGGTCCAGAACATAGAAGAAGCCGTTGGTGGGCGCCTGCATCAGCACTTTGCGCGGCTTCCCATCGATGGACAGCGTGGCCATCGTGATGTCCTGCGTGGTCTTGTAATCCCACTGTTCGCCGGGATTGATCTGATAGTGCCAGATATATTTGCCGGTCGCCGCGTCCACCGCGACGATTGAGGCAAGGAACAGATTGTCGCCGCCACCCGGACTGCGCAGCGCATGATTATAGGGATAGCCGTTGCCCGATCCGATATAGAAGCGCTTCAGCTCCGGGTCGTAGATCATGGAATTCCATGCGGTGCCGCCGCCGCCTTCCTTCCACCATTCGCCCTTCCAGGTGCGGGCCGCGATCTGGGTGGTTTCGTCATGGTCCACCGCCGGATTGCCGGGCACCAGGAAGAACCGCCAAAGCTGTTTGCCCGTCTTGGCGTCATAGCAGGTGACATAACCCCGCGCGCCGCCGCCGTCCGCGCCGCCATGGCCGATGATAACGCGGCCGTCGAATGCGCGCGGCGCGCCCGTGATGAAACGGTTGTCGGCGGGGTCGGTCGTCATCGCTGTCCACATGACCGCACCGGTCTTGCCATTGAGCGCTATCAGGCGGCCGTCATGGGTCGGCAGATAGACCATGCCGCCCCAATAGGCGATCCCGCGGCTGCCATAACCCTGGCGCAGTTTCTTGCCCGACTTTTCCGCGGCCTTGCTGTCATATTCCCACAGCAGCTTGCCGGTCGTAGCCTCAAAGGCGCGGAGGTAGCTGTGGCCGGTCGCGGTGTAGACAATGCCGTCAGCCTCTATAGGCTGAGACAGGCTGTGCGCGGCGGGCAGGTCGAATGACCAGGCCAGACCGAGTTTGTCCACGGTGCCGGTGTTGATCTGTTCCAGTGGGCTGTAATGCTGTTCGCCTGCCGTCCGGCCATAGGAAGGCCAGTCATTCGGCGAAAGGCCAATGCCGCCATCACCGGCGGGGTCGATTGCAGGGCTGCCGCTGCATCCGCCCAGAGCCGCAATGGCCATCGCCATCGCCGCCACGCCGGGCAGGAACCGCCCCAACCGATCTGCTTTCATCAGCATATCCTCAATCCTCGATAAGGCCGTGGTCGCGCGTCTCCGGCAGGAGCAGCGCCACGATGAGACCCGCCAGCATCACGGCGGCCAGATAGTAAAAGAACATGTCCTCACGCCCGACGCGCTTGAACCATAAAGCGAGAAACTCGCCCGTTCCGCCGAACATTGCGTTGGCCAGCGCATAGGGAAGGCCGACCCCCAGTGCGCGGATATGGGCCGGGTAGAGTTCGGCCTTCACGACCGCGCCAATCGCGGTGTAGCCGGAGAAAAGCAGCAACGGCACAAGGATGAGCGCGAATGCTTCCGCCGGATGGCGCGCCGTGCTCAGCGCCTGCATCACGGGGACAGTGCACAGGGCCGTCGCGCCGAACGACATGATGAGCGAACGCCGCCTGCCTATGATGTCGGACAGCAGGCCGAACAGGGGTTGTGCAAGCAGGAATATCACCAGCGCGACGGCCATGATGGCGGTCGCCTGCGGCGCAGTGAACCCGGATGTGTTCACCAGGAATTTCTGCATATAGCCGATAAAGACATAGAAGCCGGTGCTGCCTGCGGCCGTCAGTGCGAATACCAGGATGGTAGCCTTGCGATGTTCAGTCAGGAGATGGCGCGCGGCGCGATTTTGCACCTTGTCCGGCTCTGCCGCGCGGAATGAATGGCTTTCGTCCAGGCCCCGCCGGATCCAGAATACGACGACCGCCAGCGCTGCTCCCAGCAGGAAGGCAAGCCGCCATCCCCAACTGGCCAGCGCTTCCGGGCTGAGCAGCGACTGGAGCAGCATCAGCAGGCACAGCGCGGACAATTGCCCAAGCACCAAAGTCACGCATTGGAAGCTCGACCAGAAGCCGCGCCTGCCGCTACCGGCCATCTCGCTGATATAGGTGGCGCTTGCGCCATATTCCCCGCCCACGCTCAGGCCCTGCAACAGACGTGCGGTAAGCAGGATGGCGGGGGCGAACGCGCCAATTACAGCATGTCCCGGCGTCAGCGCGATCAGGCAGGATCCGGTGCACATCAATCCCACCGACAGGCTGAGCGCGGCCCGCCGTCCACGCCTGTCAGCATAGAGGCCGAACAGCCATGCGCCGAGCGGCCGCACTACGAAACCCAGAGCAAGCACCGCTGCGGACTGAAGAAGCTGAACCGTCAGGTCGCCCTTCGGAAAGAATATCGGCGCGTAATAAATCGCGAAGGAAACGAAGATGAACCAGTCGAACCATTCGACGAAATTGCCCGCCGCCCCGCCAATAATAGCCTTGAGCCGGCGGCGTGACGACAAAGGCGCATGGGCGCTCTGCAGGATAGCCTCGGCCGTCATCGCGGCTGTTTCACGCGTTCAGCCCGCCGTCCACAACCATGTCGGCGCCCGTCATATAGCTTGAGGCGTCGCTGGCGAGGAACAGTGCGACCTTGGCGATTTCCTCTGCCGTCGCAAAGCGCTTCATGGGAACCGCGGCGCGCGCCGCATCGATGAGCGTGCCTGCGTCGTCGCGCATGAGCATCGGGGTTTCCACACCGCCGGGAAGGATCGTGTTGATCCTGATCTTCCGTCCAACCAGATCGTGCGATGCATAACGGGTCAGGCCGCGCAAAGCCCATTTGCTGACGCCATAGCCCAGATAGGTGGGATATCCGCGCAGCGCCGCCGTCGACGCCACATTGACGATGGCGCCGCTTCCGGCTTTTTCCATGAAGGGCGTTACGGCCTGTATTCCGTAGAGCGCCCCGAACACATGGATGTTCATGTAACGCTGCAACTGCGCCGTGCTGATCGCATCGACCGGCTCATAACCGGTAATGCCCGCATTGTTGATCAGGATGTCGATTCCGCCGAAATGGGTCGCACTTTGCTGCGCAACATTTTGCCATGCTGCCTCATCAGCGACGTCGAGGGGTAGAAACAGCGCGCCGTCGCCAAGTTCGTCCGCAAGCGCGCGGCCGTCCTCCGTCACATCGGTCAACACCACCTTTGCGCCCTCGGCATGGAACAGCCGCGCCTCCGCAGCGCCCTGACCCCGCGCCGCACCTGTGATGATCGCGACTTTCCCTTCCAGAACCGGCATATGTCTCTCCCTCCGCCGTTGCGCGGATGCCTGTTATTTCATCTCACCGAACGCGTCCCCCGCCGGCGTCAGGCCGCAATCGACGGTGTAGTCTTGCCCTTCGCTCCAAGCGTCTCGCATATCTTGCGGCCCGCCTGACGCCCGAACACCAGCCCGCGCAGCACGGACGTCGCCCCGACATACAGATTATAATAGAGGCCGACCGTCTCTCCCGACGCGTAAAGACCAGGGATGGGTTCACCATCGCGGTTTACGACCTGCGCATCCTTGGTGATCTTTACGCCGCCGCACGTGAAGGTGTTCGCGCACATGATGGGATAGGCGTAGAGATCGCTCTCGTCGATCGGGCGCGCCCAGTTCGATTTGGGCAGGGCCAGACCCTGCGTATGGAGATCGTCCAGCCGCGTCGTGTCATAGTCGCCTTCAACCGTAGCAGCATTATAGTTGCGCACGGTTTCGATAAGGACGCGCTCCGGCACGCCGATCTTGCTGGCCATCTCTGCGATGGAGGAGGCGCGGATCGGTTCCTGATCCGTCTTGATGCGGGTGCGGATATTGGGGATGTCGAACATGCGGGAGTCGAACAGCAGATGCGCGATGCCCAGCTTCTGCCGCATGATCGTCCACGACACATCGTCATAGATCAATTCATAGCGGTTCGACCCTTCGTCCATGAACCGCTTGCCATGCACATTGACGAGGATGCCATAATTCACGACCGCGATCAGCGCCTCATGCTTGGGCGACCGCGGATCGACCGGCTCACCGTGGAACATGTCATATTGTCCGGCCGGAGCGGCGCCGACGGCCAGCATCATCTCAATGCCTTCGCCCTTGTTGAACACGCCGCCAGGGGAGACAGGGCGGGTCAGATGCGCGTTATGCCCGACATAACGGGTCATCATTTCCAGATTGCCCTGATAGCCGCCGGACGCGATCACGACATTGGGCGTTTCGATCGCGAAATTGCCCTTTTCTTTCGACCAGCAGCGCACGCCCCGGATATTCCCGGCGTCATCCAGCAACAGCGACCGCCCGGTCGTCTGATACATGATTTCGACACCCAGTTTTTCAGCGGACGTCGCCAGCGCTTCCACAATGGCCAGGCCGCCGCCGCTCGGCCCCATACGTTCGGGGCCTTTCTGCAGCAGCATCGGGCTGTGGAACGTGAACTTGACGCCATGCTCCTTCAGCCACGCCATCGTGCCCGGCGCATTTTCGGCGAGGGAGCCGACGATTTCAGGATCGTTGAAAGGATAGGCGCGGACATTCTGCGGCCAGTTCTCATAATCGTTCGAAACTTCCTTCAGAAATTCCGGCCCGATCGCGCCATGGCCGCGTTCAAGGAACAGGTCGATCAGATCGTCCGCAACCTCGTCCTCGGTTTTCATGCGCATCCAGGCTTCGGTGTAGCGCGAATTGCCGCCCCGTTCGTCATAGGGCGCACGCTCCAGCAGCGCTACCTTCGCTCCGCCTTCCGCCGCCGTCACTGCGGCAGACAAACCTGCGACTCCGCAACCGATTACAACTACGTCCCAAGCCATTTCGACTTCACTCCTGATACTCGCCGTCACTGCGGCCTTATCGCGGCGCATTCTTCTTTGGATGCAATTGCCGGCGACCACTGCTAAGGTTGATACCGAAAACCAAGGTTGCATGCAAACTTGGTTTTGAGAAAAATTCGTGATGCTTTGTAAGAAATGGGGACGACAGGAATGGTAACGGTTACCGAGCAGGTGATCTCAGAGATTCGTGAGCGGATTCTGGATGGGAAATATGGTCCCGGCGCGCACCTGCACGAGGCGACCCTGGCTTCCGATCTTGGCGTATCGAGGACACCGATTCGCGATGCGCTGCGCGTTCTCGCGAATGAGGACCTGCTCGTTTACTACCCCAATCGCGGCTATATCGTGCGGAGCGTCGAGCTTAGCGATGTGCTGGACGCTTATGATGTGCGCGGCACTTTGGAAGGGCTGGCCTGCCGCGTCATTGCCGAACGAGGCATGGATGATGCCGGTAAAGCGGCGTTTTTGGAGATTATCGAGCAGGGTGAGGAAATCTTCCGCTCACCTGAATGGGGTCCTGCGCAGCAGGCCGCGTGGCGGGCACTGAACTCCCAGTTCCACTATGCTTTGCTGGAGGCGTCGCATAACAGACATCTGGATCCGATCATGCGGCAGATCCGCTTTTTTCCCCGCATTTTCGACAGCCGCCTGAACCCGGATTCGGATTTCTTCCAGAAGGTGCACACCCGCGAACAGCGCCTCCGGTCGCACCACGACCATGTGCATATCGTGGAGGCGATGATGCGCGGCGAGGGGGCGAGGGCGGAGGCCCTGATGCGCGAGCATGTATACGCCAACCGCGAATTGCTCCGCGGTGCTTTCGAGGCTGTATCCAATCAGGCGGAAGAAGAAGATCAGGCCGCCTGATGCATTGAATTGCATGCAATGAGGGCATAAACGAGGCGTCAGGAGATGCCCGTGATTCCCTATGAAGCATTGTTGAAAGTCCGATCCCCCGATCGCGAATTTGCCTGGAGCGATCGTGACGCGATGCTCTACGCCCTTGGCATAGGCATGGGAGGCGATCCGTTGGACGCGGACGAATTGGCCTTCGTCTATGAGAAGGATCTGAAGGTCGTTCCGTCCTTCGCGACGGTTGCGGCCTGGGGCTCCAACCCGCCGCTGGCGGCGACCGGTGTCGATTATAGCCGGGTCGTCCATGCGGAGCAGGCAATCCGGCTGCACAGGCCGCTACCAGCGTCTGCGCGCGTGAAGGCGGATGGAGGCATCATCGCCGCCATCGACAAGGGCGACAAGGGCGCCATACTGATGGCCGAAACCATGTTGCGGGATGCCGAGACTGGTGAGCCTTATGTCACGCTTTCGGTTGGATGGTTCGCGCGCGCTGACGGGCATTTTGGAGGCCCGGCAACGGGAGGCGCTGCGCCTCACATCGTGCCGGACCGGCCGCCCGACAAATCCGTGGACTATGTGACGCGCGCCGATCAGGCGCTGCTCTATCGTCTGGCGGGGGATCGTAATCCCCTGCATGCCGATCCAGAGGCTGCGCGCCGGGCGGGGTTCGAGCGGCCCATATTACACGGGCTTTGCACCTTCGGCATCTGCTGCAGAGCTGTCCTGCAGCATTATGCGGCATTCGAGCCGGAACGGATGGTGAGCCACAAGCTGCGTTTCTCCGCACCTGTCTATCCGGGGGATGTTGTGACCGTCGATCTGTGGCGCGACGGCGACCTCGTGTCGTTCCAGGCGCGGGTCAAAGCGCGGAATGCAACCGTCATCCAGAATGGATGTGCGGAGGTTCGCTAAAACGGTTGAGGGTGGCTAGGCCGATATATTGATGCGGTCGCGTCAATTTTCCCATGCTGCGTCGGGATGGGCCGGGCCATCCTGCATCGGTTCAGGCGTCCGGTCCGTTTGGACGCGCCAGCGATGGATAAGCCATATATTTTCGCGCTTTACCAATGTGCCCGTGTAGGTTCCCGTTGCTTCGATATGCGGATGGGGACCATCCGGGCTAGTGCGGACAAGCGTCATCGTCACGCCGACATCGGCGTCGCTGATATCTTGGCGAGCGACATAGGGGTTTGAAAAGAGGAAAAGCCGCCGTTCGCCGCTGGCAGGGTTGGCCTTGCGGTCCCGGTAGAGCTGGAAAATATGCTTTTCCCCAGCCAGCAGCGTGGCTTTGTCGACCGGGTAGGTTCCGTCCGGCAAATGGATTTCGAAGATCGCGTCATCCGCGAACAGGCTTCCCCATCCGTCCAGATCGCCGTCATTGGCATAGGCGGAGTAAATGCCCAGCAGATTGAGGATGGCGAGCCGGTCCGGCAGTTGCGCCGATGATGGCACTTCTGCCGGATGGGCATTCATACGAGATGGCCTGAGCGCTGGAGCGAAATGTCAAAGGCCGTCGTGTCGCCTTCGCTGGCGAAGGTACCCATGCGGACCTTGTGGAACAGCCACCCGCCATCGGGCTGGCGCGTGAGCCACCCTTCCCATGGCATCTGCTTGTTGCAGTGGATATTGACGCCAGGCGTGCGGTTTCCGCCGATATTCCTGCGGTCGCCGCTATCCTCCTCTTGGATATAATGACAGGCGTAGAGCTTGGTCTCCACATGCGCCGTATCGCCATCGACTGTGATCAGATGGTTGGTGCTGATGTGAACGGTCACGTCGAAGCCGGGCAGGAACTTCTTCGGCCCCAGCTTGGTGACATATTCCTCCGGCATCATCTCGCGGTCTATGCCGAGCTGATTGGCCTGCATATGAAAAGGCCGGGAAAGTACGGACATGACGAGGTCAAAGTCGCGCGTGTCCAGACCCTTCATGTAACGATAAACCTGATCGGAGATCATCGCGCGGTCGATCAGGGTCTGCGTATCGATAGTGCCCATGGTGCGATCCTTGCTTATTTGACGCTGTAGCCGCCATCGACTGGCATGATGAGGCCGGTGGTGAAGGAAGCGCCCGGCGAGCAGAGCCACGCCGCTGCGTCCGCGATTTCTTCCGGCAGGCCGATGCGCTCCATGGCGTTTGCCTTGTAATATTGGGAGGCGACTTCTGGCTCTATCTGGTCGAGGAATGTGGTCATTCCTGTTTTGACCAGGCCAGGACAGATCACGTTGACGCGCACATTCTGCGATCCGAAATCGACAGCCGCCGTTTTTGTGAGCCCGATCACGCCATGCTTGGCCGCCACATAGGCCGATGCCATCGGCACCGCCCTGAGCCCCGCGCCCGACGCCACATTAACCACGGACCCACCGCCGGAACGGAGCATCGCCGCAATTTCATATTTCATTGAAAGATAGATGCCGCGCAGGTTGATCGCGATCAGGCGGTCCCAATAGTCAGACGCAATGTCGACGATCGTACCGGCTTCATATTGGTATACGCCCGCACTGTTCACCGCGAAATCGAGCCGCCCATAATGGTCGAGCGTTGCGTCAACCCAGCCTTTGACGTCGGCTTCTTGCGACACATCCCCGGCGACGAATTGCACTTCATGTCCTGCGTCGCGCAAAGCCGCCGCTTTCGCTTCGCCAACATCGGCGCGCGTCCCGGTGATCACGACCCGTGCGCCCGCCTGCGCAAAGCGTATGGCGGTTGCCTCGCCGATGCCTGAACTGCCACCAGTGACCAGCGCCACCTTGCCCGAAAAACTCATATCCTGTCCCTTTTCCTATATTCTGTTCAGCGGCCCACGCGGCGATCGTCGCCGGCCTGCCACATGTCGGCCGTTGCGCCGCCATAGACGATGCCCATCGGGCCGTCGGAGATATCGATGCGATAGATGCGCCGGCTGATCCGCCATCCGTCCGGCGTCCGTTTCCAGAAATCGTTGTAATTGCCCCATTGCAGGAGGGTCTTGCCTTCATATTCGCCAGCGCCCGCATGTACGCCCACGAAATAGGCTTCGCTTTCGGCTTCATCGCCATTTACGTCGATGCGCATATTGGCCAAGCGGTGCTGCGTCGCGCTGCAGTTTGGCGTGTCCACCAGATGCGCCTCGATCCGGTGGGTTATGTTCTTCAGGCCCTGCTCAGTGGTGCCCTTGCCATAATCCCAGAATATGTCGTCCGCGAATACCTCGCCCATGCGGTTCATGGCGTGTGTATCGACGATGCGGCACCAAAGCCCCACCTTGTCCTCTATTTCCTTATGGTCCATGAAAAGCGTCAACGCGTCGGTCGCCATATCTCTCTCCGTGCCAAACTTTTATTGCATGCAATATTGGCATGAGTCTATAGTGCAGTCCAGAGCTCAATGCCATCCTGGCGTTGATTACATGCAATGATGCGCGGGAGTGGTATGAGACGGGCGGCTATCGTTGGGGCGGTTCGAACGCCGGTCGGGAAATTTCTGGGTACCCTGTCTCCGCTTCCGGCTGAGCGGCTGGCTGCGCACATCATTCGTTCGACGGTTGCCCGCACGGGGGTCGATCCAGAGCGGATCGATGACGTCGTTTTCGCGCAGAGCTACGCCAATAGCGAGGCGCCCTGTATTGGCCGTTGGGCGGCGCTTGCGGCGGACCTGCCGATCACCGTGCCGGGCTCCCAGGTGGATCGCCGGTGTGGCGGCGGCCTCCAGGCGATCGTGAATGCTGCGATGATGGTGCAGACGGGCGCAGCCGATGTGGTGCTTGCGGGCGGCGTCGAAAGCATGAGCAATATCGAATATTATACCACGTCCATGCGCGGCGGGGCGCGGGCTGGCACGGTTCAACTATATGATAGGCTGGATCGTGGGCGGGAGCGTTCGCAGCCCGTTGAACGCTTCGGTGTCATATCGGGAATGATCGAGACCGCCGAAAATCTGGCGACGGATTATGCGATCAGCCGGGAGGCGGCCGATGCGTTTGCGGCGGAGAGCCAGCGCAGGGCGGCGGCGGCGTGGGCCAGCGGATATTTTGACGCAGAGGTCGTGCCTGTTCCCGTTCCGCAAAAAAAGGGCGATCCGGCGCTGTTCGCTCGCGATGAAGGCGTGAGGGTGGAGACAACCGCAGAAACGCTGGCGGCGCTGCGCCCGCTGATCAAAGGCGGCACGGTAACGGCTGGCAATAGTAGCCAGCAAAATGACGCCGCCGCCGCATGCCTGATAGTCGCGGAGGACAAGCTTGCCGAGCTGGGGCTGGAGCCGATGGCCTATCTGGCCGGATGGGCGGCCGCCGGTTGCGATCCCGCACGGATGGGGATTGGGCCGGTTCCTGCGGTGGAGCGCCTGTTCGCGCGCACTGGCAAGAGTTGGGACGATATCGACCTGATCGAAATAAACGAGGCGTTTGCGACGCAGGTCCTGGCCGTCATGAAGGGGTGGGATTTTGACGATCATTCCCGGATCAACGTCAATGGTTCCGGCATCTCTCTTGGCCATCCCATCGGTGCAACTGGTGTCCGCATAATGACGACGCTCCTGCATGAGCTGGATCGCAGGGGTGGGCGCTATGGTCTGGAAACCATGTGCATCGGCGGCGGCCAGGGTATCGCGGCCCTGTTCGAAAGGCCCTGATGCGCGCTTTGCTCGACATGTTCCGGCCGGGTGAAACCATCTATCTTCCGGGAGCAACGGGAGAGGTGGTTGCGTTGGCCGAAGCATTGTCGGCTGACCCCGAACGCTTGCGCGGCGTTCACCTGTTGAGTTGCCTGCTGCCCGGCATGAACCGTTTCGATTATTCGGCGATGGCTTCTGACGCCAGGGTCACGACATTTTTGATGCAGCCGCTTTTGCGCGCATCTTATGAAGCCGGTCGCATCTCGATAATGCCGTTATCATATAGCGGGATTGCACGGTACTTTCGGAATGCAGCGCCTCTGGACCTGGCCGTGGCCCATGTCTCGACACCGGATGCGCAAGGCTTCGCATCCTTTGGCATTGCGGCAGATTTCTCGCCGATCGCCTGGATGCGGGCGCGTCGCCGGGTAGCTATCGTCAACTCGCGCATGCCGTCTATCCGGCGGGGGCCGCGCATCCAAATGGGCGAAGCCGATCTGATCGTCGATTGCGAAAGCCCCTTGGTCGAGGTTGGGTCAGCGCCGCCATCAGGCGAGCTTCAGACGATCGCGCAACTGGCGGCTCCGCTTGTCCCGGATGGGGCGGCGGTGCAGATCGGCATTGGCGGTGCGCCAGGCGCCTTGTGGTCCGCCCTGACGAACCACCGCAATCTGCGGCTGCGTTCCGGCATGGCGGCCGAGGGGGTCCGATTGCTTGCGGAAAAAGGGGCGCTTGCGGACGGGCGGGATCATTGCGCGGGCATCGCCGCCGGAACAACCGCGCTTTACGACTATCTGGCCGAAACGAACCTCATCGAATTTGCCGATACGCTGACCACGCATGACGGGTCCAGGCTTGCGGGATTGCCAAGCTTCACAGCGATTAATTCCGCGCTGGAGATTGATCTTTTTGGTCAGGTCAATCTTGAGTGGCAGGGCGGACGGATGTTCAGTGGCGTTGGCGGTGCGCCTGACTTTGTGCGGGCGGCCCTTGCCTCTCCCGGCGGACAGGCGATGATATTGATGCCGAGCACAGCGCGGGGGGGAACCATATCTCGCATCGTACCCCGGCTTGACGGCCCGACAATTTCCCTTGGCCGCGCCGACGCGGATGTCGTGGTGACGGAGCATGGCGTTGCCAGGTTGCGGGGGTGCTCGATGGCGGAACGCGCGGAAGCGCTCATCGCTATCGCCGACGAAAGGTTTAGAGAGGAGTTGCGCTCCGACTGGCAAAGACTCAGCGCGACATTGTGACGGAACAAGACATGACTGGAGTTGGGTGATGGTTGAGGTGACATTCGTTTCGCATCGCGGCGAAAGCCGCACCGTGAACGGGAATGAGGGTGAGAGCGTGATGCAGGTCGCGCTTAACAATGGCGTCCCCGGTATATTGGCGGACTGTGGCGGTGGTTTGGCCTGCGCGACATGCCATGTGCACATCGCGCCGGACTGGATGGACAGGGTCGGTACGCCCAATTCCGAAGAAGAAATGATGCTGGAAATGGCGGTGGATCCTGATGAGAATAGCCGGCTGTCCTGTCAGATAAAGCTGTCGGCCGATATCGATGGGCTGGTGGTCAATCTGCCCGCGTCGCAATTGTGATTGAATGAGGCGGTAGGCAGATGTCTGGAACGGAATTGCTCACGGGCAAGGTTGTCGCGGTTACGGGGGCTGGCCGAGGGATTGGCCGTGCGCTCGCCCTGGCATGCGCAGCAGAGGGCGCCTCGATCGTCGTCAATGACTTTGGCGGATCGCTTAGCGGTGACGGAGCGGATAGCGGCCCCGCCGCCGAAGTCGTGGCCGAAATTATCGCGGCAGGGGGAAAGGCCGTCGCCAACCTGGCGAGCGTCTCGGATCCGGAAGGTGCTGCCTCCATAGTGAACGATGCCGTGAAGGCATTTGGGCGCGTGGACGCCATCGTCAACAACGCCGGGATTTCCAGGGATGGCATGTTCCACAAGATGAGCGCGACGGACTGGCAATCGGTCGTCGATGTTCATCTTGGCGGCAGCTTTCATTTGTCGCGCGCGGCTGCGCCCTATTTCAAGGATCAGGGCGGCGGCGCATTCGTCCACATGACGTCGACTTCCGGCCTGATCGGCAATGTGGGTCAGTCCAACTATTCCGCAGCCAAGATGGGGATTGTCGGCCTGTCCAATTCTATCGCACTCGATATGCGCCGGTTTGGCGTGCGCTCAAATTGTGTTGCGCCTTTCGCCTGGAGCCGCATGACGGAGAGCATTCCCGCGGAGACCGAAGCGCAAAAGCAGCGAGTAGAACGATTGAAGACGATGACGCCGGACAAGGTTGCTCCGCTTGTCGCTTATCTCTGTTCGGATGCCGCCGCCGATGTCTCAGGGCAGATTTTCTGCGTGCGCAAGCATGAGATTTTCCTGTTCAGTCCTCCGCGACCCGTTCGTTCGCTTCACCGCGAGCAGGGCTGGACGCCGGCAACTATTGCAGAGGAGTTCATGCCCGCCATGCGGCCCAGCCTGTTTCCGCTACAGGTGTCCAGCGATGTATTCACATGGGACCCCGTTTAGGCGGCTGCGTCTATTTTGGACTGAGAGCCGATTAGCGTTAACTGACGCCGGTTTGATTTCTTATATAGGGCATAATGGCTCCCGTGCTGCAGACCGTGCCCAGGATAGGCAAGGTCTGCTCAATGGAATGTGCGTGGGTTTCGGGAGTCGCGCCGGCCGTGCAATCCTCCGCGATAACCACTGAGAAGCCGCGATTAACGGCCTCTATGCTTGCGCCGATCAGGGCGATGTTGGTGGAAACGCCGGTGAGGATCAGCGTCTCGACGTTCAAGGCGCGGAGCGCGGTTTCAAGGCCGCTGTCATGGAAAGCGGTGATGCCGTGCGCGCGGTCGGAAATGATGTCGCTGGGATCTACTTCTATGCCGGGATGAATGCCCGATGCTGGATGATCGCGATGGAGGAACGGGCTTTTGCGCATGATGGAATGGATTGGCGAGTTGGCAGTCGCTGTTTTTCCGCCTAGTAGAAGCCGGACGATGCAATGCACCACTGGAATGTCCGCATTGCGGCATCGATGCGCAAGTGCGGATATCTTTGTGGGGAGCGCGCGGGCTTGCGCTGCATTCGCCAAATCCTTGAACATGGCGACTTTTGGATCGATCACCGCTGTCTGGCATTCCGATATCAATAATGCGCAGCGCTCTCCACGATCCAGACCCCGGAGACGTTTCGGCTCGGTTAAATTCATGCCCTCTCCATAAATGTACGCAATATAGGGAATTAATGGCTGGTTATGGCCGGATTTTGCACTGTTCTTGATTGATTGCATGTAATCTTGCTGATAGCATGTCGTCAACATAAGCTGAAATGCGATATGAGATGAGGAGGCCGGAATGACCACGCACGCGAAGCTAACCGTGCCAAGCTCACCGCCGCCCCATGTTGCCGCCGGGCTGGTGCGTGATTTCGACGTATTCGATATGAATGCGATCGACGGAGACATCCACAAGACGTGGCACCAGTTTCATGATGGCCCCGATATTTTCTACACGCCGCGCAATGGCGGCCATTGGGTGTTCACCCGTGCCGAGGATATTCAGGAAGCGTATCGGAACTATGATCTTTTCTCCAGTCAGATCGTCTCCATACCCTATGTCAATACCGGCTTCAGGTTTGCGCCTGCGGAATATGATCCACCCGAGCTTAGCGACTATCGCAATGCTCTAGCGCCAGCCTTCTCTCCAAAGGCTCTCAGAAATTACGAGCAGATCGTCAGTGATCTGTCCGCCAATCTGATTGAAGGCTTCATTGCGGACGGCGAATGCGAATTTCAGGAGGCTGTGGCCCAACGGCTCCCAATCGCCGTGTTCCTTGGCATGATGGGTTTCCCGATGGAGGATGCAGCGATGCTGCTGCCCTTGGTCGAGGACCAGACACGCAGTCCTGATCCTGCGCGGGTTCAATCCTCAATGGATGCGATGATCGCCTATCTGAGTGAAAAGCTGGACGACCGCCGCCGCACGCCGCGGGACGATCTGGCGACGAAGGTAATCGACAGCACGATACAGGGACGGCCTGCCACCGAGCAGGAAGTTTTCAGCATGTGCATTAATCTGATGTTCGCCGGGCTTGATACAGTCGTTGCCGAACTCGGCTTCTCAATGCGCTTTCTGGCGACCCATCCTGAGCATCAGCGGCAACTGGCTGATGACCCATCGCTGATCCCGGAAGCGGTGGAAGAATTGCTGCGCTATCATGGTGTCACCAATCTCGCCAGGATGGTCCGCAACGATATGCAGTTTAAGGGCATCGAGATGCGCGCGGGTGACCCTGTCCTGCTTTCGACGACCTTGTTCGGACTTGACGACAGGCAGTTTCCCGATCCCATGACGATTGATTTTCATCGCGAGAACAAGGCGCACATGATTTTCGGAAGCGGGCCACATCGTTGCCTGGGATCGCACCTCGCGCGTCTGGAGCTTCGGACATTCCTGGAGCATTGGTTCGCCCGCATTCCCGAATTTCAGATCAAGGCGGGGGAAAAGGTCATCGCTGAATCGGGGAAGAATAACGCCATGCTGTATCTCCCGCTGAGCTGGCGCAGGAATTAGGCCGCGCTATGAGAATATTGGTTGCTGGCGGTCTGGGCGCGTTGGGAAAAGCCGTTGCGGCGGAACTCGCTGCGCGGGACATGCAGGTTGCGATTGTCGATATGGCGTCCGCGGAGGCCGGAGCGGCATCTGTCGTCCTGGGGGGCGTGGATCTTGCCGACGAGGCTTCGGTCACAAAGGCATATTCTGAGGTCACCGCAAGTCTCGGTGGACTGGATGCGGTCGTCAATGTTGCCGGTGGTTTCATATGGGAACCGGTCGAGGGCGGAAGCATTGATAGCTGGGACCGTATGTATCGTATGAATCTGCGCACCGCAGCGGTATCAGCGCGTGCGGCGATACCGCATCTGCTGGCAGGCGGCGGTGGGTCCATCGTAAATGTCGGAGCGGCGGCCGCCAACGCCGCCGCCATGGGGATGGCGCCCTATGCGGCTTCCAAGGCTGGCGTCAAAGCGCTTACCGAAAGCCTGGCTGATGAATTGCGGGGCCGTGGTATCCGTGTGAATGCGATATTGCCGACCATCATCGATACGCCAGCCAACCGGCGGGATATGCCCGATGCGGACAGGTCGGGCTGGGTGACGCCAGGTGGCGCTGCGCGCGCCATTGCCTTGCTTATTTCCGCCGATGCCGCATGCATTACTGGCGCGTCCATCGTGCTTTCGCTGCCGGGTTGAGGCGGTCTATCCCAGCCGGTCCCAGCTATCGGGCGTCACACCATCTTCGCGCAGCACATGTTTCTGAACCCTAAGGCTGGGCGTGCGCGGCAGTGTGTCCGTGAAGCGGATATAGCGCGGTAGCATGAAGCCCGGCAGGCGGGGTTTCAGAAATTCGATCAACGAAGCGGGAGTGATGTCATCGCTTCCGCCGCGCACAACAACCGCCATCACATCCTGTTCGCCATGTAAGGACGGGACGCCAATGACAGCGGCCTCGACGACTGACGGATGGGCCAATATTTCTACCTCCACCTCATAGGAGGAGATATTTTCTCCCCTTCGACGCAATGCGTCCTTCGTTCTGTCGACGAAGATATAGGCCCCGTC
Source organism: Sphingobium phenoxybenzoativorans (assembly GCF_018286635.1). NCBI lineage: Bacteria > Pseudomonadati > Pseudomonadota > Alphaproteobacteria > Sphingomonadales > Sphingobiaceae > Sphingobium > Sphingobium phenoxybenzoativorans. Next base: position 968,520 of record NZ_CP073910.1, read on the forward strand.
GGCCAAGCGGCGAAAAGTGTCGCCCGTATGGAACCAGCCGTTGCGCCAGGCTTCCGCCGTAGCCTCCGGGTTGCGCCAATATCCGCTGAATATGATCCACGGCTTTTGGGGGCGCAGGATAAGTTCGCCTACGTCCCCCTCGGCAACCGGCATATCATGTGCGTCGACCAGCAGGGCCTCGTAATCGTCCCGGAGATAACCGCAACTGCCCGCCGGCAGGGCGTGGTCATCAGAAGTTATCGGGATCGACAGTTCCGACATGCCATAACCTGTGAAGATGCCTATGCCGAAGCGCCGCGCGAATGCGGGCGTATCCCTGACAAGCGGAAACATGGACACCCAGCGCAGAGGGTTGTCGCTGTCCTGGGCGGTCGGCGGCAGATTTTCGAGGAAGGATGCTGCTGCCCCAATCATTGTGCAGCCGGTGATGTTCCGATCCCGCACGGTTGCCCAAAAACGATCGGTCTTGAAGCTGGGCATCACGACCACCGCTCCGCCGGTGATCATTGCGCCGACCGCCGGAAGCAGTCCACCAACATGGAATAGCGGAAGATTGAGCAGATAACGGTCGTCGGGGCCAAAGCGCGACCCATAGTGCGTGGACGCAATCGCATGCATTTGGGCATAGGGTACTGTCACGCCCTTGGACGGACCCGTGGTGCCGGAAGTGAACATAATGAATTGTGGGTCCCATGGCTCCACAATCGGCAATGCGACTGGCGGAAAACGCATATGGTCAGAGTCGGGCAAGGCGACTGCGCGGCAATCTGACGAGATATGCCGGCCGTCCCCCGTGACGATGATGTTTTCCAAGATCCTTGAATCGATGCCCTCCAGTCGATCCATCAATGTGGAATCGATCGCAGCTATTCTGGCTCCTGTCAGATTAATGACATGTTCCAGAATATTGCCCCGATACGCCAGATTTGGGGCCGCCACGATTGCGCCGAGCAGATTTGCTCCCATCCATAGCCTGAGAAAATCGGGGCCGTTGGGCACCCATAGTAGAAGCACCTCGCCACGGCCAAGGCCATATGACGCCAGCATCGCCGCGGTCTCCTGCGCAAGCGACCAGCAGCGCGCATATGTCCAACTCTCACCATCCTCGAACTCCGCATAAATCCGTTGCGGTGTTTCGTTCGCGCGCTGTTGAAGCAGGCGGGGCAGAACGCTCTCATTTCCAGCTTCGGTCCAATGCTCAATCATTCCCCGCCCTTTGACAACATTGCATGTAAATATGAGATTTTATGAAGTCGGCACGCTTGCTGAATCCAGCCTTATGTTCAACAAGTAAAGCTGACAAAAATGGAGAGCTGCAGGAATGGAGAGGTTTTTCATCACAGGGTGTAGCAGCGGCTTCGGTCTTGCGACAGCGGAACTGGCGGCGCGTGCGGGGCATGACGTGTATGCAACCGTGCGAAATCTGTCGAGCGCTGGGCCGCTTGAGGAATTGCGGGATGGCGGTCTGCCTATCGCCATCGGAAAGCTCGACGTCACGAGTGCTGCGGATGTAGACGCGGCATTGGCGGATGCTTCCGCCCGCCATCCGATCGACATTCTTGTCAACAATGCAGGCTACGAGGTTGTGGCGCCCGTCGAGCATTTGAGCGACGCGCAAATGCTGTCGCAGTTCGACACCAACGTCTTTGGCGTTCTTCGCCTGATCCGCAGCATATTGCCGAGCATGCGCGCGCGTCGACAAGGCCGGATCATCAACATTTCCTCGGTCGTGGCGCATATGTCGGTTGCGCACAGGGGCGCTTACTGCGCATCGAAACATGCGCTGGAGGGGCTGACCAAATCTCTGTGGATCGAGTTGCGACCATTTGGAATAGATGTGATTTCCGTCGCGCCTGGAGCGTTCCCCACGCGCTTTGCCGCCAACTATGTATATCCCGACGGCTTTGACGAGCAGTCGCCATACTGGCCATTCGAAATGCGCCTCCGCAACGGCATGGGGCCATTCATCCAGGAAATGATGGCGGGTCAGACGGCCGATGACGTCGCAAGTGCTGTTATGGAGGTGGCGACAATGGCCAAGCCGCCTTACCAGTGGATTGTCGGCCGTGACGCGGAACTGTTGATCCCTCTCGCCCGGTCCAAAGATTTGGCGCCCCTGATGGAGGACTGGTATGCAGATTTGGGCATGATTGACCTGCTGCGCCCCAGTGCCTCCTAACGACCAGTGCTTCCTAGCCGCTTATGCCGTTAGGCAAGAAAGCCGCCGTCGACGATCAATTCCGCGCCGTTGACATAGGATGCATCATCCGAAAGCAGGAATGCGACGGCGGTTGCGATTTCTTCCGGGCGGCCAATCCTGCGCGCTGGGATATATTGCGCGAACTGATTGCTGGATTCGCGATCAACGTCCAACATTGGCGTATCGATGACGCCGGGGGAGAGGGTGTTTACGCGAAGTCCTTTCGAGGCATAGTCCAGCGTGGCGCTGCGTGTGAGGCCAATTACGGCATGCTTCGAAGCCGAATAGGCTGAACGATCGGCAAATCCCTTATGCGCGAACACGGACGAAATGTTGACGATCGCGCCGCCGCCTGCTGCGAGGATAGCGGGGATCTCGTAGCGCATGGCATGGAAGATGCCGTCCAGATTGACGGAGATGGTTTCGCTCCATTCGGATGGAGCAAGCTCGCCGATGGGCTTGGGGGTTTGTGATACGCCTGCGCAGTTGACGCCGAAATGCAGCGCGCCGAATGTTTCGACCGTCTTCGAAACTGCGCGCTCCATCTCGTCGGGCTTCGCTACATTGGCTGCGATGCCGATGGCCGAACCTCCGGCCGCAGCTATTTCTGCGCTAACCTTTTCAAGGGGGGCTGAATCAATTCCGACAAGCGCCACGTTCGCGCCTTTGGACGCCAGGTGACGCGCCACTGCTGCGCCCATGCCGCTGCCAGCGCCGGTAATCAGGGCCGTTTTGCCTTCAAACATCAATCGTCTCCCGTCATTCTATATTGCATGCAAATAAGTTGGGATGCTGCGAATGTCACGCGAATTTGTGCATCGGTAAAGGAGAGGCGGAAAGGTCGCGAATTTCCCTTCAATAGAGGAAACCGCTAGAAACTCGGCAAATTTCAATGGAGGGACGATGTTCATTCTGCCTTACGGGTTGCGCCGTTAGGCGGTATCGTGCATGCAATATGCGAATGAATTGGTGATATAGGAGAATCGGGGTGCGTCTGGATGGATCGATTTCGGCTGTGGTCACGGGCGGGGCTTCGGGCCTGGGCGAGGCGACAGCGCGGGCGCTCGCGGCACAAGGCGTAAAAGTCGCGATCTTCGATCTCAATGCGGAACGGGGCGAGGCGGTCGCAAAGGAACTAGGCGGCGCATTCTGTTCAGTCGATGTGACGTCTGCGGAATCCGTGGCGGCGGGCTTCACTGCTGCGCGCGCAGCGCATGGGCAGGAGCGCATCCTGGTGAGTTGTGCGGGTGGCGGCACGTCCGCAAAGATCATCCGCCGCAATCGCGAGACAGGCGCGATTGAGCCTATGGCATTGGATCGCTTCACCAAGATCGTCCACCTCAATCTGATGAGCGCATTTCAGTGCGCCGCCGTTTCCGCCGCGGGCATGGCATCCCTCGATCCCATCGACGGCGAACGCGGGGTTATCGTCAACACCGCCTCGGCCGCAGCCAAGGATGGCCAGATCGGACAAGTCGCCTATGCCGCGGCAAAGGCGGGGATCGTCGGCATGACCCTGCCTATCGCGCGCGACCTTGCATCGGAATTCATCCGCGTGAACACGATCATGCCGGGCATCTTCGCTACCCCCCCGATGCTCGCTGCGCCGGAGGAGATGCGCAAGAGTCTCGCCGAATCCGTGCCATTCCCAAGCCGTCTCGGCGCGCCGGAGGAGTATGCGTCGATGGTGCTGGAGCTTTGCCGCAACGGTTATGTCAACGGTGAGGTCATCCGCCTTGACGGTGCAATCCGCATGCCGCCGCGCTGATCGCGGGCAGATATTTTCCCTGTTTTTCGAGGATCGTCATGGCTGAAGCATATATTGTCGCCGCTACCCGCACAGCCGGAGGCCGCCGGGGTGGGCGTCTGAGGAACTGGCATCCGGCGGATTTGTCCGGGCGCGTGATTGATGCGCTGGTCGAACAATCCGGCATCGACCCTGCCCAGGTGGACGATGTTGTCATGGGATGTGTCACCCAGGTCGGCGAGCAGGCGTTCAACGTCGCCCGTCAGGCGATATTATCGTCGAACCTGCCCGAAACAGTGCCCGGCGTGACGGTCGATCGTCAGTGCGGATCGTCCCAGCAGGCGATCCATTTTGCTGCGCAGGCGGTGATCGCCGGGAGCGCGCAGGTTGTCATCGCCGCCGGTGTCGAGAGCATGACGCGCGTTCCGATGAGCTCGGCTTACACGCTGGCCCATGAAAAGGGTTGGGGCGGGCCGATGAGTCCTGTGATGCTGGAACGCCGCCCCGGCTTTGCGTATAATCAGTTCAAGGGCGCGGAGATGATGGCCGCCAAATATGGCTTTTCCCGCGCCGATTGCGATGCATTGGCTTTGTCCAGCCACAAGCGCGCCATCGCGGCGACCGAAAGCGGGCTGTTCGCGGAGGAAATCCTGTCCGTTTCGGGTGTCGATGCTGAAGGCAACGCAGTTCCGCATGACGTCGACGAAGGCATAAGGTTTGATGCCACGCCGGAATCGATTGGGGCGGTGAAGACAGTGCTGCCTGACGGGCTGGTCACCGCCGCCAGTTCCAGCCAGATTTGCGACGGTTCGGCCGGCGTCCTGATCGTCAGCGAAGCAATGCTGAAATCGTTGAATGTCGCTCCCCTGGCGCGCATCCATCAGATGACCGTACTGGGCGGCGACCCTGTCATCATGCTCGAAACGCCTATTCCTGCAACCGAGCGCGCGCTCAAGGCCGCCGGAATGTCAATTCAGGACATCGACCTCTATGAAGTGAATGAGGCTTTCGCCCCAGTGCCGCTTGCCTGGGCGAAAGCTATCGGCGCTGATCTGGACCGGTTGAATGTGCATGGCGGTGCAATGGCGCTTGGGCATCCCATGGGCGCGTCGGGCGCGAAACTCGCGACCACGCTCATTCATGCGCTGCGCCAGCGCAAGGGGCGTTACGGCCTTCAGACCATGTGCGAAGGCGGCGGTTTGGCCAATGTGACGATCTTCGAAGCATTATGACTACGCGGGCGGGCGGCTGTTACAGTCGCCCGCGCCACTTCGCACGAAGAACCTAATCGTTTCGTAGCAGCATGCAGGAGGCCAATGGGCCGCCGCCTGTTCCCACGACCGCAGTATTTACAGGCTTCGCAATCTGTCGCGCTCCAGCGCCGCCGCGCAGTTGGAGGCATGCTTCGTGGAGATAGCCGTAGCCGTGCACGCGGCCCTCTGACAATTGTCCGCCGGATGTGTTCAGGGGCAATTCGCCTGTCAGCGCGATGCGAGCGCCTCCTTCAATGAAGGCGCCGCTCTCACCCTTCCCGCAAAAGCCCAGCGCTTCCAGCCAAAGCATCGTCAGGATCGTGAAACCGTCGTAGAGCTGCGCGGTGTCTATATCCGACGGCTTCATATCGGTGCGGGACCACATCATCTTCGCGGCGTCGAACGCCGCCATGCTGGTCAGGTCCGCCCGCTGATCCCAACTGTCGCGGCCATGCAGCGCCGATCCAACGGCTTCCAGCCTGATCGGTGCATGGCGAAGGTCGCCGGCGGCATCGGCGCGTGAGAAGATGATCGCGGTCGCCCCATCCACCGGCACGTCGCAGTCATAAAGGCAGAGCGGAGTCGAAATCATCCGCGCACCCATATAATCGTCGAGAGTCAGCGGCGTGCGATATATCGCCTTGGGATTAAGGGCTGCGTTCCGCCTGCAGTTAAGCGGAATCTGCGCCATCTGTTCACGTGTGGTGCCGTAATCATGAAAATGCCGCTGGGCGTAGAGGGCGGTCCAGTTTGATGCGGACATCGCGCCCATGGGCAGTTGCCACTGAAAACGGGCGTCCGGAACGCGCGCAGTGCCAAATGCAGTGCCAGCGCCCGTCTGCTTGCGTGTCGTGGCTTCATAAACTGTGCGGAACACGACCACATGGCGGGCCAGTCCCGCCGCTATCGCGCCGATCGCATTGATGGCTGCACCGAATTGAGCCGGCGCTTCCTTGCCGCCGGCAAAATAATTGAGCTTCAGGCCCAACGCTTCCTTGATGTCTGTGGTGCCGACCGGGCCAAAGCCCGGATCGCTGTCCATCCGGCCGGGCCAGGTCGTCAGCCCGTCTATATCGGCTGGCGTCAATCCGGCATCCTCGATGGCCGCCAGAATGGCGTCGATGGTCAGCAGGAGCGCCGACCGCGAGGAGGGGCGTGCGATCTCCGACTGGCCTATGCCGGTGATGGCGACCTGTTTCTCGCCAAATGTCATGCGCCTTCCTCCGGCTGGAAAAGGGGAAGCCACACATCGTCATGCTGTTCGAATAACACCTGGACGGACTGGCCAATATTTATCGTCTCTGGCGGCGCGTTGACGATATTGGTGGTTATCCGGATATCCGGCTGTTCATCCAATTCAACGATTGCGATCACGAACGGCACCTTCATGTCGGGCAGCCATTTCTGGTGATTTACGGTGAAGCTGGCGATCTTCGCGCGGCCCGATACGGCTTCTGGCGCCACCCGTTCGCTGTAACAATGGGGGCATACCGGACTGGGCGGATGATGTCGGCGCGTGCATTGCGCGCACCGCATAATCATTAGTTTCCCCTCGCGGCCTCCGGTCCAGAAAGCCTCCGTCTCCGGCGTCAGCACCGGCAACGGCGCGTTATTGGCCAACATCCCCTGTCCTCTCGTTTCGTATATTTTCTGCAAAGGCGATCAGTTCCCTGCCGAACAGATCGTTTCTGTCGCCCGCAACCATGTGCCGCGCGCCGGGAATGTCGACGGTCGCCCCCCTGTTGAACAGCGCCATGAAGTTTTTTGCGACGTCTGCGGTCACCAGTTCGCTCAACTCGCCGCGCAGCAGCAGCGCTGGCGCATCTATATGCGCCGCCGCCTGCTCCAGCCGCTTGCTTGTGCGTTCCGGTTCCAGTGGCTTGGCAATTGTCTGCGGGTCCCAGTGCCAGTAAAAGCGGCCGTCTTCTCCCTCCCGCAAATTTTTTCTCAGGCCCTCAATGTCTGTAGGGCGTGGGCGATGGGGGACATAGGCGGCAATGGCGTCCGCCGCCTGTTCAGGCGTGTCGAAGCCTTTGCTGGTCTCTCTCATGAAGCCCAATATGCCGGCCACGCCGTCTGATTTGAGATGGGGCGAGACATCGACCAGACATAGGCCCGAAATCGGAGCATAGTCCGGCTCACCGGCGGCCAGAAGCGACGCTATGCCACCCAGTGATGCGCCCACCAGTATAGGCGGGCGGTCCAGAGTCGCAGAGAATAGTCGCAAATCCTCGGCATAATCTTCGATCACGTAAAGGCCGGACGACATCCAGCCGCTTTCCCCATGGCCACGCAGATCCAGCGAGATTGCGAGGAAGCCCAACTCCGCCAAAGAATGCGCTGTACGGCCCCAGGCATATCGGGTTTGTCCCCCACCATGCGAAAGAATGACCGGCAGACCGTCAGCAGGGCCGACCGCTGTTCCAGCGATGGTCAGGCCATGTGCGCCCGCAAATGTGATGCGCCGCTGGTCAAAGTCATTCGGACGGTTTTTCTCAATCATGGGGTTCCTGCCTAGCTTCTACTGTATTTTGCATGCAACTCATTTCTGAAAAGCCAAGCCAAAAGCGTATTCGGCTAATTTAATGACCGTTCTCTCACGCAAGCTGCTTTCGGAAAATATGGACAAGTAATTTTGCATGCAATATGTCGAAGTGATGGAGCATAAAGATAAGATAGCTATCGTCACCGGAGGCGCCCGCGGGTTCGGTTTTGGCTTTGCACAGGCATTATGCGCCGCTGGCGCAACGGTTGTCATCCTGGATAGGGATGGAGATGAGGCGCGACGCGCAGCCAGTTCCCTTTCCGTCGATGGCGCATCGTGCAGCGCCGTTTCCTGTGACGTCAGCGACGAACAAGCGGTCGACTCGGCGGTCGCCCATATTGTCGAAACGCTGGGTGGTGTGGACATCCTGATCAACAATGCCGGGCTTCTGGCCAACCGGTACAGCGCAGATTTTTCCATCATATCGCGAGCGGATGTCCGCGCTGTGTTGGAAGTGAATGTCATGGGCGTCATCAATTGCTCGGTGGCGGTCAGGTCCGCAATGGCCCGGCGTGGGGGTGGCGTCATTCTCAACCTCGCGTCGATTGCAGGATATACGATACCTGGGCCCTATGGCTTGTCGAAGCTCGCCGTGCGCGGGTTGACCGTCAGTTTTGCCCGTGAGTTTGCGCCTGATAATATACGGGTCAATGCCGTGGCGCCGGGATTGATGGCGACGGAGTCGGTCATGGCGGACCTTCCGTCCGATATGGTCGGCCATTTCATCAATGATCTGCAATTGCTCAAGCGCCAGGGGCTTCCCGGCGATATCGTGGATGCGGCGATGTTCCTTTGTTCGGACAAGGCGAGTTTCATCACCGGGGAAACTTTGCGGGTGTCGGGAGGCTTTCCTCTTGAGGTCTGAGAGGCGGATAGTGACGAAGCGGATTGTCCAAAACGGCTTTGAGTGGAGTTGCGCGTGATGATTGGACTGACGCAGGGAATGCGGCGCGCGCTTTTGATGCGCCCGCATGGCGTGGCGATCCTCGACGGTGACGCGCAGTTCAGTTGGGCGCAGTTTGTGGACCGGACCGCGCGGCTTGCTGGCATGTTCAAATCGCTTGGATTGGAGACGGGGGATCGCGTCGCCTTGCTTGCGTTGAACAGCCACCGGTCCCTGGAATGCTATTTCGCTGCGTTGCATGCGGGGGGCGTGATAACGCCGCTCAATCACCGGCTATCTGTTCAGGAGATTGCAGCGCAGATTGCCGATGCTGAGCCGAAGATTATCGTTCTTGGTCCCGACTTTGCGCAATTCGCTGGCGAGTTGAAGCATGCATCGGGTGGAACGGTGTCCGCCATCATCCATTGTGCGGATGGCCCCGCGCCAGATGGCATGACGGCTTATGAGGCGGCGTTGGCGGTCGCGCAGGCCGTACCGGACGCGGGGCGGGGCGGCGATGACCTTGCCTGTCTGTTTTATACCGGAGGCACGACCGGAGCGCCGAAGGGCGTGATGCTCAGCCATGCCAATATCCTCGCCAATTCGGCGAATTTTATATCGCACATCGGTATGGATGAGCGCACGGTTCACCTCCATTGCGGCCCGCTATTCCATGTCGCGGCGGGCGTCAGGCTGTTTTCGGTGACGCAGGCGGCGGGCACGCATGTCGTTCTGCCGCGCTTCGTCGCGGGCGAAGTTCTGTCCGTGATCGCACGGCATCGCGTGACGCTGGCGACTTTTGTGCCGACGATGCTAAGCGCCTTGCTGGATGAGCCAGAGATAGCAAGCGCTGATCTGTCCTCGCTGCGCTACATAACCTATGGCGCGGCCGCCATGCCGGAGGCGTTGCTGCGGCAGGTTATGACGCGATTGCCGGATGTCCGGTTCGTCCAGTCCTATGGGATGACGGAGACATCGCCAATCGCGACGATGCTGGGCTGGCGTGAACATATGCCGGAGATGGCGGCGAAAGGATTGCTGCGGTCAGCGGGCCGTCCGGCGCTGCTTGCGGACATTGCGGTGGTCGATCCATCTGGCGCTCCAGTTCTGGCCGGGGAGCGGGGAGAGATTGTCGTACGCGGGCCTATGGTCATGCTGGGATATTGGCGGCAGGCTGATGCCACGGCCGAGGCGCTGCGCGGCGGATGGATGCATACGGGCGACATCGGTTATCTGGATGGTGACGGCTATCTCTATGTCGTCGACCGTCTGAAGGATGTGATTATTTCCGGCGGGGAGAATGTCTATTCGCAGGAGGTTGAAAACGCCATTGCCGCGCACCCGTCCGTGCAGCAGTGCGCTGTATTCGGCCGGCCGGATGCGCGCTGGGGCGAAGCCGTTCACGCGGTCGTTGTACCCGTGTCAGGTGTGGCAATCGAGCCGCAGCAGGTGATCGATCATTGCAAGTCGATGATCGCAGGCTTCAAATGTCCGCGATCGGTCGAAGTGCGATTGACCCCTCTGCCCCTTAGTGGCGCAAACAAGATATTGAAGAACGAACTGCGCGCTGACTTGCTGGCCAGGGAAGCGCGTTCCGAGGTGCAGGCATGAACGAGGATTCGCCAGTTCTACTGTCTATCGACGGGGGTGTTGGGCGGATAATGCTCAACCGGCCGGACCGGCTCAATGCATTCACCGTGGGCATGCATGAGGCGTTGATGCGGGCGCTGGACACTCTGGAAGCGGACGGTTCGGTCCGGGTGATATTGCTCACAGGGGCGGGGCGCGCATTCAGCGCCGGTCAGGACCTTGCCGAGCGCAATGTCGAGAGCGGCGCGCCGCTGGACCTGGGCCATAATATTGAAACCTATTATAATCCTCTGGTCCGCCGGATCGTCGCTTTACCCTTTCCCGTGATCTGCGCCGTAAACGGCGTGGCGGCTGGGGCGGGGGCGAATATTGCCCTGCTGGCTGATATCGTGATTGCAAAACGCAGTGCGCGCTTCATCCAGGCGTTCGCCAAGATCGGCTTGCTGCCCGATAGCGGCGGGACCTGGACTCTCCCGCATCTTGTTGGCAATCCGCGCGCTATGGCGATGGCTTTGACCGGGGAGCCTGTCGATGCCAGCCAGGCTGCGGACTGGGGCATGATCTGGAAAGCCGTTGATGACGAGGCTTTCGATACGGAAGTTGAAAAGCTGCTGATGACGCTAGCGGCGGCGCCGACAGCCGGGTTGGTGGAGACCAAACGCGCCATCAGGCGGTCGTGGGCGTCGACTTTTGACGATCAACTCGATCATGAACGCGATGCCCAGCGGCGGCTGGGATTGACCAATGACTATCGAGAGGGCGTGAGCGCTTTCAAGGAAAAGCGCTCTCCCGCCTTCAAAGGCCGGTAAAGGCCGTCAGATCATCGCCATCGATACGCCGCCGTCGCAAAGTATTGTCTCGCCCGTGGTGTAGCCGGCGCGTGCCGAACACAGAAAAGCGCATAGCGCCGCCATCTCATCCGGGGTCCCCATACGCCGCATCGGGATGCGGTCGTTGACGAAGCGGTCCATAAATTGGGTTGTGCTTATGCCCGCTTCGGCCGCTTGCTGCGCACACCATGCCCGTGCGCTGCCGGTATCGATCGCGCCGGTAAGGATCGTGTTGACCGTAATGCCGAAGGGGGCCAATTCCGCCGACAGGGTTTTGCTCAAACCGACGGCGGCGACCCGTTCCGTATTTGCCAGCACATAGGCGGCATCCCTGTCTCCCCGGAAAGGTTGTTTTGCGACGTTCGAGCCGATGGTGACGATCCGTCCCCATCCCTCCGCCTTCATTCCGGGCAGAACCGCCTTCGCCATCGCGGCGAAGCAACCAACCACTTGATGATGGGCTTCAGCGAAATCAGCAATGGTCATCGCATCGAAATCGCCGGATCGGGGTGACAAACCGTTGAATATGGCGATGGTGGGCGGACCGAGCGTCGCTGTCGCCATGTCAGATGCGTGCCTATAGAATTCCAGATCGGCCAGATCGCCGGCAATGCCGACCGCCTCGTGGCCGCGATGCCGCAAATCACTGACCAACTCATCGAGTCTTGCCTGATCGCGCGCGAGTATTGCGACACGGCAGCCCGCGTTCGTCAGTTCCTCTACGATTGCCAGGCCAATACCTCTCGACCCGCCACAGACCAGCGCAGTGCGGGATCGCAATCCCAGATCCATCGGCCTTAAGCCTGTTCGGCTGGCGCGCGCCAGTCACCATCCTTGCTGGCGGCGACATTCAGCCACCATAAGGCCGGCACTTCCGAAACGGACTCAGGTTGCCGTGTTGTCGAAATGGCCCAGCGGAATATACGCCACTCTCCATCCCGTTTGACGAGATCGCCGCTATAGGTGCCGGTCAGTTGGATGCGTGGCGCCGGTCCTGTGGGCTGCGCGCGCAACTGCACCAGTTCGCATACAATCGAGGCTGATGAAGCGTCCTGCGTGACCACATAAGGATTAACGATACAGTAGATTTTCCGCTCCCCGGAATCGGGGTCATCCAGCATCCGGCGATACGCGGCGAATTGCGGTGTTTCAGCGGCTACGACTTGCGCTATTGGCAGCGGGATGCCCGGCGCTCTGGGCGCGGAAACGGCGTAAGTCGCGTCGGAAGTGAAACAATTGGCCCAGCCATCGATATCACCCACATTGGCGAAATGCGCATAGGCGGCGAATAGATTGACGATTGCCAGACGGTCTTCGGCGAAGTTGCTCTGCGCGCTGGTAGTGCCGGGATGCATGCTCATTATAGTGCTCCTCTCCTGCGAGGAGATTGGCATATTCCCCCGCGATTGAAAGGCCGATTGCGTTGACACGCTCGTAATTGCATGCAAAATACGCACTATGTTGTCTATTTCTCCCCGCGATGTCGGTGTTGAAGGGGGCATGAGCCGATCGGACATAGCGCTTATCGCGCTGGTGGATCAGGTCGTCCGGCTCTCAGGCCGGCTTGCTATTGCCCGCAAGATGACAACAAAAAGCGCGGGCCTCAGGCCCGCTGACTGGCTGATTCTTACGTCCATCTGCCGGGCCAAGACCCATGTTACCGTGGCGCATATTGCAAGAGGGCTGGGGCATAGCCGCCAAGGCGTTCAGCGTGTGGCGAACGAACTGGTCGAACAGGGGTTGGCTTCATTAGTGGATAATCCGCAGGATCGGCGTGCGAAGCTGCTGGTTGCGACAGAGCAGGGGCATCGCCTGTTTGAACTTGCGGCGCGTGAGGCGCGGGATTGGGCGGCGTCGCTGAGCGCAGGCATATCGCCGGAAACGCTATATGGTGCCGCGCGTGTTCTCGCGGAGTTTCGTGAAAGGTTGGAATTGCATTCGCGCAAACTGGGCGCGCGCTAACGTCTTTGCCTTCAGCCGGCGGACGTAGATTTGCCATTCTCCGGTGGCGCTGCGGACATGATCGCTTCACGCAGTAATGCGCTTAGTTCGCGCGCACTGATTGCGCCGGGGCGTTGCGGCGCTGTCGCTATGATCAACGGACGCACCAGGCTGGGCGATCCGACCGGCCATGCAAGCAGCGTTCCCGCATCAAGTTCAGCCCGTACGGCCGACTCTGGAAGGATCGTGAGGGCCATGCCCTGCTTGACCAGAGCGATCGTCGCATCGAGGGAGTCAAACTCGAAGAGCAGGTCAAGCTTGACGTCTGCTGTGGCGGCATGGCGCTCCACCATCTGACGTAAGCCGTGCGCCGGGGTTGACAGCACCAGTGGATGCCCCTTCAGGGCAGAGATAGGCACATGATCGCCCGGCGGGAAGGCAGGGCGCACTACGCTGCCAATGACAGATAGCGGCTCCTGCCCCACTTTTTCACAACGCAAGGCCGAATTGGCCGGTGAATGGTAGAGTATGGCCGCGTCGAGGCGGCCGGTTTGCAACCATTCGAGCAATGTCCCGCTGAACCCTTCGGCGATCCGCAATTTCAGGTTGGGAAAATCCCGCCGCACGCGCGTCGCCAGCGGAAGCGTAAGCAGACGTCCAATCGTGGGGGACAGGCCGATTGTCGCTTCCCCTGCAGGAATGCCGCCAAAAGCGCGAATGCGCCGACCCAGTTCCTCGGCTTCGTCGATCAGGGTCAAAGAGTCGGTCAGTAACGCTTCGCCCGCCGCAGTAAGCAGCACGCCGCGACCTGTGCGGTGAAACAGCGTGACGCCCAATTCCTGCTCAAGCATTTGCATCTGGCGGCTGAGCGCCGGTTGAGCGATCCGCAATGTGCCGCTGGCGGCGGAGATGCTGCCGGAGAGGGCGATCTGACGGAAGTGGCGAAGCTGACGAAGATCCATGGTCGAAATGTAGCAACGCATGGCTCGTAACGCCAGACATGCCTGAACGGCATAGCTGAAAGCGCGAGCGGGTGTTGGACAGGCGCGGCCAATATGCGGATGCAGCGCACAAAGGAGACAGAGATGAGTGCGCACGAACAGCAAAGCTTCCCGGAAATCCGGGAGTCCGTCCGCAGACTGTGCGCCGATTTTCCCGGAACCTACTGGCAAGAGCTGGATAGGGACCGGACCTATCCGACGGCCTTTGTCGATACCCTGACCCGCGAGGGTTTTTTGTCGGTCCTTATCCCGGAGGAGTTTGGCGGTTCCGGTCTGGGGCTTGGCGCGGCTACCGCAATTCTTGAGGAAATCCATCGTTCGGGCTGCAACGGGGGCGCGTGCCATGCGCAAATGTATACCATGGGCACGGTGCTGAAGCATGGATCGGCAGAACAGAAGGCTGCCTATCTTCCCAAGATTGCGACCGGGGAGTTGCGCCTGCAGGCGTTCGGTGTGACCGAACCGACCAGCGGAACGGATACGACCCGCATCCGCACCTTCGCGCGGCGTGACGGCGACGATTATGTCGTCAATGGACAGAAGATATGGATCAGCCGGGCGGAACATAGCGACCTTATGGTCCTGCTCGTTCGTACAACGCCGCGTGAGGAAGTCGCCAAACCATCCGATGGCATTTCGGTGCTGCTCGTCGATATGCAGCAAGCCCTGGGCAATGGCCTGACGATCAGGCCGATCCGCACCATGCTCAATCACGCGACGACGGAATTGTTCTTCGACGATCTTCGCGTTCCCGCCGCCAATCTGATCGGTGAGGAAGGCAAGGGGTTCAAATATATTCTGGACGGAATGAATGCCGAGCGCATCCTGATCGCCAGCGAATGTATCGGGGATGGCCGCTTCTTCATAGATCGCGCGTCGGCGTATGCGACGGAGAGATCGGTATTCGGCCGGCCGATTGGCCAGAATCAGGGTATCCAGTTTCCGATCGCCCGCGCCTATGTGCAACTGACCGCCGCCGCCGAGATGGTCAACAAGGCGGCCGCCATGTTCGAAGCGGGAATCCCATGCGGCACGGAGGCCAATATGGCAAAGATGCTCGCGTCTGAAGCAAGCTGGTATGCGGCCGACATGTGCGTTCAGACGCATGGCGGTTTCGGATTTGCCGAGGAATATGATGTGGAACGCAAATTCCGCGAGACCCGGCTGTATCAGGTCGCGCCGATCAGCACGAACCTGATATTGAGCCACGTCGCAACCCATGCGCTGGGTCTGCCCAAGTCCTTCTGATGGGCGCGCTCGACGGCATATTGGTCGTCGCCATCGAACAGGCGGTGGCTGCCCCATTATGTACGCAGCGGTTGCGGGACGCCGGCGCGCGCGTGATCAAGATCGAGCGGGCGGAAGGAGATTTCGCGCGATCCTATGACCATATTGTGGACGGCGACAGCGCCTATTTCCTCTGGTTGAACCGGGGCAAAGAGTCGATCGTGCTGGATTTCCGGCAGCCGGCGGATGCAGCCCTGTTGCAGGCGATGTTGGCGCGGGCCGACATATTTGTCCAGAACCTGGCGCCGGGGGCGGCCGAGCGGGCGGGTTTTGGCTCGGCGCAAATGCGTGAGCGCCATCCCAAGCTCATTACCTGCGACATCATGGGGTATGACGGGAATAGCCCGTGGCGGGACAAGAAGGCCTATGACCTCCTGATCCAATGCGAGGCCGGGCTGGCCGCGACCACGGGTACGGCAGAAAGCATGGTGCGCACGGGTGTCTCGGTGGCCGATATCGCAGCGGGCCTGAACGCGGCGTCCGCAATCATGGAAGCTTTGTTCGAAAGGACGCGGACGGGCAAGGGGCGGGGCATCAGCGTCGCATTGTTCGATGCTCTGGCGGAATGGATGACTGTGCCATTGCTGCATTTCGAGCATGGCGGAAAAGCGCCCCGCCGCACGGGACTTCATCATCCTTCCATCGCGCCTTATGGCGCCTTCGCTTGCTCGGATGGGCATCAGATTGTTGTCGCTGTGCAGAATGAGCGGGAATGGAGCCGGTTCTGCGCCACCGTTATGGAGCAGCCGGAACTGGCTGACGATGCCCGCTTTACCACCAATGCGAAGCGCGTGGAAAATCGTGCGGCGCTGGAGGATAAGGTTGGCGCTGTCCTCTCCGGGATTGCCCGGGAAGAAGCCGTCAAGCGTCTGGAGGCGGCCGGCATCGGTTGGGCCGATGTCAACGAGATTGCCGGCCTTTCACGCCATCCCGCATTACGGCGGACACCGGCGTCGGGATCGGCCGGGCCGGTCAGCCTGCCGTCCAGTCCGGTCATCCGGGATGAAGGGCGGCATGCCCTGGCCATGCCTGCTCTCGATAGCCATGGCCAAAATATCAGGAAGGAATTCGCGTGATGGACCCGCAATCTTTCATCGGGCGCTGTCAGGTCGATGAGGATATCGCCGACCCAGCGCGCTTCGTCCGGCTGGCGGCAACGCTGGATCATGATCAACCGCCCTGGCTTGAGGGCATGGTGCCGCCGCTTGGCCACTGGCTCTGTTTTCAGCCCGATGCGCGGCATTCGAATGTCGGACCAGATGGGCACCCCGTGCGGTCGGACACCGGTTTGTTGCCCAATGTCGACCTTCCCCGCCGGATGTGGGCGGGAAGCCGCGTGGAGTTCCGGCGCGAGATAGAGAAGGGCGCAGCGATCCGCCGGGTCTCGACGCTTGTTGCCGCTACGCCCAAGAGCGGGCGGTCCGGCGAAATGCTGTTTGTCACGGTAAGGCATGAGATTGGTGAGCGTGATGGAGAGGCGGCCATCGTCGAGGAGCAGGACATCGTATACCGGGAGGCCGCCGCGCCCGGAGCGCCGCTGGCGCGGCCGGCGGTAGCGGTTGAGGGCGACGATGAGGTGGTGCGGATTGTTGCGCCCGATCCGGTCATGCTGTTTCGCTATTCTGCTCTGACATTCAACAGCCACCGTATCCATTATGATCGCGACTATGCGCGCGATGAGGAGGGCTATCCCGGCCTTGTGGTGCAGGGGCCGTTGATCGCGACGCTGCTGATGGATCATCTTTTGCGGCAGAAGGCCGGACGGAAAATTGCCCGTTACAGCTTTCGCGCCATGTCGCCGATGTACGACGGGGAGGAGATGCGCCTTGGTCTTGCCTATGAGAGCGGGCAGGCCAGATTGCGGGCGATCGGGCCGGTTGGCGTGGCGATGACGGCGCAGGCGGACTTCTCCGCATGAGGCCGCTCTGGCGATCGCTGCTGTTCGTGCCAGCGGATGACGAGCAGCGGCTGGCCAAGGTCGCGACGCGCGGAGCCGACGCAGTGATCATCGATCTGGAGGATGCAGTGGCCATCGACCGCAAGGCGGCGGCGCGGCGCTCCGTCAACGGGGCAACCTCCATGATTGCGCAGGCAGGATGCCCCGTCGTTGTGCGCATCAACAGTCTGTGGAGGGATGTGACGGCCGATCTGGATGCCGCCGTGCATCCAGGCGTAGCGGCAATCATGGCACCGAAGGTGGAGGACGCCGCGCGGCTGACGGTGATCGGAGAAATGGTCCGGGAGCTGGCCAGGGAGCGTGGACTGGCGGAGGCGCCGGGCCTGATCGCCCTGATCGAAAGTCCGGTCGGCTTGCGCCAGATCGACGCGATTGCTGCCGTGCCGGGCGTGATCGGGCTTGCCCTGGGGACGGAGGATTTCTCGCTGGCGCTGGGCGTGCCGCCATCGCCGCAATGCCTCGACCTTCCCTGCCGCCAGATCGCTTTGGCCGCGGCAGTGCGGGGGCAGATGGCGATAGGTCTGCCGATTTCCATAGCGACGATCAAGGACGAGGCCGCCTGGGCGGATGCGATAGCGGCGGCAAAGGCCATCGGCATGACCGGTGCGCTGTGCATCCATCCGGCGCAGATTGGTCCAGTCAATGGCGGCTTTTCGCCCGGCGCGGCGGAAGTTGACCGGGCGCGGCGCGTTCTGGCGGCGTGGGACAATGCGCAGGGTGCAAGCGTCATCACGCTAGACGGGCGCATGATCGACCTGCCCGTTGTTCTGGCGGCGCGAAAGGTCGTTGCGCTGGCGGTGTGAAACAGGTCCATCTTTATTTACCCTCTGACGCTATCGTTGTTCGCGACACGTCTGGAGGATGATGAATGGCGGTGGTGTTCCTGCGCTTTGACCAGCCCAACCCGCGTTGGACGGCGGATGGCTCGATGTTGCGTTTTGAAGGCGATTTCGGCGGCGACATCATAGAGTTTCTGGTGTCGGCGCGCGCAGTCGCCGAGATGCTGGGTCCCAATGCCCGGTTCCTGAGAGAGGATAATCCGCACCGCACCTATATGGAGGCGCAGGGTCTCCTCCATCGCTATGCGCACCGCGAATGGAGCAATCTGATCGGCAAGACCAAGTCAGTCACGCTGACGCATGCAGTGTTCGGAGATTGACGGATTTCCGGGATTTTTGCGCTAAACCGGTTATCGAAGTTGCGGAAGTTGCGGGTTGCCATTGCATCTTCCTCGGCCGTCCCAGCGGCCGGGCATGGGCTGGGTTCGATAGTGGCGTGAGCCACCGGAAATGGCCGCGGAGAACGGTCATTGGCGAGGTTATCTCCAGCAGTCTTTTCCAACATGTCGATCCCTTTCCGCTTCAGCCGGATCGGGGCTAACATTGGGGAAGGATGTAGGACAGGAACGCTATTTTCCGCCTGGAGCGAATGACCATGCGCGGCCTTTAACGGGCGGGACGCGCATCAGTTGAGACTGTTATCCTCAAAATCGAGAATATCCCGCAGGCGGCGGGCAAGGCGCGTCAGTTTATAGATCGCGGCGCTGAAGGCGACAGCGCCAGCACCTATGATATTCTCGATCGCCAGAACCTCATCCATGGGCCGTCTTAACAAGAAGCGGCATGGGCAGGAATCCATGCCGCGAAATATTATGCGCCCCGGATGGGGGAGTATATTGTGCGGGCTGCAAGCCAGTTATGCAGCCCGCGCGCAGTTCGAGCGGCTGCGCCGTCAGTTCCCTTCGCTGACCACCAGCGATTTTCCGGCGAACCGTTTCGGGTCGACATTGCGGACGGTCTGCGTCTTGCGGCCGTTGGCTCCCATGAATGTGACTTCGACGGTCACCGGCTTGTTATCCTTCAAGCCGAAATGCACCGGCGCCGCATTTTCCGAATTATAGCCGTCACCGGTCGACACCTGCCTTGTGGCGATGATCTTGCCGCCCTTGTCGTACAGGCGCACTTCCGCGCCCATGCGGGTGAAACGCCCCTTGGCGTCGAGGACCAGCACCGAGAGGCTGCGGCGCGCAGCGGCCTTTGGAAGATCGTTATGGAACAGGAAATGGCCGCCCTGATCGGTGTATCCGCGCATCACCGAAAGATCGAGCGCGCCGTCGCGGTCATAATCCACCCATTGCACGCCATGGTCGCCAGCGTTGAGCTGCGATTCCGGCGTCAAGACGTTGACGAAACCTTTGCCGCCCTGATTGTGGAACAGGCTGTCCCTGGGCTGCTGCTTGTTCCGTTCTCCAACATAGGACGTGACATAGAGGTCGAGAAAACCGTCATTGTCATAATCGCCCCACACTGCACCGACGGCGTGGTTTTCTACAGCGACGCCCATTTCCTTCGCGACGTTGGTAAAGGTGCCGTCGCCATTATTGTGGTAGAGGGTGTTCACGCCATAATTGGGCACGAACAGGTCCAAAAAGCCGTCATTGTCATAGTCGCCGACGGCGCAGCCAACGCCGCCTTCGTCCTTCGTCCGGCTGGGATTGTCTAGGCCAAGCTGCGGCGCGACATCGACGAAGCTGTCGCCATCGTTGCGCCACAAGGAGTCGGTCGCACCCGACTGATTGGCCAGGAACAGGTCGAGATCGCCGTCCCGGTCATAATCGAACCAGCATGCCCCAACGGTGGGGCGCGTGTCGGAAACGCTGGTCCCCGCAAAGACCTGAACGAATTTGCCATTATCGTTGCGGTACAGCGCATTCGGGCCGATGCGGTTGGACGCATAAAGATCCAGATCGCCATCATTGTCATAATCCAGCCAGCTTGTCTGGCGGGCGGACCGGCCGGGGATCGTCAGGCCCAGTTCCGGCGCGACATTGGTGAACTTCTTTCCGCCTTCATTGTGGAAAACCAGGCTTAGCTGGTCGGGCATGGTCGCCCCGCCAAGCAGGTCGACCCATCCGTCGCCATCATAGTCGCCCCATGCGACGCCGCGCATTTCCGGACCGGAGGAAGGCAGTCCCACCTCCGGGCCGACATTCACGAACTTGCCCTTGTCATTACGATAGAGGCGGATGTCGCCGCTCTTGAGTGAAACGGCGAGATCGAGGTCGCCGTCATTGTCGAAATCCGCCCAGCTATTCGAAAGCGATCCGGCGATGGCGAAGTCGGTCGGCTGAATCGAAGTGAATTTCGGTTCGGCCGGAGCGGCATCCTGCGCCAGCGTTTCCCCGGTCTGCGCGATCAGCAGCAGGGGCAGCGTGCGGAGTAGGGTCCTGGTCAGTGATGTCATGGCAATTCCCCTCAATCGATCAGATACGGCTGGTGGTGCGGGTGTCGGGCATGCGGAGATAGACGATCAGCGACACGGCGATCATTCCCGTGACGTACCAGTAGAAGCCGCTCTCCATTGCGGCCTGCTTCATCCACAATGCCGCATATTCTGCGGTGCCGCCAAACAGCGTGTTGGCCAGCGCATAGGGCAGCGCGACGCCCAGCGCGCGGATGTTGGCGGGAAACAGTTCAGCCTTCACGATGGCGTTGATCGATGTGTAGCCGGTGACGATGACCAGGCCGGACAGCACCAGCAGGAATGCGCCGAACGAGGATGTCACGGTTTCCAGCCGGGTGAAGATGGCGGTGGTGAACAGCACGCCGCAAATGCCGAAGGCGAGCAGCAAGGGCTTGCGGCCGATCCGGTCGGAAATCCAGCCCGCAATGGGCTGCAGCAGCATGTAGATGAACAGCGCCGACGCCATGATCGCCGTTGCGGTCTGACGGCCGAAACCGGCGCTGTTGACCAGGAATTTCTGCATGTAGGTGCTATAGGCATAGAAGGCGAGCGTGCCCCCCGCTGTAAGCGCCATCACCAGCAGCACCTCGCGCGGGTGCCGCCGAATCAGAGTCCATCCGCTGGAGCTTGGCTGTTCGGAAACGGCGGCATTCTGTTCGAATGCCTCGGTCTCGCGCAGGCCCCGGCGCAGGCGGTAGACGCCGATCGCCATCAGTCCGCCCACCGCAAAGGGCACGCGCCATCCCCAACTTTCGAGCTGGCTTTCCGTCAGGGCAAGCTGAAGCAGCAACAGCACGCAGAGCGCCAGAAGCTGGCCCGCGATCAGCGTGACATATTGAAAGCTGGAGAAGAAACCGCGGTGATCCTTGTCCGCCATTTCGGAAAGATAGGTGGCGCTGGCGCCATATTCGCCGCCGACCGACAGGCCCTGCATCAGGCGCGCCACCAGGAGGAGCAGCGGTGCGAACACGCCGATCGCGGCATAGCCGGGAATGACCGCGATCATCAGCGATCCGCCGCCCATCAGCATGACGGAAAGGGTGAGGCCCGCCTTCCGCCCCCGCCGGTCGGCATACATGCCCATCAGCCAGGCCCCCAGCGGCCGCATCAGGAAGCCGACCGCGAAAATGGCGGCGGCGTTCAGTAATTGGGCCGTGCTGTCATCCGAAGGAAAAAACACCGGCGCAAAATATAGGGTGAAGGCCGAATAGACGTACCAGTCATACCATTCGATGAGGTTGCCGACCGACCCCCCCAATATCGACCGAAGGCGGTCCTGCCGTGTGATCTGCGCCGGTAACGGCAGAGCGATATGTTCCATGACAGCGGAAACGGATCGCCCGCATCAATCTGCTACTGCAGGCTAGGACTTCTAATCGTCGGAAACCAGGATCACCGACTTGTCGCTGCCCGCGATCGCGCGGACGCCAAATCCCCGCTCCAGCGCGTAGACGAAATCGTCGGACCGGGTTGCCTGGAAGGTGCCGCCGACCCGGATGCTGGCGATGGATGGGTCCCCGATGACCAGCGGCGTCGCCCGGTAACGGTTAAACTCCTCAACCGCCTGCGCCAGCGTGTCGCCATCAAACTCAATCACGCCGTCCTGCCAGGCGATGCGCTGCTTGAGTTTTGCGGGCGCGAGCGGGGTGACGGCTATGCCGCCGCTGCGGACGGCGGCGCTGCGCCCGCTGCCGATTGTCCGTGCTTCTGACCCGCCATTCCGCACGGCGACCATGCCCTCGATCACGGTCAATTCGGTGAGTTCCGGCCGCAGCCGCACATTGAATACGGTGCCGACGGCGCGGACCTGGGTCCCGTCGGCATCCACGATGAACGGCCGCGCCTTGTCATGCGCAACGTCGAAGCGCGCCTCGCCTTTCAGCAGCTTGATCGACCGGCGATTGTCGCGGAGCGCAACCTCTATGGAGCTGTTGGTGTTGAGATGGACGACTGAACCGTCGGCAAGGCGCACCGCGCGGGTTTCGCCAAGTGCGGTGCGGTAATGGTCCACGGTGCCGATCAGGCGCAGGGTGACTGTTCCGGCAATGCCGACGATTGCGGCCGCTACCGCTGTGCCCAGCAATGCGCGGCGGCTCATCATCGCTGGCCGCGCAGGCGCGGGTTCCGGCGGTGCTGCTGCTTCCGTGATCAGACGACCGTGCGCTTCCGACCCCTCGCGCGCGAGGGGCAGCTCGTTCAGCCTTTCGGCAAGCTCCCATCCCGCTTCCGCCTTGGCGAAGGCATGGCCATGAGCGGGGTCCTGGGCAACCCAATCATAGGCGGCGTCCCAGTCCTCCCGTGCGTCGCTTGCACGCGCCTTAAGGAACAGACGAGCCGCTTCGGCTTCTATCGTCTGCATTTCCTCCGCGCTTTTGTAGCGACCACCCAAAACCGGAACCCTCAAACTGTCCAATGGCTTGCATTATCTTCACGGCGGCGCGCGTCAAATGCTTGTCCACAGTGAAAACGGAAAGCGCCATCTCCTCTGCTATCTCCTTAACAGATTTCCCGTACACGCGGCGCATAATGAAGGCGCGGCGGCATTGCGGCGGCAGCGTATCCAATATCGCCTGGAGATGGCGAAGCTCATCGCGCGCCTGCAGCGCAGCCTCCGTCGAATGATCGGCCTGCAGCACGTCCAGTTCCGCCACAAACTCCAGCGAGACGATTTTTTCCCGGCGCGCCTCATCAATCAGGAGGTTGCGGGCGATCTGAAACAGATAGGCTTTGCCGTTGGTCGTGGCGTTGACATCGCCATGGGCATAGGCGCGCGTCATGCATTCGGCGACCAGGTCGTCAACATCGCTGGAACGCGACATCACGCGCCGCAATCGTCCCCGAAGCGCGCCTTCATGCGGAAGAATTGCCGCCTTGAACCAATCAAGCCTGACCCTGACCGTTTCCAACCCCGTTCCCCTATGCTGCCCTGATCCGATCCTCCCGGCAGTTTCTGTGCTTCGCGAGGATCGCAGCAATCCAGTGAGATATTTTTCGATCCTATTAGCAGAAACGTGATCGGCCCCCGTTTCCCCCATTGAGACATGCGAAAAATTAAAGGGGGTCAAAGATGCGAAGTTTTCGAAACATAGCCGGGCTGGCATCCGTTGCGATCTGCGCGGTCGCCACAGCACCCGCACTGGCAGCGGCGGAGCCGGTCAGTTTCCGTATACCGGCGCAGTCAATGCAAAGCGCGCTGACGCTTTTCGCCCGGCAGTCGGGCATTCAGATCCTGTTTCCCTACGATCAGGTGGCGGGGCTGCATGCGCAGTCGGTCAATGGCCGGATGGCGCCAGGCGTTGCCCTGTCCAGGCTGATCGCGGGCACGGACCTGAAGATTACCCTATCGAGCAATGAAGTCATCGCACTCTCGCTTGCGCGGCAGCCCAAGCGCGCGCGGGCGGTGGAAGTCGCCAGCCTTTCGGTCACCAGTCTGCCCGTCGCCATGCAGGCTTCGGCCGCCGCCGCTACTGCACCCCAGGTGTCCTCCGCAGCGGCCGATGACGAGGAGGGCGCTGCAATCGTCGTTACCGGATCGCGCGGACAGCCGCGGACGATTACGGACAGCCCGACGCCGATTGACGTCATATCCGGCGCGGACCTGGAGCGTACCGGCAAGGCGGGCGTGTTCCAGGCGCTCAATACGCTGGTCCCGTCCTTCAACCTGCCGGTGCGGGCGGGCGGGGCGACTGCGACCGTCATTGCGACGGGCGGCCTGCGCGGCCTGAACCCCGACCAGACGCTTATCCTGGTCAATGGCAAGCGCCGTCACAAGACATCGCTGATCAACGCCGTGTCCGCGGTTTACAACGGGTCGGTCCCCTCTGATCTCGACATGATCCCGGTTTCGGCCATCGACCATATCGAAGTGCTGCGCGATGGCGCGGCTGCGCAATATGGGTCTGACGCGATTGCGGGCGTCATCAACATCATTTTGAAGGACGATGCGAAGGGCGGTTCCGCGGGATTCACCGCCGGCCAGAATTTTGATCGATCGGACGGTGAACTGTATCAGGCGGACCTGAATTTCGGCATGGCGCTTGGCGATAACGGCTTCGCCAATTTCTCCGTCAATATGAAGAAGCAGGAGATGTCGAACCGGGCGCTGCCAATCTCGCCCAACGTCAATCTCTATCCGCTGGTCAACGGCCAGCGCGATCCGCGCGAGGCGACGATCGATCGTCTGACCACCATCAGTTATGGAGTCATGCCATCGCGCAGCATCAATACCGGCCTGAACGCCGGTTATGATGTGGGCGACGTCCACCTTTATGCGTTTGGCACATACAGCCAGCGCCGGTCAGACCTCTGGTATTCCTTCCGTCCGCCGAACGACGTGAACTCCGTGCTGGAGATTTATCCCAACGGCTATCGCCCGCATGTGAAGATAGACGAGGAGGATTTCGAGTTCATCCTGGGCGCGAAAGGCGTCGTCGCTGGCTGGGATTGGGATTTCAGCACCGGTTTCGGCCGCAACCGCGCACGGCAGTCCTCCGAAGGGACGGTGAATCCGTCACTTGGTCCGGCAGGCCCGACCGAATTTTACATCGGCACGCTCAAATCGTCGGAGTTCGTGACTTCGCTCGATCTAACGCGCGGATTCGATGTGGGCGGCGGCAATCTGCAGGTTTCGGCAGGCGCGCAGCACCGGCGCGAACGCTATCAGACGTTTGAAGGCGATCCGAACAGCTATGCCATCGGACCGTTCTACAGAGCCGGCCAGACGCCGGGCGCGCAAAGCTCCGCCGGTTTCCAGCCGCAGGACGCCGCGCGGATGACCCGCAACAACCTGGCCGCCTATGCGGACGTGGCGTGGGACCCGACAAAGGACATCACGATCGGCGCGGCCGCCCGCTTCGAGCATTATGATGACGATAGCGGCAACACCTTGATCTGGAAGGTCAACGGCCGCTATGCCGCGACGGACTGGCTTGCGGTGCGCGCAGCGGCGAATACCGGCTTCCGCGCGCCTGCCGTTGCTCAGCAAATTTATTCGCAGACGACCAATCAGTTCCGCACGATCAACGGCATTGCCAACACCCTGGTCCAGATCAAAACGCTGCCGGTTGAGTCGACGGCGGCCATCGCCCTGGGCGCTGAGCCGCTGACGCCGGAGAAATCCTTCAACATTTCGGGCGGCGTCGTGTTGACGCCTTTCCCCAATTTCAGCCTGACGGTTGATGCGTTCCAGATCGATGTCGATGATCGTATCGTCATCACCAGCACATTGTCCGGCAACGCCATTTCCAACATCCTGATCGCCAATGGCATTCCGGGCAACCTGAGCGCCCAATATTACACCAACGCCATTGATACGCGCACGCGCGGCATTGATGTGGTGGCGTCGTACAAGCATGACCTGTTCGACGTGGCGACCATGCAATGGAATTTGGGCTATAACTATAACAAGACGAAGATCACCCACATCATCGGCAACCCGCCGGAATTGAGCGCGGTGAATTTCGAGCTGTTCGATCGTTTTTCGCGCAGCAACCTGACCGTGAACCTGCCACATACCAAATTGTCGATCAGCAATGTGACCACGGCTGGCGATTTTACGCTGTCGACGCGCCTCACCCGGTTCGGCGGCTTCAACAATCTGATGAACCCGGTGATGGTGGCTGGCGTCGCCACCTATCCCAATGACCGCTATTATGGCCCGAAGTGGATCACCGATCTGGAACTGACCTGGCAAGTGACGCCGCTGGTCAGCGTTGCGGTTGGATCGAACAATCTGTTCAACGTCTATCCTGATGCCGTTGGACAGGTCAGTCCGACGCTTGGGCAGGGGCTTTATGGCGGTCAGTCGCCCTTTGGCTTTACCGGCGGTTCCTACTACGCCCGTGTAGGATTGAATTTCTAAAAGCCGGTAGTGAGGAGAATGCGAATGAGGCCGATTTTTCTGGGCCTGTTGTTATCGGCGACGATGCTGGCGGGGCCGGCATCGACCGCTCCGTCCGCCAAGACAAAGTGGGGCGGCGGAGAAATATTGTGGGACAGCTTCGGCGTGCCCCATATTTACGCCAAGACCGAAGCCGGCGGCTTTTATGGCTTTGGTTACGCGCAGGCCCAGAATCACGGCGACGTGTTGATCCACCTGTTCGGTGAGGCGCGCGCCCGTGCGGCGGAATATTGGGGCGAGAAATTCGCCGATCAGGACAAGTGGCTGATCGCGAATGATGTGCCGGACCGTGCGGCCGCCTGGTTCAAGCAGCAAAGCCCGCAGATGCAGAAGAACCTCAACGCTTTTGCGGATGGGGTCAATGCTTATGCGGCTGCGCATCCCGACAAGATCGATGCGTCTGTCCGGCAGGTCCTGCCCATCACCGGCGTCGATGTGATGGCGCATGCGCATCGGCTGATGAACTATGTCTATATCGCGTCGGATCGCCGGGTGCTGGCCGACCCATCAACCAATGAAGCAGGCGGCTCCAACACTTGGGCCGTTGCGCCATCCCGCTCCGCCAGCGGAAAGACGCTGCTTCTCGCCAATCCGCACCTGCCCTGGGGAGCGACGCAGCTCACCTATTTCGAAGCGCAGATCACCACGCCAACGCTGAAACTGTATGGCGCAACGCAGATCGGGCTTCCCGTTCTGCGCTTCGGCTTCAACAATGATCATGGCTTCACCAACACGGTGAACACCATGCTGGGTTTCACCAGTTATCAGCTAACCCTGGCGGATGGCGGTTATCAGTTTGACGGCAAGGTGCTGCCGTTCAAGGTCAAAACGCTGAGCTACAAAGTCAAGCAGCCGGACGGGACGCTGAAGACGGTGACGTTCGACCAGCGGACGGCGGTGCAGGGACCGGTATTCGACCTGCCCGGCGGCAAGACCACGATCGCGTTGAAGGTAGCCGGTCTGGACCGGCCGGGCGTGCTCGAACAATATCTGGAAATGGGCAAGGCGCAGGACTGGACCGCGTTCCAGAACGCGCTGCGCAAGATGCAGGTCCCGATGTTCAACATCACCTATGCCGACCGCGCGGGCCACATATTATATCTCGATAACGGCATTCTACCCAAGCATCCCAATGGCGACATCGCCTATTGGTCAAAGCCGGTTCCGGGCGATACGTCTGCGACATCGTGGAAGGATATCCACAGCTATGACGACATGCCGAAGGTCGTCGATCCGGCTAGCGGTTTCGTGCAGAACGCCAATGACCCGCCATGGCTCGCGGCCTGGCCCCGCTTGCTCGATCCAAAGGATTTCCCCGCCTATGTCGCGCCCGCCGGGCCGGTCAGCCAGCGCGCGCAGATGTCGGTGAAGCTGATGTCCATGCCCGGGAAGGTGAGTTTCGACGATTTCGTCTCACGCAAGCTGACGACTACATCGCTGATGGCCGACCGCATGCTGCCCGAATTGTTCGCGGCGGCGGCGGGGTCGGCCGATCCCGATGTGCAGGCCGCCATCGCCCTGCTCAAGGGGTGGGATCACCGTTTTGAGGCGGATAGCCGCGGCGCCTTGCTGTTCGAAACATGGGCAGGCATTTTTTCGCCGAAAAACTTCACCGATCAGTCGAACTATGCGGTGAAATGGACGATGGACGATCCGCTGGAAACGCCACGCGGTTTGAAGGACCCGGCCGCCGCCGTCGAGATGCTGAAACAGGCGGTAGACAAGACGAAGAAGCTGTATGGCGCGGTCGACCGGCCATTCGGAGATGTCTCACGCTTCCATATCGGCGACGTGAATCTTCCGGGTAACGGCGGCTTTGGCAATACCGGCGTGTTCCGTACGATCACATGGGGGCCGATGAAGAATGGCGAACGCACCCCCGTTCATGGCGAGACATGGGTATCCATGGTCGAGTTCGGCACACCGCTGAAGGCTGTGGGAATGATGAGCTATGGCAATGCCAGCCAGCCGGGTTCCAAACATAACAGCGATCAGTTGAAATATCTGACCAGCAAGACTTTCCGCACGCTCTGGTTCGACCGCGCCGAGGTGGAGAAGAATGTCGAGGAAGTCACCAACTTCTAGAGCAGAATAAAAGAAGGATGATCCGCATATGCGGATCATCCTTCCCTTGTGCAGTCGCTGTGGAAGGGGCTGGCCCCAGCCTAGCTGATATAGGCCGCCGTGGTTTTGGCGGCGATGTCCTCGGCGGTCACGCCTGGGGCGATTTCGACAAGCTTGAAGGGACTGTCATGATCCGGCCGCTGGAACACGGCCAGGTCAGTGATGATCATGTCGACCACATTCTTGCCGGTCAGCGGCAGGGTGCAGGCGGGGATGAATTTGGGCGAGCCGTCCTTTGATGTATGCTCCATCACCACGATGATCTTCTTGACGCCCGCGACGAGATCCATCGCGCCGCCCATGCCCTTGATCATCTTGCCGGGAATCATCCAATTGGCGATGTCGCCATTTTCGGCAACCTCCATCGCGCCGAGCACGGTCAGGTCGATATGCCCGCCACGGATCATCGCGAAGCTGTCGGCCGAGCTGAAATAGGCTGATTGCGGCAGTTCGCTGATCGTCTGCTTACCCGCATTGATCAGGTCGGCGTCCTCCTCGCCCTCCAGGGGGAAGGGGCCGATGCCAAGCATGCCGTTTTCCGACTGCAGCGTCACTTCCACGCCTTCGGGAATGTGGTTCGCCACCAGGGTCGGAATGCCGATGCCCAGATTCACATAGAAACCGTCCTGCAGTTCCTTCGCCGCACGGGCAGCCATTTCGTCACGGGTCCATGCCATGATTATGCGGCCTCCTTCTGGCGAACGGTGCGGAATTCGATTTTCTTGTCGTACGGCGCGCCGATGATCATGCGCTTCACATATATGCCGGGCAGGTGGATCGCGTCTGGATCAAGGCTGCCGGTCGGCACCACTTCCTCAACCTCCGCCACGCAGATCTTCGCTGCGGTCGCCATAGGCTGATTGAAGTTGCGCGCGGTCTTGCGGAAAATGAGGTTGCCGCTCTCATCGGCCTTCCAGCCCTTGATGATGGCCACGTCGGCGAAAATGCCACGCTCCAGAATATAGTCCTGGCCGTCGAAATTCTTCACTTCCTTGCCCTCGGCGACGGCCGTGCCGACGCCGGTCTTGGTGTAGAAGCCGGGAATGCCGGCGCCGCCAGCGCGGCAGCGTTCCGCCAGCGTGCCCTGCGGGCAAAATTCCACCTCTAGCTCACCCGCCAGATATTGCCGCTCAAACTCCTTATTCTCGCCGACATAGGAGGAGATCATCTTCTTGACCTGCCGCGTGCGGAGCAACTTGCCCAGGCCCTCGCCGTCGATACCGGCATTGTTGGAGGCGATCGTCAGGTCCTTGACCCCGCTGTCGCGGATCGCGTCGATCAGACGCTCCGGTATGCCGCACAGGCCGAAACCGCCCGCGCACAGATGCATTCCGTCAAACAGCAGCCCCTCCAGAGCCGATGCCGCATCACCATATAGCTTCTTCATTATGGCCCTCCATTCGATCCATTTTAGGGCGATATGATTCATCAATTCCAATGATTTCATTTTTCGAATAATCATCAATAATGTCTATCAATCGCATCGGCCTGTACCATCTCGAAACCCTGTTATGGATCGACCGGCTCGGCACGTTCGCCGCCGCCGCGCACAGGCTCAACACCACCCAGCCAGCCGTATCGGCGCGAGTCCGGGAGATGGAAGCGCATTTGGGCGCGCGGCTGTTCCGCCGCCAGGGTCGGACCATGTCGTTCACGCCCGCAGGCCGCCAACTGGTGCGGGATTGCGGCGTCATCTGGGGGGATGTCCAGAACATGCTGCTCCGCTGCGGCGGGTTTGGCGAAGCGGGCGGCGTCGTCAGGATCGGGGCCGGGGAAATCGTGGCGGCGAGTTGCCTGCCCGGCTTCCTGACGCAGTTGAAGGCGGACATGCCGCATGTGTTGCTGGAGCTGGAAATCGACCTGACCGCCAATCTGATCCAGCAGCTTCTGACAGGCCGCATGGACATTGTTTTTGCCGCCGGGCCGATTGCGCATTCCGCGCTCAAATCGCAACCGATTGGCAGCGTTGGTCTGCTCTGGCTGGCGCATCCTTCCATTGCTGCGATGGTTGAGGATGAGGGCAGGGCGGGACGGATACCCGTCTGGTCGCTCGCCAGCCATTCCCCCATTCACGGCCGCATGCGAAAGGCCATCGCCGAGTCAAAGATCGCGGGTGAAGCGCTGAATCTCTGTAACAATGCCAGAACGATGATCGACATCGCCAAGGCGGGAGGCGGAATTGGCGTGTTCCCCGAGCCCATGGTGAGGAGCGAGGTCGCAAAGGGCGAGCTTGTCCGGTTGGAGGGGATGCCATCGGCAGAGGCCGTGGAGTTCCACGTAGCCATGCGCGCCACGGACAATGAGCCGATCACCGTCCGTATGTTCGAAGCCGCCAGCTTGCTCCGGCTGGACATGACCCCGGAAGCGCCGCGCCTCCGCGCGGAAATAGCCCCCGCCTAGCGGAACAGGGAAAGGTCGAGCGGTTCGCTCTGGCCAAACCAGATGACATGGGCGGTATGATCCGCAAGGCCATTTCCGGTCTCGGCATGGGCGAAGATCGTCAGGTCGCGCCGGTTCAGCGCCGCCCAGGCGGCAAATTCGCCGAACCTCTCTCTAGCGACGGTCAACTGACAACTGCCGCGGGGGTGCGGTCCCACCGGCCGCTTGTGGAAATGGCCAACGGCAACCCCGAACAGGGATTGGGCTTCGCTGGCCAGTGTCTGCGCGGCATCCAGTTCATCGACGTTGAAATAGATATGTGCGTGGAAATTATGGATCTGGTTCATGGCCGATAGATTGGCCCCGAATGCGGGGAATCAAGCCGTTGCCATGCGTTATTCTATGCGCCGCCACGGTCGTTAGTTGAACATGGCCTTGTCCAGATAGGCATAGCGGGGATGCACGACCTCTGTCGCCCGCGTATGATGCGTATCGGTGTAGAGATAGTGGCCATCATTATATACCGGGCAGGCGCGATCGCCGCATAATGTTTCGACCGGATCTATGATCGTCGCGCCGCCGCGCCGGGCCGCAGCCGCCACCACGTTGCGGATGTTCGAAGCCCGCGCCAGATAGGCGGCTCTGTCGATTTCCGGCGCAATGCGGGGGACGCCGCCAAAAAATGTCCCCTGATAATAGTCATGCGGCTTTACGCCATTGGGGTCGGGCGTCTGCTGCACCACGGCCACCTTCACGCCGCGCGCGGTCAGGCGTCCGATATGGTCGGAGAAAGACGCAAAAGCTTCATCCTTGGCTGCCTCAACCGCTGCGGTGGAGGTGATCGGGCGGCAACCGCGCCAGGACATGGCGCAGAGCGCGCCCGGCTTTGCGCCGCCCGGATAGTCGAAATAATGGACCCAGGCGGAAATGATAATCACCTTGTCAAAGCGATCCGAGAGCACCTTTTCGAATGCTTTCTCCGTAAACCGGTGACAATGATCGCCGCGCCGTGACCAGAAAAGCGTGGGGAGCGGGGGGCAGCCCTGCTGACGGATAACAGTGATTTCCGCGTTCTGCTGCGATAATTGCGCCAGCCGCGGCAGCATCTGTTCCGCATGGGAGTCGCCGATGATGGCGACGCGGTTCGCCTTGCCTGCGCCCATCACGCAAATATGCCCGGAATAGAATTGCTGCCCCTTGCAGGGCGACATGCCTTTCCAGTCCGCTGGAGCGCCGCGATAATCGATAAGGCGCGCCTTGGTATCGCTATCGAATGCGGCTGTGCGCACGGCTTCAAAGCCCTGCATTTTCCAGGCGGTCACCGGAATGGCGACAAGGATCAGCGCGGCTGCGGCCAGTGCGCCGGCGCGCCGCCATGACAGGGGCGTCCGGCCAAAAATGGCGTCGCGTAGTCTGGTTTCGAACAGTTCGTAGGACAGCATGGCGCAGAGGACGCTGAGCGCCAATCCGCATGCGATTGCCGCGGGACCCATAAGCACGCCGAAATAGGTGAAGCCGACGAATATCGGCCAATGCCACAAATAGAGCGAATAGGACCAGGTGCCGAGCGCCTGAATGCCGGGAGTCCGCGTCCAGCCTGCGTCCCCTCTGGCTGCGGCCAGGACGGCCAGCGTGCCAAGCACGGGGATCGCCGTCCACAGCGATGGCCATGATGTGGCGGCGTCGAAGAAGATGGTGGAAAAGACGATCGCGGCAAGGCCAACGGAAAGCATTATACTGTTGAGCGCGCGGTTCTTTATCTGCGGCGCAGCTATGGCAAGCCACGCGCCGGCCAGCATCTCCCACGCCCTGGTCGGCAACAGGAAGAAGGCGTATTTCTCAAAGCTCTCCGAACGCCCGGCGATAAGGATCGCGGCAAGGAAGGAGAGGATGCAGGCGGACGCGATCCATGTCTTGCGATGCCGCCAGAGCAGGGGCGAGCGCGAGGCAAGCGCCATGACCACAGGAAGCGCGAGATAGAATTGCCATTCGACCGAAAGTGTCCAGGTATGGAGGAGCCAGTTGGTCTCCGCGGCCTCGGCGAAATAGCTGCTGACCGAGGAATAAAGCACATTGGAGAGAAATAGCAGGGACGCCAGGGCGTTTCGGGCCACTTCGCTCAATGTCATCGGATCGAGGAACAGGGTTCCGAAAACAAGCAGGACCACGCAGAGCGAGGCGAGAGCGGGTACGATCCTCTTTGTTCGGGCCAAGTAGAATTCGAGGACTGAGAAGCGCCCGGCGGCAACCTTCCGCTCGATGATCTGCATCATCAGCAGGCCGGAGATCACAAAGAATATATCGACGCCGACAAATCCGCCCGCAAACCCGCCGACGCGGAAATGGAACAGAACGACAATGCTGGCGGCAATCGCCCGCAAGGCGTTGATGTCTTTCCTGAAGGCGCGTTCCGTGGGGACGCCGTCTGCGGTTGACGCAACGCCCAATGGCGAACGGAATTCATCCGACGACGATATGTAGGTCATGCCTACCCCCTGCCGCGCGCCGCCATAAGGCAAGTGCGCACTATATCCCCAAAGACAAGGTGTTTGGCATTCCGGGGGAATGCAATGCGCAGTTGATAGTGATGAGGGAACAGTGCCGGAAAGGGACAAGGGACGAAATTAATTATCCAACAGATTCAATGGCCCTGATTATGTCAGAAATGATTGGAAATGATATTCAATTCCGTGGCGATTTGTCAGGAAATGATTTTCTTGGTTACTTTTTTCTTTCGGATTTTATCTTAACCATATTTGATCATCGATGATGGGGATTGTGGATGGATTTTTAGAGCTTGATACCGGCCGTCACCAGCCCAGCGGAAGGCCGGCATTTGTGGTCGCCTGTGGTCGCCGTCAACACAGCCTGCATGTTTGGGCAAGTGCACTTGGCGTATCGCGAAGATATGGCCAGGGGAACTATCATTCATTCCGCAAAAGGCGGAATGTCGATCGGAGAGGTCTGCGGCTTTGGCCATGATCAAGACGCCTATGCATGCCGGGACCTGCTCCATGCGATTATTGTCATGCGGCGCATCCAAAGAAGACGCGGCGATCCGGCAGATCATCGGCCAAGCATAGAGTGAGCGCCGACGCCCCCGAACCTGCCGAACAGAGTGGCGGCCTGCCGATGCCCCGCCGCCTGCTGGCAATCATCGCCGCATCGTTCGGGACGGCGCTGGTCGTCATCGACGGATCGATCGCTAATGTCGCTTTGCCGACAATCGCCCGCGACCTAGGCGTGTCCGGGTCCTCGGCGGTGCTGGTCGTCACGGTCTATCAGCTCGTGCTGGTGATGACGATGCTGCCCATTGCGGCGCTGGCGGACCGGCTGGGGCATCGCACCCTATATCAATATGGGCTGATCCTGTTCACCGTGACGACCATCCTCTGCTTCTTCGCGCGCAGCTTGCCATTTCTGCTGGTGGTGCGCGCGGCGCAGGCCCTGGGGGCAGCGGCGGTGCTCAGCATTACAGCCGTGCTGTTGCGGTCCATCTATCCGCCGAAACAGCTTGGCCGGGGCCTGGGCATCCATGCAGTGATCTCATCGAGCGCATCGGCATTTGCGCCCACGTTGGGCGGGCTTGTCCTCGGCGTGGCGTCATGGCCGTGGATATTCGCGGCGGCGGCTCCGTTCGGCATCGTCTCGATGCTGCTTGGGCGTGCGCTGCCGGACCCGGAACCGCGTGAGCGGCCTTATGACTTTCTTGGCGCAATGCTGTGCGCCAGCACCTTCGGCCTGATCGTCAGCGGCATTGAAAGCGGCGTGCATGGCAATTCGCCTGTCGTTTCGGCCGCCATGGTGCTGGCGGGCATTCTGATCGGGCGCGCCTTTGTAAAGCGCGAGTTGTCGGCATCAGAGCCGATGCTGCCGATCGACCTGCTGGCTGTGCCTGCACTTGGCCTCGCCGCACTTGGCGGAATGTTATGTTTCGTCTCAGCGATGACGCTGATCGTCACGATCCCTTTCCGCCTTCAGAATGAATATGGTCTGTCGCCTGGGGAAGTAGGCGCGATTTTCGCGGTGTGGCCACTGACGACCTTGATCCTGGCGCCGCTGGGCGGGGCGTTGTCCGACCGCGTATCCGTGGCGCTGCTATGCGGTTCCGGCAGTCTGATCGCGGCGGTGGGCATGCTGCTTTTCGCCTTCCAGCCGCATGATGCGACATGGCTCGACATGGCCTGGCGGCTGTCGCTTTGCGGTGGCGGCTTTGGACTGTTCGCAGCCCCCAATGCGCGATCGATCATCGCGGCGACACCGGTCAACCGCACGGCGGCGGCTGGCGGCCTGATCGCCACCAACCGTCTGCTTGGTCAGACTTTGGGTGCGACCATGGGGGCGGCGCTGCTGGCCATGGGATTTGGAATGGGCCGGGCGCCCGGCATCGTCGCGGCGTTCCTGATGGGGCTGACGATGTTAACCGCCATCAGCCGTTTTCGCGGGAAATCGCAGTCCGCCTGAAGGTCAGGACAAGCCTTCGCCAACAGGCGGCTGACTCGGCGATTGACCGGCGATTGACCGGCGATGCAGAGGGCCCTGCATCGCCGGTTTATCATCAGCGGCTTCTCATCAATCCGGTTCGGGGAACCATCCTGAAGATCAGCTTTCGACCCCGCAAATATTGACGATCGTCAGCATGAATACCTTGATCATGTCGATATAGTCGACAATGTCGACCCGCTCGTCCGGCATGGTGTTGTAGCGGCCGCCCGGTCCGCAGACGAGGCCCTGCATGCCGCCAATATTCTGCAGCATCGGAGAGTCGGTTCCATAGTAGCGGGCGTTGGTCGTTTCCGGCCCTGTCGGCTGCGGAGCCCGCCGGACGGTCATATAGGCGTCGTTGACCGCCTTCACGATTGGCGCATCGCGCGAGACGAAATAGCCTTTCTGCCGGATCGGGTCAGGCTTCCTGTCCACAGCCAGATTATTGGCCTTCAATCCTGGAAAGCGCTTTTCCAAAGCGTCTAGCTGCAACTGGATATCGGCCATTGCGCCTTCATGCGTCTGGCCCGGCGCATAGCGAGCAGACCCCTTGATCTTCAC
This sequence comes from Sphingobium phenoxybenzoativorans, assembly GCF_018286635.1. NCBI lineage: Bacteria > Pseudomonadati > Pseudomonadota > Alphaproteobacteria > Sphingomonadales > Sphingobiaceae > Sphingobium > Sphingobium phenoxybenzoativorans. Next base: position 1,004,445 of record NZ_CP073910.1, read on the forward strand.
ATAGTCGGCCACCTGCGGCGGGCGCCACTCGTCAAGCTGCCGTCCCAGCGCGCCGTGCACCACGCCGACATGCACGCGGTTGATTGAGGCATGTTCTGCGCTGAGCGCTCCGCGGAAAGTCATGGCGTTGAGCTTGGGAATGAGGTCGCAGGCCGCCATGATCGTATCGACCGCTTCCTCCCGCTTCGACATGTGCCGGGTCGAACCGATCAACTCGATATCCAGGGAGCTGCCGATCGCGTGCATGGTGAGGGCGATCAGATCGGTCGGTTCCGGGTTGATGAAATAGTCCGCGCGATAACCGCCATCGAGCACGGCCATGGTGCCGAGGCCGCCCGCCAGTTCTGCGCTGACGAAGGTGAGCGTGACGTCGCCCTTCAGCTTTACGCCCGCCTTCACCAGTTCTTTCAACGCCCAGTAATAAGCGGCGCAACCGGCCTTCATGTTGGAGACGCCGATGCCGTAGATGAAATCCTTGTCGACGAGGCCCGCGAAAGGATCGACTGTCCAGCCTTCCGTCACCGGATTGGTGTCGATATGGCCATTGAACATGATGCTCTTGCCGCCGCCTGTGCCCTTCAGCACGCCGATGGCGTTATACCGGGTCTTGAGTTTGCCGTTAGGACGGCCCTCATAGGGCTGTGCGATCGCCTCGATGCCGGGAATGTCCGCCTTCATCGACTCCGCGATGAACTTGGCGAGATCATTCTCTCCTTCCGTATCGGTGAAGCTCTTATGCTGGACAGTCTTGGAAAGGAAAGCCAGCGCGCCTTTCTGATCGATCTTGTCAACCAGGCGCTTGTGTTTCGCGCTGTTGAAGGTGACCGGCGGTGTTCCGTCCACCTGCGCCGCGATCGCGGTGGCGTAGGGCAGCATCGCGCCGCCGGCGATGGTGCCCATCATGCTTCTGCGGGTAATATCGTTGCTCATTTCGACCTCATGATCCTGTTCCGCCGGACCGGCATCCGGTCCGGCTGGAGATGTTTCAGACTGACGTGGAAAGACTCACCATTTCGCTCTCAGGCCAACGGCGAAGAAGGCGCCGTCGGAACTGACCGGGCCGCTTTCGTCATAGGCGTAGGACTGAATGGGCTGAAGAAGCGGGACGGGCATCAACGCCGGTTTTTTGGCGAACAGATTGTTGGCCGACAGGCTCAGCGTGAACTGATCGTTGATGTTATAGTTGATGTTGGCGTCGGTGGTGAAAAGGTTGCCGATATTATAGCCGATCTCCCTCATTCCGGCATAAGGCCCAGAGGTCGGGATGGTCGTAGGCGTACCGTAGCGGATCGTCTTGCCAAAATAGGTTTCACGCAGGTTCAGGTCGAACTTGCCGATCGACCAGACGAAATCCGCCACCACCTTGCTGCGCGGTGAGCGGTTTTCAAGATTGCGGGTGTCCGCCAGGCTGAACACCGGCACATTGAAGGCCGCCAGAACCGGCGAGGTCTCGGCAAGGCCGGTGACCTTCGTCCGGTTGTAATTTGCCGAGAGCGACCATCTCAGGCGGCCCAGATCGTTCATATCGACAAGGCCGTCGAGCACTGCCTCCACGCCGCGGGTGCGGGTGTTCGCGGCGTTGATGAAATAGTTGATGGCGGCATCCGGTTCGAGGCCGACCGACACCAGCAGCGCCCCGGAACCGGGATAGATGGCGTCGCGGATCGTCGTGGATAGCGAGACCCGATCCTTCACCTTGATCTGATAGGCATCGACCGACAGGTGGATCCGGTCAGACAATGTGGCGACGAAGCCTGCGCTCAGATTGTTTGACCGTTCCGGCTCCAGCGGCCGGGAACCTAGGGCAAGCGCCTCCGGTGAAGTCACCGGGAAGGAGAAGGCGATGTAGGTGCCCCAGTTCACCTGCGCCCGGTAGGAGATGGTGGCCAAGGTCGGCGCCTGGAATGCGTTGCCGATCGTTGCGCGCAACGCCAGGGCTGGGATGATTTCGAAGCGTGTCGACAGCCGGCCGATCTTGGCCGTGCCAAAGTCCGAATAATCCTCAATACGGCCCGCTGCGCTGATCGACCAGTTTTCCAGCGGATAGAAGGACAGTTCCGCATAGGCCGATTTATTGTTGCGCATCGCGTTCACTTCATTGTCAGGCGTGTAGCCGAATACCGCCTGCGACCCGCAATAGCTGTAACTTGTAAGCGGCATGCCAGCGTTGGGGCCATCAAGTACGGACGCGCCGCCGCAGGAATAGGATTGCGGTTCGCCGGCATGAACGAGGAACTTTTCCTTACGATATTCCGCGCCTGCGGCGAACTCGACCGGCTTCGCGCTGATCGGCAGATCAAATGCGCGCTTCACGCCGATATTGGTCGTCCACGCGGTATAGTCGGTAGTGCCGATATAGAATTTGGTCTTGCTATCGAGGCCGTAGGAAGGGTTCACCGTGTCATGCGCGCCGATGCGCGCCTTGTTGCCGCCATATGTCGTGCTGATGTCCCAGTTCCAGGAGCCGATGTCGCCTTCCAGGCCGACCATGACCTCGAAGTCTTTCTCTTTCTGGTCGCGGATCGGTGAAAAGCCGTCAGGGAAGATGGCACGGACATTTTCATTGCGCAGCGGCAGGCGGAAGGAATTGAACAAGTCCGCGTCGCGTTCCGCATAGGTGCCGAACGAATAGAGGCGAACGCTGTCGCTGAGTTCGAAGCCGAGATCCGCAGACAAGGATTTGGTGGTGTAGGGGGACTCGCCCTGAATCTGGGAGGCATTGCTGTCGCGCGTCGCCTCGCGAGGGTCTGGCGTGGCGCCAGCCGGGAGGGTTGGCTGAGTCAGGCTACCCCGCGGCAGGATGGGGTTGCCGCTGGCGTTCAGGGGGAAATAATAGAGGATATCGGCGGGGACTGGCGAGCCGCGGAATGTGCGGTCGCGCTTTTCATATTGCGCCGTCACATAGAGGTGACCTTGTTCGCCAAGCTGAAAGCCCTTGCCGATATAGGCCGAATAGGTCTTGCCCTCGCCATCGCCAAAGGTGCCGAAGCGTCCGAAGGCGGTAAGCCCGGTATCATCCTTTTTCGTGATGAAGTTGATGACGCCGGCAATCGCGTCCGAACCATAGATCGCCGAAGCGCCGTCGCGCAGCACTTCCATCCGCTCGATCGCCGCCGACGGGATCATCGCGATATCGACCGACTGCGCCGCACTGGTGCCGCCAACGCCAAGGGTCGATGTCGCGTGGCGGCGTTTGCCGTTTACAAGGACCAGCGTGTGGCCCGGGCTGAGGCCGCGCAGATAGGGGCCGCGAACGATGCGCGCCGATGAACCGGGGGTACGGGGCAGATCGAGGGAAGGCACCAGCACGGCCAGGCTTTCCAGAAGGTCGGTCTTGGTCGTGCGCGTAATGTCTTCAGCGGAGAAGGAGTCGATCGGCGATTCACTGGTATAGACGGTCCGGCCAGCGGTGCGCGAACCGGTGACGATGACCATATCGCCATATTCCTCGGCGCTGGTGCTGGCCGCTGGAGCAGATGATTGATCCGTTGAGCTTTCCGTCTGGGCGGAGGTTTCGCCTGCGTCTGCTGCGAGGGCCGACTGTGCCGTCAGAGCTATTCCGATTGCCGCTAATGAAGTCGCGAGGGATAAGAAATTCTTGCTATAATACGTCATTACCATTCCCCTTGATTTTATGTGACCCTCCTCTCCTTGGAAGTTTTCAAATAAAGATCTTATGGTATGTTTGTATTATACTGATTTTATCTGTTATATTATTGTATTTCCTGCATATATTATTTTGTGTTTTAATTAATTAGCGCCGAAACCCCCACCGCCGGGGGTTTCAATGACGACCAGGTCGCCTGCGCCAATGTCGATCGATCCGCAGCCGGCAACATCTTCCTGCTGGCCGCCGGCCCGCATGACCCATTGCCGGCCGGGCATGCCATCCGTGCCGCCGGCCATGCCAAAGGGCGCGACCTGACGCCGGGATGAGACGAGGGTGGCCGTCATCGGCTCGAGGAAACGAAGCGCCCGGATCATGCCATCGCCGCCGCGATGGCGGCCATCCCCGCCGGAATGGCGGCGGATCGCGGTCTGCTCGACCCATACCGGATATCGCAGTTCCAGCACTTCCGGGTCGGTAAGGCGGGTATTGGTCATATGGGTATGGACAGCGGACGCGCCGTCGAACGCGTCGCCAGCGCCGGACCCGCCGCCAATCGTTTCATAATATTGATACTGGTCGTTGCCGAACAGGAAGTTGTTCATCGTCCCCTGGCTGGACGCCACGGTGCCGAGCGCGCCGAGCAGAGCGTTGCAGATGGCCTGGCTTACCTCCGTATTGCCGGCGACCACGGCGCTGCCGGGCCGGGGCGAGAGGAAACTGCCCTCTGGCAAGATGATCCGCAGCGGCGTGAAGCAGCCTTCGTTGAGCGGGATGGCGTCATCAACGAAGCAACGGAAAACATAGAGCACTACTGCGTGCACAATGGCGGGCGGAGCATTGAAATTGCCGCCATGCTGCGCGGTCGTGCCGCTGAAATCGATCGTCGCCTCGCGCGCGCCATGATCGATGCGCACGGCCACGCGCAACATTCCGCCGTCATCCATGGGATAGGCGAATTCACCATCCTTCAACTTGGCGAAAACGCGGCGGATGCTCTCTTCCGCGTGGATCATGACATGGCCCATATAGGCAAGGACCAGCGGCCAGCCCTGTTCCCGGACCATCGCCTGCAGTTCGCGCACGCCGGTCTCGTTAGCGGCGATCTGCGCACGGATGTCCGCGACGTTGATGTCCGGATTGCGCGCAGGCCATGGCGCATCGGCAAGCAGGTCGCGAAACGCGTGCTCCTGGAACTGGCCGCCATCCAGAATCAGGAAATTGTCGATGACGACGCCTTCCTCCTCCAGACTGGCGGAGTCGGGCGGGGTCGATCCCGGCGTTGTGCCGCCAATGTCGGTATGATGCGCCCTGTTGCCGACAAAGAAGCGCAATTCGCGTCCGCTGTCATCGAACACAGGCGCCACGACGGTCACGTCGGGCAGGTGCGTGCCGCCGGAAAAGGGATTGTTGAGGACGATCATATCGCCGGGCTTGAGCGTATCTCCGCGCAGGCGCAGGACGGTGCGCACGCTGTCGCCCATCGCGCCCAGATGCACCGGCACATGCGGAGCATTGGCGATAAGATTGCCCTGGGCGTCAAATACGGCGCAGGAATAGTCCAGCCGTTCCTTGATATTCACGCTGGTCGAGGTGTGCTGCAGCACCACGCCCATTTGTTCGGCAACAGCCATATAGCGGTTGTTGAACAGTTCGAGCAGGACGGGATCGGCCTTTTTGAAGGTCGCGCCATTCGCCGCGTCTGCCGTTTCCGCCTGTGCTTGCCGCTCCAGCAATAATACGCCGCCGGTCGAGACCTCCGCCTGCCAGCCCGGTTCAATTACCGTTGTCGATAGCGCGTCGCAGATGAGGGCAGGGCCAATGATGCGGGTCCCGCGCGCCAGACTTTCCCGCCGGTGGACAGTCGCCGCATGCGCTTCCTCTCCGCTCCACAGGGTGATTTGGGCATCTTCGCCTTCAAATGGCGCAGCGGCTGGCGCTTCGGTCAGCGGCTTGGCCGGCTCGCCGGGCACGATCGCCTCCAGCGTAACGCTTTCCAGAATGAGGGCGCGGTCCGGCGTATGGAAACCAAAGCGTTGAGCATGCGCTTGCTCAAAGGCGGCGCGCATGGCTCCGGCATTGCCGAACGCTACGCTGAGCGCCGTGTCGGTTCCGGCATAGCGAAGTTCCGCCTGACGGTGGAAAAGGATGTCCACTGGCTCCGGTTCGCGCGCGAGAAGTTCGGCGGCGCTCTGCCGTTCCGCGCTCGTCAGAAGCTGCTCGACATCCCTGACCGTGGCGTCGTCCAGATTCCGTTCTATGGCCTGTTGCGTGATCAGGCTCTGATCAGCGAGGCCCATGCCATAGGCGGAGAGGACGCCGGCAAAGGGATGGATGAGTATGCGCTCCATGCCCAGCGTCTCGGCGATCAGACAGGCATGCTGGCCACCCGCGCCGCCAAAGCATTGCAGCGCGAACTGGCGGACGTCATGCCCCTTTTCCAGCGAAATCCGCTTGATCGCCTGCGCCATGCTCTCGACGGCGACCCGTACGAAACCTTCAGCGACCCGCGTTGCAGTCCAGTTGTCTCCGCTCGTGCGGGAAACCTCCTGCGCGAATTCCTCAAACTTCGTTTGCACGACTTCGGCATCGAGCGGCTGATTGGCGTTCGGTCCGAATATATGGGGGAAACGCGCGGGCTGAACTTTGCCAAGCATGATGTTGGCGTCAGTAACGGTCAGTGGGCCGCCATTGCGATAGGCGGCCGGTCCTGGCTGCGCGCCCGCGCTGTCCGGGCCAACGCGGAAACGGACGCCATCGAAATGCAGGATCGACCCGCCGCCAGCCGCGACGGTGTGGATTGCCATCGTCGGCACGCGCACTGGCGCACCGGCAATCTCCGTGTCGAACTCGCGCTCGAAGCGCCCCGCATAGAGGGCGACGTCCGTTGAAGTGCCGCCCATGTCGAAGCCGATGATGCGGTCGATGCCGATGGCCTCGGCCGTGCGGGCTGCGCCGACGACGCCGCCCGCCGGACCTGACAGGATCGCATCCTTGCCGCGAAACAGCGCCGCATCGGTCAGTCCGCCGCTTGACTGCATGAAATAGAGCCGTGTGTCGCCCAACTCAGAAACGACCTGATCGACATAACGGCGCAGAATGGGCGAAAGATAGGCGTCGACCACCGCCGTATGGGCGCGCGCGACCAGGCCGATTGATGGGCTTGCTTCATGACTGGTCGAAACCCAAGGGAAGCCGGCCTGATGCACCAGTTCGGCCACTCGCCGTTCGGCATGCGGATGTTTCCACGCATGCATCAAGGCGATGGCGCATGCCTCGAAACCCTGTGTGCGATACTCATGCAGACGGGCGAGCAGATCATTCTCATCGAGCGGCGTGCGTGTCTCGCCATCCACGCTGACGCGCCCGCCAATTTCCTCGACGGCGGCATATAGAGGCTCCGGCCGGTGGATATCGAGCGCAAAGAGATCCGGCCGCGCCTGATTGCCTATGCGCAGTACGTCGGCAAAGCCCCGGTCGATCAGCAACAGGGTCTTGGCGCCCTTGCGTTCCAGCAAGGAGTTGGTGGCGACTGTCGAGCCCATCTTCACCCGGTCGATCAGATGGGATGGCAGGGGCGCATCCGGCGCAAGGTCGAGCAATTGCCGGATGCCGGCGACGGCGGCGTCACGATAATGCGCAGGATTCTCGCTCAGAAGCTTGATTGTGCGCAGGTCACCGCTGGGCGCGCGCGCCACAATATCGGTAAAAGTACCGCCACGATCCACCCAGAATTGCCAGCCACCCATGACTCGAAACGGGACCCCCTGAAAATCTGCGACTCAAGATGACAATTTATCGACGTTTTGTCTACATCGGCTTGACAAAATGATTACAAATGGCAGAATACGGCCATTCAGCGGGGGTTTTCATGGCCAAGTCCACTCAGTCGAAGTCTGCATCCAAAGGACGTCCGGTCGTTTCTTCGGCCCATCTGGCGGACGGCGCTTCGCCCGCGCTGTCGGAGCTGGAGTTCAGCATCAATCTGGCGGCGACCGCCTATCACCGCTGGATGGTCCGGTGCGCAGCGGCGGCGGGCGCGCAACTGACGCCGCTTGAAGTGTTGATCATGCACACGGTGCGGCACCGCGACCGGCCCAAGCGGCTGACGGACATCACCCTGGTTCTGGACATAGAAGATACGCATCTGGCGACTTACGCGCTGCGCAAGCTGGAGGCGGCGGGTCTGGTCGAGGCGACCAGGGCGGGTAAGGAAAAGCTGATCGGGCCGACGGCGGCCGGCATCGCCTTCTGCGAGAATTATCGCCAAATTCGGGAGCAATTGCTCGTCGGTCCGGCCAGAAGCCAGGGGCCGAGCGAAGAAATGCTTTCCCAACTCGCCCAGCAGATGCGCCTGCTATCGGGAAGCTACAATCAGGCCGCCCGCGCGGCCGCGACGCTCTAGGCGGGGTAGGGGCGGCATGCTGGTCCTTTCTGGCATCGCGGTCATCATCCTGGGTTTCATTCTGCGGCTGAACGCGATGCTGGTGGTTGCTTGCGCCGCGCTTGTGACGGGCCTGGCCGCGGGCCTCGACATCATCGCCACAATCGAGCGGCTGGGCGCGGCGGTGCGGGACAGCCGCTTCATAGCCGTCGTATGGCTGATCCTGCCGATGATCGGCCTGCTTGAACGCGCGGGCTTGCAGGAACAGGCGGCGCGGCTGATCACGGGGCTGAAGCGTGTGACCGCAGGCCGTGTGCTGTTCGCTTATTTTCTGCTTCGGCAGGGGACGGCTGCATTGGGGCTGACTTCCCTGGGCGGACATGTGCAGATGGTGCGGCCGCTTGTGGCTCCTATGACGGAGGCCGCCGCCGAACGGCAGTTGCCGCTCGATCCTGCGCTTCGTTACAAATTGCGCGCGCATGCCGCCGCGGTCGACAATGTGGCGCTGTTTTTTGGCGAGGATATTTTCATCGCCATCGGGTCAATCCTGCTGATGCTGAGTTTCCTGTCGAATTATGGCATCGTCCTGACCCCAGTTAGCCTGGGGCTGCATGCTATCCCGACCGCGATCGCCGCGTTGCTGGTGCATGGGATGCGGTTGCAGATGCTTGATCGCCGTCTATCGCGACTGGCGAGGATAGGGGCATGATCCGGCTGGAGCATCTCTATCTGCTCACTGGTGCGATGTTCGCCGCCTTCGCCATTTCCCATCTTCGCGAAGCGGATAATCCGGCGCGTTGGCGAAGCGCATCATTCTGGGGGCTTTATGCGGTGATCCTGATGGCGGGATCGGTGCTGCCGGACCTGGCAAACGGGTTGATCGTCCTTGCTCTTGTCGGGCTGGCGGTCAGCGGGTTGCGGCCGTCGGTTGCGCACACGACCAGCAAGCAGGAAAGGGAGGAATCGGCAGGGCGGCTTGGACCCTGGCTGTTCGCGCCAGCGCTGCTGGTCCCTATGCTGACCATCGCCGCTACGCTGTCGCTGCGTGAGGGCAAGTTGGGAGGATGGCAAATTATCCAGCCGGGCCAGGTCACGCTGATCGCGCTGGGGATCGCTGCGGTGCTTGGCTTTGGGGCTGCGCTGTTGATGAGCCGTCCACCGGGTCGCGCAATGATTGGCGAGGGACGACGGCTCGCCGATTCCGTCGGCTGGGCGATGCTGTTACCGCAAATGCTGGCTGCGCTGGGCGGCCTGTTCGCGTTCGCAGGCGTGGGAGAGGCGGTTGCGCCGCTGATCACCGGGTTCATACCGATCAACGGGGCATGGAGCGCTGTCATAATTTATTGCGTCGGGATGGCGGTGTTCACGGCAATCATGGGCAACGCTTTCGCTGCATTCCCGATCATGACGGCTGCAATCGGACTGCCGCTGGTTATCCAACGCTTCGGCGGCGACCCGGCGGCGGTATGCGCCATAGGGATGTTGAGCGGATTTTGCGGCACGCTAACAACGCCGATGGCTGCGAACTATAACATCGTACCGGCGGCGGTGCTGGAACTGCCGGACCGGAACCAGGTCATAAAGACGCAGTTGCCAACGGCTTTCGCCTTGCTGGCGATCAATATCCTGCTGATGCGCTTCCTCGCGTTTTTATGACATGGTTCGAAGGGTGCAATGCCATCTGAAAATATATGAATTGACGGGTATTTTCCGATCAGGATGGCGGCAGGTCAATTTCGGTCCGGCCGGGATATCTGGCAAAACGCCCCTGACCCGGTTGATGTACCGGCCCATTTGACGACCATGGCCATCCGCCGAAGCGGGTATCCCTGAAATCTCGCATGGCCTGATGTATTTGTTCATGGGTGTTCATGACAAAGGGGCCATGCGCAACGATGGGTTCGTTAATCGGTACGCCCTGAAGCAGCATTATCCGGGCCGTTTCAACGCCACCATTGGACAATGTAACGGGCATCTGGGCTATCACCTCGATCAGCCTTCTGGTCGGTTGATGCTGTCCGGCAACAGCCAGCCGGTCGCCGGTGTGAAAATACAGCGTGCGCCGTGTGCCTTTCCCCGTTGCCGGAGGCAGCGTCAAACTCGCTCCCGATTCGAGTGTGATTTCCCAGATCGCAACATCCTTTTCCGGATCGCTGGCCCAGGAATCCGGCGCCGGCGCCGGCGGCGTCAGGGCAGGCTGCGATTCTTCCTGAGGATCGTAGGCCCCGGAGATGACCTTGACCTGCGCGATTGCGCCCTCTGCATTCTGGACGCGATATAGGGGAATATCGCTGGCCCACAGCATCTTGAACGCCGGCTCAGTCATCTTCCGGTCGGCAGGCAGATTGAGCCAGATTTGATAGAAATCGAGAGGATTGCCCTCGTGTGCGTTGCGCAAGGGAAACATCTCACAATGAAGGACACCCTGGCCGGTGGTGAGCCATTGCACGTCGCCATCGCCATAGCGCGCCATCGAACCCATAGAGTCCGTATGGTCGATCAGGCCCGTCAGAGCGATCGTCACGGTTTCAAAGCCGCGATGCGGATGCGCGGGGAAACCAGGCACGGAAGTACCATGGTACATGTTGTACCCGTCCTTGCCGGTAAAGTCGCTGCCAAGAGAGCGGCCGCGCAGCTTGTCTTGCGCAATACCTTGCCCGTCACTGGCTTCTGGATACCGGTCAAGATGATGTGTGCAGATCAGGAACGGGTCTGTCCCCGCCCAAGGATAGCCCAATGGCTCGCTCCGCAAAATCGCGCCGGTCACTCATGTCTCCCGTTCCAGATATGTGAGCGCAAATGGGGTATCGCTGGGGCGGACCGCAAGAAGGCACATGCATGGCACCCGGTCACAAACAAGGAACTTGTGACGAATTTCGCGGGGAGAAAGTGGCGTCAACTGGGCGCCAATCAATGCTGGCCGGCCCCATTTGCTGCATTTTCGCTGTTACGCCGATGATAGCATAAGGACATTTCCGTCCGGATCAGCGAACCAGGCGAGTTTGACGCTGTTGTCGGGTGATGTCCAAATGCCCTGACTGTCCTGCCCAAAGCCGGGATAGATGATGAATTCGATTCCGCGCCCGGTGAGCGCGGCCATCGCAGCGGTGAGGTCGGCAACCTCCCATCCAAGCGCGGGATGCCCCGATGGCTTGTAGTCCGGCATGGCCGTAAGACGGAGTTTCGCGCCGCCAATCGCGAACAGATCTCCAAAGCCATCCGAGCTGAGCAGATCAAGTCCGATCACGTCGCGGTAGAAGGCAACGCCGCGGCTGCGATCAGTTACATTGACGAACGCGATGGATTGCGCGGTGGAACCTATCGTCATCCAAAACCCCCCGGTCAATTCGCCACGGGCAAAGGTCAGAGGATGATTGGTAGCAGAATGCCTGCGGTCGTTATAGCTGCGCTGGGCTGGTGTCTGGCGGCATCCAAAGTCTCTAACAATGTTCCGCCCGCAGCGGGCCCCGCGGATCGCCCGTCTCCGTCACAACCCGCAGCAGGCGGCGCAAGGCCAGATCAAGCGCTTCACGGCCCATATTCTGGATTTCCGTATCAGCGGCAAGCGCATCGAGCGTATCGGTCTGTAACAGACCGGCGCGCTGAAGAGCCGTCTCCAGTGCGATACGGCGCTGGCGCTCGACGTGAAGCTGCGACGCGAGTTCGAAAATCAGCGCAGCAAGTTGGTCGGGGGCGACGTTTCTGAGATAGGCGTGGTCGTTTGAGGGGAGGGTCATGCGCTTTTCTCCGCTTCCAACACTGCCCAGGGGAAATGCCACTCCGAACGATCTGGCCATGCGCTTTCCGGCAGACGGCCCGCGCCACGTTCGTCGAACGCGGTCCAGCGCGCATTGATCAATCCTGCCTCGGCGCAAAGCGCGGGCACATCGGCCCTCAGCAGGCCCGGCATGAACGGTTCATTGTTGCGCTCCCCATGCTCCATCATTGCGAAGTCGCGGAACGCATCCCCCGTGCGGGTAAAATCGAGAAAGCGGAGCAGGCCACCGGGCGCAAGAATGCGCGCGCATTCGGCCAGCGTCGCGATCAGCGCGGGGCGGGGAATTTCGTGGATCAACATGGTCGATGTTACAAGATTGACGGAGCTGTCCGCCAATCCAGTGGCCTGACAGTCCGCCTGACGAAATTCTATCGCCAGCCCCGCCGCATTTGCGCGATCATAGGCAAGGCGCAGGCAGGGCGCCGCCAGATCGATGCCGATCACCTCCGCATCCGGGAACCGCCTCTTTAGCGGCCAAGTGGATTTGCCGAAGCCGCAGCCCAGATCCGCTATCCGGCCGTAATGACGGTCCGGTATCGCCGTTTCGATGAAAGAGCGGTGGAATGTGTAGTCGTCATTGTCGCCAAGCATGACGAGCTTTGCGCCAAGCTCGTAAATGTCGGCGGAGGAGTCAGCGCGCCATACGCCGCCCGGCTGCAGGTGAATATCCCAGTCCGTATACCAATTCGGCAGATGCATGGCGGGATCGAGGGTCAATTCCGCGGGACCCATGCTGTGCCCATGGCGCGCCGGAGGGCGTGCGCCAATCGCGTCCGCCACGTCCCTCCACAGCATTTTCTGCGATGCCCTCTCAACGAAGGCAAACCAGGGATAAGCAGGCTGGCGACGGGTCGCGGCGCGCATGTCGCTCTTGTCGTCATCGGCCTCCACCTGCTCGCGCAACGCGGGAAACAAAGTATCTGCCCAGCGCCGCCGCAGGGTAAGAACGAAATCGAGCCGGCTGCGCTCATCCAATGCCAAGTTCATGCAATGCTCTCCAGGGGGCTGCACAGGAGTCCGCCACCAGACGGATCAGGTTCGATCAAGCGTACGCTCCAGCGCCTGCACTTCGGTGCGGTAATGTTTCAGGCCAAGCCAGACCAACAGGATCGAGGGAATGCCGATCAACGACACATAGCCGAACAGCATGATCCCGATCGATTTCGGATCGCCGCTCATGTCGATCGCCCAGCCGACCAGGGGCGGACCGAAAAGCGGGCCGATCAGAGCAATGACCGTATTGTAGATCGCAAGCGATTGGCCCCGGATTTCGCCCGGCGTGATCAGCGCCATGGAGGACGGGCCTCCGGCGGTAGCAACGGATTTTCCGATGAATGCGATGAACATCAATATGACTGCGAGTTCAGCGGACGGCATGACCGGATAAAGCGCGCTGGCGGGGACGCCGATCAACAGGCCCAGGATAAGCACCCGCATCGACCCGTCGACATGATGCTGCGCGAATTTGCGCTGCGCCCAGACAGCCAATGCCGTGCCAATTGGCCCCGCAGTGAAATAGAAGATGCCGGTGACCGCGCCGATCTCCGCGACATTCCAACCCCAAATCCTTTGGAACAGCGGGATATTCCAGAAAGCGAGCGTGCTGATCGCAAAGTTGCAGGACGAGCCGATGAACAGCGCGCCGAACCCGCGCCATCTTTTCAGAATATAGCTGAATGCGCCGCCGAACCCCTGTGTTGGCGCAATCTTCTCGCGCCGTTCCGGCTCCCGCACCGTAAGCATTAGCGCGGCAAAGAGGAAGCCGGGCGCTCCGACGAGCAGGAAGGCCATGTGCCAAGGTTCCATTTCGCCCACGAAAGGAAAGTGCAAAGGTCCCAGCGTTTCCAGCCAGCGCACCACCATGCCTCCGCCCAGAAAGGCCAGCCCAGCCCCCAGATAAGGTCCGGCCATGAACAGGCTGATCGCCCGCGCGCGCTCTTTCCTGTCGAAATAGTCGCTGATGATGGATACTGCGCCGGGACTGACCACAGCCTCGCCTATGCCAAGCCCCAGACGGAAGATGAGCAGCAGGATGAAGGTGTTCACCAGACCGCTGCCCACGGTCATCGCGCACCATATGACGATACCGGCGATCAGCAGGAACTTGCGATTGGCGCGGTCGGCATACCAACCCAGCGGTATGCCGACGAGCACATGGAACAGGGAAAATGCCGGGCCAAGCAAAAGCCCAACCTGAAAATCGCTGAGGTCCATCGATTTCTTGATGGGTTCGATCAACAGGGTCAGAATGTAGCGATCGAGATAGGAAAGGATGAAGATCAACAGCAGAAGGTAAACGACATACCAGCGGTATGCCGCGCCGCTTCTCGACGTGATCATTTGTCCGTCAGCGCTCATAGGCGAAGCCAAAGCCCAGACGAGCCTTGAGATTGCGCTTCTCCAGATCGGCGCCGATCGCCTCGTCATTCTCCTTCACTTCCAGATTTTCCTGGGTCTCGGCGCGGATGATGATGACTACGTCGGCTGCCTCGCCGGCCGGGAATGGAAATTCATGCCAGGTGCCAAGATGGAGCTGCGCGCCGCAGCTTCCGTCAAAATAGAAGGCGCGCACCGTGTCAGGGTCTGGCTGATTAGTCGCTGTTGGCGCGCCGAGAACAGCGATGAACGCGCTGCTGCCGAGAGGGAGGAACGTCTGGGTATGTTTGAAGTGCCGCTCCATCCAGACGACTTCCGGGGCGCGGGCATGAATGCGCGCAACGCTCAGGCGGGTCTGCTCGTCACTGACGAAACCGCCCGGTGCCCAAAGTTCCACCTTGTCGCCATAGAATTGGCCGGTGCGGGAGCCGACAGTCTCATCGACCCCCACCAGCACGCCATAGGGCGCGAATGCCTCGCGCGTTGCAGGCTCAACCTTCAGGTTGCGGAATTCCATATTCTTTCAATCCTTCATGCCGTGCGGGCATCGCCCAGCACATGCCCGATGCAGATTGCGACGCATCCGCCATCGCTGATCGCCCGGTTCTCGCTGACGATTTCCGCCTGGTTACGCCAAGCCAGAAATGCGTTCTCATGCAGGCCGACGGGAACGGTCCCGCCCTTCCCGCGGATGTCGAGCTTGAGGTCGCCCGATATCAGGAACAGCCAGCGCTTCACGTCACCGTCCGGAGACGGCACATGTACCGGTGCGCTCGATCCTGCGGGAATGTTGACCAGCGTCACAGCGGGAAGCGCGTCCTGCGCTGGTGACAATTCCTTGACCAGCCAGCCCGGCTGTTGCGGATGTGGCAGCCAAGACCGGTCCTGTGCATTGAACAGGATCGGCGTGCTATTCACTTCCGGCGGCACTTCGCCTTCAAATTCTACATCGAAGGACTCTGTTGCCGCCTCCGGCTCATGGACATCCGTGCCCGGACCGCTGGTCCACACCAGAAATTTGGTGCCGGTCTCAGGGCCCATGTCCCGGTTGATGCCGTGCAGCGCCATCGGCGGATTTTCGAGATAGTGGTGCCGCGTCAGGCGAGTGGGCACCGGACCCCCTTCGGGGTCCGGCCAATAGAGCGCCGTCCAGTCTCCACCGAGCACATAGTGGCGTTCGTTCACGCTGCGGTGATAGTGGCGATGCCCATCGGTCGCCATGGCGCGGATCTTCTCCGTAAAGCCTGCGGGCCAGTAGCTGATCCGCACAACGCCGCCGCCAGTGTCCTCGCGGGAAAGAAGAAGCTGCGTCTTCTTTCCCGGATTGCGAGGATCATCCTCCACCGGCATCGTGTCGGTATCGATGAGGACGTAGTCAGAGGTCATAGCTTCACCTGGAATTCGACAAATACGGTGCGCGGCGCGCCGTAATATTGCGAAACATTGAGGGACGTGCCGTTAAAGTAGGTGGAGTCGGTAAGGTTCCGGCCTCCGACAGCTACACGATATTTTCCTTCATCAAATTCCGCGCCGACATTCGCGCCCAACAACGAATAAGCGCCCTGCGAGGCCGATGACACGTTCGATGGATCGGTCGTATATGCGCTGGTGTGGACATTGTTGATATTCGCAAACAACTCCGTGCCGCTGGCGAGCGTATAGCGATATTCGCCGCCAACCGAGAACTGGAACTCCGGCGTCAGCCGCGGGCGCCGGCCAGCCGCAGAACCTGACAGGGTTTCCGCGTCCAGATAACCGCCGCTGGCGAACAGCGACAGGCCACGGGTGAGCCGTGCTTCCATTTCGACCTCCACGCCCTTGAACGAGAAGTCGGTGGCTGTCACATTGTAAGGCACGGCGGTCGATTGCGTCTGCATATTGTTATATTTGGTGTCGAACGCCGCGACGTTCAGACGAAGCCGCCGCGCGAACCATTCGGACTTGAGACCGATTTCGTTGTTCTTGGCCGTTTCCGCTCCGGTGTTGCCGAACACCACCTGCGCCACGCGGGGTGAGGCATAGGTGCTGGAGAAGCTGCCCGGCCGGTAGCCTGTCGAGTGCGAGGCGTAGACCATGACATCGGGCGTCAACGCATAGTCGACGCCAAACTTGTATGTGCCTTTCGTTTCAGAGAATGACGCTGTTCCGGTGAGGAAAGGCGTTCCCCCGCCTATGGGGAACACGACGCGGTCGATCCAGCGCTTCTCCTTGCTGATGCGGCCGCCGACTTCCAGGTGAAGGCCGTCGATCAACTCATAGTTCAGGTTGGCGAAGGCGGCGTAGCTGTCGGCCTTCTGCGTATCGTCGACATTATGGGTTGTGTAGAGATTGGCGTCATGGTCGATCTTCTCGCGGAAATAGACGAGGCCCGCGACCCAACTGAAGCGGCTTTCCGTGTTCGAAGTGATCTGCAGTTCCTGCGAGAACTGGTTCTGCTTCTTCAGATCGCGCAGCAATACACCTTGGCCGGGAAGGCGGGTCTGATCGATCACGTCCAGCGAGTCCAGCTCACGATAGGCTGTGATCGATTTGATGACCGCCGGACCGGCGTCATATTCCACGCGCAAGCTGTTGCCCCATGAATGCGCATAGCCCAGCGGCACGATGTTGATGCCGGTTTTGTACGGCGAGCCGAAACGAGGGACGCACGCCGCCACTGCCGGGGCGCAGGTGCCGCCGGTGGGTGATGAAATGCGTGTCGGGATCGTCGAACCGGAGTCATCGTTGGTGATATCGGCTACGAAATTGATGCGCCATGCATCACCTGGCGTCCAAAGTAGCGAGAAGCGGCCGCTCTGACGGTCTATGCCGTTGCCACGCTGGCCATCATCCACGCCGTTCGCGTCGACGCCGATCATGTAGCCGGTCTGACTGCGGGACGAGAGGTCAACCTTCATCGCCAGCTCGCCCGGAATCAAAGGGATCGATGCGCCAAGGAGGACATCGCGGCGGTCATAATCACCCAGAGCAGCGCGGCCGGTGAAATGCGCGTTGTTCAAGTCAGGGCTTTTGCTGACATATTTGATCGCGCCGACGGTTGAATCGCGGCCGTAGAGTGTGCCTTGCGGACCACGCAGAATTTCGACGCGCTCCAGGTCGAGCAGATCGACGAGCGATCCCTGAAGGCGCGGCATATATACGTCGTCGACATATACGCCGACTGGGTTGGCAAGGTTGAATCCCAGCGCATTGTTGCCGATGCCGCGGATGAACACCGACGCCGCGCCAGCGCCGGCGCCAGTCTGGATGATCTGCACGTTTGGCGCCCGGCCGGACAGGTCGATGGTGTCCAGCGTTCCCAACTGCTGAAGCATCGCGCCGCTAAGCGCTGTGATTGCGATTGGCGTATTTTGCTGATTTTCGGATACACGCCGCGCCGTAACCGTGATTTCCGAAAGACCTCCATCGTCTTCGCTGGAAGCCGCTGCGGCGGCTTCGCTTGTCTGCGCTGCCGACTGAGCGAAAGCATAGTGCGGCGCGCTCGCAAGCAGCATTGCCGTCAGCAGTGAACCAGTTTTCCGTAGATGCATATCGTGTCACCTCCACTGTATCTGATGTTTTGTTCCCAATCAGTTCGTTATTTGCTCCTTTGCGGAGTCTTTCCTTCCTTGTTCCAAGTAGATCCAGGGCCGCCTGAGCCGGTCGGCGGCTCTTGCCCGGTCGATCGCGTCCCGCCTGGTCAGCGTCAGTTCGATCGCGTCCATGCCGCCGAGCAGCATCTCCTGCGCTTCATCATCGATCTGGAATTGCCAGAGATCGCTCTGAGCCGTGCTGACCGTGCAGCGCTGAAGGTCGACCGTGACCTGCTGGCTCGCGGGCCAATGGCCGAGCGATGCCGCTATGCGTGCGATGGCGTCACAGTCCAACTCCACCGGGACGATGCCGTTATTCACGCAATTGCCGCGGAAAATGGGATTGAAGGATTCGGCGATGATGGCGCGGAATCCAAATTCGGCCAGCGCCCAGACTGCGTGTTCGCGGCTGGAACCGCATCCGAAATTCGCGCCCGACAGGAGGATGCGGGCAGGCGCGAAACGCGGATCGTTCAGGATGAAATCCGGGTCAGGTTCTCGCGAACTCACGCCGGAATAGCGCCAACCCGCGAACAGTCCGTCCGCTAGCCCCGTTTTCGTTACGGACCGCATCTCGCGAGAGGGGATGATCGCGTCCGTATCGATATTGTCGCGCAACAACGGTGCGGCGATGGCCGTCAGGGTGGTGAACGGTTCCATCACGCGAACCCCCGCGGATCGGCGATCGCGCCCATGACTGCAGAGGCGGCCACGGTTTCCGGTGATGCGAGATGGGTTCGCGTTTCGGGACCTTGCCGGCTTTCGAAATTGCGATTGGTTGAACTGATGACGCGTTGCCGGTGGCCGAAGCTCTCTCCGCCCGCGTAAAAGCACATCGAGCAGCCGGACTCGCGCCACTCAAACCCGGCATCGAGGAATATTTGGTCCAACCCTTCATCCTGGGCCTGTTTACGGACCCGTGTCGATCCGGGGACGCAGATGGCGGTGACGCCTGGCGCGATCTTGCGCCCCGCCAGTATTGCCGCTGCCCGACGCAGGTCGGAAATACGGCTGTTGGTGCATGATCCGATGAAGGCGGCGTCGATGGGCAGGCCGATCATTGGTTTGGCCGGGGCAATATCCATATAGGCAAGCGCCCGGTCATAGAGTTCGCGCGGATCACGCGCCGAAACATCCGCGAAATGGGGTATGCTGGCGTCGAGTGGGACTGCCTGCTGCGGGCTGATGCCCCACGTCACCATGGGGGTTACTTCTGCGGCATCGATCCGATGTTCGGCATCGAATGTCGCGTCCTCATCGCTGCGAAGTTCTTTCCAGGACGCCATTGCAGCATCCCAGTCCGCGTCGCCGGGCGCATATCGGCGGCCTTTCAGGAATGTGAAAACCTTGTCGTCGGGCGCAATGATCGCGGAGAAAGCGCCAAATTCGGTCGCCATGTTGCACAGGGTGAGGCGCGCCTCCACGTCGAGTGCGGCGACGGCGGTCCCCGCATATTCGACGATATGGCCTGCACCACCAGCGGAACCGAAACGATGTAGCAGATACAGCGCCAGATCTTTTGCGGTCACGCCCGCCGCCAGCACGCCGTCGATAGTTATACGCATCGTCCGGGGGCGCTTCACCCGCAGCGTGGATGTGGCCAGCACATGCTCGGCGGCGGTTGATCCTATGCCCCAGGCAAGCGCGCCCAGTGCGCCTTGAGAGCAGGTATGGCTATCCGGACAGACCAGGGTAGTCCCAGGCAGGACTATTCCAAGTTCTGGTGAAATAACATGGCCGATCCCTTGATCCGGATCGCCGAGATCGAACAGGGTAATGCCCGCGCGGGTGGCAAACTCCCGCGTGGCGACGATGAAGTCTGTACCAGTCGGCATGCTGGTGGCGTCGGTCCGCCCCGGAAGCGTATCGACAACATGATCCATCGTCACAAATGCCTGCGATGGGGCCAACACTTCTCGCCCGGCAGCGGCCAGGCTTTTTAGCGCGATCGCCCCCGTACGCTCGTGCAGCAGGACCCGGTCGATCAGAATAAGGTCGGTTTCAGAATTGATTTCCGCCGCCTGGTGGATTGTCCAGATTTTGTCGAACAGCGTCCTTCCCGCCCGATTTCCGGGCGCGGTTTCCTTTCCGATCAATTTTCCGGCGCTGTGTTCCATTGTCCCCCTGAGCGGCTTTGGGGTGCCCCATCGCTGCTTTAGAATCGCTTATTTGGTATATAAGTAGGACAATATAATTGTTATATAGATAGCACAATAAATAAATGTGCAATCTTTGCCGGATGGTTCTGGGCAGGCGGAGCCAGCCGCCGGCCGGCTTCACGAACTGTGCTTCATGCGAACTACGAATTGTTATATGTTGTGCCTCAGTGCTATGCGCGGGCGGGGCAACAATGAGTGAGAGGGGGATCGATGCCTAAACGGGCCGATGAGGTGACCGCTGGCGTCGACAGGCATCAGCCGGTGCCGCTCTATCATCAGATATTTCTTCAGCTTCGCGGCGAAATCGCCACGGGAGAACGGGAAGTCGGGTCGCGGCTGCCGACTGAACAGGAATTGTCGGACAGCTTCGGCGTGTCCCGCATCACCGCGCGGCGGGCGCTGGATGAACTGGCTCAGGCCGGGCTTGTCGCGCGCAAGCAGCGGGTCGGCACCATCGTCACGTTCCGGCCGCCTGCAAAACCAATTGAAGGCGATATCGACCAGGCGCTGGAATCGCTAATTGCATTCGGCCGCAATACGCAGGTCAAACTGATCGATCTGGAAACGGTCCCGGCCGCGCCGCCGATGGATGCGACCCTTGAGGTCGCACCGGGCGCGGACCTTGTGCGGGCGGTTCGTGTCCGCTGGCAGGATGATGCGCCGCTCGGCCATTTCGTGACGCATGTGCCGGGCGCCTTGGGGGTGAAGCTGACACGCGCTGCGCTAAGGAAAACGCCGATGCTTGCGTTGATAAGGGAAGCGGGCATCCGTATCGGCGCGGCGGAACAGACGATCTCCGCTACGCTGGCCGACGCTGCATTTGCGTCACTGCTTCAAGTGGATATTGGATCGGCGTTACTGAGGGTCAACCGCACCGTCTATGATGCAAACAAGCGGCCGATCCAGCATGTCCAGGCGCATTTCCGCCCGGATCGTTATCAGATACGGCTGGACCTTCACGGCGTAACCGTCTGAACGCATCAGGCAAGGCGCGCTAGGCCGGGGCCAGCGCGTGTGCAATCTCGCTAGTTGTGTGGAATGCGGTATCCGGTTGCGCCGCGAGCCAGCCGAGCAGCCGTTCAAATGCGCCCATCCGGTATGGCAATCCCATAATATAAGGGGTGACATTGATCGGCAGCAACCGCCCGCCAAATTGCTTCGCCTCCGCCGTCAAAAAGACATGCGCATCCTGCATCTGTTGAGCCCAGGAATCTGCCGAGTTCTGCTGGACGGTGATGATCTGGCGGTCCGATAATTCGTGATTGATCGGTATGTTGATCAGATCCCCCGCTGGCGTAGTAAAGCGATAGGGTAGTTCATCATTCACCCAGTCGCACATGTAGGAGACACCGGCTTCCGCCAAAAGCCGGGCGGTGTTGAACGATTGCGATCGCGCAATCGACATCCAGCCACGCGGCCGCGCGCCGCTTGCCGTTTCGAGGGCATCGAGCGACGCTGTGATCAGCGCGCGTTCTTCATCCTCAGCAAGTCCAGTGGCGATGGCGCCATTCATGTCTGTTGAGTGGGCGATGATTTCATGACCAGCGTCAACAATGTCTGCGATTATTTGCGGATAGCGTTCCGCGATGGCGCTGTTTGCCGCAACGGACACCTTTGCTCCAGCCTCCGCGAATGCATCAAGCATGCGGTAGAATCCGACCCGCGTGCCATATTCCCGCGAGGTGTAATGGCGGTAGTCGGGATAGGGCGTGACCATATGGCCGGGCGCGCGGAACGGCTTGTCAGCCGGCAGGATAGGGAACCATTCCAGATTGACGACAATTGCTACCGCGACACTCTTGCCCGATGGCCAGGTGATTGGTGGCCGGTCAAACAGGCTGGAATAGCTATAATAATCATGGTCCATCCCCTGTTTGCGCAGCGGATATTCCAGATATTCTGGTTCCAGGCTCATGCCGTCACCTCACGCATATAATGGTCCGCAATGTCGCCGCTACGGGTTATCCAAGCGCGGCCGTCAGCGGCGATATGTTTGAGCACCTCCTCAAAAGGGCCGATCCTATGAGGTTGTCCGATCAGATAGGCATGGAGAGGGATACACATTACCGTGCCGCCTTCATCCGCCAGCCTCTGATATTGCCGGATCAGCGTGTCGGCATATTCGCGGGGACTCATGTTATAAACGAAGAAGCCGTAATGATCGTTGACCTCCAGGCTGTAGGGCATGGAGATCAGCCGTCCCTGCTTCACATGGACCTCGCCGGGCTGATCATCGTGATAGAGGTCGCAGGTGTAGCTGAGACCATATTCGGCGATAAGATCAAGCGTGCGCGGCGTATGGGTCAAGGCGGGAGCAAGCCATCCCTTGATCGTCTGACCAGTCGCATCGCGCACGGTCCTGATCGAATCCTCGATCAGCGCACGCTCCTGCGCCTCGTCCATGCCGTAGCTGTAGCGGGTGTTATAGATGCCGTGGCTAAAGAATTCCCAGCCCCGCGTATTGGCGTCCTCCACAACCTGCGGAAGATGCTGGCACATTGCGACTGACAGGCTGACCGATCCGAGGAAGCCGTGTTTGGTCATCACTTCCGCCATGCGCCAGTGACCGACGCGATTGCCATAATCCCGATGGCTGTAGCCGACGACATCGGGATGCGGCTTCGTCCAGCTTTTGCGGTGCGGGTTAGCGGGCGGATCGAGCTCATAAAACTCGATATTGGGCGATACCCACACCGCCACCTGCTTTCCATCCGGCCAATTCAGCTTGGGCCGCTCGCGATAAGGACGGAAGTCGTAAAGGCCGGGATCTTTCTCACCCTCGCGCATCAACGAGCCTCCAGCCAGTCAATCACCGTCTGCACCGGCTCGACATCGGCATATTTAAGCTGAAGGTCGGTCAGATTGGCGAAGTGATAGCTCTCATGCTTGTCCGCGCAGGTCTCGATCGGGACGATGGTGCGATAGCCGCGGCTCAAGCTGTCCACCGCTGTAGCCCGGACGCACCCGGACGTCGAACCGCCCGTCACCACGACCGTGTCGACCTTGTGCCAGACCAGGAGGCTTTGCAGGGGCGTTTCAAAAAAGGCCGATGGCATGCGCTTGGTATAGATCGCATCCTTTGCCTCATCGATCTCGCACCGGTCGTCAAAGGCATGGCGGCGGGAATCGATCTTGATATTCTGAAGGCTGTCAGGTGTGTTGGTGCGTGTACCCCATATGCCTGCATCGCTTGCGTCATCCATATAGGCGACATGAGTCCAGATGACGGGCATGTCCTTCGCGCGCGCGAGGCGAGAGATTGTGTTGGTATGGGCGATCTGCAGCGGGTCGGTTTCGTAAGCCGTCTTGAACTCGTCGATCCGCGTGTAGGCATTCTGGAAGTCGACATTCACGATCGCGAGTTTCTCACCAAAGCCGAACTTGGAGCGCGCAGGGTTCGCCATGACTTCCTCGAAGATCTGGCGCGCTGTCTTTCCGTCTGAAATCATTCTTGTGCCCACGATCTGGCCCATCACACATACTCCATCTGCTTCGGGGGCGCGAAGCCCAGGGGCAATCCAGCGTCCGGCAGAAAACCGTACATATCCTCATCCGGCAGAGCGGCCGAGACGATCTCCCGCACTTTCAGAAGTCTTTCAATATCGATGCCTGTCCGCAGCCCCATCGCTTCCAGCATGAACACAAGATCTTCGGTGACGATATTGCCGCTGGCGCCTGGCGCAAACGGACATCCGCCTATCCCGCCGAGCGATGAGTCCAGCGTAGTAAGGCCGGCCTCAAGCGCTGCGAGCGCATTGGCGAGTCCAAGACCGCGCGTGTTATGGAGGTGGATGCCCGTGAGCGCTGCATCGCCGACGACATTGCGAACAAGGGTTATGAGCCGTTTCACTGCTGAAGGGTCTGCATAGCCGGTGGTGTCGGATAGCCCCACTTCATCGCAGCCTGCGTCCATAAGGGCAGCGGCAAGCCGCGCGATCTGCGCATCTGGAATTGCGCCCTCCAACGTGCAGCCAAATACGGTCGACAGGCTGCCTTCAAAATGCGGGCGATGGTTTGCGGGCTGCGCGCGGATGAGGCCGGCAATGGACACAGCTTCGTCGATCACCTGTTCGTGAGTGCGGCGAAGATTGGCGAGGCTGTGCGTTTCCGATACCGATAATGGCAAGGTAATCTTGTCGGCGCCTGCGGCGATCGCTGCCTCCGCACCACGCGCATTGGGCACAAGTACGGCAACGGTCAGGCCGGGAATCGTCTTTGCATGGGCGACGATTTCCGCGGTGTCGGCGAGTTGCGGGAGCAGCTTGGCGGGAACGAAGCTGCCGACCTCAATCTCCCGTAAACCTGCGTCCGCTGCGGCAGAAATCCAGGCTTTCTTCGCTTCCGTCGGCATGATCGAAGGGATGCTTTGCAGGCCGTCGCGTGGCCCTACCTCGCTCACCAATATATCGATGCCGGCAGTGTGATGACTCATATTCTCGCCCTTGCTTATTTGTATTACTTATATATCAAAATGACCAAGTGTCGAGTAGGAGTCTCAAGAAGGTGATGACAGAAAATTTGCCGCTGGCCGGTATCCGGGTGGTGGAATTCTCTCATATGGTCATGGGACCGTCGGTGGGGGTGATCCTTGCCGACCTTGGCGCCGATGTCGTGAAGGTGGAGCCGGAAGGTGGGGACAAGACGCGTAGCCTGCTTGGTTCAGGCGCTGGATATTTTCCGATGTTCAATCGTAACAAGCGCAGTATCTGCCTCGATCTGAAATCGGAAAGCGGGTTGGAGACTGCGCGCAGGCTCGCCTTGCGATCCGATATCCTGATCGAGAATTTTCGTCCGGGAACCCTCGCCAAGCTGGGGCTGGATTATGCTTCGCTGTCGGCGGACAATCCCGGTCTCATTTATTGTTCGGCCAAGGGGTTCCTCAACGGACCCTATGAACACCGCACCGCACTGGATGAAGTTACGCAGATGATGGGTGGCCTCGCCTATATGACCGGTCCTCCCGGACGGCCGCTGCGCGCAGGCTCCTCTGTGGTGGATATCACCGGCGGCATGTTTGGCGTGATCGGGGTACTGGCTGCGCTGGAGCGCCGGCACAGGACCGGCAAGGGCGGAGAGGTCAAGTGCGCTCTGTATGAAACCACTGCATTCCTGGTCGGCCAGCATATGGCGCAAAAAGCCGTCACAGGACAGGCGGCGCAACCCATGCCGGTTCGGATCTCTGCCTGGGCAATATATGATGTATTCGAAACTTTGCGGGATGGAGAGCAACTGTTCGTCGGAGTAGTCAGCGACGGTCAATGGCGACAGTTTTGCGATGCGTTTGCATTGAAGGATCTGGGTGGAAACCCCGACTATGCGCTGAATAATCAGCGGGTGCTGGCCCGCGACGTCATTCTGCCACAGGTGCGTGCGTTGTTCAGGGCGATGCCCCGCGAAACTCTGATCGCGAAGTTAGACAGGTTGGGACTGCCATTCGCACCGATCGCGCGGCCCGACGAATTGTTTGATGACCCGCACCTTACAGCGTCCGGTGGTCTGATGGACGTAACCCTTCCAGGTGGTGAAGCAACCCGCCTGCCGGGCCTGCCGATCGAACTCGACGGACAACGCATGGGGCTGCGGCACGATATCCCTCTGGCGGGTCAGCATGCGGATGCGATCCTGCATGAAATCGATCATTCAGATAGATAGCCGCCGCTAGCTTTTTTGCTTTTAAGTGCGCGGCCCATTTGGGCCTGTCGTCGCCGGAACATCGGGGGGCTTATGCTTTCGCTTGAGCCTCATGGAGTCCGAAGGAGTCCAGCGGCACGGCGTTGTGGAGGGCCAGTTCGCCGTTTGCGATCTTGCGCTTCAGATAGGCGAAGGTTTGCGCGGTCTGGTTGTAGAGATGTTCGCCACCCTTCAATGGCGGATATTTCGGCGCTTCGCCCTTCACCATTGGCGCAATCACATGATCATAATCGCAGGAGAAAAAGAGCGGAAAGGAATAGCGTTCCTCTTTGACCTTCTTCACCCGATGTTTTGTCGCGACATATCGGCCGTTCGACATGATCTCCATCATATCGCTGATGTTCATGATCATCATATTTTCGATCAACGGCACGTCGGCCCATTTTCCTTGCTTATTGATGACCTGGAGGCCCGGCGCGGTCGCGAATAGCAGGGTGAAGCATTCATAATCCGTGTGTGCCCCGATACCCGGCCGATCCTTGGCATCCGGGTCGAAAGGGTAATGAATGAGCCGGAGTTGGCTTGGCGGATGCTGGAGGTGCGCATCGAAATGAGTCTCCTCCAGTCCAAGCGCTAGTGCGAAGGCGCGAAAAAGCTGATGCCCAATAGCCTTGATATGCTGATAATAGGCAAGCACGTCCTCCCGGAAACCGGGCATATCGGGCCACAGATTAGGACCCAATAACGGCCGGCGTCCCTCCGCCAACGGATAGTCATAGTTGACGTCAAAGGCTTCCTTTAAATCGTAACCGCCGCCGCCAAACTGCTCCTCACCGATGGGGACGTAGCCGCTGTGGTTCTCCGAATAGCCGATATAGCTGCGCATCTTCGTGTCGATATCGGCGGCGAAATAGTGTTTCGCTCTGTCGATCAGCCTGCGAAAGATGTCGCCGTCGAACTGTGCGCTTTTGATGTAGAGGAGGCCAGCCTCTACGCAGGCCTTGTCGAGATCGCGGGCCACCTGCAACCGCTCCTCGAAACTGTCGCTGCCGATATTCGAGATGTCGACAAGAGGAAGGACATATTGCTGCGTCATTGCACCTCATTCGTTGCCGGACATCGCGCGGTAAGGGCGCTTATGGCTTCCATTGAATTCATGCCAAGATCCATGTGCAACCCGACTGGACCAACCAGAGTCACAATTGTCCCGAAGCCGTCTATGCGACAATGTCTATGCAATGAAGCGTGCGGTCAACGCATGACCTCCGGGATATATCTGCCGGACATAGGTGATACGTTCGGCGGTGCGCCAGGTCCAGCGTTCGATCGACAGGCAGGCGCTACCGGCTGGCAGGTCAAGCTGAGCCGCCTGTTCATCCGTTGCCATGACAGCCGTGATGCGGTGTTCGGCGTCTGTCCATGGGACATGCCGTAGCAGCCAGCGTCCCGGACTTTCGCAAGAAAAATCCATTTGGCGCGCGGCGGGCACCATTCCTAGATTTATGAGACGCTCCTCCAGAGCGAAAGGCTTGCCATCGGCATAATGCAGGCAGGTGATCGCCAATATATCGCCAGACTGCATGTCAAGCAGGATAAGTTCCTGCTCGTGCGCTTCTCGCGCCATACACGCACGGATGTCGAGGCTGTGCAGGTAGCCTTGACCTTCGATCTCGGCGGCGATGTCTGGAATATTCAGGGCAGCGCGATGGACAGTAGGAGCGGCGACGAAGCTGCCGGCGCGTTTGCGCCGTTCGACAAGGCCACGCTCTACGAGCGTGGCAATCGCCTTGCTTACCGTCATCCGCGAACAGCCATAATCGGCCATGATTTGATGCTCCGGCGGGATGCGATGCCCGGCCTCCCAGGCGCCCGACATGATTTGCGCCTCAATATCCTGCCGGATGCGGTCGTGGAGCGAGGCGCGCTTCATGCCAACAGCACACCCAGCGCCCGGCGATAGCGCGAGGCGATGGAATCACGTGCGACATGGCGGCCTCCCTCAACCAACCGGTTGCCGCGCCGCCATACGCCATCGATGGCGGATTTGCCCGCCGCGAAAATCAGTCCGTCGAGCAGCGCGTCGTCCGTCCGCTCAGTGAGCGATGGATGGTCGGGGTTAAGCGTCAGGAAATCCGCCGCATTACCCGGCGCAAGACCGGCCGATACGCCGAGCGCCTGCGCCCCTCCAGTTAACGCTGTGCGAAACAGCGCGAAGCCGGTGGAGCCTTCCGCGGGACTGAGAATATTGCGGCCGCGCGCAAAAAGCCGCTGGCCATATTCTAGCAGGCGCAACTCCTCCGTCGCATCGATCAGGACGTTGGAGTCCGATCCAATGCCCCATATTCCGCCGTCCCGCATGAATTGCTGCGCCGGGAAAAGGCCGTCGCCAAGATTGGCTTCTGTGATGGGGCATAGTCCCGCCACTGCGCCGCTGGCCGCCATCATCTGTGTGTCGGTTGGCGTCATGTGCGTTGCGTGGACCAGGCACCAGCGCCTGTCGACCGGCATGTTATCGAGCAGCCACTCGACTGGCCGCGCCCCACTCCACGCCATGCAGTCCTCCACCTCCCGGACCTGCTCAGCAACATGGATATGGATAGGCCCCTGCGTCAGAGGCGTCAGCAGGGCGAGTTCGTCAGGAGTGACTGCGCGCAGGCTATGCGGAGCGATTCCAAGCACAGCATCCGGCAGCGTCCCGATCAGTGCAGCCATCCGGTCCAGCAAGGCGGCAAAGCTGTCGGTATCGTGGATGAAGCGTCGCTGACCTTCGCCGGGCACCTGTCCACCAAAGCCGGAGTGCGCATAGAAGACCGGCAAATGGGTGAGGGCGATCCCACTTTCCGCAGCGGCACCGATGATCGCGGCGCTCATTGTCGCAGGGTCGCCAAAGGGCGCACCGTCCCGATCGTGATGCAGATAGTGGAATTCGCCAACGCGCGTGAAACCAGCCTCCAGCATTTCGATATAGGCGAGCGCGGCAATGGCCTGCAGGAGGTCAGGCGTCAAACGGTCGACGAAGCGATACATCGTCTCCCGCCAGGTCCAGAAACTGTCATCCGTTGACCCACGCTTCTCCGCAAGTCCCGCCATGCCACGCTGAAAGGCATGGCTGTGCAGGTTGGGCAGGCCCGGTAGCGCTATGGCGTGACGTTCGTCTTCGGGGCCTGAGGCCCGATCCGGTAGGATCGCGCTTATCGTGCCGTCGCGGATTTCCATCCGTACGCTGTTTGCCCAGCCGGAGGGCAGCAAAGCCGTTGCGAAATGAAAGCTGCCGTCGGCCTGTCTGGTCATGGATATATCTCCCGCGTTTATGTCTATACATTATTGGAGATCGGTGCAATGTTCCGTGACAGGGAGATTCGGCATGCGGTGCGATCGGCTCTGGAAGGATGCGCGGCTGGCGACGATGGCCGGGGAGGGGCTTGGCGTTGTCGACCATGGCATCGTTGCCGCTAAGGACGGCTATATCCTCTATGCTGGTCCTGCCTGCGATGCGCCCGTGCTGGAGGCGAGTGAGACGGCGGATTGTGAAGGGCGATGGATCACGCCCGGCCTGATAGATTGTCACACGCATCTGGTGCATGCCGGGGATCGCGCCCAAGAATTCGAATTGCGGCTGGCCGGAGCATCCTATGAGGAAATTGCGCGGGCAGGCGGCGGCATCGTTTCGACGATGAAGGCTACCCGCGCCGCGAGCGAAGCGGAGCTTGTGCGGAGCGCGCTTCCACGCCTTGACGCGCTGATCGCAGAGGGCGTGACGACGGTTGAGATCAAGTCCGGATACGGGCTGACCCGCGTTGATGAAATGAAGATGCTGAACGCTGCGCGCCAACTGGGCGTGGAGCGCCATGTACGCGTTGCCACCACTTTTCTTGGCGCTCATGCCTTGCCGCCCGAATATGCGGATGATGCTGACGGTTATATCGCCGCTATATGTGAAGATATGCTGCCCGCCGTTGCCAGAGCGGGGCTGGCCGATGCAGTCGATGCCTTTTGCGAAGGAATCGGTTTCACCAATGCGCAAGCGGGGCGCGTGTTCGATGCCGCCCGGAATCTTGGCCTCCCGGTCAAGCTCCACGCCGAACAGCTTTCCAATCAGCATGGCGCGCGCCTTGCAGCGGAGGCTGGGGCGCTTTCTGCCGATCATCTGGAGTATCTGGATGCGGCTGGCACAGCCGCTATGGCACGCAACGGTACGGTCGCCACATTGCTGCCCGGCGCATATTATTTCACGCGGGAACAGCAACTGCCTCCGATAGGCGATTTGCGCGCTGCAGGCGTGCCGATTGCGCTTGCGACCGATTGCAATCCCGGCACCTCGCCGCTTACTTCGCTTTTGCTGGTCATGAATATGGGTGCGACGCTATTCCGGCTGTCAGTTGAGGAATGTTTGCTTGGCGTAACGCGCAACGCCGCGCGCGCCTTGGGCATAAACAGCGAAACCGGCACTATCGAGGCAGGCAAAAGCTGCGACCTTGCTATCTGGAATATCGATCGCCCTGCGGAGCTTGTTTATCGCATGGGCCTGAATCCGCTTCACGCCCGGATATGGAAAGGTCAATGAGCGAGCTTGCGACCGCCTTTGCCAGAGATGGCGCTGTCCTTGTGCAAGGCGCATTGACATCTGCCGAGGTGGAACGGCTCGCAGCGGGCATAGACGCCAATCTTGCGATGCCTTCGCCTCGCGCTCTGATCGCCAGCAAGCCGGATGATCCCGGCCAGTTCGTGGAGGATTTCCGATGCTGGCACGATAACGCAGCCTATCGGGAGATTATTTTTACGTCCCGCTTGGGAGAGATCGCGGCTGGTCTAATGAATAGCCGTACCGCGCGCCTGCATCACGACCATATGCTGACCAAGCTGGCGGGCACACGGCAGGCAACGCCCTGGCATCAAGATCAGCCCTATTATAATATCGCAGGCCGCCAGAATGTTAGTTTCTGGATTCCGGTTGATCCCGTGCCGCGCCAAGCCAGCCTGGAATTTGTTGCAGGATCGCATCTTGGTCCCTGGCTGATGCCGCGCAGCTTCATGGACAAACAGGCCAAATGGTTTCCCGAAGGCACGCTGGCGGAACTGCCTGATATCGACGCTGAACCTAGCGCATATGACGTTCTGGGCTGGGCGGTGAGACCGGGTGACGCCATCGCCTTTCACATGCTCACTCTGCACCGGGCGCCCGGATCGGCAGCGTTGCGGCGAGTCTTTTCTGCGCGTTTCATTGGGGATGACGCGCGCCATGCCGTCCGCGATTGGGCGACCTCTCCGGATTTTCCTGACTTGTCGGAGACGCTGCCGGACGGCGCGCCGTTCGACGGGCCGCTTTTCCCCCTGATCTGGCCGGAGATTGACAAGTGAGCGTGAAGCTGAAGCCCGGCGCGGCGACGCTGGACCAGTGGCGGGCCATTTATCGTGGGGCAGAACTCTCGCTCGATCCCGCGTGCGCGCCGCTTGTTGCGTCGAGCGCGGCCGCCGTGGACCGCATCCTCAGCCGCGGTGTGCCGGTATATGGCATCAACACGGGCTTTGGAAAACTTGCGAGCGTGCGTATTGGCGACGAGGATCTAGCGACCCTCCAGCGCAATATCGTGTTGAGCCATGCCGCAGGCACGGGCGATCCTTCGCCCGCGCCCATCGTCCGACTAATGATGGCGTTGAAGCTCGCCAGCCTCGCCCAAGGGGCATCGGGTGTGAAGCCGGAAACGGTGGCGATGCTGGAGGCGATGCTGCGCCATGGCCTGACTCCAGTGGTGCCGTCGCAGGGTTCGGTCGGCGCAAGTGGCGACTTGGCTCCACTCGCGCATATGGCCGCGGCAATGATCGGCGTGGGTGAAATACAAGTGAATGGGCGGCATATGCCCGCCGCTGCCGCGCTGGATGGCGCCGGTCTCGTTCCGCTTACGCTTGGTCCCAAGGAAGGTTTGGCGTTGCTCAATGGCACGCAATTCTCAACCGCCAATGCCCTTGCTGGATTATTCGAGACCGAACGGCTGTTCCAATCTGCGCTCATAACCGGGGCGTTGGCGACGGAGGCGGCGAAGGGATCGGACACGCCATTCGATCCGCGCATTCATGCCCTGCGCCGCCAGCCGGGTCAGATCGAGACGGCCGAAGCGCTGCGGCGGCTGATGGCGGGATCAGCAATTCGCGCCAGCCACCTCGATGGGGACGCGCGTGTGCAGGACCCATATTGCCTGCGTTGTCAGCCCCAGGTGATGGGCGCGGTGCTAGACCTGCTGCGGCAAGCTGCAACGATGCTGGAGATTGAGGCAAATGGTGTTTCCGACAATCCGTTGATCTTCCCCGACACTGATGAAGCGTTATCGGGCGGCAATTTCCATGCCGAGCCTGTCGCTTTCGCGGCTGATATGCTGGCGCTGGCCATTTGCGAGATCGGTTCGATCACCGAGCGGCGCATCGCCATGCTGGTCGATCCGGCGCTTTCGGGCCTGCCCGCATTCCTGACTCCCAGGCCTGGTCTCAATTCCGGGTTCATGATCCCGCAGGTTACAGCGGCGGCACTTGTTTCGGAAAACAAGCAGCGCGCTACCCCGGCGAGCATCGATTCCCTGCCAACCTCGGCTAATCAGGAGGATCATGTGTCGATGGCGGCGCATGGCAGCCGCCGCTTGCTTGATATGACGACCAATGCCACTGCTATAGTCGGTATCGAATTGCTGGCCGCTGTGCAGGGGTGCGATTTCCACGCGCCTCTGCAGTCGAGCGATGCGCTGGAAAATGCCCGCGCCTGTCTGCGCGCCGATATCCCGATGCTGGAGGACGATCGTCATTTCCACCCGGATATGGAAGTGGCGAACGGACTGGTGCGTTCCGGTAGACTGGTCGCGGCGGTGGGGATGGACCTGCCGGGCCTGCAATGACCGGCTGGATCGATATCCAACGCGGAGACGCACCGCTGGTGATCGGTCTTCCGCATAGCGGCACGGATATTCCCGCTGATCTTGAGGCGCGTTTCGTTTCACCCTGGTTGGCGCGCAGGGATACCGACTGGTGGGTCGACCGGCTCTATGACTTTGCCGCGGACATGGGCGCAACGACGGTGCGCACCCGTATATCGCGCAGCGTGATTGACGTGAACCGCGATCCTTCCGGGCATTCGCTATATCCCGGACAAGCAACGACCGAACTTTGCCCGACTACCTGCTTCAACGGCGATCCACTCTATATCGATTTGCCACCTGATGACGCGGAGATCGCTTTGCGCCGCGCGCAGTGGTTTGACCCTTATCACACTGCTCTGAAAGGTGAGATCGAGCGGTTGCGCAGAATCCATGGCAAGGTCGTTCTGTATGATGCTCATTCCATCGTCAGCCTTGTGCCGCGCCTTTTCGACGGCGAATTGCCGGTATTCAATATCGGTACTGACGGTGGCGCGACCTGCGATCCTGCGCTGGAGGCGGCTATCCTCTCTGCGGGGAAAGCGACTGGGCGTAGCCATGTGCTGAACGGCCGTTTCCGGGGCGGGTGGACCACCCGTCACTATGGCCGCCCGGAAGATGGCGTTCACGCCATCCAGATGGAACTGGCGATGCGCGCATATCTGGAGGAACCGGCTGCACCGTCGCCGGATAATTGGCCTGCTCCCTTCGATCCTTCCACCCCGCTGATGGCGGATCTGAAAACGATCATCGCCACCTGTATCGCCTTCGCCAGCATCTGAGCCAGGAATCCTTGCCATGACCCGCCTCGACAATAGCCGCATCATCAAGCCCGCGACCGGACCGAACCTGTCGGCGAAAAGCTGGCTGACCGAAGCGCCTTTGCGCATGTTGATGAACAATCTTCATCCCGATGTCGCTGAGCGGCCGGAGGAACTGGTGGTTTATGGCGGCATTGGCAGGGCCGCGCGCGACTGGGAAAGCTATGACCGGATTGTTCAGACGCTGCTGCGCCTGGAAGATGATGAGACGCTGCTGGTTCAGTCCGGCAAGCCGGTCGGCGTATTTCGCACCCATGTGGATGCGCCCCGCGTTCTGATCGCCAATTCCAATCTGGTGCCGAAATGGGCGGACTGGGACCATTTCGCTGAACTCGATCGCAAGGGTTTGGCCATGTATGGACAGATGACCGCGGGAAGTTGGATTTATATCGGCACGCAGGGGATTGTGCAGGGTACCTATGAAACCTTCGTGGAGATGGGACGGCAGCATTATGGCGGAGACTTGTCGGGTCGCTGGCTGCTGACGGCGGGGCTGGGCGGAATGGGCGGTGCGCAGCCGCTGGCCGCCGTGATGGCAGGAGCCTCGTGCATCGCCATCGAATGCCAGCCGAGCCGGATCGAGATGCGATTGCGCACCGGTTATCTCGACCGTTCGACTGACAGCATCGATGAGGCTGTAGAGATCGTCAGTGCGGCGAAAGAGCCGATTTCGGTCGGCCTGCTGGGTAATGCGGTGGAGATATTGCCGGAAATATTTGCGCGGGGAGTTCGGCCTGATCTGCTGACCGATCAGACCAGCGCGCATGATCCGGTGAATGGTTATCTGCCCGCAGGCTGGACTGTTTCCCAATGGATCGACCGGCGCGCACGCGAGCCGGAGGCGGTTGCAAAAGCGGCCAAGGCGTCGATGGCCGCCCATGTCCGCGCCATGCTCGATTTTCAGGCGGCGGGCGTGCCAACCGTCGATTATGGCAACAACATACGTCAAGTCGCAAAGGATGAGGGTGTCGCCAACGCCTTCGATTTCCCCGGCTTCGTGCCTGCCTACATTCGTCCTCTCTTTTGTCGGGGGATCGGTCCGTTTCGCTGGGCTGCGCTGTCGGGAGACCCGGAAGATATCTATAAGACCGACGCCAAGGTGAAGGAACTGATGCCAGATGATGCGCATCTCCATCGTTGGCTCGACATGGCGCGAGAGAAGATACATTTTCAGGGGCTGCCGGCCCGTATTTGCTGGGTGGGCCTAGGCGATCGGCATCGCCTAGGCCTAGCCTTCAATGAGATGGTGGCCAACGGAGAGTTGAAGGCTCCTGTCGTCATAGGTCGCGATCATCTGGACAGCGGATCGGTTGCCAGCCCCAATCGGGAGACGGAGGCGATGCGAGATGGTTCAGACGCCGTATCGGACTGGCCTTTGCTCAATGCGCTGCTCAACACGGCAAGTGGGGCTACTTGGGTATCGCTGCATCATGGCGGTGGCGTCGGCATGGGATATTCGCAGCATTCCGGGATGGTCATTGTTGCCGATGGGACTGAGGCGGCATCACGCCGGTTAGAGCGAGTGCTTTGGAATGATCCTGCAACCGGCGTAATGCGTCATGCCGACGCTGGTTATGATATTGCGCTTGACTGCGCGCGGAACAAGGGACTGGACCTGCCCGCCATATTGGGGTGAACTGGCACATGCGGCCCGCCCTTGTTTGGCCTAGGCATCCCAGACAAGGGGAAGATTTGCGACGGTAGCCACAGCTCCGCCTCCGAAAATCAATTTTGCGCCGCTAGCCAATGAAGAACCGGAATTTCTCCAGCCACTCGCTAAGGTTGATGGAGGTTCTTGCGCTGGGGTCTGTGGTTGGCCTTGCGAGAGTCGATCTGAAACTCAGGCCGATGGGAGAAATCCATCGTTTGCGGTCATGCATGAATTCTTCATCGAAGCAGGCCGCTGGCGTTGGCGCAATCTTCCCTGCCCCCCATCCCCCATCCAAAAGGCCCCGAGGGCATATTCTCCATCGCATCCCCTACACTGAAAAATGCTACCATTTGGTCAGTTAGTTCTTGACGAGTGACCCGGTTAGGCTAATTAACTGACCAAATGGTCGTAAAATTTCATAGCGTAATAACTGATTCAGGGGAGGTGATTGGGGAAATGAAGGTGCCGGTCCTTATTGCTGGCGGGGGTCCCGTAGGCATGGCGCTCGCATTAAATCTGGCGCGCTATGGCGTGCCGTCCATGCTGGTCGAGCGTAATCCCACGACCACGCAGCATCCGAAAATGGATCTGACCAATGGCCGCAGCATGGAATTTTTCCACCGACTAGGATTGGATGAAAAGCTGCGGGACGCAGGGGTTCCGCGCGATAATGATTTCGACATCCTGTGGGTCACATCGATGGTCGGTCATGATCTCTATCGCTTTCATTACCCTTCGGCAGCCGCAAAGACGCGCATCATCCGGGAGCAGAATGACGGCAGTCACGCCGCGCAAGCGCCCCTGCGAGTAAGTCAGATCCAGATCGAACCTGTGCTCAAAAAGGCTATTGACGAAAATCCATTGATCGATGTGCGCTTTGGCCATCGCTTCGAAGAAATTATCGAAAATCGAGCGGATGGAGTGACGGCGAAGGTCGTCGATACCGGAAGCGGGGAAGCATATGTCATCGAGTGCCGCTTCCTTGCAGGATGCGATGGCGGAGGCAGCCGGGTCCGTCGGCGCCTGGGTATAGAACTGGAAGGCGAACAAAATGTCGCCGGGGCCTTCATGGTGCATTTCCGGACAGATGATCGCGCGCTGTTGCAGCGGTGGGGGCCAATCTACCATCTGCAAAATGGGGCAGGCACAATCATCGCCCAGAATGATCATGATATCTACACGCTCCAGGCATGGCTTACGCCAGACATGAATCCGGAAAACATGACTGGTGAACAGGTTCTGGAAGGCTGGGTGGGCACAGCATTCGAATATGAAATTTTGCAGGCCAATCCGTGGTTTGCTCATTTCGTCGTAGCAGAAAAATACCGATCGGGCAGCACGCTCCTGGCGGGGGACAGCGCGCACCAATATATCCCCACCGGCGGCTATGGGATGAATTCGGGCATTGCGGATGCGGCTGCATTGTCGTGGGCCCTTGCAGCGCAAATACAAGGCTGGGGAGGCGATCGCCTGCTGGATGCCTATGATGCAGAACGCAGGCCAACGGCATGGTTTCATCTGGAGGCTGCCCGCAGACATATGGGCGTGCGCATCAAGATCGCAGAAATATATGGGGAGGCTGGTGATCTTGGCGGGGACGGACCCGAAGCCGATGCGAGGCGCGCCGCCGTTGCGAGCAGAATCGAAGAACAGGGCAATGCGGAGAATGAGAGTTGGGGCGTAGAATTTGGCTATCGCTATGACCAGTCGCCGGTGATCGTCCATGACGGTAAGCCTCCCATCGATCCTTTGGTCTATGAAGTGCGCACCAATCCGGGGTCGCGCCTTCCGCATATCTTTCTGAAAGACGGCTCGTCCTTATTCGATCGGCTCGGCATGTATTTTACCTTGCTGATCTTTGGAGATGCCGATACGAGTGCTTTGGAAACGGCAGCCGAAAAGTTGGATATTCCGATGGAGATACTGCGGATCGATGAGCCCGATGCCCGCGAGATTTACGAACGCAACCTGATCCTTGTTAGGCCTGATCAGCATATCGCCTGGCGTGGCGATTCTGTGCCGGATAACAGCGAAGATATGCTGATGCTGGTTACCGGTCGAACATAACCTTGAGAAAAGGGGGGGCATTGTGTGACAATGCCCCCCCGCCAGACCTTATATGCGCAAATCTATATATGCGCAAATCTATGAAAACTGATCGGACGCTACAGGCTAAAGATCGGCGTGATTGTGCGATGCTCAATCTTCCATCCTGTGCCATTATAAGCGACGATATCCTCTATATCGGCGACGGATTTCACTTCCGATCGCATATCATTGGATTCAGTTCGGAATAATGTAAGCAAGGATCTCATGGTGGCTTTGCCATCACCGTCGTCCTCTATCAAAATATTGGACAGGACATGACGGGATGTGACCGCGCTCTGCGCTTGTCGGCGGGACATGGATATAGCGATGTCCGCACCGCTGATGGTTCCGGGGCTGGGCGCTCCAGGTCCGAAGGTGAGAGCGCCATCCTTCGTGAACAGCTCCGCGCATTTCTCCGCTCTGCCATGGTCAATCAGCCAGAAGGAGCGATAGAGCAATTCTTCGATTTGCCTGTAATCCTCGGCTTCCATCAGCGGAGTTTCACTGCTTCGAGACCGCGCTTGCCAATATCCGGGCGGATTTTCAGCGTTTCCTCATTTTCCCCGGCGTTTAGCTTTTCCAACAGAACCTCTGGATCAAACTCGACGCCAATCGGGTTTTCAGCAAAGGTCTCCGAATAGAAAAACGCTGTCGCATCTTCGATCCGCGCATAATTGTCGACCTGCAGTTCGATCTGGTTTCCATCGGGATCCGCATAATATATCGAAGTCGTGGGACCGTGATTTATCGGAAAGATCGGCATAATGCCCATGTCCCGAAGTCGCGCGTAAGTATCCATCAAATCACGCAGGGTCGCATAGGTGAACGCAGCATGATGGAACCCCGCATGGCCGTCCTCCTGTTCACGGAGATCGGGAATGTGGATAAGCGCGACGCGATGATGCTCGTCGTCATATGAAAGGAATGTCAGTATCTCATTCTTGAAGGCCGGGGTCGCCCCCAGCACGTTCTGATACCATGCAATCATTTCCTCATATTTTGATGTGCGCAGCACGAAATGCGCCAGTTTCAAAGGTGAAACGACCCGTTCAGAACTAGTTGCTTCGTTATTGGCGCTCATCATGCTTCCCCGCTTCTTGTTCATGAGACGAGTCTGCTGGGCCAGAGCCAAATACGGCCGTAGTCAGCATGCCCGTATCCATGAATTCGATGATGTCCTTGAATTCTCCGCCCGCTATCCGCGTTACAAATGCGTAATAGGGCTGGTCGTAGGGGCCGGTAGGGCCAATGCCGCTGCCACCTCCCAGAATGACCGCACGGTCTCCCGCAATGATCGGATCTTGAAAGCTGAGCGCAGGAGCTTCCCTGAAATCGCCGAGAACCGGCACGAGATTTTCCAGAAGGTCGCGCCGCCCATAATATGTCCTGGAGACTGGGGTCGTGCCGATGACTGTATAGGTGCCATCCTCACTCAACATCTCGAAAGCGCCCATGAAGTTCTGATCGGCAAGGCGCTTCATGAATTCCCGCGCCGTGGCCTCGGTGCTGGAGGGAACATCGTCAGTATCTTGGGCAAATACGGCCTGCTGTTCGCTGCCATTGTTCCAGATAAATTCCTCCCATGCATCGGCGATCGCCCATTCGCCGGCTGGGTTTCGAGTAAATTGCCAGCGATAGCGGCCACCCATGGCATAGGATTGCGTCGGATCTGCCCCGACGGGGAGGCCGGAAAAAAAGATGTTGGCTGATCCCGTGGCGGTATCGCCGTCGACTTTAAAATCGCGGCTTACTACATTGTGCTGGGTGTCTGCCCAGGCATGATCCATCTTTCCGACGCATATGTCATAGATTTCCTGCCGCCCCTTCATCAGTCCGAAGGAATTGGGAAGGTCAAACTGCGCGTTCTCCGTGAAGCATTGCGACCATTCCCGCCATTGACGGCGATCCGCCGTGGTGACGTATCGCTGCACCAGCGCATTGAGGTCCGCTTTGGCTTCCAAGCGCTCCAGCCGCATTACGGCGGCGTTATCGGTAGCCATTTGCCTCTCCCTTCTATCGCTATATACTGTCCATAAGGTCAGTGTTTGATCTGTCAAGGGTTTTGCTCATGCGTTGGCGGTTCGCACGTTGGTCGAGCTCGTCAATGAGGTCTGCACTGCGCTCTATTTCCTATATATTATTAAAAAATCTCTCGATATTTCGGGATTCTGCCGTCGGCGGTTTCGTCTTGTGCCGGGGCGACGCCAATCCCGGAAATTCAAAATCTGCCGTTTGTCGCCAAAATATAGTTGAACTTATGGTCAGTGGATTATAGCATCCCTAGCAAAAGTGACGGTAGCGCGGCTCTCTAGGGTTCCGATGCTTGAAAACAGACATAATTTTGGGAGAATCGGTCGTGAATGAACAGGTGAGGATCGACGCAAAAAGGCGCGATCAGACATTGACCGAAGCGGCTGGTCTGTCGACTGGGCCGGTGCCGATGGAGCCGTATCGCTCGCCGGAATTCTACAGGCTTGAACAGGAAAAGGTGTTCCGGCGCTCCTGGTTGCTCATGTGCCGGGTGGAGGAAGTGCCAAATCCGGGCGACTATGTGGTCAAGCAGATCGAGGTTTGCAAAGCGTCCATCATCATCGCGCGCGGTAAAGACGGAACTGTCCGCGCGCTCCACAACGTGTGTTCACATCGCGGAAATCAGGTTGTTCTGGATGAAAAGGGAACCGGTAATCGCTTCATGTGCCGTTATCACAATTGGACTTACGCCAATGACGGCCGTCTTCTTGGCGTACCGGATGAGAGCGCCTTCTTTGCCATCGACAAGAAAGAATGCGGCCTGACCAAGATTGCTTGCGATGTTTGGGAAGGCTTTGTGTTCATCAACCTGACACCAGAACCAGAGGTCTCTCTCAGCGAATTTTTGGGCGAATTCGGGCAATATTTCAAGGGTGTGGAATATATCGCGGCCGAACATCCCGTCATTTTCCGCGCCGTGCTGGACTGCAACTGGAAGGTGTTGTCGGATGCTTTCAGCGAGTCCTACCATATCCCGGCCATTCATCAGCAGACGCTAGGCGATACGTTCGCATCGAAGGCCAATCCCTTCGCGCATCTGTTGGATGCCAAGATTTTCGGGCCGCATCGCGTAAATTCCATGTTCGGCAACGATCAATACCAGCCGCAGGACAGCAGCCTTGTAGAAAAGCTGGGCCAGGACGCTCTGGCGACGGGCAATGCAATCTCGGCTGTCAGTATGGAAACGGTCGAGAAATTCCTCGCCCATCCCGCCGTCAATCCCACGAAATCAGCAAGCTGGTCGATGGACGTCAATCACATCTTTCCAAACACCCATATTGATAGTGGGCAGGGCGGCTTTTTCGTCCATCAATATTGGCCGATCGAATATAACAAGACCCGGCACGAAGCGACCTTCTACATCCATCCGCCCAAGAATGCCGTCGAACGGTTTCGTACCGAGCAATATATCGCGCGCGTGTGCGAGGTGCTCCTGGAGGACCTCACCAATGTCGCGCGAACCCAGCGGGGTCTTGAATCGCGGGCGAAGGATTTCATGCAGCTTCAGGACAATGAGATCCTGATCCGTCACGGCATCGAGGAAGTCATCAAATGGGTGGAGGCCGAAACGCTGCGCGATGCTCTCGCGCTCTAATCCGTCGATGACCGAAGATAAATGAACTGATCCAGGAGAATGGAATGTCTGATTTAGAAGGCCGTGCCGCACTCATCACTGGTGCGGCTTCCGGTATCGGCCTTGCCACCGCCAAAGCTTTGGCAGCGCGTGGCGCGCGCATCATGGTTTCGGACATTAATATCGACGCGGCCGCCGCCGCCGTCGATCAGCTCAAGGCTGCGGGCGGCGAAGCGGATGCCGTGCGTTGCGATATCGGCAGCGAAGATGAAATCCAGGCTGCAGTCGCCAAGACGGTCGAGTGTTTCGGCAAGCTCGACATCATGCACAACAATGCGGCGCTCCTGTCCCCAGATGTGTTGATGAGCGACGTCGATGTTCTGAGCATGGATGCCGATATCTGGGACAGGGTCATGCAGGTGAATGTCCGCGGGACTATGCTCGGTTGCAAGCATGCGGTGGCAGCAATGCTGAAATCTGGGAGTGGCGCGATCATCAATACATCGTCGATGTATGGAATGAACGCATTTAATCGCATGCCCGCTTACAGTGTTTCGAAGGCGGCTATCAATATGCTGACTCAGCATGTCGCGACGGCCTATGGCCGGCAGAATATACGTTGTAATGCGATCGCTCCCGCTTTGATCAAGACCGCGGCGTCGGAGGCAGTGATCCCGAAACCGTTGACGCAACTTCACGACGATGCGGCCGCGCTGCCATTTTCGGGAACGGCCGAGGACATGGCCAACGTCGTCGTATTCCTGGCGTCAGACGAGTCCCGTTACATCACGGGCGAAGTGCTGCGCGTGGATGGCGGAACGACATCGCACCTCGCGACATATTCTGATGCGCGCCGCTTCTTCGGCGACTGATCATCACGGGGCGCGAAACAAAAAACACCGATCGATATTTCAGTTGGGAGAGTTTGATGAAGTTTCACCACATGGCCATCATGGTCACGAACCTTGAAGAAGCCATCAAGCTTTGGCGCGATGTGCTTGGTTTTGAACTGGGCGTTCAAACCGTCATTCCCGATGGGCCTGAGCCGGGCCCGGACACGTTCATGTACCCTGAGTTGCTGGACGACATCTTCAAGGTGAAGGGAGCTAAATCCCGTATGGCGTTGCTCAGTTCGGCGGAAGGGGCTTTCATCGAGCTGCAAGAATGCCAGAACCCCCCGGCGCAGAAAACGCCAGAGGAGAACCTCCGTTACGCCCATACCGGGATTCATGAGCTTGGACTTCTGGTGACCGGAATCGACGCCTGGTACGATAAGATCAAGGCGGCCGGCTATCGCATGCAGACCGATTATGTATGGCAATGCGCAAGCATGGGCCGGTCCTTCCTGTTTTACGATCAGGACGGCAACATGATCCAGATTTGGGAAAATCTCGGCGAGCCTGAATGGAGCTGAGCCTAAGCCGGACGCGCGGCCGCAGGTCGCCGGTCCGGCTTTCCCTACATTGTGGATCACGGGGTTAATCATGGCTGCATCAATGAAATTGGCTAACATCGGCCGCATCGTTCAGATGGCTTTTGTTCCGCGCGACTTCGACGCCGCTCTCCATTATTGGACGAAGGTCATTGGTGCGGGGCCATTCTACCATCTTGAGCATATTGTGCTCGACAATACTCGCTATCGCGGTGCGCCGGCGAATGTCGATCTGAGCGCCGCTCTTGGCTATTGGGGCGACATTCAAATCGAGCTGGTGAAACAGCATGATGACAGTCCGTCCATATACCGTGACTGGCTGAAAGCCGGACGCGAAGGCGTACAACATATCGGTGTTGTGCTTGACGACTATGATCAGTTCGACAGCGCCCATGCCGCGCTCTACCGGGATGGCGGTGAGCCCGTCA
Source organism: Sphingobium phenoxybenzoativorans (assembly GCF_018286635.1). Taxonomy (NCBI): domain Bacteria; kingdom Pseudomonadati; phylum Pseudomonadota; class Alphaproteobacteria; order Sphingomonadales; family Sphingobiaceae; genus Sphingobium; species Sphingobium phenoxybenzoativorans. The sequence goes on from NZ_CP073910.1 coordinate 1,046,875, forward strand.
TGGAAACGGAAATCGTCAACGCCACACGTGCGGCCTATTTCCAAATGCCGGGTGAAGATCCGTTGGTCGAGATATTGGCTCTGCGGCCGCATTTCCTGAAGCTGTGGGACCATATGCGACGAACATCGGTGAATTGGGATGGCAGCGATCCGTTGCGCGCCGTGCCCGCCGAGGAAGTCTGGGCAATCTAATGGGGAATAAATCTGTGGCTTTTGAAGAAAACCAGTCCTCTGCGGCGCAACCCAAGCGGCGTATTGCTCTGGCGGCCGTATTGGGCGTCATCGCACTTGTGCTCCTCGCAGGCGGCATGAAGCTGATCGCGCTCGGTGGCACATGGTATTATCTGATTGCTGGCCTTCTCGTCGCTGGCGCCGCTGTGGCCTCTTTTATCGGCAGGGTGAAGCTTGGCGCTGCTCTTTATGGCGGCATGCTGACGATCACGGCGATATGGGCGATAGCCGAGGCGGGCTTTGAACCCTGGCAAATTCAGGCGCGACTAGCAGCTCCGCTGGTCATCGCCATATGGGTTTTCTGGTCATGGATCAGGAGAAATTGGAAGATTTCCGCGACTGTGATGGCAGTTGGCGTTGCGCTGTTCTCAATCTGGCTGGTCCGCGCAAATTCTTGGCAGAATGCTACAGATTCGTCCGCATTCTTTGCGAGCGGCAATGGAGAATGGCCGCATTATGGCAATACATTGGCGTGTCTGTCGTCAGAACATTTGGCACAACTCGCGGCGTAGATCAGCGGAGTGTGGGCCTCGTCTTGGATTGATGTTTAGGCGGCGAGCTTGCGGTGTTGCAAGCGCCGATGTTCGAGTGTCTTTCGCTTGATCCTTTCTCTTCGTTTGATGATGGCAGCAGCCCTGCCGAAGTAGGCATCGGCGGGTGTGACGTTGTCGAGGCTCTCGTGGTAGCGCTGGTGGTTGTAATGCTCGACGAAGGCCTTGATCTGCTGTTCGAGATCGCCCGGCAGGAAGTAATTCTCCAACAGCACACGGTTTTTGAGCGTCTGATGCCAGCGCTCGATCTTGCCTTGGGTCTGTGGGTGGAAGGGTGCGCCGCGCACGTGGCTCATCTTGTTGGCGTCGATGTATTCGGCCAACTCGCTCGCGATGTAGCTGGGGCCATTGTCGCTGAGCAGGCGGGGCCTGTGCAGCACATTGGCGTGGTCGCAGCCTGAGGCTGCCAGTGCCATATCGAGCGTGTCAGTGACGTCCTCGGCTCGCATGGTGGTGCAGAGCTTCCATGCAATGATGTAGCGCGAGTAATCGTCGAGCACGGTCGAGAGATAGACCCAACCCCATCCTATGATCTTGAAGTAGGTAAAGTCGGTCTGCCACATCTCGTTGGGGCGGGAGGTTTGCGTGTGGAACGCATCTGCCGCCTTGATCACGGTGTAGGCCGGGCTGGTGATCAGATCGTGGGCCTTCAGGAGGCGGTAGACCGTAGCTTCGGACACGAAGTAGCGCTTCTCGTCGGTGAAGCGCACCGCCAGTTCTCGCGGGGACAGCTCGGTCTGTTCCAGCGCCATCTCGACGATCTGCTGCCGGACATCCTCGCCGATGCGGTTCCACACCCGGCTCGGCCCGGATGGTCGGTCTGCCAGCGCCTCGGGGCCACCTTCAAGGTAACGATCATACCAGCGGTAGAAGGTGCGCCGTGCCACGCCGAGCTGGTCCAGCGTGCGTTTGGCGGGCAGGTGCGACTGCTCGACGATCCGGATTATCTCCAGCTTCTCGGATGCAGGGTATCTCATTCGTCGTCTCCCCCATCCGCGATCATGCTTTTTTTGAGCAGACGGTTCTCCAGGGTGAGATCGGCCACACATTCCTTCAGATCACGGGCCTCACGGCGCAGGTCCTTCACCTCGTCCGTGGTCGCAGCACGCGCAGTGTCACCAGCCAGACGACGCTTGCCGGCCTCCATGAACTCCTTGGACCAGGTGTAATACAGGCTCTGTGCGATCCCTTCACGGCGGCACAGCTCGGCAATGGAGTCATCGCCGCGCAGGCCATCGAGCACGATCCTGATCTTGTCTTCAGCAGAGAAGTGCCGACGGGTCTTGCGGCGGATGTCCTTTACGACCTGCTCGGCAGGCTTTTTGGTGCTTGAGGATTTGGGCTTCATCTTCGTTCCTTCGTCACTACGACGAAGCCCAAATCCTCCTTAAATCACAACCTCAAATCTGTGCCATAGGTGCTGACGGGGGACAATTACGAAACACCCATTACGGCTGACCTGAACGTCTTTGTCGGCGCCAGCATGCTGTACCAGAGCAAGACCATTGGTCTGTTTGCCCGGCCAGAGCAAGTCGCGCTGGTGGATCTGGACTCTACACAGTTCCCTGGCGTGAAGGTTCCCGGCGATGCTTTCGATATTAAGGCATACACAACGGTCGACGGGCAATTGGGCGTAAGTTCAGATACAGGCGGATGGAAGGCCTGGGTATGGGGTAAGAATATCTTCAATACCTACTACTGGACCAACGCCACACAGTCGTTTGACTCGATTTACCGACTGACGGCTATGCCGGCGACCTATGGCGTATCCGTGTCAATGCGCTTCTGACCATGCTTCGATACCGGGTGGGCGATCAACGGATTGCCCGCCCGGTTAAATCTTTCAGGACTTGGCGGGCTTTCAGTCCAATTCTTTCAAAGTCGCCGGCGGGCTGAATGGAATTTCAACAAAGGACAGGCGATGCCCGGCAAGAAGGTCATTATCAGTTGCGCAATCACGGGGTCTATCCATACGCCCTCGATGTCGCCACACCTTCCGGTTACGGCAAACGCGATAGCGGCGAGCGCACTCGGTGCGGCTGAGGCTGGCGCTGCGATTGTCCATCTCCATGCCCGCGACCCTAATGACGGCAGGCCGGACCAAAGGCCGGAAGCCTTCGAGCCTTTTCTTCGTATCATCAAGCAGTCGTCAAATGTCGTCATAAACCTGACCACCGGGGGATCGCCCTACATGCCGGTGGAAGAGCGCGTTAAGCCCGCTGAGGTTTGGCAGCCTGAAGTCGCCAGCCTGAATATGGGTTCAATGAACTTCGGCCTTTTCCCGATGCTGCGCCGCTACAAGGATTTCCGGCATGACTGGGAGGAGCCGATGCTGCGCAACTCCGATGATCTGGTGTTTCGTAACAGCTTCAGGGACATCCGCTACGCGCTAGAGACACTGAACGCCACGGGCGCCCGGTACGAATTTGAATGTTACGACACCAGCCACCTCTATAATCTCCATTATTTCTGGAAAGAAGGTCTCGTTCGGGCACCGCTGTTCATCCAGACATGCTTTGGCCTTCTGGGCGGCATTGGCGCGCATCCCGATGACGTGATGCATATGAAGCGGACGGCCGACCGTCTGTTCGGGGATAATTATCGCTGGTCCGTGCTGGCTGCTGGCGCGAATCAAATGCGCGTGGCGGCGATGGCCGCATCAATGGGCGGGCACGTTCGCGTGGGGCTGGAGGACAGCCTCTGGTTGCGCGCCGGCGAGTTAGCCGAAACGAACGCAGCGCAGGTGACGATGGTCCGGCAGATCATTGAGGGACTGGGCCTGGAAATCGCCACGCCAGATGAAGCGCGGGAAATATTGCAGCTTAAAGGCGGCGATCAAGTCGGCTTCTGATGCCAGAGCCAAGGTCAAGCACGGGAGGGCGGCAAATGGATGATCCGTCAGTGCCTGTTAAGGGATATGAGCCATGAGCAGTGTACCCCGTCTGGTGGCGTCCTATTTCACGCTGGCGGGAGATCTTATTCCCTTCGCCAGCGATGCCCCTGCGCGGTTCGATTTGAAAGCGCGCGCCGATGCCGCTGCCCGTGCCGGTTTTGTCGGAATCGGCCTCGAAACCAATGACCTCACCCATAATGTCGACCAGTATGGATATGCGGGGATGAGACGGATTCTGTCCGATGCTGGTCTCAGCTATGTCGAACTGGAAGTCCTGACAGATTGGTTCGCCGATGGCGACCGGCGGGCAGTCTCTGACAAGACCCGTCAATTGATGCTGCAAGCCGCACAGGAACTGGGGGTCGCCAAAATCAAGACGATTGGCGACGCGGATGGCGGGATGGATTTTTCCATCATACGTGAACCTTGGCCGATGACGCGCCTGGTGGAAGAATATGGCCGCCTTGCGCGTGAGGCAGCAAAGGCTGGTTCTCTCATTACGCTGGAGTTGGTTCCAGGAACCGGCGTTTCCGACCTTGCGACGGCACAAGCCCTAGCGGAAGGTGCGAATGAGCCTAATGCCGGGCTGCTGATCGACATATGGCATCTCAACCGGTCTGGCATTCCCTACGAGGATGTTCAGCGTCTGCCGCCGGGGCTTATCAACGCCGTGGAAGTAGATGATGCAATGGCGCGCATGGTCGGCACGGTATTTGAAGATACCATCAACAACCGCAAACTGCCTGGCGAAGGCGAATTGGATGTTATCCGTTTTCTGCAATGCATCGCCAGTACCGGTTATAACGGCGTTTATGGCGTGGAGATGGTGTCCGAAGCGCACCGTAAATTGTCGCTAGAGCAGGCCGCCACACGCTCCTTCTCCACGACGATGGAGCAGTTTGCGGCCGCCAGCCTTCCGTCTGCATGAACTGATTGGGAGAATATCATGGCCGATATGAAAATTCGCCATTTCCGTCTGGAGGACCAGCCAACCTTAGGGCCGCCGATTGAAGGATTGGTCCGACGACCGATTGTCGGGGCAGGCACACAGATAATGGAAGTGCGACTGGACAAGGGATTTAAGGTCCCGCGCCATAATCACCCAGAAGAACAATGGTCCTACATGATTTCCGGGCGGCTCGAATTCTGGACCGACGAGGAACCGGATGGCTTCATTGTGGGGCCAGGCGATGTCGTGCATTTTCCGCCCAATGCTTGGCATGAAGCGGTTGCACTGGATGATGTGTTGGAGATTGACGTGTTCTGGCCAATCCGGCCGCAACTTCTTGGCCCTTTGACGGCGGCGGACGGCACGCTGGTTGACGAAGATTCCGACCGCTAAGGCGTTCGCAACGATAAAGAGGTGCGCAGGGATATGGCGGGCGACAGCTTACGGAACGAAATGGACAGGTTGGAGGCGCGGCGCGCGCAAGCAGTTCTGGACGGTGACTTAGAGGTATTGGACGATATGCTGTCCAACCACTTGCTTTATTGCCACTCGACTGGGATCATTGATAGCAAGCAGATATTCATCGACAAAATCGTGAAGAAACTTTCGATTTTCCACGATTTCAAGGCGGAAGCAGATGCGGCGATCGAACCCGTCCCTGGCACGCGCATCACGGCGGGTAATCTTCTGGTCGATGTCGAGATAAATCAGGTCGTCCATAATGTTCGCGGCAGATTTCTATCTGTTTGGTGCCTGGAAGATAATTCCTGGAAATTGCAGGCATTTCAGGGTGTTGGTGGTTAAATATCGGTCGAGTGCGATAATATCCATTCCGTTTATTGGGACTGTGGTCCCGAACCGCGCATATAGCCAGACTACGCATATAGGACGTGTAAACGATCCAGACCGACAAGCCGCAAATGGCAGAGTTTTTTGACAGCATGTCGGAGCATAGAAGCCGTTCTTCTCAGCATCGAAGTGCAGCAGCACCGATCCGATGGGAACGGTCAATATACCCCTGCCGGCTTGTATCTGCCAGGCTCAACAGCAACAAGATGGCGGGCCGGGCGTCGTTGTTCATTCGCCGCGTCCGGCCCGCTTGTTCTTATCCTCTTATCGCAGGAAGTGGGTCAGATGTGCATTGGATTTACTGAGGCAGCGGCGCAGCATCGCTGATCAATCCACTATCACGCAGATCACGCCAGAAGTGAGCCGGGATAGTCTCAGCCAGCGCAGCGCTGTCCTCTGCAATCCGGCTTGGCCTGCTGGCGCCGGGAATGACGGCGGCGACCGCCGGATTGGCGAGCGAGAATTGAAGTCCTGCCGCCTTCATCGAGATGCCATGGCGATCGGCCAAAGCTTTGATCGCCGCCACTTTGGCAAGGATTTCTGACGTGGCAGGAGCATATTCAAAATTTGGTCCGCCGACGAGAGCGCCAGAGCTATACGGGCCGCCGACGACTATACCGAGGCCCAATTCAGCGACCTTGGGCATCACCCGCTGCAATGCCCGATCATGATCAAGCAGGGTATAGCGGCCGGCTAGCAGGAAAGCATCGGGGCGCGGTTCCTGGAGATCGAGCAGCAATTCTATCGGCTCGACCTTGTTGACGCCCAAGCCCCACGCCTTGATCACGCCTTCGTCGCGAAGACGATCAAGGGCCTTGAAAGCGCCGGTCCGCGCTTCCTCAAATTTGGCCAGCCAGAGATCGCCCCAAAAATCCTGTGCGAGATCATGGACAAAGGCGATTTCGATATGGTCGGTCTGCAGGCGATTGAGGCTATCCTCAATCGACTTCAGCGTCGCATCATAGCTGTAATCGCTGACAACCTTGTTGGGGCGGCCGTTGGCGAAAACATCGCCCTTCTCGCCATTGTCGCGAAGGCTCACATCCTCAATTTCGTCGAGGATCACCCGTCCTACCTTGGTGCTGATCACATATTGATCGCGCGGACGCCCCTTGAGCGCTTCTCCCATGCGCAGCTCGGCAAGACCGGCGCCATAGAAGGGGGCATTGTCAAAATAGCGTATGCCGTCATTCCATGCAGCTTCCACGGTCGCCAGCGCTTCATCTTCTGGAATTGCGCGGAACATGTTGCCGAGCGGAGCGGCGCCGAAGCCGAGCTTGCCCGGCAGGATATCCTTGAGTGCCATGATATTTGTCCTTCGTTAGGCGACAGTGAGCGCATCGAGAGTCACTGCCGTCCGCTCTGCAAGATCGTTGATGATCGTCAGATATGTCTGAAAATGGGGTGAGGCGCGATGATCGGCAACGGCAGCGCTGTCGATGTATAGCTCGTCCAGCACGAACCTGGCGGGGTCGGTCTGATCCTGCCACAGGTCGTATCGCAGATTGCCGGGTTCGGCGCGGCTGGCGGCGACCATGGTGTCGAGCAGTTTGCGTAACTCCTCAACCTTGCCTGATCGAGCGGTGAGAATAGCCATTATCTTCACATTGCCCGTCATCGTTGATCTCCTTGGAACTGTGGCGGCGAATGGGGCGGAGCGCCGCAACGCCCCGCCGGTCATCCGGCTTCTCATACAGCCCTGGCGTCGAGCGCGTCGATCAGAGCCTTCGCGATCGGATGGTCCGACCGCGGATTCTGTCCCGTGATCAGTTCGCGGTCGATAATCACATGCGGATCGAAGTCGATCGGCGTGGTGATCACATCTCCGCCGGCCGCATGCAGTGCTTCCGGCATGTCGAAGAACATCTTCGCATGCAGGATTTGATCTTCGACGACTTTCTCCTCGGTGATCGAGAAGATGGTCATCCTGTATCCCGCATAAGGCCACCCTTTGGCGAGCTCTTCCGCCTTCTTCAGGTCGCCGGCGATCAGCGCGGCGCGAAATGCCGGGGCCTGTTCCATCGCAGCGACTACTGCAATCGGGCCGTGGCATAACAGCGCCGTTGGCTTTGCCTTTTCGTGGAAGTGCCGCAATATCTCGCCGACTTCAGCGCTCTGCATCAAATCCACCACCGGTGCCTGGCCGCCCGGTACGAACACGCCTGCAAACTGGTCGAGGCCTTCATTGATCACCTGCCGCAATGTGCGAACATTGGTCATTGACGGGTCGGTATCGAAGAAATTGCGCGCCCTCTCATAAGCGGCCTGATCACCCTCGAAATGTGCGGCCGAGTCCGAAGCAGCATCGATATGTGGCTGGGTGCCGTCAGGCGTAGCGAGCACAATGTCGTATCCGGCGTCGATCAGCGCCATTGCCGGTACGACGGTTTCGTTGAGATACTGTCCGGTGTCACCCCAACCGCCCTGAACCTCGATCCGGGTGGCGTTTGACCCGATCACTAAAACTTTACCCTTGGTCATCTGAACCTCCTTCGCATTTGGCGCCGACCGTTCGGCGATGACCCATAGATGCGCGCATTGAAGGCATTTCAGAACTTTATTTCTTGGATTTTAGATATATCAATGAGAGTATAGCTTATGCGTTACGATCTCAACCTGTTGCCGATTTTCGTCGCATTGATGGATGAGCGCAGCGTCACTCGCGCTGCCGGGCGTCTGGGCATGACGCAGCCGGCCATGTCCAATGCGCTGGCGCGATTGCGCGCCATGCTGCAGGATCAGTTGTTCATCCGCGAGCGATACGGCATTCAGCCGACGCCTATCGCGCTTGAACTGGCGCCGGGGATCGCTGACGCCCTCGCACGCCTCGACGATGCAGTGCTGGGGCAACAGGACTTCGACCCCGCCACCGCCAATCGCCTGATTACCATTGCGCCCAATGGCTATGTCGAATTTGCGCTGGTGCCGGCAATTGTCGCGCGGCTTGCTGAGATCGCACCCGGAATTACGTTGCGGTTGACACCTTATGGCAACGATCTGACCGAAACCGGCGTGGTTTCAGGCACGACCGCCATGGTCCTTGGGCGCATTGCTGACCCGCCTGACAATCTCGTCGTCCAACATTTGATGGACGAGGGTCTGGAATGTGTGGTGCGCAGCGGTCACCCTGAAATAGGTGAAACGATCACCCGTGCGCAATATGAACGGTTGCGCCATGTCAACGTCATGCCGCCTGGCCGCATCCGCGCCGGATTGCATCAGGCGATTGCGCAGCAGGGGCTGAAGCGCGACGTAGCGCTGTCAGTAACCAATTTTTTTGCCGTCGCAGAGATGATTGCAGTCACCGATTATTGCACGACCCTGCCGCGCCTTATCTGCCGCCGCTTGAGCCATGATCCGCGATTTAGGATCATGCCGGCACCGGTCGATCTTGGCACTTTTCCAGTCGAGATGGCTTGGCACGCTCGATATCGCCACGATCCCGCACATCGTTGGTTGCGAGGGTTGATATTGGACGTCGTTCGTCAGATTTCCAGGGAGTAGGCGGCCCGGCGTCCGGCTAGTTGGCGTTGACCAGATTGAAGTTGGTAGATCTTGCGCACGTCAAAGCATCTACCGTTGCCTTGCGTGCCTTTTGGGCAAGAAGATAATTCCCTTAACCCTTCATCATCAATTCTGGAAATTATTGGTGACCCCTACGGGCACCCGGTAGTCATAGCAAGGTATTGATTTAACGTCGGTTCTCGCTTCCGACCTTCGATTAATACCATCACAAGTGCCAACTGTCCATTGGGATCGAGCGGGCTTGAATGGCATTGTTGGAGATAGCGCTTCATCAGTGGATGTGCCGGAAACGCCTGGTTGTCGCGAAATGATCGGAAAGGCCCAGTGCCTTTCACCTGATTGTCGTACAGCGATAGAATGGCCAGCTCTAAACGGTTGCGGAAGGTCGGGTTCCGGTTGGCCATTGGGCGATAGCCGCCGGTCTTCTTTAGGGGCTGGCGATCGGTCGCGAGGTGAAATAGCTGCCTGCCTGCCATCGACCAATTGCAGACCTTTGAATCCATGCTATCCATCCTGCATGAGACAGGTCGGCAAGGCCCTATCAGCAACTTTAGTCGCTTTGGCTTTAGCCTCATCTGCGGAGGCTTGCCGCGTAGTTCGATCACCTGAGCAGCGTATCGCCAGCGCATATGCAGACAACGCGAACTTACAAGTCGCGCTCGTTACCATAACTGGCGCTCATCACTTATCATTTCCGATGCCGCTGGGCCGACGCATCTCGGAAAGCGAGCGACCGTGGCGCGTTACAGCGTTTGTTGCGCGTCTCATAACCCGCGAACAATCTCCGGAGCTTATCATTTTTGACCGGAACTGGGAGAGTTCTATGTGCGATGATGGAACAAAGATGCCGAAAAGGGGCGACGAATGGATCGTTTATTACCTTGCTGACCACTTGGGGCGGGTAAGCATCCTTGAAACCTACCCATTGTCTGTTGCACGGCGCAGCGATCTTCGACTGGCTGCCAACGTCCGATAACCACCTGTCATCGGTCGTGCAATTCTCCGCAAAAGTGGGCTTTGAAAATTCCCTAGTTGGTGGCCCCTTCATCTCATTCTGCCGGGGCTAGCCCCGGCAGAATGAGATGAGCCGACATTGTCCTCATCTCCTTTGCAGACACGGAGACGGGGCCGATGATCCGACTTGGAGAATTGATGATGATCCTCGAACTACATCGGCAGGGCGTATCGATATCCGCCATTGCCCGACGCACTGGTCGCGACCCCAAAACCATCCGAAAATATATCGAACGGGGCATCGAGGCCCCGGTTTACGGCCCTCGCATGCTGGGGCGACCGAACAAACTGGCACCCTATCTGGAATTTTTGCGTGAGCGAGTGACGGCCTTTCCCGATCTGACGGCGGCGCGTCTGACGCGGGAAATCCGTGAGCTGGGGTATATGGGCGCCTATACCGCGGTAAAGCGGTTCCTGGCAGCGATCCGGCCGGAAAACGGCCCTAAGCCCTTTGAGGTTCGGTTCGAGACGCCGCCTGGCGTGCAGGCACAGGTCGACTTTGCCCGGTTCGTCGTCGAATTTACCGATGAGCCCGGCGTCAGCCGGATCGTCTGGCTGTTCAGCCTGGTGCTGGGACATTCGCGCTTCCTGTTTGCGCGCTACGTCATGCATCAGGATCTCCAAAGCCTGTTGCGCTGTCATATGCAGGCCTTTGAAGCGCTCGGCGGCGTCCCGATCGAGATCCTCTACGATCGCATGAAAACCGCTGTGACCGGGGAAGACGATCAGGGCCACATCATCTACAATCGATCATTGCTGGCTCTGGCCGGGCATTATCGCTTCGTGCCGCGCGCCTGCCGTCCCTATCGGGCCAAGACCAAGGGAAAGGTCGAGCGGCCATTCAGCTATATCCGCAAAGACTTCTTCCTGGGCCGGAGCTTCCGCAATCTGGACGATCTCAATGTCCAGCTGATCGACTGGCTCGATACCGTCGCCAACGTCCGTGTCCACGGCACGACGCAGCGGATTATTGCTGAAGCCTTCGCCGCCGAGCAGCCTGAGTTGCAGCTGCTTCCGGCGGGCCGCTTTGACGCTGTTCTGAAGCTGGAGCGCCGCGTCAGCCACGATGGGATGGTCTCGGTCGGCGGCAATTACTACAGCGTTCCCGATCGCACCCGGCGCGTCGTCGAAATCCAGCAGTTGCCCGACAAGATCCGGATCGTAGACCTGGGCCAGGTCATTGCCGAGCACCCGGTTCTTGAGGGGCGCCGACAGTACAGGATCGATCCTACGCATCGGACAGGCGGCAGCGGCGCCAAGCGCCGTATCCATGGCAAAGAGGTAATCGCCATCGGTCGTATAGGCCAGCATGTCGCTGTGCGCTCCCTGGCCATCTATCAGGCGATCGGCAGCCAACTGGCGCGGGGAGAACGGCCATGAACCATGGGGGTGCCGCATCCCGCGTCGATAATATCCGCCGCAGCCTGGTCCATCTTAAAATGCCACGCGCCCTGGAGATGCTCGACGCCACCCTGCGCGGCATAGAGCAGGGCAAAATCGATGGCATCGAGGCCATCGACATATTGCTGAACGAAGAACTGTCGCTCCGGGAGAACCGCAGGATCAAGGCGGCCCTGCGCATGGCAAGGCTGCCGATCATCAAGACTCTGGACGGATATGACTTCTCCTTCCAGCCATCGCTCGACCGGAACCGCATCCTGGCGCTCGCTGGCCTGGACTTCATCAACCGGGCCGAGGTGGTGCATCTGTTGGGTCCTCCCGGTACCGGGAAAAGCCATATCGCCACTGCCCTTGCTGTCGAGGCCGTGAAGGCGGGCAAGAGCGTCTACTTCATCCCGCTCGCCGATCTGATCGCTTCACTGACCAAGGCGGAACGGGAGGGCACGCTGCGCGAGAGGATCCGCTTCCTATGCCGATCCTCCCTGCTCGTCGTAGATGAGATCGGGTATCTTCCCGTCACGCCCGGGGGCGGCAATCTCTTCTTCCAGCTCGTCAACGCCCGATATGAAAAGGGTGCCATGATCCTGACGTCCAACCGCGGCTTCGCCGAATGGGGTGATGTCTTTGGCGATCCGGTGGTGGCCACCGCGCTGCTCGACCGCCTTCTTCACCACGCTGTCGTCATCCAGATCGAGGGCTCCAGCTATCGCATGCGACAGCACGCCGACCTCCTGCCCGAGCATGCGCGCATGGCAACGTCCATCAACCCACCGCCCTTGCCGAAACGGCGCGGCCGCCCGCCAGCAAAGGAAAAGCCCGATCTCCATCACGGCTGATCACCGAAACAAACCCTCCCGCCAAACTAGGGAATTTTAGATGCCCACTTTTGCGGAATCTTCGGCGCCCGTTGACACCACCCATCCGCGCCACTGCTGCATCCGATTGCGTGCGGAAATAAACCTGACTGACAGCGCTGAAGCAATTCGCCAGACGCGTCAGCCGTCTAAATCGCCGGGATGGGTGGGAAGAGGACTGTCCTCTGTGGATGGCTCCCGCGTTGCAAGTGAAAAGTGATTATCTGGCGTTTCGTCGGGTGCAGTCGTCTGTCCGGCCTGTTGATGCAGTCGGTGTAGACTGCTGGCCCTGATGGGGTCCGCGAACAAGGTCCGATCGGCTTTGCAGGCTATTACGCCTAGGACAGTCCTTGGGTTGTCCTTGTTCCCGGTCCGACCGGTTTTGCCATCACATCCTTCGCTCTCACAACCTCGTGAAGCTGAACTCCTCAGCTAACTCTTGATCTATGCTGCCGCCAGCATCGGCGCATGTCCGCGTTCGAAGACGCCGCCACGCGCCATGACCGCCCATGCGATCCGCGCCATCTTGTTAGCGATGGCGACCGAGGCGACGCGCGCCGGCTTTCTGGCGAGCAGAGCGACGAAGCGCGGATCGACCGTGCCGGGTTTCTGCTTAGCGTATCGGACCAGCGCGGTCGCGCCAACAACCAGGAGCTGCCGCAGATATCTGTCGCCCATCTTTGTAATGCGCCCCAGGCGTTCTTTGCCGCCACTCGAACTCTGCCGCGGGGTCAGCCCCAGCCAGGCGGCGAACTCGCGCCCTGACGAGAACTGGCCTGGATCGGTCACCGACGCGGCAAGCGCGGTCGCGCCGATCGGCCCGATACCAGGGATCGTCGCCAGGCGCCGGGCCCGCTCGTCGCTCCGCTGCAAGGCGGCGAGACGCAGGTCGAGCTTGCGCAACTGGGCGTGAAGCTGGAGCAGTTGCCCTGCCAGCATTGCGACGACGTTCGCCGCTTCGGGCGGCAAGTCGAGCTCGGACTCCCCGACGACGATCTCCCGCGCCATCTGCAGTGCCTTCACGATCCCGACTGGGATGGCGGTGCCCAGCTCGGCAAGCACGCTGCGCATCATGTTGACCAGCTGCGTGCGCTGTTTGATCAACAGCTGGCGCACGCGGTGCAGTGACAATGCCGCCTGCTGCTCGCGCGACTTGATGGGCACGAACCGCATCGTCTGACGTGTAACCGCTTCGCAGATCGCCTCAGCATCGGCGGCGTCGTTCTTTCCGCGCTTTACGTAAGGCTTCACGTAAGCCGCCGGCATCAGCCGAACCTCGTGACCCAGCTTGGTCAGCTCGCGCGCCCAATGATGCGAGGTCCCGCAGGCCTCGGCGCCTATCAGGCACGGCGGCAGCTTCTCGAAGAACGCTAGCATCTGCGATCGTCGCAGCGCCTTGCGAATGACGACCTCACCGGTCGCACTGATACCGTGAACCTGAAAAACGTTCTTGGCCAAATCGAGGCCGATCGTGCTAATCTCCATGACGGGTGGCTCCTTCTCGGGTTGCATGACAGCAAACCCATCTTGGCACTTAGATGCCGTGAGCGGGAGCCATCCACCTCATCCGCTTCGGAGCCGTTCATCTGGCAAAGCGGACATTCATAATATATCATAGCTTGGTGCAACTAAGCATCCCTCATCCCCCGCGTTGGCGGGTAGCCACCGCGTTCTTGATGGTTCCGGCGCTTGCTGCCCTTTCAATCGCGATTGCCATGCCTCTCTATAGCGGGCTTCCATCGATGACGGAGCGGATATGGAAATCTGCACTGGTATATGGCGTTGTCGGAGCATACCCTCCCACGATTATATTGGGCATCCCGGCTTATTTTGTCCTTCGTAAGCATTTCACACCACGCTGGACTTGTAACGGTTTTGTGCCGGTCACCTATCTCATTATGCCACCTTGGCTTCGAACGCGAGCGGGCTGATGCCGCCTAGATATGAATGGCGGCGACGGGTGTTGTAGAAGCCATTGATGTACTGAAAGATGGCGGCTTCTGCCTGACGCCGCGTCGGCCAGCTCTGCCGCCAGATGAGTTCCGCCTTCAGGGATTTGAAGAAGGTCTCGACGGACGCATTGTCGTAGCAATTTCCCTTGCCGCTCATTGATGGACGCAGGCCATAGGCCTGCAGCTTTTTCTGATAGTCGTAGGAGCAATATTGGCTACCGCGATCCGAATGGAAAAGGCAGCCCTCGGGAGGCTGGCGCAGGCGCACCGCCATATCCAGCGCCCTGATCGCCAGGTCTTTCTTCATCCTGTCGCTGACTGCCCAGCCTACGACGCGACGGCTATGCAGATCGAGAATGACGGCAAGGTAGAGCCAGCCTTCGGACGTCCAGATATAGGTGATGTCGCCGGCCCATTTACGGTTGGGCGCATCTGCGGCAAAATCGCCGTCCAGCCAGTTCGCTGCGACACCCAGGCGATGGTGGCTGTCAGTCGTAACCTTGTGCTTGCGCGTGCGGACTGGCTTGATCCCGTTGATCTTCATCAGCCGCCCGACCCGGCGCTCGCCAACATCGAGCCCTACCTCCTTCAACTCCATCGTCATGCGAGGACGGCCGTAGCTGCCAAGGCTCAGCCTGTACTGTTCCCGGATATGGGCCAGCACTTTCATATCTGTCCGCTCCCGCCTGCTGATCGGGCGCGAGCGCCAGGAACGATAGCCGCGTTCACTGACATCCATGACACGGCAGAGCAGTTCAACGGGCCACCGGTGCCGCCAGCTATGCACAAATGCGAACTTCACGGCCTTTGGCTCGCGAAGAACTGCGTGGCCTTTTTTAGCACTTCCCTCTCCTCCCGCAGCACACGGTTCTCAAGGCGAAGGCGTTCATTCTCACGCGCCAGATCTGCCTGCGGCGCTGAAACCAGATCACTGGGCCGATACTGCGATACCCACTTGCCCAGCGTCGACTTCCCTATCCCCAAATCCGATGCAACCCGATCGCGCGGCAACCCGCTGGTCAGCGCGATCCGTACCGCCTCTTGCTTGAACTCTTCTGTATGCTTGATCATCTCGTCGGTCTCCTGTTGCGAGCTCTAATCGCTCAGGTGACCGGCGCAAAACCGTTACAAGTCCAGAGGACTATGACGGTTTTGCCGAACAGCTCGCTGCCATCGGTCGCCCCATCGTTGTCGGGTTTGAGGCAACCGGCAACTATCACCGGACCCTCGCGCACCGCCTGCTGACCGCAGGGTTCGAGCTGCGCCTCATGTCATCGGTTGCCTTGGCCCGAACCCGCGAGGCGTTGCACAACGGCTGGGACAAGAACGATTCGAAGGACGCGCAGGTCATTCTGCACATGCTCCGCATTGGCGCTACCCAGCGCTATGTCGATCCGCTCGCCGCCGGCATCAACGATCTTCAGGAGCTGTCGAAGACCCACGAGGTCGTTTCCAAGATGAAGACCCAGACCTGGCATCGGATCCTGACCCATTACCTGCCGCTCTATTTCCCCGAGATCGCCCGCTTCGCGGGCAACAGCCGGTCGGACTGGTTCCTCGCGCTGATCGAGCGGTTCCCAACCCCGGCCAGTATCACCGCGCTTCATCGGGAAGCCTTCTCAGCGGAGGCATGGCCACTGATCGGGCGTAAGGTCTCCAAGGCCCGGCTGATCAACGATGTATACGAGACCGCCTGCAGTTCTGCAGCGTTGCCGGTGCCCGAGGACTCGGTCGCGATCACCATGTTTCGCATGGTCATCGCGCAAGGTCGCAGCCTCATCCACCAGCGCGACGAGATCGAACGGCTCGCCCATGCCCGGCTCGCAGAGCATGTCGATTACCTGCTGCTGCGCAATATCCCCGGCATCGGACCGATCAACGCACTGACGATCCTGGCTGAGGCAGGCGACCTTCGCCGCTTTAACCATCACCGCCCGTTCCTCAAGTTCTGCGGCCTCGATCTCGCAACCTGCCAGTCCGGCACGTTCCGCGGTCGCACGAAACTATCCAAGTACGGCAATGCGCGATTGCGTCGTACATTCTGGATGGCCGCCCAGGTAGCCGCGCGTCAGCGCGACAACAGCTTCCGCGACAAGCTCGGACGATATACCGCCGGGCACGCGGACGATGCCGATCGCCGCCGCAAGGCGATGACGGCGCTCACCGCCAAGATGGCGCGCGTGGCTCACGCCGTCGTCAAGGCGGGGACAGAGTACCGGCCGTTCCTCGAACGGTCGGATGCCAGGTGGAAGGACCCCTCTCTGCAAGTGCCGTGAGGGCGCGAAAGCGACCCTGTAGATAATGTTCGGGCCTTCCACCCGGGTGCGTATCTCGTTTTAAGGACGGTGAGGACCACGGCTGCTTCGGCACCGATGGATCCTGTGTTTGCTATGGCAGGGAGCGATCCCGTTGACGGTGGAAGCCATCTGGCTCACAATGCATGCAGCGCCGACCGGTGTCGGCGCATAGATGTCTGCTGGCCAAAACCCGCCGCTGCTTCCCGACATAGGACGTTATCCACGCGTATCGCCTTGGGCGTGCCCCGGACCGATGCGATCCGGTCCATCGCCTCCACAACCTGTTCACCCTTGATGCCCTGATCGACGTCGATTGCCAGAGCTTCCCGGGTATAAGCGTCGACAACGGTCAGGGCACGCAGACGTCGGCCATCGAACAAGGCGTTGGGGACGGATCCATCGACCACAGCTCGTTGGGCGCCAGGGCCGCCGGCTGCCGTTCACGCTGGGCAGCGCCGACATGCCGGTGTGGCCGCTTGAGCCGTAAACTCAGGCCATCCTCACGATAAAGCCGGTAAACCCGCTTGTGATTCACCGCCCAGCCTTCGCGGCGAAGCACGATGTAGATCCTGAAATAGCCGTACCGCATCCGGGCCTGCGCGATATCCCGGATGCGCATGATCAAAGGCGTCTGATCGGCTCGAACCGACCGGTATCTTACGCTCCCGTCGATCAAAGGTCAGCACCGCGCAACTGCGCCGCTCGCTGACCGCATGACGCGACTGAACATACGGGACGATCTCGCGCTGCCGAGCAGGCCCCAGACTTTTTTTGAGAGCACGTCCTGCAGGATGTGCTTGTCCAGGCTCAGGTCCGCCACCAGCTGCTTCAGCTTCCGGTTTTCCTCCTCGAGCTGCTTCAAACGTCGCAACTCGCCAACGCCAAGCCCGCCGTACAACTTCTTCCAGCGGTAGAATGTCTGCTCAGAGATTCCCATCTGCGGATCACCTCAGCTATCCTTCCCATCGCCACGGAGACTCCCGCCGCTAACGTCGGACTGCGCAGCTACTGGTCGGTGAACACGCATCTTTGTGGGGTCACATGGGGCGTGGAAGACCTGCCAGCCGCGATCGGCGCAGCGCGTGCGAGAGGCGGATGGCCGCTACATACCGCCGCTGGAAAAGGTACGCAGCCCCACGCTCCTTGCCGCGCACGCTGCGAGTATTCTAGCTATTGAGACCGTCTACCCGCGTATTGAGGAGGTCGAAGGACTTGCCGGCTATGTCGCGCCGGCAAGCGGGGACCGGTTTACCGGCATGATGGCTATCGATCTCGCGCAGGTGGCGGCGATCAATATGGGCTTTGCGCTGAGGAACGTCGAACTCTGCCCTGTCCGGGCGCTGATGGTCGCTTTCGCCGCCAATGCCGTCGCGGGGGCATTGAAGCTCGATGGCAAGATGATCGACCAGCCCCATCTCGTGCTGGCTCAACGGATACTTGATCAAGCGAGCTAAAGCGCATATCCGGAAGCCCGAAGCCAAAAAATTTTGCTCTTGGTTCGCCTTCCTCGGCACTGTCACCTGTTCCGCGTAGCACTGTCGGCCCAATTTCCAACGATCCCGACGATACCTGGCGAAGTCCCTTGACAAACTACAACAAAAAAACCTACCACAGAGTATATTTATAATATCAGTGGGCAGTTTAGGGTGAGCAATATGGCTGAGGCTGGCGGGCAGAAACTGATGCCGCAATTTGACGTTGTCGTGATAGGCGGTGGTCTGGCAGGCATGTATCAGCTGTACAAACTGAGGGGTTTGGGTCTCGCGGTTCAGGGCTTCGAGGCCGGAGGTGATGTGGGCGGAACCTGGTATTGGAACAGATATCCTGGGTGCCGCCTCGACTCTGAAAGTTATACCTATAGCTATTCATTTATCGATGAGCTGCTCGAAGAATGGAATTGGTCCGAGCATTTCGCGACTCAGCCGGAAATTCTCCAATATTTGAAGCTAGCCGCGGACAAGATGGATATCCGGAAGAACTATCGGTTCAATAGCCGTTGCGCGAAGGCGGAATATATTGAGGACGATCAAATTTGGCAAGTCACGCTCGAAGAGGGCGATGTCATCAGCTGTCGTTTCCTGATCAGCGCGGTTGGGCCCCTGTCTGCGCCCACATATCCCAAGATCGACGGTATATCAGATTTTCAGGGCGAGTCTTATCACACCTATTTCTGGCCGCACGAGGACGATGGACCTGCAGGCCGCAAGATTGATTTCGCAGGCAAGCGGGTCGCCGTGATCGGCACCGGCGCAACCGGCATTCAGGTCATTCAGGAAGTGGCCAAGCAAGCCCAGGAGCTGGAGACCCGCAAAAACCGGGTAATTTCGGGCTGGCGTGATGACGTCGAGGCTGCGCGGCGCACCAAGGGCATCGTTCGGACCGATTTCCAAGATACCTGGCGTTGATTTCGCCGTTTTTGCCGGCTTGCAGACAGAGTCAGCCTGCGGTTTCTCGGCGCTCGTGGAAGATCAGGCGATTGAAGTTGTAGGCCAGGTTGCAAAGGGTCAGTTTCGCCTCAGCGCGGGCCAGGCCGATGGTGCGGATAAACAGGTTGAACCGGTTCTTCTGATGCGCAAAGACATGCTCAACATGCGCACGGATGGAGGATTTGACGGCATTGGCCCGTGCGGTTGCCTTCGACATCGGCTTGCCCATGGGTTTGCGCCGATGAATTCGGGACGTGAGCATCTGATCCGACAACCACTTCTCGTTGCGCTTGGATCGATAGGCACTGTCAGCCCAGACCTCGGAACTGGTATTGTCCGTGCTGACGACCTGCCGGAGAAGACGCCCGTCCGCTGCTGACGCCGAAGTCACCGCCATGCCTCGGATGAAGCCGAAGCGTCGGTCGATGCTGATGTGGGATTTGTAGCCGAAGACCGGCAGGGCGATCATGGGGAGCGGCGTCCCATCCGCCCGATACCGGACCTTCCCGCCGACTTTGAGAGTCCAGCGGGCGTCGGTATCTTTCTGCGCTGCCTTGTTCGGTTCGTCCGGCCAGATATCCCTGGCGCTCTTGCCCGACTTGATCGCTTCGCGTTCGCCCTCGGTGTTCCGCTGTCTTGGCGCAGGCACCAGCGAGGCATCCACGATCTGCCCGGACATCGGGATGTAGCCCTTCTTCTGGAGTTGCCAGTCAAAGGCCTTCATCACACGCTTGAGCGTTCCCGTCTCGGTCAGGCGATTGCGAAAATGCCGGATCGTGTTCTCGTCCGGCGTTCGATCCCCGAGCGACAGCCCCAGAAACCGCAGCCAACTAAGCCGATCCCGGATCATGAATTCCATCCGAGCGTCTGACAGATTATGCTGCGCCTGCAGGATCAGCGCCTTGAACATCATCACCGGATCGAATGGTGGGCGGCCGCCTTTGCTACCATCGCCATAGCCAAGCCCTTCAACCAGCCACGCCCGGAAATACTCGAAATCCACTGTCTCCTGCAAAACCTCGAGCGGATCGCCTTCCTTGCTCAATGCATCAAGGTGTTCGCTCAAACTGAACAGAGACTTGGGATCCATAGCTCACTCCGTGATCGCGCGCCTTCAATGAATCACCATAGCCGTCCAAACGCTACCGGTTTTTGCGGGTCTCCAGCTGTTCGTTTTTCAGCGCAGCCCTAACTGGGCAGCGCCTTTGCTGAACAGCAAGATAACCTCCGAAGAAATGGAAACTATCAAACAATCCTACACTGAAATTTTTGAGAAGTGTAATAATAGTCAGACCGGGCATCAATATCGGACAGTCAAGCAATCTACGATCGAAGTCCCCGCGGAACAGCGCAAAGAGTTTTGGGAAAAGCTATATGCGGAGCCCGGCTACGCAATCTGGATAGGAAATTACAAAGACGTCCTACTGGACAAGCAGGCCAATAATTTGATTTCCGAATTCATCGCAGGAAAGATAAGGGAGCGCGTTACCGACCCGGACACAGCCGAAAAGCTGATCCCTAAAAATCACGGTTTCGGCCTGAAGCGCCTGCCCCTGGAAGACAATTATTACGAACTCTATAATCGCGACAATGTCCATCTAGTAGATATAAAATCAAACCCAATCACGCGCGTTACTGCGACTGGTATCGATACGGTCGAGGCGGCATATGACCTGGACGTAATAGTATATGCTACGGGCTTCGATGCCGTTACTGGAAGCTTGCTGCGTATGGATATAGTCGGAAAGAACGGGGTAAAACTCAAAGATGTCTGGTCCGATGGGCCCCAGACCTATCTGGGCTTGCAAGTGCGCGGCTTCCCCAATTTCTTCACGGTTCTAGGACCGCATAACGGCGCGACGTTCTGCAACATTCCGCGATGTGCCGAATCTCAGATCAACTGGCTCACGGATATGTTCCGGTTCATCAGAGACAATGATGTTCAGGTCGTCGAGCCATCCTTGGAGGCGCAGGAAAACTGGACCGAACTTGTCTATGAGACAGCCGCTAAAACATTGTTTCCACAAGTCAATTCCTGGTTCAATGGCGACAATAGCAACGTCAGCGGCCGGAAAAGGACGTTCCTGCTCTGGGCTGGCGGGAATCTTTCCTATCGCGACAAGTGTAACCAGGTCCGTGATGATGGATATGAAGGTTTCCTCATGGGATACCGGCGGGCCAAGTAACGGTAATGCGGCGGGCGATGTCGCTTCGGCTCGTGCCTCGCCTGCCGCGCACAGCAGTGCCACAACCCTTGGGAATGATTGGGGAGAGGGCGTCCCACTATTTGGCGACCCAGCCTCCGTCGATGACCAGGCTCGTGCCGGTGACGAATTTCGCTTCGTCCGAAGCCAGATATACCGCGCCCATGGCGATGTCGCTGACCTCCCCGATCTGGCCGAGCACCGAATAATCGCGCATTCCCTGCCAGGCGGTTTCGGCTGGCATGATCCCTTCGCGCACGAAACCCTCCACCGCCGCTTCGAGCATCGAGGTACGGATGCAGCCCGGGAAAATTGCGTTCACTCGGATTGAAAAGCCATGCTGCGCCCATTCAACGGCAAGCGCCCTGGCCATATGACCGACGCCTGCCTTGGAAACGCTGTACGCGACCTCGTCGCCCAAGCCGATCAAGCCGGCCACCGACGCGATGTTGATGACCGATGCTGGCGCCTCGGGACTCCCGGCGGAGCGCAGGAGAGGAAGCAACGCCTTGCATCCCAGCAGGGGGCCTTCGAGGTTGACGGCGAACTGCAGCCGAATCTCCTGCGCCGACATTTTTTCGAGTGGCTTTACGACCACCAGACCCGCGTTGTTGATGAGGATATCTAGGCGCCTATGGCGCTCTTCGATCTGCCTTGCGACATCGGACCAGGCCTGTTCGCTCGTCACATCAAGCGGAACGGCCTCGCCACCGATCTCCTGCGCAACCGATTGTAGTCCCTCCAGCTTAATGTCGGCTAGAATGAGCGTTGCCCCTTCGGCTGCCATGGCCCGAGCTATGCCCTGTCCGATGCCGCCCGCCGCGCCAGTCACGAGCGCGATTTTGTTGGTCAGCCGAGCCATTGCACCTCTCCTATGTGTTATAGCGGGTCGAGCCCATATTTTCGCAGCTACGGCCCTGTGTGCAGCGCGCTGTATGGGCACGGAAATGCCATCTTTTCCTACATCTCTCGACCGCTTTATGGAATTTTTTCTACTAGACAGTATTATCTTGACGTCAACAGTAATCTTCTTCTAACTTGCGATACAGGTCGTGGGCGCCCTCATGTCGGCTACCCAAAACGATAGGGTTTAACAGCTGCCCCAAGCGGCACGCGCAAGTGGAGAGTATGATGCGGGTTGGTTATATGTTGATGCTCGCCAATCAGCACGAAGGCATGTCCGATGCGGAAATGGTCCGTGAAGAGATGCGCGTTGCTGAGAAGGCCGAAGCCTGGGGATATGACGCGATCTGGTGCCCTGAGCACCATTTTGAAGATTATTCCATGTCGGTCGACAATCTTCAGATCCTGACGTGGCTTGCTGCCCGCACCAGTACTATCCAGTTGGGAAGCGGAGCGCTCATCTTGCCTTGGTGGTCGCAACCTGTCCGGATCGCAGAGCGAATTGCCATGCTCGACGCGATGTGCAATGGCCGTTACATATGCGGCTTCGGACGTGGCCTTGCGCGGCGGGAATTTGAGGCTTTCGGCGTGCCGATCGACGAGTCGCGCGGTCGCTTCGATGAGATGGCGCCCATGCTGATCAATGCCTTGGAGACAGGCTTCATCGAAGGGGATGGCCCCTATTTCCCGCAGATCCGTACTGAAATCCGTCCGCGCATGGAAAAGGGGCTCAAGGATAGATTCTATTGCGTCGCCATGTCCCCGGATTCGGCCAAGGCCATTGCCGCTCTGGACACGCGGATGATGAGCTTCGTTCAGTTCAAGATGGAGAAATTGCTGCCGAATATCGAAATATTCCGCACGGAATTTCAGAAGAACCACAACCGGAACGCTCCGCCACCGCTGCTTGTCGATGATTGCTATTGCAATGAAGATGAAGGACGCGCCGAAGAGGTTGTAAGGCAGTATTTGTCGGCTAAATATATCTCGATTCTTCAGCACTACGAATTTATGGCCGATTATCACAAAGAGCTGAAAGGCTATGAAGCGTATGGCGAATCGGCACGTTTTCTAAACGACCTTGGCCTTGAAGGGGCAGTTGCCGACTATATTTCGCATCAGGCTTGCGGTACGCCACAGCAGATACTTGACAAGCTCGATAAGCGCCGGGACATCATCGGCGAATTCGAATGGATCAGCATCGGCAGCTTCGGCGGGATGCCTTATGACATGGTCGAGGACAGCCTGGCTCTCTTGTCGACCAAGGTCATGCCGGAACTGAAGACCTGGTAATTCGCACAGCTCTCATCCTATCATGGCCCAGCGTTCAGAACCTAAAAAAGTCAAGGAGAGCTACAATGGCTAGAGCCGCCGTACTGATCGCCGAGGGCGTCGTGGAGGCACGAGAAGTGCCGATTTTCGAGCCCGAGGCGGGCGGTTTGTTGCTCAGGGTGGTGCTGGGCGGCGTCTGCGGAACCGACCTTCATATGATCCACCGCCTGGCGAACGAGTTTCCGTTGCCGATCATTCTTGGTCATGAGGGCGTTGGCCAGATCGAGAAGCTCGGCGACCGCATGGACAGGGATTCGGCCGGTGAACCGGTCAAGGTCGGAGATCTCGTTTATTGGTCGCCAATGGTCGCGTGTAATCAGTGCTACACATGCACGATACTCGAGAGCAGCCCTTGTACGGAGGCGGCACACTTTGCCGAAGCCGACCAGCCAAGCTGGTGCTCTCACGCCGATTATGCATGGTTGCCCCGGGGCATGTCGTTTTTCAAGGTTCCCGAAGGCGCATCGATCGACGCCATCATGGCGCTGGGCTGCGCCTTGCCTACAGCGGTGGGCAGTATCGACGTCGCGGGCGCGATCAAGTTCGGGGAAACAGTCGTAGTTCAGGGGGCAGGCCCGGTCGGACTTGCGGCAACGCTGGTTGCGCATGTATCGGGGGCGCGCGAGATCATCGTGATCGATAACAATGACATGCGGCTTGAACGCGCCAAGCAACTCGGCGCTACCGCCACGCTATCGCTGGATGCTTTGTCGCCTGATGAACGCAAGGCGGCCGTCATGGATGTTTGCGGACGTACGGGTCCCAATATGGTCGTGGAAGCTGCAGGATCGTTGCCCGCCTTTCCTGAAGGCATTTTCCTCGGCGGCCACAATGGGCGCTACTGCGTCGCTGGTCTGTGGGGCGCTGCCGGTGAGATTCCTACTACGCCGCGTGAGCTGGTCCTTAAGAATTTTACCGTTCGCGGTTCGATGGCGCCGAGACCCAAATATTACTATCACGCGCTCCACCTCGCTGCCCGAATGGCCGACAAGCTGCCGCTCGCGGAGTTGATCACCCATCGATTCGGAATCGGTCAGGCCGCGGACGCCTATCGCGCGGTACAGAGCGGAGAAGCCGTCAAGGTCGTCATCGATCCGTCGATCCCCTGACGCCGTTCTGGCCCTTTTTGACGTGATAAGAATCTGGAGCTTATGTGGATGCCCCAACATTTGAGCCTTGAGGCGAGAACCGTTCCAAACTTGCTCCGAGCGGCAGCCCTTCGCAGGCCGGATGCGCCTTTCCTGCATTTTCGGGGCGCAAGCTGGACTTTTGGGGAAGTGGACCGGAAGGCCAGCCAGTTTGCGCATTTTCTGGGTACGCTGAATGTCAGAGCGGGCGACAAGGTAGCCATTTTCCTGCCAAACGCCCCGGAATGGATATTCGCCTGGCTGGGCTGCGCCAAAGCCAACGTTATCTATGTCCCGATCAATACGGAGTATAACGGGGATATATTGGCGCACCAGCTTGGTAAGGCGGAGGTTGCGGCGATCGTCGTTGCCGGAGAATTTGTCGGAAGAATTCTTCACGTCCGCGACCGATTGCCAACGTTGCGGACATTGATCGAGGTCGATGACGAGGGGCAGGGCCTTGACGGCGGCGATCTCGTTCGGGTGGCTTTCGCCGACATGGATGCGAGCCCTGATACCGATGTCGTGGTGCCGGTGGCGCATTATGACCCGCATGCGATAGCGTTCACGTCGGGCACGACCGGGCCTTCAAAGGGAGCGCTGGCGCCGCACTGCCACGCCGTCACTTTCGCGCTGGATACGGCTCGCACGATGAGCCTTCAGGAAGGCGAGAAAATCTACAATAGCGGCATGCCGCTCTTTCATTCGCTCGCATCGTGGATGGGGCTTTTGCCTGCGCTCATCACATGCTCCGAATATATGTTGCTGGAGAAATTCTCCGCGTCGCGCTTCTGGCCTGAAGTCCATTCGTTCGGCGCTACCGTCGCACTGGGCGTTTTCACGCTGCCGCCCATCCTGATGAAGCAGCCGCCACGCGGAGACGATGGGCGCGTAATGCTGAGGCGTTTCATTGTCACGCAGCATAATGAGGATTTTGAGCGGCGCTATAATGGCTGCCGATTGCTCAATACCTATGGGCAGACCGAAACAGGCTGCGTCACGCTAACCCCGTACGGCGAACCGCCGAGGCCCGGATCGTGCGGGCGGGTCAACGAAGAAACATTCGAGGTGAGGATCGTCGATGATCACGACAACGAGTGTCCGATCGGTACGCCAGGCGAGATCACCGTGCGGCCCAAGCTGCCCTACGTGATGATGTCCGAATATTACAACATGCCCGCAGAGACCAATGCCGCATTCCGTAACCTCTGGTTCCACACTGGCGACAGGGGCAAAATGGATGAAGACGGATATATGTATTTCGTCGATCGCAAGAAGGACGCGATGCGGCGGCGGGGTGAGAATATCTCGTCTTACGAAATTGAGAGCGTGATCAATCGGCACGAGGCCGTGCTCGAATGCGCGGTGGTCGCCGTGCCCAGCCCCTTTGGCGAGGATGATCTGAAGGCCGTTGTCATCGTAAAGCCTGGGGAGACTATCTCCCATCTGGAACTGTGGGCCTTCTTCGAGGATAATATGCCGCGCTTCTGGATACCCAGATATATTGAATTCCGGGACGGCCTTCCCAAAACGCCAAATCAGAAGGTACTCAAATATCAGATAAGAGAGCAGGGCATATTGGGCGATTGTATGGATCGCGAAGCGCTATCCGCGTCGATCGAGGCGTAGGGTAATGGGCAGCAATGGAGCCGCACCCGTCGCCATCGTCGGCGTCGGCGAGACACGCTATACCAAGTGGGGCGGCATTACCGACAAGAGCCAGTTCGAACTTGCCTGCGAGGCAATATTGAACGCGCTGGCCGATGCCGGGTTAAGCCCGAAGGATGTCGATGGCTTCGCATCTTATTCCAACGATGCCAACGAAGCCAATTTGATGCAGGTGGCTCTCGGTATCCCGCTCATGCGATACACCGGGATGGTGTGGGGCGGCGGCGGCGGCGGCTCGTGCGGCGCTGTTTCATTGGGTGTCTCGGCAATCCGATCCGGACAGGCGCGCACGGTCGTTGCCTATCGCGGGCTTGCCCAGGGACAGACCCGTCGTTTTGGAAAGGCAAATGCGGCAAGGGTCCATAATAATTTCACTATGCCCTTTGGCCTGCTTGCTCCGCCACAGATGCTGGCGTTGATAGTCCAGCGCCACATGCACCTTTACGGGACGACGAGCGAGCATCTCGCCGAAGTAGCGATCTCGACCCGGCTCAACGCCAATCGCAATCCGCGTGCGGTGATGCATGACCGCCTGTTGACGATTGAAGATTATTTCGCATCGAGGATGATTTCCGATCCGCTGCGTCTCTACGACTGCTGCCTTGAAAGCGATGGCGCCTGCGCGGTTGTGCTGACGTCGGGCGATCATGCGCGGGATCTTCGCAAGCAGCCCGTGACCGTGCTCGCGGCCGGGCAGGGCAGCGGACCGGGGTGGGGCAGTGGTCCACTGGGCAGTCACAACATGCCGAACGAAGATTATGCGACTACCAACAGTGTCGCACTCGCGAAGGAACTGTTTGAGCATGCCGGCGTAACGCCGGCCGATATCGACGTCGCGCAGATTTACGACCATTTCTCCGGCATGGTGATTATAGCGCTCGAAGATTATGGCTTCTGTCCTCGCGGTTCCGGCGGCGATTTTGTCGCGGACGGCAATATTCGCTGGGAGGGTGGAAGCCTCCCCATCAACACGGCAGGCGGCAATCACTCCGAAGCCTATATTCATGGGTTCAACCATATTGCGGAGGGTGTCAGGCAGTTGCGCGGTGAGTCCACGAGCCAGGTGGCTGATGCGAAACTCTGTCTGGTGACGGGCGGCCTTGGCGTCGCGCCGACCACCGGCCTTATCCTGGGGAAAGCATGATGACATATTTGCCAGGAGACGCCTTCCATCCCATTCCCATTTTCGAAGATCGCGATTTTTGGGCATATTGCGCGAAGCAGGAATTGCGGTTCCAGGCGTGTGCCGCATGCGGCGCGTTGCGCCATCCGCCGACGCCTGTGTGTTGGAACTGCCATTCAACTGCGGTCGAGTGGAGACTCGCGCCGACGCGTGCAGTCGTCTTCAGCTTTACGATCGTGCACCATGCGGCCGATGACCGCATCCGGGACTCCCTTCCCTATGTGGTCATAGTTGCGGAGTTCCCCGATTACGGGCCGGTGAAACTGGTATCGAACCTCCTAGCCGATCCCTCAATGGTCCACATCGGTATGATCGTCGAATTGATCTGGGAACCGGCAGCAGACGGCATGTTTCTGCCGCGCTTCGTTCGTGTCGGGAAAGGCGATCCCGAAGCGGGAGCGGGACAATGGTGACCGCGGGCGAGCTTACTGAATTTGCGAGCGGGCTACAATTTCCCGAAGGCCCGATTGCGCTCGACGACGGGAGTCTTCTTGTTGTTGAGATTGCCCGGGGCACGTTGAGCCGGATCACCCCGGGTGGCGCCATACAGATTATCGCTCAGCTTGGCGGTGGCCCCAATGGCGCGGCGCTTGGGCCCGATGGCAGATGCTATCTCTGCAATAATGGCGGTGTGGCTTTCCAGCAGGGCAAGGGCAGATATATTCCAGTCGGTCCGGCGCCGGATCATGCGGGAGGGTGGATCGAGGCGGTCGACCTGACGACCGGTAAAGCGGAGCGTCTGTATGACACCTGCGATGGACATCGCCTCGTGGCGCCCAATGACATCGTATTCGACGCTACGGGCGGCTTCTGGTTTACAGATCTCGGTACAACGCATGGCCGCGACCGGCGAAGTGATCCCGGCGCATTGTATTATGCGGCGGCCGACGGTTCTTCGATCAGCCAGGCGATATTTCCCCTCGACGGCCCCAATGGCGTGGGGCTTTCGCCTGACGGCACAGGTCTATATGTTGCGGAATCCAACACCGGGCGATTGTGGGCGTTCGGTGTGGAAGCCCCCGGCAAGCTGAAGAACTATGCCGGCATGCCGCCTTGGAAGCGCGGAAATCTCCTATGGACGCCGGGATATTATGCGATGTTCGATTCGCTCGCGGTTGACGATGAAGGTTTCATCTATGTAGCCGATATTCCCTATGGCGGCTTGAGTGTCGTGTCGCCGCAAGGCGTGCTCGTTGAGCAGATTGCGACGGGTGACGAATTGACGACCAATATCTGTTTTGGCGCAGTGCAGCGGGACACCATTTTTATCACGTTGTCCTCGACCGGAAGGATTGCTTTCGGGAAATCCAAAAGAAAAGGACTGCGGTTGCACTGGACTGCCTGAGGCGTGATCCAGCCAGAACGGCGCCGCGCCGGTATAGGAGATTGGTATGTCGAATCTTGAAGAGCGCATTCAAAAGATAGAGGACAGATTTGCGATTGAGGATCTGGTTTCCCGCTATTTCGTGGCATCGGACGATAATGACTTCGAGGTGCTCGAAGATAGTTTCGCCAAGGACGGCATCTTTACCGGACCGGGATTCTCGGGAGGATCGAACAGGGCGGAAGTGATGGAGTTCGTCCGCGCCTTTCGCGCCAATGTCGGGCAAACGGTGCATGCGCTGAATTCTGTGACGGTCGAATTTTTGGATGCCGACAGGGCAACTGGCGTTGTCGGAGCGCATATTGAGCTTTCCATGGGCGGCCGCACTTTGTTTGGGGCTTTTCGCTACTATGACGACTATGTCCGGGAAGAAGGGCGTTGGCGATTTGCGCGTCGCGAGTTGCTCACTGTTCATGTCGGGCGATGGGAAGATATCGGCACATCGCTGACTTGCGAGAACAGCGTAAGGTGGCCCGGCAGTGAACCCTTGAAGTCTCATTTTCCAAGGGAGCGCTGAAGTGTGTTCTGCTCGACCTAGACGGCAACTTAGTTACCCGGCAACGGCCCGTTACGCAGCCTTGCGCGTCGGCACAGATGCGGAAAGCTACCGCAAAACCGGGGTGCGGTATCTAGATACCTAACATCGTGGCTGCGATTTACTGCAGGTTATATTCTCGGGGATCAACGCGCGGCCGACACACTCATGACAAGAAAAAAATACCATTTGGTATATTGACGATAGTAGACGTAAGTATTTATACGACGGAAGCGTCTTGCCGCCGAGGTAAAGGGTCGGGTGGGCTTGGGCCGGTTAGCGGACCTTATACCATAACTGATCTGGTCGATCCGCGTTGTGATCGGATCGGGAGGCAGAGGTGCCTTCTGTGATTTGCAAGCAAAATAATAATGTCGAATTGGCAAATGGGAGAATGGGATGTTTGAAAATAACCGTGTTTCGCGCAGGGCGCTTCTCGCAGGAGCGCAGGCAGGCGTCGTGTTGGCGTTTTTGAACGCCGGCGGTGCCGTTTACGCGCAAGCGACTGGAGCGGAATCGCAGTCGTCAGATGGGCAGGCGGTATCGAGTGGAGACATTGTTGTGACGGCGCGTCGTTCGGACGAGCGGCTTCAGGATGTTCCTGTAGCGGTGACGGCGTTTGGCAGTGAGGCTCTGGCTGAGCGGCGGATCAGCACGGAAAGCGATTTGCAGATAGCGACGCCTGGATTGACGGTGCGGTCGGCGGTATCATCGAACCAGATCAACTATGCCATTCGCGGCCAGTCGGTAGACGGCTTTTCCTTTTCGTCTCCTGCGGTCACGGCCTATTTCAACGAGGTGCCGACCGGCGGTACATCGGCAACGTCGCTGTTCGACCTGGAATCGATTCAGGTTTTGAAGGGGCCGCAGGGCACGTTGTTCGGGCGCAATGCGACCGGCGGTGCGGTGCTTTACGCGGCGAAGAGGCCGGATGAAGAATTTGGCGGCTATGTCAAAGGCGGCTACGGCAATTTCAACAATGTCGAGGTCGAGGGCGCGATCAATATCCCGCTGACGGACGGCATTGCGGTCCGCTTCTCGGGCCGCTCGCAGACCCGTGATGGGTTTCAGCATAATCTGATCGATGGCAATGACATCAATTCGATCGACGCCCAGATCGGTCGTGTCAGCCTGCTGATCGCGCCATCCGGTTCGGGATTCAGCAATGTCACCGTCTTTCAGCGTGGACAATATGGCGGCTCCAATGGCGGCCTGAGCGTCCAGAATGCCAACGGCGTAAATGGCGCCCCTGCGACCTATGTTGATCCTTCGGACGGCCTTACCAAGCCTCTCGTCACGGCCATGCGTGATCTGCACGGCCCCGATGCGCTGGGTGCCGGGCAGGGGAGTTCGACGGATCCCCGGGTGAATGCCCTGTATAACGGTATCGGAGATTATCTGACCAAGCGTCAGGCCGGACTGGCCGACGGCTTCTACGACGTGTCGATCAACCGTGACCAGCGCCACCGCGCGGACCAGGTGTTTTTGTCGAACACGACCAGCTATGAACTGAGCGACACAGCGACGATCAAGAATATCTTTGGCTATAACAAGGTCGTCTCGGAGGATAATCTGGATGTCGATGGTAGCCCCTACGAGTTTTTCGGAGCGCAAGGTGGGCCGGATCAGGAAAAATGGGGAAAGACCTATTCGGGCAACGGCTATATCTTCGGCACCAAGCAGTGGTCGAACGAACTGCAGCTTTCTGGCGAAATAGGCGCTCTCAAATATATCGTCGGCGGGTTCATCTCCCAGGAGAAGACCTGGTCGTATATTCCCGTGACGATCGCGCCAGATCTTGGACTGCCGTATCTGGGTTCCTATGACAGCACCAGCAACGACAAGTCCAAGGCGCTCTATGCCCAGCTGACCTATGCGCTGACCGATCGCCTCAACCTGACCGGCGGTCTGCGATATACCTGGGAGAATGTCGGCATCCGGTTCAATCCGGGAAGCGCGAGCGACCCCAAGCTGCTTGGCGCCCTCAATTCCACTAAGGTCAAGGATTCCAAGCCAAGCTGGCTGGTCAGCCTCGACTATAAGGTTACGGACGATCTGCTCCTCTACTTCAACCAGCGCGGCAGCTGGCGAACTGGCGGCTTTAACGGCACCTCCGGAGCAAGTTTCCCGAATCCGGATTTCTTCAAGCCGGAAACCACCTATGACTTTGAAGTGGGTGCGAAATATGCCGGCCTTCTGGGTTCGATCCCGGCGCGCGTCAATCTTGCGGTCTATGACCAATATATCAAGAATGTGCAGCGCACGATCTATCTCAACAATGCCGCGCTTGCCGGCAACGCCAACAAGGCGCGGGTGTCGGGCGCTGAACTGGACGGCAATTTCACCCTGGCGGACGGGTTCGATGTAGGCGGGGCGTTCAGCTATACGGACGCACGCTATACCGATAACCGGGCGCTCGTTGGCGGGCAGGGCTTCTTCTTCGGGCCCTATGCCGACGCGCCGAAATATACCGGGTCGGCGTTTGCACGGGCATCGACAGAGTTCGGCGATGCCGGCGAAGTGGCTTTGCGTGGCGAAGTCTACGCCCAAAGCCACTTCTTCTACAGCAACCTCAACAACACGGTTCTGCCCGGTACCCGGATCGGCGGCTACAAGCTGATCAACGTTCGCGCAGAATGGAACGAAATGTTCGGGTCGAAAGTGAGCGCAGCTTTCTACGTCAACAACCTTACCAAAGAAAAATACTACACCGGTGGTATCGCCCTGGGCCAGGTAACCGGATCAAACTCCACTACCCCAGGCGCACCACGCATGTATGGCTTCGAACTCAGCGCAAAATTCTGAGATGCTCCATTATTCACCGGCTAAACGAAAAGAGATATCAATATATACTGGAAAGTATATATTGATATCTATAGTAAAGGTCGGGGCAGTCGAGACTCGGCGGTCCACCGCATATGATTTTTTTCACTATTGAAAGTCCCGGCATGACGCATACCGCTTTGAAACTTTTGGATGGCGGCCTGGCATCTTCAAGTGCGGACCGAGCGATGGGGCCGCCCTGCCCGACCTGGCTAAGCGATACCGCTACCGTTCTAAGAGACATTAAAAATGGGCGCATGTGTGTCCTGATCGATAATCAGGGTCCGGAGAGCGGCGCAATTCTGTTCGTGCCTGCCCAAATGGCGACTCCTGATGCGATCACCTTCATGGCCTGCCAGGGCCGTGGTCTCATTTGTCTTGCCCTCACGCCTGAGCGCGTGGAAGCACTTGGGCTTCAGCGGCAAAGCCGATATAGTCGCCGCGATCGGGACTTCACCGTTTCAATCGAGGCTCGCACCGGCGTCACCACAGGCATTTCCGCGTTCGATCGGGCCAGAACGGTTGCGGTTGCTATCGGCACTGCCGATGCAAATAATGATCTGGTTTCTCCTGGCCACGTCTTTCCTCTCGTTGCGCAATCGGGAGGCGTACTGTCTCAACGCGGATACGCCGAGGCTGTCGTGGACCTCTCGCGGTTGGCCGGCCTCAATCCCTCTGGCGTCTTCTGCGTGATCTTGAAAGCGGACGGCGGCACTGCGCGCCTGTGCGACCTGGAATCGCTCTCCAAAGACCATGGGCTGAAGGTTGGCAGCATTGATGATCTTGTCGGTTTTCGTTTACAACATGATCGGAATGTCGTTCAGGTAAGATCGAAATTGCGTGTCGATGGCCTTGGAGGCCATTGGGATACCAGAGTTTATCGGCATCTTGTCAGTGGTGCTGAGGCTCTGGCCCTTCGCAAAAATGGTCCATGTGATGCAGTCACCCCCCTCTTTATAGGCTATCGGACATCCTATGAGGGGATGATGACGTCGGTAGGAACTGACGATATGGCGCGATCATTTATGTTGGGCGGGCTGAAGCGATCTGGAAGCGTCGTCATACTGCTTGATCGAAAAATCTCCGAGGAAGAGTCCTCTTCCGCGGACTATGTTGCAGCCAACAGCCAAAATGACGAGAGCTGTCATTTTCTTAGGCATGAAATTTGCGCTCAAATCCTGACCGATCTTGGCATTACGCATGTCGATCTTCTTGAGGAGACTCTGGTCAATGGGCCGGGCTTCGATAAATTTCGGATATCGGTTGTGAAGAGAGTTGAGCATTGATTTCATAGCGTGCCGTTTTCACGAAAACGTTATTCGGGCGTCTCGTGATATCTTCCTCATAGTTATAGCGAAAGTCGGCCATGATCGAAGTACATAAAAATCTGATCGATGGCTGCTGGTCGGACACGACAGCGTCGTTTGAGACCATCAATCCTTCTGACACCGACGATGTCGTGGCACATTGCGCTGCAGCGACTGTCGAGGATGTCCGTCAGGCCGCTGCCGCTGCAAAACATGCCGCGGCGTCCTGGGCCCGTAGCCCGATCCAGCTTCGGCAGGAAATTCTCCGCGCCACCTCCGACGAGTTGCTGGTTAGGAAAGCGGAGCTTGGCCGTCTCCTGTCGCGGGAGGAGGGCAAGCCGTTGGCGGAGGGCGTTGCGGAGGTCGTGAGAGCAGCGCAGATATTCGATTTCTTCGCAGGGGAATGCCTTCGCCTGCAGGGTGAGATGATGGCTAGCACGCGACCTAGCGTCAGCGTGGAAATCACCCGAGAGCCTGTCGGTGTTGTCGGTATCATCACACCGTGGAACATTCCGCTCGCCATTCCTGCCTGGAAAATCGCGCCCGCACTGGCCTATGGCAACAGCGTTGTCTTCAAACCTGCGGAGATCGTGTCGGCCACGGCCTGGGTACTTGTCGATGTCCTGAAGCGCGCCGGGCTTCCCGGCGGCGTGCTCAATCTGGTTATGGGCAGCGGCGCTACGGTCGGTCAAACGATCGTGGAAAGTGACGATATAGATGCGGTCAGCTTTACCGGATCGACGAGGACCGGGCGGACTATCGCGGCCGGCTGCGTTGCGCGCATGAAAAAGGTGCAGCTTGAAATGGGCGGTAAGAATCCACTCGTCGTGTTGGCGGATTGCCATCTCGAAACCGCCGTTGAATGCGCCGTCAATGGGGCTTTCTTCGCGACAGGGCAGCGGTGTACGGCTTCGGAGCGGCTGATCGTCGAGGACGCGATCCACGATAAATTCGTAGCGGCGGTCTCCGAACGGATGGGGTCCCTCGTCGTTGGCCATGCCCTGGCCGACGGAACGGAAATCGGCCCCGTCGCCAGTCAGGCTCAACTGGAGCAGAACCTCTCCTATATGGACATTGGGAAACAGGAAGGCGCTGTTTTGCTGTGCGGTGGCGATCCTCTCGACCGGGGCACGCCTGGATTTTACATGGCTCCGGCGCTCTTCGTGGAAGCGACAAACCAGATGCGGACGAGTCGCGAGGAGATATTTGGACCTGTCGCATCGGTTATCCGCGTCAAGGATTACGACGAAGCGCTCGCTTTGGCGAACGATACCGAATTCGGCCTTTCATCCGGCATTTGTACGACCAGTATTAAGCAGGCGACGCATTTCAAGCGCAATTCTCAAGCGGGTGTGGTCGCCGTCAACCTTCCCACCGCTGGCGCAGATTTTCATGTGCCGTTCGGCGGCACCAAGCGGTCTTCTTATGGTCCACGAGAGCAGGGCCGCTATGCAATCGAATTCTATACCACCGTCAAAACGGCCTATACCCACGCAGGTTAGAAGCGCACGATCACCGATCGCGGAGATAGAATGGACATTCCCTTGCTCGAGCGTCAGCAAACGCGAAATATAAGTCGGGATCGAGCCGCTTGGGTCACCGGCGACGGCGTTCAATTGAGAGGCGAGGTCGGCGGGGTCCCCACGGCGCCCGCCGTCATCTTAATGCACGGTGGCGGCCAGACATTGCATAGTTGGTCCGGAGGGGCGAGCGCCCTGATCGAGGCAGGTTATCGTGTGATAGCCTATGACGCCCGGGGGCATGGCGACAGCGGATGGTCATCGACCGCGGATTATACGCTGGCCACACGCGCCCGCGACCTGGCGACAATCGTCCAAGACATCGAAGGCCCTTTTGGCCTGATCGGCGCTTCGCTGGGCGGTGCTACGGCGCTCAAGGCGCTATCTGATGGTATGCGCCCCAAGACCGTGTCCCTCATCGACATCGTGCCCAAGCCTGATATGGAGGGCGTTCTTCGTATCCGTCGCTTTATGAAGGCGAACCCTGACGGTTTTGGGTCACTGGAAGATGCCGCCGACGCTGTAGCGACATTTAATGTGCACCGCCGGCGACCTCGCAGTCCGTTGGGACTCGCACGCAATTTACGGCTTCGATCGGACGGCCGCTATTATTGGCACTGGGATCCGGAAATCCTTTCCTTCGATCCGTTGCAGGATTTGACCGAACTTGAGGAGGTTCTAACGACCGTAGTTGCTGCGGCCGACGTCGCAGTGCAACTGGTGCGAGGTATGAAAAGCGATGTGGTCGACGATCACGGGGTTGCCGAACTCCGCCGCCTCTTTCCAACCTTGCACGTCGATGAAATTCCCGATGCCGGCCATATGGTGGCGGGCGATCGCAATGATGTTTTCAATCACGCGATCATTGCCTTCTTCAGGAAGCATCTGCCGTCAGCATAGCCGCATGACTGCCGGGGAAAGCCGACCGACGGTGCCGAAATTATCTGGTTGGTAAAGCTTGAGCGCGCGCTGCCGATCGAGTCTGCACACGAGGATTGTTGACACCATTGCTACAAAATGTACTATCCGGTAGAATTTATCCAATATGAGGAAATATAATCGTGAACACGACGCCCGTTACATTCTCGTTTCAGTTCGGGCCCGTAGGACCGGCCGGAATGTCGGACGAGGCCCTGTATCACGAGGGCGTTGCGGACGCTGTTTACGGTCATTCGCTTGGCTATGAGACAGGATGGATGATCGAGCATCATTTCTCCGAATATTATCCTACCCCCAATCCGCTGATGTATCTATCGAACGTCGCGGCGGCATGTCCCGGCTTAGGGTTGGGAACATCGGTCATGGTATTGCCGTGGTATAATCCGCTGCGCTTTGCCGAAGATATCGCGATGCTTCAGACCCTGTCCCAAGCCGACCTGCATATTGGCATCGGGCGGGGCACGGCGAAGGCGGAATATGAAGCTTTCCAGGTAGATATGGGCACCGCGCGCGAATCCTTCGCCGAATATTGGGATATCATCAGACATCTGCTTGCTGGCGGCAAGGCGACCTATAACGGGCAGTTCGTCAAGATACCTAATCCGATTGAACTCAGGCCTCGCCTCGGCGCCAAGGTTCCCAATTTCTATGGCGCGATTGGCAGCCAAGGCAGCGCCAGCGTCATTGGCGGGTTGGGACTGCCACCCATGGCGATCGCTCAGTTTCCCGATGCGATCTTGCGGAAGATTCTCAGCACATGGAAAGAGGCGGCTGCCGGCGTTGGACTATCGACCGAGCAAAAGTTACCGATCTTCACCCAATGCTGGATAGCCGACACCGACGAAGAAGCGCGCCGTCAGGCTCGGCAATATCTACCCGATTTCTTCAAAATCCAGGTTCAGCACTATCAGAGTGACGAGGACCCGCTTCGCTGGGTGACCGGCTATGAGCAGTGGAGCAGGTTGTTCACGAACCTCAAGCGGCTGTCGGATCCGACAAAGAGCAATCTCGATGACTATATGTCGATGAATCTCGTCGGATCGCCGGATACCGTGGAGCGCCGCATCCGTGAACTAACGGATATTGGCTTCAACGACATCATCATCACCAACGCAATATATCGTGTGCCTCGCGACGTTCGACACAGCATGCTGGACCGTTTCGCGCGTGAGATCGCGCCTCGCTTCACGACGCCGGTTCGATCACCTATCCACATAAATGCCTGACCTCCGTTGAAAAACGTCGACGATAATAATGCGAAAGGTTGAGGGGATGAATGAGTTGCGCGTCAAGCAATCGGGATTTCGAAACGGTATTGCCATCGTTGCGGGAGGCAGCGGGGGCTTAGGTAGTGCCATCTGCCAGCGACTGGCGGCCGAGGGCGTGGATGTCGCTTTTACTTACAACCGGAATGCCGATCGTGCGCGGGCTGTCGCCAAGCTTATCGAAGAACATGGCTCTCGGGCCTTGGCAATTCAGACAGACCTCACTGACACGGCGCAGGTGGATCGCTTGTTACAGCGGGTAAATACTGAGTGGAGCACTCCAAGCACGGTAATATATGCGGCAGGGCCCCAACTATATTTTAAATATATCAGCCAACTCGATCCAGCGATCTTCAAGGCGACGATGGATCAGGATATATATGGATTTTACAATCTCGCGAGCGCGAGTTTGCCGTTGCTGCGTCAGGAGCGCGGGGCCTTGGTCGCTTTATCGACGCCTGCAATTGTTCGTTATACCAAGAAGGACATTCTTTCGATCGCGCCCAAGGCGGCCATTCACTCCGTCGTAAGGGGCATTGCGGTCGAGGAAGGGCGATTTGGCATACGCGCGAACTCCGTCGGAATTGGTTTGGTCGGCGACGCCGGTCTGTTTGAGACGTTGACGGCAAACGGTGACATCGATGAAAAATATATGCAGGCGACTTACGAACGGGTTCCGCTCCAACGGCTCGGGCTGGCAAACGAGATCGCGGAAGCCGTGGCCTTTTTGGCATCGGAACGTGCAAGCTTTATTACCGGCCAGTTGCTCATGGTCGACGGCGGCCTCTCAACCTGAAATCAGCAGGACGGTGAGCTGGTCGATGCCGCCTGAATCAGGTCACGTCGCTAGGCGCGTTCAATGGAGAATGACGTGAATTTTGATCCGACATCCGAACAGGAAAGCATCCAGGATCTCGCCGAACGGGTTTGTAGCCGGTTCGATGATGGCTATTGGCTTGACTGCGATCGGAAGGCGTTATTTCCGCACGATTTCTATGCAGCGATTGCCGATGCAGGCCTCTTGGGAATAGCGATGCCCGAGGCGTTTGGGGGCTCTGACCTTGGGATCGCCGCCGCGGCGACCTTAATGCGCACGATTGCCGAGTCCGGAGCGGGAATGGCCGGGGCCTCCTCGGTTCACATGAATATTTTCGGTCTGCAACCCGTGGTCGCTTTCGGGACGCCTGAGCAACAGGCGCGGATGTTGCCCCCCCTTATTCGGGGAGAAGAAAAGGCGTGCTTCGCCGTAACGGAACCGGATGCCGGCCTCAACACCACCGAGCTCAAGGTCAAAGCGGAGCGGGAAGGAGACGTCTATCTGATCTCGG
Source organism: Sphingobium phenoxybenzoativorans (assembly GCF_018286635.1). NCBI lineage: Bacteria > Pseudomonadati > Pseudomonadota > Alphaproteobacteria > Sphingomonadales > Sphingobiaceae > Sphingobium > Sphingobium phenoxybenzoativorans. Next base: position 1,085,334 of record NZ_CP073910.1, read on the forward strand.
GTCAGAAGATCTGGATCTCGACGGCTCAGGTCGCCGATCGCGCACTGATCCTCGCACGCACAACGCCCTTGGAGCAGCGGGTTCGCAAGACGGACGGGCTGAGTCTTTTCTATGCGAAGCTCGATCGATCGAAGGCCGACATCCGGGTCATCGAGAAAATGGGCCGGCATGGCGTCGACTCAAACACGGTTTTCTTCGACAGGATGGAAGTGCCCGCTGAGGACCGGATAGGGGAGGAGGGCAACGGATTCAAAATGATCCTGCACGGCCTCAACCCTGAACGCATTCTGATCGCGGCCGAGGCAGTGGGCATCGGCCGGGCTGCGCTCCGGCGTGCCTCGGACTATGCGCGCGAACGCGTGGTCTTCGGGCGGCCGATCGGTCAGAATCAAGGCATTCAGCATCCCCTCGCGCGATGCTGGATGAATCTCGAGGCGGCAAATCTCATGGTGATGAAGGCGGCGGCCCGCTTCGACGGCAAGCTCGATAGTGGCGTTGATGCCAACGCCGCAAAATATCTTGCAGCGGAGGCCGCTTTTTCGGCTTGCGAAACCGCTGTGCAGACCCTCGGTGGCATGGGCTATGCGGCGGAATATCATGTTGAACGCTACATGCGCGAATGCTTCATTCCACGCATCGCTCCTGTCAGTCCGCAAATGATCATGAATTTCATTGCGGAGAAAGTCCTTGATCTGCCCAAGTCCTATTGAGGGAATATGCTAGTGCACGATCAATCCGACGCAGCGCCCACGGCGATACCCGATGACGCACCGGCGTTGAGCGGCATTCGGATCATCGATCTGTCGAGGGTGCTTGCCGGCCCTTTCTGTACGCAGATACTGGGTGATCATGGCGCTGACATCATCAAGGTCGAACCACCGGTCGGCGACGAAACGCGCACATGGGGTCCCCCGTTCGAAGGCGACACCGCTGCCTATTATATGGGGGTCAACCGGAACAAGCGCGGCATCGTCCTGGATCTTACCAAAAGCGAACAGCGCGAACTGCTGCTTCACCTGATTGCCGATGCGGACATCCTGGTCGAGAATTTCAAAACGGGTACGATGGAGCGATGGGGCTTGGGATATGAAGCCCTGTCCGACAGATTTCCCAGGCTGATATATTGCAAGATATCGGGCTTTGGCGATGATGGCCCCCTGGGCGGGCTCCCCGGCTACGATGCTGCTCTTCAGGCGATGTCGGGGCTGATGAGCGTCAACGGCGAGAAGGACGGGGACCCGTTACGCGTCGGTGTTCCGATCGTCGATATGGTTACCGGGTTCAACGCCGCGCTGGGCATCATGCTGGCCTTGCAGGCGCGTGGGAGGACCGGGAGGGGGCAATTGGTCGAGACCACCCTTTTCGATTGCGGGTTGTCGATCCTCCATCCGTACATGATCAACTTCCTTCATTCGGGGAAGCTGCCTGTCCGTAGCGGCAACGCTCATCCGAATATTACCCCTTACGACCAGTTCGCAACACAGACCGAATCGATCTTTCTGGCCGTTGGCAATGATCGGCAATTCGCCAAATTCTGCGAACTGATGAACCGACAGGATCTTCGCGACGACCCCCGCTATCGCACCAACCGCGAGAGGAACGAAAATCGGGATGCGTTACGCGAGGAACTTGAAATGCTGTTGGGCAAGGTAGACGGCTCCGCCCTCGCGGCCGAACTCATAAAGGCCGGGGTTCCATGCGCGCCAATCCTCGATCTACATGAGATTACCCAGCATCCACATACCACGCATCGCGAGATGCTGGTCTCTATCGACGACTATCAGGGGGTCGGCGCGCCGATCAAATTGAAGTCGACCCCTGCCCGCTACCGGCGCCGGCCGCCAACCCTTGGCGAGCATAATGACGAGGTTTTGGCCGTTTGATACCGCTAGCGATATATCGGTCGATCAACGATCAGCTTGGGCGCTGTCGGTAACGCAGCAGGTTCAGCGCGTAGGTCGCGATCTGCGAAGCGACGATTTCTGCCGGCAGATGGTCGGGCCGATACCATCTGTGCACCCACCGAGCCATGCTGAAGATGGATAGCGTGGCTATGCGGGGATTTTCTACCTCGAAAATGCCTTCGTGTACGCCCGCTTCGATAAGTTTGGTAAATTCGTCATCCAGATGGCGTTCGATCTGTCTGAGTTGCTGACGCTTATCTTCAGGCAGATTCTTTTCTTCCTGCATATAAATAGCGCTAATAGCTTGAACTTCAATATTTATCGTCGCCAAATACCCAACTATCCGGCGAATTTTGTTTTCTGGAAGATCACGATCTTTAAGTATTTCTTCAATGCCCTTTGACGAAATTGCAACCATCCGGTCGTATATTTCGATAAGTAAGGCATGCTTATTATCAAAATATGAGTATAAGAACGGTTTGGAGACCTGCAGATTTTCGCAAAGCTTATCCATCGTAGTCAGATGGAAACCGTGATTCGAGATTAGATCAATTGCTTCGTCAATAATCTGGTTCTTCTTAAAATCGCGAATCTTCTGTTTCATCAAGCATATCCTATCGGCACATTCGTTGATCGGGAAGCTGGGCCCGGTTCAGGCCGGAATGGCTCAATTCCCGGCGCCAGGCACTTCCGCTAGATCGTAACAAATTCCGACTGTAGGTAAGAAGAATATACTTGTCCATGCAGTGGGTCGACGGTCACAGGCCTAGCGCCCGTGGGGGAATTGTGGGATTATCACCCGCCTGTTTTCCTCAGGTTTGCAAAGCGGTACGGCTTTGAGACGCCTAGGCACAAGAGGCAGGAGCATGAACAAGCCACATCACACGGACAGGCAGATAGCATCCGCACTTGAAAGTCGGTTGCGCCAAATCATACCCGCTGCGACGAGTCCGCACGCAACTGCCGCTGCACTCGGAAAGAGCCTGAAATCCAGAACCCGCTGATGGGCGGTCAACCGCTCACAGTAAGGTGAAACCGCCGTCTATGTTAATGGAAACGCCCGTCAGGAAAGGGGATTCGGCGCTGGCAAGAAAAACAGCGAGATTTGCCACTTCCTTGGGGTCCGCGATACGGCCGGCCGGTGTCGATTTCTCCAATCCGGCGATAAACTCCGGGGGAAGCCCCTCGACCATTTGCGTGCGGATGACGCCAGGGCAGATGCTGTTTACCCGGATGTTGTCACGGGCACTTTCCACGGCGGCCACTTTCGTCAATTGCATTACGCCGGCCTTCGCCGCGCAATAGGCGGGCATGTTCGGCATCACTACCGAGCCGGCGATTGAGGCGGTGTTGACGATCGCTCCTCCTCCTCGTTGACGCAGCAAAGGGATGGCATGCTTCATTCCCAGGAACGGACCTTTGAGATTGACGGCGACAACATGGTCGAATTCCAGTTCGTTATAGTCGACGAGCGAGGTCTGTACGCCGTCGAGCCCCGCGTTGTTGCAGAGAATGTCGAGGCCGCCAAAGGTTGAGACAGCATGTTGCAGAAGGTCGGCGACCTGGACCGATTTGGTAACATCGACGAGGAAGCCCGAAGCGCTCGGGCCAAGGCCTTTCACCACGTCATGCACGCGCGGGGTGATGTCACCGATGACAACCCTTGATCCCTCGCGCAGGAACGCCTCCGCTATGGCGAAACCAATACCCGATGCGCCACCGGTGACCACTGCGACTTTGCCTTCCAGCCTTTGAGCCATTTTTGAATCCTCTCAATCTTTCGCCAGATTATGCACGGCATCGTGCCACGATAGTCACTTCAAATCGGTCGTACTGCAGAACGGCACGTCGCGATGCTAGAGGAAACTCCAGCCCGCCTCCTTGCGCTGACAGGCAAAATACGCATCTGGCTCCAGCGGCTGTAAAATTCCTGTCGTAATCTCTCCGTCGCAGCTTATTCGGCAGTGATGTTCGTCCAAGCCCCGGAGCGCTTTGCGGACCTCGCTATCATTGAGGTCGTACCAGTCGCCCTGAACGACGTTGTCTCCAACAAATTCGCCTTGCCAGATGCTTTTGTCCGGCGATCCGCCATAGAGAGCACATGTCATGTATGCTGTTTGCTGGCCCATCCGTTCAAAATGGACATGCTTGATCTCGCCATTATCCAAAGTGAAGTCGATTTCGCCTTCGAGAAAGATTTGTGTATCCTCCTCGAAGCGCAGGCGGCGATCCACCTTGCGCACCTTTCCATAGCGTTTGTGTCCGTCGCCATAGGGATAAAGGATGATTGGTCCCCAGATTGCAAAGCTGCTAAAGGCAATCCATACGCCGCCAATCCACCCCGCTTTCGGAACGCTGCCATCGTGCTGGAGGCGGGGCCCTCCGACCCCCCGACCTATGCCCCAGTGCCGGTCGCGTGTACCGCGCGCGTCCGCCATCGATAATTCGATACGTTTGCCTTCGACGTCCACCCAGCCGCCGACCCGCCCGAAGCTCTCAAACCCGGCCGTCACGTGCCGCTGTCCGCCGCTCGGCTTACTGCTCTCGATCGAGCCATAAGCCGATCGATACATCTGACGATGTGTGTCTTGCCAGGTCAGATCATAGCGAATACCAAAGTCGTTGTCGGCCAGGACGTGACGCCACTCCCGCATACCTGCAACGATTGTCGGCTGGATAGGACCAACATGGATATTGCCGCGATTGGCGCCGATGCGGCGGAAGGCGCGCACCGACCGTTGAACACCTTTGTGCGTAACGATGGCAAAGGCCTCGGCCGTGTCGAGATTAGGGTAGAAGCTTCCTCCGGTCACGACCAGCAGTTCCCCCTTCTGGTCGTGAAACACGTTCCAATGCCGCTCGAAAAAGCGTAGATCCGTCGTCGCGGCGATCCGTATCGGATCGGGCGTTTGGTGGATCAGGTGATCGTCGAGCGGAGAAAGTGGATATTGCTCGGTGAAGTAGTCGTCGGCTTCCAATGCCCAGTCGTTGCTCATTTCCTGAGACGGAGCGGGAGCCGGGATGGCCCACGGGTCACCAGAGAGTTGATCCAGGGAATGCTGTCCACCGGCTCCGCCAATTCTATGGAGGAGTAGCGGCGCAAGATCTCTCCCAAAACGATCTGCCCCTCGATCCGTGCAAGTGGCGTGCCCAGGCAGAAGTGCGGGCCTTTTCCGAAGGCCATATGGGGGTTCGGAGACCGCGTGACATCAAGGCGTGTCGGGTCCTCGAAGACTTCTTCATCTCGGTTCGCGGACAAGAGCATGAAAAAGACTCGCTCTCCTGCGGACAGTTGCTTGCCCCCCATCTCAATATCTTCCTTAACGACGCGACCGATCGACAGGATCGGGCTGTCATAGCGGAGGAACTCTTCGACCGCTGGCTCCATCTTGTCGAGATTGCCGCGAAGATAGGAAGTCGTGTCCGGATTATGAGCTAGCGCAAGAAGAGAGTTATTGATGAGGTTTGCGGTCGTTTCATGGCCGCCGTTAAGCACCATCATCAGGCAACCGACGAGTTCGTCGTCATTCAAGCTCCGGCCATCGACTTCGGATGCGATGAGTTGGGAAAGTACGTCATCCTTGGGATCGGCCCGCCGCTTGCCGATGGCCTCTTTGAACAGCGTCGCCATAGCAACAGCGCCTCGCTTTGCGCGCTCATATTTATCCGGAACCCCACGGGCGCTTCCAATGAAGAGCATCATGTCATCCGACCAGCTCTTGACCTCAAGCAACCGGCCGCGCTCCACCCCCATCAATTCCATTATCACCATTCCTGGCAGCAGGATGGAAAAAGTGGAAAACATGTCGACCACGTCGCCGTCCGGCAATTTGTCGAGCAGATCATTGGTAAGTTCGGAAATCGTGCCACGCAAGGTCTCGAAGCTCGGAAGATTCAGGACCGACGCCATATGGCGCCGAAGACGTGTGTGGTCGGGCGGATCGCGGAACACCATCCAGCTGTTGAGATATCGCAATACCTCCCCGGCAGCGGATTGGGCGTTTGCTGGAAGATGCTTACGAACGTTCGTCAGGCGTTCGGCGGAGAATGTGCTGCTATCCGTCAGGCCCTCAAGAATATCGTCGTAACCCGTGACTATCCAGCCCGACATCGGATCGCTCCAATGCACCGGGTCCTCCCGGCGGAGCCAGCTAAAAATCGGGTGAGGATTGCGCCGGATCGCAGGATCGGACGGATCATATGTAAGTTCATCAACAGCCATTGTTTTACGGTCCCTCGCTGCCGTCTGATTTCAGCCGAGCAAATACCATATCCAACATCTCGTTCAGACCCGCCTCGCACGATCGATTTTTGAAGGCATAGCCCTTCAGCGCCCGCATGTGAGAGAGGAAGATGATTTCATGAGCTAGAAGGCGATCATCGACCTCCCGGAACTCCTCAATGATCGTACCCGCGCGGATCAGGTCGCTGAGAAATTCCGATATCCGTAATTCCTCGGCTCTATATCGCGCCTTCGCCTCCTCGGAGAACGACTGATATTCGCGATAGGCAAGGAGGACCGCGGCGGAACAATCCCAGTGTCGAAACCAGTAGGTTCGAATCGCGGCTTCAAGCTTGGCGCGCGCGCCACGCTGGATCGCTGCTGCCTCCTTCATATTATCAAGCAGTTCGAGGTTGATCTCGTCACACACCATTTCCAGAAGATCGTTCTTCGTGGCGATATGGCGATACAAGCCGCCGACGCTCAACGAGGCACGCTCAGCGACTTCGTTTACAGAGATCGCGTCGAACCCACGTTCCTGCACAAGCTGCATAACGACATCGGTAAGATGACGCCGCCTTTTGAGAGCCCGCTCCTGCCGAACACCGCCTGGTTTTCCTGCCTGCCTGCCGCCTTCTACGATCTTCAATTTCGATGGCATCGCTCTCGCCGCTGATTAGAATATAAACGAGCGAATACTCGCGTGTCACATTACTATCCCAAAGAGCCGGTTGCCGTCAATCAGAAGCTCACACTTCTGTCAAATAACGACATTCCGAAGGGAAAAGGCGCTAATCTATGCGGTTGACCGCAATCACGAAGGCGGATAACAGTCGTGATTGGTGAGCGATTGCTCGCAACAATCTCGTTGGCGAAATAATGTGCGACGGGTGGAGAGAGATTGGCGATATGGTTCCTGAGTACCGGAATGATCACCTCTGCGCGGACGCGATTGCGCATCATGCCCGCTTGAATGGTGATCGAATAGCGCTGGTTTGTGAAGCCGAGCGTCTGAGTTGGAAAGAACTCAATTGCCGGATAAATCAACTCGCTAATGCACTGATCGCTCATGGCTGCACGAAGGGAAGTCGGGTGTGCATGTTGCTGCCCAACGGCATTCCTTCCTTCCTGATTTTCTGGGCTACCGTACGAGCCGGTTCTGTCATCGTCCCTTTGAATATGATGCTGGACGACGCGTCCTTGGCTAGGTTAGCCAGCGCGTCCGGGGGTACCGTTTTCTTTGCCGATACAAACTCCGCTAAGCAGGTGGATCGAATTCGAAATAGCCTCTCGCATGTCAGCGCCGGCAGCTACTTTATCTTTGGCGATGAGCGAGAAGGTTGGGAACGTGCAGAGACTTTTCTAACTTTGGCAGATGATTCTGACCCGGACGTGGACGTAACTCCGCAGGATTCAATGACGATATTCTACAGTTCGGGTACGACCGGAACGCCCAAGGGGGTTGAACATAGCCATTTCAGCCGGCTGAACTATTGTTACGGGTTCGGCCCGGGGCTCGGGATCAATCGATATTCGGTCGCGGTTTGCTGCACGCCTATATATGCTTCCGGCACGCTGATCACCATGCTGCCTACGATCTATTACGGTGGCAAGATTGTACTTTTGCCTAAGTTCAGCCCGGAAAGCTTTTGCGAGGTTGTTAAGCAGGAACGCGGAACGCACAGTTTCATGGTCCCGGCCATGTATGTCTCGCTATTGCAGTATGAGGATCAGTCTGCCGACTTGTCGTCGCTCAAGGCTCTGGTCAGCGCTGGGCAAACAATGCCGATGATCACCCGCGACCAGCTTGCCGAGCGCGTTCCAGCGGCCGGGATTTACGAAGTCTATGGCATGACCGAGGGGTTTTTCACTATCGCCGTCCCCGAGGACTTCGCGCTGGGGAAGCGGAACACCGTCGGCAAGCCTGGCTTCCTCGAAGACATAAGGGTCATCGATGACGACGGGATCGAACTGGCCCGCGGGGAGACCGGAGAAATCGTCGCTTACGGCCCAGGCATGATGAAGGGGTATGCGGCGCGCCCCGATCTTACCGCCGAGACGATCTGGCTAAGCCCGCAGGGCCGTACTTTCTTGCGCAGCGGAGACTTGGGGCATCTGGACGAAGACGGCTTCCTCTATGTTTCCGGCCGGAAGAAGGACATGATCAAATCGGGCGGCATCAATATCTACGCGGCCGACCTGGAAGAGATCTTGGCAGAGCATCCGGCTGTTGGCGAACTGGCTGTCGTCGGCGTGCCCCATGCGCGGTGGACGGAAACCCCGATAGGCGTTGTGGTGCTCCGGCCCGGTCATTCGGCCAGTGGCGAGGAGATTCGGGACTGGACCAACCAGCGTCTGGCTAAATTCCAGCGCCTGTCCCATGTTCTTGTTCGCGATGACTTCCCTCGCGCGACTTACGGAAAGATCAAAAAAGATAAGTTGCGCGAAGAATATCACGATCTGGAAGCGTGATTTGCGATTGGAGTCCCTTCGCTCTTCTCCTATGCGTTCGCGCCAAGGTGGTCACGACCGGCTTGGCATGAGCGACATGGGTTAAGCGCCGGCCTAGTCGTCGCCAGAGACCAGCAGGATGCTGCCGCTTCTATCCCCGCAAACCGCAACATATTTGCCCTGCCAGGCCGCGATGTCGGCAAAGGGGAGAAGCGGCCCAGGCATAAGATCCTTTATTCCTGGCAGTATATTCGGGCTCATCTTGCCGGCGGTGCCACAGGGCAGGTTGCGGACGACGGGACGAACCTCCGAGCGCTCGGTGAAGGATTGATAGAGGGTCCCGTCGCCGCGATCAAGAACGAAAATCTTGTCATTCAATACGGTTACGCCGTGAGGCTCGATAAAACCGCCAGCGAGCGTCGTCGCGCCGCCACTGCCAAGATGGACCAGCCTGCCTGCCTTTGCTTCACTGACGAAGAACCCGCCATCGGGCGCCTCGGCAATCCCGACGGGCTGTTGAAGCGCGTCCGCCAGAGTGCTGACTTGTCCGTTTGCGCTGATGGCGATCACCCGTCCTGCGTCTGCATCGCACAGGACGATGTCCCCGTTGCTGGCGACAATGACAGCCATGGCCGACTCTAGCCCATCCATCAGCATTTCGGCCGGTATGCCGGGCTGATAGCGTGAACATTGGCCGGCGCTATTCGTGACGACGATACTACCATCGGTGCCTGCAGCTACGCCGCGAACATAGCCGGGGAAGCCATGCTGCAACAGCATGCCCGGCCGTGTGACCGCACCTGACCGATCGACCGCAGCTAGGCTCATCCCATCTGCGACCAATAGCGAACCATCCGCCGCTTCCGACAGACCGAACGGGCCCGCCATCGCACCGGCAACGGCGACACGTTGCCTACCATCCGGGGCTAGTTCGATCAGCTCCCCGTCGGTGAAGTGGGACACGAACATCCGACCGTCCGGCGCGAAAGCGAGATTGTCGAGACCATAAGCGAGACGCGCGAACTCGCTTTTTGTGCCTCGCGCGGGATCGATGATCGTAATCGCGCCGCTTCCGGATTCGACCGTGAAAAGACGCCCTTGAGCGTCAAATTTGACGGCAGTTGGAATATCGAGTTCGCCAGCGACTCTCTCCAACCCGCTGCCATCCAGTGCGACACGCCAGATTTCGCCTAAGGGGACCAGCGGGAAGTACAGCATGCCGTCCGGCCCCAGCGAAAGCGCGTTCGGCATCATCAATCCAGAAGAGATGAGTCGCGGCGTCGATCCGTCCGCGAACAATTCCCAGAGGCGCCCCTCGGGATTGAATTCGCTCATATAGATGCGGTCACCGTGCACGGTGACGCCATTGGCCACGGGGAGGTTCGATGCGATGATATCGACCGCGCCATTGGTACGAATGGCGCTCACACGAGCGCTCATCACCTCAGTAACGAACAGGTTGCCCTGGCTGTCGAAAGCAAGGTCGTCCGGCGCAACTATTGCTCCGTCTGTAGCAGAAACGATGTCCGCAATTCCGGTGGCTACATCGACGGCGCTGATTTGCGAACCAAAGGCCTGGGCGACATACAGCTTGCCGTCCGCACCCCACCGCATCCCATTGGCGCCAGATAGGGCTGCGGGCCCCACAAGCGTTTTAGTCGTCCATCCCGGTTCTGCCTGCGGCGAGGAAAGATGCAATCCCAGACGATCGATAGGCATTTTGCGATCCTTCAGACGTCAAGCACCAGTCGGGGTGTGCGTGATCGCGAACAACATACCATGATAACATTGTTCTTATCGCGCTGCTTGGGCCGCAGGAACGAATCTCTGTGGTCCGCAATGCCCTCGAGAATCTTGGTAATGCAGGTGCCGCAAGTTCCCTCGTTGCACGACCGGGGAATGACCACGCCGACCTCTTCCAGGGCGTCCGCAATAGATTGCCCGGCGTGGACGGTAACCATTTTATCAGAGCGCCTCAGTTCCACATCGAAAGCGGAGTCGGGGGCATGAGGCGCCTGTTCCTTGGGATGAAAACGCTCGATCTGAAGGGCGCTCTCATCCCAGCCGGCACAATATGCCTCGACGGCCTTGATAAGGGGCTCTGGCCCGCAGCAATATACGACCTTGCCGGGCTCTTCTGTACCCAGGAACTTACCGAGTGGCAGCAGACCGCACTCGTCCTGCGGACGGATGAGAACCTTATCCCCGAATGCCTCCAATTCGTCCTGGAACGCCATATGGGCACGAGTTCGCCCGCCATATAATAGCTGCCAGTCCAGCCCTCGCTGGTCGAGTTCACGGGCCATGGCGAGGAGAGGCGTGATACCGATACCTCCCGCAACCAAGCGAAAGCGCTCGGCCGTGACCAGCGGAAAATGATTGCGAACTGCGATGACGTCTAGATCGTCCCCAAGCTCCACCCGATCGTGCAGCATGATCGAGCCGCCGCGGCTCTGCAGTTCTTTCAATACGGCAAAGCGCGCCGTCCGACGATCAGCAGGATTGCCGCATAGCGAATATTGCCGGTTCATACCTGGTGCAAGCGCAAGATCAACATGAGCGCCGGGCGACCATGAAGGCAGGTCCGCCCCATCGGCGGCTTCGATCACAAAGGATTTGACCCCGGTCGATTCCAGACGGATTTCCTTGATGCGGGCCAAGAATCCATTCTCTTGGGTCATTGCCCTTTCCTATTCTCGTTCTGCGTGTCGCCCACGTAAATTGCGTCGCGGGCAACCATTCGTTCGTAAAGGCTTTGAATTTCGGCCGATGTATCCTGCTTCGCTAAAACATGATGCAGTTCCAGATTCCGCTTGGCGGCGGCCGCTAAATCGGGATCGTTAAAGCCGGTGACTACGCTGGCCGGAACATCCAGAAGCTGGGCCTGGAGCGACTGCGCGCCAGATTGAGGCAGCAGGCCCGACAAGACGGCTTGGATGTCAGCATTATCCGAAGCCAGATGAGAGGCCGCCGTATCCCAGCAACGTTCAAGTCGGCCGATTAGATGGAGCGCGGCCTTCAATTGCTGGTACGGCACGCCTTTGGGCACGGCTGGCAACACTTGCTCTTCCAGGCCACGCCTCAGCCCGCGCAGCAAATCTCCCGGATTAGGCCGCTGCATGACGTTCGCTCCATTCACGCGAGCGGATCCAATCCATCGCTAACGTCAAGCATTGCGGCACGATGGCCGCTCGGCCGATGTGTCGCAGGTTACTAGTGCCTCCCGATGCGAAGCTGTTCGCGGCGGCGACCGAGATTGTGGCGAATTTGACCTCGCTGAAGATGCGATAGAACATGACGCTGGTGCGAGGCACAATGAAGCGCGCCTGCTCGGCATGGATTGCGAGGAATTCGTCGAGCGGCATAAATCGCTCCGGGCTCCAAAGCGCGCGGTATATCCACGCGATGTCTTCGGCAGGATCGCCAATGTGCGCCATTTCCCAATCAAGCAGAGCAGTCAGGCGATCGCCCTGATACAGGAAGTTACCTGGTCGCAGGTCCCCGTGGACGAGCGAAAGGCGGGACGGTGCGGGGGCGTTTTCTCTCAGCCAGCGGAACAGCCAAGCAAGCACCGGGAGCGGCTCCAAACGATTTCTTTGGAACGCGGCCTCCCAATGGTCGATTTGTCCCTGAATCGGATCAGCCGATTCAGGGTCGAGTTCCGTCGCCAGCCAATCGAAACGATGCAGATCGCCGGTCGCGCGCGCCAGATCTGCGCTTAAGGTCTGCCCTTCCGCCTGCTGCATCTTCAAAAACCCAACGGCGCTTGCTTCACCCTCTACGCGCTCGAGCACGATGGCTGGCGAGCCAGTCGCCGCGCCGTCCAGATCGACCGCGATAGCTTCCGGCGAGCGAACACCCGAGCCATTGAGCGCTTTGAGTACAGCAAATTCACGCGCACTGTCGGAATCGATATGCTTGGCAGCCACCTGGCTCAGCATGATGCACGGAAGCGAACGGTCGTTGCGCAATGCGTCGAAACTATAAGCCCTGCGAGCATTGCCGCCAAATACGCGCTTCCAGTTCGACAACTCTGCGGTCTGCCCGCCAGCACTTAGAAGGCCGCTCAGGGCTGTCTGCATCCGCTGTTCTTCAGGCGAAGGTTGTGTCATCGCGTCCCAGCCGAAACCCGAAGCACTTCGCCGCTGACGCCATCTGACTGAGGTTCGAGGAAAAAGGCAATACCCTCCGCCTCGTCGTCGACCGTGGCGAACTTGCCTAGTGCCGTATAGCCCATGTGCCGCTCTACATATGCGCCGCCGAAAGTTTCGGTAACCTTCGGGCTGAACACCAGGCCCGGAGCGACGGCATTCACGCGGATTCCGCTGCGTCCCAACAGGATGCTAAGGGTCTGGGTCAGGGCGACGACAGCCGCCTTTGCGGAGTTATAGGCCGTGTCGCCAAGGTCCGGCCGGTTCGCGAAAGCGGCGAGAGAGGCAACATTGCATATCTTGCCATAGCCCTTCTTCACGAAATGCGGCTCGGCATGCTTGCACATCAGAAAAGCGCTATCGACGTTGATCTGAAAGGTCCGGTGGAAGTAATCGAGATCGATCTGCGCCAATGGGCGGTCCATCGATGCCGATTCGATACCAACCATACCGCCCGCGACATTGGCGATACCTGTCAGATCACCGAACTGTTCAAGGCAGAAAGCGATCACGCCTTTCACCTCATCTTCCTTGGATAAATCGGCGCGGTACGTGGCGACTTCACCCGGAAGGTCGCTGCATCCCTTGACGAACGCGTCAAGCCGCCTCTGGCTGATGTCCACTGCCAGCACGTTTGCGCCAGTGCGCAGAAGGCGCCGCGCCGTAGCTCCGCCGATGCCGCCTGCGGCGCCTGTGACGATATATGTTCTGATTTCGTTGCTCATATCGCTCTCAAACAAAAGATTGAGGATTGAAGTTGGGAGCGCGCCGTTCCTTCAGCGCGTCAAGCCCTTCGCGTGCTTCTGGGCTGGTGAACCCAAGAATGCCGAAGGCAAGCGAAGCTTCGAAAGCGGGCCACGCCGCCTTCATCCAGTTGTTGAGCGACAGCTTAGTCCACCGCACCGCAGCAGGCGGTCCCTTCGCCAAACGCTCTGCAATACCAAGTGCGCGCGGATAGCATTCCTCGTCGGGGACGCAGAAGCTGACCAAGCCGATGCGCTCGGCTTCCGAGCCACTGATTGGCTCGCTCGTCATCAGATAATATTTTGCCTTCGCCATGCTTGTGAGAAGCGGCCAGATCGCGACAGCATGGTCATCTGCGGCGACACCAAGGACTGTGTGGCCATCGACCAGCTTAGCTGATTGTGCCGCGACGCTGATATCGGCCAGCAGCGCAACCGCAAGACCTCCGCCGGCCGCTGCGCCGTTGATCGCTGAGATGATCGGCTTGCTGCAGTTAAGCATGGAGTCGATCATGGTCCGTGCATCCTTCCACATCTTGCAGCGGAAATCATGGTCGGTGATGATGTCCTCGATCATGTCGAAGTCGCCGCCAGCAGAAAATGCCCGGCCCTCACCCGTCACGATTACTGCGTTGACGCCCGGATCTTTGTCGATCAGCGACCAAATGTGCGCAAGGTCGTGATGAAGCTGAAAGTCCATCGCATTCATCTTGCCCCGCGCTAAAGTAATGCTCAGCACGCGCTCAGCCGGCCACGCCAGCTTGAGGCTCTCATATTCCGGATATGTCATGCGAATCGGCACCCGCGAATGTCTGTCATAGGCCACCCTCCCAAGCTGGGCGCGCCGGAGGGACGGAATGCGCCTCCTTTTACGCCGGTCAAATCATCATTGCGAGCCATTGCTCCATGTTTCGCTGATAAATGCAGGCTGGTAGCCCGTCAAGCCGTGATATAGGGAACGTGATAACGCCTTAGCGTCTGCAGCATAATCGAGATTGCGGCATGTTCGCCGTTGCCAGTTGACCGCTAACTAGATCAGCTATAAGACGCGAGCAAACGCTCGCTTAAATGGTCAGGCACTAGCTTGAACGACGGCGACCCGAGAGAGGATTATTAACGGACATGACCAGTCAGGCGCTCCCCACCCAGGACTATGACGCGATCGTGATTGGGGCGGGCTTCGGCGGATTGCGCGCGCTCTATGAACTGAAGAAGCAGGGTAAATCGGTTCTGCTCTTTGACGCTGGCAGTGACGTCGGCGGAACTTGGTACTGGAACCGCTATCCGGGCGCGCGCACGGACAGCGAGGCGTGGGCCTATTGCTATTCCTTCTCTAAGGAATTGCAGGACGACTGGGATTGGGCCGAGCGTATGCCGACCTGGAACCAGGTCCAAGCTTACCTGTCTCATGTTGCGGATCGGTTCGACATGCGAAAGGACATCGAATTCAACACGCGCGTACAATCGTGCATCTATGATGAGGATGCCAACCAGTGGGTGATCACCACCGCAGACGGCAAGACTGTTCGTAGCCACTATTTTATCTCGGCCGTCGGCTGGTTTGCCGTTGCAGTGCAGCCGCCGTTCGATATGAGCCACTTCAATGGCGAGTGGTACATGTCGTCCAAATGGCCCAAGCAGAATGTCGATTTTCGCGGGAAACGGGTCGGCATTGTCGGCAGCGGCTCGACTGCGGTTCAGCTCATCCCGGTTATTGCAAAAGAAGCGTCACAGCTCACGGTGTTTCAGCGCACGCCCAACTATGTCCTGCCTGGCCGGAACTATCCGCTCGACTCCGTTGATCGCGGCGCCATCAAGGCGGATTACGAAAATATCTGGCAGCAGGTTCGAAACCAACCGTTCGCCTTCCCGATGCGGACCTCGACGTTGACCTATGACTCCGTCGACGATGAAGAGCGTGAGCGTATCTTCGAATATGGGTGGGAACAGGGAGGTTTTCGATTTATCTTTGAAACCTTCGCCGACATGCTGACGGACAAGCGGACCAATGAAGCAGCTGCCAATTTCGTTCGGCGAAAAATTCGCTCGATTGTGCGGGATCCAAAGACGGCGGAAGCGCTCGTTCCGAAATATCCGATTGCGCTCAAGCGGCCGCCGTTAGGCAATTTTTTCTACGAAACCTTCAACCGCGACAACGTCCAACTGGTCGATGTCAGCGAAGACCCTTTGGTTGAGGCTACCGAAAGCGGGCTGAAGACAGCCACGTCGGAATTCGAATTCGATATTATCATCTTTGCAATCGGATTCGATGCCGTCACCGGTCCGCTTACGAGCATGGAAGTGCGGGGCCGCAATGGGCAACTCGTGCGTGACAAATGGGCCGCTGGCCCGCGCACGCACCTTGGGATCGTGATGGACGGATACCCGAACATGTTCGTAATCACCGGGCCGCAATCGCCTTTTTCCAACGTTCCGCCGGTGGTCGATGCGACCGTAAATTGGATCGGGAAAGCGATTGCCAAAGCCGATGCCACCCAGGCGGATGTGATCGAGGCGAAGGCCGAAGCGGTCGACGCCTGGGTTCAGCTTATGCAAGACTTGCTCGACCAGACCCTTCTCGGTCAAGCCGTAGAACTCAAGTCTTGGTTCATGGGCGCAAATATACCGGGCAAGGCACATGCGCCACTGCATTACTTCGGAGGAGCCTCTGGCTATTTTGATGAAATAGATAAATCAATCAATAACGAATTCAGAGATGATGTGGATTTTACTAGATCGTGCCAGCTTGTGTAATATGCGCCATTTAATCAACAGTACGATCAAGACAATCGTACTATCAGGGAGAGAGAACATGAGAGACAAGAAGTCTATAGAGGCAAGTAATGGGAGCTTGCTAGCGAGTTTGTCGTTGATTGGAATGCTGATTCCGACATCGGCAGTAATGGCTCAAGATGTTGCGGGCGCTAGCCCGGTGCTAACTGCTAGGCAATCGACACCCACTGATGCCCAAGCTGCGACGACATCTGACATTGTTGTGACGGCGCGTCGTTCGGACGAGCGGCTTCAGGATGTTCCTGTAGCGGTGACGGCGTTTGGCAGTGAGGCTCTGGCTGAGCGGCGGATCAGCACGGAAAGCGATTTGCAGATAGCGACGCCTGGATTGACGGTGCGGTCGGCGGTATCATCGAACCAGATCAACTATGCCATTCGCGGCCAGTCGGTAGACGGCTTTTCCTTTTCGTCTCCTGCGGTCACGGCCTATTTCAACGAGGTGCCGACCGGCGGTACATCGGCAACGTCGCTGTTCGACCTGGAATCGATTCAGGTTTTGAAGGGGCCGCAGGGCACGTTGTTCGGGCGCAATGCGACCGGCGGTGCGGTGCTTTACGCGGCGAAGAGGCCGGATGAAGAATTTGGCGGCTATGTCAAAGGCGGCTACGGCAATTTCAACAATGTCGAGGTCGAGGGCGCGATCAATATCCCGCTGACGGACGGCATTGCGGTCCGCTTCTCGGGCCGCTCGCAGACCCGTGATGGGTTTCA
Source organism: Sphingobium phenoxybenzoativorans (assembly GCF_018286635.1). Classification (NCBI taxonomy): domain Bacteria; kingdom Pseudomonadati; phylum Pseudomonadota; class Alphaproteobacteria; order Sphingomonadales; family Sphingobiaceae; genus Sphingobium; species Sphingobium phenoxybenzoativorans. Next base: position 1,102,309 of record NZ_CP073910.1, read on the forward strand.
GCATAATCTGATCGATGGCAATGACATCAATTCGATCGACGCCCAGATCGGTCGTGTCAGCCTGCTGATCGCGCCATCCGGTTCGGGATTCAGCAATGTCACCGTCTTTCAGCGTGGACAATATGGCGGCTCCAATGGCGGCCTGAGCGTCCAGAATGCCAACGGCGTAAATGGCGCCCCTGCGACCTATGTTGATCCTTCGGACGGCCTTACCAAGCCTCTCGTCACGGCCATGCGTGATCTGCACGGCCCCGATGCGCTGGGTGCCGGGCAGGGGAGTTCGACGGATCCCCGGGTGAATGCCCTGTATAACGGTATCGGAGATTATCTGACCAAGCGTCAGGCCGGACTGGCCGACGGCTTCTACGACGTGTCGATCAACCGTGACCAGCGCCACCGCGCGGACCAGGTGTTTTTGTCGAACACGACCAGCTATGAACTGAGCGACACAGCGACGATCAAGAATATCTTTGGCTATAACAAGGTCGTCTCGGAGGATAATCTGGATGTCGATGGTAGCCCCTACGAGTTTTTCGGAGCGCAAGGTGGGCCGGATCAGGAAAAATGGGGAAAGACCTATTCGGGCAACGGCTATATCTTCGGCACCAAGCAGTGGTCGAACGAACTGCAGCTTTCTGGCGAAATAGGCGCTCTCAAATATATCGTCGGCGGGTTCATCTCCCAGGAGAAGACCTGGTCGTATATTCCCGTGACGATCGCGCCAGATCTTGGACTGCCGTATCTGGGTTCCTATGACAGCACCAGCAACGACAAGTCCAAGGCGCTCTATGCCCAGCTGACCTATGCGCTGACCGATCGCCTCAACCTGACCGGCGGTCTGCGATATACCTGGGAGAATGTCGGCATCCGGTTCAATCCGGGAAGCGCGAGCGACCCCAAGCTGCTTGGCGCCCTCAATTCCACTAAGGTCAAGGATTCCAAGCCAAGCTGGCTGGTCAGCCTCGACTATAAGGTTACGGACGATCTGCTCCTCTACTTCAACCAGCGCGGCAGCTGGCGAACTGGCGGCTTTAACGGCACCTCCGGAGCAAGTTTCCCGAATCCGGATTTCTTCAAGCCGGAAACCACCTATGACTTTGAAGTGGGTGCGAAATATGCCGGCCTTCTGGGTTCGATCCCGGCGCGCGTCAATCTTGCGGTCTATGACCAATATATCAAGAATGTGCAGCGCACGATCTATCTCAACAATGCCGCGCTTGCCGGCAACGCCAACAAGGCGCGGGTGTCGGGCGCTGAACTGGACGGCAATTTCACCCTGGCGGACGGGTTCGATGTAGGCGGGGCGTTCAGCTATACGGACGCACGCTATACCGATAACCGGGCGCTCGTTGGCGGGCAGGGCTTCTTCTTCGGGCCCTATGCCGACGCGCCGAAATATACCGGGTCGGCGTTTGCACGGGCATCGACAGAGTTCGGCGATGCCGGCGAAGTGGCTTTGCGTGGCGAAGTCTACGCCCAAAGCCACTTCTTCTACAGCAACCTCAACAACACGGTTCTGCCCGGTACCCGGATCGGCGGCTACAAGCTGATCAACGTTCGCGCAGAATGGAACGAAATGTTCGGGTCGAAAGTGAGCGCAGCTTTCTACGTCAACAACCTTACCAAAGAAAAATACTACACCGGTGGTATCGCCCTGGGCCAGGTAACCGGATCAAACTCCACTACCCCAGGCGCACCACGCATGTATGGCTTCGAACTCAGCGCAAAATTCTGAGATGGGGAGCCTGCGAGCGGACTAGGTAGGGCCTGCGTCCGCTCGCAGGGCAAATGCATAGGAAAATCCAGGCGTTGCCGACATGCCTGCGGCCGGCCTCGGAGTCGCACCCAGGCTGTCGAATCGGTATGCAGAATATATTCGGGCACGGATGCCCGCCATCCTGTCACCTCCCGTCATGAGGAGGCGTCCAAAATTGTTCAGGGCCGCGATGCGGCGATTTCCTGGTTGTTACGTAGGGAAAAGGCCCTGATCGTGTCAGTCGACGCGGGGGCAGTTTTCGGCCTCGCCATCATCGGCGATGTCGTGCTGGCCGGTCGGGCGGCCCCTTCCTGACGGTATATAACGATCTTGGGTTCTCGCTCGACGCTGGTACCACTTGGCTGCTTCCCGCCTCGGCGAACTCACGAGGCTCAACGCACCGCGATCGGAGGCGCGCGGGTCGATGTGGAGGGGCCTTGCGCTTAGGACTTGTTTAGCAGTGTTTCACGACGATGTTCTTGCTAAGCAGCAAGCAAGCTAGCAGTGCTAATGAGCGAAACGGTCGCGAGGACTGTCACGCGTACGTGGGACTGTTGCTATCCAGTTTAAAACTGAACTTGAGATCAGCTTGAGCGCAAGGCGCAGTCCATTGCTGCGGCTTCAGGCGGACCGGAAGGACTTGAAGGCGTTTCCGCTTTCCTGGAGAAGAGAGAGCCGAACCTTTCCGATCACCGGCCGAACGGAAAACAGTAGGATGTCCGTATGGGACAATCCAAACCCTCGAACCTTTGATCGTAGTAAGTCGTCTTTGCAGATGGCAAGGGCCATTTCGCGCGTTTAGGTACAATCTGCGTTCGTTTCCAAATATGATCAGAGCGCAGCCTATCTGTTACGATTGGAGACGCTCTGATTTGTCATCTATCAGGTTAGTACTGCCCACTCCGCCAGCAACTGCGTCCCACCTGCGCCGGCAGGACATGGCGGCGCTCCGGCCCGGCCCGGAGTGCGCGAAAAGCGCGGTGCGGGGCCCGCCTGAACTACCCCTGCTTGTTTGATATAGACACCGCGCGCGATCATATGAGGATGGTTCGGCGCTTCGTGCAATTCTAGCACCGGGGCGAAGCAGGCGTCGCTCCCTTCCATCATAGCACACCAGGCGTCGCGCGACCGCAGCGAAAACGCCTCGGCGATCAGGCGGCGCTGCTCCGGCCAATTGACGGGATCGTTGCGCCGCGGAAATGCGCCCGGATCCAGTTCCAGCAATTCGATCAGCCTTGCAAAAAATTTCGGCTCCAGCGGCCCTACCGAGACGTATTTTCCATCCGCACAGGCATAGCAGCCATAAAAGGACGCTTGGCCAGCCAGGAGATTTATATCCCGTCCCATGCCGGTAAGGCCGGTTGCTACGATGCCTTGGAAAAAGGACATCAGCGACGCCGTGCCGTCGACGATCGCCGCGTCGATCACCTGTCCATGCCCTGAGACGGTCCTTTCCAGGAGAGCGGAAACAATGCCGAGGGCGAGATACAGCGCGCCGCCACCGAAATCGCCAACCAGGTTTAGAGGGGGTGAGGGCGGGCCTTCCCTGGGGCCGACCGCGGCGAGCGCACCGGTCAGTGCGATATAGTTGATGTCGTGCCCCGCCGCCTGCGCGAGCGGGCCGTTTTGACCCCATCCGGTCATGCGTCCGTACACGAGGCGAGGATTGCGGGACAAAGCAACATCCGGTCCAAGGCCCAGCTTCTCCATCACCCCCGGACGAAAGCCCTCGATCAGCACATCGGCCTTGCCGATTACATCGAGGCCAAGCGCAACATGTTCGGGATTTTTCAGGTCGAGCTCCAGCGATCGCCGGCCCCGCCAGGTGACGTCGGAAGGATGTGGGCTCTCGCCCGGCCGATCGATCCGGAGAACGTCTGCGCCCAAGTCGGCCAGGAGCATTGTGCAGAATGGCGCTGGACCGAGCGCGGCGAACTCGATCACACGGACACCGACTAGCGGACCCGATTTGACGTACTCAGCGGTGCTCATCAGAGCGTCCGCGCGATCAGCAGTTTCATGATCTCGGTGGTGCCCCCATATATACGCGTCACGCGCGCATCCTTATACGCCTGAGCGATGGGATATTCGGCCATGTAGCCATAGCCGCCAAACAATTGCAGGCAGCGATCGACGATGCGTCCCTGCATCTCCGACACCGCAGCCTTGGCCATGGATGCGGTCGCGCTATCGAGCCTTCCTTCGAGCAACAACTGAATGCACCGCTCGACGAACGCGCGGGCCATGACCGCCTCTGTCTTGCAATCGGCCAGCACGAATTGGGTATTCTGAAAATCGATGATGGCCTGTCCGAAGGCCTTTCGCTGTTTGACATAGTCGATCGTCAGCGCAAGCACATGCTCGATCCCCGCCAAGGCTTGAACTGCGATGACGAGCCGTTCCTGTGGAAGCTTCTCCATCAGCATCGAAAATCCAGCGCCTTCCTCGCCAATGCGATTGGCCTTGGGCACGCGCAGATCGTTGAAGAACAGTTCCGAGGTGTCGGCACATTCACGGCCGATTTTTTCCAGGTTGGCGCCACGGCTGAAGCCGGGAGCATCGCGGGTCTCGACCCCGATCATCGACAGAGATCGCGACCCCTTGCCATCGCCGGTGCGTGCGATCACCAGGACGAGGTCGGCATGTTGTCCGTTCGTGATGAAGGTCTTGCTGCCATTGATGACGTAGCTGTCGCCATCATCCACTGCGGATGTGCGAATGGCCTGCAGATCGGACCCCGTGCCCGGCTCGGTCATGGCAATCGCCAATATGATTTCGCCAGAACAGATGCCGGGCAACCAGCGCTCCTTCTGCTCCTGTGTCCCATATGCGATTACGTAAGGCGCGACCACGGCATTGTGGAGCGTCAGATCCCAGCCTTCGATGCCGGCCCGCCCGAGCTGCTCGGCCAACACCACTTCGTGCCGGAAATCGCCGCCCGCTCCGCCAAATTCTTCGGGGATCGAGATGCCCATCAGGCCCGCTTCCGCAGCTTCCGTCCAAATTTGGCGATCAACGATACCCTGCTCCCGGAAACGGGCCATACGCGCGGGCGGAAGCCGATCCGCGACGAACCGGGCTACCGAATCAGCGAACATCGTGATTTCATCTGCGGCCATGAAATCCGGCTGCAGAAGCCCAAGCACACTCTCCATACGCCTCTCCAAACTGCAACAGTGAAATTTATTCTCTACCCATCATGCCTGTTGCCTTAGGCTCATATAGCATGATACGCCACAAATAATTACAACGGGTGCAATTATGGATAAAAATCCCCTTCCGGAGTTAGGGCCAGCGGACGACGTGCTTATCGCGTCGATGGGCGTGATGACGCGTGGCAGCCCCGCCATGTTCGCGCGCCGCCGTCGCATTTTGCATGAAGCACGGCGCCTGATGGTCGAAGCGGGCGTCGAAGGCATGGCGATGCGAGAATTGGCCATCCGCTCCGGCGTTTCATCACGAACTTTGTACAACGCATTCGGAAGCAAGGAGGCCTTGATCGCCGCTGCCGTCCGCCAATACTATGACAAATTCCTGCGCGCCTTGTCCGATGATCGCGACGTCTACACCTTCGACTGGGTGCTCAGCGGGATCGTCGCAACCAATCTTCGCAATCAGCAGCTCCGCGATTACCTGTCGGTACTGGTCGGTCAGTATTTCGCGACCTCCGCCGACGACGCCATTCGCGTGGAATTACGCCGCATCGCGGCCGGTTTCATAGTGCCCTGGCTCGAAGTAGCAGAGGCCCGTCGGCAACTGCGCCGCGGGACCGATATCGCGCAGTCGGTCAGCCATATTGCCAGTCTCCAGTATGCGATGAATCAGGAATGGTTAGCGGGCTACATCCCCGACGACGCTTTCGTGCCAACCGTGCTTCGCGGGGTGCTAACCTATCTGGCCGGTTTCGTCCGCGGCGTCGCGCTTGAGCCAATCGAGGCTTTGCTCCTCGACCTTAATGGCCCGTCTAAGCAGGTCACCGGAATCATCGCGGTAGAGGCGGCAAGAATCAGGGCCATTTTGGACAGCGCTAGTGGGCTGTGGCCCGCCGACAGAACCGCCATTGCGCGCGACCAGACGGAGCCAGGGACCTGACAGGAAATGCCGACTGAAAGCTGCTTGCGGACCGACATAGGGAGAGGATGAGATGAAGATTATTGAAGGCGTTGCCGCCGTAGTTACTGGCGGCGCATCGGGTCTGGGCGAGGCAACCACGCGCCTGCTCGCCAGTCAAGGCGCAAAAGTCGCGATATTCGATCTCAGCGAAGATCGCGGACAGGCACTGGCGAAGGAGATCGGCGGGCTGTTCTGCAAAGTCGATGTGACATCCGATGAGGAAGTCGACGCCGCTTTCGTGAAGGCGCGCGAGGGGCATGGGCAGGAACGGATCCTGGTCAATTGCGCCGGGATCGCGAACGGCTTCAAGACTGCCTCCCGCAACAAGGCCGATGGCCGAACCGCACGCTTCCCGATGAAGGAGTTCGAACGGGCGGTGCAGATCAATCTGCTGGGCACCTTCCGCTGTATCGCGGCATCGGCGCAAGGGATGCTGGACCTGGAGCCGCTGGACGACGGGGAACGCGGCGCCATCATTTGCACGGCCAGTGTGGCGGCGCAGGATGGCCAGGTAGGACAGGCCGCCTATTCCGCGTCGAAGGCGGGCGTGCTTGGCATGACGTTGCCGATCGCGCGCGATCTGATGGGTGACGGCATTCGCGTCAACACGATTTTGCCCGGCCTTTTCATAACGCCGATGATGAAAGGCCTGCCTGAAAATGTGCAGGTGTCGCTCGGCGCGTCGGTGCCGTTTCCAAAAAGGCTGGGTAACCCGGCCGAATATGCTGCGCTCGCACTGCATATGATCACGAATGGCTATATTAACGGCGAATCCGTTCGCCTGGACGGGGCGATCCGTCTCGCTCCCCGCTGATTAGGTGAGATCATGACCGAAGCATATATTTTCGACGCCGTCCGGACCCCCAGAGGCAAGGGTCGCCCGGATGGCGCACTGCACGAAATTACCGCACTTTCGTTGGCGGCGCAGGCTCTGGAAGCGATCAGGGACCGCAACGGCCTGGACACGGCGCTGGTGGACGACGTCATCCTGGGCTGTGTCATGCCGGTCGGCGAACAAGGCAGCGACATCGCGAGGATCGCCGCGCTGGTCGCTGGCTATGACGAGACCGTGCCAGGGGTACAGATCAACCGGTTTTGCGCCTCCGGGCTCGAAGCGTGCAACATGGCCGCTGCCAAGGTGGCGCTCGGCGAAGCTCGCTTCGTCGTCGCGGGCGGCGTCGAGTCCATGTCGCGCGTCGCGCTAGGAGCCGATGGCGGCGCAATGATGGTCGACCCGACCTTCGCCTTCGACCATTATTATACGCCTCAAGGTATTGGCGCCGACATGATTGCGACGATCCACGGCTTTAGCCGCAATGATGTCGACGCTTACGCCGTTGAAAGCCAGCGCCGTTCTGAGCGCTCCTGGCAGGAAGGGCGCTTCGCCCGCTCCGTTGTGCCCGTATTGGACCAGGCCGGGATCGTCATCCTCGATCGTGACGAGCATATGCGGCCGCAAACCGACATGCAGTCTCTGGGCGCGCTCAAGCCGGCGTTCGTCAAGATGGGCGAAGCGGGCTATGACGCGGCTGCCCGCGCGCGCTACCCCGACATGGGGCCGATCAACCATGTGCACCATGGCGGCAATTCTTCTGGTATCGTGGATGGCGCGTCGGCCGTCCTGATCGGGTCGAAAGCAGCGGGCGAGGCCGCGGGTTTAAAGCCCCGTGCACGCATATTGGGCACCGCGTCCGTTGGCTCGGAACCGACGATCATGCTGACCGGCCCCGAAGCCGTGACGCGCAAGCTGCTGGATCGACTTGGCATGACGACAGCGGACATCGACCTTTTTGAACTCAACGAAGCCTTCGCAGCGGTCGTGCTGCGCTATATGCAGGCGCTCGAACTGGATCCCGGCAAGGTAAACGTGAATGGGGGCGCAATCGCCATGGGCCACCCGCTGGGTGCGACGGGCGGTATGATACTGGGCACCATGGTCGATGAACTGGAGCGCTCGGGCAAAGAGACCGCGCTGATCAATCTCTGCGTGGGTGCCGGCATGGGCACCGCGATCATCATAGCGCGCGTCTGAGGGGAACTGACATGAACAATTTCACGCTAGATGTGGGCGACGACGGCGTCGCTCTCATCACCTTCGACCTGGCCGGGCGATCGATGAATACCATTACGCACGCCGTCCAGTGCGAAATCGGCGAATTCACTGAAACGATCCGTGAAGACGATCGGATCATCGGTGCGATCCTCCGCTCTGGCCAGCCGACCGGCTTTTGCGCGGGCGCCGACCTTAACGAGTTGAGCGCCGATATCGAACGTTGGGCGCCGGCGAAATCGCAGGAGGAACTGCGGGCCGCACTGAGCGAGGCGAGTGACTTCAGCCGCCGAATCCGCGCACTCGAAACTGTCGGAAAGCCCATCATTGCCGTCATTGAGGGCGTGGCGCTGGGAGGGGGATTGGAACTGGCGCTCGGTTGCCATCGAAGGATCGGCGTGCTCGGTGATAATTTGCGGCTCGGATTACCGGAAGCGACGCTAGGGTTGATGCCCGGAGCGGGAGGCACGCAGCGCCTGCCCCGGATCATCGGTCTCAACGCCGCGCTCGCCTATATTCTCGACGGCAAGCCAATCACCGCAGAGGATGCGATGGCGACGGGAATCCTCCATGAACTCGCCGCTCCGGAACAGGCGATAGCTATTGCACGCAAGTGGATCATGGACGGCGTATCCGCAACCGCCCCCTGGGATGAAAAGGGCTATCGTCTACCCAATGGCGGGCCTCACACGCAGGCCGGCTATGCCGTCTTCGGACCTGCGATAGCGGCGCGGCGCGGCGCGGCACGCGATGCGGACGCCAACATCCTCAAGGCCCTTTACGAAGGGTCTCAGGTGCCGATCGACGCGGCGCTTCGCATCGAAAGCCGGTATTTCTTCAACACGCTACGCACCCCGACGGCTGCGAAACGTGTCGGAGATTTCCTTGCCAAGCCGCGAGCGAAGGCCTCTGCCGCCTGATCCGCCAAAAGGACATATTCGGTTCAAAACATGGGTGCGGCCACCACTCCAGACATCGGCTCGGGCGAAGTCCTGATTTATGACGAAGGGAATGGTGGTCGCCTCCGGTTTAACCGGCCTAGCGTCATCCACGCTCTGAACGCAAGGATGTGCGGTTCCATGATCGTAGCGCTGCTGGAGTGGGCAAATCGTTCCGACATCAATGTGGTTCTTTTGGATCATGCGGAGGGGAGAGGTTTTTGCGCTGGCGGTGACCTGGTGACTCTGATCGACAGCGTGATGCGGCAGGATGGGCAGGCCGAAATCTATCTCCGATCGAAATATCAACTTGACCATCTCCTGTTCACCTACGCGAAACCGATTGTTGCATTCATGGACGGCATCGTCATGGGCGGTGGCGTCGGTATCGCCCAGCCTTGCCGCTACAGAGTGGCGACCGAGCGCACGCTTTACGCCATGCCGGAAACGAAGATCGGATCGTTCCCCGATGCGGGCTCAGGGCGCTATCTGTCCCGTTTGCCCGGGCGGATAGGCCAATATGTCGGTTTGACGGGCGCGCGGCTGAGCGGTGAAGACTGTGTCGCGCTCGGCATTGCCACCCATTTCGTTCCATTCGACAGGGTGGATGACTTGAAAGCGGCGTTGTTGACGACAACCGCAGGTTCAGCCGAAGTGCTGGCGCGGTTCGAAGCTTTGCCACCGCCTTCGCCAGTGCTGACCCTTCAGCCGATGATAGATCGGCTCTTCGCGTCCGATCGCTATGAGGACCTCCTGATCGCGTTGGCAGAAGACAGAGGAGAATGGGCGGCTTCGCAATATGCGCTGCTCGAGAAATTGTCGCCCCAGGGTTGTCGCATCACCCTGCAACTTCTGGCAAGAGGCGCGGGAATCAAGGATTTCGCCGAGGAGATGGCCATGGAATTTGCCGTCGCCAGCAGGGTTGTACGCTCCGCCGAATTCATCGAGGGCGTTCGCGCCCTCATTATCGAAAAAAGAAGCCCGCGCTGGGGTGAATCAGGCAGCGGTCATGAGACCGACCTTTATATCGACTCTTTTTTTGCGCCCCTTTCTCCAGAGAAGACTTGGCGTCCACTAATCATAGGCGGCGCAGATGGTGTCTGACTGGCTTTCTTATTCACGCCGAAAAAAATGCTTCGCCCGAACCGAATGCGCGGCCGCATTCCCGCGCCCAACGCTCATATCCGCACTGGCGAACGACCACCAAATCTGGCGCTGGCGTTCGAATGACATCTTAAGCTGAACGGAGAATGGTTTGACCGACTGTGGACCTACTCAACACCGATTCGTCTCGCAACGACTGTCACTCAACTACTTGGACTGGGGCAATCCCACTGCACCCTTGCTATTGCTTATACATGGCGGTCAGGATCATGCACGCAGCTGGGATTGGGTGGCGCGCTCCTTGCGCGATGAGTGGCATGTGGTCTGCCCAGACCTGCGTGGACATGGCGACAGCAGCTGGTCGCGGGACGGCAGCTATTCGTTGCCCCTTTTTGTGGCGGACTTGGCTCAACTGGTCGATCATTTAGACGAGTCGCCGGTTTCGATTGTGGCTCACTCTCTCGGCGGTGGAATCGCATTACGCTACGCCGGACTTTATCCTGAGCTAGTTCGCAAACTAGCTGTTATCGAAGGCCTGGAAATCTTGCCGATAGATCACAAGCCAGATTTGCCGATTATCGAAAGCTGGAGGACATGGATCGAGCAGCGCCGCGCCCTAAGCGCTCGATCGCCCCACCGGTATGCCACTCTGGAAAATGCCTGTACGCGCATGCGGGAGGCTAATCCCCACCTCACAATTGACCACGCGCAGCATCTGACAATCCACGGATTGAAACGCAATGAGGATGGCAGCTGCAACTGGAAATTCGATAATTATATCAGGGCACTCATCCCGATCGACCTCTCTGAAAATCCCGAGGAACTCTGGAGAAATATACAGTGCCCGGTCTGGTTAGTACACGGTGCTGACAGTTGGGCTATTCATCCCGAGCGAGATGGAAAGGCTGACCACTTCAAACATGTCCTCGTCACGAGTTGCGAAGCGGCGGGTCATTGGGTTCATCATGACAGGTTTGACAGTTTTTTACATGATTTACAGGCATTTCTCTAGGGTCATTTGGAACTGAAGCGAGTTACATTGTATATCTTGTTCGAAGGAAGGCATTTATGGCGAACGCATCTGCGAAGGGGCGTATAGAGCCGTTGGTGGTGACGGCAGCGGGAGCGCGCGTATCTTGAGCGACAGGTGCGGCGGCACCGGAATCGCGTTCATTGTCAGAACAGTGCCGGATCATATTGCGCTGCGCCGGCGGGCTACAAAGCAAGGTCGTGGCGACTGAGCTTGGCGTTTACGAGTATGCGGTGGGCAAGTGGCGTCGGCGCTTTTTGGCCGACCGTATTGACGGGCTGCTGGACCAAGCGCCCCCTAGCACCGCGCACGATCGATGACGATCAGGTCGCTGCTGTGATCGAGCGGACACTGCTCACGACGCCTACAGATGCCACGCACTGGTCGATCCGATCGATGGCGGCTCAGACGGGCTTTCGCATGCTACGCCGCCGCATGTGGAACGCCTTCGCTGTCAATCGGCCCTCTAATTGCGGGTAGCTGTCAACCTTAATGATACCGCTTCGTCAGGGTCATGGTCCTTTTCGAGGTCAGTGCCTCATGATGGTTTTCGGGGCGGGTGCCTCTATGTGTGCAACAATGTTGGCTTGCGCCACAACAGCCGATTGACCGAGGTCACTTCACCACCGTCCTGACGACGGCACCACTGGCGTTGTGCCTACACGCCGTGATTTTGGGCGGGTTAAGCAGGCATCATCGCATTCTTCTTACCCCATTCAAATTCGGTTCCGTCGGTCCAGATGTCCCGCTATACCCACCGGATCGCCATCTCGAACCGCCGGTTGATCAGCTTCGACGAGAAGGGCGTCACGCTGCGCTACAAAGATTACCGTCGCGATGGACCCGAACGCCAAAGCGTCATGACGCTCGCGACCGACGAGTTTAGCCGGCGGCTCATGTCGCACGTCCTGCCTCGTGGCTTCCATCGTATCCGGCATTACGGTCTGCTGGCCAGCTCATCGCGCAAAGCCAACCTCGCGCCTGCTCGCGCATTGCTCGAGGTAGCTGCGCCGCCTGACGAGGCTATCCTCGACGAGCCCGTCGATCTGCGACCACCATGCCCTTGCTGCGGCGGGCATATGATCATCATCGAGACCTTCGAACGCTGGCGACAACCGCGAGCACCGCCGGACATCCTGATGCCGATCCCGGAGATTACGTCATGAACCGGCATGAACTGCTCCATATCCATCCTGTCAATGCGTCGTGGCAAGAAACCACGGCGCTTGCGCTGGAAGCGATTTATGCCGCCGCTCACAACCAGAATGATGGCAGCACGCACCGATTATGCTGCTTGCTCCAGACAAAATGCCGACCGCCTGGTTCGCGTCCATCGCACCCCACCGGCGATTGTGCCAGTCCGCGGACCGGCACCGATCCGAAATCCCCTAGCCTATCGCCTGAGGCCCCGCGGGTCGTACATATGAGACTTTCGTACGCCTGCTGGCGCCCGAAACCTTTCGACAAAGCCGCCGTTGCCGTTCATGAACGTGAATGATGGGTTTTTGATGAACCGACCGTTCGTGAAAATGTTGGACATCGACTGAATTACCAGGATTGCGCATCATCATAGGTGGCATTGCGGACCAAACCGGCAGGATGGTCAATTCCGCGTGTTCCGCAGTGCGCAATACAGAGCCTGTCGCAAGGTTGTGTCGCGTGCTGCCAGTGCCCCCAATCCGAACGATGGTGACTGCCGCCGCCTGATCGTCGGCAAGCCAGTCTTCCGGTGTCCGGGCCAGAGCCTCGGCCATTCCAGGCTGAAACCTATAGGCACCGTGCGGAACACCGCGAATCAACTCACCGACCAAGCCCGCACCATTCATGTCATTAAGGCAGGACAAGGTTACTTGGGCGTGCCGCCGCGTCTGAGCGTTCGCAGGGGAAAATCCGGGCCGACCTGATGAAGATCGTGAATTAACAACGCGGCTCGTCGATCTTGAAGTTTTTTACGATTTAGACGATGGAAATCGACCCGAAGAAACTGTGGTCCACCGTCACTCGCGACCTCCACACGATCGTCGGCAACAAGGTCGCGTCCAAGGAGCGACGGGCACCTTCCGCTTCCTCTCTCGCTTTTACTGTCATTCGAGCCGTGCATCGGGGCAGCGCTGCTCGTGGCGAGCTTCATGCTTACCGCCGCGCCGGCGTGGGCCGCCCAAGACGGTGGACGCGGGCCACGGCCGTCAGGTCCACGGCGCCGGCTGCAACTTCACCGCCGAGCTTCTAGCCATGACGTACGTCTGGCTTTCAGGAGTTCCACCGGTCGGCCAAGTTCGCGCGTCAGCATGCTCATCATCCAGCTGCGGTGGCTCACGATGAACGCATCAAAACCATCAGGCTTTGCCGGATCGAACGTTGTAACCGCCCAGTCGGCAGGCGCTTCTCTACCCGGCGACTTCAACGCTGGCGTGCGACGCGCCGCCGCGCGCATGCACCGCCTCCTCCTTTCCGAAGAGCTCCGTGAGGTGATCGGATTCTCCGCGTTTGACGCACACCTCATCGCCCTTACGAAGGCGGAGCCGCTGGAATACATTCAGGGCATCATAATGCAGCAGTGCGATGACGAGCGCGAACTGGAGTTTGGCGGATTGCTGAACGGCCTGCGCAAGTTGCCCATCCATCGGCACCGCTTCGAGACCGCGGCTGCCCGTCGCCGCTTCGTCAATCGGCTTCACAAGAAGGACTATTGCGCCATGTCCTGGGCGCTTGCCCGGGTCGGCTGGCTGCAGGGACCCACCGTCTTGGCGCATGTCTTTGACGATATGGCGCAGTCGGACAAGCAGCGGAAGGCGGCCTGAGGCTGCGGGAGCGGCCCCCTCGCTCCCGCCACCGCTCGGCGGCTGCGACGGCAGCCGTCTGAGCAGTGCCGCGTGCGGGCGGCTTGGGGCTGCACGCCCGCGTCAGCGCGATTTTCCACAATTCAAATCATCCAAGTGGACCCTGCAGGTGTAAGGAAAAGCCTACGGCGCCGGAAAATAGAAGGAGACGGAAATGGTGCATGGAAAGCCGACCGATCTCAGGCGTTTCGCGAGCGCCGCGCGGCAGATCATGGAGGAGGGCATTGTCGATGCCGACGCCGGCAAGTTCTCGCGAACGGTTAAGCGCGCGGTCCTCTTGCCGCGTGGTGCCATCGCGAACGGTCATTTCGCGATCGGCGAGGCCGGCCTCGAACGTCGCGAAGGCCGACCCGCCCCGTCACTCGGCGCTGGCATGATCAGGGCTGCGGACACTCTTGTAAAGCTGGCTAAACGCGACAAAGGCGACGAGCCCGGGTTCGGGGTCGGCATCGTCGAACTGCCCCTCGTAATCTGATCTCTACGCGCCCTACCGGTGAGATGGCATCGGGGGGAAATTCCAGATTGCGCTTGCTGGAGAGCCGGCGGCCCCGCACCGGCCTCCTTTGACTTGGTAGGAATGAGGCGGTCGACCGGTGCGAGCCGATTGAAAAGCGCCAAGTGCAGCGCTCTCCAAGACTTCTCCGACATCGCCCTACCGGCTCTCAAATCCCCAGGGGGATCGTCCATATTAATGCGACTGGGTTCCCCGCTGCGGGCACCCATCCCGAAACCAAGGCAATTCATCGCCTCGAAGGAAGCTATACACACCGGACGCGGTGCTTGCCAGGGGCTTGCCAGTCCCAAGGCGCATCCCACAAAGGGATGCTAAGTCATTGAAAAATGGTGCTGCCGGTGAGGATTGAACTCACGACCTCAGCCTTACCAAGGACGCGGTTAGCGTTTGTCACGGCAACGGCAGGTTTGGAACGAAAAATAATCTGAGCGGAACGACTGACTGTGGCGCACAACTCGACAATCGAAAAACATTAATTTCGGTCGATAGCCGCACACTCTGGCGCTGATGCCATGAAAATCGGCACCGTGTGGATACGCCACCGCAGGCCGTGCTCAACAATCAATCACTGTCGGATCGGCAAGGACTTCCGAAAACCGCCGCCGAAGTGTTTTCGTTCAGGGGTTGCCCTGACCCGTGGACGCTTCCGGAATTTCGCGGCGCTGCAATTCGTTCTCCACCGCCTCGCGGATGAACAAGGCGAGCCTGCGGTTGCCGACAAGCGCCTCGATACGACGGATCGTGTCGGTAGTTAGCCTAATCGTCGTCGGCTTCATTCCAAGTGGCGGGCGTCCCATGGACTTGTCGCTATCGGGTAGAATCTCAATTTCCAAATCAAACCTATTGACGCCACCGTTTATCTGAATATACGCCATCGTTTACTGGTTAAACGATGGCGTATATACCGCAACGGCCTCTCTCGAAGAGCTAATGCGCGACCGGCATCGCGAATCAGGTGGGAGTGCCGGGACCGTTCCGTATCCGCCCGTCACATCTCACTTCCTTGCGATGGATGCGGAACGGAGGTGCATATGCTTGTCTCCAAATCCCGGCGCGCGCTGCTGCGCGGATTGGCTATCGCGCCGATGGCCGCATCTGCGGCTGCCTTGCCCTTCGGTGGCGCAATGGCGGTGCTTCACCAACGCTACGAAGACGAACCCGCGACACTGGAGCGAACGAAAGATGGCCGGAGCATAAGCCGCTTTCGCTATCACAATGCGGAACGGTGGATGACCAAGTTGGAGACGGATTTCCTCACCGAGCCGCGACATACAAAGGAAGCGCTGCATCAGGTCGGTTTCGTGACCCAGCAGGCGCTGTGCGCCTATCTGCTGGACATGGGCTTTGCCGATGCGTGGAACGCCCGCCACATCAAGCAGGACATCGGCAAGGCGCTTGCTTACGCCAAGGCCTGTGGCTTGGGTCATGACTGCCCCGATATGGCGCGGCTGGCGGCGGTCCTCTCGCCCTACTGGAAATGGGGCTATCATTATCATGATTGGGAGGAAGACCGGCCACGAACAGGCGGCTTTATTCCCGCCACGATCACACCCCTTGTGCGTGCCTTGGTGGACCGCGTGCATGACGTGACCGGCCACCCGCGCCCGAAAGGTTGCCAGCGCCGCCCACAGGAGGTGCGGTCATGATACTGCGCACCGACGCCGACCATCTGCCCGCGCCGATCCGCGAGGAGCTTCTTCATGTCGCCACAATCCTGTTCGAGGCGTTCGAGGAAACAACCAAGGGCCGGTGCTCCGAACATTTCCGGGCGGGCCGAATTCTCACCCTGATCCTGCACGGTCCCCATGCCGAAAAGGATTGGGAAGAGGTCGCACCGGGGGAAGCGGTCCGCCTGCTGGCGATCGTCAACTACCCACGACTCGCCCGCAGCGAACGCGACTGGCGTTTGGTGCGTGACCGGCTCCGCCGCGCGTGGGCGCATGGCGAAATTACCCGCCCGGTTCGGTTGGCGGTCGAAAGCCTTGCGCGGCTCAACGGCGCGCTTGTCGAAGGCGTTCCGCATTTCGTCACCATCGCCGAGCAGGGTATCGCGCTCTACCAGATGGAGGGATTGCGGCTGAAAGAGCCGTGCCACTTGCCGGTGCGGGAACGGGCTATCCGGGGCGTGGCGGAGTTCATCCGGTCGCATGAGCGCGGAACGGGCTTTTTATCAGGCGCGGCTTTCTATCGGGACCGGGGCGATGCGCCGATGGCAGCGTTGATGCTGCATCAGGCGTGCGAACATTTCTATTTGTGCGTTTTGCGATCCATCAGCCTGCACGCTCCCCGCACCCATGCGCTGGATGAACTGCGCGAGGCGGCGGAAGCGCTGGACCCGCGCCTGTCTTCGGCATGGCCAAGAGACAGCCGGTTTGAGCGCCGCGCGTTTGGCTGCATCCGCCGCGCCTATGTCGAAGCACGCTATGGGCAATCCTACCGCATCTCGGAGGAGGAACTGTCATGGGCGTTCGCGCGGGTGGAGATATTGCAGCAACGGGCAGCGTCCGCCTGCGCAGATCATCAGGCTTCGCTTGCCGAAAGCCTGCCAGCACCGGTGACTCCGCCACCACCAGAGCCGACGACGGCGAGAGCCCTTTTCGAGCCTGCTCGCCGCGCAAACATGCTGCAACGGACATGGCGGATCGTGCGACGTGCCGCCCCGTTACCGGGCCGGTGGAACCCGCTCGTTCGCGTTCGCCGGTTCTGGCGCTCGAACAGGTTCGTGGGCTGGGAAGACCATCTGCCCTTGGCGATGATCGGCCTATGCCTGTTCATGGCCGGCGCGGAGGCAATGCTATGGCGGGTGAAGTCCGCGCAAGCCGTCCGCTCCAAACCCGCCGACCTGTCCGCCGTGCTAGACTTCGACGTGCGCGCGGATACGGTGCTGGGCGCGGTCACGGATGTTGCGCAGAGGGCGGGCTACCGGGTCAAGGCCAACGAGGACATTTGGACGGTGCGATGGACCGGAGCTTATCGCGCCAAGGCGACGACCTTCGACGCGCTGGCGGAGATTCTTTATGGCTCCGGCCTGTGTCCCGCGATCCGGGAGAGCGTCATCACCGTACGCTATTGCGACAAGAGCAGCCCACCAATGGCGGCGATGGTGGAATATCATACGCAACCGGACGGCATTGTGCGCTTGTCGGTTTCGCGCTAACCGCCCTCCTGTTCTGCCTCAAACGCCCGCTTGCCCTTGCGCTTCCAGAGGGCGAGCGCGTTGGCGCATTCCTCCCCGCGTAATCTGTCGGCGACCGTGAGGAACGCGCCGTAAAGCGTGGCGCGATCATCGTCGGTAAGATCGACCAGCCTCGCCTTGATGACGAGGCCGCCCAGATCGATCAGATGCCGCGTTCTTTCCCGCCGCTTGACCTGCCATTCGCGCATGTCGGTTCGCGCCTTTCGTGCTTCAAGCCGATGCCGCGCCGCCGTCGAGCGGGAGTGTGCCGCTTTGCTGGCCAGAAGGTCCGCCCGCAGGCTTGCTGCCCTTGCCGAGAAAGAACGCCGCGCCCGCCTTGCGCCATCCCTCCTTTGTCACGGCGTCTTTCACCGTGGCGGCATGGAGCAGTGCCCCGGCCAGCATATCGGCGTCGAGCGCATCTGCCCCGGTCGCCGTCACCAGTTCGCCAAGCTGGCGCACGCGCCGTTCCCTGAGCGCCTTGGCCTTGTCAGCCAGGACTTTGAGTTCCGAATCAAAATCGCGGGGTTTGCGCATCGCAAAGACTCCATTGAGTGACGATGGCGCTATGATAAGATGATTTCGCCCGCCGCGCAGTAGAGTCGCCGGGACAGCCTGACACCGCCTAGTCCCGTCCGAGAAATTTTCGAGAAGGGCGCGCTTATACGTCGTTCCGACGTGCGCTTGAGCGTAGTAGATGGACGATCGTCATGGCGATCTTCCATTTCTCCGTTCAGGTCATCAGTCGCGCAGCGGGGCGTTCCGCCGTCTCCGCTGCCGCCTATCGTGCGGGCGAACGCCTGCACGACGAGCGCCTTGATCGCGACCATGATTTCCGCGCCCGCTCCGGCGTCGAGCATAGCGAATTCATGTTGCCCGAAGGTGCGCCCGAACAATGGCGCGACCGCGAACGCCTCTGGAACGATGTCGAGGCATTCGAGAAGCGCAAGGACGCCCAGCTTGCCCGCGAGGTCGAGTTCGCCATTCCGCGCGAAATGACCAAGGCGCAGGGCATAGAACTGGCCCGTGATTTCGTGTCCGCCGAGTTTGTCGATCGCGGCATGATCGCCGACCTCAACGTGCATTGGGACATAGGCGCGGACGGCCACCCCAAGCCGCACGCCCATGTCATGCTCACCATGCGCGAGGTTGGTCCGGATGGGTTCGGCCAGAAGGTGCGCGAGTGGAACGACCCTGAGAATGTCGAGCGCTGGCGCGAACGCTGGGAGACCCACGTCAACACGCGGCTGGCCGAACTCGACATCGACGCGCGCATCGATCACCGCAGCCTTGCCGATCAGGGCATCGACCTTGAACCGCAGAGCAAGATCGGTGGCCCCGCGCACCGGATGGACGCCCAGGGGCTGGAAGCCGACCGCGCCGAACTGCATCGCGAGATCGCGCGGGAAAATGGCGAACGCATCATCGCCGATCCCGGCATTGCGCTCAACGCCATCACCCATCAACAGGCGACATTCACCAAGCGCGACATGGCGATGTTCATTCACCGGCATAGCGACGGCCAAGACCAGTTCAACGCCGCCATGCGCGCGGTTAGGGGATCGCCAGACCTGATTGCGCTGGGCAAGGATGGGCGCGGCGACGAGCGGTTCACGTCGCGCGAAATGATCGAGACCGAACAGCGGATGGGCCGCGCCGCTGACTGGCTTGCGATGGACCGGAGCGATGGTCTCTCGGCGGCGACGACCTACGCCAGTCGCGCCGCCGAGAGTGGTGGCCTTGCCCTGGGAGCAGAGCAGGAAGCCGCGTTGCGGCATATAACGGACGGGCGCGGATTGTCACTGGTGCTGGGTTATGCCGGGACCGGCAAAAGCGCCACGTTGGGCGTGGCCCGTGACGTTTGGGAAAGCGCAGGGCTAAACGTTCGCGGCGCAGCGCTTGCGGGCATCGCTGCCGAGGGGTTGGAGAATGGCTCCGGCATAACTTCACGCACCATCGCCAGCATGGAACATGGCTGGGCGCAGGGCCGCGATCTTCTGACCGCCCGCGACGTGCTGGTGATTGACGAGGCGGGCATGGTCGGCACGCGCCAGATGGAGCGCGTGCTGTCCCATGCCGCAGAGGCTGGCGCGAAGGTCGTTCTTGTCGGCGATCCACAGCAATTGCAGTCGATCGAGGCGGGCGCGGCGTTCCGCGCGATTCATGAGCGCCATGGTGGCGTCGAGATCACGCAGGTTCGCCGCCAGCATGAAGGGTGGCAGCAAGACGCTACCCGGCATCTTGCCACCGGCAGAACCGGCGAGGCCATTGCCGCTTATGCTGACAAGGGCATGATGCATCAGGCGGAAACACGCGCGGACGCGCGCAGCGATCTTATCGAGCGCTGGGACCGCGAACGGCAGGCTGATCCGGATGCCAGCCGCATCATCCTGACCCATACCAATGCCGAGGTGCGCGACCTCAACGAAGCTGCGCGCGCGGCGATGCGCAACGCGGGTGAATTGGGCGACGAGCGTCAGGTGAAGACCGAGCGTGGGGACCGCCTATTCGCGTCAGGCGACCGCATCATGTTCCTGCGCAACGAGCGCAGCCTGGAGGTGAAGAACGGCACGCTGGGCACCATCGAGAAGGTCAGCTCGGAGCATATGTCCGTCCGCACCGATGGCGGGCGTTCCGTATCGTTCGACATCAAAGACTATCGCGATTTCGACCATGGCTATGCCGCAACCATCCACAAGGCGCAGGGCATGACGGTAGCCAGGGCGCATGTGCTGGCGACGCCGGGAATGGATCGACATGGGGCTTATGTCGCCATGTCCCGCCATCGCGATGGCTTGGCCCTCCATTATGGCCGCGACGATTTTCGCGATCAGTCCCGGCTTGTCCGCACGCTTTCGCGCGAGCGCCGCAAGGATATGGCCAACGATTACGGAAAGGCCGATCCAGCACGGGAATATGCTGAGCGGCGCGGCATCACCTTTGGCGACCGGATCGCAGAAATCGTCAGGCCCATCGTCGAGAAAGCGCGGGGGATGTTCGACAGCTTCCGGCCCAATATCCCGCCGCAGCAGGAACGCGACATATTTGCGGGCTTCCAGCCAAAGGCCGAGCCGCCCGCGCAGGAGCGGGCCGTTCAGCGCCAGAACGACCACGACGCGCTGCCGATGCGCGCAGGCGGCGTGCGCGGTGCGGTGGAGCGCTACGCCAAAGCGTTCGACGCCATCCAGCAAACGCGCGCTCAAGGACTGGACGCCATGCCGCACCAGCGCGAGGCGTTCGACAGGGCGCGGGATGCTCTGGAGGTGATCCGACCCGAAGGTTCATCCGACCTGAACAGCGCGTTCCGCAACAGCCCGGAGCTTATCCGCGAGGCTGCCGAGGGGCGCGGCCAGGCCGCCGTGCGGGCGATGCAGTTGGAGACCGAAATCCGCATGGACCCCTTCCAGCGTGCCGACCGGTTCGTGGACGGGTGGCAGCAATTGCAGCGCGATCATGCCGAGCTTGTGCGCGACGGCAATTTCCGGGGCGCGAAGAGCGCCGCGCAGCAGATGGCGGGCATGGCGAAAAGTCTGGAGCGCGACGCCCAGCTTGAATCGGTGCTGGGCCTGCGCAGCCGCGAGCTTGGGCTTGAGATCGGCCAGCAGGCGGGCCGCAGCGTGTCCCACGACCTCGCATCCTCCATCCCTTTCGATCACGGACGCGACATCAGTCGCGGCATGAGCCGCTAACCCCATGGAGACACGACATGGACGACGAACAAAGCCTTTTGAACGAACCGGAGCCGGAACCCCGGCCGAATGCCGCCGCCGAAGCATTTGCGCACCTCTCGGCGCGCGTCGCCGCTATGGAGGAGCGATTGGACGGGCGCATGGCCGTGATGGCCCGCGCCCTTGAGCATATCGCGGTCGAGAAGCAGAGCCTCGAATTCCCCGACTATGGGCCCACACTCGCCAAGATGAACGGCTATCTCGCCACGCTCGCGGGGCAGACGAAGAAAATCTTGGATGCGCCCGCCATGCAGTTGACGCCGGAGGGCATGGCGGAGCGGATTGACGTGGCGGCGGATGCCGCACGAGCGATGGACAAGGCGACCATCAAGAAATCGCAGGAATTGCATCATCAAGTCCATACAGACCAGATGCGCGCGGTCGGCGCTGTTCGCACTAAACAGGAGCAGCGCTGGCACATGCTTTGTTGCGGCGGCGGCGCGGCCTTGGCGATGTCGCTCCTGTGGCTGATCTATCCCGGCTGGGCGGCCAGCATCGGTCCGCAAAGCTGGCTCTGGCCGGAACGGGCGGCCCGTCGCACACTAGGCGAGCCTACCCTGTGGGATGCCGGTATACGCCTCATGCGCGTCGGAAACCCAGAAGGCTGGCAGATGATCGTGGAAGCCGCCGACCTGGCGCGGGAGAACCGCGACAGCCTTTTCGCTTGTCAGAAGGCAGCAGCTAAGGCTGGGAAACCGGTAAGTTGTACGGTCAGAGTAAGGATATCGCAATCTTGAGCGGTCGCCTTGGGGCTACCTTCGAGAAGCCGACTGGCCGCTTCGGCGCTTCTTGGGTAGCGCGCGGCCATTCAGCTTCGCCCAGCGACAATCGAACGGTGACGGAAAACCCTTCGGCTACCGTTGTCGGACAGCTAGCCAATGCGACAGTGACTCTCGGACGCTGCCTGCGGTGACGTGGCCAGGCGGTGCCGATATTCACGGCATTAGCGCAAGAATGCAGGGCTCGTGACCGAAATCGATGTGATTTGCGTCAGGCCGCTTTGCGCCCTTTTCAGACGTAGGTGATGGCATAAACTCGCTCGCGAAACGGACATAGTTGAAGTTAGATGACGGAGCGGCAGTCCGCTATAGAATGGCGAAAACCGGCAATTATTGACCATGTGTCCACGATCCGGCCAACATAGTGGCCATCATAGTCCCGCCTTCCTGTGGGTATCTCCCATAGCTGAAACGCGCCGCTGTCTCCGATCATTGTTTCGGTCTCGTTCAACCATTACGTTGCGAACATTATGGCAACGCCGAATCATGATGAAGCCTACGACAAGCTTCTTATCGCGCTCTTGGGGCGTGTGCTGGACATGCTACGTTTCGCCGAAGCGAAGAACGCCGCATTGTTGGCTTTCGCGTCCGCGTGGATCGTCGGGATTGTGAACCTTCTTTCGTCGGGCAAGCCGATCCCGCCGGGCTATCACCACGTCACCCTCACAGCGTTGCCGCTGTTCATAATCGCGGCGACGGTCGCGATAGCGTCGCTGCTGCCCAAGCTTCAGACTTCGACGTTCACGGGCGATCCCAAGGGCCATTTCCAGAACTTGCTGTTCTTCGGCGACATTGCCGACATGACGGTTGACGGGTTCAAGGCCGACGTTCGCGCGGCGTATCGTCCCACCGACGACGACAACCCGACCGCCGCCTATTTGAGCGACCTTGAAGCGCAAATCGCGATCAACAGCAAAATCACGCGGCGTAAACATCGTATGTTCAACTTCGGCGCGGTCGCCGCGCTAATCGCCATTGCGCTGTTCGCTGTGCCCACAGTGGGGGCGGTGCTGAATACCATAGGGTGCTGGATTAGCCGATGACGACATTGCCAGATTTGCGCGTCGAACTTTCCGACGAAGTGGGGACCATTCTAGCGCAGGACTTCGGCGTCACGGCGACTAAGACCAACACCGTTCCGCATTCCAACGACGGGGCTATCACGTTCCCCAATCTCGACGCGAAAACCCAAGCCTGTAAGCTGATCGACACATGCGTTCTCTACATCGACATACGGCGTTCGACCGAACTTAGCATCACGCACAAGCCGCAAACGGTCGCGAAGCTATATTCGGCCTTCGTTCGCGCCATGACTAAGTGCGCGCGGCACTACGGCGGACATGTGCGCGGCATCATCGGCGACCGAGTGATGGTGATTTTCGATTGCAACGACTGTTTCCGTAAGGCCGTCGATTGCGCCATTCTGATGAACTCGACGGCGCAATACGTCATCAACAAGCACTTCACCCGCAACGAAGTTAAATGCGGCATCGGCATCGACACCGGAAAGATGCTTGTGACGAAGACCGGCTTCCGGCGGCGCGGTGTCGAACAGCACAATTACAAGAACCTAGGGTCAGGACCCATAAATTGGATTGAACTAACCCGCTGACGCGGGAGAAGTGCGGGTCTTGGCTGGAATGGCCTCCTGATGAGATGGTTTGGTTGCTTGACCAACCTTCAACCAGGAGACCATCCCATGACTGACGCCACAGCAGCGGTAAGCCCGCTGCGTCGTCGTATGATCGACGATATGAGCCTGCGCAACCTGTCGCCTGCAACGCAGCGATCCTACATTCACGCGGTCAAACGGTTCAGCCAGTATCACGGTCGTTCGCCGGATCGGCTTGGGCTGGAGGATGTCCGTGCATTTCAAGTCTATCTGGTGTCGCAAGGCGTTTCATGGGGCGCGCTCAACCAGACGGTCTGCGCGCTTCGTTTCTTTTATGGCGTGACGTTAGACCGAGCGGAGATCCCAGAGCGGATCGCTTATGCGCGCACACCGCGTAAGCTGCCGGCGATCCTGAGTGCCGATGAGGTGGTTCGCTTTCTCGAAGCGGTATCATCGCTGAAGGCGCGCGCTGCGCTGACGACGGCCTATGCCGCAGGCCTTCGTGCCTCGGAGGCGGTGAGTCTGAAGGTCGCGGATATCGACAGCGACCGGATGTTGATCCAGGTCCGCCATGGCAAGGGTGCCAAGGATCGCGCGGTCATGCTGTCGCCGCAGTTGCTGGGGGTTTTGCGGACTTACTGGCGACTGGCCCGTCCCGAAGAATGGCTGTTTCCCGGACGGGGCGACAAGCCGATTGATGTACAGGTCCTTCATGCAGCTTGCCGATCGGCGACCAAGGCCGCAGGCCTGATCAAGCGAGTCAGCGTGCATACGCTGCGCCACAGCTTTGCAACTCATCTACTCGAGAGCGGTACGGATATCCGGATTATCCAGGTTTTGCTGGGGCACGGCAACCTGTCGACGACGGCTCGCTACACCCATGTGGCGACAAGCACGATCGCAGGTACGCAGAGCCCGTTCGATCGCTTGACCCTTGAGGTGGTACCACCGGCCTGAGCTGCACGGTGCGCTCCAATCTG
The DNA here is from genome assembly GCF_018286635.1 of Sphingobium phenoxybenzoativorans. NCBI lineage: Bacteria > Pseudomonadati > Pseudomonadota > Alphaproteobacteria > Sphingomonadales > Sphingobiaceae > Sphingobium > Sphingobium phenoxybenzoativorans. The sequence goes on from NZ_CP073910.1 coordinate 1,126,928, forward strand.
GAGGTGGCGGATATTTTCCGCCGCCATGGCCACGCTTATCGCGAAGCTCATGATGGTCATATCGGCCGCGTGGAACGCCGTGTCATGTCGGCGATCGAACTGTGCCGAACTGCTGCACTCGGTGGTCATGTCGAGACTTGCGAGGACTGCTCACATACCCGCGTCGCTTATAACTCCTGCCGTAATCGGCACTGCCCCAAGTGCCAGAGTGCAACGCGCGAACGGTGGCTTGCCGACCGCCAGGCCGATCTACTGCCGGTGCCATATTTCCATGTCGTGTTCACGGTGCCGGGCGAAGTCGCCGAGATCGCGTTCCATAACAAGGCTGTGGTTTATGCGATCCTGTTCGATGCCGTCGCGGCAACGCTCAAGACCATCTCTGCCGATCCCCGGCACCTTGGCGGCGAGATTGGGTTCCTGGCAATTCTGCACACTTGGGGTCAGGCGCTTACCCATCATCCGCATATTCATTGCCTTGTCCCTGGCGGCGCGCTTGCTTCGGATGGACGGTGGCTCGGTTGCAAGCCCAACTTCTTCCTGCCCATCCATGTTCTCTCACGCCTGTTCCGCCGACTGTTCCTCGAACGGCTTAAAGCGGCGTATATGGCCGGGCGGTTGCGCTTCTCCGGCAAGCTGGATGGGTTTGACGATGCCAAGACCTTCGCCACCGCAGTCCGCAGGCTGTGGCGCAAGAACTGGATCGTCTATGCCAAGCCTCCATTCGGATCGCCCGAACATGTCCTCGCCTATCTCGGTCGTTACACGCACCGAGTCGCGATTGCCAACAGCCGCCTAGTCAGCGTCGACGACACGAGCGTAACCTTCCGTTGGCGCGATTACCGTCATGGCAACGCATCCAGGCTAATGTCGCTCAGTCCATACGAGTTCATCCGCCGCTTCCTCATCCACAGCTTGCCGGATGGATTCCATCGCATCCGACACTATGGCTTTCTCGCCAATGGCTGCCGCCGCGTGCGTCTCGCCACGATCCGGAAGCTCTTGATCCTTACCGAACCGACCGTGCCGATCGCGGGCGAGGTCAGCAACACCACAGCGCGACTGCCACACTTTGACCCAACCCGGTGCCCTTGTTGTGGCGGCAATTTGCGCATTGCTGCCACGTTACCGCGCTTGCGTATCGGTGACCCGCAGCCCTGGCCCGATACATCATGATCACAAGAGATCGACAGAACATCAAACACAGCAGCGTTGCGGCAGCGGTGCCGACAAACGCCATGATCTCCTTTGTCCGGTATCTCACAAGCCAATCCGCCGGGCATATGCGTCGAGCTGAGGCCAGCTTATACTGCAGATCTGAGCGACGATCACCGCAACCTTTGCCGAGAATTAGGCGCTGCAACCACTGGCGCCAGGGCTTTGGACCATCCAAACCAAGACCGCAGCGTTCAGTGCTCTTCCACTAATCCCATAGGTTGCGCGCGCGTCAGCGGGTTAGCTCAATCCGGCTTCAATGAGGTCGCGCCGCTTCACGACGCCAGCGTTGCGCCTGCGCGACCTCACAGAAACCTCCAGATTGAACTAACCCGCTGACGCGGGAGAAGTGCGGGTCTTGGCTGGAATGGCCTCCTGATGAGATGGTTTGGTTGCTTGACCAACCTTCAACCAGGAGACCATCCCATGACTGACGCCACAGCAGCGGTAAGCCCGCTGCGTCGTCGTATGATCGACGATATGAGCCTGCGCAACCTGTCGCCTGCAACGCAGCGATCCTACATTCACGCGGTCAAACGGTTCAGCCAGTATCACGGTCGTTCGCCGGATCGGCTTGGGCTGGAGGATGTCCGTGCATTTCAAGTCTATCTGGTGTCGCAAGGCGTTTCATGGGGCGCGCTCAACCAGACGGTCTGCGCGCTTCGTTTCTTTTATGGCGTGACGTTAGACCGAGCGGAGATCCCAGAGCGGATCGCTTATGCGCGCACACCGCGTAAGCTGCCGGCGATCCTGAGTGCCGATGAGGTGGTTCGCTTTCTCGAAGCGGTATCATCGCTGAAGGCGCGCGCTGCGCTGACGACGGCCTATGCCGCAGGCCTTCGTGCCTCGGAGGCGGTGAGTCTGAAGGTCGCGGATATCGACAGCGACCGGATGTTGATCCAGGTCCGCCATGGCAAGGGTGCCAAGGATCGCGCGGTCATGCTGTCGCCGCAGTTGCTGGGGGTTTTGCGGACTTACTGGCGACTGGCCCGTCCCGAAGAATGGCTGTTTCCCGGACGGGGCGACAAGCCGATTGATGTACAGGTCCTTCATGCAGCTTGCCGATCGGCGACCAAGGCCGCAGGCCTGATCAAGCGAGTCAGCGTGCATACGCTGCGCCACAGCTTTGCAACTCATCTACTCGAGAGCGGTACGGATATCCGGATTATCCAGGTTTTGCTGGGGCACGGCAACCTGTCGACGACGGCTCGCTACACCCATGTGGCGACAAGCACGATCGCAGGTACGCAGAGCCCGTTCGATCGCTTGACCCTTGAGGTGGTACCACCGGCCTGAGCTGCACGGTGCGCTCCAATCTGGAGGTGGCGGATATTTTCCGCCGCCATGGCCACGCTTATCGCGAAGCTCATGATGGTCATATCGGCCGCGTGGAACGCCGTGTCATGTCGGCGATCGAACTGTGCCGAACTGCTGCACTCGGTGGTCATGTCGAGACTTGCGAGGACTGCTCACATACCCGCGTCGCTTATAACTCCTGCCGTAATCGGCACTGCCCCAAGTGCCAGAGTGCAACGCGCGAACGGTGGCTTGCCGACCGCCAGGCCGATCTACTGCCGGTGCCATATTTCCATGTCGTGTTCACGGTGCCGGGCGAAGTCGCCGAGATCGCGTTCCATAACAAGGCTGTGGTTTATGCGATCCTGTTCGATGCCGTCGCGGCAACGCTCAAGACCATCTCTGCCGATCCCCGGCACCTTGGCGGCGAGATTGGGTTCCTGGCAATTCTGCACACTTGGGGTCAGGCGCTTACCCATCATCCGCATATTCATTGCCTTGTCCCTGGCGGCGCGCTTGCTTCGGATGGACGGTGGCTCGGTTGCAAGCCCAACTTCTTCCTGCCCATCCATGTTCTCTCACGCCTGTTCCGCCGACTGTTCCTCGAACGGCTTAAAGCGGCGTATATGGCCGGGCGGTTGCGCTTCTCCGGCAAGCTGGATGGGTTTGACGATGCCAAGACCTTCGCCACCGCAGTCCGCAGGCTGTGGCGCAAGAACTGGATCGTCTATGCCAAGCCTCCATTCGGATCGCCCGAACATGTCCTCGCCTATCTCGGTCGTTACACGCACCGAGTCGCGATTGCCAACAGCCGCCTAGTCAGCGTCGACGACACGAGCGTAACCTTCCGTTGGCGCGATTACCGTCATGGCAACGCATCCAGGCTAATGTCGCTCAGTCCATACGAGTTCATCCGCCGCTTCCTCATCCACAGCTTGCCGGATGGATTCCATCGCATCCGACACTATGGCTTTCTCGCCAATGGCTGCCGCCGCGTGCGTCTCGCCACGATCCGGAAGCTCTTGATCCTTACCGAACCGACCGTGCCGATCGCGGGCGAGGTCAGCAACACCACAGCGCGACTGCCACACTTTGACCCAACCCGGTGCCCTTGTTGTGGCGGCAATTTGCGCATTGCTGCCACGTTACCGCGCTTGCGTATCGGTGACCCGCAGCCCTGGCCCGATACATCATGATCACAAGAGATCGACAGAACATCAAACACAGCAGCGTTGCGGCAGCGGTGCCGACAAACGCCATGATCTCCTTTGTCCGGTATCTCACAAGCCAATCCGCCGGGCATATGCGTCGAGCTGAGGCCAGCTTATACTGCAGATCTGAGCGACGATCACCGCAACCTTTGCCGAGAATTAGGCGCTGCAACCACTGGCGCCAGGGCTTTGGACCATCCAAACCAAGACCGCAGCGTTCAGTGCTCTTCCACTAATCCCATAGGTTGCGCGCGCGTCAGCGGGTTAGCTCAATCCGGCTTCAATGAGGTCGCGCCGCTTCACGACGCCAGCGTTGCGCCTGCGCGACCTCACAGAAACCTCCAGATTCCCTTGGCGGCGGGAATGTGATTCAGGCTCGGCGACAGCAGGAGCATGGATTTGAGCGAGTTTTGGTTGAGCGAGGAGCAGTTCGAGCGGCTTCGACCATTGTTGCCGGACAAGGTGCGCGGCGTTGCGCGGGTCGATGACCGGCGGGTGATCAGCGGCATCATCCATGTGGTCAAATCGGGCGGTCGCTGGGTCGATGCACCCGCCTGCTACGGCCCGAGGAAGACGCTCTACAACCGGTTCGTGCGGTGGGCAGCGAAAGGCATCTGGCAAGAGATGTTCGTCACGCTGGCGGCAGCGGGTGGACCGCCCGCTGAAGTCCTGATCGACAGCACGCATATGAAGGCGCACCGCTCGGCGGGCGGCGGAAAAGGGGGGCGCTCGTCCAGGCGATCGGGATCAGTCGAGGCGGTCGCAACAGCAAGCTCCACGCGCTCACTGACGGCGAAGGCCGCCCGCTCCGTTTCCTGCTGACCGGTGGCAACGTCGCGGACTGCCGTGCTGCTGATGTCCTGCTCGACGATCTTGCGCCGCGCACCATCGTGCTGGCCGACAAGGCCTATGACAGCAACGCGATCCGCGACCTGATCGAGCGCCAAGGTGCCGTGCCCAACATCCCCTCCAAAGCGAACCGGCGCTGGAAAAGCTGCTTCTCGCGCGCGCTCTACAAAGGCCGAAACGCAGTCGAACGAATGTTCTGCCGCCTCAAGGATTATCGCCGCATCGCCACCCGATACGACAAACTTGCCACTAACTTCCTCGGCGCGATCTACCTCGTGGCAGCAGTCACCTGGTGGTTATGAGTCCCGACCCTAGTCATGTGAATCTAAAGTTCGCCACATAAGGTCCGCTCTGAAGCTTGGCAGAAGCGCTTGACCGAGGCGAGGATTTCGTCGGCGGATTTGGTCCAGCGGTAGGGCCTCGGGTTCTCGTTGTGACGGTCGATGAAGGAGCGGATGTCTTGCTCCAGCTGACTGGTCGAAGTGTGCACGCCGCGGCGCAGCTGCTTTCGTGTCAGCTCGGCGAACCAGCGCTCGACCTGGTTTATCCACGAGGCCGACGTTGGCGTGAAATGAACGTGGTAGTGCGGCCGACGAGCGAGCCATGCTCGGACCAGCGCGGTTTTGTGGGTCGCGTAATTGTCCATGACGATATGGATGTCGAGGTCGGGAGGCACCCGCGCGTCGATCTGCTTGAGGAAGTCGAGGAATTCGGTCGCCCGGTGGCGCTTGTAGCATTTGCCGATCACGAAGCCTGAGGCGATGTCGAGCGCGGCGAACAATGACGTCGTGCCGTGCCGGACGTAGCTGTGGGTGCGGCGCTCAGGCACGCCGGGCATCATCGGCAGGACCGGCTGCTCGCGGTCAAGCGCCTGGATCTGGGACTTCTCGTCGACGCTGAGAACGAGCGCACGGTTGGGTGGCGACAAATAGAGGCCGACAATGTCACGGACCTTGTCGACGAACAGCGGATCGCTCGACAGCTTAAAGGTCTCCGAGCGGTGCGGCTGCAGCCCGAAGGCCGTCCAGATGCGCCGGATCGTGGTGTGGGAGAAGCCGGTCTCACCAGCCATCGTGCGGATCGACCAGTGGGTTGCATCGGCTGGCGTTGAGCGCAGCGTGCGCTCGATCACGGCGGCGACTTGATCGTCGTCGATCGTCCGTGGCCTGCCGGGTCGGGCCTCGTCCAGCAGCCCTTCAATACGGTCCTTGAGGAAGCGCCGACGCCATTTTCCAACCGTGTGTTCGTGCACGCCAAGCTCGGCAGCAACGACCTTGCTTCGGATCCCGTCGGCGCAGCGCAGGATGATGCGACATCGCTCTGACATCGAGCGCGCTATCCGCCGCCGACGGACCTGACGCTCCAGATATTCTCGTTCCTCGGCCTCCAAAACCAGGGCGCCGTCGGTCGACCACCCGCGTTTGCCATGCTGCGCTCCCCATCCGAGAGCACAGCATACAATGAGGCTTACTTCAGTTCCAGATGACTAGTCATGTGAATCTAAAGTTCGCCACATAAGGTCCGCTCTGAAGCTTGGCAGAAGCGCTTGACCGAGGCGAGGATTTCGTCGGCGGATTTGGTCCAGCGGTAGGGCCTCGGGTTCTCGTTGTGACGGTCGATGAAGGAGCGGATGTCTTGCTCCAGCTGACTGGTCGAAGTGTGCACGCCGCGGCGCAGCTGCTTTCGTGTCAGCTCGGCGAACCAGCGCTCGACCTGGTTTATCCACGAGGCCGACGTTGGCGTGAAATGAACGTGGTAGTGCGGCCGACGAGCGAGCCATGCTCGGACCAGCGCGGTTTTGTGGGTCGCGTAATTGTCCATGACGATATGGATGTCGAGGTCGGGAGGCACCCGCGCGTCGATCTGCTTGAGGAAGTCGAGGAATTCGGTCGCCCGGTGGCGCTTGTAGCATTTGCCGATCACGAAGCCTGAGGCGATGTCGAGCGCGGCGAACAATGACGTCGTGCCGTGCCGGACGTAGCTGTGGGTGCGGCGCTCAGGCACGCCGGGCATCATCGGCAGGACCGGCTGCTCGCGGTCAAGCGCCTGGATCTGGGACTTCTCGTCGACGCTGAGAACGAGCGCACGGTTGGGTGGCGACAAATAGAGGCCGACAATGTCACGGACCTTGTCGACGAACAGCGGATCGCTCGACAGCTTAAAGGTCTCCGAGCGGTGCGGCTGCAGCCCGAAGGCCGTCCAGATGCGCCGGATCGTGGTGTGGGAGAAGCCGGTCTCACCAGCCATCGTGCGGATCGACCAGTGGGTTGCATCGGCTGGCGTTGAGCGCAGCGTGCGCTCGATCACGGCGGCGACTTGATCGTCGTCGATCGTCCGTGGCCTGCCGGGTCGGGCCTCGTCCAGCAGCCCTTCAATACGGTCCTTGAGGAAGCGCCGACGCCATTTTCCAACCGTGTGTTCGTGCACGCCAAGCTCGGCAGCAACGACCTTGCTTCGGATCCCGTCGGCGCAGCGCAGGATGATGCGACATCGCTCTGACATCGAGCGCGCTATCCGCCGCCGACGGACCTGACGCTCCAGATATTCTCGTTCCTCGGCCTCCAAAACCAGAGGCGCCGTCGGTCGACCACCCGCGTTTGCCATGCTGCGCTCCCCATCCGAGAGCACAGCATACAATGAGGCTTACTTCAGTTCCAGATGACTAGTCATGTGAATCTAAAGTTCGCCACATAAGGTCCGCTCTGAAGCTTGGCAGAAGCGCTTGACCGAGGCGAGGATTTCGTCGGCGGATTTGGTCCAGCGGTAGGGCCTCGGGTTCTCGTTGTGACGGTCGATGAAGGAGCGGATGTCTTGCTCCAGCTGACTGGTCGAAGTGTGCACGCCGCGGCGCAGCTGCTTTCGTGTCAGCTCGGCGAACCAGCGCTCGACCTGGTTTATCCACGAGGCCGACGTTGGCGTGAAATGAACGTGGTAGTGCGGCCGACGAGCGAGCCATGCTCGGACCAGCGCGGTTTTGTGGGTCGCGTAATTGTCCATGACGATATGGATGTCGAGGTCGGGAGGCACCCGCGCGTCGATCTGCTTGAGGAAGTCGAGGAATTCGGTCGCCCGGTGGCGCTTGTAGCATTTGCCGATCACGAAGCCTGAGGCGATGTCGAGCGCGGCGAACAATGACGTCGTGCCGTGCCGGACGTAGCTGTGGGTGCGGCGCTCAGGCACGCCGGGCATCATCGGCAGGACCGGCTGCTCGCGGTCAAGCGCCTGGATCTGGGACTTCTCGTCGACGCTGAGAACGAGCGCACGGTTGGGTGGCGACAAATAGAGGCCGACAATGTCACGGACCTTGTCGACGAACAGCGGATCGCTCGACAGCTTAAAGGTCTCCGAGCGGTGCGGCTGCAGCCCGAAGGCCGTCCAGATGCGCCGGATCGTGGTGTGGGAGAAGCCGGTCTCACCAGCCATCGTGCGGATCGACCAGTGGGTTGCATCGGCTGGCGTTGAGCGCAGCGTGCGCTCGATCACGGCGGCGACTTGATCGTCGTCGATCGTCCGTGGCCTGCCGGGTCGGGCCTCGTCCAGCAGCCCTTCAATACGGTCCTTGAGGAAGCGCCGACGCCATTTTCCAACCGTGTGTTCGTGCACGCCAAGCTCGGCAGCAACGACCTTGCTTCGGATCCCGTCGGCGCAGCGCAGGATGATGCGACATCGCTCTGACATCGAGCGCGCTATCCGCCGCCGACGGACCTGACGCTCCAGATATTCTCGTTCCTCGGCCTCCAAAACCAGAGGCGCCGTCGGTCGACCACCCGCGTTTGCCATGCTGCGCTCCCCATCCGAGAGCACAGCATACAATGAGGCTTACTTCAGTTCCAGATGACTAGTGTGGTTGGGGCGTCCGGCGAACGTTGCGTCGAAGTTAACGGACATTGCCAATAAGTCGTCCGAGGGTATCGAGTGCGACATGGTTCGCGTCGGCTATAATTCCATTTTTTCGCAGGATTTAGCGTGGGTCAACGTATGGCCAAGCCAATTTGCAAAGGAAGTTTCGCACAGCTTTTTGGGCGGGATGACGCATTCCAATCCCAACTATCGTAGTCACTTCATGACCACGGAATACGTCGAAACTCGCGCTGCTACGAAGCCAATCTTGATGACCGATCCTGTATATCGGGGCTTGAAGGCGGCTCATCCGAATGTGGATTACGTTGCGGCGGGATGGTTCAAAAAGGTCGTCGTAGAAGTGCCCGGCTATACCGGCGATGTTTATGGCGGCGATGTAACGTTCAACGCCTTTTCCCAGTGATGGCGGAACCTACGTCCGCCATAATCGCAAGTGGCAGCTAACTGCCTCTGCGAACCCCAAACCTGACATTCCGCTACCGGCCAATGTGCGATAAACGGGTTTTGCCGACAGCGACAGCGACAGCGACAGCGACAGCTACGCGACCGCCTGCAATCCCTTGCGTTGGATAATGGACAGAAGGCGCAGGGCAGGGCCGCCGGGTCGCTTAACGCCTCGTTCCCAATCCGACACGAGATTGCGCGAGACGTTGAGATAGGCGGCGAACACCGGCTGCGAGACATGCTCACGCTCGCGGATCGCCCGGATTTCATCGCCTGCCAGCGCGGGGGCGGGGGCAAGGCACGCTTCATCGAATGTACGCAGCGTCGCGCGCGACACCACGCCCGCGTCATGGGCATCGCTCATCATTTCATGGATCGCGCCTGCAATCTCACTGCGATAGCCTTTATTCTTCATCACCGTTCCCATCGCCTATCTCCACCAGCGTTCCCAACGCTACCAGCCGGTCCAGTTCCCCGGCGCTCCATTCCAGCGCCTCGCTCGCCGCGTTGCGGAGCAACGCCAGGTCCGCCTTTGATATGTTCGTCTGCGCACTCTTGGCGAACCCAAAAGCGAATATCGCCTTGTCACCCTGTCGGAACAGGATCAGCGTCCGGTAGCCGCCTGACTTGCCTTGCCCGGTGCGCGCGACCCGCTGCTTGATGACACCGCCGCCAAGATCGGCATCCACCAGACCGCTTTCTGCGCGCTCCACGGCTTGAAGAAGCGAGGCATCGGCAATCCGCTCTTTTCGCGCGAAGCGCTCGAACCAACCATTTTTGAAGATGCGCGCGATGGCGGTTCTCCTGCTCTCTGTGGCTCTATATAACACTTAGCGTTATATTTCAACATGGATGGGAAGGAACGACACGGTGTCGGCCTTCTTGACAGCGCATAAGCTGCGGGTGAGCATGAGTTTGCTTCACGACGCTTCCGACGGTGGCCCTTTCAAAGGAGCCTCCAATGAACGACTCGACCTAACGCCTGCTGGCTGTCCCCTGAGACGGGGCGGATGCGAAGGCTTGGCATGAAACTTTGGTACAGGCTGGGAAAAAATCTTCGCTGATCGCTATCAGTGAGAAGCCTACGCCAAATTCCGCCATCTTCCGCCGCTGACCGCCAACTGCCGCCAGCGTTCACCGACCCATGAAAGCGTAGCTGCCTGCGCGCCCGTAACACTCTTGTCCGGGACGGCAAGGCATCCAATGCTCGTGGTCGGGGGCGCGTGCAACATCCTGATTTGAAGAGACTGCCCCATGACCAATAGTGATCGTATCATTCGCTTGAATACCGTCCTCGCCCGCACAGGGCTTTCCCGCACGACGCTTTATCGCAAGATGGGCGAAGGCACTTTCCCGCGCCAAGTGAAGATCAGCGTCCACGGCGCTGGCTGGCGCGAGTCCGCCATCAATCGCTGGATTGCCGATCCGGTAAGCTACCGGGAGGAGTTGGGCGTTTGATCATGTTGCCGTGCCCCACCTTTTGCAGGCGTGGGCACGGCAACATCGACGGTTTGCGATCAGGCGGCTTGGCTCTTCGCCTTACCGAACTTGCCGGTTACGACTTTCTGCCCGTCGCGCAGGAAGTCGAGGTGGTCGGACCAGTGCTGCATCATGCGGACCCGTTCGTCCCAGTATTCGCCCCGCGTGTATGCGCGACGCACGGCGTTGTTGTCGCAATGGGCAAGCTGCCGCTCGATCGCGTCGGGATGCCATAGTCCCATTTCGTTGAGCAGTGTCGCCGCCATCGCCCGGAAGCCGTGGCCGGTCATTTCATCCTGTGCGAAGCCCATGCGCCGCAAGGCGGCGTTGATGGTGTCCTCCGACATGGGCCGCTCTGCCGCGCGGAGCGACGGGAACAGGAGGCGGCTATAGTCCGCGTCATGCTCAATGGTTTCGAGGATCGCCAATGCCTGCCGCGAGAGAGGGATGGTATGCGCCCGCCGCATCTTGGTTTTATGCGCCGGGATGGTCCACAGCGCCTTGTCGAAATCGAAGTCGGCCCATTCGGCATGGCGTAGCTCGCCTGGGCGCACGAACACGTGCGGGAGCAGTTGCAGCGCTGCTTTGGTATTTGCAAAGCCCTCGAACGCCTCAATGGCGCGCAACAGTCCGCCTGCATTGTCCGCGTTGGTGATCGCGGCGCGGTGGACGGGCTTGGGCGCGATCAGCGCCCCGCGCAGGTCCGCTGCCACGTCACGCTCAGCGCGCGCCGTTGCGATGGCGTAGCGGAATATCTGGCTGCATGTGCTGCGCAGGCGCTTGGCCGTCTCGTAGCGGCCTTTGCCCTCCATCTTACGCAGCATGGTCAAGACCTCCTGCGCGGTTATGGCGGTGACAGGGCGCTTGCCAAGCGACGCATTGATGAAGGCCAGCAGCCAGCGCAGCTTCTTCATCGTGACGGAGGAGCGGCCTTCACGCTCGACCTTCACCAGCCATTCGTCGGCAACCGCCTTGAAGCTGTTAGATGCGGCCACGATAGCGGCAATCCGATCTAGCCTGATCCTTTCGGCGGGATCGTCCCCCTTCGCCAGCACCTTGCGGGCGGCGTCGCGCTGCTCGCGGGCGTCGGCAAGGCCGATGTCGGGATAGATCCCGAACGCCAACGTCTTCTGTTTGCCAAGGTGGCGATAGTTCATCCGCCAGTAGCGCCCACCATTGGGTGCCACATAGAGGAAAAGGCCATCGCTATCGGTGAGTTTATAGGGCTTGGCTTTGCCCTTGGCGTTTTTGATCGCAGCGGCGGTGAGCGCCATGATGGTATCTCCTTTTCGAGGAGGGCCGCGCTACCATCAGACATACCATCAAGTTGCTGGTATCCGGTGGTCCGAGACCGCTCCGTATGGGATACCTATACCATGAAAAACCGCAGAAATCCGCCGTTCCCGGCACCTTCTGATACTCTCTGGGAGAGTATTTTGGTGACCCCTACGGGACTCGAACCGGATTTTCAGGGCGCTACAGGGGATCAGAGGGGAAATAAACCTCTATTTTTCAACAACCGACTTACCCTGGATTGCCCTCCATTACCCTAAATGTGCCACGAAATGTGCCACGGCGGAGGGTCCGTTCAATCCTCGGTGATTCCAGGGGCTGATGACAGAATGCGATCGCTGTTTGTCTCCGAGCAAACTGCGTGCTTCTACCGCAATACTGATCGCTCGAGTCTGACGCTTCTCACGCCGACGGCATTGAGTCTGGATGCACGGCCTTGACCACGAAGCAGCCGATGCAATCAGCTCTATGGTGATCGATCATCGGAAACGATGAACCGCGCTGCGAACCAAAAATCCAAGAAACCGCATAGCTTGTCTCTTTGTCTATTGTTCCCATCCCCCGCCCAAGGCTAAAAATACCCGGACTCTATCGTTCGCAATCGTAGCGCTTGACGCTGCTAGCGCCGATTCGGCGGCAGCGAGGCTTCTTTCGGCATCGAGCAGGTCGAGGCCCGTTCCCAAGCCGCCGCGAGTCATTCGCGTCTGCAGGCCGAAGGCTTTGCGGTTCTCATCGCGCGCAATCTTGAGTTTTGCGTTCTGCTCGAGGTCGCGCGCATAGGTGCTAAGCGCGGTTTCCACTTCGCGCAAAGCAGACAGGACGCTGCCGTCAAATGCCGCCAGCGCCCCGCGAGAGGCGGCGTCGGCCTCCACGATTCGCGCCCGTGCCACCCCCCGGTTAGGGAATGTCCAGGAGATCAGCGGTCCCAGGCTGAACCTGAACGCCGAACTATCGAACAGATTGCCGACGCCGCGCGACGTCGTGCCCAGCGATGCGCCGAAGCTGACGCTCGGATAGAGTTCGGCCGTGGCCACGCCCATGCGCGCGGTCGCCGCCGCGAGTTGGCGCTCGGCCTGGCGGATATCAGGTCGCCGCCGGATTAGTGCCATTCCGTTGCCTATCGGCAGCGGCTGGTCGATGGTCGGGATTATCTGGCAGCTCGCGAGGCCGGGAGGATAGTCTTCGGGTGCCCTGCCGAGCAGCACGGCGAGACTGTAGAGGGCCGCCTTGCGGTCCGCTTCCAGCGGCGGCAACGCCGCTTCCAGCTGCGCCAGGAGCGCACGGGAGCGCATAGCATCAAGCGGGGTGTAGAGGCCTGCGCGCACGCCACGGTCGGTGAGCGCAAGACTTTGCCGCTGCAACTCCATCGAGCGGCGTGCGACGACCAGCCGCGCACCGGCGGCACAAGCGTCGGAATAGGCTCCGACCACGCCCGCAACGACTGTGGTACGCGCAAGATCATAGGCAGCCGCCTGCGCCTGGGCATCGGCATCCGCCGCTTCGATGGTGCGCCGGATCCGACCCACCACGTCCAGTTCGTAGGAGATCCCGACGCCTGCATCGAATGTTGCATGAGTTCCCGCTGGTGATCCGAGACCGAGATTGGAGGTCTCTCCCGCGGAGGCGCCACCATTTACCGACGTCTGGACATGGGCGCTTGCCCGTATCTCCTGGACGATCGCCTGCGCGCGTTCGAGATTGGCCGCGGCAATCCGCAGATCGGTATTGGCTCGAATGGCTTCCTCGACGAGCGCGTCGAGTTGGGGAATGGCATAGAGCCGCCACCAACGGTCCGGCAACGGCTCAGCGGCAAAGGCCGGCGAATTCCCCTCGGCGAAGGCGGTCGGTTTCTCTGCTATCCCTGCCGGCGGAGGCGGCGCGTGATAGTCCGGGCCGACAGTGGCGCAACCCGCCAACATCAGCGCGCCCGCGAAGGCCCATGATCCCCTCGTGCCGAGACGCTTCATTGTCATGCGCCCAGACCGACCGTGCGTGCATCCCCCGCGCTATCAAGCGACACCGTGACCGTTCGTCCCGCGATCAGGTCGATGCCGGGAGGAACCTTGTCGATGGCGATCCGCACCGGGACGCGCTGGGCAAGCCTGACCCAGCTGAAGGTCGGGTTGACGTTGGCGAGCAGTGTGCCCGAGGCAGTCGTTCGCTCGCGATCGTCAATGCCGGCTGACCGACCCTCGACATGACCGGAGAGGGGGCGGTCCTCACCCATAACGCGGATGGTCACCCGCGCGCCCGGATGGATATGCGAAAGCTTGGTTTCCTCGAAATAGCCCGCCACATAGTAACTGTCCGAATCGACCAGCGCCATCACTGGCTGGCCGGCGGTGGCATAGGCACCGGGACGAAGCGAGAAGTTGGTGACGATACCGTTGACGGGCGCACGCACCTCAGCGCGTTCGAGATTGATACGGGCAAGATCGCGATCGGCGATCGCCTGCGCATAGCGGGCGCGGGCCTCCTCTGCGGCGGAGCGGCGGTCGTCGCGCTGCTGACCCGAGACGATGTCGGCAAGGCCCTGATAGCGCCGGTTCTCACGCTCGGCCGCATTCAATGTGGCGCGGGCGGTGGCGACCGCCGCTTCCGTCTGCTGGAGGGCGTTGCGCAAGCGGACATGATCGATCGTGAACAATATCTCGCCGCGCCTCACGACCTGATTGTCACGGACATGCACCTGTTCGACCCGGCCGGATACGTCGGCGGCCAGTGGAACCACATCGGCCCGGATCTTTCCATCTCGCGTCTGGGGGGCGTAAGTATAGTAATTATAGAGCTGCCAGAAGACGAGCACCGCGACGCCCAGCACGAGCAGGGTAAGGAGCGGCTTGAGCAGGCGCAGGATCGTATCGCGGTCAATGGTCATGGCGTGTGCTTCAGGATGAGGTGACCAGGCGCAACGCGAGAAACGCGGCGCCGGTCAGGATGAGGAAGAGGGAAGTATCGAACAGCGGTCGCTGCCAGACGAGGCGATAGAAACCCGCGGCTTCGAGCAATAGCGAGACGAGCAGGCGGGCGGCAAAGCCGATGCCGACGCAGAGGAGCAGCGGCGAGAGGAAGATGCCGGCAATATCGATCTCTCCGATCATCGGGAGGGCTCCCACGCCGGTGCGCGTTCGAACAGGGCGATACGCAATCCCGCAAGGGCATGGATAACGCGGTCCGGCCGGTCTCCTGGAACCCTGTGCTCGAACCATAGCCGGTCCAGGGCATCATCGATCATCGTGAGCAGCCGCGACGACGGCTGCGGCGCATCGAACTCGGCGCGGAACTGGTCGAGCACGCTATCGGTCGCCGCGCGGGCTGCGGGCGGAAGCGCTTTCCCGATCATACGCAGGTCGGCGACGTTCACGCCGACACGAAGGCGGGAGAGCAGGCTCGCGCTGCGTTCGATCTGTCCCGTCGCGGCAAGCCGGGCGGTCATGACGGCGATGCGATCGAGCGCCCTCTGGACATAGCTGTCCCGTATTCTCTGGTTTGCCGAGCGGCTGAGCCGGGCGATGTCTCGCGCTTCCTTGCGCAGGAAACGCTGAAGCTGATGCTGGACGCCCCAGCTTCTGAACAGCCCCGCGCCCAGAAAGGCGACATAGACACCCAAAAGGCTGGCAAGGCCGGTCTCGAGGAAGGCCCCGAAATCGAACGGAGAATAATGGCCCTGGAGGTTGATGTTGCTGAGGCCGTAGGCCAGCACGAGGGTCGCCATCGGATTGACTGCCGCCCATGCTCCGAGCGGCAGCATGAACAGACCCATGACGAGCGCAAATGCCGCAAAATCATTGGCGAGCGGCAGAAGGCCATAGCAGAGCAGCCCGGCAAGCGTCAGCGCGAGCACCGCGAAGCGGCCGAACATCGCGATCGCCTTGCCTGGCTCGTCGCCGCCTCCAAAGAAGGCCAGCGCGACGGTGCTGAGCAGCACGGCATTCGCGCCCTGATGCCAGCCCGTCATGTACCAGAGACCGCAAAGCAGCGCATAGGAAACGAGAATGCCCCCCGCCAACCTGCTGGCGTGATCGAAGTCTGGGATCAGCGGGAAGGCGCGGGTTTCCCTGACCTGTCCGGCGAGCGCCGGCGTCAGCACCGCTTTCCCGTCGAGCACCGCCTCGATCCGGCGCACCTCGCTCCAGAGCGTGAGCCCTTCAGTGAGCATCCCAGCCAGCGAATCGTGCACGAGTTGCTGCCAGCGCCTGCCGGGCCCGGCATCGAGCGGAACCGCCCGCACATCGTCCGCAAGTCCCGCCGGCGGTTCGGCACCAGTTGCAAGGCAGGCGCTCGCAGCCGCCAGACTGGGCCGGAGCGCTTCACGCTCCGCCTCGCTGAGCCCGGCGATCCGGCTGCCGATCGCCGAGAGCAAAGGGATCATGCGGAGCAGACGCTGCTGGATCGCAAGCGCATGGCGCAATTCCGAGCGGCTGATCGTTGGATCGTAGCGCAACGTACTGATGAGCTGCGAGAGCGAGGTGATGTCGGCCAGCGTCTTCAGCCGATCATGTTCGCCCTTTGCATCCGCCTCATGTCCGTCGAAGATGTCCCTGGCCCAATTCTCCATGTCCGGCAGCCAGCGATGGATGCTCGCGCGCAGGGTCCCGCCGAGCGACCGCGGCATGACGATGGCATCGACGATCGTGGTCGAAAGAATCCCAAGCGCGATTTCGCTGACCCGCGCCACCACCGTGTCGAAGCTCGTCTCCGGATGGTCCACGCCGGCGACAGCGACCAGCATGAGTGTGATCGAGAAAAGCTGGAAACCATAGCTGCGGGGCGTGCGATCGAGAAACGATAGGCCAAAGCCCATGGTCGCGACGATCCCTGCGGCCGCCACGAGCAGCAGCGGCGTGCTCGCAAACATTGCCACCAGCCCGAGAGTGACTATGCCTGCGCAGAATGTTCCTGCGAAGCGATAGACGGCCTTTGACCGGATCGCGCCCGACATCGGGTTCATGCACACGCAGCAGGTGACAAGCGCCCAATAGGGGTTGGGCAGGCCAATCCGCACGGCAAGCGCGAAGGCGATCATGCCGGCAACGAACAGCTTGGCGGAAAAGATCAGTTGGTCGGCGCTGACCTTCATCGGCCCGAACGCTCCTGCTGCAGGTATTGACCGATGCGCGCCTCGAACAGACGGAGCGTCCGGGTCGTCGTCTCAATGTCCTGAGACGGCAAATCCCCGAGGATCCCGGCCCGCAGCTCGTCGACTGCCTTCTCCATCTTGCGGGCTATTTCGCGGCCCTTGGGCAAGGCCTGGATGATTTTGGCGCGGCGGTCGTCCGGAGAATCGCGGCGCTCGAGCAGATCGGCCGCTTCCGCCTGGTCGAGGATGCGGACCATGGCGCCCGGGTTTACCCCGACTTCCTCGGCCAGCGCGTTCTGCCTGATGCCTTCCTCTCCACGGCGCGCAGCCAGGATCAGAGCCGACGTCAGCGATGCCGGAAGCCCGAAGTCAGCCAAGGCCATGTTGACCGCCTGAACCCAGATGCGCCGCACTGGCTGCAACGCGTTGGTGAATTCAAAAAGCGTCGCCGCGCTGACTACGGATCGGTGGGTTGGCATGGACGTCCCTGTAGACCGACGTGTCTATATATTCAATAGGCAACGGTTGCCTTTGCAACATATTTGGCTATGAACGCCTATCTACGCTCATGTTGAAGGAGGATTGGCCATGAGCCAGGAGCAGCTTCAAATCGAGACCGGCGAGGGCAACTGCCCCGCCTATTTTTTCACGCCGGACGGGGCGGGCCCCTGGCCGGGCGTGATCTTCTGCATGGACGGGTTCGGCATCCGCCCAACGCTGTTCTCGATGGCGCAACGGCTCGCCGACAGCGGCTACGCCGTCTTGCTGCCCGACTTCTATTATCGCGCAGGTCCATATGGACCGCTTGTGCCCGCGGAGGTTTTCGCGAGTGGTGACCTCATGGGCGCCATCGGTCACTTGCTGGCTTCCACCGACAACCATCGGGCGGCACGGGACGCGGAGGCGTTCATCACGTTGCTTGACGAACGACCTGATGTTGTCGGCCCTCGATATGGCGTAACCGGCTATTGCATGGGGGGCGGCATCGCGCTGTCGATCGCCGGAAGCTGGCCGAAATACATTGCCGCTGCGGCGAGCTTTCACGGCGGCAATCTCGCAACGGACGCGGATACCAGCCCGCACCTGCTGGCGCCTTCGATCAGTGCGCGGGTCTATGTCGCCGGCGCCGACAAGGATGATTTGTACCCGCCCGAAATGGCCGAGCGTTTGGAAAAGGCGCTGACGGATGCTGGCGTGGACCATCGATGCGAGATTTACAGCGGAGCGCTGCACGGGTTCACCATGGCTGACTTTCCCGTGTTCGATGTAGCGGCCGCGGAAAGGCACTGGCGAGAGCTTGTCGGGCTTTTCGATGGTTCGCTGCGTTAGGCAATGTCAGCATCGCCAACAACGGGACGGCTATGGCACATATGATGGAACAGCGGCGTTTCCTCACACCCGATGGTTTGACGCTGATCGGAGATGTCGGCGGACCGCCCGATGCGCCGACTGTCATTCTGCTGCACGGCGGCGGCCAGACGCGACACAGCTGGGCCGGTGCGACGAACCAGCTTGCCGATCGAGGCTATTTCGTCGTGAACTACGACGCTCGCGGACATGGGGACAGCGACTGGTCTCCCGATGGGGACTATTCGCTTCCCGCGCTTGCTTCAGATCTGGGCGCGGTCCTGTCGACAGTTTCCCGGCCTGTAGCGCTGGTCGGCGCTTCCATGGGTGGAATGACGAGCTTCTATGCCATTGGTAGGGCGTCTCGATCTGTCGCGGATTTGCTCGTCATGGTTGACATCGTTCCGCGGCCGGCAGCGGAAGGTACGGAGAAAATCCGGCGGTTCATGAAGGCTCACCCACATGGGTTCAGCGATCTCGATGAGGCGGCCAACGCCGTGTCCGCCTATAATCCGCAGAGAAGGCGCCCTTCGGACCCGAGCGGCTTGATGAAGAATCTCCGTCTGCGCGACGACGGACGTCTTTACTGGCACTGGGATCCGCGCTTTCTCGAAAGCCTCCCCAACTCGGAACCGCCGTCCTTCGCAGACGATATGGAACGGGTCAGCGGCAATGTCACGCTGCCTACGCTGCTGGTCCGCGGAGGGCAGAGCGATATTGTCGACGATGAAGGTGTGGTCAGCATGTGCAGGCTCGTGCCGCAGACGGAGGTTCGGGATGTGCCGAAGGCCGGACATATGGTCGCCGGCGATCGAAACGATGTCTTCAACGATATCGTGATCGATTTCCTGCAGCGGCACATACCGTCATTCGGATGATGCGGGGTGCCGCATGAACGGAAGGTGGAAGGCTTGCGGCTCAGCGCTGGAGCATTTGTCATGACGGCCGTCCAATCAGTCGGATTGAAACGTCACATCGAGACTGCCGGCCTCAGCGCTGCTGGTGAGATTCAACTCAGGCGGGCGGCCGCTGGCTCATAAATGTCCGCCAGTTTGAGCAACCCCGCTCTTTGTCCACGACGCACGGCAGAGCCCTCGCATCGAACTGGCTGAGCCGGATACGTCCCCTGACCGTCACCGCTTCCGATGCTGCCTTCGACTTCAAGTGCGCTTGATGGATAATTGAAGAACCAGCACGCCGGCTATGATGAGACTGATCCCAAACATAGCCGTGAGACTCAGGCGCTGCTGATATACGATCCAGCCAATCAGGGTGAGCAGGGCAATCCCGACGCCGCTCCAGATCGCATAAGCGATACCCAGCGGGATAGTCTTCAAAGACATCGCCAGCGCGCTGAAGGCGACGATGTAACCCAGGATCGACACTAACGCCCACACGGGGCGGGAGAAGCCATCGCTTGCCTTCAACGCGGAAGTCGCGATGACTTCCGCGCCTATGGCCAGGGCAAGAAGCAGATAGGCTTTCATTTGTCTGCGATCATGGGGAGTGCTGTCGGGAAGCTTTGCAACGAGCGCAGACGTCATGCGGGATGTGCATTAGCGTTTCCCCTGCCTTCAACGTCACGAAGCCAAGATTGCCGGGTCGAACCCTTCCTCCCAATAGTGTGGACGGACAATGGGAAGGCCGAGTGCCGCGAAGGCGCGATTGTCCTCCCAATAGGTCGATTCCAGCACGATCTTCCCGCTATTATCGAACTCGAGGAAGGTGGAACCGAGCGTGCTGATCGTTTTCCCGCCCGTCGCAATGCCACGATAGCTTTCGGCGCCCTCGATCTGGACGTTCCAGTGGATGAGGCCCCTGCGTTCGTTACCGAGATATTCGGTCGCCGTGAAACGATAGCGACCATTCTCGCCGGCCGCGATGCCGCCCAGATTGCGGACCAGCATTTCGGTATCGGTGAACGTGTCGTTTTCATGATCGTCAATTTTCGACCAGTCCGACGAAAAGAAGTCGGCGTAAAGCGCACGCAGCACATGGATGTCGCCGCCGAGCGCATTGCACCAGTCCTGCGCGAATTCGAGCGTTCCGGCGGGAGCCCCGCTCAGTTTGACATCCGCCGAACGGGCAGGCCCTTCGTGCGGTTTGCCGGTGAGGATCTTGGTCGGGCTGACGGGGCCTACGGCGCGCAGGACCGCAGCGGCATCCCACCAGGAGGATTCCCGCTTGATGAAGCCGTCCTTGTAGATGTGGAATGTATGCCCCTGGGTCGTGAAGGGCTTGTCCTTGACGTCGAGGCCGATGAACATGGCCGCATCCTCGGGTCCCCATTCCCAACGCAGGAGCCCGAAATTCTCATCGCCGATATAGGAGCGCATCCTGAAATTGTGGATGCCGACGCCATTGGTGCGATCCTTGTTGGCGTAGGGGACGAACAGCCGGTGAAGGTCCGCCTGGTTGTCGATGTTGTGCTGGTCGAGCATCACATCCTCGAAGACGAAGTCGTCGCCTGGCCCATATAGGCTGCAGATCGCTTCCGGGCTGTGCCTGAAGGCTTTCAGCCATTTCACGCAAAATGAATAATGCATCGTCCTGCTCCTTCCGTGCGACGAGCGTTGCGCTCGATAATCCGATGTGTCGGCATTACATCCTGAAGACCCCGTATCGCGGTTCGGGGATGGGGGTGTTGAGCGCGGCGCTGAGCGCGATCGCAATGGTTTCTCGGGTGGCGAGCGGATCGATGACGCCATCGTCCCACAGTTCGGAGGTGGCATACCAGGCACTGGACGAACGCTGATATTCCGCGATCACGGGCTCGCGGATGGCCGCGATCTGCTCATCGGTAAGCGCGCCGCCTTCTCGTTCCATCTGCCTGATCTTGACCGTGGTCAGCACGCCAGCGGCCTGCTCGGCACCCATCACGGCCACCTGCGAGCGCGGCCAGGAGAACATGAAGCGCGGATCGAAGGCACGGCCGTTCATGCCGTAGGTTCCGGCCCCGAAGGAGGCGCCGCAATTGATCGAGATCTTCGGGACCGAGGCGCCGGACACCGCCATGATCATCTTGGCGCCGTCCTTGGTGATCCCTCGCCGCTCATATTCGCGGCCGACCATGAAGCCGGTGATGTTCTGCAGGAACAGGAGCGGCGTGCGGTTCTGATCGCACAGCTCGATGAAGTGCGCACCCTTCAGCGCACTGTCGCTGAACAGCACGCCGTTGTTGGCGAGGATGCCGACCTGCTGGCCCCAGATGCGGGCATAGCCGCAGATGAGGGTGGTGCCGTAGCCCGGCTGATATTCGTGGAAGCGGCTGCCGTCGACGATGCGGGCGATCACCTCGCGCATGTCGAACTGGACGCGGCCATCGGCGGGCAGGATGCCGTAAAGCTCCGCCGGGTCATAGGCGGGCGGTTCGGGATCGATCGCCGGCTCGCCAGCCTTGGGTTGCCTGCGCCATTGCGCGACGATCTCTCGCGTGATCGCGATGCCGTGCAGCTCGTTGTCGGCCGGATAGTCGGCAACCCCGGAAACCGACGTGTGCATGTCCGCGCCGCCCAGCTCGTCGACGGTGACATCTTCCCCGGTCGCCGCCTTCACCAGCGGCGGACCGCCGAGGAAGATCGCGCCCGTGCCGCGCACGATCACGGAATAGTCGCTGAGCGCGGGGATATAGGCCCCGCCCGCCGTGCAGTTGCCAAGGACAAGCGCCACCTGGGGCACACCCATCTTCGAGAGGGTGGACTGGTTGCGGAAGATGCGCCCCGCGCCGTAGCGATCGGCGAAGAATTGGGCCTGGAGCGGGAGGAAGCCGCCGGCGCTGTCGCACATATGCACGACCGGTAGACGGTTCTCGATCGCGATGTCGAGGGCGCGGACGATCTTCTTGACCGACATGGGATACCAGGCGCCGCCCTTGACGCTGCTGTCGTCGGCGCGGATCACCACTTCCTTGCCTGAGACGATGCCGATTCCGACAAGCTGGCCGGCGCCCGGCGCATCCTCGGCATAGGGTGTTTCGCCTGCCGCCAGCGTGGACAGTTCGAGAAAGGGCGTGCCGGGGTCGAGCAGTTGCTCGAGCCTGGCGCGGACCGTCATCTTGCCTTGGCGTTCGAGCCGCTGAAGGTCGCGTTCGGGACGAATGGTGCGGACCGCGTGCTGGCGCCTCTCCAGTTCCGCCGCAAGCGCGCGATTATGCTCGACATTGGCGAGAAAGGCGGCGTCGCGGGGATCGATCCGGCTGTGAATGCGGCGCATCATGCGTCCTCTCCCAGCGGAGCGAGCGTGACGAGCGGCGCGTCGCGCTCGAACGACTGCGAGAGTGTGACGTGGACCGCTTCGACAACGCCGTCGCGCGATGCGCGGATGGCCGTTTCAAGTTTCATGCTTTCGATCACCAGCAATATGTCGCCTTCCATGACGGTCTGCCCGGCTTCGCTCGACACGCCAACGACAGCGCCGGGCATGGGCGCGCGCACCGTATCTTCCGATCCACTTGCCGCTCCGGCCGCATGGCGCAGGACGGCATCCTTGAAGAGCAGCTCATGGGACTCGCCGTTCCAGTGGATGAAAAGCCTGTCACCTTGCCCGGCGATGTGGACGGGGCCCTGGCTGTCGCCTGCGCGCAGCAAGCCGTTGTCGAGGGAAATCGCGACATCGCCGCCGTCGAAGCGCAGGATGTAGCCGTCAGCCGTTCTCGACAGCCAGATCAGATGGTCATGGCCATCCAGTTCGATACAATGCCGCATCAGTTCCTCCATCCGCCGATGGCGGCGTGAAGCGGGGGAACCGCGTTCGCGGCATCGAGGACAGGGCGGGCCGAAAGCGCCGCCGCCGCCAGCAGGGCGCGGACCGTGGCGCCATCCACAGCCGGGTCGGCCGCCAGTTCGGGTTTCTCACCGATCAGGCCCGTATGTATGGCGCCGGCGCGCACATCGGGATCGGCGAGCAAGCGTCGCAGATAGGCGATATTGGTGCGGCACCCCAGAATGACGAAATCGGCGAGCGCGGCATCGGCCTTGTCGAGCGCCGCTTCGCGGTTCGCCGCATGGACGATGAGCTTGGCGATCATCGGGTCGAAGGCCGCCGTCACGGCGCCACCCTGTTCCACGCCGGAATCGATCCGCACGCCGGCGCCGCCGGGCGGAATCATCGTCAGCAAAGGGCCGGTCGTGGGTGCGAAGTCGCGCGCGGCGTCCTCCGCATAAACGCGGACCTCAATGGCATGGCCGTTGATAGCAAGTGCGTCCTGGCCGTAGCCCAGCGGTTCGCCCGCGGCTACGCGGAGCTGTTCGGCGATGAGATCGGTGCCGGTAATCTCCTCGGTGACGGGATGCTCGACCTGGATGCGGGTGTTCATTTCGAGGAAGTAGAACTCGCCCCTGCCGTAGATGAACTCGACCGTCCCCGCGCCGACATAGCCCGCCGCCCGCGCGATACCGGCGGCCACCTCGCAGATGCGCTCCCGCTCATCGGCGCTCAGCGTGGGGGAAGGGGCTTCTTCCACCACCTTCTGGAAACGGCGCTGGAGCGAGCATTCGCGCTCGAAGAGATGCACGACATTGCCGTGCGTATCACCCAACACCTGAACCTCGATGTGGCGGGGACGCTCGACATAGCGTTCGGCGAACAGCCGGCCATCGCCGAAATAGCGTTGTCCCTCGTTGCGACCGCGCTCGATCTCCTCTTCGAGAAGGGCAAGATCGCGCACGATGCGCATGCCCTTGCCGCCGCCGCCGGCCGAGGGCTTGATGAGCAACGGGGCGCCGACCGCGCGAGCGCGTTCCACGAAGGTCGCGGGGTCATCGTCCTCGATCGCGGACGGCGCGACCGGGAAGCCCCGGCTTTCCACGAAATTGCGCGCGCGCACCTTGTCGCCCATCAAATCGATGGTTTCGGGCCGGGGGCCGATGAAGGCGATGCCCGCTTCCTCGCAGGCCCTCGCGAACCCTGCATTCTCCGACAGGAAACCGTAGCCCGGATGGATCGCATCCGCGCCGGATTCCTTGGCCGCCGCGATAATCTGCGCGCCGTCGAGATAGGCCGCCACTGGCGTTGCGCCGGTGATTTCCACTGCGGTGTCGGCCTGCTTCACCGCCGGCGTCTGCGCGTCGACGGCATGATGCACGGCGACGCCCTTAAGACCGGCCTTGTGGACGGAGCGGAGGATGCGAACGGCGATTTCGCCGCGATTGGCGATCAGGACTTTTGTGATCTTCGTCATGCGCCCGCCTTTGCGAGATACGCGGCGCGTAGCGCCTTCTTGTAGAGTTTCCCGTTCTCCTGGCGCGGCAGTTCTCGGGCGAGGTCGAAGGAACGGGGTACCTTGATCGGCGATAGATGAGCGCGGCAATGCGCGGTGAGCATCTCGACAAAGGCGGTTTCGTTCTCCGGCCACTCGGTCGGTTGGACAACCGCTTTCACTTCCTCGCCGAACTCCTCGTTGGGAACGCCGAACACGGCAACATCCGCGATCGCCGGATGCACTGAAAGCAGGTCCTCGATCTCCTTGGGATAGACGTTCACCCCGCCTGTGATGATCATGAAATCCTTGCGGTCGGAGAGATAGAGATAGCCTTCCTCATCGAGCCGGCCCATGTCGCCCATGGTGATCCAGCCTTCGCGATGATAGACCGAGGCGGTCTTTTCCGGGTCGTTGTGGTAGGCGATCTGCGGTCCGTTGCCGAAATAGATCTGGCCGATTTCGCCCTGGGCCAGTTCCTCGCCATCATCGCCGACGATATGGATTTCGCCCAGCACCGGACGTCCCACGGACCCAGGATGCGCCAGCCACTGTTCGGTGTCGATCGCGGTATAGCCGATCGCTTCCGATCCGGCGTAGAACTCGTGGACGATCGGTCCCCACCAGTCGATGAGCTGGCGCTTCAATTCCGGGGGGCAAGGGGCTGCTGCGTGAACCGCGACCCGGTGACTGGAAAGGTCATATTGGGCCTTCACCTCGTCCGGCAGACGGACCATGCGGCTCAGCATGGTCGGCACCCATTGGCTGTGCGTCACATGATAGCGGTCGATGGCGGCCAGCGCCTGTTCGGCATCGAACTTGGTCATGATGACGTTGGTGCCGCCGATGCGGTGGATGGCGAGCGTATATTTGAGCGGGGAGCCGTGGTAGAGCGGCGCGGGGCACAGATAGACGCTGTCGGGCGTGAAGCTATAGAGTTTGGCGAGCAGCACCGAAAGCGGATCGGCTTCGTCGCGCGTGCGGCCGAGCTTGGGCAGGATGCCCTTGGGCCGCCCGGTGGTGCCTGACGAATAGAGCATGTCGGCGCCCGCTGGGGTGTCGGAACTGGTTTCAAGCGGCGTCTGGCCTTCGATCAGCGCCGTGACGGACAGGAAGCGATCATTCGCCTCGCCGGTGGTGAACCAGTGGCTGACCGGCGTTTCCCAGCCCTGCAACTCCGCCATCAGCGGCTCATATTCCGGCGCCGTGACGACAAGGCGGGCGTCGCTGTCGGTGAGGATATGCGCCACTTCCGCATGCTGAAGGCGAGTGCTGATCGGCGTCCAGTAGAGGCCCGCGAGCCATGCGCCCCAGCCTATGGGATGATACCAGATGCCGTTGGGGAGCATGAGGGCGATATGATCGCCGGGTTGAAGGCCCAGCGCGCGGAAGGCCGAAGCGATCTTCCCCGCCGTGTCGGCCAGTTCGCCATAGGTCATCGTGACGCCGCTTTCCGCGATGATCGTGGCGAGGGCGTCGGGTTTTTCCTTTGCGACCAGGAACGGGTTCATGAGAAGTCACCGCGCATGGCTAATCCATCCTCTCCGATTCTTTGACTGTGCATTAGATGAAATGTTCAATTTATGCAATGTTGTCGCATGGATGATCCTGGCCATCGCTGGTGCCTCTCCGATCCTAGCGGTTCGATAGACTGGCGAGGGTCGCTGCAAAGCGCGCCGACCGTCCCGCCTGGTGCTGAAGTTCCCGTTCGGTCGCGAGCGATTGCTCAAAAGTCTGGGTTTCGGCGAGAGCGGCGGCGCGCTTGGTCCCGGCGACGGCCAGGGGATCGAGCGTCGTTGCATTCTCGATGAGCGACGACAGAAGGGAAGCTACGGCGCCGGACTCGACAAGGCGGGAAACCATGCCGATGCGGACAGCCTCTTCGCCGTCGATCGTCTCGCCGAAGAGAAGCAGGCGCCTTGCCTGAATCGGGCCGACAGTTCGGGAAAGCAGCCAATTCAACCCGCAATCGGGGATGAGGCCGATCCGGGTGAAGGGGAAGGCAAAGCGCGCCTTCTCGGTGGCCACCACCATGTCGAAGGCGAGCACCAGCCCGCAGGCGCCGCCGACGACCAGGCCGTCGACCATGCAGACCGTGGGGCAGGGAAGGCCGGCAAGGCGTCTGAGCAATGGGTGATAGTGGTCGTCCAGCAGGGTTCCCAGTTCGCCCGCATGCGTCATGGGATCGGCAAGGTCGCCGCCGCTAGAAAAGGCTTTTCCCTCCGCATCGAGGATGAGAAGATGCGCGCTGGTCCGCTCTACCTCACCCAGCGCCTCGCCGATCTCCGCGAGCAGGGCACGACTCAGCACATTGCGCTTTTCCGGCCGGGCCAGCGTCACTCTCGCGACGCCGTCCGTGATGCCGAAATATATGTGCTGCCAACGCATGAAGAGCCTCGCTGTCAGAGAGCTTCGATGATCGTCACATTGGCGATGCCGCCGCCTTCGCACATCGTCTGGAGGCCATAACGCTTGCCGCGCTTGCGCAAGCCGTGAACCAGGGTCGCCATCAGCTTGGCGCCGGATGCGCCGAGCGGATGCCCCAGCGCGATCGCGCCGCCGTTGACGTTGAGACGGGCTGGATCGGCCCCGGTTTCCTTCAGCCAGGCGAGATTGACCGACGCGAACGCCTCATTGACTTCATAAAGGTCGATATCGTCGATGGTGAGGCCCGCGCGATCGAGCGCGCGCCGTGTTGCACGGATTGGCTCGTCGAGCATGATGATCGGATCGCCGGCGGTCACGGTCAGATTGACGATGCGGGCGAGCGGCGTCAGTCCATGGACTTTAAGCGCCGCCTCGCTCACCACCAGAACGGCGGCGGACCCGTCGCAAATCTGGCTGGAGTTGGCGGCGGTGACGACACCGCCCTCCTGCAGCGTCTTCACCGAGCCGATCCCTTCCAGGGAAGCGTCACGGCGAACGCCCTCATCGTGGACATGTAACTGCGAATTGCCCTGTGCATCAGTGATTGCGACGGGGACGATTTCATCGTCGAACGCGCCGGCATCGATCGCGGCGACCGCCCGCCGATGGCTTTCCAGCGCGAAGCGGTCGAGCGCATCCCGGTCGAACCCATATTTGTCGGCCATCATCTGCGCGCCGGTGAACTGGCTGAACTCGGCGACCCCGAACCGCTCGCGGATACGGTCCGCGAACGGCGTGCCCAGGCCCGCCTCGGCGGGGAGCTTCGTCGCGGTGAACATAGGTACGCGGGTCATGCTTTCGACGCCGGCGGCAAGGACCACATCCTGCGTGCCCGACATGACCGCCTGCGCCGCGAAATGGATCGCCTGCTGCGACGAGCCGCACTGGCGGTCGATGGTGACGGCCGGCACGGTCTCCGGCAGGCGGGACGCCAGCACGGCATGGCGACCGACATGGAAGCTCTGTTCGCCCACCTGGCTGACGCAGCCCATGATGACATCGTCGATCGCGGCGGGATCGATGCCGGTGCGGTCGAGGGTGGCGTTGAGAACTTCGGCGGCCAGCTCGACGGGATGCCAACCGGCCAGCGCGCCCTTCCTGCGTCCTCCGGCGGTGCGCGCCGCCGATACGATATAGGCTTCACTCATGGCTGAAATCTCCGGTGATGCTGAAGGGGGAGCAAAGCGTGGTCATTTTCCGCTCCACGCGCCTTTGCGCTTTTCGACGAAGGCGACCATGCCCTCGCGCTTGTCGGCGGTCGCGCACAGGCCATTGAACAGGCGGCGCTCGAACAGGAGGCCCGCCGAAAGACCCGTCTCGAAAGCGGCGTTGACCATTTCCTTGTTGGCGATGGTGGCGAGCGGAGGGTAGGCGGCGATCTCCGCCGCGGCCTTGATGGCGTCCTCCACAAGGGTCGCAGCGGGCACGATGCGAGACACAAGACCGGCGCGTTCGGCTTCATGCACGTCCATCATCCGGCCGGAAATGCACATGTCCATCGCCTTCGCCTTGCCGACCGCGCGGGTCAGGCGCTGCGATCCGCCCATGCCGGGCGCAACGCCCAGCTTGACTTCGGGCTGGCCGAATTTCGCCGTGTCGGCGGCGATGATGAAATCGGCCATCATGGCAAGCTCGCAGCCCCCGCCCAGCGCGAAGCCCGCGACCGCCGCGATCCAGGGCTTGCGCGTCGCCACGACCCGGTCGAAGCCGCCGAAATAATTTTCGCCGAACATCTCGGAAAAGCCGCGGTTGGACATTTCCTTGATGTCGGCACCGGCGGCGAAGGCTTTCTCACTACCCGTGAGCACCGCGCAGCCCTGGCTGGCGTCCGCCTCATAGGCCGCGAAGGCTTCGATCAGGTCGGCCAGCACCTGGCTGTTGAGGGCATTGAGGGCATCGGGACGGTTGAGGCGGATGAGAGTGACCGCTCCGTGCTGCTCCACGATGATCGTCTGAAACTGGCTCATCTTGTGTCTCCGAAAGTCGAAGCGGCGCCGGGGTCAGAACCCGACCTTGTCGCCGCCCTTGAGTTTGAGGATGTCGCGCGCTTCGTCGGGGGTGGCGATTTCGAGGCCAAGCCCTTCGAGGATCTGTCGGACGCGGATGACCTGCGCGGCGTTGGAGGGCGCGAGGACGCCCCTGTCGAGCCAGAGATTATCCTCCAGCCCGACGCGGACATGACCGCCCATGGCGGCGGCCTGCGCCGCGACCTGCATCTGGCTGCGCCCGGCGCCCAGCACCGACCAGCGGTAGTTGTCGCCGAACAGGCGGTCGGCGGTGCGCTTCATGTGCAGCACTTCTTCCGGGTGCGCGCCGATGCCGCCCAGGAGGCCGAAGCAGGTCTGGATGAACAGAGGCGCCTGAACCAGCCCCTCGGTCCAGAAATAGTGGAGATTATGCAGATGGCTGGTGTCGTAGCACTCGAATTCGTAGCGCGTGCCAGTGGCGTTCAGCGTGTCGAGCGCGTAGCGAATGTCCTGGAAGCTGTTGCGGAAGACGAGGTCATGGCTGGCCTCGAGCATTTCCGGCTCCCAGGCGTGCTTCCATGTCCGATCCTTCTTGAGCATCGGGAACAGACCGAAGTTCATCGACCCCATGTTGAGGCTGGCGACTTCGGGCTTCCACACTTCCGCCGGCTTCACCCGATAGTCCACCGGCATATAGGGCGAGGCTCCCGTGGTGATATTCACCACGACATCGCTGCCCTGCTTGATGACCTTGAGGAACGGCTCGAAATCCTCCGGCGTGTGAACGGGTTTGCCGGTTTCGGGATCGCGGGCGTGCAGATGGACGATCGCGGCACCCGCTTCGGCCGCCTCCAGCGCGCTTTGCGCGATCTCGGCGGCCGTCACCGGCAGATGGGGCGACATCGAAGGTGTGTGGATCGACCCCGTGATCGCGCAACTGATGATGACCTTGGACATGGAACTTACTTCGCGGCCATGCGGATCGATCCGTCGATACGGACGACCTCGCCGTTCAGCATGTCATTGTCGATCATGTGGAGCGCGAGCTTGGCGAACTCCTCCGGCTCGCCGAGGCGCGGCGGGAAGGGAACCGAGCGGCCGAGCGATTCCAGCGCCTCATCGGGCAGGATCTTGAGCATCGGCGTCAGGAAAATGCCCGGCGCGATGGTCAGCACCCGGATGCCGTAACGCGCAAGTTCGCGCGCGGCGGGAAGCGCCAGGCCGACGACACCGGCCTTGGAGGAAGAATAAGCGGGCTGGCCGATCTGTCCATCGAAGGCGGCGACCGAGGCGGTGTTGATGATGACGCCCTGGGTCTGCTTGCCGTCACCCGGCTCCTGATCACGCGCGATCGCGTCGGCGACGAGGCGCAGCATGTTGAAGGTGCCGATCAGGTTGATGCGTACGACCTTCTCGAAGGCCGAAAGCGCCAGCGGACCGTCCTTGCCAAGAATCTTCATCGGCGTGCCGACGCCCGCGCAGTTGACGAGGATACGCGGCGTGCCGAGTTCGGCAACGATCTGCGCGACCGCCTTCTCGCCTGCCTGTGCATCCGCAATGTCGATGGCGAACGCCTTGCCGCCGATCTTCTCCGCGACCGCGTTCGCCGCATCGGCGTTGAGATCCACGACCGCGACCCTGGCGCCGCCCTCCGCAAGCCTGATCGCCGTCGCTTCGCCGAGGCCCGAGCCGCCGCCGGTGACGATCGCTACCTTGTTGCCGATATCCATGGGTTTGCTCCTTGATGGTTTGCGCGCTTCATTCAGGCGCGTAGAGGTTGCCGAGGCGCATGCCGCCGTCACAGTCGATGGTGGTTCCGGTCACGAAGCTGGCCGCCTCGCTGCACAGCCAGGCCACCGCATTGCCGATGTCGATACGTTGGCCGAACCGGGGGAGCGCGAGCGCGCCGCGAATGCGTTCGGCGAGGTCCGCATCGGTCGCGAGCCGCGCCAGCCCCTCGGTGTCCGCGATCGGGCCGGGGGAGACAGCGTTGACCCTGATCCCTTCCGCGCCCCATTCGAGCGCCAGGCAACGGGTCAGCATGTCGATGCCCGCCTTGGCCGCGCAGGCATGGGCCTGCATGGGCATGGCGCGCTGGGCCTGGGGCGCCGTGATGTTAACGAGGACGGCGCCGGGACGCCTGAGATGCGGATAGGCGGCCGAAAGCACGTTGAATGTGCCGATCAGGTCGATGTCGACGATCGTCTTGAAAGCGTTGGGCGACATCTTGGCCGCCGGCACGAAGAAGTTGCCCGCCGCGCCCGAGAGAACGATATCGATCGGCCCCTTGGCATTCGCCACCTCTTCCATGATCGCCTGCAGGGCGGCAGGCTCGCGGACATCACCGGCATGATGCGTGACGTCCACGCCATCGGCGCGCAGCGTGTCGGCCGCTGCGGCGATGCGATCCTCGGAGCGGCTGACGATCGCCAGGCGCGCGCCCAACGAACCCAGCCGATGGGCGACGCCCAGGTTGATACCGCTCGACGCCCCGACGACGATGGCATTGCGGCCCGAGAGACATTGCGGGTCAAGCGACATGGATTTCTGCTTTCTGAAAGGAGTCGGAGAAATAGACCGGACGCTCGATCGTCCAGAGGTCGCCCCACAGGGCGCCGCCGCCATCGGCCGTGATGGTCGTGCCGGTGAGGAATCGCGTGGTGTCGCTGGCGAGAAACGCGATGATCTGGGCGATGTCCCAGGGATCGCCGGTCGCGCGCTGGGGATTGGCGCGGGCGAAGGCGGCGCGTGCGGCTTCCGGATAGACAGAGAGGCCGCCGCTATCGACAAGACCGGGCGCGAGGCAGTTGATGCGGATGCCATGGGGCGCCCATTCGACCGCGGCGGTGCGGGTCACATTCTCGACGCCGGCGCGCGCGGCGGCGCTGTGCGCGATGCCCGGCATGCCGCGGCCGTTGGCGGCCGTGACATTGACGATGACACCGCCCCTGCCTCCGTCGATCCATCGCCGGGCCACGGCCTGCATCATCAGCCAGCACCCCGTCAGATTGGTTTCTATGACGGCCCGCCAGCCCTTGGGCGCGATCTGCGACGCGCCTTGCGCGAACTGGCCGCCGGCATTGTTGATGAGGATATCCGGCAAGCCGAAACGCGCCGCTACGGCGTCCAGCAGCCGTTCTATCCCGGCCTCGTCGCGAATATCGCAGGGGTGGGCGAGGATGGGCCAACCACGCGCGTCGAAGGCGGATTGCACCGCTTCGAGCCGTTCGGGGTTGCGCCCGCAAATCGCAACCCTTGCACCGAGACGCGCCAGCACCCATGCCGCCGCTTTGCCGATCCCGCTGCCCCCGCCCGACACGATGGCCGTGCGCCCGTCGAGCAGGCCGGACGCAAGCGCCAGCGGAGCATCGTCCAGCCGAAGATCATCGACAGTACGCGCGCTCATTTGAGCAGTTCGCCGGCGATGATGAGCTTGCGGACCTCTGTGGTTCCCGCGCCGATCTCCATGAGCTTGGTGGCGCGGAAGAGCCGGTTGATCTCCGACTCCCAGATATAGCCGGTGCCGCCATGCACTTGGACCGCATTGTCCAGCACCTGGTTCATGGTGTTGGCGGCGTAGAGGACCGAGGCGGCCGTCAGGGCGTGAATCTCGCCGCGTCCGCCCTCGCCATGCCCCAGTTCGGAGCAGCGCGAGAGAACCTGATAGCAGAAGCCGCGCAGCGTCTGGACGGCGACATACATATCGGCGAGGCGCGACTGCACCATCTGAAACTCGCCAATGGCCTTGCCGAACTGTACGCGGGTCTTGGCATAATCGACCGACAATTCGAGCGCCCGTTCGCAAATGCCCAGGCACAGGGGCGAGATCATCGCGCGTTCGAGATCGAGGCCGCTCATGACGACCCGGACGCCGCTATTCTCCTCTCGCAGCAGATTGGCGGCCGGTACGCGGCATTCGTCGAATACCAGCTCACCGGTCTGGCTGCCACGCCAGCCCATTTTCTCGAGCTTCTGGGCAACATGGAAACCCGGCCGATCCGTTTCGACGACGAAGGCCGAGATTCCCTTGGCTCCCGCCGCCGGATCGGTCTTGGCATAGACCAGCACCACGTCAGCGACCGGGCCGTTGGTGATGAAGATCTTGGTGCCGTTGAGCACATAGTCGTCGCCATCCCGGCGCGCGGTGGCGCGCATCGAACCGAGCGCGTCCGAACCGGCACCGGGTTCCGTCAGCCCAAGCGCACCGGTCCATTCGCCCGAGCACAGCCTTGGCAGGAAGCGCGTACGCTGCTCGTCGTCAGCATTGGCATAGATGTTGTTGAGGCAAAGATTTTCGTGAACGACCCAGCTGAGCGCGAGGGCATGGTTCCATCGTGCGAAGGCTTGCGCGACAAGTCCAGCGGTGAAAATGTCCGACTCAAGCCCGCCGAACTGCGCCGGAGTCGTAATGCCGAGATAGCCGGCATGGCCAAGCCGCCTCATAATATCGACCGGCCACCATTCCTCGCCATCCATCCGCTCGGCAAGCGGATAGAGTTCGGCGCGCGCGTAACGGTCGGCCTGGTCGAGAATCTCCTGACGCTCGGTATTGAGCCGATATGTCCACGCCTCGGATTGATCGCTTTCCGCCATGCCGCATGCATCCTCTTCCGCCATTGATCAGGCTGTGAATCGTCTCCTAGCAGGAATGTGCATTATGGCAAGTATTCTATTACGACACTATTCAGAACTGCGGCAAATGGGCATGCAAACGCGGCCCTCATGCGAAGGCCGCGATGAAAAGAGAATGACGCTGAATTTAGCGTGTTGGCGGATGCGACCGCTCGTTGGCCCCTTCGATCTCACCGGGCGGGGGCGCAAGGTGCGGGATTGCGCCGTTGAGGCGCGCTTCACGGGCTGAATTGCGGAACGATAAGGCAAAGAAATCGACGCCCCAGCGCAATTCATCCGTGGTTAGATGCGATAACTGGCCCGCCAGATAGTCGACCGACGCCTTGACCATTCCGTCGACGAACTTCTCGCCGGCCTTTGTCAGTCTGACGACTTTCTCACGCCCCGAATCAGGATTCTCGATTTGCGAAACGAGAGAGAGGGGCGGCTTGGACAATTCGCGCAACAGCTTCGATACGTTTGAATTGCTCATCTCGAACCAAGTGGCGAGGCGAGTTTCGATATCCTTGCGCCGCACCCAACCGGCTGCATCCGCGCGCGAATGAATGAGCCACAGGATCGCCGCCTGCTTGCGAGAGATGCGCCCCTGACACATCACCGTTTCGAGGTCCATGCCGATCCGATAGTGGATCGGATAGAAGAAGTTCAGCAACTCGCCGACCAACGGGAGCGGCGGGCCATATGCCGGCTCGGCTACCGCATCATCCTTCCTCTTCTGCCGGGTGGCCGTTTGCGCCGTCATCTACGTCCTCGATATCTGCCTGCGCCCTTCATAGAATATTCAGTGGCGCTTGAAAACATTACAATCAAAGGACAATGACGAAAGTGTATTATTGTGCGATCTGATGTGGCGTATGCGTGCGATTTGGGGGCGTCTCCATGAAAGAGCAAATCTCTCAAAGCGCCTCTCCGACCAGCCGATAAATGTGCTACAATCAGGCTATGGTGCGGGTTCCCCGCCGCCGCTAGCCGTGCGGAGCCGCGCGAAATCATATACTTGGCGCCCGACCAAAGCGAGTTGATCGCAAACGGCCGCGTCCGTGCATCTGCCATCCCTGAACAGGCCTCCGGAACTGTTGACAGCCGCGCCAAGCGGCGTCGGCCATCCCCGCAGGGCGTGGGTGATCGAGCGAAGCGCAGCGAGGGTAGACCCTGTTGCCTGCCAGCCATAGGCGGTAGCGATCAAACCGACCGGAACACCGTCCAGATAGGCACGGGGATCTTTCGCGGTTTCTTCGACATAATCGATCGCGTTCTTGACCAGGCCGGAAATCGACCCGTGATATCCCGGACTGGCGATGATCACGCCGTCGGCGCGCCGCACCGCGTCAACCAGCGTTCTCGCCTCCGGAACATCCATGGCGCGAGGGCTGAGGTAGTGTGGTAGTCGGCCCAGGTCCGCGCCGCCGAACAACAGCGTCCGCGCACCCAGTTGTTCGGCCGTTGCGAGAGCCATGGCAAGGGCCTGCTCGGTTGATCCCCCAGGAGAGACCGTTCCGCCTATGCCGAGAATGAAGGGCGATGCAGCAGTCATGAAATAATTACCTTCGCCGGGAAGAGGGCGAGCCCAGGGGCCGGCACCGGCGCTTACGTGCCGGTGCCGGACAGCGACCTTAGCCAAGTACGCCGAGTTGCGATTTCCCAAGCAATTCGTAAACGGCATCTCCGGAAAGTGGGTGGTAGATGCCGGCGCGCGCGTCGCGGAACGCGCGCTCCAGCGGTCCACCGCGCCGGATCGCTCCGCCGCCGGTCAGGCGCATGGCGATATCGGAAACCCGCACGGCGGCCTCGGTCGCGGCGATCTTCGCGATCGAAATCCGTGCAGGGCGCTCAGCCGCGCTCCAGTTCGCATCTTCGCCTGCCGCCAGAAGGTCGGCGGTTCCGCGCACTGCGCGTTCAGCCAGTTCCAGTTCCACGATCGCCTGGCCGAGCTGGTGCTGGATATGCCCCACGTCCCGGACCATCACGTTCGCGCCCGACACGGTATGGCCGAGCGACTTCTTCGCGAGCGAATCCCGAACCAGGCGCAAGGCCCGGTCCGCAACGCCCAGATAGACGCCGGCGAACGGGAAGCTTACCCATTCCATTTCGCCGATCAGGCCGGTGCGGAACGGGCCGCCATAACCGTCGGCGGGCACCGGCACCTTGTCGAACACGCAGGTCTGCGTGCCCGAAGCCCGCATGCTGAACGTATCCCAGGTACGCTGGATGCTGATCCCCGGCGTGTTCACCGGAACAATGAAGACCGACTCGCGTGCCTTGTGCTCTTCATAGTCCTCCGGAACCTTTCCATCGGCGTCGGTAATGGTGGCGTTGAAGGTGACGATGTCCGCCCCCTCGATGAAGGTTGCCCAGTTCTTCTTGCCCGAAACATGCCATCCACCATTGCCGTCGGGGACGGCAACCGTATCCGCGATGGTGGAAAAGCCGGCGCGTTCCTCGCTGAACGGACCGGAGATCAGGGCATTGTCCTCGACCACCTGCCTGAACAGCCTGGTTCGCGCTTCCTCCTGCAAGAGATCGCGAAAGATGCCCACCATCACATGGTGCATGTTGAAGGACAGGGTGATCGCCGGATCGCCCCAGGAAGCCAGTTCCTTCTCGACCAGCGCCACGGTCCACAGGTCGGCGCCGAAGCCACCATATTTCTTGGGAACGATGAGCTTCGCGAGACCGCTTTCCTTGTAGAGGGGGACGAGTTCGAGCGGCAGTTGGTTTTCTTCGTCGGCCTTGGCGCCTACCGCCGAAAAGCTCTCGGCGAGCTTGCGCGCACGCGCCACGAGATCGTCACGTTCGGCCGGTGTGATTTCGATACTATGCTTGCCCATGGGCCTCTCCTTCGCATCTGCAGAGATCGCGAAAATGGGCGATCTTGCGACTGGCTACGCGCCGATCGGTCGCACCAGGGCAGGGACTCGATCGCTTGAAATCCAACCTGTTTCCGGGCGGAAATGTAAGCGGTTCGGCCTCGATCACGGCATGTTCCCGATCAGCACTTGGGGTTCTATCTAGCCAAACACTGCATTTTGGCAAGTGTTTATTGAATGAACAAAATGGCGCTTGCGATGCGCTGTCTCACCGGATGGCGGGGCCTCCCGTCAGGGCCTCTACGCGCTCCATCCACGGCAATATGGCAGGCTCGCTGCGCAGCACGTCCAGGCCGCGCCCGGAACCGGCGACACATTCCAGTTGGGACACCACCGCAATGTCCGCCAGCGTGAGGCTCTCGCCAACGAGGAAGTCCCGACCATCCAGCAGGGCGCCAAGCGCCCGCGCGTGGCGTTTCAGTTCTTCCAGAATGTCGGCTTCGCTCCGGCGCGCGAGGCCCTGTCCGGTTCCTTGCTTTCGCGTGAGATAGGGAACCAGCGGCCGGGCGATGCGCCGCATCAACGCATTGTCATATTTGAGGATTTCGCTCACCCAGCGTTCGCGGTCATAAGGCCAGGTGAACCGCATCGTCATCTCGAAGAAATAGAGGCTCTCGTCTGCCCAGTCTTCCAGCAGGTCGACCAGCGCGCGGGCCTTCGGCTCCTGCGGAAAAAGGGCGGGCTGGGGGGCGTGGAGGTCGAGCGCGCGGCAGATGTCGCTCGAATCGTGCAGGACGCGCCCATCCAGTTCAAGGATCGGAACCTTTCCGACCGGCGACAGCCGCTTGAGTTTGCCGAGGTCCGCCATGGGCACATTATGCACCGCATAGTCGAGGCCTTTATAGGTGAGAACACGCCGCACCTTGTCGCAAAACGGTGAAATTTCCAGTTGATGGAGGATGATCCCTGCCACGGCGCTCTCCCGTCATTCTTAAAACTGTGCATTGACGACACTATTTAGGGAAGATAGGGTTTGGGCGAGCTTGGGTCAATGCACATCACAAGCTCGGCAATGAGAGGATAGCGTCCTATGGCCCTTGTCGAATATGCGCGTGAAGGCGCGGTAGGGCGGTTGACCCTCAACCGCCCGGAAGCAGGAAACGCCGTCGACCCTGAGTTCATTGCCGATCTCGCAAAAGCGATTGAGGCCGCCTGCGCCGATCCGGGCCGCGCGATCCTGATTGACGCGCGCGGCGCGAATTTCAGTCTTGGCGGTGATGTTCGTCATCTCGCCGCTTCAGGAAATGGCGTGGCGGATGTCCTGCGCGATATGGCCGCCCGCTTCCATGAAGCCCAGCTCAAGTTGTGCGAACTGCCCCTGCCCATTGTTTCCGCCGTCCAGGGCAATGCGATTGGCGGCGGCTTCGGACTCGCGCTTTCGGCCGATTTCATTCTGTGCGCCGACACGGCTCGGTTTTCGACCGGCTATTCCCGCCTGGGCCTGAGCGCCGACGCGGGCGTCAGCTACTTCCTGACCCGCGCGTTGGGGGCCAGGCGCGCGACGGCGCTTCTGATCAGTTCACGTTTCCTGTCGGCGCAAGAGGCGCGAAGCATCGGAGTCGTGGATGAGGTCGTGCCCGAAGCGGACCTTCAGGGCAAAGCGGTGGCCTTCGCCGATCAATTGGCTTCGGGGCCGACAGCGGCCTATGCGGCCATCAAGCGCCTCACCGAGGCGGCCAGGACATCGGGACTGGCAGACCATCTCGATCGCGAAGCCACCGAAATTGTCGCCCTTGCATCGGGCGATCAGGTGCCCTGCGCGATCGACGCCATCGCAACCCGTAAGCAGCCGGTTTTTCAAGGCTGAACCAACAAGGACATCAAGAATCGACATGGCCGGATTATATTTCGAGGAATTGGCGCCGGGCCTGATCCTGGATCATGCAACCAGGCGCACCGTTACTGAAACGGACAACGTCCTGTTCACGACGATGACGATGAATCCCGCGCAGATCCATCTCGACGCGGACTATTGCGCGCGGACGGAATTTGGGCAGCCGCTCGTCAACAGCATCTTCACCCTTGGCCTTATGATCGGTCTTTCGGTTGGCGACACCACGCTGGGCACGACCATCGCCAATCTCGGCATGACAGATGTCGGCTTTCCGGCTCCCGTATTCGTGGGCGACACCATAAAGGCTCGAACCACGGTCAAGGAGGCCCGCATCAGCAAATCGCGGGATGATGCCGGCATCGTCACCTTCGAGCATCAGGCCTTCAACCAGAAGGACCAACTTGTCGCCCGATGCCTGCGCGCCGCACTGATGCTGCGGCGATCGGTATGATGCTGCGCTCCTTCCTCTTTGTCCCCGCGGACAATGAGCGGAAGATCGCCCGAGGGCTGCAATCGGAAGCCGACGCCTTGATCCTCGATCTGGAGGATTCCGTGGCGCCCGACCGCAAGGCGGAGGCCCGGAAGCTGCTCGCCGGCCAACTCGCCGATCTCGATGGCAGCACTGTGCCCAAGCTCTATGTGCGGATCAATCCGCTCGACAGCCCCCATGTACTCGAAGACCTACTCGCGGCGACTCACGCGGCCGTCGCCGGCATCGTTCTCCCCAAGGCTTGCGGCCGTCACGACATCGATCGTTGCGGGCATTACCTGGATATGGCGGAGAGCGCGAAGGGCATCGCTCCCGGTGCCATCGGCATTCTCCCCGTCGTTACCGAGACGGCTGCGGCGGTGCTCAGATTGCCGGAACTCACCGCGCCGATCGGGCGGCTTCATGCCTTGACCTGGGGCGGCGAGGATCTGGCGACAGTGCTTGGCGCCCGCGGGAACAAGCGTCCGTCCGGCGAATGGGACGACAGCTTTCGCCTGGCGCGCGCGCTTGCCCTTCTGGCCGCGGCGGCGTGCGACGTGCCTGCGATCGATACGCTTCATGCCGATTTTCGTGACGGCGAAGGATTGCGGGCAGCCGGTCTTGCTGCACGGCACGCCGGCTTTGCGGGCAAGATTGCGATCCATCCCGATCAGGTTTCCGTCATCAACGAGGTCTTCGCGCCGAGCGAGACGGAGATCGAGGACGCCAGGGCAGTCGTCGCGGCCTTCGCCGCGTCGCCTGGAAGCGGCGTCGTGGGACTTGGCGGCCGGATGCTGGACCGTCCGCATCTTGTAGCCGCGCAACGGCTGCTCGCGACAACAGGAGAGGTACTTCAATCATGACCGACGATCCGGGCGCGATCCTTGAAAGCCAGCGCGCGCAATCGCGCGATCCATCGCCCGTATCGGCTGCGCTGCGCAAGGACCGCCTGCGGCGCGCCATTGAGGCTCTGTCGAGTCATGAGTCCCGGTTCTGCCACGCGCTGGCTGAGGATTTCGGTGTCCGCGCGCGCGAGCAGTCCCAGCTCTACGACATTGTCGCGTCGCTCCAGACCTTGCGGCATACGCTCAAGCATGTCGATCGCTGGATGCGGCCCGAACGGCGGCCTGTGGACATGGCGCTCCGCCTGTTCGGCGCCTCTGCCTGGATTGAATATCAGCCCAAGGGGGTTGTCGGCATATTGTCGCCCTGGAACTTCCCGCTCTATCTGACCTTCGGCCCGCTCGCCGGAGTCCTTGCCGCTGGCAATCGTGCGATGATCAAGCCGTCCGAGCATAGCCCGGCGACATCGAGCGTATTGTCGGATGCCATTTCGTCGGCCTTCGATCAGGACGAAATCGCGGTGGTAACGGGCGGCGCGGACGTGGCGGCCGCCTTCTCCGCCCTGCCGTTCGACCACATGATCTTCACCGGGTCGACGGCCGTGGGGCGCCATGTCATGCGCGCGGCGGCGGATAATCTGGTGCCTCTCACGCTCGAACTGGGAGGCAAGTCGCCGGTCATTGTCGGCTCGAACGCCGACACGGCGCTGATGTGCGATCGAATCGTCACCGGCAAACTTCTGAACGCCGGCCAGATCTGTCTCGCACCGGACTATATGCTGGTGCCCGCCAGCGAAGAGGCCGCGGTAGCCAAGGGGATCGCTGCGGCGGCGGAAGCCATCTATCCCAATCTGACCGCCAACCCGGAATATGCCTCCGTGCTCGGCGACCGCAACCGCGAGCGGCTTTCGCGCTATGTCGAGGAGGCCCGGGCGCACGGCGCGCGCGTGACCGAGATCGGTGCGCGCGCAAACGACGGGCGGCTGCCTTTCACGATCCTTCAAGATTGCCCGCTCGACGCCGCGGTCATGAAGGACGAGATTTTCGGGCCGATTCTTCCGATCCTGTCCTATGGCTCGCTTGACGAAGCGATCGCGTTCGTCAACGCGCGACCGCGCCCGCTCGGCCTGTATTTCTTCGGTCGCGACAAGACTGAAGAACGGGAAGTGCTGTCGCGGACCGTCTCCGGCGGCGTCACGCTCAATGATGTCGTCTTCCATGTGACTGTCGAAGACTTGCCCTTCGGCGGCATCGGGGAATCCGGCTTCGGCGTCTATCATGGCATCGAGGGCTTTCGCGAGTTCAGCAATGCGCGAGGCATTTTCCGCCAGTCGCGCTTCGATGTCGCCCGCATCGCCGGCTTTCGCCCGCCCTATGGTGCGAAGCTGAGGAAATTCATCGCAAAGAACCTTGGCGGCAGCCGGGCGCATTGAACACGAGGAGAAGGATATGACCCCGCCGATCGATCATCCGCTCAATCTCACCACGCAGGCGATATTGACATGGGGGAGTTGGGGATTGACCGCCGTGGCGCTGCTCATCGCGGCTAGGCTCGGCGTCCGAGAGAGAACGCCGTTCTACGTTCTCCTGATTCTGGCCGCCATGTTCGGCGCCTTTGCTGAACCGCTCTATGATGAAGGTCTGATGCTCTGGTTCTATGAACCCGGCATCTGGTCCCATTTTACGGCCTTTGGCGTGGCTCAACCCAATTGGACCCATAGCGGATATGCCATCCTCTATGGCAGCGCGGCCATGATCATCACCAAGTCCATTCACGACGGCGCGATTTCTAAAAACAGCGTGTATATTTTTTTCGCGCTGGAAGTGGTCATGTCCTGCGTGTTCGAGATGTTCGGGATCAACGGCATAAACGGCGGTGCCTATGAATATTGGGGGCCGCACGTCTTTCGCTTGTTCAACTACCCCATCATCATCGGCATCCTCGAAGCAACGCAGGTCATTTGTTTCTCGCTTGCTGCTATCGAGCTTCGCCAACGGGCAACGCATCCTGCGCACCTTCTTGGCCTCTTCGCCATTTTCCCGATGACCTTTTACGCCGCGAACTTTGGCATCGGCGGTCCGGTCATCATCGCGCTGCATCTCGACGCGCCAGCCACGTCTACGGCATTCGTGACGTTTGGCACGCTCTTGAGCATCGGTTTGGTATTCATCGTCCTGCGGATGGCTGGAGCCGTGATGATAGAGCAGGCGCAAGCAAGCAGGAATGCGGCCCGCTCACTCGGCCAAGGATAGGAGCAAGGATCGTGGTCGAACTATCCCTTGCAGGAGCCATTGAGTCCTTCACCCTGCGCGTCGAGGACCAGGTGTTGGACCGGCTCCGCCAGCGCCTTGATGACGTTCGATGGCCCGACTGCGAGCCGGTTGCCGATTGGTCGCAGGGTGTACCGCTCTCGCGGATGAAGGAACTGGTCGACTATTGGAAGTCTGGCTATGACTGGCGGCGCTGCGAGCGCCGCCTCAACGACCTCGGGCAGTCCCGGGTGCGGATTGATGGCATTGACATCCATTTTCTTCATATCCGTTCGCCTCATGAAGGGGCGATGCCGCTGATCCTCACCCACGGTTGGCCGGGTTCGGTGATCGAGTTTCTCAAGTGCATCGAGCCGCTTACCGATCCCACACGTCATGGCGGCAAGGCCGAGGATGCATTCCATCTCGTGATCCCATCGCTGCCGGGCTTTGGTTTCTCCAGCAAGCCGGTCGAACCGGGTTGGAACGTGCAGCGTATCGCCGGCACCTGGGACATCCTGATGCAGGCCCTGGGCTATGAACGCTACGGCGCTCAAGGCGGAGACTGGGGCGCCGTCGTCACGACCGAGATGGGCGTGCTGCGCCCCGCTGGGCTGCTCGGTATCCACCTCAATCTTCCATTCGTAATCCCCGATCCGCTTCCCGCTGAACCGAGCGACGAGGAGGCGGCGATGCTGGAAGCGCTCGTCTATTACAACCGCTGGCAATCGGGCTATTCGACACTGCAGGCGAGTCGTCCCCAAACGCTCGGTTATCTGCTTGCCGACTCCCCCGTCGGCCAGGCCGCCTGGATATACGAGAAATTCTACGAGTGGTCGGACTGCGACGGCGATCCGGCAAATATCTTCACGGCCGATGAGTTGCTCGACAACATCATGCTCTACTGGCTGACAAACAGCGGGGCCAGCTCAGCCCGATTATATTGGGAAAGCTTCCACGGTGCCTTTGGCGCAAGGGAGCTTCACCTTCCGGTGGCATGCAGCATCTTCCCTGGGGACATCTACAGGGCACCGAGAAGCTGGGCAGAGAAATGCATGCACAATCTCGTCTATTGGAACGAGTTGGCCAGGGGAGGGCATTTTGCGGCCTTCGAGCAACCCCACATCTTCGCCCGCGAAGTAAGACAGGCGTTTCGCGCCATGCGGTGAGCCGGCAACGCCGACAGGTGCTTGCTGGCTGAATTTCACAGCGGGATCGCCGATCGCTTCCGTTTGGACGGCTTCTCAGAATCGTGCCAGATTTCAACCATGCACTATCTGCATCGTTTATATATTGCACTATCCCCAGAATGTTGTAATGGCTGGGGCAGCGATCGGGGAGTCGATATCATCGACGTGAGCCCGACGAGGTTTCGACGGTCATGATGGCCGCAGAAGGAGGATGTTCATGATAAAGGCGCCCTTGAAGGCTCGGGTTCTGTTTCAGTCACTCGGCATGGTCGTGCTGGCGCACCAGTTTGCGTCGCCTGCGCTCGCGCAAACCGAACCTTCGTCTGCGCCGCAGGCTTCCGCTCAGTCATCCGGCGACCAACTGGGCGAGATCATCGTCACGGCCCAAAAGCGTTCGCAGTCGCTCAACAATGTCGGTCTTTCGATCACGGCCGCGGATGGCGAGCAGCTCACCAATCTGGG
This sequence comes from Sphingobium phenoxybenzoativorans, assembly GCF_018286635.1. Lineage (NCBI taxonomy): Bacteria > Pseudomonadati > Pseudomonadota > Alphaproteobacteria > Sphingomonadales > Sphingobiaceae > Sphingobium > Sphingobium phenoxybenzoativorans. The sequence continues at coordinate 1,170,136 of NZ_CP073910.1, forward strand.
CATTCGTGAAACCGGCGATCTCGTCAAGATCTCGCCCGGACTGACCTTCACCAAGAGCCAGGACGGCACGCCGCTCTTCACGATCCGGGGTGTCGGCTTCAACGACTATACATTGGGCGCGAGCCCTGCTGTCAGCGTCTATGTCGACCAGGTTCCCCTCGTTTACAGCGCCTACACGCAGGGCGCCACGCTCGATCTGGAGCGTGTCGAGGTGCTGAAGGGGCCCCAGGGCATTCTCTTCGGCCAGAATTCGACGGGTGGTGCGATCAACTATATCGCCGCCAAACCGACGTCAGACTTCCAGGCTGGCGTGAAAGCCTCCTATGGCCGCTTCGACACGTTTGACGGTGAGGCGTTCGTCAGCGGGCCGATCACCGACACCCTGGGCTTCAGGCTGGCCGGCAGTACAACGCAATCGGGTAGCTGGCAGTATAGCTACACCCGCGATGACAAGCTCGGTAAGCAGGACATCCTGCGCGGTCGCCTGCTTCTGGATTGGAAGCCGACCGATACGCTGTCCTTCCTGTTCAGCGCTAACGGTTGGCGCAACAAGTCCGATACCCAGGCGGCGCAGCTTGTCGGACTCAAGCTCCAGCAGGACGCTTCCGCGCCCGGTCAATATGATCCGGTGGAAACTCTCCGGCGTGTCGCCGCATTCCGGGCCCTTTCTCTCGCACCGGGCAACGCACGTGCCGCCGATTGGGATATGGGCAGGAACCTGAAGCGCGATGACAGCCTGTGGCAGCTTTCCCTTCGGGGCGATCTGGAGCTGGGCAGCGGCATCACATTGACGTCGCTAACCTCTTACACCCGCTTCCGCCAGGACTACGAACTGGACCGCGATGGCACGACCCTGCAAAACGCAGGCGTCGAATCGCGTGGCAATGTCAAAACCTTCACTCAGGAGTTGCGGCTTTCCGGAGAAAGCGACAGGCTGAACTGGACGCTGGGCGGCAATTACGCGAAAAACAAGATTCGTAGTTCCGACAATTTTCTGGTGAATGATTCGACCAATACGGCCATCTTGCCTGGCTTTGGCGTCGACAACGGAGATACCACGATTACGGAGAATATCCGCGATCTGGCCGCTTTCGGAAACGTCGAATATAAGCTCACGGACCAGCTGACCGTCCTCGCGGGTGCGCGCTATACCGATACCAAAAATGACTATACCGCTTGTATGCGCGGTGGTCCCGGCCAGCAATTTGTGTTTTGGCAGCTCTCTCAGGCGATCAGCGGTGTTGCTCAACCGGCACCCGACGCAAACACCTGCGTCAATATGGATGAAACAACGTTCCTGTTGATCAGGACTCCCTTTGAGAGCACGCTCCACGAGGACAACGTCTCGTGGCGAGTGGGCGTCAACTACAAGCCGACACGCGATGTGCTGCTCTATGGGCTGGTGTCGCGCGGTTATAAGTCAGGAAATTTCCCGACTGTTCCGGCTTCGACAACGCAACAGTTCGCGCCGGTTAAGCAGGAATCGGTCACCGCCTATGAGGTCGGGATCAAAGCGACCGCTCTGGATAGGAAACTGCAGATCAACGCAGCTCTTTTCCACTATACCTATGACGACAAGCAGATTCGTGGTCTTGTGATTGATCCGATCTTCAACCAGCTCGAAAAACTGGTGAATGTTCCCAAATCCCGGATCAACGGGGCGGAGATCGATATCACTGCTCGTCCATTGTCCGGGCTCACGCTGCGGGCGGCGGGTACCTGGATCGACTCGAAGGTTCTGGATTTTGTCGGGATCAACAATGACCGGGTCCTGGGTGACTATCGCGGATCGGAGCTGCCCTTCTCTCCCAAATGGCAGTTGGTCGGCGATGCGGAATATCGTTGGGCTCTGAGCAGCGACCTCAACGCGTTCGTCGGTGCCAATGTCCTCTACAACAGCAAGACCAATTCGACGCTTGGCGCTCCGGCAAGCTCGCGCATCAAGGCTTTCGCGACACTCGATCTGCGCGCCGGGATTTCCGGTCCGGATGATAAGTGGACGTTATCAGTCTGGGGACGGAACGTGACGGACACCTATTACTGGACCAACCAGTTCGTCACCCAGGATGTGATCGTGCGATATACAGCGATGCCTGCCACCTACGGGGTTTCTGCGAGCTATCGATTCTAGCTGCTTCCTTGTTGGTGTAAAACCGAACCTTCGGGGTAAGCAGGGGAAGCAAGTTCTTGATTTGCGGTGCGCCAATTTGCCCTCCGTTACCCTAAATATCCTACGGAAATGCTGCCGGATGGGTTCCGTACGCTTCTTGCCTTTCGGGCTCAGAGCGCACGCTAATTTGTCGACTTTGGCTTCACGTTGGCGCGGTTCAGTTCGATGAGAAGCCAATCTCGAAACTTGCCCATATATCCGCCTGTATCGGCGGCGATCTGTGCCAGCAGTTCATCGCTCAGTTCATCTTGTTTGAGATCGAGATCACGCAACGCGCGTCTCACCATGTGGCCTTGGAAAACGAAAATCGCATTGCGCAAATATCCGCGCACGATTTTTTCGATCTTTTTATCGTCCCCTTTGGCGGCATGGATGAGCTTTTCTATGGCAAGAACCGTGGGATCGGGCTCCGCCATCGTCTGGCGCATTTCCGGTGTGAGCTTCATCTCCTCGTCAGACATGGATCATTCCGGCTCATTTGCTTTGGGCATATCAGTATAGTCGCATGGTCGCCGCAGGTGAACAAGGTTCAGCTACGAGGCTCCGTCAGAAAAACCAGCTGCGGAAGATGGGCCATCCCACCATGAAACAGACGGCATTGCTGCCAGATATTTTGTCATGACTTCGCGGTGCCACACAGGTTTTCTCGCGCAGTGATGGCAGGGGCGTGGGAATGTCCTTTGATGTTAACCATTTCCGCGATGAAATTCCCCTCCAAAAGTCACATTGCCGAATGGTGAAATTCCATGATGATAGCCTGTTGGAGCGTTTTGTTCGGTTAGCGGGGGGCAAGCAGACATAGGGCATCGGCGCGGTTTGCCCGATGCCCCCGAATGGGATGGAGAGCGAATGCCCATGCGACACGAAGCCCGAATTGAACCCATGCTGGAGGAGACAGGCCGTCCGGCTGTCTTCGCGCCACTATGCAGGTCGATCATCAGCGCAAGAGCGGCGTCGGCCACCATGTTCGGCTCTCTATGCGCCGACCCAGGATGCGAAATGCTGCTCGATCTCTATTGGCGCGACAGCCAGGGATTGAAGACTTCACTCACCAGCTTCTGCCTCGCGTCAAAAGCATCTGAGATGACCGGCCGGCGATGCCTTGCCGAGATGGAGGCGCAAGGCATAGTCGAGCGCTTCCCTGATCCCTTCGATAAACGCCGGATATATGTCCGGCTGACCGCTGCCGGGCAGGATAAGATGGATGCGTGTTTCCAGACCTTGCTGTCCGGATATGCGCAAACCTGTCACGACTGTGCCCGCAAATGCGGCGACGCTCCAGACGGGGCCCGGCAGGCAGTCCCGTTCTGCATTGCGATAGACGGCGTCCGGCGCTTCCGGCGGTAGAAGTTCAGCGTCGGTATCATTGGTCGGTAAATAGGTCGGCGTAGCGCGAAGCGCTGCGCCGGTAAAACCGGGACGCGCTGCCCGTTGATCCGAGCTGAGATCACGCTGTCAGCAAGTATCGGCCGCGGCCTGAAGAGAAGGAGGGGTGGGGCGAGGGAGTTTTCCTATGCTGGAGTTTCTCCCATGGCCCTGTCGCGCACGAGCGCCGATCCGCGCCTGCATGCCGCTGCCGCCAATATTGTCAAATCACTTGGTGGAGCATGGAAGCCATCGGGCGCGATGTGCCGTTGTCCTGCCCATGACGACCATCGTCCGAGCCTGTCGGTCCGGGTCGGCGAGCATAGCATATTGTTCAAATGCTTTGCCGGCTGTTCCACGATTGATGTCATCCGCGCGCTGCGCAGCGACAGGCGGCCTATCCCGACAGCCGATGCTGAAACGGAATTCACACGCGCAGATGGCAGTGAGCGACGGTTGGCCGGCCGAATTCGTTCGCTCTGGGAGGAGGCGCGCCCTGTCACCGACATCGCGGTGAGCGTCTATATGGCGACGCGCGGCTTCAACGGAACGCATCCGGTTTTGCGCTACCATGATCATGTGCCGCTTGGCCGCGGCGTCGACGTCCGTTTTCGTCCCGCGCTACTGGCCGCCATCGAAGCCGACACCGGCGTTATAGCGCTCGAACGCCTGTTCCTTGATCCCCGCACCGGATTACCGGCGACTGATCTCGATCCGCCCAAATTGATGCTCGGCCGCCCCTATGGCGGCACGGTCCGCTTCGGAGCCGCCACCGATGTGCTGGGGCTGGCTGAAGGCTGGGAGACCGCCTGGTCCGCCCATTTGCTGCTGGGCATCCCCGTCTGGGCCGCGCTTGGCGCCGACCGCTTCCCCTTGGTCACTGTTCCGGAGCGGGTGGAGCGCCTCTTCCTCCTCCATGACAACGACCTTTCCGGACGGCGCGGCGCGGCGCGGGCAAAACATGCCCATGCGCGAGACGGCCGATCGATCGAGGCGCTGCCACCACCGCCGGGCTTCAATGACTGGAACGATCTGTACCGGGCGAAGGGAGGGGGGGAGGGAGATGGTTGCGGAATGCAGGCTGATGATCGGCCGCGTCCCGCGCATTCGGACACGCGCAGCGGCATGGGCACCCAGCCAGTCCTGAACGCGAACCTGCTACAATCCACACAGGAGACGAGCCTTGACCTCGCCACAACCGAGCTATCCCTCCACGCTGCCGCTCTCCAGGATCGAGCCGGGATATAATCCCCGACGCTATTTCGATCGGAAAAAGCACGAGGAACTCGTAGAATCGTTCCGTCTGCGCGGACGAATGCTGCAACCCATGCTGCTGCGACCGGCTCAGGATGCCGAGGGCAAATATGTCATTATTTGCGGCGGCCGTAGGTATAGGGCTGCCCTCGAGGTGTTCGGGCCCGATGGAGAAGTGCCGGTCATCATCCACGAGATGACAGACCAGGAGGCGCTTGAAGCCGCGATCGATGAAAATGAGGTGCGCGACGATACCTCGGAGACGGAGCAGGCCGATGCTGCCGTCCGTGTTCTCGCGGCGTGCAAGGGCGACCGCGCCGAGGCCGCATGGCGATTGGCCTGGTCCCGCACCAAGCTCGATCGCCGCCTGGCGCTCGCTGAACTCACCGAGGCCGCCAAAACCGCGCTTGATGAGCGCCGGATCAAGGTCGGGCACGCCGAACTGCTCGCCGTCATCCCCAAGGACAAGCAGGACACGGCGCTCGAAACGATCCTGCGTCTGAACCTCGACGTGAACGATACGCGCAAGGAACTCATGCGCATCACGCATAGTCTCGCCAGCGCGTGCTTCGATAAGACCGAATGTGCCACCTGTCCGTTCAACTCGGCCGCGCAGCAGGTCCTTTTCGAAACCCATGTCGACGATGGCCATTGCACCAATCCGGGTTGCTTCAAGCTCAAGACCGAAGCCGCCGAAGTGATCCGTTTCGAGGAGGAGGAACGCGCCGCGAAAGCGGCAAGGAACGCGATGCCCACTGTCGTCGATGATGCAGATGGTGAGGAACAGGACGATGTCACGGACAAACCCGCACAGTCGATGGATATCCAGCCGCAACCAGAAAACGGCGCGCTATCATCCATTCCTGTCGAAAGCCGCGAGCTTCCTCCGGCGCGCACAGCCGACATCGTGCGGGCCGCGTCGTCGGCGCATAAACCGACTGTCACGGCCAGGTCGATCGCGGCCCGAACCGTCGAGCTTCGCGAGGCGACATGGCGAACCGCGCTTGCCCGTGCGCTCGCCGGCAATGCTGTCCACGCGCGGACCACGATCCTTGTCGCGGCGATGTCGGGCACGCTTTCGCAGATCAAGCCCGGCACGCTGACGTCCCGTGCCGGCATCCTCGTCGGCGCCTCGTTCCCGGACCTCGACTTCAAGGGCAAGATAGCGGAAATCCGGGCGCTTGCCGATGCACGAGCCGCCAACGTGCTGGCCGTCATTGGCGGCGCTTACGCCAAGGATGTGCTCAGCTTCGATCATGTCGCGGACCTTGCGAGAGTGTTCGAGGTCGACCTGCGCGAGACGTGGCAAGTCGATCAGGCCTTTCTCGAACGCTACACCAAGGAAGAGCTCAAGTTCATCGCCCAGGAATGCGGCCTGATCGCGCATGTCGGCGAGAAACGGTTCGCCAAGCTGCTCGCATCGAAAAAGACCGAGCTTGTTACCGGCATGCTCAATCGCATCGGGTTCGATTGGGCGGGACGCCTACCGAGCGCGATGACGCTCGATGGCGCCTATGGACCGCCCCCGGATCGCGCTGCCCAGCCGATCGAAGCTCCCATCCCGCAAATCGCCGCCTGACCGGCATCCTCGCCCTTCCAGACAAGGATTCACGCCCATGTTGATTTCCAACCTGCTCCCGCTTCTCGCCAACTATTCGCTCGGTTTCGATCTTGTCGCCAGCCCTGACGATACCGTCACGCTGACCGTGATCCCCCGCAAGGCGGTGGGCGCGAAACACAGTCTCGAATCCGGCGAGACCCGCCCGATATCGATCACGGCAACTGCCGCGGAGATCGATGCGGAACTTGGCCGCGGCGCGGACGGCGCGCTCGGCCAGCTCATCGCCACGCGCAAGACCCTCGCCGACCAGATCGCCGATCAGCGCCAGGCGGCCGAGGACGCAAGGGTCGCCGCTGCGGAAGCTGCGAAGGCCAAGGCTGCGACGAAGGCCGCGACGGCAAAGTCGACGCCGCCCGCCAGTCCCCCGAAGCTCCAGCACTCGGTCACTCCGCCGGTCGATGCCAAACCGGACCAACCCGCCACCCTGTTCTGACCGAACTCCGCCCAAATCTCGCCACGACCCAAGCCGGGAGTTTTCCCTCATGCAGATCAATCATCTCACCCGCGCGTACCGTTATGACGGCATCGACCTTCCGGTTCCGCCGCATCTCGCCAACGATCCCGACAGTCTGCGCGCCTACCACGCGACCCTCTACCCTGCGGTTCTCAACGCCGAGATGGTCGATGCCGGCGTGTCGGGCGGCGCCCACGTCACCGAATACCGGCGCGCCGTCGGCACGAAGGGCTGACCGTGGCGCGCAGCAGCAGCAGCGCCGCGATCCCGTCCGCCGTTCGCAAAACGCTCATCGAATGGATTGAACCCGGCAATGGCGTCACATCCGACTTCACCCAACCAATCTGCAGCGAGCAGACTCAGGCGCTCCACGCGCGCATCCTCCTCGCCTCCGGGGACAGCAGGAGCAACGCTCCCAGGCCGCTCCCGCCGCCGCCGGGCCTGCGCCTTCCACCCCTCGGCTGACCTCGCGGGACGCGTCGTCGCGCTGTCCGGCGACATTCCCGCCCACTTCGATGCTCCGCTGGCGCCTCATCATAAGCTGATAGGCCGTTGGGCTGCGTCTCGGGAAACGACGGCCAAACGCTATACCCGCGCCGAGGCGCGCCAGCGCATCGAACGGGTGTTCGACAAGGCGGTGCTCGACATTCTCGGCTCCGTCGAATTCGCTGACTTCAGGGTCGTGGTTCTTCACGGCGAGGAAGACTATCCGCCGGCGATCGCGGTGATCTGCGACAGCATGGGGCAACTGGAGCTCGGGTGGATCGAAGACAGCGATGCACCCATTCCCTGGCGCGCCGCGGCCTACAAAGCCCTGGACGATATGCTGGCGCGCGCCCTTCCGATCTTCGGCTACGATGATCTCTTCGATGAAATCTCCATGTATTATTGGGACGGCGCGACCGACGATGAAACCGCGCGGCAGTGGATCACCGAATATCAGGGCGTGGATCCTGAGTATCTCGACGAACTCACTCTGCCATCCAATATGGAGTCTCGTCGGCCCGAATGGATGATCGCGAAAAACGCGGGGGCATCGGCGGAACTTCCGAACGGTTTGCGCCGGAAACTGGAGGAACTTCGCAAGGCGCATGCGGCCCTTGGGAAGCTTCGGCCGGAGCGCAACGCCTGGCGCTTCGATCTCCAGATTGCCTACGAGTATCTCCCCGGCATCGAGGAATGCTCGACATTGCCCCCGCTGACCCTCGTTCCGGTCGAGCAATTCGCGCGCGAGGTCGATGACGTCGGGCGCCACGGGATGGAATACGGCTTCATGGACATCGCCGGCTTCTGCCCTCTGCCGGATTCGGTCCCAGTCGATGACTGGTTGGCGTCCTTGCGTGTCGGCGCGCGCTTCCTGCTTGCCGCCCAGGACCTGATCCAGCTCGACCCAGCCAACCTCTGAGGTTCCTTTATATGTCTGACCACAGCACCCAGTTCGAAGCCACCGCCGGCGGTCTGGCGCTGACCAACGCCATTCTCCTCTACCGCAGCCAGCCGATCCGCAACGCCAGTCCCTACGCCACCACTCGCGAGGGTGCCGCGGCATTTGCCAGCATCCATGCGATCGAGCATGACGACGAGGGACGACCGACTATCGGCGCGGGCACATCGCTGTCGCGCGCGCATCTACGTCAATGGACCGAGGCCCTGGGGCGGACCGTTCTTCCCGAATTCCTGCCTGACAATGTGCTGGTCGCGCATCCCGACATGCTCGCATGGTGGATCCCGGCCCAGGTTCGCCCAGCATATTTCGCGCTTACGACTCCACCCGCCGGCCTGCAGGTGCTCGCAGCGCGAACTACCATGCCGGTCCCTTATCCGCCGCATCTGTTCATCGCGACCCGATCAGGGTTCGGTGTTTATGCCTTGTCGGCAAACGAGCGGCCCGGGATCGATACTCCAGTGCTGCACTCGCCGGTGCTCAATGTTTACCTCGATGGGCAACTTTGCTGGGGCAACATTCCAAGGCCAAAAGCGCTGACGACAGCCTCCATCCCGGAATTCGAGCGCGCGGTGTTCGATAGCTGGTCCACTCACCCAAATCCCGGACAGGAACTGACCATCACCGGCAAAGGCGGTCTGGTTCGGCTCTGGGATGACCTCGCCGCGCGCAAGGCGAAGCGCTTTCCTGTCAGGCGTCTCAGGCCGTTCGATCCCGGTCGGACACGTCAGGCTTCCCGGCGAATGATCCGGACCGACCCGATGACTCTGGGGAAACTCATTGCGAGAGGAGCGAACCAATGACCGTGCTGGCTGACGACCCGACCGCGGCCGCGGTCCTTGCCGCCGTGCCATGCTATCCGGTCCCACCGCAAGGACGTGGACTTGTAACGGTTTTGCGCCGGTCACCTGAGCGATTAGAGCTCGCAACAGGAGACCGACGAGATGATCAAGCATACAGAAGAGTTCAAGCAAGAGGCGGTACGGATCGCGCTGACCAGCGGGTTGCCGCGCGATCGGGTTGCATCGGATTTGGGGATAGGGAAGTCGACGCTGGGCAAGTGGGTATCGCAGTATCGGCCCAGTGATCTGGTTTCAGCGCCGCAGGCAGATCTGGCGCGTGAGAATGAACGCCTTCGCCTTGAGAACCGTGTGCTGCGGGAGGAGAGGGAAGTGCTAAAAAAGGCCACGCAGTTCTTCGCGAGCCAAAGGCCGTGAAGTTCGCATTTGTGCATAGCTGGCGGCACCGGTGGCCCGTTGAACTGCTCTGCCGTGTCATGGATGTCAGTGAACGCGGCTATCGTTCCTGGCGCTCGCGCCCGATCAGCAGGCGGGAGCGGACAGATATGAAAGTGCTGGCCCATATCCGGGAACAGTACAGGCTGAGCCTTGGCAGCTACGGCCGTCCTCGCATGACGATGGAGTTGAAGGAGGTAGGGCTCGATGTTGGCGAGCGCCGGGTCGGGCGGCTGATGAAGATCAACGGGATCAAGCCAGTCCGCACGCGCAAGCACAAGGTTACGACTGACAGCCACCATCGCCTGGGTGTCGCAGCGAACTGGCTGGACGGCGATTTTGCCGCAGATGCGCCCAACCGTAAATGGGCCGGCGACATCACCTATATCTGGACGTCCGAAGGCTGGCTCTACCTTGCCGTCATTCTCGATCTGCATAGCCGTCGCGTCGTAGGCTGGGCAGTCAGCGACAGGATGAAGAAAGACCTGGCGATCAGGGCGCTGGATATGGCGGTGCGCCTGCGCCAGCCTCCCGAGGGCTGCCTTTTCCATTCGGATCGCGGTAGCCAATATTGCTCCTACGACTATCAGAAAAAGCTGCAGGCCTATGGCCTGCGTCCATCAATGAGCGGCAAGGGAAATTGCTACGACAATGCGTCCGTCGAGACCTTCTTCAAATCCCTGAAGGCGGAACTCATCTGGCGGCAGAGCTGGCCGACGCGGCGTCAGGCAGAAGCCGCCATCTTTCAGTACATCAATGGCTTCTACAACACCCGTCGCCGCCATTCATATCTAGGCGGCATCAGCCCGCTCGCGTTCGAAGCCAAGGTGGCATAATGAGATAGGTGACCGGCACAAAACCGTTACAAGTCCAATGGCCTGTGCGTCGGCCCTGCCGGTCGGCCTGACCGCTGGATCGAGATCAGGCTCGCTGACTTCTACGCGCCGGAGCTGCACGAAGCCGGAGGCATTGAAGCCAAGCGCCGCCTCGAACGGCTCGCCATGGGGCGGACGCTGGTCTGCCGCGCCGGACGCCGCAGCTATGATCGCGTGGTCGCGTCGTGCACGATCGGAGGACGCTTACTCGGAAACATGCTGCGCGCGGCTGGCGGCCGAGAGGGTGGCCGGGGGAGGCCGAAATGAACACCATGCTCGATCTGTTCGATAGGCCGGTTGTGCCAGGCTTGGCGATGCGCACCGATATCATCACGGCGGAGGAAGAGGCTGCGTTGATCGCGCGCATCGACGACACCAGCCTCAGCCCGTTCCGCTTCCAGCAATGGACAGGCAAGCGGCTCACCTACTCTTATGGCTGGAGCTATGACTTCGAGCGCGGCATTTTCGCCCCGACCGAACCGATACCCGACTGGCTTGCCGAGGTGAAGGCGCGGGCTGCCATGTTCGCCGGTTTTGCGCCCGATGATCTCGTCCAGGCTCTACTGATCCGATACGATCCTGGCGCGGGGATTGGCTGGCACAAGGATCGGTTGGTCTTCGAGCATGTGGTCGGCATTTCGCTGGGCAACGACGCGACCCTGCGCCTGAGGCGGCGATGCGAGCGCGGATTTGAGCGCGCCAGCGCCGGTCTTGCGCCCCGGTCGGTCTATCGCCTCTCTAGCGAAGTGCGGCATGACTGGGAGCACAGCATCGCGCCGATGGACCAACCGCGCTGGTCGATCACCTTTCGCAGCCTGTCCGAAAAAGGCCGCAGGGCGTGAGCGATCGGAAATATCCGACGACTCCCGATGGCCGCTACTTTGTAGTGCGTGGACGGCTCTGGCGGACCAGTAATCCGGCCCTTCCTCCGGATGAGTGCGAACGCGTCGTGAAGGAACTGATGGCGGCCCGCCGCGCCGCCGGTGTAGACAAGCGGAAGGGCGACGCTGAAGCCGAGGCCGAGGCGCATGAGGACGTCAGTCGTGCTAAGATCTCAACCGCCATCTTGCCCGCACTGGTCCCTATGCAGATTGGTACGCTGGCCTGTCGAAGAAACAGCGCTAGCGCTTCCGCCGCTTCGGCTTGTCTGCCAGCTTGATCCAGACCGGCGCGTGATCGCTGGTTTTTTCCCAGCCGCGCGGGCGGCGATCGACCTCCGCCGCTGCGAGACGCTTCGCCGCGACCGGGTTGAGCAATACATGGTCGATGCGCAGGCCGGCGTCGCGCTCGAAAGAGTTCCGCCAATATTTCCAGAAGGTATAAATGCGCTCATCGGGGTGGAGATGTCTCACGGCGTCAAGCCAGCCTTGATCGAGAAGGGACATATAGGCAGCCTTCACCTCCGGCGCGAACAATGCGTCGACCCGCCATCGCTCAGGAACATAGACGTCGAGGTCGGTCGGCATGACGTTGAAGTCGCCAGCGACGACCACCGGCGCATCGAGCGCGACGAGCCCTGCGAGATGGTCATGGAGACGTTCGAACCACCGCATCTTATAGTCAAACTTGGGGCCAGGCCGCGGATTGCCATTGGGGAGGTAAAGCCCGGCGATCAGAACCCCATTCACCGCCGCCTCGATATAGCGGCTATGGGTGTCGCCCGGATCACCGGGAAGGCCACGTCGGGTCTCGTGAATTTCGCCGACTCGGCTGAGGATCGCAACACCGTTCCAGCTCTTCTGTCCGTGCCAGATAGCGTCATAGCCGAGGTCCCGGATTGCCGTCTCGGGAAAGCTCGCGTCGGGCGTCTTTAATTCCTGCAAGCAGACCACATCCGGCTCCGCCAGCTCCAACCAACGTAGCAGCACTGCCAAACGCCCGTTGACGCCGTTCACATTGTACGTCGCGATCTTCACATTAGCTGAAGTGCGTTGCCGACAAACTCGTTCCGATGGCGACCGACCTTAGGAGACTACCGGTCCTGATCTCGCTCGCCGGAGCTGCCAGCGAATTCCGTCTGCGCGCATGTGGCCCGACGCAGTTTTGCCGATGTGGCGCTCAAGGTCATCGCGCCACGGTACCAGGGTAAAGTCCCGCGAGCGGTCGACCAGAACATGAGGGCCGCTTTCGAGGTCCACGCGCCGGGCGATCATACCCTCAACCCGCATCTGGTCCGACAAACGCGAGATCAGGCTTGCCCTTGAAGCCAGGAAGCGCAAGAATCCGAGCTATGAAGGCCGATATCGATCATTTGCCGCTGATCCAACAAACGGAGTTGCGGCGCATAACCCGAACCCTGATGGATCAATTCGCGGCAGCAACATCGCGGGCAACGCAGCCATGGAAGAAAAATGGCCGCATCCTCAAAGTGGTGCTTTTCGGCAGCTATGCTCGCACCGATTGGGTCGACGAACCCGAAAATGGCTATCAATCCGATTTCGATCTCTTGATTATCGTGAGCCATTCCGACCTGACCGATATTGCAGACTATTGGTATGTGGCGGAGGATCTCATCCTACGGGATAATGAGGTTGCGCGGCCCGTCAATATCATCGTCCACACGCTAGATGAGGTGAATCAAGCTCTGAGCAGGGGGGAGTATTTCTGGGTCGATATCGTCCGAGATGGGATCGTGCTTTATGATGCGCCGGGCAGCTCGTTTGCTGTGCCGAAGCCGCTAACGGCGGCGGACGCATTTGAAATGGCTAGTCGTTATTTCCGAGATTGGCTGCCAAGTACCGATAGAGCCATTGAAACCGCGATCGAGCAGCTATCAAAGGGCAATGATGACCTAGGTTGGCGGAAAGAAGCGGCTTTCTCCTTACACCAAGCAACCGAGCGCGCTTATATTTGCTGGCTTCTTGTTCGTACCTTATATTTCCCGCGCTCCCACAACATAAAATTTTTGCGATCGCTCGCTGAAGACAGCGAACCGAGGCTGGTTACTGCTTGGCCACGGGCGGCTCGAACTGATAGGCGCCGCTTCGAACTTCTCAAGCGCGCTTATGTTGAAGCCCGCTATTCATCCAATTTCGAAGTGGGCACCGATGATCTGGCTGCGCTGACGCAATCAGTTCGCTCGCTACGCGAGATTGTCGATGAAGTTTCCTGTGAACGAATCGACGCGCTTAAGGCCGCAGCAGGCATGTAAACCGCTGGTTCGCGGGGGGCTCGTGCCTCTAATCTCGCATTTCCGCCTCCAAAGCCACCCAAAGACCGCCCAACACCGCCCATCACCACCATTCTGATTTAGCGCGAATTCGCTGATTCTGATCCTGCCCGGACCGATCTCGTTCGGCGGGCGGGAGCAGCATCGTGACACCCACCAAACTTCTCATCGGACAAATCCTTGTCGTCTTCGCGCTTGTGATCGCGGGCGTGTGGGCGGCAACGCAGTGGACGGCCGCGATGCTTGCCTATCAGCCTGAACTGGGCGCCCCATGGTTCTGGCTTGGCTCGACGCCGGTTTATCATCCCTGGGCGCTATTCTGGTGGTGGTACAGCTTTGAGGCTTATGCCCCGGTCGTTTTTGACAAGGCCGGGATGCTCGCCGGCGCCAGCGGCTTTCTAGGCTGCGCGGCGGCGATTTTCGGGTCGCTATGGCGTGCGCGCCAATCGAGCAATGTCACCACTTATGGTTCGGCCCGATGGGCGACGCGCCGGGACGTTACACGCGCGGGCCTACATCGCGAAGCCGGCGTCATGCTTGGGAACCATGGCGGGCGCTATTTGCGTCATGATGGTCCGGAGCATATCATGGCTTTCGCGCCGACCCGTTCGGGTAAAGGTGTCGGCCTTGTTGTCCCGACGCTATTGTCCTGGACTGGCTCAGCCGTGGTGCATGACATCAAGGGCGAGAACTGGACGCTGACTGCTGGCTGGCGGTCGCACTTTTCTCATTGCCTCCTTTTCAATCCGACCGACGCCAATTCCGCGCATTACAATCCGCTGCTCGAAGTGCGGCGCGGCGTTGATGAGGTTCGCGACGCGCAGAATATCGCCGACATATTGGTCGATCCGGAAGGGGCGCTCGAACGGCGTAACCACTGGGAAAAGACCAGCCACGCCCTGTTGGTCGGCGCAATCCTCCACATACTCTATGCCGAGCAGGAAAAGACGCTCGCCCGTGTCGCGACCTTCCTTTCCGATCCCCAGCGCAGCTTCGTCGCGACATTGCGGCACATGATGTCGACCAACCATCTGGGCGACGATGAAGCGCCCAAGGCGCACCCCGTGGTCGCCTCGGCCGCTCGCGAATTGCTCAACAAGTCCGAGAATGAGCGTTCGGGCGTCCTATCGACCGCCATGTCGTTCCTTGGCCTTTACCGCGATCCCACCGTAGCGAAGGTTACCTCGCGCTGTGATTGGCGGATTGCCGACCTAATCGATGCTGAGCGGCCGCTCTCCCTCTATCTCGTCATTCCCCCGTCGGACATCAGTCGCACCAAGCCGCTGATCCGTCTGGTCCTCAATCAGATTGGCCGCCGCCTTACCGAGCGGCTTGATCAACCGGGCGGCGCTACCCGCCGCCATCAGCTCTTGATGATGCTCGATGAATTTCCGGCGCTGGGCCGCCTCGACTTCTTCGAGACCAGCCTGGCCTTCATGGCGGGATACGGCATCCGCGCCTTCCTGATCGCGCAGAGCCTCAATCAGATCGAAAAGGCCTATGGCGAGCACAACGCCATCCTTGATAATTGTCATGTGCGTGTTGCGTTCGCGACCAATGACGAACGCACGGCCAAGCGGATTTCCGACGCTCTGGGAACCGCCACCGAACAGCGGGCTATGCGCAATTATGCAGGCCATCGGCTGGCGCCATGGCTGAGCCATGTCATGGTCAGCCGGCAGGAAACGGCCCGCCAGCTCCTGACGCCCGGCGAAGTCATGCAGCTTGCGCCGGATGAGGAACTGGTGCTGGTTTCGGGAGCGCCGCCGGTCAAGGCGCGGAAATTACGCTATTATACCGACGCCAATTTCTCAAAGCGCGTCTGCCCAGCGCCGATATTGGGAGCGGTCCGCTACCGCGATCGTCCCAGGGCGCGAGACGATGATTGGGGCTTTGAGACCCGTGGCCGCGATGTGCGCCTGCAGATGCCGGACGATGTCTCCGTGGCTGAACATGATGGCGGCCTTGAGCAGCAGCGCCATCCAGGACTTCACGACCAGGATGTTCGCAAGCCGGAGGAGGCTGCGATCCAGCCCGACCAGGGGGCAGGCGATGATGACAATGTCGTCGCTGACAAGCGCGCCATGGATCAGGCGCAGCAACTGACGCCAGCGGCGCGCGCATTCGCAGTGGACGAGGGCAGGGGTGAAAACCCCGCCCTGGGTTTCTGAGGCCGGCCATGAAAGTACGCCAGAACCTCTATATCGACCGCGAGATCAGCGATGCGCTTGAGGCGCTGGCTGCCGGCCATCGCGGCAACAAGAGCCGGCTTGTCAACGACGCCTTGCGCGGATGGCTTGCCCGTCGCGGATCGAAAGAAATTGATGACCTTCTGAAAATCCGGCTCGATCGCATGTCGCGAGAAATTTCGGCCACGCGGCGGGATATCGACATTCTTCTTGAAAGCCTCGCCGTCTTTGTCCGCTACCAGTTGAACGTCACTGCGCCCTTGGCTGAGGCCGATGCTGCCGGGCGCGCTGTTGGCCGTGACCGGTTTGAGGCTTTCATCACACAGGTCGGCCGGCAGATCGCCTCCAATGTCAGAACTCTCGCGCCCGGTGAGCCGAAAGGAGACGGGCTGTGAGGCTCGGAGCATCCCATAATCTGTCCGCCGATCGCAGGCGCGCGATGCTCGCCACCGCCATGGGACCGGCCATCTCAGCAGCGCTTGCAGACCCGCGCGTCATCGAGATCATGGTCAATCCCGACGGAGCGCTCCGGGTCGACATATTGGGCGAAGGCCGGGTCGACACCGATGTGAAAATCGATGGCACGGATGTGGAGCGGATCATCCGCTTGGTCGCATCCTATGCGCGGGCGGAAGTCCATGGCGACGCGCCGATCATCTCGGCCGAACTGCCCTCGCATAGCGAAGACAGGGCAGGGGAGCGGTTTGAAGGCGTCCTCCCGCCGGTCTCGACAGGACCGTGCTTCTCTATCCGCAAACCGGCCTTTCGCCTCTATCGGCTCGACGATTATGTGAGCGACGGGATCATGAGCGCTGGCGCGGCGAACCAGTTGCGCTGGGCGGTCGACAGCCGGTGCAACATTCTCGTCGCGGGCAGCACGAGTTCGGGCAAAACCACGCTCGCCAATGCGCTCCTCGCCGAAATGGCGGCGACCAACGAGCGCGTCATCCTCATCGAAGACACGCGCGAGCTGCAAAGTCCCGCCGCCGATACGGTCGCGCTGCGCACCCGGGCCGGCTCGATTTCCATGACCGATCTCGTTCGCTCGACCATGCGCCTGCGCCCCGATCGCATCATCGTTGGCGAAGTGCGCGGGCCTGAAGCGCTGGATATGCTGAAGGCCTGGAATACCGGCCATCCCGGCGGGATCGCAACGATCCACGCCAATAATGCCCGCGCGGTCCTCTACAGGCTTGAAAGTCTCATCCAGGAAGCGGTCGTGACCGTGCCCCGCCTGCTGATCGCCGAGGCGATCGACATGGTCGTGTTTATCGCCGGACGCGGCACGCAGCGCCGGATCGCCAGCATATCCCAGGTCCAGGGTCTCGAACCCCAGGGCGACTATCGCCTCACCGAACTTCTTATCCCCTCAGCCTCAGCAGGAGAATGACCATGACGTATCACTCCCGTTTGCCCATGCTCCTCCGGCGCGGCATCGCCGCCGGTCTTGGTTTCGTCCTGATGCCTGCGAGCATGGCGTATGCCGCAGGGTCGGGCATGCCCTGGGAAGAACCGCTTCAGCAGGTGCTGGAATCGGTCCAGGGTCCGGTTGCCAAGATCGTCGCCGTTCTGATCATCATCTCGACCGGCCTCGCTCTGGCGTTCGGAGAGACGTCAGGCGGTTTTCGCAAGCTCATCCAGATCGTGTTCGGTCTCTCCATCGCCTTTGCCGCATCCTCCTTCTTCCTCTCCTTCTTCAGCTTCGGCGGGGGAGCGCTCGTCGCATGAGCCCTATTGAGGGCTTTGAAGTGCCGATCCATGCCAGTCTCGGCTCGCCCCTATTATTGGGCGGCGCGCCGCGCGGGATCGCGATCGTCAACGGCACCATCGCTGCCGCCATCGGGCTTGGCCTGCAGCAATGGCTCGCCGGCATGGCGCTCTGGGCGGTCGGCCACAGCATCGCTGTCTTTGCCGCCAAGCGCGACCCGGATTTTGGGCCGGTTCTGCTGCGGCACCTTCGTCAGAAAGGGCATTTTTCATGCTGAACCTCGCCGAATATCGGCCCAAGGCCGACCGCCTTGCCGACCATCTGCCTTGGGCGGCGCTGATCGCGCCGGGGATAATCCTCAACAAGGATGGAAGCTTCCAGCGCAGCTTCCGCTTCCGTGGACCTGATCTTGAAAGCGCTACCGAGGCGGAACTCGTCTCCGCCTGTGCGCGGGCCAATAATGTCTTGAAGCGTCTGGGTTCAGGGTGGGCTGTCTTCTTTGAGGCGGAACGGCGACCCGCTCTTGGCTATCCCGACAGCGTCTTTCCGGACGCCGCTTCCCGGCTGGTCGACGAGGAGCGCCGCGCCGGGTTCGAGGCGGAGGGGCGGCATTTTGAAAGTATCTTTCATGGTACGCTCCTCTGGCTCCCGCCCGCTGACAGCAGTGATGCCGTCGGCCGTTCTCTGGTCAATCGACCGGACGAGCAAAAGGGCAGGGACTGGCGCGGCGCGCTGGCGCAGTTTTCCGCCGAAACCGATCGTGTCCTCGATCTGCTGGGCGGTTTCATGCCGCTGGTTCGCGGCCTCGATGACAGTGAGACGCTGACTTATCTCCATGGTAGCATCTCGACGCGCCATCATCCCGTCGCAGCGCCAGAGACACCCATCTATCTCGACGCGCTGCTGGTCGACGCGCCGCTTGTCGGTGGCCTTGAACCCATGCTTGGCGACAGCCATGTCCGCACGCTCACCATCCTTGGCTTTCCCAACCTCAGCCGGCCCGGCATCCTCGATGCGCTGAATTCATCGGACTTTGGCTATCGCTGGGTGACGCGCTTCATCGCCCTCGACAAAGGCGAGGCGACCAAGGCGCTCACGAAGATCCGCCGCCAATGGTTCAATAAGCGTAAGTCGATTACCGCACTGTTGCGCGAGGTTATGTATAGCCAGCCGGCGCAGCTCCTCGACAGCGACGCTGACAATAAGGTGATTGATGCCGATATCGCCCTCCAGGCGCTCGGCGCCGATCATGTCGGCTTTGGCTATCTGACGACGACCATCACGGTGATGGACAAGAGCCGGGCTGCGGTTGACGACAAGGTCCGGGCGGTCGAGCGGATCATCAATGGTCTTGGCTTCACCTGTATCCGCGAGAGCGTGAATGCCGTTGAGGCCTGGCTTTCCTCGCTGCCCGGGCAAGTCTATGCCAATGTGCGTCGGCCGTTGGTCCATACCCTCAACCTCGCGCATCTGATGCCGCTTTCCTCGGTCTGGGCTGGTCCAGACGAGAATGCGCATTTGAAGGCGCCGCCCCTATTCTATGCGCAAACGGGCGGATCGACACCGTTCCGCCTTTCCACCCATGTCGGCGACGTAGGCCATATGTTGATGGTTGGACCGACCGGCGCCGGCAAATCCGTGCTGCTCTCGCTGATCGCGCTGCAGTTCCGCCGATATGAAGGTGCCCAGATCTACATCTTCGACAAGGGCAATTCCGCCCGCGCCGCCGTGCTCGCCATGGGCGGCGCCTATCATGCGCTCGGCCAGGATGGCGGAATGGCGTTTCAGCCGCTGCGCAATATCGACCGGATCACCGAACGCAGCTGGGCCGCCGAATGGATCGCGGCGCTGCTCGCTGCCGAGAAGGTGACGATCATCCCAGAAATCAAGGATGCGATCTGGTCGGCGCTCAACAGTCTTGCGACGGCGCCAGCCGAGGAGCGGACGCTCACCGGGCTAGCCATGCTGCTCCAGTCGAACAAGCTGCGCACGGCGCTTGGCCCCTACACGCTGGATGGACCCTATGGCGGAATGCTCGATGCATCCGAGCAAGGGTTGGCGTTCAGCGACATCCAATGTTTCGAGACTGAGACGCTTATGGGGCAGACGGGCGCTGTCGCGCCGGTGCTTACCTATATCTTCCATCGGCTGGAGGAGCGGTTCGATGGCCGTCCGACCTTGCTGATCCTGGATGAGGCCTGGCTCTTCCTCGACCATCCGCTGTTCGCGGCCCGCATCCGCGAATGGCTCAAGACCCTGCGCAAGAAGAATGTCGCGGTGCTGTTCGCGACCCAGAGCCTGGCCGATATCGCCGACAGCAGTATCGCCCCGGCGATCATAGAAAGCTGCCCGCAGCGGATAATGCTGCCCAACGACCGGGCGATCGAGCCGCAGTCCCGCGCCGCCTATGAGCGGTTCGGTCTCAATGACCGGCAGATCGAGCTGGTCGCCCGCGCGACGCCCAAGCGGCACTATTATCTGCAGTCCACGCGCGGCAACCGGCTGTTTGAGCTTGGTCTCGGCCCGATCGCACTGGCGCTTTGCGGCGCATCCGATCCTGCGGCCCAAACGCGGATTGATGCGATCCTCGCCGAGCATGGCCCTGACAATTTCGCAGGGCATTTCCTTGGGCAGACTGGCTTTGGCTGGGCGGCACCGCTGCTCGGCCCGGATAATCAGCCACCGCTCGGTTTGGACTCACTTATCGGTTTCGACCGCCCCCTCACTCTCGACCTTGGAGATCTGACATGACCCCTCGATCCTTCCGTCGCCATTATTTGCTTTCCGCCGCTCTGGTCCTTGGCACCGCTGGAGTATTCACCGTTGTCCTGACGGTGCCGACTACGCCGGCCCAGGCCATCCCGGTGTTCGACGGCGCAAACTACGCCCAGAATCTCCTGACAGCCGCTCGGACGCTGCAGCAGATCAACCAACATATACAGTCGCTCCAGAACGAAGCCTCCATGCTGACCAACATGGCAAAGAATCTGACGAAGATCGACTTCCCCGAGCTTAAGGCTCTGACCCAGACCTTGGGCCAGATCGACCAGCTGATGGGGCAGGCGCAGGGGATCGGGTTCAAGATCGACAGCCTCGACGATCAGTTCCGTGGGATGTTTCCCAAGGATTTTGACCAGATTCTACGCTCAGACCAGCGGGTCGCTGGTGCGCGATCCCGGCTCGACACTGCGATGGCGGCGTTCCAGCAGACCATGCGTGTCCAGTCCAAGGTCGTTGGCAATGTTACCGATGACGCGCAGGCGCTCTCAAAGATCGTTGCAAAGAGCCAGGGTGCCGAGGGCAGCCTGCAAGCACAGCAGGCGACCAACCAGCTTCTGGCGCTCAGCACCAAGCAGCAGTTCCAGATCCAGAATATGATGGCCGCGCAATATCGCGCCGATGCGTTCGAACAGGCGCGCCGGGTGCAGGCCGAAGTCGATGCGCGCGCGGCTACCAAACAGTTCCTCGGATCCGGCAAAGCCTACACCCCGGAATAAGCTGAGGCAGCGCCGGTCCCGCCGCTCCCCCACGGCCGGACGCTGCCTCGTCGCGGAGCCTTTGTCGAAGGCGGCGCGAAGATGTGTTCCCTTTCCGCGTCTTCAGGTGCGCCTCCAAAGGCTCCGCGACATCCCTTTTTTCAATCTCTTGGAAAGTCTCTTTCGTGAACGATTTGAGCGTCATCGATCGGTTTTTGGCGACTTTCATCGCATATATCGACAGCGGCTTCGGGCTGCTGGGTCCCGATGTAGGCTATCTGACCTCGACGCTCATCGGCATCGATATCACGCTTGCCGGTCTCTTCTGGGCGATGGGCGGCGAGCAGGATGTCATCGGCCGCTTCGTCCGCAAGATCCTCTACATCGGCGCTTTCGCTTTCATATTGAACAGCTTCTCGACGCTTGCCGATATTATTTTCCGCTCCTTTGCAGCCGCCGGTCTGACGGCGGGCGGCGGGGCGCTCTCGGCTGCTGACCTGCTGAAGCCCGGCCGTCTGGCCGGCATCGGCTTCGAGGCGGCCTGGCCACTGCTCGAACAGGCGTCGGAGATGATGGGGTTCACCAGCTTCTTCGATAATTTTCTGACCATCGCCATACTGCTTTTCGCCTGGGCGCTCGTCATC
Organism: Sphingobium phenoxybenzoativorans; assembly: GCF_018286635.1. Classification (NCBI taxonomy): domain Bacteria; kingdom Pseudomonadati; phylum Pseudomonadota; class Alphaproteobacteria; order Sphingomonadales; family Sphingobiaceae; genus Sphingobium; species Sphingobium phenoxybenzoativorans. Next base: position 1,191,740 of record NZ_CP073910.1, read on the forward strand.
ATCGCCTTCTTCGTCCTCGCCGTGCAGATGTTCGTCACGATCATCGAGTTCAAGCTGACGAGCCTCGCCGGATTCATCCTTGTCCCCTTTGCGCTCTGGAATCGGACCAGCTTCCTTGCCGAACGCGTGCTCGGAAATGTTGTGAGCTCCGGCATCAAGGTGATGGTGCTTGCCGTCATTGTCGGCATCGGATCCAACTTCTTCTCAGAATTTGTGAGTGCGCTTCAGGGACAGGAGCCCGATATCAGCCAGGCCATGAGCCTGGTGCTGGCAGCCCTGTCGCTGTTTGGGCTCGGCATCTTTGGTCCTGGCATCGCGTCCGGCCTCGTTGCTGGCGCTCCCCAGCTGGGTGCTGGCGCGGTGCTCGGCACGTCCGTCGGCGCTGCCGGCATCGTCGCCTTGAGCGGGGGTGCGGCGATTGGCGCGACGCGGGCCGTTGGCGGCGCAGCGCTGGGCGCGATCCGCGCCGGCACGACCATGGGCGCGGCGGCGCAAGCATCTTATCAACTCGGCCAAAGCGCTGCCGGATCGTCCAGCATTGGCGCGGGCGTAAGCGGCATGGCGCAGGCGGCAGGCAACAGCATGCGCCAGCGCACGTCCGATGCGCTCGGGCTATCGGCCGCTGCCGAGCGTGGACGTGATGCAGCCTGGTTTGCGCTGAATGGCGCAAAACCTTCTGCATCGTCATCCGGAGACGCCGATGCTGGTCCGCCTGCCTGGGCACAATCGCTGCGTCGGACCCAGGACAATCGTCATCACCGTCATGTCGCTTTGCAAACCCTCAAAGAGGGCGATCGCGGCGGTGCCTCCGCCACCCCTGACATCAAGGAAAAGGAAGACTGACTATGATCTTGAAACGCGCTGTCCAGCGATATGGACATACCCCCGAACCGGAAACACCCTACCAGCGGGCGGGGCAGATCTGGGACGAGCGGATCGGTTCGGCCCGCATCCAGGCGCACAACTGGCGGTTAATGGCGTTCGGAACGCTGGGGTTAACAACCCTTCTGTCGGCAGCTTTGGTCTGGCAGTCGCTGCAGAGCCGGGTCACACCCTATGTCGTCGAGGTCGATAATCTGGGCGAAGCGCGAGCCGTCTCGGAGGCCGACGCCAACTATCAGCCAACCGATCCGCAGATTGCCTGGCAGCTTGGCAAATTTATCGAGAATGTTCGTCGTTCGACCTCGCTCGATCCCGTGCTGATGCGCCGGGCCTGGCTATCAGCCTATGATTTCTCGACAGAGCGCGGCGCACGAACCCTTGGCGACTATGCCAGGCAGGCCAAGCCATTCGCACGAATTGGCGAGCGCACGGTCATGGTGCAGGTCATCAGTGTGGTGCGGGCTTCGGATCGGTCGTTCCAGGTGAAATGGATCGAGACCATCTTCGAGCGCGGCACGGCCGCGGGCACGTCGCGATGGACCGCAATCCTCACCATAGTCACCACGCCGCCGACTTCGGCAGACATGCTGCGGCGTAATCCGCTCGGCATTTATGTCGATGCGATTGACTGGAGCCGGGAGCTGGAGCCGCAGGCGACGCCGGCGCTGTCCGAGGCCCGTGAGGCGCCAGAGCCCATCGAGGGCCCAGCGGCAGATAGTCAGAACCTTTCCAATATCTCAGCGGAGCCGAAATGATGACCAGATTGCAGCTTATACTCTCGGCAACGGCTGCTGCGTCAGTGCCGTCGATCATTGCCGGCGGCGTTTCCATGCCTGCAATGGCGCAGGAACGGGCGAATGCAGTCACGACCGCCAATCGCAGCGCCACCGTCGAGCCGGTGGCGCAGGGCTTCGTCAACGCTATGCAGGTTTTCCCCTACGCTGACGGCGCGCTCTACCATGTCATCACTGCGCCAGAGCGGGTGACCGACATTGCGTTGCAGGTAGGGGAGAACCTCGTGTCGGTCGCCAGTGGTGACACTGCCCGATGGATCATCGGCGACACGACAAGCGGTACGGGGGCAGCGAAGCGGACGCATATCGTTGTAAAGCCCTTTTCCAGTGGATTGGCGACCAATCTTGTCATCGCGACGGATCGTCGAACCTATCATCTGACGCTCAGCAGCACCGAGAAAACGGCGATGGCCGTGTTGTCTTGGACCTATCCGCAGGACGCTTTGCTGGCAGTAAAACGAGCCGCCGCTGAGACCGCGGCGGCGCAGCCAATCGCGGCAGGCATCTCGGTCGAGGAACTGCATTTCAATTATGCGCTTACCGGTGACCGCCCTGCTTGGCGACCATTGCGCGCCTTTGACGACGGGCGGCAGACCTTTGTCGAGTTTCCGGCGACGCTAGCAGTCGGTGAGGCGCCCCCCATTTTCCTGCTCGACAGCAAGGGTGAGGCCCAACTCGTCAATTATCGCATCAAAGGCCGCTTCTACATCGTCGATCGTATCTTCGATGTCGCTGAACTGCGGCTTGGTACCAAGCGCCAGCAAGTTGTGCGGATTAGCCGGACAGGGGGAGGGCGGGGCTTATGACCTCTGGGCCTGAAACCCCGTCGGCGCAGGAACCAGAAGCGCCGCCGAAGAAGGCCGATCCGGAAACGCTGGCACTGCGTGCGCAACCGGCACGCGCCATTCGATTCAATCGGAAGGCGATCATTGGTTTTGCGGCCTTTGGATCCGTCGGTTTGGCAGGGATAGCCTATATGGCTTTGTGGCCATCGTCCCATCATCGCGGCGATCAGGCCGAGAATTTATCCGCCGCCGCCAAGGCGCCAGCTGATGCCATAAGCGGTTTACCCTCTACTTATGGCGATGCGCCAAGGCTTGGTCCGCCGCTGCCAGGCGATCTTGGGCGGCCGATACTGGAGCACCAGCGGGCCATGGCGCGAGAGGGGCAAGATGGCGCGATGCCGGAGGCTCAGGAGACCCGAGAAGCCCAAGCGGCGATGACCGAGCGGGATCGTCGAGCGGCCGAGCGCAAGGCTGCTCGCGAATCTGGATTGATGGCTCAGACAGGATCGAGCACCTCGTCACCCGTATATAGCGAGCCGGTACAGGCTGCCCTATCAATAGGCGATGGAACGCCGCCCGCGCTCGATGCGGACCGCGATCCCAACGCGCAGCAGCGCAAGGCCGACTTCATGGCGAAGACCGACAAAGGTGGGGATATCAATCCACACCAGATCAAATCCCCATCGTCGCCAAACATTCTGTCCGCTGGCAGCGTGATCTCCGCAAGCCTCATCACCGGACTGCGGTCCGATCTGCCGGGCCTAGTAACGGCGCAGGTGACCGAGCGGGTCTATGACAGCGCCACAGGGAGCATCCTGCTGGTGCCGCAGGGCGCTCGCCTCATCGGCAGCTATGACAGCGTCATCGCGTTTGGGCAGAGCCGCGCGCTTCTCGTCTGGCAGCGGATCATCTTTCCTGACGGGCGTTCGCTGCAGCTCGACAATGTTCCGGCCACCGATCCCTCGGGCTACGCCGGTCTTGCTGATAAGGTTGATTTTCATACCTGGTCGCTGCTCAAGGGGGTCGCCATCTCCACGATGCTCGGCGTGGGGGCGAACCTTACTTTCTCGGGTGAGAGCGATCTCGTCCAGGCGATCCGCGAATCGACGCAGCAGAATGTGTCGCGAGCAGGCGACCAGATCACCTCGCGTAATCTAGGGATCCAGCCGACGATCACGATCCGGCCGGGCGCGCCGGTCCGGCTGCTTGTTCACCGTGATCTTGTGCTCACACCATGGAAGGAAAGGAGCTGAAATGCCCGATATAAAGCTCGGACGTCTGCCCGATCGGACGCCGGTGAAGGTGACAATCCATATTCTGCCGGAGCTTCAACGATCCCTTTTAGATTATGCGCAGTATTATGCGGAAGCCTATGGCCGCGAAGAGCCGATTACTGATCTCGTTCCCGCAATGCTGACCGCTTTTCTCGCGAGCGATCCGAGTTTCCTCAAACGCACGAAGGGTAAAAGCAATGCCAGCATTTGACGAAACACCGGACAGGCTCATTACGATCAAAGAGGTAAGTCGTCGGGTTGGCCTCGGCAAAACTATGATCTACCGGAAGATCGCGGAAGGAACATTTCCTCAACAATATAAACTATCGCCATTCGCAGCTCGTTGGAGTGAGGCCGAAATCTCTAAGTGGATTTCCGATGTGAAGCATGGCTTTGAAGGCAAGCTGAGGAAGGTGTGAAGCCAGCGGCGGCACCACTAATTACTCCAAAGCAGAACACCTGAGTAGAAATATATGGGGCGCGGCAATTATTGTCTGCGCCCCTTTTCTCTTCAATTTTTGCTTCATTCAACTGCAAATGCTTGCTACCATTTCGAATAAGCAAGCCGCGGCAGCACTGCTGCCGACACTCGGACAAAATGTTCAATCTGGCTCAAAAAAATAAAGAAAATTTAGAGCGAGGTATTCGGCGAGGTTCTGGGTAACCCGTTAGAAATATTCCGTTTTTTAAACAAGATGTTATAACTGCAGTTCGAATCCAGCCCTGTCCACCACTTCTCCGTCCGGCGCCATCGCAATCCGCCCGATGCCTTCTCATCCGTGCGGCCGCTATAAGTAAATTGCCATCGCGCCATGCCGTTTGACCCGCTAGACATGGCGTGGGTCCGGTCGATGGGAAGCGTGCGTGAATCTGCAGCAACTGCATTATGTGGTCGAGATCGTCAGGCACGGGAATCACCTGTCCGCGGCGGCGGCGGCGCTCAGCATGTCGCAGCCGGGCGTCAGCCAGCAGATACAGTTGCTGGAGCAGGAGCTGGGTCTGGAAATATTCTCCCGCACGCGCAACCGGATCAACGGGCTTACCGAGGCGGGGACGATCGTCCATTCGATCGCGCAGCGCATCGCCGTCAATCTGGGGGAATTGAAAACCCTGAAGGACCATATTGCGGGCGGCGATCGCGGCACGCTGACGATCGCGACCACGCACACGCCCGCGCGCTACCTGTTGCCGCATGTCGTCCGCCGCTTTCTGGCGCGCTATCCCGATGTGCGCCTGATCCTGCGGCAAGGAAATACGGAGCAGGTCTGCGCGCAAGTGGAGGCGGGAGAGGCCGATCTGGCGGTGAGCACGCAGGCGGGCGGCAGCTTTCCCAATCTCCTGCGCCTGCGGTGCCGCGATCTCACCTTCTGCGTGGTCGCGCCGCCAACCCATCCGATATTGTCGGTGCCGGAACTGACATTGGAGGAAATCGTCCGCTATCCGCTGATCGCCTATGACGGCCACAACAAGGGGCTGAAGGTGTGGAAGGCCTTCGCCGCCGCCGGGCTGGAACCCAATATCGCCATGAGCGGCATGGATGCGGATCTGTGCAAGACCTATGTGCGGATGGGCCTGGGCATAGGCATATTGGCGGGCCTCAGTTTCGATGCGGAGCGCGACCAGGGGATTGAGGCGCGCGACGCCAGCATGGTGCTGCCGACGAGCGAGATCGGCGTTGCGCTGCGGCCCGGCACTTACCTGCACCCCTATCTGCTGGATTTCCTGGGATCGGTGGCTCCGCATCTGACGCCGGACGTCGTGCGGCGCGCGATCCGCGACTTTGATTCAGACCATGCGCTGGGGTCTTCTCCGGTCGTTTGACAGAGAAGACGTTCCGTGCGCCGGGGGCGGAAAATTAGGACGTATAAGGTAAAAAGCATAGCGGGTACCCATTCCATGCCTGTACCTTATCCAGAATAACGAGGAATTCAGCGACTTCCCCACCTGCCTCGCACTATCCCATCATTCGACCGCGAAAGACGGGAACAAAATTGGAGGGGTAGATGCTGCGCATTTCGTCAACCAGACTATTTCTAGCCTGCAGCGTTGCAGCGAGCGCCATCGCCGCGCCTGCCGCTTGGGCGCAGGAGAAGGCCACTTCGGGTTCCGCCGCCGCTCAGGCCGTGCTGCCGCAGCAGGCGGATGCGGATGAGGCGCAGACGCAGGACATCGTGGTCACCGGCTCCCGCATCGTTCGCGACGGGTTCAACGCGCCGACGCCGATCTCCGTCATCGGCAAGGACCAGATTGAAAATCGCGCGGCGCTCAGCGTCGGCGCGGTGCTGCAGGAAACCCCGTCCTTCCGGCCGTCGCAAAACCCGTCCGCAGCGCGCACCTTCACTAGGGTCCGGACCCAATAAATTGGTTTCCTTGGACGCAACACCGTGATTCATTGCCTCTGTGAGGAGGCGGTGAGATGTCCGATTTCTTTTGGTTTTCCGACGCGCAATGGGAGCGGATTGCGCCGCTTTTGCCGACGGATGTGCGAGGCAAGAAGCGTGTCGATGATCGCCGGGTGCTGAGCGGGATCGTCCATGCGCTGCGCTGTGGCGGTCGCTGGGCGGACTGCGCCGATGTCTACGGGCCGAAGAAAACACTCTACAACCGTTTCGTCCGCTGGTCCGAGCGCGGCATTTGGGAAGGCATCTTCAGCGCGCTCGCAGGGGCCGAAGATGCGCCGGACCGGCTGTTCATCGACAGCAGTTGCATCAAAGTCCACCGCTGCGCGGGCGGCGGAAAAGGGGGGCCTTGGCTCATGGTATCGGCTTCACCAAAGGCGGGCGCAACACCAAGCTCCATGCCGTCTGCGACGCGAAAGGCCGTCCCGTCGTCCTGATCCTGACGCCCGGGAACGTCCACGATTGCAAGGTCGCCAAGCGCTGCATCGAGGCGATGCCGCCTTCGGCCAAACTCGTCGCCGACAAGGGCTATGACAGCCAGGCCCTGCGCGAGTGGCTCGACGAGCGCGGCACCGAGGCCGTCATCCCACCCCGCAAGAACCGCAAAATCCAGTACGACTACGACAAGGCCATCTACAAGCAGCGCAATGTCATCGAGCGCATGTTCTGCCGCCTGAAGGACTGGCGGCGCATCGCCACCCGCTTCGACCGAAACGTCAAAAACTTCATGAGTGCCATCGCCCTCGCCGCCGCCGTCATCTGGTGGTTGTGAGTCCGGACCCTAATAGCGGCTATTTCGCCGATCTTCGCGGCCTGGGCGCGAACCGGACGCTTGTCCTGGTGGACGGACGCCGCTTCGTGCCGACGTCGAACGTCGGGACGGTCGATCTGAACATGATCCCGACATTCATGGTCGAGCGGAGCGAGGTCGTGACCGGCGGCGCATCCGCCGCCTGGGGTTCGGACGCTGTGGCCGGTGTGGTCAACGTCATCCTGAAACGGGATTTCGAGGGTATAGATGGCCAGGCGCAGGCCGGTATTTCCGAAGAAGGCGATGGCTTCAACATGAAGCTGTCCCTGGGCGGGGGGCTGAAATTCGCCGATGGCGCGGGCCACATCCTGCTGGGCGGCGAATATTCCAAGGATAAGGGCGTCGGCGACAATTATAATCGCGACTGGGGCCGTGAGGAATGGTGGTTTGTCTCCAACCCGAACTTCGCCACAAACGGGCTCCCGGCCAGAATTTGGTCGAAGAATGTCCATTATTCCTCGCTGACGCCCGATGGCCTGATCACCACCGGTCCACTGCGCGGCACGGCCTATACGCCAAGCGGGACGCCCTATCAGTTCAATTTCGGGCAGGTATGGGGCGACGACCAGATTGGCGGCGACAATTACGGCATCAGTTCCTGGACCGGCGTCAACATCAAGCAGCCGCATGAGCGCATCGTGACGATGGGCCGGGTCCGCTATGAAACGGGCGACACGACCCTGTTCGCGGAAGGCAATTATTCGAAAGTCGACTGGACGATACGGAATGTCGGCACCCGCAATTTCGGGTCCGCCGCGCCGAGCACCAGCGCCTTCACATCCATTGTCGTGCGGACGGACAACCCCTTCATCCCGGCCGAAACGCGGGCCGCGATCGCCAATTACAACGCCACCCGCCCGGCGGGCACGCCCGCACTGACATCCTTCCAGTTCGGCCATTTCGGCACGGACAATCTGCAACAGCTCGTCAGCAAGATGAATGAGACGCTGCGCGGCGTGGTGGGCGCTGAAGGGAAATTCGGCGACATCAAGTGGGACGTCTATGCCCAATATGGGCAAAACCGCTATGTCCGCGGCGTTGTCGGCCAGCGGCTGGAGGCGAATTGGCGGCGGGCCATCGACGTGACGACAATCACCCAGAACGGCATTTCCGTGCCGGTGTGCCGCGATCTGCTAAGCACCAATGCGCAGGTGCGGCAGGCCGCCGCGGGGTGCGTGCCCTATAATATCTTCGGCACGGACAATCCGACCGACGCCGCGAAAGCCTATATCACCGGCCTGTCCCTCCAGAGGCAGAAAACGACCCAGAGGGTGCTGGCCGGAAACCTTCAGGCCGAGCCATTCTCCACCTGGGCAGGACCGGTTTCGATCGCGACCGGCGCTGAATATCGCCGGGAAACGCTGCGGTCGGTGCCCAGCCCATTAGAGGCAGCACGCGCCTTCTCCAGCGTCAACTCATCCTTCGTCGACGGCGCTTTCGACGTCACGGAAGGCTATGTCGAGGTGCTTGCGCCGTTGGCCCGCGATGCCGGCATATTCCAGCATCTGGATGTCAATGCGGCGGCGCGCTACGCAAAATATGGCCTGTCGGGCAGCGTATGGACATGGAAGGCGGGCGTGAACTGGTCGCTGAACGATGAGTTGCGACTGCGGGCCACACGCTCAAGGGATGTGCGCGCGCCCAACCTGACCGAACTGTTCGAACCAAGCCGTAACACCAACGCCCGCGTGCTCGATCCAGTGACCAGCTCCGCCTATACCGTGCGCACAGTCTCCGCCGGGAACCTCAACCTGCGGCCGGAGGTCGCCAATTCGCTGACCGCGGGTCTGGTCTATCAGCCAGCCTGGGCGCCCGGCCTGCAATTTTCCGCCGACTATTACGACATCGACATTGATGGCGTGATCAGCACGTCGCAAGCGCAGGTCATCCTCGACGCCTGTATCGCGGGCAATGCCGACCGCTGCGCCCTGATCACCCGGCCGAACCCGGCGGGCGTCATCACGGAAATGTCCACGCCCTATCTGAACCTGAACCGGTTCCAGACCAGCGGTATCGACTTCGAGCTGTCCTATCGCATGCCGCTGTGGACCGGAAATCTGAGCGCCCGCGTTCTGGCGACCTATGTGTGGGACTTCACGCTGACCGACGCCACCGGGGCGGTCGACCGGTCGGGCGAGAATCCGACGCCGATCAACAGTGCGCCGACGGGCGTCGTCGACCTGACGGTCAATGCGACGCTGGCCTATGAAACCGACAATTACGGTGTCAACCTGCAGGCCCGCTATATCAACGGCGGCAAGGTGGCGGCCGACGCGGTGCCCGGAACCGCGACCAGCGTGAACATCAACCACATTCCCAGCCGGGTATATTTCAACCTGGGCGGCAAGGTCTCTCTGTTCAGCGACCAGGAGAAGGACCGGAAGATCGAATTGTTCGCGACGGTGGACAATGTGCTCAACACCGATCCGCCTTTCCCCTCCTTCGACGGCACCTATTATGATCTGGTCGGCAGAGCCTATCGCGGCGGCATCCGGGTCCGGTACTAAGTTGTAAAAGACGCAGCGTTTCAGGAGAAAGATGATGGGTATCAGGGCGGCTGCACTAACGGGCATTGCCGCCCTGGGGCTTTTCGGGTGCGCGCCTGGGACATCGCCTGCCGATACACCGCCGCCACCGCCATCCCCTCTGGCGGTGTTTGGGCATAGTTCGGTCCTTGAATTTGGCCCGCTGCTATGGGCGGCCAAACAAGCCGGCCCCGGCGCCGTCGTCACGGCGAGCGGCGGTGTCCCAAATCTTTGGAATGCGCCGGACCCGCAACTGGGCGGATCGGTGCGGGGGCATGCGGCGGGAAGCCCGCCCCCGGCCAATAACGGCCTTGCCGATCTGGCGGGCAATGCAGAGACCCAGGTCCTGCGCATGTCGCTGCGCTACCCCGATGTCCGCATCATCCTGACCGTGACGGAGGGGTTATATCGCGTTATCGCTCGCCGTTCGTCCGGCATTGCATCTTTTGAGGATCTGAAAGGCAAGCGGATCGCGGTGTTCGCAAACACCTCCGCCGCCTTCTATCTGCACAAGATATTGCAGAAGGCGGGCCTGACCGAAGCCGATGTGACCATCGTCCCGCTGACCGCCAGCGCGGGAGCCAATGCGGTGATTGCGGGTGAGGTCGATGCGCTGGCGACATGGGAGCCGGAATCGGAACGGGCGGCCATCGCGCTTGGCGACAATGGCGTCAGCTTCCATCCGCCCGTCTACCGGGAAATCTATAATCTCAACGCCCGCGCTTCGACGCTCGCCGACCCGGTGAAGCGCAAGCGGGTCGTCGCCTTTGTCCGCGAACTGATCTCCGGCTGCCGCGCCGCGCGGGAAACGCCGGGAGAGATGCAGGCGATGCTGGCCGAAAGGAGCGGCCATGACCTCGACCTGATCCGCGCCTCATGGGTCCATCACCGCTTCCCCTGCAGCCTGCCCGGCGACCTGCTCGACGTCATGGTCGAGGAGGAGAAATGGCTTGCCGCCGCGCAGGGGCGCACGCCCCGTGAGCGCAGTGCGCTGGCGCCGCTGATCGATGACAGCATCCTGAAGGAAGCGATGCAGGATCGCTAGAAATGGGGTGCTTCAGAGGACCGGATCGACATCCAGTCTCACCACGCCCGCCGCATCGGCGCGGACGAGCGGGTAGCGCGTGAGCACCAGCGGGTCATGGCCCGGAATGATGTGATTTTCTGAACTGGCGAGTTCCCGCATCCTGTCAAAGCCGAACAGCATGTCGGTCATGCTGTCGAAGGACGGGAAGGGGCGCGCCTCCTCAAAATTGGCGTAGAGGTGGGCCGCGTCGGAACCGAGCACGACCCAGCCCCGCCTGGTCTTGACGCGCACCACCTGAAGCCCGCGTGTGTGGCCGCCGACCCGATGCAGCGTCAGCCCTGGCGCAAGTTGGCTGTCGCCATCGTGAAACTGGAGCCTGCCGTCGAACAGGCGGCCGACCATCGCCTGGACGTCGCCCAGTTCATAGGCGTGGCTGAGGCTGGGGTGGCACATGCAGCGGCCAGTGCAGTAACCCATTTCCGCGTCCTGCAGATGGTAGCGGGCCTGCGGGAACATGGCGTGATTGCCCGCATGATCGAAATGCATGTGGGAGATGATGACGTCGCTGACGGTGGCGGCGTCGATGCCGATGGTTTTTAGACCCTCGTTGACCGGGCGCACCAACTGCCGGTTCCGTTTCGCGCCCATAGCGGCATCGAACCCGGTGTCGAGCACATAGGTCCGGTCAGGCCCGACAATGGCCCAGACGAAATAATCGAGCGGCATGGGGCGGTCGTGCGGATCGCCGCCGACGAAATTGGCCGAAGCGTTCCGGTCATGATGGCCGTACTGGACGGCGTAAACTTCGTAGCAATCTTCCAACGGTGCAACTCCCATGGCCGCCCTGCGCCTGTTCAGCCTATTTCAACGCCGGCCCATTGTTCCACAACCCGCGCCATCATGGTGAAGTCGGCTTCGGGGCCGAACTGGGCGGCGGTGATGTTGAGCATCGTCTTGGACAGGTTGCCCAGCATCATCGGCACGCCCAGAGCCTCGGCCTCCTCAAGGCAGAGCCGGACGTCCTTGAGCGAAAGGCCGGTCGCAAAGCCGAAGTCGAAGGTGCGTGTGACCACGGCGCGCGGGAATTTATCCTTGGTGGCGCTATTCTGGCCGCTGGAGGCGTTGAGCACGTCCAGCATCACTTTCGGATCGAGGCCCGCCTTCACGCCCATGGCCATGCCCTCCGAAGTGGCGGCGAGCGCAACGACGGACATGATGTTGTTGACGAGCTTCATCGTCTGCGCCTGGCCCGGCTTGTCGCCAACGGTGATGACCTTGCCGAACAGCGCCAGCAGAGGCGCAACCTCGTCGCGGATTTCCGGGGCGGCGGCGAGCATGAGCGTCAGCTTCGCGTTCAGCGCCCCGGCCCGGCCGCCACTGACGGGCGCATCGGCAAACGCCTTGCCGCCAGCGGCGAGCAGGTTGCCCGCATCGATCGAGGCGCGCGATCCGATGGTGGACAGGTCAACGACGATCCGCGCCTGCGTATCGGCAAGCTGCGCGGCGACATCGCGGACGATCTGCGGGGAGGGGAGGCTGGTGAAGATGATGTCGGACCGGTTGCCGACCTCTATCACGCTTTCCACGGCCGATCCGCCCGCCGCCGCGAAATCCGCGCGCGCCGCTTCATTGATGTCGCAGGCGACCACGGCATGGCCCGCCTTGACCAGATGCGGCGCCATGGCGCTTCCCATGCTGCCCAGGCCGATGAATCCCAATTTCCGGCTTTCTTCCATCAAATGCTCCATTTGAAAGTTCGCTTTTTCAGCGCGCCAGCCATCCGCCTTCTATAGGCAGAATGGCTCCGTTCATATCCGTGCCGGCCGGGCCGCACAGCAGCATCAGCACATCCGCCACGCTGTCCGTATCGACGAAGCGGCCGCTGGGTTGCTTGCCGTCGAGAAAGCGGACCTCCGCCTCCGGCCGGGTCAGGCCCTCCTCCGTCATCATCTGGTCGAGCCGGTCGGACCATAAGGGGGTCAGGACCGAGCCGGGCATCAGGGCGTGGCATGTGACCGGCCCGCCCGCCGTTTCCAGCGCAATGGCCCTGGTCAGCCCCTGAATCGCGGTTTTCGTAGTGACATAATCCACGCGGTTGACCGTCCCGCGATAGCCATAGACGGACGTCATGTTGAATATGCGGCCATATTGGGCGTCCCGCATGCCCGGCAGGACCATTTGCGTGGCGAGAAAGGCGGCAGTGACGTTGACCGCCAGCGCCTCATTCCATCTTTCGATCGGGAAATCCTCAATGCAGGCGAAATGGCGGACGACGGCGTTGTTTATCAGGATGTGGACGGGGCCAATGGTTTCGCCGCTATATTGCACCATGGCGCGGACGGCGGACGGCTCCCGCAGGTCTGCGCGGCAATAGGCGGCGCGCACGCCGAACTCATCCTCAATCGCCTGGCCAAGAGGTTTGATCATTTCGGGGTCGTCCAGGCCGTGGAGGACGATGTTTGCCCCGGCCGACGCCAGCTTCCGCGCCATGGCCAGCCCCAATCCGCCGACAGATCCGGTAATGAGCGCGTTGCGGCCGGCAAGGCTCCGGACGTCAGTCATGATCCGTCACCGTCAGGCCGGTCAGATGCGCGATGCTATCGAGCCGGTCAAGGGAGAGAGCGGCGTCGACGATGCTTGCCGCCTGTTCACCGGAAAGCGTTCCGTCAACATTCTCCGTGAATTTGGCGACGATTTCCTGCGTGGTCATCGGGTTTTGGAATGAACCCCGATTATGCTCCTCTATTTCCTCCACTATCGTGCCATCGGTCAGTTCCACCGCGACCACTCCCTTGAATTGCTCCGGGCCGGGCAGCGACGGGTCCACGCGATATTCGACGCGCTGCGCCAGGCCGAGGATGGTCTCATCGCGCAGGGCGTCCGCCTGATAGCCTTGCTTGCCAAGTTTGCCGCGGACCAGCGCTTCGGCCAGCGTATATTGCAGGCTGACCCGGCCGTGGGAGTCGGTCAGCGGGCGCAACTTCTCGCTCTGCGGTTCGCAGACGATGCCGACGATATAGGGCGCGACATCGCAGCGGATCTTGCGGATATGTTCGGGCAGCAGGCCGTGGCGCTCGCGCAGCCGGAGCAGGGCGCTGATATAGGGATGGATGACGTGCGCGGCGGGAAAGGGCTTGAACGATGCGTTCCGGCTTTCCCATGTATCGCCCAGGCCGTCGGTCAGCCGGTTCCAGTCGGGCGTGACATTGCTGTCCTGCAGATGAGAGGCGTAGAGGCCGAAGCGGCCCTCCAGCACTTCCAAAGGCCCGGTGACGCCCGATCCCGCCATCGTCGCGGCGGCTATGCCGCTTTGCGCCGCCCAGCCGGGGTGGAGAAATTTGGAGTGGGTGCCATCGACCCAGCACTGGATAAGCCCGGCGGCGAAGCTGCCGGTGATGCCCGCCGCGCAGATCATCTGCCGTTCGTCGAGGCCCAGCATCTTCGATGCCAGCCAACTGACGCCGAAGGGCGCGAACAGGCCCGATGGGTGAAAGCCCCGCTTGTGGAACTGGCCGGGGGCGAGGCTGCCCACCCGGCAGCTAATCTCATTGCCGATGGCGACGGCCAGGATTGCATCCCTGCCGCTGGCGTCCAGGCGATCGCCCAGCGCAAGCGCCGCCGCGACGGCCGGACTGCTCATATGCACGATGGATTCATTGTGGGTGTCGTCAAATTCCAGCGCCTGTGACAGCGCGCCGTTGACGAACGCAGCGCCGAGCATGCTCGCCGCGCCGTTCGTGCCCCACAGGCGGGCGTCGTTTCCGGGATACAGGCTGGAGGCGGATTGACGCACGGAACGGCCGAATGGACGCTGCCCGCCCGCGATCGACAGGCCGATAACATCGAGAACCCGCAATCTGGTCGCGGTCACAACATCTTCGGGCAGATCGTCAAAGCGTAGATTCCTTACCCAATCAGACAGTTTTTGCGATGCCCCAGTCAATCTTCAGGCCCCTCCAGATCATATTTTAGTTACCGGTATCAAGAAATGAATACGATGCGTTTCCGTCCCGCACAAGTGCTTAGTTTGTGAAGCGTTGGGCCTGCATGGGCAGCGCCGGGCGTCCGCAAGGGCCGGCGGCGATCAACTTGGCAGGTTCCAGGATGTTACCGCCTCATCCTCAATTTCCACGCCGCTGACGGCGGCGACGCGCGCCAGCATCATGTAGATGCAGGCGATGATCATCATTTCGAAGATGGTCGGCAGGCTGAAGCGCTGCCGCATCGCCTCCAGCGTTTCGTCCGATGGCGAAACATGGACGACCAGTTCGCTGACGAAGGTGCAAAGGCTTTTCTCGTCATCCGGAAAGACCGAGAAATCGCCGGTTTTCAGCGCATTCTGTTCTTCTTCCGTAACGCCGAGACCTGCGGCGATGCTCTCATGATGATAAATCTCATAGTCGGACTGCGACAGGTAGGCGACGCGAAGGATGATCAATTCCCGTAGGCGGGGTTCAATCGTGACATCGAAAATCGCGGCCCGGCCGAGAGCGCGTTGCGGCGCCCAGAACGGGTCAGGCGTGTGCATGACCATCCGCGAGATATTCAGCACCCTGCCGAAAGCGCCTGACAGGATTTCGCGTTTCAGATCCGACAGGGTTTCGGGGGCGGGATATGGAATGCGTGGCACATCATCTCCTGTGTGTCTCTCTGGCTGTTGCCATGGGTCCACGGTTTCTCTGCGCGCCGACGATGTTGGTGCAGTCGGCTGAAACCCGCCTTTAGCGCCCTCACGGGCATTGAAGCACCAGCAAAGCTGCGTACGTGCTATTGGAAATTGTTATGCTGAAACTGCTGATGGCTCCGGTAGGTAGGTTCCGGCTTTGAAGCATTACGGTGTGATACCGGTATCAAAAAGGCCGATATAGAGAGGATGATGGAAGCAGGTCTGCAATCAGGCGCCGTCGGCTTTCCGATGGCCAATCCCGCCGGATGGCGGGATAGCGCAGGCGCGCGGCAAGCCATGCGCGCCGGGAAGCAGCCTTCATCCTTCGGAAAAATGCGGACGCGCCGTCCTGACGCGCCGTCCACGCGCGAGGTATAGGCGATGTCCGACGGTTCTTTTTCCCTTCACGGCCGCAAGGCCCTGATCGTGGGTTGCGACAGCGGCATCGGGCTGGCCTGCGCCCGGTCCATCGCCGCGGCTGGCGCAAGTCTCGTCATGTCCGGGCTTGATCAGGCAAAGGGCGAAGCGCTGGCCTCGGAAATTGCGGCATCCACCGGGCAGGCGGTCCATTATGTCGCCGTGGACGTGCGGGATGAGGGCAGCGTCGCCGCGCTGGTCGCCACAGCGGAGACGGTGATGGGCGGGATCGACATCGCCATGAACAATGCGGGGATTCCGGGACCGGCGAGCGCCATTCAGGACCTGAACGCCAGCGATTTCGACAATCTGTTCGCGATCAATGTGCGCGGCGCGTGGCTGGGCATGAAATATCAGATACCCGTGATGCTCAAAGGGGGGGAGGGCGGCTCCATCATCAACCTGGCGTCCACGGCCGCGATTTCGGGGCTTGCCTTTGTCGGCGCCTATTCGGCCAGCAAGCATGCGGTGGCGGGCCTTACCAAATCCGCTGCGATCGAACTCGCGCCGCACAATATCCGCGTCAATGCAATCGCCCCAGGCCCGGTCCAGACTCCCTTGCTGGACACGATGCGCGCGCGGCGGAAGCAGGCGGCCGACATACCGCCGTCAACGGTGCCCATGGGCCGGGCGGCCCAGCCTGAGGAAATGGCGGGCGCGGTCGTATGGCTGGCGTCTCAGGCGTCCTCCTATGTCACCGGGGCGATCATTTCGATCGATGGAGGCGTGATTGCGGCGTGATCCACAGGCAGGCGGACGGGATCGCCGGGCGGGCGGCAAGATGATGGCGCGCCATGACATGGCGGGTCGAACAGACAGGGCGATGACGCCGGAGGAAAAGAGATGAGCGGTGGTGCTCCAAGCGGTCCGGCAACGGCCAGTTCAAGCGCGGAAGTGGCGGTCGGCGCGGCGCTGGACAGCATCACATCGGCGCGCCTGAAGATTGTGCCGCCGCTGTTGCTGGGCTTCATCATGCTGTTCGATTCCTGGGACAGCATCGCCATCGCCTATGTCATGCCGTCGCTGGCCAAGGAATGGAATTTGGCCCCGGTCGCCGCAGGCAGCCTGATTTCGGCAGGATATGCCGGGCAATTTGTAGGCGCGATCTTCCTTGGCTCACTGGCCGAGCGCTTCGGGCGCATGCCGGTGTTTCTGGCGGCCGTTATATGGATGGGGCTGCTGGCCATTCTTTGCGCCATCGCGCCCAGCTACAACACGCTCTTTGTCCTGCGCGTCGTGCAGGGCGTGGCGATTGGCGGCGCGTTGCCGGTGTCGATCACCTATATCAACGAGATCGCTCCTTCCGCGACGCGGGGCCGCTATTTCGGCATATTCCAGTTCATCACCATGGCGGGCTATGCCGCCGCATCCTTCTCCAGCATGTTCATCATCCCGAATTTCGGATGGCGCTGGCTGTTCGCCATAGGCGCGGCGCCATTGCTGTTCCTGCCGGTGGTGGTGATGCTCCTGCCGGAATCGCCGCGCTGGCTGGCGCGGAGCGGCCGCGCGGAGGATACGGCCAAGGCGCTCCGCAAGTTCGGACATGCTGCGGCCGATCCGGCGGAGTTCCATGTGCAGGGGCCAGCGGTAAAACGCCCGCCCCAATTGCCCGCGACCACACTGTTCGCGCCGGAGTTCCGCCGGCGCACGACCATCGTCATGCTCCTGTGGTTCTTCACCTCCTTCGCCAGCTTCGGGCTGACGACCTGGCTGCCGTCCATCTATGTGTCGGTCTTTCACATCCCGGTCGCCACGGCGCTGCGCTATTCGGCGACGGCAAGCATGCTGTTCCTGATCCTGGCACCGACGATTGCGCTGGTCCTTGATGTGGTCGGCCGCCGTCCGCTCGGCATTGGCGGGTCGCTGATCGCCGCCATCGCCCTGCTGACGCTGGGCTTCACCTTGCCCAAGGATGCAACGATCCTGGTGCCTCTGGTGATCGCGGGTCAGCTTTCGATCTTCACCGGGTCGATCGTGCTGTGGCCCTATACGGCGGAGACCTATCCCACCCATGTCCGCGCCATCGCGCTCGGCCTCAGCAGCTCGTTGGCGCGGGGGGCGTCCACGCTGACGCCGGTTGTGGTCGGCGCGATCCTGGGCAGTGGGGCATCGGTGGGCATCGTGTTCGGGATTTTCGGACTGTGCGCTGCGGGCGCGTTTATCCTCTGGGCCACCTCCACCCGTGAGACGGCCCGCATGCGGCTGGATGCGATCTGATGAAAGCGTCCCTCCAGGACAAGCTGGATAGCGATGCGCGGGCCGTACTCGACCTGATCGAAGCGAGCGGCAGGCCGCCGCTCAATCAGTTGAGCGTTGCGCAGGCGCGTGAGGCGGTGTGCGCTTCGCTGGCGGTCCTGGGGAAAGCGCCGCCGCCTGTGCGGGAGCATGATTGCGATATTGCCGGGCCGGGCGGGAGCGTTCCCGTGCGTATCTACCGTCCTCTGGGAGAGGCCGGGGAAGCCGCCCTGCCAGCCCTGCTTTACATACATGGCGGCGGCTGGATGTTGGGCGACTTCGCCTATGGGGCATGGTTTTGCGCATCCTTGGCGCAGTTGCTTGGGATCGCCGTCGTTTCGGTGGACTTCAGGCTGGCCCCGGAGCATCCCTATCCAGCGGGCCTGGACGATTGCATGGCGGTGCTTCGCCACCTTCACGGCCATGCGGATATGCTTGCTATCAATGGCGGGCGTATCGCGATTGCAGGGGATTCAGCGGGCGGGAATCTGGCCGCGGCCTGTGCGCTTATGGCGCGCGACGAAGGCATCTCGCTAAAAGCGCAAATATTGATCTACCCAGTCACGGACTTGCTGGAAGAAGGGGAATCCTACGCGCGCAACGCCGAAGGATTCGGCCTGACCGCTGACGTGATGCGCTGGTTCAAAAGCGCCTACCGGAACGGAGCCGACGCGGCCGATTGGCGAGTCTCCCCGCTGCGCGCCGAAAGGATGGATGCCCTCGCGCCCGCGCTGGTCCTGACCTGCGGGTTCGATCCGCTCTATGCGGAAGGCAATGCCTATGCCGAGCGGCTGGCGCGGGCGGGCGTGCCGGTCCTTCACATCCAGTATCGCGACCAGATCCACGGCTTCCTGATGTGGGCGGAGAAGGTCGGCGCCGCGGAGCAGGCATTGGCGCAGATTGTAGGAGAATTGCGCCACAGGCTGTTCGCCTGAAGCGCTGGAAAGATGGTGATTATGGCTGATGATGTGATTTTCGATACCCACGCCCATCTGATCGCAGATGACTATACCGCCTATCCGGCTTCCCCGCTGCGCGGCACGACGCATGTGACGCAGATGACGTACAGCGCGACGGCCGAATGGCTGATCGATCAGATGGACGCGAATGGCGTGGGCAAGGCCTGCATTGTCCAGCGCGGTCACGTCTATGGCTATGACAACAGCTATATCATCGATTCCGGGAAGAAATATCCGGATCGCTTCGTACCTGTGGTCATCCTGGACGCGCAGGACCCGGAAACGCCCGCCAAATATCGCGACATGGCGCTGAACCACGGCGTGCGCGGACTGCGCCTGGCCCAGACGCATTTCGAATTTTTCGATACGGCCTGGATGAATTCGCCGGAGGCGATGGAATGCTGGCGGACGGCGGCGGACCTGGGCACGCCGGTCGCAATCATCTTCTTTCGCCGGCATTTGTCCTGGGCGCTTCCGGCGCTGAAATTCATTGCGGAATATCTGCCGTCGCTGCCGATCATCGTCGATCATATCGGGACGCCGCACACCCTCTCAAATCCCGAAAAGGCGCGTTACGATGCGGCGGGGCTGGACAGCAGCATGCCGCCGCCGCCCGATTTCGGCATAGCCGAGACGATCGCCATGTTCGAGAAGCTGCCCAATGTCAGCTTCAAGTTCACAGAGATCAACATGGAGCGCCTCGCCGACCAGAGGGCCGAGCCGTCTCGGTTCATCCGGCGGCTGGCCGATGCGTTCGGCGCGGACCGGCTGATGTGGGGGTCCGATCTGGGGCAGAGCGAATGGCCCTATGCGGACAAGGCGCAGTTGGCGCGCCAGGCGGCCGCGGAACTGAATGCCGACGAACGCAGGGCCTTTCTCTACGGCACGGCGGACAGGCTCTATGCCCGATAAACAGCGCTGGATGAACAGGGCCAGATGAATAGAGGATGCGTATGACGGACATGCTGCAGGTCGATACCCACGCCCATATCTGGGGCGAGTCCATGCCCTTCTGGAGCAAGGCGTGGAAGCGGCCGGACTATGGCTACGCCGTGGAAACCTATCTGGAGACGCTGGATGCGAGCGGGGTGGGCTTTGCCGTGATCGCCGCCGCCAGCCTGTTCGGCACCTATAATGATTATGTGATCCGCGCCCTGCGCGAGCATAAGCGGTTGCGCGGCACCGTGATCGTCGATCCCGACATCGGCATGTATGAGCTGGAAGCCATGCGCCGCGACGGGGTGGTGGGGATCAGGCTGCAACTGTTCCACACCGATCTGCCGGACTTCAGTTCGGACGGCTATACGCGGCTATTTTACCGCCTGCGCGATCTGGACATGCATGTTCATGTCAATATCGAGCCGTTCCGGCTTGCGCCCGTGCTGGACGCATTGCGGCCGAGCGGCGTGAAGATCGTCATCGACCATTTCGGCTGGCCGGACCCGGAAAAGGGGCTTGAATGTCCCGGCTTCCTTGCGGCGGTGGCGGCCGGTCAGGATGGCGCGGCGTGGATCAAATTGTCGGGCGGTTTCCGGCGGCCGGACCAGAATATTCCCCGGATGTTTGCGCAGGCCTATGTCGAACGGCTGGGTGCGGAAAGGCTGTTCTGGGGCAGCGACGCGCCGTTCGTGGGCGCGGAAGGGACAGTGACGCACAAGGAGACGCTGGACCAGCTATCCTATTGGCTGCCCGACGCGGAGATACGCGCCGCCATTCATCTCAACGCCTATGATTTCTATTTCGGCTGATCGGGTGCGGGACGTTGGGACGGCAATTTGAAAACGCCGTTGGCGCGGGCGACATTGCCGTCCGGGCCGACCAGAACGCCGTCGCAAAAGGCCATGGATCGCGTCACCCGAAGCAGGCGAACCCGCGATTCCAGCCAGTCGCCGGGCTGAGCCGCGCGCATGAAGTCGACGGTGAGGGAAATGGTCGGCGCATGGGACACGCCGCAACCGGCCTGCACATTCTGGCCGAGCGAGACGTCAAGGATGGAGGACAGCCAGCCGCCATGCGCATAGCCGGAATAACTGCAATTCTGCGGTCCGACGCGAAAGCCCAGGCGCATCGCTTCCATCGCGTCGGGCGTGAACGGATCGGCGATATAGAAGGGGCCGTTGAGCCGCTGGAACGGGTCGATGTCCGCCCCTTCCTTGACGCGCCAGCCGGCAGGGGCAAGGCCGTTGGAATCCGAGCCTTTATCGGCGTCCGATTGAGGGAAAATGTCCAAGGAAATCCTCTATTATCGCTTGCTGCGGCATGATGATACCGGTAACTCAAACGCTACAGATAGGATGATGGAAAGGCAAATATAATGATGAAGGGCAAGGTGATCATCAGTTGTGCGCTGACGGGAAGCATGCACACGCCAACCATGTCGGCGTTCCTGCCCGTGGAGCCGGCCAAGATCGCGGAAGAAGGCATTGCGGCTTATAAGGCTGGCGCGGCGATCCTGCATTTGCATGCGCGCGACCCCGAAAATGGCCGCCCGACGCCTTCCGCTGACGTGTTCATGCAATTCCTGCCGCAGCTTCATGCGGAAACCGATGCCGTGATCAATATCAGCACTGGCGGCGGTCCCGGCATGACGCTGGAGGAAAGGCTGCGGGCGGCGGTTCAGGTCAGTCCTGAGCTATGCTCGCTCAACATGGGCTGCATGAACATCAACCTGTCCGAACTCGCGAGCCGGTACGACTTCAAATATGATTGGGAAAAGCCCTTCCTGGAGGCGACGGAGGACCTGATCGCTAAGAATACGTTCAAGGATATCGGGCATATCATCAGGACATTGGGACCGGGCGGGACCCGGTTCGAGATGGAATGTTATGAGATCGGCCACCTCCACAATATCGCCTTCTTTGCGGACAAGGGGCTGTTGAAGCCGCCTTTCCTGATCCAGTCAGTGCTTGGCGTCACCGGCGGCATGAGCGCGGATGCGGACAGCGTATATTTCATGCGCCAGACCGCCGACCGGCTGTTCGGCAAGGATTATATCTGGTCGCTGTTCGGCGCGGGGCGGCACCAGATGAATGTATGCACGATGGGCGCATTGATGGGATCGAGCGTGCGCGTCGGCCTGGAGGACAGCCTGTTCATCTCCAAGGGGCAGCTTGCGCAGAGCAATGCCGATCAGGTGCTGAAGATTCGGCGGATACTCGATGAACTGGGCCTGGAAGTCGCCACGCCCGCCGAAGCGCGGCAGATGCTGGGACTGAAGGGGCGGGATAATATCAACCTTTGAAAAGGCGGACAGACGCAAAAAAGGGGCCGCGCCGATATCGGCGCGGCCCCTTTTTTGTCGTTTCAGATTGTCTCCAGCTTGCGCCGGGCGGTTTCCTGCGTGGCGAAAATCCACAGGGACGCAGCGCCGAACGCAAAGGCGGCAAAGGCGCTGTAGACGAGTGCGATCGCCGCGCCGGTGTTGAGGATCACGCCGACGAACAATGGCGTCAGCATGGACGCCGCCCGCGCCATGGAGCTGCAGACACCCATGCCAACAGCGCGCAAATGGGTGGGATAGCTCTCCGCCGTATAAGGCCACTGGATGAAGGAGCTGAGCGAGCTTCCCAGCGTGCCGATCACGACCAGCGCGACGAGGACAGGCGTGTCGAAACGGAATAGCGCCAGCAGCACCAGCGCAGAACCAGCGGCCAGGCAACCCGTGATGGCGTAGGGACGCCTGCCGAATTTGTCCATCGTCGCGCCGATGAACGGGGTCGCGATCAGGAACAGGATGGGCGTGAGCGCCGCGTAACGCAGGGCATCCGCGAGCGGGATGTTATAGACCGTGACGAAGATGGACGGCGCCCAGGTCGTCAGTCCGAAATTGGTGAAAGCCACTGTGAACCAGATGCTCATCAGGATGATCGTCGACCGGCGCTGCCTGGACGCGAACAGGGCCGAGATCGGAATGCGGGCAGGCTCCTGCGCCTGCGGCGCGGCGATATTCTGGGGCTGTGCGTTGGCATGCGCGGCATCTTCAGGCGGCAGCTTTCCGCCCAGCTTGGCGAGCGCGCCCGGTACGCGCGCCGAGCGGCCGGTGCGGGCCAGCCAGCGCGGCGATTCCGGCAGAGTGAGCATGACGATAGGAAGCAGCAGCAGCGGGATGCCGCCCAGGCCGATCAGCCAGCGCCACCCCAATGTCGGTATGATGACCGTGCTGGACAGCGACGCCGCGGCATATCCGCTCATGCACAGCCATTGGAATATCATGAAATAACGGCCACGGGTGAGCGTCGGCGCAAGTTCGTTGATATAGGTGATGGATACTGGAAGCGCGCCGCCGATCGCCAGCCCCTGAATGAAGCGTATCACGAGCAGCGCTTCCGGTCCCGGCGCGACGGTGCAGGCGAGCGCCAGCACGGCCATGACCACCACGGAGCTGATAAAGACAGGCATGCGGCCATAGCGTTCGGCCAGGGAGCCAAGCAGAACCGCCCCCATGAACTGGCCGATATAGCCCGACGAGATCAGCGCGCCCATCATCGCGGGATGCAGGCCCCATTCCTTTGACAGGGACGGCATCACATAGGCGATGGCTATGCTGTCCCAAGAATCGAACAGCATGATCAGGCCCATGAGCAAGGGCGCCAATATGCTGACCCGGAAAGTGCGGAGAGTGTCGAGCGTGTCGCCCACCCGCAGTTCCAGCGGGCTTGCAGCCGCCCCATCATTTCGAGCGGTGACGCTGTCCATCTATGCGATCCTCTCCTTTTGGCCGGTACCGTCGCAGGGCGCGAAACCATGCTTCCGATCCGGCATGTCGGAATTTCTTAGCTGCCTGCATGCAGCGGCGCAATGATACCGGTCTCAAATTCTTTCGATTGTGCGACCGAGGGAAGGAGAGGGGCGATCCATGGCATGACGGCGACATCGCGGCGGGTTGGCGGAGGAAGGATGTTGACGGCTGGTGCGAGGCATGGCAGCGGCCAGGCTTCCTTTAAACTATCACGCTTTTCGGTCTGTTTCGCGGAGAGCGGAATTGCCCGATGTCGAAAGGCGCTTGCCAAAAACGCTGCCAGCACGGGCATTTCAGCAAACGATCTGGTTCTAGCTTATGTCAATTTGATATGATCTGCGCAGGTTCCAATCCCCCTTTGCATAGTGAATATAGCAACATCGCGGTCTGGAACGGCCCGATATGTGCGTAGCATCGCATATTGCATGTCGCGATGCTGAGATTGTCATTCCATATGAGAGACCAGATCCAAGGCCCGTTTGACAGTTGCTGCACTCTGAGTTACCGGTACCACAAAATCTGCCACTGTTGATGAAACGGTTTGGCAGGAGAAAAGAATGAGGAGGGGTGAAATGAATTTGCAGGGTGCATTGCTAAGCCGCAGCTCGGCCTTCGCGCTGACATTGGCCGCCATCGTGGCGCAGTCTCCGGCGTCGGCCCAGGAAAATCCGGGGGCTTCGGCGCCCGCTGCCGCGCAGGCGTCGGCTGGCGCGGCCGATGAAGGGGGCGATATCGTCGTCACCGGCTCCCGCGTCGGCCGCAAGGGGTATGACGCGCCGACGCCGGTCAATGTGGTGGGCGACGAGCGTCTCAAGCAACTCGCCATCGACAATGTGGCGGATGCCCTGAACCAGATCCCGTCATTCCGGCCGATCAATACGCCCGCGTCGACCTTTTTCCGCATTTCCGGCAATATCGGCGCACGTACGCTCGATCTTCGCGGTCTTGGCGCGACGCGCACCCTGACGCTGGTCGACGGCCGCCGCTTTGTCCCCAGCAGCGATGACGGCACGATCGACATCAACGGCGTGCCGTCCATGATGGTCCAGCGGACCGAAGTGGTGACGGGCGGCGCATCCGCCGCCTATGGCGCGAACGCCGTGTCCGGCGTGGTCAACCTGATCCTCGATACCAAGCTCAACGGCATCAAGGGGAATGCCAGCTATGGCATCAGCCAGCGCGGCGACGCGACCAGCCTTTTCCTGGGCCTGGCGGGCGGCACCGATTTTGCAGGCGGGCGGGGCCATATCATCGCCGGCGTCGAATATGCCGAAGAAGGCGGCATCGGACCGTGCGAGGAGCGCGGATGGTGTAAGAGATATGTGAATTATGTCCCCAATCCGGGATATAATACGACCACCCGCAGGAGCACGAACGGCCTTCCCGCGACGCTGGTCCTGGACGGCACCTCTTTTGTCTACAATGAAAACGGCATTGTAGTTGGTGCCCGGAAACCCAACGGTACAGGGGGAACGATCACCCTGGGCCAGCAGGTCCTGAACACCGGCGCCACCTCACTGCCCAACGCGCTGCGCGGAAAGCAGTTTGATTCAGCGGGCAATCTTGTGCCCTATCAGTTCGGCAATTATTTGAGCGGCATTCTTCAGCAGGGCGCTGATCCGACGCAGCCTTACGCGCTCGGCCTCAGCCCGCTGCCGCTAATGGTGCCGACCAAGCATTTTTCCAGTATGGCGCATGCCGACTATGAACTGACGGATGCGATTACTGCGTCGGTGGAATTCATGTATTCCAAGGTGGTCGGTGGTCCCACAGCGCGTTCGGCCCCGCTGGACGCCAACGTCGCGATCAACATCAACAATCCTTATGTTTCCGACGCTACCCGCGCCTCGGTGCTAGCGTCGGACCCGGCGATCACGCATTTGATCGTCAATTCGTCAAGCTGGGCGCTTGGCAGCCTCGCCAAGGCCAAGAGCACGGTCAACACCTATCGCGGCGCTTTCGCGCTTAAGGGCGACCTGTTCGATACATGGGACTGGGACGCCTATTATACCTATGGCCGCGTGACGAGCCGGGTGAGCGACGACAATAACCGGCTGGCGGAATGGAATAGCGCCTTGGATGTGGTGTCTGCGCCCGCCGGTCTCGCAGGTATTGCGCCCGGCACCCCGATCTGCCGCACGACCCTGACCAATCCGACCAATGGCTGTATCCCGATCAACCTGTTTGGGTTCGGGAATATCAGCCAGGCGGCGATAGACCGGTATATCGTGCCCGAATGGCAGACCCGGAAGTTCGAGCAGCACGCCGCGGCCGTCAACCTGCGCGGATCGCCCTTCTCGACCTGGGCGGGCGAAGTGAAGATGGCGGTAGGCGCGGAATGGCGTCGCGACACGGCGGTCGGAGACGCCGACGCCAACACATTGGCCGGCCGCTTCATCGCCGCCAATGGTTCCGCCCTGCCGTTCACCAAAACCTCCGTGGTCGAAGGCTATGTCGAAGTGGCTGTCCCCCTGTTGAAGGACTCCCCGATCGGCCGGTCGCTCGACGTCGACGGCGCTGTCCGGCAGACCCATTATAATCCCTTCGGGAACGCAACCACATGGAAGCTGGGCGCTGTCTATACGCCGGTTGAGGACATCACCTTCCGCGTAACGCGGTCGCGCGACATCCGTGCGCCTTCGGCCAGGGAATCCAGCCCCAATGCGACAACGATCCAGTTGCCGCTGCCCGATCCCTTTGTCGGCGGCACGTCCAGCCAGTTCGTCGTCACCGGCGGCAATCCCGGACTGAATCTGGAAAAGGGCGACACGTTCACGGCGGGTGTCGTGTTCCGGCCATCCTTCCTGCGCAACTTCAACATGTCGATCGACTATTATGACATCAAGGTCGACGGCGCGATCGACTCCCTGACGGGCACTGCGATCGCCAACGCCTGCAAGCAGAAAAACCTGTTGTGCAACCTGATCCAGTTCAATCCCAACGGATCGATCAATACGGTTTTCTCGAACTTCCAGAATCTGAGCAAACTGCATGCCGAAGGGTTTGAGCTGGTGTCGGATTTCCGCATCCCGGCGCTGGGCGGGGATCTGAATTTCCAGGTGAACGGAAATTATGTCCTCGACCTGTCGACGACCGACGCAACCGGCGTCGTCACGCAACTGGATAACTGGACCGGCAACGCAGGTTCAGTCACCAATATCCAGGGCGTGCCGCGCTGGAAGCTGGACGGTGTCGTCACCTATGCCCGGCCAAGCTGGTCGATGACCTTCCACGGCCGCTATATCCCGCGCGCGCTGCTGGACCCCACAAAGATCGGGCCGGAGCAGGATGGATATGATATCAATGATCCGAACAGCATAAGCGAAAATCATATCGCCGCGCGGTTCTATCTCGACATCACAGGCACTATTAAAGTCAACGAGTCCTTTGAGATGTTCGGTACGATCAACAATGTGTTCGATAAGGACCCGCCCGGCCAGTTGCGCCTGATCGGAAACCCGCTGCACTTCGATCCGATCGGCCGGTTCTTCAAGGTTGGCGTGCGAACGCGGTGGTAAGCCGACCGGTGTGAGATGCTGTGGGGAGTGGCGAACATCGTCACTCCCGATGGCATGTGACGGCGCCCGGCGCCGCATGGGAGTGGATGAATGTACGACAAGGCAGATCTTCGTTCGACGCTTGCTGGCAAGGCAGCCTCGGCCGCGCCGGTCGATCAGCTTTATGATGCGGAATATGGGTTGTTCTATCGCGATCCGCCCGTCGAGGACGACGCCAATGGCAAGACCTGGTATGTCCGCGGTCAGAATTTCATCATCGCCTATAGCGAGGCCCTGCCCGGCGCGACATTTGAGCGGTTGGGGCAGGCCGATGAATATATGGCCCTGCTGCCCGACGCCGATACGCCCGCAAACGCCAGCGCTGGCGGCCAGGAGGCGCAAAGCGACGGCTATGCGCTGTTCATCATGCCGCCGGGGGATGGCCGCCTGACTCTGGAAAAGGGTGGACGGATCGTGCGGATATTTTCGGCGCAGTCGCCCGATCTCGTCGCCAAATGCCCCAATGCCGAAGCCTATGCCGCGCAGCATGCCAATATCCCGGCGTTCCAGCCGTGGCCGCAGCCGCCGGGAGGCTATAAGATCCGGCATTATTCGCTTGATGTGCCAGCGGAACCGGGGCGGTTCGGCAGGATCTGGCGCTGCACCACGATCATGGTCAACATCCCGAACAAGCAGAAGGGGCCGCGCGACCTGACCAAGGTGTCGCCCCATCATCATGACGATTTCGAGCAATGCTCGCTGGCGCTTGAGGGCATATGGCAGCACCATATGCGCTGGCCCTGGGCCGTCGACATGAACAAGTGGCATGATGACGAGCATACCGAGGTTCAATCGCCGTCGGTTACCGTCATCCCGGCGCAGGTCATCCATACCTCGACCTGGCACTCGCCGGACGAAAGCCAGTTGGTGGATATTTTTGCGCCGCCGCGTGTCGACTTCTCGCTGAAGCCGGGTTGGGTGCTCAATGACAGCGAATATCCGATGCCGCCGCAATAGCGGTCAATAACCACGCGCGGCGGATCGCATCAGGAGGATAGTTTGGATCGCAAACCCAGTTTTATCGAGCGCCTTGGCGAAAAGGATGCGTTTCTGGTCGGCACCTGGGCGAAGATAGCTTCGCTGGAAACGGTGGAGCTTCTGGGACATGTCGGTTTCGACTTTGCCGTGGTCGATATGGAGCATGCGCCGCACAGCTTCCAGACCGCCTATCAGGCGATCGCGACGGCGCAGTCGGTTGGCATGTATACGCTGGCCCGGCTGCCCGACAGGAGCGGAAGCGCGGTTCAGCGGCTGCTCGACGGCGGGATTGACGGTCTGCTCGTCCCGCGCGTGGAAACCCCGGCTATCGCTGCGGAGGCGACCGCCGCGATGGCGTTCCCGCCGCTAGGGTCGCGCGGCATGGGCTATACCTCCCGCGCCGCCCGTTGGGGCCTCGACACCGCCGCGGAATATCTGGAGCGGGGTAGAAACCACACCATGCGGGGCGTGCAGATCGAGGATATGGCCGCGCTGGAGCAGATTGACGGGATATTGGAAGCGCCCGCGCTCAATGCCGTCTTCATCGGCTTCGGCGATCTGGCGCTGAGTTCCGGGTTACCCGGTTCACATCCAACCCTGCGCACTCTGGAGGCCAAGGTGCTGGCGGCGGCGAAAGCGAAGGGCGTACCCTGCGGGACGGCGGTGCAGACGCCCGATGAGGCCGTTCGATGCCGGGAAGCGGGCTATTCCTTCGTGATGATCAGCGCGGACACAACCTTGTTCGCGCATGCGGCGCGCAAATTGATGACGGATACCCGGAGCGCGCTGGGACTGTAAGCGGCGGCGAAGGCCACCGGAAAGCGAGAGGCGATTATGGCTGTTACATTGGATCATGACACCGCAGATGAGGCGTTGGAGGAGCGGGTGTCGCGCCTGCTGGTCGGCGCGGTCGACATGCATTGTCATAGCGGCCCCTCCGTCATGCCGCGCTCGCTCGATCATATCGAGGCGTTGAAGGATGCCGCCGACGCCGGTTTCCGCGCCATGCTCATCAAGGATCATTATTATTCCGCGACGCCGATCACCGAATTGCTGAACCGGTCGCACGGGCATCTGAAGGTCCAGCTATTTTCCGGCGTGCCGCTGAACAATACGACCGGCGGATTCAACAAATATGCCGTCGATCATGGCATTGCCCTTGGCGCGAAGCTCGTCTGGATGCCGACTTTCGCGTCAAAGAACCATGTCGAGGCGGATCAGAAGCGGAAGAAGGGTTTCCCGCATACGATCAAGCCGCTGCTGCCGCCCGATCCGCTGACGCCGCTGGACGCCAACGGCAATCTGAAGGACGAAGTGAAGGAAATACTCGACATCATTGCCGAGCATGATGTGATCCTGTCGGGCGGGCATCTCCACATTTCCGAAATCTTCCCCGTGTTCGAGGAGGCGAAGAAGCGGGGCGTGAAGCGGCTTCTGGTCAATCATCCGACCTTCATCATCGGCGCGTCGCTGGACGAAATCCGCCAGCTCGTGACGATGGGCGCCTATATCGAACATTCGCTGTGCATGTTCATCCAGATGATCGGCCGCGAGAAAGCGATGTTCCCGCCGGAAGATCTGGACGCGCTGATCAAGGCCGGAACGGTGGATCGCACCATCCTTGCGTCCGATCTGGGCCAGGTCGGCAATGACCGGCCGGTGCCGGGATTCCGCGGCGTTATCCGCAACTGCATAGCCCTGGGCTATTCCGATGAGGACATCCGCAAGATGATCTCGACCAATGCGCTGCAATTGCTCGGCCTGGACGACTGATATAATCGGCCGATCGGTGGGCCGGGCGCGTGCGCGCGGTCACATTGTAATGGAACGCCCAGTCAAGTTACGGTAGCACGCTTCGATCAGCCGGAGCCTGTTCGCCTCCGCGATGGCATGTGTCAGTGCAGAGACGGGGGAGCGATTTGCCGGTATCCAAGAAGCCCAACGGTACGATCCGAATGCGGGACGTTGCCGAACGTGCGCAGGTTTCGCGCATGACGGTTTCCCGCGCCCTGAACCGGCCGGAGACCGTGAACGAAGTGCTGCGCAATCGGGTGCTGGAAGCGGTTCAGGACCTGGGCTACGTCCACAATCATCTGGCGCGCAGCCTGTCGTCGCGGCGGTCAAATGTCATCGGGCTGGTTCTGCCAAGCCTGGAAAACTCGATTTTCTCCCAGACGGTCAAGGGCATTTCCGACGTGCTGCGGCCGCTTGGCTACCACCTCATGGTTGCCGAAAGTTCCGACGATCCCGAAGATGAGGAGCGCGTCATCGCGGCTTTCCTCGCGCAGCGCGTCGGCGGGCTTATCCTGCATTCGACCAACCATTCCGCCAATGCCGTCAGGATGCTGAAGGCGTCCGACACGCCGGTCGTGGAGAATGGCGACTTTCCGGTGGATCCGGTCGATATGGTGGTGAGCTATTCCAACCGGGCTGCGGCGAAGGCGATGACGCTGCATCTGGCGCGCCTTGGGTATAAGCGTATCGTCTTTGCCGGGCTGGCCGCAAATCCCA
Organism: Sphingobium phenoxybenzoativorans; assembly: GCF_018286635.1. Lineage (NCBI taxonomy): Bacteria > Pseudomonadati > Pseudomonadota > Alphaproteobacteria > Sphingomonadales > Sphingobiaceae > Sphingobium > Sphingobium phenoxybenzoativorans. The sequence continues at coordinate 1,222,298 of NZ_CP073910.1, forward strand.
GGGCGTCGCAGCGCCAATTGGGTTTCCTGGACGCGCTGGCCGAGATTGGCCAGAAGCAGGACACCAAGCTGTCGGTTGCTGTATCGCGCGGCTTTGGAGGGGGTACGGAAGCCATCTCCTTCATCGACGCGAACATTCCCGACGCTGACGCCCTGTTTTGCGCAGGGGACGTGCTGGCCGTAGGCGCGCTGTTTGAGTGCGACCGGCGCGGATGGGCGGTTCCTGACAGGCTGGCGATCGCCAGCTTCGACGATCTGGACCTGATGCGACATGTCAGCCCGGCGCTGACGTCCCTGCGCCTGCCGCGTTACGAGATCGGCCGGCGCAGTGCGCAAATGATCCTGGACAGGATCGAGGAGCGCACCATGCCGGTGACTACAGTCGATCTGGGTTTCGAGATCGTCCAGCGCGCCAGTTCCTGACGGCCTACGCGCCGGCCTGATCGACCTCCGCGAACGCTTCCCGCGCGATCCGGGTGGAATCGAGACCCGCGGGCACGCCGCAATATATGGCGACCTGGAGCAAGGCTTCGCGAATTTCATCGCGCGACAGGCCGTTGGTCAGCGCCGCCTTCACATGCAGCTTCAATTCATGCGGCCGGTTGAGCGCGCTGATCATCCCGATGTTCAGCAGGCTGCGGTCGCGGCGGGACAGACCCTCGCGGCACCAGATCTTGCCCCAGCAATATTCGGTCGACAGCTCCTGCATCGGTCGGCTGAAATCATCGGCATTGGCGAAGGATTTGGCGACATAATCCGCGCCCAGCACTTCCTTGCGCAACGCCAGACCGCGATCATATTCTTCACTCGACATGCTGCATCCTCCATTGATCCATAAAGGCGGCAGGCCGGCCGCCGGTTTGGGATTGCCGAATGCCTACCCGGATGCGATACCGGTAACAACAGCAAAAATCAGAGCTTAGATGTAAAAATTATTATGGAAGGATCATTGATGCAGCTTGATGGGCAACTCGCCGTCGTGACGGGGGCCGCGCGCGGGATAGGCCGGGCGATTGCGCGGGGACTGGCGGAGGCCGGCGCGCGCGTCGTGCTGACGGACGTTCACGAAAATGAGGCCGCCGATGCCGTCAGGGGCATAGCGGATGCGGGTGGGGAAGCCCGGTCTTTCAGGCTCGATGTATCCGACGCGGCGGCTTGCGACGCGCTGGCGGAGCAGGTGCGGCGGGAGATGGGGGCGATCTCTATTCTGGTGAACAATGCGGGCGTCATCTTTCCCGGACGCATCCATGAGGAGGAGGCCGTCGAGAACTGGAATCGCACCCTCGCGATCAATGTCGGCGGCCCGTTCAATATGTGTCGGGCTTTCTATCCCCATTTGCGCGAAACCCGCGGATCGGTGATCAACCTCGCGTCGATCCGCTCGTTCGTGGCGGCCCCCAATGCGGCCGCCTATGCCGCGTCCAAGGGGGCAGTGATGCAATTGACGCGCGCGCTTGCAGTGGAATGGGGCGCTGACGGCATACGAGTGAATGCGATTGCGCCGGGCTTTATCGAATCGACCCTGGTGCCCGACGATCAAAAGACGCCGGAGCGGGAAGCCGCGATCATCGCGCGGACGCCGTTGCGCCGGCAGGGGCAGCCGGACGAGATTGCAGGAACCGCCGTCTATTTGGCTTCGGACGCCGCGCGCTATGTTTCCGGGACGATCATTCCCGTCGATGGCGCTTATCTGGCCGGGTAAAGGCGGTCAGCCCCGGATGGCGAGGATGAGAGCGTCGTAGCTTTCGGGGTTGATCTCGACATCGATGAGGGCGGGGCGGCCGCTGGCCAATGCTTCGGCAAAGGCGGCGGCAAGCTCTCCCTCCTCAGTGACGCGGCGCGCATGCCAGCCGAAGCCGCTTGCGACCTGGGCGAAATCCGTATGGGAGAAGTCGACGCCCGCTGGCGCCAGTTGCCGGCGGCGCTGCTTGGAACCGATCAGGGTCAGCGAGGAATCGTTGAATACGACGACCAGTGGCGTGGCCCCGTTCTGGATCGCGGTGCCGAGTTCGCCCAGGCACATCATCGCGCCGCCATCGCCGGTGAAGGCCACCGTGGTTCTGTCCGGGTCGACAAGGCTTGCCGCAATGGCCGCAGGGATGGCGAATCCCATGGTCGAAAGGCCGCGCGAGATGAGCGACAGGTTCGGCGCGTCGCAACGCCAGCTATGCAGCACGGGCAGCATATGCGCGCCTGCATCGATCGTGATGCGGCTATCGCCCGGCAATGCTTTCTGCGCGGCGCGGACGAGTGCGGCCGGAGAGATTCCATCGCCCGTGAAGATTTGCGCGGCCGCCCAAAGCTGATCCTTGCGCTGCGCCAGCTCAGCCGCCGGCCATCCGCTTGCATCGGCGGCATCACCAAGGGCGCCGATGGACGCCGTGATGTCGCCTATGACCGAAACGGTCGGCCTGAACAGGGGGTCGTCAAACGCATGGTTGGTGAGTTCGACGGATGGAATAGCGCCGTAGCGCCAGACCTGGGGAGGACCCTCGACCGGATCGAAGCCATAGAGGATGATAAGGTCGGCCGATCCGATCAGCGGCTGTTCGGGAACGCCATTTGCGTAGAGGCCAAGACCCGGCGGGGTATTTTCCGATATAACGCCTTTCGCCTTGTACGTGGCGAGGACGGGGCAGCCGGTCGCATCGACGAAGGCGCGCAGCGCGGCCGCGGCATCCGGGGACCGGGCCTGCAATCCGGCAAGCAGGATGGGGCGGCGCGCCGAAGCGATCAGCGACCGCGCCTCCGCAAGCGCGGCTTGATCGGGCTTGGCAATGGCGGAGCTCACGCGGCCGCCCGGAGCAGCCTTTCCGGGGCGCCGGATAAAGGAGCCGGCGACCTCCAGATAGGCGGGGCCGGGGGGATTGCCGGTTGCGGCATTCAGAAGCCTGTCGACTTCCTCGATCGGGTCGGCCCCCCGCAGATTGGAGGAGGCGCGGAGCATGGGCGCCAGGATCGCCGTCTGATCGATCCGCTGATGACTGATGTAGCCCTGATCATCCTCATAGCCATCGGCAATCAGCAGCATGGCCGCGCGATCAAGGTCGGCATAGGCGACGCCATTGCTGGCCGCCGCAAGGCCGGGGCCGCGCGTGGTCATGGCGACGCCGGGCGCGCCGCTGATCTCCGACGCCACGCATGCCATTATGGCGGCGGAGGTTTCGGTGCGGGTCAGGATGAAACGAAGTCCCTGCTTTTCAGCGGCGGCAATGACATCGAGATTGCACTCGCCCCCCGGCACGCCGAAAATGAAGCGCACGCCCTCGTCGGCGAGGCGTGCGACGATGGCCTCGCTTACCGTTTCAACGGTCATTGTCAGTACCTCTTTCCCGAAAGCCGTCCGGTCTGTTTCAGATCGCCTGTTCCAGCGTCGGGGCGCTGTCTTCCAGCGTGACCCGGCGCATGTCGCGTGGATGTTTCTTGTCGTCAAAGCGCGTGCCGCGATGCATGGTGCAGCGATTGTCCCAGATCACAAGGTCGCCCACGGCCCAATGATGTTGGTAGACGAATTGCCGCTGCGTCGCGAATTCGGTCAGATGACGGATCAGCGCCATGGCCTCCGGCCGCGGCCATCCCTCGATCGCGCCGATATGGGCTGAAAGATACAGAGCGAGGCGTCCCGATTCCTGATGCAGCCGCACCATGCGCTGCGCCACGGGTTTGCAGCGCTCGATTTCCTCCGGGCTGAAAGCGTCGAAGCCCATCTGCTCGCGTGAATAGATCAGCGAGTGGTAGACGGTCAGGTCGCGGACTTCATCCTTCAATTCTTCGGGCAGATGGTCCCAGGCGACGCGCGTATCGATAAATTCCGTTTCGCCGCCAATGGGGGGAATGACGCGCGCCTGAAGCATCGACCAGTAGGCCGGGGTCGGCTTGAAGCTGCTGTCGCTGTGCCAGAGCAGATTGCCCAGATTATACATCCGCCGCCGGTCGTCCGCGCCCCAGATCTGGCCGTCCGGTCCCAGATTGGAAATATCGTTGATCTTCATATTGGCGATGCGGCGGCGGGACTGATCCACCAGTGTCGGGGTTTCCTCAATCTCGCCAAACTGCTCAGCGAAGGCGGCCTGTTCCTCGTCGCTCATCATCTGGCCGGGGAACACCACCACGGCATATTCGTCCATCGCCGCCTTGACCGCTTTCTTTTGCGCTTCGGTCAACGGTTTGCGAAGGTCGATGCCCTCCGCACGGGCGGCGAAATGGGGGTGAAGCGGCGTGCATTTCAGCAATTCGCCATTGTCTATCGTGGCTGAACGAACGGACACTGTCTTCTCCTGCAAAGCCTGGCTCAAGGCAAAATCATCTTGTTACCGGTCCCATAAATCTTTGTCACAAATGCCGCGCGGATTCAAGCGACCGAAAGACAAAGATATTTGAGTTCGAGATATTCATCGAGGCCGTGGCGCGATCCTTCGCGGCCAATGCCGGATTGCTTTACGCCTCCAAATGGCGCGACCTCGGTCGAGATAAGCCCGGTGTTTATGCCGATTATGCCGGACTCAATGCCTTCGGCGGCGCGCCATATCCGGTTTATGTCCCTGGCGTAGAAATAGGCGGCGAGGCCGAACTCGCTGTCATTCGCCATTGCAATGGCGTCGGCATCGGCATCGAACTTCACAAGCGGCGCGAGCGGACCGAAGGTTTCCTCCCGCAATACATCCATGCCGGGCTTCACATCGCGCAGCAGGGTCGGCGTGAAGAAGCGGGGGCCTTGCGGTGCGCCGGTCCCGCCCAGCACTATCCTTGCGCCCTTGCCTGCAGCGTCGTCTATGTGGCGCTTGACCTTCGCGACGGCGCGTTCGTCGATCAGCGGGCCGATGTCCGTACCGGGGTCCGCGCCGTTGCCGACCCGCAGCCTGGAGACGGCGGCGGCCATTTTCTCCACAAAGGCATCGTAAATGCCCGACTGAATATAGAAGCGATTGGCGCAGACGCATGTCTGGCCGGCGTTGCGGTATTTGGACTGTATGGCGCCTTCCACCGCCGCATCCAGATCAGCGTCGTCGAACACGATGAAAGGGGCATTGCCGCCCAGTTCGAGGCTGAGCTTCTTGATGCTGGACGCAGCCCCCTGCATCAGCAGGCGACCGACAGCGGTCGATCCGGTGAAGCTGATCTTGCGGACGGCCGGGTTTTCGAGGAACTCCGCGCCTATTTCCGCCGCATCGCCGGTTACGACGTTGAACAGTCCTTTCGGCACGCCTGCCTCGTCGGCGATCCCGGCAATGGCGAGCGCGGTGAAGGGGGTCAGTTCGGAAGGCTTGAGCACCATGCCGCAGCCCGCAGCTAGGGCGGGGGCAAGCTTGCGCGTGATCATCGCGGCGGGGAAATTCCACGGCGTTATCGCCGCCACAACCCCGACCGGCTGTTTGAGGACAAAGAGGCGCTTGTCCGCCATGTGGCCGGGAATGACCTCCCCATAGGCGCGTTTGGCTTCTTCTCCGAACCATTGGAAAAAGGAAGCGGCATAGGCGATCTCTCCACGCGCTTCGGCAAGGGGCTTGCCCTGTTCTTCCGTCAACAGGGCGGCGAGAGCGTCCGAGCGCTGCTCCATGAGCGATGCGATCCGCTGGAGAATGACTGCGCGGGCATTGGCGGGACGCGCCGCCCAGTCCTGCATCGCCTGAGCGGACGCCTCGATCGCCTTTCGGGTTTCCGGCCGGCCCAATGAGGGGATGCGCCCGATGATCGCCCCGGTGGCCGGGTTGTCCACCGAAACCCATTCCCCGTTGCTCACCCAATTGCCCGCGATGAAACATTGCTCGCGCTTCACATCATTTCCCTTGCCGACGACATTTTTTTGGCTGGCGGCCCACAGTCCGGGTCAATCCTTCAGGCTGGCGGGGCTCCATTTTTCATACCATTCGCGAGGCGGCACGGTGGTCGGCGTGTCGCTCTTGAACAGATTGACAAACTCCCTCGCGCGGAACCGCCAGCGGCCATCATCGCACAGGACAAGATGGTCGATCTGTTCGGCGATCTGGATGGGAGCATGCGACGGGAGCACCGGCGCGCCATCGCCCGCGAACAGCAGCATGACATTGTTGGTCCGGGCAATGCCGGGTTCGATCAGCTCCGCCCGGAAATTGGTGATGACATGGCGGTTGACGCGCGGCCCCCGGCTTTGCCGCCACACATAAAATTGGTGGATCGCCTCGCGTCCGCGCAGATTGAAGAAGGTGGCGTCCTCCAGATAGAAATCGCGCGTATTGAGGCCGCCATTGACGTCCACCTCATACCAATAGTCGGTCGCGTTGGAGAGGAGGATTTGGGTGAGCATGATCTTGTCTTCAGGCGTCATCGCTGAACTTTTTACCTCTCCCGCCCGCTGGCGGCGGACTTGCCATTATGCCGAGCAACACTGGCCCAGCGCCCGCCGGGCCTGCGCTACTCTTGGATGCCATAGGATAATGTATTGTACGCCCATGTCTGATCGCGTTTCCTTATACTGGTACGGAAACACTTATTTCTGCAGGACAGGCGGTTTTGCCATTTAAGCAATTCGGTTCAGGACAGGCTGCCGACGCGCGCGCCCTCATCACCGGCGTTCCCGGATTGCCGGGGCGGGCCTTTCCTCAATCGACAACATAAGCAGGCGGCATTTTCGTGTGGCAGAGGAGCATAGGGTGACTGGTGGGCAGCGTGACAATGAGCTTGGAATGTGGCTCGAAGCCTTTCAGGCCGCACTCAATGCCCGCGATATTGAAGGCGTCCGCGCGCTTTTCGCCGCCGACGAATGCTATTGGCGCGACCTTGTTTCCTTTACCTGGAATATCGCGACGATGGAGGGGCGCGAGGCGATTTCCAAGATGCTGGCAACGCAGATCGAGGGGGTGCTTCCGTTCAATGCCGTCGTCGAGGGAGTTGCGCGCGAAGCGGACGGCATGGTTGAGGGCTGGTTTGATTTCGAAACGTCGACCGGGCGCGGCAAGGGGCATGTCCGTCTGAAGGATGGCCGCTGCTACACTTTGCTGACGGCGCTTCAGGAGTTGAAGGGCTTTGAGGAGCCGGGCGGCCGGAGGCGGCCGGAGGGCGTGGTGCATCGCGCAATCAAGGATCGCGAAACCTGGACCGAAGCGCGGGCCGAAACGGCGCGGACTCTGGGTGTCGAGGAGCAGCCCTATTGCCTGATCGTCGGGGGAAGCCAGGGCGGCCTCGCGCTCGGAGCGCGGCTAAAACGGCTTGGAGTGCCCACGCTTATCATAGACGCCCTGGAAAAGCCGGGCGATGCGTGGCGCAGCCGGTATAAATCGCTCTACCTGCATGATCCGGTCTGGATCGATCACCTGCCCTATATCCCGTTCCCGGACCACTGGCCCGTCTATACCGCCAAGGACAAGATGGGCGACTGGCTGGAAATGTACGCCAAGGTGATGGAACTGGATTTCTGGGGTTCCACGCGGTGTGTCAAAGCCAATTATGACGAGGCGGCGAAGCGCTGGACCGTGACCGTCAACCGGGCCGGACAGGAAATGGTCTTGCGCCCGGCTCAGATGATACTTGCGACAGGCCTGTCGGGCATATCCAATATCCCCGTATTTCCCGGCGCTGAAAGCTTCCATGGGGTGCAATGCCATTCCAGCCAATATGAGGATGGAGCATCGTTCGCCGGCAAGACCTGCGTTGTCGTCGGCTCCAACAATTCCGCGCATGATATCTGTGTCGATCTCTGGTCGAACGATGCCGATGTGACGATGATCCAGCGGTCGCCGACGACCGTGATCAAGGCGAGCGCGTTGCGGCGGATCGCCGAAGCCGGACCATATTCCGAGGCGGGGGTGGAAGCGGGCATCGATACGGATCGTGCGGACCTAATGATGGCGTCTTTGCCATTCCGTTTGAAGGAGCCGATCGACCGGCGGAATTGTGAGCAAATTCGCAAAGAGGACGCCGCCTTTTACGAGCGGCTTGCCGCCTCGGGATTCCAGTTCGATTTCGGGGAAGACGGCACGGCCATCGGCGGGAAATATATGCGCCGCGCCTCAGGCTATTATATCGACGTCGGCGGATCGGACCTGATCTGCGACGGAGAGATTAAGGTGCGCAGCGGCGTGGGCGTGGCATCGATCACGGCGCAGGGCGTGGTCCTGACCGATGGCAGTGAACTGCCCGCCGATGCGATCATCTATGCGACCGGCTATGGCCCCATGGATGGCTGGGCGGAGATGCTGATATCCCGCGAAGTCGCAGAGAAGGTCGGCCGCTGCTGGGGGCTTGGCTCCGACACCGCGATGGACCCCGGACCGTGGGAGGGCGAGCTTCGCAACATGTGGAAACCGACCAGGCAAGAGGCGCTCTGGTTCCATGGCGGCAATCTCGTCCAGTCGCGCTTCCATTCCCTGCATCTGGCGCTGCAGCTCAAGGCGAGGATGGAGGGGCTGGATACGCCGGTGCATCAGCCGGACGCCATCATGCGTGAGCCGCTTGGTCTCGCGGCAAGTCGCGAGATGGCTTCCCAGGAGGCATGAGGGGCGAACGCCCGGATGTCCTGACCGCCGATCGACCCAAGCCGGGCAATTATCGCATTGTCGCCCTGATCGTCGCATCGACCATGCTGATGGAGCAGATCGACGCCACCATATTGGCGACGGCATTGCCCACGATTGCGCGCGAATTCGGCGAACCAGCCAACACTCTCAGCATATTGCTGACGGCCTATCTGCTGGCGCTTGCGATATTCATACCTGTGAGCGGGCGGATGGCGGATCGCTTCGGTTCGCGGTCAGTGCTGCGCGCCGCGATCCTGATCTTCATGGGCAGTTCGCTGCTTTGCGCATTCTCGACCTCGGTAACCGAAATGGGTGCGGCGCGGTTCTTACAGGGTGCGGCCGGAGCGATGATGATCCCGGTGGGACGGCTCGCCCTGTTGCGCGCCGCGCGTAAGGACGAACTGGTTTCCGCAACAGCGTGGCTTGTGACGCCCGCCCTGCTGGGTCCGATATTGGGGCCGCCAATCGGGGGATTGATCGTCACCCATCTGGATTGGCGCTGGATATTCTACATCAACCTGCCCATAGGGATCGCCGGAATAGCCGCTGTGTCGGCCTATATCGACAATATCCGGGCTGGAACGCGGGGACGGCCCGACTTTGTCGGGTTCGCCATTTGCGCCGTCGGGCTTGGCTCCTTGTTGATGGGGTGCGAAAGCGTCAGCCGGCCGGGCGAAGCGCACCATGCGCTCGCCTTTCTGATCGTCGCGGCCTTGATGGGCGGCGTGTATGCGTTTCACGCCCGCAGGCGGCTGGACCCTCTGCTCGATCTGGGGATGTTGCGGGATCGGTCTTTCCGCTTGTCCCTCATGGGAGGATCGCTGACGCGGATCACGCAGGGCGCGCAGCCCTTCCTGCTGCCGTTGATGTTTCAGGTGGGCTTCGGCTTCAGCCCGGCGATGAGCGGGATGATTTTGCTGGCCACCGCAGTCGGGTCGCTGATGGCCAAGACCATTGTTTCGCCGGTCATGCGCAGGTTCGGGTTCCGGCGCAGCCTGATCGTGAATGGCCTGCTGTCGTCACTATTCTACGGATTGTCGGGCGCGTTCCGGGCGGAATGGCCCATGCCAGCGATGATGGCGGTGCTTGTGCTGGCGGGATTCTTCATGTCCTTCCAGTTCACCGTATATAATACGGTCGCCTATGAACATATCGAGGCGGAGCGGATGAGCCGCGCGTCGAGCCTCTATTCCACCTTCCAGCAATTGCTGCTGTCGCTGGGCATATGCACTGGCGCCATGGTGGTTCAGGCAAGCATGGTCTGGCGTGGCTCCCTTGCCCCGGCCGCGCGGGACTTTTCAGCGGCGCTGGCCGTGGTTGCCCTCATTTCGGCCCTGGCGTTCTTCGTCAACCGCAGCTTTGCGCCGGATGCAGGGTCCGCAATGAGCGGGCATATCCCGCCCGACGATCAGTAGAAGCGCGCCTGTTCCGATGGCGTCCATGCGGGGGGATGAAGCACCAGTTCGTCGGTCATCACCTCGATAATAACCGGCGCATCGTCCCTGAATACCGAGCGAAGAATGGGCGCCAGATCCTCCGGCCGCTCGACCCGATAGGCCTTGCAGCCGAATGCCTGCGCCGCTTCCGCATAGTTGACGGGGGAGAAACGCCAATGATGGTCATAGTCCGGGTTATCGATCCAGATCGGTTTTTCCTGGCTGAACCCGTTATTGTTGCTGACGATGGTCACCGTGTTGATGCCATAGCGCCGGGCCGTTTCCATCTCACTCATATGATAGAGGAAAGCGCCATCGCCGGTGAGGCACACCACAGGCCGATTGGGCTGCGCGCATTTTGCACCCAGAGCGGCCGGATAGGACCAGCCAAGCGATCCCGCCGCGCGCAGCAATCCCTGCCCAGCCCTGTCGAGATAGATGTTGCGGGCGGCCCATGCGGCGGCATGGCCGGTATCGACCACCAGCAGCGCGCGTTCGGGCAGTTCTTCGGATAATATCCTGCACAGCCTTTCCGGCCGGACGGGAAGGGCGTTTGATGTTTCGACCGCTTCGATGGCGCGCCGCCAATCCTTGCGCAGCGTGCTGATATGGTCGAGCCAGCCCGACCGGTCCGGCTGTTCACCGGCCGCCTCGGACAATTGTTCGAATATTGTCGCCGGATCGCCGCAGAGGCTCGCCTGTAAGGGATAGTTGCGCCCCAGCTCACGTGGATCGACGTCGATCTGGATCGCGGCGACGCCTGGCGCGGGGACTTTCCAGCCGGTGGTCGTCATGCTGCCCGTCGTGGTGCCTGCAAAGATGACGAGATCGGCCTCGCTCACGGCCTGATTGGCGATCTCACGCGAATAGATGCCGCATATGCCGATGGACAACGGATCGCTTTCCGCAAGCGTCGCCTTGGCGTCGAGGGAGGTCGCGAGCGGCAGATTGTGGCGTCGCACGAATTTCTTGAGCGCATCCTGCGCGCCGCTCGAGCGGATGCCCGACCCGGCAATGATGACAGGCCGCTCGGCTTTATGAAGCAGGTCTAGAGCGCGCTGAATATCGGCGAGCGGCGCGGCGTGGCGGACGGCTGGGCAGAGGGCGAAAGCGGGATCGGGAAGCGGCGCGGCATCCATCGGTTCGCTAAGCACGAATCCGGTGAAGCCGGCCAGTTCGAGATGAACCGGCCCCGGTGCGCCCGTCGTGGCGACGCGCATCGCCTGACCCAGCATGTCGGGCAGGCGGGAGGCCATGTCTATCCGCGAGGTCATCTTGGTCAGACCCGCATAGATCGGCTGCTGATCCACCTCCTGATACTGGTTGCGGTCCCGTGTTGTCGCGCTGCTTCCGCCTGTCAGCGCCAGGACGGGCGACCGGGCCATATAGGCGTCGAGCAGTCCGGCGGCGAGATTGGCTGCGCCGATCTGCTGCGCGCCGCATATGCCGATCCTGCCGGAGGCGCGCGCATAGCCGTCGGCCATATAGGCGGCGGCTTTTTCGCTATGGACGACGATCGGGTTGACCTTGGCCGCCTGCATCGCCTTGACCGCTTTCGGCAGGACAAGCGGGACATGGAAGAAATGGCTGACGCCGCACGCCGCGAAGGCATCCGCCAGATACTGATCGCCGCTATACATGATTCAGCCGATGCGGCGGGCGACAACGCGGGCGGGCGATCCGTCGCCGCCCGCGATGGGGAGGGCGCCGAACATGAACTCGACCCTTTCACCCGCCAGCGCCGCATGGCCAGTCAGATGTTCGCAGATCAGAATGCCGTTTGCGAGAAGAGTGCGATGCACTGGCCAGTCGAAACCGGGTTGCCGCAGATGGTAGACAAGATCGGGCGTGGCGAAATCGCAGGCCAGCATCTTGATGCGCCGCTCCAGCAACCAGACCGCGGCTTCCGGGCTGAAACTGGGGTGCAGTTCATATTCCGGTGTGCCGAAGCGCGCGGCCCAGCCTGTGTCCACGGCCAGAATGTCGCCTTCCCGGATCAGGGGCCGGCATTGTTCCAGATCGGCGACCGAGATGATCTCGTCACAGTCCTTCTCTATGCGCCAGACCACGCCTTCGCCGCTCAGCCGGCCGGGCGGGATCGACGCCATGTCGGGGGAATGTTCGAAATAATGTAGCGGCGCGTCCACATGGGTTCCCGCGTGCGCGACCATGTGGATGTCAGTGACGTTGAACGGATCGCCGGGCAGTGAACGCAGCTTGCCGAAATGCGGTTTGGGGAAGATCGACGCGCAGGGCATGTCCGGTCCCACATCATGCGTCAGGTCGATCCATGGTCCGGTCGGCGTTACCGGCCTGTTTTCGGGCAGGTCCAGCCAGCCAAGCCAGCCACTGGGCGCCTTTGGGCATTGTTCGCACATCGGCCAAATCCTCTCACGCTTTGCGCATTTCTTTTGGGATCAGGTTTGCACCTGGAAGGGGTCGCGGTCATTTTCGGACAGGTTGATCATCACATTTTTGGTGGTCAGGAATTCGCGCATGCCTTCTTCGCCGCGCTCCCGCCCGAAGCCGCTGTCCTTGACCCCGCCAAAGGGGGTCTGCACGGCGACAGCGCGATAGGTGTTGACCCAGACCATCCCGGCGCGAAGCGCGGCGGATACGCGATGCATGCGGTTCAGGCCCTGGGTCCAGATGCCCGATGCGAGGCCGAAGCTTTGATCGTTGCCGATTGCGATGGCTTCATCCTCGGTATCGAAGGGGATGATGGACAGCACCGGTCCGAAGATTTCCTCGCGGGCGACCCGCATCTGATTATCGACGTCTGCGAAGATGGTGGGCTTCACGAACAGGCCGTCGCGCAGGATACCCTCCCGCGCCGCTTCGCCGCCGGTTATCAGGCGCGCGCCATCCTGTTTAGCGGACTCGATGAAGGACAGGATGCGGTCGAACTGCGGCTGGTTGGCGGCGGTGCCCATTTCCGTCGCCAGGTCGAGCGGATCGCCCAGGCGGATATTCTCGGCGCGCCGGGCAAGCTCCTCAACCACTGTGGCATAGACGGGACGTTGCACCAGCAGGCGCGATCCGGCGATGCAAGTCTGGCCGGTTGCTGCGAAGATGCCCGCCAAGGCGCCGACGATAGCCTTTGGCAGATCGGCGTCATCGAAAATGATGTTCGGGGATTTGCCCCCAAGTTCCAGGATGACGGGCGTGAGATTGCGGCCCGCCGCAGCCGCTATTTCCCGGCCGCCATGACTGCTGCCGGTGAAGCTGATCTTGTCGAGACCGCCGCCCTCCACGAGCGCCTTGCCGGTGCGGACGTCGCCGGTGACGACGTTGAAAACGCCTTTCGGAAAACCGGCTTCCTCGAACAGCTTGGCAAATTCCAGTGTGGTGACGGAGGCGTGCTCGGAAGGTTTCACGACCACGGTGTTGCCCGCCGCCAGCGCCGCGGGCACCTTGTTGGCAAGTAGCGCGATCGGGGAGTTCCAGGCGGTGATCACTCCGATCGCCCCCAGCGGCTCCATTGTAGCATAGTCGAATATATCGGTCCGATCGACCGGGATGACCTTGCCGAAAATCTTGTCCGCATAGCCGGCGAAGAAACGGAATACGCGGGCGCAAAAGCGCATCTGGGCGCGGGTTTCGCGAACCACCTTGCCATTGTCCGTCGATTCCAGCGTGCCGAGCCGGTCCGCGTCCCGATCGATCAGGTCGGCCAGACGGTGCATCAGCCGGGCGCGCTCGACGCCGGGTACGCCGCGCCAGCGCTTTTCGAACGCCTCGCGGGCCGCGGCAACCGCGGCGGCGACGTCGGTCTGATCGGCCTGGGCAATGGTTGCCCAGCTCTGCTGAGTGAAGGGGTTGAGGGTTGGAAAGCGCTCGTTCGATGCAGGCGGCACCCACGCGCCGCCGATATAAAGATTATAGTCCTGCTGCACCGTCACTGTGATCCTCTCGCGCCTTTTTTTCAGGAGTAACGCGTCGGAGCTATGCCCTCCAATATGTTTCTGTCTGACGAGAATAACGCATGCTTATGGTGGTGCGCCGTTCGCCATAAGCAAAGCTTCTCCTGAATATCGATTGGATATTGGCTTTCGGTCGCCGGACTTCGGATGGCTTTGGCCGAGTGGCGACCGCCGCCGGAAACCCGTCGAAGCATGGGAGAGGAAAATGACGATCTGGAAATCGCTGCGGGCCTTTGGGTGCGCATCCCTTGCGATCTGCGGACTGGGGGCAGAGGCTGCCACTGCATCGACGCTAAACGATATTTGCGGCGAATGCCGTTTCGAAAAGGTCGTGACCTGCGGCCAGTTCCTGGAAGGGATCAATTTCGACAAGAACGGCGCTGCATGGGCCGTCAGCCTGTTCAGCGGTGACATCATCAAGGTGGTCGACGGCAAATGCGTCACCAAAGCCAAGACCGGCGGCCACCCCAATGGCGCACGCTTTCACAAGGACGGGCGGCTTTTCATCACCGACAATGCGCGCGGCATTCTGGCATATAACACAGACACCGGGGCGATGACCGTGATCGCGGACAAGGTGGATGGCAAGGCGTTCATCGCCAATGACCTGGTTTTCGACGAGGCGGGCGGCATCTATGTGACTCTCGCCAACAATTCCAACTTCATCGACCGGATCGGGCGGGTCGCCTATTTCGCGCCCGGCTCCGACAAGGCGCAGATCATTGCCGACAATCTGCCCTATCCCAATGGCGTGGCGCTCACGCCGGACGGCAAGTTCGTCAACATCGGCCTTTATGGCGCCAAGACGATCATGACGATGCCTTCGGTGTCCAATGCGCAGAGCAAGCGCGGTCCCTATGTCCTTGCCCATACCGATGGCGGGATCGGACCCGACGGCATGACGATGGACAGCGATGGCAGGCTATACTGGGCGGAGTTCTTCGCCGGAGCGGTGGGCATCGCTGACACGGACGGCTTCGTGCTCGGCTATCTGAAATTGCCTGCGGGCGCTGGCCGCTGGACCACCAACCTGACCATCCATGACGGCCATCTGTATGTGACGGAGGCGGACAAGGGCGAAATCTGGCGGGTGCCTGTCACGGTCAAGCCGCAGCCATGATTTGCGCAGCCACGGAAGGCGCTTTGCTGGCATAAGATTTCGATATGCTAATGCCCGTCGATTACATTGTAATGCATGCCACCCGATCCTAACGTGCGGCATAATCACTATAGATTAATAGAGGGATGCAGCGTGGAAGCACGGGCTGGCCAGCATGAAGGGCCTTATGATTTCATCGTCGTTGGCGCGGGTTCCGCGGGATGTGCGGTCGCCAACCGCCTGTCGGAAGATGGCCGTGAACGTGTCCTGCTGATCGAGGCGGGCAGGAAAGACAGCAGCATCAACATCCACATCCCGTTGATGGTGGTGAACCTGCTCAAGGACCCCAATCACACCTGGCCGTTCATCACCGAACCGCAGACCGCGCTGAAGAACCGCACGCAGTTGTGGACGCGCGGCCGGGTGCTTGGCGGGTCCAGTTCGATCAACGGCAATGTCTATGTTCGCGGCGATCCGGCGGAATTTGATAGTTGGGAAGCGATGGGCCTGCCCGGCTGGGGCTGGTCCGACATGCTGCCCTATTTCAAGCGGATGGAAAGCTATCGGCAGGGCGATCCGGCGGTTCGCGGCCATGATGGGCCGATCGGCGTGACCAGCCTCAAGCATTTCGACAAGCTGGCCGACGCCTTTGTTGAGGCCGGATGTCAGGCGGGCTTCGATTATGTCGAGGATTATAATGACGGCCATTATGAGGGCGCGTCCTATCTGCAATATTCAACGAAGCGCGGGTTCCGCTCGTCCTCGGCGGTCGGATATCTGAAGCCCGCGCGCGGCCGCGCCAACCTTGACGTGATGGTTGATGCGCTGGTGACGCGCGTGATCATCGAGAATGGGGTGGCGACGGGCGTCGAGGTGCGGCGCGGGAACGACCTGACGCGCATCGATGCACGGAAGGAAGTGATCCTGTCGGCGGGGCCGGTGCAATCGCCCAAGCTGCTGGAACTGTCCGGGATCGGGCGCGCATCGCTGTTGCGCGAATATGGCATAGAGGTGCTGCGGGATATGCCAGCGGTGGGCGAAAATCTGCTCGATCATCCCAATACGCGCCTGACGTTCGAATGCACCAAGCCGATCACGATCAACGATGCGCTGCAGCGCCCGACCGTCAAGGTGAAGGAGGGGCTGAAATTCGCACTGTTCGGCAAGGGGCTTTTATCGATCTGTTCCGCGGTTGCGCATATCGTCATGCGCAGTTCGCCCGACGAACATCGCGCCGACCTGAAGCTGCAGCTTCAGCCATTTTCCGGCAAGGACCGCTATGCGCGGCGGCCGCAGGATGGGCTGGACGCCCATTCCGGCTTCACCATCGGGGTCATGGGGCTGCATCCGCATTCGCGCGGCTGGACCCATATCCAGTCGCCTGATCCGGTGGCATATCCCAAGATCGATCCGAAATATTGCGATGATCCGCATGATGTCGGCGTCCTGCTCGCGGGCATCAAGGCGGTCAGGAACGTCGCCTCTTTCCCCGCCATGCAGGAGATGATTGTCCGCGAAACGCGCCCCGGCGCCAGCACCAGCACCGATGAGGAAATTATCGACTATATCCGGGAAACGACGCAGACGACCTGGCATATTGTCGGCAGTTGCAAGGCGGGAACCGATGCAGAGGCGGTGGTTGATCCGCAATTGCGGGTGCGCGGCGTCGGCAATCTCCGCGTGATCGATTCCTCGATCTTCCCGACCATCCCTTCGTCCAACACCAACGCGCCGACCATAGCGTTGGGGGAACGGGGCGCAGACATCGTTCTCGCGCAGTCGCGCAATGACCGGAAGGCGGCCGCCTGATGCGTATCGAGCGGATAGAGCTTCGCGTCACCGAACTGCCCGTGCGCCTGAAGCGCACCTTTTCCAGCGGCAGTTATGATACGGGACCGGCGGATCAGCTCCTGGGCAAACCGGTGGTGCTCAAGATCCATGCCGAGGGCGTGACGGGGATCGCCCAGATCCGGCCGATCAGTCCAGGGCACTTCGTCGCCGATACCGTGCATAGCGTGATCGGCGCCATCAAGGATATTTATGGACCGCTGCTAATCGGCCGCAGGATCTGCGATCTGGAGGCGATCGATGGGCTGCTGACATCGCGCCTCGCCGGAAATCCGGCGGCGCGGGCGCTGATCGACATTGCCTTGCACGATGCGTTGGGCAAGGCGCTGGGCGTGCCCGTCCATGACCTGATCGGTGGGCGGGCGAATGCGGTGATCCCGCTGGAATGGTCCGTCAGCCTGTATGACGATCCGGCGCAGATGGTTGCCGATGCGCGGCGCGCCGTCGAGGAATTCGGCATTCGGGTGCTGTGCCTGAAGGCCGCGGGCAAGGGCGGCTGGCGCGCTGACGTCGCCAATTTTGAACTGGTCCGCAAGGCCATTGGGCCTGACATCATGATCGGCGTCGATCCCAACACAGGATGGACCGCAGCGGATACCGTTTCGGCGCTGCATGCGCTGCGCGATATGGATGTGGGCTATTGCGAACAGCCGGTCGAGCGCGCCAACCTGAAGGCCATGTCCGCGATCCGGGCGAAGGCGGGCGGTGTGCCGATCATGGCGGATGAGAGCCTGTTCACGCTGCAGGATGCGGCGCGCATCGTCGATGCGGAAGCGGCCGACGTCTTTTGCATCAAGCTCTACAAGGTTGGCGGTCTTACGCCTGCCCGCAAGATCGCCGCTGTTGGTGAAGCCCATGGGATCGGCATCAATTGCGGCGGCCTGGCCGTTGCTTCGCAGCTTGAGGCGGCCGCGGCCGCGCATTTCTGCGCTTCGGTTCCGGCGGCGCGCACTTTCGGCGCGGCGGAGTTCGTCTTTGGCGTGGGCGTCATGGGTGATGATCCGCTCATCGCGGACGGGGCCATGCGCATTGTCGACGGAGCCGTAGCTGTGCCGACAGGTCCCGGACTTGGCCTGACGGTCGATGAAGCAGCGCTGGAACGCATGACGCTCCAGAAGCTTGATGTGACGGCCTAGGCCGGCAAGGCCGGCAGGTCCCTAAAATTCATGCACTGCCCGGCGAACCCGGAGCGGCGTCAGATTGGGGGCGACCGAATGGACGAAATCGAGCAGGAAGGACCGCAGATAGGTGTTCCGGCGTAGCACGATCTTGATCGTGCTTGATGGCAGCAGGTGGGATGCGTCGCGGGCGCGAATGCCCACATCGCGTTCGGGATCATAGGTCATCGCCGCAAGGATGCCGATGCCAAGCCCCATGCCCACATACGTCTTACACACGTCGGCATCGATACCGCTCATCACGATCTTCGGCTCCAGATTGGCGTCTGAGAAGGCCTTCATCACCTTCCAGCGGCCGCTATATCGCGTGTCATAGGTGATGATCGGGTAGCGCGCGATTTCCTCCAGCGTCAGTTCGGGGACGGCGAGGATAGGGTGATCGGCCGGAGCGACGATGCAGCGATGCAGGTCGAAGCAATCGAGTTTCACAAGATTGGGGAAGTCACGCGTCGTTTCGGTGCCGATCGACAGGTCGGCGTCGCCCGCCTCGACCAATGCGCAGATTTCTTCCGGGTCTCCCTGCTTCAGCACCAGCTTGACGTCGGGATAGCGCGCCACGAATTTCTCGACCACCTTTGGCAGCACATAGCGGGCCTGGGTATGCGTCGTCGCGATGGTGAATACGCCGTGATTACCGGAATGCATGTCCTCCTTCAGCGATTTCAGCGCCGCGACATCCGTCGCGATCCGTTGTGCGATGGAAAAGACGACATTGCCCGGTTCGGTCAGGCCGATGATGCGGTTGCGGGTGCGCAGGAATATCTCGAAGCCCAGTTCCTGCTCTAGCAACTGTATCTGGCGGCTCACGCCGGGTTGGGACGTATTAAGAGCGTCTGCCGCAGCCGACAGATGATTATTCTGTCGCACGATTTCAACAACATAACGGAGCTGCTGGAGTTTCAATCGGAAATCCTCACCATAAGATTTCGGTATGGCAGAATGCTATAATATTACGTGCGCGTATAAAGCAATCCCCTAATCTGTTCCCGGTACCAGAGGCAGGCAAAGGCAAATGACCGGTTCCACCGGGCTTGCCCAGGCTCTGCCGCTGGCCGTCTTCAAGAGAGAGCGATCGCGCTTTCCTGGATCAAAGGGGTAGGAATGCCGGAACAGCAACAATCCGACTATGACGTTCTGGTGGTCGGCGGCGGCAACGCCGCGCTTTGCGCCGCCATCAGCGCGGTAAACGCCGGCTGCAGCGTGCTCGTACTGGAGCGTTCGCCGATCGAGGAGCGGGGAGGGAACTCGGCCTATACCGATGGCCTGATGCGCACAGTCTATGACAGCGCAGACGACATCCGCGCTTTCTGTCCCGATCTGACCGACGAGGAAGTCGCGATCAGCGATTTCGGCACCTATACCGAGGAGAAATTCTTCGACGATATGGGCGAGATCACCCAATATCGCACCGATCCCGACCTGTGCGAGATACTGGTCAAGGGCAGCCGCGAGACGATCCTGTGGATGCGCGACCAGGGCGTTCGCTTCTTCCCCAATTTCGGCCGTCAGGCCTATCGCGTGAATGGCCGCTTCAAATTCTGGGGCGGGGCGACAATCGCGGTGGCGAGCGGCGGTCCCGGTCTGGTGGAGGCTTTGTTCAACGCGGCCGAGAAGCGTGGCGTCGAGATACGCTATAACGCATGGGTGCGCGATCTGGTGCGCGACGAAAGCGGTATCGCTGGCGTGACGCTCATCAACGAGCAGGGAAACACCGAAACCATCGGCGCACGCGCGGTCGTGCTGGCCTGTGGCGGCTTCGAAGCCAATGCCGAATGGCGCGCGCGCTATCTGGGTCCGGGTTGGGATCTGGCCAAGGTTCGCGGATCCCGTTTCAACACTGGCGACGGACTTTCGATGGCGCTGGCGGCCGGGGCGCAGCCCTATGGCCACTGGTCGGGCTGCCATGCCGTGTCGTGGGAACGCTATGCGCAGGATTTTGGCGATCTGGCGCTTACGCCGCAATATCAGCGGCATTCCTATCCGCTCTGCATCATGGTCAATCGTGACGGAAAGCGGTTCGTCGATGAGGGCGCTGACTTCCGCAATTACACCTACGCCAAATATGGTCAGGCAGTGTTGCAACAGCCCGGCCAGGTCGCGTGGCAAGTTTATGATTCCAAAGTGAATCACCTGCTGCGCGACGAATATCGCACGCGCTACGTCACCAAGGTTGCCGCGCCGACGATCGAGGAACTGGCCGATCAGATCGGCGAGATCGACAAGGAGCAGTTCCTTGCGACGGTCAGCGAGTTCAATGCGTCGGTAAAGACCGATGTCCCGTTCGATCCCAATATCAAGGACGGGCGCGGTGCAAGCAGCAATGGCGTTGTCCGCAGCAACTGGGCCAACACCATCGATACCGGGCCGTTCGAGGCTTATGCCGTGACCTGCGGCGTGACCTTCACCTTCGGCGGCGTGAAGATTTCGACCGAGGGCGAGGTGCTGGACACCAATGGCGGCGCGATCCCCGGCCTGTTTGCGGCCGGCGAGATGGTCGGCGGCATATTCTACTTCAACTATCCGGGCGCCAGCGGCCTTACCAGCGGGGCGGTGTTCGGCCGCCTCGCGGGCGGCAGCGCCGCTGCCTACGCCAAGACCATTTCGCGGAAACCCGCGCTTTCCGTCGCCTGATCATTTTTCGAAGAAAGACCTTCCATGAACGCTCCAACAACCTTTGTCGTGCCGGGCGCCACCCGTGACATCGCCGACTTCGCCGCGAACCTGCAATATCAGGATATTCCCGACGATCTGATCCTTAACGCCAAGCAGTGCATCCGGGACAGCCTTGGCTGCGGCGTGTTCGGCGCGCCGACGCCGTGGGTGCAGTCGGTGGTCCGCACGGTGAACCTGCTCGGCCAGAAGCCGACGGCCAGCGCCTGGGGCATGAAGGTCAAGGTTGATCCGCTTGGCGCCGCCTTCATCAACGGCACGGCCGCGCAGGGCTATGAGCTTGACGACTGTCACGATCAGTCGATGTCGCATTATGGCGCGGGTGTTGTCCCGGCGGTGATCGCCAGCTCCGAAGGCGCGTTTGGCGCGTTCGACGGCAAGGACATGATCCGCGCGACCGTGGCGGGCTATGAGCTTGGTACGCGCATCGGCAACACAGTCAGCCCCTCCGCCTTCCATCGCGGTTTCCATCCCTGCGGCCTGACCAGCACATTCGGTTCGGCGGCGGCGATCGCCAAGCTTCTCGATCTGGACACTGACCAATATGTGAGCGCGCTTGGCCTCGCTGGCAGTCAGGCGGCCGGTCTGATGGCTGCGCAATTCGGTGCGATGGCCAAGCGGTTCCATTCCGGTAAGGCATCGCAGAACGGCATCATCGCCGCGCTTTGCGCCCGCGAAGGATTGACTGGCGTCCGCGACGTGCTGGAGGCTCCCTATGGCGGCTTCTGTTCCACCTACTCATCCGAATATGATCTGAGCTTCGCCACCAACGGCCTCGGCAGCGACTGGGAGATGCGGCGCAACGGCTTCAAGCGCTATTCCTCGCTCGCCAGCAGCCAGACCTCGGTCGATGCCCTGCGCGCGATCCGCGAGAAGGCCGGGATCAAGGGCGAGGATGTCGCCAAGGTGCGCATCGGCACGACCGAGATGGTCTTTGTCCATTGCGGCTGGCCCTATGTGCCCAATGGCGAGACGATCAGCGCGCAGATGAACCTGCCTTACACCGGCGCGGTGACCCTGCTGGAGGGCAACGCCTTCATCGACCAGTATACGGATGACAAGCTTACCGATCCGACGATCATTGATCTCGCCAATCGCATCGAGGTCTATGTCGACCCCGAGCTTGACGCGCGCGAGAAGCATCAGATGCGCGCGGTGCGCGTCACCGTGACCATGAAGGACGGTTCCGAACATTTCCACGAGCAGACCTATCGCAGCGGCCATTGGCGTAACCCGATGTCGGAGGAAGTGCTGAAAGAGAAGTTCCGTGACCTGGCCAGCCGTCAGTTGACCAAAGAAGCGGTCGCCGAGATCGAGCGCATCATCGACAATCTCGAAAATGAGGAAGCGCCCGCCGCCGCTCTAGGCGCCGCGCTGCAGCAGGTGCGCTGACATGACGCTTTCACAGACATTCGGCGCGTTCGCCGCACATTATCCTTCGGCCGATATGCCCGCCGCCGTGCGGGAAGCGGCCCGCTGGCACATGATCGATTCGATCGGGGTTTCCATTGCGGGCGCCAATCCCAAGGAGGAAAGCGGCAAGGCCTTCGGGCAGCTTACGGCGGACTGGGGGGCGGCGAAGGGGGCTTCGCTGTTCGGCCTGGACACGCAGGCGCGCGCCGAGCTGGCCGCGCTGGTCAACGGATCGCTGGCGCAGGCGCTGGAGATGGACGACAAGCATGGCTCCTCCCTGGCGCGGCCGGGTTCGACGGTTGTGCCGGCTGTGCTGGCGGCGGCGGAGGCGGACGGCCTGTCCCTTTCGGCGGCGATCGATGCGGCCGTGGTCGGCTATGAAGTGATGATCCGGCTTGGTTTCGTCGCGGGCGACCGCTTCCTTGAGCGCGGCTACCATACCAGTTCGTTGATCGGGTCCTTCGGCGTTGCCGCGGCCATTGGCAGGCTGCGAGGAGCGACGCCGGAACAGATCGCCGATGCAATGGGCATTGCGGGCACCTTCGCCTCCGGCATTCAGGAATCGACCCGTACGGGATCGACCTCCAAGATCCTGCACGGCGGCTGGGGCGCGCATGCCGGAATGCTGGCCATCGATCTGGCGATGGCCGGGATTACCGGACCGGATACGGTTTTTGAGGGCAAGTTCGGCTTTTTCGAAACACATCTGACGCCGATCACCGGCCAACTTGACTTCGCCCGCGCGGCGGAGGGGCTGGGCAGCCGCTGGTATCTGCCGGAAACGGCCTACAAGCCCTATCCCTGCTGTCAGCTTCTCCATGCCTTCATCGAGGCGTCGAAGCAGGTGCTGGCCGATTTCGCCCGTGACGGTGTGACGGTGAACGACATCAGCAGCGTGCATTGCCAGCTTGCGGAGCCGGGCCTGACATTGGTGACGGAGCCGCGCGACCGGAAGAAAGCGCCGCAGACGCCGCATGAGGGGCGGTTCAGCCTGTTCTTCGGCGTTGCGGCGGCGCTGGTCGATGGCGATGTCGGGCTGGAGACGTTCCTGCCCGAACGGCTGGAGGATAGCCGAATCGTGGCGCTGGCCCAGAAGATCGAGGCGTCGGTTGATCCTGAGTCCGACTATCCGGCGCATTGCCCTGCGCGGCTTACCGTCGAAGCTGCTGGGCGGACCTATTTCAAGCATGTTCCCTATCACCCCGGATCGCCGGAGGCGGCGTTGTCGCGCGCCGATGTGCTGGCGAAGTTCGAGCGCAACACGCGCTGGTATTTCGGCGGTGAGGCCGTATCCGTCGCCGAGGCGATGGGCGAGGCGTCGGAGACGGGATCGATCCTGGACATGTTGCGTCACAGCCGCCGGGCAGGGGCGCTGCGGCAGGCGTCATGAGCGCCATCGAGCGTTTCGACCGCCTGTTCATTGGCGGCGAATGGGTTGCGCCGCATGCGGGCACCCATATCGCCACCATCGACCCGTCGACAGAGGATGTCTGGGCCGAGGTTGCTTCGGCCGATGAGACCGATGTCGAGAATGCGGTCGCCGCCGCCAGAGCCGCAATGCGTGGACCGTGGGGCCGCACCGCGCCGACGCAACGAGGCGCGCTGATCGCCAAATTCGCCGATCTGGTGCGCCGGGATGCGGCCAGACTGGCGGAGATTGAAAGCCGGGACAATGGCAAGCCGCTGCGCGACACGCTGGGGGAGGTTCAGCGCGCGGCCGACTGGCTGACCTTCTTCGCCGGGGCCGCCGACAAGGTGAATGGCGACCAGATACCCTATCGGCCCGATGCGCTGGCCTATACCCGGCTGGAGCCGGTGGGCGTGGTCGTTGCGATCCTCCCGTGGAATTCCCCCATCTCGCTGGCTTCGTGGAAGCTGGGGCCGGGTTTGGCAGCCGGTAACGCCATGATCCTGAAGCCGGCCGAGCAGACCCCGGCGAGCATGGTCGCGCTTGCCGCGCTTGCGCTGGAGGCGGGCTTTCCTGCGGGCGTCATCAATGTGCTGCCCGGCGACGGCGCGGTTGGCGCTGCCTTGTCCGCGCATCCCGGCGTGGCCAAGGTCAGCTTTACCGGGTCGCATGACACGGCCATCCGCATCATGCAGAGCGGCAGCGTCAACCTGAAGCGCTGTTCGTTCGAATGCGGCGGGAAATCGCCCTTCATCGTGTTTGAGGATGCCGATTTCGACAAGGCTTTGTCGGTTGCGACGCACAGCGCGTTCCGGTCGACGGGGCAATCCTGCTCTATGGCCTCCCGCATCTTTGTGCAGCGCCCGCTCTATGAGCGCTTCGCGGCGGAACTGGCCGGTCGTGCGGCGCGGATACGCCCCGGCGCGCCGTTCGACCCCCGGACGCATATCGGGCCGCAGACGTCCGCCGAACAGCGCGATAAGACCGAAAGCTATATCGCGCTTGGGCGAGAAAGCGGGGCGAGGGTGCTGGCGGGCGGCGGGAGACCGGCGGGGCTTCCCAAGGGCTATTTTGTCGAGCCGACCGTGTTTGCAGACGCCGACAACCGGTCCAGAATTGCCCAGGAGGAGATTTTCGGTCCGGTCACTTCGGTCATGCCGTTTGACACGGAGGACGAAGCGATCGCCTTGGCCAATGACACGCGATACGGTCTCGTAGGGGGGCTGTGGACCAAGGATGTGTCGCGGGCGCACCGTGTCGCGGCGCAAATCGAGAGCGGGCTGGTTTCCGTCAACACCTTCCGTCCCGTGCACTTCATGCTGCCCTATGGCGGGTATAAGATGAGCGGGATCGGGCGGGAAAACGGCTTTGATGCGATCCGCGCCTTCACCGAGACCAAGACGGTCGTGGTGGACCTGTCAGACGCCATCCCGCCCGATCCGTTCGCGGACTGAGAGGGGCGTTCCTGACCTCTGGCCTTACCTCTGGACGTTCACGCATCAGGAAAAGGCGCGGGCGCTGAATACCGACCAGCCGGTGGCGTCGGCAAGGCGCTCCAGCGCGACGGTGCCCAGATGCGAATTGCCCGTTTCGTTGAGGCCCGGCGACCAGACGGCAATGGATGCGACGCCGGGCACGATGGCGAGGATGCCGCCGCCCACGCCCGACTTGCCGGGCATGCCGATGCGATAGGCGAAGTCGCCCGATGCGTCATAATGGCCGCAGGTCAGCATCAGCGCGCAAATGCGCCGCGCCCGCCGTTCCGACACAACGCGGCCACCGGCGGGATGCGCGCCGCCCAGCATCAGGAATCGGCCGGCGAGGGCGAGCTGGCTGCAGCTCATTTCAATCGCGCACTGGTGGAAATAGGTGCCGAGCACGAGGTCGACCGGCTGGGCGATATTGCCGAAGGCGCGCATATAATTGGCGAGGGCGATATTGCGGAAGCCGGTTTCGGTTTCCGAGCGGGCCACGGCATTGTCGACCGCGATGCTGTCATCTTCCGTCAGATAGTGGAGGAAACGGAGCTGCTCGCCAATGGCCTCGCGCGGACGATGACCGGCCAGATTGATGTCGGCAATAACTATGGCCCCTGCATTTATGAAGGGGTTACGGGGAATGCCCGCCTCCCGTTCGAGCTGTACGATCGAGTTGAATGCGCTGCCGGAGGGTTCGCGGCCGACCCGTTTCCATAGCTGATCGCCGACCTTGCCGAGAGCCAGGGTGAGGGCGAACACTTTCGAGATGGACTGGATGGAAAAGCCGGTGTCCGCGTCTCCGCCCTTCACCATGCGTCCGTCGGCGGTGGCGATGGCTATGCCGAAACGCGCCGGATCTATCTTGGCCAGCTCGGGAATATAGGATGCGACCACGCCGCGATCATCGGCGTCGCGCATCTGCCCAACGATGGTCTCGATGATTCGGGTCAGGTCCATGGCAACGGCATAGCGCGGCGCAGGGACGGTGGGACAGGAAAAGCCATGCAAGAGCGATGGACTTTTCCCCCTCCGTCCCGCCATAAGCCGGGGATGCGTTATATTCGTCCGCTTCTTTCGATATCGCTGGTCCTGATGACAGCGCCGGTCCACGCCGACCCGGAACCGCAAAATGTGCCGTTCAGGCTGGAATATCTGGAAGGGTTGAAGCCTGGATCGGAGCCATCCACTGAAGCAGAGCCGTCCACCGGGGCGGAGCCGACGACTGCGCCGGAACCGGCCCAACCCGCGCCCGGCGGCGATCCCGCGGCGATCGAGGAAGCGTCGGGCGGGCGGCTGGGCATCGCGCTGGTCGACAGCAAGGGGGCGATGCTGCTGGGCTTCAACCGTGAGGAGCGGTTCGCCATGTGTTCGACCTTCAAGGCGCCGCTGGCCGCCGCCGTGCTGATGGGCGCGGAGCAGAACAGGTATGGCATGGAGGGCACCCTGCCCATCAAGCAATCGGACCTGCTCGACTATGCGCCGGTGGTGAAGGCCAATCTGGCGAAGGGCAGGATGCCGATCGCCGATCTTGCCAAGGCGGCGGTGCAGGTGAGCGACAACAGCGCCGCGAACCTGTTGCTGCCGCTGGTCGGCGGGCCGCAGGGGCTGACCGCCTTTTTCCGCAAGCATGGCGACGAAGTGACACGCCTCGACCGCAATGAGCCGACGCTCAACGAAAATGCGCAGGGGGATGAGCGGGACACCACCAGCCCGGCGGCGATGGCGACGGTGATGGCGCGCCTTCTGTTCCAGGACATGCCAGCGCCTGCGGCAGGCCAGTTGCGCGGCTGGCTGGAGGGCAGCACGACCGGCGGCAAGCGCATCCGGGCGGGGTTACCCGCCGGATGGAAAGCGGGGGACAAGACGGGATCGTGCGGCACGGCGTTCAACGATGTCGCCGTGCTGCGGTCGCCGCGCGGCAATGATTATGTGCTGGCCATCTATCTCGACCGCCCGACTGTGCCGGACGCCAAGGCCGATGCGACGATAGCGGAAGCGACGCGCGCGGTGATGGACATGCTGGTGCGGATCGACCGTGGCCGGGGCGGCTGAGCGGGGTTTTCGGGTCTGCCCGATCTGCCCGATCTGCCGAAGTTGCGGAAGTTGCGGGTTGTGAGGTGTTTTTGCGGGTAAAGTCGCAGAAAGGTCGCATGTTGGTCTCATGTGCGTCCCATGCAGGTCGCAGGTGAGTCTCATCTGAGTCTCATATGCGTCGCACCCACGTCGCAGGTACGTCTCACCTGCGTCGCGTGTGAGTCGCGGTTGGGTCGCAATAAAGTCGCATCGTGGCTGCATTCTGGCCGGAGACAGACGTGCTCCTGCGGAGGCAGGAACCCAGTTCAAAGCCTGGATATGGATTCCTGATTTCTCAGGAGCGCGGCGAGTGACGTGTCTTGCTTCGACCTGCGCGGGAGTGATGGATGGGGAGGGCATGGTCCGGGCTTTCCGCGAACATGATGAGCGCGCGGGCATAACAGCGGCCGGGGCGTGTAGGACAGGAAGTCGGCGGCGAGCCAGCGGCTGCCGTTCCGCCCTTCGTCACCCCGGACTTGATCCGGGGTCCCGCTTTTAAGATTGATTAGGGGCAGGCGTAAGGGTGGAACAGGACCCGATCCTGTAGGCGGATATGTTCTGGCCTCGAACAGAAAGGACAGCGGGACCCCGGATCAAGTCCGGGGTGACGAGATGGGGCGCCAAGTTGTCCCGACGCCCGCCAAAGCTCTCCTTAGGCAGAGAGGGAAATCTCCCCCTAAATCCCGAACCGCGCGGTGATGCGGATGTCGCGGCCGGCGAGGGGGGCGAAGTCCTTCAGGAAGCTGGCGTGGCGGCGGGCCTCCACGTCGAAGATGTTGTTGGCCGACAGGATGATGCTGGTCTGGCTGTTGTTCGCGAAGGGCTTCACGGACAGGCTGGCGTTGACCAGCGTGAAGCCGTCGGTGGGGGTTTCGCTGGCGTTGATGCGGTTCTGGTTGAATGTGTGCTCCACCTCGGCGCGGGCGCTCAGCCGGTCGCCCTGCAGTTCCAGGCCGCCAAGCAGGCGGAGCGGGGGGATGCGGGGGGCGGGGCCGGAGCCGGTAACGGTCGCGCGGACATAATCGGCAAGGCCGTCCGCGTTGAGCGCAAATTCGCCAAGCTGGGCGAGCTTGACCGAGCCCTCCGCCTCAAAGCCGTAATATTTCGCCTTGGCCTGGAAATTCTGGAAGCAGGGAAATTCCAGATGCTCGCCGCCGTTGACGGCCTCGCAGGCGGCATCGTCGACCATCGTCTCGTAAATATAGTTTTTGAACCGGTTATGATAGGCGGAGAGCGAGAAGGTATAGCCTTCGCCCTTGCCGCGCAGCGTCGCTTCTATGCCAAGGCTGCGTTCCTTGTCGAAATCGGGATTGCCCAGTTCGAACGCCTGCGTACCGGCGTGATTGCCCCGCGCGAACAGTTCCTCGGCGGACGGCGCGCGTTCCGTGCGGGAGAGGTTGAGGCCGACGCGCCAGCCGGGGACGACCTCATGACTGGCACCCGCCGACAGCGACACCGTATTGAACGTGCGGTGGAAGGCGTCATTCCCCAGATCTTCATCGGCGTCCGCCGACAGGATGCTGTGCTCGAACCGGCCGCCAGCCTCCAGCCGGGTCGCGCCAAGGTCGAGCGACTGCAGGGTGAAGATGCCGAATTGCTGGGTCTCATTCTTCGGCAGGAATTTCTCCTCGCCGATGACGTGGAAGTCGCGGATCATGAACTGGCCGCCAATCGCGCCCTCCCAGCCACCGACCTTCGACTGGATCAGCTCCAGCCGGGATTCGACGGACTGGTTGTAGAAAGTCGTGCCGACTTCGCCGCTGCTCTCGATTTCCTCATGCTGATAATCGGCCCAGCCGGTGCGGAAGCGGATGGCGTCAAGGAAGCCGCCGCCAGTGTGGATTTCCCCGCGCAGGTCCGCGCGGGTCTGCTTCATGTGGAGGCGGACATCCTCATGGCCGTGGCTGTCGCCTTCCTCCTCATCGCCATGATCATGATCGCTGTGATCCTCCAGATCCCAGCGGCCCGGCACGCCGTAGAAATTGTCGATATGATTGACCGAGAAACCAAGATTGCCGGTGTCGGTGATAAGGGCCATGCCACCCGCCACTTCCCAGCTCTTGGCCGCGCTGTTGGGCAGCTTGCCGCGCAGGTTTGCCAGTTCCGATATTTCCGGGTCGCCATTCGCCGCCGCTTCCGCGCGGGCGCTGGGGGAGAGGATGTAGCTGCCGGTGTCGAGATTGCCGGTCCTGGTCCAGCTCCCGTCGGCATGGATGACGATCTTGTCGCCGATCGGCACTTCGATCTTGCCCATGCCGGTGCGCTCGTTGGCGGCGGAGCCGTAGGTCGCCATGCCATCGATATGGATCGGTTCATCTGGGATGTGACGGGGGATGCGGCTGTCGATGACGTTGACCACGCCGCCGATGGCGGAGGAGCCGTAGAGCAGGGCGGCAGGCCCGCGCAGCACCTCGATCCGCTCTGCCGTCAGCGGGTTGATCGCGACGGCATGGTCGACCGAGGTGTTGGAGACGTCAAAGCTGCCGATGCCGTCCGTCAGGATGCGGACGCGCTCGCCCTGAAAGCCGCGCAGGATGGGACGTGAGGCATTGGGGCCGAAGGAGGTGGAGGAAACGCCGGCCTGCCGCGAGAGCGTGTCGCCGATGGTCGGGCGCATCTCACGGGCCAGTTCCGCGCCGGTGACGACCGAGGTGCCGGACAGGATGTCGTTCTGACTGCGCGGGATGACGCCGGTGATCACAATGTCGGTGGATTGCTGATCATGATGGGCGTCACGCCCCTGGCCCGTATCATCGTCGGCAAGGGCGGGTTGTGACAGTGCAAGCGCGAAGAGGGCGGAACCGGCAAGAACTGTCGAACGAAGCATAGGGGATAACATCCTGATTCGGTGGGGATGGCTTCTCCTAAATAGGATGATACAACATATCAATCCCTGTTGTGCGATGCGGTATGATTTGGCGATGAGATGTGGGTTTGGGTGGTTAGGGGGCAGAAAGGGGGAATATGTGGTCTGGGTGGTTTGCGGTATGGTGTGCTCCTGCTTTCGCAGGAGCACGGCCCGGAAAGTCTGGTCTCCGCCTTCGCAGGAGCACGCTGCAGCTAACGGAGAAAGCTTCGTTGCCCGCTCAGACGATCAGCGGAACAGATATTCCGCCAATGACGATATGACGGGATCGTCGCGCATATCTTCCCGCACCGCCTGGCGCACTTCCACCGGGGGGAGCGGATCGACGAGCGGCAGACGGCGGATGCCGGGCATTTTGCCGAAATCGCGCGCCAGCGGCCCGAAGGCGGCGAAATAGCCGGCGCCATCGCGCACCGCCGTCATGATGTCGTAGAGATTGTCGGTTTCCAGCGCGGGATGCCACAGATCGACGCCGCCACGGATCATGGCGTTGTCGAGAATGGGCCGCAGGGGATTGCGCGAACCGAGCAGCACCGGCCGCACCCCGACCAGATCCTCCACCGTGATCGTTTCCTGCTGCGCCAGGGGATGAGCTGCACCGATGAAGATGGAAAGGCTCTCGCTCCAGACATAGCGGGATTCGAAGCGTTCGCGTTCGCCCATCGCGTAATAATAGACGATATCGACCTCTCCAGACGCCAGCAGTGGCTCAGCCCGCATGGCCGTGAAGGCATCCAGTTCCAGCGCGATCGCCACATCCGGGTTGGCCTGCTCGAAGGCGGTCAGCGCTTCCTGAAAATGCCCGAATACGGAGGGGTGTGCGGCAAGCGTCACTTGCTGCTGGGCATGTTTCAGCTCGACGACGGGCGCCGGGGCGAGGGGCGGGGCCGGTTCGGGATCGTTCGCCGGGACAGGCAGGGGCACGGCAGCGAACAGGGAGATGACCGTCGGCGGCGGCACCGTCGCCGGGGCGGGCGCGGCAAAGACGACGCGCACGGCGAGCGTGTTGACGATGGGAAGCGGGACGACCTTTTCCGAATCCTGCGCCGGAGACGAATCGTCCAGCGCATCTTCCGCAAGGACCGGAGCCTCCTCCGTCAATGCCGGTTCCTCGATGGGTTCCGCTATGCCGCCGCTGGCGTCCAACGGTTCGGGCGACAGTTCTAGCACTGGCTCCGGAGCAAGTTCAGTGAGTTCGAGCGGCTCGTCCGTCACCCACGACATGCGCTTTACGGGCGGCGGCCATTCGATGTCGTCGAGTGCCGGCGCGGCCTTGATCAGCGTCGAAGGCGAGGGCATGTCATCGAGCGCCGCTGGCGCCGGCAGGGGCGCAGCTTCCGGTTCGGCAAAGCCGGCAAGCTCCAGAATGTCCGATGCTTCATCCAGGAGCGCAGGCTGTTCCGTCTCAAGCTGTTCGTCGGGAACAGGGGCGGATATCGCCTCCTCCGCCGGATCATCTTCAAGGTCCTGAGGGGCGTCGGCATTTTCCGCCGATACTATCTCCGGCGTTGGAGCGGAATCTGCGGCATATGGGATGTCCGCCTCATCCTCCGTGATGACCTCCGGCGCGGCGGTTTCGTCTTGTGAGGGGATTTCCTGTTCGGCTTCCGCAGCCACGGTGGGCGCTGGATCAGGAATATCCTCGGCCCCAGTCTCCTCGGCCGCAGCCTCTGCGGTCTCCGTCTCCTCGGCTGCGATCTCCTCGACGCCAGCCTCGTCGCTGTCCGCCTCCTCCACCTGGGGGGCGGACGCTTCCGCCTCCTCCTGGGGAGACGCGCCTGCAGTGAGAAGCGCCATGGCGTCGACCGTCTTCTGGCCGATCGGGGTCAGCGTGAAATCCGTGCCCTCAATGACGAACAATTGGTGGCCCAGCCGATGCTGGAGCGCGCGCAACTCGCTCTTTACCGCCGCTTCCGCCATACCGAGCGCCAGCGCGCAGTCGGCAATATTGCCCGATGCGACCATCTGCGCGAAGATTTCAAGTTGCCGCAAGGTAGGCGTTGTCATTGCGCAACGATACGCGAAAAACGCTTTGTGGTTAATCCCCATAAGGTGAAGCGCTCGTGACGGCGCACCGCTTTGGCGCAACCGGAGAAAAGACCAGCCCGGCGCGAAACGATAATGGACGGATTTGCGGCTAAGCGTTCAGCGCGGAGCCTGTGGCGAACCGACTTCCAGGATACAGCTCGTCCGGTCGTCGCTGTCCGCATTGTCGGTGATGCAGTCGAGCACCTTGGGCAAAATGGGCGTGTCGAATTGCACGCCGATCCTGCTCCCGCTGCGCCAGCGGACCTGGCAGAGACGAGGCTCGACCATGCCGGTGATGGTCAGCAATATGATGGTGCCGGGCGTGAACAGATTGAGAATGCTGCTGCAATCCACTTCGGCGCACAGGTCAAGCTTGGCGCCGGCGGAGGAAATGTCGATCGTGCGGACCCGGATCAGCGATGTGGCGATGCGTACCCGCGCCGGTTCGGAGATGGTGACGCGGGTCGGGCGAACGGCGTGCGCATCATCAAGCCCGGCCTGATCCAGACGCGCAGCATCATTCGCTTCAAACCCGGTTGGCAGCGCCAGCGATGTCCCGTTCTCGACGAACATAATTCGACCTTCCGTTGCTGCCGGGAACAAGGCGGCCAGGCGGGTTAACAAAAGGTTACCCTCCGAAACCGGAGCATGCGGACTTAGACTAATGTCGCATAATGCGCTGCTCTGGGCCGCAGAAGGATGATTTTGCCGGGGCCGGCGGGCGCGCGCGATGCGCCGATTCGCGGGACCGTTTCGGGGATTTCCAAGCGGACCTCTTTTCTTCTAAGGATTGTCCATGAACGAACCCGCGCCCCAGGAACGCCCGGCAGCAACCACGATCATTTTCCGCGACAGGCCAGGCTCCGCTCCAGAGCTGCTGTTCATGGAGCGCTCAAGCGGCATGGCCTTTGCCGCCGGTGCGCTGGTCTTTCCGGGCGGTGCGGTGGATGCGGAGGATTTTGCGTTCGCAGCGTCCATGGATACGGCGCTGGCGGTGGACGAAGCCGCCGCCCGGATCGGCGCAATCCGCGAGACGCTGGAGGAAAGCGGGCTGGCCATCGGGTTCCGGGATGCGCCCGATCATGGCGTCGCAGGGAAAATCCGTGAGGCCATGCTGGCTGGCGAACCCTTCGCCGCGTTGCTTGCGGGGGCGGGGCTGGCGCTGGATCTGGACAGGCTGGTGCCGTTCGCGCGATGGCATCCCAATGTGAAAGAGGGCGCGCCGCGCGTGTTCGATACCCGTTTTTACCTGGCCCGCTGGATGGAAGGCAGCCCGGAACCGACGCCGGACAGCACGGAGAATGTCCATCTGTTCTGGGCGACCGCGCAGGATGTGCTGGATCGCCATATAGGCGGCGAAGTGAAGATCATTTTTCCCACGCGGCGCAATCTGGAGCGGCTGGCTCCGTTCCAGTCCTTCGATCAGGCGGTGTCACACGCCAGCCGCTATCCGGTGGAGAAAGTAACGCCCTGGATAGAGGATCGGGACGGACGCCCCAGCCTCTGCATTCCTGAAGGCATGGGCTATCCCGTAACCCATGAAGCGCTGGAAACCGCGTTCAGGGGGTAGGGCTGATCGACATTCCGTTCTAGGCCAATCCAGGCGTCAGTCCTGCGCCAAGGCCTCCGCCTGCCGCGCCAGGAACCCATAGCGCTGCGCCATCTCCCAATGCAGCCGGCATATATGCGGATCGGCCGCGAGTTCGGACGAGCGCATTTCCTGCATCTCCCGGTTGCGGTAAAATGCTGCGTCATCGTTCCTGTTCATGACTCTCGCTCCGGTCGAAGGCGGAAAGCGCGACTATAGCATATGCGAAACGACAGGCCTTGATGTGGATCAACATGATTGGAAAGATATGCCGGGATGCCATTTTGCGGCGCGCGGGCAAGCAAAAAGCCCGCTGAACCATGCGGCTCAGCGGGCTTTTCATGGTGGGCGTGGCAAGGATTGAACTTGCGACCCCTGCGATGTCAACACAGTGCTCTACCACTGAGCTACACGCCCACGGGAAGGGAGCCATTAGCGGGGGTCCGCAGGGCGCGCAAGCGGGAATCGCGATAATTTGGCGCAAGACGCTGGACAGCGCCGCCAACCCTCATAAGCTGCTTCTTCAAAGGGGAAATCTTTCATGCAGCCAAGTCTGACCGACCAGCCGCCGCCTTCGCCTGCGCCATTCTACCGGCATCTCTATGTTCAGGTGCTCACGGCGATCGCTCTGGGCGTGGCTGTGGGGCATTTCTGGCCGGAAACCGGGGCGGCGCTCAAGCCGCTGGGCGACGCCTTTATCAAACTGGTGAAGATGATCATCGCGCCTGTCATCTTCCTGACGATCGTGACCGGCATTGCCGGGATGCAGGGGCTGGGGACGATCGGCCGGGTGGCGGCGAAAGCCTTCGCCTATTTCCTGACCTTCTCCACGCTGGCGCTGTTCGTCGGCCTGGTCGTCGCCAATGTGGTGCGGCCGGGGGAGGGGCTGAACATCGATCCCAACACGCTCGATGGCAGCAAGGTGGCCGATTTCGCGACCAAGGCGCATGACCGGACGCTGATCGATTTCCTGCTGAACATCATTCCCGACACGCTGGTATCGGCGGTGGCGGAGGATAATATCCTGCAGACGCTGTTCGTCGCCATCCTGTTCGGCATTGCGATGACCCTGATCGGGGACAGGGGCAAGCCGCTGATGGACGTGCTGCAGGCGGCCAGCCATGCGATCTTCCGGCTGGTTTCCATCCTGATGAAAGCGGCGCCGATCGGCGCTTTTGGCGCGATGGCCTTCACCATCGGCAAATATGGGGTCGGGACGCTGGCCAATCTGGCGGGGCTGGTCGCGACATTCTATCTGACCTCCCTGATCTTCATACTGGTCGTGCTGGGCGCGGTGGCGTGGTTTGCGGGCTTCAATATCCTGAAACTCATCCGCTATCTGAAGGCGGAGCTGCTGCTGGTGCTTGGCACGTCCTCGTCGGAGGCGGCGCTGCCCAGCCTGATCGAGAAGATGGAGCGGGCCGGGTGCCGCAAGTCGATCGTCGGGCTGGTGGTGCCGACGGGCTATTCCTTCAACCTGGACGGGACCAATATCTATATGACGCTGGCCGCGCTGTTCATCGCGCAGGCGACCAATGTGCATCTGTCCTTCGAGGAGCAATTGCTGCTGCTGCTGGTGGCGATGATCAGTTCGAAGGGCGCGGCGGGCGTCACAGGCGCAGGCTTCATCACCCTGGCGGCGACCCTGTCCATCGTGCCGTCCGTGCCGGTCGCGGGCATGGCGCTGATATTGGGCGTCGACCGGTTCATGAGCGAATGCCGCAGCCTGACCAACTTCATCGGCAATGCGGTGGCCACGGTCGTCGTGTCGGCATGGGAGGGCGGCCTGGACCGAGACCGGTTGAACGCCGCGATGGCCGGGAAACCGCTGCCTGCTACGCCGGATATGCAGCGGGTGATCTAGGATAGGCCATTCTGTTCTGGAGGCGTGTTCCTGCGAAAGCAGGAACCCAGTTTGGGCCGTGGGACTGGACTCCTGCTTTCGCAGGAGCACGCGGAGTCGGTTATTCAGGGCAAACTGGAATGAAGGTATTGGGGCGCGGGCTTCCGCTCAGCTCAGCTCAGTTCGCTGGCGGCGGTGGTGTCGAACATCCGGTCGACCTCAAACACCAGGTCGCGCAGATGGAAGGGCTTTGACAGCACCTTGGCCTGCGGAACGGCCTTGCCGGCCTTCAGCGTGACGGCGGCGAATCCCGTGATGAACATGACGCGCATTTCCGGCGCGACGCTGGCGGCGTGCTGGGCAAGCTCAATCCCGTCCATCTCCGGCATGACGATATCGGTCAGCAGCAGGTCGAAACGGTCCGATTCGATCAGCGGAACAGCGGCGGTGCCGCGATCCACGGCGACAACCTCATAACCGGACTTTTCCAGAGCGCGCGAAAGATATTGGCGCATCGCGTCATCGTCTTCCGCCAGCAAAATCCGGACCATCGCGTCGCTACCCCTTGTTCACGCCCATGATGGCGGATTTCCGAGAATCCGCCGGCTGCCACCTTCCCAAATGATCCCGGCCTGTGGCGCCAGTTTGCGCCGCCTTAATCACCAAAAATGCCACCGCACCACGACTCTCCAAGCATGGGGGTGACAATTCCGGCAACCTTATGCGACAAGGCTTTAATATTTTCCAGCCATTCGAAAGGCTTTCCGCACAAAAATGCCCGCCGCGCCCACACCGGACATGCAGCCTTCCAGTCCGCCGGTCGAGCGCACGCCCGCCTATGACCGTTATGGTCCCGATATGCCGCGCAGCCCGGTGGTCATCTCCGTGCCCCATGCCGGGCGCAACTATACGCCGACATTACTGGCCAATGCGCGATGCGGCGTCGCGGGCCTGCGGCGGCTGGAGGATCGTTATGCGGACCTGCTTGCCCACCGGTTGATCGCACTGGGGTATAGCGTGATGATCGCCCGGACGCCGCGCGCCGTTATCGACCTTAACCGCGACGAGCGGGAGATTGACCCGGCGATGGTGCGCGGCCTGCCCCGGAATCAGCCGCTGATGACCAGCGCCAAGATGCGTGGCGGGCTGGGCCTCGTGCCCCGGCGGCTGCAGGGTATTGGTGACCTGTGGACGTTGCCTGTCGATTGGGGGGAGCTTTCCGGGCGGATCGCGTTTCTCCACCGGCCCTATCATGAGGCGCTGGCGGGTATGATGCGCCGCGCCCGCGACGCGCATGGCCACGCCATATTGCTGGATATCCATTCGATGCCGCCGCTCACCGCCGGGGTCAGGCCACCGGGCATCGTTCTGGGCGACCGGTTCGGGCGCAGCGCATCGACTCGCCTGGTGGCGTTGGCCGCCGACCTTTGTGAAGGGCATGGGATGGCGAGCGCGCAGAACCATCCCTATCCCGGAAATTACCTGCTGGAGCGGCATGGGCGGCCGGAAAGCGGGTTTCATGCCCTGCAGGTGGAGGTCGACCGGAGCCTGTACCTGGACACCGCCCTTGACCGGCCGGGACATGGCCTTGCGCGCATGCAGGGCGTAATGGTGGAGCTTGCCGAGGCGCTGGGCATCGAGTTGCCCGGCGCCTTTGCCCAGGCGGCGGAGTAAGGGGTAGGCAAAGAGCCGCCGGGTCCCCACCCATAAAAAACCACCCCATGCAAGCATGGGGTGGCCAAGGTTCAGGGAGGAGACGTCTCCAAAGGGGGAGACGCCCATGCAACACACCCGAAAGGGGGGCAGGTGCGTTGCAATTCAGGATTTAAGATAGAGTCCCTCCGGTTTCAAGCACCGAAAGGACTATTCCGGTTGGGTTTGTGCGAATTAATCGCACAAACCCCCTGAAAGCCTAGGCTTCTACCGGTTGTGACAGGATCGTAACGTCAGGCATTTTTCCCTGTTCGATCTGCTGCTGGAACAATTCGCGCATCAGTTGCAGCGAAAACAGGTGGGCGTGAAGCAGCGGCAGCATGCCATTCTGCATGATCTTGCGAAGCTGATCGCCGCGCATGTCGCGCAGCTTTTCCTCGTTGACCATCTGGAAACCGCGATAGACGAAGGGCTGTTCACGGTCAGGCGCCTGAATGCTGACCTCGCCTTCCATCAGCAGGTCCAGTTCCTTCAGATCCTTGACGAACTGGCCGGTGCGCTGGGCCGCCTGCTCGAACTCCTCGCAGAAGCTGAGGATGTTTTTGGTGACTTCGGAGGGCTGGCCGTCCTCGATCAGCCTGTCGCCATCGGGATAGTCGCCGATCAGCTCGCTGGTGGGATCGAAGCAGAGCGACATTTCATCGCTGTCCGGACGCAGCTTCGCCAGCAGCCAGGGGTAGCGGCGGACATAGGCGGGAACATAGGCGCGGCCGCGCAGACGGCCGTCATCCTCCAGGAAGATATTCACGCCTTCGTTCAGACCCATCAGCGCCAGAGGCACAGGGTCCGGGCCGGACGAAAAGATGATCGGCAGGAAGCGCTGCGCCACAACAAATTCATCGACGGTCAGCGGCACGGCATGCTGGGACGCCAGGAAGGGCGCGCTGTCGGCGGCGCGGGTGCGGTAATCGGCATGATCCTGGCTGTTGAGCGGAATCAGGTCGTTGTAGAAAATCGGCAGCGAATTGCTGGGCGCACTGGCCATCGTGAAACTCCGTAGGGCGAAGGCGCCATTGCGCCAAGGATAGATGGGGTCAGGGCAGTAAAGGCAGGATAAGGGAAACTCAATCGCTTTGTCGCCCGGGCGATTTGTTACCGGGGTTGGGCAGGATTGCGGGCCGCATATCCGCTTTTCGCGTCCGCTCTGTTGCCCGGTCTTTCCCCTGCCTTGCTGCTCCCTATCTTATACCCCGATCAGGTTCCATTCATCGGCCGATGCCCTATATCCGCGTCCCATGCCTTTCAATCGCCGCGAAATCCTGGTCGGCGCCGCTTCCGGCGCCTTTTTGTTGGGGCATGCCGGCCGTGCGCTGGCGGCCGATGATGTTGCGCGCGTCGACGCCCTGATCGCCCGCATGACGGTGGAGGAGAAGGCGGGGCAGATGAGCTGCTTCGCGGACAGTTTCCGTCCCTTCAACCAGCCCAACCCGCAGGTCGGCATTCAGGATGAGCGGCGGCTGGCGGCGGAAATCCGCAAGGGGCATGTCGGCTGTCTGTTCAACGGCATTGGCGTGGAGGGCGCGCGCCGGGCGCAGGACATCGCCGTCAAGGAAACCCGGATGGGCATACCCATCCTGTTCGCGGGCGATGTGATCCATGGCCTGCGCACCATATTTCCTGTGCCGCTGGCCGAGGCGGCGAGTTTCGATCCCTCTCTGGCGGAAAAGACGGCGCGCGCCGCCGCCGAGGAAGCGACCGCCGCCGGGCTTCACCTGACCTTCGCCCCGATGGTCGATGTCGCGCGCGACCAGCGATGGGGACGGGTGGTCGAGGGATCGGGCGAGGACGTGTATCTGGGCCAGTTGTTCGCCGCGGCGCGGGTGCGCGGCTTTCAGGGGCGGAATCTGCGGCGGGACGACAGCCTGCTCGCCTGCGCCAAGCATTTCCTGGCCTATGGCGCGGTCGCTGCGGGGCTGGAATATGGCAATGTCGATATTTCCGAC
Organism: Sphingobium phenoxybenzoativorans; assembly: GCF_018286635.1. Lineage (NCBI taxonomy): Bacteria > Pseudomonadati > Pseudomonadota > Alphaproteobacteria > Sphingomonadales > Sphingobiaceae > Sphingobium > Sphingobium phenoxybenzoativorans. The sequence goes on from NZ_CP073910.1 coordinate 1,261,296, forward strand.
GAAAGCCTGCGCGAGACGCATCTGCCGCCCTTTACCGCGTCCATCGACGCCGGGGTGATGTCCGTGATGGCGGCGTTCAACGAGATCAACGGCGTGCCCGCGACGGCCGACGGGACGTTGCTGACCGACATGCTGCGCACGGAGATGGGTTTCCGGGGTTTCGTTTTCTCCGACTATACCGCCGACGAGGAACTGGTGGCGCACGGCTACGCCGCCGACGACCGGGAGGCGACGCGCCTCGCCGTGCTGGCCGGGGTCGATATGAGCATGCAGAGCGGCCTCTACATCCGCTACCTGCCCGAACTGGTGCAGTCCGGCGCGGTGCCCGTGGAGACGCTGGACGTGGCCGTGCGGCGCATCCTCTATGTAAAGACGGCGATCGGCCTGCTCGAGAATCCCTATCGCTCGCTCGACCCGAAGGCCGCCGCCGCACGCATCGGCACCAGCGACAAAAGGGCGCTGGCGCGGGAGGCGGCGGCGCGGTCCATCGTGCTGCTCCAGAATGACGGTATCCTGCCGCTGGCGCGCGATGGCGCGAGCCGGATCGCGCTGATCGGACCGTTTGCGGAGGATAAGGACAATCTGCTCGGCCCCTGGGCCTTCTATGGCGACAAGGAGCAGGTGGTGGATATCGCCTCGGGCATCCGCGCGGCGTTGGCCGACCCGTCGCGCCTGTCCATAGCGCGCGGGTGCGAGGTGGAGACCATCCTGCCCGACGGCGTCGCCAAGGCGGTGGAGGCGGCGAAGGCGGCCGATGTCGTCATCCTGACGCTGGGCGAAGGACAGGACATGTCCGGCGAAGCGCAGTCGCGCACGACGATTGAGATTCCGCCAGTGCAACAGGCGCTGGCCGATGCGATCGCCGCCACCGGCAAGCCGACGATCGTCCTGCTGCGCCACGGACGGGCGCTGGCTCTGCATGACACGGTCGCCAACGCCTCGGCGATCCTGGCGACATGGTTTCTGGGCAGCGAGACGGGCAACGGCATTGCCGACGTGCTGTTCGGCGCGGTCAACCCATCGGCCAAGCTGCCGGTCAGCTTCCCCTGGGAATCGGGACAGGAACCCTTCTTCTACGACCGCAAGAGCACCGGCCGGCCGATGGTGAGCGGCGGCAATGCCGAATATAAGGCGCGCTTCCGGACTACCGACAACAGCGCACGTTTTCCCTTCGGTCATGGCCTCAGCTATGCACAGATGACGCTTTCCGACCTGAAGCTGAGCGATACGGCGCTGCGCTGGGATGGCGCCATCGAAGTGCGCGCGCGTTTGACCAACGAGGGGTCCGTGACCGGCAGCGAAGTGGTGCAACTCTACATCCGCGACAAGGTGGCGAGCCGCACCCGCCCGATCCGGGAGCTGAAGGGCGTGCGCCGCTATACGCTGGCGCCGGGCGAGAGCGCGGAGGTGCGCTTCTCCCTGTCCCGCAAGAATCTGGAATTTGTGGGGCGGGGCAGCAAGACGATTGCAGAGCCGGGCGATTTCGACGTCTGGCTGGGGCAGTCGTCGGCCAATGGCCTGCACGGCACCTTCACGCTTTACGCGGCGGAGCAGAAGCGGGGGTAGGATTTTCGGTTATCAGAATACTTCCCCCGTTCGCTTCGAGCGTAGTCGAGAAGCCTTGCGCATCCACTTCTCGACTGCGCTCGAAGCGAAAGGAAATTGGAGATGCTGGGCAGGTAACGGCGACTGATGGCGCAATCGCGCAAATCGGTCTATCTAGGCCGCAATCAGGGAGGATGATGCGATGCGGATCACGATTCGGATGAAGGCCCTTGGCGCCGTGGCGGCCGTGCTGGTCGCCGGCACTCCGGCGATGGCGCAATATGGCGGGGCCGGTCCCAATGGCGGCAGCGGCATTCGCACGCGCGACGCGGTGAACGCAGCGATCCTGAGCGACGTGTCCAGCGACCGACAGGCGGAGCGGGAGGCCAAGCGCACGCCCTATGCCTCGCCGGGCTATGGCTCCATCCGCACGGCCAAGCAGGCGGCGGACGCCTGCGGCGCGGACGCGGTGAGCGAGGCTGGCCGGGGATCGAAACTGATCGGCAAGCCGCTTGCGCGCACCATGGCGACGGGCTGGGAAGTCGAGGGCCATGTCGACACGGGTGACGGGCATGTGCCCTTTGTATGTTCGGTGCGGAACGGGTCGGTCAGCGGGATTTTGCTGAAGTAGGGCGGGGCCGCTTATCTGCAAACCGTTCGTGCTGAGCCTGTCGAAGCACTGCCTTTTCTTAGGGAGAAGCGCAGCCCTTCGACAAGCTCAGGGCGAACGGTGATATCGGGCCTTAATCCGACCCGCTCAGCCCGCGATGTCGGTGTCCAGCGCATAGCCTGCCGAGCGGACGGTGCGGATGATGTCCTGGCCGCCCTGCGCGTTGATCGCCTTGCGCAGGCGGCGGATATGGACGTCGACGGTACGCAGTTCGATGTCGCTGTCCTGACCCCATACGCTGTCGAGCAGCCGCTCGCGCGAAAAGACCCAACCGGGATGCTCCAGGAAATGCTTGAGCAGGCGGAATTCCGTGGGGCCGAGCGAGATGGTCTGACCGGCGCGGCGCACCTTGTGGCCGACCGTATCCATCTCGACATCGGCGAAGGACAGGGTTTCGCCGGCAAGCGCAGGACGCACGCGGCGCAGCACCGCGCCGACGCGGGCGACCAGTTCGCGGGGTGAGAAGGGCTTCGTCACATAATCGTCGGCGCCGGTTTCCAGCCCACGCACCCGGTCCTCCTCCTCGCCGCGCGCGGTGAGCATGATGATGGGGACGTTCGCCGTGCCGTTCATGCGGCGCAGGCGGCGGCATACCTCAATGCCGGACAGGCTTTCGACCATCCAGTCGAGCAGGACGATGTCGGGCGTATCCTCCTGCGCCAGGATCAGCGCTTCCTCACCGTCGACGGTATGGGCGACATCGAAGTCCTCCCGCTTGAAATGCCAGATCAGAAGCTCTGCGAGCGCAGCATCGTCTTCCACCAGCAACATCTTGGCGCGTGCCATGCGATATTCCTCAGCTTGTCTCAGTGGTTTCGCCGCGCTCACGATCGGGCAGATACTGGCCCGTGGCGGCATAGTAGACCATCTCCGCGACATTGGTCGCATGGTCGCCGATACGTTCGATATTCTTGGCGATGAACAGCAGGTGCGCGCATTCAGTGATCGTCTTGGGATTTTCCACCATGAACGTCACCAGCGTACGGAAGATGCTGTTGTAGAAATCGTCGACCACCGTATCGCGGTTGACGACGGCCAGCGCCAGATCAGCATCGCGCGCGGAAAAGGCGTTGAGCGCGTCATGCACCATCTCCCCTGCGATCTGCGCCATGGAGGGAAGCAGGGACACCGGCTCCAGCGTGCGCTTGTTGACGGCGACGAGCGGCACGCGCTTGGCGATGTTCTTGGCATAGTCGCCAATGCGCTCGACTACGCCGACGATCTTCAGCGCGGCGATCACTTCGCGCAGGTCGTTCGCCATCGGGGCGCGCAGAGCGATGGTCTGGATAGCGAGCTTTTCGACTTCGGATTCCAGTTCGTCGATGCGCGCATCACCGGCGACGACCTGCGCCGCCAGCTTCTTGTCCTCGCGCACCAGCGCGGTCATCGCATCCTCCAGCGCGGACTCCGCGCGGCCGCCCATTTCGGCGATCAGGCCGCGGAGCTTGTCAATATCCTCGTCGAATGCCTTGACGGTATGTTCAGCCATAATCGTTCCTCTCGCCTGAGCGCGCCAGCGTCAGCCGTAACGTCCAGTGATGTAATCCTTCGTCCGTTCCTGACGCGGATTGGTGAAGATATCGGAAGTCACCCCATATTCGACCAGAGTGCCGAGGTGGAAAAAGGCGGTGCGTTGCGACACGCGCGCGGCCTGCTGCATATTATGGGTGACGATGACGATCGCGTAGCGGCCGCGCAGTTCGTGGATCAGCTCCTCGATCTTGGCCGTGGCGATGGGGTCGAGCGCCGAGCAAGGTTCGTCCATCAGGATGACCTCCGGCTCGACCGCGATGGCGCGGCCGATGCACAGGCGCTGCTGCTGGCCGCCGGACAGTGCGGTGCCGCTGTCATGCAGGCGGTCCTTCACCTCGTCCCACAGGCCTGCGCGACGCAGCGATTTTTCGACGATCACGTCCATATCGGCCTTGGCGCTGGCGAGGCCGTGGATGCGCGGGCCGTAGGCGATATTCTCGTAGATCGACTTCGGGAATGGATTCGGCTTCTGGAACACCATGCCGACGCGGGCGCGAAGCTGCACCACGTCCATCGACGGCGAGTAGATATTGTCGCCGTCCAGCGTGATCTCACCCTCTACGCGGGCGCTGGCGACCGTGTCGTTCATGCGGTTCATGGTCCGCAGGAAAGTGGACTTGCCGCAGCCCGACGGACCGATGAAGGCAGTCACATTGTCCATGTCGACATCGATCGACACCTGCTTGATCGCCTGCTTCTGCCCGTAGAAGACGTTGACGTCGCGCGCCGTCATCTTCGGGTTGTTTGGCTTGAGCGCCTCTTGTTCCGGGGTCAGCATAGGGGTGTCACCAGCGCTTTTCGAATTTGTTGCGAAGATAGATGGCCAACCCGTTCATCGCGAGCAGGAAAGCCAGAAGGACGATGATCGCCGCCGAGGTTTTTTCGACAAAGCCCTTCGAGACTTCATCGGACCAGAGGAAGATCTGCACCGGCAGCACGGTGGCGGGATCGGTCACGCCGCCCGGCGGCGTCGCGATGAAGGCGCGCATGCCGATCATCAGCAGCGGCGCCGTTTCGCCGAGCGCGCGGGCCATGCCGATGATCGTGCCGGTCAGGATACCGGGCAGGGCGAGCGGCAGCACATGGTGGAACACCACCTGCACGGGGCTTGCGCCGACGCCGAGCGCGGCGTCGCGGATGCTGGGTGGCACCGCCTTGATGGCGTTGCGCCCGGCGATAACGATGACCGGCATGGTCATCAGCGCCAGCGTCATGCCGCCGACCAAGGCCGCCGAGCGGGGGAAGTCGAGCAGATTGAGGAAGATGGACAGGCCGAGCAGGCCGAAGATGATCGAAGGCACCGCCGCCAGGTTGTTGATCGACACCTCGATAATGTCGGTCCACCAGGTCTTTGGGGCATATTCTTCAAGGTAGAGCGCCGTCGCGACGCCCACGGGGAAGCTGAGCGCCAATGTCACCAGCATGGTGAGCAGCGATCCTTTGAACGCGCCCCAAATGCCGACCTGCGTCGGGTCGGTGGCGTCGCTGGCGGTCAGGAACGATGCGTTGAAGCCGGTCGATACGGCGTTTGCCTGTGCGAGTTTGGCATAAGCGGCCTCCGCCTCCGGCGAACCCTTGCTCTTGGCGGCGAGGTCGATGGCGGTGGAGGAGGGGAGAGCAAGCGTTTCCTTTTTGCCCAGGATCGACGGGTCCGCCTTGATCGCGTCGCGCACGGTCAGCCAGGCGTTGGGCGAAAGCAACTCGTCTCCCTTCGGTCCGAATGCGGCGATGGCCGCAAGGTTCGTGACGTTGGGCAAACCGGCATTGGCGAGCGCCTGGTCCGCATTCGCGCCCTTCAGCGTTGCCGGGTCGACAACCATGGGCGCGGTGCTGAAGTCGATGGGCACGAGGATTTCAGTGCGGGTGAAACCGCGAATGCCGTTGCCGACCATGCTGATCAGCAGGAAAGCCAGGAAGCCGGCGGACACCAGCACTGCGGCAAGGCCAAGCAGGCGGAAGCGCCGTTCCGCGCCATAGCGGCGCGCAATGCGGCGGCGCATGACGTCCGACTTCCAATCGGTCGGGTTGCGGGGGGCGGTGTCGGTCATTCGTAGGCCTCCCGATATTTCTTCACGACCCGCAGCGCGACAATGTTGAGCAGCAGGGTGACGATGAAAAGCACCAGGCCAAGCGCGAAGGCGGCGAGCGTCTTGGCGCTGTCAAACTCCTGATCGCCGGTGAGGAGCTGGACGATCTGGGTCGTAACCGTCGTCACGCTGGAGAAAGGGTTGAGCGTCAGGTTGGCGGCAAGGCCCGCGGCCATCACCACGATCATGGTTTCGCCGATCGCGCGGCTGACGGCCAGCAGCACGCCGCCGACAACGCCGGGGAGCGCGGCGGGGATCAGCACGCGCTTGATCGTCTCGCTGGTGGTCGCGCCCATCGCCAGGCTGCCGTCGCGCATCGCCTGCGGCACGGCGGCGATGCTGTCATCCGCCATCGAAGAGACGAAGGGAATGATCATCACCCCCATGACGAGGCCCGCCGCCAGCGCGCTCTCCGATGATGCGCCGTGGATGCCGACGCTGACGGCCAGATCGCGCAGGGCCGGGGCAATGGTGAGCGCGGCGAAATAGCCGTAGACCACGGTCGGGACACCGGCCAGCACCTCAAGGATCGGCTTCATCCATTTGCGGGTGGTGGAACTGGCATATTGGGTGAGGTAGATCGCGCTCATTAGGCCCAGCGGGATCGCAACGGCCATGGCAATGATCGCGCCGATGAAGATCGTGCCCCAGAACAGCGGCACCGCGCCGAACGCATCGTCATTGCCGTAGCCGAGCGCCGCCGATTGCGGGCTCCATTTGGTACCGAACAGGAAGTCGATCGGGTTCACCATCGAGAAGAAGCGCAGCGATTCCCATAGCAGCGAAGCGACGATACCGACCGTGGTAATGATGGCGATCAGCGAAGCGAGCAGCAGCGTGCCCATGACCAGCCGCTCGACACGGGTGCGGGCGCGGAAGTCCGTCCGCATGCGTGTAAAGGCGTAGGCGGCCCCGGCGAAGGCCAGGATCAGCGAGAGGATCACGCCGCCGGTGGCGAAACGCGACTGCGCGTCACGATAGGGCTGGACCAACGGCTGGGCGAGGGGATTGAAGGCAGCCGCCTGCTTGCCTTGTGCGATGGCGCGCGCCTCGGCCAGGATCGCGCCGCGCGAGAAGGAGTCTTCAGGCAGCGCGCTCGCCGCCGGATTTTCCAGGACGCTGCCAGTCACCAGACCCGGCATCACATTGGTCCATACCGCCAGGAACAGGCAGGCGGGGAGCAGCGCCCACAGGGCGACATACCAGCCATGATAGGATGGCAGGCTGTGCATCGCGCCCTTCGGGGCCGCCGTCTGCAGGCGGGTCGCCCGTGCGCGGGCAACGACCCACGCCACGACGGCTAACCCCAGCAGGAGCATGAAAATGGCTGGACCTGTCACGCGGCGACCCTGTTCTGTTTTCCGGTAGGCACGCGGCTTATTTCAGGCTTGCGCCGTCCAGCACGGTCAGGTTCTTCACGGCCTCGGCGCTCGCCTTGCGCACATCGTCCGGCGAGGCGACCATGCCGCGCTTGGTCAGGTAACCGCCCGGCTCCCATCCCGCCGCGAAGGCTTCGAGATAGGCTTTCAGGCCCGGAATGGCGGCGATATGCGCCTTCTTCACATAGATGTAGAGCGGACGCGCACCCGGATACTGGCCGGTTGATACGGTTTCGTACGTCGCCTGCACGCCGTTCAGCGGAATGTCGTTCAGCGTGTCCTTGTTTTCCTCAAGGAAGCTGTAGCCGAAGATGCCGACGGCATTGGGGTTGGCGCCCAGCTTCTGCACGATCAGATTGTCATTCTCGCCGGAGTCGACATATTTGCCGTCCTCGCGGACGCGGGTGCAGGTCGCCTTGAACTCATCCTCATTCTTCTTTTTCAGTTCTTCCATCGCCGGGTCGCTCTCGCAGCCCTTGGTCAGGACCAGCTCGGCAAGCGAATCGCGCGTGCCGCTGGTGGATGGCGGGCCGAATACGGAGATGGGGATCGCAGGAAGCGACGGATCAACATCCTTCCACGTCTCGGTCTTGTTCGCGCCCTTGCCGAACGGATTGGCGGCCAGCGCCTTGTAGATCATCACCGGCGTCAGCTTCATGCCGGGGCCTTTTTTCGATTCGGCGAAAGCGAGGCCGTCAACGCCGACCTGGATCTCGATGATCTCCTTGACGCCATTCTTCTGGCACAGCTCGAACTCGCTTTTCTTGATGCGGCGCGAGGCGTCCTCAATGTCGGGATATTGCGCGCCGACGCCAGCGCAGAACAGCTTCATGCCGCCGCCCGTGCCGGTCGATTCGATGATCGGCGACTTCATGCCCGGATTGGCGTTCACGAACTGCTCCGCAACGGCGGTCGCGAACGGATAGACGGTGGACGATCCAACCGCGCGAATCTGATCGCGGGCGCTGCCGGAACCGCCGCCGCCGGCCTGATCTCCACAGGCGGAAAGCGAAAGGGCGGCGACGCCGATCAGAAGCGAATATTTCACCGGAATTCTCCTTGCGTTGGCCCATATGGTGCCTGGCTTGGCGCGGCCCTAGCGGCGCTTCATCGCGCCAGTGTGACAGTTCGGTTTCATTTTCATGACAATGGCCAAGGAAGCCATTGCGATCACAAAATTCAGTCCTCGCTGTCTGCGACTGGCAGCAGGATCGTCACAGTCGTGCCTTTTCCCATGACGCTGGCAATGTCGAGGCGGCCGCGGTGCCGCTCCACGACATGTTTGACGATGGCGAGTCCAAGGCCGGTGCCGCCCATCGCCCGGCTGCGGCCCGAATCGACGCGATAGAAGCGTTCGGTAAGGCGCGGCAGATGATCGGGCGCGATGCCTTCCCCCTCATCCGCAACAGTCAGGCGCACCATATGCGCGCTGCCCTGCGACAGTCCGACCGTGATCGGCGTGCCGGGGCGGCCATATTTTACGGCATTGCCCACCAGATTGTGCAGGAGCTGCGAAATCTGCGCCCGGTCGCCAAGGATCGCGCGGACATTGGGGTCGATGACGGCAACGACATCCTGCCCGCGTTCGCCATGGCTCTGACGATAGACGTCGGCGACTTCGGCGATCAGCCCGCCAAGGTCCACCGCAGAATCAGGCGGGCGATATTTCTCCGCCTCGATGCGGGACAGGGACATTAGGTCATCGACGAGACGCTGCATCCGCCGCGCCTCGCCCTCCATGATCTTCAGGAATCGCCCGCGCGTTTCCTCGTCCGCGCCGGTTGCGGGATCGGACAGCGTTTCGACGAAACCCAGGATCGCGGCAAGGGGCGTGCGCAGTTCGTGGCTGGCGTTGGCGACGAAATCGACGCGCATTTTTTCCGCTGCATGCGTGCCCGACCGGTCGCTCAGGTGGACAAGCCTGCGCGCCTCGCCAGGGTCGCTGGCGAGGGGAGCTATACGCATTTCCCAATGCTGCTCGCGGGTGCCCAGCCCGACCAGATTGATCGCCACGGGTTCGGCCATCGGCGCAGTGCTGGCCAGCCGTTCCGCCGCAGCGGGATGGCGGATGGCGATGCGCACATCCTCCCCGACGATATGCGCGCCGAGCAGGCGGAGGGCGGCGCGGTTGGCGCGCACCACCTTGCCCCTTGAGGACACCAGCATCGGTTCCGACACCGCTTCCAGCAGCCCGTCAAAGTCCGGGTTGCGCAATATGTCGTCATGGACCGGCGCAGGTTCGCCTATCACGGCGGCGGTCGGCGGCGGCGCTTTGTCCGCCAGCACGACCATCGCCAGCAGCCCGGCGGCGGCCGACACCAGCGCGCCCTCCCATCCGCCGCCAGCCAGCAGCATGGTGGCGGCCGCGCCCGACAGGACGATGACCAATGCGACGGCGATCTGAGTGGAGGAAAGGCGATTCATGGTTATCGTCGTAGATTATTCAGGCTATTGCTGCGATGGCAATGGCGCAGGGCCTGTGTGAATTTACCGTCATGCAAGGGAATATGCGGATAGTGATCGGATGAGTGACGAAATCGACGGAAAGTCAGGCGGTGCGAACAACGCCTCCGCCGAGGGTGAAAGCCTCGCCACGCCGACCCGCCGCCGTCTGTTGATGGGTGGCGCGGTGGCCGCGTCGGCCGTCATATCTATTCGTCCGGCGCTTGCGAGCACGGCCGCATCCGTACTTAATTGCCGCATCCCGGTGCCCGACCCGCCGCATTCCGGGCAGCATATCGCGCCTGACGGATCGCTGGTCCCCGCCGGAACCCAGGGCGCCGTGCCCGGCGCCGGACGTCCGTTCACGGGGGAGGAAGTGAAGGCGGCGCTGCGCGGCCGTCATCTTCCCGGCACCAGCTATGAACAAAATCAGGCCTATCTGAACTATATCCGCCGGTTGCAGTCGGGGACGAGCGGCTTCACCTGCTACGCATCCCTGCAGATGCCGCGCTGAGGATCGTCGCGGGCCAGGCAGGGATGGCGGAAAGCCGGTATCGCGCCGAACAGGGTGCCGAAATCATCGTCCAACCGCTCGACGATGTAACCCTCATCTACCATCGCCGGTCCGGCCAGACGCATATCGTGGTCAGTCCCGTGCCGGAGATACTGGCGGCATTGGCGGAAGGCGAAGCGGATGTACCCGCCATTCTAACCCGTCTGGCGCGCGACTATGACCTGGACGATCCGGGCGAAGCGCGCGCAGGGATAGCGGCGCATCTGGACGAGCTTGTTTCGCTCGGTCTGGTGACGAGGATATGAAGCACCGGATCATGCTGCGGATCGGCCCTGCGTCCTTCCGCATAGGATCTGCATGGCGGCAGCCCATAGCCGATCTCGCCCGGCTCTATGCGGCCTATCCGCAGCCGGCGGACGGCGTCGCCGATTTTACCGTGCGGCTGGAGCCTACCCGGCCATGGCGGCGGTTCGTCCGGCCTTCCGTCTTTATCGGCGGCGATCATATGCTTACGGATGCAGCCCCCATGGCGCTGGCGCACGGCCTGCTGGCGGCGGAAATGGGCATGAACATGCAAATGGCGCTCGGATGGCGCAGGCATGTGCTGCTCCATGCCTCATGCGTCGAAAAGGACGGCAGGGCGCTGGTGATGACCGGCGAGTCCGGGTCGGGTAAGTCGACATTGGCGGCCCAGCTCGGAGAACGCGGCTGGCGGTTGATGGGCGACGAATTCGCGCTGCTGGAGCCGGAGACCGGCGGCGTGTTCGCTTTTCCCCGGCTGGTCAGCCTGAAGAATCAGGCCATCGGCGTCATGCAGCGGGAGGCGCCGGAAGGCCGGTTCGGCCCGTTGATGCGTGACACGCCGAAGGGGGATATCCGGCATCTGGCGCCCGGAGCAGAGGCGGTAGCGCGCATGGATGAGGGCGCGATGCCGGCCCTGCTGCTGTTTCCCCGGTTCGGATTCGCGCCTGACATAAGGGAGGTCGGGCAGGGCGAAGCCTTCATGCGGCTTACCCAGGCTTCCACAAATTATGTCACGCTGGGCGAGGCTGGATTTTCGGCGTTGACCCGTTTCGTAACCGGCGTTCCCGCGCGCGCCATCGATTTCGACAGCGGTGAGACGGCCATTGGCATGATCGACCGGCTCTGGGCGGAACTGGCATGAGTGGCGCATTGCTGGTCGCGGTTCTCCGCAATCCTGCCGAGGCTGGCGATCTTGTTCCGGCTGAGTGGAATGCGCTGATCGCGGCCGCGCGGGCGGAAAGACTGATCGGCACCCTGGCGGTGCTGTTCCAAGATATCGCCGTGCCCGCATCCGTCTCGCCGATCCTGACCGATGCGCGGGGCGAGGTCGAGCGCGAGAAGCGGCAGGCGCTTTGGGAGGCCGATCGCGCCGCCGCAGCGATGGCGTCATGTGGCGTGCCTGTCATCTTGCTGAAGGGGACGGCCTATGCCGCCGCCGGACTGCGCGCGGGGGAAGGGCGCTTCATCGGCGATCTCGATATTCTGGTGCCGCGCGACCGGCTGGCGGATGTGGAGGCCGCCATTCTGGGCGCGGGTTGGGAATGGGTGAAGCCGGACCCGTATGACGATGATTATTACCGCCGCTGGATGCATGAGTTGCCGCCGATGATCCACAAGGAGCGGGACCGGATGATCGATATCCATCATACCGTCCTCCCGCTGACCGCGCGGCAGACGCCGGACGCCGCGGCGATGATCGCCAATGCCATAGCCATCGGTCACGGCCTCCACATACTTTCGTCCGAAGACCGGATATGCCACGCCGCCGCCCATTTGATCGCGGATGGCGACCTGGCCGGAGGATTGCGCAATCTCTGGGATATTCATTGCCTTTGCGGGGAAGCCGCCGCCGTGGATGCGGATTTCTTTCTGTCGCTCTTTGAAAGGGCCGCTGCGCACGGCCTGACCGATCCGGTCTGGCGCGCGCTGCGCCTTGCGCATCGCCTCTACGCAACGCCGGTGACGGCCTACCGGTCGCCCATTTCGGTGGACTACAGCCTCCGCAGAAGCGACCGGTTTTTCATCGCACGCTTGCTGGCGCGGGATGGATGGGGACGGGAAAGCCGGAAACTTCTGCGTTTCGCCTTTTTCGTGCGGTCGCACTGGCTGCGGATGCCGCCGATGATGCTTGCGCGGCATCTTTGGACGAAATGGCGAAAGGGCCATCGCCCCGCCTGACCTGGCGCACGGGGAGCCTCCGAAGAACTTAACCCATTATGGGTCAAGTAACTGATCTGGAGGGTATTTTTTCATATTCCGTTTACCGCGTACTGGCATCTCGCAAGGACAGTCGGGCGGGGTTCGGATAATGTTGCAGAAGTATGATCGCCTGTCATGGGTAGATCTTGCCAAAGGCATGGCTGTATTTCTGGTAGTCATGCACCATTCCAGCATTTATGAAAGATCGATATTTTCTCTGGGAATGGAGAATGACCTCATTTGGTCAAAGGTTGAGCTTGTATTCTACAATATAAGAATGCCGCTATTCTTCCTGATTTCGGGATTTCTTGCTTCCGGTATCGCATCGCGCGGAAAGGATCAGCTTAAGCTGCGTTCCGCGCTGCCCCTGACTTACGCCTATCTCCTTTGGTCTTTGATCCTGATGCAGATCGCGCCCAACTGGCCCGATGAAGGAATTGGGCAGGCGATTGGCTGGCGGCCGATTGCCGACATTGCGATGGGGAGCACGTTGGCCTGGTATCTTTGGGCTATCGTCCTGTCCTTCCTGCTGGCCTGGCTTATGCGCCGGCTGCCCGTTCCCGTCGCGCTTGTCCTGTCGATCCTTCTGGGCGTGTTCCTGGAAACGCATGACCATGTGCTGGGTGGACGCTTTCCCACGCTGGGAAGGCTGCTGCCCTTCTACATGATCGGCATTCGCTGCCCGGAGATGGTCCTGACGATCGTCCGCCGCCGCAAGTCCAGGGCGATCATCGTCGTGCTGTTCGCCTATATCATGCTGCATCGCTACTTCACGTCGATCTGGGCGGATTATGCCCGCGATCTGCTTGGGCTGGTGATCGGCCTGATGACCGCGGCGTGGGCCGCAAAGATAAGCCCGCGCCTGAGCGCCGCGATCGGGTGGCTGGGGCGGCGGACGCTGCCCGTCTATGTGATGCATTTCCCGATCGTTGCGATTCTGGGCGGGGCGTCCGTCCGCGCGCTAGGGTCGTTGAGCACTGGCCACCCGCTGGCGATTGTATACACGCCGGCGCTTGCGGCCATAACCGTCGCCCTGTGCCTCGTTATTCATATCGGCCTGTTGCGCATGCGGTGCGGATGGTTGTTCACCATGCCGCGATGGAAACGGGCGCAGGCGCCGATCGCGCCCCGAACGGTGGACAATCCGGCCTGATTCCTGCGCGGCATAGACGAAAGTATAGCGCAGAGCGCGCATTCACCTGCCACTTCTCATTGTTCGGTAAGCTTATTCCGGCCACTAAAGCGGAAAGGGAGCCGCCGAATGTCCGGCGCGAGCCGATGAGACGGGGAAGCGTGGGTGCGGCAAGGAAATTCGCAGGCCGGGAAGGCATTGACCGCGATATGCGTCTTTCTGATCATCATCGGCGGTTGGGCGGGCTATCGCTATTACGCTATGCAGAAACTCGCTTCGGCTCCTTTGCCGGATGGCGGCGGACGGCAGGGCCGGTGCGTGCTATGGTTTGTGGGCAGCTCCACCATCAATTACTGGACCTCGCTGGCGCAGGATATGGCCCCGTGGACGACGCATAATCGCGGGATCGCCGGCGCAGTATTCCCCCAGATCATCAGGCATTTCGAGGCGGATGAGAAGGTGCAGCCGCCAGAGGCGATCATGCTCTATGCGGGCGAGAACGACATCGCCAAGGGCAGCAATGCGGACAGGGAAATCGCCAATCTGAAAGCGTTTCTGGCCGTCAAGGACCGGAAATTTCCCCATACGCCGCTTTTCTTCATATCCACCAAGCCCAGCCCGACGCGCTGGGCGAGTTTTGCGGAACAGACCCGCTATAATAGCGCCGCGCGCGCATTGATTACCGCCCGCAAGGATGCGGCTTACGTCAATATCGTCCCGATGCTGCTGACAAGGGGCCGGCCCGGCAATTTCTATGTGGCTGACGGGGTGCACCTCAACCCGGAGGGATATAGGCGGGTGGCCGGCGTCATCCGGGGGGCGCTGGAAAGCGATCTGCCGGTCGAGAGGGTGCAGCAATGCCTGAGCGAACCGCTGGCGGGCCGCGACTGAGGCGCTGTTTCAGAATGAAGGACGGCGCTTTTCCCGGAAGGCGGCGACACCCTCGGCGAAGTCCGGCTTGGTGAGGGCGTCCCGGAACATCGCCAGCGTTTCGGCGTCGTCGTCTGTCTGCCCGTCAAGGATGCGGCGGATGATTGCCTTGGACGAGCGCACTGCATGCTGCGCATTCCCGGCGATTGTCTCTGCCAGCGCCATCGCCGCAGTCATCGGATCGACCGCCAGCTCATCCACCAGCCCGATCGTCAGTGCTTCCTCCGCCGATGCCAGCGCCCCGGTAAACAGGATGCGCTTGGCGCGCGCCGGGCCGACGAGATCGACCAGCAGCTTGGTATCGAACAGCGAATAGACGATGCCCAGTTTCGCTGGCGTGATGCCCAGCCGGGCGTCTGGCGATGCGATCCGCAGGTCGCAGGCGATGGCAAGGCCGCATCCGCCACCCACACAATCGCCGTCTATCGCAGCAATCACCGGTTTCGGTGCATGGGCGAGGGCATATTGGCTGGCGCGGATCGCCGCCTGATTGGCGACGCGCCAGTCTTCCCCGCCGCTCTTTTCCGCAAACTCCCCGATGTCCGCGCCCGCGCAGAACATGCGGGGTGTGGCCGAAGCGAGAATGAGAACGCGCACCGCATCGTCCTCCATCGCCTCCCGCACCAGAACGGGCAGCAATTCCCACATCGCCTGATTCATGGCGTTGCGCCGTTCCGGCCGGTCGATCAGCAGCCGGGCGATCGCACCCTCCCGCTCCAGCCGCAGCGTCACGGCCGGGGCCAGCTTTCGAGCAGGGGCACCAACTCATCGAAATGGTCGATCACTGCGTCCGCGCCCAGATCCTCTATCGCGCCGTCGACGAAGCCGAAGCTGACCGCGATGCTGGGAATGCCTGCGTTGCGCGCGCCCGCAATGTCGTTGATCGTGTCGCCCAGGAAGATGCAACGTCCGCCGCCCGCCCGTTCAATCATGGCGTGGATGGGGGCGGGATCGGGCTTCGACACGCCCACCGTGTCGCCGCCCACGATCGACGCGAACCGGTCGGCAAGGCCGATCTGCTTCATCAGCGGCACGGTGAACCGCTCCGCCTTGTTGGTGCAGATGGCGAGCTTCACTCCAGCCGACTCCAGAGCGTCCATCGCGTCCAGCAGGCCAGGATAGGGGAGGGTGTGGATGGCGAGGTTCTGCTCATAATAGTCGAGCAGCACCGGAAGCGAATCCGCCAGCATCTCGGCCGTGCATCCGCCCGATGCCGTCAAAGCGCGCTCCAGCATCACCTTGGCGCCCTTGCCGACAAAGGGTTTGATCTCCGTCACGGGGAAGGGCGGCCGGTCCAGCTTGCCGATGGCATAGTTCACGGCCGCCGCCAGGTCTCCGCTGGTGTCGAACAATGTTCCATCCAGGTCGAAGCCCACAATATCGAACGGGATCGGGTCGAAAGGGATTTGCGCCATGCCGCCGCCCATGCCTTCAGCCCTGTGGCAAAGGCAAGCCAAACATGGCAGAGGGGCGGCATCTTTTTCCCGCCTTCGGGGCTTATATCCGAGAGGCGGGCAGAACAGGAATGCATAAGTGACCTCTACCCCCAATCGTCCCCTTGCCATCGTCATCCTTGCCGCCGGGCAGGGCACGCGGATGAAATCGGCGCTGCACAAAGTGCTGCACCCGGTCGCCGGACGACCGATGCTGTTGCACCTGTTGGCGAGCGCCGCGGAGCTTGCGCCGGAACGGCAGGTCGTGGTGGTGGGTGCGGGCCGTGAGCAGGTTGAGGCTGCCGTTGCGGGGATGGGCGTCGCTGTGGCCGTGCAGGAGCAGCAGCTCGGCACCGGGCATGCCGTCGCGCAGGCGCATGACGCTTTGGCCGGGTTCGCGGGCGATGTGCTGATCCTCTATGGCGACGTGCCGCTGGTCAGCGCCGCGACGATGAAGGCGATGGTCGACCGCCTGAACCGGGGTGATGAACCGCGCGCCGTGGTGCTGGGCTTCCGCCCCGCCGATGCGGCCGCCTATGGCCGGATCATCGCGGACGGGCAGGGCGTCATTCAGAAGATGGTGGAATTTAAGGATGCGAGCGAGGCCGAGCGCACCGTGACGCTCTGCAATTCGGGCCTGATGGCGGTTCGCTCGACCGATCTGTTCGTGCTGCTCGACAGCATCGGCAATGAGAATGCGGCGGGCGAATATTATCTGCCCGATATCGTCATGCTGCCGGGCGGACAGAGCGCGGTGATCGAGACGGACGCGATAGAGGTTGCGGGCGTCAACAGCCGCATCGAACTGGCGGGGGTAGAGGCGGCGTGGCAGGCGCAGCGGCGGCTGGCGGCGATGCGCGACGGGGCGACGCTGGTCGCGCCCGATACGGTTTTCTTCAGCCATGACACGGTGCTTGGCCGCGATGTCGTGGTGGAGCCCAATGTCGTTTTCGGTCCGGGCGTGACGGTGGAGGATGATGTCGTCATCCACGCCTTTTCCCATATCGAGGGGGCGACAGTGCGCACCGGCGCGGAAATCGGCCCCTATGCGCGGTTGCGGCCCGGCGCGGACATCGGCCAAAAGGCAAAGGTCGGCAATTTTGTCGAGATCAAAAAGGCAGTGCTGGGCGAAGGCGCGAAAGCCAATCACCTCTCCTATATCGGCGACGCCAGCGTCGGCGCGAACGCCAATATCGGCGCGGGCACGATCACCTGCAATTATGATGGCTTCCTGAAATATAGGACGGAAATTGGCGCGGGAGCGTTCATCGGCTCCAACAGCGCGCTGGTCGCGCCGGTGAAGGTGGGTGACGGGGCGATCGTCGGCGCAGGATCGGTGCTGACCAAGGATGTCGAGGGCGACGCGCTCGCGGTGGCGCGGGGGAAGCAGGCGGTGATCGCTGGCTGGGCGGCGAAATTCCGGGCGACGATGGCGGCGAAGAAGGCCGGGAAGTAAAGTCTTTGCAAAACCGTTCGGGCTGAGCCTGTCGAAGCCTTCTACTGCGCGCAGCGACGTGCCTTCACTTCGTTCGGGCGTGCCCTTCGACACTGACACGAGTCACGTGCCTCGTATCAGCAGGGCGAACGGGGCGTGTAGGGTGCTCCTGCGAAAGCAGGAGCCCAGGCCCTCGGTTCGAACTGGACTCCTGCCTGCGCAGGAGCACGATCCTCTTGGTAGCTGTAAAACCCTCCCCGAACCGTTTGTAATTGCCGTCCAAGGCCCTAGGATGCTCTCCCAATATAATAGGAGAGCGATATGATCGTGATGTTCGTCGGCGTCGATCGGGTCGAAACGGCAGTGAATGCCTCACAGGTCACTTTCATCTCATCCGTTACGGACGGCACCCGCATCCGCTTTGGCGAGGGGCGCAGCGTAACGGTGACGGAGCCGATTGCGGAGGTCGTCGAAACCCTGAACCGCACGATCCGCCCGCACGAATAAGGGCTGTTTCTCTCTCGCTTCCGTTCGTTTCGAGCTTGTCCAGGAACAGGCGCGCAGGCTTCTCGACTGCGCTCGAAGCGAACGGAGTGCAGGATTTTCCCTACCGTAAGCGTGCTCTTGCGCAGGCAGGAGTCGAGGCCCGCCGTCTGAACTGGGTTCCTGCGTTCGCAGGAACACGCTGGATTCCAGCCCTCACCCCTCAGCCAAAATCCGCGCGGCGACAGCCTCGGCTACCTTGATGCCGTCCACGCCAGCGGACAGGATGCCGCCCGCAAAGCCCGCGCCTTCGCCCGCCGGGAAGAGGCCGGCCGTGTTGACGCTCTGCAAATCCTTGCCGCGGTTGATGCGTATGGGGGAGGAGGTGCGGGTCTCGACCCCGGTCATCACTGCGTCGGGATGGTCGTAGCGGGGGATTTGGCGGCCGAAGGCGGGCAGGGCTTCGCGGATCGCATCGGTCACGAAATCAGGCAGGCATTCGCGCAGGTCGGTCAGGTGTACGCCCGGCCGGTAGGATGGCAGCACCTCGCCAAATTCGCTCGACGGGCGCCGGGCGAGGAAGTCGCCGACCTTCTGCCCCGGCGCCTGATAATTGGACCCGCCCGCGACGAAAGCGAGGGACTCCCAGTGGCGTTGCAGGTCGATGCCTGCGAGCGGGTGGCCGGGATAGTCGCGCTGCGGGTCGATGCCGACGACGATGCCGGAATTGGCGTTGAACTCCTTGCGGGAATATTGGCTCATGCCGTTGGTGACGACGC
Source organism: Sphingobium phenoxybenzoativorans (assembly GCF_018286635.1). NCBI lineage: Bacteria > Pseudomonadati > Pseudomonadota > Alphaproteobacteria > Sphingomonadales > Sphingobiaceae > Sphingobium > Sphingobium phenoxybenzoativorans. Next base: position 1,279,881 of record NZ_CP073910.1, read on the forward strand.
GGCCGGGTTCCGATGTCGCGGCCACCACACGGCCACCTGGACACATGCAGAAGCTGTAGACGGTGCGGCCGTTGCTGCAGTGATGAGACAGGCTGTACGCCGCTGCGCCGAGGTCCGGGTGTCCGGCGCAGGGGCCAAAGCGCGCCTTGTCGATCCAGGATTGCGGATGCTCGATGCGGACGCCGATGGAGAAAGGCTTGGCCTCGATATCGACACCGCGATCATACAGCGTGCGGAACGTCTCGCGCGCGCTGTGGCCGACCGCGAGCACGACATGATCGGCCGCCAGATAGTCGCCGGTATGAAGATGCAGACCGCGCAGCCTCCTGGTCCCGTCCGGAGCGGTCTCGATATCGAAATCCTCGACCCGCCGCTCGAACCGGTATTCGCCGCCCAGTTCCTCGATCGTCCGGCGCATGCTCTCCACCATGGTGACGAGGCGGAAGGTGCCGATGTGCGGATGCGCTTCGGTCAGGATTTCCGGCGGAGCGCCCGCCTTTACGAACTCAGTCAGGACCTTGCGGCCCAGGAAGCGGGGATCCTTGATCTGGCTGTAGAGCTTGCCGTCGGAGAAGGTGCCCGCGCCGCCCTCGCCGAACTGCACGTTGGATTCCGGATTCAGCTCGCTGCGCCGCCACAGGCCCCATGTATCCTTGGTCCGCTCCCGCACCACCTTGCCGCGTTCCAGAATGATCGGGCGAAGGCCCATCTGCGCGAGGATCAGGCCCGCAAACAGGCCGCACGGCCCAGCGCCGATCACCACAGGCCGTTTGTCGCGTTCGATCCCGTCGAAGTTTGCGACCGGGCGATAGGCCGTGTCCGGCGTTTGCCTGACATGCGGGTCGTTGGCGAATTTTTTCAGGATCGCCGCCTCGTCCGCGACGGTCACGTCAATGGAATAGACCATCAGGATCGCAGATTTCTTGCGCGCATCGTTGGCGCGCCGTGCGACGGCGAGATCGATCAGCGCCTCGTCGGCAATGCCAAGCCGCTCCAGCACGGCGGCGCGCAGGGCTTCGGGCGGATGCCCGAGCGGCAGTTTGATATCGGAAAGGCGGAGCATGGCGGCCGCCTTTAGCCGGTTGGGAGGGGTTGCGCCATAAGGATGGGTGCAACAACTCTAGATAACTAAACCGTTCGGGCTGAGCTTGTCGAAGCCCTGCCCTTACCTGAAGGCAGTGCAGCCCTTCGACAAGCTCAGGGCGAACGGGGAAGGGCGCGCGCCTATTCCGCAGGCGTCAGTTTCAGCAGCCGCCCCTGCGATCCTCTATTGCCGTCCTCCAACAACCATAGCGCACCGTCCGGTCCCTGCTCTACCTCACGGATGCGGGCGCCCATGTCCCACTGGTCGGCCTTCGACGCGGTTTCGCCGTTTATCTTTACGCGGATCAGCGCCTCGCTCGACAGGCCGCCAAGGAATAGCGATCCCTTCCACTGCGGGAACATCGCGCCGCTATAATAGAGGAGGCCGCCGGGCGAGATGGCCGGGTTCCACCAGACCTTCGGGGCTTCGAAACCGTCCCCGGCCTTGTGGTCGGGGATGTCGCGGCCGTCATAATGGCTGCCGTTCGACGCCCTGGGCCAGCCATAGTTGAGGCCGGGCTTGATCAGGTTGATCTCGTCGCCGCCCTGCGGACCCATCTCCTGTTCCCACAGCCGTCCGTCGCCGTCGAAGGCGATGCCGAGCAGATTGCGGTGGCCGTAGGACCAGATGGCCGGGTTGAACCCTTTCGACGATAGTGGATTGCCGCGTGCGGCGGTGCCGTCAAGATTGAGGCGCAATACCTTGCCCAGTGTCGATTTGGGGTCTTGCGCGGGATCGAATTTCTGCCGGTCTCCATTGGTGAAGAACAAGTAGCGGCCGTCGGGCGAAAAGGCGATGCGGCCGGAATAATGGCCGTTGCCCTCCACCTTGGGGTCGCCGCGGAAAATGACCTTCACGCCGTCCAGCTTCGTCGCGCCGTCGCTCGCTTGATCGAATCTGCCCGTCGCGAGGGCCACGCCTTTTCCGCCTTCGCCCGCCTCGGAGAAGCTGAAATAGACCATGTGATTGCTGTCGAACTGGGGCGACAGGACGACGTCCATAAGTGCGCCTTGGCCGGCGCTGTCGACCTCCGGAATGCCGGAGACGGGAATTTTCGTACCATTCCGGGGATCAAACAGCAGCATCTCGCCAGCCTTTTCCGTCACCAGCATGCGGCCGTCGGGTATGAAGGTCATCGCCCAGGGAGAGTCGAAATCGGCTATGATAGATGTCCTGAACGGCTTGTCGGCGGCGGGCGCATTCTGACCGGTCGCATTGTCGGCCGAACAGGCGAGAAGGATCAGGGGGAGGGCGGTTGCCGATATTTTTCGCATTGTCTCGACTCCGTTCGCCCTGAGCATGTCGAAGGGCCGTACTTCTTAAGAAAAGTCAGGGCTTCGACAAGCTCAGCCCGAACGGAGTTGGGGATTCCGTGACGGAGATAATGACTGTCGCGCAAATCAGTTGCGTAACATTGCATATCTGCCTATATCGCCCCTGCTTACCTACATCGTTAAACATGTCAGGGCCGGCTCCGAAAGGGACCGGTGGCAACGAACCTACCTGTCTTACGGAGACCCGATGGCGGATATCGCCGCGTTGACGCAGATGATCGAACCAGAGGTGAAGGCCCTGGGTTTCGATCTCGTGCGCGTGAAGCTGTTTGGGTCCGGCGACGAGCGCACGCTGCAGATCATGGCGGAGCGCCCGGATACGCGGCAGTTGGTGATAGAGGATTGCGCGACGATTTCGCGCCGCCTGTCGGACCTGCTGGATGAGACGGACCCCATCGAGGAAGCCTACCGGCTGGAGGTCAGTTCGCCCGGCATCGACCGGCCGCTGACGCGTCTGCACGACTTTGCCGACTGGGCCGGGCATGAGGCGCGGATCACCACGCATGACGCGGTCGAGGGGCGCAAGACGTTCAAGGGATTGCTTGTCGGACTGACGGGTGAGGACGTCGAACTGCACGATGCCAAGGTGGGCGAGGTCGTCATCGCCTTCGCCAATATCAACAGCGCGAAGCTGGTGCTGACCGACGCGCTCATTTCTGCTACCATGCCGCTTTCCTCGCAGGGCGCGGACGAAATCGAAACGGAAGGATAAGGGTTCCAACGATGGCCAACGCCATTTCCGCCAACAGGGCCGAACTGATCGCGATCGCAAACAGCGTCGCCAGCGAGAAGATGATCGACAAGTCCATCGTCATCGAGGCGATGGAAGACGCGATCCAGCGCGCGGCCCGCGCCCGCTACGGCGCAGAGAACGACATCCGCGCGAAGCTGGACCCGGACACCGGCGACCTGCGCCTGTGGCGCGTGGTCGAAGTGGTTGAGCTGGTTGAGGACTATTTCAAGCAGGTGGACCTGAAGCAGGGCCAGAAGCTGCAGAAAGGCGCCGCCATCGGCGACTTCATCGTCGATCCGCTGCCCCCGATCGACCTTGGCCGCATCGACGCCCAGTCGGCCAAGCAGGTGATTTTCCAGAAGGTCCGCGACGCCGAGCGCGAGCGCCAGCATGAGGAGTTCAAGGACCGCGTGGGTGAGATCATCACCGGCGTCGTCAAGTCGGTCGAGTTCGGCCATGTCGTCGTCAATCTTGGCCGGGCCGAGGGCGTCATCCGCCGCGATCAGCAGATCCCGCGCGAAGTCGTGCGCGTCGGCGACCGCATCCGGTCGATCATCCTCAACGTCCGCCGCGAAAACCGTGGGCCGCAGATTTTCCTCAGCCGCGCGCATCCCGACTTCATGAAGAAGCTGTTCGCGCAGGAAGTGCCGGAAATCTACGACGGCATCATCGAGATCAAGGCTGCGGCTCGCGATCCGGGCAGCCGCGCGAAGATCGGCGTCATCAGCCGCGATTCCGGCATCGATCCGGTCGGCGCGTGCGTCGGCATGAAGGGCAGCCGCGTGCAGGCCGTCGTGCAGGAAATGCAGGGCGAGAAGATCGACATCATCCCCTGGTCGGAAGATACGGCGACCTTCGTCGTCAACGCCCTCCAGCCCGCGACCGTCAGCCGCGTCGTCATCGACGAGGATGAGAGCCGGATCGAAGTCGTCGTTCCCGACGATCAGCTCTCGCTCGCCATCGGCCGTCGTGGCCAGAATGTCCGTCTCGCCAGCCAGCTTACCGGTTCGGCCATCGACATCATGACCGAGGCCGACGCCAGCGAGAAGCGCCAGAAGGAATTCGTCCAGCGGTCCGAAATGTTCCAGAACGAGCTGGATGTCGACGAGACGCTGTCGCAGCTTCTGGTCGCCGAGGGCTTCGGCGAGCTGGAAGAAGTCGCCTATGTCGGTCTGGACGAACTGGCCTCGATCGAAGGTTTCGACGACGAGCTGGCCGAGGAACTGCAGAGTCGCGCGCAGGAAGCGCTGGAGCGTCGCGAAGCCGCCGCCCGCGAGGAACGCCGCGGTCTGGGCGTCGAGGATGCGCTGGCCGACATGCCGCACCTGACCGAAGCGATGCTCGTCACGCTGGGCAAGGCGGGCATCAAGACGCTCGACGATCTCGCTGATCTCGCCACCGACGAACTGGTGCAGAAGAAGCGCGTCGACCAGCGCCGCCGCCGCGAGGCGCAAGAGGACAAGGGCGGCGTTCTCGCCGAATATGGCCTCAGCGACGAGCAGGGCAATGAGATTATCATGGCCGCTCGCGCGCACTGGTTTGCGGACGAGGAAGCGGAAGCAGGGGAGGACGCCGATGTTGCGGAAACCTCCCAATGACACGCTAGGGTTTAGCGAAGGCCAGGGCGCGACCACACGCCTCCCCCATGCAGGGAGGGGCCTGTGACCGAGCGCCGCTGCATATTATCCGGTGATCGCGCTGATCCCGAAGGGCTGGTGCGCCTCGCGCTTGGCCCGGATGGACAGGTTGCGCCCGACGTCCGCGCCAAGGCGCCAGGGCGGGGGGCGTGGATTGGCGTGTCCCGCGCCGAACTGGAAAAGGCGCTGGTGAACGGCAAGCTTAAGGGTGGGCTCGCCCGCGCGTTCAAGACCGGCGATTTCACGCTGGATGCCGATCTGCCAGAGCGGATCGACGCGGCATTGCGGCAGGCGGTTCTGGACCGGCTGGGGCTGGAGGCGCGGGCTTCGATGCTGGTGACGGGATCGGAAAAGATCGACGTCGCGGCGCGGCGGGGGCAGGTCGTCATGCTGCTCCATGCAGCCGATGCGCGCCCGGACGGCAGCCGGAAACTCGACCAGGCTTTGCGCGTCGGCCAGGAGGCCGAGGGCAGCGATCTGGCCGGCATCGTCTTGCCTCTGGAGCGGGACGCCCTATCTATGGCGATGGGCCGCGAGAATGTCGTCCATGTCGCGGTGACCGATCAGCGGGCAGCCGACCGCCTGGCGGCCGTCCTTGGCCGCTGGCAAAGCTATCTCGGATGCGCTAATGGGGCGCCTTCGCGCGCGATTTCGACCGGAATGGACGGAGTCGATGCCGGCGGGGGCGTGGCAGCCGATCAGGTTTGAAACTATCGGCCGTGGCCAATGTGCCGCGCGCCTGCATATGTGAAGTGAAGGGTTCAGTTTAGTCGATGAGTGACAGCAAGGAAGACAAGCCGGTTCTGGGCCGCAAGCCGCTGGGCATCAAGCGGACCGTGGAATCCGGCCAGGTGCAGCAAAGCTTCAGCCATGGCCGCAAGAATACGGTCGTGGTCGAGGTGAAGCGGCGCCGTATCCTGGGCAAGCCCGGCGAAGCGGGCGTGGAGGCGGCTCCCGCCCCTGCGCCTGAGCCGGTTGTCGCTGCGCCTGCTCCGCGCCCGGCTGCGCCTCCGCCGCCGCCCGCCCGTCCTGCTCCGCAGCCGAGCCTGCTTTCGCGGCAGGAAATGCAGGCGAAGCTGCTGCGCGAGGCGGAAGAAGCCCGCATGGCTGCGCTGGAAGATGCGCGCCGCCGCGATGACGCCCAGCGTCAGGCCGCCAGCGAAGAAGAAAAGCGCCGCGCGGAAGAAAACCGCCGGGCCGAAGCGGAAGCGCCAGCCGTTGCCGCTCCCGAACCGGAAGCCGCTTCAGCAGTGGAAGCCGTGGCCGAGGTGGAAGCGCCCGCCGCGACCGAGGCGGCGGAAACCGCGCACACCGGCGATCATCCGCCGCCGCGCCGCTTTACGCCCGTTGCTCCGGTCAAGCGCCCGGAACCGGTCAAGCCGGATCGCACGAAGCGCAGCGAACATGATCGCCGTCAGTCCGGCAAGTTGACCGTCACGCGCGCCCTCGCCGATGACGACAGCGCCCGCGCGCGCAGCCTTGCGGCGCTCAAGCGCGCCCGTGAAAAGGAACGCCGCGCCCATTCCGGCGGCCGTCAGCAGCCGCGCGAGAAGCAGAGCCGCGACGTGGTGGTGCCAGAGGCGATCACCATTCAGGAACTCGCCAATCGTATGGCGGAAAAGGGCGCCGATCTGGTCAAGGCGCTGTTCAAGATGGGTACGCCCGTCACGATCAACGATGTTATTGATCAGGATACGGCGGAACTGCTGGTCGAGGAATTCGGCCACCGCATCCAGCGCGTGTCGGAGTCCGACATCGAAATCGGTATCGAAGGCGATCAGGATGCGCCTGAGACGCTGAAGCCGCGTGCGCCCGTCGTAACGATCATGGGCCATGTCGATCATGGCAAGACGTCGCTGCTGGACGCCCTGCGCGGTACAGATGTGGTGCGTGGCGAAGCCGGCGGCATCACCCAGCATATCGGCGCCTATCAGGTAAAGACCAAGGGCGGCGACATCATCACTTTCCTCGATACGCCGGGCCATGAGGCGTTCACGGAAATGCGCGCCCGCGGCGCGAACGTCACGGATATCGTCATCCTGGTGGTGGCGGCCGATGACGGCCTGATGCCGCAGACGATCGAGGCGATCAACCACACCAAGGCGGCCGGCGTGCCGATGATCGTGGCGATCAACAAGGTCGACAAGCCGGAAGCCAATCCACAACGCATTCGCGAGCGTCTGCTGGAGCATGAGATCGTCGTCGAGGATCTGGGCGGCGACGTTCAGGATGTGCAGGTGTCGGCGCTCAAGAAGACCGGCCTCGACGAACTGATCGAGAAGATTCTGCTCCAGGCCGAACTGCTTGAACTGACCGCCAATCCCGATCGCGCAGCCGAAGGCAATGTGATCGAGGCGAAGCTGGACAAGGGCCGTGGCCCAGTCGCGACCGTATTGGTCCGTCGCGGCACGCTGAAGGTCGGCGATAATTTCGTCGTCGGCGCGGAGAGCGGCAAGGTGCGCGCCATGGTCAACGACAAGGGCGAGAATGTGAAGGTCGCCGGTCCGTCAGCGCCGGTCGAGGTGCTTGGTCTGTCCGGCGTGCCGATGGCGGGCGATCAGCTCTCCGTCGTCGAGAATGAGGCGCGCGCCCGCGAGGTCGCCGCCTATCGTTCGGAACTCGCCACCAAGAAGCGCACCACTGCTGCGCCGACCAGTGTGGAGCATATGTTCTCCGCCCTCAATGCGACGGTCATCGAATATCCGATCGTGGTGAAGGCGGATGTGCAGGGTTCGGTCGAAGCGATTGTCGGCGCGCTCAACCGGGCGTCCACCGACGAGATCAAGGTGCGTGTCCTGCATTCGGGCGTCGGTGCGATCACTGAGTCCGACGTGACGCTCGCCGCCGCGTCGCGCGCGCCGCTGATCGGCTTCAACGTCCGCCCGAACGCCAAGGCGCGCGTCCTGGCGGAGCGGGACAAGGTGTCGCTGCGCTATTATGACGTGATCTACGACCTGATCGAAGAAGTGAAGGGCGAGATGGCTGGCCAGCTCGCGCCCGAACGCATCGAGACGATCGTCGGCCGCGCCGAGGTTCTGCAAGTCTTCCCGGCTGGCAAGAAGGACAAGGCGGCTGGTCTGCTCGTCATGGACGGCATCATTCGCAAGGGCCTCAACGCGCGTCTCACCCGCGACGATGTTATCGTTTCGCGCACGACCATCGCATCCCTCCGCCGTTTCAAGGACGATGTGTCCGAAGTCCGCGCGGGCATGGAATGCGGCGCGATGCTGCAGGACACGAACGACATCAAGGTGGGCGATACGCTCGAACTGTTCGAGGTCGAGGAACGCCAGCGCACGCTGTAACGGGAGGCGCATCGCCCTGGCAAATACCGGGGGGGTGCGCCTGCTGGCGGTTACTTGCTCCTGAGATTCCGGCGCTCGCCGGGATGACGAGGATTGGTTATGGCAATTCCCTCATCCGAAGGTCCGTCCGTCCGCGTTCTGCGCGTGGGCGAGCAGGTGCGCCACGTGCTGTCGGAAATCCTGATGCGCGGAGACGTGCATGACGATGTGCTTGCCAATCATGTGGTGAGCATTACCGAGGTGCGCATGTCCCCGGACCTGCGCCATGCGACCGCCTTCATCAAGCCGCTGCTGGGCAAGGATGAGGAAGCGGTGCTGAAGGCGCTGCGCACCAATACCGCCTATCTGCAGCGCGAGGTGGCGAAACGCATCAAGCTGAAATATGCGGCGAAGCTGAAGTTCATCGCGGACGAAAGTTTCGATGAAGGAAGCCATATCGACAAGTTGCTGCGCGATCCGAAGGTGGCGCGCGATCTGGACGGCGGCGACTGAATAACGGGAGTATCGGGCATGCGCAGGATAATGGTTGCGGCGGTTGCATTGCTTTCCCTCTCGCCAGTCCATTCGTCTCTGCAAGCCAAGGAAACCGTCCACCGCGCCGTCATCGCCGATCCCGCTGTTGATGCGGCAATTCCGGCGGGCATGAGCGCATTCGTCATTCCGGCGAAGGACGGCGCGATGAATGCGGTCATGTATACGGCGGCGGGGCGCGGGCCGCATCCGACATTGCTCCTGCTGCACGGTTTTCCGGGGAACGAGCAGAATCTGGATCTGGCGCAGGCTGCGCGGCGGGCCGGATGGAATGTGCTGACGCTGCATTACCGGGGGTCCTGGGGCAGCCCCGGACGCTTCAGCTTCGGCGGAGCGGCGGAGGATGCGCATAGCGCGCTCGCTTTCCTGCGGGACCCCGCGACCGTTTCGAAATATCGGATCGACACCAAATATATCGCCGTGGCGGGCCATAGCATGGGCGGGTTCATGGCGGCCGATGCGGCTGCGGATGATCCGCAGGTGGCGGGCCTATTCCTCATCGACGCCTGGGACCCTTCCGCCACGGTCGAAGCGCTTTCGACGCCCGCCGGTGTTGCGGCATGGAAGGAGGAAGTCGCGGGCGACCTGCCGCCGCTCGTGGGAACGAGCTATGATGCGCTGACCGCCGAGATCAGCGGCAATGCGGAGCGTTTTGACTTGGGTAGGCGCGTGCTGTCCTATGGCAACCGGCCACTGGTACTGGTCGGCGCCGAGCGTGGCATCGGCGCGATGTCGCGGGCGGTGGCTGGGGAAGCGCAGTCCGCTGGCGCGGCGGCCCAACTGTCAATCTGGCCGACCGATCACAGCTTTTCCGACAAGCGCATAGCGCTGGCCGATCTGCTGATCCGCTGGCTCGACCAAGTAGCGCCGCCAATCCCCTGATGGCCAAGCTCTATTTCTATTATTCCTCGATGAATGCGGGGAAATCGACCACCCTGTTGCAGTCCAGCTTCAATTACCGGGAGCGGGGCATGCACACGATGCTGTGGACCGCCGAGATTGATCACCGCTATCAGGCCGGACATATCACCTCCCGCATCGGCCTGGACACGCAAGCCAATAGTTTTGGCGCCGATACGGATATCCGGGCGGCGGTGGAGGCCGAGCATGCGCGAATGCCGATCGCCTGCGTGCTGGTGGATGAAGCGCAGTTCCTGACGCGGGCGCAGGTGCTGCAGCTTGCGTCCATTTGCGACCAGCTCAATATTCCCGTGCTCTGCTATGGGTTGCGCACGGATTTCCGCGGCGACCTGTTTGAGGGGAGCGCGCAGTTGCTGGGCATCGCCGACACGCTGAGCGAGATCAAGACAGTGTGCGATTGCGGGCGCAAGGCGACGATGAACCTACGCGTGGATGGGGAGGGGCGGGCCATCCGTTTCGGCGATCAGACGGAGATTGGCGGCAATGACCGTTATATCGCCCTGTGCCGTCGGCATTTCATGGAGCGGGTCGATGGCTATCGCTGATCTCGCGGCGCTTGCCGCGCCGCTGGAGGCGGGCGACGTTCGCCTCGAACTGCTAGCGGAGCGTCATGTCGAACCGTTGCGGGCGGCCTGCGCGCGGGACGCGGATATATGGCATATCTATCCAATGTCGTGGGCGGGCGACCATTTCGACGGCGCGCTGGCGCAGACGGAACGGTTCCATGGCAGCCGGGGATGGGTGCGTTTCGCCGTACTGCACCGGGGCGTTGTGGTGGGCATGACCAACTATATCGATCCCGATAGCGTCAGCAGGACCCTGGAGATTGGCGGCACCTATATAGAGCCTTCTGTGCGGGGCAGCGGTTTCAACGGCGTCATGAAGCGGCTGATGATCGAGCATGCCTTCGCCTGCGGTTTTACCCGTATCGAGATACGGGTGGACACGCGCAACAAGCGGTCCATGGCGGCGGTGCTGAAGCTGGGGGCGATGCATGAGGGCACCCTACGCCGTAATCGCGTGACCTGGACCGGCTATGTGCGGGACACGGCGATATTCGGCCTGCTGAAAGAAGATTGGCGCGGCGGATATTAGGGCGAGGAGTCCATGGGGTGCGGGGTGGAGAAGGGACTTTCTGCTTTTAGCCCTCTCCCGTTTACGGGAGAGGGTTGGGTGAGGGTTTTGCGTATTCGCCAGAAGAGGCGCGAGCCTTCGGCTCGCTTGCCCTCATCCAACTACGCCTAGTTCGCTGCGCTCCCAAGGCTCCGTATCCTTCTCCCGCCTGCGGGAGAAGGTTTTCGACGTCCAGAAATGGCCGTTTCCGGTGAGGCATCTTCTGAGAACAACCGGCCACGCTCGGCACATGCATGAAAGAGGGCAATTATCCCTCTAGTCGATCACGCATTCAGTTTTTCTGCCTTTCTGACGCGTCCTTTCTGGCCTTGTTGGCTGTTACGGCTGAATCCCATGTGGCCCAATCGATTGCGCGTCCGGGATAGGCGACTTTTGCGAAGGGCCAATCTTTTCTCATCCACCCGACGACCCAATGATAAAGCTCGGCATCGAAGCCCGCGTCATATTCGTCCTTGGTCACCCACAGTCTGACCACGGCGTCATAGCCTTCAACGGTGCTGGGATAGACATAAACGCAACCTCGCTCGCGGCTGCCATCCGGCGTGAGTATGGCATAGGCGAAGGACGTACGGTTCCTGAATCTCGCCTGTTCGGTTTCCATGTCCCGCATGGCGTCGGCATCGGAGATGTCCTTGTGCGGCCAATCGGTGCTGCGCGTGAACGTCTTTTGCAGATGTTCGATCGACGACATGTAGGCCTTGAAATCCACCTTCGCCAAATCGGGGCCGAGCGGCACGATCTTGAATTTTTTGGTTTCCACCAGAATGGGAACGGTGAAATCTTCAGGGACCAAAGGTGAAGCGGGCTTGGCTTCTTGCGTTACCGCCGACGCCTGTCCCATGACGGGCGTAGGGGCCTCGTTCGCCGCTGATGCTTCTACCGGGGCCAAGCACCCCGCCATTGTCAGCGTCGTTAAAGCCAGACCCAGAGCCGCGTTCCTGACATTCAAACCCATCATGTCCGCTCCTCAAGATTGCGCGTACCCATGCCGCGTGAAGTCGATGCGATCAGGCGCCCTGTGGACGGTAACTTCATGACGGAAAATATCATCGATCACATCAAAACCTAGTTCCTGGTCACTGCCAGACCGGCAACCATAAGTCTAAGAGTTACGATCCTCCCACGTTTCCAGCAGCCGTAAAATGCTTTAGGGCGCGCCGATGCACGGCTGGATCATCCTCGACAAACCCCATGGCCTTGGTTCGACACAGGCCGTCGGCGCGGTGAAGCGCGCTTTGCGGGAGGCGGGCGCGGGTAAGGCGAAGGTCGGACATGGCGGGACGCTGGACCCGCTGGCGACAGGCGTGCTGCCGGTCGCGATCGGCGAGGCGACGAAGCTCGCCGGGCGGATGCTGGACAGCGACAAGATATATGATTTCACCATCGCCTTCGGTACGCAGACGGACACGCTCGACCTGGAAGGGGCCGTGATTGCGGAGAGCGATGTGCGGCCCACGCTGGCGGAGGTGGAGGCTATATTGCCTCGCTTTACTGGCGCGATAGAGCAGGCTCCTCCCGCCTATTCCGCTATCAAGGTCGATGGCCAGCGCGCCTATGATCTGGCGCGCGCCGGGCAGGATGTGGAGATGAAATTGCGGGCCGTGACCATTCACGCACTCACTCCCGTTCGGTTCGAGCCTGCCAAGGATGAAACGCTGTCGTCGGTCACCCTGACCGCCCATGTGTCCAAGGGAACCTATATCCGCTCTCTTGCGCGCGACATCGCATCGGCGCTCGGCACCGTCGGGCATGTGACCATGCTTCGCCGCGTGAAGGCGGGGCCGTTCACGCTGGATCAGGCGATTTCTCTGGACAATTTGCGCGATGCTGCTAGGGAGCGCGCCATCGCGCAGCTTATGCTGCCGTTGACGGCGGGGCTGGACGACATCCCGGCTCTCTCCGTCACTCCCCAAGAGGCACAGGCGCTCCGTCAGGGACGTACTCTCGTGGGGAAACCCTGCACGCAGGGCCTCCTGCTGGCGACGGAAGGCGAAACGCCGGTCGCGCTGGTCGAGGCTTCCGGCCCGGAAATCCGGGTGGTGCGGGGCTTTAATCTCTAGTTTTCAGAAAGGATGACGATGTCGATTACTGCTGAGCGCAAGGAAGCGCTGATCAAGGAACATGCCCGCGCCGAGGGCGACACCGGTTCCCCCGAAGTCCAGGTTGCGATCCTGTCGGAGCGCATTTCCAACCTGACCGAGCACTTCAAGGGCCACCACAAGGATAACCACAGCCGTCGCGGCCTGCTGATGCTGGTCAACAAGCGCCGCAGCCTGCTGGACTATCTGAAGGCGAAGGATGCGGGCCGCTACAGCGACCTGATCGCAAAGCTGGGACTTCGCAAGTAAGACCCGGACGAAGGGACGGCCCCCGCGCGGGGCCGTTTCTGATTCTGAAACATGGCGCTGGGCAATCCGGCACGGCGTTCATGATCTGGGGATGTTCCCCATCACCGTTCGGGCTGAGCGAAGTCGAAGCCCGCGGCCGAACGAAGTGAGGCCCTGTCTTCGCTTCGCTCAGACGAGCCCTTCGACAAGCTCAGGGCGAACGGAGGAGAGTTAGACGCTCTCCATTCATGGGCCATTGGTCCACTAAAGGCCCCGCCCGGCAATAGGGCCCGGCGGGCGTAAGGAAACCATATGTTTGATGTAAAGAAAGTCTCCATCGAGCTGGGCGGAAAGACCCTCACGCTCGAAACCGGTCGTATTGCCCGTCAGGCCGACGGTGCTGTGCTGGCCACCTATGGCGAGACCGTGGTGCTGTGCGCCGTGACCGCCGCCAAGTCAGTGAAGGAAGGGCAGGACTTCTTCCCGCTGACCGTCCACTATCAGGAAAAATATTCGGCCGCCGGACGCATTCCGGGCGGCTTCTTCAAGCGTGAGCGCGGCGCGACCGAGAAGGAGACGCTGGTCTCCCGCCTGATCGACCGTCCGGTTCGCCCGCTGTTCCCGGAAGGCTTCTACAACGAGATCAACGTGATCGCGCAGGTCCTGTCGTTCGACGGCGAGTCCGAGCCGGACATCGTTGCGATGATCGCCGCTTCCGCTGCGCTGACCATCTCCGGCGTGCCCTTCATGGGTCCGATCGGCGCGGCGCGCATCGGTTACAAGGATGGCGAGTATAGCCTGAACCCGTCGCTGGATGAGGTGAAGGAAGGCGAACTCGACCTGGTTGTCGCAGCCACCCATGACGCCGTGATGATGGTTGAATCCGAAGCCAAGGAGCTTTCGGAGGAAGTCATGCTGGGCGCTGTCGGCTTCGCGCATGACGCATGCAAGAAGGTCGTCGAGGCGATCATCAAGCTGGCTGAGAAGGCCGCCAAGGAGCCTTGGGAAATGGCCGCTCAGGCTGATCTGTCGGCCGCCAAGGACAAGCTGAAGAAGCTGATCGGCAAGGACATTGCCGCCGCTTACAAGCTGACCGACAAGTCCGCCCGTTCGAACGCCCTGAACGCCGCCCGCGCCAAGGCGAAGGAAGCCTTTGCCGATGCGACGCCGCAGGACCAGATGGCCGCGCAGAAGCTCGGCAAGAAGCTGGAAGCCGAAATTGTCCGTGGCGCGATCCTGAAGGACGGCAGCCGCATCGACGGCCGCACGACCACGCAGATCCGTCCGATCGAGGCGATGGTTGGCTTCCTGCCGCGCACCCATGGTTCGGCGCTGTTCACCCGTGGCGAGACGCAGTCGATCTGCACCACCACGCTGGGCACCAAGGACGCCGAGCAGATGATCGACGGCCTGACGGGCCTGCACTATGAAAACTTCATGCTGCACTACAACTTCCCGCCCTATTCGGTCGGTGAAGTCGGCCGCTTCGGCGCGCCGGGCCGCCGCGAAGTCGGTCATGGCAAGCTGGCGTGGCGCGCGCTGCATCCGGTGCTGCCGACCAAGGACGAGTTCCCTTACACGATCCGCGTCCTGTCCGACATCACGGAGTCCAACGGATCTTCCTCCATGGCGACCGTCTGCGGCGGTTCGCTGTCGATGATGGATGCCGGTGTGCCCCTGAAGCGTCCGGTCTCCGGCATCGCCATGGGCCTGATCCTGGAAGGCAAGGAATTCGCGATCCTGTCCGATATTCTGGGTGATGAAGATCATCTGGGCGACATGGACTTCAAGGTCGCCGGTACGTCCGAGGGCATCACCACGATGCAGATGGACATCAAGGTCGCCGGCATCACCGAGGAGATCATGCGCGTCGCCCTGAACCAGGCGAAGGAAGGCCGTGCGCATATTCTGGGCGAGATGGCCAAGGCGCTGGATCACACCCGCACCGAACTGTCGGCCCATGCCCCGCGCATCGAGACGCTGCAGATCGACAAGTCGAAGATCCGCGAAGTCATCGGCACCGGCGGCAAGGTCATCCGGGAGATCGTCGCGGAAACCGGCGCGAAGGTGGATATCGACGATGAAGGTCTGATCAAGATCAGCTCGTCCGACATCAACCAGATCGAAGCCGCCAAGAAGTGGATTCTCGGCATCGTCGAGGAAGCGGAAGTCGGCAAGATCTACAACGGCAAGGTCGTCAACATCGTCGACTTCGGCGCCTTCGTGAACTTCATGGGCGGCAAGGACGGCCTCGTCCACGTTTCCGAGATGCGCAACGAGCGCGTCGAGAAGCCGACCGACGTCTTGTCGGAAGGCCAGGAAGTGAAGGTCAAGGTGCTGGAGATCGATCCGCGCGGCAAGGTGCGTCTGTCGATGCGCGTTGTCGATCAGGAAACCGGCGAGGAGCTGGAGGACACCCGTCCGCCGCGCGAACCCCGCGAACCCCGTGGTGATCGCGGTCCGCGCCGTGAGGGTGGCGACCGTGGCGATCGTGGCCCCCGCCGCGACCGTGGACGTGACGGCGGTCGCGACCGTGGTCCCCGCCGCGAGCGTTCCGAAGGCAAGGATGACGGTGGCGACGCCGGTCTGCCGAGCTTCATCACGCAGGAAGATTGATCCGGCGTATAGCCGTCAATCTCTTGATCAAGGTTAAGGGGCCGGTTTCCGGCCCCTTTCTCTTTTTGTGGACTCCTTCCGCCGATACCGTCGACATGATAAGTTATGCGGTGGCCTTCGGGCAGAGCGATACGATCCGATGGCCATAAGGGTGGAGGACGGGATGGAGAAGATATTCTCCTCGCTCGATGCTGTGTCCGATGTGCCCGCTCTCTGGGATTTGCTTGTCGGCTTTTTCCAGCGGCAAGGAATAACGCGCATAGTCGCCGTCCACTTTCCGCCGGTGGGTTCCGCGGATCAGGACAGGGTCCGCATACTCGCCTTCGGGTTTCCCGAAGCCTGGATGGAGGATTACAGAGCCGGCCGTCATTTTCACGATCCGGTCAGGGCGCATGCGAAAATCCACCCGGTGGCGTTCCGCTGGTCGGACATCCGGTCCCTCCGCACGATCACGCCAGAGGAGGACCAGTTCCTTCGGGATTTCGGAAAAGTGCAGAAGGGGGACGGCGTTGCCATCCCGGTATTCGGACCCTATGGGCGGAACGGGTTCATCGGCCTGTCACTGCCTGCGGGCCTGAAGGCGATGCCGCCGGACATGATGAGACTGTGCAAGCTTGTCGCCCAATATGCCCATCAGCGCTATTGCGAGATCGTGGCGCCAGACCTGGATGTCCACCAGCCGCTTTCACCGCGTGAACTGGAGGTGCTTGGCTGGGTTGCGCGGGGCAAGAGCAATTCAGTGATCGCAGAGATCATCGGTGTTTCCAGCAATACCGTGGATACGCATCTGCGACGGATTTACGCGAAGCTGAATGTGACCGACCGGGTGTCCGCGGCGCTGGCCGGCCTTGGCCATGGACTGGTCAACCTACCCTGACAAAAAGTGTATGACAGCCGTATGTCACCCAATCGCGGGACATGTCATCGTTGTCATTACCTTCTAGGCGGTCCCGTAATGAAAAGGCCTTCCCCAAGAGGCCGCATAAAAACACATATCCGGATAATCGACGGAAAATGATGGGGCATGCGGCGAAGACCGCCGTGCCGGTTGTTTTTCGCCGGTGTTCGTCAGGGATGACGGGCTTTTCGGGTCGCAATGGAACGAATGTAATGACCAGCGATAACGTGGTGCGCCTGCCCGGTCAGGACGCCCCGGAATCTCCCGCTTCCCCGGCGGCGCGCGGCGATGGCATGGCAGCGGACAATCATGCGCTTGCCCTGCGGATGCATCGTTTCAGCCTGGATCGCGATGCGCAGTTTCAATCCGATGCCCTGCGCAATCCTGCCTGGGACATTCTCCTCTCCCTCTATGTAGCGCAGATGGAAAAGCTCGACGCGCCTTTCGCGACGCTCTGCGTCGCCAACCGGCTATCGTCCGATATGGGCGCTGCGGCGGTCAAGGCGCTTCACGCCCTCTCACTCGTCGCCTGGCGGGAGGGCGAACCCAACAGCCCTGTCGCGCTGACGCCACGCGGCGCGGCCCAGATGAACCAGTTCCTGCAGCGGGTCGCACTCTCTGCTTGAGGGCCTTTCGGGGCGCATGTTACCCCCACAACATGCGCCCCGGATCGTCGCTTTCATCCCCTTGCCGTAAAATATGGCGGTTTGATCCATGTTTATGGCGGGCGCGTAACGATGTGGTATAGCCGCCTCTCTAACAAGGCGGTGGCATGCACAGGAAGAATGAGCGGTTCGTTGAGCGGCTGCCGCTGATTCCGGAAAGGCCGGGATTGGCTTATGCCGTAACGACCCTATTGTGCATGGCGGCGCTGTTCGCGCGACTTGTGGTGGAAAATGTGTTGCCGACGGGTTTCCCGTTCGTCAGCTTCTTTCCCGCCGTCATCCTGTCCTCATTTCTGTTCGGCGTCGGGCCGGGAATTTATGCGTCGGTCATATGCGGTCTGATATCCTGGTACTTCTTCATTCCGCCAACGATGACATTCTCTCTGCAGGCCAACACCATCGTTGCGCTGATTTTCTACGCGGTCGTGTGTGCAACGGATATCGCCCTGGTCAACTGGATGCAGCGCGCCAATTACGGCCTGGCGGTTGAGCGGGAAAAAAGTCGCGCACTGGCCGAAAACCGGGAGATGCTGTTCCGCGAGTTGCAGCATCGTGTGTCGAACAACATTCAGGTGGTCGCCGCGCTCATCTCCCTCCAGCGCCGCAATGTCACGGACGAAGCGGCGCGCAAGGCGTTGGATGAGGCTTATGCGCGCCTCAACCTGATCGGAAAGATCGGCAGGGCCTTGTACGACCCGAACGGCCAGAGGCTGGGCGTCAGAAGCTTCATGGAGACGTTGACGGAGGACATATTGGAGGCCAGCGGCCGCCGTGATCTGGCCGTTCATCTGAACGTCGATGAGGAAATCACTTTCCATCCCGATACGGCCGTGCCGCTGGCATTGATCGTGGCGGAGGCGATCAGCAACGCGATCGAGCATGGTTTTCCGGGCAGCGATCGCGGCACCATCGCCGTCGATCTTCACAGGTCCGATGCGGGCAAGCTGGTCCTTGAGGTCGCGGACGACGGGAAGGGACTTCCAGCCGATTTCCAGCCGGAACGCGGCGGCAATCTGGGCCTGCGCATCGCAACGGCGCTGGCCCAGCAATTGGGCGGTGCTTTTTCCATGACGCCCGGCGCTCGTGGAGGGGCGCGGGCGATGCTGGAAATCCCCGCCTGACCCCGTTTTCGCCCTATGCCGTCATGACGTCCAATCCCGCTTGGCGGCGGGTGCAGGCTCCGCTATGACCCCCCGATGCACAAGATTCCGATGAAACCGTTTGTCTCCCTTGGTTGCGCGGCCGCCGCCCTTGCCCTGCTTGCCGGCTGCGCCACCAACAAGAACAAGGCGGACACGCAATATGTCGCGCGCGATGTCAGCACGCTGTATAATGCAGGCAAATACCGGCTTGATCGGCGTCAATATAAGCTGGCTGCGGCATTGTTCGACGAGGTGGAGCGGCAGCACCCCTATTCGCCCTGGGCGCGCCGGGCGCAGCTTATGTCCGCGTTCAGCTATTATATGAACCGCGATTACAACCAGGCGATCGCGGCGGCGCAGCGCTTCCTGTCGATCCATCCGGGCAACAGGGATGCGCCCTACGCTTATTATCTGATCTCGCTCTGCTATTATGAGCAGATCGCCGACGTGACCCGCGACCAGAAGATCACGCAGCAGGCCCTCGATTCGCTGGGCGAACTGATCCGCCGCTATCCCGACACCCGCTATGCGTCCGACGCGCGTTTGAAGGTCGATCTGGTCAATGATCACCTGGCGGGCAAGGAAATGGAGATTGGGCGTTTCCATCAGCGGCGCGGCCAGTGGCTGGCGGCGACGCTGCGGTTCCGCACCGTCATCGACAAATATCAGACCACGACCCACACGCCGGAGGCGCTGGAGCGGCTGGTCGAAAGCTATCTGGCGCTTGGCGTGCCGGAGGAAGCGCGCAAGGCGGCGGCTGTGCTGGGCGCCAATTATCGCGGCTCCAAATGGTATGAGCGGTCATACAAGCTGATCAGGGACCATGCGCCGACGGCGTGATTGCCCAATCCCGTCACCCCAGCAAAGGCTGGGGCCTCAGGCCTTCAGTCCTTCTGTATCGGCAAGAGACCCCAGCTTTCGCTGGGATGACGTTCGCGGGCTAAGGTCATGTTGACCAACCTTTCCATTCGCAATGTCGTGCTGATCGAGGCGCTGGATCTGGAATTCGGTCCGGGCTTGGGCGTGCTGACTGGTGAGACGGGGGCGGGCAAATCGATCCTGCTGGACTCCCTTGGGCTGGCGCTGGGCCAGCGCGCGGACAGCGGCCTAGTGCGGCAGGGCGAGGCGCAGGCCAGCGTCACGGCTACCTTTGCCGAACCGCCGGCGGATCATCCCGCGCGTGTGGCGCTGACCGGCAATGAGATCGATCTGGAACCCGGCGAGCCGCTGATCATCCGCAGGACATTGAAGGCGGACGGAGGGAGCCGCGCCTTCATCAACGACCAGCCCTGCTCAGCCGCCCTGTTGCGCGAAATCGGCGGCATGCTGGTGGAGATCCATGGCCAACATGATGACCGCGGGCTGCTCAATCCACGCGGGCATCGCGCATTGCTTGATATTTTCGGCAAATGCGACAGCGCGGTGGTTGGTGCGGCGCACACTGCCTGGCGCGCCGCCGAGGCCGCTTTGGCGCAGGCTCTTGCGGAAGTGGAGGGCGCGGCGCGGGACAGGGACTATCTGGATCATGCGGTCGGGGAACTGGCGGCGTTTGCGCCGGAACCGGGCGAGGAGGCCACGCTGGCCGGCGAACGAGCGGACATGCAGAAGGGTGCGCGCCTGACCGAGGATCTGTCGGCCCTGTCCGATCTGTTCGACGGGTCCGAAGGGGGCCTGGCCCGCTTGCGGCAGGCGGGTAGGCGGCTGGACCGGATCGCGGCCGAGCACCCCTTGCTGGCGGAAGCGCTGGCGGCGCTGGACCGCGCGGTGATCGAGGCGAGCGAGGCGGAGGAGAAGCTGGCGGCGGCGGGCGAGGCGCTGAGCTTCGATCCGGCCCGGCTGGATACGATTGAGACACGGCTGTTCGATCTGCGGGCGCTGGCGCGCAAGCATCAGGTGCAGCCCGATGATCTGGCGGCTCTGATGCAGGAAATGCGTGGAAAGCTGGAGCGAATTGACGCAGGCGAGGAGGGGTTGGCGGCGCTGGAGAATGATCTGGCTGCCAAGGCGGCCGCCTATTGCACAGCGGCGGCGGCATTGACGGAACAGCGGAAGGCGGCCGCCGCCCGGCTCGATGCGGCGGTCGCGGGCGAGCTCGCTCCCTTGAAGCTCGACGCCGCCCGCTTCCGCACATATGTCGAGGCGCTGGACGAGGCCGCATGGGGACCGCATGGCGCGGACCGGGTGGAGTTCGAGATTTCGACCAACCCCGGCGCGCCGTTCGCGCCGCTGGTGAAGATTGCTTCCGGTGGCGAACTGTCCCGTTTCATTCTGGCGCTGAAGGTGGCGCTGGCCGAGGAGGGCGGCGCGGATACGATGATCTTCGACGAGATCGACCGGGGCGTCGGCGGTGCGGTCGCCAGCGCGATCGGCGAACGGCTGGCCCGGCTGGCCCGGCATACCCAGCTCTTGGTCGTGACGCACAGCCCGCAGGTCGCGGCGCGGGGAGCAGGCCATATGCTGATCGCCAAGTCGAGCGAGGGCACAGTGACGCGCACCGGCGTTCACGCGCTAGATGACGGCGCGCGCCGGGAGGAGATCGCCCGGATGTTGTCCGGCGCGGAAATCACCGCCGAAGCGCGGGCGCAAGCGGGACGGTTGCTGGAGGGGGTGTGATTATTATTAGGGAGGGGCGTGATGAACATTTTCTGGACCCGGACGGAGAAGGATTGTCGATGACGCACGACCGACGTGAGATGCTGACCTTTGCGGCTTTTGGCTTAGCCGCCACCGTCCTGCCGCTTCCCGCCGGTGCTGCGGAAGAAACTCCGAAATTCGGGCTGATTGGGCAGATGCTCGCCAAGCCCGGTAAGCGGGACGAACTTATCGGCTATCTGAAGGAAGCGACGGGCGCGATGCCCGGCTGTCTGTCCTATGTCGTGGCGCTGGACACCGCCAATGCAGACGCCATCTGGATCACTGAGGTCTGGGACAGCCGGGAGAGTCATGCGGCTTCGCTGAAACTCCCCGCCGTGCGCGCCGCGATAGAGAAAGCCAGACCCATTATCGCAGGCTTTCCCCAGCATTTCGAGACGGTTCCCGTAGCCGGGATATAGGCCGAGGGCTGCTGCTTTCGCATGCGCGCAACAGGGGCTAAGGACTCCCGATGACCGACCCCGCCACCCTGTCCGAAGCCGATGCCGCCAACCGCCTGATGCGGCTGGCGAAGGAGATCGGCAAGCATAACAAGCTGTATCACGACAAGGACGCGCCGGAGATCAGCGATGCGGAGTATGACGCGCTGGTCCGCGAGAATAACGCGCTGGAGTCTGCGTTCCCACATCTGGTCCGGTCGGATTCTCCCAATGCGCAGGTGGGGGCAGAGCCGACATCCGCGCTGAAGAAGGTGCCCCATGCGGTCCGGATGATGAGCCTGGACAACGGCTTTTCGGATGAGGACATCGCCGAGTTCATCGCCCGTGTCCGCCGGTTCCTGAACCTGCCTGAAGATACGCCGGTCGCCCTGACGGCGGAGCCGAAGATCGATGGCCTGTCCTGTTCCCTGCGCTACGAGAAAGGCGCGCTTGTGCTGGCGGCGACGCGCGGCGACGGGATGACGGGTGAGGATGTGACGCCGAATGTACGAACCATTGGCGATATTCCCGGCACGTTGACGGGTGAAGGCATACCCGATGTGTTCGAGATACGCGGTGAGGTCTATATGGCGAAGGCGGATTTCGCCGCCCTCAACGCCCGGCTGCTGGCGGAGGCCGAGGATCCGGCCAAGGCGCGGCAGTTCGCCAACCCCCGCAACGCCGCCGCCGGGAGCCTGCGGCAGAAGGACCCGGCGATTACGGCCAACCGCCCGTTACGCTTTCTCGCCCATGGCTGGGGCGAGCATAGCGCGGTTCCGGCGGATACGCAGATTGGCGTGATGCGCGCCATCGGCGGCTGGGGCGTACCTGTGTCGGAGCGTCTGACCTGCGTCGATACGCTGGAGGCGCTGATCGCCCATTACCGCCGGATCGAGGCGGAGCGGGCGGACATGCCCTTCGATATTGACGGCGTGGTCTACAAGGTGGACCGGCTCGACTGGCAGCAGCGGCTGGGCTTTGTCGCCAAGTCGCCGCGCTGGGCGATCGCACATAAATTCCCGGCGGAGCGGGCGCAGACGACGCTGGAGGCCATCGACATCCAGGTTGGCCGGACGGGCAAGCTGACGCCGGTCGGGCGGCTGACCCCGGTGACGGTGGGCGGCGTGGTGGTATCCAACGTGACGCTTCACAATGCCGACGAGATCGCGCGGCTGGGCGTGCGGTCGGGAGACCGGATCGTCGTGCAGCGCGCGGGCGACGTGATCCCGCAAGTGGTGGAGAATTTGACGCGGGAGGAACCGCGTGACGCTTTCGTCTATCCCGACCACTGCCCCGTCTGCGGATCGGAAGCGGTGCGCGAGGAAGGGGAAGTCGACATCCGGTGCACCGGCGGGTTGATCTGCGGCGCACAGCGGTTCGAGCGGCTGCGGCATTTCGTCAGCCGGGGGGCGCTGGACATTGAGGGGCTGGGCGAAAAAACGATCCAGGAATTTCTCGACCTCGGCTGGATCAAGGAGCCGGCCGATATTTTCCGGCTGAAGGCGCATCGCGACGATCTTCTCAGCCGTGAGGGGTGGCAGGAGAAGTCGGTCGATAATCTGCTGGCGGCGATCGAGGCGAAACGGGAACCGGATGCGGCCCGGCTGCTGTTCGGTCTTGGCATCCGTCATGTGGGGGCGGTGACGGCGCGGGATTTGCTGAAAGCGTTTATTACTTTGCCCAAGCTGCGTGAAGTCGCTGAGAGAGCTAATGCTCCCGATGATGATACCAACTTAGTTTTTGAAGCTGCTTTCGATCTTTTCGCGATCGATGGGATTGGAAAGGCAGTGGTGACATCTCTAGGTAATTTCTTCCACGAACCGCACAATATCGAGGCGTGGGAGGATCTGCTCTCCGAGGTATCGCCGCCCGACTATATCGTCGAGACGCGGGCCAGCAGCGTGTCGGGCAAGACGGTTGTGTTCACCGGCAAGCTGGAGACGATGAGCCGCGACGAGGCAAAGGCGCAGGCGGAATCGCTCGGCGCGAAGGCGGCCGGGTCCGTCAGCGCCAAGACCGATCTTGTCGTCGCGGGACCGGGCGCGGGCAGCAAGCTCAAGCAGGCGGCGGCTCTAGGCATCGAGGTCATCGACGAGGCCGCCTGGGCGGAGATCGTTCGGGGCGCCTAGAAACGCGCGTCTAAACCGCCTGCGCTATGTGCTGGATATCGATCGGCATCGGGCCGGGCGACTGCGCGAAACGCTTCATCCGCAGCCTTATCCGGTACCATTTCTTGAGGTCTGGCCAATTCTCCGCGTCGCGCGCGCGACGAATGCTTTCCTCGACCAGAAATTCCGCCTTTCGCGAAAAGCTGTAGGTAGACGGCCCCGCAATCTGTGCGGCATCATAATGTGCGGCGTACATGGATATGCTCCTGACACATCCCCGCTCATTCAATGATGATCAGTCAGATCAGTTCCATTTTTTCTTTTATTAACAAGAATTTAACTATATTTCTTTTGCTGGGGTTGGAAACCAGCGCATCACGCCCGATGCAGTTGGCGTCCAGACGCCGATACGGACGCCGATCGCGCGCAGCTTTGCTCCTGTCCATTCATTGCAGGTCGTAACCGCACTGTATCGGCCGCGGCCGGGATAAAAGACATCATCGGCGGCATAGCCCCGGATCGCTGCGCCAGGTGCGAAATCGGATTCCAGCAGCCTGGTTAGTCTGAGATATTGATATTCCGTCAGAAGAATGGGGCGCAAGTCAGGGCCGTTCCAGACGCGCCGGATATGATCGACATGCACGAGCGTCCGGTCGCTGCCGATCATCGCGCGAAGGGCCGTGCCGATCCTGACGTCCGACCAGCGCGGCGTGTTCAGGTAAAAGTCCCGCTGGCCCCAGCCAAAGATCAGCCAGCTTCCGGCCCGGCGCGGATCGGGCAGATCGCTCGCCCGGATGCGGCCGCGCCAATCGTGGAGCGGGTTGACGGCGGGCAGGACCAGGCCGGTATGGACGCCATTGGTATAGACATAGATGGTGACGCCGGAGCGAGGCGGGACCCAGCCGCGATTGGCCGGGATGATGGGACCGGCGAGGACGGCGAGTAGGATCAGCAGGGGAAGGGCAATGAAGGCAATGCCTGCCCTCAGCCATCGACTATGCGGCCAAAGCATAGTGTCCAGTATATCTTTCGGACTGGAGCTTGTCGAAGCTCAGACAAGTTTACGGCGAGAGAAAAGGGGGGAGGCGGGCAAAGAAGCGGGATCCCGGATCAGGTCCGGGATGACGAATATGGGTGTGCGAAGGCCGGTATGATAACGGAAAACCGTTGCATTGCAGCATCGTCACAAACTGCCTTTCAAACGTAACCGATCCGTCATCGCCTTGCCGCGCGGCAGTCATTTCGCTGGCGCAAAGGCCCCTCCGTGCATTTCCACGAAGGGGGAACGATCATGTCACATTCCAAACTATCCCTGTTGGCGGCCGTCGCCACTATTGCCCTTATTCCTTCGGCGTTTCCGACGCTTGCGCTCGCGCAGGATGTCGCGCCTGCCGCTGCCGACGCATCGGCCGACTCAGGCGATGACATCATCGTTCTGGGCTTCGGCGAAGTCCGTCAGGTGCAGACGATCGGCAAGGACGACATCGCCCTGCTGACGCCCGGCACCACGCCGCTGAAGGCGATTTCGAAGCTGCCCGGCGTCAATTTCCAGTCGGCCGACGCTTTCGGCGCCTATGAATGGTCGTCGCGCATCTCGCTGCGCGGTTTCAACCAGAACCAGTTGGGCTTCACGCTGGATGGCGTGCCGCTCGGCGATATGAGCTATGGCAACTATAACGGCCTGCACGTCAGCCGCGCGATCATCTCCGAAAATCTGGGCACCGTCGCCGTCAGCCAGGGCGCAGGCAGCCTGTCGACCGCATCGATCAGCAATTTGGGCGGCACGCTGCAGTTCACCTCGCGCGACCCATCGGCAGACATGGATATCGTGGCGTCGGGCACTTATGGCAGCGATGAGACGATGCGCGGCTTCGTGCGTGTCGAGAGCGGCGACATGGGCGGCGTGCGCGGCTACGCCAGCTACGGCTATCTGAAGGCCGACAAGTGGAAGGGCGTCGGCAAGCAGGAGCAGCATCAGGCCAACGCCAAGATCGTTGCTGACATTGGCGACGGCAAAATCACGGGATTCGTCAACTTCTCCGACCGTCGCGAGAATGACTATCAGGACATGTCGGCCGCGATGATCCAACGGCTCGGCAGCAACTGGGACAATATCTCCGGCGACTGGGCGACCGCCTACCGGCTGGCCGCGATCTACCAGAACCAGAATGCGGGCACGGCCGATCCGGCTTTCCTGCCTTACCCGACCTATGGCACGACATTTCCTGCGCCGTTCGAAACGGTGGACGACGCCTATTTCGACGCAGCGGGCCTGCGCCGCGACTGGCTGACCGGCCTGACGTTCGAGACGCCGGTGACGAGCAGCGTGCGGTTCAAGCTGCAGGGATATTACCACAACAATCACGGCCAGGGCCTGTGGTGGACGCCCTATGTCGCCAGCCCGACTGGCGCGCCGCTCTCCATCCGCACCACCGAATATGACATGGACCGCATGGGCACACTGGCCAATGTCACCTGGGAAATGGGCGCGAACACCCTGGAAGTGGGCGGCTGGTTCGAAAATAACGACTTCCACCAGGCGCGGCGTTTCTATTCGCTGGCAAATACGCTGGGCGGCTCCTCACGCGACAGCACGAAGTTCCAGACCAACCCGTTCGCGACGCAGTGGGAGTTCAAATATTCGACCGAGACCGTCCAATATTATGTCTCCGACAAGATTGATCTGGGCAGCCTGACGCTGTCGGGCGGCTGGAAGGGCGTGCGGGTCCGGAACACGGCGAACCCGATCGTCAAGGGCGGCCTTGCCTCCGGCAAAATCGAATCGAAGGACTGGTTCCTGCCGCAGGTCGGCGCGCTATTCCGCGTCAATGACAATGCCGAACTGTTCGCCAACTATACCGAGAATTTCCGTCCCTTCGTATCGGCGGCGACATCGGGCCTGTTTGGCGTAAGCCAGGCGAGCTTCAACGCCAGCGCCACCAATCTGAAGCCGGAAACGTCAAAGACGATCGAAGGCGGCGCCCGCATCCGCGCAGGCAGCTTCCAGGGATCGCTGGCGGCTTATTATGTCGACTTCAAGGATCGCATCCTGAGCGTTCAGGTCGGTTCGCCCATCGAAGGCCGTCCGTCCGAGTTGCAGAATGTCGGTTCCGTCCGATCTTATGGTTTCGAAGCCGCGGGCACATTCACACTGATGCATGGCCTCTCGGCCACGGCATCCTACGCCTATAACGACTCCACCTATCGCGATGACGTTCTGAACGGCGTGACCGTCGTTCCGCTTAAGGGCAAGACCGTCGTGGACAGCCCCAAGCATATCGCATCGGGCGAAATCGCCTATGATGGCGAGATGTTCTTCGGCCGGATCGGCGCAAACTATATGTCGAAGCGTTACTACACCTATCTCAACGACCAGTCGGTCAAGAGCCGGGTGCTGGTCGACGCCAGCATCGGCATCAAGGTGCCCGAAGGCATGGGCTTCCTGACGGGCTTCGCGATCGAGGCGTCCGCCACCAACCTGTTCGACAAGGAATATGTCTCCACGGTCGGTTCGGGCGGCTTCAGCAACAGCGGCGACGGCCAGACCCTGCTGCCGGGCGCGCCGCAGCAGTTCTTCGTCACCCTGCGCCGGGGCTTCTGATCATGGCAAAGGGATTGGGCCGCCGCGATGTCCTGAAAGCCGGTGTGGCCGCGACATCGTTCGCGGCCCTTTCCCCCGCCTTTGCCGCTCCGGCGGACAAGGCGCTGACCCGGATCGCCTTCGGCTCCTGTGCGCATCAGGACAAAGAGCAGCCGATCTGGGACAAGGTGAATGCCTGGGAGCCAGAGCTTTTCATCTTCCTGGGCGACAATATCTATGGCGACACGCAGGACATGAACGTCATGCGGGCCAAATATACCAAGCTGTCCGAAAAGCCCGGATACCGGACGCTGCGCAAGGCGACGCAGTGCATCGCGACCTGGGACGACCATGATTATGGCGTCAATGACGGCGGCTTCGAATATCCGAAGAAGAAGGAATCCAAGGAGCTGTTCCTGGAATTCTGGAACGAGCCGGCTGACGGTTTCCGGCGCAGCCATGAGGGCATCTATACCAGCTACTTCTTCGGGCCGAAGGGGCGGCGGGTGCAGGTGATCCTGCCTGACAACCGCACCTTCCGCACCGGGTTGATGGGATATACCACGCCACTGCCGCCATCCGGGCCATATCTGGTCAACAGCGATCCCAAGGCGACGATGCTGGGCGCGGCGCAATGGGACTGGCTGGAGGCTGAACTGCGCAAACCAGCCGATCTGCGCATCTTCGCCTCATCGACGCAGGTGGTCGCCGACCATCCGGGGCATGAGGCGTGGTGCAATTTCCAGGCGGATCACCAGCGGCTGCTCGACCTGATCGATTTTGCGCAGGTTGAGAAGCTGATCGTGATTTCCGGCGACACCCATTATCCGGAACTGTCGCGTCTGGCCGAGGGGATGCCTTATCCGCTCTACGATCTCACCTCATCGGGTCTGACGGAAGTGTGGGAATCCTTCGGTCCGAACAAAAACCGCATCGCGCAGGGGCCGCTGGCGCCGAATTTTGGGCGACTGACCATCGATTGGAGCGGCAAGGAGCCGTCCGTGTTGATGGAGGTGCAGATGCTCGACGGGCAGGTGGCGATCAGTCACCGGGTGCCGTTTGCGGAGCTGAAGCAGGGATTACGATGAGTTAGCCTCCGTTCGCCCTGAGCTTGTCGAAGGGCTGCACTTCTTTCTAGAAGGGCAAGGCTTCGACAAGCGCAGCCCGAACGGCTCGAATCACCAGCTTCCAAACCCCGGTGTTTCTCCGGTAACCTGCGTGGCGACGCGCACCGGGCGCTGGCGGCCGATGGTGGGGCGCTTGCGCAGGCGGAGCGTTGGCCATTGGCCATGCTGGTTGCTGTTGTCGATGCGGTCGGCGAGGCGCATGCCCTGCCTGCGATAGGCTGCGACGACCCGATCCGCCTGCGTGTCGAGAAGTCCCGCGAGGATCAGCGTGCCGCCATCCTCCAACAAAGCGCAGAGCGAGGGCGCGAGATCGATCAGCGGTCCCGCCAGGATGTTCGCGATGATGAGGTCGTAAGGCGCTCGGCCGATAATCGCGGGATGGTGCGCGCCCGCCGCCGTCACCAGAGCAAGCTGCCCGCCGCCATTGCCCAGGGGCACGGCGTTCACCCGCGCATTCTTCTCCGTAACCTCCACCGATACGGGATCGATATCCGATGCGATGGCATAGGCGCGGGGCCACAAATGCATGGCGGCGAAGGCGAGGATGCCGGTGCCGGTGCCGATGTCCACGATATTGCCGAAACGGTGGCCAAGGCGGCGGGCGCGATCCAGCATGCGCAGGCAGCCTGATGTGGTCTCATGCTGCCCGGTGCCGAACGCCTGCCCTGCAGTGATCAGATAGTTACGGAAACCTGCCTGTTCCGGGTCGCTTGCCATGTTGCGGACGTAAAATCGACCGGCGGCGACCGGCTCCAGGCCCTGCTGGCTGAGCGTGACCCAATCTTCGGCGGGAAGCTGCTCCAGAATCGGCGTCGCCGCAGCCGCGCTCGGCACCAGGGTACGGACGAGCGCGATGGTCTCCTTGCCCGGCTTGCCCTCAAAATAGGCATCCAGCCGCCATTGCAGCGGATCGTCCGGCTCCACTTCGCTGGTCATCAGCGCGGGCGGATTGTCGAGCATGGCGAGCAGGCCGATATCGTCCGACAACGCCTCCGCTTCCTCGCGGGTGCAGGGGAGGGTGAGTTTCCAGCTTTCGGCTGCGGCCGGATCAGCGGACATAGCTGGCTCCATTAGCGTCGAGGATGGCGCCGGTCATGGAGGGCGGGGCATCCTTCATAAGAAAGGCGGTGATCGCGGCGATTTCCTCCGGCGTCGCAACGCGGCCGAGGGGAATGTCGGCAAGGAGCTGATCGCCGCCGCGGCTGGAGAGATAATCCTCCGCCATGCCGGTCATGGTGAAGCCAGGACAGATGGCGAAGGCCAGGATATTTTCCCGTGCATAGGCCCGTGCGATCGTCTTGGTCATGGCGACCATACCGCCCTTCGACGCCGCATAATGCCAATGGGCGGGCGAATCGCCGCGATAGGCGGCCCGGCTGGCGATATTGACGATGCGGCCGGGCGCGGCCTTCTCCCGCCAGTGCAGGACGGCGCGGCGGCACAGAATGGCCGACGCCTCAAGATTGATCGTCATGGTGCGCCGCCAATTGTTGAGCCAGCCATCCCCTTCGAGCGGGGCTTCCTCAAAAACGCCCGCATTGTTGATGAGGACGTCTATGCGTCCGCCAAGGGCGTCCAGCGCACTGTCCCAGAGCGCGTCGGCGGCGCCATCAGCGTTCAGGTCCGCGTCGCGGCTGCTGGCGGCGAAAAGACGGTTGCCGGGTTTCAGCGTTTCCGCAATGGCCGCGCCAATGCCGCGCGACGCGCCGGTCAGGAGGATATGCTGTGTCATCGCGCCCGCTTAGACGAGCGCAGGTCCGCGGGAAAGAGAGACAGTGAAAACCGGCTCTGGCGCGGTTACAAGGCCAGATTCAGGCTTGGCCTCAGGCCACGCGGCGGCCGAATTCGGCGGATGCTTCGCGCAGGGTGGACAGTTTGCCCTCGACACTCATGAAGCCGCGCTCCAGCTCGTCGATTTCCGAGGCGACGACTTCCGTGTCCTGGCGGATGGCGGAGATGGTCGAGGACATGGAGTCGGCGGCCAGCGCCGTTTCATCCACGGCGGCGGTGATCATGGTGACGGTCTGCGCCTGCGCATCCATCGCGGTGCGGATGCGGTCGGCGGAGGTCTGCACCTCGTCCACCGTGTCGCGGATGCGCTGGTTGGTTTCGACCGATTGGCGGGTAGAAACCTGAATGGCGGAAATCTTGCCGGCGATGTCGTCCGTCGCGCGGGCCGTCTGGCTTGCGAGCGATTTCACTTCCTGGGCGACGACCGCAAAGCCGCGGCCTGCGTCTCCGGCGCGGGCGGCCTCGATGGTGGCGTTGAGCGCGAGCAGGTTGGTCTGCCCGGCAATGTCGCGGATGAGGCCAAGGATCGATTCGATCGACTTGGCATGTTCCGACAGGGTGGTGGACATGGTGACAGCGTCACCGGCCTGGGCCGACGCGCGGGCGGCGACTTCGGCTGCGCCCTCGACTTCGGCGCGGGCGTCCTCGATCGCGCGGATAAGGCCGGCGGAGGTCTGAGCCGCCTCGCGCATGGCGAGGGCGGATTGTTCGGCGGCGGCGGCGACTTCGGATGCCTTGCCCAGCATGCCGCGGGTGGCGGCGGATGCATCCTTGGCCTGTTCGCGTAGACCCTCGCCCAGCATCGATGCGCCGTCAATTTCTCCCACGATGCGCTTTTCGAACAGGGTGCCGTTCAATTCGCGTTCGGCTTCCTCTTCCTCGGCCACATGGGTTGCCAAGGCGGCGCAGATCAGTTCCGATTCCACCATGGAGAGGCGCAGCATAGCGCGCATCAGGCGGCGGCGTTCGCCATCATCCTGACCGGTCTGGTCCCAGATAACGTCGCACACGTTTTCGTTCGCGGTGGACATCGCCACCAGCACGGTTCGGATGGAAATGCCGTGCTTACGTGCGTGAATGACGCAGGCGCGGCCCGAATTGGCCCAGTTTTCCGAGCGGAGGCTGGTGAATTTCTCGCGGACATAGCGCAGAATCTCAGCCTGCAGCTTTTCGAGCGCAACCGCGGACAGGCGATCCGCAAGCCCGCTGCTGGCGAGATAGGCGTCCAGGAAGACCTTGGCCGTGCCGCGCCCCTGATCGGGCAGCAGAGCGAAGATGGCCGCGCAATCTTCCGCCAGCGTGTCGCCGGGATCGAATTCCTTCAGCCGTTCCTGCATCGTCACATCCACCTTTGCGCGCCGCGCCATTTCCGGTTCTCCAGAACATCCCCTGCGGGCATCTTTGGACCCGTCGCTACGGTCTTATCCCGGAACTGGTTAATCATCTCTTATGCAACCACCAGTTTTCCCCCCGCGAAGGGGGTAAAGTGACGGCAAGTAGCAAAGATGGTTCTGATAATTGCGCGATGGAGGGGTGCGCGCTAAGGGGATCGGGAATCATAGACGCTCAAGGGACCCACACCGCATGGCGCGATCCACCAACAGGCCGTTATCTCCGCATCTTACGATATGGAAATGGGGGCCGCATATGGCGATTTCCATCTTCCACCGCATCACCGGTAGCGGCCTTGCGACCGTAGGCGCGCTTGGGTTGGTCTGGTGGCTGTGGGCGGCGGCGAGCGGCAAGGCGGCTTATGAAACCTTTATCGCCTGCGCGACTTCGCCGATCGGCTATCTGGTCCTGATCGGTTTGACTTGGGCTTTCTTCCAGCATCTCTTTTCCGGCCTGCGCCATTTCGTGCTGGATATCGGCGCGGGATATGAGCTGAAGACCAACAAGAGCTGGTCGATCCTCGTCTTTGTTCTGGCCATAGCCGCCACCGGCATCCTGTGGCTTGTCATTCTTGCGGGGAAGATCTGATGGGCACGGGAACCGGCATCGGCCGCGTAAGGGGCCTTGGCAGCGCCAAGACGGGCGCGCATCACTGGATTCAGCAGCGTGTGACGGCGGCCGGCAATGTCCTGCTGCTCATCTGGTTTCTGATCAGCTTGTTCAAACTGCCCGGCCTTGAATATGCCGAGGTTGTCGCCTGGCTGGGCCAGCCGCTGGTTGCGGTGCCGATGATGCTGATGCTCGCCAACCTGTTCTGGCACCTGCGTATG
This sequence comes from Sphingobium phenoxybenzoativorans, assembly GCF_018286635.1. Classification (NCBI taxonomy): domain Bacteria; kingdom Pseudomonadati; phylum Pseudomonadota; class Alphaproteobacteria; order Sphingomonadales; family Sphingobiaceae; genus Sphingobium; species Sphingobium phenoxybenzoativorans. The sequence goes on from NZ_CP073910.1 coordinate 1,312,107, forward strand.
GGCCTGCAGGTCGTGATCGAGGATTATGTCCATGAGGAGGGCACCAAGTTCGGCACGCTCCTCCTTCTCAACTTCTACGCCATCGGCGGAGCCGCGCTCGGCATCTTCGCCATCGCCAAGATCGCATTTACCGCAGGGGCCGCTTCCTGATGTCGACGGACAGCTACAAGATCATCGACCATACCTATGACACGGTGGTCGTCGGCGCAGGCGGTTCCGGCCTGCGCGCCACCATGGGCAGCGCCGAGGCGGGCCTGAAAACCGCATGCATCACCAAGGTATTCCCGACCCGCAGCCATACGGTCGCGGCGCAAGGCGGCATCGCCGCTTCGCTGGGCAACAACACGCCGGATCACTGGACCTGGCACATGTACGACACCGTCAAGGGGTCGGACTGGCTGGGCGACCAGGACGCCATCGAATATATGGTGCGCGAGGCGCCTGCCGCGGTCATCGAACTGGAGCATGCGGGCGTGCCGTTCAGCCGTAACCCGGAGGGCACGATCTACCAGCGGCCCTTTGGCGGTCACATGCAGAATATGGGTGCCGGTCCGCCCGTGCAGCGCACCTGCGCCGCCGCCGACCGTACCGGCCACGCCATGCTTCACGCGCTGTATCAGCAGAGCCTGAAATATGATGCGGACTTCTACATCGAATATTTCGCCATCGACCTGATCATGGAGGACGGGCCGAACGGCAAGGAATGCCGGGGCGTCATCGCGCTTTGCATGGAGGACGGCTCCATTCACCGTTTCCGCAGCCATGCGGTCGTGCTGGCGACGGGTGGCTATGGCCGCTCTTATTTCTCCGCGACCTCGGCGCATACCTGCACCGGCGACGGCGGCGGCATGGTGCTGCGCGCCGGCCTGCCGCTACAGGACCTGGAGTTCGTGCAGTTCCACCCGACCGGCATCTATGGCGCTGGCGTGCTGATCACCGAGGGCGCGCGCGGCGAGGGCGGGTATCTCACCAACTCCGAGGGCGAACGCTTCATGGAGCGTTATGCCCCGTCCGCGAAAGACCTGGCGTCGCGCGACGTTGTCTCCCGCTCGATGGCGATGGAGATGCGCGAAGGCCGCGGCGTTGGCGAGCATAAGGACCATATCTTCCTGCACCTCGACCATATCGATCCCAAGGTGCTGGCCGAGCGCCTGCCGGGCATCACCGAGAGCGGCAAGATATTCGCGGGTGTCGACCTGACCCGTCAGCCGCTGCCGGTGACGCCGACTGTCCACTACAATATGGGCGGCATCCCCTGTAACTATCATGGGCAGGTGGTGACGAAGAAGGATGGCGATCCCGAAGTCATCGTGCCGGGCCTGTTCGCCGTGGGCGAGGCCGCCTGCGTATCAGTGCATGGCGCCAACCGCCTCGGCTCCAACTCGCTGATCGACCTTGTCGTGTTCGGCCGCGCGACCGGCCTGTTCCTGAAGGACAATGTGAAGCCCAACAGCTCGCATAGGGCGTTGCCGAAGGATTCGGCCGATCTGGCGCTTGGCCGCCTCGACCATTATCGCAATGCCAAGGGCGGTTCGCCGACCGCGCAGGTTCGTCTGGATATGCAGCGCACGATGCAGAAGCACGCTGCCGTGTTCCGTGACACTGCGCTGCTGGCCGAGGGCGTCGAGCGGATGCAGAAGGTCAACAAGCGGATGGAAGACATCGGCGTGACCGACCGTTCGCTGATTTGGAACACCGATCTGGTCGAGACGCTGGAGCTGGACAATCTGATGGCGCAGGCCGTGTGCACCATGGAAAGCGCGAACAACCGCAAGGAATCGCGCGGCGCCCATGCGCATGAGGACTTCCCGGACCGCGACGATGTGAACTGGATGAAGCACACGATTAGCTGGTTCGACGGCTGGGGCGGCAAGGGCGGCAAGGTGACGCTCGATTACCGTCCGGTGCACGACTATACGATGACCGACGAAGCGGAATATGTGAAGCCCAAGGCTCGCGTATACTGAGTCGATGCTTCAGCGGTAGGGAATGACAGGGGCCGGTGATGAACCGGCCCCTTTTCCTATTTGGCAACATGCCGGGCGGTCCCAATAAGGCACGGCCGTTAACCATTTATCCGTGTTTACGGAAGTAGTTAACGGGTTCATGACATTTGCATGACAGATGCAGGATCAGCATAGCGATGGAGGCGCTGGACACGGCCATTGTCGGCCTATGTTCCCGCTTTCAGGGCCAATGGCCGCTATTCGATCATATCGTCCTGGACCTGTTCCAGATGGACACCTTCAAATTGATGCCGATGATGACGGTTATCGTCGCGCTCTGGCTGTCGGCAACGGAAAATCCCGTCCGGCAGAAGGCATTGTTTGATGGGGTCGTGGCGGGTTTCCTTGCGCTTATTTTGTCGCGCGTTATCCAGAATAGCGGGCCTTTCCGGGCGCGGCCGGCTCTGTCCGGGCAATTCGTCTTTCCTGTGCCGGACGAGGGATTTCCGAACGACTGGAGTTCTTTCCCCAGCGATACGGCCAGTCTGGGCTTTGCTCTTGCCTTTGCGATCTGGAGGACGTCGCGGCCTTTGGGCGCGGCGGCGTTCCTGTGGGCGACAGTAGTCGTGACGTTTCCACGCCTCTATGGCGGGTTCCATTATCCGAGCGATATCCTGGCCGGTGCGGCGATCGGCATGGGTTGCGCATGGCTCTATCCGCGCTCCGGCCGTGTGGCGGAATGGGTGTGGACAACCGCAGACAGGATAAGGGCATGGCGGCCGGTTTGTTTCTACGCCGCGCTCTTTGTCGTGGCGTTTCAGCTCAGCACCTATTTCTACGACATTCGCAGAGCGGGGCAGAAGTCACTGGAAGCAGCCGGGATCGTGCGGACAGCCAATTGATCGCAATCGGCGATTGCCAGGGGCACAAACTTCGTAGGAACAGGATTGCCGTACTCCTCTTTTCACCTGCGCAAAACAGGCCTGCATATTGACGCGCGGAAATCCTGATGCTCTGGTTCGCGCGGAAGCAGGGAAGCCGCATGATCCATAGCGAGCGTCATTCGATCAACCGCATCGGCTGGTTGCGGGCGGCCGTGCTGGGCGCGAATGACGGTATCGTATCCACCGCCAGCCTGATCATCGGCGTGGCCGCCGCCGGAACGGCGCGGGAGAATATCCTGCTTTCCGGCATTGCCGCGTTGGTGGCGGGGGCCATGTCGATGGCGGCGGGAGAATATGTCTCCGTCAGTTCCCAATCCGATACGGAGCGCGCGGATTTGAAAAAGGAGCGGCGCGAACTGGCCGATGAGCCTGAGTTGGAGCTGCAGGAGCTGACCGCAATCTATATGGGCCGCGGGCTGTCGTCCGATCTGGCGAGGCAGGTGGCCGAGCAATTGACCGCGCAGGATGCGCTGGCCGCGCATGCGCGTGACGAACTGGGCATTTCACCGGAACTGGCCGCCCGGCCTCTGCAGGCGGCGGCGGCATCCGCCCTGACATTCAGTGCGGGGGCGGCGGCGCCATTGCTGGCCGTGGCGGCGGTGCCGGTGGACCTGCTGCTCTACGTCGTGCCGGTGGTGGCGCTGCTGGGGCTGATCCTGCTCGGCTATCTGGGCGCATGGGCCGGTGGAGCGAAGGCGACGCGGCCCGTATTGCGCGTCGCCTTCTGGGGTGTGCTCGCCATGGCCATCACCGCCGGGATCGGGCGGCTTGTGGGAACGGTGGTCTAGGCGACTGCGGGCTGCTCCAACAGCAAGCCGAGCGGTACGGAATTCACCACCACGCTGCCCGCATCCACGTTGGAAATGCGCAGTTTCGCCTTGGCCGTGTAGGGGATCAGCGCGCAGATGGTCTGCGGTGAAATGGAAGGGTTATCGCCCTGAAAATCCGCCGTAACTCCTGCCGCTACTGTGACCCCATTGACGATGATCTCGCAAATGGTGACAGGCCGAACCTGATGTGCGGCGGCGAAGATGATGCTGGTGAAAGTTCCCGGCTTCAGGTCATATTCGCCCATCGCCGTGCCTATGTTGGTTGTCTCGAACATATGCCCTCCTGACGGAACAGCCGGTTTCGGCGTCCAAAGGCAGGATAGATTGATGTTCCGGATTCTGCGGCGGTAGTCTGCGCCATTCTGCTTCCGATCCGGCTGTGAATGGTTCGTTCTGAACCTTTGGGTTGCAGGCAGGGACGGTAGCGGGAATAGTCCCGACATATTCTGCCCTATGATGAAGGACTTGCCGTTATGAAGCGCCCGGCCGCCGCTCTATTCCTCGCTCTTTTGCTTTCGGCTGGAGCGCCCGCACTTGCCGCGCTGTCGCCCGCCGAGCAGAAGATGGGCGTGACCGTGGATGCGGAATATGACCGGACGGTCGCCCTGTTGGAGAAGCTGGTCAACCAGAATAGCGGCTCCATGAATATCGCCGGGGTAACGGCCGTAGGCGACATGATCCGGCCGGAGTTGGAGGCGCTGGGCTTCAAGGTTGAATGGAAGCCTATGGCCGCGGTCAAGCGGGCGGGGCACATCGTCGCGACGCATAAGGGCAAGGCGGGCACGAAGCGGCTGCTGCTGATCGGGCATCTGGATACGGTGTTCGAGGCCGACTCGCCGTTCCAGACCTTCGTGCGAAAGGCCGATGAGGCGGAGGGGCCGGGCGTAGGTGATGACAAGGGCGGCATGGTGGTTATGCTGTCCGCCCTGCGCGCTATGCAGGCCGCGGGCACGCTGAATGATGCGAATATCGAGATCGTGCTGACCGGTGACGAGGAGGATGCCGGCGATCCGGTCTCCATATCCCGCGCGGACCTGATCGCGGCGGGCAAGCGGGCTGATGCGGCGCTGGATTTCGAGGGGCTGGCCGTGGAGGATGGCAAGGATATGGGGTCCATCGCCCGGCGCTCCTCCAATAGCTGGACGCTGAGCGCGACGGGCAAATCCGGGCACAGCTCACGGATATTCTCCGAAGCGGCGGGAGATGGCGCTATCTATGAGCTGGCGCGGATCATCGCGGCGTTCCGGAAAGAGCTGCCGGAGCCGAACCTGACGTTCAATGTCGGGCTGGTTGGCGGCGGGCAGAGCGCAGACGTCGACAAGGATGGCGTGCGCATCGCGGTGACGGGCAAGACCAACATCATCCCGCCTATCGCCGTCGCCAAGGGCGATTTCCGTACGCTGTCGCAGGAGCAGACCGACCGGGTGCAGGAGAAGATGATAAAGATCGTCGCCGCCCATTCGCCGGGCACGGACGCTAAGATCAGTTTCGAGCGGGGCTATCCGCCGATGGCGCCCACAGAGGGAAACAAGGCGCTGCTGGCCAAACTGAACGGCGTGAATGCTGACCTTGGCCTACCGGAAATGCCCACGCTTGATCCGCTGAAGCGCGGGGCGGGCGACATCGCCTTTGTCGCGGCGGATGTGGACGGGCTGGTCGGACTTGGCGTGGCGAGCCGGGGCGACCATGCGCCGGGCGAAACGGCGGACCTCAACAGCATCAAGCGGCAGGCGAAGCGCGCCGCGATATTGATGACCCGCCTTTCCCGCGAGAAGCGTTAGGCCAGTCAGACTGCCGACAGCGCCAGGCCAGCGAGCGCCGCGACGCAGAGCAGCGGCATGATGCCGATCCTGAATCGGAACAGCAGGATTGCGGCGCCGACGCCGAGCAGGGCGGCCCGCCAGTCGAGGGTGGACCAGTCCGGGCTATAAAGGCGGAGCGGTCCCCACGCGCTTTCCCGCACCAGGCCAAACAGGACATGCAGGGCGAACCAGATAGTGAGGTTGGCGATCACACCGACGACAGCGGCGGTCAGCGCGGCGAGGCCGCCCTGCAGCTTGCGGGCATGCTCAAGACGCTCCATCCATGGCGCAAGCGCGAATATCCAGAGGAAGCAAGGGGCGAAGGTTACCCATGTCGTCAGGACCGCGCCGATGATCCCCGCGGTGAGAGGGCTGAACGGGTTAGGCGCGCGGAAGGCGGCAAGGAAACCGACGAACTGCGTGACCATGATCAGCGGGCCGGGCGTCGTTTCCGCCATGCCAAGGCCATCGGCCATTTCTCCGGCCGTCAGCCAGTGGTGCGACTGCACTGCCTCCTGCGCCATATAAGCCAGGACAGCATAGGCTCCGCCAAACGTGACGACGGCGAGTTGCGAGAAGAAGGCGCCGATCGTCCAAAGCACATGTCCGGGACCAAGCGTGGCAAGGATGAGGAGCATGGGTGCGGCCCATATCAGCAGCCAGCCGAGGATGGTGTAAAGCGACCCGCGGAAAAGCGCTCCGCGCGGCGCGGGTGCGGGTCTTTCGATCGGGGGTTTCAGCCGAAGCCATTGCGGGCGATATGTCGCTACCGCCATGCCCAGTGCGCCGCTGCCCAGGACGACGAGCGGGAAGGGGAGATTAAGGAAGAACAGGGCGATGAAGGATGCCAGGGCGAGCACAGTCTTGAACCGGCTGTTCAATGCCCGCTTGCCGATGCGGATCAGCGCCTGCGCCACGATGGCCAGCACAGCCGCCTTGATCCCCAGGAAAAGAGCCGCGAACAAGCCGAAGTTGGCGGCATAGGCGTAAAGGATCGACAGGCCCATGATGACCAGTGCGCCAGGCAGAACGAACAGCAGGCCGGCGACAAGGCCGCCTCTTAATCCATGCAGCCGCCAGCCGATCCATGTCGCGAGCTGCTGGGCCTCCGGTCCGGGCAATAAGTGGCACAGGTTGAGCGCGCGCAGATATTGCTCCTCATCGACCCACTTGCGCTTCTCGACGATCTCCTCATGCATCAGTGCGATCTGTCCGGCCGGTCCGCCAAAGCTGATGAGGCCGATGCGGCCGAATGTCCCGATCATCTCACGAAAGGATGGCAGCGCCATACATACGTCCCCCTCGGCCCGGATGGGCCGGTTTTGCCGCAACGCTTGGGCAGGGACGCCTGATCGGGAGGTAGCCTGATCCCGATGATTGATCCTAACAACAGCGGCGGCCCGTTTTCAAGTGGCGTGATGAGGGTTGTTTGCATGCAATGTCTTGCCTAGTCTTGCCCCAAACCAACGGGTCAGAACCCATCAGGAGAGACTGTCGATGCGCTACGCCACCCTGGGAAACACCGGTCTTATCGTCTCGCGGCTCGCATTCGGAGCGATGACCTTTACGCAGGGCAATCGCGACAATGGCGCGATCTTCAAGGTGGGCGAGGAGGTGGCCGACCAACTGGTGGGTCAAGCGCTGGACGCCGGAATCAATTTCTTCGACACGGCGGATGGCTATGCTGGCGGCGAGTCAGAAATATTGCTGGGCAAGGCGCTGGCCAGCCGCCGCAAGGATGTAGTGATCGCCACGAAGGCCGGTTTCCGGTCCGGTCCTCCGCCCACGCAATCCGGCCTGTCGCGCCGGCATATCCTGTGGTCGGTCGACCAGAGCCTCCAGCGGTTGGGGACGGATTGGCTGGATATCTATATCGCCCACCGCGAGGACCCTTTCACGCCGCTGGAGGAAACGCTGGAGGCGCTGGATGCTGTCGTCCGGTCGGGCAAAGTGCGGTATCTGGGCTTTTCCAACTGGTCCGCATGGAAAGTCGCCGCCGCCATGGAGATCCAGAAGGCAAACGGCCTTGCGCCCTTCACCCACGGCCAGATGTATTATTCGCTATTGGGCCGCGACGTTGAGCGCGACATCATCCCGATGATGCAGCGATACGGGCTGGGCATGACCATCTGGAGTCCGCTGGCCGCCGGATTTCTGAGCGGAAAATACACCCGCGAGACGCTCAGCGATCCCGAAAACCGTCTGTCCGGCTTCGACCTGCTGCCGTTCGACAAGGAGCAGGGTTTTGCGCTGGTCGAACGGATGCGGCCGATCGCGCAGGCGCATGGCGCCAGCGTCGCCCAAGTGGCGATTGCCTGGCTGCTGACCCGCAATGCCGTGACGAGTGTGATCCTTGGCGCCAGCAAACCGCACCAGTTGGAGGACAATCTGGGCGTCGCCACGCTGACATTGACCGCGGAGGAGCTGAAAACCCTGGACGATGCAACGCCGTTACCGTTGGTCTATCCCAACTGGTTCGCCGAGAAAATGGCCGATCAGGATACGAGAAAGACGCTGGGTAGGTAGCGCGGGGATCGCGCCACTTTGCCCCTCAGATCGCGCCCTTGAACGTGTCGCACTGCGAAGGGTCGCCGGTGGACAGACCCCTGCGCAGCCATTCCATCCGCTGGGCGGAACTGCCATGGGTGAAGCTGGCCTCTACCGGACGGCGTCCAGCCGCTTTCTGGAGCGTATCATCGCCAATCGCATGGGCGGCGGTCATGCCTTCCTCCAGATCGCCCTGTTCCATGAGGCCCGTATCCTTGGCCCAGACGCCCGCATAGCAGTCGGCCTGCAGCTCAACCCGCACCTGCAGGGCATTGCCCTGTTCTTCGCTGACCGAACGCTGGCGCTTGTTCACATCGCCCAGCGTACCTTCCAGGTTCTGGATATGGTGGCCGACCTCATGCGCGATCACATAAGCCTGCGCAAAGTCGCCGGGCGCGCCGAAGCGCTGACGCAGTTCCTCGAAGAAATCGGTGTCGAGATAGACCTTCTGGTCGGTCGGGCAATAGAAAGGCCCCATCGCCGATTGCGCCGCGCCGCAGCCCGATGTGCCGCTCTGCGAATAGAAGGACAGGATGGTTGGCCGGTATTGCTGGCCCGATTGCTGGAACAGTTTGCCCCATGTCCGCTCGGTCGACCCCAGCACCTTGAGCGACCAGTGCTGGATTTCCGTGAGCTGCTGCGGATCATTGCTGGCGGGCGCGCTTTGCTGGGTCGGGGCCATGCCGGTGCCGCCGCCGAGCAGGGAAAGGGGATTGACGCCCATCACCAGCATGATGCCTACCACCACGACGATCCCCATGCAGCCGAAGCGGCTGCCGATCAGCGGCAGCAACAGGCCGAGCATCCCACCGCCGCCTCCGCCGCCAAAGCCCCCGAACCCGCCGCTACCGCGGCCCTGCACCTCGAAGTTGGTGCTTTCCTGTTCGTCGTCGAGGCGCATGCAGGAGTCTCCCGGAGCTTGGTTTGACCAAGCTTAGGACATAGCGACGGGGGCGAACAGGGTAAACGCGCTTGCGCGGTCAGCGATGATTATCTGAGATTTATTACCGGGATTTCATTGGAACTGACACGCGGACGGCTTATATTGCACTGCAACAGCGTGAAAGGACCCCCGCCTTGGCTGACATCGACCCCGCACGCCGCCTCAAAGGCCAGAACGCCCCGGTTCCACTCCCGGACAATGTCGCGCTGCTGCTGCAGGGCGGCGGAGCGTTGGGATCGTTCCAGGCGGGCGTCTATGAACGGCTGGATGATCTGAAGATCGAGGTGGACTGGGTCGCGGGCATTTCCATCGGTGCGGTCAACGCGGCGATCATTGCGGGCAACCCGCCCGAACGGCGCATGGAAAGGCTGCATCGCTTCTGGGACCTGGTGAGCGGCGGCATGCCGAATTTCTGGATACCGGAAAACGACCATATCCGGGAGGCCGCGCATCTGGCGGCGGCTGGCGCAGTGGCGATGTTTGGCGTGCCGGGGTTTTTCCGCCCCCACATCATACCCCCGCAATTCATGCCGGAGGGATCGCCGGAAGCCACCAGCCTTTACAATGTGGGCATGCTTGAGGCGACGCTGAACGAACTGATCGACTGGAAGCTGCTGAACGAAGGCCCGGTGCGGCTGTCGGTCGGCGCGGTCGATGTGCAGAGCGGGGATTTCGTCTATTTCGACACGCGCGGACGGGATGGCGAGTTCGGCGCGAATACGAAGATCGATGCGCGGCATATCATGGCGTCCGGCGCGCTGCCGCCCGGCTTCCCCGCGATCAAGATCGGCCGCCGCTATTATTGGGACGGCGGCATCGTGTCGAACACGCCGCTCGCCCATGTGCTCGACCATGCCAGCGGCGATACGCTAGCGTTTCAGGTGGACCTGTTCCCGGCCGAAGGACCGCTGCCGAAGGAACTGACAGACGTCTATTCGCGGCAGAAGGATATCCAATATTCCAGCCGCACCCGGCAGGTAACAGACCAATATCTGCGCATGCGGCGCGAGCACAAAATGGTGCGCGACGCGCTGCGCACCCTGCCGCCGGAGATGCAGGACCATCCTAAGATCAAGGCGGTGTGCGAGACGCTGCGCGACGAGGCGGTCAATATCGTCCACCTGATCTACCGCAGCCGCAACTGGGAAAGCGGCGCGCGCGATTTCGAATTTTCGCGCGCGACCATGCTCGATCACTGGCAGCAGGGGCGGGACGCGGTGGATGGCGTGATGTGCAAGGGCGATATCCTGGCGCAGAACATCCTGAACGGCGAGAGCGCGGCGTTCGACCTCGACCGGCACGATCATCTAACGGAGAAGAGCATATGACCCAAGGCACGTCGCTGGCTGGCAAGACCGCCCTCATCACCGGCTCCACTTCCGGCATCGGTCTGGCCTATGCCAAGACGCTGGCCGGGGAGGGCGCGAATGTCGTCATCAACGGGTTCGGTGACAAGGATGCGATCGAGAAGGAGCGCGCCGGTCTGGAGGCGATCAGCGGAGCGAAGGCGCTCTATAGCGGTCATGACCTGACCAAAGTGGACCAGATCGAGGCGATGATGGCGGAGGCTGCGGCGGCGTTCGGCGGCGTCGATATCCTGATCAATAATGCAGGCGTGCAGCATGTCGCCGCGGTCGAGGAATTCCCGATCGACAAATGGGATCTTATCATTGCGCTGAACCTCAACAGCGCCTTCCACACCTCGCGCCTAGCAATTCCCTATATGAAGTCGAAGAAGTGGGGGCGGATCATTCAGACGGCGTCGGCGCACTCGCTGACTGCCTCGCCTTTCAAGAGCGCCTATGTGACGGCGAAGCACGGCCTTGCCGGCTTCACCAAGACGCTGGCGCTGGAGCTGGCAACATTCGGCGTCACCGCCAACTGTATCTCGCCCGGCTATGTCTGGACTCCGTTGGTGGAGGCGCAGATCCCTGACACGATGAAGGCGCGGGGCATGACGCGCGAGCAGGTGATGAATGACGTGCTGCTCGCCGGACAGCCGACCAAGCAGTTCGTGACATCCGAGCAGGTGGCTGCAATCGCGTTGTTCCTGTGCGGAGACGCGGCCAGCAATATTACCGGCGCGAATATTTCCGTCGATGGCGGGTGGACGGCGCAGTAGCGGAGGCCCTTGATGCGGGCATGGCCGGGCGGCATGACGCTTTCATGCTGAGCCCTGTGTTGTTCCTTCCCGGCCTGTTGTGCGACGCCACCCTGTGGCGCAGCCAGATAGACGGGTTAGCCGACATCATCGCACCCAGCATTGCCGATCTGACCCTGGACAGCAGCGTTGAGGATATGGCTGCACGCGCGCTGGCCGCTGCGCCGCCGGTCTTTTCGCTCGTTGCGCTGTCGATGGGGGGATATGTCGCGTTTGAGATCATGCGGCAGGCACCGGAGCGGGTGTCGCGACTGGCGCTGTTGGCCACGGGAGCAGCCGCGGATGACGAACAGCGCACTGCCGCGCGGCGCAGGGGCGTGGAGTCACTGAAGCTTGGCCGCTTCATGGGGGTTACGGTGCGGATGCTTCCCCAGTTGATCCACCCTTCCCGTGTCGAGAGTGAGCTAGGGGAAACGGTGATGGCCATGGCGCAGCGCGTCGGCGGCGAGGCGTTTCTTAGGCAACAGGAAGCGATAGCGAACCGGCCGGACAGCCGGCCCACCCTGCATGATATCACTGTGCCGGTGATGGTCTGCGTAGGCGACAGCGACGTGCTGACGCCCCTTCCGGCATCCCGGGAAATCCATGCGGGCATCGCCGGGTCGTCGCTGCATATCTTCAAGGATTGCGGGCATCTTCCCGCAATGGAGCGGCCGGATGAGGTGAATGCGCTCCTGCGCGCCTGGCTGAGGGTTGAAATGCCAAGATAGCTGGCCTCGGCCAAATTTCCCCCTATGCTGCCCGTCAGCAAGGGAGATATTGATGCACCTGACCCCCACGGCCGTTCTGGCCGCTTTGCCGTTTATGTTCGCAGCCCCCGCAACCGCCCAGGATATCAGCGCCGCAATCAAGAAGGACATGCCCGGATTGATGGAGCTTTACCGGGACCTGCACAGCAACCCGGAACTTTCCCAACAGGAGGTGAACACGGCGGCTAAGCTTGCCGCGCGGGCCAGGGCAATGGGCTTCACGATCACCGAGAAGGTGGGTGGGACCGGCGTAGTCGCGGTGCTGAAAAATGGGCCGGGACCGGTGCTGCTGATCCGTGCCGACATGGACGGTCTGCCAGTGGTGGAACAGACGGGCCTTCCCTTCGCGTCCAAGGTCAAGGCGACGACGGCGGGTGGCATAGAGAGTGGCGTCATGCACGCCTGCGGCCACGACACGCATATGACTGCCTGGGTCGAGACGGCAAAGCTGCTGACATCCATGAAGGACAAATGGTCGGGCACGCTGGTGATGATCCTTCAGCCCGCCGAGGAAACCGGCAAGGGCGCCCGGATGATGCTGGAGGACGGACTTTATACCCGCTTCCCGCGTCCGACCCATGCGATAGCCTTCCATGACGCGGCGAATTTCGAGGCCGGGCGGATTGCCTACACGCCGGGGCCGGCGCTCGCCAATGTCGACAGCATCGATATCGTCGTGAAGGGCGTGGGTGGGCACGGGGCCTATCCGCAGACGACAAAGGACCCGATCGTGCTGGGCGCGAAGATCGTCATGGCGCTGCAGACATTGGTCAGCCGGGAGCAAAACCCTCATGACCCGGCGGTGGTGACGGTCGGCAGCTTCCGCGCAGGCGCCAAGCACAATATCATTCCCGATGAGGCGACATTGCTTCTGACGGTGCGCAGCTATTCGGACGAAACGCGGGCGAAGCTGATCGACGGGATCAAGCGCATCGCGCGCGGCGAGGCGATCGCGTCCGGCATGCCGGAGGACAAGATGCCCGTGGTGACCGTGCAGGACGAATTTACTCCGTCCACCTATAATCCGCCAGAATTCGCCGAGCAGATGGCGACAGTGCTGCGGGGGCATTTCCCGCCGGGAACGGTGGTGAAGGCTCCGGCGGTCATGGGTGGCGAGGATTTCGGCCGCTTCTGGCGGGAGGACAAGTCGATCAAGAGCCTGATCTTCTGGGTCGGCGGCGTACCATCCGCACAAATGGCGGAGGCGGCGAAAGGCAAGGCGTTGCCATCCCTGCACAGCCCGTTCTGGGCGCCGGAAGCGGAAAAGGTCATTCCGACCGCAGCGGAGGCTATGACCGTGTTGGCACTGGATATTCTGAAGAAGAAATAAGCGGCGAGCTTATTTTCTGCCGTCCGCCTGGAAAGTGCTCGTCAGTATCTTGCCGGGAGGAAATTTGTCGCCCGTGGGAATCGGGTTGATTTCCGGGGCTGTCCTGGGAGTGGTGGGTTGGGCGGCCGGCTGGGTAGGAGCCTTTTGCTCCGGCGGTGTCGTATAGCTGTCCAGCACCAGCGTCGGCGCGGAAGCACTGGCCAGCGGTGCGGAAGGGTCGGCAGGCGGCGTCTGCGAAGGCCGGGGCATTGGTGCGGCCTGTGGAGCGGCGGCTTGCTCAACCATGTTCGATGCGGCTTCTTCCGACGCATTCGCCGCATTGTCCGCGCCGCCCGTTGGCAGGTTGCCGGCGAATACGCCTACGGCGAGCGCGATCAACACGGTGATGATGGCGAAGCTCTTATACATCTTCAGACCGGACCATGGTGGAAAAGGCAGCCCTTATCGCGCCGTCACGGTAAAGATTTGGTGAGCGCCCCGGCTCAGGCGGGTTCGGGCGTCCTTTCCTTCGCCTGCTTCCGTGGAACGGACGCGGCGTCGCGCAATATGTCGGCCAGCATCCTGAACTCTTCACCCCTTGGGCTGTTCTTGCGCCAAACGAGAGCGATATCGCGCCGGGCATGCTCCGACTTGAGCGGACGGGCGACAATATGCGTGTTATTCAAAATGCCCCCCTGGATCGCCATTTCCGGCAGCATGGTAAGGCCGAGGCCATTTTCCACCATCTGCACCAGCGTATGGAGGGAGGTGCCCATCATCGTCGCCTCCGCGCGCAATTCGGGCCGGTTGCACGCGGCGAGCGCATGATCCTTCAGGCAATGCCCGTCCTCCAGCAGCAGCAGGCGGCTTTCATCGATCATTTCCGGCGCGATGGCGGCGGGCGGATCGCGCGGATCGTCTTTCGGGAAAGCGACGAACAGCGCGTCGGACATCAACAGTTCGCTCTCCACCTCTCCGGTGGCGTAGGGAAGGGCCAGCAGCACACAATCGACATGGCCGTGGCGAAGGGATTCGACCGCGGCATGGCTGGTTTCCTCCCGCAGATAGAGTTTCAGCTCCGGCTTGTCCGTGCGCAGGCGGGGCAGCAGCCTGGGGAGAAGGAAAGGGGCGATGGTTGGGATGACGCTCATGCGCAATTCGCCGCAGAGGGGCTTGCCGGACGCCTGGGCGATGGCGGCCAGTTCCTCTGCTTCGCGCAGAACGCGGTGAGCCTTCTCCACGATCCGGTCGCCCAATGCGGTGAAGCGGACGACGCGGCGCGTGCGTTCGACCAGCGTGATGCCGACCAGGGATTCCAGCTCGCGGATGCCGGCCGAAAGCGTCGATTGGGTAACGAAACAGGCGTCCGCAGCCTTGCCGAAATGCCCCTGTTCCTTGAGCGCAACAAGATATTGCAGTTGCTTTAGGGTGGGCATGTAACTGGACATTCATCGATCCCTTCGATTGAATGTCTGAATATAATCGCTCTATCCGATATATCCAGCCCATTTGGCAAAGCCGAACAGCGAAGTGAGCGTCAGGATGATGCCGACTGCGGTCAGCAGAACGCGGGGCGCGATATGGCGGGCGAGCATGGCGCCGAACGGGGCCGCGATCACCCCCCCGATCAGCAGGCCGACGGTAGCAAGCGTGAACGCGGTTAGGCCGATGTTGAAGATGAAGGCGATGCTGATGCTGAGGGTCAGCACAAATTCAACGCTGTTGACCGTGCCTATGGTGTGACGCGGGCTGGCCCCCTGGATCAGCAGGTTGGACGTCACGATCGGACCCCAGCCGCCGCCGCCTGTCGCATCCATGAAGCCGCCGATCAGGCCGAGCGGCGTCACGATCTTCGGGCTGCGGCTTTGCGGCGGATAATGGAAACCGCGCCAGATCAGCCAGATGCCGATGCAGATAAGATAAGCCTGAATGAATGGTTTTATGAAACCACCGTCGATGTTCGACAGCACATAGGCGCCAAGCACCCCGCCAATGACGCCGGGAATGACCAGCCGGGAAAAGAGTTTCCAGTCCACATTACGGTGCCAGATATGGCTGATCGCCGAGACGCCCGTCGTGCATGTTTCGGCCGCGTGCACACCGGCCGAGGCCGCAGCGGGAGGGACGCCCATCGTCAGCATCAGGGTGCTGGAGATCACGCCATAGGCCATGCCGAGCGCGCCATCGACCATCTGCGCGCCGAACCCCACAAGGATGAAAGGAAGAATGTCCTGAAAATTGATGGATGCCGCATGCGCGGCAAGCGAATCAAGCATGACTTCCCCTAGGCCGTAATTGTCTACTTCTCTGCTTGGCTTTCCAAAAGGCTCCAAGCAAGTTTCTCTTGGGGGATCAGAAGGCAAATAGCGACCCCATCTGGAATTATTAAGGGGCAATGACTATTATCCGGTCTGTTCAGGGATAAGGGCGGGCTTATGCTCAACAGGCTGATTGCATATCTGGATTCGGTGAAGGCGCGGGACCCCGCGCCGCGTTCGCGCGCTGAGATCCTGCTTTATCCCGGTGTCTGGTCGCTGGCCTATCATCGCATTGCGCACGCCCTGTATCGCCGCCGGCTCTATTTTCTGGCTCGCGCGGTCAATCACTGGTCGCGCTTTCTGACGGCCAACGACATTCATCCCGGTGCGAAGATCGGCCGGAATCTTTTCATCGATCACGGCTTTACGGTGATCGGGGAGACGGCCGAGATCGGCGATGACGTCACCATCTACCAGAATGTCACGCTTGGCGGCACAGACCCGGCCAACGGCATTGCAGGCAAGCGGCATCCCACGATCGCCGATGGCGTGATCATCGGGTCGGGCGCGCAGGTGCTTGGGCCGATCGTGGTTGGCGCGCGCGCGCGCGTTGGCGCGAACGCGGTGGTGACCAAGGCTGTGCCGGAGGGCGCGACTATGGTCGGCATCCCTGCGCGCCAGGTGCTGGTAGACGTCACCGCCTATCAGCGCGAGTTCGTCCCTTATGGCACGCCATGCAGCGACAGTTTCGACCCGGCCACGCAGAAGCTGGAGTTGCTCCAGTGCGAGGTGGAGAATCTGCGCAAGCGCCTGGCCGAACTGATCGAGGAGAAGGCGCAGCGTGAAGCGCCCGCCCCGGCTCCCGTTAAGGAGCGCGGTCGCGCCTGATGACCAATGTCACGCCGTTCCCCGCCAATGGCGCAATACCGGCGCAGACCGGGTTCGAGCGGCAGGAACTGATGCGGATCATGGACCTTTACGGGCGTATGGTTTCCGCCGGACACTGGCGGGATTACGCCATCGACCTGGGCAAGGATGCGGCGATCTTCTCCGCATTTCGCAGGTCGGCCGAGCGGCCGGAATATCGCATTGAGAAACGGCCGGCGCTGCGCAACCGTCAGGGCATGTGGGCGCTGATCGGCGAGGCCGGCGCAGTGTTGAAGCGCGGAGCGGATCTGGGACCGGTGCTCGCGCCCGTTGAGCGCAAGCTTATGCGGCTGGTGGAGGAATAGGGCGGCGAGAGGCCGCCGTCAGGCCTTTACCGCCGCCTCCCGGTCCAGATAGGGAAGGCGGCCGCGAATATCCTCAGGCAATCCCTCCACCACCAGCTTTCGCGCCTTATGCCATAGCGCGGACAGCAGCAGCAGCGCCGAGCCGATGATGAGCGCGGTGAACGCCCAGGACAATTCCACCGCTCCGGCCTGTTCCATGAGCGCGTACAGGGCGTAGAGCACATAGGCGAGGCTGGATACCAGCAGCGCCCGGCGATCGATCGCCAGGGCAACGAGGCCGAAGGCGACGTAGAGCAGCAATACCGTTATCGCCGTGCCAGCGCCCATCTCGCCATCGAATACGCCGAGCAGGTGGAACATGCTGTGCGCGATCATCGGGGCGGCGGTGAGGTGCAGCCAGAAAGCGACGTCGGACCGGCGGGTCGTGCGGCCCCGGTCGCTCATGTCCCACCACATTGCGGCGGCGAAGATGCCCAGCCCGGCCAGCAGAACCAGCCAGAAAAGCGCGCCCTCGATCCGGGGTATGGCCGCATAGACAAGCGCTATGCCCACGCCCGCGACCGCCAGCGCTCCTGCGGCTACAGTGATCGGCACCATGAAGCGCTTCCAATGAAACCAGATGGCGATGGCCGTCGCCAGCGCGATTCCCGATGCCAGAAGTCCACCGGCGCGTGGCGCGGGATCAGGCACGACCTGCAAGACAAGCGCGGCCAATGCAAAGGTGACGCCCCCCGCAAAGCCGAGGAGCAACAGGATGCTCGGCAGCGCCATGCGCCGTTGCCGGGTGAAATATTCGGCCAGGCCCCAGGAGGTGGCGGCAATGAACAGGCCGGACGCGACGGACGGCTGATAGTCCGCCGCGCCAAGGCGCACCGTGTTTCCGAGCCAGCCCACCGCAACAAGCAGTATCGTTGCAGCAATAGTCACGAAAATATCGTTGAAGCCCGTCAGCAACCGGAAATGTTCTTCATCGACCAGGGGACTCGCGCGAAGCCGGGAGACATGGGCGCGAAGCGCCTCTGCCGCCTCAGCGCTAATGGCTCCGGCTTCCACGGCATTCTGGAGGTCGCTCTCGCTATACATGGCCGATTTCCTCTCTTCGGCCGGAAGATAGCAGTGGTGTGTTGATATAGCAATACACATGCGGCGCGCCGCGATTGCAATAAAACTGTCATCAAAATTCCTCGAAACGGAAACAATACAGTCATAATTGCCCGGCGCGGACATAGCCGGACGACCGGACAAGGAATAGATATAGATGCGTATGAGATTGTTCGGAGCGACCGCGATTGCCGCTCTCGCCTGGCCGCATGCTGTGATGGCGCAGGGGCTTAGCGCGGAGGAAGCCGCGCAACTGCGTGCTGAAATCGCCGCGCTGAAAGCACAGGTGTCGAAGCTGGAATCGCGATTGGACGGCGTGGAAGCGGCTGCCGCCGCGCCGGTTCCCGCCGCTGGTGTAGTTCCCGGAACACCAGCGCCCGCTCAGGTCGCTAGCGCGGCCCAGCCCGAAACCAAGATCGGCTGGAAGGGATCGCCGCTGTTCAGCCGTGGAGACGCCAGCTTCAAGGTGAAGGGGCGCATCCAATATGATGCAGGCTATGTCTCCGCGCCCAAGAGCGTCAATGATCGCGCGGTCGGTTTCTCCAACGAGCTTCGCCGCCTGCGCCTGGGAGGCGAGGGCAAGCTGGGCGGCGGGTTCGGCTATAAGCTGGAGACGGAGCTTTCCGACAATACCGTCGATCTGGTCGACACCTATATCACCTATGAGCATGGAAAGTGGCTGGTTACGCTGGGCAATCACAACCAGTTCCAGTCGCTGGACGAGTTGATAAGCGATACCGCGGGATCGGTAATGGAGCGTGCCGCGTTCACCGACGCTTTCGGATTTGAACGCCGTCTGGGCCTTTCCGTGCAATATCAGAACGGCCCGATCCTCGCACAGGGCGGCATCTTCTCTGACAGCGCGGATTCTCTCACCAACGCCAGCGATGGTCCCAATGGCGGCGACGAAAATAACAGCTTTGGCCTCGACGGGCGGCTGGTGTTCGCGCCCAAATTGGGTCCTGTGCAGCTCCATCTCGCCGGTTCCTATCATTGGCGCGATTTCAAACGCTTGTCGGAAACGCCGCAGCGGTACCGCCAGCGGGCGTTCCTGCATTCGATCAACAGCCGCTTCCTTTCGACCCAGGCCATTTCCGCAGAGGGTGAGAGCCATTACGGCGCTGAGGCCGGAGCGATTATGGGGCAATGGCATGTCGCCGGCGAGGCGCATTGGTTGCGGGTATTCCGTCCCGGCCTGGCCGACCCCACTTTCTTCGGCGGTTATGCGGAGATCGGCTATTATATCACCAAGGGCGATTCCCGGCCCTATAAGGCAGGCATCATGGGAACGGCTGATCCCAAAAATCCGGTCAGCAAGGGTGGGCCAGGCGCGATCCAGGTGAATCTGCGCTATGACTATCTGGATATGAATGACACGGGCATTATCGGCGGCAAGCAGAACGCCTATATCGCCGGCATCATCTGGACCCCGATCAATTATCTGCGCTTCAACATGAATTATGCGCACATCAGATATGACGACGCCGCAATCCTTGCAGGAACCCGCGCGGACTACGGCGTTGATGTCATGGGTGTGCGGGCCGAACTGGACTTCTGACGGCCAGCCCTAAAAGATCCGGCTTGGATTGAGGAAAATCGGCTTGCTCCTGTTGTCGCAGGAGCAAGCAGCCCCAAGCCTAGAGCTTCCCATATTTTGCTTCGAAACCGGCGATGTCGCCCGCCGCGAGATATTTTGCCTGATCGACCCAATGGTCGCGGACCGGGCGGCCCTTGAACGCGCCCAATTGGGCATCGACCTTGGCGAGATCGGTGTCGGTCCATCCCGCAATCTGCGCGAAGCTGGTGACGCCAAGGTCAACGAGCATCGTATTGAGCTTGGGGCCTACGCCTTTCAGCAGCAGCAAATCGTCGGGCGCTGAAGGCGCTGCGGGCGCAGGCTTGGCGGCCGCAGGTTCAGCCGCTTTTTTTGGAGCCGCCTTGGGCTTGGCTGCCGCGGCGGCAGGCTCCGCCTTCGGTTTTGCCTCAGCCTTGGCCTTTTCAGGCTTTGCGGCGGGCGTTGCAACGGGTGCTGCGCTGGCCGCCTTCGGCGCGGCGGCTTTCCTGGGGGCTGGTTTCTCAGCGGCTGGAGCAGGCGTTGGAACTGCCGGCTTCTTGACTGTTTTGGCTGCAGCTTTGGGCGTCTTGGCAGGGACGGGTGCATCCACAACCGGCTTTGCGGCCACCGCCTTTTTCGCGGCTGGCTTTTTCACGGCCGGAGCGGGTTCGCTGACCAGAGCGGCCGCTTTCGCAGGGGGAGGCGCGGCGGCGGGTTCGGCGGCCTTTGCCGGTTCGGGCGCTGGCGCGAGTTCCGCGGCGGCCTTGCTGGTCACCGGAGGCTTGATTTCCGTGGCGGCTGGCTTGACCGTCTCGGACGGTGGAGCGGCGTCCTTCTT
Source organism: Sphingobium phenoxybenzoativorans (assembly GCF_018286635.1). Lineage (NCBI taxonomy): Bacteria > Pseudomonadati > Pseudomonadota > Alphaproteobacteria > Sphingomonadales > Sphingobiaceae > Sphingobium > Sphingobium phenoxybenzoativorans. The sequence goes on from NZ_CP073910.1 coordinate 1,332,322, forward strand.
GCCCGACAGGAAGAAGAACAGCACGATGATGATCAGCAGCGCAATCAGAAGCCACAGGCCATAGTCGGCAAAAAATGTGCTCATGTGGATAATCCTTTCCCGAACTAGGAATGATAGCGGGATGAACGGCCGAGTCCACATGCAACGCCCTGCAAAGGCAAGGGCTCATGCGGCATAATGGGACGACTGGCGGGTCTTTGGCGTGGATTATATGGTAAGTTGCTGATTTACAGCCTTTCCTGCCGTCGATTTGGCATTATCCCGCTTTTTCGCGTTCCACTTCGCGCCAGCCAATGTCGCGGCGGCAGAAGCCGCTCGGGAAATCGATCCGGTCAACTGCGGCATAGGCGATGGTCTGCGCCTGCGTCGCGGAACCGCCAGTCGCCGTGACATTCAGCACGCGCCCGCCATTGGCGACGAGCTTTCCATCTTTCAGCGCGGTGCCGGCATGGAAAACCTTTGCCCGATCCTGCTCCGCGCCATCCAGGCCGGAAATGGCGCCGCCCTTTTCCGGCGTGCCGGGATAGCCATTCGCCGCCATGACGATGGTCAGAGCCGTCTCGTCACGCAAAGTGACGGGGCCATGCTCCGCCAGCTTGCCCTGCGCCACGGCCAGCAGCAGTTCGACCAGATCGCCCTCCAGCCGCATCATCAGCACCTGACATTCCGGATCGCCGAAGCGAGCATTATATTCGATCAGCTTTGGCCCGGTCTCGGTCAGCATCAGCCCGGCATAGAGCACGCCGCTATAAGGCATGCCTTCCGCCGCCAGCGTTTCGACCGTGGGCTGAATGATCTCCGCCATGACGCGCGCTTCCAGCTCCGGCGTCAGGACAGGCGCGGGGCTGTATGCGCCCATGCCGCCAGTGTTTGGGCCGGTGTCGCCATCGCCGACGCGCTTATGGTCCTGTGCGGAGCCGAAGGGGATGACCGTAGAGCCATCGGTCAGGGCGAAGAAGCTCGCCTCCTCGCCGGTCATGAACTCCTCGATCACCACTTCCTCGCCGGCTTTGCCGAACGCGCCGGAGAACATCTCCGCAATCGCGTCCTCGGCCTCCTGCCGCGTCGTGGCGATGATAACGCCCTTTCCGGCGGCGAGGCCATCCGCCTTGATGACGACCGGCAGGCCGAAATCGTCAAGCGCAGCGAGTGCGCCATCCTTGCTCGTCAACCGCTCGTAACCGGCCGTCGGAATGTTTGCGCGCTTGCACAGATCCTTGGTGAAACCCTTTGATCCTTCAAGCTGGGCGGGCTTCTTGTCCGGGCCGAACACCGGTACGCCCATAGTGCGCAGATTGTCGCCTAGGCCGTCGACCAGCGGCGCTTCCGGCCCGATGACGACCAGGCCGATCGAATGGCGGATGCAGAAATCGAGGATGGCGCGATGATCGGCCGGATCGATATCGACCAGCTCCGCATGCTGCGCTATGCCCGGATTGCCCGGCGCGGCGTAAAGCTGCGTGAGCAGAGGCGATTGCGCCATCCGCCATGCCAGCGCATGTTCGCGCCCACCGCCGCCAAGCAAAAGGATGTTCATCGCCCGTCATGTCTCCCGAATATGATCCCGCCGGCCGCCTGTTAGCGGAGGAAACCCCCGGCGACAACGCACCTCCCCTGAGTGTCAGCGAATTGTCCGGCATGCTGAAGCGCACCGTCGAGGACCGCTTTGGCCATGTGAAGCTGCGCGGCGAGATCTCCGGGTTCAAGCGCGCGGCGTCCGGCCATCTCTATCTGGCGCTGAAAGATGACAGCGCCGTCATTGACGGGGTGATGTGGAAGGGCGGGGCGGGGCGTCTCGCCTTTTCGCCGCAGGATGGCGTGGAGGTGATCGCCACCGGCAAGCTCACCACCTATCCGGGCCGGTCGAAATATCAGATCGTGATCGATCGGATGGAACTGGCGGGTGAGGGCGCGCTGATGGCGCTGCTCGAAAAACTCAAGCGCCAACTCGGCGCAGAGGGGCTATTCGATCCCGCGCGCAAAGTCCCGCTGCCCTTTCTGCCCAAGGTGATTGGCGTAGTGACCTCGCCCACCGGTGCGGTCATCCGCGACATATTGCATCGGCTGGAGGATCGCTGCCCGACGCATGTGCTCGTCTGGCCAGTGCTGGTGCAGGGCGAGAGCGCGGCGGCGCAGGTGGCGGCGGCGGTGCGCGGCTTTGATGCGATGCGCCCCGGCGGTCCATTGCCGCGTCCCGATCTGGTGATCGTCGCGCGTGGCGGCGGGTCGATCGAGGATCTCTGGGCGTTTAATGAGGAAGCAGTGGTGCGCGCCGTGGCCGAGTGCAGCCTCCCGATCATTTCCGCCGTCGGGCATGAGACCGACACGACGCTGTGCGACTATGCGGCCGACGTACGCGCGCCCACGCCCACCGCCGCCGCCGAAATGGCGGTGCCGGTCCGCGCAGAGCTGCTGGCGGTGTTGACCGAAAGCGGTCTGCGCGCCGGGCGGGCCGTGCGGCGCGGCGCGGGTCAGGCGCGGGAGCGGCTGGAAACGCAGGTTCGCCTGATGCCTCGCCCCGACACGCTGCTCGCGCCGCAAAGGCAGAGGGCCGACGATCTGGGCGAACGGCTGGGGCGCGGGCTTCGCCATCGTCTTACTGACGCGCGGCGGGAATTGTCGGACGCGGGCGGCGCGCTTCGCCCCATCCTCCTGCAGAACCGCCTCGCGCGGGAGTGGCAGCGGTTGCAGGGTGCGCGGCTGCGCCCGCAAATGCTGACCCGTCCGCTGGCTGACGGGCGGCAGGCGCTTGACCGGTTGTGGCGTCTGGCGGTCTCGCTGGACCCCGACCGGCCGCTTTCGCGGGGCTTCGCCAGGGTGATGGCGGGCGGCAAACTGATAAGCAGTGTGAGTGACGCCAAGGCGGCGGGACGCGTTATGTTGCACTTCCAAGACGGCGAAACCCCCGCCAGCATCGGCGGCGGGGTTGAGAAAGCGCCTCCGCCCGATATATCGGAACATAAGCAAGGCACGCGCAACAAGCCGCGTGCTCCCGATGAGACGCGGCAGCAGGACTTGTTCACCTGACTTGCCACAAATACGGACCGGAATATCGCCTATGCTCATGTCCAACAGCGAACGTCCGCCGGCGCGGCTTCATTATATGGCGTACAGCTTTCGCGTGCTGACCGCCGGGGACCATGTGGTGTGTGCGGTCAGCGGCGCACGTATCCCGCTGGAGGATTTGCGATACTGGAGCATCGCGCGGCAGGAGGCCTATGCGACCGCGCAACTTTCGGTCGAGGCGGAGATCAAGGACCGGGCCGCGCGCGGATTGCCGGGGTGAACATGCGCATAGCGCCGGGACTTGCCGTCCTTGGCCTTCTCGCCGGATGTGCGGCGCCCAGGCAGGCTGGACCGGAACCAGCCATCGCGAGCGTGCCAGAGGTCAAGATCACCCAGGAGCCATCCCGGACTGACTTCGCCTTTGAAGGCGCAATCGCTCAGGGCGGCGCCGTGATAGGCACTGCGCCGAGCGGCACAGTGGCTTTGCGCTTTGGCGCCATGACGGTTCCCGTCGCTGATGACGGACGCTTTCTGATCGCCTTCGACCGTGATGCGGGACCTGTCGCTACACTGTCCGCACGGCTGGCGGACGGGACAAGCATCGCCAAATCGCTGAACGTCCTCCCGCGCGCCTGGCGGCTGGAGAGGGTCGATGCCCCCCTGCGCTCGATCGCCAGCAGCGAAGCCTTCATGACAATCCGCAAGCCGGAACTGGAGCGTATTGCGGCTGCCCGCGCCGTGCAGACGGGCAGCCAGGGATGGCGTCAGCGGTTCATATGGCCACGCACCGGCCGCATCTCCGGCCTGTTCGGCGCGCAGCGCATCTATCGCGGAGAGTCTGGGGCCTATCATGGCGGCATCGACATCGCCGCCGCGACGGGCGCGCCGGTGCTTGCGCCCGCCGATGGCGTCGTCATCCTCGCCGCCGCTGCGCCCTTCACGCTGGAGGGGTATCTGCTGATGATCGATCATGGCGCCGGTCTCAACAGCGCCTTCCTGCACCTCTCGCGCATAGACGTGAAGGAAGGGCAGGCGGTGAAGAAGGGGCAATTGATCGGCGCGGTGGGCAGCACTGGCCGGGCGACCGGTGCGCATCTCCACTGGGGATTGAAATGGAACGACGCGCGTATCGACCCGCTGTTGCTTACTGGACCGATGCCGGGCGCAGGTGCGCCTGATCCCGGCATGCCCAGCGACTAGCAACTACCCGACGCGCTTGACCTTCACCGCTGGCCAGCCGTTGACGCTGGCCTTGTAGGAGCCGAGCGCTGCGCGTTTTATGCTGATCTTCAAACCTGGCTTTGGCGTGCCGTAGGGCATTGGATCGGCTGTCTGCCACTGCGATCCGTCCTCAAGTGTGAATACCCAGATGCCATAGGACATAGAGCGAAGATTTTTGATTGTGTCATCAATCTGCGTGACCCGGTTTTCATCATCGTCATTTTTGTCGTCATCACCGCCGCCCAGAAAAGGCAGCTTTGGCATGGAAAAGCCGAACAGGGATCGGCGGGTCTGACGCACATCCTCTTTGTCCATCACGACGACTTCATTTTTCTCTGTCGCCGATTCGATAGCGGAGACCTGTTCGTCATAGCAGGCGAGACGGGCGGCTGAATCCGTGATCGCGCGGCAGTCCAGAAGTTTGCTCAATGCGCGGGGGGGAGCCTTTTGCGCGGCTTGTACGGGGATTGCCGACACAATGCCGGCGCACGCCAAAGTCGCGCAGATCCTGGTGGCTATTCTGTCCTTGTGCACCCCGGTCCTCCACATTCAGCAACGCTCGGGGGCTTATAGGAGCAAATGGGGACGGGCCGCTAGACCAAGGAAAGCGGGGTGCGCGGCAATGGCTTGGGCAAGCAAAAAACTATCTGGACCAAAAGCCTGACTTTTCCTGTCGAATTCGCATTTTTTGTAACAACAAAATTGCAAAACCTTAAGATTTTGAGTCAATGGGCAGGCATGTGGCAAATTTGCTACACGATCGTGCAAAAGCAAAAACCAGCCATTCCCGCGCTTTACAGCCGTTGTGCGCCCGCGCAGATTGCGCCGCAGCCGTTTGGGATGTCACGCTGTCGGGCACTCCATCCTGAACGCAAGTAAATTGGGGCAGGCAAAAAAAGCCTGTCACAACTCCAGAGCAAGGGACTGGATAGTGAAAAAAATATCTATGACGGCGCGACTGCGCTCGACCGTTGCACCTGCCATTTTTGGTGCGGCGCTCATCTCCATGCCTGCTTTTGCGCAGGACGCCCCCCAGACCGCCGATGACGCCTCCGAAGGCGAAGCGATCATCGTTACCGGTTCGCGCATTCAGCAGGCGAACCTGACGTCGGCCGCTCCGGTCACCGTCGTCAACGTCAAGGATATCCGCGCACAGGGCACGACCCGCGTTGAGGATCTTCTGAACACCCTTCCGTCGGTGTCGGCTGGCCAGTCGAGCGGCGTGTCCAACGCTGCAACCGGTACGGCGACCGTCGACCTTCGCGGTCTTGGCGTCGCGCGTACGCTTGTTCTGGTCAACGGCCGCCGCCTGATGCCGGGCGATCCCGCTGACTCCTCGGCTGACTTGAACGCGATTCCCGCCAACCTGATCAAGCGCATTGAAGTGCTGACGGGCGGCGCATCGTCCACCTACGGCGCCGATGCGGTTGCCGGCGTTGTCAACTTCATGATCGATACCGACTATACGGGTTTCCGTCTGGACGCCCAGTACAGCATGTATCAGCACAACAACCGCAACAAGGTGGTTCCGCCGCTGCTCGATGCGCGTCAGCAGGCCGGCTTTGACGGTTACAGCTACCCGAGCGGCAGCGTCCTTGACGGTGGCACGATCGATCTTTCGGCGACTGTCGGCACCGACTTCGATGACGGCCGTGGCCATATCACTGCCTATGCAGGCTACCGCAAGGTTAAGGCGATCACGCAGGATCGTCGCGACTACAGCGCCTGTACGCTGCAGGATACTGCGACCGCGCTGCAGTGCGGCGGTTCGGCGACTTCGGCCGAGGGCAATATCATTGCCTTTGCGGACGGCACGTCGACCTTCTTCAACTTCGGCCCCAACCGCACGCTGTTGCCTGGACCGACGCGCTACAACTTCGCGCCGACCAACTATTATCAGCGTCCCGACGAGCGTTATACCGCCGGTTTCTTCGCGAACTATGAAATCAATGACTCCATCAAGCCTTATGTTGAGTTCATGTTCATGGACGACCGGACGCTGGCGCAGATCGCGCCGTCCGGTGACTTCGGCAACACGCTGCAGATCAACTCGGACAACCCGCTGATCTCGGCTCAGCAGCGCGACATTCTGTTCAGCGCAGACAACTTGGTGAATGGCTACCTCGGCAGCTTCCCGCTGACCAATGTTTCCAATCCTGGTTTCGCTCCCAGCACCTTCATCGATCCGACGACCGGTGCGACCTACAACCGCGGTTTCATGCAGTTGCTGCGTCGTAACGTCGAGGGCGGTCCCCGTATCGCTGACCTTCAGCATACGCAGTTCCGCACGATCATCGGTTCGAAGGGCGACCTGTCGCCTGCCTGGTCCTATGATGCCTATTATCAGTATGGCCGCACCAACTACTCGCAGGTCTATTCCAACGAGTTCTCGGTTGCTCGCCTGACCAACGCACTGGATGCCGTTACCGACACCCGTGCAGGTAGCGCGACTTTCGGTCAGCCGATCTGCCGCTCGGTCCTGAGCGGCTCGGATCTGAACTGCGTGCCTTACGACGTGTTCTCTGGTGCGCCCGCTTCGCAGGCCTCGATCGATTATCTGTCGGCGACCGGCTTCCAGAAGGCGGTTCTCTCCGAACAGGTCGTCAGTGCGTCGATAACCGGTCTGCTTGGCGAATATGGCTTCAAGTCGCCGCTGGCTGAAGATGGCGTCGCGCTGAACCTGGGTGCTGAATATCGTAAGGAATCGCTGGACCTGAAGACCGACCAGGCCTTCTCGACCGGCGACCTGACCGGCCAGGGCGCACCGACCCTGCCGATCCAGGGCAGCTTCAACGTCAAGGAAGTGTTCGGCGAAATCCAGATCCCGCTCATTCAGAACGGCTTCGTGGATACGCTCGCCCTGAATGGTGGCTATCGCTACTCGAAGTACAGCATTTCGAACGGCAACGAGTTCAGCACCGACACCTACAAGTTCGGCATCGAATTCGCGCCGGTCAGCGATATCCGCTTCCGCGCCAGCTACAACCGTGCGGCGCGTGCGCCGAACCTGCAGGAACTGTTCGCTCCGAACATCATCGCGCTCGATGGTTCGACCGATCCGTGCTCCGGCTTCGTGATCACGGCAGCCGACGTTGGCTGTCTTGCCCAGGGCCTGGCCATTGGCGACACCGTCACGCCGAACCCGGCTGGCCAGTATAACGGTCTGATCGGCGGCACGGCGACGCTGCGTCCGGAAAAGGCGACCACGAAGACTCTGGGTGTCGTGATCCAGCCGCGCTTCCTGCCGCGTTTCGCCCTGACTGTCGATTATTACGACATCAAGGTCGACGGCGCGATCCAGGGCTTCGGTTCCGACGCGATCGTGAACTTCTGTACCGCTACGGCTGATCCGACGGCTTGCGCCCTGATCAATCGTAACCCGGTCAACGGTTCGCTGTGGCTGACGTCCGATGGCTACATCACCAATCTGCAGCAGAACATCGGTGGCGTTCGCACGAAGGGTATCGACGTCGGTGCTTCCTACTCGCACGACATCGGTGAAACCGGCACCGTCAGCCTGAACTTCCAGGGCACCTATCTCGACAAATTCTATGTCGATAACGGTCTCTCGGAGCCTTATGACTGCGCTGGTTACTATGGTTCGACCTGCTCTGCCGGTGGCGTTCCGTCGGCTCCGAACGCTCGTTGGAGGCACAAGGCTCGCGCCAGCTTCGACATGCCGAACGGTCTGGGCTTCTCGCTGCAGTGGCGCTATTTCGGCCCGGTCAAGGTCGACTTCCGCAACCCCAGCTCGACGACGCAGGGTTCCTTCGATCCGTTCTCGTCGCGTCTTGGCGCACAGAGCTACTTCGATCTGTCGACCAGCTACCGGTTCGCTGGCAAGTATGAGTTCCGCCTGGGCGTGAACAACATTCTTGACCGTCAGCCGCCGCTCGTCACCTCTGGTCGCTCCAGCGGCGCCAACAACCAGTGCCCCACCGGGCCCTGCAACGGCAACACCTATCCGGCGGTGTACGACGCTCTTGGTCGTTACATCTTCGCAGGCATCACGCTCGACTTCTAAGCGTCATGCAGGGATAAGGAGAGGCGGCGGTCCCCAAGGGCCGCCGCCTTTTTCTTTGCCTTCCGCGGAGACAGAATTTGCAGGAAAGCGCACAGCCCCTAGCCGCTCAGGCCGATCGCGCGGCTGCTGCGGGTGATTTTCCCCAAGCGCGCAGATTGTTGCAGTCGGCCCTTTCAGGGGAAAAGGCCAATGTCGATCTCTGGTTGAAACTCGCAGCGATCTGCCGTGCGCAAGGGGATATTCCCGCGGCTCTTGCAGCAGTTGCTGAAGCGTTGAAGCTGGAGCCTCTGCACTTCGTTGCGCTTTTATTGAACGCCAGCCTTTTGGAACGGCATGGGGCGCCGGATGCGGACGAACATTTCGGGCGCGCGCTGGCGCAAATCCCCGACGAACCGCTACCGCCGCAGATGGCCGCGATGGTTCGCCATGCCCAGGAACGATATCGCGCTTTTCAGGCGCAGACAGATGCGCATTTGTCTGCAGCTATCGGCAACGCTGTGCCTCAAGCCAGCGAAGGTGACGCAAGACGGTTGAACCGGTTCCGCACCAATGTCGCGCGTATTACGTCCACCTATCATTCGGAACCGACCGACTATCATTATCCCGGACTTGCGGAGTTCGAATTTTTCGACCGGGACCGGTTCGATTGGCTCGAACGGCTTGAAGGGGCGACCGAAGGGATCGCCGACGACTTTGCGCGCGTTGCTGCTGCCGAACGTAGGGAACTGGCGCCCTATGTGCAATATCCAGAAGGCGTGCCGCTGCGCCAGTGGGAGGCGCTCAATCATTCGCGCGACTGGCTCGCCATCCACCTCGTGCGTAATGGCGAAATCGTCGAGGCGAATGCCCGGCATTGCGGGTTCACGATGGACCTGCTCAGGACGCTGCCCCAGCCCGCCATCGATCAGGTTTCACCCAATGCGATGTTTTCGCTGCTCGCTCCCGGCGCGCATATCCCGCCGCATCATGGGATCACCAATACCCGTCTTGTTTGCCACCTGCCATTGATCGTCCCGGAAAATTGCTGGTTTCGCGTTGGCGCGGACCGGCGTCTATGGCGACGGGGCGAGGCTTGGCTGTTCGACGATACGATCGAACATGAGGCGGCGAATGAGAGTGATGCGCTGCGTGTGGTGTTTATTTGTGACATTTGGCATCCAGACTTAAATGCGCAGGAGCGCGCTGGCGTTCGCGCCGTGATTGAAGCGCATGAGAACAGAGGTAATGGCGCCCTCTAAAGCCCATATATGTCTCTGCACTATTCGTTGATGGGAGAATGACTTGCAGCAACTCACCCCTGCCGTCGCGGCGGCGCTGCGAGAAACAATGGCGCTCGCTAGTCGCGGCAATCTGAACGGTGCGCGCGCTTTTGCCGAAAAGGCGTTGAGGGAAAATGGTTCGCAGGGGCCGATCCACGCGCTGCTTGGCATGATCTGCTGCCGCGCGGGCGATCTGAGTTCAGGCATCGAACATATGCGCGAGGCTTTGCGCAGCAATCCGAACGATCCGGTAATCGCCGCCAATCTGACCGCTGCGATGATCGACAGCGGTCAGATTGGTGAAGCGGTGGAGATATGCACTCAGCAACGCGCAATGAACGATCCTTCGGGACGCATGTGGCGTCTCCGCGGCTTCGTTCTGCAACAGACGGACGATCATGCGGCGGCCGCCAGCGCCTATGAACAGGTCGTGGCCATTGCGCCTGATGATTTTGAAAGCTGGAATAATCTGGGTAACGCCAGGGTGACTGCCGGCGAAATGGACGCGGGCATTGCCGCACTGGAACGCGCATCGGCACTGGCTCCCGCCAACGGCCCGGTGCATCTCAACCTTGCGGCGGCATACAGCAACGCCGGCAATCTGACTGCCGCAGCGGAAATTCTCAGCCGCTATACAGCCAAGGTACCGGATGACGCCACGGCGCTGGTGGAGCATGCCACGGTGTTGCGCCATTTGTATCGCGATACTGAGGCGCTGGAGGTTCTGGAAAAAGCCGTCGCCGCCTCGCCAGGCAATATCGATTTGCTGGTGCAGATGGGTGAGGAGCAGGGGGCTGCATGGCGCTTTGCAGATGCGGAAAAGACGCTTCGCCGGGCGCTGAACATGGATCGGCGACATGGCAGAGCGTTTGTCCAATTGGCGATCCTGCTAGAACATCTGAATCGCGAGGATGAGCTTCCGGTGCTGCTCTCGGAGGCTCAGTCCGCTGGCGTCGACCAGGGCACGGCGCATTTTCTACAGGCGCTTATCTGCCGCCGGGAAAAGCGGTTCGAGGAAGGGTTGCGTTTTCTGGCGGAAGTGCCCCGCGACATTGAGCCAATCCGGCTGGCGCAGTTGGAAGGGCAATTTCGTGACCGGCTGAACGACGCGGACGGCGCTTTTGCGGCGTTCACCGAAATGAATGAACTGTTCAAGCAGGACCCCTCCGAACCTTTGGTCCGCGCCGCTCGCTACCGGTCCGCACTGCAGGCCGACCGGGACGTCGTGACGCCGGAATGGTTTGCGGGCTGGCGTGATCTTCCGTCGGGCGCAGCCGAGGACAGTCCGGTCTTTTTGATAGGCTTTCCCCGATCCGGCACGACATTGCTCGACACCATGTTGATGGGGCACGACAATGTGCAGGTGCTGGAGGAACGCCCTACGCTTCAGAAGGTCGAGGAACGGCTGGGCGGGATAGCCCGGCTTGCTGACCTGAGCGGGGAGGAGGTAGATGATCTAAGGAAGCTCTACTTCCATGAGGTTTCCAACCATATCGAACGGCGACCCGGCGCCCTGCTCGTGGACAAATCGCCTTTGCACATGACCAAGGCGCCGCTGATCCAGCGCCTGTTTCCTGACGCCAAATTCATTTTGGCGCTGCGACATCCATGCGACGTGGTGCTTAGCTGCTTCATCACGAGCTTCCGATTGAACAATGCGATGTCGAATTTCCTGGACCTCGGCACTGCAGCAGAATTTTACAACGCCTGTTTCGGATATTGGGAATATTGCCGCAGCATCATCCCAATTCAGGTTCACCCCATATTCTACGAGCAGATGGTGAATGACAGCGAGGCGGAACTGCGGCCGTTGTTCGACTATCTGGGTCTGGATTGGCGGGAAGGGGTACTGGATCATCAGCGCACAGCGGCGGCGCGAGGTCTGATCTCCACGGCAAGCTATGCGCAGGTCACTGAACCTATATATCGCCGCGCGGCGGGCCGCTGGACCCGCTATCGCGATCACCTTAACCCCGTTTTGCCGGTTCTTCAGCCCTGGGTGGAACGGTTCGGCTACAGCATCTAGCATCTTGCCGATCGCGGAATTCCCATTGATAATGTTGCCAATCGAATTCCCGATGTTTCAAGGGTGATGAAATGGCTCGTATTTCTGCACTGGCGCTCGCCTCAATGATCGTTCTTGCGCCTGTATCCCTCCATGCTGCTGATGAACCGGCGAAGGCCGATCCGGCTAGCGACAAGGCCAAAAGCGATCGGGTCATCTGCAAGACCACCGAGGAACTGGGTACGCGGCTCAAGCGTAACCGGGTTTGCAAGACCGCGGCTGAGTGGAACACGGAGCGGCAGGAAAATCGCGCCATGTTGCAGCGTATGCAGACCAACAAGTCTTGCGGTGTCGATGGCTGCTAAGGCTTTCCGGCAAACTGTTTTACACATAGTATTTGAGCAAAAGAACGGGCAGACCATCGATCCGCCCGTTCTTTTATTGAGTCTGCAACACCAGCGCGCCATCTCCGTCATCGACCTTGACCGTTGATCCGTCGGGCACGTCGCCGCGCAGGATCAGGTCGGCCAGCGGATCCTGCAGATACCGCTGCACAGCCCGCTTCAACGGCCGCGCGCCATAGACGGGATCATAGCCCACCCGGCCCAACCACGCCCGCGCACCGTCTGACAGGTCCAGCGTCACCTTCCGGTCTTTCAGCAGCTTCTGCACGCGGCTCACCTGGATATCCACGATCGGCGCCATGTTATCGGCGGACAGGCGGTGGAACAGGATGATCTCATCCAGCCGGTTCAGAAATTCCGGGCGGAAATGCGCGCGGACGATTTCCATCACCTGCGGCTCCACCTCGGACATCTTCTGCCCGTCCGCCATCCCGGACAGATATTGGCTGCCCAGATTCGACGTCAGCACGATGATCGTATTGGTGAAATCGACGGTACGGCCCTGACCGTCGGTCAAACGGCCATCGTCCAGCACCTGCAGCAGTACGTTGAACACGTCGCCATGCGCCTTTTCCACCTCATCGAACAGCACGACCTGATAGGGCCGCCTGCGCACCGCTTCGGTCAGCACGCCGCCTTCCTCATAACCGACATAGCCGGGAGGCGCGCCGATCAGCCGGGCGACGCTGTGCTTCTCCATAAACTCGCTCATGTCGATGCGCACCATCGCCGCGCTGTCGTCGAACAGGAATTCGGCCAACGCCTTGGTCAACTCCGTCTTGCCGACGCCCGTGGGGCCAAGGAACAGGAAGGAACCAAGCGGCCGGTTGGGGTCCTGAAGTCCTGCGCGCGCGCGCCTCACGGCCGTCGATACCGCCCGCACCGCATCGGCCTGGCCGATCACGCGCTTGCCGATCTCCGCCTCCATGTTCAACAGCTTCTCGCGCTCGCCCTCCATCATCCGCTCGACCGGAATGCCGGTCCAGCGGGCGACGACGCTGGCGATGTCCTCCGCCGTCACTTCCTCGCGCAGCATCGCGCCCTTGGTGACGGTCTCTGCCTCCTCCAGCTTGCGGGTCAGGTCGGGGATGGTGCCGTAGGACAGTTCGCCCGCGCGCGCGAGGTCGCCCGCCCGCTGCGCCTGCTCCAGTTCCAGCCGCGCGGCGTCCAGTTGCTCCTTCAGCTTCGCTTCGCCTGCAATCTTGTCCTTCTCTGCCTGCCAGCGGGCGGTGAGTTCGGACGATTGCTGCTCCAGATTGGCGAGATCGTCCTCCAGCGTCTCCAGCCGGTCCTTGGACGCCTTGTCGGTCTCCTTCTTCAGCGCCTCCCGCTCGATCTTGAGCTGGATGATGCGCCGGTCGAGATTTTCGATCTCCTCCGGCTTGCTCTCCACCTCCATGCGCAGACGCGATGCGGCTTCGTCCATAAGGTCGATGGCCTTGTCCGGCAGGAAGCGGTCGGTGATGTAGCGGTTGCTCAGCGTCGCCGCAGACACCAGCGCGCTGTCGGTGATCCGCACGCCATGGTGCAGCTCATATTTTTCCTTCAGGCCGCGCAGGATGGAGATGGTGTCCTCCACCGTCGGTTCGCCGACGAACACTGGCTGGAAGCGCCGCTGCAGGGCAGGGTCCTTCTCCACATGCTTGCGATATTCGTCCAGCGTGGTCGCGCCGATGCAATGCAGTTCGCCACGGGCGAGGGCGGGCTTCAACAGGTTGGACGCATCCATCGCGCCTTCGCCCTTGCCCGCGCCGATCAGCGTGTGCATCTCGTCGATGAACAGGACGATCTGGCCTTCCGCGCCCTTCACCTCGTCCAGAACGCCCTTCAGCCGCTCCTCGAACTCGCCACGATATTTCGCGCCGGCGATCAGGCTGCCCATGTCGAGCGCCATCAGCGTGCGGTCTTTCAGCGTATCGGGGACGTCTCCATTGGCGATGCGCAGGGCAAGCCCCTCCGCGATCGCCGTCTTGCCGACGCCGGGCTCGCCGATCAGCACGGGATTGTTCTTGGTGCGCCGGGCCAGGATTTGCACGGTACGGCGGATTTCCTCGTCCCGGCCGATCACCGGGTCCAGCTTGCCGTCCTTCGCCGCCTGCGTCAGGTCGCGGGCGAATTTCTTGAGGGCGTCATAGCGATCCTCGGCGCTCTGCGTGTCGGCGGTACGGCCGCCGCGCAACTGGTTGATGGCGGCGTTCAGCGCCTCGGTCTTTACGCCTGCCGCAGCCAATGCCTTGCCCGCCGTGGTGGTGCTGGAAAGGGTGAGGGCGAGCAGCAGCCGCTCGACCGTGACATAGCTGTCGCCCGCCTTCTGCGCGACCTGCTCGGCGGAATCGAGGACCCGCACAGCGTCATTGTCCAGGCCCGGCGTCACCTGCGCGCCGCTGCCCGAAACGGCGGGCACCTTGGCCAGCGCGGCGTCGGTCTCGCGCATGGCCACAGCCGGGTCGCCGCCCGCCGCCCGGATCAGGCCGGACGCCATGCCCTGATCGTCCTCCAGCAGCGCCTTCAACAAATGCTCGGGGCTGATCCGCTGGTGGCTCATGCGGATGGCCACGGTTTGCGCGGATTGCAGGAAACCCTTGGCGCGATCGGTGAATTTCTCGATATTCATGACACCCTCTTGATGACTGTGGCAGCGATATAGTGTTGCCTATTTGCAACACAAGGGGCGTCTCCTTCCATCATCGATTTCACCTAGAACTTTCTCCGGCTGAAAGCGTATTGCACCGCTATAACGCCTTGCCTATTCTCCCGCCATATCGGGCCGCCCTGGCGCGGCCTCGCACGGTCATCAAAGGATCCCCCCATGCTTCGTTCGATCGCTATTGGCCTGATGGCCTCGTCGCTGGCGCTATCCTCATCCTTGGCCCATGCGCAAACCGCCGCACCCGTGGCGGCCGCCGCGCCAGCCCCGGCGGCTCCGGTCGAGGCGCTCGTCGCGGCGGTGGACATTCCCTACAAGCAATTCACGCTGAAGAACGGCCTGCGCGTCATCGTTCATACCGATCGCAAAGCCCCTGTGGTGGCGGTATCCGTCTGGTACAATGTCGGGTCGAAGAATGAGCCGAAGGGCAAGACCGGCTTTGCCCATCTGTTCGAACATCTGATGTTCAACGGATCGGAAAATGCGCCGGGCGATTTCTTTGAGCCGCTGCAGCAGATCGGGGCGACGGACCTCAACGGATCGACCTGGTTCGACCGCACCAACTATTATGAGACCGTGCCCACCTCCGCGCTGGAGGTTGCGCTGTTCCTGGAAAGCGACCGCATGGGCCATCTGCTCGGCGGCATCGACCAGGCGAAGCTGGATAACCAGCGCGGCGTCGTCCAGAATGAAAAGCGGCAGGGCGACAATCAGCCCTATGGCCTTGTCGAATATGCGCAGCTTGCCGGGCTGTTGCCGGACGGTCACCCCTATCAGCATTCCACGATCGGCTCGATGGCGGACCTCGACAGCGCCAGCCTGGCCGATGTGAAGGACTGGTTCATCGGCCATTATGGCCCGAACAACGCCGTGCTGGTGTTGGCGGGCGATATCGACGTGAAGACGGCAAAGACGCTCGTCACCAAATATTTCGGCGATATCCCGGCGGGTGCGAAGGTGGCTCCGGTCAATGTCCCGGTGCCGACCTTGCCAGCGCGCAAGGATATGGTGATGAAGGACCATGTCGCCACCACGCGGCTTTATCGCTGGTGGACCGTGCCGGGCCTCAACGATCCCGATTCCGTGCCGCTGGGCATCGGCGCCAGCGTCCTTGGCGGCCTTGCGTCGTCGCGGCTCGACAATATTCTGGTGCGCGATGAGCAGCTTGCCGTCAGCGTCACGGCCGATGTTCAGGACTTTGCGCAGCTTGCCTTCTTTGAGGTGACGGCCAATGTGAAGCCCGGCATTGACCCCGCTGTCGTCGGCAAGCGGCTGGACGAAATCCTCACCGACTATTTCGCGAAAGGCCCGACCGCCGACGAGGTGAAGCGGGTGGCGACCACCGATCTGTCCGGGCGTATCGGCGGGCTGGAGCAGGTGGGCGGTGACGGCGGAAAGGCCGTCACGCTGGCCGAGGGCGAGCTGTATTCGAACGATCCCGGCTTCTACAAGAAGGAGCTGAAGGAGATGGCGGCGGCCACGCCTGCGCAGGTCACTGCCGCCATGCAGAAATGGCTGACCCGCCCTGTATTCGCCCTGACCGTCGAGCCGGGCGAACGCGACGCCTATGAGGAAGCGGGCGGAAAGGTGTCGAAGCGCACTGGCATCGTCGCCGCGCCGGCGCATTATGTGGCGGAGGATAGCGAGGCCGCCCCTGGCGCATCGGCGAAGGGACCGCTCGCCGCCGTTGACCGCAGCAAACTGCCCGATGTCGGGCCGATCCCGAATATCGATTTCCCGGCTGTGGAAACGACGACGCTCTCCAACGGCGTGAAGGTCTATTTCGCGCGGCGTGACACCGTGCCGACGGTTCGCATGTCCGTGGTGTTCAACGCGGGTAATGCCGCCGACCCCAAGGATGCGCTGGGTACCCAGGCGCTGATGCTGACGATGCTGAAGGAAGGCACGCGGACGTTGAACAGCGTCCAGATCGCCGAGGCGCAGGAGCGTCTCGGCGCAGCGATCGCCACCAGCGCCAGCATGGATAGCACGTCCGTATCCATGTATGCGCTGACGCCCAATCTGGCGCCTTCGCTCGACCTGCTGGCGGACGTTATCAAGAACCCGGCGTTCGACGCGAAGGAGCTTGAACGCATCCGCGCGACGCGGCTTGCGCAGATTGCGCAGGAACTGACGGAGCCTCGCGCAATCGCCAGCCGGACCTTGCCGCCCCTGCTTTATGGGAAGGACCATCCCTATGGCCGCCCCACCAGCGGCACTGGCGATCCCGCAGTGGTGGCGAAGCTGACCCGGAACGATCTGGCGAGCTTCCACAATAAATGGATTCGCGGCGACAATGCGGCGATCTTCGTCGTTGGCGACACCACGCTTGATGTCCTGAAGCCGATGCTGGAGGAGCGGTTCGGCACCTGGCGGATGACCCGCGATCTGCCGGGCACCAAGGATTTCAACGTACCGGTGCCGGCCGCCAAGCCGCAAATCGTGCTCGTCGACCGGCCGCAATCGCCGCAATCGATGATCTATGCGGGCCAGTTGCTCGACGCCAAGGGAACCGACGATCTTGTCGATTTCCTGCAGGCGAATGATATCGTGGGCGGCAATTTCCTCAGCCGCATCAATATGGACCTGCGCGAGACAAAGGGCTGGTCCTATGGCGTGCGCTCGACGATCAACCGGTTCGAGGGGCAGATTCCCTTTGTCGTTCTCGCCCCGGTTCAGGCGGACAAGACGGGCGCGTCGATTGCCGTCCTGAAACAGCAGATTGGCGATTTCCTGACGACAAAGGGGATCACGCAGGCGGAACTGGAGCGCACCATCAATGGCAGCATCCGGGAGCTTCCGGGCAGCTACGAAACGTCAGCCGATGTGCTGGGCGAGATGCAGCGGGACGTCATGTATAAGCGGCCGTTCGATTTCGTCGAGACGCTGGCGGAGCGGTACAGGAAGCTGACCGCTCCGGAGCTGGATGCGGTCGCGCGCAAGATGATCGATCCGGCCAAGCTGACCTGGGTCGTCGTGGGCGACAAGGCTCAGGTGCTGCCGCAGCTCAAGGAACTGGGCATGCCGATCACTGTCGTTGACAGCAAAGCCGCACCCGCGAAATAAGCGCGGGCAGGGTCGATACGCATCAAGAATGGAGACGAAGAATGGCCAAGGTAGACGGCGCCTATGATTGCATAACGAAAACGCCGATGGGCGATCAGCCGAGCGTTTTCACGGTCATAAGCAGCGGCGACAGCTTTCACGGCACCAATGCCGGGCCGCTCGGTTCCCTGGACGTCAAGGACGGGGAAGTGGACGGCAATCGCCTGACCTGGAAGATGGAGATGACAGTGCCCATGCCCATGGTGCTGGAGGCCGAGGCGATCATTGAGGGCGACACGCTGACGGGCACGATCCAGCTTGGCGCGTTCGGATCGGCGGCGATGACGGGAACGCGGCGCAAGTAGCGCCAAATCGAAAGAATGCCCGGCTTCCGTTCGCCCTGAGCGTGTCGGAGGGGTGTCGTTTCCTTAGGAGTCCTGGGCTTCGACAGGTTCAGCCCGAACGGCCCAAATGTGACGGCATATACTTCCAATAAAAAACCCGCCGATCTCATCGATCGGCGGGTTTTCTTTTTTTCCTGCGCCAGTCTTACTGGACGGTGACGGTCACCGCGCGGCGGTTCTGCGCCCATGCGCTCTCATCCGAACCCATCGCAGCCGGCCGCTCCTTGCCATAGCTGATGGTGGTGATGCGGCTGGGGTCGATGCCGATCGAGGCGAGATAGTTCTTGGCCGAATTGGCGCGCTTCTCGCCCAAAGCCAGGTTGTAGTCGCGGGTGCCGCGCTCGTCGCAATGGCCTTCGATGGTCACGCGAACGGTCGGGTTGGCCTGCAGCCACTGGGCCTGGCTCTGCAGCGTCGCCTGATCCTGCGCGTCGATGTCGAATTCGTCGGTGCCGAACAGCACGCGGTCGGACGATACGCTGGCCAGGAAGTCCTCCTGGCTGCCCTTGATGGGGCCGCTGGGTGCGGGCGGCGGCGCGGGCGTGCTGTTGTCGACAGGAGCGGGGGGCAGCTCCTCTGGCGGCTTCTTCGAGCATGCCGCCAGCGCGATGACGGCGGTGGCCATCATCAGGGTACGGGACACTGTTTTCATGTTTTTCTCCTCATTACGCATGTTGGATAGGTGCCTGCACCAGTGAAAATCAAGACTTCTGCGAGATTGTTACGCTGTCAAGACGATTGAGTTCCATGCCGTTGAAAATTCATTTCACGGAAGCAACGGGCCCCATGCCGGATCGGAGCCGTTGAGCGGGGTCGGAATGCGCCGTTCGTTGACGCCCGTAAGGTCGACTTGCCACACCTGACTGCCGCCGCTGCGGCCCGGACTGGTGCGGAAGAATTGCAGGACGCGGCCGTTCGGCGCCCATGTGGGCTGCTCATCCTGCCAGCCATTAGTCAGGATGCGCTCATTGTCGCCGCCCGGCGTCATGACCGCGATCTTGAAGTCGCCGCTAATCTTGGTGAAGGCGATCTGGTCGCCGCGCGGGCTCCATTCCGGCGTGGCGTAGCGGCCGCCGCCATGGCTGATCCGCTGCTGGCCGGAACCATCGGCATTCATGACGTAAATCTGCTGACTGCCGGAACGGTCGCTTTCAAAGACGATCTTTGAACCGTCGGGAGAATAGCTGCCGCCCACGTCGATGCCCGGCGAGGTTGTCAGGCGGACGGGCGTGCCGCCGGCGGCGGGAACGCGATAAATGTCCGTATTGCCTGCAACCGCCATCGAGAACAGGATGGAGCGGCCGTCCGGCGACCAGCGCGGCGCGAAAGTGGCGTTCGAGCTTTCGGTCACAAGCCGCTGTTTTCCCGTGCCGATGTCATAGACGAAAATGCGGACGCGACGATTGAGATAGCTCACATAGACGATCGAGCCATAATCCGGTGAGAAGCGCGGGGTCAGCGCCAGCGACTGTCCGTTGGTGATGAAGCGGTGGTTGGCGCCATCCGAATCCATGATGGCGAGCCGCTTCACGCGGTTATCCTTGGGGCCGCTTTCAGCGATGTAGGCGATGCGGCTGTCGAAGAAGGGGCTTTCGCCGGACAGGCGCGCATAGATGGCGTCGGCGCATTTGTGCGCGGCCCGCCGCCAGTCGCGCGGCGAGACGACATAACCCTGGCGCGTAAGCTCGGATTTCAGGGCGACATCATAGAGATAGCAGCCAACGGTGATTTCGGCATCTCCGCCGGTGGAGCGGACATAGCCCTGCACCAGCGCCTCCATGCCCATGGAGGACCAATGATCATATTGGGGGAAGGTGACTTCCGGCACTGTCACCGCCTTCAACCCCGCCGGACCGGAAGGTTCGAACAGACCCGACCCCTTGAGATCGGAGGCAATGACTTCCGCTATCTTGCGGCCCAACTCGTCGGTGGTGCCCGCAGGGGTCGAAACCGATTGTTGCGCTGGCATGGCGGGCACGGCGATTTTCAGGTTCGATGCGCTTTCATCCGTCACGTCGACGCTGAGCTGCGCTTGTGCTGGGGCAGCGAGAGCCACGAGGGCTGTGGCGGTGGCGAAGGCGATCCTCTTGATAATGGGGGTCATTGTGAGAGCCTCTTGTCGAATGCGATACGAAGGGATTTCCAGCCGTCATAGAGATCGGCCGGAAGCTTGAAGGGAGAAGCAAGCTTGATGGCCTTGATGGCCTGTTCCTGATGCAGCTTGACCTGCGAACGATTGCTGGCGGTTTGTCCGGTAGTCTCAAAGATCTCCGGCGCGCCGGAGATAGAGCCGTCCCGGTTGAGCTCTACGGCGACTGTGGTGCGCAGCAGTTCCACATCCGAACCCGTCGGGGATTTCCAATAGGGTTTGAGCTGGCGACGGATTTCGGCGTCCAGCGCCGCCTTCTGGGCAGGCCCAACGGACGTTGCCGGAGGCGCAGCGGCCTTCACCTTGCTCGGCGCTTCGGTCTGGATGCCCTTCAGGAAATCGTCGCCCAGCAAGGATCCGCGCGGCCGGTCGGTCTTGCCCTTGGCGGTCGAATTTGACGGCTTGGCGGGCGTTTCCTTGGGCTTTTCCTTGACCGGCTTTGGTTTCTCCGCCGCCTTTGCGGGGGCGGGCGGCTTGGGTTTCGCTTTTTCGGCTTCCTTGCGCGGCGGCACAGGCTTGGGCGGCGGCGGCGCGGGCACGACCTCCGGCTCCACTTCGCGTGGAGAGGGCGCGGGCGCGGCTTCCTCCGTCGGTCCCTTCTCCGGCGCTTCGCTGGGCGGCGGCGGCTCGACGGAGATTTTCGGCGCGGCGGATTTCAGAGCAATCTCATCCACCATCGACACATCGATCGGCGGGGAGTTGAGCTTCAGCGGATTGGGCGTCGAGAGAAAGGTCGTCGAAAGCGCGCCAAACAGCAGCACGTGCGCCGCCGTCGCGATTCCAAGGCCGATCTTTTCCGTTCTTTCCATGCCGGGGAGGACCTTATGGCTCTCTTTCTGAATCCATGCTGACAGGGCGGGTGCGTTCCTGCGATGCCGTGCTGACCAGCGCGACCTTGTTAAGGCCCGCGCGGTTCAACTCGCCGAGCACCAGGCTGACGCGGCCATAATCGATCCCTTTGTCCGCCCGCAGGAATATCTGTGGCGGCTGATCATCCTGCGTTCCCGCCGACCGGATTTCCGCGAGGCGGCTGGGCAGATCGGTTTCCGTCACCTCTGAATCGTCGACGAAGATTGCTCCGTCGCTGTCGATGGAGACCACGGAGGGTTTCTGGTCCTGATCCAGCGCCTTGGCCCGGTTCTGCGGCAGGTTCACGGGCACGCCGGTCACCAGCAGCGGCGCGGTGACCATGAAGATGATGAGCAGCACCAGCATGACGTCGACCAGCGGCGTCACATTGATGTCCGCCATCGGCGCGCGGCGGCCGCCCCGGCGGTTGGAGGGGGAACCCATACCCATTATTTCTGGGCCTCCAGCTCACGGCTCAACATGGCGTAGAAACCGTCGGCAAAGCGCGCCAGCTTCGCCTCCAGCCGGTTGATGCCATGGCTGAACCGGTTGTAGGCGATGACGGCCGGGATCGCCGCGAACAGGCCGATGGCGGTGGCGAACAGCGCCTCCGCAATGCCCGGCGCGACAACCGCGAGGCTGCTATTCTGTTCTGCCGCGATCGAGGTGAAGGCGCGCATGATGCCCCAGACGGTGCCGAACAGGCCCACAAAGGGCGCGACGCTGCCCACGGTGGCCAGGATGTTCAGGCGGTCGGAAAGCTGATCGATCTCGGAGGCAGACGCGCTGCTCATGGCGGTGGCCAGACGGTCGCGGGTGCCGTCGCGGTCGATGGCGCGGGCGGCGGTGGAGCGGCGCCACTCGGTGACGCCAGCGGCCATGACCTTCGCGGCCGGAAGGTCGGACTTCGACTTGCCTTCGAAAAAGCGGTCAATATCCTCGGTCCGCCAGAAATCCTTTTCGAACTGGTCGCATCCCTTGCGGGTGCGGGAAAGCTTGACGCCGAAGCTGATGATGATCGCCCAGGTCCAGATGCTGGCGAGCAGCAGGCCCAGCATGACGATCTTCACAACGATATCGGCCTGAAGAAACAGGGCGACGGGTGAAATTGTGGCAGCGCCGGTGGCAAGGCTGACGCTGGGTAGGGCGATGCTCATATGCGGAGGTCTTCCCCTTGGCTGAGGCGGGTGAAAATTTCGATCCAGTGCCGCGGCTGACGCCGGGGGCGGCCCTGGGGTGTGATAAAGGCGACAGTGACGGTGCCTTCGGTCAACATAT
Organism: Sphingobium phenoxybenzoativorans; assembly: GCF_018286635.1. NCBI lineage: Bacteria > Pseudomonadati > Pseudomonadota > Alphaproteobacteria > Sphingomonadales > Sphingobiaceae > Sphingobium > Sphingobium phenoxybenzoativorans. Next base: position 1,354,613 of record NZ_CP073910.1, read on the forward strand.
CCTCGCCGCGCAGCACCGACTGGTGGATTGTGCATGTCGCGGCGCCGATCGATTGCACCGTACTTTTCACCACCAGGTCATCGTCCAGGCGGCCCGGACGGCGATAGGCGATGGAGAGATCGGCAACCGCATAGACGCCTTCGCCCCCCTCCAGGTTCCCGCGCTGGTCGATCCCGGCCAGGCGCAGCATGTCCGATCGCGCGCGCTCCATATAGCGGAGATAATTAGCGTGATAGACCACGCCCCCGGCGTCGGTATCCTCAAAATAGACCCGCACCGGATAATAATGGACGCCCGACGCAAACAACCCGCCCACAGGCGCAGGCAGGCAAGGCGCATCAGGAAGTGCCGGCTGGGGCTGAAGGCGGGCAGGCATTGGGCCTTTAACCATGATGCGACTCGCAGGAAAAGCAAGAAATGACGGGAACGAAACCATTTGCGGAGCGGATGGCTCGGTTCGTCCTTGATGCGGAACGGCAGATCGATGGCCTAGGGTTGCGGCTTTTCTATCAATCCGTTCGCCCTGAGCTTGTCGAAGGGCTGCACTTCTCTTTGGTAAGGACAGGACTTCGACACTGACAAGAGTCACGCGCCTCTTGTCAGCCGTCCGAACGGATCCGCCTTAATCGAACAGCCCGTCCTGCGACCCTTCGGGCGGGGTGAGGCCCAGATGCTTCCAGCCAGGACCGTTGAGGCAGCGCCCCCGCGCGGTGCGGGCGATGAGGCCCAACTGGATCAGATAGGGTTCGATCACTTCCTCAACCGTGTCGCGCGGTTCGGAAAGACCAGCGGCCAGCGTCTCCACGCCCACGGGGCCGCCGCGATAAACGTCCGCGATCATGGTGAGATAGCGCCTGTCCATCAGGTCGAGGCCCAGATGGTCGACCTCCAGCCGGTTCAGCGCGGCGTCGGCGACCTTCGCATCGACTTGCCCCGCATTGGCGACATTGGCGAAATCGCGCACCCGGCGCAGCAGCCGTCCGGCAATGCGCGGCGTCCCGCGAGACCGGCGGGCGATCTCGGTCGATCCCTCCGGCGTGACGGCAAGGCCAAGCAGCCCGGCGGCGCGGCGCACGACCAGTTCCAGTTCCGGCACCGTGTAGAATTGCAGGCGCACGGGAATGCCGAAACGGTCGCGCAGCGGCGTGGTCAGCAACCCTTGCCGCGTCGTCGCGCCGACCAGCGTGAAATTGGGCAGGTCGATGCGGACCGATCGGGCAGAGGGGCCTTCACCTATCATCAGGTCGAGCGCACGGTCCTCCATCGCCGGGTAGAGGATTTCCTCGACGGCAGGGTTCAGGCGGTGGATTTCATCCACAAACAGCACGTCGCCCTCATCCAGATTGGTGAGGAGCGCGGCAAGATCGCCGGACTTGGCGATGACGGGGCCGGATGTGGCGCGGAAACCTACGCCCATCTCCTTGGCGACGATCTGGGCGAGGGTGGTCTTGCCAAGGCCGGGCGGGCCGAAGAACAGCACATGATCTAGCGCCTCGCCCCGCTGCTTCGCCGCCTGGATGAAGATGCGCAGATTCTCGCGCGCCGCCTGCTGCCCGATGAACTCGTCAAGCGACTTGGGCCGCAGCGCGGCGTCAGCATCCTCGGCGCGACGGGCGGGCGTGATGAGGCGGTCAGTGTCGGTCAATGATTAGAACTCTGGAAATCGTGATGCTCGTTGTGTGTTGGGATCGAAGAGGGCAGAGGCGAATATATTAGCATTATGCCGACGCTGATCACTCCGAGGGAAAAGAAGACGGCAGACGCCCAACCTGCAACCTGAGTAGGCCTAGCTTGCTGCACTGCAGATTGAATTTTCTGGTTGATCGCTTCGAAAGCTTCGGGGAGCAATTCGCCATCGTGAGCGACCGTTATCCAATAGCCCATCAATTCACCAAGCGGTCCAATAAGTGCCCGATTGGCGCGCTGACTCAGATAGCTACTCAATAGAGCTGCCATTATTCCTAGATAGAATAAAATCGCAATTATAACTCTCGCTCTAATGGAAATTAGCTGAAAGCTGAGCAAAGTGAAAATTCCTGCACTATTGATAGCCAGCAGAGAAGCAAGAAGCCACTTGTATGCGTCTTGATGAGCTTCCAATAAAACAGTTCTTGAATGAGTTGCGCTAGCAAGCTCTAACTCTCCAACCCGCCGTATAATGTCGGGATTAATATCGGTTGCGTCGTTGCTCACTTCGCCGCCTTCCGTAGCGCCAGCCGCACCAGCGCATCCAGCGTTGCGCCGTCACCGGCCTCCGCTTCGGCCGCTGCCACGGCGGCGCTGGCTTCGGCGGGCTTGAAGCCCAGATTCTGGAGGGCGGATACGGCGTCGGCGCTATGGCTGCCGCCGGGAAGGGGGGCGGTCCCCGCAGCAATCGCCGCGCCCGCCGGAGCCACGCCGATCTTGTCCTTCAATTCCATGACGATGCGCTGGGCGAGCTTCGGTCCGACGCCATTGGCGCGGGAGACCATGGCCTTGTCGCCCATGGCTACTGCTCGGTGGATTTCGGCAGGCTCCAGAGCAGACAGGATGGCCAGCGCCACCCGCGCGCCCACGCCCTGCACGCCGGTTAGCAGGCGGAACCAGTCGCGCTCCTCCGCGCTTGCGAAACCGACGAGGCGGATGGCGTCATCGCTGACCAGCATTTCGGTGTGGACGGTGACCGCTTCGCCTGTGAACCCAAGCGCGGCGAGGGTGCGGGACGAGGCGCCGACAAGATAGCCGACCCCGCCGACGTCAATCACGGCATGGTCAATGCCGGTGCTGTCCAATATGCCCCTCAGCTTCGCAATCATGCGATGGGCTTAGCGATGTTCCCGGTTCGTTTCGAGCGGAAAATTCGCAATTCACGAGTGAGATATTCGCACTATGCTAGTGGAATAACTGCTCTGTGGCCTTGTTTCGCCCAACTCGCCTCAACTTCATCAGCAAATCGCTAGTGTTTCCGGCCAATCCATCACCCGTAGGTGACTGACCATGTATGGATCGCCGCCACGCCATTCCCCCGCATCGGCTCCATGCCCAGCGATACGCCGTTGAACCACTCATTGCCGGTCAGCACGCCACGGTTCATCAGGAAGGTGTACGCCCCTTTGATATCCAGCATTCCCGTCAGCAGATCGCCGCTGCCGTGCAGGAACATGACGAAATCGTCCACCTTCGTCACCGTCCAGCTCCGCCCGGCATTGTCGACATAGGTGCCGATGGGCGTGCCGCTGCGCGCGAAGGACGCGGACCGGGGAGTGCTGTGCGTGTAGAATCCAATCTCCAGCTTCGTGCCGAAATCCTTCGCCGCGCCCGTCAGGAAGGATTCCGCCAGAATGTTGAACTCGCCATCCCCTGACAGGGACATATCGAACTGCATGGAAAGGGTGCGGATGTCCTTCACCTGCATCGGCTGCATCTTCGCCGCGCTGTTGACGGTCAGATAATGGCCGAAGGTGATCGCGTTATATCCGTAGACTCCGCATCGGGAAACGGTCGGGTAATTGTCCGGGACTTTGGCCGAAATCACGACATCATTGGGGAATGTCGATCGCAGGATACTGATGGTGTCGACAATATTGCTGCCCACCGCCAGCGAAGGGTCATAGGTCGCGCACCAGGGCGAGGCATAAGCGAAATAATCGCCCGGCGCATAAAGCGTGTTGTCCGGGAGGACGAGGCGTTCTTCCGTGGTCGCGAGGGATGATGTGGGCGTGGACGCGGGCGCTGGAGTAGGGGCCGGCGTCGCCACGCCCGCCTGCTCACCCTTTTGGGATGATGCCGATGCCGGCGCGCCATCGGACCCGCCGCCGCATGCGGCAAGGCCGCCAGCCATCATCCCCAGAATTGAGGACTTCCAAACAGATTTCATGATTGCCCACCGCAATAGTGCGGAACTTACGTCCGCGTGTTAATGGTTATCGCATTGCACCATTACAGTAAATTTAAAGCTAAGCTCTTATTCGCTGCGGAGTAGATTTGCCTTTTTTCTTATTAACTTAAGTCAATAAGTTTCATGGTTAACGCGATGTTGGCCTGTTCGGCACCGCGTGAACAAAACGGAAATATTTGAGTGAATTTGGTGCAGCGCCCACGAGAAAATTAAGCTTTTCCGGGGGTCGATTCGCTCTCGTCACAAGATCGGCGGGGAGCCAATATTGCTCCGGAAAGCGATTTTATCGCGAAATGCGCCGCGCCGTCGCCTGATGATGGGCATGGGTGATCGCCACGGCCAGGGCGTCTGCCGCATCGGGACCTGCAATGGCCGCGCCCGGCAGAAGGCGGCCGACCATTGCGTGAATCTGATCCTTGCTGGCGTTGCCGACGCCCACGACTGATTTCTTGACCAGCCGCGCCGCATATTCGCCAACGTCGAGATTGGCGCGCGCCGCGTTCAACAGGCAGACACCCCGGGCCTGGCCGAGCTTCAGCGTGGATTGCGGATTGGCGTTGACGAACACTTCCTCGACCGCTGCGCCGCCCGGCCGATGCGTCAGGATCAAGGTGGTGAGCGCTGTGTCGAGGGCCAGCAGGCGCTGGGCGAGGGGGGCTTTCGCGTCAGTCCTGATCTGGCCATTGGCGACATGGCTCAGGCGATTGCCATCGGCGGAAATAATGCCCCAGCCGGTCGTGCCCAGGCCGGGGTCGATGCCAAGGATCAGCATGAAGGGCGCCCCTCTCCATCCGGGGAGGGGCCAGTCATCAGCCCAGCTTTTCCATCACCGCGTCGGACACTTCATAATTGCCCCAGACCGTCTGCACGTCATCATCATCTTCTAGCGTATCGACCAGCTTGAGCAGGGTCGCCGCGTTGGTCTCGTCCATCTCGACCGTGGTCTGCGGCTTCCAGGCAAGCTTGGCGCTCTCCGCCTCGCCCAGCGTGGCTTCCAGAGCCTTGGCGACTTCATGCAGCGCGTCCATGGCGGTCCAGATCTCATGCTCGTCCTCGGACGAGACGACATCCTCGGCGCCCGCTTCCAGCGCTGCCTCGAAAATCTTTTCGGCGTCGCCTGCGGCGGCGGGATAGGTGATCAGGCCCATACGGTCGAAGCCATGGCTGACCGCGCCGGATGCGCCCAGATTTCCGCCATTCTTGGAGAAGGCCGTGCGGACGTTGGTGGCGGTGCGGTTGCGGTTGTCGGTCAACGCCTCGACAATGATCGCGACGCCGCCGGGGCCGTAACCCTCATAGCGCACTTCTTCATAATTCTCGCCGCCCGCCGCAGCCGCCTTGTCGATCGCGCGCTGGATGTTGTCCTTCGGCATCGATTGCGCCTTGGCGGCGTTGACCGCCAGGCGCAGGCGCGGGTTCATGTCCGGGTCGGGCATGCCCATCTTCGCGGCGACGGTGATTTCGCGGGAAAGCTTGGAGAACATGGCGGAGCGCTTCTTGTCCTGCGCGCCCTTGCGATGCATGATGTTCTTGAATTTGCTATGGCCGGCCACGGCCTGCTCCTGACATATCTGGTGTGAAGTGGGGCGCTGTCTAGCGGGCGGTCCCCGTCGAGGCAACATCTCGATGATATAGGCGGCCGGGCCGTTAATTCAGGCCGGCGATGACGCCAGTTGCGCCAGATGGCGGAGCTTGTGCGGATTGCGGATGATGTAGATCGCCTTGATCCGCCCATCCTCGATGTCGAAGGCCGTGGATTGCAACGTGTCGCCCCGCTCCATGCTGACATAGCCGGGCAGGCCATTGATGCGCCCGCGCCACAGGATGCGGCGTGGATAATCGCCGGACTTGTGCATGATGCCCAGGAAGAAGCGGGCCACCTTGTCCGCCCCCTTGATGATGTTCATAGCGGCGATCTTTACGCCGCCGCCATCGCCATGGAAGGCGACATCATCGGTCAGCAGACTGGCGAAAGCGCTGGTCTCGCCGCTCTGCGACGCTGCGAGGAAGGCGTCGACAAGCCGGTCGCCTTCGTCCTCCGCTATGCGGAACCGCGGCTTGTCCGTCTGCACATGCGCCCGTGCGCGCGCTGCAAGCTGGCGGCAGCTCGCCTCCGAGCGGCCGAGCTGGGAAGCGACCTCCGGATAATCCATGTCGAATATGTCGTGCAGCAGGAACGCCGCGCGTTCGAGCGGAGAAAGGCGCTCCAGCGCCAGCAGCAGGGCGACGGAGAGGGAGTCGGCGCGTTCCGCCTCGACATCCGGCCCGACGCCTTCGGCCACGGGGTCCGGCAGCCACGGGCCGACATATTCCTCCCGCCGCGCCCGCGCCGACTTCATCTGGTCTAGGCACAAATTGGTGACGATCCGGGACAGGAAAGCGCGCGGATTGGCGATACCGTCCTGCTCCGTCCGTTCCCAACGCAGCCAGCTTTCCTGCACGATGTCCTCCGCCTCCGCCAGCGAGCCCAGCATCCGGTAGGCGACGCCCAGAAGGTGCGACCGGTGGGTTTCGAAGGCGTGGGCGGGGAGCATCGGCGGGTTCTACAATCCGGCGCGAGGGACGGGAATGGCCTAATTCCGCAGCGGGTGGACCATGCCGAAGCCGACGCCGAAGCGGTTCCAGCCGTTGATCGTGACGATCAGCAGCGTCAGTTCCACCTTTTCCGCATCGGTGAAATGCGCGTCGAGCGCTTCATGGGCCGCCGCATCCGGGTGACCGGAGGCGAGCGAGGTCATTGCTTCGGCCCACGCCAGCGCAGCGCGTTCGCGCCCAGAAAATACCGGCGAATCGCGCCAGCCGCTCAGGACGAAGATGCGCTGCGGATTCTCGCCCGCCTTGATCATGTCGTGGCTGTGCATGTCCATGCAGAAGGCGCAGCCGTTCATCTGCGACACCCGCATGCGGACCAGCTCGGCCAGCGGCTTTTCGATCGCGCCTTTCAGCACCGCGCCCTCCAGCGCCATCATGGCCTTTGCGGCGGCGGGCTGGGCGTCCATCCAGTTCAGTTGCGTATGCATCATCTTGTCCTTTCATCAGGTGATGCCGACAAGACGAGACAGCCCCATGCTCTGTGACATGGGGTGCGCATTTTTTGTTCAGGCGAAGATTTCCTCCAGGAAATCCATCGACGCCTTCCAACTGCGGCGGTCCGCATCCGGGCTATATCCGAAATGCTGGCCGGGCATGTTGACCGATTCATCGGTGAAGGCATGGCCGGTATGGCCATAGGCGTGGATCTGCCAGTCGGCCTTGCCCTCGGTCAGTTCCTTCGCCAGCGCGGCCGTGGCATCCGGCGGGCATAGCGGATCGTCCCACCCGTGGCAGACCAGCACTTTCGGCCCGATCGGCGTGATGTTGGGATAGGGCGGGGCGTCATAGACGCCGTGGAAACTGACGACGCCCTTCACATCCAGGCCAGCGCGCGCCATGTCGAGAACGCATTTGCCGCCGAAGCAGAAGCCGAACGCCGCGCATTTCGACGGGTCGGTTTCCGGCATGGCCTTTAGCGCATCCAGGGAAACGCCGAGCCGCGCCTTAAGCAGCGTGCGGTCATTGTTCAGCTCCGTCATGTAGCGCGCCCTGTCCGGGTCGTCGCGGGTGGGGCGCTTGCCCTGGCCGAAGACGTCGGCGACAAAGACGGCATAGCCCAGCGCCGCGATCTTTTCGCCCCGCTCGAAATCGGCTTCCTTGGTGCCAAGCACATTGGAAATCAGCAACAGGCCGGGGCGCGGCCCGCCGGCCGGATCGGCGATGGCCATCCCCTCGAACGGGCCGCCGGGGCCGTCATATATCGTCACGCGCCGCTCGATGCCCATATCTCACTCCTCCTTTATGGCGCGGCTGTCCTTCCATGAAACAGTTGGGCGGGGCAAGTTGCGCGGGACGGATTTGCCGCTATTGAGGGCCGCAATTGGGCAAACCTAGCTTACGGAGACAGCGACCCATGCCGACACTCGTCCTCATCCGCCATGGCCAATCCGCGTGGAATCTTGAAAACCGCTTCACCGGCTGGTGGGATGTGGATGTGACGGAGAAGGGCGCGGGAGAGGCGCGGGCGGCCGGTCAGTTGCTGAAGGAGAAGGGGCTTGATTTCGATTGCTGCTTCACCTCCGTCCAGACCCGCGCGATCAAGACGCTGAACATCGTGCTGGAGGAAATGGGGCGTCTTTGGCTCCCCGTCGAAAAGGACTGGCGCCTCAATGAACGCCATTATGGCGGGCTGACCGGTCTCAACAAGGCGGAAACAGCCGCCAAGCACGGCGACGCGCAGGTCAAGGTATGGCGCCGCAGCTTCGACACGCCGCCGCCGCCGCTGGAGGCGGGCGGCGAGTTCGATCTGTCGAAGGACCGCCGCTATGACGGCATCGCCATCCCGTCGACCGAGAGCCTGAAGGACACGATCGCCCGCGTGCTGCCCTATTGGGAAAGCCGCATCGCGCCGGAGCTGAAGGCCGGCAAGCGGGTCGTCATTTCCGCCCACGGCAATTCGCTCCGCGCGCTGGTCAAGCATTTGTCGGGCATCCCGGATGAGGAGATCACCGAGCTGGAGATCCCGACCGGCCAGCCGATCGTCTACGAACTGGACGACAATCTGGCGGCGCTCGACCGCTATTATCTGTCGGAGCGTTGAGGCGCTTATCATGATCCGTTCGGGCTGAGCGAAGTCGAAGCGGCTTCGACAATCTCAGCCGTGCCCTTCGACTTCGCTCAGGGGGAGCGGATGTATGCTGGACGGCGCAGATTCATCCGGTTAAGGGGCTGTGCTTCCGGGCGGCGCGGCCGCACGTGTCAGGGGTGGGAAGCGCGGCAATGGCGGATCAGGTTCAGGTCGGCATCATCATGGGCAGCAGGTCCGATTGGGAGACCATGCGCAACGCCGCCGAAACGCTCGAAGCGCTGGGGATTGCGCATGAGTGCAAGGTGGTGTCCGCCCACCGCACGCCGGACCGCCTGTATGATTATGCGAAATCGGCCGCCGGGCGCGGACTGAAGGCGATCATCGCGGGCGCGGGTGGTGCTGCGCATCTTCCCGGCATGGCGGCGGCGATGACGCGCCTGCCGGTGCTGGGCGTGCCGGTGGAATCCAAGGCGCTTTCCGGCATGGACAGCCTGCTTTCCATCGTTCAAATGCCCGCCGGCATTCCCGTCGGCACGCTGGCGATCGGCAAGGCTGGGGCGACCAATGCGGCCTTGCTGGCCGCAGCGATGCTCGCGACCACGGACGATGACCTCGCCGGACGGCTTGAGGTGTGGCGCGCGAAGCAGACGGAATCCGTTGCGGAAACGCCGGAATGAAGGCGCGTTGATGACGGTCATTCCTCCCGGCTCCACCATTGGCATATTGGGCGGCGGCCAGCTTGGGCGAATGCTGGCGATGGCGGCGGCGCAGCTTGGCTATCGCACGCATATCTTCGCGCCGGAGGAGAGCGGTCCTGCCGCTGACGTCTCCCCCCACTGGACGCAGGCCGACTATACCGACGGGCAGGCGTTAGCGAAATTCGCTGACATGGTCGACGTCGTCACCTACGAGTTCGAGAATATTGACACGGCGGCGCTGGATGTGCTGGCGGGCCACGGCCTGGTTCGTCCGGGCGTCAACGCCCTGCGGATCGCGCAGGACCGGCTGGCCGAGAAGCGCTTCGTCTGCGACCTTGGCGGCGTGACTGCGCCTTTCTCACCGATCGACAGTCTGGACGATCTGGAGACGGCGCTGGAGCGGATGGACGCGCCCGCGATCCTCAAGACCAACCGCATGGGCTATGACGGCAAGGGGCAGGTGCGGATCGGCGATGCTGGCGAGGCGGTTGGCGCATGGAATGCCGTGAAGCGCGCGCCGTCGATCCTGGAAGGGTTTGTCCGCTTCGATCAGGAGTTTTCCGTCATCCTGGTGCGCGGCGGCGATGGAGACCTGCGCTTCTGGGACAGCGCGGCCAATGTCCATGTGGGCGGCATATTGGCGACCTCCACTGTCCCCGCCGGACCAGTGATCGCCGGACAGCTTGACGCGGCGCGCAGCATGGCGCGGGCCATTGCCGAGAAGCTGGATTATGTCGGCGTGCTGGCGGTCGAGTTCTTCGCGTCCGCCGAAGGACCCGTGTTCAACGAAATGGCTCCCCGTGTCCACAATAGCGGCCACTGGACCATCGAAGGGGCGCTGACCAGCCAGTTCGAAAATCATATCCGCGCCATCTGCGGCCTCCCGCTCGGCGACACCGGCCTTGCCGCCAGAACGGTGGAGATGCGGAACCTGATCGGCGACGAAGCGGCGGCATGGCCGGAGATACTCGCCGATCCGGCCAGCCATCTCCATCTCTATGGTAAGCATGAGGCGCGGCCGGGCCGGAAAATGGGCCATGTAACCCGGCTGGGGTTTTGATGATGCGCCGAGGAAGGGAAAACGACCGATGCCGCTGACCCATCCCGCCACTCACCCCGAAATCGTCCTGATCTTGGCCCGCGCCGACAATGGCGTTATCGGCCGCGACGGAAAGTTGCCCTGGCATCTCCCGGCCGACCTGCGCCGGTTCAAGACATTGACGCAGGGGCGGCCGATGGTGATGGGGCGCAAGACCTTCGACAGCCTGCCCGGCCTGCTGCCCGGCCGCCGCCATATCGTGCTGACCCGCGACGAGGCGTGGAGCGAGGAGGGGGCGGAGGTCGCCCACAGCGTAGACGCCGCCATCCGGCTGGCGAATGCGCCATCCATGTCGGTTATCGGCGGAGCGGAAATCTATGCCCTGTTCCTGCCCCATGCGGACCGGATCGAACTGACCGAGGTGCATGCGGATATCCCCGGCGACGCCAGCATCTCCTATCCCGATCCTGCTGGGTGGCGGGAAATTGCGCGGGAAACGCACTCTGCGGAAGGGGCGAAACCGGCGTTCAGTTTCGTGACGTTGCGCCGGGTTTAGGACCGAAAGCGATCAGTCACCACCGCCGTTCGCTTCGAGCGTAGTCGAGAAGCATTGCGCTTATTTCTCGACTATGCTCGAAGCGAACGGAGATGAGACTGGCTTTACGCATAGCCGCCATCAGCCCGTTTCGGCTTCATCTGCGCCTCAGCGACCTTGCGCACGGCTTCCGCGATTTCCTTGTCGATCGCAGTGCGTTGAGAGGCGGGGAGCGCCTGATATTGCTCATCCGTCAGGGCATGCTTCTTGAGCACGGCGTCGCGGGCGCGCTCCATCGGCGTTTGATGGCCGACCTTCTTCAATTCGTCGAGAATGGCGTCGAAGGCGGTCTTTACGCCCTTTGCGGCGGCCGGTCCGGCGACCGCCGATGTGGCGGCGCTGGCGATGCCGCTGATTGCGGAAGCGATAGTCATGCAAAAGTCCCCCGGATATGTGGCGGCACCATGCCGTATCATGCTTAACATCGGGTTTCGGCATGTCCGCGCGGGGCTTATGGATTGCGCGGGTTCACCTGCCCCCCTATAGCCCGCGCCATGCGGCGGCTGGATAGCGGCGCACCGATGCCCGCCGACCTGCGCGGAGCCATCGTCGCGCTGGGCAATTTCGATGGATTTCATCTGGGTCATCAGGCCGTGGTCGCGCGCGCCGTCGAACGGGCACGCGCCGAGGGGCGGCCTGTTATCGTCGCGACCTTCGATCCCCATCCCGTGCGCCTGTTCCGCCCGGATACGCCGCCATTCCGCCTCACCAGCCTGGACCAGCGGGAAAGGCTGTTCGCGGCGGCGGGCGCGGACGCGATGCTGGTGTTCCATTTCGATCATGCGCTGGCCACAAAGACAGCCGATGATTTCGCGGCGATGCTGGTCGACGAAATTGGCGCCGCCGCGGTCGTCACGGGCGAGGATTTCACCTTCGGCCGTAACAAGAGCGGCAATGTGTCCCGCCTTGCCCAACTCGGCAGGGCGCTGGGCATCACCAATGAGGCGGTGACGGCGGTCGTCGATGCTGAGGGGAATGTCGTATCGTCCAGCCGCATCCGGGACGTGCTGAAGGCCGGGGATTGCGCCACGGCGACGGCGCTGATGACGCGGCCCTTCGCCATTCAGGGGATCGTCCAGCATGGCGACAAGCTGGGCCGGACCATCGGCTATCCCACCGCCAATGTCGATATGGGGAAATATCTGCGCCCGGCCTATGGCATCTATGCCGTGCGTGCCGTGCTGCCGGATGGCCGGGTGCTGGACGGGGCGGCGAACCTGGGCATCCGTCCGACCTTCGACCCGCCCAAGGAATTGCTGGAACCCTATTTCTTCGACTTTTCCGAAAGTCTCTACGGCCAGTGCATAGAGGTGCAGTTGATCGAATATCTGCGGCCGGAGGCGAAGTTCGACGGGCTGGACGCGCTGGTCGCGCAGATGGACGCCGATTGCGATCGCGCGCGGCAAATCCTTGCGGCGACGCCACGGGTCGCGTAGGGCACCGGGCACGTTTTTCTCACCCGTTCGGGCTGAGCGAAGTCGAAGCCCTCCGCTGAGCGCAGCGAAGCGACCTCCCTATCGGTCGGTCAGGCCCTTCGACTTCGCTCAGGGCGAACGGATTTACGTTGATCCCGGACCAATATGACCGACCAGCCAAGCCAAGACGCCAAAGATTATAAAGACACCGTATTCCTTCCCAAGACCGACTTCCCCATGAAGGCGGGCCTGGCGCAGAAGGAGCCGGCGATCGCCGCGCGCTGGGCGGAGATGGACTTGTACGGGAAGCTGCGCGAGAAGCGAGCGGGGCGTGAGCGCTTCATCCTGCATGACGGTCCTCCCTACGCCAATGGCGACATCCATATGGGCCATGCGATGAACAAGGTGCTGAAGGACATCATCGTCCGCAGCCAGTCGCTGCTCGGCAAGGACGCGCCCTACATCCCCGGCTGGGACTGCCACGGCCTTCCGATCGAATGGAAGATCGAGGAGGAATATCGCAAGCAGAAGAAGAATAAGGACGAGGTCCCCGCCGCCGAGTTCCGCGCCCAGTGCCGCGCCTATGCGGAGAAATGGGTCGCGGTGCAGCGCGCGCAGTTCGAGCGTCTGGGCGTCATGGGCGATTGGGAAGACCCGTACCTGACCATGAAGTTCGACGCCGAGGCGACCATCGTCGGCGAACTGCTGAAATTCGCGGAAAGCGGCCAGCTCTATCGCGGCGCAAAGCCCGTCATGTGGTCGCCGGTGGAAAAGACCGCGCTGGCCGAGGCCGAGGTGGAATATGAGGATGTGACCTCGACCCAGATCGACGTGGCGTTTGAGATTGTGGAAGCCCCGAACGCGCCGGAACTGGTCGGCGCGCACGCGGTGATCTGGACGACGACGCCCTGGACGATCCCGGTGAACCAAGCTTTGGCCTATGGGCCGGAGGTTGAGTATGTATGTGTGGAGCTGTCCGTTCCGATCGTGTCCTCTGATGAAGGGCTGTCGTCTGAAATGGGCGCGCGCATGTTGGAGTGGTGGCGTCTTTGCCCAAAGCGTATAGTCGTTGCATCCGACTTGCTGACCGCATTTGGCAAAAGTGTCATTGGTCGGTTAGAGCGCAGCGCCTCAGATTTCATTGGTGAAACCGTGACCCTCGGATTTCAGGCGCGTTGGGCGGGTAAAGGCTCCCAACTCGCCGGTGCCAAAGCCCGCCACCCGATCTACAACTTTCTCCGTCACCCCGGCGAAGGCCGGGGTCCCGCTTCTTCTTCCAGCGCTGACCAAGGCAGCGGGACCCCGGATCAAGTCCGGGGTGACGCAGATTGGGAGCGGCGGCTGGCCTTCTTCGCCAAGCCACGCCCCTTCCTGCCCGGCGATTTCGTCACCACCGATGCGGGCACCGGCCTTGTCCATATGGCCCCGGATCATGGCGAGGACGATTTCGAGCTGTGCAAGGCGAACGGCATCAACCCCGTGTTCGCGGTCGAGGGCGATGGCAAATATCGCGAGGACTGGCTCTGGCTGGGCGGGCAGGGTTCGGTCATCAACCCCAAGTTCGTGAGCAAGGACGGGCCGATCTGCACGGACCTGCGCGAAGCGGGCGGGCTGCTCGCGGCGTCCGACGACTTCAAGCACAGCTATCCGCATAGCTGGCGGTCGAAGGCGAAGATCATCTTCCGCTGCACGCCGCAATGGTTCATCCCGATGGACAAGGCGCAGGAAAGCGGCGTCGTGGATTTGGACGGCGGCGTCCTGCCCACGCCGGTCGCCACCGGCAACGGGCCAACCCTGCGCGAAATCGCGCTGGACGCGATCGCCCATACCCGCTGGGTGCCGGAGCGCTCCACCAACCGCATCCGCTCGATGGTCGAGGGCCGCCCGGACTGGGTGATCTCCCGCCAGCGCGCCTGGGGCGTGCCGATCGCTCTCTATGTCAATCGCAAGACCGGCGACTATCTGGTTGATCCGGCTGTGAATGCCCGCATCGTCGAGGCGTTCAGAGCGGGTGGTGCGGATGCATGGTTCGGCGCGGATCATCAGGCGCTGCTGGGTGCGGACTATGACCTCGCCGACTATGAGGTGGTGAACGACATTCTCGATGTCTGGTTCGACAGCGGCTCGACCCACAGCTTCGTGATCGAAGGGCGCTATGGCGAAGGCGTGCGCGCCGATCTCTATATCGAGGGGTCGGACCAGCATCGCGGCTGGTTCCAGTCCTCGCTGCTCGAAAGCTGCGGTACGCGGGGGCAGGCGCCCTATGGCGCAGTGCTGACCCACGGCTTCGCGCTGGACGGGCAGGGCAAGAAAATGTCCAAGTCGCTCGGCAATGTCGTCGATCCGCTGAAGATCATCGCGGAGAGCGGCTCCGACATCCTGCGCGTCTGGGTCGCCAGCACCGACTATTTCGATGACGTGCGCATCGGCAAGGAAGTGCTGGCCGGATCGTCCGACGCCTATCGCAAATTACGCAACACTTTCCGCTATTTGCTGGGCGCTCTTTCCGACTTTACGGAGGAAGAGCGCGTCGCCCCCGCCGACATGCCGGAGCTTGAGCGCTATATGCTGCACCGGCTGGCGGAACTGGACGCGGAGATGCGCTCGGTCGTCGATAAGAGCGCAGGCAGCGAGAACTGGCTGGAATTCAGCCGCTACACCCGCGCGATGATGGACTTCGCCAATAGCGACCTGTCGGCCTTCTTCTTCGATATCCGCAAGGACTGCCTCTATTGCGATGCGCCGTCCGATCCCAAGCGCCGCGCCTATCGCACCGTGTTGGACACGCTGTTCCATGCGCTGGTCCGCTATGCCGCGCCGATCATCCCCTTCACGGCGGAGGAAGTGTGGCAGAGCCGCTATCCCGACCCGGATGACAGCGTGCATTTCCTTGATTGGCCGGAGGTTGACGCTGACTGGCTGGATGAGGGGCTAGGCGAGAAATGGGCGAACCTCCGCGCCAAGCGCGATGAGGTGAACGAAGCTATCGAGCCGCTGCGCCGGGAGAAGATCGTCCGCTCCAGCCTGGAAGCGGATGTGACCATGGGCGAACTGGTCGCCGCCGGAGACGTGGATTTCGCCGAACTGGCCATCGTGGCGCGGGTGGAAATGGGCGTTGGCGACGGCATCGCCGTCAAGCCCTCCGACTGGCACAAATGCGGCCGCTGCTGGCGTCTGCTTCCCGAAGTCACGGACGACGGCGCGCTCTGCGACCGCTGCGACGATGTTCTGAAGGCATGAGCTTGGATATATCCCGTCATCCCGGACTTGATCCGGGATCCATTGGCTCATCGATCATTCTGTCGCATAGGCATTTGCGCTCATGGATCCTGAATCCAGTTCAGGATGACGAAATAAGAAGCGAAGGCGGGGCGCAATTTCTATGACAAGCTATCATCGTCCCCTGGGCCTGTCCGTCGCCGCGCTGATCTATCTGGCCGATCAGTTCGTCAAATATGTGGTGTCGGTGCCCCTGGCGCTGCGTTCCCGCGCGGACGCGGGGATAGAGATATTGCCCTTCTTCAACCTGCGCTGGCTGGAGAATAGGGGCGTATCGATGGGCTTCTTCCATGCGAGCAGCGACACGATGCGCTGGGCGCTGGTGGGCATGACCACGGTCATCGCCGCCTTTGTTGCCGTCTGGCTGTGGCGGGAAAAGGCGCGGCAGGACGTGCTGGGCCTTGCGCTCATCCTGGGTGGCGCGCTGGGGAACATCACGGATCGTGTACGGCTGGGTTACGTCATTGACTATGCCGATCTGCATTTCGGCGAGTGGCGGCCCTTCCTGATTTTCAACCTGGCTGACGCGGCGATCACCGTCGGCGTGCTGATCCTGCTTGCGCGGGCGTTGCTGCTGCGCGAGAAGACGGTAAATACGGAGTCATGATAGCAATGCGTAAATTCCTCCTCGCCGCCGGTATGCTTGCCGGTCTTGCGGCTGTTTCGGCTTGTGGTTCGCGGGGCCTTTCCGGCCGCGACCGCCCGGATGAATTCGCCGTGTCGCGTCAGGCTCCTTTGATCATTCCGCCCGATTTCGCGCTTGTCCCGCCTGCTCCGGGCGCTGCTCCGGCAGCTTCGGCCGATTCCAGCCGGCAGGCGATGGACGCCATGTTCGGCGGCGCGGCCGCCCGCAGCCCCGCCGAAGCCGCTGCGCTCCGCGCCGCTGGCCGCGACAGCGCTACGCCGGGCATCCGTTCCGAAGTCGGCGAGACCAGCGGTACAGTGGTGGACAAGGGCGCGACCGCCCGCGACATCATCGCAGCGCCGGAAGGCGATGGCCAGAATGCGAAGGCGTCGATCCCGCAATAAGCGGGTTTCCTCGACACCATTGGAAAGGGCGCCTCAAGGCGCCCTTTTTGTTTTGCGGGATTTTATCCGTTCGGGCTGAGCGAAGTCGAAGCCTTCCGCCGAACGCAGTGCGGTGCTTCGCCTCCGCTCCGACAGGTTCAGCCCGAACGGAATTGAGCTTATCCGATCTGGATACTACGCCCGCGCGCCCTCGCTGACGCCGGCGCTATTGTGGCGCAGCGCGGTCAGCACCGTGTTGACGATCCCGTCGGCATCAAGCCCGGCGTCGGCATATTGCTTTTCCGGCTTGTCCTGATCCTGGAAGATATCCGGCAGGCGCAGCGTCCGGATTTTCAGGCCCGCATCGGTCAGGCCGGTATCGCTCGCCAGCGTCAGCACATGCGCGCCGAGGCCCCCGACCGCGCCTTCCTCGACCGTGATCGCCACTTCATGCGTGGTGAGCAGCTTGCGGATCAGCGCCTCGTCCAGCGGCTTGGCGAAGCGCAGGTCGGCAACCGTGGTCGACAGCCCGCGCGCGTCCAGCGCATCGGCGGCCTTCAACGCTTCCTCAAGCCGGGTACCGAGCGACAGGATCGCCACCTTCTTGCCCTCGCGGACGATACGGCCCTTGCCGATTTCCAGCCGTTCGGGCGTTTCAGGAAGGGCGACGCCCGTGCCGTTCCCGCGCGGATAGCGCACAGCGATCGGTCCGCTGTCATGAACGGCGCAGGTATGGACCATATGGACCAGTTCGGCCTCGTCCGCCGCCGCCATGACGACGAAATTGGGCAGGGTAGCGAGGTAAGTCACGTCGAAGCTGCCCGCATGGGTGCTGCCGTCCGCGCCCACCAGACCGGCCCGGTCGATGCCGAAACGTACCGGCAGGTTCTGGATCGCCACATCATGCACCACCTGGTCATAGGCGCGCTGCAGGAAGGTCGAATAAATGGCGCAGAAGGGGCGCATGCCCTGCGCCGCAAGGCCAGCCGCGAAGGTGACGGCATGCTGTTCGGCGATGCCGACGTCGAACGTGCGGCCGGGAAAGCGGTCCTGAAACTTGTCCAGGCCCGTGCCGGAGGGCATGGCGGCGGTGATCGCCACGACGCTCTCGTCCCGCTCCGCTTCCGCGATCAGGGCCTTGGCGAATATATTGGTGTAGCTCGGAGGGCCGGGAGGCGCCTTGGCCTGCGCGCCGGTAACGACATCGAATTTCTGCACGCCATGATATTTGTCGGCAGATTTTTCGGCCGGGGCGTATCCCTTGCCCTTCTTGGTGACGACATGGATCAGGCACGGCCCCTCGGCCGCGTCGCGCACATTCTCCAGCACCGGGATCAACTGGTCCAGATTATGGCCGTCGATCGGGCCAACATAATAGAAGCCCAGTTCCTCGAACAATGTGCCGCCCATCGCCATGCCGCGCGCATATTCGTCGGTCTTCTTGGCCGCCTTGTGCAGCGGCCCCGGCAGCTTGCGGGCGAGGCGCTTGAGCGTATCGCGCACGGACAGAAATTCGCGGCTGGACACGATGCGCGCCAGATAGGCCGACAGGCCGCCAACCGGGGGCGCGATCGACATGTCATTGTCGTTCAGGATGACGACCAGCCGGTTGCCGGCCTCCCGCGCATTGTTCATCGCCTCATAGGCCATGCCGGCGGACATCGCGCCGTCGCCGATCACTGCGATTGCCTTGCCCGGCTTGTTGGTCAGCTTGTTGGCGATGGCGAAGCCAAGCGCCGCACTGATCGATGTGGAGCTGTGCGCCGCGCCGAACGGGTCATAGTCGCTTTCCGCCCGCTTGGTGAAGCCCGACAGGCCGCCACCCTGGCGCAATGTGCGGATGCGGTCGCGCCGCCCGGTCAATATCTTGTGCGGATAGCATTGGTGGCCGACATCCCACACCAGCCGGTCATCGGGCGTGTTGAACACATAATGGATGGCCGTCGTCAGTTCGACCACGCCCAGGCCGGAACCCAGATGCCCGCCGGTGGTGCCGACGGCGGAAATGGTTTCCTGCCGCAGTTCGTCGGCGAGCTGGCGGAGTTGGTCGGGCGCCAGCTTGCGCAGATCGGCCGGCACATCGACCCGGTCAAGCAGCGGCGTTTGGGGACGGTCGTTCATGAAAGGGAATCGATCCTTATGGACTCTGGCCTATACTTAGCCTCAACCGACCTTACGCGCACTTGGCGCAGGTGCCGAGCACTTCTATCACCGGGCGCTCGGCCGTGAAGCCTTCATGCGCGGCCACTTGCCGGACATCCCCCGTCAACGCATCGTCATCGACATGGGTTGCCGCACCGCATTGGCGGCAAACCAGGAAAATGCAATCGTGAAGGCAGCCGGGATGGGCATTAGCCACATAGGCATTGGCGCTTTCGACCCGCATGGCCAGATTGCTGGACACGAACAGATCGAGGATGCGGTACACGCTGTTGGGCGCGACTCGCTTGCCGCGCGCCTTCGACACCGTGTCGGCTATGTCATAGGCTGATGCAGGCTTCTCCTCGGACGCCAGCGCATCGAAAATGGCGGCGCGCATGGGCGTCCACTGCTCTCCACGCGCCTCAAGCGTGCTGCGTGCGGCATCCGACAGGGATGGGCCGGCATGTTCATGATGATGGTGCGAAGCCATCCATCCTATCTATGCTCCTGCGGCCAAGGCGGCAAGGGGCAGGAGGCGGTCCGTTTGGAGGGGAGCATGCTCCCGCCCTCGCAGGAGCATGCTCCATTGGGATTGACGTTCAGGCTGGAACGGCGGTTACCGGGGCATCGTTTACAGCGCTTTCCTTCAGCAGCCCTTCCTGCTTGGCGACGATCGTCGCGACCAGCACTTGCCCGGCGACGTTGACCGCTGTCCGGCCCATATCGAGGATCGGATCGATGGCGAGCAGCAATCCGGCGCCTTCCAGCGGCAGGCCGAGCGTTGAAAGAGTGAGCGTCAGCATGACGATCGCGCCCGTCAACCCGGCCGTGGCGGCGGAACCGATCACCGAGACGATGACGATCAACGCATAGTCCATCGCGTGTAAGGGAATGCCATAGAAGCCCGCCACAAAGATCGCGGCGATCGCCGGATAGATCGACGCGCACCCATCCATCTTGGTGGTCGCCGCAAGGGGGACGGCGAAGGCGGCATAACCGCGCTCCACGCCCATGCGCTCCGTAACGCTCTCCGTTACCGGCAATGTGCCGACCGAGGAGCGCGAAACGAAACCGAGCTGGATGGCGGGCCAGGCGATGGAGAAGAAGCGCAACGGATTGATGCCGTTCAGGATCAGCAGCAGCGGATACACGCCCAGGATGATGATCGCGAGGCCCAGATATACGGCCCCCGCGAACGATCCGAGCTGCGCCAGCGCTGTCCAGCCATAGGTGGCGACCGCTGTGCCGATCAGGCCCGCCGAGCCGATGGGCGTCAGGCGGATGATCCAGCCGAGCAGGGTGCGGACCACCGCCAGCAGGGAGCGCACGAACGCCAGAAAGGGATCGGCTCGTTCACCGAGCTTGAGTGTGGCCAGGCCCACTGCAATGGAGATCACCAGCAGTTGCAGGATATTGAACGACAGGCTGGTCGTCGCCTTGCCGTCATCCGCGATCTTGGTGCTGCCCGACAGGCCGAGCGCATTGTCGGGGATCAGTCCCTTCAAAAAGTCCAGCCAGCCGCCGACCGATGTGACATGCCCGGCGGGTATTGGCGCGCCCTTGGCGCTGAGGCCCGGCTGGATCAACAGGCCGACGGCCAGGCCCACGACCACGGCGATCAGCGCGGTGATCGCAAACCACAGCAAGGTGCGCCCGGCGAGCCGCGCCGCATTGTCGAGCGCGCGCAGATTGGCGATGCTGGCGACGATGGCGGCAAACACCAGCGGCGCGACGATCGCTTTCAGCAATTGCACGAAAATGCCGCCGATGGTCTTGAGCGCCTGTGACAGCGCATTGAGTTCACCGTCCGGCCCAGCGCCCATGGAGCGTGCCAGCAGGCCGAGCAGCAGTCCGATGACCATGCCGGCCAGAACCTGGAATCCGAAACTGCGATAATTGAGCGTCATGGCGTGGCGTCCCTAGCTTGGCTTTGCATATCGGCAGCCAGCAGCGATCTTGCGACCAAGCTTTTCTAGCAGCCGGGAAAGCGCGGATAAGGAGGCCCTCTTTCCGCAAACGCCAACCTTCGCGATTGGCGAGCGGTTCCCTCTATGCCACACATGGCGCAACAATCCATCGGGGAGCGCAAAAATGAAATTGTCTGCCACATATCTGGGGTCGGCCCTGATGGCGCTTGTCCTGATGACGCTTGTCCTGTGCGGCGCGCCGGCGATGGCCGCGTCGGATCCGGAGGCGGCCAAGGACGTGCTGAAGCGTTCCGTCGCGTTCGAATCCTCCCTGGGCAAAGGGCAGGTGCCAGCGCTGGCCGCTTATTACGCCTCCGTGCTCAAACAGGCGGGTTATGCCGATGGCGACATAGAGATCACGCCCATGGGCGAAACGGCGACGCTGGCCGCGACGCTCAAGGGCAGCAATCCGAAGCTCAAGCCGATCCTGCTCAGCGGCCATATGGATGTGGTGGCGGCCAACAAGGCCGACTGGACGCGCGACCCCTTCGTGCCCGTGGAGGAGAATGGCTACATCTTCGGCCGAGGCGCGGAGGATAATAAATATGACGTCGCGATGATGATATCGACGATGGCGCGGCTGAAGAAGGAAGGCTTCCGGCCGAAGCGCTCGATCATCCTGCTGCTGTCGGGCGACGAGGAAACGTCGATGACGACGACGCGCGCGCTGGCGCAGAAATATAAGGACGCCGAATTGCTGCTGAACGGCGATGGCGGCGGCGGCACGCTGGGGGAGGATGGCAAGCCTGTCCTCTACAAGATCCAGGCCGGGGAAAAAACCTATGCCGATTTTGAGGTCAGCTTCACTGATCCGGGCGGCCATTCCAGCGCGCCGACCGCGACCAATCCGGTGTACCGCATGGCGAAGGCGATCGGGCGGCTGGAAGCGTTCAAATTTCCGCCCATGTCGAACGAACTGACCCGCGCCACGCTGAAAGTCGCGGCGAGCCGGGCCGGGGGCAGCGACATTGGCGCGGTGCTTGCCCGCTATGCCGCCGATCCCACGGATGTCGCAGCGGCCGACCAGCTTTCGACGCACCCGGAATTTATCGGCCAGGTCCGCACCACCTGCATTCCCACCATGGTCAATGGGGGCCATGCCGAAAACGCCCTGCCGCAGCGCGCGGCGTTCAATATCAATTGCCGCATCTTCCCCGGCGTGCCGGTTGAGACGGTGAAGGCGGAGCTGGTCAGGGTCATCGCCGATTCCAGCGCCACCGTCACCACCAAGGACGATCCCACCTCCAGCGATGCCTCGCCCTTGCGCAAGGATGTGACGGCAGCAGTCACCAAAGCGGTACGCGCCCGCTATCCTGGGCTGGAGGTCGTTCCCGGAATGGATGCGGGGGCGACGGACAGCCTGTATTTCCGGGCGCTCGGCGTGCCTTGCTATGGCGTGGCGTCGCTGTTCACCAAGCCCAGCGACGGCTTTGCCCACGGCCTGAATGAACGTGTTCCTGTGGCGGGCATCGGCGCGTCGCTGGACCAATGGTATTCCGTGGTGACAGATCTGTCGAAATAGACGCGCATCTTGCGTGAATCGTCATCCTGTTTTACACTCGAACAACAGGAGAAAATATTTGGTCGCACTGGCACCCGTCGCATCGCAACCCGACCCGCTGGAAGGATGGAGCCTTCCTGCGTGGACCTATGACGACCCGGATTTTTTCCGGGCGGAGCAGGAGAAGGTGTTTGCGGCAAGCTGGCAGGTGGTGTGCCATGTCAGCGACGTGCCTGGGCAGGGCGACTGGCATGCCCTCGAATTTCTGGGTGAGAGCATCATCGTCGTGCGCGGAGAGGACGGCCAGGTCCGCGCCTTCACCAATGTCTGCCGCCACCGCGGGTCGCGCATCGTCGATGGTGCCAGTGGCTGTGCAAAGAAGCTCGTCTGTCCTTATCATGCCTGGACTTATAGCCTTGATGGCCGCCTGACCGGCGTGCCGCAGAAAAGCGATTATCCCGGCCTCGATACCAGCCGCCACGGGCTGACCCCCGTGGACATGGAGATATGGCGGGGCTTCATCTTCATCAGGCTGGCGGGCGGCGGTCCTTCGGTCGCGGATATGATGGCCCCCTATGATGCGCAGGTGGAGCCGTATCGGTTCGAGGATCTGCGCGCGCTGGGCCGGGTCACGCTGCGCCCGCGCCCGGTGAACTGGAAGAATGTGGCGGACAATTATTCCGACGGGCTGCATATCCCGGTCGCGCACCCCGGCCTCACGCGCCTGTTCGGGCGCAGCTACGGCGTCGAGGCGGAGGAGGAGGTCGACCGCATGTGGGGCGATCTGGTCGAGCGGCCTTCGGCCAACTGGTCCGAGCGGCTGTATCAGACGCTGTTGCCTTCCGTGCCGCATTTGCCGGAGGCGAACCAGAAACGCTGGCTCTATTTCAAGCTGTGGCCGAACGTCGCATTCGACATCTACCCCGATCAGGTGGATTTCATGCAGTTCCTGCCGATCAGCCCGACCGAGACGCTGATCCGGGAAATCAGCTATGTCCTGCCCGACGATCGCCGGGAGATGAAGGCGGCGCGCTACCTCAATTGGCGCATCAATCGGGAGGTGAATGCGGAGGATACTGCGCTCATCGCCCGCGTGCAGGATGGGATGCGCTCGCGCAGCTTCTCCATCGGCCCGCTGGGCGAGAGCGAAGTATGTCTGCGCAGCTTCTGCCGCCGCATGCGCGCGCTGATCCCCGAAGCCCGGCGCGAGGAGCGGCCTGCGGCGGGGTGGAGTATTTAACTTCCCCTCCCGCGAGCGGGAGGGGTTGAACCGAGGCCCGTGACTCGGGTTCAAGGGAGGGCGTGTCCAGGACGAGGAACTTACAATCCCTCCCCCGACCCCTCCCGCAAGCGGAAGGGGAGTTTTGTGACCAAAAGATACGACGCCATCATCATCGGGGCCGGACATAACGGCCTGGTCTGCGCCTTCTATCTCGCGCGGGCGGGGTTGAAGGTGCGCGTGCTGGAACGGCGCAATGTCGTGGGCGGCGCTGCCGTCACGGAGGAATTTCACCCCGGCTTCCGCAATTCGGTGGCGAGCTATACCGTCAGCCTGCTGCAGCCCAAGGTCATCAAGGACATGAAGCTGGCCGATTATGGCTATCGCGTCATCGAACGGCCGATCTCCAACTTCCTGCCACAAGACCCCTCCGGTCCTCATGGGGGCGACTATCTGAAGCTCGGCGGCGGGCTTCAGCGGACCCAGGCGGAATTCAAACGCTTTTCGACCAAAGACGCCGCTGCGCTGCCTGGCTATTATGACGCGCTGGAAAATGTCGCGGAGGTGCTGCGCGGGCTGGCGCTGAAGGCCCCGCCGAATATCGGCGACGGCCTGCGCACTATGATTGACGGCGTGAAGCAGGGCAGGGCGCTCTCCAAGCTGACGATGGAGCAACAGCGCGACGTACTTGACCTGTTCACCAAATCGGCCCGCACTTTCCTGGATAGCTGGTTTGAGAGCGAGGCGGTGAAGGCTGCTTTCGGCTTCGACGCGGTCGTCGGTAATTATGCGTCCCCCGACACGCCGGGCAGCGCCTATGTCCTGCTCCACCACGTCTTTGGCGAGGTGAATGGCAAGAAGGGCGCATGGGGCCACAGCATCGGCGGCATGGGTACGATCACCCAGATCATGGCGCGGATATGCCGCGACCTGGGCGTCGAAATCAGCATTGAAAGCCCCGTCGCGCAGGTGCTGACGGACGGCGCCACGGTCGCGGGCGTGCGGCTGGAAAGCGGGGAGGAGATCGCCGCCAAATATGTCGTCGCCAATGTCGGGCCGAAACTGCTTTACGAGCGGATGATGGCCCCGTCCGACCTTCCCGCTGATTTCCTGAAACGGATCAAGGCGTTCAAGGCGGGGTCCGGCACCTTCCGCATGAATGTCGCCCTATCGTCGCTGCCGCGCTTCACCAGCCATCCGGAGCCGGGCGAGCATCACCAGTCCGGCATCATCATCGCGCCAACGCTCGACTATATGGACCGCGCCTTCATGGATGCGAAGCGCGACGGCTGGTCGAAAGCGCCGATCGTCGAGATGCTGATCCCCTCGACCGTGGACGACAGCCTCGCGCCGGAGGGCTGCCATGTCGCCAGCCTCTTCTGCCAGCAATTCGCGCCCGTCCTGCCCGACGGCCGGGACTGGGACGATGAGGAGGAAAAGGCGGCCGACGCGATAATCGATACGGTCGAGCGCTACGCCCCCGGTTTCCGCGACTCCATCATCGCCCAGACGCGCCTCAGCCCGAAGGGGCTGGAGCGCACGTTCGGCCTTGTCGGCGGCGACATCATGCACGGCAACATGTCGCTGGACCAGCTATGGGCCGCGCGTCCGGTGCTTGGCCACGGCAGCTATCGCGGGCCGCTCTCCGGCCTCTACATGTGCGGCGCAGGCACCCATCCGGGCGGCGGCGTCACCGGCGCCCCCGGCCACAACGCCGCCCGCGTCATCCTGTCCGATGGCAGCCTGTTCGGCCGGATGCGGGGGAAATAGATCCCTGTTTCCTGCTCCCGTTTGCCAGATCAAACCAACACCCGTTCGTTTCGAGCTTGTCGAGAAACCAGCGCACAGGCTTCTCGACTATGCTCGAAGCGAACGGATATTCTCTAGGCCAGGGCTGCCCCGGCTTCTCGCCGCGCCATCCAGTAGAGCGGAAAACCCACCAGCATCAACAGCAGGCTGTAGCCGCTGATATCCAGTCCCGCGCCCCACAGGGTCCAGAGCGAATAGACCACGCCTACCGCCGCCACTGGCAAAACCAGCCGGAACTTCAATGCCGTCAATGCGCAGCACAGATACAGCCACAGCGTCGCTGAGGTGGAGAGCAACGCCATCGTCTGGAACAGGTCACCCATGCCGCGCAGACTGTTCGACAGCAACAATAGGCTGCCAATGATGCTGGAGATAATCAGCGCGCGGACGGGCGTTCCGCGCCCGTCGGTCTTTGCCAGCCATTGCGGCCATTGTCCTGCCTTGGCCATGGCGAGCGGCACCTCGCCCTGCAGCAGCAGCCAGCCGTTGAGCGCGCCGATCGCGCTGATCGCGGCGAACAGGGCGATGAAATAGGATGGGCCGGGCGACCAAAAACGCGCGACGAAGGTAGCGAAGGGCGCGTCGCTGTGCGCGGCGACGGCTTCGGGAAGCAACAGGGCGATTCCGGAACAGATCAGGAGATAGATGAGGCCGGTCACCGCCGTCCCGATCATCGTCGCGCGCGGGATCGTTCGTTCTGGATCGGCGACCTTGCCCGCGCAGGCGCTGGCGGATTCAAAGCCGAGCAATGCCCATAAGGTGAGCGCCGCTGACGCTGTGACGGCGGGAAGGTTCAGCCCCTCTGCAGGGAAAGGACGCAGCGGCGCTGTGCCCTGTGTCGCCAACACCAGAATGATGATGACGAATACGACGAGCAGCGGGACCAGCTTGAGCGCCACGGTCAAAATCTGGAAGCCGCCCGCCGCCTTCGCCCCCCGGATGTTCAGCAGGGTCAGCAGCCAGAGCAGGGCAAAGCCGGACGCCGCCGCCAGTCCCGGCACTTGTCCGATGATGGGCATGAAGATGCTGAGATAGCTGACCGCCGCGATGGCGATGGCGACATTGGTGGTCCAGATGGACACCAGATAGATCCAGCCCACGGCAAAGCCGGCTATCGGGCCGAAGGCGGCGGCGACCATCTCCGGCGGGCCGCCTGTCCCCGGCAACCGCTTCGTCAGCGCCGCCAGCACCCAGGCCAGCGATAATGCGCCGCCGATGGTCAGCACCCATCCGGCAACGGCGTTCCATCCAAAGGGCGCGAGCGCGGCCGGAAGCAGGAACACGCCCGATCCGATCATGTTGCCCATGACCAGCGCGATGCAGGCGAGGAGGCCCAGCGGGCGCGTGGATGTCATCGCTGCATCAGGCCCCAAATTGCGGCTGAATGCAAGCTGCCGTCACCGGCGGAGGAGGCAGCCCCTCCGCTGATGACGGAGGGGCGCATCCCGGTCAGAATTTGAAGCCCACCTTGGCGCCGATGGTGCGCGGCTGGATGGGCGTGCGATATATTTTCGGTCCGATGGCGGTCACGCCGTCGGGGTCGCCGCAGGTCGTTTCCAGACATTGGACGCCAACCGTCGAATAGGCGCGTTTGTCGAACAGGTTGTTGGCGAAGATTTCCGCCGACCAGATGCCCATGGTGAAACCGGCGTTGAGGTCCATCGTGGCGTAACCAGGTAAATCTCCCCTGATCGCTTTTTCGATAGTGCGCAGGTCCGAGGTCCGCTTGCCTTCATAGACCATCGCCGCCTGCAGATGGACGTTGGAATCCCCGACCGGGAATTCGTAACGGGCGACGGCATTCGCTTTCAGCTTTGCGGTGACGGGAAGGCGCGTGCCTTTGGGCGCAAGGATCGCATCCCCAGGCGAACAGTCGGATTCGCAATAATCCTTGGTCAGTTTCGCGTCATTATAGGATGCGCTGCCGGACAGGGTCAGGCCGCCGAACGGCCGGGTCCACAATTCCGCCTCCACGCCGCGGATGCGGGCGCGCCCGGCATTCTCGATCTGCGTCAGGCCGTTGGCGCCAAGCACGGAAATCTGCAGGTCGGTCCAGTTGAGCTGATAGACCGCGCCGTTGAAGCGGATGCGGTTGTCGGCCCAGCTCGTTTTCCACCCGATCTCGTAATTCTCGATGAAGTCGGCGTCATAAGGCGGCAGGTCCCCACGCCGGTTGATGCCGCCCGGACGATAGCCGCGCGAGGCTGTGCCGTAGATCAGCGCATCATCGGTGAACTTGTACGTGACGTTGAGCTTGTGAAGCCAGCCGACATCCTTGGTGCTCTTGTCCAGATTGGTGCAGGGCGAGCCTCTTACGACCGCCGGACTTTGGCAGGCATAGACCGGATTGCCGCTGAAACCGGGATTATTATAGCCGAAGAAGCCGACCAGGCTGTTGTCATATTTATAAACGCGCGCGCCCATGGTGACGCTCAACTTCTCGGTTACATCGGCGGTCAGCTCGCCGAAGGCCGCATAGTCGCGGTCCACGCGGAGCTGCTTGGTCAGCCAGATATTGTCGATCGTGCCGGGCACCTGCTGAGCATCGGACAGATTGTCGATGATATAATGCTGCTCGATATTATGCGCCTGCCGCTGGTAGAAAGCGCCGCCAACGAAACGGACGACGCCATCGGACGGGGACGTGAAGCGCAGTTCGTGGCTCTGCTTGGTGAAGCGGTCTATGCCCCGGATATACTGGTTCGGGCTGATGACGTTGCCGGCATTGTCGTAGAGATAGGCGCCAGACCCGAACAGTGCGTCATAGAAATAGGAATAGTCGGCATAGTCGCTGTTCGTCGTGACCTTGCGCTTCAGATAGGAGCCGGCATAGGTGACATCGAAGCTGCCGATCTTGCCCTCGATGGTCAGGGCCGCCTGATACCAGTTGTCCCTCGCGCCCTCCGGGTTGAACTGCATCGTCTGCAGGTCGCCAAGGCCGCTTTCGACCGCGAAGCTGCCGTTCGATTTCTGCTTCTGACCCATGATCTGCGGCGTGACGGTCCAGTTGTCGTCAAGGTCGATCTTTAGCGCGGCGCGTCCGCCATAGGTCTCGACGTCATTATAGTCCTTCTCGACATAGGGCGCATTGTCGAGCGTGACGCCGGATGAGGGGAAGGTCAGGCTGCCCGCGATATTGTCGATATAGCCGGCGTCCTTTTTGTACCAGCCGACCGCGCGCAGGGCCATGCGGTCATTGAAGGGTATGTTGATGAAGCCTTCCGCCGTATAGCCTTCACCGCCCTTGGATACGGAATTGACCTCGAAATCGGCGCCCATCTCGAACTTGCTGGTGTCCGGCTTGTTGGTGATGATGCGGATCGTGCCCGCCTCGCTCGATGCGCCGTACAGCGTGCCCTGCGGTCCGGCCAATGCCTCGACGCGCGCGATGTCATAGACATGGACGTCCAGCGCGCCCTGGATCGTGGTGATCGGCTGCTCGTCCAGATAGATGCCGACCGAGGGTTGCGACGCGGAGTGGTTGGCGTTTTCGCCGCTGGCGACGCCGCGGAAATAGACTTTGGCCGATCCGGGGCCGCTGGTCTGGTAGGAGACGCTGGGCAGGTAGCGGGCATAATCCTCGAACTTCTGCACCTGCATCTGTTCCAGCTTCGCCGTGCCGAAGGCGGTGATGGCGATGGGCACGTCCTGCAGATTCTCGGACCGCTTCGTCGCGGTGACGATGATCGCATCGCCATCCTCCGCCGCAGCCGCCGCTTCCTGGGCGAAGGCTGCGCCGGACAGTGTCAGCATGGTGGATGCAAGGAGGATCGCAGCGCCGGTCTTGCCTGCGCGCTGGAGGGAAGTGAACTGCATGGACGGCCCCTTTTGCCTGCTTTGTTCTCTTGCGGGAATTCCCCACTTTTTGCGGCGCAGAGCAAGCCAGTTTTTTACGATCGTATGACAGGGGCAGACGAATTTGCCCCGCTGTTGCAGGTTTGACACGATTGCGGCGACGGATCAGCGTGATCGGTTCATTCTGGCCAGGTTTTCGCGACATCGCCCAGCGCATCGCGCAATGGCCCCAGCCATGCGTCATAGTGCCGCCAGCGATCCATGCCGTCCCGGTTGATCGGGCGGCGAACCTGTTCGCTGCTGGCTGTCCGCACGGCGCGGTCATTCTCGTGGAAACGCAGGCAGGCGGGGTCGAAGGGCAGACCGATATGGTCGAGCAGGCGGCGCACTTCGCCTTCCGGGTCGTCCACCAGCCGCTCATGGATCACGCGGTGGACGCGGCCGGGCAGCACCGTATCGAAATGCCGCATCAACCGGACATAATCGGCATAATATCCGCCCATATCGGCCAGATCATAGCTGAAAGCCTGCCCGCGGGCGAAATGCTGGCGGAAGTTGGAAAAGCAGCAGTCCATCGGGTCGCGCCGCGCATCGATGATCGTCGCATTGGGCAGGATCAGGTGGATGAAGCCGAGATAGGTCCAATTGTTCGGCAGCTTGTCGATGAACAGCGGCCTGTCAGTCTTGCGCTGGATGCGCGTGTGGTCGAGATATTCCGCGCCAAGCTCGGCCAGCCTTTCGCTCGTCATGTCCGCAATGGCGTCCACCCATCCGCGCGGCCCGCCGCCGCTGTCCCGCCCTTCGCGCAGGGCCATGGCGGGAATGTCGGGCAGTTCCATCGTCCCCTCCACCTGCGGGTGGGAAGCGAGGATTTGTTCGATCAGGGTCGATCCGGCGCGCGGCATGCCCAGGATGAAGATGGGGTCGCGGGCGGCGTGGCCCTGCCCGGCGCGGGCGGCGAGAAAATCGGGGATGAAGCGGGCGATGATGGCGTCGACCAGTCCGGACATGTCGGCCATGTCATAGTCCAGTTCCGCTTTCCGCAGGCGATTGCCCTCCGCATAATGGCGGAAGGATGGCTCCCATTGCCCGGTGTCCTCCATCGCCTTTCCAAGCGCGAAATGGAGGTGGTAGCGATCCTCCGCCGATGCCGCGCTGCTGTCCAGCGCCGCCTGCATCGCATCCACATCCATCCCGGTAAACCGGACGGTTTTCAGATTGGCCAGGCTCCACCACACTTCGCCCAGCGCCGGCTCGGCCGCCAGTGCGGCGCGGTACGCGGCGATGCTGTCCTCCTGCCGTCCGACGGTCTTGAGGATATGGCCATGGCTCATATGGAGCTTGGCATGGTCGGGGAAACGGCGGGTCAGTTCTTCATAGAGTTGGACTGCCTCCTCATAGCCGCCGATCCGGCCCAGAGCCGCCGCTTTCAGATTGCTGCTGGAGGGATCGTCCGGTTCGTCGGCCAGCACCAGATTGAGCTGCTCGATCGCGTCCCCGAACCGGTTCTGCTTGTAGAGGACAGTGGCGAGGTTCGCCCGCGCCGCGCCGAAGCCGGGCGCAAGTTCGACGGCGCGGCGCAGCAGGTTTTCGCTGTCCGTCAACCGGCCGATGCGGGCGGCGAGTTCCGCCAGCATGCGGATGGCGGCGACATCAGTGGGCTGTTCGCGCAACCGCCCTTTCAATATGGGTTCGGCGACGTGCAGTTCATTCTGAAAGAGCGCGCTCGCCGCCTCAATGAGTTCATGATCGTGGATCGACTGGCGCACCGCCTCCAGATCGGCGGCTTCGCCTTCCTCCGTGCGGCCCAGCTTTCGCAGGGCGAGCGCGGCCAGGCGGTGCGCTTCGGCGGTCTCCGGCTGCACGGCGATGATTTCCCGCAATTGCGCCAGAGCGACCGCAGGGTTTGCGGGCAGGGTGCGCCGGGCGAAAGAGAGCGCTTCGGCAATTGAAATAGCGGGGGCGGGCTGGGTTCGGGCCGTCATGGATCCGGTGATAGCGCGTCCCGCAGGTCACGCCTAGCGGCGCGGACGGGCCTTCGCTATATAGAGGGCATGAATATGACATCTGTAAAACTAGCTGCGCTGCTGAACGCCACGCTGGGCGAGGATACGGCTGCGGCGATCGACGATATCGTCATTCCGGCTGGCGTGGCGGACAGTGGATCCGATAGCGTCACCCGCGCCGAGTTCGCGGTGGCGATGACCGTAGCGCTTCACTGGGGGCTGCTGCAGCGGGTGCCGACGGGCGAGGCCTATGCGGCGGACTGCCGGGCGGCGGGGCGCAAGATCATGCTGGACCATGGCGCGCTCCGCACCATCGCCTTGCCCGGCGGCGCGCCCACCGGCGCAATCCCGGCGGGCGTCGCGGCCTTCTCGCGCATCCTGGAACCGCTGGGTTATGTGGTGGCCGACGCTTATCCGCTTGAACGGCTCAGGATGACGGGCTTTGCTTATTGTCATCAGGATGCGCCTGACGAGATCGCCCAATTCTTCATCAGCGAACTGCATGTCGACCGGTTCGACGGCGCATTTGCGGATGCGGCGGGCAGGGTGTTCGGCACGACTGCCGATCCTCTGGACGCCGCGGCGCGTGAGGCGCTGGCGGTATTCGCCAGGGACGGAAAGGCGTCGCTCGACGTCGCCATGGCGGCGATGCCTTCCATTGTCGGGGCCTTTGACCGGCACCATGCCTTGCCTTCGCTTGCCGATTATGAAGTGCTGAAGGGCCAGAGCGCGGAGGCGGCGTGGATCGCGACAGAGGGCAATGCCTTCAATCACGGCACTGACCGGGTGGAGAATGTCGACAGCGTCGCCGACGCGCAGCGGGCGCTGGGCCGGGCGATGAAGGACAAGGTGGAGGTGTCGGGCAGTGGCCGGGTGCGTCAGACCGCCTATCGCGCCGACTGGGTTGAGCGCGATTTCACGGGTGAGGCTGGCGAGGTGCTGACCTTGAAGGTGCCCGGCTCCTTCTATGAGTTCATCGATCGCGCAAAGGATCCGGAGAGCGGAAAGCTGGACCTGAAGTTCGACAGCGCGAACGCGCAGGGCATATTCAAGATGACGGCATCGCTCGACGCCTGAGTCCGTCGGCCGCGCGGACGGGTTGGCGCCATAGGAAAGCCGCAGAAATGCGCGCTTTTCCTGAAGAATCCAACAGCATGTCCTACAGCTATGCCCGCTTTCCAACAGTGCGCGCGGATGGGCGCGCCGGTACGGCCGCTGGGCTATGACCGTTCGTCCTAGTGACATCGCTCCCGCGGCGCATTAAGGCGCATCCCATGCTGGGGGCGATAAGGCATTCGGATAAGGCACGGGCGCTGTTCGCGGCGCTGGCTTTGCTCGTGCTCGCAATGCGCGTGGTCATGCCGAGCGGCTTCATGCCCGTCGCCACCGCGCATGGCGTCGTGGTGACGCTGTGTACCGGGCAGGGCGCGGTCAATGTCATCGTCGATCACGGCCAGGCCCCCGCCAAGCCCGAACCCAAGAGCATGGCGGGCGAACATTGCCCCTTTGCCGGTGGCGCCGCCCCCCTGCTTGCCGACGCCGTGCTGGGCGTCACGCTGCCCGCCTGGCAGCTTCCGAATGGCCCGGTCGCCTTTGCGCTGCGCACCGGGTGGATCGCGCGGCTGGCCGCGCCGCCGCCGCCATCGTCCGGGCCGCCCGCCGCCGCCTGACGCGGCGGTTCTCCTACCACAGATCTTCGAACCGCCTTTCCGTCCGGGTGCGCCGCGCCCGGACGTCTGACGCTTTTTCGAAGGTTCTTTTTATGCCCATTCCACGACATGCTTACACCGTCGCGTTCCTCATCGCATTTGCAGGACTTTCACCGCCCCTTCATGCCGGGGAGGATGCCGCTGACAGACCCGACATCATCGTCGTCGGTCAGAGCAATGCGCCCATGACAATTGAACCGCGCGGCCTCTCTGTCAGTCTGGGCGAGGAGCAGTTTGCAGGCGTTAACGCCTTCAATGTCGAGGATTTAATGAAATATGCGCCCGATTTCTTCGTACGCAGCCGCTATGTCGGAGACAATAATGGCGTGCCCGGATTTCGCGGCACCCACTCCACGCAGTCGGCGCGCGCGCTGGTGATGGTGGACGGTTTTGTCGTCTCGAATTTCCTCGGCAACAGCTTCGCCTTTCCACCTGCCTGGGGTGTGATTTCTCCCGGCGAAGTGAAGCAGTTCGATATCGTCTACGGTCCCTATTCGGCGCGCTATTCCGGCAATGCGATGGGCGGGATCGTCAACATCACGACCCGCGCCCCGGAACGGACGGAGGTGTTCGTGCATGTGCAGGGTTTCGTGCAGCCCTATGACCAATATGGCACGCATGACGACTATTGGGGCTGGTCCGGCGAGGCGGGTTTCGCGCTGAAGCAGAAGGACGGTCCCTTGTCCCTGCGCGTGTCGGGCCGGCGGCTGATCAACCGGGGGCATCCGCAGCAATTCTATCAGTTCGGTTATAGCGCTGCGAACTATGGCAATCCCTCTGCCGGAATGCCGGTCACTGGCGCGGTCGTGGACAACGGGCTGGTCCCGGTGACGGGTACAGCGATCCGCGCGCCCATCGTCGGCGACTATTCCTCGGTCGATACCCGGCAGGATCAGTTGCGCGGCCAGCTTCGCTTCGATCAGGGCGATGTCCATGCCGAGGCCTTCTTCACCTATTGGTGGAATGAGGAAAAGACGCTCGACCCGCAAAGCTATCTGCGCGACGCCAATGGGCAGCCCTATTATGGCGGCGGTCTCGTCAGCTTCGGCGGACATACCTATAGCCTCAACGCCGCCTCTACCTTCAATTGGGGGATCGCCCGCAAGGATGAATGGCTGGCGGGCGTGAAGCTGGACGCGCCGCTGCTGGGCTTCGACACGCGCACCACGCTGTCGACCCTGCGGTTCGACCGGCAGGATGCGCTGCAGTCCAGCGGTTTCGCCAATGGCCGGAACAATGGCGCGGGGCAGATCACGTCGCAGGGACCGACCGGCTGGTATACCGGCGAATTTCAGGCCAGCCGCACCTTCGGCGCGCACAGCATCGCCTGGGGCTTGTCCGGGAATCGTTACGACACGGACCGCAGCGTTTACGGCACGGCCAACTGGCGGGACGCGACGGGGCGGACCTTCCGCAACCGGACGTTCGGGCGGACACGGCTGCTGGGGGCCTTCATCGAGGATGAGATTGCGATCGGCGACGCGATGACCTTGACCGCCGGGTTGCGGGCGGAAAGCTGGCGCGCCTTTGGCGGCGGGCTGACGGCTCTTGCCTCAGCCGGAGCGCAGGCGGGGCAGGCGGTGACGCAGCGTTATGCCAGCCGGAAGGACAGCGCGATCAGCCCGAAACTGGCGTTGCGCACGATGCTTTCGCCCGACTGGTCGGCGGAGCTTAGCCTGGCCACGGCCACGCGCTTCCCGACCGTGGGCGAACTGTTCCAGGGGTCGCTCAATGGCGACGGCAGCTTCAACCAGAATAGCTTCGACCCGAATTTGAAGGCGGAGAAAAGCCGGGACGCCAACCTGCTGCTGCGCCATCATATGGGACCTGTGACGCTGACCGGCAGCATCTTCTTCCAGCGGGTGCGCGACGCAATCTTCAGCTATATCGGCTTCAACCAGAATGGCGTGTCGACATCCAGTTTCAAGAATATCGACCTGACCCGGCAATATGGCGTGGAGCTGATCATGGAGAGCCGCAACTGGCCGGTCGAGGGGCTGGACATGGAGGCGAACGCGGCATGGATCGATGCGGAAACGGTGCGCAACAGAGCCGATCCTCTATCGGAAGGGGTGCAATTCCCGCGCATCCCGCGCTGGCGGCTGAACGGCAGCATCCGCTATGCAGTGACGCCCACCCTGCAATCCTCGCTGGGCTTCCGCTATGCCTCGCGGCCCAACACGGATCTGGACGGTCTGCAGCGTGGCGACACCTATGGCTATACGTCGGAACTGTTCGCGCTGGATGCTAAGCTGACCCAGCGGTTCGGAAACGGAATGCGTGTTTCGGCCGGGGTGAACAACATCACCAATGACAAAGCCTGGGTGTTCCATCCCTATCCGCAGCGCAGCTTCCTGATCGAAGCGGGGTGGACGCTGTGAGGGAGGAGAATCTCTACCGCACCGTCTGGCGCTGGCATTTCTATGCCGGGCTGTTTTGCGTGCCCTTCATCCTGTGGCTGTCGGCGACCGGCGGGCTGTATCTGTTCAAGCCGCAGATAGAGGCGATGATCGACCGGCCCTATGCGGGGCTGCAATATACCGGCCCGCTCGCCAGTCCTTCGGCGCAGGCGGGCGCGGCCATGGCGGCGGTGCCGGGTTCGGTGCTGCATCGCTTCGTGCTTTCCGACAGGATCGATCAGGCGACGCAGATCGTGGTTGGAAAAGGGGCGGAGGAGACGCGCGTCTACATCCATCCGCAGACGCTGGCCATCCTGAACAGCGTGGGTGAGGAGGACCGGTTGATGCGGTTGGTCTTTCGCCTGCATGGGGAGTTGATGGCGGGCGCCGCGGGTTCGCTGATTGTCGAGCTGGCGGCGAGCTGGGCGATTATCATGCTGCTGACCGGACTGTTTCTCTGGTGGCCGCGTTCCGGCGCGGGACTGGCGGGGACTGTCTATCCCAGGCTCCGCCGGGGCAAGGCCGCATTCTGGCGGGACCTGCATGCAGTGACGGGCATATGGATTTCCCTGCTGGCGATATTCCTGATCCTGACCGGGCTGCCCTGGGCCAATAATTGGGGCAACTATCTCAAGGCTGTGCGCGGCATGGCCGCCAGCTATTCGGAGAAACAGGATTGGTCGGCGGGCAGCGCGGCCGATGCGCGCGACCGGGCGGCACTCGATAGGGGCGCGCGCATGATGATGGGCGAACATGCGGAACATGGCGGAATGGTTATGGCGCATGCCGCCGGTCCTCTGGGCGCGCTTGATCTGATCGTGCCGCGCGCGCAGGCGCTAGGCCTTGCGGGACCGGTCGAGATTTCGCCGCCGGCCGGGCCGGACACTATGTGGCTGGTGAAATCCAATGCCGCCAACCGGCCGTTGCGCACCACCATCGGCATGGATGGGAACACGGGCGAGATCATGAGCCGGGAGGATTTCGGCCAGCGGCCCTTTATCGACCGCGTGATCGGCATAGGCGTTGCCGCGCATGAGGGCGCGTTGTTCGGATGGGTGAATCAGGCGATCGGGCTTGTAACGGTGCTCGGCCTTATCCTGCTTGCCCTGTCCGCGATTGTCATGTGGTGGCGCAGGCGGCCGGGCGGGGCGCTGGGCGCGCCATCGCCGCAGGGAATGATCCGGCATAGCTGGCTGCTGGTCGGACTGGTGGTGGCGCTGGCCTTTCTGGCGCCGCTGTTCGGGGTCAGCCTGGCGGTGGTGATCGCTTTCGAGCGGCTGTTGCTGCGGCGTGCGCAGGGACCGGCGCGCTGGCTGGGGTTGCGGGCTGGGTGAGCGGCTAGGCAACCGGTCAGAGGATCGCTGAGGATCCTCCGACCCTTGGCTCACAGGCCGGGATATTTCGCCATGATCGCGCTGGCGACGCCGTTGGTCCATCCAAAGCCGTCCTGTGTCGGATATTCGCCGCCGCCGCCGGGCTTGCGTTCCTCGACATCATATTTTTCCAGCATTTTGCCCGTCTCGACATAGGCTGCGGTGACCGTGCCTAACCAGCGCTGGGCGATGTCGCGCGCGAGTGCGGGCTGGCCGGACCGCTCCAGTCCAGCAATCGCGATCCATTGCAGCGGCGCCCAGCCATTGGGCGTGTCCCACTGCTGTCCGGTCCGCAAAGTCGTCGTCCGCAGGCCGCCGACAGCGAGCAGGTCACGCCTCACAGTCTCGCCGACAGCCTGCGCCTGCTTCGCGGAGGCGGCGCCCGCGAACAGCGGATAGAGCGTCGCCGCCGAAAGGCGCGGGGTCGGTTTTTTGGCGATCCTGTCCCAGTCGGCATAACGCCCCTCGCGCGCGACCCAGAAATAGCGGTTGAGCGCGTCGCGCCGTTGCGTCGCCAGGCGCGTAAATTCGGTGACGCAGGCGCTGTCCTTCACCTCTGCGCAGCGGCGGACGATGGAGTCCTCCATGATCAGCATAAGGCTGTTGAGATCGACAGGCACGATGTCTGTGGTCCGAATGGTGGACAGGCGCTTGGGGTCGTCCAGCCATCGGCTGCTGAAGTCCCACCCGCTTTCGGCGCCGGCGCGCAGATGGCGGTACAGGACCTCGGCGGGCCGGGACTGATCCTCAGCGGCGGTGGCGACATCCTCCGCATAGGATTCATCGCGCGCCTGGGGGATGTCGTCCCAGTACCGGTTGAGCAGCGCGCCATTCGGCATGCGCACAACCCGCGCGCAGGCGCCGCTGGCGTCCAGGCAATTCGCTCCCTTCATCCAATAGGCATGTTCACTGCGCAACGCCGCCAGCCGCCGCGCCGCCAGCGCAGCGTCGCTATCTTTTGAGAGGTCGAGCATCAACGCAAAGAAGGGCGGTTGCGACCGGCCAAGATAATAGCTCCGCATGCCATTGGGGATATGGCCGTATCGCTCGATGGTGGCCGTAAAATCCGCCAGCATGGATTCAATCAGCGGTTGCTGCCCATCGACCGCC
This sequence comes from Sphingobium phenoxybenzoativorans, assembly GCF_018286635.1. NCBI lineage: Bacteria > Pseudomonadati > Pseudomonadota > Alphaproteobacteria > Sphingomonadales > Sphingobiaceae > Sphingobium > Sphingobium phenoxybenzoativorans. Next base: position 1,392,175 of record NZ_CP073910.1, read on the forward strand.
AGCCCCAGCATCGTGAAATAGCTGTCCCAATAATAAATTTCGCGGAAGCGGCCGCCGGGCACCACATAGGGCGCATCCATGGGCAGGGTGGAACTGCCCGGTTTGACAGCTTCCGGTTGCCGCACAAGCGTCGGCCATAGCGTCTGGATATGGCGGCGCAGCGACGCTGCATCGCGATCATTGATGCCTGGCACAGCGAAATTGGCGAGTATGAAGGCGCGCAATGCTTCTCCGTGCGGAGTGGTGCGGCGATAATCCTCCATGATCGCCTCTGGCGCGCGCTTCGGCACTGCATCGACGAAAGTTTTGCCATCGGGGAATATGCGCTCCGTCTGCACTGTGCGGAACAGGTCGCCATACATATCTACGGGTGTGCGCTGGGCCGCCGAAGGCTGTGCAAGCAACAGGGTCGCGGACAGCAAGGCTCCACGCCATAGCGATGATATCTTCATGATATGCTGCACTTTCATAGGAACCCTCTCAATGGCTCTTTAGCGGCTTCACGCCCAGATGCCGGTCAAAGAAGCCCGACACAAGCTGATATGCCTCAATGGATTCCGGCATGTCGGGCCAGACGAAAAAGGAATGGCCAAGACCGTCGAACAGATGCAACTCGCTTGTCACGCCCAGCATCGTCAGCCGTCGGTCCTGCCACGTCAGAATGCTGGCGGCAAAATCGCGGCTGCCCGCCAATTGCAGCACGGGCGGAAACGCCGCCATCACCTTGTCCGAACTGAGAGGATAGGCGAGGGGATCGTCCGCCGCGACCCCGTCCATATAGGGGTTTGCCAATATTCCGGTCAGCGGTCCCCTGTGTATCGGCCTTCCGCTGACGAGGGGATCGGAAAGATAGGCGCTGTCGCCCTGATAGGGCGCTCCCGTGCCGCAGAATGTCCCCAGCGCGCCAGGCCGCGGCAGCTTCCCCTTCTGGAGCCAGGCGACGGTCTGCGCCGATATGACGCCGCCCGCCGAGCAACCATAAATGCCGATATTTTCGGGCCGGTAGTGTTTCAGCAATGCGGCATAGACTGCCGCGACATCCTGTGAGGCGGCGGGGTAGCGATGCTCCGGCGCCAGGCGGTAATCCACCGTCACCACCTTTACACCCATGGTTGCCGCAATCGGGATCGCCTCGACCAGAGCGCCGCTGCCCGCGCCCCACTGAAACGCCCCGCCATGCACATTGATCAGCACGCGATTGGCGTTTTTCGCTGATATGCCCTTCGATGGCGTGACGATATCGACCGGGACGCCACCGATCGACGCATGCTGTTCGCTAGTGCTGAAATGCGCGCGCATCTCGGCAAGGCGGTCATCATTATACCGTCCCCAAAATGTGCGCGCGGCCATGATGTCCCCCGCAAAATCGGGCGCCTTTATTCCCTGTTGCCGCGCGATGACCTGCCGCGCCTCCGCGCTCAGCAGGGTCGATGGCGGCAGGGTCATTGCCGGAACCTCTACGGTCTGCGCGACGGCCGGAAGGGCTGCGACGCCCAGCATCATGGCGATGAATTGAGCTTTCATGGGCCTTCTGAAAATGGTGGCGAAAAACGACAGCGCCTAAGTGTGACTTTATGACAACGCTGTCAAAATATTAGTGCGGAATCCCTCCTTTGCCCGGTCCGAGCGTTCCAATGGCCCGGAAGAATGGCTAAAGGGCGTCGCCTTACCAGGAGATGGGCTAGGCATCGACCGCGCCTGCTCCCAAGCGCAGGGGATTAAACATGCAGAAAATTTCATATCGCCATTTGATGGCTGGCGCTGCATTCAGCGCACTGTTCATCGCCGTTCCCGCATTCGCGCAGACCGCTGACACCAGCGCGCCCGCTGCGGATGAGATTGAGGAAATCGTCGTCGTCGGCACCGCTGGCGCAGGCACCCGCCGCCAGGATGCATCCTTCGCCGTAACCACGCTGAGCAGCGATGCGATCACGCGCGCCGCCCCCAACAGCACCGCAGACCTTCTGCGCACCGTGCCGGGCGTGATGGCGGAAAGCTCCGGCGGCCAGAATGGCGCGAACATCTTCGTGCGCGGCTATCCGTCCGGCGGCGACGCCCAGTTCGTGACGTTCCAGATGGCGGGCACGCCGATCTTCGCGCCGCCAACGCTGTCCTTCCTTGAAAACTCGCAGCTCATCCGCCTGGATGAGACTGTCGAGCGCGTCGAGGCCGTTCGTGGCGGCACCGGTTCGCTTTTCTCGGCCGGTCAGCCGGGCCTGACCGTGAACGTCGTGCCCCGCACCGGCGGCGCCACGCTGAAGGGCTTTGCCAAGCTGTCCTACACGGATTTCGACGAGATCCGGGGCGATGCCTGGATTTCCGGTCCGCTGGATGACAGCACCGGCTTCATGGTCGGCGGCTATTATGCGCAGGGCAACGGCATTCGCGATCCGCGCTATCGCGCCGAAAAGGGCGGTCAGATCACCGCAAATATCCATCATGACTTTGATGGCCGCGGCTCGGTGGAAGTTTACGCCCGCTATCTGAACGATCGCGGCCAGTGGCTGTTGCCGATCCCGGTCGTGTCGGACAGCAATGGCAAGGTCCGCGCCTATCCCGGTTTCGATCATGGCACCGGCACGCTTAACGGCCCTGACACGCAGATCACGACCAATGTCGTCGGCCGCACGCTCAACCTTTCCGAAGGTCGCGGGGCCAAGGTGATCAACACCGGCATCGCCTTCGACTATGAACTGGTTGATGGCCTGCGCTTCCGCGAACGCACCAGCTATCTGGGCGGCAATGCCGATACGCTCGGCCTTGTCCCCGTGGAAGCGCCGACCTCCGCTGCGACCATGGCGACGCGGCTTGGCGGGGCGGGTTCGACCCTTGCATCGCTTTCCTATGTGAATGGCGGCACCGCAGTTGCTGGCGGCGCGGATGCGCAGGTGATGCGCGCGGGCATCTGGGAAGTGCGCAAGAAGATTTCGTCCTTCGTGACGGATAGCTCTCTGGAATGGACTGCCGGCAACAACAAGCTGACCGGCGGTTTCTACTACACTGGCTTCAGCTCGCGTGACGTGTGGGCGCTGGGCAATCAGGTGCTGCTGGCTGCCGAGCCGAATGCCCGGCTGCTCAACATGACGCTGACCAATGGCGCTGGCGCGCAGCAGACGGCGACGCTGAACGGCTTCTCCAGCGGCCCGGCATTCCAGGTGCGCGGCTTCTATCAGGGCAGCGACTATGCGTTCTACGCGGTCGACGAGCTGCAGATCACGCCGGAACTCCGCATTGACGGCGGCGTGCGCTGGCAGCGTCACGTCATTGACGCGACGCTCAGCACCTCGGCCAATGGCGGCACGGTCAATCTGGATGGCGACCCCAACACCCTTTACGATAACAGCGTTACGCGGTTGGGTGAAAACCGGTTCATCAACTACAAGGACTCGGCCTGGTCTTGGACGGCCGGCGCCAATTACGACTTCAGCCGTGAGATTGGCGTGTTCGCCCGCTACAGCCGTGGCAACAGCTTCCCGCAGTTCGACAATCTGCGTGAGGCTTCGGCCGTCAACATCGCCGATGGCACTGGCCTCGCCGCAGTCGCCAAGGTCGATACCTATGAAGCTGGTCTGAAGCTGTCGACGCGGTTCGCCAACCTCTATGCGACCGTGTTCCACAACAAGTTCGACGGCCTGGCGACCACGACCCTGATCAACAATGTACCGGTCAGCTCGAACGGCGGCGCGAAGGCGACTGGCGTTGAGCTGGAAGGCGTGATCCGTCCCTTCGCCGGGTTCAGCATCGCTGCGGCGGGCACCTGGCTGGACGCCAGCTATCGCGACTTCTTCACCGGCAATGGCGCGATCGACAATACCGGCAATCAGGTACAGCGGCAGCCGAAATGGGCATGGCGCGTCACCCCGGCTTATGAAGTCGAGATCGGCGGCCTGAAGCCGGCGATCTTCGCGACGCTGCAATATACCGGCGACCGCTTCTCCGATCCGGAGAACAACCAGGTCCTGCCGCACTTCTATCAACTCGATGCCGGCATCTCGGTCGACATCAATGAGCGGGTGAAGCTGGCGGTGACTGGCAACAACCTGACCGACGAGCTGGGCCTGACCGAAGGCAACCCCCGCATCATCGGCGGGCAGGGCACCGGTGCAATCCTTGCGCGTCCGATCCTCGGCCGGTCGTTCCGGTTCAGCGCGGCGGTCAGCTTCTGATCGCCCAATGGACCGCAGGGATGTCCTGAAGGGAATGGCGGGGGCGGCGGCAATGTCCGTCGCCCCGGCTGCCCTTGCCCAGGCGGCCAAGGGCAGGCAGCGCAATATCCTGCTTCTGATCTCCGACGATCAGGGGCTTGATCTGGGCTGTTATGGCGTGCCGATCCGGACGCCCCGTCTCGACCGCTTCGCGCGGGAGGGTACGCGCTTTACGCAGGCTTATGCCGCGGTTTCGTCATGCAGCCCCAGCCGGGCGGTGATCAATACCGGCCTCTACACGCATCAGAACGGCATGTACGGCCTGCAGCATGACGTGCACAATCAGTCGCTGTTGCCGGGTATCGAAACACTGCCGTCCCTGCTGCGCGCCGCAGGCTATGCGACCGCGCTTGTCGGCAAGAAACATGTAGGGCCGGATTCCGCATTTCCTTATGAGGCGGAACTGGTGCCTGAGCGATCCGGCATCCGCGATGTGCGGGAACTGGCGATCGCTACCTCCAGCTTCATCCGCTCGACGGATGACCGGCCTTTCTTCGTAACTGTCGCCTATAGCGATCCGCATCGCGCGGCGGTTGACTATGGCAATGACCGCCGCTGGCCGGATGTGGAGCCTGTCGTCTACGATCCCCGCAAGGTTCCGATCCCCTCGCATCTACCGGACCTGCCAGCGGTGCGCGCGGACCTTGCCGAATATTATGAGGCGCTCAGCCGCCTCGACAGCGGCGTGGGCATGATCCTCGATGATCTCGCCGCCACTGGCCGGGCGGATGATACACTGGTGATCTTCCTCAGCGACAATGGCCGTCCTTTTCCGGGGGCCAAGACCAATCTCTATGATCCCGGCCTGCACCTGCCGCTGATCGTGCGAGCGCCGGGCGCTGCGCCTTCGGTCAACGATGCGATGGTAAGCTGGGTCGATGTCGCGCCGACAGTGCTGGAGTGGGCGGGGGTCGCGCCGCCCAGCGCCTATAAATTGTCCGGCGGCTCCCTGCTTCCTCTGCTTGGCAAGCATGATGACCCTTCGCGCGACGCGATATTCGCCAGCCACGACTTTCATGAGATCAACCAATATTATCCCATGCGCGCCATCCGTACCCGGACGCACAGCTACATCCTCAATCTCGCCAGTCCGCTGGACTATCCGATCGCGGGAGACGTTGGCGGTTCGCCATCGTGGAAGGCGATCAGCGCCGATCCATCGATCCCGATCGGCAAGCGGACGCAGGCGGCCTATCTGAAGCGAGACGCAGAAGAATTATATGATCTGGCCCGTGACCCGGACGAACTGGTCAATGTCGCCGCCGATCCTGCCTATGCGTCTATAAAGGCCGCGCTTGCCGAACGCCTCCACGCGGTGCGGGCAGAGACAAAGGATCCATGGCTGGCCGGGCAAACCGATCCCTATGCCCATGTCGGGAAACATTGATGCCGAAAGATATCGACCGAAGGGGTATTTTACTGGCGGGCGGCGCCGGCGCTTTCGGTCTGTATAGCTGGACTGCCGCTGCTTCTTCGGCGGCTTCGGCCAAAAAGGAATTGACCCTCCCGCGCCGGCCCGGCGTAAAACCGAAAAATATCCTGGTCGTTCTGACCGACGATCACCGGTATGATGCCATGGGCTTCATGAAGGCTCAGTCCTTTGGCGAAACGCCGACGCTTGATCGGCTTGCGCGGGAGGGCGTGCATTTCAAAAATGCGTTTGTCACGACGGCGCTGTGCTCGCCAAGCCGGGCATCGATCTTCACCGGACTCTACGCGCACCAGCATCGGGTAGTAGACAATAATCATCCGATCCCGCCGGGCCTGATCTACTATCCCGAATATCTCCAGCATGCGGGATATGAGACGGCGTTTATCGGCAAGTGGCATATGGGAATGGAGACCGACAGGCCCCAGCCGGGCTTTGATCGCTGGGTCAGCTTCAAAGGGCAGGGTACTTATCTGCCCAGTGAGGACGGTCTGAACATCGATGGCCGGAAGGTGCCGCAAAAGGGATATCTGACCGATGAACTGACCGACTATGCGCTCGACTGGATCGGTAGCCGGACCGGCAAACGCCCCTGGATGATGCATCTCGCGCATAAGGCTGTGCATGCGGAGTTCATTCCGGCCGAACGGCACGCCGGACGTTATGCGAAAGAGACGTTCCGCTATCCCGAGAATATGAAACCGGGCGTTCCTGGGCGTCCGATGTGGGTCGAAAACCAGCGCAATAGCTGGCATGGCGTCGATTATCCCTATCATGGGCAACTCGACATCGGCGAATATTATAAGCGCTATATGGAGACATTGCTGTCGGTCGATGAGGGCCTGGCGCGCATCATGGAGTTGCTGGAGCGCCGCGGTGAACTCGACGATACGCTGATCCTGTATATGGGCGACAACGGTTTCATGTTCGGTGAACATGGCCTGATAGACAAGCGCGCCGCATACGAGGAATCAATGCGCGTGCCGATGCTTATGCGGTGTCCGTCTCTGTTTGGCGCGCGAACGGTGGACCAGGTGGTTGCCAATATCGATGTCGCGCCGACCATGCTCGCGGCGGCCGGACTTGATGCTCCAAAGGGCATGATGGGCGCGGACATGCTGCCGCTGGCGCGGGGAGAGCATACGCCTTGGCGCAGCGAGCTGATGTATGAATATTATTGGGAGCGGAATTTTCCCCAGACGCCGACCGTCCACGCGCTACGCGAGGACCGGTATAAATATATCCATTTCCACGGCATCTGGGATGTGGACGAACTTTACGATCTTGCCGTCGATCCGCATGAGAATGACAATTTGCTGGCCCGTCCCGGCCATGAAGATCTGGCGGAAAAGATGAGCGCGAAATTATTCCGCATGCTGGAGGATACGAACGGCATGCAGATTCCGCTCAGCGCCGACGCGGGAGAACGCAACGAACTGCGCGACCCCGCGAAGCCTGGCGCACAGGGTGCGCCATTTCCGCCACGATTTTTCCGTCCACCCTCTCGCTGAAGGCATGATTTACGCTTAAGGCGCGGTGAGGATCGCCGGTGACCGGAGCCTTCAACCCCTCGCTATGAATGCGCGCCATCCGCCCAGATGCGTGATGTCCTCCGCGCCGGTCATGGCGCGTGGTTCGGCCACGAAACCCTTGACGCTGGTGCCGTCACCCAAGGTTACCGTTCCAATGGCCAATGGAGCGGGCACTTCCGCGACGAAGCTGCCGAAGGCGGCGACATCAAGCTCGTAAACCTCGACGGCAATGGGCGCTCCATCCTGGCTGTGGATCAGTGCGGGCTTGGGCGGAACGCTGTCCGCCATCGCATAAAGGCGATAGGTGGGGGCGGTTTCAAATGCGCCCACAAAGGTCGCGTCCCTTGACGTAAGCTGCCAGTGCAGCGGCATATCCTTAAGGTGCGCGCCGACGACGGCCAGTTTCACGCTTTGCATTTTTCCCTCCATGTCGAGTGGTGGCAGGTGCGGCAGATCAGCCGCCGCGAAATAGCTCTCGGCCACGGCAAGAAGGCCATGGTCGCTGTCGGCAGGACCAATCAGCGTGATTCCGAAACCTGTCCCGTTGGACCGCACGCCGGCGGGTACGGCGACCGCCGCCATGTCGAGCAGATTCACGAAATTGGTATAGGCGCCCAGATTGCTGTTCAGCGCGATCGGCGCCGCCTGCAATTCAATGACGCGGTATGTCGTGCCCGTCGTCGGGAATGCGAGTAGGTCGATTCCGTCCCAGAGTTCATCCGCATGGCGTTTCAATTCAGCAAGGCGGTAGATGCCGTTGAACAGGTCAACCGCGCTGATGGACGCGCCCGGTTCCACCACCTCGCGGACCGTTTCGTCTATTGCGCCCGGATTATTGGTCAGCAGATCGGCGATGGCGGCTGCGCGTTCCGCAACCCAAGGGCCACTGTAGAGGAGCCGCGCCGCCTCCTGCAGGGGCGCCATGTCAATCTCGACGATCTCCGCCGTCGCGGCCAGAGTGTCGAGTGCGCGATCGTAAAGATATTCGGACTCGCCATCCCCGAACCACAGGCGCTGGTCGTAGCGAGGGACGCCGATGCGCTTGGGCTGGAGCGGGCGATCGGCCAGCGGTTTGGAATAGGGATCGGCCGGATCGAAGCCCGCAATAACCTCATCGATGAGCCGCGCGTCCGAAATCCGGTCTGTGAATACAGTGATGCAATCGAGCGTGCGGCAGGCGGGAACCAGGCCGCGCGTGCTCCACCGGCCCTTGCTGGGTTTGAAGCCGATCAGATGATTGAAGGCGGCGGGCACCCGGCCGGAACCCGCCGTATCGGTGCCCAGCGCAAAGCCGACAAGCCCGGCGGCGACGGAGACAGCGGAACCGGAACTGGAGCCGCCGCTGACATAGGCGAGATTATAGGCATTGCGGGGAACGCCATAAGGGCTGCGCGTGCCGACCAATCCCGTTGCGAACTGGTCAAGATTGGTTTTGCCGACGCAGATCGCGCCAGCCGCTTCCAGCCGGTCGATGACGGATGCGGATGCATCGGGGCGATAGGCGAAAGCGGGGCAGGCGGCTGTTGTCTCTAAACCGGCGACGTCGATATTGTCCTTCGCCGCATAGGGCACGCCGGCAAGGGGCAGCCGCTCTCCGGCTGCGATCCGCGCATCTATTGCGCGGGCCGCAGCGCGCAGGGCGTCTGGCGCGGTGCGGTTGATCCAGATCTGCGGCTGGATGGCGTCATAGGCGGCGATCCGGGCCAGCGTTTCTTCCGCCACGGCAAGGGCGGTTGTTTGCCCGCTGTTGACGGCGGCGGCGATGGAGGCGACGCCACAGCGGTCAAGGCCCGTCATGAATGCCGCCTCAGGGCCAATAACGGCGTTCCCGGCTGCAGGGACTGCCGTTCCTGCATATATAGCGCGGCGATTGTGCCACTGCCGGGACTTTCCAGTGGGCATTCCATCTTCATCGCCTCAATCACTGCGATGACATCGCCGGTCTTGACCGTGTCGCCGGGCGCGACGAGCAGTTTCCAGACGCTGCCGCCAAACGGCGCCTCGATCAGGTCTGCGCCTTCGGGCACGTCTATGGCGGTCGCTGCAGCCCCGGTCTCGGCGCTATCCGTCAGATCAGTAACGCGATCAAATTCGCCCGACCGCTGCCATTCGGCGCGTTCTTCGTCGAAAGCGGCCTGGCGCTGCGCCTCAAAACTGGCGATCGATTCTGCATTATCCGCAAGAAGCTTGCGATAGTCGGCCAGCCGGAACTCTGATTCCTCAACCTGGATGGAACGGCGGCCATTGGGAAAGTCGCGACGCCATTCGACCAGTTCCTCTGCGCTCACCTTGAAGAAGCGTATCTGGTCGAAGAAGCGCAGCAGCCATGGTTTGCCATCGACGAAGGCATCTGTCTGCCGGTGCGTGTTCCAGACCTGAATAGTGCGGCCGAATAGCTGATAGCCGCCTGGACCCTCCATGCCGTAGATACACATATATGCGCCGCCAATGCCCACGACATTGGGCGGGGTCCATGTGCGGGCGGGATTATATTTGGTGGTGACCAGCCGGTGCCGGGGATCGACCGGCGTCGCCACCGGAGCGCCGAGATAGACGTCGCCCAATCCCAGGACGAGATAGCTGGCGTCGAAAATCAGATTCTCGACAGCATCGGCGTCGGGCAGGCCGTTGATGCGGCGGATGAACTCGATATTGTCCGGGCACCAGGGCGCATCGTCCCGCACCGCGCCCATATATTTTTCGATCGTTTCAATCGTCGCCGGGTCGCGCCAACTGAGCGGCAGGTGGACGATGCGGGAGGGGGCCGAGAAATCCTCAAGGTCGCCTAGCCGTTCCTCCGCCTCTACCAAGGCCGTAAGCGCGCCACGTTGGTCCAGCACATCGCCGTCGAAGTGTAGCTGGAGCGACCGTATGCCGGGCACGATATCGATGACGCCCGGCAAGGCGAGCCGTTCAAGCTCCGTCATCAATGCCTGAACGCGAATACGAAGCTCTATGTCGAGGACGATTGGGCCATATTCGACCAAGATATTGCGGTCGCCCTGCTGTCTGTAGACCGTGCGCGGGCGCGATCCCTGCGCAGGGATGTCGGCCAGGATGGGCGACAGGGCGGCGATTTCGCGCGCCGGAGTCAGGTCTGCGGCAACAAAATCCGGCGCAGCGTTGCTCGCCGCCGCGGCATCCTCTGCAGTCACTGGAACGAAGCGCAGACGGTCGCCGGGGGCGAGCTGCCCGATCTTCCAGCGATCCGCGGCGATCACCACGAATGGGCATACGAACCCGCCCAGCGAGGGTCCATCAGGACCGAGAATGATCGGCATGTCGCCAGTGAAGTCGACCGCACCGATGGCATAGGGGTTGTCATGAATATTGGAGGGATGCAGACCGGCTTCGCCGCCATCCGTCCGCGCCCATTGCGGCTTTGGCCCGACGAGACGAACGCCGGTGCGGTTGCTGTTGTAGTGCACCTGCCAGTCCGCGGCGAGGATGACGTCTATGTCGTCCCCAGTGAAGAAATCCGGCGCGCCGTGGGGGCCATAAAGAACGCGAAGCGTCCATGCCTCTCCGAAGTCCGGCAGGGGCACGGGAGAAAGCGGCGCAACCACTTCCGCCCCGCCAAGGTGCAATGTATCGCCCGCAAGCAGCCGCCGCGCCGCATGTCCGCCAAATTGGCCGAGTTCGAAGGTGCTCTGGCTATGGAGATAGGGCGCGATGTCGAGACCACCGGCAAACAGGATATAGCCGCGAATGCCGCCGCCGGTGACGCGGCCGAGCGTGAGCGTCTGCCCAGCCTCCACATCAATGGCGACGCCGCGTTCGACCGGCGTCTCGTCCAGCCTTGCGCCGAAATCGGCACCGGTGAGGCACAGGCGCGCAGGGGCGTTAAAGAACAGCGTCGGCCCGCTGACCGTGACCTCCAAGCCTGCCGTGCCTTCCGCATTGCCGAGCAGCCGGTTCCCGATGCGGAAAGATTGATCGTCCATCGGGCCGGATGGCGGAACGCCAATGGCCCACAGCCCCTGCCTGCCCGGCCAGTCCTGGACCGTGGTCGCTGTGCCGCCGCTTACCACGCGAATGCTGCGCGGATGGTAGGCGATTGTATCGAGCAGGCGGGTCGAGACCTCTCCGCTGATGAACGGCACTGTTCGCACCACATCGCGCAGCCAGCGCAGGTTCGTCTCTATGCCGTCTATCCGGCTTTCGTCCAATGCGGACTGCATTGCCGATATTGCGGATTCGCGCGTGGGCGCGTGCACGATCAGCTTTGCGAGCATTGGATCATACCAGGCGCTGATGGCGCTACCGGCCATGATCCAGGTCTCTGCGCGAATGTCCGCTGGAAAGCTGACGGCGGTCAGCGTGCCCGTGGTTGGCCGGTAATCAAGGGCGGGATCTTCGGCATAGAGCCGCACCTGTACGGCATGGCCGCGCGGGACGGGTGGTTTGGCGTCCAGAAACGCGAAATCCTTTGCCGCGCCCCGGATCATCCATTCGACCAGATCGATACCCATCACCTCCTCGGTGACGCCATGTTCGACCTGAAGCCGGGTGTTCATTTCCAGGAAAAAGAATTGCTGCCGCTCGGCATCGTAAAGAAATTCCACTGTGCCGGCGGAGCGGTATTTGGCGGCTTCGCCAAGCCGGACGGCGGCCGCGATAAGTTCGGCGCGGATTACGTCAGGCAGCAGCGGCGCGGGGGCTTCCTCGACGACCTTCTGGTTGCGTCGTTGCAGCGAACAGTCGCGTTCACCCAGAGGCATGACCCTTCCGGCTCCGTCGCCGAATATTTGCACCTCTATGTGGCGGGCGCGGCGGATATAGCATTCAAGGAATACACCGGCGTCGCCAAAATTGCCCTCGCCAAGGCGCGCGACGCCCGCAAAGCCCTGCCGCACCGCAGCTTCATCCTTGCAGATGCGCATGCCGATGCCGCCGCCGCCAGCCGTAGCCTTCAGGATGACGGGGTAGCCAATCTTCGCCGCTGCCTCCGCGGCTTCCTCCTCGCCGGTCAACAGGCCAGTGCCTGGCGCGAGCGGCACGCCATGTTCAGCGGCCAGTGCGCGGGCGCTGTGCTTCAAACCGAATGTGCGGATATTTTCCGGTGTGGGGCCGATAAAGACAATATCGGCGGCGGCGCACGCTTCTGCGAAGTCGGCATTCTCGGCCAGGAATCCATAGCCCGGATGGATCGCCCCCGCGCCAGTTTCTTGCGCGGCCTTCAGGATCGCGGCGGTGTCGAGATAACTTTCCGGCGCGGGCGCTGGCCCGATGCAAACCGCCACATCCGCCTGCGAAACATGGAGCGATGCCGCATCCGCCTCCGAATAGACGGCGACAGAACGCAGGCCCATCTGGCGCAACGTGCGGATGATCCGGGTGGCGATTGCCCCCCGGTTCGCAACCAGGACTGTGTCGAAGCTCATGCGGTGACGATCATCCGTACGGGCGTGGGGTTGAAGGCATTGCAGGGATTGTTGATCTGAGGACAGTTGGACACCACGACGATGACATCCATTTCAGCGCGCAGGTCGACCGTTAGGCCAGGCGCGGAAATGCCATCGACGATGCCGAGCGCGCCGTCCGCCTCGACGGGCACATTCATGAAGAAGTTGATATTGGAAACGATGTCCCGCTTGCCTCGGCCTTCGGTCAGGTTGGCCTCAAGGAAATTCTCGACGCAGGCATGCTGAGACTTGGTGTGGTGACCATAACGCAGCGTGTTGGACTCGCAGGAGCATGCCCCGCCGATTGTGTCATGATATTCTACTGAGGTTGCGGCGATCGTCATCATCGCGCGGCCTTCGTTCGACCGTAGTACGGTGCCAGCGCGCAGGAACAGATTGCCCTGCGCAGCGACAGTATCCTGTGCGCTATAACGCTCGGCGTCGTCGGCTGCGGAGTAGAGGAGGAAATCAACGGCCTGATTGCCCTCCAGATCGACAATGCGCAGCGTCTGGCCTGCCGCGACATGATGCAGCCATGGCGCGCGGGCAGGCACAATCTCATCATGGACGACAGTGCCGGATAGGCCTGAGATATGCGGGTCGCCGGACATAGTTGAAGGGGTCATTTCGGCCTGTTCCATTCTAGCGACGGAAATAGTCTTCGACGTTGAGGAAGGCGCGCAGGCCCTCCGGCGTTGCAGCGCGAATAGGGTCGTCGGAGGGCGTGATTGCGCCCCGCCAGGCCGATGCGCGGAGAGGCGTGACGGTCCATTCGTCACGCGGGTCCAGAACGTGCGGGCAATTGGCGATCACGACGATCACGTCCATTTCCGCGCGCAGGATCATTGTGCGTCCGGCCTCGTAGGGGCCAATAAGCGGCGTGATGGTCCCGTCAGCCTCGATCCGCGCGCCCTTGAACAAATTCACGCATGGATGGACATCGCGCCGCTGCAGCCCATGCTTCGCGGAACCGAGCAACAGGCGATCACGGGCGTTGGGAAAGGCGCCGCTGTTCCGGCCCTCGCCATATTTGGCGTGGTTCGTCGCGGCGTTGGATGCGCCGCAAAAGGCGTCATGCGTACCGGCGCCATCTTCCAATATGCTCATGAGCACACGCCCCATGTCGGACAGGAGCAACTTGCCCGTGCCGAGATAGGCGTTCCATTGTATCTTTACCGTGTCCGCGACGTTGAGCCGCTCGCTCGGCATCTCTGCATTGTAGATCAGTATCGATGCGCAGGCGTCGCCCTGCACATCTATCAAGCGAAGGCGGGAGCCGCGCGCAAGCCTGCGGCTCGCATAGCCGCCTGCCGCTATCTTCTCTTCCCACAGCAGGTCATCGGCCGACACCACGGCGGCGAGATCGTTGGCGACAGGCGGCACGATCGGCATCGCCTCGACAACCGTTCCCGCCATGGCGCGCGCATGGTCGCGCGCGGCCATGGGATCGGCGAGCACCGCCGTCATGCCGCGACGCCCTTGCTGGTCTGGGTTTTGCTGGAGATGCTGGAATCCTTATTCTCGATACCATCCTGCTTGTGGAGCGGCGGCAGCAGCGCGGTCGTGGTGACAAGCTGAAGCTGATGCACGCCGCGAATGCCGCGCAGCGCGTCGCACAGTTCCTTCAATCGCATGGCCGGACCCTGAACCAGCAAAACTTCGAGCGACTGGTCGTCCTCCAGGAAAACATGCTGGGAAGAAATGACTTCCTTCAGATATTCGGCCTGGGTCTGGGCCAATTGATGCCGGACCCGGCCTCGGTCCCCCCGGTAAACGATGGTGACAGTGCCTGCGAGCGTGTCTTCGGGACGGGTCAGCGCCTCATGTTCCGCCAGCGCGTGGCGGATAAGCTCAGCGATCAGTTGCGACCGGGAGGGCAGACCGCGCTCCTCGACCATGACGTCGAGTTGCCGGAACAACTCTGCTGGAAGACTCATGCTGAGGCGAGCGAGGCTGGTCGGTTCGGTAGTCATGCTGCAGCCTTCTCAATTATTACTAACATCGTCAAGTTTAATACTTTCGTCGTCATTGCTGATCGGTGGAGCCTGTTTTGCAAGCGGCAGATCATAGACCGCCGTGGCGCCGAACCGATGCGGCGCATGCGGATCGCGGCGGCGCTTGTCGAGAGTGAGGACGCGGGTTCCCAGGGAGAACGCCTCCCGAATGTCATGCGTGACCATGATGATCGTCAGCGAATAATCGCGCCATAAACGGGTAATGAGGGCGTGCATGTCCGCCCGTATTCCCGGATCGAGCGCACCGAACGGCTCATCGAGCAAAAGGATGCGCGGCCGCTTGATGAGAGCCTGCGCAATCGCGAGTCGCTGCTGCATGCCGCCCGACATCTGCGCGGGATAAAGATGCAGGCTGTCGCCCAGTCCCACAGCCGTCAGCATCTCCTCCGCTTCGGCTATTGCGGCGCGGCGGCGCGCGCCGAAAAGCCGGGCGGTAAAGGGCGCCTGCGCGCATTCCAGCCCGAAAACCGTGTTGCGGAGCACGGACAAATGCGGAAACACTGAATAGCGCTGGAACACCACGCCGCGATCCGGCCCGCATTCGGGTTTAAGGGGGATGCCATCGAGCAGGATTGACCCGCGCGTAGGCACTTCCTGCCCAAGTATGACGCGCAGCAGGCTGCTCTTTCCAGCGCCCGACGGTCCGATGATCGAGACAAAGGAGCCTGCCGCGATGTCAAGGTTCACGCGCTCAAGAACGACTTTGTCGCCATATTCGACCCAGACGCCGCGGAGACTGAGGAGCGCGCTCAATGCTCCTCTCCATGCGCCCATGAGAACAGGCGGCGGCTGGCCCATGTCAGGAGCATATCCATCGCGATCGCCAGCAACGCGATCCAGGCGACATAGGGCAGGATGATGTCCATGGAGAGATAGCGGCGGACAAGAAAGATGCGATAGCCAAGACCTATGTCGGACGCGATCGCTTCGGCCGAGATCAGAAAGACCCAGGCCGGGCCAAGCGAAAGACGCACAGCCTGAATAAGGCGCGGCATCGCCTGTGGCAGCGCAACGCGCAGCATCAGTTGCCAGCTACTGGCTCCCAGCGTCTGCGCCTTGACGATCTGTTCCCTTGGCAAAGCGGCGATATGGGCCGCGACGTCCCGGATCATGAACGGCGCTATGCCGATGACGATCAACGCCACTTTCGCCGTTTCGCCAAGGCCGAAGGCGATGAACAATATCGGCAGCAGCGCGATGGGCGGTATGACGGCGATCCCCGTTACCAACGGGCCGAATGTGGCGCGTACAGGCGGCAAAACGCCCAGAAGCAGACCCACCAGCAATGCCGACAGGGTGGATATGCCAAGCCCCATACCGAGCCGTTGCAGACTGGCGAATGTATCCGCCCAGAAGATGAGTTGCCCGGAGAGTTGGTCGGGCTGGAACAGCAGCGCCGACATTCCTTCGGCCATGCCACCGGGCAAAGGCAGAATCTTGTCGTTCGGATTGGCCGCATGCCGGCCGGCGGCAATTACCAGGTACAGCAGCACCAGCAACAGTATCGGGATCGCGCCGAGGAGGATGCGATTACCCCGCCTGATGCGTCGGTTCACCCACCGCATGGCGAAATATCCACGATATTGGCCGCCGGATCAGAGCTTACCATCAGCGGCCATCTGCATATAGCTCGCGTCGAAGCGCAGGGTGATGTGGCTGGCGTCCCCCAGCGTCTTGTTGCCTGGAAAAGCCATGCCGACCGCATCAGCGGATTTTGCGCCCTGACCGAACAGCCCTTTGGAATAGCTGAAATCCCGTACGCGGGTCATGGTGGTGATGAGGGCGGGCGCTGACGTGGCCGCGACGGCCGCCTTCGGATCGGCATAGAGATAGGTGGTGGACAGTTGATTGTCGAACAGCTCCGGCTTGGTGCCTGCAAGCTTCGCCATGGCGGCCCGCGCCGCTTTTCCTTCCGCATCCTGCCGCTGCATCAGCGCGGTCGTTTCATACCAGATGCCAGCCAACGCCTTGCCGAGATTGGGGTTGGTTTTCAGCGTAGCTGTATCGACGACCAGCAGATCGAGGATCTCGCCGGGAATATCTGCAGAACTGAATACCTGTTTCGCGCCCGGCGCCGCCCTCATCACAGAAAGCTGGGGGTTCCAGGCGACGGCGGCGGTCACCTCCGGGGCGGCGAAGGCCGCGACAATGTCCGCGTCCGACGTGTTCACCGTTTTAACGTCGGTCAACGCCATGCCGATGGACCCAAGGCCACGCGCAAGCAGATAGTGCGATACCGACAATTCCGCGAGATAAACCTGTCGGCCCTTGATTGCAGCCAGCTTGTCCGCGCCTTTCAGCATGATCCCGTCATTGCCGTTTGAATAGTCGCCGACGATGATGGCGCTGGTGTCCTTGCCGCCCGCTGCGGGGATTGTGAGCGCGTCCATGTTCGCAACCGTGACGCCATCCAGCTTCCCGGCGGTATATTGGTTCACCGACTCCACATAGTCGTTCACCTGGACGATGTTGATCTTGAGGCCGTATTTGTCGGCCCATTTCTTCACGATGCCGGCCTGCTGGGCGTATGGCCAGGGCATCCAGCCTGCATAAATCGACCAACCGATGCTGAACTCGGTTCGCGGCTCCTGTGGCGCGTTCGATGAGGGTGAGCAGGACGCCGCCATGAGTGCGCACGCCATGAGTGCGATTTTTCCCGCGCCGCGAATCCGGTTGAGCATGATTCGTCCCCTTTCGCACTGCAGCATTGCCGCAAATCGAACCTTTGTCCATGCATCATTATTACTATTGCGGCATTTGGTAATATCAATACTATGGCCGCAGCGTTGATCGGACGGGCTTCGATCCACAAGACGCGTCGACGGGGAGAGCATGCATCGGAAGGCGCTGTGGCGAAAGCTGCTCGACGGTTCATATCCGGGGGATTTCGATGGCGCAGAGTTCCACAAAAAAACCATCTTCAACCGGCGCTTCGCAGTCAGCGGCAGCGCGCACCTACCCCAACGGCAATCCCGACCTGGACTATAATCCCGTTGGCGTCCGCAATACGGACAGCGCTGTGCCGCTGCATCGCAAGAAGGCTGTTGTCCATGATTATGCATGCGACGCCGCCGCGCCCGGCAATCTGGCGTTCCGTTGGATATTCGGCTCCAACGTCGCCGCTACGAACCGCGATCCGCGCGTTCAGGTCGTGCAGTATAATGAGGACAGCTTCATCCTGCGGCAGAATGTCTGCGCGCATTGGGAGGCGCCCTTCACCTATCTACTGTTCGGCAACAAGGGCGCCCTGCTGATCGACAGCGGCGCCACTGCGGACGCGCAGCATTATCCGTTGCGCGAGACGGTGGACGCCATCATTACGCGATGGGGGCAGGCGCGCGGGCGGAGCAAGGTGCCGCTCACTGTTGCGCTGACATCTGGCGAGGATATCGCGCAAAATCAGGGCCTGGTGCAATTTGCGGGGCGGCCGGATACGACGATCGTGCCCAAGCCGCTGGAAGTGATGAAGCGCTTCTACGGCCTGGGAAGCAGTTGGCCTGCGGGTACCGGCAAGATCGATCTGGGCGATCGCGTGATAGAGGTGATCCCAACGCCGGGCACGCATAAGGATGGCGTCAGCTTCTACGATCCCTATTGCGATTTCCTGTTTACCGGCGACCTTCTGTTTCCCGGCAAGATCAACATCAGCAATGACGGCGATTTCGTGGCCTCTCTGGAGCGGCTCAAGGGCTTTGCTACGCGCCAGCCGGTCAAATGGATCATGGGCGGCCATATCGAGATGATGTTCGTGCCGGGCAAATATTACCGGCGCTTCGTCAATTACAAACCCTATGAACGCGTGCTGGAGATGGAGCCCGCGCTGATTGATGAGGCGCTGCAATATGCCCGTGAAGTGCAGGGCAAGGACATGATGCTCATCCGTCCCGATTTCGCGCTTTTCAACGGCGTCAGTCCGGATCAGCGCACACGGGTCTGGCCAGAGGGCGTACCCAATATCACGCCGCCATTCCATTTCTGAAGATCGGGAGAGCTTATATGGATCGCCGCACTTTCCTGACCTACAACGCCGTTGCCGCCGCTGTGCCGCTGTCTGGCGCAATGATGACCGGCATCGCCCAGGCGGCGTCGGCCGCCGCCCGCCCGGCTCCCATTGATTTCAAGAGCGACCTTCCCGCAAAGGGCGGCTTCCCGGAAAGATGGATTTGCGGGTCGTCGTCCTGCATGGACAACACCGATCCTCCGGTCCAGGTCCACTGGTACAATCCGCACACCGCGATCCTGCGGCAGAACAAGGCGTATAGTTACGAGGCGCCCTTCGCCCCGCTCTACTTCGGCAACGACCGTGTGTTGCTGCTGGACGAGGGGTTCACGCAATTGCGCAATGAGTGGGACCTTCGCGGCGTAGTGGACCAGTGCATCAACGAATGGTGCGCCCGCAATGGCCGTGATCCCGCCAGACTGGAGTTGCTGGTCGCCTACAGTCATTTGCATGGCGATCACTATATGGCGGTCAACCAGTTCGCTGATCGTCCCAACACGCGCTATATGGGCCAGACGCATGAGGAGATGGTCGGCTTCTGGGGCATGACCAATTTCCCGGAGGAGCGGGTGACGCTCGACCTTGGCGGGCGCGACATATTGATCTGGGGATCGCCCGGACATGTGGTGTCGGAGTTCGCCTATTATGACAGCTACACCCAGATTCTCTACACCGGCGACATGTTCTACCGCGGACGCTGCTACATCAGTTTCTGGCAGCCTTGGTTCGACAGCATGAAGCGGCTGATCGACTTTTGCGATACGCATCCGGTGACCCATGTCATGGGCTGCCATGTGGAGATCAGCAAGGACGGCCAGGATTACGCCTATGGCATGACCTGGCAGCCTGACGAGGCGCCTGTGGAGATGACCGTGCAGCAATTGCGTGAAGCCTTCGCCCATGCCCAGAAGATCACTGAACCCGGCATCTATTTCACCGGCACGGTTTTCCTCTGCAACCAGACGCGGGGCACGACCACGATCGACAGGAATCCATATCGTTACGGGTGAGGCGCCACATTGTCAGAGGGAAATGAGAGCATGAAAAAGCCCATTGGTTTGACGCTGTCATTGGTTGCGCTGTGCGCTGCGGCCCCACCGGATCCAAAAGCGCTGAGTGAGCAGGAATTCACCGTGCCTGGCTTCGCCGATTTTCTGGCGGTGGATGGCGACTCCGTGTGGACAACAAATGACGGCCGCGTCGAAAAATGGTCGACCAAGGGTAAGCAGGCCTCGGTTGACATGCCAAAGCCCTGCGGCGCGATGGCGATGGCTTTCGGTTCGCTTTGGGTGGCGAATTGCAAAGGCGGCGAGGTTTACCGGATCGATGCCAAGACGGCGCGCATACTCGCAACTATCCCGGTTGGCTTAGGCCCCAGTGGCGAATTGAACGTCGTTGCGGGCGCAGGTTCGATATGGGCGCCCAGCGAGACGACCGGCAAGATATCCCGGATAGATCCGGCCACTGACAAGGTGGTCGCTTCCATCGAAGTAGCGCCGGGCACGTCTTATCTGACCTTCGGATTTGATGCGCTGTGGGCGGCAAGCGGCAAGGCGCAATCGCTTCAGCGGGTGGATCCTAAAGTCAATGCAGTGACCCACACGATCGCGCTGGGCAAGCAACCGGGCTTTCTTGTTGCGGGCGAGGGCGCCGTCTGGGTGCAGGAACAGGGTGACGGTACGTTGGCGCGCATCGATCCGGCCGCCGCCGCCGTGTCCGGTCGCGTCAAGGTCGGCAAGACGCTGATCTATGGCGATATCGACGCGGGGGGCGGAGTGGTTTGGCTTCGCACTACCGAAGACCAGACCTTCGTGGCGATCGATCCGAAATCGATGGAGATACTCGTACGCGCGGGTAAGCCGGCGGGCAGCGGGGCCTTGCGCTATACGCCCTCTGGCATCTGGACCAGCGCGCATGACGTTCATACCCTGTCCTGGTGGAGCGCTGCGCCGAAGGAGAAGCCATAGCCGCGCCTCTTCATCCAGGAACGCGGTTTACGAATCAGCGGGATGCCAGCCGCTTTCATTCAACGATGTTAAGCGCATTTTTGGACCAAGTGACTTTCATCTACGCGGGTTGCGCGCGACCGCATTTATGAAAAGCGCCGTTTTCTGGCGTTTATCGAAAGACGCAGGCGTAGCGGGCAACCTCATAATTAATACTCTTGACGCAATAAGTAATATCAATACCGTGTGTCATATCGCCATTCAGAGCGACATCACCGAGAGAGAGAGGATCGAAATGTTGGGCCGGTCACCGGCTTGATTGGGGAGATCTTTTGTGGATCAGATTCCTGCTCATAATGCTGCTCTCTCGGGCGACCTTCGATCCGTCGCTGGCGGCGCTTACGATGCGCGGGCGGGGCAGAGTGGGATCGGGAGGACCTTGGTCAACCTCATTCCCCCGGCAATGGTTGCGGCTGTCATATTATTCTGGATGTACGGTCCTCAGGCCTGGATCAAGAATGATTGGTCAATACTTATAGCGGGCGGCCTGACCACGGCCTTCGTGCTTTCGCTTGAATGGGTGTTTGAGCGGCATGCGGGCTGGCGTTTGAACAGGCGCGAATTTGCCACAGACCTTTTCTATGTGATCTTGAGCTATACGGTCATTGCCTGGGTCACCAGCACGCTCGCCGAGGAGCCTTTGAAGGCGGCCAAGAAATCTCTTGGCATCACCACTGAATGGGCCACGCACATGCCCTTCGTGTTGCAAGTCGCGCTGGTGATCTTTCTCATCGAATTCGGCCAATATTGGATGCACAGGCTGATGCATAACTGGCATCCCTTCTGGCTGACTCATGCGCCGCATCATCACATCACGCAGTTGAATGCGATGAAGGGCGCCGTGGGTAATCCGGTGGAGTTGTTCCTGATCAGCCTAAGCGTGGTCGCGCTTTTCGACTTTCAGCAGTCTGCGCTGTTCTGCGCGTTCAACGTACTGGGCGTGGTGTCCACTTTCGCGCATGCCAATGTGCGATCCGACCCGCCGCTATTCTATTCCTTCTTCTTCACGACAATCCGCCATCACAGCCTGCATCATTCAGTGGGTTATGAGGAAACGCGCTGCAATTACGCCAATTCGCTGATCCTGATCGATCGCGTTCTGGGCACCTATCGTGAGGGTGAAGGCATTCTTGTTGGGCAAGATGATCGCAGGAGGCTCTCAATCTGGGAGCAGTTCATGTTCCCATGGTTGTCATGGATCGAAAAGATCAAGGCGAGACGGAAAAATTCAGCCGTCGCGGCAAGTTGATAAGCTGCGGATGGCGGGAATTGTGCCGGATTTACCAGTTCGACAGGTTTTGAAAGTCGGGCTGCACTACGTCAGCAAATAATCCGGAAATCGGAGCTGACGCATTCAAAAGGGGTCCTCGATCAAAGGACCAATCCAGTTCTGGCGGAGAGGCGTCAGGGCGCGGGAGAGCTTTACCAAAAAAAGGGGAAACACATGTCATATCGCGCGAAACTCAGGCTAGGGCTTTTATCCGCAACCATATTCACGAGCGCCGCGCTCGCAACGCCGGTGATGGCGCAGGAGGCTCAGGAAGCCGCTGCAACGGATGGCGATTATATTATCGTCACGGGCACGCGCCGCAGCACGACGATCATGGAAACGCCGATCAACATTTCGGCGGTCAGCGCGGAGGAACTGGCGCGGCAGCGGATTCAGGATGTGCGCGATCTGGCTGATTTCACGCCTGGCCTGACGATTTCCGACACTGGCCCTGGTACAACCGGATCAATCGTGCTGCGTGGCCTGAGTGCGTCCGATGTGGACGCCACTGGCGCGAACTACGACGATTCTCTCGGCGTGTATCTGGGTGAGGTTCCGCTTTATTACGACTTCAAGCTGCTCGACATCAACCGGGTGGAAACGCTGCTTGGGCCGCAGGGCACGCTCTATGGTCTCGGCACGCTGGCGGGCGCCATCCGCTACATCCCAAATCGTCCGGACGTCAGCAATTTCTCCGGCGAAGTCCATGGCAGCTTTTATGGCAAGAGCCACGGCAGCAAGCCCGGATATCAGGGCGATGCCGTCCTCAATATCCCGATTGTCCGGGACTATATCGCTTTCCGGTCGACCACGGGCTATTATTACGATCCCGGCTTTATCGACTATCCGCTGCTGATCCAGACGCCGGGCGTGTCGCTGCCACAACCGGACGGCCCGGACGGCGTTTCTGACGCTGGCTATGCGGCAAACCTGACGGGCCGCAAGGATCTGAATTTCGAGAAAACCTTCACGACACGCAACCAACTGTTGTTCTACATTGACGAGGATTTCTCCGCCAACATCACTTACGCATTCCAGCGGACCAAAACCGGCGGCTCCCAATCCAACAGCGTCGGCGTTCTGGGTACTGGAAAATATGAGAATGCGAGCCGCTATGCCGAGCCGGTAAATCGCCGGGCGCACCTTCTCAGCCTGGAAGTTAACGCCAACATATTTGATATCGCTGATCTGGTGGCGACGACCGCCTATACCGAAGTCAAGTCCGACGCGCAGAGAGACAATACGGATCTGCTGCTCGATCTCGACTATGATTATGAATTGTTCCCGGCCTTCACCAGTTGGAATGAATCGCACACCAAGCGTAAGCAATATAACCAGGAAATCCGCCTCGTCTCCAGGCATGGCGGGCCGTTCAGTTGGGTGCTCGGCGGCTTCTACAACGAGAACCGCTATGGCAGCGACTATGCCGAGCATATTCCGAACCATCCCTGGGCCGATCCCGTCACCAATCCCGAATATCTTGAATATGTGAGCTACATCCGGTCGAAGGTGACTGAGACGGCGTTTTTTGGCGAAGGGTCGTTCAAGATCACACCGGATTGGCAGGTTACTGCCGGTGCCCGCTACTTCAAGTACACGTCGAATATCGCTGGCGCGCAGACGCTGCCGATCCTGGGCGACCCACTCAGCCCCTATGAGCTGACCGCGCGAGGCGGGGAGGCCGGTAAAAGCGGATGGGTGTGGAAGTTCAACAGCTCGTACAATTTCTCCGAGAACCTGATGGCCTATGCAACCTACAGCAAGGGCTATCGCATCGGCGGCCCGAACAGCGTAGCGCCTTGCCCCAATCCGTTGCCCAACGATCCTGACGGCGACAATGTTAATAACACCCAGATCATCTGCGCCCTGCCCAACGAAATCCAGTTCGGCCCGGATACCACCAAAAATATCGAAGTCGGTGTTCGCACCCAGCTTTTCGACAGGAAGCTGACGTTCAACTTCAACGTATATCAGATCAAATGGCAGGGGCTTCAGGTCGACTCCGCTACCTTGAACGGAATTACTGGCATTACGGTCAATGGCGGTGGAGCTAAGTCTGAAGGTTTCGAAACCTCGTTCCAGGTAAGGCCGTTCCCCGGATTCTCGATCCAGGGCACCTATTCCTATACCGACGCCAAGCTGACCGAGGATGTACCTGGCATCATCCCGATCAACGATCCGGCTGGTTCCTATCCCAGCGCGCCCATCACACTAGCCGCACTTTCGGGTGATCGCCTGCCCGGCTCCGCTAAGAACAGCGGCAGTTTGGGCGCAACCTATACAATGCCTGTCATGGACGGCAGCCTTATCGCCAACTGGACGGCAACGTACCGCGGCAATGTCGTAACGCGACTTGGTTGGGATCGCGCCTATGGCGATAAGCTCCCCAGCTATGTGATGCATCGGGCGTCGCTGACTTATGAGCGTGATAAATACAGCGTCAGCCTGTTTGCCAACAACATCTTCGACAAATTCGCCGTTGTCTCCGTCCAGAATGACAGGTCTCGCGTCGGCCTCAATGACGGTGTCCTTCTGCGCTATTACAAGCACGCAATTGCGAACCCACGCACCTTCGGCATCGAAGCGCGCGTCAAATATTGATTGCTGTAAAGGGACAGGGGCGCTCTCCAGAAATGGAGAGCACCCCTGTTCTGTTTTCCGTCCGCAACAAGCTGCAGGCGTTGGACGGCGATAGCGCCGGCTATATGATCTTGATGCCCTGAGCCTCCAGCCAGGCCCTCGCCGGTTCCAGGGCATCTGCATAGGATCGCCATTTCCCCACGGCATCGGCATTGATTGGACGGCGCACCTGTGCCGCGCTTGGCGTAGCCACTGCTGCTCTATTCTCATGGAATGACAAGCAGGCTTCATCCCATTCCAGACGGCAATGGTCCAGCAGGCGGCGTGTCTGCCCCTCCTGGTCGGCGACCAGCGCCTCATAGGATAGTTGCAGCACCCGATCAGGGTAGAGGCGTTCCCACATCGCCATCAGCCTGTCGAAGCGCATATAATATCGCGCCGTATCCATCAGGTCATAGGAATAGGCGTAATAGGCGGACTGGCTGGCGAACAGATTCTTGTAGTTGCTCCAGACAGTATCCATCGGATTGCGGCGCAGGCAAACAATCCGGGCATTTGGCAGAGCGCGCGCAATATGGCCGATATAGAGAAAATTGGCGGGCAGCTTGTCCGTAAATCGCGCTACGCCCCTGGGCCTGTGATGGCCCGCCCGTTCCATATAGGCGTCACCGATCTCGGTGGGATTGATGCCGCCGCTCGCCAATACGGTTTCAGGATCGATTACGACGCGGGATGACGTGCCCGTCAGCCGCTTGACGGCGAGCGGCATGGCCTGAAGCTCGCCTGCCGATCCAACATCCCGGTGCGAAGACAGGATTCGGTCAACCAGCGTAGTTCCGGTACGCGGCATGCCCACCACAAATATGGGGGCCAGATCCGCATTGCCTTGCCCGGCCGCAAGCGAATGCGCGCCATCGATAAACAGCGCTTCGACCGCATCGAATATCGCGGCATCCTGGCCGAAATCATACTGGATCGCGCGCTTATGCGCGGCATTGGCGGCGGAAAGGTGCTGAAAGGCATCCCCGCTATTCCCGATATCTTCCAGCTCCTTCGCCAGCGCATACCGAATGCGCAGCGCATCGTCCGGCTTGCTGGCCTTGGCCAGCGCGCTTTGCAGCCTAGCCACATGATTGGCCTGCGCTGTCTGACGCGATAGAATGGCGAGTGCATAATGGGCGCGCGCATCGCCGGGATCTTTGGCCAAGATCGTTTCATAATGCGCGCGCGCATCATCCACCCGGCCGGTAAAGCCGCTGGCCGCCGCGAGATTATAGCGATAGTCCAGATTGCCCGGCTGAGCCTTTACCGCCGCCGCAAACGGTGTGAGCGACCCCTCATGGTCCCCAAGCCGGGCCAGCACGCACCCGATAGTGTCGAGCGTCAGCGCGTCGCCAGGCGCCAATGTCATGGCCGCCTGCGCGGCGTTGGCGGCTTCCCCGTCCCGCCGCAGCAGGATCAGGAGCCTCGCCAACTGGGCCAGATGTTCCGCTTCCGGTCCCCGTTCTACGGCTGCCTCGATCAGCGGAACCGCCTTGGCGATCTGGCCTGCCTCAGCCGCTGCCATGCCAAGGAGGAAAAAGCCCGCCGGCTCGTCCGGGCTGGCAAGGGCAAGCGCCTTGGCGGCGGCAGCAGCGGCAGGCAGATCGCCACGCCGCAGAGCCGCTCTCGCCTGTGCTTCCAGCGTCAAATCATAACTCCAGTAAAAGCATTCACGCGCGGATTAGACCAGAAGGGACGGGGGTGGGCTATCGGAAAAACTTCCAGGCATTCGGAGCCATGCGCTTGCCTAAACGGGCAATCCCGATATTCGGCGTCGAATATATCATGCCGGATGGCCAAACTCTTTGTCCGTTCAATGGTCATCACTGCCCAAGCCGACCCCCGCGCATGAGAAATCACGCCTGATTGCACTGGATGGTCCTAAAACATTCCTGCGGCGCAAGGACAGGCCGCCATATTACACATGGCGATTGATTGATGCCCAGTTCGCATCCTTATGCCGGGCTGATATCGGAGATGCGCGGATTACTAAGACCCGCTGCACTAACGCCTCGGACTTCATAACAAAAATGGCGGGCATCCAGGTTTTGCAGAAGCAGGCGGCGAAGCTGGGAAGGCAGACATGCTGACGCCATCGCCGTTCGTGCAGTGTTTCGGGCCATTCGACGCATCGGTTGAGCGCGAGGTTCTGTCCGGTGTCGAGGGTTGGGGATGCTGGCGGCGGATGACATGGTGGCGGTCGTCGCTGCCCTGCGGCGCTGGGAAGCGGACGGGACATGGAGCGGCGCACATGCTCGCGGACGATCATTCCATGCGGCTGTTAGAATGGCGCGAGTACGACCGTCAGTGGCTTCGTGGCGCGCTAAACAGCCGCATCAATTTCCTTTTGGATCTGAGCGAATGATTTCGCCTGTCCACTTCCGGACATATACTTCGACGCCGGACATGCGCTGATTTAGCCGTTTCGCGATGACCTCCGGGAACTGACGTTGAGGGCTGACCGCCTTCAACGCCTTTCTCTTGGCTAGCTGTTCTTTGTGTGCAGCGCGTGCTGCTTCTCTCTTGAGCTGCTTTTCGGCCTTTTTAGGCGATGCAGGAGATGCCTTAATAACTTTGTGCACGGGAGTGCCTTTGCGCCCAGCGCGACGGTCAGACAGTATGCCCTAGTCATCTACATTTGTTACGCGACCGGGGTCCGCCAAGCGATATTCAACTTTTGACCAATCGAGCCTGCTCATGTGACGACTATGGCACGATTGGAATGATCGCGGAAGTCGCAGACTTTAGCCTTAGAGGGGCTATAAATACGCTAGAAAGCAAATCGTAAGCGGCTTTTGGAGCTGACCCGGCGCGGGGTAAATTGCTGTATTTGCTATGGAGGTTTGGTGGACGCACTAGGGCTCGAACCTAGGACCCGCTGATTAAGAGAAATTGGATTGGACGTCTCACGGCGGAACATGGGGTAACCTAGAGGTACATCGCGTTACCCATGAAGTATATGATTTCTCTTTATTTTTACACATTTCTCCGCCAGCATCCTGAGCAAGCTCAAATCGGGCATCAGTCTCGATTTGCTGCACAGTTTGCTGCACACTTGAGGCTGCTATGGCTACCAAAAAATTCTCTGATCCGTGGCTCCGAGGGCTGAAAGCTGCTGAACCTGGGACCCGCGACGAGTGGATGGACGAAATCGAGGCGGGGTTGATCGTTCGCATCAACCCGAAGCGCCGGGTGTCGTTTCTTCTCATGGCGCGATTTCCAGGAGGTGATGGCACAACTGGGCACGCCAGCCGGCGTGTTCTCGGAGACTACTGCCCGGCTGACGCGAAGGACCGCGTGTACGTCGTCGCTAAGGGTGTTTCTCGTCTTACACTAGACGCTGCCCGCCAGAAGGCGCGGGAATGGAAAGCGATGATCGCCGAGGGAACGGATCCCGGCAAGCCTGACCCTGGGGCTGAGCCGGAAGTTGAATCAGACACCATCGCGTCGGTGTTCGCCGAGTATTTCAAGCGCCACGTTATGAAAGAGGGGCAGAAAGACGGTCGCGGCAAGCCACTCGCGCCGCTGCGGTCTGCCAGCGAGATCCAACGGATATTCGACCACTACATCTTCGCCGATCTCGATGGCAATGAGCGGTGGCGCGACCGTCTGATCACGTCCATTTCCCGGCGTGATGTGACAGAACTGCTCGACACGATTCAAGATGCGAGCGGCGCGACCCAATCGGACGCGGTGCTTGCCCAACTCAGCGCGATGTTCAACTGGCATGCCGCGCGAGGCGACGATTTCGTGTCCCCGATCGTGCGCGGAATGAAGCGCACCAAATCTTCCGAGCGCAAGCGCAAACGTATACTCAGCGATGAGGAAATCCAGATTTTCTGGCGAGCTTGTGAGACTCAAGGCACCTTCGGGGCATTCTGCCAATCATTGCTCCTGACGGTCCAACGGCGTGAGAAACTGAGATTGATGCATCGAGATTTCCTTACGTCCGATGGCTTGTGGACGATTCCGACCGAAGATCGGGAGAAGGGTAACGCCGAATATATCCGCTTATCTCCCATGGTTATGCAGATCGTTCGCAAGCAGCCCACGAGCGAGAGTGCTCCCTACATATTTCAAGGACGCCTGAAAGGTCCGATCAACGGCTTCACGAAGGACAAGGCGGCGCTCGATGCAAAGATGGAGGAGATCGCTGGCCATCCGATCCCGCACTGGGTTTTGCACGATCTGCGCCGCACCGGAAAAACACTGATGATCCGGGCGGGTGTTTCGCCGCACGTCTCTGAGCGGGTGATGGGGCATGTGATTCCCGGAGTAGAAGGGGTCTATGATCAGTACGATTACCTAGCCGAGAAAACGGCTGCCCTTCGAAAACTAGCGACGCTGGTGGCGCGGATCCTCGATCCCAAAGGCAATGTCATTTCGATGAAGCCGCAGCGGCGATCCAGATCGCGCACCGAAAAGGGATCGAAGGCTGATCCGAAGAAGGCTGTTGCTATTTAGCTGCCCTACGGGAATCGAACCGGATTTTCAGGGCACTACAGGGTATCAGAGGGGAAATAAACCGCTGTTTTTCAACAATCCGATTACCCTCGAATACCCTCCAATGCCCTAAATGGGCCACCTGATTGGGCCACCTACAGTGACAAGTGGCTCACTACCATTATGCCGTGAACAGTCAACCCGCCGAGCTCGAAATAGCTGTCGAGCGACGCCCTCTGGATCGTCGTATATCAGGAAGCGTGAGCATCGGTACGGGCGGCCAAAATATACCATCTTGTTAACCACTTCTGCGTGTCGGTTCCCCTCATAACGGCGAATTGCCGAACGAGGGATTTCAGGCATGATGCGCTCGGAACATTCCGTTCCGACCAGGGGGGAGCAAGAGCGGGGCATCGGCGCGGTATGCCGATGACGCCCAAGTGGGACGGAGAGCGATGCCCATGAAACAGGATGCTCATATTCAACCCATGCTGGACGTGCACGGCCGCCCAGCCGTTTTCGCGCCTCTTTGCAAGTCGATCATCAACGCAAGAGCGATGTCGACAGCGGCGTTTGGATCTGTCTGTTCCGATCCGGGGGGCGAGATGCTTCTCGACCTCTATTGGCGCGAAAGCCAAGGACTGAAGACATCCCTGACAAGCATGTGGCTCGCCTCGAAAGCGTCGGAGATGACGGCCCGCCGCTGCCTGGCGGCGATGGAGGAGCAAGGAATTGTCGAGCGAATGCCCGATCCTTCCGATGGACGCCGCACCAACGTGCGGTTCACGGCGGAGGGCCGCAAGAAGATGGACGACTGCTTCAGCGCCCTTCTCGTCGGCTACGCAGAGACCTGTCAGGACTGCGCGCGCAATTGCCATGATGGGCCGTCGTCAGATGGCTGTGCCAGCCTTTGGAACAGCGTACCCTTTTGTGCCTTGCTTGGCGACCTATCCGTCGCCTCCACAGGTCGAAGGCAATGAAGTAACCGCCTGACTCAGCATCACGCCATTGCTCGGGAAAGCCGATCAGGATCAATGCCGATACGCTTCCCGATCGAGCGGGGCACCTCGGCGCTGGTCTCCCGACGACAACGGTGTTGCCGCCGGGAGTAATAGCCGCGCCAATTGGCTTGGCGCGACGCGGGGGCGACTTTTAGCAAAGGCCTCGACAACATCCAGCGCAGATGATCTCCGCTTCCCGTTGCGGAGCGTCATTGCAACGTATCCCATTGCTGCGTGAGAATCCGGCGGTAGCCGGTTTCGGTCATCCATCTGGCGCGGCGCAGATGATCCTCCCAGCAATGCCGCGTGCGCTCGGGCTCGGCGAGTGGGTCGCGGTGCAGCACGATCCGGGCAACCTCCTGCCAGTCTGCGCCTTCGGCGTCAGCATCGAGCAGCCGCAAATAGGTGATGGTATGCTGATCGTCATAGGGCGTGATGTTGTCGGACCAGGGCACTTCGTCCGCAACCTCAGGATCCAGTTCGATCTTCGGCTTCTTCACCTTGCCTCTCCTTCGAGTGCGGAGCACGCGCTAGTTTGTCGACTTTGGCTTAACGTTGGCGCGGTTCAGTTCGAGGAGAAACCAATCTCGAAACTTTCCCATATGTTCTCCCGTATCAGCGACAATCTGCGCCACTAGCTCCTCACTCAGATCATCCTTCTTCAGGTCGAGATCACGAAGGGCACACATCACCATATGGCGTTGAAAGACGTATATCGCATTGCGGATATATCCGCGTACGATTGTCTCAATCGCTCGCTCATCACCTTTTGCGTCATCGATCAGCTTTTCTATGGCCACAACCATAGGATTTGGCTCAGCAATCGTCTGTTGCATTTTCGGCGTCAGCTTTCTTTCCAGATCGGGCATAGATTACTCCGGATCGCTTACTCAGGGCATGTCGAAATATTCGCACGGGCATACCAGGCGGACAAGGCTTGGCTGCGGCGAACTCCATCGGACTTCCTTCCGCGGTATTACCATTGAACCGCCGGTCATCGTCAATGCGGATCGGAGGAGAGATGCCGCGTGCGCGGAAGGTTCTCTCCATACTCCATCATAGTCCTCGTGATCTCACGTCGCGTCGCCGTTGCGGGAGGGAAGAGGGGCTTGGGCTGGAGGATAGCCTTCAGCTGGAGAATTTCTCATGGCCCTTTCGCGGACCAGCGCCGATCCCCGCTTGCACGCCGCCGCCGCCAGCATCGTTAAATCCCTGGGCGGCGAATGGAAGCCCTCGGGTGCAATGTGCCGTTGCCCTGCTCATGACGACCATCGCCCAAGCCTTTCCGTTCGGGTCGGTGAACGCGGCATCCTGTTAAAATGTTTCGCGGGCTGCTCAACGCTCGAAGTCATTCGCGCACTTCGCGGTGATCGGCGCAGCATCCCTTCGAGCGAAGGCGGCTGCACCATGCCCGATGGACGGAAGCGTCAGCTGTCGGGGCGGATACGCTCTCTCTGGAAGGAGGCTTCCCCAGTCAGCGATACGCCGGCCGAAGCCTATCTTGCATTACGCAGACTGGCTGGTCCGCATCCCTCGATCCGCTATCATGATCGGGTTCCTTACGGGCGCGGAGAGACCGTCCGTTTCCGCCCCGCGCTGCTTGCCGCCGTGGAGTGCGATACCGGCGTCATAGCCCTTGAGCGGCTATTCCTCGATTCTTGCACTGGTCTGCCAGTCACTGATCTCGATCCCCCGAAACGGCTTCTGGGCCGCCCTCTTGGCGGCGCAGTTCGTTTTGGCGCGGCGACCGATTTGCTCGGCCTTGCGGAGGGCTGGGAGACCGCATGGTCCGCGCATTTTCTGCTGGGCATTCCGGTCTGGGCCGCGCTTGGGTCCGATCGCTTGCCGTTCGTCACCATTCCCGAGCGGGTCCAGCATCTCATTCTGCTCCCCGACGACGATCCGCCCGGCCGACGATGTGCGCGGCGGGCTCGTCATGCGCATGCGCGGCCCGGCCTCGTGATCGAGACGAGATTCCCCGGCGGCTGCTTCAACGACTGGAACGACCGGCATCGCACAGAAGGGAGAGAGGGAAGGGGGGAGGTGGTTGGGGCAGGCAGCCTGAGGGGCAGCTGCGGTCCGCACATTCAGGCATGCGCGGCGGAATAGACGCCGAAGCGGCCCTGATCAGCCCGCCACATTCTACAAGGAGACGAGCCTTGACCCCGCCACAACCGAGCTATCCCGCCACGCTGCCGCTCTCCAGGATCGTGAAGGGCGACAATCCCCGCCGCTATTTCGACCGGAAAAAGCACGACGAAATGGTGGCCTCGATCCGGCTGCGCGGCATAATCCAGCCGATATTGCTTCGTCCGAGAGGCGACGTCTTCGCCATCATCGCCGGCGAGCGCCGTTACCGGGCGGGGCTGGAGGTATACGGCCCCGACGGCGACGTGCCGGTCATCATCCGCGAGATGACGGACCAGGAAGCACTCGAAGCCGCGATCGCCGAGAACGACGACCGTGACGACCCTTCGGAGACCGAGCAGGCGGATGCCGCCGTCCGCTATCTCGCGGCATGCCAGGGCGACCGGGCCGAAGCCATACTGCGGCTCGGTTGGTCCCGCGACAAGTTCGATCGCCGTCTGGCGCTCGCCGAGCTTTCGGACACCGTAAAGTGCGCGCTCGACGAACGCCGGATCAAGCTCGGCCACGCCGAACTGCTCGCTGCGGTTCCCGGCGACAAGCAGGACAAGGCCCTCGAAACGATCCTGAAAGCCGGTCTCGACGTCAACAAGACGCGCGAACTGCTGATGCGCGTCACGCAGCACCTTGGCAGCGCGTGCTTCGACAAGAGCGAATGCACGACCTGCCCGTTCAACTCGGGCACGCAGCGCGCGCTTTTCGAAACCCATGTCGACGACGGCTATTGCACCAACGCAGCGTGCTTCGATCTGAAGACGGAAGCCGCAGAGGTGATCCGTTTCGAACAAGAGGAGCGCGCGGCGAAGGCAGCACGGGCCGCAGCTCCGCCCCACGTCGAGACGGTCGAAGATGACGAAAACGATAATGTGATCGACGAAACCGTATCATCGACCGACTCTCAGCCGCGCTCGGAAGATACGACCTTGGATCTGGACAGCATCGGGACGGACGCGCCGACGCCCGCTGCCCCGGTCAAGCCGGTGACCAGCGCCAGTGCCGCGCACAAACCGGCCGTCACCGCCAAATCGATCGCAAATCGCACCACCGAGCTTCGCGAGGCGACGTGGCGAACCGCACTGGCCAGGGCACTGGCGGGCAATGCCGAACACGCTCGCACGACCATCCTTGTCGCGGCAATGTCCGGCACGCTCTCGCAGATCAAGGCCGATACGCTGACGTCGCGTGCCGGCCTGCTGGTCGGCCCCTCGTTTCCGGACCTCGACTACAGCGCCCAGATCGCGGCGATCCGCGCGCTGCCCGACGCCCGCGCGGTGAACGTGCTGTCCGTCATCGGCGCCGCCTACGCCAAGGATGTGGTCAGCTTCGCTCATGTCGCCGATCTCGCGAGCATATTCCAGGTCGACCTGCGCGATACCTGGAAGGTCGATCAGCCGTTCCTCGAGCGATACACCAAGGACGAGCTCAAATTCATTGGCCGAGAATGCGGCCTCATCGCGCATGTGGGCGAAAAGCGTTTCGCCAAGATGCTCGCATCGAAGAAGGCCGAGCTAGTCACCGACATGCTCAATCGCATCGGTTTCGATTGGGCGGGGCGCCTGCCGAGCGCGATGACCCTCGACGGCACCTATGGCCCGCCCCCGGACCGCGTTGCCGCGCAAGCCGAAGCGCCGATCCCCGAACTCGCCGCCTGACCCGCTTCCCCACACTCCCAGACAAAGGACTACCGACATGCTTGTTACAAGCCTGCTCCCGCTGCTCGCTCGCTATTCGCTCGGCTTCGACCTGCTTGCCGGACCCGACAAGACCGTCACCCTGACGATCATTCCGCGCAAGGCGGACCCCAAGTCTCCTGCGCTCGAAGCCAGCGAGACCCGGCCGATCTCGATCACGGCCAGCTCGGCGGAGATTGATGCGGAACTTGCCCGTGGCTCGGATGGCGCGCTGGGCCAACTTATCGCCACGCGCAGGACGCTCGCCGACCAGATCGCGGAGCAGCGGCAGGCTGACGAGGACGCGAAGGCCGCCGCCGCGGAAGCCGCGAAGGCAAAGGCCGCGAAGGCTGCTGCGGCCAAGCCACCAACGCCGACCAGCCCTCCGAAGATCCAGACGCCGACCAGCCCGCCGACCGACGCCAAGCCGGATGAGCCCGCCACCCTGTTCTGAGCGACGCCGCTCGCACCGCACCATCATCGCCAACCCGGAGGTTTCTTATGCAGATCAATCATCTCACGCGCGCGTATCGCTATGACGGCATCGATCTTCCCGTGCCACCGCACCTCGCGGGCGATCCCGAAGCCCTGCGCGCCTATCACGCCACCCTCTACCCGGCGATCCTCAACGCCGAGATGATTGACGCTGGCGTGACCGGCGGCGCGCACGTCACCGAATATCGCCGCGCGGTCGGCACCAAGGGCTGATCCATGCCGCACCGCAAACGCGCGGCCATCCCGGCCGCACCCCGCAAAAGCCTCATCGAATGGATCGAGCACGATGGCAACCCGGCCGATATCTCCCAGCCTGCCTGTAGCAGGCAGGCCCAGGCGCTCCATGCGCGAATCCTTTCCGACCCCGGTGACGGCCGAGGCGAAACCCGCGAGCCGCTTGCATCCCCGTCCGGCTTGCGCCTCCCGCCGCTCGGCTGACCTTGCGGGGCGGGTTGTCGCGATCTCAGCCGATATCCCCGCTATTTTCGATGCGCCCCTGCCGCCACATCACAAGCTGATCGGCCGCTGGGTCGCGGCACGGGAAACGTCGTCGGGACTGTACACGCGCGCGGCAGCCCGTCGGCATATCGAAGGCGTTTTCAACGCCGCCGTGCTCCAGATCCTCGATCCCATCGAAATTGCCGACTTCAGGGTCGCCGTCATTCTCAACGAGGAGGACGGCACGCTGGCGATTGCCGTGATCTGTCAGAGCCTGGGCCAGATCGACCTCGGGTGGATCGAAACCGGCGATGCGCCCATTCCCTGGCGCGCCGCTGCATACGGGACGCTCGAGCAGTGCCTCGGCCGCGTACTTCCGGTGTTCGGCTACCAGGATCTCTTCAACGAAATCTCGATGTACTATTGGGATGGCGAGATCGACGACGAAGGCGCGCGTCAAAGCCTGATAGCCTATCACGGGGCGGACGCGGACGAGCTCGATGAACTCACGCTGCCGTCCGAGATGAACGCGCGTCGGCCCGAATGGATGATCGAGGCAAACGCGGCGCCACCGGCGCGCCTCCCAGCCGGTCTGCGGCAGAAGCTGGCGAGATTGCGCACGGCGCATAAAGCCGTCGGCTCTCTCCGGCCCGAACGCAACGCCTGGGACTTCGATTTGCAGGTCGCTTACGACTATATCCCCGGCATCGAGGAATGCTCGTCCCTCCCACCACTCACGCTCGTTCCCTTCGACCACTTCGCGCGCGAACTGGATGACGTCGGCCGCAACGGCATGGAGATGGGCTTCATGGACCTCGCCGGGCTCTGCCCACTTCGGCAAGCAAACCACATCGACGACTGGTTCGCGTCGCTGCGGCTCGGCGCGGAATTCCTGCTCGCAGCGCAAGAGCTAATCCAGCTCGATCCAGCCCAATTTTGAGGTGTCCCATGTCCGAGCATTCAACCCAGTTCGAAGCCGCTGGCGGCGGCCTGGTCCTCAGAGGCGCCATCCTGCTCTACCGCAGCGAGGGGCCGCGCAATGTCAGTTCCTACGGCCCCCATCGCGGGGATGCGGCGGCGTTCGCCAGCATGCACGCCGTCGAGCCCGACGAGAAGGGCCGGCCGACGATCGCCGCGGGCGTCCCGTTGTCGCGCGCGCATCTGCGGCAATGGACCGAAGCCCTCGGGCGGACAGTCCGGCCGGAACTCTTGCCCGAAAACGTGCTGGTCGCTCACCCCGACATGGTCGCCTGGTGGGTGCCGGAACAGGTGCGCCCGGCCTATTTCGACCTGTCGACGCGTTTGGCGGGGCTTCGGGTCCTGACGGAACGAACGGTGGTGCCGGTCCCATATCCCGCACACCTGTTCATCGCCACCCGGTCGCGTCTCGGCGTCTATGCGCTCCCTGTAAACGAGCGCCCCACCGCCGACACCCGCGTGCTGCACTCACCGATCCTCAATGTCTTCGTCAACGGCTCACTTTGCTGGGGCAATATCCCGATACCGCGCGCGCTCACCATTTCGTCCATCCCCGAGTTCGAACGGGCAGTGTTCGACAGCTGGTCGACGCACCCCAATCCGGGACAGGAATTCACCGTCACCGGCAAGGGCGGCCTCGTCCGGCTCTGGGACGATCTTGCCGCCCGCCGCGCGAAGCGCTTTCCGATCAAGCGTCTCAAGCCCTTCGGCGTCGGCGCCCGGCGGCAGGACCGGCGCACATCGACTGAGCCGATCACGGTCGGACTTCTCATCGGAGGCGCGAAATGACCGCCTTGATCGCCGATGATCCCACCGCGGCCGCGCTGCTTGCCGATGTGCCCTGCTATCCGGTCCCGCTCCAGGGAGGATCGCCCGCCCTCGACGCACTTCGCGCGGCTCGTGTCGGGCATGGCCTCGCCGTGGGAAAGGACGGCGTGCTGCTGATCCTGCGCCGCCCATGGCTCGCACTCGACATCCCTGTCGCGCCGCCGATCGCCGCGCACCTTCCTTATGGCAGCGTCGGCGGCCCCAAGGCAGATCTGCGCTGTGGGTTCATCCCCAGCGAACATCTCGGGTCGATCCTCGATGTTCTACGCGCTGCCCTGCCGAATGAGGCGGCGGCATTCGTTCTCTGGAACGAGGCGACGCGGGAGTTCGCCGTGGAATTTCCCGTCATCGACGAAGCCACCCCCTCGCGCCTGGTCTACCGCATCCCGGTCCTGCAGCCGGACTGGCATATGGTCTGCGACATCCATAGCCATGGCACCGGATCGGCCTTCTTCAGCGCCACCGATGATGCCGACGACGCACATGCGACGAAGATATCGCTGGTCTTCGGCCGGTTGGACCAGCCCGACGGTCCGACGAGAGCGTCGCGCCTCTGCGCGGGCGGCATGTTCCTTCCGCTGCCGCGCAGCCCATTCGCAGGAGACCATCATGCCGCCTGATACCAGCGACCGCCACTATCTTCCCGCCGCATTCGGCGACCGCACGCTCAAGGTTCTGCTCGTAGGCTGCGGTGGCAACGGCGCGCAGATGCTCATGGGGCTCGCCTCGCTCGACACGGCGCTGCGCGCGATCTCCTCGCGATCGCTTCATGTCACCGTGGTCGACGACGACATCGTCACCGAGGCCAACCTCGGCCGTCAGCCTTTCTATCGCTGCGATCTCGGGAACTCGAAGGCACACACGCTCACCGAGCGGATCAACCTCGCGCATGGCCTCGCCTGGAAGGCGGTTCACGGACGCGTGCCCGGCAAGATCGGCGTCGAAGGCGCCGATATCCTCATCACCTGCGTCGACACCGCCTCGGCTCGCCGGATGATCGGAGCGGCGCTTGCCGAGGAAAGGAACATTCCCATCTACTGGATGGACCTCGGTAATCGCGCGAGCGACGGTCAATATCTGATCGGTTGTCCGGGCCGGGCCGCGGCCAAGGATCGCCGCCGCCTCCCAACGGTGCTCGAATATTTCCCCGAACTCGCCGACGACAGCGTGCCCGACGATGATGCCCCATCTTGCTCGGTCGCGGAGGCGCTCGAACGCCAGTCGCTGTTCGTCAACCGCGTCATGGCGAGCCACTCCCTCGCGCTGTTGTTCGATCTGCTTGGCCGCGGTTCGATCGGCCACGCCGGCGCCTTCATCAATCTCGCGAGCGGTCAGGCCGTCCCGATCCCGCTTCCGCGCGGCGACTGAGACTACCTGCATCACCCTGTGCAAGCCGGTCCCATGCCGGCCGAAACCGCACGTCAATCCGGCGGAGCGACGGAAGAATTTTGCCCCCAAAAACCCACACAAAGGAGACCATATATGGCTTCAGTTCAGGAAAATGGCTGGAGCCTGCACTATACTATTGGCCGCGTGCTGGCCGCCAAGGTGAGGCCGGGTGATATCGTTCAAATGCCGGGCGGGCGCGGCGATTTGATGGTGCTCGGCGGGCGCGCCCCGCAGCGCGCCAACGACCGCGGCAGCGTGCTCGTGCGTGATCCGCTCGCCGAGTCCAGTGATGGCATGGAAATGCCACTCCGCGCATTGGGGATGGTCTGGATCAGCGCCGCCGGTGGCTGGTCGGAGATACCGGCGTGAGAGGCTATCATGTCCATGTCTATACGACGATCAGGGTCAAGGTTGCGGTGACCGCCGAGGATCATGCGGACGCCATGCGGCAGGCTGACGCTATTGTCGGGTGCGGGATTTTCCCTGTTCGTCTGTTTCCGAATGTCGCTGCCGTGCTGTACGCGGAGCCAGCCGAGGAGGTCACCGGCTATCTGGTCGACGAAACGGACGATCCCGAATTCGAGAACAGTCGCTCCTACGATGCCGAATACCGTCCTTGCGGCGCGGACGACAGTTCGGGCTGCCCCTGAGGAAGGGGAGAGGGGATGGGGGAGGTGCTCCGCGTGATGGAGCAATCTGGAGAACCCCCATGCAAATCGAACTTCGGCGCATCTCCTATAGTGCCGCGCTATCGCAGGAAACCGCTGCTTTTACCGCAGAGGTCTGGATAGACGGCGAGCTTGCTTTCCATGCGCGCAACCAGGGATCGGGCGGGGCGGACTTCTATCATCAGGTCGGCCGGTGGACAGAAACCGACGTCGATGCCTGGCTCACGGCCAACCGACCGCCGCGCTGCCTCGGCGATATCGCCTGCGATCATGATCTCGAGATCGAGGTGAGCGATCTTCTCCTTCGCGCCGTCGAGGGCCGCCGCCTGAAGCGTCTGCTCCGCACTAATCTGGTCACGATTGAGCGTGATCAGATACTGCAATATCCGCTGCGCAAGCGGCCACTCGCGATCGTTGCCCGCGCCGTGCGCGCCACCAATCCCGATGCCGTCATCGTCAACGACGCCGGCGACGATGTGTTCGCGCGCGCCCTGGCCGTGCTGCTCGCCAGCCGCTGACACGCCGGATCGGAGATCGCCATGACCGACAGCTTCGATCCCGCCGATGCGGGATGCTGGATGGCGCACGGCCGTCCGGCCCACCAGGCGCATGCGCTCGCCGACGCCTGGCGCCGCTTCCCCGATCTGCCGAACGACGCGCCGCTCGACGAGCGCATGGCGCGTGCCCGCGAGCGTGTCCAGGCGCTTCGCCCGCTCAACGAGGCGATCCGACTGGAAACCGAGCGCCAGCGCACGGCCGCGAACTTCGCCTGCATCGAATGCCAGATCGCGCAGGGCAGCACTGACAGCCGCAATCCCGCCATTCTTCATGCCCGCGACGTTCATGGCTATGGTTGGGACGCTGCGGTTGCCTATGCCGATGGGAAGTATGCATTATGCCCAGCTGCGCATAAAGCGTATTATCGCGAGGTTGGAATAATGCGAAGGAAGTCAGCTATGCACGAGAATTACGCCGTTTTCTAACCGCGTTGCTGCGCATTATTTTTGTTGCGAACGTCTCCGGTGTCTGAAACGACCGAGGAGACAAACGTGCTGAATATCCATGATGAGCTGATCGCTGACCTGTCCAGATCTTTGACCGAGAAGCGCTACAATCCAGTGGCTGCCCAGAACAATGTTCTCTACGCGTCCGAATTTCTGATTTATCTTTCGGAGATTGATCTGCCGATTGAGGTTGTGACCCCGTCACATGTCGATCAGTATATTCGGTATGCGACTGAGTGCTTCGAAGCCAAATATGGTCGGTATCCTTCGCCACGATGGGATAGGCTTCCCCGAACAGCGATTTGTAAAATCCTCAGCCTTGCACAGGGGCAATGGCCGCCGCAGTCAGAAGTTGCGGAGGAGTCCGCCAAGCTGCACGGTGATTTAGCTAATGGCTACAGAAGATGGATGGAAGACGAACGAGGATTTACCGATCAAACCGTTCGAGGAAATATGTGGGAAGCAAGAACCTTCCTTAAATGGCAATTGGACCGGGGGTCGGATAATAGCGTCTTATCGTTGAGTGTAAGTGACATAGACGCATATATGGACATGCGTAGCTCCAATATGAGCCGTAAATCGATTTCAGGAATTGCGGCGCGGCTCCGCTCGTTGCTCCGATACCTGTATCAAGCAAGGCTTGTTTTGACCGATCTTGCTCCCCTTGTCATCGGGCCGAGCATCTATGCCTATGAGGGCGTACCTTCGATAATCGATAGCACCCAGATCAGGGCCGTCCTGGAAGAAACTGCGAAGGACAAGTCGCCCCGGGGTTTGCGCGATTATGCCATACTCCAAATCCTGGCCACATATGGGCTCAGGGATCGTGAAATTGTTAGAATCTCAATAGATGACTTGGATTGGCGAGCGGCGACATTGCGCGTTAGCCACCGGAAAACAGGAACATTTTCTATTCTCCCACTATCCGATGCGGTCGGAGAGGCTTTAATCGAATATCTGCGGCATGGACGCCCGCAAGTAGAATCACGCAATATATTTGTTCTGGCGTTGGCGCCCTACACCCCGATGACGACTGTTTACAACGTGGCGTCGAGGCGATTGGCGGCGGCAGGCGTCCATCTGCCCGGCAGGCGAGGGCCGCATGTCTTTCGGCACGCGCGCGCGACCGAGTTGCTTCGCGCTTCGGTTCCGCAAAAGATCATTGGGGATCTGCTTGGGCATCGGTCGGTCGAATCCTCAAATACCTACCTCAAGCTTGCGACTGAGGATCTCAGGGGGGTGGCGCTTGAAGTACCGGGATCGGGGGTGCGGTCATGAGCGCGTGGCTGGATACCGACGATACAGTGGCCGAGGAATTTCTGAAGACGCGCAAATTGACGGAGAAGCGCTTCAGAGCTTATCGGTCCGTTATCCGCAGCTTTGAGCGAGTATCTCAAAGGCATCAGGCGTTAAGCCGCGAGATGCTCTCCGAATGGATGAGGGAGCGTAAGGTAAACTTTTGGCCGAAGTCGTCCCAGGTACAGGAAATACATATCGTCGACGACTTCATCGATTATCTGCTTAAACGTGGCCTGATTGACAAAAATCCCATTGCTGACCTTCGGTTAAAACATGGTGCAAGGGGCAATAGACCAGTGTGGCGGGCTATTGCGTCTCCAAATCCGGATGATGCCCTCGTGGCGCTTCGTCGGCCGGCTCCCTTCGGGAGCTTCTTGGGCGATTTTATGCAGAACCATGTGACGCTGATGCGCAATCGTGGTTACAAATACACGACAGAGGCGGACCTTCTGCTCAGATTTGATCGCTTTCTTCAGGCTAGTCCGCATTTGGCGGGAGAGAGTATTGAGAAGATGGTAGCCGCATGGGCGGCCGCCAAGCGCACACCGCATCACGCTGCACAATGCCAAAAAGCGGAGCGGATGCTCACCAAGGCCCGATATCGCATCGATGCAAAGATGCTCCCAAGACCGTGCGATCCGCGAGTTGGGCAACAGGTCGCGCGGATTTATCGGAAACCTCATATTCTCAGCCCTGGTGACGTACGGTTGATGCTCGACGTGTCACGCTCCTACTCGACGCGGACGTTTTCCTACCGTCCGCTATGTGCGCGGCACATGATAATTCTGGCCTATTGTGCTGGATTGCGCCGCGGGGAGATTGCCAGGCTGAATCTCGGCGACGTGGACTTCAATTCCGGGACGATCACGATCCGGGACACGAAGTTCTACAAGACCAGAATTC
Source organism: Sphingobium phenoxybenzoativorans (assembly GCF_018286635.1). NCBI lineage: Bacteria > Pseudomonadati > Pseudomonadota > Alphaproteobacteria > Sphingomonadales > Sphingobiaceae > Sphingobium > Sphingobium phenoxybenzoativorans. The sequence continues at coordinate 1,433,920 of NZ_CP073910.1, forward strand.
TACCTTTGTCCGACAGCGCCTTGAGCGAGCTGGGCGCTTTTGTCGACGCGAGACGAGGCGCCGGCGCCTCGCAAGATCCGCAGTCTGCGCTGTTCTGGCATGATCATCCGAGTGGCCGCCACAGCTCGTATATGGTCTCCAAAATGATCACCGAAGTCATGCGCCAAGCCGGGCTTAAACCTCTTTCTGGGAGGGCGGGGCCACGCGTTCATGATCTTCGGCACTCAATGGTCGTGAACCGGATTCTCGAATGGTACAGAACCGGCGTAAATCCTCAGGAAAGGCTGCGCTTCCTTTCCACCTATATGGGCCACCGCGACATCAATTCCACGCTGGTCTACATAACCGTCACGCGCGATCTCCTGCACGAAGCGAACGAGCGCTTCCGCGCCATTGGCATCCGATGCCTTAACCTGGAGGTGGCGTCATGAAAAAGGGCGATCCCTTTCCGACGTTGTTGCGAGCGTTCTTCCAGGAGTGGCTGGCTGAGCAACGCAACGCATCGATCCACACGATCCGGTCTTATCGGGATACCTGGAGGCTGTTGCTCCGATTCGTTGCAGAACGAAAGAAGAGCGTGGTCGCGCGGCTGACCTTGGCTGATATTTCAGCCAGCGAGGTGCGGGCGTTTCTCAATCATGCCGAGAATGAACGCAAAGGCACGATCGGCACACGCAATTGCCGGCTCTCCGCAATCCGTAGCTTTTTCAGCTTCGTATCGGGCAAGGACCCCGAGTTGATTGTTCATTGTGCGGAAGTTCTTGCGGTGCCGGTGAAACGGGAACCCACCTCTGCCCCGTTCTACCTCGAACCTAACGAGGTCGAGGCCATTCTTGCACAGCCTGACCGGTCAACTCTCGCGGGGCTTCGCGACCATGTGCTGCTTTCGTTTCTTTATAACACGGGAGCGCGTATCCAGGAGGCGCTGGACCTATGCCCAGACGCAATCCGGTTGGACGCCCCTAATTTCGTGCGGCTCTATGGGAAGGGCCAGAAGGAACGCATCTGCCCGCTTTGGCCGGAAACGGTCATGCTGCTCGAAACGCTGCTGGCAAGGCAGCCTCGAGCGCCCCATGAACGTATCTTCGTCAACCGCTATGGCGAGCCCTTGGGCGCCTCAGGGGTGCGGTTCAAGCTCGCCGCCTATGTGAAGGAAGCAGCGAAAACCGTACCGACCCTGCGATCGAAGCATATAACCCCGCACAGTTTTCGGCACGCGACGGCAGTTCATCTTGTTGCTGCCGGGGTCGATATCACTGTCATCCGCAGTTGGCTTGGCCACGTCAGCCTCGACACGACTAACCACTACGCCCAGGCCGATTTGGAAACGAAGCGCAAGGCGCTGGAGCGGGTTGGCGTTCCAGTAACAGGCACCGCTACTCCTTCGTGGAAACGAGAGGCCAGTTTGATGGAGTGGCTGGACACCCTGTAAATTAATGCGAAGGAGCGTGGCAAAATATGGCGGTTTTGCACTTATGTCCCGCGCTCCTTCGCATTATTACAACCTCGCGATAATATGCAGCCGTCGCGGGCTGGCCAGCGCGCCCACCGTCGCCGTCCCGCGCTGAGCAACAGGATGTTCGCCCGCCGGCATACCAACAGGGATTTCTCGATGGCGGCGGCCAGCCCGATGACATCTTCGACGTCGCGCGACGATCTTTCGCCGCCACGCCGTCCGAGATCGACCGTCCTGACAACCCGCGCGTCGCACGGCCGCTTCCCAGCCAGTGGCCAAGCCCGACCGACATGCCCGCGCCCGTATCATGGCAGCGGCGCCTGCTCCTGCTCGGCGCTTCGGAACGCGAGGCAGGGACGATTGGAATCCTCGCAATGCTGCGCGAACGGCCTGGACATGAGGCTGCGGCGCTGTTTGTGGTCGACGCCGAAACCGGGCTGCATCCGCCATCGGGTTTGCCGGCCCCGCCGCCCGGCGATGACGCCGCGCTCCGCCAGATCCTGCGCCAGGGCGACTATACCGATATCCTGATCGTCGCCGACCACGCGGAGCTCGCCCGGCTCGATGCCGACGCCGATATCCTGCCACTCGCGCGAACGATGGAGCGAACCCGCAATTCGGTGCTCCAGCAGCGGGCGCAGTTCCGCCTCTGGCTTGCCCGCGGCCGTGCACCCGATGAACAATTCGCTGCCGGCCACATCCGATGGAGCAAAATGGCCGCCGGGCTCTCGGGACGCCTCGGCGATTTCACCGCCCGCTATGCGGGGCCGGCTAGCCCCCGCGGCCACCGCATCGTCGTCGAGGACGCAAGCGGCGACCTCGCGCGTGGCTATCGCACCCCGGTCGGCCAGGAACTCCATCCCGAGATCGTGATCGGCAACAAAGCGCATACGCGAACCGCGATGGCCGACCTGTTGCGCCAATATGCCGCGTCGCTTCGTCTGGGCTGAACCAACGCCGGACCCGACGCCCGGCGCGAGGCTCCGCGCCACGCCCTGACACCCGACCCGCCTGACATCCGACCGGGCCGCCGCGCCGTGCCCGCAAGACCACCGAAAAGGAAGCATTCCATGCGAAACAGTGCATCCGCGCTGGCTCTCCAGCTGTGCCTCGACTTCGACCAGCCGGTCGCACCAGCCAAGCCAGTCGGACCCGTGGATCCGGAGCCGACACTCTTTACGGCAACCATCGTCGATACCGCCCGACCTTCGGTCGAGGCAGCTATCGACTTCTCCTTAGCCGCGGGACGGACCCTGGCGCCCTCATGGAAGGAACGCGCACGCGACAATGTCGAGGCGATCAGGCTGCTGAACCTGCTCGATCGAGAGCAGCGGTCTGCATCGCCGGCCGAGCAGGAAGCGATTTCCAGGTTCATCGGCTTCGGCGCGTCGGAACTTGCCAACAACATGTTTGCCCGTCGCGAGCATGAGTTCCGCGAGGGTTGGGAGGAACTGGGGCAGTCCCTGGTCGCCGAGACGACCGATGTCGAACTCCAGTCGCTCAAACGCGCGACGCAATATGCGCATTACACCCCCGAATACATCATCCGGGCCATGTGGGACGCTACCCGGACCCTCGGCTTTGCCGGCGGGCAGGTTCTGGAACCGGGATGCGGCAGCGGCCTCTTTATGGGGCTCCGGCCGGATGCGCTGTCCGAGGACACGGTGTTCGTGGGCATCGAGAACGATCCCGTCACCGCGCGGGTCGCAAGCGCGCTTTATCCAAACCAGGTCATCCGCTGCGTCGATTTCGACAAGGCATCGCTGCCGGACGACTTCGACCTCGCAATCGGCAATCCGCCCTTCTCGAACCTCACCATCCAGAACCGGACCGAGCTCGGGAAGCTTGGCCTATCGCTTCACGATTATTTCATCGCCAGATCGCTCGAGCATCTGCGCCCCGGCGGCATCGCCTTGTTCGTGACCTCACGCTATTCGCTCGACAAGAGCGATCCCAGGGCCCGCCACCATATCGACGGCATTGCCGATTTCCTCGGCGCGGTGCGCCTTCCGGGCAAGGCGATGCGACAAGAGGCGGGCACAGATGTCGTCGTCGATATCCTGCTCTTCCAGAAGCACACCCCCGATGCCCTTCCGCGCACACAGAACTGGATCGAGCTGGCCGAAATCCCCGACAGCGACGAAGGTTTCGGGCCGCTTCGGATCAACCGCTACTTCCTCGACCATCCCAATCATGTGCTGGGGCGCCACGAATGGCGAAGCGGCCAGTTCGGCATGGACTATCACTGCGCGGCCGAGTCCGGCGTCGACGTCGGTGAGACGCTCGCCGCCGCCCTGTCTACGATAGCATCGAAGCACGCAGGCGCCTGCAAGCCGATCAAGCGCACGACCTCGCTGCGCGATACGCCGGGCGTCACGCTGGATGTGCAAGTCGGCACCGCCGCCGACGAAGCCGAGTTCAAGGAAGGCAGCTATCTCGTTTCTGGCGGCGTCCTGCACCAGATCGTGGGCGGCGTCCCGGCCATCGTAGGCGTGAAATCCGGACGCGGTGGCGCCGGCCTGTTTCCCAAGCACGCCGCCATCATCAAGGCCCTCATCCCAATCCGCGATACCGTTCGCGCGATCTTGCGCGCACAGCTCAATGACCGGCCCTATGCCGCCCTTCAGGAGACGCTGCTTACCCACTACCGGCAGTTCGCGAAGAAATACGGGCCGATCAACCGCACCATCACCAGCATTCGCACCGATCCGGAGACAGGGGCCGAGAAGGAATATCAGCGCCGACCCAATTTGCAGCCCTTCCTCGATGACCCCGATGTGTGGCTGGTCGCGTCGATCGAGACTTGTGACGAGGCAAGCGACACCGGCACGCCCGGTCCGATCTTCACCGAACGCGTCGTCAAGCCGCCGGTAACCCATGAAATCCACTCGGCGCAGGACGCCCTCGCGCTCTCACTCCATGAGCGCGGCCGCGTCGACGTCTCCCTGATCGCCGGCATGCTCGGTGTCACCGAGGCCGAGGCGCTCGCCGATCTCGCGGGTGACATCTATCTCGACCCCGTCCGCAGCATATCGCATTTCGATCACTGGGTCACGGCCGACGAAGTTCTTTCCGGGCCGGTTCGCACCAAGCTCGCCCTGGCGCGCGAGAAGGCTGAGACCGATCCCCGCTTCCTTGCTGTCGCAGCCGCGCTCGAGGCTGTCCAGCCGGTCGATCTCAAACCCAGCGAGATCACGGCGCGTCTCGGCGCGCCCTGGATTCCGGTGGACGTCATCGAGGCGTTCATCCTCGAAATCATGGAGGTCCAGACCCGAATCCTGCATACCGTCGAGCTTGCGAGCTGGACCGTCTGGACTTGTAACGGTTTTGCGCCGGTCACCTGAGCGATTAGAGCTCGCAACAGGAGACCGACGAGATGATCAAGCATACAGAAGAGTTCAAGCAAGAGGCGGTACGGATCGCGCTGACCAGCGGGTTGCCGCGCGATCGGGTTGCATCGGATTTGGGGATAGGGAAGTCGACGCTGGGCAAGTGGGTATCGCAGTATCGGCCCAGTGATCTGGTTTCAGCGCCGCAGGCAGATCTGGCGCGTGAGAATGAACGCCTTCGCCTTGAGAACCGTGTGCTGCGGGAGGAGAGGGAAGTGCTAAAAAAGGCCACGCAGTTCTTCGCGAGCCAAAGGCCGTGAAGTTCGCATTTGTGCATAGCTGGCGGCACCGGTGGCCCGTTGAACTGCTCTGCCGTGTCATGGATGTCAGTGAACGCGGCTATCGTTCCTGGCGCTCGCGCCCGATCAGCAGGCGGGAGCGGACAGATATGAAAGTGCTGGCCCATATCCGGGAACAGTACAGGCTGAGCCTTGGCAGCTACGGCCGTCCTCGCATGACGATGGAGTTGAAGGAGGTAGGGCTCGATGTTGGCGAGCGCCGGGTCGGGCGGCTGATGAAGATCAACGGGATCAAGCCAGTCCGCACGCGCAAGCACAAGGTTACGACTGACAGCCACCATCGCCTGGGTGTCGCAGCGAACTGGCTGGACGGCGATTTTGCCGCAGATGCGCCCAACCGTAAATGGGCCGGCGACATCACCTATATCTGGACGTCCGAAGGCTGGCTCTACCTTGCCGTCATTCTCGATCTGCATAGCCGTCGCGTCGTAGGCTGGGCAGTCAGCGACAGGATGAAGAAAGACCTGGCGATCAGGGCGCTGGATATGGCGGTGCGCCTGCGCCAGCCTCCCGAGGGCTGCCTTTTCCATTCGGATCGCGGTAGCCAATATTGCTCCTACGACTATCAGAAAAAGCTGCAGGCCTATGGCCTGCGTCCATCAATGAGCGGCAAGGGAAATTGCTACGACAATGCGTCCGTCGAGACCTTCTTCAAATCCCTGAAGGCGGAACTCATCTGGCGGCAGAGCTGGCCGACGCGGCGTCAGGCAGAAGCCGCCATCTTTCAGTACATCAATGGCTTCTACAACACCCGTCGCCGCCATTCATATCTAGGCGGCATCAGCCCGCTCGCGTTCGAAGCCAAGGTGGCATAATGAGATAGGTGACCGGCACAAAACCGTTACAAGTCCAGTCGACAAGGCTCCGTTCGCGGGGCACGTCAGTTCGACCTCAACCTGGGGCACGGCGCGCCGCGGCGCCGCGGACCTGCTCGAAGACGCGCTCAATTCTCATATCCCCAAGATCTACGACGTACACCGCGAACCGGACGGTTCGGAGCGCCGCGAGCTCAACGTCATCGACACCGAAGCCGCGAAAGAGAAGCTTGCGAAGATCAAGTCGACCTTCGAGACCTGGGTCTGGCAGGAGAGCGAACGCGCCGACCTGCTCGTGCGTATCTACAACGATGCCTACAACAATCTCGTGCCCCGGAGCTTCAGCGGCCAGCACCTGAAGCTGCCGGGCGCGTCGACCACGATCCGGATGCGCGATCACCAGAAGCGCGTCGTCTGGCGGATCATCGCTTCGGGTTCGACCTATGTCGCCCATAGTGTCGGCGCGGGCAAAACCTTCAGCCTCTGCGCCGCCGTGATGGAGCAGCGCCGTCTCGGCCTCGCCAACAAGCCGATGATCACGGTGCCCAACCATTGTCTCGCACAGATCGCGCGCGAGTTCCTGATGCTTTATCCCACCGCGCGCATCCTGGTCGCCGACGACACGAACTTCGTGAAGGAAAAGCGACAGCGGTTCCTGGCGCGGGTGTCAACGGGCACCGAAGATTCCGCAAAAGTGGGCATCTAAAATTCCCTAGTTTGGCGGGAGGGTTGGTGTCGGTGATCAGCCGTGATGGAGATCGGGCTTTTCCTTTGCTGGCGGGCGGCCGCGCCGTTTCGGCAAGGGCGGTGGGTTGATGGACGGTGCCATGCGCGCATGCTCGGGCAGCAGGTCGGCGTGCTGTCGCATGCGATAGCTGGAGCCCTCGATCTGGACGACCACAGCGTGGTGAAGAAGGCGGTCGAGCAGCGCGGTGGCCACCACCGGATCGCCAAAGACATCACCCCATTCGGCGAAGCCGCGGTTGGATGTCAGGATCATGGCACCCTTTTCGTATCGGGCGTTGACGAGCTGGAAGAAGAGATTGCCGCCGCCGGGCGTGACGGGAAGATACCCGATCTCGTCGACGACGAGCAGGGAGGATCGGCATAGGAAGCGGATCTTCTCGCGCAACGTGCCCTCGCGTTCAGCCTTGGTCAGTGAAGCGATCAGATCGGCGAGCGGGATGAAGTAGACGCTCTTGCCCGCCTTCACGGCCTCGACGGCAAGGGCCGTGGCGATATGGCTTTTCCCGGTACCGGGCGGGCCCAGCAGATGCACCACCTCGGCCCGGTTGATGAAGTCCAGGCCAGCGAGCGCCAGGATGCGGTTCCGGTCGAGCGATGGCTGGAAGGAGAAGTCATATCCGTCCAGCGTCTTGATGATCGGCAGCCTTGCCATGCGCAGGGCTGCCTTGATCCTGCGGTTCTCCCGGAGCGACAGTTCTTCGTTCAGCAATATGTCGATGGCCTCGATGCCATCGATTTTGCCCTGCTCTATGCCGCGCAGGGTGGCGTCGAGCATCTCCAGGGCGCGTGGCATTTTGAGATGGACCAGGCTGCGGCGGATATTATCGACGCGGGATGCGGCACCCCCATGGTTCATGGCCGTTCTCCCCGCGCCAGTTGGCTGCCGATCGCTTGATAGATGGCCAGGGAGCGCACGGTGACATGCTCGCCTACACGACCGATGGCGATTACCTCTTTGCCATGGATACGGCGCTTGGCGCCGCTGCTGCCTGTCCGGTGCGCAGGATCGATCCTGTACTGCCGGCGCCCCTCAAGAACCGGGTGCTCGGCAATGACCTGGCCCAGGTCTACGATCCGGATCTTGTCGGGCAACTGCTGGATTTCGACGACGCGCCGGGTGCGATCGGGAACGCTGTAGTAATTGCCGCCGACCGAGACCATCCCATCGTGGCTGACGCGGCGCTCCAGCTTCAGAACAGCGTCAAAGCGGCCCGCCGGGAGCAGCTGCAACTCAGGCTGCTCGGCGGCGAAGGCTTCAGCAATAATCCGCTGCGTCGTGCCGTGGACACGGACGTTGGCGACGGTATCGAGCCAGTCGATCAGCTGGACATTGAGATCGTCCAGATTGCGGAAGCTCCGGCCCAGGAAGAAGTCCTTGCGGATATAGCTGAATGGCCGCTCGACCTTTCCCTTGGTCTTGGCCCGATAGGGACGGCAGGCGCGCGGCACGAAGCGATAATGCCCGGCCAGAGCCAGCAATGATCGATTGTAGATGATGTGGCCCTGATCATCTTCCCCGGTCACAGCGGTTTTCATGCGATCGTAGAGGATCTCGATCGGGACGCCGCCGAGCGCTTCAAAGGCCTGCATATGACAGCGCAACAGGCTTTGGAGATCCTGATGCATGACGTAGCGCGCAAACAGGAAGCGCGAATGTCCCAGCACCAGGCTGAACAGCCAGACGATCCGGCTGACGCCGGGCTCATCGGTAAATTCGACGACGAACCGGGCAAAGTCGACCTGTGCCTGCACGCCAGGCGGCGTCTCGAACCGAACCTCAAAGGGCTTAGGCCCGTTTTCCGGCCGGATCGCTGCCAGGAACCGCTTTACCGCGGTATAGGCGCCCATATATCCCAGCTCACGGATTTCCCGCGTCAGGCGCGCCGCAGTCAGATCGGGAAAGGCCGTCACTCGCTCACGCAAAAATTCCAGATAGGGTGCCAGTTTGTTCGGTCGACCCAGCATGCGAGGGCCGTAAACCGGGGCCTCGATGCCCCGTTCGATATATTTTCGGATGGTCTTGGGATCGCGACCAGTGCGTCGGGCAATGGCGGATATCGATACACCCTGCCGATGTAGTTCGAGGATCATCATCAATTCTCCAAGTCGGATCATCGGCCCCGTCTCCGCGTCTGCAAAGGAGATGAGGACAATGTCGGCTCATCTCATTCTGCCGGGGCTAGCCCCGGCAGAATGAGATGAAGGGGCCACCAACTAGGGAATTTTCAAAGCCCACTTTTGCGGAGAATTGCACGACCGATGACAGCGGGCAACCACGGGCAATTGGGATGCGATCATCATCACGCACGATGCGTTCAAGTTCGTGCCCACGCCGTCATCGTTCGAGAAGCAGCTGATCGAGCATCAGCTCGACAGCTACGAGGTGCTGATCACCGGCATCGACAGCCAGGACCGCGTCTCGCGCAAACGCGTCGAACGCCTGAAAGAAGGACTCAAGCAAAGGCTGGAGAACCTCCAGTCCCGCAAGGACGACCTCGTCCACATCGGCGAGATCGGCATCGACCAGATTGTCGTCGACGAGGCCCAGCAGTTCCGCAAGCTGACCTTTGCCACCAATCTCGGCGACTTGAAGGGCGTCGATCCGGTCGGCTCGCAGCGTGCCTGGGACCTCTTCGTGAAGAGCCGATATCTCGCCGGGACCAATCCCGGACGCGAACTGATCCTTTCGTCGGGCACGCCCATCACGAACACGCTCGGCGAAATGTATACGCTGCAACGCTTCATGCAGCCCGACGAGCTTTACGCCAAGGGCCTGCACGAGTTTGACGCCTGGGCGGCGAACTTCGGGGACACGCGCACCGAGCTCGAACTCCAGCCGAGCGGCAGCTACAAGCCGGTCACCCGCTTCTGCGAATTCGTTAACGTCGCCGATCTGATGGCGATGTATCGCTCCGTCGCGGATGTCGTGCTGAAGGACGATCTGCGCCAGTACGTCAAGCTCCCCACCCTCAAGGGCGGGAAACGGCAGATCGTCGTCGCGAAGTCGGGTGCGCCTTTCAAAGCCTATCAGAGGGTGCTCGCCCAGCGCATCAAAGCCATCGAGAACCGCAGCGGGCGGCCGCAAAAGGGCGACGACATCCTCCTGTCGGTGATCACCGATGGCCGCCACTCGGCGATCGACCTGCGTTTCGTCGACCCGATGATGGACAACGAAGAGGGCAACAAGCTCAATCTCCTGATCGAGAACGCCTACCGCATCTGGGAAGCGACGGCCGACCATCGCTACATCGACCCCGAGACCGGGAAACCCTATCCGCTCCCAGGCGCGGTGCAGATGATCTTCTCCGATCTCGGCACCGAGGCCGCGCTCGAAACGCGGGACTTTTCCGCCTATATCTGGATCCGCGATCGCCTCGTCGCGATGGGCGTTCCCGCCGAGCAGATCGCGTTCATGCAGCATTACAAGAAGAACAGCGCGAAGCAGCGGCTGTTCAATGATCTCAACCAGGGACGCAAGCGGCTCGTTCTGGGATCCACGGCGACCATGGGAACCGGGGTCAACGCGCAGCAGCGCCTCAAAGCCCTGCATCATCTGGATGTTCCCTGGCTGCCGTCGGATATCGAGCAGCGGGAAGGGCGCATCGAACGCCAGGGCAACCAGAACGACGAGATCGAGCTTTACGGCTACGCGACCAGCGGCTCGATGGACGCGACCAACTGGCAGATGCTCGAGCGCAAGGCACGCTTCATCAACATGGCGATGTCGGGCGACCGCTCCATCCGGCGGATCGAGGACGTCAGCTCCAACGTCAATCAGTTCGCGCTGGCCAAGGCCCTCGCATCCGGAGACGACCGGTTGATGAAAAAGGCCGGGCTCGACGCCGAGGTTGCACGGCTCCTGCGCCTGCGCGATGCCCATACCGACGACCAGTATAATATTCGTCGGACCATCACGCGAACGACGCGCGAGATCGAGGACTGCCACAAGCAGATCGCCAGGCTGGAGGCCGATATTGCGCGTCGTGTTCCCGCGAAGGTTGACGAGATCCTGTTCGATTGCGACGGCGCGATGATCACCGATCGCAAAGCCGCCGGCGAACGGCTCATCGGATATGCGAACCGGATGCGGAAAGGTCGCACGGAGGCTCGCTGGACGCTGGGCACCTTCAACGGCATTGGCCTGGAACTCTCGGGCTACGAGGCCCTCAACACCGATGGAAGGCGCTATCTCTGCACCGTGATCGCGATGCAGCACCACGGCGAGCGCCCCGAATTCGAGGTTACCGACAAGACGCGGCCGAGCACAGCGATCGGCCGGATAGAGTCTTCCATCCGCGATCTCGATGCCGAGCTCGCCGCCGTCAGAACCAGTCTCGAAGCTAACCAACGACGTCTGCCAGCCTTCGAGGCGCGCCTGGGGCAGGCATTTCCCGACGCGGCCTTGCTCGATGAAAAGCTCGATGAACTCGCTGAACTTGAGGCCGAGCTTGCGAATACCAAGGGGGAATTCGAACCGGGGAACGACGATGCGGCGTCCTCGGCGGAATCCGAAAACCACGACGGCACGCCGGTGCCGCAAGCGGCCTGAGCCCATCCGCACTGCGCCGCGCAGCCGATCCACGACCGCCGCCTTCCGCCCGCACATTGAAGGATATTGCCATGACAGATCATACGCGAACCGCGCATCGCGCGCTGCTCGAGCGCGCCAGAGCGGCCCTTGCGGCCGATTGCGAAGCGCCCGCCGACCGGGCGGAGATCATAGCCGATCTCGACGCCGCGATCGAACGTATCGACCGGACCCCGGTTCCCTGGTCCATCCCCGTCTATCTCGCCACGATCGGCCATGGCCATGGAACCACTGTCCTCGCCGCCGTCAGTCTGGACTTGTAACGGTTTTGTGCCGGTCACCTATCTCATTATGCCACCTTGGCTTCGAACGCGAGCGGGCTGATGCCGCCTAGATATGAATGGCGGCGACGGGTGTTGTAGAAGCCATTGATGTACTGAAAGATGGCGGCTTCTGCCTGACGCCGCGTCGGCCAGCTCTGCCGCCAGATGAGTTCCGCCTTCAGGGATTTGAAGAAGGTCTCGACGGACGCATTGTCGTAGCAATTTCCCTTGCCGCTCATTGATGGACGCAGGCCATAGGCCTGCAGCTTTTTCTGATAGTCGTAGGAGCAATATTGCTACCGCGATCCGAATGAAAAGGCAGCCCTCGGGAGGCTGCGCAGGCGCACCGCCATATCCAGCGCCCTGATCGCCAGGTCTTTCTTCATCCTGTCGCTGACTGCCCAGCCCAACGACGCGACGGCTATGCAGATCGAGAATGACGGCAAGGTAGAGCCGCCTTCGGACGTCCAGATATAGGTGATGTCGCCGGCCCATTTACGGTTGGGCGCATCTGCGGCAAAATCGCCGTCCAGCCAGTTCGCTGCGACACCCAGGCGATGGTGGCTGTCAGTCGTAACCTTGTGCTTGCGCGTGCGGACTGGCTTGATCCCGTTGATCTTCATCAGCCGCCCGACCCGGCGCTCGCCAACATCGAGCCCTACCTCCTCAACTCCATCGTCATGCGAGGACGGCCGTAGCTGCCAAGGCTCAGCCTGTACTGTTCCCGGATATGGGCCAGCACTTTCATATCTGTCCGCTCCCGCCTGCTGATCGGGCGCGAGCGCCAGGAACGATAGCCGCGTTCACTGACATCCATGACACGGCAGAGCAGTTCAACGGCCACCGGTGCCGCCAGCTATGCACAAATGCGAACTTCACGGCCTTTGGCTCGCGAAGAACTGCGTGGCCTTTTTTAGCACTTCCCTCTCCTCCCGCAGCACACGGTTCTCAAGGCGAAGGCGTTCATTCTCACGCGCCAGATCTGCCTGCGGCGCTGAAACCAGATCACTGGGCCGATACTGCGATACCCACTTGCCCAGCGTCGACTTCCCTATCCCCAAATCCGATGCAACCCGATCGCGCGGCAACCCGCTGGTCAGCGCGATCCGTACCGCCTCTTGCTTGAACTCTTCTGTATGCTTGATCATCTCGTCGGTCTCCTGTTGCGAGCTCTAATCGCTCAGGTGACCGGCGCAAAACCGTTACAAGTCCAGACATGTTCTTGCCGGGGACCGAACCGAGGGAGCAAGGCGAGATTCGCCGGAACGTCTGGCGAATCTTCATCAGCAAGGGCAGCGCGGCGTCGGACGACTTCACGATCTTTCCGGGCGATTGCACCGAGACGAACGATCGCCTGGAAATCGAGCAGCTCGCACGCCGGATCATCGCCAAATATCAGGAATGACGATCCCGCGCCAGCAAGGCGGGCGCGTTCCCCGGACATGTCCTCAACCAGAACCGCAATTGCCGAGATACTAAGAAGTGCCCGACATGGAGGAGAGGAGGAGGGCTGGTGGTGCATTTATCTGGGAGTTTGCCATGACCGCTACCGGCTCTACCACGTACCATCGGCCGCCTACGCCGCCTGTGTTCATCTCCGGATCGCTTTCCATCCGGCAGCTTCCTGCTTGCGTAATGAAGCAGCTCGGCGTCATCATCGACCAGGAGCTGCCGGTCGTAATCGGCGATGCACCGGGCGCGGACGCTGCCGTCCAGCAGTTCCTCGCCGATTGCGGTGTGCGTCACGTCACCGTCTTTTGCGGCGACACGATCCCCCGGCACAATATCGGCGCATGGCCCGTCCGGCAGATCCTGGCCGACGCTGCTCCGGGCACGCGCGCCTTCCATAGCGCCAAGGATCGGGAAATGACCCGTCTCGCAGGCGCAGGTATCGTCGTCTGGGACGGTGTCAGCCAGGGCAGCCGTGCCAACATCCGGCGCTTGTGCGAACGCGGACGTCATGTCCTCGTGTATCTTCGCCCCATGGATCGCTTCGTCACCGTGGCACCGATACGGAGCGGATGGCGTTTCTGACATCCGGCCGCCTCGGCTGACATCGTCGCAGCATGACGCAACTTCGTCGGTTTTGCATAGCCGCCGCGAGCTTCGATCGCCCATGACAGGAACAGCACCAATGACCGGAGCCATCCGATTGTCCGCCGGCGATGTCCGACAACTGCGCGAGGTCGCCGAGGGCATCGCCCGCCGCCACAGTTCTGCCACTCGCTTTGCGATCGAGATCGCCGAGCGCGTCAACCTCACAACGGGCAATGCCGCCCTCAATATCCTCGCGATCAGCGACGATCCGGATTGGGAGGACACCGACCTCTATACGACCCATCCCTGGTCGCGCATCCGCGAGCGCCATGAGCTTGTAAACGGCCGGGTGCTGTTCGATCTCTATATCTACGAGCGACCCGGCATCGGCGAGACCGGCGATCTTGTCTGCTGCGTCCAGGCCGAACTCGACGCTCAAGGTCTCGCAGCCGTTCATGCCGACAGCGCAAAGCATGTCTGGCGCCGGGCCGACCTGTAGGCTGATCGTCCGCCGATCCAGTACTATGACCGCGATCGCGGCAGCAACCACATCTTCGGGAACCTCGCCATGCGCCTATCAGATGACCTTGCCGCTAGACGCCGCCTCTATGCCATGCCGCTGGTCACGGCCCCGGCGGTGATGGTTATCGACATTCCTCCGCACCTTGCCGGACAGGGCCTCGCGCTCGATCGCTACTATATCGTCATGATCGAGACCAACGAAGAACTTGCTGCGTTCGAAGCATTCCTCACCGCCGACCGGGACGCCCTGCGATTGCCCGATCTCCTCGATCGCAAACCCAGTTGCCGCGAAGCCAGAGCGATCGGCTTCTTCGAGTTCGCGCCTCCCGAACCGGGCTGGCCATGGATCCTGCTTTGCCACTGGCCGCGGCGCTTTGCACAGCTGTTTGGCGCCGACCCCGATGCTCTCGCGCGCGACGCCTATTCGATGGAGGCGTTTGAGGATCGGGATAGCCTGCAATCGGCGTTGAAAGCGCACATTGCTGTGTTCGGCGACCTGGCGAGCGTCAAGATCATTCCACCACTGCCCGGCACAGCCGGGCGAGCATGATTGTGCCGCCGGACATCCAACTATGGACTTTCTAATATGGTCATCCTATATGACCAGTCAGAAAACATGACCAGAAAGGCCCGCCCCATGCGTGCTGAAACTTACGGCGCAGCCGATTTCAAGACCAACTGCCTCGCGATCCTGGACCGCCTTGCACGCCGCGATCTCGATCAGGTGACGATCACCAAGCGCGGCCGCACCGTTGCGGTGCTGACGCCGCCACCCAGCTCGGCCGAGGCGGTCGAAATGCTGCATGGCTTCATGCGCGGCTCCGTTGCGGTTCCCGAAGGGGTGGATCTGCTTTCGCCCATTCTCGACGAGCCGCTGAGCGCCAGCGACGGCAAGCTGCACCAGTGACGAAGCGGAAGAAGGCCGGGCCGGCGCCCAGCGCCGTGCTGCTGGATACATGCGCGGTCATCTGGCTCGCCAACGGCGATCCGATGCCCGCCGATGTTCTGGCGGCGATCTCGCATGCGGCGCTCGCGGACGGCGTATTCGTCTCTCCCGCGTCCGCGTGGGAGGTCGGATTGTTGAGCCGCGCCCGCGGCGAGAAGCAGCCTGCCGTCTCTTTCCTGCCCGACCCTCAGAGCTGGTTCGCCCGCTTCATGGGCGGGCCGGGGATCAGAGAAGCGCCGCTTCTTCCCGAGATCGCCATCGCATCTTCGCATCTGCCCGAGCCGCTACATGGCGATCCAGCCGACAGGTTCATCATCGCGACAGCCCGTCATCATCAGATTCCGGTCGTTACGCGGGACGGCAAGATCATCGACTATGCCGCACAGGGGCACATCGACGTGATTGCCTGCTGATCAGCACGGCCTGCTAACACTCAGGTCCCTTCGAGAAGCCGCTCTCGCGCCAGATCGAGCGCATGCGACAGGCGGAATGCCACCACCTGGTCCTTCGGATCGACGAGGCACTCGAGCGCTGCCTCCATGTGCTTGATGGCGTTTTCCAATCGAGGTTCTTCGTCCGTCATGATTGCTCTCCGCTAAACCGCGCTCAGTCGGCTGGCACCCTCCATAAGGAGGATGCCGGCCCCTGAGCCGGACGAGTCGAAAACGCGAACAATAGGACGCGTGCCTGATCTTTAGCCGGAGCCTGGACATAATACAGGCCATCCGGCCGCAAAGGCATGCAGCCGACTCTATTGTTCGGAGTTTCGACGCTCCGGCCCGCCACCGGCGGACGCACATCCTCTAGCCCGATCAGGCAGCAGCTGCCAATCGGTTCGTTGCGAAATTGCCGGAGGTCGAGATCAGGTGTGCGGGTTCAGCGCGTCGACAGACGTGCCGCTTCGACCGGACGATACATGTCCGCGCGATTGCGCATCAGGCCGGTGAGCCAGACGAGGTCGCTTGCGGCATCAGCCAGAGGCAGCTCGGCCACCGCATGGAACAGACCGCGCTGGTAGGGCGAGGCACGATCTAGGATCCCGGCGAGACGCTCGCGCGCGGGACTGTCCGGATCGGTGATGTCCGCATTGTCTTCGCGAGCCGCCTCGAGAAAGGTTTCGGCCAGCTCCTGGACTTCGTAGTAGCCCGAATCCAGACCTTCCCCAAGGGCGATGGCCGCGATCTGGCTGCGCACGCCCGGAAGATCGGGATCATTGACCGCATCGATCAAAGGCAGATTGAAATCGAAACCGGCGAGATAGTCCGCGATCATGGGGAGATATCCTTTCTCCCATTTACTAGAACATAGGAGGAACGTATTCAAGCCCCAAACCTCTTGAGGTACGACAGGACTATCATCATGCTTTCTTCTTCCGCATGGGCCGCCCGCACCGGCCGTCATCCCGCGCCGTGATCATGGCGGCCGCGCCCCTACGCCTCCATGGCCATCTGCGCCGCAACGCGCGCGGGTTCCTCCTCGAAATGGACGACGGCCACGTCTGGCGGCTCAAGGGCGCGCAGGATTTCCCGCCGCTTCTGGACACCGCCGTCATCGTCGAGGCACGCAAGGCCAGCAGCAGCCTCCTCGACGTTCTCTGGCTCGGGCCAGCGTAGCGGTCCCAGCGGCGCGCTGCGTTCTACCCCTCCGGCGTCGCGTTTGTGGCGAGGGCCAGCGGACCTCGGCGAGGACGCCTCGGCCCGCAATCAGCGTCGGACGAGGTCTGTCATCCCATCCTGCGCCGCCCTCGCAGGGTCTCGGCGTGCCAGGGCTGGTCCGGGCAAGCAAGGGCTGCCTCCACCCAAGCTCCGGTAGAAGAAAATGGGCCTGCCGACAGGATTATCTGATCCAAAGGGGTCGGCAGGCCCATTTTCTTCAACCTCCACTAGGGCGCAGCGCGACGTCCCTTGCTTGCCCGGACCAGCCCTGACCCTTGAGCCCCGGCGACGGCGGCTCCGGATGGGATGACAGACAGGCCCCGTCGCGTCCTCCGCTGATCAGGAAGGAATGGCTTCGCCATGCTTTTCTTTGTTCGGGCCGCTACCGCGGCCATTTTCTTGGCTCTGGCTCACCAAATAGGATGAAATTCTGTCAAGAAAACAATGCGATATACTCAATAAAGGGGAGGGGGTATAAGTATAAGTGCAGATGGGGATTGGCCCCGGACGCACTTATAGGAGTAAAGGCAATGAATATCGGTGAGTTTAACTTGAAGAAGGGCCGTGTCGTCGGGTGGATTGCTACCCGCGCAATCGACCTGCCCAAGCTGGCCTTGCGTCCGGTGGAAAGCGAAAACGAACTGGCCCCCGCTTATGAGATCATCGCTCCCAATGTCGGCGGCCGCGTCGTGCAAGTCGGCGCGCTCTGGGAAGCCGTCGCCAAGCGGACCGGCGAAGTCTTCTATCAAGGCAATGTCGATGATCCTTCCATGCCCGAAGCACTGCCTATCGCGCTTTTCGGCTCGATTGAGGAAGGCTTCCGCGTGGCATGGCGCAGGCAGGAACGCGACGATTTTGGACCTGCCGTCCGCACGTCGCGCAACGATGCGCCTTCCGGTCCCAGCCGTGGCGACGATTACGGCTTCGGGGACAGCACAGCCAATGAAAACGGCGAACTGTCCAGCCAAAGCGCCGCCGCCGATCTGGACGATGAAGTCCAGTTCTAGGCGCTAGGCCAAGACGGGCCGGGGGGGCGCTGGAACGCTTCCCCGGACCCTGACCGATCATCGAGCATCAGGAGTCACACCCATGAGCAAGAAATCAGCTAGAAAGGCCGTTAGCACATTTGCCGACTTGCCGGAACTTATCGCGGAGGAAACCGCAACGCCCGAATTTGAAGCGTCGTTCGGAGACCCGATGCCGCTTTCGATCATCGAGCACGGCGACGAACCGGGCGAACATGACATGCCCGAACCGTTCGCCGCGCAGAAGACTTGCGGCGAGCTTATGACCTCGCTCTATCTCCTCTTGACGGACACGCGGCTTGACCCGCTCGCCCCGGATATTGCTTGGGGCATCGTCAATTCCTTCCACTTTGTCGCCGGAACACTGCAACGGCGCGAGGATAGCTTGGCCGATAAAATCCGCGACATGACGCGGCGCATGGAACCGGGCGAGGTATTCAACAAGGAACTGGAGGATTTGCAGCTTCAATGCCAATCCGTCATTGAACAGCGCGCCGCCGTGGAAACCATGCGCGACTATGCCGCCGCCATGTATCGCGCTTGCTGGCGCAAGGCTTGGTCCCCTAGCAAGGGCAGCAAGGCGTCATCCGTCACGACCGCAAGCTATATCAGCGCGGTTGACTTCCTGCGCGAACGCGCCCTTGCCAAGCGCGAGAAATACCAGCCCGACGGCCTAGTCGTCGTGTCTTCCGGCCCCGCTATCTGGGACGACTGGCAACCGATCTGGACCACGATGAGCGCAATCAAGCAGCGGACGCCGCGAATGGTTGTCGTCACCACGGGACAGCGCACGGGATGGGATGCCATCGTTGCGGCATGGTGCGCGCGTGAAGGCGTGCCCTTGGTCGCCTATGCTCTAACCGGACGTGGCAAGGCAGCGTTCGCCCGCAACCGCAAGATTGGCGAACTCGACATTTCCGAAGCCGTGCTAGGCGAAGGATCGGGCATACAGGCGAACCTCTATCAGATGCTCCGCAAGAAAGGCGTTCCTATTCACGCCTTCCGCAAGCCCGCCGATGCCCCCAAGCCGCGCAAGCCGGAGGCATCTGGCGAATATTCCTTCAGGCGAGCGCGGCGCTACGCCTGACACGAGACGGCGCGGCGCTTCCCCCAAGCGCCGCGCCACCCATCACAGCAGACCCGCCAAGGCTGGCGCGCTTTCCAGCGCGCTGGCCTTTTTTCGTGCCCCCGGCCGCCGCCGCGCCTGACGGCGCGGCGGCGGGGGAACCCGAACAGGAGGGAGGCGCCGACAGCCTCACGCCCCCACGGAGGAACCGACAGCCGCGCCGCCATCCCCCTTCGCAGGCAATGACGCGGCTGGCGATTTCCCCGAGCGGGCGGCATCGGACACAGCCGACGCCCCCTTGAGCGCAGCCAGCGCGGCAGCGCCGCCGAGCCGCAGCACATGGCCGACCAGATCGCGAAACTCGCGTTCGGTTACCTGCAAATCCTCGACCGGCAGCGCCGTGACGATCGCCGCATAGCGATCACGCAGCCGCTTGCGCGTTGCGGCGATCTCACCGGCAAGCTTTTTCTCGCGCTCGACCAGATCGGCGAGCTTATCGCGTTCAGACATTTTCGGCATGACCAGTTTCCTTGTTCAGGCTGGCCCGCTCGTCACGCCCGCCTTGTCGCACAGGCGCACCCGCGCCACAAGCGACCCCGCCGCCAAGCGCGGCCAAACTCCCCCACATCGACCGACACCGCATAGGGTGCGCCCGGCAGCGGTAGAGAAGACGCAGCGACGCCGTCGCTGCGAGGCAAGCGACGCACTCGCTTCGCGGTTTGTATTGCACCGTACGCACGGGTGCTGTGGCCAGAAACGGCCCTGAAATCAAATGCTTCCGTTGGCAGACGCGTCAGCCAGAATGCACTTTATTTGGCTGACGCGTCTGCCACCTCAGAAAATCTCCTCTCGAAACCCCAGCATTTCCGCGGCTTTCGGCTGGCAGACACGTCTGCCACGCCGATTTTATTGTGATTCCCGCCCGTCCGCGCTATATTGTCCGCGCGTCGTGACCTCCTTGCGAAGCTCCATTGGAGCATCGCCTTGGCAAGGGTCACAATCCGGATCGACGATGCCCTTTACGAGCGGCTGCAACGTCGCGCTCGTAAAGTTGGCGTCAGCGTCGCCGAACTCCTCCGTCCCGCGATCGACCAGGCAGCTGATCCCCGCAGCGGCTACGTTTATACGACGCAGGACGAAATCCTTTCCTGCGTCCTGCAGACGCTCTCGATCGTCGCCGCATCGGTGCGGCGCCGTTCGCCCGAAACGCTCGAGCAGGGCATGGCCGACGCCAAGGCGCTGCTCGAAGCGAAGGGCCTGCTCGGGCCGGAGCAGCAACCATGAATCGGCGCGGCAATCCCCCCGTCGCGAGCGTGCGGCGTGCGTCCCGGTCCCCCCTTCCTGGAGTCCGTTCGGCCGTATCTCACCCTGATCGGGGGAGCGCCCGGCCATGAGCATCTTCCGCAACGATACCCTTGGTAGCTGGACGCGCGGCGGCCAGGCCATCGTCCACAATGTGAGGATGACCACCCAGGTCTTTTTCCAGACGGTGATCGCCGGGATCGTGCTGTGGGCGATGGGCACCGGCTGGTATGCCTTCGAGAAGTCGAACGAGTATCAGCGCTTCGTGCTGGTCAAGATGGCAGAAGCCAGCTTCAAGGCCGATACGGCGCGGGGGACCAGCGACCCGCTGCTGTTCCGTACCCCTGACGGCCTGCAATACTGGACCTCCGCCGACGCCCTGCTCGAATCCAACATCGGCAAGCAGTCGCTCCTCAAGCTGGAAAAAGACCTCATCCACGGGGCTGCCATCGCCGGTCTCGGCGCCCTGGCGGCGCTCGTATTCGCCTGGTTCTATTTTACCCGCACAGGGCGGGGCCTCGGGTCCAACGAATATCTGCGCGGCGCCCGCTTCGGGACGATTTCCGAAGTCCGCCGTGCGCTCCGGGGGCAGAAGAAGGGCTCTCTCACCATCGGCGGTATCGCCGTGCCCGATGCCTTCGAACCGGAGCATATCCTGCTGGTCGGCGCTCCCGGAACGGGCAAGACCAACCTCATCACCACCATGCTCGAAGGTGTTCGTAAGGCGGGAAAACGGGCGATCGTCTATGACACCGCCGGGAGCTTCGTCGAGAAGTTCTATCGGCCCGGCACGGACATCCTGCTCAATCCCCTCGACCGGCGCACCGACATCTGGAGCCCCTGGGTCGATGTCCCGCAGGAATATCACTACGACCAGATCGCGGAATCGACGATCCCTGACAAGCTCGGCGATCCCTTCTGGTCGAAAGCGGCGCGAGGCACACTGGTTGCGGTCCTGCGCAAGCTCGCCCGGCAGAAGCACACCCTGATCTCGGTTCTGCTCGACCGGGTGTTGCGCTCCCCGCTCGCGGATCTCGCCGCCTATGTGAAGGGCACCGATGCCGCCGCCTTCATCTCCGCCGAAGGGGAACGCACCTCGGCCGGCGTCCAGGCTGAGCTTGCCTCGGTCATGCGCAGCTTCGCCTATCTCGACGATACCGAGGACGGCTTCTCGATTCGCAAATGGGTCGAGAACGAGAAGGACGACAGCTGGCTGTTCGTCACCGTCAAGGCCGACCAGCTTCCCTCGCTGCGTCCCCTGATAACGGTTTGGCTCGACATCGCGATCAGCGCGATCATGAGCCTGACGCCCGATCGTGAGCGGCGGCTCTATTGCGTGATCGACGAGCTGCCCACGCTCCAGAAGCTCCCCAGCCTCTCCGACTTCCTTGCCCGCGCGCGCAAATATGGCGGCTGCGGCATATTGGGCTTCCAGTCCTATCCCCAGCTCAACGCGACCTATGGCAAGGAGGATGCAGCCGCGATCACCGGCTACTGCTCGACCTGGGTGGCGCTCCGCGCGAACGATACCGACACGGCGGAGCTGGTCTCCAAGAATCTCGGCCGGGTTGAGCAGGTCGAGGCGAACGAGGGCATGTCCTATGGCGTGAACGACATGCGCGATGGCGTGAACCTGTCGCGCATGCAGGTGACCCGTCCGCTGGTGATGGACACCGAGGTCAACCATTTGCCCAACCTGTCAGGCTTCCTCCGGTTCGGCCGCAATCTCCCCGTCGTCCGCTTCACCGATCGCTTCAATCCGCTCCCCAGCGTCGCGCCCGCTTTCGTCGAGCGGACCGATCCCCCCAAGCGCCTGCCGCTCGGCAAGGCCATTATCTCCCAGGCATGGGCACGGCGCCGCGCGATCCAGGCGCAGCAGGCGGCGGCACGGCAAGGGCAGGCTCCCGTTCCACCTGCCGTGCCGGGCGCGTCGCCATCCCCCGAGAAACCGCAGGGCGATCTTTTCTCCCACCCGAAGAGGCCCCCTGCCTCCGACGAGGCGGTCGGCGTTCCCCGTCCCGAAGAGGCCGCGCCGCAGGAAGAGGCGTTCGTGCCGCCGGAGCACGTCGAGCCCGACATGGCGGATGATGTTTCGCCGGTCGCCGATCCCGGAGACGAGGAGAATGTGGTCGCAACGCCCGTCACCCTGCTGGGTGCGACGCGCGGCACTATCCGCGTATCGCTTGCCAGCCATGGCCGGGCCGAAGGCCCGCGCGAGAAGGCCAAGCCGGCATGATCCATCCCCGCCGCCTCAAGGGTACGCCCGCCAATATCGCCCGATACTATACAATCGGAGATTATTATACCAAGGGCGGCAACGAGCCGTCCGAATGGGGTGGCAAGCTTGCCCCCAGCCTCGGCCTGTCGGGACCTGTCGACCCCAAGCAGTTCGAGGAACTGCTCGGCGGGAAGGTCGGCGACCAGCAGCTCGGCCGCCGCCGCAAGGAAGGCATTCAGCACCATCCGGGCTGGGACTTCACGATCAGCGCCCCCAAGTCGATCTCGATCCTGGCGCTGGTGACGGGCGAGGAGCGGATTCTTGCCGCGCATGAACGGGCGGTCGGTGTTGCGCTCGCCTATGCCGAGGAACATGCCGAACTCCGCCGCCGCGTAGAGGGCGAGATCGTCCATGAGACGACAGGCCGGCTGCTGTTCGCGCGCTTTACCGAGCATGCGAGCCGCGAGGGCGACCCGCACCTGCATACTCATGTCGTCGTCCTCAACATGACCAATCATCTCAATGGCGACCGCATGTCGAGCCTCGAGACGCGCTCGATGTATGCCGAGCAGATCGTCATGGGCCAGATCTATCGCAACGAGATTGCCCGTGATGTGCGCGAGATGGGTCACGAGATCATTTTCGATCCGCGCAAGGGACTGTTCGAGGTCGAGGGCATCCCCGGCCAGCTCATCCACGACTATTCGCAGCGCGCCGAGCAGATCAACGCCCATGCCGCGGAACATGGCTACGAGGGACAGGCGATGCGCCGCGTCTCTTTCTTTGCGACGCGCAAGGCTAAGGAGAAGGTCGGGCTAGACGACTTGCACGCCCAATGGCGGGCCCGGGCCGAGCCGTATCGCGAGGACCTCGACAAGCTCCAGGCTGTCGCCCGGGAGCGCGGTGAACAGACGATCGAGACCGACCCGCGTGTTGCCCGCCGCGCCGCGCTATTCGGCATCCGGCAGAGCGAGACGCGCGAAGCGGTCAACAATATCGGACGGCTCTATCGAATCGCGCTTGCATCGCATGTCGGCGAGGTCCGCTTCGGCGACGTGCGGCCGCTGTTCGACACGCAGGAAGCCAACCGAAAGCTGTTCGTCACCCTCCGGCAGACGGGCGATCAGCCGCTCCCGCGCGGACGGACCTCGCGCCGGACCGCCAAACTCGAACTGGCGATGTCCGAACATATTTCGCTCGCGATGCGCGATGCCTCTCCGGCCGCGAGCCGCGAGCGTCTCGCCGAAGTCGCCGCGGCGCAGGGCCTCAACGCCGAACAAACCGCGGCGCTGATCGCGATCGGCAGCGGCATCAACCGGGCGGTCGGCGTCCATGGCGCTGGCGGCGTCGGCAAATCGACCCTGGTCCGCGCGCTGGTCGAGGCGACACGCGACGATCATATCGCCATCGCGCTTGCGCCGACTTCCTCGGCGGCAGCCGAACTCGGACGCAAGGCAGGGATCGAATCGCGCACACTCGCCTCGCTTCTTGCGAGCGGCGGGCATGGCATCACCGACAGGCACATTCTCGTGTTGGACGAGGCGGGCCAGCTTGGTAACCGGCAGGCGCTGCGCGTGCTGGAGATCAGCCGCGCCACCGGCGCGCGCCTCATATTTCTCGGCGACAACAAGCAGACCGGCGCCATCGAACAGGGCAAGGCATATTGGCTACTCCAGCAACTGGGCCTGCCGACCAGTCAGCTCAAGGAAGCTATGCGCCAGAAAACCGGCTCCACGCAGGAGGCCGCCGACCTCGCGCGCAAGGGTGACTATGCCGCCTCGCTTGCCGCCCTCGACCGCGTGACGACGGGCGCCAGCGCGGAGGAACTCGCCAAGAGCATGGTCGCCGAATGGACCCGCCTCAAACCGGAGATGCGGGCCGACACCAATATCCTCGTTCTCGACAATGCGACCCGGCTGACCGTCAACAGCCATATCCGCGAGGTGCTGAGGCGCGAGGGCACGGTCGCGGCGGAAGAGCATCGGCTCGAAGTGCTGACGCCGGCCGGGATGACCGATCAGGAAAAGCAGATGGCGCGCTTCTACCGCGAAGGCCAGGTGCTCAAGTTTTCACGCGAAAATCCGGGGCTGGGGATCGCGCGCGACGTCGATTATCGCGTCGTGGGAATCGGCCGGAACAACCAGGGCCGCCAGGTCGTGCGGCTGGCCGACGAGCATGGCCGCATCGTCGAATGGCGGCCGGGGCTCGGCAAGGCGGCCCATGTCAACGTGTTCCTGACCGAGAACCGCCAGATCGCCCAGGGCGACCGTATCCAGTGGCGGCTCCTCAACAAGGAGATCGACGTCAAGAACGCCGAGCGCGGCACCGTGCTGGCCCTCGACGGCAATGTCGCGACCATCAAATGGGACCGGGGCGAGCGCGTCCAGCAGGTCGACCTCTCGGTTCACCGGACCTGGGATCATGGCTATGCCGAGACCGTCTATTCGGCGCAGTCCAAGACCTATGCCCGCGTCTATGTACTCGCCCCGGTGGAATCCGGTCTGGTCAACGGCCAGAACTATTACACAGCGATCACCCGCGCCGCCTATGGCGTGAAGCTCTGGACCGAGAACCAGGAGCGCCTCGCGGCCAAGCTCGCTTCGCGCTCGGGCGAGAAGACTTCCTCGCTCGAAGGCCTCGGCCAGATCAAGGCTGACAGCCACAAGGTTCGCGGCGCGCGGCACAAGGACCGACACGACCGCTCCCGTGAGGCCAATGCGCGCGAGCGGGACGCCCGCAAGGTCGAGCGGGAGCAGCGCGAACAGGAGCGCCAGGAGCGCGAAGAACGTCCGCGTGGCTTTGCGGAGATCCTTGCGGGCCGCGCGCAGGGGGCCGCTTCGCTGGTCGACCGCTTCCTGCGCGGCACCATAGAGCGCGATCGTGCCCGCGCGGCGCACACTCCCGACCGCACCGACGCCCCCGAGCCCGTCCACCAGCCTGAGCCCCAACCGCAGCATGACCACGGCGGTCATGGCGGCGGACACGACCGATAGGAGAGTCCCTCATGAATCTGAATCTTGTTTTGCTTCTAATCCTCGGTGCAGCGTTCCTGGCGCTAGTCTTCCGCCACTATCGCATCCCGATCCGCCATCGCTGGCGACGGCGGCAGGCGCGCACGATGTGCGAGCAACTGCGCGGACGCGACCGCGACCAGCCTGCCGGAATCCATTATGCGCGCCTGCGCGCCATGGACCCGCTTGCATTCGAAGAACTGCTGTTGGAGGCTTTCGAGCGGCGCGGCTATCGGGTCATCCGCAATCGCCGCTATACTGGCGATGGCGGCGTCGATGGCGAGGTCATCATCGACGGCGAACACTGGCTGATCCAGGCAAAACGCTATCGGGACGCCATCAAGCCCGAGCATGTGTGGAACTTCGCGCAGCTTTGCGCGACCCGCCGGCGGCGCGGCTTGTTCATTCATACCGGCCGCACCGGCGGGATGAGCCGCGCAGTCGTCGATCGCGCCACCGGCATCGAGATTGTGTCGGGACAGCGGCTTCTCGCCCTGCTGACCGGAGCGCCGTTCTACCCGGAACCGCCGCCGCAACGCTTTCCTGTTGGTTCGGGCCGTTCCGGCCATGGCGATCGAGCGCCGCAATGAGCGTGGATCGATCACGGTGCGCTCGCTTACCGATCGCTAGGAGAATGCTCGCGGGTATCGCGATTCTGTCCGCTGCGCTGACGTCGACGCCCGCTGTGGCGAAGCGTGCCGCGCCCGGCGAGGCGGCGGAGATCGCCCGCTGCATTCGCATCGCTGCGCGCGGGCATAGCTGGCTCGAGAAAACTCTTTGGGGCCTGCGCGAGCAGGAAGCAGGCTGGATCGGGGCGCAGATCGCCAACACCAACGGCACGCACGACCTGGGGCCGCTCCAGATCAACACATGGTGGGTGCCGCGCGTCGCGCGTCTGATCAACAGGCCCGAACATCAGGTTCGGCACTGGCTGCGATACGATGCCTGCTTCAATGCTGAAGCCGCGCGCTGGATTTTCCTGTCGGGCCTGGAGTCGACTGACGACTATTGGAAAGCGGTCGGCGTCTATCACAGCCCCACCGCTTGGCGGCAGCGTACCTATGCCGCAAAGGTTGCGACCCATATGCGCGCCAAGTTCGGCCCGGATGTTTTCACAGCGAGGAGTCGATAGCAACAAAAACTCGATTCGCCGATTGCGACGAGCTTGCGGGATTTCTGTTATCTCGCAGCAGCGAGTGATGTTCCCATCATTCTGTGTGTGAAACACCAGCCGTAGGAATTGCCACCGAAGGAAGCCACGGGCTGTCTCCAGTCTGCACGATTTCGGCAACTTGCTCTCTTAACCATTGATGCATTGGGTCGTTGCGCTGGACCGCAGACCAGAACGCGCAGACATCGAGTTGTGGAAAAGGAATGGGGAGTTCGAAAACGTCGATAGGGATATGGTCGGCGAACCACTTCGCAACGTGGCGCTGCACCAACGCAACCGCGTCTGATTGTGCAACCAGCAAAGGCAACAAGGTAAATTGCGATACACGAAGCTGATCGGGATTGGTCCGACCTGGCAGCGCGCCATGAAGATAGCTGCTGTCGTCGAAGCGGCACGCAATCGACGGAAGACTATTCAATGATTCTAGCGACAATTCGCCCTTGAGCCGGGGGTGATCGCGCTTTGTAATGCAGACCCATTCCTCTCTGTAAATTTTCATCCAGTCCAGGCCTTCCTCATCAAAGGCCGAAGGGGGAATGACGCCCCGGGGAATGATAATGAAATCGACTTTCCCTTCCTCGAGATCGCGCCTGGTCACATACTGGATACTGATGAACTGGATCGTCGTGCGGGGGGCCAATGTGGATAGCCGCGTGATCAGCTGGTCGCCCAGCGCCAGAATGATGGTATCGCCGGTGGCTATGACGAATTCGCGCTCCACTGCGGCCGGTTCGAACGTTGCTGGGCGGAGAAGCTTGTCCAAATCTCCAAGAAGCTCATCAAGGCGCGGAGCGAGTGCAAGCGCGAGCGCTGTTGGAACCATTTTTCGGCCCACTCGCACTAGCAGTTCGTCATGGAACTGAGTCCGCAACCTCCCTAGAGCCTCGCTGACACCTGATTGTGTGAGGTTCAGGCTTTCGGCGGCCTTGGTTACGCTTCGCTGTCGAAGTAGCTCGCCCAGCACCGGCAAAAGGTTAAGATTGATTGCCCGCAGCGATTTTCCGGGATCCCTCAAATTTCTCATCCCCGCTCTCCTTCCACCGCGTGCATGGCGGGGAGCATATCACCATGAATGATGATATCCATCCGATTAATTTGTTTTATTGATTATACCGTAGCGCCTAAGATTGGTGCGAGAAACGGATCGGCCTGATCGGGCTGTTGCTGGAGAGGAAGACATATGAGCCTTTCAGAAAAGCTTATCGCGAGCGCGCGAGATATCGCTCCCATGGTCGAGAAAGAGGCCTACAACACAGACCGAAACCGCAAATTGAGCGATGCGGTAATCGACGCTTGTTGCGATGCCGGGCTGATGCAGATCCTGGTTCCCAAGATGTATGGCGGGCATGAACTGGATTACGCCACCATGGCTGCGGTGGTTTATGAATTCGGCCGCTATTGCACTTCGACCGCTTGGGTGATTTCCTTCTATATCGGCCACAATTACATCCACGCCCTATGGCCCAAACAGTTCCAGGATGAGGTCTTTGCCAACGGCCCCTGCGGGCTGACGCCGGGAACAATTGCGCCGAACTTTCGCCTGAAGCCGGTCGACGGGGGCTATATCGCCAGCGGCCTCAGCCAGTGGAATTCAGGCAGCTCACGCGCCGATTGGTTCCTCAACAGTGGCTTGGTCATGATCGATGGCAAACCGCAGCGGGCATTGGCCTTCATGGTTCCGGCGGCCGAGGTGGAGATCATTGACAATTGGGACATGGCGGGTATGCGGGGCACGTCTAGCGGTGACGCGAGGCTGAACGATGTGTTTGTCCCGCAACATCGCGTGGTTGAGGTGGCGGACCTGCTGAACGGGCAATCGCCCGGATCGAAGATTCACAGCAACCGTATCTACTCGTTGCCGATTCTGCCTTTCGTGCTGGGTGAGACGTTGCCGGTAATGGTGGGTGCCTATCGAGGCGCTGCGGATGTGTTCAAGAGGCTAACCGAAGACCGCTATTCAACCTTCACCTCGGCTAAGGTTCAAAACAAGCAGACGGCACAGATGCGAATTGGCCATGGCCAGGCCGGCGCCGCAATCGCAGAGACGTTATTGCAGGATTATGTCCGTTTCCTGGATACAATCGAGCCGAGTGAAATACAGGCCATTGAACGACGCGCGGAAGTTCGCGCGCGCGTGGGCATGATTGCCGACTATGTGTACAAGGGAATCAACGAGATGATGCTGGGGGCCGGTGGCGGCGCCTATCGGAACAGCTCACCCATGCAGCGATTTCTTCGGGACATGAATGTGTTGCGCGTTCACGGCTTCCTCGACACGGAAACGGCAACCGAAAACCTCGGTCGCGTTCAATTGGGTTTGGAACCAAACTGCCCCCTGTAATGGCAGGAGGGCCATTGCGCTGAGGGATCACATAGTCGCTGCTAGACCGACCATGGCGGCGCTTTCTCGCCATAGGCGATCTCGTGCTTCTATGCTTCGTGCAAGCTCCGAGGGATCGGGAAAGGTGAGCTGGCCGCGGACGAGCGAAGCATAAAGGCGATCGGGGGGCATCGAAATGCCGCCAAGCGCTAGTTGAGCCAATATTTCTCCGGCTCTTTCTGGTGTCCCTGGATAATATTGACTGCGAAAGTTGCTGAGCAGACGCAACAGCCCGTGCACCGGCAAACTCGCCATCGCGCGCTGAGTCCAGGTGGGCAAGCTGCGACTGAGCGACGTGCCGATGGTGAGGCCAGGATTGTAGGCGATCACATGGATGGAGCGCTTTTTGACGTCATCGAGCGCTACGATGGATCGCGCCGTTAGAAGATTGCAAAGCTTGGACGCAGGATAAGCGCGAAAGTCCGTCGCGCCGTTCGCCTTTGGATATGCCAGCATCTGCGGCTCAAGCATTGTCGGGGCCAATCGCGTGATCGCTGGATCGTGCGTATCGCTCGTGGTGATCACCAGACGGCTGCCAGGCGCCATAGACGGCAGCAATAGGCGCGCCAGCAGATAATGCGCGAGATGATTGACCGCGAAGGTCGTCTCAAAGCCGTCAGCGCTTTTTGGGATCTTGGCGGATGGCATGATGGCGCCATTGAGCAACAGCATGTCGATCTGCTTGCCGCCGAGTTGCCGCTTCACCTCACTGGCAAACGTGCGGACGCTGGCGAGCGAAGAGAGATCGAGGGGAACCGCCTCAGTGCCGATTGGACCGCGCCATGCCATATCGCGCGCGCCCACAATGACACGTCCTGAGGCCGACGCGATCCTAGCCAGCGCATGCGCGCCGAGTCCGGCGGTCCCACCGGTCATGACAGCGATTTGATCAGGTCTGGACGTCATCATTTTGCCTCCATCAATAGGCTTCAAGCCATTCAACTCTACAGGCCCACATCACCACGGCTTGGCGATGCGCCACCGTATGACCGCAAGGGGCGGCTCCGCCTGGTGGTTTGCTCGGTGCTTGTGTTCATACGCGGCTGATACCGGCCATTGGGCGATTTCATCGAGCTGTTCCTATCCGCCATAACTAGTCATGATTGACTAGTCAATGATGACTAGTTATGGCGCAGAAAGAGCAAAGATTGACCAAGGTGTGGAGATGGCAAAGCGGGCGGTGAAGGCCAGGTCAAAGGAGAGGATTCCCGATGATCTCGATCACGTAGGAAAGCGCACGATCGTTGGCATTCGGGGCGCCACCCAGCGCGGAACCGCAACGCGGGCCCGCATTCTTAGAACGGCGATCGCCCTGCTAGGGGCGAGAGGCTCTGCGGCCACTAATACGCAGCTTGTTTCGGACATGTCGGGCGTAGCGCGCGGCTCCATCTTGCACCAATTTCCGACCCGACTCGACTTAATGGCGGGGGTATTTGAGTATGGAACGCAGGAGATGCTAGGGCATCTGCGGAAGCAGATCGCACGGTATCCAGCTCCCAGAGATCGGCTGGGAGCGCTGTTTAATATTTTGTGGGAAGTATCGAACAGCGAAGCTGGTTTGGCTGTTTCTGAAATCCAGGATGCCGCGCACTGGGATGAGGATCTTGGGCGCATCATCAACCCGCTTACGAGCACATTCCTGCCACGCATATTTTCCGAATTGGCCGAGGTCGCCTCGCAGGCAGGCATCAGCAAACCAGAAGCGTTGATGCCCAGTTTGGCGCTCATGCTCGCGGCCATGCGCGGCATTGTCATCGGTTCCCGCTTCAAGGGGACTGAGGAGCTGTATAGCTCTGCTCTTGAGCAGCAGCAGGCGTTTTGGGGTCTCGTAATTCAGAAATACTATAATGATTCTAAAATATAATAATTGATGATG
The DNA here is from genome assembly GCF_018286635.1 of Sphingobium phenoxybenzoativorans. Taxonomy (NCBI): domain Bacteria; kingdom Pseudomonadati; phylum Pseudomonadota; class Alphaproteobacteria; order Sphingomonadales; family Sphingobiaceae; genus Sphingobium; species Sphingobium phenoxybenzoativorans. The sequence goes on from NZ_CP073910.1 coordinate 1,464,686, forward strand.
AAATAATATAAGAAAACGGTAATATGGAGAGGGGCAATGAAGCAGAGAGTAGCACTCGTTTCGACGTGTTCCGTTATAACGGTAATGGCAAGCAGTGCCGCGTTCGCACAAACGCCACAAGCTGTGGATTCTGGATTGGCCGACATCATTGTTACCGCCCAGAAGCGATCTGAAAACGTTCTTAAGGTTCCTGCCGCGATCACAGCGGTGACTGGCGAACAACTCGAGGCCCGGCACGTGGGTTCGCTCGAGGAACTTCGAAAGATCGATCCCAGCTAAACTTTCGTGCCCTATTTTACATCTCAGACATCGGGCGCCTCAATTCGAGGCGTAGGGTCCACGCAAACCTTTTCTATCGTTGAGCAGAGTGTCGCGACTGTGGTTGACGGTGTCACGCTCTCCAACCCGTCGGCGATCAGTCTTTTGGGCGATCTTGAGAGCATCGAAATTCTGAAAGGTCCGCAGGGAATGTTGTTCGGAAAGAACGCATCCGCCGGTGTGATTAGCATCAACACGCGCGCGCCACAATTCGGTAAGTTCGAGGGTTTCGTCAACAGCACTTTGGGGTCGCGCGACGAGCGAACGATTAACAGCGCACTCAACATCCCAATTTCCGACTCCGCAGCCATCCGGCTCACTGCGGGATATCGCCACTTGGACGGAGCTATCGACCGGGCGCAGGATGGTAAATCGATCGATGAAGAAAATAGCTGGGCGGTGCGAGGGAAGCTGCGTTTACAGCCCACCGACGCTCTCGATATGACCTTGGGCGTCAGCTATAGCAAGTATACGCATTATTGCTGTTCGGCCAATTCGTGGCGTTTCCTCACGCCCGGGTCTCCCGCGGACATCGACTCCCAAGCATATGGGATCGTCCCCGGACCCAACAACACCAAGAGCAGTGTCGATTATCTGCCGACTGCATCTGGTGATACGCTGAACGCATCTCTCCTGATGAACTATGATCTGGGCGGATATAAGCTGACCTCCATTTCCGGCTATGAACGAACCCGAAATGATTTCACGATCGATGTCGACGGAACCGCGTTCGATGCCGGTCAGCCGATCGCCTTTAAAGATGAACAGTCGCGAAGCTTCTCGCAGGAACTTCGGTTATCTTCGCCCGTCGGCGGCCGGTTCGATTTCATCCTAGGAGGATATTATTACCACGCTGATCTTTCAAGGCCCTATCAACAATCCTTCGGACCGTTTCTGCGTGGCCTTCTGGAAACACAGGCCGGTTTGCCACCAGGCTTCTTTCCTCCATTCGTCTATTATCTCTCTCCGAAGGTCCAACTTACGAGTGTGGCGGGATTTTTCGAAGGAAATCTGCACCTGACGGACAAGTTCACCTTTACAGCGGGCGCCCGCTTCACCCATGACAGCGATCGGCTGGACATCAACGCGACGGTCGATCCGGTATTTCCCTATTGCGGCACGCTCTACGGATGCTTCGTGAGACCACGCGAAAGGGCGAAGCGGAATAATATTTCATGGCGCATCACCCCCCAGTTCAACATCACGCCGACAGTTATGATATACGCCAGTATCGCACGTGGATATAAAGGCCCGTGTTTTAATACGGCTACTGTAAACACCGTAGATCAGGATGTCGTCGTGATGCCTGAGAAGCCGCTGGCCATGGAGGTCGGCGTGAAGGCAAGGTTCCTTGATAACCGTATTCAGGTCGTTTTCGACTTGTTCCACACGAAATATAAGGGATATCAAGCGCAGGTCACTGAACTTCTGCCTTCTGGCCTCTATGGACAAGGACTTACCAATGGCGAGTTGACGACCAAAGGTGCGGAACTCTCCATTCTGGCGGAAGTCGCGCAGGGGCTGCGGCTGGGTGCGAACGCAAGTTATATCGATACCTATTATAATGATCTGCCGGGGGTGGTTTGCTACTTTGGACAGACCGATCCGTCCTGCGCCCTCCCGGGGAACGTCTATAATGCAAAGGGACATCCTTTGTTCGGCTCACCCAGATGGTCCTATTCGCTGTCGGCCGACTATGAGCGGCCGGGTTTCATCTCAGATCTAACCGGTACGGCCTCGCTGAACTGGCGGTGGAATAGCGAGGTGGGCGCCTCCAATTACCCCTCGCCATAGCGGCTGCTGTATGATTCATTGTTCCTGACGAGCGGGAGCGAAGATGCGGCAAGCTGGCCTTTTTGGACTATCCGACCACTTGAAGCGGCTGTCAGCCTTTGGCGATCCGCTGGAAGTGCTGGCGCAGGTAGTGGACTTCGAGGCGTTTCGACCGACGCTGGTGGCGGCGCTGGCCTATTCGGATGGTGCCAAGGGCGGTCGTCCGCCCTATGACCCGGTGACGATGCTGAAGGTTCTGGTGCTCGCGGCGCAGAACAACGTCAGCGACGCGCGCATGGAGTATCTGATCCGCGACCGGCTGAGCTGGTTGCGTTTCCTGGGCTTTGACCTTGGCGCGCCGACACCCGACGCCAACACTATCCGCGTGTTCCGGGAGCGGCTTACCGCCGACGGTGCACTCGACACCGTATTCGCCGACTTTGACCGGCAGTTGAAGGAGCGCGGCTATCTGCCGATGGGTGGGCAGATCGTCGATGCGACGCTGGTGGCGGCACCGAAGCAGAGGAACACCGAGGCTGAGAAGGCGGCGGTGAAGGAAGGCAAGAGCGCGGCCGAGATCTGGCCGGACGAGCCCGCCAAGGCGCGCCAGAAGGATACCGACGCCCGCTGGACGTTGAAGTTCGCCAAGGCGCGCCCGACTGCCGACGGCAGGCCGCAGCCGGACATCGCGATCCCGAGCTTCGGCTACAAGAGCAGCGTGTCGATCTGCCGCGCCTTCGGCTTCATCCGCAAGGGCAAGACTACCGATGGCGCGCGCTACGACGGGCGCATGCTCCGGGACGTGGTGACGGGCGACAACACCGCCTCCGACGTTTGGGCCGACACTGCCTACCGCAGTCAGGCGAACGAGAAATGGCTCAAGGCGCAAGGCCGGGTCAGCCGCATCCACCGCCGCAAGCCTAAGGGCAGGCCGATGCCCGAACATGTCCGGCGCGGCAATGCCACCAAGTCAAAGGTCCGCGCCCGCGTCGAGCATGTCTTTGCTCATCAGAAGGCGAAGATGGGTCTGTTCATTCGCACCATCGGCATTGCCCGCGCCGAGGCCAAGATCACGCTCGCCAACCTGGCGTTCAACATGCACCGGCTGATCTTCCACGAAACTCGTGCGGCGGAGGGATAGGTGCGCCTGGATGGCGCGAAAGCGCCATGCCATCCAAAGCCAAGCGGCCGAAATGACCGGAGATCCGGCAATCTCTGAGCCCGACCTCGCGCATCAGGCGTTCACAACGCCCGCACCGTCAAATCCGCCGGGTAAATGGAGGCGCCCAGGTTCCCCTTACGCAAAACGGGGATCCCAACGCGATCCAGCCCAGTTACGGAATCTTCGACGCATCCGTCGGCATCGGTCCCGCCGACGGCCGTTGGAACTTCTCGATCTATGGGCAGAATCTGTTCGATAAGCGCTTCGTCACAAACGTCTTTTTCGTTCAACTGCTCGGCGGACCGCAGGGATTGTTCCAGAATTTCAGTTCCGACTCGTTCCGTCGCTACGGCGTCAAGGCGAGTGTGCGGTTCTGAGACCTTGTGGCGCAGAGAATATGCGCAAAGCATGCGATGCTAATGATCTAATAAACGACAGGAGAGGGCCGTGGCAGAATATCAATTTCTTGTACTTAGCAATCCGATTTCCGGGCAGGAGCAGGAATTCAATCGATGGTATGACGAAGAGCATATCCCCAGCATTCTGACGGTCGAGGGCATGAAGGCGGCCATTCGCTATAAACGCGCGATCGACCTGGATGACAATGGCGGTTGGGAATATGTGGTTGTTTACCATATGGAAACCGATGATCTGCCGGGATTGATCGGCCGGATTGAGGCGGCTGCCGCCGCCGGGACGATCAGCACATCGCCTGCGCTTGATCTGCCCAACGCGGTTCGCGGGATTTACAAAAAAATGGGCTAGCCCGTAGGAACAAATGAGCGCGCCTGCGCTGTCATGAAATCCGTTTTTTGATGAGATGCGTTGGACTCAGGAAAGTCATCAGTCACGCATGCACCCGAGCGCTTCCACCAAGACGGACGCAACAAATATCTACATGGCGAAAGCCAGATCCACCGAATGGAGAGATAAGATTGTTTCGTATCGCGGCCTCTTTACTGGCGGTCCCCGCACTGATATTGTCGGCTTGCGGGCCGACCACGTCGTCCGAGGGTCAGTCGGATGCATCACAAACACCCGTCGAGCGCGGCCAATATCTGGTCTCCATCTCCGGATGTCATGACTGCCATACGGTGCGAGGCACGGAGCCGATCGGCAGCGCCGCGCGCCCCAATCTCGCAGGATCTGACTCGGAACTGCACATAAAAGGTCTGGGCGTGTTCGTTCCGCCCAATATCACCCCCGACCGAGAGACCGGACTTGGAGGGTGGACCGAGGAGCAGATCGCCGATGCGATCCAGAAGGGCTTGCGGCCGGATGGGCGGATTCTCTCGCCGGCCATGCCGTGGGAGCCTCTTTATTCCCACTTCACGAGGGAGGACGCCCTAGCGGTCGCGGCCTATCTGAAGAGTATCCCGGCAGTCCACAATCGAACGCCCGATCCGCGAGGGCCGGATGACACCGACGATCCGGCTTTCCTCAAAACTGTGCCACGGCGTGACCTGCCGCCGCCGCCCGACGGAAAATAAGTAACGGTGCATCGGAGTGCGGTCTCAAACAGCCAATTGAAAAAGCAAATATCGCGACGAGCAGATTGTAGTGAAGTGGAGAAAGACAATGGCTATCAAGATAAGTGAAAATGATGAGGTGCGCGATTTCATCGATTCCCAGATGTTCGTGCATTTTTCGACACTGATGAAGGACGGGTCGCCGCAGGTTTCACCAGTGGGACTCGATCGGGAAGGGGACCTTCTTCTGGTCAATTCCGCGGCGGGTACGCTCAAGGTGCGCAACGTGGAGCGGGATCCGCGCGTCGCCATCTCGATCCACGCACCGCATCCCTCAAGTTTCTGGTCTTACATGCTTATGCGGGGCCGCGTCGTGAAAGTGGAAGGTGGGGAGAAAGGCCTGGAGGGCCTGAACCGGACGATGATCAAGTCTTCCCGACTCGGGATGATGCCAAAGCTCGATGACGAGTCCAAGCAGGCGCTCGAATCCGAGAAAGGCGCTGCCGATGTCAAGGCCGCCGAAGACGGCCCGGAAGTGACCCATGAGGAGATTATGGGCGTGGAAGAGCGGGTGAACATGTTCATCGAAATTGATCATATTCACCACTTCCTGCTTGACGGCCGGGCACTGGTGGTCAGTTTGACAGAAGATGGCGAGCGGGCAAGCCCGCTCCCTGACCCCAATCGTCATAAGCTGTGGCATAAGGAAAAGCAGGCCTGAACCTACCGCGAACGAGCGGTGTGGCGCCGCCCGGCCAGAGCGGTGGTCGGGCGCGCGGTGGATTTGCACGGCGCGAATGAGAGAGATGGGCAAATGGGAAGCGATGCCATGAATGAGAATTTTGGTGAGGTACTCGACGAGCATCGGCTTCTCAAGCGGTCCTTGGCTGACCTGCTGGAGGAAAGCGAGCGCCTGACGCTTGCGGCGTTCGGGTCCGTTGTTACCTATTCCCGAAAGGTGTTCATCCCGCTGACCCCGCTCTGCAGGAATGTCTGCCATTATTGTACTTTCGCCAAGACACCGCATCGCGCCGCTGCCGCCTTCCTGACGCCCGAGCAAGTCCTGGCGATTGCGCGCGACGGCATGCGGGCGGGGTGCCGGGAGGCTCTCTTCACGCTCGGCGACCAGCCGGAGGCGCGCTATGACGCTTCACGCGAAGCCTTGTCGGCAATGGGGCATGCCACCACGCTTTCCTATCTTGCCGAGGCAGCTGCGCTGGTGCTTGAGGATACCAGCCTGCTGCCGCACCTCAATGCCGGGCTGATGAATGCGGCCGACTATGCCGCACTTCGGCCGGTCGCGGCCTCGATGGGCCTAATGCTGGAAACCGCATCGAATCGATTGTCGGAGAAAGGCGGCCCGCATTACGGTTCGCCGGACAAGCTGCCTGCGCGCTGCCTTGAGGCAATCGAAGCCGCCGGCCGTGCGCGTGTTCCTTTCACCACAGGGCTGCTGATAGGCATCGGAGAAACACGCGCGGAGCGAATCGACGCACTGATTGCGATTCGCGAAAGTCATCGCCGGCACGACCATATCCAGGAAGTCATCATTCAGAATTTCCGGGCGAAGCCCGGCACGCGCATGGCGCATCATCCCGAACCGTCGTTCGACGAGCACCTGTGGACCATCGCCGTCGCGCGGCTGATCCTGGGTCCCGAGATGACGATCCAGGCCCCGCCCAACCTGCGTGCCCCGGATGAGCTGGCTGCGGTACTGCGCGCCGGTGTCAACGACTGGGGCGGCGTTTCGCCGGTCACGCCGGACCATGTCAATCCGGAACGACCGTGGCCGCATCTCGACCTGCTCGACCAGGCGACCGCGGCGGGGGGGCGGGTTTTGCGCGAGCGGCTGGCGATCGGGCCGTCCTATGCGCAACGCCCCGAAGCCTGGATGGAGCCGGCGCTGGCGAAGATCGTCCGCCGATCGGTCGATGCGCGGGGCCTGCCGATCACCGACGGCTGGCATCCGGGCACCGCCGTCCCGATGCCCGTCGAGACGCGATCGGGAACGACGGCGCGTTCGGCGATCATCGCAGGAATTGTCGACCGAGCGCTCGCTGGCACGCGCCTCAATACGGCGGAAATCGTCCGGCTGTTCGAGGCGGACGGCCCCGATGTCGGCCTCGTCGCGCGGGCTGCGGACGAGCTTCGCCAGCGCATGGCGGGCGACGCGGTGACCTATGTGATCAACCGCAACATCAACTACACCAATATCTGCCTCTACAAATGCGGGTTCTGCGCTTTTTCGAAGGGCACCGCGAAGGAACTGCGCGGCCCCGCCTATCGCCTCGACTTCGAGGAGATCGGACGGCGCGCGGCCGAGGCGGCGGAACGCGGCGGAACCGAGGTCTGCCTGCAGGGCGGCATCCATCCCGAGTATGACGGCAATACCTATCTGGGCGTGTTGAAGGCGGTGCGCGAGGCGGCTCCGTCGATCCATATCCACGCCTTCTCGCCGCTCGAGGTGACGCATGGCGCGCGCACTCTGGGGCTGTCGCTTTACGATTTCCTTGAGCGGCTTAAGGACGCCGGCCTCTCCACCCTGCCGGGAACGGCGGCGGAAATCCTCGACGACGAGGTTCGCGCGATCATCTGCCCCGACAAGATCGATACGCGCGAATGGGTCGAGGTGATGCGCGCCGCGCACCGAATCGGGCTTCGAACGACGGCAACGATCATGTTCGGTCATGTCGACCGATATGAGAACTGGGCGCGCCATCTCCTGACGATCCGTGATCTTCAGGTGGAGACCGGCGGCTTTACCGAGTTTGTGCCGTTGCCCTTCGTTCACATGGAAGCGCCGATATGGCGGCGTGGACAGGCTCGCTCGGGTCCGAGTGCGCGTGAGACGCTGCTAATGCATGCAGTGGCTCGATTGCTGCTGCATCCGCTGATCCCGAACATCCAGGCGAGCTGGGTCAAGTTAGGGGAGGATGGGGTGATCGCGATGCTCCGGACCGGGGCCAATGACCTGGGCGGCGTGCTGATGGACGAGTCCATCACGCGCGCAGCCGGAGGGACGAACGGCCAGATGTGGGACGTGGGGCGGATGGCAACGATTGCGCAGGCCGCGCATCGTCATGCGCGGCAGCGGACGACACTTTACCAGCCTGTCGAAGAACAAGCGATCGCCGCCGAATAGTTAAGGACGACATAATGGACAGCAGGGTTATCGCCGTGGTCGGCGGCACGGGCAAATTGGGCGCGGCGCTCGCGCGGCGATTGGCGAAGACGGGTCGATCCGTCATCATCGGTTCACGTTCGGCCGAATCCGCGCAACAGATGGCCGCGGCACTGGGCTTTGGGCTGCGCGGCATGGGCAATGCGGATGCCGCCCGGGAGGCCAGTATCGTGTTCGTCACTGTGCCCTTCGCCGGCCAGGAAGCAACGCTTGCCGAGATCAGGCCCCATGTCGGGGGCAAGATCGTGGTCGATACGACGGTCCCGCTCGTGCCGCCCAAGGTGATGCGGGTGCAGTTGCCGCCGGAAGGTAGCGCGGCGCTGCGGACGCAGCACCTGCTCGGGGTCGGCGTGACCGTCGTTTCCGGTTTCCATAATGTCGCCGCGCACAAGCTTGCGACCGACGAGAATGTTGCCTGCGACGTGCTTGTGTTCGGCGACGACAAGCAGGCGCGCGCCGCGGTCGTGGAGCTTGCCGGACAGGCAGGGCTACGCGGCATCCATGGCGGCCCGCTCGTCAACTCGGCCGCTGCCGAAGCGATGACATCGCTGCTGATCTTCATCAACAAGACATACCGGAGCGACGGCGCCGGCATCCAGATCACCGGAGAGTTGATCGAGCCGGACGCCTGACCCATCCGATGATCCAGATCCATCCCCTGGGCTCCATCCCCGAAGTTAGGCCAAGTGACGATCTTGCGCGGCTTCTGGCCGATGCCATCGAAGCGGCCGCGATCGTGCCCGGCAGCTTCGACGTTCTGGCTGTCACCCAGAAGATCGTTTCGAAGGCTGAAGGGCGTTTCGTCGATCTGGCGACGGTGCGCCCCGGGCCCGAGGCTATGAGGCTTGCTGGCCTGACGCGGAAGGATCCGCGGCTGGTCGAGTTGATACTGGCTGAATCAAGCCATGTCATAAGAGCGGTGCCGCATATCTTGATCACGCGCCACCGTTCGGGTCATGCCATGGCGAATGCAGGAATCGATCAGTCCAATATCGGACCGGGAAGCGGCGAACGCGTTCTGCTTCTTCCGGTCGATTCCGATGCCTCTGCCGAGAGGCTCCGCCAAACGTTCGCCACGCTGTGGCCAACGCCGCCCGCAGTACTGATCATGGATAGCTTCGGAAGGCCGTGGCGGCATGGCGTAACCTGTGTCGCATTGGGTGCGAGCGGCCTGCCTTCGCTGGTCGATCGCAGGGGCGAATGCGATCGCGACGGCCGAACATTGGAAGTGACGCAGATCGCAGTTGCGGACATGGTCGCGACGGCCGCAGGCCTTGTGACAGGGGAGGGTGCCGAGGGTATGCCAGCGGCCCTGGTGCGGGGCCTTCATTGGACTGCCGCGAGTCAGCCGGCTTCGGCGCTCATAAGGCCGGTCGAGCAGGATCTGTTCCGGTGAGCGGCCGGGTCGTCGTCCTGACAGGCGGGGTCGGTGGCGCCAAGCTGGTCCTTGGCCTGTGCAATCTCGTGGCCGAGAGCGATGTTACCGTGATCGTCAACACCGGAGACGACTTCACGCATCTCGGGCTTGCGGTTTCGCCGGACATCGATACGCTTCTCTACACCCTCTCAGGCAAGGCGAACACCCACCAGGGCTGGGGACGCGCGGATGAAGGCTGGCGCTTCATGGAAGCACTGTCCTCTTTGGGCGGGGAGCACTGGTTCCGGCTCGGGGATGGCGATCTTGCGCTGCATGTGCTGCGCACGCAGCGTCTTGGCCGGGGCGAACCGCTCTCGACGATCATCACTGATTTCGCGAGCGCATGGGGTATCGGCGCCATCATCCTGCCTATGACCGACCAGCGGGTTGCGACGCGGATAGATACGGACGCCGGCCTGCTGGATTTTCAGGATTATTTCGTGCGGCGGCGCTGCGAGCCCGCGGTGCGCGCGATCCGCTTCGACGGCGCGCCGGTCGCCAGTGCTGCGCCGGGCGTCGTCGACGCCATCATGAACAACGGATGTCGGGCGATTCTGATCGCGCCGTCCAATCCTTATCTCAGCATCGATCCTATCCTCGCTGTGCCGCAGATCCGTGCGGCCTTGGCGGCCGCCCGCGCGCCGGTGATAGCCGTTTCGCCGATCGTCGGTGGAAACGCCGTCAAAGGTCCCACCGCGAAAATCATGCGCGAGCTAGGGCTCGACATCGGCCCGACGGCGATCGTGCACCATTATGAGGGTGTTATCGACGGATTGCTGGTCGACGAGCGCGACATGCCGGTGCGGCTCGATATTCCCTCGGCATGCGCCGATACGCTGATGACGAACCTCGACGATCGCATCTGCGTCGCGCGCGCCGCGCTCGATCTGGCGGATGCGCTGCGATGATGCGCTGGACTGCCATTGTCCCGCTCAAGGCTGACGGACAGCGGAAAACTCGGCTGGCGGGCATGCTTCGCCCCGAAGCGCGGTCGATGCTGAGTTTGCGCATGTTCAATCATGTAGTTGCGGTACTGCGCGATCATCCCCGGATCGGTCGCATCGTCCTGCTCGCATGCGAGCCGACAGATGGCTGGGATGGCGGCTGGCTCGCTGACGACGGGAGGGGGCTGAACGAGGAACTGGATGCGGCAAGGATGGCGACAGGACATGCGACGCTAGTCGTGCATGCCGATCTGCCTTTGCTCGTGGTGGAGGATATGGATGTACTGCTGTGGGTCGCGGAGCGTCACGGCGTGGCATTGGCGCCCGATCGCCATGGAGTCGGCACGAACGCGGTCGCCATAGCTGATATGCGGGATTTCCGGTTCAAGTTTGGCCCAGACAGCTTCCGAACGCACCTAAAGCAAGCCTCGGATTACGGTATAGTGCGACGCGTCGGCCTCGCGCACGATGTCGATACTCAAGAGGATCTTCAATTCGTAGATGCGTGCGGCTGGACCAATGATATCATGTGATGGCGCCGGTTTCAGGCAATCTCAAGAGGCTGGATAGCGACGATGCGAAGAATCTCACGCAGCTTACCAATGGTGGCCACGCCATATTTCCCCGTCGAGAGGACCTGTCGCTCGCCAAGAACTCGGTATTGGCTGGGTCCATCAGTAGGATTCGTAAAATCTTATTACGCGATGCGCTTCTGGCCGAACCGAAAGCTACGTGGTCCCGACTAGGAGCGGGAGATTAAGACAAGCCCATATACCATAGCATCAATTCGCGCTGGCTGCTGATTCCGAGGCGTTGGTAGAGGCGTTTGCGATAGGTTAGAACGGTTTGTTCGCCGATCTCTAATTTCAATGCAATACCAAGCGACGTGATGCCCAAAAGGATACCGGCGCAAACTTCCATCTCGCGCCGCGTGAGGTCGGTCCCCGAATTCGCAATCAGCTCGACTACTTCTTCGTGACTGGTAAGGGGACTGGATGCGGTTGACCGCGCGCTGCTGATTTCGTCGTGTTTGACCAAGGCGGAAAAGAGAAGCTGCGCTGCGGATCTCAGCCGATTATATTCTCCACGCGACAAAGGGCTGATAGAATCGGGGCGCTGGATATGCAGCACGTTCAAGATATCGGCTTGATTGCCGCTACAGATCAACAGTCGCTCTTGTACTTTGGTGCGCCCGTAAAACGCCTGGAGGGCTGAATCCTGGTATGACGTTTTGCAAGAAATCCGGATTTCCCGCTCGCCTTGGCGACCAAGCCCGTTACAGCGCTCCAGAAACATAGCGTCACAGCGCCATACGTCGGGATCGAGCTTCAACAATTCGCGCAGAAAAAGATCGCTACCTTCAAGATTAATGAAGTAGCGAGCGTATTGACGGCCTTCCCGATAGGTGTGCAGGCTGAAGCTGCTGGCTCCGCACAATCGATAGAGCGACACCATCATACGCGCGGCGAATTCGTCGCATCCGATCGCGTCGATCAGCGCCGGGAAAGGATTGGAGGAGGGTTGATCCTGCAGATAGGCAGGAACGGAGGCTCCCCCCATTTTCTGGGTAATCAGGCCGGGTTGCAAGTCCACCCCGGATTGAAACGTCGCATAGAGCACCTAGCGCATCCTCATCGCATCGTGGATCTCTCATCCGGAGGTCCTGTTGTCGCTTTTCTAATGCTTACCATTTGGAACAGTTAGTGCCAAGCAATTAGCGCTTCAAGGTTAACCGTTGGCAAGGTGTGATCGTTCGGATCGCGGTTTTCTTCCACAGAGGCGAAAGGCTCGCACCAGCTCAATTTCACTTCCGGCATCGTGTGCCTGTGTCCGCCATAGAACATGCCCATCGGGCCGAACCGCGACAGCGCCGTCCTCGCTAATGCCCAGCAGCACCGCGGCGTTTGCCCCGAGGTCCACACCGGCAGGGCCGAAGATGACAACGGAGACCGCGACGCCGGTCTCGCGTGATGCCGCTGCCGCTCTTGACCCCCATGCCGGAGCGAGCGCAAACAGTGTCACCCCTTGTGGGGCCACGCGGTCCAGTGTGGATGCTTCGAATCGCCCATCGATCGAGGAAAATGGCAGGCGAGATCCGGGATGGGCGTCTGGATGATAGTCGCACGGCTCCGATGATGGCGGTTCCGATCCATCGGGCACAAGCACTCCGGTTGTATAAGTGAACCCCAGATCTACACCGGCGCCCTGGGCAAAATGTTCAGCCTGTTCGTCGATCGCATGCTGCACCGCTGATCGCTTCGTGGCTGCTTCGCTGTTATTTCCGTCAATTCCCAGCACCTCATCCGGCCACGTCGCGATCGGTCCTTCGGCCGCGTCCTGCGCTATCGGTGCGAGAGTTTGAATGCCCAGTGCTTCGTCGATCATGGCCATTTTCATAAGGTTATTGACACTCTGATCTGTGTTTCGCCGGGCAATCGGCCTCCGTTCTTCTTCATATGTATTCAGGAGGGTATCGTCCGCTCCGCCTTCAAGTACCGCGCAGAGCTTCCAGATCAGATTGTGCGCATCCTGGATGCCGGTGTTCATGCCCAGCCCGCCGGTGGGAGGGAAACGATGACATGCATCGCCTGCCAGCAGGATGCGGCCGTGCCGGTAGGCGGTAGCGACCTGCGCGCTCATGTTCCAGCTACTTACTCCTTGCAGCTCGATCACCACGTCATCGCTTCCAATAGCTTTTTTGACGATATTCACGGCTGCGGCATCGCTGAACGCCTCTACGGCAAGATCGCCGACCGGAACCAGCATCGCCCAGCTTCTCCCGATCTTGTCGAAGCTGATGAAGACGCCGCGGACTTCCGGTCCGCCAATCCAGTAAAGAATGCCGCGCCGCCCTTTCCTGAACAGGTCAAGGTCAGCATCGAAATAGATCGTCATGAAGCGGGCGATCGTTTGAGGCCCCTCCATTTCAATTCCCATCGATCGACGCACGGCGCTGCCAGCGCCATCGCAACCGAGCACCCAGTCGCACTTCATAGTCGTAAGGGCATCGTCGGCTACCGCCCTGACTTCCACCGTTGCTCCGCCCGAAATATTGCGGGCCGCGATAACCTCCTGACCGAACCTAACCGTGCCGCCAAGCTCAACCAGTCGATCCGAAAGGATCGCTTCAAGATTAGTTTGCGGGATGTTTACCGATTGGTACGCGCTCAAGGGGCCACGGTCGTCGAGCGCCGCACCTTGGATCGTCAATTTGCCATATTCCCGTCCGGCGAGGCTTTCCACCCAGACAACCAGGCCGCTCAATGCCGAACCGTCGCCTTGCTCGAGGACCCGGTCGGCGACGCCTATCTCGGCGAAAACCTCCATGCTTCGGGTATTGGCGACATGAGCGGCCGGATACCCGACGAGGTTCGGACGTCGATCGAGCACGACCGGATCATAGCCGCGCAGGCATAGCAGAATGGCGGCCGTCAGCCCCGTAGGACCTGCCCCGACTATGACGATGGATTTATCGCTGTTCATTTCTATCTCCATGTAGGGAGCAAAAAGTCGTGACGCCGGGACGGACAAACTGGTCAAGATTATGGGAATGTCGGCACGCTGTCGTTCATCCAGATGTGACTACGCAGCGGATTTTGGGCACGAGCCATCGGCGAGAGGTGCCGTTCGCAATTTAGAACCTCGATCGGTTAATGTGATCGGCGAGGACGACATGCTCTCCTCTCTCCCCGGGTACGTCATGTTGACGCGGCAAGCATCCTAATAATAGACATATCTGTCAAGATGAATAATAATGTCATTATGATGGAATGGTAGCTTGCGATAACGATGCGGTCATGGATATGGTTTTGCCCGTGAGAAGAGAAAGTTTTCCCGATAAACAGCCTGCGGAGGATCACCGTATCCGCAATGCGCGGCGCCGGCGCGAGCGCATGCGCACCCAGCTTCTGGAAGCTGTTCTGGCTGTTTATCCGGGAGAGGATCCGTCGGCTCCGGCGGTTATCGATGACGTCATTCGCCATGCAGGAGTTTCACGCGGCAGCTTCTATAAATATTTCAGGTCGCTTGAAGAGGCGGTCGCAGAACTTGGGAGCAAGTTTGCTGATGAACTCGCCGAGGCCTATTCTTCTATGTATGCCAATGTCGATGACCCGGCGATCAGGGCTGCAACCGGATTTCAGCTTTTTCTAGCGCGGGCGTATCTAGACTCGCGCTGGGGTTCGTTCGTCTGTCATCTCAATCATCTCAATCGCAATGCGGGTATGCTGCGGCGGATCAGAATGGATCTCGACGCCGGGCTGGCGGCCAGCATATTCAGCATCGATGACATGGATGTGGCGCTCGATCTTGTGATTGGCGCAAAGATCGAAGGCGTCCGTCACCTTATCAACGGCGGAGGATCGCGCAGGTATATCGAAGCAATGGCGACCATGATTCTCAAATCATTGGGCCTGGCTCCCGACGCTGCGATTTCGGTTGTCAGAGCAGCTTCCAACCGTCTCCATCGAGAGGCGCCGGCTCAACTGAATTGGTGGCGTACATTCGATTGAGTCTATGGGATGCGTCTCGTCGAAACTCTGCAAAAGCAAATCTCAACCAGGGAAATCGGGGATCAGCTTTCTTCCGGGGGAATCGCCCTCTCGCCGATGACATTGATACCATAGCCCTTCAGGGCGATGATGTTGCGGTGGGCATTGGTCAGCAGGATCATCTCCTGTACGCCAAGATCGGCCAGGATCTGCGCGCCAATGCCGTAGCTCCTCAACTCCAGTTCAGCATCTTCGCCGTCGGCGCCAGAAGCATGCGCGCGCTCACTGGCAGGCATGACGAGCAACACGATTACGCCAGCTCCAGCCCGCCCGATCTCGACCATGGCGCGCTGGAGGGCACGCTTGCGCGGCCCTGGCTGACCCAGCATGTCGGAATAGAGCGAACCAGTGTGCACCGGAGCCAGCGTCGGTTTCCCCGTTACCACTTTCCCTTTCTGGAGGACGAAACTTTCGGAGCCATCCACCGTGTTGCGATAAGTGAGCAGCCGCCAGTCGCCGCCATAATCGGAGGTGAAGGGCACATCCGCCACTTTCCTGACGAGATGATCGTGCCGATGGCAGTAGGCGATCAGATCACGGATGGTGCCGACTTCAGATGATGCAACTCAGCGAAAGGAATGAGGTTGTCGAGCCTCGCCATCGTCCCGTCATCGTTCATGATCTCGCAGATCACGCCCGAGGGATTAAGGCCCGCCAGCCTGGCTATATCCACTGCTGCTTCGGTATGGCCGGCTCGCACGAGTACGCCGCCGGGACGCGCGACCAGCGGAAAGACATGACCTGGTGTAACGATTTGATCGGGTCCCTTCGCGGCATCGATCGCGACTGCGATGGTGCGCGCTCGATCTGCCGCAGATATGCCTGTCGTAACGCCTTCGCGTGCCTCAATAGAAACTGTGAATGCTGTCTCGTGGCGTGTGCCATTATTGCTGCTCATAAGGTCAAGGCCGTGTTGATCGATCCGTTCCTTGGCAAGCGCCAGACAAATGAGGCCCCGTCCATGCATCGCCATGAAGTTGATCGCGTCCGGGGTCGCCATCTGGGCGGGAATCACCAAGTCGCCTTTCCCGATCTTCATCGTCGACCAGGATGAACATGCGTCCGTTGCGCGCCTCTTCAATCAGCTCCTCGGGAGATGTCAGGAAATTATGGCGCAGGCGCGTGGGTTCGGGACTGGTCAGCATCGATGAGCGCCTCCTTCCGGTCCGCAGCATGGGCGAACAAATGGTTTTTTGACCGGCACCGACTGGTGGTGGCCAAGAGTTATCTCCAGGAAGCACCTATGCGATACGGCCCGACCTGTAGCGATTTCGTCCCACAGGATGAGTTTGGAGCTAGTCGATCAAAATGTCGGCAATACGCTCGCGCGCGCCGGCCATGGCGGCTTGTCGCTGTTCCGGACTAATCGCGACTCCTTCGGCAAGAACAGTCTGGGGCTGAATGTCAAGGAAGCCAAAGACAGACCGAAGATAAGATTCCAGATGTTCGAACGATGCCGCAGGGCTTCCCTCTCCATACAGGCCGCCGCGGGACAGAGCCAGGATAACGGATTTTGCCCCGACGAGGCTGAGCGGACCTTCTGCCGTATAGCGAAAGGTCCGTCCAGCGATGAGAATACGATCGATCCAGGCCTTGAGCTGGGTCGGCACGGTGAAATTATACATAGGAGCGCCGATCACGATCATGTCCGCGCTCAGGAATTCCGCGAGAATCGTCTCCGTCTCCGCGATTGCACTGGGTTCGCTATTATCTCCTGGGAGAAGATCGGCATGCGGGTCGGACGGCGGAACCCCGGCGATGGTAAAATGGTCCAGAGGCCGGCTTGCAAGGTCGCGATAGACTATTTCGAGGTCCGGAATTTGCGTTTTGATCTTGTCGACGATCGCGGCGCTGAGTTGCCGGCTTACCGACTGCTCCGCCAGAATGCTGGAATCGATATGTAGAAGCTTCATGGAATAGCCTTTTGATTAAGAGGTTTGTCAAAGCACTCCTCGGTTTCCGACAGCAGATCATTCAGGATCAACCGAATGTCCAGCGCACAATTCATGCGTTCGTTACACAAAAAGGGGATAACCGGATCTCATGCTTATGGTCGCGACAAAACAGAGCGATCTCCGATCCTCTCCCTGACATGAAACTAGCTGCATAGACCCCTCACGCGTCTCCAGAGTTCTCATGGTTGCCGTCCATAAGCCTGTATATCCCATGCTGATGGGACGGCGGACTTTTAGTGGCAGTATGGCCGCCGGATCGGTTGTCGATCGAGGAGCCGCTGCGATGATGAAGGCTGTCCCTATCGCGTGGGATTGATCGAACGGCCGGTTCCTCGGACTTATGGTCCAAACGTGACTTTGACGAGGAGAGATACCAATGATCGGCCCCGTAATTTCGCCGGAAATGGTCGAAGAATATGACCGTAATGGCGTGATCTGCGTCCGCAACGTCATCGATATGGAGCGCGTGGAACGCTTGCGCGAAGCGGTCAAGCGCGTCCTGTCGGGTCCGACCGCGATGGACGCGGACGCCGCAGTGGAGGAAGGGCGCCCCGTTGATCCGAACAGCGGCATCGCGAAGTTCCGGCAGGCCATGAATGGGTGGCAGCAGGATGAGGAATATCGTGCCCTGCTTATAGACAGCGCAGTGCCGAGAGTTGCAGCGGAACTGATGCGATCGACGTCGGCGCGGGTGCTTTACGACCAGACTCTCGTGAAGGAGCCGGGATCGCCGGTCCCGGTGTCCTGGCATCACGATCAACCCTTCTGGCCGGTATCTGGCGATCAGGTATGCAGCGTCTGGGTGGCGCTTGATGAGGTCACGCCCGACAGCGCCCCCGTACATTACGCGCGGGGCTCTCATCTGTGGCCTGAACGCTATCGTCCGACGGTGCCGTCAGGCCAACCCTTCGATTCCCTCATGAACTGCGATCTTCCGACAGCGCCTGATCTGTTCCAGGTGCCTGACGCCGACCTTGTGACCTGGGATATGATGCCCGGCGACGTGCTGGTCTTCACAGGAAAGACGCTGCACGGCTCTGGCGCCAATTTGAGAAAGGACCGGCCGCGACGAGCGATTGCGGCCCGGTATGTCGGGGACGATGCTCGTTTCATTGAAGGCATGCATGTCCTCAGCCTCGCCTTTCCAGAGCAGCCCGCGCTCAAGACGGGGGAACCGCTGTCAGGCGATCTGTTCCCGCTTGCCTGGCAGAATGAAGAACTCAAAGTGAGTTAGTCGAGGCGGGCGGAATTTCATTCAAATGGTGAGGGCGGCAGAGCCGGCTACAGAAACATCGTAAAAGCAAGTGTTTGAGAATATAAATATTTAGGAGGGGTTGATGCGTAAAATAAGAGGTCTTCTGCTTGTCTCGGCTATGGCGATGCCGATGCTTCCTTCGTCGGCCTATGCCCAGGATAACGCCCCTCAAAGCGGTGCCGTCGCTTTGGAAGATATTGTGGTGACGGCTCAGAAGCGCGAACAAAGCATTCTGATAGCCCCGGTGGCGATCACGGCCGTGTCGGGAGCCGATCTGGAACGCAAGAATATCAGCGGTCTGGGCGACTTGCAGAAGATCGATCCGAGCCTGAAGTTCGCGCCCAACTACGACCCGAGCCAGGCGTCGATTTCGCTGCGAGGCGTGGGAAGCTCAACCGTTACCTCGACCATTGATCAAAGCGTGGCGCTCGTTCTTGACGGCGTGACGATCGGCAATGCGACGGCACTGGAAATCCTCGGAGACGTGGAGCGCGTCGAAATCCTCCGAGGCCCGCAGGGCACGTTGTTCGGCAAGAATGCATCGTCCGGGGTTGTCTCGGTCACGACACGCGCGCCCAAGCTGGGCGAGTTCGAGGGCCATGTGATCGCTTCCTACGGCGAGCGCGAGGACGCCTATCTCAATGGTGCTCTCAACGTTCCGGTTGGCGATACGATCGCGCTGCGGGTGTCGGGCGGCTACAAGCATCTGAAAGGAACCATTACCGACGTAGTCACGGGTAAGGATATCGACCCGACCAACATCTGGGGTGTCCGCGGGAAACTGCTGTGGGAGCCAAGCGCTAACTTTAGCGCCCTACTTTCGGTCGATTACTCCAAGCGCGACCGCTGGTGTTGCGGCGCCACGTCGGCACGGGCCGCCGACCCGAATTTCCCGCCCGTACCCGGCACGGCGAACGGCGATATTATCCAATATGGCATTGTCCCAGGACCCAGGAATACCGAGGCGGCGTTTACGTTTTTGCCGCAAGGATCGGGCGATTTTCTGAATGGGTCGCTGGCACTTAACTATGATGCGAATGGCTGGAAGTTCACGTCGATCACCGGCTACTCGCGTTCGCGGCAGAATTTCTTCATCGATCTCGACACTGTGAGCGGTGATTTCGCGAGTGTCGGAAGCCCCGTGAGCAAATATGAGAATTATTCGCAGGAACTGCGCGTCGCTTCGCCGACGGGTGGCGCGATCGATTTTGTCGCCGGGCTCTATTTTTATCATGCCGATGTCACCGGCTCGACCGATCTGCGCTTTGGCCAGAGCCTCATCGACGCGGCTGTCGGAGCGCCGCCGCCGGTGGGCCTCGGCCTGCCCCCTGGTACTCTGCCGCCTGCGGTCTTCACGACGCGGCGCCGGAGCGAGATTGAAAGCATAGCGGCATTTGGTCAGGCAAACTGGCATTTGACCGACCGTCTGAACCTTGTCGCCGGCCTTCGGTTTACAAGGGACACCGGGAAGTTGAAGGAGTTCAGCCAGACTGCTGACCCGCTGGCGGCGCCGACAGGGCTGCCGGCGCCGTTCGATCTGTTTCCCTATTGCGCGCTCAATCCCTGCGCCGCAGTCGAACCGCAATCCTATAAGAACAGCGCATTCTCATGGCGGATCGGACCGCAATATGAGATTTCCGACGACATATTCGTCTATGCGTCAGTCGCGCGTGGATACAAGGCGCCGGGATTCAACGCGGTCACCATCTACAATCCAGCGGGCCCCGGTTCGTTCGATCCAACCGCGAATCTCGTTCTGAAGGAAGAAATTCCGACGAGCTATGAAGTCGGCATGAAAGCACGGCTGTGGAACGGTCGGGTCCAGGTCGGCGTGGATTTCTTCCACACGAAATATAAGAATTATCAGGCCGCTGCATTCTTCACGCCGGTGGGCGCCCCCAACGCGCAGGTTCTGCAGAGCGCCGACCTGACGACGAAGGGTGTCGAATTCGACCTGCAGGCGGCGCTGACCCGAAGCCTGAGCGTGCGCCTATCGGGCGCTTATATCGATGCCAAATATGACGACTATCCGGGCCTGCAATGCTACCCCGGACAAACGGTTCCGACCGCCTGTCTGACCCCTGGGGCGCTGATAAACGGCGCGGGCAACCAACTCATCTACTCGCCCAAGTTCGCCTATCAGCTATCGGCGAATTATAGCCAGCCGAATCTGATCGGCGGTCTCACGGGTTCGGCCTCGGTTAGCTGGGATTGGCGCGATGATGTGCCGTTTCAGGCTAATGGCTCTCCGTTGGCGACCCAGCCTTCCTATGGCATTCTGGGCGGCGAGATCGGAATTTCGGACCCCCAGGCAGGCTGGTCACTGTCCGTCTATGCGGTCAATCTGCTGGACAAGCGGTTCGTCACCAATATCAACGATCAGCCTCGGCCTTGGGGCGAGAACGCACCCCTTCAAAGCTTCGGGCCTGATTCCTTCCGCCGCATCGGTGCGAAGCTGAGGTTCGACTTCTAACCGGCGCTCCGCAGCGCGCCAGCCGCGGCGCAAAACATTGCACGGCCGGCATCGGTCATGGCGTCCTATAGCCGGGACGCCATGGCTTGCTTCCGGCTTCGCGAAAACCAGAGGTTTCAAGCATGCCGAACAATCAATCGCGAATCGACGCAAACAACGGGTCCGCGCCTTCGTCCTATCCAACGTCCGATGAGATGGTGGAGCGGGCAAGGGCGCTCGTTCCACAGCTGATCGCTGACCAGATTCAGACCGAGGAACGCAGCTTCTACTCCGAGCAGATGCACGAAGCCTTCATCGAGGCGGGATTCTACAGGATGCTCGTGCCGAAACGGTTTGGCGGCTATGAAATGGATCTGAAGTCATTCTACCGGGTGATGACGGTCATCGCGAGCGGCTGTCCCTCCACGAGTTGGCAATTATGCTTCGGTGCATCTCAGGCGAAAATCGTCGGAACGCTCTTCAGCCAGGAAACCCAGGCTCGGATATTCGGCGACGGCCATTTTATCAGCCCCTTTCGTCCGTTGCCGACGGGTTTCGCCGAGCAGACCGAAGATGGCGGCTGGAAGGTTAACGCTACCTTTCAATATTGCTCGGGATCACCTTATGCGACCCATTGCATGGGACTGACCTTGCACAAGCGGCCCGACGGCGAGGTGGCTCCGCTGCTGGTCGTCATTCCTAGGTCGGAGTGGACGCGCCTCGACGACTGGAGAGGGTCGATGGGGCTGAAGGGCAGCGGATCCCACAGCATACAAGTCACCGACGGCTATGTTCCGCGAGACTTTGCTATCGCCGACAAGGATGCTCTCGAACTCTTCCGCCCTCCTCAGTTCGATTCGTCCGGTGCGCAGGCGAAGGGCGACGCCCCATTATATTACGGGCACATCGTCAGCTTCATATCGTTGCAGCCAGCGGCGCTATCGCTCGGAATGGTGAAAGGCGCGCTCGAGCTTTACGGCGAGTATATGCGCACCAAGAAGACGTTCAATCCGCCCGTAACGATGCGTTCGGAAAATTGGGATTATCGGCAATGGTATGGCTCGGCCTTGGCGAAGGTAGCCATGGCGGAAGCGGCCTTGTTGCAAATGTGCGACCAATGGACCGAGGCCGCGCGCCGCCACAGAGACGGAGAGGAGGAGTTCAGCAATCTGGAGAGCACCCGGATTTCAGCCATGTCCTTTGAAATAGCTGAAATGAACTGGAACGTGATGCAGCAATATTGCTTCCGTACGTCGGGTACGAGCACAGTCTTCGACGGGCAGCGGATGCAGAGGATATTCCGGGACATGTGCACGGTCCGCACGCATGGTTTCAATACCCGGGTCGATGCCACGATCAGGGAACTGGCCGATCTGTCTCTCGGAAACGATGAGGGGTAGCGATAGCGGGTCACACCGTTTTTCGCGCCAATTCGCTTGGCATCGGCTGATTGTCGCCGTTGAGAGATTAAAAGGGTCCGCTCATTTTAGCATCAATTGAGTGTTGAGCGACATTGTAGTTCATAGGGCAGGGGGCGCCACCGAGGTCACAATGACGGCGAAGTGGAGGGGAGCCGTAAGCTATCATGCGGTCCCCCTGAAGCTTCTCTGTGAGAGGGATTTGACCGCTGGCGGGCAGAGCAAATCTCCAGATTTCAGCTATGCAACGTGAACTCGCCATACCCGCCTTGAAAGAAGAGCAGCGGGCTGCAGGAGCGTCCCACTCCCAGACTATCGACGCGGCCCAAAGCCATATAATGATCACCAAATTCGTGAACGTCATCGAGTGAACAATCGATCCATGCAAGAGCATCATCCAGGATCGGTGCGCCGTTATTTGAAATTCGGTGAGCAACGCCGGTGAACTTTTCGGAACCGGCCGTCGCGAATTGCCGGCACAGCAAATGCTGATCTCCCGCAAGTACGTTCACACAAAATTTTCCCGCCTTTTCGATGCGGGGCCAGCTCGTTGATTTTTGGTCGGGAAAAAAGGCGATGAGCGGCGGGTTGAGCGAAACTGAAGTAAAAGATCCCACAACCATCCCGATGGGTGTTTGATCTTCCTCCAGAGCTGTCACTACACAGACACCAGTTGCGTAATGTCCAAGGACATGCCGAAAGGTAGCGCTATTGATATCAGGAGGTGTCATAGGTGTATTTCGTCAGATTGGGAAAGTAATCGCGCGCAGTCCGTTATGATGGGAAGCTCATCATATGATATAATCAGCGGACGTTTTGGATGCGACTTCCTCCGCCGTCACGCCCGGGGCGAGTTCGACCAGCCTGAAGGGGCTGTCATGATCGGGGCGCTGGAAGACGGCGAGGTCGGTGACGATCATGTCGACCACATTGCGGCCGGTGAGCGGCAGGGTGCAGGCGGGGATGAATTTGGGAGAGCCGTTCTTGGAGGTGTGCTCCATGACGACGATGATCTTCTTGACACCCGCGACTAGGTCCATCGCCCCGCCCATCCCCTTTATCATCTTGCCGGGGATCATCCAGTTGGCGATGTCGCCATTTTCCGCGACCTCCATCGCCCCCAGCACGGTGAGGTCGATATGCCCGCCGCGGATCATCGCGAAGCTGTCGGCGCTGGAGAAAAAGACCGAATTGGGCAGCTCGCTGATCGTCTGCTTGCCCGCATTGATGAGGTCGGCATCCTCCTCCCCCTCATAGGGGAAGGGGCCGATGCCCAGCATGCCGTTCTCCGACTGGAGCGTCACTTCCACGCCTGTCGGGATATGGTTCGCCACCAGCGTCGGGATGCCGATGCCCAGGTTCACATAGAAACCGTCCTTGAGTTCCTTCGCCGCGCGGGCGGCCATTTCATCGCGGGTCCAGGACATCAGACAACCTCCCTCTGGCGAACGGTGCGGAATTCGATCTTCTTGTCATAGGGCGTGCCCACGATCATGCGCTTGACGTAGATGCCGGGCAGATGGATGCAGTCGGGATCGAGGCTGCCCACAGGCACCACTTCCTCGACTTCGGCGACGCAGACCCTGGCGGCGGTCGCCATCGGCTGGTTGAAGTTGCGCGCGGTCTTGCGGAAGATGAGGTTGCCGCTCTCGTCCGCCTTCCAGCCCTTGATGATGGCGACATCGGCGAAGATGCCGCGTTCGAGGATATAGTCCTGCCCGTCGAAGCTCTTGACCTCCTTGTCCTTGGCCACCGCCGTGCCGACGCCGGTCCTGGTGTAGAAGCCCGGAATGCCCGCGCCGCCCGCGCGGCAGCGCTCGGCCAGCGTGCCCTGGGGGCAGAACTCCACCTCCAGCTCACCGCTAAGATATTGCCGCTCGAACTCCTTATTCTCGCCGACATAGGAGGAGATCATCTTGCTGACCTGGCGCGTGCGCAGCAGCTTGCCCAGCCCCTCGCCGTCGATGCCAGCATTGTTCGAGGCGATGGTCAGATCCTTGACGCCGCTGTCCCGGATCGCGTCGATCAGCCGATCGGGCACCCCGCACAGCCCAAAGCCCCCCACGCACAGATGCATCCCGTCATGCAGCAGTCCTTCTAGCGCCGCGGATGCATCAGAATAAAGTTTTTTCATCGTTTTTCTCACTGAACGAGCCAAAGCCAATGGGTGCCATAGGGCTCGTTCTTATCGTAGCAGGGGCTTCTTCGAAGACCTTCCGCCAAGCAGGCAGCAGATGTTGCACCGACGTCGCCTTATCCCGCCTGACTTGGCAGGGTGCATCCCGTCACCAATTTCAGCAGTGCCTGACAATCATCTGGTAATTGGTCTCCGCGCCAGGCGACATGCTGGTCGGGACGAACCAGGAT
This sequence comes from Sphingobium phenoxybenzoativorans, assembly GCF_018286635.1. Lineage (NCBI taxonomy): Bacteria > Pseudomonadati > Pseudomonadota > Alphaproteobacteria > Sphingomonadales > Sphingobiaceae > Sphingobium > Sphingobium phenoxybenzoativorans. The sequence continues at coordinate 1,488,947 of NZ_CP073910.1, forward strand.
CAGGTTGCGTTCATAGATAGTTTTCAGGTCCGGCCGCCGCAGCCGCAAGACATCGACCGGAACACCGATGTCGACGGCCGCCCCTTCGAGCGCGCTCGTGTCGGTATCGTCCAGTGCTACCAGGGTGAAAAACAGCCCCAGCTTGTCATGGATTGATTCCCCATCGGCCAGGAACACATGCGGCAGGCGCGCGCCCGGCCAGGTGTTGCCGCGGTAGATCAAGGGATCGACCGCCGGTGCGTCTGGTTCATGCTTGATCACCGGGGACTGGTCATAGCGATAGCCAAATTCCACGCCCCAGCTCTCATTCTCCGCATTACCAAGGGTGGCGATTTTGTCGGCTAGTTCCCTACGGCGGGTTTCACCCGCGATCCCTTCGTCCAGAAGATCGCCGGCACTTGCGTAGAGTTCGCCAATCTGGATGCGCACTCCCATATGGCGGCGAGAGGCTTCCAAGTGCCACCAGGCGGTATTACGACGTTCCGCATCATAGGCATCGAGCAACCCGTCGCCGCCCCAGCCCTGAACGCGTGCCGCCAATACCCATGAAAGGGCGGCAGCATCGGCAATGCCGCTGTTCATGCCATAGCCGCCGGTGGGGATATATTGATGCGCGGCGTCGCCAGCCAGCAGGGCGCTTTTCTCGCGATAGCGTTCAGCCACCACAAAATGGGCGAACCACGGATTAGCCTGTAATATCTCATAGTCGAAATGCGTGCCGACCCAGCCTTCGAGCACGCCTTCGGGCGTCATCTCGTCGGGGTTCATTCCGGGCAGAAGCCAGGCCTGTAATGTGTAGATATCCCGGTCGTTCTGCGCGATGATCGTGCCGGCGCCATTCTGCAGATGAAAGATCGGTCCCCAGCGCTGGAGGAGGTCCCGATCATCGGTCCGGAAATGAACCATATAGGCGCCGGCAACATTCTCCTCGCCTTCCAGTTCGATAGCGAGCCGACGGCGCACGCGACTCCCGCCACCGTCGCAGCCGGCCAGAAAGCGGCAACGCACCTCACTGATTTCATCCGTTTCGGAATCGGCGATCTGCGCGATCACCCCGTCCGGCCCATTTTCGACAAAAGCCTCGAAGCGATGGCCAAAGCGCACATCGATCAGGGGATTTTCGTCGATCGCGCGCTTCAGCACAGGCTCGATCTCGATCTGGCTGACCCGAAGCGGCGCCTGGGCGCCGTGGCTGCCGTCATTCTCAGCGCGGATGATCTGCGTCTTCTCCGTAGCGGAAGGGTAGTGGAACCGGTGAAGATCGTGCCCCACCATGTTCGTCACCCATAAGATATCGAAGGCATTCTCGCGCGGCACGCCCGCGTCGCGGAGTTTCTCGTCAATACCAAGGCGGTGGAAAAGCTCCATGCTGCGGCCGTTGGTCAGATCCATCTTGGGGTGGCGCGTGGTTGTCGGGTTCCGCTCGACCAGCAGCGAACGAACGCCATATCGCGCAAGATTCAATGCCAGCGTCATTCCCACCGGGCCGCCACCTGCTATCAGGACAGGAGTCTCTTCCACGTTATATCCTCTCTTACGGCATCCAATATCGCCCGCGCCAACCAGCGGACAATCCATGCCCCTCGCTTAGTTGTTTGAACCATGTGGTCAGGTAAAACTGCGAGATTTCCGCAAAGTTGTCAAGCAAGGTGGCTAGAGAAATTCCTGCGTCATCCTTGTTCTCCAAAGCCGAGGAATCGCGGTGCTGCGCCTATCGCGCGATTCGCTGACGGGGGCGAAGATTGTGCCAATAATCGTGACCAGATGAATAGGTCAGGCGACGGCAGTTGAGCGAACCACGAGCAGCGCGATTTCTCTATCTTCTAGCGACTTTGTTCTCGATCGTCCCAATCCGGTCAATCTCGCAGCGCACGATATCGCCGGGCTGGAGAAAGACCGGTGGCTGCATGGCAACGCCGACACCTTCGGGCGTTCCCGTCGCGAGGATGTCGCCCGGTTCGAGCGTGAAGGCCGTGGAAAGATATTCGATCTGTGCGGCGATCGGATGAATGAAATCGCGCGTGTTGCTGTCCTGGCGCTTCTCTCCGTTGACGAAACAGCGAATACCGAGAGTTTCGGGGTCTTCTATTTCATCAGCGGTGACGATCCATGGACCGATCGGCCCGTGGGTATCGAATGACTTGCCCATGGTGATGGTCGTCGTGTGGAATTGCCAATCGCGAGCCGATACGTCATTTACGACAATGTAACCAAAAATATGGCTGTGGGCGTCTGCCGCCTTCACCGACTTTGCCGACGGGCCGATCACGACACCCAGTTCCACCTCATAGTCGAGCCTTTCCGTGACGCCCGGTTCGATCTCTCCGAACGGGTCATTGATGCAGCTGGTTTGCTTGTTGAACCAGAGTTGATTATCCGGAACCGCGATCCCGAGCCGCCGCGCTTCGTCGGCATGGCGCTTGTAATTCATGCCGAGGCCGAGAAATTTTCGCGGGCGCAGCGGGGCCAGCAAACGCACAGCAGAAAGAGGTTGGCCCGCTTCGGCTTCGCAATGGTCGAGATTTTCGGTGATCTCCGCCAGGAGCGGCGGCCCCGCCTCAATCAGTTCGATCATGTCCGAAACCTTGATACCCAGTTCCGAAAGGGCGACGATTTTATCGCCCTTGACGATCCCGATCTGCGGACCTGCTCCTCCTTCGAAACGTGCAATCTTCATGTTTGAAGCCTCCTCATCCGGTTCGTATTCTAGCGGATAGCACTAGCGCGCTTATTCGCATAGAAACTGACCACTTGGCAAGCGATGTTGAAAGTGAAACAAAGGGGAAAGCCTGTTGCGTCCGGTGCGCGACTGAGTCCGCCGATTAAGAAATGGAGCGACCAGGTCGAAGGCCAACCGCCACTTTTGATGCCGACGAGAGGTGTGCCCCCAGCATAACGACCGGAGTGATTGGATGTCTGCAGTTGAGACGCCGCAAACGATTTTCTTCGAGCTTGAGCGTCGACGGCTCGCGGCGGCGCGGGCGGGTGACATTGCGGCGCTGGCACAGCTTCTTCATGATGACTTCATGTTCATCCATTCCAATGGGCGGATCGATGGTCGGGACGATTATTTGCAGCTGCTCGCCAGTGGCAATCTCACATATCGTGAAATGGACGGAACAGACCACCATCTGGTGCATGCCAATGCGGATATGGGCATTGTGCGGAGCCGGGTGAGCCTGATCGCGGACTATCGGGGCACGCGCATCACCGTCACCGCGCTGGTTGTCGCCGTCTGGATTTTCACAGTTTCGCAATGGCGTGCCGTGACCACACAATCGACCACGATCCCCTAGATGTGCACGGCACGATCGAAGGCCGCGAGCACCGATTCATGCATCATCTCGCTAAGGGTCGGATGCGGAAAGACCGTGCCGATCAATTCACGCTCGGTCGTCTCCAGCGTCTTTCCAATAGTATAACCCTGAATCAGCTCGGTCACTTCGGCGCCGATCATATGCGCGCCCAGCAATTCGCCGGTTCCAGCATCGAATATCGTTTTGATGAACCCTTCAGCCTCGCCGAGCGCGATCGCCTTGCCGTTACCTATGAAGGGAAATTTGCCCACCTGGATGTTATGGCCAGCCTCTCTCGCCTTCGCCTCGGTCAGTCCGACCGAAGCGATTTGGGGACGGCAGTAAGTGCAGCCCGGAATGGCGAGAGGATCGATTTCGTGCGGATGGACGTCGGCGTTGCCAAGCGTCTGCGCAATGGCTTCTGCCGCGATCACGCCTTCATGGCTCGCCTTGTGCGCCAGCCAGGGCGGCGCGGTGATATCGCCGATCGCCCAGACGCCCGGGACGTTCGTGCGACACAGGCCGTCTGTCCTGATGTGGGAGCGCTCATCACACTCGATACCCACATCTTCCAATCCGATATCCTCGACATTGGGCACGATGCCGATGGCGACTATGACATGGCTATAATCCTGAACCGCCTCGTTACCCTGTCGGTCCCTGATCGTAGCCTTGACGCCGGCGCTGCCAACTTCGATCTCGCTGACCCCCGCGCCGGTCATGATCGTCATGCCTTGCCTGACGAGGGACTTCTCGAGAAAGGCGGAGATTTCGGCATCCTCGACTGGCACCACGCGGTCCATCATCTCGACGACCGTCACCTCGGCGCCCATATCGTTGTAGAAGCTCGCGAATTCTATGCCAATCGCGCCTGAACCGACAACGAGAAGCCGGCTCGGCATTTCCGATGGAAGCATTGCATGGCGATAGGTCCAGATGCGGTTGCCGTCCGCCTTGGCGAAAGGCAGTTCGCATGCCCGGGCTCCGGTGGCGACGATGATATGCCTGGCCGTCAATTGTTCGGTTTTGCCATCCTTCGTGACGCTCAATTTTCCGTCGCCAAGCAGCTTGCCATCACCCATATGAACCGTGATCTTGTTCTTCTTCATCAGGTGGCCGACGCCCTGATTGAGTTGCCCTGCGACGCTGCGCGAACGCTTGACCACAGCCTCGATATCGGCGCTGACATTTTCAGCTGCGAGACCATAATCCTCGGCATGCTGCATATAATGATAGATTTCGGCGGAGCGCAGCAGCGCCTTGGTCGGAATACACCCCCAATTGAGGCAGACTCCGCCCAGCTTCTCTCGCTCGACGATGGCGGTTTTCAAGCCGAGCTGCGCGGCGCGGATGGCCGCGACATAACCACCGGGCCCGGAGCCGAGGACGATCAGGTCGTAAATGTCAGCCATTACACCAGTATCCGCACCGGATTTTCAACCAGGTCCCGGAAAGCCGCCATGAATTGGGCGGCCGTCGCTCCATCGATCGCCCGATGATCGAAGCTCGCAGTCGCCGCCATGATCGTCGCAAACCCGATTTCGTCATCGACCCTCCAGGGCTGTTCGATTCCTGACCCGATGCCCAAGATAAGTGCCTGGGGCGGGTTGATGACGGGGAACATTTCATCGATGCCGAACATGCCGAGGTTGGAAATGCTGGCGGTCCCCCCCTGATAGTCTTCGGGCACCAGCTTGCCGGCACGCGCCTTTTCGGCAAGGGACTTGCTCAGAGTCGCGATAGCTGACAGCGACAGACCTCCTGCATCGCGGATGACCGGTGTGATCAGTCCGCCCTCGACTGCCACCGCCATCGAAATGTCCGCGCGATCGAAGCGGTAAAGCTGCTCTCCGCCGAACTGAACATTGACATCGGGAACCTCTGTCATGGCGAGCGCAAGGGCCTTGATGAGGATGTCATTGACCGACAGCTTTACGCCGCGCGATGCCAGCCCCTCGTTCAATTCGCCGCGCTGTTTCAGCAATGCGTCAAGGCGGCAGCGGGCGGTCAGATAGAAATGCGGGACGTTCTGCTTGGATTCGGTCAGACGCCGCGCAATAGTCTTGCGCATTGAGGAAAGCTTGACCGCCTCATGCGGCACGTCGGCGGGCGGATCATAAATAGGCGCAGTGTTTGCCGATGGGGGGGATGCTGGAGCCATGACCGCCGCCGCCGGTGTCGCCAGTCCCAGGTCAGCCTTGATAATGCGGCCATTTGAGCCGCTGCCCTTGATCTCGGCCAGGGAGATGCCCTCGGCAGCCGCGATGCGCTTTGCCAGCGGAGACGCCTTGATAGCCTCGTCGATGACGATGGGCGCGGGCGCGATGGAATTCTTCTCCGGAGCCGAAATAGGGGTGGGCGCCGCGATCGGAGCGGCGGGCACGGGCTTCGCCGCCGCTGCCGGAGCGGGGCTTAGCGAATCGGTTCGCTCAGCGGACGCATCGACAGTCTCACCTTCTTCGGCGAGGCGAGCTATGACGGTGCCGACCGCGACGTCGTCGGTGCCCTCTGCCACCAGAAGCTCGGCAACGGTGCCTTCATCGATAGCTTCGAATTCCATCGTCGCCTTGTCGGTTTCGATCTCGGCGATCAGGTCGCCGGAGCGGATGCTGTCGCCCTTCTTGACCAGCCATTTGGCCAGTGTCCCTTTTTCCATGGTGGGGGAAAGCGCGGGCATTTTAAGGTCAATGGTCATGTCAGTTTCCCAGAAACAGTTCGGCGGCGGCATCGATGATGGCGTCCGTATCCAGCCGGTAGGTTTGATAGAGATCGGGCAGATCGCCTGTCTGGCCGAACCGGTCCGTGCCAAGCGGACTGACCCGCATGCCTTGCACTCCACCCAGCCAGGACAGGGCGCCCGGCGAGCCATCCAGCACCGTCACCAGGCCGGCGGAGGGCGAAAGACGCGAAAGCAGCGTTTCGACATGGCATGGCGCCGCCCGCTTGCCCTCCCACCGGGCGGCACGGCGCGCCGACCAGCCGCGATGGAGCAGATCGGGAGACGTGACGTTCAGCAGCCCCAGCCCGGGAATGTCTTCTGCCACAATCTCATAGGCAGCGAGCGCCTCAGGCGCGACCGCTCCAGTAAAGGCAATGGCTGCTTCCGCCCCCTGCGCCGGTTCGCGCAGCCAATAACCGCCCTTGAGGGCGTCGGCTTCCCATGCATTATCGGACCGTCCGATCTGCGAAATGGATCGGGTGGTGAGCCGCAAATAGACCGATGCGCCATCAGGGGCCTGTATATGACGAAAGGCGTGACCCATCATCAATGCCACTTCGTCGGCATAGGCCGGTTCATAATAATCGAGGTTGGGCTGACCCATGCCGATCAGCGGCGTGTTGATCGACTGATGTGCGCCGCCCTCCGCCGCCAGCGTGAGTCCAGAAGGCGTCCCGACCAGCAGGAAGCGCGAGTCCATATAGCAGCCATAGTTCAGTGCATCGAGACCGCGCGCGATAAATGGATCATAGACCGTACCGATCGGAATCAGGCGCGTTCCGAAATGAGGTGCAGCCAGGCCCAGCGCCGCCAGCATCAGGAAGAAGTTGTTTTCGGCGATCCCCAGTTCGATATGCTGGCCCGCTTGATGCCCCGCCCATTTCTGGGCCGACGGGATTTTCGCTTTCTGGAACACATCGACCAGTTCCTGCCGCCGGAACAGTCCGCGTTGGTTGACGAATGCGCCCAGATTGGTGGTCTGGGTCACGTCGGGCGCGGTCGTGACGATATGATCGGCAATCTGCTCGCCCGATTTCGCGAGATCGAGCAGGATGCGGCCGAAAGCGGCTTGGGTGGACTGTTCGGCTCCATCGGGAACCGGCAGGTGGTCGGGCGTCACGATTGCGGGAACGGTCGGTTCCTGCTTGCGCCGTGCAAGCGGCGAATCCTCGACGAAGGCCTTAAGCCGAGCCGCCATATTTTCGCCCAGGCCGCCCCACGGCTCCCATTCCGCGCCCGCGGCGATGCCCAGCGTTTCCCGCAAACCTTCGATCTGCGTGCCGTTCATCATGCCGGAATGATTGTCTTTATGTCCGGCAAGCGGAAGGCCGTGGCCCTTTACCGTGTATGCGATGAAGATCGTCGGCCGATCGTCCTGCGCGCTGTCGAACGCGTCCATCAGCGTTTCGACGCAATGTCCGCCCAAATTGGTCATCAGGTCCGCAAGCGCCGCGTCGTCGAAGCTGTCGATCAGCTTGCGCACGCCCGCCTTGTCGCCGATATCGGCGAGCAACCGGTCGCGCCACGCCGACCCGCCCTGATAAGTTAGCGCGGCAAATTCCGCATTGGGGCAATTGTCGATCCATTCCTGCAGCGCCTTGCCGCCGGGGCGTTTGAAAGCGGCCAGCTGCCGCTTGCCATATTTGAGACTCAGCACGCGCCAGCCGCAGGTGGCGAATATATCGTCGAACCGGTTGAACATGCGGTCGGCCGTCGTATGATCGAGCGATTGGCGGTTATAATCAACGATCCACCAACAATTGCGGATATCGTGCTTGTAGCCTTCGATCAGGCACTCATAGATATTGCCTTCATCCAGTTCGGCATCGCCCATCAGCGCGATCATCCGTCCGCCGTCCTGCTCGGCCAGCTGGCCATGGGCGATCAGATAATCCTGCACCAAGCTACTGAAGGCTGTGACTGCCACACCCAGCCCGACCGATCCGGTCGAGAAATCGACGGGAATGCTGTCCTTGGTCCGCGACGGATAGCTCTGCACCCCACCTAGGCCGCGAAAGCGCTGCAGCTTGTCGAGGCTCTGGTTGCCCAGAAGATAATGGATTGCATGTAGAACCGGACCGGCATGAGGCTTGACCGCCACCTTGTCGTTGGGGCGCAAGCCGTAAAAATAGAGTGCCGCCATGATAGCCGTCATCGAAGAGCAGCTCGCCTGATGGCCGCCGACCTTCAATCCGTCACGCTTGGGCCGGATGTTGTTGGCGTTGTGGATCGTCCAGGACGAAAGCCAGCGCAAACGGGTATCCAGCGCCTCGATCGCGCTGACGATGTTCTGCCGACCTTCGTCGTGCGTTTCCAATTTTTTTGTAGCCATGATGCATCCCTCACTCGAATGCACCATATACACCATATGGTCAGGATTGGAATTGCGTTCTGGATGTGCACGCGGTACTGATTTGGTGAAATATGCCAATCCAAGGAGAGGAAAGGGCAGAATATGCCAAATCAGCATCTGGATCTCATGGACAGACGCATCTTGATAGAATTGCAGGCCAACGGCCGGGCGACCAATCACGAGATATCGGAGCGCGTCGGGCTTTCCCCCAGTCCCTGCTTGCGGCGGATCAAGGCGCTGGAAAAGCAGGGCGCCATTCAGCGCTATGTCGCCTTAGTGGATCCAGAGGTGCTGGGTCTGTCGGTTTCGGCGTTCGTGCGCGTCAGGCTGAGCGGTCAGGACGACCGGCATCTGGCTGAATTCGAGAATGCGGTCGCGGAGTTTCCGGAAGTCATGGAATGTTACCTGATGTCGGGCGAGGCGGATTACCAATTGCGCGTGCTGGTGTCATCGCTGGGAAATTTCGAGGATTTTCTACGCCATAAGCTGACGCGTATATCCGGTGTGTCGCAAGTCACGTCCAGTTTTGCGCTACGGCCGATTGTCTATCGCACCGCTCTGCCGATTGCGTCCTGAGACAGTGAGGCGGGCAGGGCATTCATCCATAAGTGCCTATGTGTTAGTCATGGAACGTCCACGACAGCGCGAACGGTGGGCACGCCCAAGCGGCAGCGTCAACCTCATGTTGCATTTTCCAGAACGGTCAGAGACAAGGACGGCTATGAATATTGACCATCATGCAAAGATCGCTCATCAGGTCGAGGATCCATCCGGATATTTAGGCGACGAGGTCCGCCAAGTTTCGGCCGATGCTTCCCCCAAAAGAAAGGTCCGAAAGGCGAAGACCTCGGACCACCCTGTCACAGCAAAGAAGCGAGCCCCCCAAAAACGGGCGATCGAGGCCCGCAAACGGATATTGAAAGCCGCACTGGATTGTTTCGGGGCCTATGGTTTCGAAGGAACTTCTACACGTACGGTCGCCCAGCGCGCGGGCGTGACACATACACTCGTCCTTTATTATTTCAATTCGAAGGACGACCTATGGCTTGCGATGATGGAAGATGCCTTGGGCACCTACAGCGCGGTGTTGGCGGAGAATCTTGATGACCGCTCTGGCAAATCGGCAGCGGAGCGCCTGGGAGTCTTTATTGAACAGTTCGTGCGGCTTTCTGCGGATATGCCGCAAATCCATAGAATAATGACGATGGAAGGGAATCAGGATACCGACCGCCTTGAATGGGTGATAAATCGCTATCTTCGGGACCATTTTAGCAGGGTAAAGGATCTTATCAAAAAAGGGCAAGAAGAAGGCTCTGTTAGGGATTGCGATGCCTCCAGGCTTTATTATTTCATAATTGGCGCCGGTGGAACGCCTTTTACGCTGTCCACAGAGTATGGGGCGATAACCGGGCGTGATGTATTCTCTGAGCCGGAGATACTAAGAAACATCGCGTTTCTATATGAGCTGGTGTTTATTTGATACCGTTGATTGCAAGTTCAATCTGCGTGTTCTGCATTTAGCCGAGTGCCCTTGACATTGCTCTCGCGCTGACCGTTTCACGGCCGCTGCAGGGCCAGCGCGTCGTTGATTAGGCCGAGGCGACAGCAGGGATTGCCCCAGCCGGAAATCCCTCCGGCTTGGCGCTGATGCCCGCTTCGGGATGAGGCGGGGTCCCACCGTTCGGGTTTGTCACATTCTCGGCTCTTGCCAACGAGAAGCGGTGCGCCGGAGCCGAAGATGGTCTGTCGCCCGCATGGCGCGGGTCGTGATGCCACTTGAATCTCGCTTCCCAATTCGCTGTGAAGGCGAGGTTAGCTGTCTCAATCACGCGTGGGAATCGACGACGTTCGGAACCCGATGTGCGAGGTACTGACATGCGCCTCCTGAACGGTTCTTCCGAGGGGCGAAAAGTTTGCGCAAAAATTTAGCGAGCATAAAAACGAACCGCCGCGGATGACGGACCCGTCAGATCCTGGGAAGGTCGTTAGTTCCCAGACATTGCCGATCATATCGTGCAAACCGTATCCGTTTGGCGGGAAACAACCTACGGGCGCGATGCCAAGAAATCCATCGGAAGCGAGGTTTTCATAGGGAAACGCCCCTTGCCAGATATTGGCAATCGACGCACCATTCTTACCATAGGCCCACGCGATTGCGCGCTGTTTGTCGTCCCTTCCTCCGGCAGCCGCATATTCCCACATGGCTTCTGTGGGGAGCGTCCTGCCCGCCCAACGAGCGAAGGCCTGTGCATCGATAATAGTAACATGCACGACGGGTTCATTCGGGTTCGCAGCGGGACGTCGAGGACCTTCGGGATATTTCCAGTTGGCTCCCTGAATTAAGGCCCACCATTTCCCAGAATCGCGGCCGCTTGCGGATGGCATGAACACCGCAGACTCACCGACGCGCTCGGCTTCCGTGCGATAGCCGGTCGCAGCCACGAACCGGGCGAATTGTCGCACGGTGACCTCTTCCCGGTCGATGTCGAACGATATGCCGCGGGCCTTCGTGTCGCCCCCTGCCAGCGAAGGCCCAGGCATATGAATGGCGACGACCAACGGATCTGTAACGCACTGCGCCCGTTGCACCGGGGAGGCGGGCGGCGCCGCCGAAAGCAACGCCGCCCAAATCCCCGCCAAGCCAGCCGATACCGCAGTGCGTGACCTGATCATCGCGCGGTCCCGTCCTGCGCCCCTGCCTCAGGCAGAACGACACCGTTGCGTGCCGCATAGTCTTCCCACAATGCTATCAGACGCTTGAGATCGTCTGGCCGCTCACTGGCGAGATCGCGGGTTTCGCCCGGGTCGGTTGCGAGATCATATAATTCCCAGCGTGTGGTAGAGAGCGGTTTCACCTGTCCCAGTATCGGAATGAGCGTTGGCTGGAAGATCGCCTTCATATTGCCCTGCCGAATGGCGCGGCGAAAGAAAAGCTCCCATCCCTGCGCGTCCGTGGCCGTGCGCAAGCCTGCGACCTCTCCCTTCAGGAGGTTGCTCCAGGAACGTCCTTCAGGTGCCAATACCGCCCTGCCGGCGATGGTCGGGGACGTCTGCGTGCCCGAAATGTCCAATATGGTAGGTACGACGTCGGTGACATGCAGGAAGGCGCTGGACAGCATGCCGCGTTCGACGCCCGGGCCCGCAACGATCGCGGGCGAATGGATGCCACCTTCGCTCATGTCCTCCTTCGTGCCGCGATAGGGGGTCGACCCAACCTGCGCCCACATCGGGCCGTAGGTGGCGAAAGATGTCGCGCTACCCAGATTGTCGAGACTGTTATCCAAGGGCGCGGCGATGGGTTCCAGAGGCGCGGCCGGATTGATCGGTCGATCGAAGCGCAGACCCTCCGGCCCATTGTCGGACATGAAGATCACCAAGGTATTTTCAAGTCGTCCCTGCGAGCGCAGAAGTTCAAGGACGCGGCCGACATTCTGATCGAGCCGGTCTACCATCGCGGCATAAATGGCCATCTTTCGCGCCAGGATTTCCCGTTCCGAAGGCGTCGCATTATCCCATTCGCTCGTTTCGATCGGGAAAGGGGTGACGTGCGGGCCGATAATTCCGAGCTTCGACATCCGTTCGAGGCGTTCTGCCTGAAGCGCCGCGGGTCCGGCGTCATAGCGGCTTTTGTATTTCGCGATGATGTCCGGCGGCGCCTGCAAGGGCCAATGCGGAGCGGTGAACGCCAGATAGGCAAAGAAAGGCTTCGCCTTTTCCGTTTTCTGCAGAAGACCCAGCATTTGTTCAGTAAAATAGTCGGAAGAATAGGCTCCCGTGGGAAAGGCGACAGCCTTGCCGTCACGCTGATAGTCTGGAGCCGCCGACGCCGTGCGATATGCTTCGGACTGATCGGCGCCGAAGTGGTTTGCGGCACCCTGCAAAAGCGCAAAAGAGTGCGCGAATCCGCGATCGGCGGGCGTTTGACCGTGCGCCTGGCCAAGATGCCACTTGCCCGACATCAGCGTTTGATAACCCACGGCGCTCAATCGCTCCGCCAATGTCGCTGCCCGGCTGGAGACATATCCTTCATAGCCATCGGCGCCGCGCTGCGCAGGCGTCAGCAATTCCGCCATGGTTCCAAGCCCGATACGATGATGATCCGACCCGGTCAACAGCATGGCCCGGGTAGGAGAGCAGGCCGATGTCGTGTGAAAGCCGGTAAAACGCACGCCTCTGCGCGCTAGGGCATCAAGATTGGGTGTCTCGATCTCCCCGCCGAATGCGCCCAGATCGGAATAGCCCATATCGTCCGCGACGATCAGCAGCACGTTGGGGCGTGTGTCGGGCTCGCTGCGCGCGGAAGCACTTCCTGGTGCCAAAGCTATCAAAAGCCACGCCGCGCTTAGCGCTGTGGACGTTCGGCGGATAAACCTCATTATGCTGCTCCTACATCTTCCACGAAAGCTGAAAGCCGATCGACCGGGTGGGATCTTCGAGCACCTGGAACGTGCCCGGTGAACTGCCGACCGGTTGGCGGTAACTGCCGGTTCGGCGGTTGGTCAGATTCTTGCCGACGACAGCGAGGTCCCAATGCCGGTCCTTCGGACCCAGGCCGATGCGGGCGTCGATCTTCATTGCTCGACTGGCTGAGATAGGGATCCGCGGGCGGCTGCTGGAAGTAGCTGGAGGTGAAGTAGATGTTGGCGTCCAGCCTCGCATAGATATCGCTACTTACTGGCTGTTCGAGCGAGGCGCCGATATTGCCTGACCATTTGGGAGCGAAAGCGCGGCGCTTGCCGGACAGGTCCTGCGTGCAGACCGGCGCCGCCAGCGATTGGAGACCTGTGCAAGGTGCGTCGTGGTAATTCCGGTAGCGCGCATCCAGCCAGGCCAGGTCAGCCGTTAAGGTAACGCCATCCGCGACCCGCAAGACCGATCCGAACTCGATACCTTTCGAGCGTGAATCCGCGATATTCCCGACGATCTGCCGTGACGCGCCCGTAGAAGTGAGTATGGTCGTCGTTTCCTGGAGATTCTGATAATCACTCAGAAACGCCGCGAGGTTAAGCGTAAGCCTTCGATCGAAAAAGCTCGATTTCAGGCCGACTTCATATGCGTCGACAGTCTCTGGATCAAAGATAGATTTGCTTACGAAGGCAGAAAATCCACCTGCCTTGAAGCCTTTGGTATAAGTCGCATAGGCCATTATATCCGGTGCGAGGTCATATTGGAGGCCGATGGTCGGCATCAGCTTGTCGTCGGTCCTGCGGGTCCTCGCAAATTCGCCGATATCGACCGCGAGAGCGTCCATCAAAATTGTCTGAACGGACGAGGGGGCGGCACTGAAGTTGTCGGGACCGGGAACCGATTCGGCGGTTCCGGCTTCGGCAAGGCGGTGCGCCGTCTTGCGGACGGTTGAATAACGCAGCCCCAAATTGATCCGCAACGCCTCGAAAGGACGGATCGTCGCCGATGCGAACGCGGACAAGGTCCTGGCTTTTTCGCTATTGATGACGTGCGACGCCACAGGTGTCGTGGCCGTATAGACGCCGGTGGCGGCCGCGCCGAGGGGAGCGAAGTAGCTGCCGAGATACGATTCGATGCCGAGCTTGCTGTGAGCGAAATAGCCGCCGATCAAATATTCGAGCGTTCCGCCGGTCGGTGACTGGATACGCAGCTCCTGGCTGAACTGGTGATAATTTTCCTGGAAGCGGGCGGCAGCGCCCTGCGTTGTGCCTACAACGCTGCCTCCCATGGCGGTAGGTACGGGCATAACGTCGTTCAACAGGTCATAGTCATGGTCGAAATAGCCGGTGGTCAGGACAAGATTGTGGGACCCGATCCCGATGGTCGTGCTTTGCGCGGCTTCAAGGTAGTTATAGTTGAAGAATGAAGGATTTGCGGCCGATATACCATTGATACGATCATCGACCTCCCCGCCCGATGCGGCGAGGTAACGCGCGCAGGCGCCGCGCGCCGGGCCGAATGCGGCATCGGGCGGGCAATTCAGCATCTCCGTCGAGAAGATACCGTCATTGCGCATGCGCCCCAGATCCAGGCGGGCATTTGTTTTCACTACGTCGCTCGGTTCCCATGTCAGCGAGACGCGCCCGATCGCCTCTCTGTTATGAGGACCGGTTTCATCGAGATTTACATTTTTTATGTAGCCGTCCATGCCGCTGGCGCGCCCGGCAACTCGCAGTCAAAGGGTGTCGGTGATCGGGCCGGATACTCCGGCTTCGAGTGTATATTCATGCGTCGCGGGCGCATAAAATGCGCTGGCGTTGGCCTGCGGGCTATTCGACGGCTTGCGCGTCGTGATGTTGAGAGCGCCTGCAATGGCGTTGTTGCCAAAGAATGTGGTTTGGGGCCCCTTAAGCACCTCAACCTGCTCGATATCGAACAGTGCCGCGCGCGAAGCACGCGAACGGGCGCGATAGACGCCGTCGACAAAGGTGGCGACCGATTGTTCGAAACCCAGATTGAGCGATGATCCGATGCCGCGAATATTTATAAAGTCGGAGACGGGTGCCGAGGAAATGCGGACATTGGGCGTCCGGATCGCCACGCCTTCGAGGTTCGTGATATTCGCCCGCTCGAGCGTCGCACCTGTTGCGACAGAAACCGAAACGGGGACATCCTGGAGCCGCTGACTGCGCCGCTGGGCCGTAACGACGATCTCGCCATCTGATGCGGACGCGGGCTGAACCTCGCGCTCGCTATTTGCGGGCGCCATCTGGGCAAAAGCGGCCGTGCTCAGTGCCAGGATCGATGAGAGACTTGAGAGACAGGCTCCCGCGAGATATTTCATGACTTCTCCCCTATTGTTGCCTTTATTTCGAACGGAAATGCCGACATGCGGCGCCCCTGTCTCGGATTCCAACGAACTCTGGATGAGCGTTGAGCGAACAGGACGGTTCAACGCCGGGAGGGACGTCGATTTGATAGCTCGCTACGTAGATAGCGGAGATGCACACCCCGAACGCGCTTAGCTATGGCGCAACCGGAACTGGGACGGCGTCATCCCATAACGCATTCGGAAAGCCCGGCCAAACTGGCTGAGATCATTGAAGCCCGCGTCGAAGGCGAGCTGGGCGATGTTGCCGCGATGGGCGTTTCGGCTCAAAGTCGCGGCAATCGATTCGAGACGACGATCACGGATATAGATGCCGGGGGTCGTGCCTGCCGATGCGAATAATTGCTGCAGGTAACGTTCCGATATACCCAAAGACGCAGCAACGCTTGCGGTTTTCAATTCCGGCTCCCGAAAACGCCGGGCGATTTCCTCCTTGGCTTTTTCAAGAATTCTGCCGGACGAACTGGAATACCCGATCTCTTTTTCAAGCGCCAGCGCCGCCAGATTGAGCAGGGTGTCACCCAGCAGCGCGCCATCACTCTCGCTTGCGTTCCGCCAGATCGAATCCAGAAGCGCGGCGAACATCGCACCTGCTCCCGAGCAGAGCGACACAGGTCTGCCGATGGATGCTTCGACATCCAGCGCACGCGACTGGAATTCGGATCTGTTGAAACACAGACACACGATTTCCTTGTCGGCCGGGCTATCCAGGTGGAAAGCCATCGACAGATCGACAAGCATCAATTGACCCGCGTTTATGTGAACGGACCGATCGTCCACTTTGCCGACACTCTCCATGGAACGCTGGGCGATGAGGGTGCATTTATCAAGATGATCGCGAAAGGGACGCACGGACATTCTCGCGGCGTCGCCGGCAGAGGCCGCGATTTGAATCGATCCGAGACTGAGCGAGCGGAGCGATGCAAGATAATCTTTTTCGGCGTCCACCGTACAGGATGTAAAGGCCTGACAAGCCCGCTCGTTCCACGCCTCAAGTCTGCGATCAGCCTGGATACGCCGTGTTGAAAAATGATGCGCCAGCATTTGGCCTCCAAACGGATATGAGATAGAGCACTGCCAATGAAGGATTGACCAACGACTGCGTTGAAGCATCCAATAGCGCGCCCCCCCTCGATCGCGATCAGTCCGACTGGACTAGCAGGATGGCGCTGGCTTTAGATAGGGCATCGCCTTCACGCTCGTTCCAACGAGACTCCATCTCACAACAAGCGACTTATTTTATAGAAATGCACCATCTGGTCAATCCAGTCATTCAAGGACGGTCTTTCCCTTCCATACGTGCGAAGTAGGGGGCAAATAGTGAGAATCAAAACCGGCAAAGGCATGTTTATAGAAAATTGGTCGCAACGCACAGTTTGCAGTGAGGTCGGTGGCGTGCTGAGTGAGGTGGCAACGGACGCCCGGTTTATCGCACCCTGCGCCGCGCTCGGCGAATCCAGCGGGACTGCTCCGGGCTGCGGTTTGCAGGAAGTATATTGACCGAATGGTTCAGTATGCCTAAATCTGACCGGAGCGCTGGCGCTACAGGATAAGTGCGTTTGTGGAGAGAGCCAATGGGTAGTCTTGGGAAGGTTGTGCCGCCGTCAAAGCTGGCGCATTTTGTGGTCCGCACAAGCCGTTATAAGGAGGTGGTGGATTGGTATAAGACCGCCCTGGATGCAAAGGGCGCATTCGAAAGCGAGCAACTGAGCTTTCTCAGCTATGACGATGAGCACCATCGGGTGGCTATTCTGCACATTCCCGGATTGAGGGATCAGACGGAAGGCCTAGCCGGCGTCCATCACATCGCCTTCACCTATGCGTCGCTGAAGGATCTGCTGGAAAATTACGAACGGCTGAAAGTGCTTGGCATAACGCCGGTCTATGTCATCAATCATGGTCCCACGACGTCGCTCTACTATGCCGATCCAGATGGCAATCAGCTCGAATTCCAGGTCGAGAATTTCGACACCGTCGAGGAGTCGGGAAAATTCTTCTTCACTCCCCAATTCGCGGAAAATCCTATCGGCGTCGAGTTCGATCCCGAGGATCTTCTGCGCCGACTGCGCGCTGGCGAACCGGAGGCTGATCTGAAACGGCGCCCTGATATCGGGTCTCGCGGCCTATCCGACGTAAAGCTGAGGTGACAGGATGATGAATGCGGTTTCGAGCGATATTCGCCATGCAGTCACGGATGGCATTCACCTCTTTTTCGACCTGGTTGATCATGGGCAGGCTTCGAGGACTGCGACGCTTTTTACTGCCGACGCTTCCCTGACCTTCGGCCCGGGTTCTCCTAATCCAGGCACCATTACGGGCGAGGCGATTGCGACGGCAATGGCTGCGCGGGAGAAGCAGGCAAGCGCCTTTACCCGGCACGTCGTCAGTAACATCATGTTCGATGCGGAAAATGCGAAGGGTGTCAGTGTCCGCTATCTGCTTGTGCTGTTCCGGTCCGATGATGATTCCAGGGACAGCAAACCCGCCTTCGTAGCGGATGTCCGGGAGCGTTGGTCGCAGCGGGAAGGCTCATGGAAGATCGCGGAGAGGATCGTGAATCCCGCATTCATCCGGGCTCAGTTCTGAAAAGCCGACGAAGATGGTCCCGATTCGGTTTTCAGCATGCTGGTAGCCCGACCCGGCAATGGGCACACAGGGGGCATAAGCTATCCGGCCGCCAGATTCATGTTGGGTCAAGCGGAGCTGCCGCCGAAAGAACCATTTCATCGCCGGATAATCGTGCCGGCAGATGCGAAGATTTAGGGAAGGATGCGCTATATGGCGAGCAATAAGGTCATTATCAGTTGTGCGATCACGGGGTCCATCCATACCCCGTCCATGTCGCCGCATCTTCCGGTGACGCCCGCTGAAATCGCGGAGAGCGCATTGGGCGCTGCCGATGCGGGGGCGGCGATCGTCCACCTTCACGCGCGCGATCCGCAAAACGGCAAGCCGGTGCACACACCCGAGGATTTCGAACCTTTCCTGAAGGTGATCAAGCAAAGTTCCAACGTGGTCGTGAACCTCACCACCGGCGCATCACCCTATATGCCGGTGGAATACCGCGTGAAGCCCGCCGAAGTGTGGAAGCCCGAAGTTGCCAGCCTCAACATGGGCTCGATGAATTTCGGTCTTTTCCCCATGCTGAAGCGCTACAAGGACTTCAAATATGAGTGGGAACCGGAGATGCTGGAGGGTTCCCACGACCTCGTTTTCCGCAACAGCTTCAACGATATTCGCTACGCGCTGGAGACCCTGAACGCGACCGGCACGCGTTACGAATTCGAGTGCTACGACACCAGTCATCTCTATAATCTCCATTATTTCTGGAAGGAAGGCTTGGTCAAGGCGCCACTCTTTATCCAGACCTGCTTCGGGTTGCTGGGCGGTATCGGTGCGCATTCCGAAGACGTGATGCATATGAAGCGAACGGCGGACCGCCTGTTCGGTGACGATTACAGATGGTCGGTTCTTGCCGCGGGCGCAAACCAGATGCGCGTGGCCGCGATGGCGGCGTCCATGGGCGGCCACGTCCGCGTGGGATTGGAAGATTCGCTCTGGCTTGGTCATGGTGAGCTGGCCGAAACCAATGCGGCGCAGGTAAGCAAGGTGCGCCAGATTATAGAAGGCCTGGGACTGGAGATTGCAACGCCGGACGACGCGCGCGAAATCCTCGAGTTGAAGGGCGGAGACAAGGTAAGTTTCTGACCTTGGCCGCACAATCATCGCCCTGCGATCAGACAAGAGGCGGATAAGGCTCAATAGGGCGGCGCGCCTTTTGCAACATGCCGGGCTGAACGAAAATTCGCGGAGCTTTCGTGTCAAGAGTTTCAGCGCGGGTATTGACATTTGACGCTATTTATACTGACCTAGTGGTCAGATTGAAATCGCTCTGAATATGATTCGGGCGAGCAAAAAAGGAGGGGCATTGTTATGAGAGCTTTCACACTTTTGATGGGCGTGTCGATCATGGCATTGTCCTCGCCCGCATTGGCTCAGACCGAGTCAGAATCCAGCGGCGGCCTTGCCTTGGATGAAATCGTCGTCACGGCGCAGAAGCGCGCTGAAAATGTCCAGGAAGTTCCAATTGCGATCGCCGCTGTCAGCGGAGAGGAGCTGACGTGACCCCGAGCTTTCCTCCAGCTGGGATTAGAGTCGAGCCGTCTTTTTGCGCATGAGCGCGGTTGAAGCAATGGCCTGCGTAGCGGAGCCCGTAGGGCGTAGCGAAGCAGGCCATTGCTTATTCAGTTCGGCGGCGAATGCCGCCGGGGTTGCGTAGCCAAGAGCGGAGTGCGGTCTCTCCCGGTTGTAATCTTCCACCCAGGCGGCGATCTCGACGCGGGCATGCGCCAGGCTGAGGAACAGCGTCTCGTTTAGCAGTTCATCGCGCATCCGGCCGTTGAAGCTTTCGCAGAAGCCGTTCTGCATCGGCTTGCCCGGCGCGATGTAATGCCATTCTACGCCCATCTCCCCGCACCATGCCAGCACCGCATTGCTGGTCAGTTCGGTGCCATAGCACATTGGGAAGCTGCCTCTCGAAGGCAGCGCTCGCCTTGATGGAGACAAGGGCGCGTAGCGCCCGCAGGCTTCATCAAGGCGGTCATGACCGGTCATCAGGTCTCTAAAGTGAAGTTGTCGACTCAACACTTTGGAGGCAGACCGACCATGACCAAGCTCAGTTCTACACCCGCCGATGCCGTGCTGGTAGCCATCGATATGTCCAAGCACCGCCAGGAGGTCCTCATCGAACGCCCGGAGGGCGGGCGGCGACGGCGTATGACAGTGATGGCGACGAAGACCGATTACGACCGCCTTGCGTCCGTTCTGGCTGATATTGGCAGACCGATTGTCGTCGGCTTCGAGGCGACCGGTAACTATCACCGCACCTTGGCGCACCGCTTGCTCACAGCAGGTTTCGAGCTGCGCCTGATCTCGTCCGTAGCCTTGGCCCGGACCCGAGAGGCTCTACATAATGGCTGGGACAAGAACGACTCCAAGGACGCGCAGGTGATCCTGCATATGCTGCGGATTGGCGCCACCCAGCGCTACGTCGATCCGCTTGCCGCCGGGATTAACGATCTGCAGGAGATGTCGAAGACACACGAGGCCATCTCCAAAGCCAAGACCCAGACCTGGCACCGGATCCTGACCCATTACCTGCCGCTCTACTTCCCAGAGATCGAGCGCTTCGCCGGCAACAGCAGGTCTGATTGGTTTCTTGCCTTGCTCGAGCGGTTTCCGACGCCCGGGAGCATGACAGCGCTTGGCCAGGAAGCATTCACGCGCGAGGCGTGGTCACTGGTCGGTCGCAAGGTCTCCAAGGCTCGATTAATCAACGATATTTACGAGACCGCCTGCGCATCCGTCGCACTGCCGGTCGATGAGGATTCTGTGGCGATTGCCATGTTTCGCATGGTCATCGCGCAAGCGCGCAGTCTGATCCGCCAACGTGACGAGATCGAGCGAGCCGCCCATGCCATGCTCAGCGAGAACCGTGACTACCAGCTGCTTCGTATGATCCCTGGCATCGGCCCGATCAACGCGCTGACCATCCTCGCCGAGGCCGGGGACCTTCGACGGTTTGCCCACCATCGCCAGTTCCTCAAGTTCTGCGGGCTCGATCTGGCCACCTGCCAGTCCGGCACATTCCGCGGTCGGACCAAGCTTTCCAAGTATGGTAATGCTCGGTTGCGCCGCACTTTCTGGATGGCCGCACAAGTCGCCGCTCGCCAACGCGACAACAGCTTTCGCGATAAGCTGGGCCGATACATGGAAGGACACGCCAACGACCCCGATCGCCGCCGCAAGGCAATGACTGCACTCACCGCCAAGATGGCGCGCGTCGCGCACGCCGTCATCAAGACGGGAACCGAGTACCGCCCGTTCCTCGAACGGGCGGACACCAGATGGAAGGACCCCTCTCTGCTGTGCCGTGAGGGCGCAACTGCGACCCTGTAGATAATGTTCGGGCCTTCCATCTGGCATCCGCATCTCATTTTAAGGACGGTTAGGACCACGACCGATGCGGCCGCTGGATCCTGTGTTTGCTATGGCCGAGAGCGCATTCCTTGACGATGGAAGCCATCTGGATCAAAAAGACATTTGCGCCGGTCATGATCGGCGCAACGAGACCTGCTGGCCTTGTCCCACAGCTGCTTCCCGACCTAGGACGTTGTCGCTGACGATCATCCCCGGCTTGCCGCGCTGGGCAATCAGCTCCGTCAGTTCGCGCACGACACGGCGGCCCGAGATCGAGGTGTCCGGCACCGCTGCCAGGCACTCCCGGGTCACGTCGTCGACGATGTTGAGCACCCGGAACCGTCTCCCAGACGCCATCTGATCGTGCACAAAGTCCAGGCTCCACCGCTGGTTCGGGAGAGCAAGCACCGGAGCCGGCGCCCTCGTTCCAACGGCACGCTTGCGACTACGGCGACGCCTGACCGCCAGCCCTTCCTCCTGGTAGAGGCGCTGGGTCTTCTTGCGGTTGATCATCACGCCCTCCCGGCGCAGCAGGATATGCAGACGGCGATAGCCGAACCGGCGACGCTGGTTGGCCAGCTCGCGCAGCTTCTCACGCAGATCGGCATCATCGTCCCGCGTGGAACGGTAACGCACGCTCCCCCGATCGGCACCGATGACACGGCACGCCCGCCGTTCGCTCATCCCGTAACAAGCCTGGAGATGAGACACAGCTTCCCGCTGCGCAGCGGGCGTCAGAACTTTTTTGCCAGAAGATCCTTCAGCGCAACGTTGTCCAGCATCGTGTCGGCCAGCAGCCGCTTGAGCTTCGCGTTCTCGCCCTCAAGATCCTTCAGTCGCCGGGCCTCGGACACTTCCAGCCCGCCGTACTTCGACTTCCAGTTGTAGATCGTCGCTTCGGAAACCCCGTATCTCCGGGCCAGGTCAGCGGTCTTCGCGCCGGCCTCCGCCTCCTTCAGTATCCCGATGATCTGTTCCTCGGTAAACCTCGTTCTCTTCATCTCGTCCGTCCTTCTATCAGGGCCGGACTCTAATCGAACTTGGAGGAAAATCAGGGGGTCACGTCACGGGCCACGATTAAACGACAGCACCGAAAATTTGGCGTTCAACCTATAGCTTTCAAACTAGACACCACATATTTGCACAAATCTTCCAGTTCGTCCGGTGAATTTACAAACTGGTCGGGCTTGAACAGGAATGTCGTCGAGCCATGTTCAACCTGTTTTGGCACCGATTTCAACGCTTGATCGATGTCGGCCGGCCCAGTGGGGGATTTGAATTCACCTTGGATAAAGCCCACAAAACTCAGCGTTGTAGGGTCGCGGCCCGCTTCTGTCATGGCTTCGTTGATCCGAGCCATATCGTCATTTGAAAGCATGCTGAGCGGTGCGAATGCGTTGCCATATTTGGCAATGCGGCGGAGGGCTGCGGGGTGCAGCTTATCACCTGCGATCCAGATTTCAGGCCCCATTGGAGTCCACGGCTTGGGTTCGAAATAGATCTCGTCGAAGCTGTAATGGTCGCCCGAATAGGAACTTCCAGTTTCCGCCCAAACCTTGTGCCAGATTTCAAGGTGCTCATCCAGCAATTTGCCGCGCTTTTCAAAAGGAACACCAAGCGCGCGATATTCCTCCTCCTGCCAGCCTACCGTAGGGGTAACGGCGAAACGGCCCTGGGATAATTGAGAACGGCGGTGCAAAATTAGACCACGGTAGCGGCGGCGAAGTGCTGCTGCGGGCGGCGTAAAAGTCGTCCACTTTTTCCCTTTTCGCGATGCTGGCGAGGAGGGATGAGGGATTTACACCGTGGAACTTTACCTGAAGGTTCGTCTTGCCTGCGCGGGCGGCATGAGCGCCCGGGCGGCAGCGAAGCATTTCAACATATCGCGCGACACGGTCCGCAAGATGCTGTCGTATTCCGAGCCGCCCGGTTACCGTCGCAGCGCCCCGGTGCGGCGACCGAAGCTGGAAGCGTTCATACCGATCATCGACGGCTGGCTGGATGGGGACCGGTCGGTCCCGCGCAAGCAGCGCCATACGGCGAAGCGTGTGTTCGATCGCCTTCGCGAAGAGCATGGCTTCACCGGAGGCTACACGATCATCAAGGATTACATCCGGGATCGGGATCAGCGCAGCCGGGAGATGTTCGTGCCGCTGGCACACGCACCCGGCCATGGGCAGGCAGATTTTGGAGAAGCTCTGGTCGAGATCGGCGGGGTGGAGCAGAAGGCGCACTTCTTCGTGCTCGATCTGCCGCACAGCGACGCCTGCTACGTACGCGCCTATCCGGCTGCCGTTGCCGAGGCCTGGATGGACGGCCATGTCCACGCCTTTGCGTTCTTCGGCGCGGTGCCGCTGTCGATCGTCTACGACAACGACCGCTGCCTGGTCTCGAAGATCCTGCCTGACGGGACGCGGCTGCGCGCGAGGCTGTTCAGCGCCTTCCTGTCGCACTACCTGATCCGTGATCGTTACGGCCGCCCCGGCAAGGGTAACGATAAGGGCGGCGTTGAAGGTCTTGTCGGCTATTGCCGGCGCAACTTCATGGTGCCGATCCCCCGGTTCCCGACATGGGAGGCGTTCAACCTGTGGCTCGAGGAGCAATGCCGCAAACGGCAGAACGACCGGCTGCGGGGCGAGAGTGAGACGATTGGCGAGAGGCTGCGGCGCGATCTGGCGGCGATGCAGGTGTCAACGGGCACCGAAGATTCCGCAAAAGTGGGCATCTAAAATTCCCTAGTTTGGCGGGAGGGTTGGTGTCGGTGATCAGCCGTGATGGAGATCGGGCTTTTCCTTTGCTGGCGGGCGGCCGCGCCGTTTCGGCAAGGGCGGTGGGTTGATGGACGGTGCCATGCGCGCATGCTCGGGCAGCAGGTCGGCGTGCTGTCGCATGCGATAGCTGGAGCCCTCGATCTGGACGACCACAGCGTGGTGAAGAAGGCGGTCGAGCAGCGCGGTGGCCACCACCGGATCGCCAAAGACATCACCCCATTCGGCGAAGCCGCGGTTGGATGTCAGGATCATGGCACCCTTTTCGTATCGGGCGTTGACGAGCTGGAAGAAGAGATTGCCGCCGCCGGGCGTGACGGGAAGATACCCGATCTCGTCGACGACGAGCAGGGAGGATCGGCATAGGAAGCGGATCTTCTCGCGCAACGTGCCCTCGCGTTCAGCCTTGGTCAGTGAAGCGATCAGATCGGCGAGCGGGATGAAGTAGACGCTCTTGCCCGCCTTCACGGCCTCGACGGCAAGGGCCGTGGCGATATGGCTTTTCCCGGTACCGGGCGGGCCCAGCAGATGCACCACCTCGGCCCGGTTGATGAAGTCCAGGCCAGCGAGCGCCAGGATGCGGTTCCGGTCGAGCGATGGCTGGAAGGAGAAGTCATATCCGTCCAGCGTCTTGATGATCGGCAGCCTTGCCATGCGCAGGGCTGCCTTGATCCTGCGGTTCTCCCGGAGCGACAGTTCTTCGTTCAGCAATATGTCGATGGCCTCGATGCCATCGATTTTGCCCTGCTCTATGCCGCGCAGGGTGGCGTCGAGCATCTCCAGGGCGCGTGGCATTTTGAGATGGACCAGGCTGCGGCGGATATTATCGACGCGGGATGCGGCACCCCCATGGTTCATGGCCGTTCTCCCCGCGCCAGTTGGCTGCCGATCGCTTGATAGATGGCCAGGGAGCGCACGGTGACATGCTCGCCTACACGACCGATGGCGATTACCTCTTTGCCATGGATACGGCGCTTGGCGCCGCTGCTGCCTGTCCGGTGCGCAGGATCGATCCTGTACTGCCGGCGCCCCTCAAGAACCGGGTGCTCGGCAATGACCTGGCCCAGGTCTACGATCCGGATCTTGTCGGGCAACTGCTGGATTTCGACGACGCGCCGGGTGCGATCGGGAACGCTGTAGTAATTGCCGCCGACCGAGACCATCCCATCGTGGCTGACGCGGCGCTCCAGCTTCAGAACAGCGTCAAAGCGGCCCGCCGGGAGCAGCTGCAACTCAGGCTGCTCGGCGGCGAAGGCTTCAGCAATAATCCGCTGCGTCGTGCCGTGGACACGGACGTTGGCGACGGTATCGAGCCAGTCGATCAGCTGGACATTGAGATCGTCCAGATTGCGGAAGCTCCGGCCCAGGAAGAAGTCCTTGCGGATATAGCTGAATGGCCGCTCGACCTTTCCCTTGGTCTTGGCCCGATAGGGACGGCAGGCGCGCGGCACGAAGCGATAATGCCCGGCCAGAGCCAGCAATGATCGATTGTAGATGATGTGGCCCTGATCATCTTCCCCGGTCACAGCGGTTTTCATGCGATCGTAGAGGATCTCGATCGGGACGCCGCCGAGCGCTTCAAAGGCCTGCATATGACAGCGCAACAGGCTTTGGAGATCCTGATGCATGACGTAGCGCGCAAACAGGAAGCGCGAATGTCCCAGCACCAGGCTGAACAGCCAGACGATCCGGCTGACGCCGGGCTCATCGGTAAATTCGACGACGAACCGGGCAAAGTCGACCTGTGCCTGCACGCCAGGCGGCGTCTCGAACCGAACCTCAAAGGGCTTAGGCCCGTTTTCCGGCCGGATCGCTGCCAGGAACCGCTTTACCGCGGTATAGGCGCCCATATATCCCAGCTCACGGATTTCCCGCGTCAGGCGCGCCGCAGTCAGATCGGGAAAGGCCGTCACTCGCTCACGCAAAAATTCCAGATAGGGTGCCAGTTTGTTCGGTCGACCCAGCATGCGAGGGCCGTAAACCGGGGCCTCGATGCCCCGTTCGATATATTTTCGGATGGTCTTGGGATCGCGACCAGTGCGTCGGGCAATGGCGGATATCGATACACCCTGCCGATGTAGTTCGAGGATCATCATCAATTCTCCAAGTCGGATCATCGGCCCCGTCTCCGCGTCTGCAAAGGAGATGAGGACAATGTCGGCTCATCTCATTCTGCCGGGGCTAGCCCCGGCAGAATGAGATGAAGGGGCCACCAACTAGGGAATTTTCAAAGCCCACTTTTGCGGAGAATTGCACGACCGATGACAGCAGGAACTGCCGGCTTCCCCCTTCGAGGCCTGTGACCAGACCAGCGGCCAGGTCTCATCGCAGGCGCTGGTGCGTTACCGGACCAACGATTACTCGGTGCCGGTGCGCTTCGGCCACCAGGAGGTGTGGATCAGGGGCTATGTCGACGAGGTGGTGATCGGTTGCCGGGGCGAGATCATTGCCCGCCATGTGCGCAGCTACGAGCGCGAGGATGTGATCTTCGATCCGATCCATTACCTTCCCCTGATCGAACAGAAGATCAATGCCCTCGATCAGGCCGCACCATTGCAGGGCTGGGACCTGCCCGAGGTATTTACAACGCTGCGCCGGCTGATGGAGACGCGCATGGGCAAGCATGGCCGGCGCGAATATGTGCAGGTACTGCGCCTGCTGGAGAGCTTCGCTCTGGCCGATCTGCATGGCGCGGTGAAGCAGGCCCTTGATATGGGCGCGATCGGCTTCGATGCGGTGAAGCATCTCCTGTTATGCCGGGTGGAGCGCCGCCCGCCCCGACTGGACATGGCGATCTATCCCTACCTGCCCAGGGCCAGAGTGGAGACAACATCGGCGCGCTCGTACATGCGGCTGTTGACCGGCGGAGCAGCGGCATGAGCAGCCAAGCTCCCGAACTGCTGCTCGCCAGCCACCTCAAGGCGCTCAAGCTGCCAACCTTCCTGCGCGAGCATGACAAGCTGGCCCGGCAATGCGCAGCAGAGGGCGTAGATCATGTCCGCTACCTTGCTCGGCTTGTCGAACTGGAACTGATCGACCGGGAACGCCGGATGGTCGAGCGCCGGATCAAGGCCGCGCGGTTCCCGGCCGCCAAGAGCCTCGACAGCTTCGACTTTGCCGCCATTCCGAAGCTCAACAAGATGCAGGTGCTCGAACTGGCGCGTTGTGACTGGATTACCCGTCGCGAGAACGTCATCGCCCTTGGCCCGTCGGGGACCGGCAAGACCCATGTCGCGATCGGTCTTGGCCTGGCGGCCTGCCAGAAGGGCCTGACGGTCGGGTTCATCACTGCTTCCGCGCTGGTCAGCGAGATGATGGAGGCACGCGACGAACGCCGCCTACTGCGCTTACACAAGCAGATGACCGGCTATAAGCTTCTCATCATCGATGAGCTGGGGTTCGTGCCCCTCTCCAAAACCGGCGCGGAACTGCTGTTCGAGCTGATCTCACAGCGCTACGAACGCGGCTCGACGCTGATCACCAGCAACCTGCCGTTCGACGAATGGACCGAGACGTTCGGTTCCGAGCGCCTGACAGGCGCGCTCCTCGACCGGCTCACCCACCACGTCAGCATCCTCGAGATGAACGGCGAGAGCTATCGCCTGGCCCAGAGCCAGGCACGCAAAGCACGTCCCAACCCCTGACAGAAACGGCAATCCGGGTGTTGGCGACCCCCGCTCGGGCTACGCCCTCCCGGCGCTCGCCAACACCCGGATCAAGTGGCCTGGTTTTGCTCCGCCCAATGGACGACTTTTACGCCGCCGTTGACAGACTAGCTTAGCGAAAATCCCCGGTGCTTTTGCGACGGCCTTTGACGCCTTGTTTAATGTTTGTGGGGCGCAGGGCGGCCAGACCCTTCTTGTGCGGGGCGGCACTTCGGGTGTGGGACTAGCGGCTGCAACGTTGGCAAAGGCGGCGGGCATGACGGTCATCAGCACCACTCGCAACATTTCCAAGATCCAGGGCTTGGAAGATCATGGCGTGGACGAAGCCCTATTGGATGATGGCGAACTTGCCAGGAAAATAGGGGGCAGGGTCAATGTCGCTCTTCAGGTTACTGGATTTTCAAATCTTGCGGATACGCTGGGATCGATGGCGCCGCTTGGAGTCACCTGTCTAGTAGGGGTTCTTGGAGAATACAGCGATGTGCACTCAGGTGCACTCATATCTCCTCATCCAATCTCCTATATCCCGCATTCAGTTCGATTGACTACTCGCACCGGTCTTTGGCCAGGGAAGAATGAAATGCAAACTTGGGTAACGGGCATGGAAGAAGGCATCTATAACATGCCCATAGATAAGATTTTCTCGTTTGAGCAGATTGGGAAGCCTTGCGCCGCCGAGAAGCGCATGGGGGACTGGGTAGGGTAATTGTGGAGATTAATTAAATGATGAGCCATAGTATCCACCAAATCGCTGAGTCGCAAGGTCAATGGTCATTGGCCGAGGGAAGCTACAGGCCCAACACGGCGTGGTCGCTGCTGCGCAAGGCCGACCATCGCTTCAAGCTGCGTGATCCTGACGGCAACAAGCTGTGTGGCCTGCACCGGTTGTGAGTGCTTTGGAGACCGTCTCCACCAACCGGGCCCATGGCGGCATACAGGGCGTCTATACCCACGCTTCCGTCGCCACGGGCACGCCGATGACTTTTTCGGTCTTCGTGCCCGATCACGCGCCGGGGGCCGTGCTGCCGGTGCTGTGGTATCTTTCGGGCCTGACCTGCACCCATGCCAATGTCACCGAAAAGGGCGCATATCGCGCAGCCTGCGCCGAATACGGGATCGTGTTCATGGCCCCCGATACCAGCCCGCGCGGCGACGATGTGCCGGATGACGAAGCCTATGATTTCGGCAAGGGGGCCGGATTCTACGTCGATGCGACGGAAGCGCCTTGGGCGGCGCATTTCAGGATGCGCCGCTATATCGAGCAAGAACTGCCCGCGCTGGTGGCGCAGCATTTCCCGGTCAATATGGCGCGGCAGGGTATCACCGGCCATTCGATGGGCGGCCACGGCGCGCTGACTATCGCCTTGCGCAATCCGGGTCGGTTCCGTTCGGTCAGCGCCTTCGCCCCGATCGTCAGCCCGCTGCATTGTCCGTGGGGCGAGAAGGCGCTGACGGGCTATATCGGGGCTGACCGGGCCCACTGGCGGCAATATGACGCTTGCGCCATGATCGACGATGGCGCGCGCCTGCCCGATCTGCTGGTCGATCAGGGGACGGCGGACAATTTTCTGGCTGAACAGTTGAAGACGTACCTGCTGGAAGAAGCAGTGGCCCGTGCCGGCATGCCCGCAACCATCCGCATGCAGGGCGGCTACGATCATTCCTATTACTTCATTTCGACGTTCATGGCCGAGCATGTCGGCTGGCATGCCGCGCGGCTGCAAGGATGAACCGGACAGCGCGATGTACGCTGTCCCGACCCATTTGCTTTCGCAGCCCCTATTCTCCCCTAATCTTGGCGATCAAATCCTCGCACGTTTCGATGATTTCGCCTTTGCGCCATGCACCTGCGGCTGCAACCGCGGGTAAAGTATCGCCACGCCACGCGACGTGCTGATCGGGTCTGACCAAGATTAGAGGCTTTTCATAAACCTGACGGACATCGGCATCACGCAGATGGACGATGTCAAGCGGAACACCGGCCCCATTTGCCGCCGCTTCGAGATGTGCGGTGTCGCAATCTTCCAGCACGAGCAACGTAAACCATTTGCCTAGGTGATCGTAAACAGCGGTCCCATCGGCCAGGAACATATGCGGCAATATCGAACCTGGCCAGGTCGACGGCGTCACCGACAGCATGTCGAAGACGGGCGGGTAACCGGGTTCGTCTACGATCACGGGGGAGGAATAGTAGCGATACCCCTGTTCGGTTCCCCAAGCTTCATTTTCAATATTGCCCAGCCTTGCGATCTTCCGTCCCATTTTCATCCGTGCGGCCTTGGCCTCGGCGCTGTCCCCGACGATCTCGCCGGCCTGCTCGTAAAGACGGTAGATTGCTGCACGGATGCCAAGGTGGCGCTCCGACGTGGATTTCGAGATGCGGGCGATCGGCTGGCGCTCGTCATGGTAGGAGCTAAGCAGCCTGTCGCCACCCCAGCCGTTCAATGCGGCGGCAAGTTTCCACGAGAGATTCGAAACTTCCGGGATGCCGGTATTCATTCCGTAGCCGCCGGTCGGGACGAACTGATGCGCCGCATCGCCGACGAGGAACGCCCGGCCGACGCGATATTGATGGGCGACTTGGTAGTTCAGCGTCACCGGATTGGCGACAAGCACCTCGAAATCGAAATCCGTTCCCATTAGTTGGGTCACCAGCTTGCGTGGATCGATCGATTCAAAGCCGGCGTCTGGCGGGACGAGCGAGTGAAGGGTCCATTCCTCCTTGTCGTCCTGTGCGACGATCTGCCCCCAGGCGGTCTGGTAATGCCAGCCCTGACCGAACTGGTGCAACAATGCGTAATCCCGAGAGCGGAAATGCACCAAATACATGTGGGCTGCGCCGAGATTGCCTTCGCTCTCGATGCCGAGCTGCTGTCGGACCGTACTGTTGCCGCCGTCGCAGGCTGCCAGATATTTGGCCCGCACCTGCTGGGTTTCGCCGCTGTGCTCATCGACGATTGTGGCAATGATGCCATCTGGATCCTCAGTGAAACTCTCGAGGCGGCATGAGAAGCGGGTCTGGACACCGGGCTTGCTCTCGGCAAATTCGCGGATCAGCGGCTCGATCAGTATCTGGCTGACCCGTAGAGGTGGTTCGAGCGAGAGGGCGCCATCATTCTGGTTACGCCGGCGCCAATATTCGATTCGGTTGGAGGGATAGCAGAAGCGGTGCAACTCATGAGAGCCGGGCTTGAGATCCGTCGCCCAGATAATGTCGTAATTGCTGTCTTGGGACACTCCCGCCGCACGCAGCTTATCCGCCAGCCCGATCCGGCGGAACAGGTCCATCGCTCGCCCATTGGTAAGGTCCATTTTCGGATGACGCGTGGTCGAAGGATTGCGCTCCACCAGAAGGGAGGAGACGCCATAATGCGACAGCTCGGCCGCCATCGTCAGGCCGACGGGGCCGCCGCCGACAATGAGAACAGGCACTTCGATCGGTTGAGACATGATGTCGCCTTTCAGGTTTGCGCGATAGTGTTTCGGAACTGGAGGCGGCCGGACTCAGCCGACCGCATGGCTGCCGAAGGTGCCGCCCCAGAGATAGGCGGATTCCCACCGTGTCTCGGTCCAGCTTTCCGGGTCATCGATCAAGGTCGAGGCGAAGCCATATTCAAACAGGAAGCCGGATGGCGATTGCGCATAAAAGGACAGCGCGGGGTCGTTGGCATGTTGCCCAAGTGATCTGGCGACAGGCGCCGCGCCGCCGGAAACCTTGTCCCATGCACGGCCGACGGTGCTCATGCGGTCGACTTCCAAATAGATATGATCGAATCCAGTGACGCCAGGAATGTGGGCCAGCGCAACCACGTGATGGCGCTTACCGCCATTCAGAAAATGGCCATCGGAGCCGGGAACGACTTCGATGGAGTCTGTCCGCCGAAGACCGATCACGTCGACGAAGAAGGCCAGCGCGGCCTCGATATCGGGGACAAGCAGCAAAACATGACCCAGCCCTGCGCTGCCTGTGACGAACCGGGCGCCGGTGGGCGAAACAAAAGCTTCCGAAAGGGTGAGTCCTCCCACGAAGAGCTCGATACGGGTTCCATCCGGCGCTTCGGTTTCAATTAGATGAAATACATTCCGGGTCTTGGCTAGGTCGCGGTTTTCCGTGGCTTGATGTCCAAACTGACGGAGCCGTCCAGCTATAGCCTGCAAGTCCCTCAGCGTGCCCACTTCGAGGCCGATATAATCGACGCCGGGCGTGTCGCTTTGGCGGATGGCAATGCGCCACGCCCGGTCATCGATACGGAAGCGTAACTCATTTTCGCCCGGAAGCGCTTGTAGCCCGTATATTCCGCATCCGAAATCCAGCCAGGCGGACATGTCGCCCGCAAAACCGGCATAGCCAAGCTGTATGTTTAACCGGGGCATTTGCAAATCCTCTCCCTAACCTGACCACTAGATCAGGTTAGGGAGAGGATTTCATTGATCTATGTCAAACACGATAGGCCCGCCTGAAGTCGGACGGAGCAAAACTGAATGCCGCATCAATTCGGCACAATAGCGCTGTCCCAATGCCATGGGATATACAAGCGCACGAGCGAGGGCGACAAAGTGGCGAGTCTTGCGCGCAAAACGATGCAGAAGCTGCTCAAGCGAAACCACGCTCTGCGAATGCGGCAACCGGACTGATGCATCGAAATAAAAACTAAGAATCGGAAGGTCGTTGGAAATGTGCATTGATGACTGAACAGCGACAGCGTGAGGCGCGATCCGATCCGCGAGCGGAGCCCGACGAAGCCCTCATTACGAAAATTCGAGGGCGTTATCCGGTCGAACGGGAGCTTGATCGCGTCCTCACTCGCAAGATGAGATTGCGTAGCAGCCCAGGCTATAGGGCGTTGCCGCTCGAGGACCTCGCCCAAGGCACGGCTTCCTTGATCCGCTCGGAGATCGGAGATGATTTCGCGCTACTCAACCCGCGATGGTTGCAAGGCGGCGCATCCAAGCTGCAGATGGCGTTCGACCTCGATTGGCAACCGCCGGGCGCGCGCGACCGACAGGTTACGCGGATGGTCCTCCGTATGGAGCCGCCTGCCTCCATCGTCGAGACGAGTCGCGCCCGCGAATTCGAAGTGCTTCAACTGGTCAAGGACGCCGTCCCCGTTCCTCCCTGTTTCTGGGTGGACATCGAGGGTAGCCACCTGCCTTTTCCTGCTCTCATATATGGTTTCGTCGAGGGTACAACCAAGCCGACAGCGCGCATTTCGCAGACAGTCTCGGGGATCGGGACGAACTTCGGACCCGAACTGCGCGCTGTCCTCGCCGAGCAATTTGTCGCCAACCTGGTCGCCGTTCACACCATCGACGAGGCGCGCCTCGCGCAATTGCAACATTTCGACGCGGCCGAGGTGGGATCCAACTCGGCGATTATCCGCCAGATCAACGGATGGCGGCGAATATGGGAAGAGGATCGGTTCGAGGACTCCCCCTTGATTGAGGTCATCGCAGAATGGCTGATCGAGAATGCACCGACGCTCGACCGCGTTTCACTCGTCCATGGCGACTTCCGCACTGGCAATTTCTTGTTCTCCGAAACGAGCGAGAAGATCACGGCATGGCTCGACTGGGAACTGGCGGCACTCGGTGATCGCCATCAGGATCTTTCCTGGGTAACTGGCAGCCATTTTGGACATTACGCCGAAGACGGAAAGACTTTCCTCGCCTGCGGACTAATGCCCGTCGACGAGTTCTTGCCACGTTATGAGCAATTGTCGGGCCTGACTGTGGATCCGAAGAAGCTTCAGTTCTTCCGGATATTCAACGACTTCCAAGGAGTGGTCACCATGCTCGGCGCGGCGTGGCGGGTCGCCCGTCATGGCAAAACCCACCAGGATGTGGTGGTGGCTTGGCTGAGTATGTTGGGACAAGTCATCCTGGGTAATTTGCGGGACAGGCTGGAGGAGTTGCTCTGATGGTTCTCGACATCAATCTTCAACTCAACGTCGTCATGAAGGCGTTGCGCGACGCGGTTGGGCCCGCCGTAGATCCGGGCAACAAGATGGCGGTGGAGCAGTTGCAGCTTTCGATCGCAACACTGAACATGGTGATTGATCGGCTGCCCCTTGTTCGCAAATGCGTCCGTAGGGCGCTGGCCGACACGATCGAAATGGCGGAACGGATCAGCGAGTTGGACGAGTCCAATCCCCTCGACCCGCAGGTGACGCGCGCGCGCGCTGCCTTGTTGGATCCTGCTCTCGACAATGAGGACCTTGACGTCATCCGGCAGGACTTACTGTCGCGGGTGACCGCGCTCTTCTCGCACGAAAGGCGACCCGACGCGCGGCGCGCAATGGCGCGCGCGATCGTTGCTGCATCAAAGCCGCAGACAGACATGGCGCGGGCGTGGTGCGTCAATTCCGGCTTCGAACTTGATCCCTCGGTCCTCCCAAAAATCGAGGCGATTCTGGACGTGCCATAGCGGTTCTATAGCAATGTTATCGATCTCAATTCTCGCTCGGAGTCCTGATGATGGCGCTGTCCCGCGATCGTATCTATTCCTATGTCCTGCCCGGGCAGGTATCGAGCCCCGATGTCGTGTTCGGGCAGGCCGAAGCAGCGGAAGCGCTCGGCTTGGGCGGCATCTTCCTGTCCGAGCGCTGGGAGAGCAAGGAGCTAGGTGCGACGATGGGCGCCCTGTCACGATCGACGCGATCACTTATGCTGGTCGCCGGACTCACGCATTTCGGAACGCGCCACCCTGTCGTGCAGGCAGGAATGGCGCAGACCTTGCAGATGCTAAGCGGCGGGCGTTACGTGCTTGGCTATGGAAGAGGCGTGCCATCGCATTTCAAGAAACTCGGCATTCCGATACCAAATCTTCAGGGCATGGCGGATTATGTCATGATCCTACGCAAGCTGTGGGCGGGTGAGACGGTCCGGTACAGCGGTCCGGCAGGCGAGTATCCGGAACTCCAACTACCGTTGGGGTGTGAAAATCCGCCGCCGATCATCATCGGCACGATCGGCCCGAAGACCTTGGCGCTTGCCGGCCAGCATTTTGACGGCGTCGTGTTGCATCCATTTCTCACCACCCAAGGTGTTGCCCGATCGATCAAGATCGTGCGCGACGCCGCTGTGGCCGCTCGACGAGATCCTGCGGCCGTGAAAATCTACGCGACCGTCATCACGGTCCCGGACTCATTTCCCGAAGACATGCGGATCGACATGCTGGAAGCACGCGCCGTCTCCTACTTCATGCATCCCGAAGTGGGTGCGCCCGTCGTGGCTGCCAACGGCTGGAGTGAGGCGCCGATGCATGAGATCGCGGCGACGGGGCTGGCACGGCTAGAATATGGAACGGGTAATCCGCAGGAGAAGCGCCGTGCCATGGCCGAGGTGGCTGGCATGTTGCCTCAGGAATGGCTCGAAACCGGCGCTGCAACGGGTAGTGTCGCGCACTGTATCGGACGGCTCCAGGAATATGTCGATGCGGGGGTAGACTATATCCTTTTGCACGGGACAACACCTGACATGCAAGCCGACATCATTGCGCCGCTCGGCTCTGCGTGAGCGAAGGCTCGGCTTTCTTGGGGGTCTCTTGCCCGGTGTCGGATCACCGCCACCATGACGAGCGACACATAGCTATGTCAGCAGTGGGTTTCATTGTGATTGAGCCCAAGCTCAGGCTTGCCCGCCGTCCTTGTCGTGATCCTGCTCGGCGTAGGCGCGCGCCTGACACATCACATTCGACCCGCGTTGTGCGGCCATTCCTGCGCTGTCGGGCATGCCGAAATGGACATGAGTCTGGCGCATCTGACGCTGACGTTCCTATGTCAAACGCGACAGGCGTGCTTGAAGCCGATCGGATCAAAACGGAATACCGCATCAAATCGCCACAATATGGCGGGGCTTGATGGTTCGCGACTTGGATTAAATCAAAGAGCTGTCCCAATGCTATGGGATATACAACCGCACGAGCAGCTTTCATTTATCCGTCAGACAGGCCCTCGGGTAACGGCGGCGACCACAAACCAGCCCGGCAGGTCGTCGTAGGATGGCTCTCCTGCTTAGTTGCCCTTGATAAGTCGAGCAGAGATCTGAAGAGGAAAACTATGTCATTGACCATGACCAAAACTCCCAATCTTATGGCCAGCGCGCCAGAATCCCATCTGACTCCCGCGGATATGATTTCCCGGGCGAAAGACATCTCAGCGATGCTCGTTGAGCGCCAGGCAGAGACGGAAGAACGGGGCTATTACGCAGAGGATACGCACAGACTTTTCCAGGATGCCGGGTTTTATCGTTGCTGCGTGCCAAAGCGTTTTGGCGGATACGGCTTCGATCTCCCGACGTATGTAGAGATCATGAGTTGGATTGCGACAGGCTGTTCATCGACTGCATGGCAGCTCTGCCTCGGCGCCGGTCATGCCATTACTGTCGCCACCTTTTATCCGGCCGAGGCTCAAGCAGAGATTTTTGGAGACGGGCACTTCGTCGCTGCTTCGACCGTAAAGCCAACTGTGATCGCAGGGCGATCGGCAGACGGCAACTGGATCCTGAATGGAACCGCGAACTTCGCTTCCGGCAGCCCCTATTCAACGCATTTTCTCGGCTATGCGATTGAAGAAGGCGCCGACCCAACCAAAACGCTTCCGATGACCTATGTCGCTCCGCGCTCAAGCTGGGAGTTGCTTGATGATTGGGGGAATACGCTCGGCCTGCGTGGAAGCGGTTCCCATTCCGTTCGATTCACGAACGGCATCGTTCCGGCCAGCCATGTCCTGCCGCACATTCACGCTGTCAGCGCTGCTGTGACGGGTGGCACGACGGGATCGACATTGCACGACAATCCTCTTTACGCGGGCCGTCAGGGCAGTGCCTATAGTTTTGAGGCCAGCGCTATATATGTGGGCATGCTGCGGGCAGCCACGTCGCTCTATGGCGATCTCATGAAATCCCGGAACACCATTTTGCCGCCCAACATGCCGCGCGCCGCGAATGAGGATTTCCAGCGCTATTATGGCGAGCTGCTCCATCGTTTGCATGTGGCGGAAACGTTGGTTCGAGGCGCGGCTCAGCAATGGATGCACGCGGCCCGAGAAAACATGGCAGGAACGGCGGATTTCTCCATGGACACCGATGCCCGCATCTCGGCACTTTCGGGCGAAGTGGCCAGGATTTGCTGGGGAGCCATTTCTGAAATCCTTCTACCGACCGTGGGGCCAAGGGACCTGACGCGCAATTCACGGTTGACCAGACTTTATCGCGACGCATCGATGGCCCGGTCACATCCATTCAGCTCAATGTTTATGGGATCGTCGCAGCGGATATTGGCAGCGGGGGCACTATTGGGCGAATAACCGAAAGATCATTATTCTGCAGTGGTATGTCCATAAGCGCCGATGGTCCTTTGAGGCAGTCTATTGAATTGCTATTTTGCTGCTCTGTTATGGCTTGTTCGCGCTTATCCGGCTTCACCTCAACGAAGAGTGCATCTTCGCGTAGCTGGCGCTCGGAGTTACGAGCGCATGGAAGCATGAGCAAGTTTGCTTCCGACGCCAACTAATGATGGTGCCGCGTTGGTCGCGTCAGAATGCTCGATGTCTTGAGTCGGTCTGACGCTGCTGGTTTTTCCGCTTACGAGCGTGAAGTCTTCGCTCATTCCCATCGTGGTCGTGCCGAACTGGAGAGCGGCATGCCCGACTGATTTATGAACGGTGGAGCGGATGCGAAGATCCGCGCACCCGCGAGGAGGATGTCAATGTATGTCGGACCCCGCCTACGCGAGGCGCTCGCCCGGATCGGCACTGTATCTTCAACCGAGGAGCTGCGCGACGGACTAGCCGGCACTGCCCAGCAAATGAGCTTTCCCTATGTCGCGCTGGTCCAGCACGGCGGTCTTCCACGGCTAATCGAGCGGTCGATGGTCGTCACAAACTATCCGGCGGAGTTCGTCCGGTCGTACATCGAGAACCACTGCTTTGTCATCGACCCAGTCTATGAAGTGAGCCAACTGCTCGACCGGCCATTCAGCTGGGAGGAGATCACCAGCTTCGTCGAGCTTGCCGACCACCAACAGGCCCTGTTCGGAGAAGCACGGCGCTACGGGATCGTTCACGGCATCACCGTGCCGCTGCACATACCCAGCGAATCCTATGCGTCCTGCACCTTCGCCCGTCCGGAGCCGATCGAAATCACGCCGTCGCTGATGGCCGTGCTCCAGATCGTTGCGAGCTTTGCTTTCAAGGCGGCCCTTTATCTTCATCACGCCATGCACGGCCGCGATGTTCCCCGGCTCACGCGCCGCGAGTCCGAATGCACGGCGCTGATCGCACTCGGCAAGACCGACTGGGAGATCGGCCAGATCCTCGGCATCGCCCAGACCACCGTCCGGTATTTCATTTCGCGAGCCAAGCAACGCTATGGCGTCTTCAGGCGCTCGGAGCTGGTTGCGCGCGCGATCGTCGATGCTCAGCTCATCCGTGATGGACAGGACAAGATGCCCGAGAGCGCCGGCGACAGGCCGGAGCGTGAATAGGCGCCAGGGTGCTCTCCCTAGTGTGGCGGGAGCGAACCGTTGCCCACATACGGCCTGGACCTTTTTCGGCGAGCAGCGCGGAAGGGTGGAGGTTGGTTGAGACGGGGTAGTAGAATCGGAAAGGTGGGGAGTGGGGAAGCGTGTTGAGGCCCCCAAGCGTACCCGACGTGCTCTTTCAAGACGTACATTGCTTGACGAACTGCAGCGGAACGGTGTACCAATTGAAGCTGTACGAGTGGAGACACGCAATGCCGCGAGCAGTAGTGGAAGACAACAGACGCATGAGCCTGCGCATTCGGCCGGAGCAAAAGGCTTTGCTCGCCCGGGCGGCTGCGCTCAAGCACACCGATCTCACGACCTTTGTAACACGTTCGGCGCTGCGTGAGGCCGAGAACGTGATCGAAGAGGCGGAGCGGACGAAGCTGAGCGAGAGAGACAGCCTGCTCGTTCTTGATCTGCTCGAGAACCCGCCGCCGGCGAATGCGAAACTGCGCGCTGCCATCGCCGCGATGCCAAAATTGGCATGACCCTTCCTTCGTGGCACGAGGAAGCGATTTCGAAAGCGCATGACCGGGCTTCATTCGACTGCGGCGACAATGATCTGAACGTCTACTTGCAGCGCTATGCGCGGCAAAGCCATGAGGCAGGCGGGGCGAAGACGTTCCTCGCCATCGACGACACCGACAACAAGACGGTTCTCGGCTTTTACAGCATCGCTCCGGGCAGCATGGATCATGCGGATACGCCAGAACTGACGAGGCGAGGACTCGCCAGGCATGAGGTGCCGGGCTTCCGGCTCGCGCGGCTTGCGACGGATGTGCGTGTGCAGGGGAAAGGACTCGGGGGTCAGCTCCTGGGCGCGATCGGGCGCAGATGCATTCGCGTCGCGGCCGAGATCGGCGGGGTTATCCTAATCATCGACGCCAAAAACGAGCGCGCTGCCGACTGGTATGCCAGCTGCGGCGCTATTCCGCTGCACGACAAACCGCTGACACTCATATTGCCTTTTGCGACACTCGAACGTGAATTGAGAGCTGCAGGCCAATTCTAGGCGTTTAGGGCGCGATGCGCCATGCAACGTCGTTCGCGTTCGACGTGAGCTCCATACCGGGGGCGCTCGCGCGACCATATCCTACATCGAACCCCCAAGGCAGAGGCTCGCTCCAGATCAGCTTGCAGAGAACAGAATCAGCGGGATCAAACCAGTGTTTCGGTGCGATTTGCCGCACTAAACCGACTATGCATGATGGAACAATGACAAGATCTGTGCGATAATCGCCTGCGAGGACTATCGATGAATACCGCAGTCGACATGCAGGCAACCGAACTCGCAGCGCCCCAGCTGAAAGCAGCCGTTTGGCTGTGGCGTCCCTGGTATGCCAAGGCGTGGTGGGCCGCGATTCCGGTCTGGTGGATCGGCATGGCGGCGTCCACCAAGGTCGCGCCGCTGGAGGCCTTCTACGACAACGCGCCCGCCGGTTTTCTCAATGTCCTGTTCTTCCCGATGACCGCGCTGATGGTGTTGGGTGTCGGCCGCGCGCAGCACTGGCTGGCCGGATTTGCATCGAAGGGCGAGGGCGGTCCGCTATGCGATGAGGCACCGGTCACAATCGCCAATGTGTGGGAGGAGCATGATCGGGCGATGAAAGACCTTCGCGCTGGCACTGATATGTTCGATCCCAGATCAGGCACGTTATGGATTGGCAACCCGATAAGCCCCAACAACGGGGCTCGGATCAGCGTTTTTTGAAGCTGCTATCGCCGTCGCCGGCGCTCCCATCGATGTCAGTCGAGAATCTTCCGTTTTTCAGCACGGAGTTTTGTTCGATCGACGTGAGAGGGCCTGTGATATCGAATGTGGCCCGTCCAGAGTCCGCATCCTGCAGGTAGCGATTGCGCATGCCGTCCGGGCCAAGGATACGATCGGACAACTCGCGTGAGAAGGTTGCAGCTGGATCGCTCGACCGGGCAGCGGCGCGTTCGGCGGCAGCAATTGCATCACGAACATCGTAGTTCACGATATCCAGGCTCGACTGAGCATTCTCCGTTGTACTTCCAATATCGCGACTCTCGAAACCAAGACTCCCGCCGACGCGCCCCGATGTGGCCCGGCCCTTTTGGGTGGTCGGGCTTTGGCTCGATTGTTGCCCTTTACCGGCAGGTTGTCCGCGACCTCCTATCGCTTCCGATTCTTGGGTGTCGACACTCCCGCCGATGTGAGCACCGACCGACGTGCCCATTGATGCCTGATCCTGTGTGGATCGTGACAGCCCGCGCTGCCAGCCGGTCTGCGTGATGATCGCCTGCACATCCCTGGTCAGCGTATCCGCAACCTGCGGATTGAGACGCCAGTTGCCGTGTCGGTCAATCTCGAACCCGCCCCGCAGCCAGTTCTGCATCATCGCCTGTCCCTGTTCGCCACCACTCAGGAAATGCTCGATCGTATCGGGACCTGCCTGCTTGCCCGCCTCGAAGCGCGTGCTGGTGTCGTTACGCGCCGATTGCTGGAACCCGACCGAACTCGAGACCAGCACATCGTTGTCCGCGAAGCTGAACCGGGCACGGCCGCCATTGGCGATCGCGCCGAGCTGGCTTTCATTGATGAGACCGCCGCGCCACATTTGCACCGCGGTCTCAGGGGTCAGATTGAGGCTCAGATCGCCATTCTGCGCCATGGCGATCTGACGCGTCGACATCTGCACGCCGTGCTCGCCCAGCAGTTGCTGCATACGCGTGAGCCGCTCATTCTCGACGATGCGGCCTAACCGCTCGTTGCGGGCGCGATCGGCGATACCCTCCGCGCCACCCTCAGCCATGTCGACCTGGTTGCCGGCGCCCTGGCTCAATGTGCGGATGAAGCTATCCAGGTGGGCGGCCTGCCGCACGGACATGCCTGCCGCGGCCGCGCCCTCGGCGAACCCGGCATTATCAGCCTGCCGCCGCTGCTCCCCGATCCGCGCCGCCGAGCGCGTGCCATCGTGGCCGACCTCGCGCTGCGCGTCGAGCTTTCCCGACCGCTCGGCAAAGTCATAGCCCGCCGCCTCGCGCGTGCGGGCATAGACGCTGGTGCCCTCGCGCGCCGCCTCGGCCGTCGCGCCATCGGCGGTGCCGACCTGCACGGCGGCATTGTAGGTTTCCAGTGCCCGCATGACTTGCGCCTCGTTGCGACCGGTGGCGCGGGAGAGCTGGGTGATGGCGGAGGAGCGGGCTTCGCCGGAGAGCGCATTGATGAAGGCGATGCGACGCGAGGTTTCCTGAACGGAGAGGCCGAGCATGGCGGAAGCGTTGCGCTGACCTTCGTTGCTGCCGGTGCGGTGCGCCTGCTCGGTCGCGACATTGCCGCGCTCGATGCGAGCTACATTGTCGCCCGCGAAATCCCGCCGGCCCTCCATCGCGCCAACCTGGACCTGCGCGGCAGTGAGATCGTTTCTCAGCATCTGCTCCTGATCATAGGTGTTGGCGACGAGCTTGGCGAACGTCGGATCGGCCGATGCCTGCGCGATCACGGTCGAAGCCTTGAGCGTCGCGTCCTTCTGATCATAGCCGTTCCGCTCGAAATGCCGCTGCGCGCCCGACTGCATCATGTCGTAGGCACGTTGATCACCGAACGCGCGCCACTGGACCATCCTCTGCGCGAAGGCGGCAAAGGCACTTTCGCCAGCCTGTCCTTGCCCGAAATACCCGGTGCCGAGCGCCCGCAGCGCATCC
This sequence comes from Sphingobium phenoxybenzoativorans, assembly GCF_018286635.1. Classification (NCBI taxonomy): domain Bacteria; kingdom Pseudomonadati; phylum Pseudomonadota; class Alphaproteobacteria; order Sphingomonadales; family Sphingobiaceae; genus Sphingobium; species Sphingobium phenoxybenzoativorans. The sequence continues at coordinate 1,530,714 of NZ_CP073910.1, forward strand.
TTCTCCGCAAAATTGTGGATTGCGCTGGTGGCGGCGTTGTCGCGCACCGTGCGAACGGTCGCCGGATCGCTGAGGCTGCGTCCGGTGAGTGCAGGTGACAGGCCGCCCAGCTCGCGCGCGGCGTCGAGCTTGCCCATACCGAAGGCGGCCGTGCCGTTTGCCCCACCACCATGCTCGGCCAACACGCGGCTCGCTGAACCGAATGCCCGATTGGCGCCGAAGGTCGAGCGCTCCCCGAAATCGCCGAAGTTTGAAGCAGCACCACGCCGCGCCATGGTGCCCGCCGCCGTTGCCTGCGCCTCGAGTGCGCCGGCATAGCCTTCGCTGGTCGCAAGCGGCGCGGCCGCTGCCGTGCCCTGGCCCTGGACGCCAAGCGCGCCGGAGGTGAACGAGGTGAAGACATTACCCGAGAAGCGGAACACGGTGAACACGAACGCACCTGCAAGTCCTGCAGCGGCCGTGCGGAAGCTGCCGAAGATCGCCAGCGCCTTCATCGCCGAGGATGGCGCCAGCATCCAGGCATTGGCCGCGACATTATTCGAGCGCATCTCGGCGAGCACATCGGTCGCCCGGCCGAGAGTGAGCTGATAGATCCCGGCGTCGATCACGCCCCATAGCGCCACGAACACGAACAGGCCGAGCGCGAAGCTGGCAACTCGCAGGTTGATCGGGGTCAGGATGAACAGGAGCGCGATCGGCATCATGAACAGCATGATTCCGAAAACCGTGGCCCTGATGGTCGGCATCCATTCGTTGGCTGTCGACATGGTCGCAAGGCCGGACGAGACGACAGCACGATTGGCCATGACCCGCGCTGCCGTTGCCGGACTGTCTTCGAAGAGCACGTCGCCCACCGTGCTTCCCAGCATGACATTGGTGAGGAACTGCTGGAGCGACTGCGGGGTGTCCATCATCATCTGGCCAAGCTCGCCGATGTTGGACCGGCAGCGCTGAAGCTGGGTCGCATTGGAGATGTCATAGCCTGTGCGCGTGCAGACCTGCGCGACATAGTTGTCGAACAGGGCGGGTTCGGAGAGGCGTGTCGAGATATGCTCCCACGCTTCGTTGCAGCTGACCGTCGTGCCGCCCTTGTCGGTCGAGGTGAACACTGTGCTGAAGGTCGCGGGCCCCGCCATGCCGGCGAAAGCGGCAGGCAGATCGGTCGCCGTGCGGAACAGCATGTCGTCGTCGACGCCATAGGCGGGCGAGACGCGCGCGACCGGATAGCATTGGCGGACATAATCCTTGATCGTCGAGTCGAGGAAGGTGTCGGTCATCGGCCCGCGGGGAGAGGCGGCATTGAGGAACAGATCGAAGCTATGGCCGCCCGCGCCGAACTCGAGCTTGGCATGGGGATCGGTCGTATTGTCGTCGATCACCTCGGCGAGCGCGCGCTCCATCATGTTGGTCATGCCCGCGACAAGCACGATGAGATTGGGGACATCGCCGACAGGCTGATAGGCGTTGCGCACGCGGTCATAGACATGGACCGTGCCCGTCGTCGCGACCATTCCGACGAACAGGCCGACCCCGATCAGCATCTGGAAGCCGAACCCGACCAGCCCCATGCCTGAACCACGGATACTGGCGAGCAGGACGCCGAGGCCGATGCCGACTACGGCGACGATCAGAACCAGCGTCTCGTAGCGCGGGTCGCCGAAGATCATCGACACCAAGCGAAAGGCGTCCACGGTCTCGGCAAAGCCGTCATAGGTATGGAAGCTGGTGTCGATCGCCAGCGCGGGCGTTGCCGCGAATAGAGCGATCAGGACTGACAGGGCGCGAAGGATGCGGATCATGGCGTGGCCCTCGCTCAGCGGTTGCGGTTGGCGGCGGCGCCGGCGGCATCGCGCGCGTCGCGGTCGCGCTGGCGCACCACCCCGGCGTAGTTGGCCGAGAGGTTCGCCTGGTTCAGCGCCGCCATATAGGACTGACGCATCTGCGCGCGCTGGCGCAGCACTTCATCGCGCAACCCGCTCAGCTGCTCGATCCCCTTGGTGAGGATGCGCGTTTGGCAGACCTTGGCGTTGCCCGCGTCGCTGGCTCCTGCCGCGGTTGCGCCGCGCTCGGCATTGGACACGGCGAAATCTATGGAACGGGTCAGGTCGTTGAGCATCTGATAGGCGAGCGTGAGCGCGACCAGCTCATCGGTATCGCCGATCACGCTCTCGACCATGCCCTGGCGCACACCCCATTCGAGGAGCCGATAGACCGGCAGCGTACGCACATTGGCGACGAACTGCCGCTCTTCCGGCGTCAGGGCTGCGCGCGTGCGAATCTTCACCGCGATCGATTCCATCCGGCCGCGCGCAAGGATCAGCGCGCCTTGGCCGCTGCCGTCCACCGAGCAATCGGCGGAGGTTGGCGGCACGGCGATCGCCCGCGTCTGGACTTTGCCGGTCAGGAAATCGTCGACGCTCTCGGTATCCTGACGGGGACAGGCGGGAATAGCGCTGAACAGCGGCACGCGGTCGGCCTGATCCCAGCGCATATAGACGTCGCCGACCCGCGCGCGCATGACGCCCGCCCATTCCGAAGCGCCAACCCGCGCGGCGGCATGCGCCAGCAGCGAGCCCGTCCTGAAAATCTCGGTGACCTCGGCGGGACAGTTTTCGAGCGCGTCCTTGAGGTCCTCGGTCGGATTGCCCTGGTTGGCCTGGATCTTCTCGCGGCTCTGCTGATAGCTCTTGGAGAAGCCCTCGCGCACCGACTTGTAGCCGGTCATTTCCTCCATGATGCCCGACATATTGTCGTCGCCCTTGGCGATCTGGACCATGCGATTGGCAAGCCGGCAGTCGTTGACCTGGATACTGTTAAGGAAATTGGTGGCGGCCTCCATTTTCGAGATGATGTTGCCCATCTTCTCATCGAGGGTCTCGAGCAGATACTGGAAGGCAACAGCGGGAGCGGCCTGCAGGATGCTTTCGAGCTTCTGGACCAAATAGTCGGGATCGAGGAAACTCATGCCGCCCAGAAACATGTCGATGCCACCACAGCCCGCGCGGATCTTCGGTAGCGTCACGCTCATGAGGTAATCGTTGTGAACGTCGACCCGGCCCGACATTCCGCCCGCGGTGATGTAGCCACGGGTCTGGTCCTCAAAGCTGCCCGGCGACGTGTAGGTGACATTGTCGAACCAGCTTTCGGCCCAGCTCTGCGCGGAAGCGGGCGTGGCAAAGCCGCAGGCAGCGAGCAGGGGCAGGACGCGGAGTGTCAGTCGGCGGAAGGAAGCCATGGCGGGCAGCTTTCTTGGGATAGGGCGAGGATTTGGCTCCCCATGTCAGTTCCTCACCCGGTTGGAGGAGGGGCGTGGCGGTGTGGCCACGATCCCAGTGAACTTGGACATGCCGCGCACGCCGACAGCCGGCTTCACGCCGGTCAGCATCTTGGCGGCGAGATAAAGATTGCGCGCGAGATTGGGGGCATGATCCGTGCCGATCGCGACCGGAACGGTGCGATTGGCGTCAGAGACCGGGCGTACCCAGGCGACAGGATGCCCGACCCACGGCAGGTCGAGCCGTCCCGACCGCAGCATCGCTTCCTGCGCGCCGATGGTGCGGACCTTCCATCCATAACGGTGACCGAGCGTGCCGAGCCTAGTCCACAGGTCCGCGCAGGGAATGCAACCGGACGCCGTGCTCATCTCGACGATGAAGGCCGGTCCCTGGCCCTTCATGGTTTCCGCGAAATCGGGCGGCCAGTCGCGCGTCACCGGCACGCGGGCGAGCCATTTTCGCATCTCGGCCTCGGTCGCGACCGGATGGATCGCTGCGCGCATCGCCTGCTCGCGGGTCGGAGCCTGCGCCGACGCCGGGACGCCGCCCACGAGCAGGCCGACCAGCACCCAGGCCACGAGCTGCTTCACTGCTGCGGCTCCAGGCTCGCGCCGACCAGATCGCCGCCCAGCGCGCGGGGATCGGTGGCGGACACCGGCCCGGCCGAGAGGGCATCGAAAAAGCCGTCCTCTTCGCCGGCCCCGGTCAGGAACTGTTCGGGCCGGATATCGCCCGCAAGCAGCCGCACCGCCTGATAGGCCGTCTGGATGAGATTGGGATAAGCCTCGACGCCGCTGGCGATCACCATGCGCTGCTGGCTGCCCCGCCGGATGACCATCGTCGTCGGCGTGATCTCGACCCCGAACCGCTGGGCCAGTTCGGGCCTGCGGTCAATGTCCATCAGCGTGACCTGCCAGCCCATCTCCTCCTGGAAGCGCTGGACGATCGGCCACTGGACGCGGCAATATCCGCAGGTCGAACGCGAGAACATGACCAGCGCGAATTCATTGGCGCGGCCGCGCAGATATTGGCGGCGGACCTGATCCTTCTGCGCGGAAAGCTGGTCGCGGGCCTCGCCGACCATCGGATTGGCGGCCTTGGCGTTGAGTTCCGGGTGCTGCAACATCGCGATCTGGGTGACGCCCGCGAAGGCGCGCGCCTTGCGCCTCGCGAAATCCTGCAAGCGCCAGAAATCCGCGACCGCATCGACCGTCAGCACGGTCGCCGCGTAATCGCGCTGCTGCTCGATCAGCTTCCTGATCTTCGGTGGCGTCCAGGTGGCAAGCTCCGCCATCGGCGGGATGGCCGGCTTAACCAGCGCGTCAGGATCGGGCTCTTCCTCTGCCGGCTTCGGCGGCGCCTGATACCACCAATAGCCCGTCCGGGCGTCGCCGGGCGCTTGCGCGAAGGCGACCGGTGCGCAGAGCAGCAATGCCGCGGCACCGGCAAGGCAGCGCCGGCTCACAGCAGCTTCTCCATGCGTTCGAGCCGGTCAATCGCGACCGGGCCGTAGTAGCGGCTGTCGAACCCGCTCGCGTGCGACGAGCCGACATAGATCATGCCCGGCGGGATGGTCCCATACATCGGGCGCCAGTGCTCGAGCTTCTGGCCGTTGTGCCCGTAGGCCTTGCTGATCCCGAGCAGCGTCTCGTTGCAATAATACCAGCCATCCCATTCGTCGGGCCGCATCGGCGACGGCTTCTCGATCCAGTCGATGCGATCGCCGGGCAGGCACAGCGCCATCTTCGTCACCGCGACCGGCTTAGGGCCGGCGAGTGGGTGTGAGAGCGTGAAGGAAACGAAATCGCCGCGCACGATCGGTCCGGGCGCCTTGCGGACCAGCCAGGCATCGATCGACGGGCTCATCACGATCGTTGCCTGGGGAATGGCCCACCAGGTCAGGAGACCGACCGGCAGCACGATCCCAAAAGCCTTCCACAATTGCTTGGGACGCGGTGGTTGGCCAAGGCCGGAACTGCCGAGCGCCACCGCGGCTTTTAGCGGCAGCAGCTTCAGTTCGGCCCAGCCGGATCTAGCGGCCCTGAAGGCGAGCCTGAGCATCGCTGACCTCCTTCTTGCCGCCGAGGCGGGCATATTCTTCGAGAAGTCCGGAGAGCGCCGCGTCGCCATAGATGACATGGCTCGCGCGCGGGCTGTCATCCTCGCGCTCGCAATAGGGAAGCGCCGGATCGCCGGGCACCATCGCGAGCGCAGGGACGCGCGATACGCCATGCTGGCGGAAGATCAGCGGATCGACGATCAGTTGCACATCGCGCATCGCGCAGGCCGGACCTTCGCAGCCCGGATCGTGGCGCAGAATCTCGGCCGAGAGCTTCGCCATCGGTGCGACCTTTGTCAGGCCGCCGGGCATGCCGCGAAAGGCCAGCACGCCGCCGACCCGTTCTAGTTGTCCGGCATAGGTGCGCAGTGTCGTCACGGGCATGGACGAAGACACGAACAGCACCGGCACCCAGCCCTTGGTGGTCGGCGGCGCGGCGACGCCCGCGACCGCTTCCATGTCGGGTGCTTCGAGGCCGAGCGCCTGGCCGAGCCGATGCGCCATGGCCTCGCGCTCGGCGGCCAAGGCGTCCTTGCCCTTGTCGAGCGCGGCTCTGGCGCGTGCGTCCATCGCGGAAGACGGCGCGCGGTTGCGCAGACCCTCGAATGTGCGGCGACGGGTTTCTTCGGACGGCGTGGGCAGCGCCGTGGGGCCCCTGACCTCCGCTTCCTTCTTCCGCGCGGCCGCGGCGCGCTCGAGCCGGTCGAGCGCGGCCTCACCCTCGGCGGCCGTTCGATCGCGCGCGTTCTCCGGCGCCACGCTATCCTGGGCCAGCGCGGACGCTGAGACGAGCATCGCCATCGCGGCGGCTAGGCGACGCGCGCTACTGGCCGATAACCTGCATGTGGGCATCGATCTTGTCCTTCATGTCGATCTGGATGTCGGCCTGGGCGCGGGCCTCGATCTCGGAATAATATTCGGAGAGGTCCATCTTGCTGAAGTCGAGCGCCTGGAATTCTTCCGGGCTGAACCCCCGGCAATAGGGGTTCTTCGCCGTACCCCAGCCGACCCCGTTGAAGCTCTTAAGCTGCGGGCGGCCCTGCTCCTGGATGATGCGGCCAAGCTTGGTGTTGAAGCAGCAGTGGCCGCGCGATCGCTGGACACAGATGCCGAGAATACGCGAGGAGCAATAGCTGCCGACTTCGTGGCACATGCCCGATCCCTTGAGCATGCCCACTTCCATGTCCTGCTGGTCGCAACCCGACAGCAGAAAATCCATCATGAAGTTGATCGCAAGGCTGATCGCGATCGAGGTCGGATCAATACCCGCGATGATGGCGTTTGCACCCGAGGTCGCGGCTTGTCCCGCCGTCGCGCCCGCCCTGAACGCAGTGTAGGCGGCGCTCATGCCGGTATAGACGCCCTTGGCAACAGCGATCTTGGTCTGGATAGAGGTGATGGACGAACCCATGCCGTCCTTGACGATCTTGCCCTTATCCTTGCAGCAATTCTGGAACGTGGTGCGAAGGCCTGCCGGACGGCAACGCACCGCGCGACCAGCGAAGATCTCGATATTGCCAAGGCAATGGCCCTCGGCATCGACAGCGCCATCTGCCGGCGCGCCCGGATCGTCGATCACCGGATCGTCCTCGATGCCGGCGCCGTCGCTCCCCGTGCAGGCGTTGGGCGAGCACATCGGCGTGCCGCCACTTGCGGGCGTCAGGCATTGATGTTGCGATCCCAGCGGGCAGCTATACTGGCCCTGCGCATCGGCGACGCACATCGTCTGCTGGATCGGGCAGAGCCAGGCATCGTCCGCCATCGCGGAGCAGCTCGCGACCTCGCCGGGATCGCCGGCATCGCCATTGCCGTTGAGATCGGCCGCGCAGATCGGCTGCTGCGCCTGCGCCGGGCTGAATTGCCCTGCAAGCAGGAAGCCCACAACGGCGAGCGCAATCAGGGCAACACGCGTCGGCCAGAAGAGAGGACGCCAGATCATCGCACTTCTCCGGTGCAGACGAGATCGGCGCCGCCGAGGCGGACGGTCTGCATCATCACGACCGCTTCGGGAAAATCGTCGAGACAGCCGCAGGCCGAGACGATCTCCTCGCCGGGGCCGGCGGGGCAGATGTCGCCGCCCGCGCTGCCGGTCTTGCAAGCGTGATAGAAGGTGTCCCAGCCGGTGGGCGCGTTCTGCTTCGCGCCGACCACGCCATCGAGCGCCGCCGCCGTGTTCCGGGTCGGCGCGCGCGTCTTGCAGACCGGCTCGCAGGCCGGGACCGAGCCGCGATCGGGCAGCGCAAAGGGACGCGAGGACGTGGCATGGCCCCCATCGGCCGTCTTCACGCGGTCGGCGAGCATGGTCTCGGTCGAATGGTCGATGATATAGGCGCCGCGGCTGAGATCGGGCTCCGGCATCGATCCGGTGTCGACCATGCAGCGATAGCGTCGCTGGCGTCCGAACCAGTCGCGGGTGAGGCTGAGCGAACAGGCGCCGCCTTCGAACAGGCGGGTCTGCGGCAGAGGTGTGAGGCCGGTCGCGACACCGTTACGGAAGATCTCTACGCCATCGACCGTTTCGTCATGGAGCGTGCAGTTGGCGTCGCCGGCATAGCCCGCACACAGGTCGACGATGCGCTCGGTCGGATTGCAGCTCATGTCGAGCAGCGCGTCGAACTGCGCGAAGGCTTCTCCCTCACCGCCGACCGCCACACGCATCGATATGACGTGCTCGCCCTCGGTCAGCCACGGCTTGAGATCGAGATTGGGATAGGCGTACCATGTCCGGCCCCGCTCACATTTTGCCGGCGGCAGACCGCTCCCGGTCCAGTTCGCGGGATTGGAGAGGACGAGTTCACCATCGATGCGAAGCTGAATCCAGTCGTCGAAGAAATATTGCGAGAGGCGGAACTGCAAGAGCCGGTCGGGATCATCGACGCGCAGTCGCATTTGGAACTCGAAGATGCGGCAGCTTCCGCCCCGCAGACTATCGTCACGTGGCGAGCCCATCTGGAAGGTCAGCCGGTCGGGCGACGGCGCGTAGGTCGCATAGGCTCCGCCGACATGTGCGATTACGTCCTCCGCCTTGGTGGCATTCAACGACACTTCGCGCGTGATGGTGCAGGAGCGGACTTGCTCGGCCTTTCCCATCCCGGCGGGCGAGCCCTTCAATGCCTGGAACACGCTGTTCGAAGCGGCCGCACTCGCCGCATCGCCCTGGATCGCAGCCGGGCTCGCCCGATAGGCGGTCTGGGGCAGCGAGGGGTCGGTCGAACAGGCAGTGCTCTGTGCGCCGGTATAGCGGATCGCCGGGCCATCGATCACCGCCTGCGCAACCCCGACACGCGGATCAGCGGTGGTGAGCGCACCGATCACGCCGCCGCCCAGATCCTTCAGCACTGAGGCCATATTGCCCCAGACGAGGTTCGACCCGCAGCTGTTGTTGACGCAGTAGCAGCCGGCGAGATCGGTGAGGCCGACTTCGGTGAGCTTGAGATCGCCGCCGGAAGCCACGTCCCATTTGAAGCTCTTGCACAGGTTCCATGTGCCGGGCTGACAGGAGACGACGCCATTGGCGCAGATGCCCGATACCGGCACCGGCAAGGTCAACGTCTGATCGACCGCACCGTCGAGATTCTTGTCGCGGCTGATGCGGAGCGTGCCGATATCGCCCGTCGATGCGGGCTGCGCGATCAGCTCGAGCAGGGTGGCCGTCTTCTGGCAGGCGATATTGGGATTGAATGTCTGGCTGTTGTCGACGGTCGAGATCGCCTGTCCGGCAAGGCCCGGCGTCAGGTAATTCTCCTGGATCGCCTCGCTGTCGGATGTCTTCTCGCGCGAGGCTTCGGCGGCGGCGCGGGCGCGTTCCTCTATGGTCTGCGCCGACGCGGGGAGCGGCATCGCAAAGGCGGCTGTCAGAAGAGCCAGGCTGCACCGTTTCATGGCTGCCTCGCACGCGTACTGCGCGACCCGTAGGCGAAGCGCAGCACGTCTCCCGCCCAGAACGCGGCGGATCCGGGCGAGAGTACCCTATAGACGGCCTGTCCTTCGAAGATGGTCAGCGCGGCCGCCACCGAAGGCGTGGCAATAGGGGGGCTTGCCTGCCGCGATGGGGGGCTTTCGGCCGCGCTGACCGGGGGTGGAGCGACGGTGGCAGGGGGCACCGCCGCCGCTCCTTCCGCGCACCCGCCCACGGTGGGGAGCGTTCCGTGACGAGCGGGACAACCGCCCGTGCCGGGAGCGCGGGTTGGGGGAAGCGACCTGGTCATGGCGTCGAAATCCCGGCGCAGCAGATCGCTTTTTCGAAGAGCATGAATTGGGCGTTGTCTTTGCCTGGTGCGTGCTTGCCAGATGTCCACAGTGCGCCGGGACGTCCGATGTTGACGCATTTCCCGCCTTTGACGGGCTCCATGATCTGGAATTTGTAGCGGCTCTTCGTCCAGATCGGCTGCGGCTTGAACGAACAGCCGTCTTCCGAATGGATCGTGAGCGCGCCGAGGCGGCCCATCATGAAGGTGCCGCGCGCGGCGAGGCCCGCCCAGGCTTCGACCCTATCGCCCATATGGATGTCGCCCGCGACCGGATAGGTGCTGCCCCAGCTGCCCATGCACCAAAACAAGGGATCGATGGTCTTGCCCGCGGCGGCCGCGGCGCTGTCGGCCATGCAGGCAAGACCAGCGGCGGGATTGCCGAAGAGGATTCCCTCGGGCTGGATGATCGCGCCCAGCGTGCCCGACTGCCAGGTCGGCAGCACCTCGGTGATCATCGCGACGTCGAAGCCGTCATCCTCGATGCACGGCAGGTCGGTGAACATGTCGAGCATCTTCCAGACCGGCGCGATGTAATAGTGCATTTGCGCGAACAGCTTCGTCGTGTTCGTGCCGTCCGCGATCGACGACTGGCTGCCCTGCAGCTTGCCGCCGGTTGGCATTAGATCGACACCCAAAGCCATCATGCAGCCCGGTTCCGTCACCACATCGATCATGCGATTGGGCGTCCAGAACGACACTTTGACCCCAAACCAGAAGGTCGCGCCCTTGCGGCAGGCACAGAGCGGCTTCGACGCCGATTGCGCGTCGAGCGCCTTGTCGAGTTTGTCGTAGCTGCCGACGCGCACGCCGCCGATGGTAATCGGAAAGATGCAGTTCCAGCGCACCTTTGTGATCGGGTTGAACACCGTATCGCTGGGGCATTTGGAGGCGTGCGCAGGAGTGGCAGGCGCCAGCAGCGACAGCGCAATAGCCGCCGCGCCGGTCCGCAACATGGAAGCTACCCGGCTCATGGATTTGCCTTTCGGGATTGGGCGCGGTCGGGCCGCACTTCGGTCAGTTCGAGTTTCTGGCCGATCTGACGGATAATCACCGGCGCGACGGTGAGACCGAGCCGGTCCTTCACCCGCTCTTCGAGCATGAACAGCGCACGGCCATGGCGCTCGCCCAGCGACAGGGCGTCGTCGCTTGGATCACCACCGCCGGTCACGATGATCCAGTCGGTCAGCGCAGCGGTCTTGAGTGCCCAGCCGATATCGCGCGGATGGACGACCACCAGCTTTTGCGGGAGCGACACATAGGTGAGCGGATTGAAGGTGAAGCCCTTTGGATAGAGCAGCTTGCCGTCCGGGAGCCGAATCTCGGTATCGAGCGTGTAGAAAGGCACGACATGCCGGACCCGATCCTCGCGCGTCGTGGCGAGGGTCGCGCCCTTGAGCGCGCTCCAGCCAGAGCGTGGCCCGAACTTCTCAGCCATATTCGGGGGATGCTGCGCCGCACGGGCCTCGATTTCGGCCATCGCATCGGGCTCGGCGATCGGCCAGGTGCGCCCGATGGTCGAGGTCTCGGCGCGAGCGGCGGACGCAAGCAGCAGAGATCCGGCGATCAGCCCTGCGATCAAGGCGGACTGGAAGACGACGATCGGCCAGCCCGTGCGGTCGGATTCATCGGCCACGGTGGCGCTCCCTCCATGGAACAGGCGGCGTCCGGCTTTCGCCGCAAACCGCGCAGATGAACGCCGACAGGCCGAGCACGAGGGTCAGCCAGATGAGCGCCTGGTTGCCGCCGAGGTCCGGGGCCGACCACAGCACCAGCCCCGACTGCACGATCAGCAGCAGATGAGTGCCGACCAGCAGGCGGATCGATGGCGGGCAAGGCGAGGTGGAGAAGATGCCGTTCATCGCCGCCTCCACCACAGCGTCAGCCGCGCTAGGCCGGTGTTGGCAAGATCGGAGAAGCCGAGAAGGAAGAAGAAGCCGACTAGGCACACGACAAGGACAAGCGGTGCATCGGTCATCACGGTGCCGAGCGGTACGCCAAACCGGGCCCGCATGGCGCTGAGCGTTATGGTGATGATCGCGGCCTGGAAGACCGGAAGACCGAGGCCCCAGAGAAAGGTGCGTGTCTCCAGCCGATCGACGGTAAGATCCTCAATGAGCACCGTGATGTCGGGATCGCGGTCGAGATCACATGCGAGAATCTCGGTCTCCGGCATTGGTTCTGATGCAAGGACTGGTGGCTGAGCCTCGCCGGCGCTCACCAAGGTGTGGACGGTGGCACATGGCTGGGTGATCCGCCGGGGTCGGCGCAGAAGCCGCCGTGCAAGATCCTCCGATGCCAATGTCCAGGATGGAACGCGGCCCAGTATGGATGCAATGCCGAGAGGCACCGCGGCGCCAGCCAGCGCGCATCCGCCGATTATCGCGGCGAGGAGCGGCGCAGGCCCGCTGCCTGCAAGCCCCTCGTGGGCGAGCATGAGATAGGTCGCTGCCGCGAAGCCTGATCCACCGAACGCAAGCGAGATCATGGTGCGGCGCGAGCGGGTGCGTTCGGACTCGAACAATTCGGTCTGCGCGTCGCTGGTCGCTTCGAGCATTCGGATATGGAGAGCCATCTCTTGTCGCGAGCGGAGCAAGAAGTCGTAGAGCGTTTCACCGGGCCTGCGCTCGGTGTAGGCCGGGATGAGATGACCATTGCCGTCGCGGTTGAGTGACACGGAGATCATCGCGGCCTCCTGAAGCGGGCGAGCAGGCGACCCGCAGCGCCGGTGAGGCCGATCAGGATGAGCCCGGTCACGAAGCAGCCGGCTCCGACGACGCCCGCGCCGCGCAGGACGAGACCGATCGGCTGATCGAGAACCACGCCGGCCGCGAGTACCAGCGACGCGATCATCACCGATTCGATGACGACGAGCCGGAACCGCCAGCGCAGCGCATCGGCCTCGGCCCGCGCGGCGACGCGCGCCTCGACATAGGATTCAAGATCGTCGCCCGGCGAAAGCTCGAGCGCGAGTTGGTTGGAATGCGACTTACGCTTGAGCATCATAGCCTCCCTGAGGGGTGAGGATTTCCGCGGGATTGACCCCGGCGAGATCGCAGACCGCTTCGAGCGGCGAGCGGCCTGCGCGCACCAGCGCCTCGAACGCGGCAACGTCCTCGGGGGCGGAGGTGTTGATCCAGTAGGAGAAGGGATCGACGACGAGCCGGGCAATGCCGAGCCCGAGCGGGCTGTCGATGAACACCTCGCTATAGTTGGGCTTGTTGTTCCGGACCGATTTCAGCAGGTCGAGAACGAAGCCCGAGTAATCGAGGATCTTGTTCTCGACCGCCTTGTCGTAAGTCGAACCCTGGAGCAGGAATCGGGTAGCGGCATTTTCAAGGATGACCTGACCCGTGCCGCCGAACAGCAGCAGGTCGTTCATGCTCTGGAGCACGATCCCGAAGCTGCCCCGATATTTGCGGGCACGACGATAGCCCTGGCTGAAGGCTTCGGCCAAGCGCGAGAGGTCCTGACCGTCGCCGCGCGTCATGAACTGCGCGGCTTCGTCGCAGAGCACGAAGCGCGGGCGGTCGCGGGCGGACAGGTAGAGTTCCTGGGTGACCGCGTTCACCACCACCATGATCACGACGTTGAACAGGTCGGGCATGGCCTTGAGCCGTTCCAGCTCCAGCACCACGAATTCGTCGGCCGATATGTCGAAGGTGGAAGGGCCGTTAAAATAATGGCCGTAAGCCCCCTCCGACCCGAAATCGCGCAGGTTGAACGCGAGTTCGCGCGCGGTCGGCACGAGATGGTCCACCCGGTCGAGATCGGATGCGGTGTTGGCGGGATAGGCGCCGAGCCATTCGCGAACCGCGTCGATCCCGGCTTCGGCGCGGCCGCTGTCGATCGCCCATTGGACGGCGGACTTCAGCAGGTTCCATTCCGACGTCGTAACGGCCTTGCGGGTGGCGGCGTTCGCCATTTCCGCGACGATCGACACGGCCATGGAGATCGCGGATTCGCGATCGTCGCCATCGAGAGCCAAGCCGAGATCGAAGGGATTGAGGACGAGATGCTCTTCGCCGAGGTCGATATAGCGGCCCGAACACAACGTGCAGAGTTTGCGATAGCTCCCGCCGATGTCGATGATGCGGATGAGCGCGTTCTGCGCGAAATATTGCTGACACAGGTTGTTGAGCAGGAAGCTCTTGCCCGCGCCCGATTCGGCCGAGACGATAAAATTATAGTTGTTGATCCGCGGATCGAAGAGATCGAGCGTGATGAGCTGACCCTTGCGCCCGGTATAGAGCAGCGCCGGGCGGCCGCCGCCCCTGAAATCGGTCTGGATCGGCGACATCAGCACGCCCGCGCGCACGGGCACGCGAAAATCGCGTTGCAGCATGCGGATCGTCCGGCGCTCGGGATAAAGGCCGAATGGCAGGCTCGCGGCCAGCAAGATCGGATTGAGGTAGGATTCCTCCTGCACCATCCACGGCAAGGGCTCCGATTCCCACAGCCGCTTGGCGCGGGCCGCCATCTCGCGTGCCTGGTGACGGTCGCGGCCGAACACCCACAGCGTCGGGATGACCGAAACGAAGCGGCTGTTGCCGACTTCGTCCAAAATCCACGAGATCTCCTCGATCTGCTTGCCAACCTCGACCGCGAAGCTGCCCGCCGCTTTCTGCGCGCTCAAAATTTGAGCACGCTTATGGATCTCGAACTGGGAGTGATCGAACAGCACGTTGAGCGTGAACAGGAATGGCCCGCCGATCTGGTCGCTGTCCTCGGCCGACCCGCGCATGCCGCCGGTCAGGCGATTGGCGCGCTCGGCGGTGATCCGCTTGGGCGGCGACTTGGGCGTCAGGCACCGCGCAACCTGGTTACCCAGAAACACCTCCGGCCCATCGAAGCGGAGCGCCGGTCCCGCGTCGATGATCTGCCGCCGCAGTGGCACGTCGGCGCTCTGGGTGAAGACGCCCGGCGCCGAAGCATGCACGCCATTGAAGATGCGCCGGTAGAAGCTGACGATCTCGCCCGCCGCCATCGGACGGATGCCGAGCTTGGAGAGCTGCTCCTCGATCTGGCGCCGCAGATCGCTGTCCATCGGCGCCCTGGTCTTGACCGAGAGGAAGGTGCGGAAATTGCGGACGGGGATGCCGTGGAGCGCCTTCAGGCCCATCGTGCCGCCTTGCAGATAGTCGAAGGTCCGCCGCGCCGATGCCTGGATTAGCGGATCGGGCCGGATCTTCAAATCGAGGAACGCGTCGAGCGCGCCCTCGACCAGCGGATCGGCGAAGCTCTGAAGCTGAAGGATCGTCCCTTCGGGAAAGTTGACATTGAGCAGCCCGAGCAGCGCCTCATGCACATGCGCGAACAAATAGGCGGCGGGAACCAGTTCCCATGCGTAGCCCCAGCCATCGTCGATGGTGAGGAAGGCCTGCTCTTCCTCGACCCAGGCGGCGAGCGGCAGGAAATCGGAATAGCTGTCGCGCTCCACGCTCCGGTGCAGCCGTGCCAGCGTAATGCCGGCCTGATAGCTGCTCATGGCCGGGGTCCCATCTCGTTCTGGGCATCGCCGGGACGGTCCTTGACCTGTTCGAGAACGTTCGCGCGGGCCGCCGGCGACACCGGGGTGACCAGATAGTCGCCGACTACCCATTGCGGCCGCTCGACCAGCGAATGGACGTAGCGCGGCATATAGAGCCGGTCGGGGCGCTGCCGGTCGGCATAGGGCAGGATCAGCGTGCGCACCGTGCGCGGTGGCTTGAGCATCGGCGTGACCGGCTGCTCGATCAGCCCCTGCAATTCGCGATAGACGCTATCGCGATAGCCTTCGAACGCGCCAGATGCCGCCTTACCGGAACCGCGCGCTGGCTTGCTATCGCGCAGCAGCTTCTTGTCCCTGGTGACGGCGGGATCGGACTTCGACGCCACGCCCGCCACCGCGTCGGCATAGGCCTTGTCGGGATGGATGCACTGGCCGTGATCGTCGTTCTTGCAGGAGAATTTCTCGCTGTAGGGCGACATGACCGAGCCGAGCGTCGCGCAGCCGCCGAGCGCCAACAGCGCCGAGAACGGCAGGACGAGGGACGCAGCGCGCGACAGGCGCGAGGGCGGTAGTGTCCGCATGACATGAACTCCCTTTTGGATTTGAGCCAAGCGCATCAGAATTTGCTCCCGGCGGTCGGCTTGATTTCGAGGCTCACGCCTTCCTGGATGACGACGACGACATCCTTGGCCGCGCCCACCTCGACGATGGGGCCGGCTTGCCTGGCGAGATCCAAGTAGAAATCGGTGAGCTTGTCCGACGAGCGCGAGAGGCCGCCGGCGATCCCGGCCTGTGCGGCATCGCCCGCATCGAGCGTGCGGACCGAGCCGAGCGCCGAGGTCGAGACATTTCCGACCGTGTTCTCGAAGGTCTGCGCAACGCCGGTGATGGTTCCTGCAATGAAGGAGCGAGCGAGCGCCGCGCCGGCGCGCGTTACCACCTTGCCGGAAAGACCCTTTTTCCCATCCGCGTCGACGAAGAAGCCCTTGATCGGCTGATCGACTACCGAGCGTTCGTCGAAATCGACGCAGGAGAGGCTGACCAGCTGGACTTCGACCCGTTCCTTGGCAAGCGACCCCGTGGCATTGCCGATCACAAAGCAGCCGGAGAGATTGGCTTTGACATCATTTGGCAAGACCGCCGGAGCTTGCACTCTCGCGATCAGCGGCTCGGGATTGTTGGTCGCGTCCCGGCTCGCCAGCGCGTCGATCCCGGTCAGCAGCCGCGCTTTCATGAAACCAGGCGGCAAATAGATCGTCCGGGTCTTTTTTTTAGCGCCCGATGCCGCATCCCCGCCGCTACCGACCGGCGTGGTCGCCGCGCCGATCGCGCCCACCGTCTTCTCGACGGGCGGAGCCGGAGGCGCAGGCGGCGCGGTCGGAGGCGACGGAGGCGCGGAAGCCGACGGATCGATATCGCCGTTCGCGGGCGGCTCTGGAAAGGCCGGAACGTCGCCGGGGATCGCCGGCGGCAGGTCGCCGTCGATCGCGCCCGCCGTGCCGGCCCCCGGCACTATCTTCCCTTCTTCGATCGCAGTGACACGCTCGCCGAGCAGCGTCTGGCCGTCGAGGATCTTCTTCAGGTCGCCGCGCAGCTTGATCTCGAGGCTATCGCCGCGAAGTCCGGCGCCCATGTCGAGATGCGAACTCGGAGGGACAACCGCTTCCTTCGTGCCTTCGCCGCTCGCCGAGTAGAGGCCGAGCCCCAGCGCTCCGATCACCCCGGCGACACCGAGCTGCTTCAGACGCAGCTGCTGGCGCGCACTCAGCGTCTGCCACCGCGCCTTGAGGTCGAGTAGTGCGGGGCCGCGCAGGGAAATTTCGGGTCGCGCACGCTCTTCCTGAAAGCCGTCGAGGTCGAGCTCGCCGTCACGGCCCTGGGGCATGCGATCGTCGCGGCCGCCGCGATTGCTTGGGCTGCGATCATTGGGACCGGCGGGGCTCATTGCCCGGCTCCCCGGCGCACGACGATCAGCCGCGCGGTCTCGCCCGCCGAGAGAGTGCCGCGGTCGATCGTGACCGCGAAGATGTTGGCGCCGAGCGCGCTGTCGAGGAAGCTGCGTTCATCGAGCAGCGTATCGCTCGCTACCGACACCAGATATTCCGACGCCGAGAGGCTGGAACCGTCGACCTCGATGCGGCGGCGCTCCTCGATGCTGGCATCGGGGAGCAGTCCCAGGCGTAGCGGACCCGAACGCGGCGCTACGCTGGTGAAGCTTGCCGGTATCCGGTCCTGGAGCATCGAAAGCGTGATCGAGACCGCGCGCTCCTCCTCGACCAGCGGCCCGAGCAGCTCTTCGTTGGCCTTCGCGCGCTGGACGCCGCCGGGCTGGAGCATCACGGTCTGCGCCTGGATGTCCGACGGTTCGGCGTAGAGCGCATAGACCGCGCCGTTGCAGGTGATGAAAAATTCGGAGGGGACCGTCACATAGGTCCGCGTCACCGCGCCGGCGTCGTCGATCTCGCGCACGAGGAACTTGATCCAGGCGTCGGACCCGGCGCGCTCGACGGCGATCGCCTTCTCGGCGGAGAACTTGACGTCCTCGATCTCGCCGCCCGCGCAGATGACATGGTTGATGTCGCGGTTGGACAGGCGGATGGTGCTGGTCTGGTCGGGCAGCGCGACGATGGTCTGCGCCATGGCCGGCAGCGGCATCAGGACGAGGCCGAGCGCCAGCAGCCGCCTAGCGGAGCTGTGCATCAAAGTTCTCCTCGGTAAGGGCGGTGAGCCAGAAGCGGCCGTTGTCGATCACGTAGCGAATCCGCAGATTGCCCCGGAACTTGCGGATCACGCCGCCGATCACGCGCACCTTTTCGACGGGGACGAGGATCTCGGTCCGGGTCCAGGTCACGGGCTGGTCGGGGCGAATGTAGGTCGCGATCGAGAGCGTTGGATTGTTCGCCAACTCGTCGAGCAGGCGGTTGAGGCTGTCGCGCAGGCTGTTGTAGGTCGACGGGTGAACGATCGAGAGCAGTTCCTGAAACTGCCGGTCCGCCGAATAGGCCGAATAGGTGCCCGACAGCGAAACCACGTTGCGCGTGATGGTGCGGAGGTATGCCTCGGACGGCTCGCTGCCGGTCACATAGAGATCGCCGCCCGCGCCGAAGGGCACAACGACGGTGCGGGTGTTCTGGTTCGAGGTGTAGATGAGCGTGCCGAGCACGGCCGTGATCCCGAACAGGCCGACCACGGCGAGCTTCAGCAGCCGGTTCTCCTCGAACAGGTTGCTCGAACCCTGGAGATAGCGGTGCAGGCCGAAGCTCGCGGGCTTGCCGAGCAGCGGATCGCGTGGAGGCGCATCGGGGGATTTGCGTCCGAACATCGCTTGTCCTCACTCGAAGAAGCGGGTCTGCGTCGGACCCGGATAGTGGCGGAAGCCGACCAGCCCCCAGCGCCAGGCCATGTGCGGGATGAAGCCGCGCGGCTTGGTGCGGAGCCAGGGAACGAAAAGGAGAAGACCCGCGACGAGCCCCCAACCGAGCATCCCGCCGAGGATTACGGCGACGAAGATGACGGTGATCACCAGCACGAATTCGTCCGAACCAAACCACAGGATCTGGACCGGTTTGTGCAGATATTGGGGTAGCCGCTCGTTCACGAGCCTTCTCCTCCTTGCGTCGTGACCTCCCTGCGAAGCCGGTTGAACTTCGTGGGCTGTCTCGCCATCGCGCCTGCGCGCGCTGGCCCGTTGAGGTCCGCCGGCGGCCATGCCTGGGCGGCGGACCGAGCCGTCAGATCACCATTCCGAAAGTCTGGAGGATCGAGTCTGCCTTGATCAGGCAGACCGCCGCGACGATGGTCGGAATGCCGATCATGATGTTGGAAAAGAGCCTGCTCACGCCGAACAGGAAGGCGGCGACCCCGCCGACGAAGCCGAGCGGGCCTTTTACGCCCTGGTTCACGACGATATCGTAGATGTCGTAGCCAAGGTCGCCCGCGGCCGGCGCGGAGAAGGCGTGTGCCCCTCCGGCGCCGAGCAGCGCGAGCGCCGTCAAAGGGATGCCAACATTGGCGAGCGAGACGGTCTGTCTGCCGATGGTCCTCAACATGCACTTGCTCCTGCGAAGATGGGCCGCTCCGGGATCTGCTTGCCGGCATCGATGGGGATCGCTGTCGGCCGGCGGCGAGGCTGGACGGCCCTGTTCGGGTCTCGTCGCCGGCATTGGGGCCTGCGCGGTGATGCACCGCGCGTTCGCCGTGTGGGCGGCCGGGAAACGTCAGCGGTCGGCATCTGCGAGCGCCTTGTTCCCGGCGAGAAATTCCTCGATCTCGGCCTGCCGGAAGCCTGAGATGATCTTGCCGTCCGCGATCAGCGTGGGCGTGCCGGTGATGCCGATGTTCCGAACGATCCCGGCATCGGACTTGACCCTGGCCTGGCCGTCCGCACAACTGAGCAACGGTTTCGGCGCAGCGCCGGCATAGATCGCCTTGAACGCCGCCTCCTTGTCGGGCGAGCACAGGATATGCTCGGCCTTGGCGGCTGCTTCCGGGTGAATGCCGGAGACAAAGAAGATCAGCCGCCGTACCGGTTTGCCCTCGGCTGCCTTCGCCGCCCAGAAGCGATCGAGCGCGCGGCAATAGGAGCAATCGGGATCGGTGAACTCGATGACGACCGGAGCGTCCGCAGGGCCGATGGCAAGGGCCTTGCCGGTATCGATCGCGGCGAGCTTCTTGGCCGCAGCGGTATTCTGCGCCAGTGCGGTCAGGTTATGCCCGTTGCGGTCGTAGACTTCCGCGAACAGCAGGTGCTCGCTCTCGGGCGCATAGTATATGATGCGGCCGCCCGCCGATGCCTGATAGATCGGTCCCTTGACCGGCGCCGGCCCGAAATCCTCGAACTGGAGATTGGTGAAGGTCTGCCGCAGTTCGCTCTCGGCCTCACGCGCCGCCGCGACAAGCGGATCGGCCTGCTGTGCCGATGCCGCGCTTTGAACGGCGAGGAGGAGGGGCAGGGCGAGGGCGGCCGCCCCGAGCTTACGGATGCGCATGGGAGGTCTCCTGAAAGGCGCTGGCAGAACCGGAAAGCAGGCGCGCATCGAGGTGCGTGCCCGATCCCACCGGGACGTGGCGGCGAGTGACTGGGGCGGGGGTGGCGTCCATCATGTCGGAGACCACAGCGCGGATGACGAAGCCGTCCGCTGTTGCAGCGATGGCGCGTGGCCGCTGCAGGTTCGGCGCGTTGCTTCCCCGCTGGGGACGCTCGCCGGGCGCGGCGCATGCCGTCGTCGTGGCGATCAGGGCGCTCAGGGCAGCCGTCATCGCTTTGGTAATCGGCTTCATGCACGACTCCAATCGGCGCCTCGCGCCCTTGGTTAAGATTACTTAACGATCCGAAGTATCAGGTCCGATTCGACCTGCGTTGTTCGGAACGAAGCCTGACTGATTGGAATCGAAGAGGATTGCAACAGGCCCCGGCAGCGGCCTGCCGCCACCAACGAAATTAGCCGGAATTGCGCGAAATTAGTTCTAATCCGGCCTGTCCGGGAGCACTCGCGCCGGTCGGTTGCGCTATCGGCAAGAGAGTTCCCAATCAGTCCAATTCGGATGACTCAGGCAATGAGGTGCCGATTGTTCGGTAATCGGCACTCATACTCACATATTCGTTCCTATTCGGCAGATGCCTTCCTCTAAAATCAACGGAATCTATTATTGCTCACGACTATCGCGGCCACTTAGATCTTTCGGGTGATCCATCGCGCCAGGAGGCGTTGCCGCGGAGGACGAGAGCATGGAGCCCGACGATAAATTTGCCGCCGCCGACACGTCGATCTTCAGGGAGATCAAGCTGATCTCCGGCGAGCGGATCAGGCACGAGCGGAACCTGCGGGGCATCACGCAATTGGAGCTTGCCACCAACATGGGCGGCAGTCCGCGCTGGATGCGCGAGATCGAGGCCGGAGCGCCGGGCACGAAGCTGGAGGATCATCTGAAGGCCGCGCTCAGCCTCGGCATGCCGACGGGACATATCACCTTCCCGATCCTCTTTGCGGGGCAACGCATGCGGTTCCCGCGACAGCTGATCTACGGCGATCTGCCCGCCATCGAGCGCAAATGCATCGAGATGATATCGGACTCGGTGCTCACCGCGCTCAAGCAGGATCTCTCACCCGAATGGCGGCGCGGCGATGAGAGCGGCCAGATATGAAACCCGCAGGCGGCCCAAAGTGCGACGCGCCGCATCCTGGCAATCCATCGTCCCGCCAACGCAGGCAGGAAGAAATGGAAAGCTCATGAGCCGTCCGCATTATTCACCAGGTGGTCACTGGATGCCGTCTATTCCAGGCCAGACCTGTCAGGTCTGCGAAAAGCAGTACACAGCGCAAAGGATAAACCAGAAATTCTGCTCCCGAAAATGCGCGGGGCTGGCCCGGCGTTTGCCAACATCTCTCAGGGAAAAGTCCTGCCCTCATTGTGGTAAGACATTCGAAATCCCTGCCGGGCAAAATGCGAGTGGAAGCCACGCTGCGAAATATTGTTCGCGTGAATGCGTCCGGGCCCAACACGGGTGGTCACAGGCAAGGCGTGTATCCTGCGCCAACTGTGGAAAGCCGTTTGACGCTCCCGCTAAAGATGCAGCACTGCGGTTCTGCTCTACTGCCTGCCTGTATGGGCATCGCAGATCGCGACGCGTCACCAAGACATGCCTCAATTGCGGCGAGCCGTTCACTGTGTCGCGTGCGCGCTGCGACGAGATGTTGTGTTCACGCGCATGTTCGACGGCCTATTATGTCCGCGATCGGTCGCCGGGTTGGCAAGGCGGCGTCGTGAAGCAGAACGGGCGGACGTTTCGCAGGATCGACCGCAAGGGCTATGCCGCGAAATATGATGGTGAGCATCGGCTTGTCGCTGAACGCACGATCGGTCGAAGGCTCAAACGGAACGAGGTCGTGATTTGCCTGGATGGCAACAACGACAATCATGCACCCGCGAACCTGTTCCTGTTGCCGAACCAGAAGGAATTCGGTTTGTTGAAAGCGGGATCCGTGCCCTGGCCCGCGGAATCGAACCTGGGCTCTTATCGCGAGCGAGGATATAGCCGGCCCGATGTGATCGTCGTTCTCCATGAGTGGGAGAACAACAGGCGCCAGAACGCGGGATCTAAGCGCTACATCACGAGGCATCCCCATGCAGACGAGATCATAAAGCGCAGGCGCGCCGGAGCGAGCGTGCGCCAACTGGCAAAGGATTTCGGAACAAGCATGAGTACGATGGCGCAAACCATCCGCAACCGACTTTAGGACCATGGGGATTCATCGTGAGTTTATGATTGCGGCCGCGAGATCGCATCACCGCGCTGAAGCGGGACCTGTCACCAAATGGCGGCAGGGCGATGAGATCGGTCAGCCGTGAAGCGATACAAGCGAGCGTCAGTTGCTCCAGCTGGATTGATCCCTTGGCAGCCGTCCATCCGGGTCGTTGACCTCGATGCAGTTGCTGTCAGGCAGCGCCGCTACATAGAGAACGACATTGACGCCGTTTTCCTGCGTCAGGCTTGGAAAGACGATTCCGGGAAGGCCCGCTTCGAGCACCAGATCGCCCAGAACCCAGCTTGGCGGCTCGATGTGCAGATCGAACTTCAGATGGCGCCAGTCCTCGCGCCAATCATGCCAGAGATCGTCCCAAGGCTTACCTTGGCCCAGTTGCCTCAGATCGACGAGGCGCGAGAGGGTCGCGCTATATGAGGTCATCGTGCAGGGCGGCAGAAACGGCGATGTCTGCTGATACTCACGCAGCGCCGTCACTTCGTCGAGGGAGAGATAGAGAGCTTCCACGCCTGCCCTGTTGAACCGCCCGCCCTTTGCCGCGGCGCCGGCTCCGCTCAGCGGCCTGCTCGCCCATTGCGGCGTATGCGCGCGATACAATGTGGTGCCCTGCGGCAAGTCCCACAGAATCATCCGGCAAAGCCGGCGCTGATCGATTCCAGATAGTCTATGGCATCCTCGGTGCGACCTTCCTGCGCCAATTGCAGGAGCGTCTTATGACGGAAGGCGGGAATGGGCTCATTCTTGACCATGAAGAAGGCACGCTCGGTATCCGGCTGCACCGCCACGGCCGCCGAGAGCAGGCGCAACAGATCGCGCAGCGCGGACTGAAGCCGGGGCGATTCAGGGTGGGTGCGTAAGGTGTTTCGATGCACGCCCGTGAGCTCTGCCATGTCTTGGAATTGCAGCCCCAGCACCTTGGCGATGTTGACGGCCGACAGACGCGACGTTCCAGGCTCACGCGATGATGCCAGCACGTCGGTAAAACCCATTGAACCCATCATTCCATCCTATCGTGGTTCAAACTGCTCGCACTTTATACGCATAGTTCACGCACATTTCAAGAATGCTTATTGCGTCGCTCGGCCAGCCATCGCCCTAATGGAAATTTCGCGATCTCAGCTTGAGCGCGCCTTCATGCCAATCCGGTCCGCGCACACCGGCCATGCGCGGCCGGCGGTCCCACGGATCATCCGTCGCGCCGAACCGGGCGCCATCGCCACGTCCACCGGGCTTCGGGAACGCGCCGTCGCGCTCGCCCAGGCTGGAAAGCATCGGCGTAAGGTCGAACAGGCGCGCGCAAATCAAATGGATCACGTCGCCCTCGCGCTAGACCGCCCTCGCGGATGCAGGTCATGACATCCTGAAGCATCCGGCGGTCGGGATGGTGGAACAGCACGTCATTGAGGGCGACGGTCGGGACGCCGACCTGCGCCGCCGTGTTGATCAGATCGTGCAGCCGCAGGAAAGCGCGCGGCGGCCGCCGCAGGGTCAACGCGATATAGCAGCGGCCCGGGAACAGGCCAGCGAGCTGCCGCAGGCGCAGCGCGCCCAGGTCACCGGCGTCGTCGGGCGCCAGCATGGCGATCAGCCCTTCGCCCCAATCGGCCAGGTCATCCAATGCAGCTCGCACTTCGCCTTACCGGCGCGCGCCTTGCCGACCGACAGCAGCGGGCACAGCCGCGCATAGGCAAAAAAGCAGGATGCGGCATCTCCCCGCCTTAAAGTGCGATCTTGATCCTTTGGACACCGATCCGGAAATGCTAGATTGCCTGCGCGTCATGGCCTGCCTGCGTTGCCCACAGGGTAGCAATCCATGCGCTATTCCCATGCGGACTCATACGATCAGCTTCGGCGAACGCGTTCGCGTAATGGCCCGATAGCGATTCAATCGTTCCAAATCGGCCGGAAGGGAAGGGAGAGGGAAGGAAGCGGAAGCGGCGGACAGACAACTGAAGGCGCCACTCCCTCAACCACAGCACTGCAGTCGGCAGGCGGCGCGATCGAACGTTGCGATGCCTAACCTGCTGGCATTCTCCGATCTGAAGGCGAAGGACATTCCTTTCACCCGCCAGCATGTGGCACGCTTGATCAAGCAGGGGCGCTTTCCCGCACCGATCAAACTGGGCGTAGGCACGAACCGTTGGATAGCTTCCGAAATCGATGACTGGTTGGCTCAGCGAAAGGCCGCCCGGGATGAGGCTTTGGCATCGCGGCCGGGAAACTCATAGCCAATTTTAACGATAGCAGACCGAGCGTCCGCTAGTTCCGAACGGTTGCAGGCAAAGCCTTCACCCCGGACGTCGCTTGCGAATCGGCTTTCCGTGAGGAGCATAAGGCTCGTTCCCAAGCCGGGGCTGGATGCCTCAAGTCGGGTCTTGCATGGCAGATTTTTTGGTCGGTGCACGCGAACAACGCGTCACTCGCAGGAACATTCTCGAACCTCTGGGAGCCTCGCATCACGTCAAATCTGCTGCACAGTTTGCTGCACACAAGCGGAATCTTGATCGAAAATCGATCTTAGATTGCTATTATAAGTACCTAAAATTATTGATAAAGTGGTGGTGGACGCACTAGGGCTCGAACCTAGGACCCGCTGATTAAGAGCTGCAATCAGAGGGTCCTGGCGCGTCCGCATGGGTCCAAAAATGGCGGAAATCTGCGATTTATAGTCCGTATTGTTCTTGATATGTTCGCCAGTATCCAGTACAAAAAGCTACCTAAGGTAGCAGGTGCATATGGCGAACAAAGTTGGTTTAACGGACGCTCGGATTGCAGGCTTGAAGGCTCCTGCCACCGGACAAATTGAGCTTGCTGACCGCATCGTGACCGGGCTCCGGCTTCGAATGGGTGCGAGCGGCATCAAGACCTATATTCTGCGTAAGCGCGTTCAAGGCAAATGGTTGAACGTCACGATCGGGCGACATGGCCCGAGCTTCACCCTTGCCAATGCTCGGCGTAAGGCGCGGGATCTCCTGGTCGATGTTGAGCAGGGCAAGAACATCGCCAGAAAGCCAGGCGCGAAGAGGAAGGGATCGAAGGGCGTCGGGACGGTCGCTGAGCTCTACGAGATTTATCTGTCTCAGCAGATCGAGGGCAAAAAGCGGAGCGCGAAGGAGTTCGACCGGGTTTTCCGGAAGTACATCGAACCCGAGCTGGGTGACCGTCTCGCGGATTCCATCACTCGAAGCGACGTGAGCCGCTTTGTCGAGAAGATCGCATTCGAGCGGGGCAAGGAAACCCTGACGATGGCGCGCATCGTGTATCGCCATCTTTCGACTTTCTACACTTGGGCACTCACCAGACTCGAGCATTTGCCAGCCAATCCTTGCCGGGATGCATGGCGTCCGAAGCGAAGTGAGCCTCGCGACCGCGTACTCAGCGATCGAGAGCTCGCGGCCCTGTGGCAAGCCGCTGTCGAGGATGGCTATCCGTTTGGTCATCTTGTGCAAATGCTTGTTCTCACAGCCCAGCGCCGGGGAGAGGTGCTCGACGCCACTTGCGACGAGTTCGATTTCAAGGCGAAGGTTTGGACCGTCCCGGGAGACAGAGCGAAAAACGGCAAGGCGAATGTGGTGCCGCTATCCGCGCAGGCCCTCGCAGTCGTCACCGACATCTTCGCGGCCGCGGGGATCGCACCTGACGACGCTCACAAGCAATCCCAAATTCTGTTGGCATCCAAGGTCACCAACACGAACAGTGTTAGCGGACTGTCAAAGGCCTGGAAGCGGGTTAGGGCAAGCGTGGACGAGAAGCTCGGCTATGAGGCCGGTCATTTCACCATGCACGATATTCGCCGGACGGTGGCAACTGGCCTTCAGCGTCTCGGGATCCCTCTGGTGGTTTCTGAAGCCGTCCTCAACCACCAGTCTGGATCGGCTATGGCTGGTGTGGCGGGAGTCTACCATCGGCACCAGTACACCAACGAAAAGCGCGAGGCGCTTGCGCTATGGGGCAGGGAGGTTTTTCAGATCGTCGCCAGATACCCTCCGCAACAGGATCAGGATGGCTGATTTGCCATGCCGATCCAGTCTGCGCCCAGCCAGGCGATGCGCAAGGCCGCCTCTGGCGGCAATGTGTCCGAAGAAGGCGAGGATGTGGAAGAGGTCGAGGATACCGCCGAGGCGGTCCTGACGGTTGCGGTCGCCTGACGCCTGTTTCGCGTCCTTCCGGCAAACGTGTTACTTACGGAAACAGCACCTTTTCCAGCGCCTCGGCCAGTTCGCGCCGCCTGCCGGCGGAGAGGCTGTCGAGGTTGCGCTGTTTCCACAGGACGGCGGGCAGGTTCTGCACTTCGGCGATGCCAAGCAGCTCCCAGTCCGGCTCTCCCCGTTTGAAGTCGATTAGAAAGCGCCGGTGTCCGTCAGGCATGTTGGCGACCATCGCGGTGATGATCGCGTCGCGCGCGGCTTCAAGCTCGGCAAGCTTGACCGGCTCCTGCGTCATTCCGGCAAAGCCACGCGCGAACTCGTCGTGCAACGGCTTGCGCGCCGGGGCGAGGATTTCCGCCATCGGGCGGTTGTGGCTGGCGAGGTAGACAAGGAAAGCGCGGCGCAGCGCGTCCGTGACACCTTCGTTGGCCAGGAGCTCGCGCACATCGAAAAGATCGCGGGGATGCTGGCGGTCGAGCGCCGCCACGATCTTGCCCGCGTAGAGGTCGGCGAAGGACACGACCTGAATCTCGGCGAAGCCGAAGGCATCTTCGACGGCGGGCGTCACGCCGGTGACGACGGGATCATAAACGGTGCCGCGCAGTACGGGGGTCTCCTCGATCTTGATTTGCACCTCGTCCGCACGGACGATCAGCTTGGTGACGATGTTCTCGCCGGCCGAGCGCGAGGCATGGACCCGCGCACCGCGTATGCCCTTCTCGATCCGCTTCGCGATGCGCAGCATGGCGGCGTCGATCGCGGCGAGCGAGGCGGCGCGATCCTCGACCGGCAGATAGGTGAGGTCGATGTCGACCGAGAGGCGCGGCAGGTCGCGCACGAACAGGTTGATCGCCGTGCCGCCCTTGAGGGCAAAGACTCTTTCCTCAGCAACGAACGGGAGAACGCGGATGAGAAGGGCGACCTGTTGCCGGTAGGTGTCGAGAAATGCCATGGCGATCAATGCGCCTCGAGATCGGCGGGAACGGTGATCTGGTAGCGCGAGTCCAGCCTGCCGTCTTTGACAAGGACGCGCTTGCCCGCGCCGAGATCGACGCGCGAGGTATCGAGACGCGAGCGCCACGCATGGCGGTGGCGGTCGGCAAAGAACAGGAAGAGCCGCTTCACCTTGACGCTGGCGCAGGATTCAAGAAGCGTTTGCAGGCGGCGCGGACTCAAGTCGCTCATGCCTTCCATCAGGGCATCGACCTGATGGAAACTCTCGTGCCCGGGGAGTTCGTCGAGCAATTCGAGAACGGCGCGCTCCTTGCTGGAATAGCGCAGAGGCAAGGTCTGGCCAGCGGCGCCGGCCATGACAGGGCTTGGCTCGGGCGGCGCATCGGCATCGCCGGGAAACAGTCGCAGACTGTTGTGCCAGCGGAAAGCAACATCGAGCGGCAAGCAGGCAAGCCAGGTCGGCGGGCGCTTCGGCCCGTAGAGGTGAACCTCACGCACCGAAGCCGACAGGTAATGGGCGTAGCCCTGCTGTTCGAGCGCGGTGCGCCCGCCAACGGTCAGGGGCAGGTCGAGCACGGTCTGGAGCGAGACAACGGTCTGCTGCCATGTCAGCGGGGTGCGCGCACGGCGATAGACGCGCCGCGCCGGACTAGTGAGCCAACCGGCGCGAACGTACTGGCTGCGCAGAGATGATGAATAACCGTGGGCTTCCATCCATGCCGCATCGGCAAGGAGTCCCTCGGGGAGTTCCTGCTGGAGGCGGTTTAACTTATGGTCAGAACGCATAGCCATACTTAGCATTTTGCCTGATTCGTAAACCGATGTCGAGTTTATAAATTCCAGTTTTTGCAAAGCCGTACTTGGCGTTTCATGCAATCCATAAACCTATCAGCCCTATTAACCGCACATTATGCGGTGAATAGGGCTGATATTCGCCGCAAACGGGCAGGGGCGGGGCGCGCGTCAGCGCCCTCCGGCCTCCTCTGTTTTCGGCTTCGGAGTATATGCGATGATGCTGCGCTATGCCCACCTCGCGCCCGGACACAAGCTGAAGGCGGTCGAAGTGTCGACCGCAAGGTTCCGCTCGCGGCGGTAGCGTGACATGGTCCGGCTTGATCTGTTGTCATATTTGACTACAGATTGCCGCGATGGCTGGCCCAGACAATTCATGCGACCTGGTGCGCGGCTCGGGCAATGTCTTCGCCGATTTCGGCGCGCCCGATGCGGGCCTGCGCCAGCTGCGCGCCACGCTTGCCGCTGAAATCATCAAGGCGCTCGATGCCGAAGGGTTGAGTGTGCGCGATGCCGGGGCGCGGACCGGCGTGGCGGCGGCGGATTTCTCGCGCATTCGCCAGGTCAAGCTCGACCGCTTCACCGTCGACCGGCTGCTGCGGATTCTCGACCGGCTGGACTGGGATGTCCGGGTGGAGGTTTCGGTGACGCCGCGCGCGCCCGGAACGGCGGAGGCCCCGATTGCTAGCTGACTCATGCCTATTGCAGGACCGCCAGCGAATGCAGGTCGTTCGGATGCGCTATGGGGTAGGGAAGTTCTCCAACTCGTGGCGAGATATCCGCCGCAGGAGAATCAGGAAGGATGACTGTCCGCGCCAATCCAGTCGGCGCGTAGGCGATCCATCCCTGCAACGACGCCTTCGACGATCACCTTCGAGCCGATAAGATCGTCGGCAACTTCCTCGCTTTCGACAATCCAGACCTCGTCTGTTTTCGTGGTCAGGATCATCCCACGCCTGCCGCGGCTCAGCATTCCTGACACGCGTATTCGACCGGAACTCACCACTACCCCCCTGTTCAGAAGCGCCAATGACGCAGCACATCGCGCACATAGGCCGGTGTCTCGCCATTGCGTGGGATACCGCCCGCTCGCTCGACGGCGCCAGGGCCTGCATTGTAAGCGGCGAGGGCCAGATGCACTACCCCGAACTTGTCGAGCATCTGACGCAGATACTTCGCCGCGCCGAAGAGGTTCGCTGCGGGATCGAAGCGATTTGGCACGCCAAGGTCGCGCGCGGTCCCCGGCATCAACTGACCCAGGCCAGCGGCACCAGCCTTGCTGATCGCCAGGGGGTTATACCGGGACTCCGTCCATACCAGGGCGTCGAGAAGGCCAATTGGCAGCGAGTATTGAGCCTCCGCTGCATAGACATGGGGAAGGTAGCTTGCCCGTCGAAAGCCCGATGGGCCGGTGCCTTCGGGCTTCGCATAACGATAGGGGAGGTAGGTCCTGCCCGCTTCGAGAACCGGAGCGCCGGACGAAGCTGCCAGGGACTGTCGCCAGATCCCATGTTCGACCAGTTGGAAACCGTTCGCCCCCTCGGCCACACGGAAACCGTCAGGTCTGATCTCTGGTGCAGCACCCTCAGGGGCAGCCTCCCCTTGCGCGTGAGCCGGGACGACGAACGCCCATCCCGTCACCGCCGCTGCGATCATTGCCCATCTCAGTCTCATTTCCCGATTCCTTCTATGGCCGAATCGGGGTGGAACATATATAGAACATTGCATGTAGGTGAATTTGCTCAATGCCGGGGCGAAGGTGGTGTCCGCGCCGGCATAGGCAGCGCTTGCTGCGAGCGCGGCAACCGCGACCGGGAGAACGAGGCTGGCTGCGTGGGTGAGACGAGGGGCGCCGAGGCGCCGGGTAAGGGCAAGTGCAGGCATGAAGAAAGCTCCGTTTGGAGGGTTGGACACAGCGCTTTGCGTTCGCTGTGTGTTCTTCATGACTCTAGGAAATGATCGTAGGAAAGTGAGAATGCGTGATCGGGCTGGAATGTGGATGCATACGGACATCTGGGAGTAGGGGGAGGTGGCTCTAAGCGGCTTAATGGCCGCATTATTGCTGATATATCGACGCGGGAATCGGCGGAGCAGGACGGAGATTCACGGCGCCTCAATGCCTCGCATCGAATCACCTAGAAACGAGATGTTCTTTTATTGTTCTTTTCTGTTTCCTACAGATAGAGCGCTGCGATATGCCTGCGAATCATGTGATCGTGATGGAGTGACGCGACGATGCCCGACCAGCCTGCCACGCCCGACGCGGCCAATGAGCGCCTTGCACGCACGCTGTGCTGCGCAGTGGATGGAGCGGGCAAGCCGCGTCACCAGATTGCCCGCGAAGCCGGTATGCACAAGGATACGCTGCTGCGCGTCATCCGCGGCGAACGCCCGATTACGCTGGGCGAGGCGGCTCGGATCCTCGAGGCCTGCGGCGCGCCTGTACGCGCCACTCTGGCGCTGGTGCTCGCCGGACATGAAGCGCTTGCCGCGCAGTGGATGCACCATGAGATGGGTGCATTCCTCGACGAGTTCTTCTCTGTCATCGGTCGTGCAATTCTCCGCAAAAGTGGGCTTTGAAAATTCCCTAGTTGGTGGCCCCTTCATCTCATTCTGCCGGGGCTAGCCCCGGCAGAATGAGATGAGCCGACATTGTCCTCATCTCCTTTGCAGACGCGGAGACGGGGCCGATGATCCGACTTGGAGAATTGATGATGATCCTCGAACTACATCGGCAGGGTGTATCGATATCCGCCATTGCCCGACGCACTGGTCGCGATCCCAAGACCATCCGAAAATATATCGAACGGGGCATCGAGGCCCCGGTTTACGGCCCTCGCATGCTGGGTCGACCGAACAAACTGGCACCCTATCTGGAATTTTTGCGTGAGCGAGTGACGGCCTTTCCCGATCTGACTGCGGCGCGCCTGACGCGGGAAATCCGTGAGCTGGGATATATGGGCGCCTATACCGCGGTAAAGCGGTTCCTGGCAGCGATCCGGCCGGAAAACGGGCCTAAGCCCTTTGAGGTTCGGTTCGAGACGCCGCCTGGCGTGCAGGCACAGGTCGACTTTGCCCGGTTCGTCGTCGAATTTACCGATGAGCCCGGCGTCAGCCGGATCGTCTGGCTGTTCAGCCTGGTGCTGGGACATTCGCGCTTCCTGTTTGCGCGCTACGTCATGCATCAGGATCTCCAAAGCCTGTTGCGCTGTCATATGCAGGCCTTTGAAGCGCTCGGCGGCGTCCCGATCGAGATCCTCTACGATCGCATGAAAACCGCTGTGACCGGGGAAGATGATCAGGGCCACATCATCTACAATCGATCATTGCTGGCTCTGGCCGGGCATTATCGCTTCGTGCCGCGCGCCTGCCGTCCCTATCGGGCCAAGACCAAGGGAAAGGTCGAGCGGCCATTCAGCTATATCCGCAAGGACTTCTTCCTGGGCCGGAGCTTCCGCAATCTGGACGATCTCAATGTCCAGCTGATCGACTGGCTCGATACCGTCGCCAACGTCCGTGTCCACGGCACGACGCAGCGGATTATTGCTGAAGCCTTCGCCGCCGAGCAGCCTGAGTTGCAGCTGCTCCCGGCGGGCCGCTTTGACGCTGTTCTGAAGCTGGAGCGCCGCGTCAGCCACGATGGGATGGTCTCGGTCGGCGGCAATTACTACAGCGTTCCCGATCGCACCCGGCGCGTCGTCGAAATCCAGCAGTTGCCCGACAAGATCCGGATCGTAGACCTGGGCCAGGTCATTGCCGAGCACCCGGTTCTTGAGGGGCGCCGGCAGTACAGGATCGATCCTGCGCACCGGACAGGCAGCAGCGGCGCCAAGCGCCGTATCCATGGCAAAGAGGTAATCGCCATCGGTCGTGTAGGCGAGCATGTCACCGTGCGCTCCCTGGCCATCTATCAAGCGATCGGCAGCCAACTGGCGCGGGGAGAACGGCCATGAACCATGGGGGTGCCGCATCCCGCGTCGATAATATCCGCCGCAGCCTGGTCCATCTCAAAATGCCACGCGCCCTGGAGATGCTCGACGCCACCCTGCGCGGCATAGAGCAGGGCAAAATCGATGGCATCGAGGCCATCGACATATTGCTGAACGAAGAACTGTCGCTCCGGGAGAACCGCAGGATCAAGGCAGCCCTGCGCATGGCAAGGCTGCCGATCATCAAGACGCTGGACGGATATGACTTCTCCTTCCAGCCATCGCTCGACCGGAACCGCATCCTGGCGCTCGCTGGCCTGGACTTCATCAACCGGGCCGAGGTGGTGCATCTGCTGGGCCCGCCCGGTACCGGGAAAAGCCATATCGCCACGGCCCTTGCCGTCGAGGCCGTGAAGGCGGGCAAGAGCGTCTACTTCATCCCGCTCGCCGATCTGATCGCTTCACTGACCAAGGCTGAACGCGAGGGCACGTTGCGCGAGAAGATCCGCTTCCTATGCCGATCCTCCCTGCTCGTCGTCGACGAGATCGGGTATCTTCCCGTCACGCCCGGCGGCGGCAATCTCTTCTTCCAGCTCGTCAACGCCCGATACGAAAAGGGTGCCATGATCCTGACATCCAACCGCGGCTTCGCCGAATGGGGTGATGTCTTTGGCGATCCGGTGGTGGCCACCGCGCTGCTCGACCGCCTTCTTCACCACGCTGTGGTCGTCCAGATCGAGGGCTCCAGCTATCGCATGCGACAGCACGCCGACCTGCTGCCCGAGCATGCGCGCATGGCACCGTCCATCAACCCACCGCCCTTGCCGAAACGGCGCGGCCGCCCGCCAGCAAAGGAAAAGCCCGATCTCCATCACGGCTGATCACCGACACCAACCCTCCCGCCAAACTAGGGAATTTTAGATGCCCACTTTTGCGGAATCTTCGGTGCCCGTTGACATTCTCCGCGCTGCCCGGAGAATTGAACGAGGCGCTGGGCGACAGGATTGGTGATTTGCGCCCGCGCTGGGCGATCGGCACGTCGCGACTGGTTGCCCGTATGCTGTCCAAGCACATCGATGAATTTGCCGCTCGCGACATGTCGCTCGCGATCGGTAGGTGAGGGGGAAGCAATGATCGGAGGGGAACCCGACAATTGCTTTGTCCAAGGATTTTCTCATGGCCCCCGCTCAATTGAAAACTGAATCGTCTGCCTTGCTTGCACGCGCTGACGTCACCCCGGCTCCGCCGGCGCCGAGGCTAATTCGCCTGCCCGAAGTGATGTCCCGTGTCGGACTGAAGCGGTCCGCAATCTACCAGCGCATGAGTGAGGGCCGGTTTCCTAAGTCGCGGTCGCTTGGCGGCAAGTGCACGGTTTGGGTTGAGGCCGAAATCGATGATTGGGTCAATTCGGTGGCTGCGCGCTAAAAAGAGGCGCGCCAAACTTCAGGGATCACAGTCAGACCGCCCGATATCGGCGGCGTGCGAGTTTAGCGTTGCGATGGCACTGTTAAGCCCTTCCCGGCCACGTCAGGCCACCTCTACTGTCTCCACCGAGTCGCGTAAGTAGAATCCTGCGCAACCCCGTTCCGCTTGGAAGTGAAGTCGCGCAGCCGGCTATCGCAAGCCCCTAGCTCTGCTTTTTAACGTCATATTGTTGTTCGACAGCACCAAATCCTGCCCCTCCCGCTGTTTCGATCCGTACGGTATCGGTTCTGGACATACGCTGTTGAAACTGTGGGACGGCCGTTTTTCCGTTGATTAAAAAGCGGCTGAGCTCGCCCGGATCGCCGCCGTCCATGCCATTGGGTGGGTTATGCAAAGCTGTGCATTGCGCGCTCAACAGCCATTCCTTGTCACTGCGGACGCGAAATTCAACGACCTGGCCATCGCCACCATGCTGGCGGCCCGTGCCACCAGAACCACGACGAAGCTCCTTCTTGATGAAGACGATCGGTGCCTCACGCTCCAACATTTCAACCGGCGTTGACCGCACACCCGTGGGATAGTTCGTCGCATCCATACCGGGCTTGAGGCGGCGAGCGCCCATGCCGCCGGCTACGGTGAAGAAGATATTGTAGTGCTTTCCGGCGTCATCGAGCCCCGACACCACCGCGGTGCTTGGGCAACCGGGGCCGTTCGCTAGCACACGATCGGGAACGGCATTGAACAGAGCGTCGAGGATGGGCATCGGAACATACATGCCCACAACGTGGCGCGATGCGACTGGCGCGGGATAGGTGCAGTTGATGATGCTCCCTGCGGGTGCCGAAAACTTGATGGGACGCAAGCTACCGGTATTGTTAGGAAGTTCTGCAGCGAGACATGACCGCACCGCGAAAGTGGCGTAGGCGCGAGCGTAGTTTTCAACAACATTGACGCCGATGTTCAGCTGATCGGAACTGCCAGTGAAATCGAGGTTCACCTCGCCGCGCTCATTGTCGATTGTCAATCTGAGGTCGAGATGGATCGACGTGTCGGCCGTCAGTTCGAATTCGCATCGGCTGGCCCAGGTTCCCGCAGGGCAGCCGCGGATTGCCGCGCGCATCGCGTCTTCTGATCGTTGTATGATTTCGGACGAAAGCTCCTCTATATCGTCGAGACCATGGCGATCGCACATCTCGTTGATGGCCACGCCGCCGCTCAGGGCGCTGGAAATTTGCGCTGCAAGATCGCCGACCACGACATCAGGTACACGGACGTTCGACCGGATTATGTCGTAGAGTACCGCGTTGGGTTCTCCCGCCTCGACCAATTTCATTGGCGGAATCGAAAGTCCTTCCTGGTGTACATCGATCGCCATCGACGACATGCCCAGCCCTCCAATGTCGGCGTGATGGTTGGTCGAGCCGAGATAGGCGATAATCTTGCCATTGCGAAACACCGGAGCCAGGATCGTGATATCGAAATAGTGACCTGCACCGAGCCAGGGGTCATTGGTGATAAGGACGTCGCCTTCCGCAATGTTCCCGGCGAACTTCTCGATCAGAAACTTGCCGCAGGCCTCCAGGCAATTTACATGACCAGGCGTGCCCGTTTCGGCTTGCGCAACCATGTTGCCCTCTGCGTCGAATACCGCATAGGCTAGATCGCCTGCCTCACGCACAACAGCGGCGAAAGCCGAGCGTTGCATCACCTTCGCCCGTTCTGACACAAGACTACGCAGGTTCGTCCAGTATTGTTCCAGTTCCAATGGACTCATGACTTCAATCCTCTCGTTCGGCCACGACGCATCCGAGTGGACCGGCGCGAACGGTCCAGCCCGGGCAAATTACTAATGTTGTTTCCCGCTCTTCAATAAGCAGCGGACCCTTGATGCGTGTCTCAACATCCAAACTCCGTCGCTGGACCACCTTCACGTCGTGCGATCCCCAGGCGTGCACCGGACGTATCTTCTCCTCTGCAAGCCTCTCTCCCGCATGTGAAAAGGCAGGAGCCGCGCTTGCAGGCCCGCTGGCGGCAATGCGCCAATTGACGATTTCGACGTCTAGCTGAGGCTGGCATACAGAGTGCCGGCGGCGCAATTCCGCTTCGAACAGTTCCCGCAAAGGTGTCGCGGGCGAGGGACGCTCGGGGAACGTCACCGGAACTTCGTAATGCTGGCCATAGTAGCGCATATCAGCGCTGAATTTGAGTTCGACATCGCCATCTTGCACGCAAGCCACATTGAGGGCCTTACGGCTTTCGGCCTCGATGTGCCCGAGGAGTTCGTGAACCATTGGCCAATCCATATCCTCGAGTCGCATCAAAGCGCTCTGCGTCAGATCGAAGCGGACGGGAGTGACGAGGGCACCGAAAGCGGAGAAGACGCTTGCGAGTGGCGGGTATATGACCTTGCTACTGTTAAGAAGGTCGGCGACCTGGCAGGCATAGACTGGACCAGACCCACCAAATGCGAGCAGCGGCACCCCGCGATAGTCAACGCCGCGTTCAGCCGCGTGTGTTCGAACTGCACCGGCCATCGCCTCACAAACAATGTCATAGACGCCACGTGCCACTTCAACCGAGCCGATTCCGAGCTTCTCTCCCACCACCGCAAGCGCATTAGCAGCAGCGCGGGCGTCGAGTTTCATCTCGCCACCCAGGAAGTTATTCGGGTCAAGAAGGCCAAGATGAACCGCAGCATCGGTTACCGTCGCATTGGTCCCGCCGCGCGCGTAGCAGGCAGGACCCGGACTCGCGCCGGCGCTTCGCGGGCCGACCTTGAGCAATCCCATGTCGTTTATGTGGGCAATGCTTCCGCCGCCCGCGCCGATTTCGATGAGGTCGACCGTCGGCACATTTACCGGGAAGCCGCTGCCCTCTTTGAGCTGATACGCCCGATCAACCTCGAATTCAGCGGCTACGAGCGGTTCGTAATTCTGTATAAGGCAGACTTTTGCGGTTGTTCCGCCCATGTCGAAGCCAAGAATCTCGGGGGCATTGAGAGACTTAGCAAAAAATGCTGTTGCGAGGGCGCCTGCGGCGGGGCCGCTCTCAATCATTCGCACAGGGAAGCGCGCGGCCGTTTCCACCGCTACAAGGCCGCCTGAGCTAAGCACCATCAACGGCTCGGGACGGAACCCCTCTTCCGTAAGTTTGCGCTCAAGTTCGTCCAAATATGGCTTTGTCACGGGGACGGCATAAGCGTTTACCGCCGTTGTGGAGGCACGCACATACTCGCGGATCTGAGGCGAAACCTCTGATGACAGCGAGATTTCAAGTTCTGGCAAAAGCTTTTTCAAGCGCTCCGCGACGAACCTCTCGTTGGTCGGATTAATGTAGCTGTGCATGAAACAGATGCCGATCGATTGCACTCTATGCTCTGCCAGAGTTGCAGCAAGCGCATTGATTTCGGCTTCTGAGGGTGCCTTGCCGTTTGTGCCATCGGCATAAACCCGCTCATCGATCGTGAAGGTTTGATCTATGATAGGTTCGGGTGCTTCAATCTGCGTATCATAGATATCGAAGCGGTCTTCCCGACGAATGCGCAAAGTGTCTGCGAAACCATCGGTGAATAACATCGCAGATTTGGCGCCACGCCGCTCGATCAAGGCGTTGGTAACGGTGGTGGTGGCGTGCACTATCCTGTCGTTAACATCGGCCGGCGCCAGGCCGGCTTTCGTCAAGACGCCGGTAATTCCTCTGAAAAAGCCCTCAAGAAGGTCGTCCGGTGTCGTGAGCGTCTTTTCGACGAACGAGGTATTGCCATTGATTAGAACGACATCCGTGAACGTTCCTCCGATATCGACAGCAATTGAAATACTCACCATGAGAATAGGCCTTTCCAATATGCTTCTACGAATGGCTCGGATTTGGGGCTGGAACAGCGCCCGGCGATGCGAGATCTGGAATGGTACCGAACACAACCTGCGCCAAGCGCGACTTGAATTTCCAGGTACCATCGTGACGGACATATTGGTCGTGGAAATCTGCTATCAGAACAGGCGCAGCCGAAGACGTCGCCGTTCCGTCAGCCGCATAAAGCTGAAGAACGATGATTCCGACCGCGCTTTCCGAAGTTAGAGATGCAAGTCTGAGGTTCGAGAAGAGGTGCCGCGAAATGCGATGGCCGCGCATCCGGCGAGCCTCATAAAATGCCTCGATCCGATCTCTGCCATCGAGCTCAAGGCGTCCCCTAGCAGATTCAATATGATAGCTACCATTGGCAGCAAATAGCTCGGCCACGCCTGATCCGCCGTCATGGTCGATTCGCCAGGCGAATTCAGTATTGAGTTGCAGAATCTGCCACCAGTTTATGTCTTCATTCATTGCTTCACCCGGAGCTTTGATCGTCGATGCGCATCTTTCGCGGCCCAACTGCAGGTTGACCGTCGGCCTTCATTTAACATGCTTGCGCGATAGCAACTATCATAGACAACCGTGAAGCGCAAGCGCGTCGGCGCGCGACAGCTGGTTGATTAGGCCACCAGCTAGACACGGCGCATGTAGGTGGTGCTCTGCCACCTGAAAATTGGATCGTTTTGAGTTAGAGTTTTCGGCCTCAGATTTCCTTGGCTGGGCAAGGAGGCGTGGCATGAAGGCATCGAAGTTTTCGGATGCGCAGAAGGCGTTCGTGATCAAGCAGGGTGAGGAAGGGACGCCGGTGGCGGAGGTCTGCCGCAAGGCGGGGATCAGCCAGGCGACGTACTTCAACTGGAAGAAGAAGTACGCGGGGCTGCTGCCAACGGAGATGCGGCGGCTGCGTGAGTTCGAGGAGGAGAACGGCCGCCTCAAGAAGATCGTCGCCGACCTGACGCTCGATCGGGAGATGCTTCAGGATATCGTCCGCCGAAGCCGCAGGCGGCCAAGCGAAGCGCGGCCAACGCTCTGAGGCCGGATCGGAAGCGCGAGCTGTTCGGCGGGATGCTGACGGACCGATCCGCAGGGCTTGCAAGGTCCTGCCGTTCGACACCTCGAGCTACCATTACAAGTCCCGCCGCACCGATCCGGCCGCGATCAAGAAGCGCCTCAAGGTCATCTGCGAGACGCATGTCCGCTACGGCTACCGCCGCGTGTACTACATGCTTCGCCGAGAGGGCTGGGTCGTAAACGCGAAGAAGGTTTATCGGCCTTACAGGGAGTTGGGTCTGCAGCTGCGCAACAAGACGCCCAAGCGACGGGTGAAGGCAAAGCTACGGGAGGATCGTGCGCCGGCGGTCCGGCCGAACGATGTATGGGCGATGGACTTCGTCCACAACCAGCTCGCAACGGGTCGCAAGCTGCGGATCCTGACGGTGGTCGACACGTTCGGCCGGTTCTCGCCGGTGATCGACGCACGGTTCAGCTACCGCGGAGAGGACGTTGTGGCGACGCTTGAGCAGGCCTGCAGGAAGGCGGGCTAGGCGAGCGGACCCTCGCCTGTCTCAATCGCAACCGCCAGCTCCCCAAGGACTTCGAGCAGACCATCGCCTCGGCCACTGCATGGCTGTTTGTTGGCTCGATCCAGCTCCTCACGCGCCGCACCTCAAGGCTTTGAAATTTCGATAGATAATTTCGAATTAGTCTCTAGCACTATCTCTCGCTGAGGCAGATATTCCATCATCAGGCCGGTCGCGCCGATGTCTTGTCGTCAGGGGCGAATAATTTTGGGACTGTCAGGATTTCCGTGTGTGGGCGGGCATAATGGGCAAGAAGGAGTCCCACTATGTCCCGACGCAAGGAGCCGGTAATTCCGGCTGATTTACTGGATCAACTTCTGGCTGGCGGCGATGCCACGGCAGCCCTTCAGCAGGGTGGCCTTCTGGATTCGCTGAAGAAGGCGCTGGCCGAACGCGCCCTCAATGCTGAGATGGATCATCATCTTGGGCACGGCGACCAGGCCGGCAACAACCGTAATGGCTATGGCCGCAAGACGGTGGTCACGGACACCGGCAAGATCGAGATCGAGGTACCCCGCGATCGGCAGGGCAGCTTTGATCCGCAACTGATCGCCAAGTACCAGCGCCGGTTCCCCGGCTTCGACGACAAGATCGTGTCGATGTACGCGCGCGGCATGAGCACGCGGGAGATCACCGGGCATCTGCGCGAGCTATACGGCATCGACGTTT
Organism: Sphingobium phenoxybenzoativorans; assembly: GCF_018286635.1. Classification (NCBI taxonomy): domain Bacteria; kingdom Pseudomonadati; phylum Pseudomonadota; class Alphaproteobacteria; order Sphingomonadales; family Sphingobiaceae; genus Sphingobium; species Sphingobium phenoxybenzoativorans. The sequence goes on from NZ_CP073910.1 coordinate 1,570,400, forward strand.
CGCCGGACCTCATATCGACCGTCACCGACGCCGTGCTCGAGGAGGTCGCCGCCTGGCAGGCCCGCCCGCTCGATCCGGCCTATCCGCTGGTTTTCTTCGACGCCATTCGGGTCAAGATCCGCGATGAGGGCATGGTCCGCAACAAGGCGATCCACATCGCGCTGGGTGTGCTGGCCGATGGCACCAAGGTCGTTCTGGGCCTGTGGATCGAGCAGAACGAAGGCGCCAAATTCTGGCTGCGCGTCATGAACGAGCTGAAGAACCGTGGCGTCGAGGACATCATGCTGGCCGTTGTCGATGGCCTCAAGGGCTTCCCTGACGCAATCACCGCCGTGTTCCCAGAAGCCGTGGTCCAAACGTGCATCGTCCATCTGCTGCGCAACTCAATGGACTTCGTCTCCTGGAAGGACCGCAAGCCGCTGGCCACGGCACTGAAGGGCATTTACCGCGCCGTCGACGCCAAGGCCGCCGAGGAAGCACTCACGGCCTTCGAGGACAGCGAATGGGGGCGGCGCTACCCTGCAATCGGCCAGAGCTGGCGGCGGGCGTGGAGTGAAGTTATTCCCTTCTTCGCCTTCCCCGACGAGGTCCGCAGGATCGTCTACACCACGAATGCCATTGAGGCCCTGAATGCCCAGCTCCGGCGGGCGGTCAGAGCCAGAGGACACTTTCCCAACGACGAGGCCGCGACCAAGTTGCTCTATCTGATCTTGAACAGATCCGAGAAAGAGTGGAAAATGCCGCCGCGTGAGTGGTCCATGGCCAAGGCCCAGTTCGCCGTCCTGTTCGGCGAACGCTTCATCAAGGCCATGGCGGCGTAATGTTTAACCGCCCGCCCACACACGGAAATCCTGACAGTCCCATAATTTTGAGAATTATGCTCCGCGTTGAGTCGTGCATCGCAGCGGGATTTACCTCGGCTGGCGACATCAACCACTGCAACACAGTGCCGCGCAGCATACCGACAATCAACGTGGCTGCGTGATTGGCGTCGAGCAAAGAGCTCACATCTCCAGCTGCAATCCCCTCTTCTAGACCACCCCGAACGATGGACCGGAACCACTCGTCGATCTCCTGAAACCGCTTCCTGAACTGGACTTCGCCCACCGCCGCCTCGGCACGAAGCCTGTAGATCGCGCTCATTTCTGCCGGAATGTGTTCGATGGCTGCCAGATAGCTTTCTGCGAAAGCTAATATCTTTTCAACTCCGGCGCGTCCCTCCAGCGCAGGGGATAGGAAACCGTTGAAAACATCGCGTATGCTTTCCAATACCAGTTCGAACAGCCGCTCTTTCGTCCCAAAGCGCTCGCGAACGATGCCGCGGCTGTATCCGGCTGCTTGGCCGATTTCAGCGAGTGACGTGCGCGTATAGCCTTGCTCGGCAAAGAGCTTGGTCGCGGCCAAAATTACTGCGTCCGCAGACAGTGCACGCCGTTGCGCCTGCGTCCGCCGCACAGGGCTCTCGATTGCAGCCTTAAGGGATATTGGTGCCATGACCCATACTAGGATCTGAATCCTTCACTTGCAACGCACCTCGCAAGTATGTTAGTTGCATGGGCACAAGCAAATAACATGCTGATTCACGACGATGCTTCTAGGCGAGATTTAGTACCAATGGAGCTGCTAATGGCAGGAAGGACCGAGTGCTATGCATCTGCTCCGGCGCGGCCCCTGCCGGCCCTTCCGTCGCAGCCCCGTCGCTCGCCTGATCGTGCCAGCGCTTTGCATGAGTGCACTGACACTGATGGGCATTTGCTTTGACTTCGGCGCACGCTTGCGCCGGGTCGATGGTCTTTCGAGGTTCGCGACCTCACCAGATCCCAGTCTCGATAAGGAGATTCACCGATGAAACTATTGAGTTATATGGCCGACGGCGAGGGACGCGTCGGCGCTCTTCTCGACGACGACAGAGTACTTGATCTGCGGGACGTTCCCGGAGTCGAGCTCCCTGCGGATGTTGCAGGAGATATGATGCGGCTGATTGAGGCAGGAGATGGAACATGGGAGGCACTGCGCCAGGCGCTTTCCACCATCGACGGCGCGCTGCTCAGTGAACGTGCAGTCTCAATTGCCGGCATCGAGTGGCTTCCACCCGTGCGCCGGCCGTCCAAGATCGTCTGTGTTGTCACTAACAACCGCGCTCTCGATGCTATCAAGGTTCGCGCCCCGACCGACCATCCAGCGTTCTTCATCAAGCCAAGTTCCGCGCTCATCGGCCACCTCCAGCCGATTGAGATTCACAAGAGCTATGGCTTGACCCACCCTGAGCCCGAACTGGCGGTCGTAATTGGGAAAACGATCAAGGGCGCTTCCGAGCAAGAGGCTGCCGCCGCTGTGTTCGGCTATTCCATTGTCAACGACGTGACGTCGGTTGGTCTGAGAGAGGAAGATTCCTTCTCCCTGCAGGTGTTCATACCTACAGAAGGGCATGCAGAGCCCCAACCGACCTTGGTGCACACGAGCTACGCGGGACGGTACAAAGGCGCCGACACTTTTGCTCCGATGGGCCCTGTGCTTGTAACGCGCGACGAAATTCCGGATCCCTCTCAACTCGCGATACGGTGCATGGTCGGTGACGAGCTGATCGCTGCCGACCCACTGAAAAATTACATCTGGTCAGTTGCAGCGGCGCTGTCCCATATCAGCCGAACAACAACCTTATATCCTGGCGACGTTGTCGCGATGGGGACAGCAACCGGTAATTCCGCCGAGCGCGCAGCGGCCGGTATTCCAGCGGTCCTCAAAGCTAATTTAAACGGCGCGACAAAACCTGTTGTGATTTCGATCACGGGTATCGGAGTACTCGAAAATCCGATCCATACCCTCGAAAGCTGATATCCTTGTACCAGACCATTTCATTGACGGCCGAGAAGGCGCTTTTCCCGCGCTCTGACATTGATTTTGTCGCTCGGCGCACCGTGTCCTGCTTCGGAAAGGATCAGCGAAGCATCTGAATCAATTGATCCGTGATTGCCTGGTTGCTGAACCGCGCAGGTTTGTACCATTCCAGCAGCCAATTCATGGCACCGAAGAGGAGAGGCGTCACAAGCTCGATCTGGGATCGTGCGTCGATCACCCCGTCCTTCTGGCACTCCAACAGTAACGCGAACCAATAATCCTCATATTCGTGACGCGCTGGCAACGCTGCCGTCCGCACGAAGCGTGGCACCTGCGAAAAGATACGCGTGGTTGCAACTGGCAGGCTATTCTCCCCGAAGAGGGCGGCAATATGAGCGTTGATGGCCGCCCTAAGCCGGTCGATAGGAGGAGCGTCGGCCGGCAGGCTGTCGACGCTGTTCCTGACACACTCAAGGATGTGACGGTGCGCGAGCTGCAGCACCTCTTCGACTGTGTCGTCCTTTGATCCGAAATAATGATAGACGGTCCCGGTTGTTACCCCTGCCGCAGCGGCGATTTCCCGTAGGGAGACCGCAGCGTAGCCTCGCGCCCGGAACAAAGCTGCAGCAGCCTCAATCAGGCGCATGCGCGCGGATCCATCGATCTTCCTGCCACTTCCCTTTGATGCCGATGCCTGCCCATTTTTCGCCAACACACTCGTCCTCGCAAGAAATTCATGCCTGATTCGAAGTGTTCTTTCGCGTCTTAAACGGACGCATGTCAAAGGCATTGGGATTCGACGGATCAAAACTCGCCAGCAGCACATCCTTCCGGACCTTTTGAGTCGCGGTCACAGGAATGTCCTGAATAAACTGGATCCATCCGGGCAGCTTGTGTGAGGCTAGAGTAGCTTTGCTTTCATCGAAAATACGCTTGGCTTCATCCAGACACGGCGTCCGTCCCTCGCTGAGCACAACACAAGCCAAGGGCTCCTCGTCACGAATTGGGTCTACGACGGCCAGCACAACGACGCCGTTGATGAACGGATCGCCGATAAGCGCTTCCTCGATTTCGGCTGCGGCAATATTTTCCCCGCTACGTCGAATGATATTTTTTCGCCGCTCGACGAAGTAGAGCATGCCGTCGTCGTCCTGGCGAACGACATCGCCGGTATGAAACCATCCGTTCTGCCAGGCTTCCTCGGTGGCAGCCGCATCGTTGACATAGCCGGAGAAGAAGCCGGATCGGGGATCGGACCCGGCGCATCGTACGAGTAACTGCCCGCTCTGTCCTACCGCAACGGGCCGATCATCGTCGTCAGCGACAAGCACCTCCAAGGGAGCGTGGGGCTTGCCGAAAGCGCGTGTGTCGGTGCGCCTGGGTTCCGAGGCGTTGGCAATCAGCCGGGAGGTTTCAGTCATGCCCCAGACCTCGATCAGGGGAAAGCCAAAGCGTTCTTCAAACGGCGCATGTAAGACCGGATCAACGCCGGCACCCAGCCCGAACTTCACGGTCGGCGCGCCTTCATTCTCGGCATGCGGCATTTTCAACAGGATGGGCGGAATGAGACCGAGATAGTGCACGCCGGTGGCACGTGTCTCGCGAATTTCTGCCCACCAGCGCGAGGCGCGAAAGCGATCCGTCACGATCAGACATCCTCGTTGCCGCAACATTGCGTTTAGCGCCAAGACACATGCGTTCATATGGAAAGTCGGCAGCGGAACGTAGAGGCGCTCCACGTCGGGTTCCAATGTCAACAGGCCGCCGACATCGACATAGCTGCGCCCAGATGCGAGACATGAGCTGTTGCTGATCATGCAGCCCTTCGGACGGCTGGTGGTGCCCGAGGTGTAAATGATCAGCGCAGCACGCTCTTCGGCATCGTCGACCGCCGGCACCGCAGGGCAAGACGGGGCAGGGATGACAAATTCGCCTGCGTCCAGATCGACGACCGCAGGAGCGGGGGACAGTTCCGCAGCGCCCGCACGCACGCGCGAGCCGGCTTCACCTGCCATAATCACCAGTGAGACGCTGGCCTGACGCAGCCCATGCGCGAACTCATGCGGGAGGTAGTCGGGGTTAAGCGGGACTGCACAGGCTCCCAGCGCGTTTAGTGCGAGAAAGTGCCAGAAATGCTCGGGCCGGTTGCCGACAACCAATGCGACCCGGTGGCGCGGCCCATATCCGGCCTGCCGGTAGAGCGCAGCGACCGCGTTGATTTCGGCCAAGGCCTGCGCGTAGGTGAATTCTGCGCCATCCTGCAGATACGCCCGCTCCGAGCAACTCGGTACGACGAGGAAGGGACGATCGGGCGAGGTCGCCGCGGCTGCCGCAAACATCTCGTAGACCGTACGCGCGCTCTCCGCGGCAGGACTATTGTCGATGCCCGACATTAGAGGCGCTCGATCAGCGTGGCCATGCCCTGGCCGCCGCCGATGCACATGCTGATGATGGCAAAGCGGCCGCCGCTGTCCTGCAGATGGTCGATTGCGGTCAGAGTCATGCGGATGCCGGTCGCGCCAGGTGGATGCCCGATGGACATGCCGCCGCCATAAAGATTTGTTTTTTCGTGCGGGATCCCAAGCTGAATCTCAGCGTGAATGTTGACGACTGCAAACGCCTCGTTGATTTCCCAATAGTCAATGTCGCCCACCGTCAGGGACTGGCGCTCCAACAGCTTGGCAATAGCGGGAACCGGGCCAGCACCCATGAGTTCAGGCGGTACGCCAACCGTTTCCATCGCCACGATACGGGCGAGCGGTCGCAGGCCTTCCGCCTCAGCGGCGTCACTGCTGGCAACTATGATCGCAGCAGCGCCGTCGGTTACCCCGCTTGCGTTTCCGGCCGTGACGTGGCCGCCAGCCTTGAAGACAGGCCGAAGTTTCGCGAGCTTATCCGCCGTTGCGTCGAACCGAATATATTCGTCCTGCGCGAACAATCGCTCACCTGCTTTCTCCTTGATCAGGATCGGCTCTATCTGACGAGCGAGGAAGCCGCTTTCGACGGCCTTGCGTGCGCGCATCTGGCTCTCGAGCGCCCACACGTCCATCGCAGGACGTGTGTAGCCATTTTCCTCGGCGAGCAATTCGGCCGTCTCGCCCATGAACTCCCCTCCGAAGGAACAGCGATAGACGTTGTCGAGGCTGTCTTCCAAGGTCTGTGGGCCTCGCTTCGGCGTCCAGCGCGAACTGCGCAGGACGAAAGGCGCGCGACTGAAGTTTTCACCTCCTCCGGCAATGCCGATCCGTGATGACCCCGCCATGATCAGCCGGGCGATCGTCGCGATGGCTTCGGATCCCGAGGCGCAGGCGCGGTTGACGGTGACCGCGCTCGAGTCGACCGGCAGACCGGCGCCCAGGGCAACGCGCCGGCTAATGAAGTGGCCATCGCCGTCGACCGGAAGGACGTTGCCGAAAGCCAGATGATCGATGCGGGTAGGCGAAATTCCAGCGCGATGGATGGCCGCGGTCGTCGCATGGACGCCCAGATCCGTGAGGGGCGTATCCCGCAGTGACTTTCCAAAATCGCCAAACGGCGTGCGCGCGCCCTGGGCCAACACTACCTCAACCATCTGCCTCTCCTTCGATCCTGAACCTGACGCTCCACTGGTCATGCCCGCGCCTCTAACATGAATAACGCTCGTTATCAATCGGAAGGGCCGCTCCCCGCTAAGATGGACGCCGTGGTGTGTTTTTCTACGTTGCGCCGGGCCTCTGAGGGAAGGTGCGGCCGATATTTTATCGGCCTTTTTCGCAGCGATCCGTAGCATTTTCAGTACCCGCATCTAGCAACTGCGCCAATTCTCGGCGACTAGCAAATTTCATGCGCTACGATTGTTTATCCTTTTTTGGGGCTTCGCCGCGTCGAAGCATGCAGCAGCTTGACAGAGGCGGGCTAGTTTGATTTATGCACATTCGTAACGAGCGTTATGCCAAGCGAGTCGGGTTATAATTCAGGAGGAGATGGAGTGTTGGGTGACGATAGCAACGACCTGCGACTAACGGGTGGGCGTGCGATTGCTCGCACACTGGTCGAAAATGGCGTTACCGACATGTTCGGCGTGCACGGTTATATCAACAACGTGCTGGAGGAGGCCTTTCGCCTCGGCATCAACAACTACCATTTCCGGCACGAGCAGTCCGCCGGCTTCGCCGCCGACGCCTATGGCCGTTTGAAGCGCCAGACTGGTGTCTGCTATGCTTCCTCATCTGGTGGCATGTCGAACTATTTGGCCCCGCTTTCACAGGGCATCGGCGCACTCAGCCCGATGCTGCTTCTTGTTGGGCAACACGGAACCGCAGGCGATGGCCTCGAAGTCCTTCAAGAGGGCTACGCTGCGGAGTGCTTCAAGACGGTAACGAAGTGGACTAAGCGCCTCACCGACTGGGAGCTGAATTCTTATTGGACGCAAAAGGCGATCCGGGATACCATCGGCTACCCCCCCCGGGCCAGTCTGCCTTGAGGTTCCACTGAACAATCAGTGGAATTTCGGTTCGGCCCCGCAGCGAAAATATCTGCCTTCTGGCGAAGTGCCAAGACCGATATTGGCGGCCGGTGATCCGACGCGGGTTCAGAAAGTCACAGACCTCATCCTCGGCGCGAAACGCCCCATTATCGTAGTCGGCGACGGTATCTACTGGTCAGATGGCATGGCAGCGTTGCAGCATTTTGCTGACCTGATGCAAATCCCGGTCAACTGTCGTCGTACGGCGCGCGGCGCGGTGTCAGAGCTGGATCCACTCAGCGTCCCTTCGGCGCTGCGGGGTGCGATGCTTGCCAAGGCAGACCTGATCGTCCTCGTCGGCATGCGCGCGGGCGAACTGGAATCCTGGTTCGAGGCGCCGGATTGGCCGCGCGGCAACGTCAAATATGTCCAGATCAACGAGACCGCACAGGATCTCTGGTACGCCTTGCCTACCGAAGAGATGGTCGTCGGCGCGAGCCGCATAGTCATTGAACAGCTGACATCTTACTGCATCGACGGACTGGGTTCGAAGAAGATCGCACGCGATGATTGGCTGGCCCATCTTTCAAACCTGCGCGAACAGAACATCGCCAATCGCGCGAAGCTGCTGGCTAAGTTCGGAGGCCAGACTCCGATCCACACATATGAGCTCACTGATGTTCTGGCGAACGTTGTCGATGACGACGCTTCGATCATCTACGACTCCTATTCGGGTTCTCTCTACCTGACCGATGCCGTGCGGGCGAGGTTTGCGGGTCAGATTCTCGATGCCGGTCCGCGTGTGGCGCTCGGCCAAGGCATCGGCATGTCGATCGGCGCTGCGGTCGCACGACCGGGCAAGCAGGTCGTCACGCTGGTCGGTGACGGCGGCATGGGCATCGCGGCGCCGGATATCGAGACGATGATCCACTATAATTTGCCAGCGACGGTGGTGGTGCTGAACAATAGTTCCTGGGGCGGCAATTCCCTCCAAGGAGATGACATTCATCCGAATATCGACTGGTCGGTGGGCAAGAACAATCGCTGGGATCTCGCATTCCAGGCGTTTGGGGCTCATGGCGAATTCGTCGAGAAATCCGAAGACCTGGCGCCAGCGATGCGTCGCGCTTTTGAAAGCGGTAAGCCGGCCGTCGTCAACGTGGTCGCAGACTGCGACGGGGTCGACTACTCGCAGGCATGGTTGCGCTTGAAGTCAGGCGACATGTGGTCCCGCGGCCTCGATGAGATCGGACCAGAAATCAGGCGGCACTTTCAGGTGACCCCGATGAACGCACTTCGGATCATGAAGACCGCCGGTGACAATGGCACTCATATTCCGCTCGATTTCATTGCTGAGCTTACGGGAAATGATGAGGCCTCACTGCGACAACTTGCAGACGAACGGAGCTATTCGATTCCAAAGTGACTACCGCATTTTTGCGTAAATCTGTGAGCAATGCGTGAATAATAGTAATCCATAGGAGGGGAATTGTGATTAAGAGCAACAGTATTCGCTCATCGCTGCTGTACGCTGCAGTCGGAACCATGGGGTTCATGCCTTCGTTGGCGCTGGCCCAAGGTGACACCCAGGCGGCAGAGGGCGCGGCGCAAACAGATGACAGCGCCAATCCTGCCGGGCTTGAAGAGATCATCGTCACGGCAGAACGGAAATCGGCGAGCGTGCAGAGCACGCCGATTTCCATTTCCGCCATCGGCGGCGACGCCCTCGCGGCAAACCATGTCGTCAATATCGAAGGCATGACAGAGAGCCTTGCCAATGTTCAGTTCGCCCGCAACACAGGCGACGCCAAGATCTTCATCCGGGGTGTTGGCTATGACAGTGTCGCCCCTGGTGGTGAAACACGGGTCGCCGTTTATAGTGACGGCGCGTATTTGCCGCGATCGCAAAGCGTTCTGCTTGGCATGTTCGACGTCAATCGCGTCGAAGTGCTGCGCGGTCCACAAGGTACACTCTATGGGCGCAACGCCACTGCCGGTGCCATCAACATTCTGACCAATGATCCGACCCGCGAACTCAGCGGCTATGCGACATTGGGCGTGGGCAATTATGGCCTTATCAGGACCGAGGGCGCGGTCAGTGGAACGATAGCCGGCGATCTGCGCGGCCGCCTCGCCTTTCAAACGCTCGACCAGTCGGGGTACGGCAAGAATATCGATACCGGGGAAGACGTGGATGATGGGCACATCCGGTCGATTCGCGGAACGCTGATGCAGGACGTGGGCAACGTCACCGTCCGGATCGAAGGAGACTATTCCTGGGAAAAGGACCATCGCTACGGGCGTCGTTTCGTCGGCCGGGGCAATCCCGCCGTTACGCCGCTGCCCTTCGCATTTGGGTATGTCGCGCCTTCAGACCCGCGTGACGCCGCTGGCCTTGGTCCGCAAAACCGGATCGAAACCTATGGCACGACTGCGCAGCTGACATGGAAACTTAGCGATGATATCCAACTGGTTTCCGTCAGCGCCCTCCGGCACCTGACGGCTTCGCTCGATACCAATATCGATCAGACGACGTCAGGCTTTAGCCGTCAGTTTCTGCGCGAGCGCTCGACAAGCGCGAGTGAGGAATTGCGGCTACAAGCGACGCTCGGCATCGTCGACTTCATTCTCGGCGGCTATTATTTCCATGAGAAGAACTACGCCCAGAACACGATTCCGCTTGCGGGCGTGGCGTTGGGCATCCCTGGCAATCAGGCCCTGTTCCAAGGCTCGGATGCACGTGGCACGGTCCGCACCAATGCTTTTGCCGGTTTCGCACGTGCGACCATCCATGCGACTGACCGCCTAGGCCTTGATGTTGGGATCCGGTACAGCGATGAGAAAAAATCCATCAACGAGACGAACCAGTTCGATTTTCGGCGGCTCTACGATCCCTCCAATCCGCTCATCCCCCGTTCAAGTGCGAATCGGAGTAGCCGGTGGACGTCTGTAGATCCGACGGCGACGCTGCACTATCAATTCCCTAACAACATATTCGCCTATGCGACCTTCTCGCAGGGTTTCAAGAGCGGCGGGTTCAACATCGGCAGCGTTCAGCCGCCCTTTGCGCCGGAAAAGCTCCGCAACTACGAAGTCGGCCTCAAGGCGGACCTATTTGACAGGAAGCTGCGCGCCAATATTGCAGCCTTCCATTATGATTATACCAACCTACAGGTAAACATCGCGCGCGGCACGCTCCTCCTGACAGAGAATGCGAGTTCGGCAACGATCGATGGCGGCGAGCTTGAGCTTACTGCACTCCCCGTGCGGGATCTGACCCTGAGTGCAAACTTCTCCTATCTCGATGGGCGTTATAAGGACTTCATAAGTGTTGACCCGTCCCGCGCCGCGTTGGGCCCCTTAAATCTCGATGGGAATCAGCTGACTTATGCGCCCAAGTACAAGGCGAGTGGCCGCGCCGAATATATCGTGCATGCGGCCGTCGGCGATTTTGTACCATGGATGGAGGTGAACTATACGTCACGCGTGCAGTTTTCGCAGTTCAATCTGCCGAATGTTTCGCAGGCTGCATACACACTGGTCAATCTGGGGGTCCGGTTCGAAAGGCCCGACTCCGGCTTTTCGATTGCAGGCTATGTACGAAATCTGACCAACAAAGACTATTACTCGGGTCAGCAGATTGGCACGAGCGTGCTCGGGCTGATCAACACCGGGCAGCTCGGTGCGCCCAGAACGTTTGGCGTCGATATAACCAAGCGTTTCTAACAAGCGAAAAAATGAGTGAGGGGATCGGTTTGTGAGTTCTGAGCCTAGCGAAATGACAACAGGCGGCCGATCCCCGCCCCACACCCCTAGTGGTTCCGAAGCCGAAGGCCCGAGCGGGGACTTCGGCCTTGCGGTCGGATCCGCGATCGATGGGCTGCGGTCAGCGAGACTGCGGGTTCATGCGCCCTTGCTGCTCGGCTTCATCATGCTGTTCGATTCCTGGGATAGCGTCGTCATAGCCTATGTCCTGCCGTCGCTCATGAAGGAGTGGGGTATCGGTCCGGCGGCCGCCGGGTTGCTCATGTCTAGCGGTTATGCAGGCCAGTTTATCGGCGCAATCCTCCTCGGCCGGCTGGCCGAGCGTTTTGGTCGGATGCCCGTGTTCAAGGCCGCTGTCCTCGTCATGAGCGTGTTTGCCTTGGTAAGCTCTGTATGCCCGGGTTATAACTCTTTGCTCATCTCCCGTTTCATCCAAGGCATTGCCATTGGCGGGGCGCTGCCAGTGAGCATCACCTACATCAATGAGCTGGCGCCGAAGGCAATCAGGGGCCGCTACTTCGCAGCGTTCCAGTTTATTACGATTTCAGGGTATGCCGTCACGGCAGCAGCGAGCGCGGCAATCATTCCAGCGTTCGGCTGGCGGCCCATGTTCGCGCTGGGTGCCTTGCCGCTGCTCCTGATACCGTTCGTCGGGCTCCTTTTACCGGAATCGCCACGGTGGCTCGCAAGTCGGGGGCGCATTGCGCAGACGAACAAGGCATTGGTAAAGCTCGGCGGTCAGGCCATTACGGTTAACGCAGCCGCAGGCACGGTTCAAACGGTCTCCCCCTCGGCCAAACCGAGCCCGTTTGGTGAGTTGTTCCAGCCCATTTTCGTGCGGCGCACGGTTACTCTGTCGCTGCTGTGGTTCGTGACATCGTATGTGAGCTTCGGAATTATCACATGGATTCCCTCAATCTACGTCACGAAGTTCCACATGGAGATCGGTGAATCGCTGCGCTACAGCGCAGTGGGGACGTTGATTTTCGTAATGGTTATTCCAGCTGTTGCGTTGATCATCGATCGGGTGGGACGGCGGCAGATTGCGATTACGGGCTCGCTGATGAGCGCCCTCGCATTTGCCGCTCTGGCATCCCAAATTGCGCCTGGTATTGGGGCGATCGTTGCGATGGTGATGATTGGCCAGTTCTTTACCGCAGGCGTGTCGGTGATCTTGTGGCCGTATACGGCGGAGAACTATCCAACATCCGTTCGCGCAACGGCAATGGGCTGGGCCAGTTCACTCGGTCGGGCAGCGGCGCTCCTCACGCCGCTGGCGGTAGGAGGGCTTCTTGCGTTGACCGGTTCGATCCATATCGTTTTCGTCATTTTCGCAGTGCTCGCCTTGATCGCTACGTTGATTTGGTGGCTGGTGGCGCCGGAAACTGCAAAAATCGATCTGGATATGGTGCACTAAGGGGATTTCAGGTGGGTCGAAAGTTGATCGCTCCCGCGACATTTCTGCAAGATCAGTCTGTGAAACTGTTTCATATTGATTCGAGCATTCGAAGCACAACGGCGGCCATCCGCCAGCTAACGGTGGCGATCGCGAGAGCCTCGACTTGCCCGGGCGGATCCTGGGCACCAGCGCCGATCGGCTGGTCTCCTGGCGCGCGATCCGCGGCGCCGCCGAGCGCATCCCGCATGCTGAGCTGGTCGTTTTGGCGAGGAGGCTCGGCATGAGAGCCTGCGGGAATCCACGGAGGTGCGCGAGCGGGCGATGACGGCGATCGCGCGGTTCGTCGATAGCGTCACCCGATGAGCGCTGCGCACGAAACGTTCGACATCGTCGTGGTCGGGGCAGGGATGGCCGGTGCCTCGCTCGCGGCGGCGCTGGCGGGACAAGCACGGGTGCTGGTGCTGGAGGCGGAGGATCGTCCCGGTTACCACACCACCGGTCGCTCGGCCGCATTCTGGACCGAGAGCTATGGTGGGCCGGATGCCCAGCCGCTCACCAGCGCCTCGGGGCCGACGCTGGCGGCGTTGGGCTTCTTGACGTCGCGCATGGCGCTCACCATCGGCACCGCAAACCAGGCGCGCGAGGTCGAGGCTTTCGCGCAGACGTATTCTGCGCTGGGCATCGAGATGCGATTGCTCGATCGCGGCGGGCTGGAGGCGCAGGTCCCCGGTCTGAAACCCTGTTGGACGCTCGGAGCGCTGGAGCCGAGTTGCTGCGACATCGACGTTGCTGGGCTCCACCAGCACTATTTGGCACAGATGCGATCGGACGGCGCGCAGCTGTGGTGCGATGCGCGCTTGGCTGCCGCGCATCGCGTGGAAGCCAACTGGCGATTGACACTGGAGGATGGTCGCACAGTGCGCTGCGACGTGCTGGTGAATGCGGCTGGCGCGTGGGCCGATCCGATCGCGCTGCTGGCCGGCGCAGCGCCGCTCGGCATCGCTCCGCTGCGCCGCACGATCGCGCAAGTGCGGGTCGCACCCGTGGTGCCGGCCGCGCTACCGCTGGTGCTCGACGTGGCGGAGCGGTTCTACTTTAAGCCCGATGCCGGACGGCTGTGGCTCAGCCCGCACGACGAGACGCCGAGCCTGCCCTGTGACGTGGTGCCTGAGGAGCTCGACGTCGCCTTGGCCCTCGAACGTCTGGGCGACGTGGTGGACTGGACGGTCGAACGGGTCGAGCACCGCTGGGCCGGCTTGCGCAGTTTCGCGCCCGACCGTCTGCCGGTCTACGGCTTCGATCTGCGGCAGACCGGCTTCTTCTGGTTTGCCGGACAAGGCGGCTTCGGCATCCAGACCGCTCCTGCTGCTGCCGCCCTCGGAGCGAAGCTGCTGCTCGGGGCAGGCGCGGATGATGTTGATCCGCAGCGGTACCTGCCTGATCGGTTCGGATAAGTTCCCCCTGTCGACGCCCCTGCCAGCGGGGGGCGTCGCGGTGTGATCGCGTGCCAGGCCAGCAGCACCGACTCCAGTAGCGCCATCCCAATCAGGATGCTGACCCGCCGGGCGAAACTCAGCCCGATTGTAGCTGTCGGGCACCAGCACCACCAGGATCGCCACGGCGAACTGCAGGCCGGGATCCTCGTACCTTTCTTGCAAAAAGTGACGCTAAGCAGTAAGCGGTAAAAATCCCCACGTAGCGGTGGAGCAGCCGTGGTGGGTTTGGCGATGTAATTTCGGCGATGTGACGTGACCCCCAGCTTTCCTCCAGCTGGGATTAGAGCCCGGCGGTTGTTTTGCGCATCAGCGCGGTTGAAGCAATGGGCTGCGTAGCGGAGCCCGTAGGGCGCAGCGAAGTAGGCCATTGCTTATCCAGTTCGGCGGCGAACGCCGCTGGTGTCGCGTATCCAAGGGATGAGTGCGGCCTCTCGCGGTTGTAGTCCTCCACCCAGGTCGCGATCTCGACCCGGGCATGGGCCAGGCTCATGAACAACGTCTCGTTGAGCAGCTCGTCGCGCATGCGTCCGTTGAAGCTCTCGGCATAGCCGTTCTGCATCGGCCGCCCCGGCGCAATGTAATGCCACTCCACGCCGAGCTCTCCGCACCATGCCAGCACCGCGTTGCTGGTGAGCTCGGTGCCATAGCACATTGGGAAGCTGCCTCTCGAAGGCAGCGCTCGCCTTGATGGAGACAAGGGCGCGTAGCGCCCGCAGGCTTCATCAAGGCGGTCATGACCGGTCATCAGGTCTCTAAAGTGAAGTTGTCGACTCAACACTTTGGAGGCAGACCGACCATGACCAAGCTCAGTTCTACACCCGCCGATGCCGTGCTGGTAGCCATCGATATGTCCAAGCACCGCCAGGAGGTCCTCATCGAACGCCCGGAGGGCGGGCGGCGACGGCGTATGACAGTGATGGCGACGAAGACCGATTACGACCGCCTTGCGTCCGTTCTGGCTGATATTGGCAGACCGATTGTCGTCGGCTTCGAGGCGACCGGTAACTATCACCGCACCTTGGCGCACCGCTTGCTCACAGCAGGTTTCGAGCTGCGCCTGATCTCGTCCGTAGCCTTGGCCCGGACCCGAGAGGCTCTACATAATGGCTGGGACAAGAACGACTCCAAGGACGCGCAGGTGATCCTGCATATGCTGCGGATTGGCGCCACCCAGCGCTACGTCGATCCGCTTGCCGCCGGGATTAACGATCTGCAGGAGATGTCGAAGACACACGAGGCCATCTCCAAAGCCAAGACCCAGACCTGGCACCGGATCCTGACCCATTACCTGCCGCTCTACTTCCCAGAGATCGAGCGCTTCGCCGGCAACAGCAGGTCTGATTGGTTTCTTGCCTTGCTCGAGCGGTTTCCGACGCCCGGGAGCATGACAGCGCTTGGCCAGGAAGCATTCACGCGCGAGGCGTGGTCACTGGTCGGTCGCAAGGTCTCCAAGGCTCGATTAATCAACGATATTTACGAGACCGCCTGCGCATCCGTCGCACTGCCGGTCGATGAGGATTCTGTGGCGATTGCCATGTTTCGCATGGTCATCGCGCAAGCGCGCAGTCTGATCCGCCAACGTGACGAGATCGAGCGAGCCGCCCATGCCATGCTCAGCGAGAACCGTGACTACCAGCTGCTTCGTATGATCCCTGGCATCGGCCCGATCAACGCGCTGACCATCCTCGCCGAGGCCGGGGACCTTCGACGGTTTGCCCACCATCGCCAGTTCCTCAAGTTCTGCGGGCTCGATCTGGCCACCTGCCAGTCCGGCACATTCCGCGGTCGGACCAAGCTTTCCAAGTATGGTAATGCTCGGTTGCGCCGCACTTTCTGGATGGCCGCACAAGTCGCCGCTCGCCAACGCGACAACAGCTTTCGCGATAAGCTGGGCCGATACATGGAAGGACACGCCAACGACCCCGATCGCCGCCGCAAGGCAATGACTGCACTCACCGCCAAGATGGCGCGCGTCGCGCACGCCGTCATCAAGACGGGAACCGAGTACCGCCCGTTCCTCGAACGGGCGGACACCAGATGGAAGGACCCCTCTCTGCTGTGCCGTGAGGGCGCAACTGCGACCCTGTAGATAATGTTCGGGCCTTCCATCTGGCATCCGCATCTCATTTTAAGGACGGTTAGGACCACGACCGATGCGGCCGCTGGATCCTGTGTTTGCTATGGCCGAGAGCGCATTCCTTGACGATGGAAGCCATCTGGATCAAAAAGACATTTGCGCCGGTCATGATCGGCGCAACGAGACCTGCTGGCCTTGTCCCACAGCTGCTTCCCGACCTAGGACGTTGTCGCTGACGATCATACCGGGCTTGCCGCGTCGTTCGATCAGAGCGGTGAGTTCACGCACGACACGGCTGTCATCGGTCGTGCAATTCTCCGCAAAAGTGGGCTTTGAAAATTCCCTAGTTGGTGGCCCCTTCATCTCATTCTGCCGGGGCTAGCCCCGGCAGAATGAGATGAGCCGACATTGTCCTCATCTCCTTTGCAGACGCGGAGACGGGGCCGATGATCCGACTTGGAGAATTGATGATGATCCTCGAACTACATCGGCAGGGTGTATCGATATCCGCCATTGCCCGACGCACTGGTCGCGATCCCAAGACCATCCGAAAATATATCGAACGGGGCATCGAGGCCCCGGTTTACGGCCCTCGCATGCTGGGTCGACCGAACAAACTGGCACCCTATCTGGAATTTTTGCGTGAGCGAGTGACGGCCTTTCCCGATCTGACTGCGGCGCGCCTGACGCGGGAAATCCGTGAGCTGGGATATATGGGCGCCTATACCGCGGTAAAGCGGTTCCTGGCAGCGATCCGGCCGGAAAACGGGCCTAAGCCCTTTGAGGTTCGGTTCGAGACGCCGCCTGGCGTGCAGGCACAGGTCGACTTTGCCCGGTTCGTCGTCGAATTTACCGATGAGCCCGGCGTCAGCCGGATCGTCTGGCTGTTCAGCCTGGTGCTGGGACATTCGCGCTTCCTGTTTGCGCGCTACGTCATGCATCAGGATCTCCAAAGCCTGTTGCGCTGTCATATGCAGGCCTTTGAAGCGCTCGGCGGCGTCCCGATCGAGATCCTCTACGATCGCATGAAAACCGCTGTGACCGGGGAAGATGATCAGGGCCACATCATCTACAATCGATCATTGCTGGCTCTGGCCGGGCATTATCGCTTCGTGCCGCGCGCCTGCCGTCCCTATCGGGCCAAGACCAAGGGAAAGGTCGAGCGGCCATTCAGCTATATCCGCAAGGACTTCTTCCTGGGCCGGAGCTTCCGCAATCTGGACGATCTCAATGTCCAGCTGATCGACTGGCTCGATACCGTCGCCAACGTCCGTGTCCACGGCACGACGCAGCGGATTATTGCTGAAGCCTTCGCCGCCGAGCAGCCTGAGTTGCAGCTGCTCCCGGCGGGCCGCTTTGACGCTGTTCTGAAGCTGGAGCGCCGCGTCAGCCACGATGGGATGGTCTCGGTCGGCGGCAATTACTACAGCGTTCCCGATCGCACCCGGCGCGTCGTCGAAATCCAGCAGTTGCCCGACAAGATCCGGATCGTAGACCTGGGCCAGGTCATTGCCGAGCACCCGGTTCTTGAGGGGCGCCGGCAGTACAGGATCGATCCTGCGCACCGGACAGGCAGCAGCGGCGCCAAGCGCCGTATCCATGGCAAAGAGGTAATCGCCATCGGTCGTGTAGGCGAGCATGTCACCGTGCGCTCCCTGGCCATCTATCAAGCGATCGGCAGCCAACTGGCGCGGGGAGAACGGCCATGAACCATGGGGGTGCCGCATCCCGCGTCGATAATATCCGCCGCAGCCTGGTCCATCTCAAAATGCCACGCGCCCTGGAGATGCTCGACGCCACCCTGCGCGGCATAGAGCAGGGCAAAATCGATGGCATCGAGGCCATCGACATATTGCTGAACGAAGAACTGTCGCTCCGGGAGAACCGCAGGATCAAGGCAGCCCTGCGCATGGCAAGGCTGCCGATCATCAAGACGCTGGACGGATATGACTTCTCCTTCCAGCCATCGCTCGACCGGAACCGCATCCTGGCGCTCGCTGGCCTGGACTTCATCAACCGGGCCGAGGTGGTGCATCTGCTGGGCCCGCCCGGTACCGGGAAAAGCCATATCGCCACGGCCCTTGCCGTCGAGGCCGTGAAGGCGGGCAAGAGCGTCTACTTCATCCCGCTCGCCGATCTGATCGCTTCACTGACCAAGGCTGAACGCGAGGGCACGTTGCGCGAGAAGATCCGCTTCCTATGCCGATCCTCCCTGCTCGTCGTCGACGAGATCGGGTATCTTCCCGTCACGCCCGGCGGCGGCAATCTCTTCTTCCAGCTCGTCAACGCCCGATACGAAAAGGGTGCCATGATCCTGACATCCAACCGCGGCTTCGCCGAATGGGGTGATGTCTTTGGCGATCCGGTGGTGGCCACCGCGCTGCTCGACCGCCTTCTTCACCACGCTGTGGTCGTCCAGATCGAGGGCTCCAGCTATCGCATGCGACAGCACGCCGACCTGCTGCCCGAGCATGCGCGCATGGCACCGTCCATCAACCCACCGCCCTTGCCGAAACGGCGCGGCCGCCCGCCAGCAAAGGAAAAGCCCGATCTCCATCACGGCTGATCACCGACACCAACCCTCCCGCCAAACTAGGGAATTTTAGATGCCCACTTTTGCGGAATCTTCGGTGCCCGTTGACAACGGCGGCCCGAGATCGAGGTATCGGGCACCGCTGCCAGGCACTCCCGCGTCACGTCATCGACCACATTGAGCACACGGAAGCGGCGACCCGACGCCATCTGGTCGTGCACGAAGTCCAGGCTCCAGCGCTGGTTCGGCAACGCCAGCACCGGAGCAGGCGCTCTGGTCCCCACGGCTCTCCTGCGGCTGCGTCGTCGCCTGACTGCCAGTCCTTCCTCCTGGTAAAGCCGCTGGGTCTTTTTGCGGTTGATCATCACGCCCTCCCGGCGCAGCAGGATATGCAAACGGCGATAGCCGAACCGGCGACGCCGGTTCGCCAGCTCGCGCAGCTTCTCACGCAGACCGGCATCATCGTCCCGCGTGGAACGGTAACGCACGCTCTTGCGATCGGCATCGATGACACGGCACGCCCGCCGCTCGCTCATCTCGTGGCAAGCCTGGAGATGAGCCACAGCTTCCCGCTGCGCGGCGGGCGTCAGAACTTTTTTGCCAAGAGATCCTTCAATGCGGCCTGGTCGAGCATCGCATCGGCCAGCAGCCGCTTGAGCTTCGCGTTCTCGCTCTCTAGCTCCTTCAGCCGCCGGGCCTCGGACACCTCCAGCCCCCCATACTTCGACTTCCAGTTGTAGATCGTCGCTTCCGACACTCCATGTCGCCGGGCAAGGTCGGCGGTCTTCGCACCCGCCTCCGCTTCCTTCAGAACCCCGATAATCTGCTCTTCTGAAAACCTCGTTCGCTTCATTGTCTGTCCTTCCTTCAAGGCCAGACTCTAATCGCTCGTGGAGGAAAATCAGGGGGTCACGTCAGATGAAGCCGCGCTGGCGATGTTGCTCATTTCGAACACGGTTTGCCCGGCGTTTGTATCGACCTAGTTGTATGGGAGCAGATCGTCGCGATACTACTCGACGAGCTTCAGGAACAGGTTCTCCGCCAAGAGCGAGATTTCTGCAATTTCGATCATCTTGTCGACTTGCAAAAGCGTCGATGACTTAAATCAGAGACTTACCCGTCGGCGGAGGGTAATTTTCGGCAAAAGACAGGCTCAGATGCTCAATTCGCCTTCATTTTGAGGCGCTTCATCGCAATGAAAATAAGGGGTACCGTTGGGGGTATTTTTCGAGATTCAAACAATAAAATGACATATAATCAGATAAGTACGTGAGCTAGATAGATCCCTCCTCCACTACCGCCCGCATGATCCCATTGGCGTCCCCACGCCAAGGTTATCCGACAAGCTATCGCATAAGCGTACGCCCGGCAGACAATGCGCGTAATTTTTGCTGCTACCTAGAGAGCTACCTAGCGCGCAAAGCTAACAGGCGCCCGCCTTGCGGCGAGAGTACTATCTAATTGAAAATGTGGGTGAAAATGGTGGACGCACTTGGGCTCGAACCAAGGACCCGCTGATTAAGAGCAATCTTTCCGTCCGGATGTGTTCGCGAGCGACCGCATCGATGTGCAGGTGTCCAGAGGATCTGGTCAACTGACTGCGATCCCGTCGAGGATCGGACAATCGGGTCTGCTGTCGCCGCTGCACCCTTCGGCCAGTTCCAGCAAGGCGCGCCGCATGGCTTCAAGTGCTGCGGCCTTGCGACCAAGGTCATCGGCATGTGCCAGGGCAACGGCCTTCACTTCACTGCTCGTCCGCTCGCGGTTGTCCCATAGGCCGAGGAGAGTGGTGATCTCCTCAAGCGAGAAGCCAAGGCCGCGGGCGTTGGCAATGAAGCGCAGGCGCTCGATCGATTGCGGCGAATAATCCCTGTAACCATTGTCGCGTCGGTCAGGGGGCGGCATCAACCCTACGCGCTCATAGTGCCGGATCATCCGCTCCGACACGCCAGTGGTCTTCGATGCCTGTCCGATGTTCATGGCCGCTGTTCGCCGAACTTCGGGTAGCGTCCTTGGTGGTGGCCGCCATGGAAGAAGTGCAGCAGCGGGCAGGCGAACAGGAATGCGTAAGGGATCAGCCCGAAGAAGTGCTGCCGGTGTTCCGGATAGAGCAGGAAAGCGGCGATCAGCGCGCCCGATGCCGCGGCCAGCAACCACGCGCGCTTGCTGGAAAGGCTCATAGCGCAATCCTCCTGAGACGCAGCGAATTACCGATGACGCTGACCGAGGAAAGCGCCATTGCCGCCGCTGCGATGATCGGTGAAAGCATGATGCCGAACAGTGGGTAGAGCGCGCCTGCAGCCACCGGGATACCAGCGACGTTGTAGGCAAAGGCGAAGAACAGGTTCTGCCGGATGTTGGTCATGGTTGCATGACTGAGGTGCCGGGCACGCGCTATCCCCGTCAAATCGCCCTTGAGCAGGGTGATCCCTGCGCTTTCAATCGCAACGTCTGTGCCGGTGCCCATGGCGATGCCGACATCGGCAGCGGCAAGCGCAGGGGCGTCGTTCACACCGTCGCCTGCCATCGCCACGATCCTGCCTTCGTCCCTCAAGCGCTTCACGATCGCGCTCTTCTGGTCGGGCAGGACATCGGCTTCGATGTCGTCGATACCAAGGCGCCGGGCGATGGCGTCTGCCGTGACGCGGTTGTCTCCGGTCAACATGATGACATGGATGCCCGCTTCGGCCAGTGCCTTGAGCGCGCCAGGCGTAGTCTGCTTAACCGGATCGGCAATGCCGATAGCACCCGCAACACGGCCATCGATGCCAAGGAAAATTGCGGTCGCCCCGTCAGCGCGCAGGGCGTCGGCACGTTGCGCCAGTTGGGCAGTCGAGATCCCTTGCTCCTCAAGAAAGCGGGCATTGCCAGCAACAAGCCGATGTCCATCGACGATTCCGGTGATGCCTTTGCCGACTGGCTGATCGACGTCGCCCGGTTCGCTGATTGCCAGTCCTTTGGCTTCGGCATCCCTGACAATGGCGAGAGCCAGCGGATGCTCGCTGCTGCGTTCGAGGCTGGCGGCAAGGCGCAACACCTCGCGGCTGTCGAACCCCTCGGCCGTCTCAATGGCGACCACCGCAGGCTTGCCTTCCGTAAGCGTGCCGGTCTTGTCCACGACAAGCGTATCGACCTTCTCCATGCGTTCGAGCGCCTCGGCATTCTTGATGAGAATACCGGCCTGGGCACCGCGTCCGACCCCCACCATGATCGACATCGGGGTTGCGAGGCCAAGCGCACAGGGGCAGGCGATGATCAGCACGGCCACCGCGGCAATCAGGCCATAGCCCATTGCCGGCGATGGGCCGACCAGGGACCAGACGACGAACGCGATCGCTGAGACCGCGATCACCGCCGGCACGAACCAGCCCGACACGGTGTCGGCAAGCCGCTGGATCGGCGCACGACTGCGCTGGGCTTCTGCTACCATCTGGACGATGCGCGCCAGCATGGTATCGCGCCCGATCTTCTCGGCGCGCATCACGAGGCCGCCGGTCTGGTTTATCGTGCCACCGATCAGCTTCGACGATGCCTCCTTGGTCACCGGCATGGACTCGCCAGTCACCATCGATTCATCGACGGTGCCGCGGCCCTCCAGCACCACGCCATCAACCGGAACTTTCTCGCCAGGGCGAACGCGTAGCGTGTCGCCGACCAGAACCTGGTCGAGTGTGATCTCCTCGTCACTACCATCGGGACGAACCCGGCGGGCGAGCTTGGGCGAAAGGTCGAGCAATGCGCGGATCGCACCGCTGGTTGTTTCCCGGGCACGCAGTTCAAGCAGTTGGCCAAGCAAGACCAGCACGGTAATGACCGCCGCTGCCTCGAAATAGACCGCGACTGAGCCGTCTATTGCGCGAAACGCGGCCGGGAAAATGCCGGGCGCGAGCGTCGCCGCCATGCTGTAGATCCAGGCGACGCCCGTTCCCATTGCGATCAGGGTGAACATGTTGAGGTGACCGCTTTTCACCGAGGCCCAGCCGCGTTCGAAAAATGGCCAACCCGCCCACAGGACCACCGGCGTCGCCAGAACCATCTGGATCAGGTTGGCGATGTTTCCATCCAGATAATGGCGCAGTCCAGTCAGATGCCCGCCCATTTCGAGTGCAACCACCGGCAAAGCGAGGATGAGGCCGATTACAAAGCGCCGCTTCATGTCGGCATATTCGGGCGACGGTCCATCGTTGAGCGTCGGCGTCATCGGTTCCAAGGCCATGCCGCAGATCGGGCAGCTTCCCGGCCCGGACTGCTGGACCTCCGGATGCATCGGGCAGGTCCAGATCGCGCCTTCTGGCACCGGTTCTGTCGGGCGCGGCGCATCGCTCATATAGCGCTCTGGATCAGCCCTGAACTTGGTTAGACAGGCAGCGCTGCAAAAGTAGTGATGGACGCCGCCGTGGGTCGTGACATGCGGCGTGGTCGCCGGGTCGACGCTCATTCCGCAAACGGGGTCGATAGCCGTTCCCGGGGTTTCCGGTCCGGAATGGGCGCAATGCGCGTGGTTGTGTTGCGACTCGGTCATGCCTCATGCTCCTCTGGTCGCCAGCTTCATCAACCCTGACATCATGTCAGGGTCAAGCAGTAATTCATCCTTTCGCGATGGCAAGCTCCAGCGTACCCAGCCAGGCCACCAAGGCGAGGATCGTAAGGGCAGCAGACGACTCCAGAACCAGGCTTTGCCGAAGACCGCGTAACGCGTGGGCGAGGTCGTCTTGTTCGATTGCTGCACCTAGTGTGGGCGTTAGGCGCCAACAGTTGGCACTCGCCAACACCAGCATGGCAGCGAACAGTCCGAGCTTGATGAGCAGGAGTTTTCCGTAGCGCGAAGCGAACAAGGTGTCCGGATGAGGCAAGCCCATCAGGCTCAGGCTGTTGATGAGGCCCGTGAGAACGATCAACCCGACCGCAAGCGTCCCAACCCGCGAAAATTGTTCAAGAGCCCGATGCGCTATCCTGATCTGCGCATCGGATTGGTGCGCCATTGGCTGAAAGAGCAGCCAGGCGAACGCGGCAATTCCGCCGATCCAAACAGCCGCCGCCAGCATGTGGACGATGTCGCTCAGCCGGTGGAGAGTTCCGGTCCACCCTTCGGTTGCGCCGGCATGGCCCGTCCAGACCAGCGTGGCGATAGCCACCGCCGTCGAAGCAAGCAGCCAGTATCTTGCAAGGTGTGGGCTTCGGCCAAGCGCGAGGGCGGCAACCAAGGCAATTGCAACTGCCACCATACGCACGACCCAGGCGCTGCCAATGGCGCTCTGTGTGACGATTTCCCCGATGACCGAGGCATCGGCTGCCCAGAGGCTTGTCCCCATCATGGCTGCGACAAGCGCAATCATGCCGGCGCCAGACAGCAGCAGTCCGAGCAGCGAAAGGATGAGGGCAGGTTTGGCCAGCGGCAGCAAGGCAGTGCCTCGCTCCTCGGGTTTCAGCGCGTAAAGCGTGAAGGCCGTCACACCTGCCAGCACCATCAGATCGGCGTAAAGCGCGAACCGGATGGCGATGACAGGCAGGTTGTCCATGTCTTCAGCGCACGGTGAAGCTGAAGTTGCCGCCCATGCGATGTGTGTCGGCTCCGGCCGCGCTCCAGGTCACGCGGTAAGTCCCGCTGGCCAGCGGCCGACGGAGCAGCAAAGTCATCGATTTCCTGTCATTGCCGAGCCGGGCGGTGAAACCCGTGATCGGCATCGGCGCATGGTTTGCCATACCCGGCATTCCGGTCATTGCGATCTCGGCCCTTGCCGTTGCGCCGATCACGGCCTCATTGAAGCGCAGTTCGACCTTTGTCGGCGCTGCGACCGTGGCATTGGCTGTCGGGGTCGAAGACACGAGTTGCGTATGCGCGCTGGCAACCTGCGGCACGATGAGCCCCAGAGTCGCAACGGCAAAGGCAAGGCTGGGCAAACGCATCAGTTATCTCCTTGGAAATGGCTATCAGGTTGAGATACGCGGCCCGGAACAGCATCCCTCAAATTGGGCTGGTTCAATTTTTCTGAGGGATCGGGGATATGGCTGCGTATAGGATCACAAGACCTCGGGAGACCCACCATGTCCGACCTTGATCAGGCGCTCCGCCGCCTGGGCACACTTCCGGCTCCTTCGGGGCTGGCGACTATCGACGATGCTGTGCTTGCCGGACTGGCTGCGAGCCGCCGTGAGGCTGCGGCTGGGTCGCGGCTGATGGGTTTTGCCGCAGCCCTGGCGCTGGTGGTCGGCGTAGCCGGTGGCGGACTAGCGGGCAGCGAACCCGCCACGGCTCAGCCCATCTCTCCCTTTGCGCCTGACAATCCCCTCGCACCTTCGACCTTGCTGGATGTCCACCCGTGAATTGGACCACGCGGCTGATCCTGATCGCGCTTGTCGCATTTGCAGCGGCGCTGGGCGGCACTTATGCTGGCCGCGTCCTGTTCGCACCGGAAAGGCAGAGCGAGACCGAACTCCACGCCTTGCTGCACAGCGAGCTCGAACTCGATGCCGCACAGGAAGCAAAGATCGAGGCAATCGAGCAGCGTTTTGCCACACGCCGCAAGGCGCTCGAACTCGAGATGCGGGCCGCCAATGCCCATCTGGCCGAAGCGATGGAATTGGAGCACGGCTATGGTCCGCAAGTCACCACCGCCATCGACCACACCCACAAGGTCATGGGTGAAATGCAGAAGGAAACGCTTGAGCATCTCTTTGCCATGCGCGCCGTCCTGAGGCCTGATCAGGCGGCCAAATTCGACAGGTCGGTTACCAGAGCCCTTACCCCAGAAGTGCGGTGAGCCTTCCGCTGTCCGAGGGGAGCGACGGCGAGCTCGCGGCTCTGGCGCTCGCGGGCCGGCAGGACGCTTATCGCGAATTGCTGGCGCGCCACCGTGACGCTGTGTTTCGCTTGGTGCGAGCGTCAGTCGGCGATCCGCACGAGGCCATCGACGTCACCCAGGAAACCTTCATTGCCGCGTTCTCGGCCCTTGGGCGTTACGACCATGGGCGACCGTTTCTGGCATGGCTCAAGCACATTGCGCTCAACAAGTGCCGGGACTGGGGACGAAGGCGCAAGGTGCGCGCCTTCTTCACGCGCGCAGTGCCGCTCGAGATGGCTTTCGATGTTTCAGACGATGCCATTCCCGCCGATGTGCAAGCGGCAGACCGGGCCGAGCTGGCGCGCGTGACCACTGCCATATCCCGCTTGCCATCCCGTCTGCGCGAGGCCCTGGTCCTCCGCACGATCGATGGCCTCGGCCAGGCCGAAGCTGCCGAGGTGCTCGGTGTCAGCGAGAAGACGGTCGAGACCCGCCTCTACCGGGCCAGGGCGAAATTAAAGGCGATGATTGGCGACCAGATCTGAGGGCTAGGGAAAGCGGCTGCGTAAAGGACGATGAAGCCGTCAATCTTACCGGATACCACTCATGCATTCTTTTGCGCTCGATCGCCGTACCCTCATTCGTTCGGCTGCTTTGGGGGGCGGGGGCCTCGCGCTTTCGGCAGCGCTCCCCGCGTGGGCGCGCAGTGGAACTCCTGGCCTCGCAGGCCCGATGTCCGTGGTGTCCGGGGAGCAAATCGCACTATCCATCGGTCATGCCTCGCTCCGGGTCGGCGGACGTGATGGGCATGCCATCGGCATCAACGGTGCGACACCGGGCCCGGTCATCCGGTTAAAGGAGGGCCAGAAGGTTCGCCTCGCGGTGAACAACACGCTGAACGAGGAAACCTCAATTCATTGGCACGGGCTGCTCGTGCCCTTCCAGATGGACGGCGTGCCGGGGGTGAGCTTTCCGGGGATCAAGGTCGGCCAGACCTTCGTGTACGAGTTCCCCGTCAAGCAGTCTGGCACCTATTGGTATCACAGCCACTCCGGCATGCAGGAAGCGATGGGCATGTATGGCGCGATCGTCATCGATCCCGCCGCGCCCGATCCGGTCGCCTATGACCGTGAACATGTAATCATGCTCGCCGACTGGAGCTTCATGCATCCGCATACCCAGCTGCGGAAGCTGAAGGCGCAGCCTGGCTACTTCAACATGCAGAAGCAGACCCTTTCAGGCCTGCTCGCGGGCAAGGACCAGTCGGCCTCCGAACGCCGCATATGGGCCGGGATGCGGATGGACCCGACCGACATTTCCGACGTCACCGGCGCAACCTATCATTTCATGGTCAACGGCCATGACAGTGCCGCGAACTGGACCGGACTGTTCGCACCTGGCGAGCGGGTGCGCCTGCGCATCATCAATGCAGCCGCTATGACGAATTTCAATGTCCGGATTCCGGGTCTCGCGATGACGGTGGTCGCCGC
This sequence comes from Sphingobium phenoxybenzoativorans, assembly GCF_018286635.1. NCBI lineage: Bacteria > Pseudomonadati > Pseudomonadota > Alphaproteobacteria > Sphingomonadales > Sphingobiaceae > Sphingobium > Sphingobium phenoxybenzoativorans. The sequence goes on from NZ_CP073910.1 coordinate 1,597,224, forward strand.
AGATGGGCAAAACGTGCAGCCGGTCGAGACCGACGAATTCCAGATCGGCATCGCGGAGACCTATGACGTGATCGTCGAACCCAGGGCCGACGAGGCCTATGGCTTCATTGCCGAGGCCATCGATCGCTCCGGTCAGGTGCGCGCGACGCTTGCTCCGCGCCTCGGCATGGTCGCGCCGATTCCGCCAATCCGCGAACGTCCGCTGCTCACCATGAAGGACATGGGCATGGGCGATATGGCTGCACCCGGTGCCGATGCGAGTACAGCTGATCACGCAGCCATGGGCCACGCCATGCCCGGGATGGATCACGGCTCGATGAAGATGCGCGATCCCGCGGTCGCGCCGCAGGTCAAAATGGGACCAGGCGTTGCGACGCTTTCGCCAATGCCCATGGACCGCACGGGCGAACGTCCGACCGGTCTTGAGAAGGTCGGGCACCGGGTGCTGACCTACCGCGACCTCAAATCGCTCGCGCCCAATCCAGACAAGCGCACGCCGTCACGCGAGATCGATCTGCACCTGACCGCCAACATGGAGCGCTACATGTGGTCCTTCGACGGCGAGAAGTTCAGCGAAAATACGGAGCCAATCCCGTTCCGCCACATGGAGCGGGTGCGCATCAATCTCATTAACGACACCATGATGCCCCATCCGATTCACTTGCACGGACACTTCTTCGAACTGGTTACTGGGAGTCCCGGCCATCATCCGCTGAAACACACGGTCAACGTCCTGCCCGGCGGCAGGGTCTCGTTCGATCTGACTGCCGATGAGCTCGGCGACTGGGCATTCCACTGTCACATGCTGCTGCATATGATGTCGGGGATGTTCCGGGTCGTGACCGTGCGCCATGAGGAGGACGCGGCATGAAGGCGACCCTTCTCATCAGCGCTGCTGTCTTGTTGGCAACGCCCGGCTTTGCGGTGGCCCAATCCTCCATGCCAGGCATGGAAATGAAGGATGCGCCCGGCACAGTTGCTCGAGGCGAGGTAGCGCCGGCTGCAATGGACCATTCCGGCCATAGTCAGCCCGAAGCTGCAGTTCCCGCGCCTGTCGCAGTCGATCCCCATGCCGGACACGCTGCCGAGCCTAAGCCAGCCGGTCCGCCACGGCCTGAAGCCATCGATCACTCCGGCCATGATATGAATGCCATGACGGGCATGTCCGAGGGTGATCCGGCTATCGGAACTGCTCCCGCCCCTGCGCCGCCAGGCGACCATGCCGCGGATACCGTGTTCGATCCCGCTGAGATGGCGCGCGCGCGCGAAGCTTTACGGCGAGAGAATGGAGCCTTCAGCGGGTCGATGGTGCTCTTCGATCTCGCCGAATTCCAGGCGCGCAAGGGTAGGGACGGTTATCGTTGGGCAGGCGAGGCCTGGTTCGGCGGTGACGTCGAGCGCCTCCTGATCAAAACAGAGGGCGAGGGCGCATTCGGCGAGCCGATCGAGGATCTGGAAATCCAGGCACTCTATTCACGTGCCATCTCGCCGTTCTGGAATGCCCATGTCGGCTTGCGGCACGATATAGTGCCCAATCCCTCGCGGACTTATGCCGTGCTCGGGGTAGAGGGAATCGCGCCTTACTGGTTCCATTTGACGGGGCAGATGTTCCTCTCCGACAAGGGTGACATCCGGGCTCGCCTTGAGGGAAGCTACGATGAGCGGATCACCCAGCGCCTGATCTTCCAGCCTCGAGCGGAACTTAATTTCTCCGCTCAGGACATGCCCGTGATCGGGGTGGGATCGGGACTCACCGACTTCGAACTGGGTGCGCGCTTGCGCTATGAGATCCGACGCGAGCTCGCGCCCTATGTTGGCGTGGAATGGAGCCGGAAGGCGGGTGACACCGCGCGTTTGGCACGGCTCGCAGGAGAAGATCCAGATGCGGTCAGTTTTGTCGCTGGCGTCAGGGTCTGGTTCTGATTCTGATGGCAATGCACAAAGACTTTGGCTGGACCGACGGGTCGCAAGGGAGCAGGACTTGATGCTATGAAATCGGTCGTCGCTCTCATTGTTGCGCTAGCATTGGCGTTCGGCGCAGGACCGCTTTGTGCCGCCCCGGCAGCGGCTTCGATGCAGACTGCTAACATGGAATGCGGCGACATGCCGGGAAGCGGCGACCGCTCACATCATCATGGCGCACCGGACGTGGCGCGGGTCTGTCATGCGTGCCTCTTTGCTGCGCCTGCCATCGGCACCAATCTGAATGCCATACGATGGGACTGGATCGGCCCGGAGATCCGGGCGCCCCAAAGCCTGTCCGGATTGAAGTCCGAGCCACCGACACCGCCCCCGCGCCAGCCGGTTTCCCGATCCGTTTCAATCTTATCTGGAGAATACACATGAAATCCAAGTATCTTCTGGGCGCCCTGGTGCTCTCGCTTTCTACAGCCGCGTTTGCAGCCGAGCCTGGACCGACGCCAGAGAAGTCGTGCTGTTGCTGCAAGAAGGACGAGCTCGGCCAAATGGCCTGCTGCAAGGAGCATGGCGAGCAGGCTGGTGAGCATGCTGGTCACGACATGAGCGGCATGGATCACAAGTAAGCAATGGTGCGCGGAGGGTGGTCCGCTACCCTCCGCGTATTGCCATGTGAGTACTGGCAAATGCGGACTGGACCTTAGTTTACACCGGAGCGGTTCAGCGGCCACCCGCGGATAAGGAGATCACATATGCGAAAGCTCGTTTTGGCACTGGCGCTGTTTTCGACCCCCGCGCTAGCGGCAGGCGACATCCTGATGCATCGCGATCCGGGGTGTGGCTGCTGCGAACAATGGGCTGCGCGGGTTCGGCAGGCCTTCGGCAGAAATGTGCGAATCGTCGATGACGCGAACCGTACCGCGTTCCAGCGGCAGGTGGGTCTTCCCGCAAACCTGGTGTCATGCCACACCGCGATCGTGGACGGGATCGCCTTCGAGGGACACGTTCCTATTGCGGACATGCGCCGCGTACTGGCGAGCCGCCCGAAAGGTGTTCGTGGGCTTGCAGTTGCGGGAATGCCCATCGGATCGCCGGGCATGGAGGTGCCGGGTGTTCGCGCGCAACGGTATAACGTCATTGCCTTCGGGGCCGCGCGCACCAGCGTATACGCACAGCATTAGTCGTCGCATTAAAAGCGAGCGTCTTAATCTCCGCTCCCGCGAAACCCGGAGCACATCCGGGCAAATCGAATGAGAGCGGGGCAAGATGCTTCCGCGAGTTGTGTTACGTTTGGAGCGGGGGCGTTTTCGCCTTGATCGCGATGAAGGCCGCGCCTGCAGTCGTCCTTCGCCCAAGCCAGCCCGCTCGGACGTACCACGCAATTCGGAGAGGCGCTTTCACAGCCGAACATCCCAACGAGCGAGTAGCGCCGCCATGCCGACGTACAGGACGATGGTGAGAGCGCAGCCGGCCGCGAGTGCGGGCCAGAACGCGAAGCCGCGCTTGAGCAGAACCGGGATCAGCAGGAAGATCGGCAGGCTCGGAAGAACGTACCAGAACGTGGCTTGCGAATAGCTGGCCGTACGCGCTGCGTCGCCAGTGTCGCGCCAGAGCCAGATCATGCTGAGCACGGCGACAAGCGGGAGCGATGCCAGCAATGCGCCAAGTCCAGCGCTCCGGCGGGCGACTTCGGAAACCACAACAATGATGATCGCCGAGATAGCGGTTTTGACGACCAGATAGATCATTCGTGGTCTCCGTTGCACATGGTGTGATCCCCCAGCGCCTCGATCACGCGACAATCGGCGGCAAGTCCGCCCCGGCAGCGACCGATAATGCGCGATAGTTCGTCGCGCAGGGTAACGAGTTGGCCGATCTTCTCTTCGACCTGCGCCAGATGCCGGGTGGCGATCCGGTCGGCCTCGCAGCACTCGCGCTCGGGATGGTCGGCCAGATCGAGCAGCGAGCGCACTTCCTCGATGGTGAAGCCCAACTCGCGTGAATGACGGACGAAAGCGAGCCGCGTGCGATGCGCTTCGCCATAGGAGCGATAATTGCCCGCAGTCCGGGCCGGTTCGGGCAACAAACCGATCCGCTCGTAATAGCGGATCGTCTCGATGTTGGTGCCGGTCGCCCTGGACAGTTCGCCGATTTTCATCGCTTGACCCTGTAGTTGCTACAGGGTGCATATAGAGGGCCGACTCGAACGAACCAAGGAGTTTCGGCCATGGCGGACAGTTGCTGCGCCAGTTCCTGCAGTGACGACACCGCGCGCAATGATCCTGCGTGGCGCAGGGCGTTGTGGATCGCGCTCGTCGTCAATGCCGTGATGTTTTTCGTCGAGATCATCGCGGGTGCCGCATCGGGATCCCGCTCGCTACAGGCTGACGCGCTCGATTTTCTGGGCGATGCCGCAAACTACGCGATCAGCCTTGGCGTCGCCGGAATGGCGCTTGTCTGGCGGGCGCGGACCGCGCTGGTCAAAGGGCTGACCATTCTGGCCTTTGCACTCGGGGTGATGGTCTCGGCGGTCTGGGGCCTTGTTGCTGGAACCCAGCCCGATCCTTGGGCGATGACAGGCATCGGCGCTTTCGCGCTGGTGACGAACATCTCGGTGGCGCTCCTGCTCTATCGTTTCCGGTCGGGTGACGCCAACATGCGATCAGTCTGGGTCTGCTCGCGCAACGATGCGATCAACAACCTGCTGGTGATTGGCGCGGGCTTCGTGGTGCTGTGGACGGGCAGCGGCCTCCCCGACCTCGTCGTCGCGCTCATCATGGCGCTTCTCGGGCTTCAAGGTGGATGGCAGGTGGTTCGGCAGGCTCGATATGAACTTGCGGCAAGAGGGGTTCCGGTATGAAGCAGCTCGAAACCGCATATTGGGCGGAGATCGGTGCTTTCCGGCAAGCGAGGGCTGGCCAGGACGCGGCCGATGCCTGGCACTATCTGGAACGCGCGCATATCCTTTCTCAGCAGATCCTGCGGCTCCACCTCCATGCCCATGCCGTCATGCTCATCTTTGCCATTTCCCGGCGCGAATGGCGCGAAGCGCGCGGACAAGTTCTGCGTCTGATGCTTGCACCCCTCGGCGCGCTGCTGGGCCGCATTCCTCTGGGGAACACTGGTCGAGCATCGGTCAGCGCCTTCGTGCCCATGTCGATCCCAGAGGAGCTTCGTCATGTTCTGGGCCAGGAACAGTGCAAGTGATGCGTTTGCTGCTGCTGTATTGCTCTGCTAGGTGGAAACGATGAGGGGCATTGTTCTCCAGTTCCTGATTCTGTTCTCGGTGCTTTGCGCCGGTTTTCATGCGCCTGCCGCTGCCCATGACGACCACGGTCAGGCCACAGTTCTTGTGGCTGATGCGCACCATGCTGACGCCCACGAAGATTTCTCCGACGATTCTTCCTCGGATCCCTCGCAGGAACTCTATCATCATCACCATTGCCCCATGACGACGGTATTTGATGGCAGCGACGGCGCGATGCTGGCCTTCGCAAACAAAGAGTTGCTCTGGCCGAGCAAGGCTGCGGCGCTCGCCTCGCTGATGCCAACTCCGCCAACCGAGCCCCCAGCAGCCTGAGATCCCAGCTTTGCGCGCGCCGGGCAGCCCGGCGTTGAATCTGGTATTTTCAGGATTATTTCCACATGCGATACTTGCTTATGGGCGCAATTGCGCCTGCGGCGCTCATGGCCGCTACCCCCGTCGATGCGCGCCCGGCCCGTGTTGATATCCCCATTCAGATTGACCCGAATTCATCGGTCTATGTGCTTTGGGTCAAAGTAAAGGCTGAAGGCGACCACACGATTGTCAGTGGCTACGTTCGCCAAAAGCGCTGGTTCGCCCGAAGCCGCGGCCATCTTCACATCGCGTTCATGAGGCAAGGCCAGCAGGTCGCCTGTCAGGAAAGCGACTGGAAGAAGTACCGATATCGTTCCCGGGGGCAGTGGCGTTTCACAAGTTCGGTGCAGATTGCCGCCTCTACAATCGATAGTGTCCAAATCTCGCACGTTGACCATGAACGGGTGCCCGACAGCACCCCGATATCCATGACAGTCTGCCCGGGATCGACTGTAGACACCGAACATCATGCCGGCGGTGCATAAGATGGCATCCCGATTGTTGATGGCTTCAACCATTCGAATGAGTGATTTGCCGGTCGGGGGTGCCGAGGTTTCCCTGATTGGCTGGCTTTCCCGACGTGCCCTGAATGCCCCGCGTGTCGAAGACACGCGCGAGCAAACTGAAAGCGTTTCAGGAGTGTTCCCATGACTTTGACATTGCGCGCCGGCCTATTGGCCGGCTTGGCGCTGGCCTTGCCCATAGCGGCAAGTGCGGAACCCGTAAGTCTGGACGAGGCCGTCCGCCGCGCCATTGCGGCATCGCCCGCGATCCAGGCCCAGGAGGCAGGCATCCGGTCTGCAAGGGCGGGGCGCAGCCAGGCCGATGTTCGTCCCAATCCCGTCCTGTCAGTCGAAGCCGAAAACATCGCCGGCACCGGCGCCTATGACGTCTATCGGCAGGCCGAGACGACCGTCACTTATGCCCAGACCATCGAACGCGGGGGCAAGCGCGATGCGCGGATCGCCTATGCCGAACGTGACATCGGTGTCGCGGAGGCTTCGGCGCGCCTCACCCGGCTCGACCTCGCCGAAGCAGTGCAACGCACATTCATCGACCTGCAGTTCGCCGAAGAAGTTGTCTGGCTTGCCGAACGACGCCTCGAAACCGAGCGCGCCATGCAGACCGAAGCGCTGCGCCGGGTACGCGGCTACAAGGATCCGCTCTTCGTCGAAACCCGCGCCGAAGCTCGCGTAGCCCAGGCACGGCTTGCGCTCGACGAGGCCCGGTCACGCCGCAATGCCGCCCGCGCGAGGCTGGCCTCGTTCTGGGGCGGCAAGGCAGAAGATGTCGAGGTGCCGCGCGGGATCGAGAAGCCGGACGATCACCTGCACCAGTTGGCCGCTGCCGACAGTGCGCTTGCATCTGCCACGGTGGAACGGGCGCAGGCGGCGGTCGTGGTCGAACAGACGCGCGGCGTGCAGGATTACACGGTGAGCGGCGGCGTGCGGCATCTGCGCGAGACGGGCGATGTCGCACTGGTGGCCGGGATCTCGATCCCGCTGGGCCGTTTCGACCGCAATCGGGGCAACATCGAGCGCGCGCAGGCCGAGCGGCAACGGATCGAACTGCTGGCCGAAGCGGCCCGCCTTGACCGTCTGCGCCAGTTGGCCTCGCTCAGGGCCGAGGCTGATGCCGCCCGGATGCGCGCCGACGGGATCATGCAGGATGTCTATCCCAAGGCGGTCCGCACACTCCAGCAGGTCCGCGAAGGCTACAATCGCGGCGGTTTCCGTTTCAGCGATGTGCAGGACGGTGCCGACGCCATCATCGAGGTTCAGTCGCAGTGGGTCGAAGCAATGACCCGCTACCGCGACATCCTGTCCCAGATCGACCGGCTGACCGGACGCTTCGACGTCGTCGCCGGGGAGGAAGTACAATGAAAAACATCCGTTTCACCGCCGCTATCGCGGCACTCGCTCTTGCCCTCCCGCTTGCCGCCTGTGGTTCCGGTCCGGCACCCGCGGAACATGGCGAGGAGGGGGCCGAAGCCGAGCAAGGCCCCAACGGCGGGCGTCTCCTGAAGGATGGCGATTTTGCCGTTGAGGTCACAGTGTTCGAAACCGGGCAGGAACCGCAGTTCAGGGTCTATGCCAGCCGAGGTGGCCAACCGGTCGATCCGGGGTCCGTGCAGCTGACCATGACGCTCCGGCGACTGGGGGGCGAGGTCAACACTTTTGCTTTCAAGCCCGAAGGCAAGTTCCTTGCCGGTCAGGGCGTGGTCGAGGAACCCCACAGCTTCGACGTCGAGGTGGTCGCGGTCGAAAACGGCAAGCGGCACGTCTGGAAATACGCCAGTCCCGAAGGCCGCACGCATATCACGGCAGAGGCGGCCAAGGCGGGCGGCATCGAGATACTGACCGCAGGTCCGGCGTTAATCGGCGAGACACGCGAACTCTTCGGCACTGTCGCACTCGACCCATCTGCCCGTTCGGAAATCCGTGGCCAGTTTCCGGGCCGCGTCGTCAGCGTGACCAAGGCCGTGGGCGACTATGTCCAGCGGGGGCAATTGCTGGCGCGCATCGAGTCGAGCGAGAGCCTGCAAGTCTATCCGGTCTATGCGACCGTCAGCGGCGTGGTCGCCGAGCGTAACGGCAACCCCGGTAACGTGACCGGTGATCGCGCGCTCTATGTCATCACCGACCCCGCCCAGACCTCGGTCGTCTTCAACATCTTCCCCAAGGATCTGGCGGCGATCCAGCCCGGCATGCGGGTAGAAATCGAAGCCATGGACGGCACGCCCGTCGCGGCCAGCCAGCTCGGGGGCTATTTGCCCGAAGGTAATGCCGAGGCCGGAACGGCGCTGGTGCGAACCTCTGTCCCCAATCGGGGGGGGCGGCTCCGTGCCGGCATGGCATTGCGCGGCAAGGTGGTGGTGAATGCCGTCACCGTGCCACTGGCCGTGCGGACCGAAGCCATCCAGCCGTTCCGCGACTTCAAGGTCGTCTTTGCCAATTTCGGCCAGGACTACGAAGTTCGCATGCTCGAGCTGGGGCGCTCATCGCCCGAGTGGACCGAAGTGCTGAGCGGCATCAAGCCGGGCACGCCTTATGCCGCCAAGGGCTCCTTCCTCATCCGCGCCGACATCGAGAAGTCGGGCGCGAGCCATGATCATTGAGCGGGAGAGATAGCGCCATGCTTGCCCGCATCATCGGCTTTTCCATTCGCCAGCGCTGGTTCGTCCTCGCGGTTGTCGCCCTTTTATCTGCCATCGGCGTGTGGAGCGCGACCAAGCTGCCCATCGACGCCGTACCCGACATCACTAACGTACAGGTCCAGATCAACACGGAGGCCGAAGGCTATTCCCCGCTCGAATCCGAGCAGCGCATCACATTTCCCATCGAGACGGCGATCGCCGGCGTTCCGGGTCTTTCCTACACGCGCTCGATCTCGCGCTATGGCCTGAGCCAGGTCACGGTGGTGTTCGAGGACGGCACCGACACCTATTTCGCCCGCCAGCAGGTCAACGAGCGCCTGCAAGCGGTCAGGTCGCAACTGCCGGCCGGGATCGAGCCGGAAATGGGGCCGATCGCCACCGGGCTCGGCGAAATCTTCATGTTCGCGATCGAACCAAAGCCCGGCGCAACCAAACCCGATGGCAGTCCCTGGACGGCAACCGATCTCAGGACCCTGTCCGATTGGGTGGTGCGGCCGCAGATGCGCACCATTCCCGGCGTGGCCGAGGTGAACACCATCGGCGGCTACGAACGGCAATACCATGTCACGCCCAACCCGGCGCAGTTGGCCGCGCTCAATCTGTCGCTGAACGATCTTGTCGAGGCACTGGAACGCAACAACGCCAATCGCGGCGCGGGCTATGTCGAGCGCGGCGGCGAGCAGATCCTGATCCGCGTTCCCGGGCAGGCGGCCAATGAAGCAGACCTCTCGCAGATCCTCGTTGCGACGCGCGGCGGCGTGCCGATCCGCGTCGGTGACGTGGCCGAAGTTGTGATCGGGTCCGAACTGCGCACAGGTGCCGCAACCGAAAATGCGAAGGAGATCGTGCTCGGAACCATCTTCATGCGGACTGGCGAAAACCCCCGGATTGTTGCCCAGGCTGCTGCGGAGAAGCTCAAGCAGGCGACAGCTTCGCTACCCGCAGGCGTGGTGGCGCACCCGCTCTATGACCGTACCGAACTGGTCGACCGCACGATCGCCACTGTCGAGAAGAACCTCGCCGAGGGGGCATTGCTCGTGATTGTGGTCCTGTTCCTGCTGCTCGGCAATTTCCGGGCGGCTCTGATCACGGCTGCGGTGATCCCGATCGCCATGCTCATGACGCTGACCGGCATGCTGGCGACCCGAACCTCTGCGAACCTGATGAGCCTGGGTGCGCTCGATTTCGGCCTGATCGTCGACGGAGCGGTCATCATCGTCGAGAACTGCCTGCGACGATTGGGCGAAGCCCAGCATCGAATGGGCCGCTTGCTCGATCGCGACGAGCGGTTTGGCCTCGTGGCCAAGGCGAGCGCCGAAGTCATCCGCCCCTCGATCTTCGGCATCGTCATCATTACCGCGGTGTATCTGCCGATTTTCGCGCTTGAAGGCATTGAGGGCAAAACCTTCCATCCCATGGCGACCACCGTCGTGCTGGCCTTGACGGCGGCGCTGATCCTCTCGCTGACGCTTGTGCCCGCTGCCGTTGCCCTCTTCGTCACCGGCAAGGTGGAGGAAAAGGAAAACCGCGTCATGCGCTGGATGAGCGAGCGGTACGCGCCGCTCCTCGACAAGGCCTTGGCTCGGCCGAAGCTCGCTGTTGCCTTTGCCGTCCTGCTTGTCACCCTCAGCGCTGCGGGAGCAACACGGTTAGGGTCGGAGTTCATCCCCAACCTCGATGAAGGCGACATCGCGATGCACGCGCTGCGTATTCCGGGCACCAGTCTTGGCCAGGCAGTGCAGATGCAGGAGTCACTGGAGAAACGTATCCGGCAGTTCCCGGAGGTGGAGCGCGTCTTTGCGAAGATCGGTACGGCCGATGTCGCGACCGACCCCATGCCACCATCGGTCGCGGACAATTTCATCATGCTCAAGGACAGGAGCGAATGGCCCGACCCGCGCAAGCCGCGTGACCAGCTTGTGGCCGAACTGAACAAGGCGGTGTCGGAGATTCCCGGGAACAACTACGAGTTCACCCAGCCGGTGCAGATGCGCATGAACGAGTTGATCGCGGGCGTGCGCGCCGATGTGGCGATCAAGCTGTTCGGCGACGACCTCGAGCAGCTGCTAAAGAGCGGCGATGCCATCAACGACGTGGCGGCGTCTATCCCCGGGGCTGAGGATGTGAAGCTCGAGCAGGTCACGGGCCTGCCGATGCTCTCGGTCACACCGCGCCGTGACATGCTCGCACGCTATGGCATCAGCATGGCCGAGGTTCAGGATGCCGTGGCCACGGCAACTGGCGGCCGCAAGGCGGGCGAGGTGTTCGAGGGCGACCGGCGCTTTGCCGTCGTCGTGCGCCTGCCCGAAGCGCTGCGGACGGACTTACCGGCACTCGGCAATCTGCCCGTTCGGCTTGCAGCCGGCGGGACAGTACCGCTGTCACAACTGGCTGACATCTCACTCTCGGCCGGACCCAATCAGATCAGCCGTGAGAACGGCAAGCGCCGCGCCGTGATCACCGCCAACGTGCGCGGCCGGGATCTGGGATCCTTCATCACCGAACTGCGGGAGAAGGTCGGCGCCGAAGTCGAACTGCCGACCGGCTACTACGTTGAATACGGCGGCACGTTCGAACAGCTCCAGTCGGCCAAGACCCGGCTGCAGGTGGTCGTGCCGCTTGTGCTGCTGTTGATCTTCGGGCTGCTGTTCACGCTGTTCGGATCGACGAAGGATGCGGCTATCGTCTTCTCGGGCGTGCCGCTCGCATTGACTGGCGGGGTGGCGGCCCTGGCATTGCGCGGGATCCCGATGTCGATCTCCGCCGGGATCGGGTTCATCGCCTTGTCGGGTGTTGCGGTGCTCAACGGTGTCGTCATGCTGTCCTTCATACGCGACCTGCGCGAACGCGGCCTGGGAGCACTAGAGGCGGTGCGCGAGGGCGCGCTGACACGCCTGCGCCCGGTGATGATGACGGCTCTCGTGGCATCGCTCGGCTTCGTACCGATGGCGCTGAACGTCGGTGCCGGTTCCGAAGTGCAGCGGCCGCTCGCGACTGTCGTGATCGGCGGGATCATTTCCTCGACGATACTCACATTGCTCGTTCTTCCAGCGCTCTATGCTCTGGTTCATCGGAAAAAGGACGAAGAAAATCTCACGGACGTGGGACCAATGGAGCCTCAACCGGCCAGCGGGGGATGACGCACGGCATCAAGGTGCTGACGATGAACAACGCAGACGACTGCATTCGGGTGCAGTTTGACAGCAGTTCTTGTTGGCACCTTGAAGCTGTGAAGCGCACACTCGATGGAACGCCAATCAGTCACTGCGCGTGCGGTGGTTTGATTGCCGCAAACAGCTGGCGAGTCGGCGTGATAGGCTGATTTGGCCGAACTGCTGAATTTGAGAGGATCAAAGATGACGTACTATATGGCCGCCAAGCTTCAGGGTCCGTTCGATGATGCCATTGCGCGCACCGAAGCTGCCCTTAAAACCGAAGGGTTTGGTGTCATCAGCCGGATCGATATCCAGCAGACACTCAAGTCGAAGATCGACGTCGATTTCCGGCCTTACACAATTCTTGGGGCGTGCAATCCAGGCCTGGCCCATGAGGCGTTGCAGGTGGAAGACAAGGTCGGGCTGATGCTGCCCTGTAATGTCATTGTCCAACAGTACGGCTCCGGCGAGGTCGAAGTTGCCGCGATTGATCCGGTGGTCTCAATGCAGGCAATCGATAATCCAGAATTGACGAAGGCTGCGCAGGTAGTTCGTGACAAGCTCTCGCGGGTTATCGAACTTTTGCGTCAAGGCGCATCTGAATAATGTCTCGGTCCCATGCCAGAGACGGTGCCGCTGGCAGCGCCAGCTTCTCGCATACGGACGCCGCATTTAGCACCATATTCTATGCAGGAAGGGCCTGCCGCACCCAGGTGACAATGGCAGTAGCTGACATCGCGCCAGATTGGCGGGCAACCTCACGCCCCTTTGAAAATAGGATCAGGGTCGGGATCGAGCGGATTCCATAGCGGGCAGCAACGGCCTGATCGGCTTCCGTGTCCAGCATTCCTAGACGCACTCTGGGTTCGAGTTGGCCGGCGGCCGCAGTGAAGGCGGGAGCCATCTGCTGGCAAGGACCGCACCAGGTTGCCCAGAAATCAACGAGCAGCGGAATGTCGCTTTTGGTAGCGTGTGCACCAAAGTTGGCTGCGGTGAGAACCAAGGGCTGCTTTAGGAATAGCAGCGATCCGCATCGGCCGCACTTGCCTCCCGCGAGAAGCTTATCCTTCGGCACCCGATTTGCAGTCGAGCACGACGGGCAGATCACGATCATCGCACCCGAATTGGTCATTTGGTCACCTCGTACCGCAGGGATGGGATCGCGGAACTCAAATATAAGCCGCAGGCCTGACGACTTTGAGAATGCCGATTCGTGCCAGCCTTGGAAAGCGAGCTTGATCTGGGCCGGAAAACAACCAGCGTTACGGCTCTCTTGCACTTTCGCTCAGAAAATCTGTTTCCAGGAGCGCGCTACCTAGAGAGCTACCTAGCCACTCAAGAGGATGGAATTCCCAATCCCGGAGATAGTCTAACTATCTGTAAGTATTTGGAAATTTGGTGGACGCACTAGGGCTCGAACCTAGGACCCGCTGATTAAGAGTTTGACTGCTACGAGGTTTGCGCAAGTTTGCAGAGGTATGCGCAGGTATGTAAGTATCTTGATATTAAACGGAAATTAGCCCGTGGACGGTATGTGCAAGTTAGCGTAAGTATATGCAGCGCTCTTACACTGTTCTTACACGAGGCACGCTATGCCAAAAATGAAGCTCACCAAAACGAATATCGACCGGGTGCGGAAACCTGGCACCGGCACGGTCATCTATGTGGACACCGAGACTAAGGGGTTCGGTTTGCGCGTCACCGCCTCCGGTGCAGCCAGCTTCATTGTCCAGCGCATGATCGCGGGGCAGAGCAAAGAGCGGCGCATAACCATTGGCGAGTATGGTGTGTTCACCGTCGATCAGGCGCGAACGGTCGCGGAGGAATACATTCGCACGATGAAAATGGGCATCGACCCCATCGAGGTGAAAAAGGCGGAAATTGCGAAGCGGGCAGAGGACGAACTTCTGGCAGTGTCGCTTCAGGAAGTTTTGGAATCGTATGTGGCCCGACCGGGTAAGCTGAAAGCCAGCACGGCAGCGGAGTATCGCCGTCACGTCGAGAAGGTGTTCGCGTCTTGGAAGGACAAGCCCATCGCCAGCATCACGCGCGATATGGTGCAGGACCGCCACCGGGAGATTGCTGAAAAGGGTCTCGAAGGGAAGAAGGCAGCGCCCGCCAGCGCCAACGCCGCGTTCGTCACGCTCCGCATCCTGTTTCGGTATGCAATGGACGAATACGTCCGCGCTGACGGGGAGCCAGTCATTGAGCGTAACCCTGTGACCGCGCTCAAAAATCATTGGGCGGAGACAGGCGACCGCACCGAGCGCTATATCGACAAGGCGAAGGTGGGCGCGGTGTGGAACAAGCTACAAGAAGATCGCGCGGACCCGCGTAGCCGGGATGCGCTTGCTGGTATCGACCTCACGATCTTCCTTCTGCTGACCGGCGCGCGTCGTGACGAAGCTGCGGCGCTGACATGGGACCGCGTGGTTATTGATGACCACAACCCGTCCGAGAGCCGCTGGCATCTGATAAACCGCAAGCGTGGCAAGCCCATCTGGCTCCCGCTCAGCAGTCAGGCCGTTGCGCTGCTCAAGTCCCGCCCGCGCCGCACGCTGGAGGACGGCACGGAAAGTCCGTTTGTGTTCCCGTCATGGGGCAAGACCGGGCGGATTATGGACGCGCGTGCCACGATGGAAACCGTGGGCGAGATAGCCGGTCAGCACCTGTCGCTCCACGACCTCCGCCGCACGTTCACCAACATCTGCATACGCGAATGCCGAGTTGGCAAGTTCGAGACTGATCTGCTCACCGGCCACAAACCGCCCAAGAACGACACCACATCGAACAATTATTTCGACCTGACGAACCTGCAATGGCTTCACAAGGAGGTCCAGCAAATCGGTGATTGGATTGAGCAGCAGGGGTTGATTGCCGCCGCTGGCAACGTGGTCGCGCTGCCCAAGCGAGCGTGATGCACGGCGGGGAGCGCACAGCCGAGCGCACAGGGGCGACGGTAGCGCGCCGCAGGGTTAGGGGCGGCAGCGCGGCGATCGCGCCCCACGCGGCCCCGTAGCGAAGGTCGGCCCAGCCAGCCAAAATCGCACAATCGGGCAAAATCGGTCGCAGCCAGTCCCCACCAAATCGCCCCCTGATCGGTTTACGAAACAAAAATCTGTCGGCCCGATCTTTGCCGATAAGCGGCGCGGGTGTGATGTATGGTGTGTATAGTTTTGCACCCTTCGGGCGGACCTTCAAACCATACACACCCTACATCAATGTGTAGCCAGATGCCGCAAGTAAAAACTTGCCGGACCTACGCAGATTATCAAACACTTTCCCAGCATACTTATATATACTGTTGCTACTGCACTGCCTAGATACTTGGGGCATCCAGTAATCCTATCGGCTCCATGGTGGAGCGTTCACCCTGACGCTTGGTTACAGCGGATGGAGCCGATGAGTGACCACACTTCTGAACAGCAACGCCGCTGCCTCCGCGCTGGGCATTTCGCCCGTCACCCTGAAAATCTGGCGGTGCAAGGGCAAGGGGCCGCGCTTCATTAAGCTGGGCGAGTCCAAGCAGGCCGGTGTCGCATACGACCCCGCCGAGATCGAGGCGTGGAAGGCAGCGCGCACCTTCACCAGCACCAGCGCCGCGACCGTCAGCCACCCCGGCAACGCATGACCCCATTCATGAATAGGCGGCAGGGTGCCACCCCCACCGCCCGGAGTATCAAAGTGAACAGCACCAATGTAACCGAAAGCGGCGATAGGTCGCAAACATCATGCCCCGAACATTATTGGCAATTTTCGTGCAGCGCTAAAAATTGTTGGGATGCAGACGGCGAAGGGCAGAAATCCCTTACTACCCCCACCGGCGGGGAGGCGCGTCATGGTTGATCTGTCCAAGGTCTGGAAGCCGCCTGTCGATGCCAATGGGCATATTGATTGGACCAAGGTTGATGAGACACTTCCGCCGCGCGACCCTGAACTTGGTTTCCATCTGAACTGGAAGGAGAAGGTTGAGTGGGAACAGAGCCGCGTGAAACTGGCGGAGCAAAATGCGCGCGCCGAAGAGGCAAAGACAAAGCGGGAGCGAATGCGGCGCGGGATTCCAGCGGACGCATCCGATGCTCCCCGCGAACTTGTCTTTCGGTCGCTCGGCGGGGTGCAGATGCACGCCATTGAATGGGTTTGGACGGGGTGGATTCCGAAGGGATACATCACGCTGATGGCTGGCGAGACGGGCGCGGGCAAGTCCACCATCATTGGTGACCTAACGTCGCGAGTGACCACAGGTGCGCCTTGGCCGGGTGAATACGACTGCCCGAACGCATGGCGGAAGCCTGAACGGGTGCTGTGGCTTGGCAGCGAGGACAGCATTGAAGAAATGACGGTGCCAAGGCTCACCGCGTGCGGTGCCAACCTTGCGAACGTGGTTGAGATTCAGGGCGTCATGCAGGAGGGCAAACGCAACACCTTCTCCATGCAGGACGATTTGGAGGCGGTGAGCAAAGGCTTGGCGGAGGCACGCGATATGGGCAACCCGTTCGCCATGCTCATCATTGACCCGGTGACCAGCTACCTGCCGGGGCAGAAGCTGCGGAAGGTCGACCTCAATGACGCTGGGCAGCTTCGCACGGTCTTGGAACCTTGGCTGATCCTCGCGCAGACTTACAACATTGCCATTATCTGCGTGACGCACTTTGCGAAGGACACAAACCGTTCCATGCTTCACCGCGTCCTCGGCTCCAGCGCGTTTGTTCAGACCTGCCGTAGCCTGTGCGCCGTGATGGAGCAGCCCCGCACGGAAGAAGAGGAGCCAGATCCGCACGCCAAGGTGTTCATGCAGGTGAAGATGAACCTCCCTGAGCATCCCGGTGGCGCGTGGAAATTCCATACCGAGCGTGTCGAGGTTGGCGTTGACCACAGAAACGGCAAGCCGATCTACGCCACGCGCCCGGCGTGGGACGAACTGGACGCGGGGCTGACCCCGAACAGCACCGTGGGCAAATCACGCGGACCGAAGAGCCAGTATGAACCGCAATTCGCCATGTGGTTTCAGGGCTTCTACCTGATCTACCCTAACCACGAGTGGCTGCCGGTCAGCACGGTGAAACAGGTCGCCTTGCAAGAGAAGGTCGTCTCGGCAAGCTGGTGGGACAAGCATAGCGGTGACCACATGCAGAAGGAGAACGTCAACGGCGTGTGGATGTGCCGACCGAAGCAAGCTGTCCCGGCTAAAGAGTGAGTTAGGTGGGGAAAGTGGGGGGTGTGGTTGCAAACTGGGGAAACTGGGGAGGGTGGTGGCTAAGTGCTTGGTTTTACTCACTCCACCCCCACTTTCCCCACCGCCCCCACTTACCCCACCTTGCGGGGTTTCGTTACATGCGCGCCCGCGTGCGCCAGTGTGGTCAATCAGGGGTCGCTGCCAGCACGTCCTGCGCTGCGGTGTCGATTGGCACCGAAGCGGCCATTACCTTTTGGCGGTTGATGTCGAACACGGCGGTATGGTTCCCGTCTGTGTTGAAGATGCGCAGTTCATTCTCGACGGTCTTACCATGTGTGGTCAACACTTCGTCCAGCGACTTCAATGCACGCCATAACTTGAGGTCTTTGACCTTCGTGTCAGCACGAACGAAGTGATACATATCGAGTGCTGTCTTGAGAGCTGTCTGCATGGAGAGCGATTTGGCGTAGTGGTCATAATTGGTTGCATCTTCGGGCAGGCCCGCGCGGATGGCTGCCGCTGCAACCTGCATGGCGGTCACAACCTCTGTGACACGATTGACATCCTCTTGGTTGGCTGCCTCACGGTTCTTGCGCTCAATGTGCAGCGTCCCGAGGATCGTTCCTACGACTGCAAATATGGTCGCGCCAGCTTGCAACCAGTCGCCAGCCACGATCCCTAGAAATGTCGGTTCACCTGCCATGCCTCATGCTGCCAACTAGACGCACACAAGGCAAGCCGGAACGGCAGCGCAATGATGTATAGTATGTATGGTTCGGAACCGCTGAAACGTCTCGTTAAACTATACACACCATACATCGGTCTATGAGCGATATTGAGTTTCCCATCCCGCCGCGTCCTAAGCCCAAACCCGGATCGCTAGCACTGAGAAAGAAGAAGGTCGATCCGCTGGAAGGTCTAGGCGATAACGCCCGAGCTATAATCACCGCTGCATGGGATGCGCCACCCCCTTGGATTGAGGGTGACGAGGAGTGGGACGAGCCTTTGCCGCCCTCTCCAGCCAAGCCGAGCACAACCAACCTCAAGAAGCTGAAAGCTGCCCGCAAGAAGGTTGAGGAATACAGCGCCGTGCTGCGCACCGACGCTTTCGATGATTGGGTTCGCCGCTGCACCGAGACTGCTGGGGAGCCGCGTGAGTGGACCCGTGCGGCGCTGCTTTACGACAGCTACCTCCGCCATGCCCGTAAGTATGGCGCGAACCGCCCTGCCAAGCGGCTGGCGAAAGAGGAATTGGCGACCGAGACCGCTTGGGGCAAGATGATGGGATCGCTGTTTGGTAAGAAGCGGCGTCGGGCAGGCCAGTATTACCCGCTGCGGTTGAAACAGGGCGCATAGCACAGCCGGTTGCGCCGGGGGGCTAGGGGCGCGAAACCGTGCTTACCCTCGCTAGGGTGGCGCTGCACCCCTGCCGCGCCCCAGCGTGCCTTACAGCGCACCGCGCCAGCGTGGTCATCGCGCCCAAATCGCCGAGCCTAAAATGTGCAGTAAGGCGTTCCAAGAACTAATTAACTATGGAACTATTTGTTTTTGCTGCGAACATATTGCGGAACTACAACACGAATAGCTACCGTGTAAGGGCAGTGTATCTTTCATCCGAAAGTGAAATCCCAAATGTCCGATAACATCGACACCCGTGTAACCCCATCTTTTCATCCTGATACCGTGCAAGCGCTTGATGGATACGACGACGATAGTGCCAGCATTCTTGCCGGTGTCCAGTCGGCTTTCACCGAAGCCTATATTGGTGTCGGGCGCGTCCACGATGCGCGCGAAGCTGCCAAGACGAACCCGACTTGGAACGAGGCGCAACAGGTCATTGCCACGCAAGACCTTGCCGACAAGCTGACCACGCAGCTTGCCAAGCGGTTCGACAGCGCCACGGCGAACCTGACCCGCGTGGTCGAGGGGCTGGAGCGCGATCTGTCCCAACCCCTTGAGGGGCGCGGCGTCGGAGCCATGTCGGGCGAGATTCGCTCGTATGTCCACAGCCTGCCCGAAGGGCAGCGCATGGGGTTCATCCAGAAGGCGATTGAGGCGGGCGACGAACGGACGGTCGGAGCCTGCATCGGCGGGCCTGCCTACCTGTGCGGGATCACCCCGGAAATGCAGACCATGTTGCTCCGCCTGTATCACGAAAAGACGAACCCCCGTGCCGCCAAGCAACTGCGAGCGGCGAAGGCTGGACTTGAACTGCTCGGGGAACGCGCACCGCTACTTTTCAAGGAAATGGAAAAAGGCGTCGGCGCTCCCGCTACCAAGGTCCAGCAGCTTCGTGCTGCCAAGGCGAAGGCTGAGAAGTCCTTCATCGCTTGATCCAATCAAATCGGGATAGTTCGATGACAACCGCAATTCAGCCCCCTTGGGGCAGTGACTGGAAGCCTGCGCCCCCTGCGGAAAAGCCGGTGCGTAGTGCGGGCAACCCCACATGGAAGCCGGGATGCCCATCGCCCAACCCGAAGGGGCGACCCGCTGGTCTGCCCGACAAGCGGCTACTCGCCACGCAGGCCGCCTTGGACGAAATGAGGAATATTGTGGCGATGCTGGTCGGTCGCGCCCTTGAGGGCGACACGAACGCCGCGTCCATTGTGCTGTCCAAGGTGCTGCCTTCGGTCAAGGCGCAGGCCGAGAAGGTCAACTTCGAGTTCGACAGCACTGCACCGATTAGTGAGCAGGTCGCTCAAGTGCTGGATGCCATCGCAGCGGGTGCTGTCGCGCCCGATGTGGGGCGGCTCATCATCGACAGCATCAAGTCGCTCGCGGACGTGCGCGCCAGCGAAGAGTTGGAGGCGAGAATCTCCGCCCTTGAGGAGAAGCAAGGGTGAACGCGCAAACAGCAAAATGGGCGTCGTTTGCAAAAAGGCCGAGAGCGAACGGCAACACCGAAAATCCCATCGTAGGGGGACGGCCATGACGACGATAACCACACAACGGAACACTGTCATCACCGAGGCACCGGAACCGGATGACGTAATGGTCGAGGTGATCCTGTTCGGTGAAGGCGACACGCCCGGAACGGTATGCGCGCGGAAGCTGCGGCATCTGCCAATCAAGCATTATCAGGAATGCTTGGATTGGGCTGTGGCTATCGCGGACCAGATGGCGCGCCCGGTCTATGTCGTGCCGCTCAACCACAACGACATTTTCCGCACCAAGCGATGGGACCCCTACCGCGAAGCAATCGCTGGCATGGACCATCAGGAGCGCGGGGAACTGCGCCGCATGATCGTAACGACCGCCGCTGAAGTCATGCGTGACAGCGACGACCCGGAAATCCGCGCCGACATGTTCCACGTCCTGCGCCAACTCAAGGTGACATATGAAAGCTGACATATCGCTGGCGGAGCGCCGCCGCATGGAGCGCGACCAGTGGGCGGAGATTCGCGCTGCACTGGCACCCCGTCACTTCGCTGCGATGTTGGAGGAACAGGCAATCGCCTACTACTGGGTCGCCCATGCCTT
Organism: Sphingobium phenoxybenzoativorans; assembly: GCF_018286635.1. Classification (NCBI taxonomy): domain Bacteria; kingdom Pseudomonadati; phylum Pseudomonadota; class Alphaproteobacteria; order Sphingomonadales; family Sphingobiaceae; genus Sphingobium; species Sphingobium phenoxybenzoativorans. The sequence continues at coordinate 1,617,728 of NZ_CP073910.1, forward strand.
TGAAGCTGCACCGCGCATCCGTGCCATTCTGGCGGGCATGGGTTGCGGCTCGGTGCCGGTGCCAGCCCCTGTGGTCATTGACCAGCCTGAACCCGTCGCACCTGCACCTGCGCCTGTGCCGCTGCCGGTCCGTGCCAGTGCGCCGGACGTGCCGTTTGACATGCGCGAGCGGCTGGGACTGCGATAACCACAATGGCGGGCGTCCGAGCATTGCAGAAGCGGTTGGCGCGGTTGGAGGATGCAGGGAAGCCCAAGCCGTCGCTAATCGCAGTCTGGTTTGGCTCGTTTGACGCTTGGGTTGAGCAGGCGGTTCTGCCGGGGGTGGAGAGCGGGGCGTTGGCTGCCGACGACATGGTTGACCTTGTGGCGTGCCTGCGGCGCTGGGAGACGGACGGGACATGGGGGCAGGCATATGCAGGCTGACGGTGAACCCGCGTGGATGGTAGCATGGCGCGACCGGGACCATCAGCAGCCATCGTCGCCGCCCTCCAAGGTCTATGCCCCGCACGACACGTTCAGCTTCCCCGCCAAGAAGGGCGTGGACTGGCAGGGCATGATTGTCCCCAAGCGCTGGGCATATGACGGATGCGTGCGCCGCGAAGCGGTAATGGACGCCGACGCCAACCCGCCCCGCGTGGTCAGGAAGATTGGCTGGCAGCGGTGCATGAAGTGCCGTCGCCCATTTTTCTCGGAGGACATTCTGCGCCTGCGCCTGTGCGATGGCGCACAGGGATGCAGAGGCGACGAGGACAGGTTCAGTTAGCGCGGGAGTGCCATCTTGCTCACCGCGCCGGGGTTAAGGACACCGACCCCCGAGCCATAACATCGGGTCCAGCAGCGGGGACGGGTTCTTCTCCTGCCTGACGCTGCCAGCGCCCTGCACCTAGCGGTGTGGGGCGCTGTTATGAGCGGGGCGATTCACCCCGCACTCTTACATAGCTCTTACACGACCGCCGCAGCACGGTGTAAGACCGAACCGCTGAGCAGTGTAAGTTACTGTATTTGCTAGGAAATTATGGTGGACGCACTAGGGCTCGAACCTAGGACCCGCTGATTAAGAGTCAGCTGCTCTACCAACTGAGCTATGCGTCCAACGTGGCTGCCAGGGCCGCGTGCCGGGCTGGTTTTCCCGGTGAGGCGCGGCGGTTAGCATGATCTTCCGCCTTTGCAAACATCAAATGCGGAAGGCTGGCCGATTTTTCGTGGTGCCGCGCATCAGGTCCAACTGCCGGGGGACTTTTTGTCCCGGTCTATGGCCATGATGACGCCAATGCACAGCATCACCGTGAGCATTGATGACCCGCCATAGGACATGAAGGGCAGGGGAATGCCGACGACCGGGGCAAGGCCCATGACCATCAACGTATTGATCGCGACGTAGAAGAATATGGTGGTGGTGAGTCCGGCGGCGGCAAGCCGGGAGAATTTGTCCTGGGTTCTGAGCGCTACTCTGATGCCCCAGCGGAACAGCAGCCCGAACGCCACGATCAGGGCGATGCCGCCCACCAATCCCCATTCCTCCGCCATCGTTGCGAATACGAAGTCGGTATGTCCTTCCGGCAGATAGTCGAGGTGGCTTTGCGTGCCGTTGAGGAAGCCCTTGCCGAAAATGCCGCCGGAGCCGATGGCGATCTTCGACTGGCTGATATGATATCCCGCGCCAAGCGGATCGCTTTCGGGATCGAGGAAGATGAGCACCCGTTTCTGCTGATAGTCATGCAGGAAGCTGAAGGCGACCGGGATGGCGGCGGCGACCGCCAGGCCGGACCCGATGAACAGGCGTAGCGGCAAGCCGGCAAGAAACATCACGGTAACGCCCCCGGCCACGATCATGGTGGATGTGCCTAGGTCGGGCTGGATAAGCACCAGAACGGCGGGAAAGCCGATCAGGGTAAGCGCGGGCCATATCGCGGCCCAACGCCGCAATTCCCCGACCGGAAGCCGCGCATAAAATTGGGCAACGGCCAGAACGATCATCGGCTTCATGAATTCCGACGGCTGCAATTGCATGAAGCCCAGATTTATCCACCGCTGACTGCCGCCGGCAACGCCGCCGATCAGTTCCACAAGCACTAGAGCGACAAGAACACAGGCATAGCCGGGAAGCGCGATTTTCGAGAAAAGGGAGACCGGCAGGCGGGACAGGGTGAGCGCCATGGCCAGGAATATGCAGAAGCGAGCGCCCTGGTTTATCGCCCAGGGCGTAAGGCTCCCCCCCGCCGCGCTGTAGAGCACCACCGTTCCAAAGCTGGCGATGCAGGTGAGCAGGATGAGCAGCCGCCATGGCAGGCTGGCTATGGGGGCGGGGACCAGGCTGCTCATTCGGGCACATCCCCGTCATGCGCGGCGTTGGAAGGGGGCTGGGCAGCATCGTCGGCCGCGTTCGCGACATTCGCCGCATTGGCGTCCGTCGGCGGCGCGGCATCGCCTGGCACGGCGGCCAGACCCTTGGCCCGGCGATATTCGGCCATCTGCGCCGCCAGCCGGGTGGCCGGAGGACCGCCCCAGTCCTTCTCATATTTTTCCAGCCGTTCCACCGCTTTGGCTGGATCGAACAAATAGCTGATGACATCGGCCGATATCATTGGCGCATCCTGTATCCGGCTGACATGGCCGCCATGCTCGATGATCGTGCCGACGGCGTAGCGGGGATTGTCATAGGGCGCGAACCCCTGAAACAGCGCATGGTCGCGCAGCTTGAATGGCAGGGAGGCATTGCCCCGCACGCCGCCTGCGCGTTCCGCCATGGTGATGCGCCGCACCTGCGCCGTGCCGGTCTTGCCCGCCATCAGCACGTCAGGCACCGGAAGGCGGGCGGCGCCCCCGGTGCCGCCACCGTTCACGACCGCGCTCATGGCGTTGTGGATGACCGAAAGATGCTCCTGCGACACGCCCAGAGCCTTGGGAGGCTGGCGGTTCGCCTTATACATCAATTGCGGCATCAACTCCTTGCCCGAAGCGATGCGCGAGGCCATGACAGCAAGCTGGGTCGGGTTAATGAGCATATAGCCTTGCCCGATTGTGGCGTTTACCGTGTCGTAAATCTGCCAATCCTGCTGATATTTGCGCAGCTTCCATGCCGGGTCGGGTACGGTGCCATAGCTTTGACTGGGATAGGGCAAGGGGAATTTCTGGCCCATGCCCAGCCGCCGGGCCATATCGGCGATCACCTGCATGCCCATGCGTTGCGCCATCACATAGAAATAGATGTCGCAGCTTTGCGCGATCCCCCGATGCATGTTGACGGCGCCATGGCCGCGACGGCTCCAGCAGTGGAACAGGGCGTTGCCGACGCGGATGGCTCCGGAGCAATTCACCGTTTCCTCCGGGCGCAGGCCAGCCTCCAGAAAGGCCAGGGCAGCCATTGGCTTGACGGTCGAACCGGGGGGATAGAGGCCCTTGAGCGTCTTGTTGCGCAGGGGAACATGGTCATCCTGCGACAACATATCCCATTCCGCGTGGGAAATGCCGTCCGAGAAGCTGTTCGGATCGTAGCTGGGCATTGATGCCATCGCCAGCAGGTCCCCGCTGTGACAATCGATGACCACCACTGACCCAGATTGCGTGCCAAGGCGCCGGCCGGCATATTCCTGCAATCCCGCGTCGATCGTCATGCGGATCGTCTTGCCCGGCGTGTCGGGACGCGTGGTCAATTCCCGTACGATCTTCCCGCGAGCGGTGACTTCCACCCGCTTTGCGCCCGGTTTCCCGGTCAGTTCGCGTTCCAGGCTGCTTTCCAGGCCGTCTTTGCCGATCTTGAATCCCGGCGTGATGAGCAAGGGGTCGCGCCGCGTCTCATAATCCTTGGCCGACGCCGTACCGACATAGCCGATGAGATGGCCGACGGCGGCCCCGGCCGGATAATGCCGGGAAAAACCCTGAGCGGGCGCGACGCCGGGCAAATCGGGCAGGCGGACGCTTACGGCGGCATATTGTTCGTAATCGAGATTGGCGGCGACCTCCACCGGCTGGAAACCGGCGGCCTTTTCCAGATCCTCATGGATGCGCTCCACCTCATCCGGCTGGATGGCCAGAATCCGCGCGAGGCTGGCGATGGTCGCATCCTTGTCCCGCAACCTGTCCGGAATGATGTCGACGCGGAAATCGGTGCGGTTGTTGGCGAGCGGGCGGCCGTGACGATCAACGATCCATCCGCGCCGGGGCGGGATGAGGGTCAGGTTGACGCGGTTGCTTTCGGAAAGAAGCTGATATTTCTCATTTTCCGCGACGCTGATCCAGGCCATCCGCCCGGCCAGAAGCAGGCCGACGCCCCCCTGTATGCCGCCCAGAACCATGGCGCGGCGCGTGAAGGAGAAGGACTGGCTTGCCTGGGTAACGATCTTGCCGCTGGACTTGCCGAATTTCATGCCATGATGCGCCAGCGATCAAGCCACGCACACTGACGCGCGACGAACGGGTAAAGCAGTACGGACCACAGAATCTGCGGCGCAATCAGCATCATCGTTCCCCCGCCGCCGGTAAGGCGCGCGAACAAGAGACCCCCTGAAAGGCAGAAGATAATCGCAGCGGCGGCGATAAGCCAGTCCTGCCAATAATCCCTCCAATAGAGTTGCCGCTCCGTGGAATCGATACCGATCAGGGTGATAGTCCACAGGAACATGGCGCTGCCCAGCGGCTGGCCGCTCATCACGTCATCGAACAGGCCGAGGGGCAGGGCGATCCACGCCTGCCACAGCTCTGGCCGCAACAGTCGCCACGACAGCAGCAGCAGCAGACCGAACGGCGGCATGACCGGCGAGGACACCACGACGGGCAAAGCCGTCGCCATGGAACCAAGCATGACCGTAATCACCGGCGTCCCCTCCAGCCGGAAGCGGGAAGGGTGATTGCCGAGTTTCGGGCCTTGCGGGATCATTGCGCCACGCTCGCGGCGTTGTCCGCCGATGTAGCGGGCGCAATATTGGCCGAGTTTGGAGCGGTCGCTGGAGGAAGTGCGACAGGGGCGGCGCGTTGCTGGCCCGCGCTTTGCTGCTTGCTCGTGCCCGGCGATCTGGCCAGGCTTTCCTCGAACGGGCGCTGCACCATCACCATCTCGACGCGCGCGGGGCTGGCAAGCGGCACCGCAACGGCGTCGTCCCCGGCGATCCGCACCACGATCGCTACCGGAATGTTCGGCTGGTACAGGCCGCCGGTTCCGGACGTGACCAATATGTCGCCGGGCTTGAACGGGTTGCGCCCCGCGCTCAGGGATTTGATCTGTAGCGATCCGTCATCCGCGCCGGTGGATATGCCCGCGATATTGTCGGTCGAGCGGCGGACAGGCACTACATTGCTGCTGTCGGTAAGAAGCAGCACATCGGATGTGTTTGAACCGGCCGTGTAGATGCGGCCGATAAGTCCTTCCGGCGCACGCACGGGCATGCCGGGATAGGCCCCTTGCGACCGGCCTGCGTTGAGACGCGCCAGCCGCCGCGTGCTGGACGACGAAGAACTGATCAGGCGAGCGGTTGCTACCTCATCCTTTTCCTCCTCCACCAGTTTGAGCAGTTTCTTGAGCCGGACATTCTCCTGCTCAATGGCGGCTGCTTCGATCAGGCGGGTGCGGTTTATGTCCACCTGGCGGCGCAGGGACACATTCTGGGAGCCTGCCCGGTAAAAGGCGGCGATCCGTTCGTCGACGGTGCCGATTCCGCTGACAAGTTCCTTAAGGCCGGAAGACGCCGGACGCGTGATTTCCGCGCCTGCGGAACGGATCGCGGCGAAACCGGTCGGGTCGAACATGGCTATGATGATCAGCAGCAGGCCGGCCAGCGCTCCGGTGACGGCAACGACATAGCTTGCAAAGAGGCTATATTGCGCCTTCCGGTTCTGGCCGGGGCGCCGGCTGGGCGGCCGCGCCATCTTTTATCCCCTTTTACGCCTAAGCGGTCTGCAACACGCCCCGGAACATCGGATCTTCCATCGCGCGGCCGGTGCCGATCGCGACGCAGGTCAATGGATCCTCTGCGACGGTGACAGGCAGGCCGGTCTCGTCGCGCAGTTCGTCATCCAGACCCTTGAGCAGCGCGCCGCCGCCAGTGAGCACGATGCCCTGATCGACGATATCCGCCGCCAGTTCCGGCGCGGTATTCTCCAGCGCGATGCGCACGCCCTCGACGATGGTGCTGATCGGTTCGGCCAGCGCGTCGGCAATCTGGCCCTGATTGATCGAGATTTCCTTCGGAACGCCGTTTACGAGGTCGCGGCCCTTGATGTGGATCGTCTCGCCTACGCCGTCGCTGGGCGCCTGCGCCACGCCATATTGCTTCTTGATCCGCTCGGCCGTCGCTTCGCCGATCAGCAGGTTGTGGTGACGGCGGACGTAGGAGACGATGGCCTCGTCCATCTTGTCGCCGCCCACGCGGACGGACGTGGTGTAGGCCAGGCCGCGCAGCGAGAGCACGGCGACTTCGGTCGTGCCGCCGCCGATATCGACGACCATCGAACCGATCGGCTCGGTCACGGGCATGTCAGCGCCGATCGCGGCGGCCATCGGCTCCTCGATCAGGAACACCTGGCTTGCGCCGGCATTGCTGGCCGCGTCGCGGATAGCGCGGCGCTCGACGCTGGTGGAGCCGGAGGGGACGCAGATCACGATTTCGGGGAAGCGCCAAGGACGCGCCTTGCCGCCATGCACCTTCGTGATGAAGTGCTTGATCATCTGCTCGGCGACGTCGATGTCGGCGATGACGCCGTCGCGCAGCGGCCGGATCGCCTCAATCGAATCGGGCGTCTTGCCCATCATCAGCTTGGCGTCGTCGCCGACCGCCTTCACCCGCTTGATGCCGTTCAACGTCTCCACCGCCACCACAGACGGTTCGTTGAGGACGATGCCGCGTCCGCGCACATAGACCACGGTGTTGGCGGTTCCGAGGTCGATGGCCATGTCCTGAGAGGAGAATTTGAACAAACGCGAGAAGACCGACATGCTGTTTCCTGTCCCGTGCGAAGGCCCCGGAGCGCTCAGGGACACCGCGCAATATTCATCTGTTTTCCGCATAGCACGGCCTGAACGGGCGAAATATTTGTCGGGCGGCGGGTCGCGGAAAGCGTTCGCTTGGGCTAGTCCCTGACATATGTCAATACGCCGCCTGCCCGAGCATCTGGTCAATCGCATCGCCGCGGGCGAAGTGGTGGAGAGACCGGCCAGCGCGCTCAAGGAATTGGTTGAAAACGCCGTCGACGCTGGTGCCCGGCGAATCGCTGTCCGGCTGTCCAATGGCGGGCTGGACGGGATAGAGGTTAGCGACGATGGGTGCGGCATGAGCCGCGCCGACATGGCCCTTGCCTTGGAACGGCACGCCACATCAAAGCTTCCCAACGATGCTATAGAAATGGTCTCAACGCTGGGTTTCCGCGGCGAAGCGCTGCCCTCCATCGCCAGCGTCGCGCGCATGTCCATAGAAAGCCGGCCGGATGGGGCCGAAGGATGGCAGCGAGTCGTCGATAATGGAGCCTTGCTTTCCGAAGGGCCGGCCGCCATCCCGCGCGGCACGCGGATCAAGGTGGAGCAGCTTTTTGCGCGTGTGCCTGCGCGCCGGAAATTCCTGCGTTCCGCGCGATCGGAATATGCCGCCTGTCTGGATGTCGTAAAACGTCTGGCGATGGCGCGGCCCGACATCGCCTTCTCCCTGGAACATGATGGCCGTCGCGCTCTGGGCGTGCAGGCTGACGAAGGGCGTGAGGACCGAGTCGCGGCGCTGACCGACCGGGCGCTGGCCGACAATCACGTCATCATCGATCTTGTCCGGGATGGCATTGCGCTGACGGGTGTTGCGGGCCTCCCCACCTATAATCGCGGTGTGGCCGACCATCAGTTTCTGTTCGTCAACGGCCGCCCGGTGCGGGACCGGCTGCTCGTCGGCGCCGTCCGCGCCGCCTATGCCGACATGCTGGCGCGGGACAGGCATCCCGTCGTCGCGCTGTTTCTGGATATGCCGCCCGGCGAGGTCGATGTGAATGTGCATCCGGCCAAGACCGAAGTGCGGTTCCGTGAACCCGCGTTGATCCGCGGCATGATCGTCAGCGGCATTCGCCGTGCGCTCGATGATGCCGGTTTTCGATCCGTGCAGCGGGCGGACCCGGCGGGACTGGGAGCATGGCGCGCCGAGCCTGTTTCCCCGACGCCTATTGGGACGATGCCCATTTTCGATGCGGTCGGGCAGGCGGCGACCCTGCTGGACCGCGCGCCGAACTATCAATCCGTCGCTGACCGCCGTCCATCCTTCCTGGCGCCGCTGCCGATGGCGCGAGCGGAGACGGCGGAGCAGGCGCCGCCAAAGGCGCAGAGCTTCCCGCTGGGCGTTGCGCGTGGGCAGGTGGCCAAGACCTATATTGTCGCGGAGGCAGAGGACGGGCTGGTGCTGGTCGACCAGCATGCGGCGCATGAGCGGCTGGTGCTGGAGCGGATGCGGTGGGCAATGGATGGGGCAGGCGTGCCCTCGCAGGCGCTGCTTCTGCCGGAGGTGGTGGAACTGGACGAACCCGCCTGCGACCGGCTGGAGGCGCGCATTGCCGAATTGTCGGAATTCGGGCTGGAACTGGAACGCTTCGGCCCCGCGGCCATGCTCGTTAGGGCCACGCCAGCCATGCTGGGGGCGGGCGATGTGCAGGGGCTGGTCAATGACCTCGCCGATGACCTTGCCGCCTACGACTCCGCGCTGAGCCTGAAGGAGCGGCTAGACCATGTGGCGGCGACGATGGCCTGCCACGGGTCGGTCAGGGCCGGGCGTGTCCTGTCAGTCACTGAAATGAACGCCCTGCTCCGTGAGATGGAGGTCACACCTCGCAGCGGCCAATGCAATCACGGCCGCCCGACATGGGTGAAGCTGGGTCACGCCGATATAGAGAAGCTGTTCGGGCGGAAATGATCCGAGGGCGGGGCTTTCCTACCGTCCCGCTTCCGTTGCCATCCGCACCGCCAGCCCGCCCAACACCGTCGCCATCAGCCAGCGCTGAATGGTCGCCCAGCTTGGACGCTGCACGAGCAGGGTGGCGATGGAGCCTGCCGTCATGGCGATCAGGGCATTGACCGCGACGCTGATCGCGATCTGCGTGCCGCCCAGAATGAGCGACTGGCCAAGAACATGGCCGCGCGCCGGATCTATAAATTGGGGCAGCAGCGACAGGTAGATTACCGCCACCTTGGGATTGAGCAGGTTGGTCATGAAGCCCATGACGAACAGCCGTCGCGGGGAATCCGGCTGAAGATCCCGGACCTGGAAGGGCGATCGGCCGCCGGGACGGATCGCCTGCCATGCCAGCCAGAGCAGGTACAGCGCCCCAGCGAAGCGAAGCGCATCATAGGCGAACGGCACCGCCATCAGCAGCGCGGTGATGCCAAGAGCGGCGCAGAGCATGTAAAACAGGAAGCCTGCCGCCACGCCGCCCAGCGAGATCAGGCCAGCGCGCCGCCCCTGACAGATGGATCGCGAAATGAGGTAGAGCATGTTCGGGCCGGGCGTCAGCACCATGCCCAGTGCGATCAGGGCGAAGGCGGCGAGATTGGCGAGCGTCGGCATGGCGGTCCCCCTAGGGTCGGCGGTTCCATGCGGGATAGCGGGGTGGTCAATCAAGACATGTTTTGCCAGGGTAGGGAAAGGCCGCCTATGCTGGATCGTCTGGCCGGGTGCGGATGATCAGGATCGCGATCATGGTCATTACCGGCGCATCATCCTGATTAATGACTGTCGTAAGCACGCGGACGACGCCCCGGTCCGGCTTGCTGCGGGACGGGATTTTTTCCAGCACTTCCGATTCGCAGCGCAATATGTCGCCGGGATAGACCGGGCGCAGCCAGCGAAGCTCGTCGATCCCTATCGCTCCTAGGCTGGATTCCTGAACGCCGGGCCTTTCCTGCATGCGGGCGACGGTCATCGCCATCATCATGGAACCAGTGTGCCACCCGCTCGCCGCCAGCCGGCGGAAATGGGTGGGGGCGGCTCCCTCGTCGGACAGGTGAAAGGGCTGGGCGTCATATTTCGACGCGAAACCGATCACTTCTTCGCGCGTCACCTCATAACGGCCGAAACTGTCTTTCGCGCCGACCTCAATATCTTCAAACCATGCTGTCATGACCGATCGACTATGGCGTGGCGGAGAGCCGGTCAAGCGTTGCCGGATCGCCATCGCCCGGCTGTGGCGCGACACCGATAAGCCGGGCCAGCAGGGGGTAGACGTCGACATTGTCGAAGCCGGGTTTGACCGGAGCGCCCCTGCGGATCGCGGGACCGTTTGCGATGAACAGCGCCGCCATATCCGGCGCTGCATTGTCATAACCGTGCGTGCCGCCGGCCGACGCTTCTTTCGGCGCTGTCTTTTCGATCAGCCAGCCGTTTTCCGCGAGGCAGAAATAAGGCGGGACGCGCGGATTGGCGCCGTAATGGAGGCGCGCCGGAATATCCGCCTTCCGCCAGCAATTCAGATGGGCATGCGGTTTAAGCAGCGCCGCCTCCAGCTTCTTCTCATGACCGGGAACGGGGTAGATGCTGGCGAAGGGGCCAGTCTCCAGCACGCGATAGTCGGCCGGATCGGCAAGCGTGTCGAGAGCGATCCAGCGATCGGTGGATGTCGCCGCCATGCCATGATCGGACACGATAACAAGATTTGCTGTCTGGCCCAGCATAGCCAGGCCGTTGGTCAGCCTGCCGATGCTCCGGTCCACCTGCGCGATGGCGTCGCGGGTCTGTGCCGCATCCGGCCCGGACTGATGACCGGCGGTGTCCACCGTATCGAAATAGAGCGTCAGGAAAACGGGACGGGTACCGGCCGGGCGGCGGAGCCAGTCGATCACGGCATCGACGCGCTGGTCCCCGGTGATTGCCTGGTTGAACTGCAGCCAGTTTGACGGGCGCGTGCCCCCGGCGATCGGGTTCGGCCATTTGGGATCGCGAATGCCGCCCCAGGCGACGTTCGATCCAGGCCAGAACATCGTCGCCGTTCGCACTCCCGCCTTTTCGGCGGCGACCCAGATGGGTTCAGCCTCATTCCACCAGAAGGGATCATCGCTCGCCATGGTGAACGTCTCGCCCGGACGGCTCGCATCCTCCATGCTGTTGGCGACGATGCCATTATGGTCGGGCCGCCTGCCGGTGACGATGGCCCAGTGATTGGGGAAAGTCTTTGACGGGAAGGAGGGGCGCATGGACGCGCTGACGCCCTCGGCCGCCAGCCTTGAGAGATGGGGCGTCACGCCCCGATCCAGATAGTCGGGCCGGAAACCGTCTATCGAGATGAGAATGGTGACGGGCGGCCGCACATCCTGCCCGGCCGGCATTGCGGGCCGCTCCCGCACCGGCGCGCAGGCGGTGGCGATGAGCAGGAAAGAGAGGAAAACAACACGCAGAAACAGCGGCATCAGCGAATCCCGTTCGTCTATCCTCCCCCCTATCAGAGACCCGGTGACGGAACCATGACGCCACCGGGTCTCCTTGGATCAATCGCCGAGCGAGAGTTTGGCGAATGCGGTCAAGCCGACCGGATTTTTGCCATAGGCTGCGTCCAGCGCGCGGGGCTTGTCATAGATGGCCGCCGATCCGCCTAGAGCGAGGCCGAACATCTTGCCGAGAGGGATGCGATAGGCATAGCCCGCCTGCATCTTCGTCACCCGGAACGCCGCGCCATGCAGCGGGTCGCCTTCTGGGAACAGTTCGTCATTCTCCACATTCTCGATCCGGCCGAACAGATTGTGTCCGCCGGCCGGATTCCAGTTCGCCTCCAGCAGCCAGGCGGTCAGCACCGGGCCTGGAAGGCGGTTCTTGGCCGAGAAGGCGCCGGTTACGGACAGCCGGTCATCGCCATAACTGACACTGGCCGTCAACCGCCCTTCATCCTCATCGTCATGCAGGGCTTCCGGGTTTTTGATCCGGCCATAGCTGACTTGCGCCGCCCAGTTGGGCGAAGGACTCCACGTTCCGCGTACGGACCAGCTATCGAGCTTTGGCGTTTCGATGCCCCATCGTTCCTCGTCCGGTTCCCGGCCGCGGAAGGCCGACGCCTCGATCTGGAACGCGCTGGCGGAAACGCCCGCCGTCACCACGCCATAGGTGATATGGGTGCTGTCGAACCAATGATGGGTGATTGGCGCTTCCGCATTGTAGCGGGAGGAACGGCGCATCATGAAGGCGCTTGGCCCCAATGCGGGTTCGCCGACCGGGCCGCCATAGAGGAAGGCGGTGGCTCCGGGGGCGATATCGACATCGATCCGCGCCGCCAGTTCCATGAACAGGTCATGGGGGTGCTGCCGGTCGATCAGGGCGATGCCGTTCGCCGTCTCTCCGGTCGCGAAAAGATTGGGGTAGCCGCGCGCCGACATCAGCGGTTCCAGGCTGAACATGGATTTGAGTGTCAGCCGCGCGCCATCGCCCAGCGGACGTTCGGCGGTCGCCATCAGCATCGACTGGACATAGGCCTTGTCATCGCCGCGCGCGCCGCCCTGATCGGTATAGACGCCCCAGGCATATCCATGCGCCATCAGCATCCAGTCGCCGGTCATGACGTGGAGGCCGTTCATGCTGCCGTCCGCACCCGGTATGCGGGCGGTGCCGGAGCCTATGCTGGCGCGGTTCCGTTTTGGGGCCGCCGGCAAGATCATGGTTCCATCATCCAGTACCGATCCTTCGGTATAATGGTCGATGGTATTGCCATGATCCATCTGGCCATGATCTCCTTGGCCATGTTCAGTATGGCCGTGGTCCATCATGCTGTGATCCATATCCTGCGCCATTGCGGGTATGGAAATCCCCGCCGCAGGCATTGCAATCGCCGCCGCAGCCGGAGCCACGACGCGCCAATATCGTCTGTTCATTGTGAGTATCCTGTCTGTAAACGCAATTAGGAAGTCGAGGGTCTTCCGATGGTTCAGACGAGGCGTTTGGGAGGGGGCGTTTCCGGCGCGGGCGCTGACGCCAGGCGCAGGGAAGGGGCCGTGCGATCATGCCGCAAAGCAAGGACGTGGCGGACCGAAGCTGCGAAACGCGCAAGGCCGTGGGTCGGCGGAATGCAGCCTATGCATTCATGCGCGGCCATCGCTTTGGCGGGCATGGGGTCTGGGGATGACGGCGCATGCCCTTCATGTCCATGATGCGAGACGGCAGGCTCCTGGGCAGGCGCAGGCTCGGCGCAATGCGCAGCGGCCAGCGCGGGAGCCGTCAGACAGGCGATCAGAAGGGCGATGAGCAGACGCATGTGGGGCGCTGATACAGGATTGGCGCCGCCCTAGCCACCCGTCACAACAGAAATGGCGTAATTTCGCGCCAAGCCGCCAATTTCCCATCGCGGGGGAGGCCAGCATAGGCGGCGCTGGAGGAGGGAAGGTCGATCAGCGCATAGCGATCAACGTCCGCCAACTGTTTGCGTCCGCGCCGGGCCGCTTCGCCGCCGTTAAAGGCGATGGCGCGCAGGTCCGGCAGTGTCGTTGCAAGTCCGGCGAGATCGCGATGGGTGGCGTCGCGGATCGCGCCGTCCAAGCTGCCATGCCGCCGCGCCGTGGCGATGACGTCCCACAGGCCGATGTGGCGCGCTTTCAGCCGGGCCAGGCGTTGGGCATAGGGCAGGGCTGGCAGCGGTTCGCCAATGACTTCGCCGACCAGCCACCAGAAGGCGTTGGTCGGATGGGCGTAATATTCATTCGCCGCCAGCGAGCGTTCGCCGGGAAGGCTGCCGAGGATCAGTACGCGGGTCTGCGCATCGACACTCGGCAGGAAGGCGGATTTGAGGGTCATGTGTTCAAACCCACCCTCCGTTCGGGCTGAGCTTGTCGAAGCCCTGTCCTTCTTCGAAAGAAAGTGCAGCCCTTCGACAAGCTCAGGGCCAACGGCGATCAAGGCAAACTAGCCTACACGTTGAACCGGAAAAGCATGATGTCTCCGTCCTGGGTGACATACTCCTTGCCTTCCGCGCGCCACTTGCCCGCCTCCTTGGCTCCCGCCTCGCCATTATATTGGACATAGTCGGCATAGGCCATGGTCTCGGCGCGGATGAAGCCCTTCTCAAAATCGCTGTGGATCGCGCCGGCCGCCTGCGGGGCCTTCGAACCGCGCGTCACTGTCCAGGCGCGGGCTTCCTTTGGGCCGACGGTGAAGAAGGTGATCAGGCCGAGCAGTTCATAGCCCGCGCGGATGATACGGGCGAGACCGGCCTCGGTCAGGCCCAGAGCCTCCAGATATTCGCCGCGCTCCTCAGCGGGCATGGTGATCAGCTCCGCTTCGATCGCGGCGGAAACGATGACCGCCTTCGCGCCCTCGGCCGCCGCCTTTTCGAACACGCGGGCGGAATAGGCATTGCCTTCCGACGCTGCGGCTTCCTCGACATTGCACACGTAGAGCACGGGCTTGGCGGTCAGCAACTGCGCCTGCTCGAACAGGCGGGCTTCCTCCACATCCTTGGGCTGGGTCAGGCGGGCGGGCTTGCCCTCGCGCAGCAGGTCGAGAGCCTGGCCGAGCACGGCGGCCGCCGCCTTGGCCTCCTTGTCGCCCTGCTGCCCTTTTTTCAAAAGGTTGGGAACGCGCTTTTCCAGGCTTTCGAGGTCCGCGAGCATCAGTTCGGTTTCGACCGTCTCCGCATCGGCAATTGGATCAACCTTACCCTCGACATGGGTGATGTCGTCATCCTCGAAACAGCGCAGGACATGGACGATGGCGTCGGTCTCGCGGATGTTGGCAAGGAACTGGTTGCCAAGGCCCTCGCCCTTCGACGCGCCGCGCACGAGGCCGGCGATATCGACGAAGGCGAGTTGCGTCTCTATGATCTTGGCCGATCCGCCGATCTTCGCGATCTGCTGCAGCCGGTCGTCGGGCACGGCGACCCGGCCCTCATTCGGTTCGATCGTGCAGAAGGGATAGTTGGCCGCCTGCGCCGCCTGCGTTTCCGTCAGCGCATTGAACAGGGTCGACTTGCCGACATTGGGGAGGCCGACGATACCGCAACGAAAACCCATGAGACTATCCTGTATGCTGGCCCGCAATCCGGCCTGTAATCCTGAAAGTAGCGCCCGATACAGGCTTAGGCGCGGATTTGCCAGTGGCTTGGGGCGATGCAGCGGGAAACGCGCCAGCGACAAAATGTAACCTCGCGGACATCTCTCGAAAATGCAGGGTCATTATCGGCCCGATCCCATGCGAAAATTGCTTCCGGCCCTGATGGCCGCCGCCCTTGCCCTGCTTCCCACGATGGCGCAGGCCGAAACCCGGCATGACGAACAACTGTGGATCAACCTGACCGTGATGGGGCCGATATCCGGCGATCTGGTCTATTTCGGCGAGTTGCAGCCGCGTTTTGGCGATGGCGTGTCGCGGACGGAGGCGGCGATCATGCGCGGGGCGATCGGCTGGCGGTTCAGCCCGGCCGTCACTCTGTATCAGGGCTATGCCCATGTCGTGCAGCCGGTCGATGGCGGCCGGGACGTCAATGAGGAACGCAGTTTCCAGCAGATAAGCTGGAACATCGGCAAGCCTTGGGGCGGGGAGCTGTCGTCCCGGACGCGGCTGGAGCAGCGCTGGCGATCCGACGGACGCGATACGGGGTGGCGCGCGCGGGAGATGTTAAGGTACGAAAAGCCGCTGAAACCGGGCGTTCAGGGGCCAAGCGCATTGATATATTCCGAACTGTTCGTCGCGCTGAACGATACGGATTGGGGCGCGCGGGGCGGATTCGACCAGATCCGCAACTTTGTGGGGCTGGAGATTCCGGTAAAGGGAGCCACGACGATCGAGGCGGGGTATCTGAACCAGTGGATCGACCAGGGCGCCGGGCGTAGCCGGATGAACCATGCCGCCGCGATCAGCCTGTGGGTGCGGCATTAGTTTGTTTTGATTGATGGCGTGCTCCTGCGAAGACAGGAGCCCAGTCCTGAGGTCTCAACTGGGCTCCTGCTTTCGCAGGAGCACGTTGTATTTCAGATTATCGGTGCGGGCCTTATTTTAGTCCGCCAATCGCCCCGCCACATCGCTCATAAAGCGGACATCATCATTCTTCGCCAGCCATTCCGCTTCCGCGCCGATGGCGGCAAGCATGTCGGATAGCGGGTCCATCTCAACCTTTGCGTAATTGCCGAGCACATAACCATGCACGCGGTCCTTGTGACCCGGATGGCCGATGCCGATACGCACCCGGCGGAACGGGTTGCCGATATGCGCCTCCGTCGAGCGCAGACCGTTATGCCCGGCGGTGCCGCCGCCGCGCTTCACCTTCACCTTCATGGGCGCAAGGTCCAGTTCATCGTGAAAGACGGTGACGTCCTCGGCGGCGAGCTTGTAGAAGCGCATGGCTTCGCCAACGGCGCGGCCGCTTTCGTTCATGAAGGTGGCGGGCTTCAGGAGCGCGATCTTTTCCGGGCCGATGCGGCCTTCGGAAAACCAGCCCTGAAACTGGCGTTTCGGCGCGGAAAAGCCATACATCTCCGCCAGAACATCGGCGGCCATGAAGCCGACATTATGCCGGTTGAGGGCATATTGCGGACCCGGATTGCCAAGGCCGACCCAGAGTTGCACGGCATATTCCCCAAAAATAAACCCCGTTCGTCCTGAGCTTGTCGAAGGAATGCCTGATCTTCAAGGAAGAACAGGGCTTCGACAGGCTCAGCCCGAACGGGGATAAGCGGTGCGAGAAAGAAAGGCTTACGCCTCTGCTTCACCCTCCGCCGCGGTCTCATTGTCGCCTTCCTGGCTCTTGAGCGCGGACGGGGCGACGATGGTCGCGATGGTGAAGTCGCGGTCCTCAATGGCCGACTTCGCGCCCTTGGGCAGCGTGACGGCGCTGATGTGGATCGAATCGCCGACATCGAAGCCGGTCAGGTCGACGACCACATCATCGGGAATTTCGGCCGCATCGACGATCAGTTCGACTTCGTGGCGAACGATGTTCAGCACGCCGCCGCGCTTCAGACCGGGCGAGGCTTCTTCATTCTTGAACAGGACAGGCACGTTGACGTGCACGGTCGCATGTTCGGACACGCGCAGGAAATCGACATGCAGCGGGCGATCGGTAACCGGGTGGAAGGCAACGTCCTTCGGCAGGGTGCGAACGCCGTTCACCATCACCACCGAGTTGAAGAAGTGGCCGGTTCCAAGGAGCTTCACCAGCGCCTTTTCCTCGACGTGGACGATGGTCGGTTCTTCATTATTGCCATAAATGACGGCGGGTACGCGGCCCTCGCGGCGGAGAGCGCGGGAGGCTCCCTTGCCTGCCCGATCGCGTGCCTCGGCCGACAGCGTAAGCTGATCGCTCATTGCATGTCTCCAAAAGCTGTTTGAGTATACATGCCCGTCACGCCTCCAGGGATGACCATGCCGGGACGCGGCGCCAATAGCGGCGGATGGCGGGAAAAGCAAGGGGTGAGGAGTGGGAGGCGGGAACAGCCTCCCACCTCCGTTCGGGCTGAGCGAAGTCGAAGCCTTCGCCTGAACGCAGTGAAGGCACACTTCGCTGTGCTCAGTGGAACCCTTCGACTTCACTCAGGGCGAACGGAGGTTGATGTCCAACCTACGCCTTCGCCCGCTCCGCGATATGCGCGTCGATGTTCCGGCCCAGCACGGTCATCGGCACATTGCCGCCCTTGACGACTGCATCATCAAACAGGCGCAGATCATATTTGCCGCCCAGTTCCGCCTTTGCTTTCTCGCGCAGGCGGACGATCTCGCTGTGCCCGACCTTGTATCCGCAGGCCTGCCCCGGCCAGGCGCAATAGCGGTCCACCTCGCCCTGAACCTCCTCGACCGTGGAGCCGTTGGTGCTGGCGAACCAGTCGATCGCCTGCTGCCTTGTCCATTTCTTGGCATGCAGGCCGGTGTCGACGACAAGGCGGCAGGCGCGGAAGGAGATGGACTGGAGGTAACCGAGCTTGCCGACCGTATCGCCTTCATAGACGCCAAGCTCGTCGGCAAGCTGCTCGGCATAGAGCGCCCACCCTTCAGAATAGGCGTTGAAGGCGAGGAGGGAACGGACCAGCGGCAGCTTGAAAGTATATTCGCCCTGCCAGATATGGCCGGGAATGCCCTCATGATAGCTGAGGGTCGGCAGCGACTGGCGCGGCCACATGCTCGTGTCGCGCAGGTTGATGTAATAATTGCCCGGCACCGATCCATCCATCGTGCCCGGCCCGGCATAGCCGCCCGGCGCGCCCGCCTCGATCTCCACAGGGACGCGCTTCACGATCAACCGTCCGGGGACCAGCGTGGCGAAGGCGCGGGGCAGGCGGGTGCGGATGTCGGCGATCCGGCCGTTGATATAATCCAGAATTTGCTGCCGCCCGGCATCGGTGTTCGGGAACAGATATTTGGGATCATTGCCCAGCGCTGTCATACGCTCGCCGACCGTGCCCTGGGTCATGCCGAGACTCTTGAGCAGCGTATCCATCTCCGACTGGAGCGCCTTGAGCTGGTCCAGGCCCATCGCATGCACTTCATCCGGCGACATGGTGGTCGTCGTTCCGGCCTTCAGCGCCCAGGCATAATAGGCTTCGCCATCCTTCAGCTTCCATACGCCTGCGTCATCGGTCGCCTTTGCGCGATGGGCGGTCAGTTCGGCGACCTGCCGGTTAAGGGCGGGCGCGACCTTGTCCGTGATGATCTTGAGCGCCTTCGCGCCATAGTCGCCGGGATAATCCTTCGCGCGTTTCGCGATCGAGGTGACCGGGACCCACTGGTCGAGCGGCTGGGCGAGTGCGCCCTGCTGTTGCTTCAATGTCTTGTCGAGCAGGAAGGAGGGCAGGATCACGCCCCGCGCCGCATCCGCCTTCAGCCGCTGCGTTTCCCCGTCCAGATTTCGGGCATAGCTTTCCAGCCGGGCGAGATAGGCGTCGGCATCGGCCGGGGAGGCGATCTGGTGGCCGCTATCCAAGAAATCCGGGGTTTCGACGAACGCGCCGGTATTCTGCGCCACGACATAGGGCGAATTGCGGTAGGACCAGTTGCTGTTGATCGCGGCCATGTCGCCAAAGGGAAAGGCGAAACCCTCCAGCGCGGTTTCATGCGCCGTGCGCACGACATCGACATCCGTGGCGGTTCCGGCGGAGAGAGCCTTGAGGTCGATGGCCTTGAGCTTCTTCAGGCGCGACAGGGCGTGGTTCTTCGCTGCTTCGATACCGGCGGGCGTGCGGTCAAACAGGCGCGACTTGAGCGGCGCGCGCGCATCCTTGTCTATGCCCAGGCTGGTCGCGCTTTCCGGATAATCGGCGAGCATCTGCTCCGCCATGTCGGACAGAGTTGCTTCCGCCTTGGCGTCGCTCGACTGGGCAGCGTTTGCCGGGAAGGTGGACAGGGCAAGGGTCGCGCCCGATGCGATCAGGAAATCGCGGCGGCTGGTGGTTATGGGGGAGGGCATTGGGGGAGGTCTCCGGCTTTATCTTTGCCGGGGTTATGGGCCTGGTGTTTCGCCTTGGCAACACAGGCGGTGGTAATGGCGTCTATTATACCTTGCGTCATCCCGCACTTGATGCGGGATTCATTGGCTTGTCGTTTGCGTGTCCCGGATCAAGTCCGGGATGACGACAAGGACGGTCAGGAAAGGGCGCGTAGCGCCCTCAGGCCAGTTCCACCTTCACGGTCGCGCCGTCAGCGCCAACGATGCGCACCCATACGCCGGCGGCGGCGTCGGGGCCGCGGGCGTTCCATACGCTGTCGCCAATCTTCACCCTGCCTTGCCCGGCCGTGATCGGCTCGACCACGATCACCGTTTCCCCGATCAGCCGCGCCACACGGTCGTTGAGCATGGGGTCCTGGGAGTCGACGGGGTTCCCCGCATACCAGCGCCGCCCGGCCCAGGTGGCGACAAGGCAGAGCACGGCAAACAGCACGATCTGGCTCGCAAGGCCGATCCCCGTCGCCATCGCGATCCCGCCGGTCAGGGCGGCGGCGATCGCCACCCAGATCAGAAACACGCCGGGAATGATGATCTCGCCAATGCCCAGCAGCACGGCCAGGATCATCCACCACCAATGGTCGTGGAAATCGATGCCGGACAGCAGCTCCATCAGCGGCCGCCCTGTTCGAACGGGCCGGGGCGCGGACGCGGCGCAGGCGGGGCGGGCGGCGTGGCATTGTCGCCCAGCGCTTCCTTGGCGAGCGCGCCGATGCCGCCGAGCGTGCCGATAAGCTGCGTCGCCTCGACCGGGAACAATATGGTCTTGGCGTTGGTGGAGTTGGCGAACTGGCTCACCGCGTCGGTATATTTCTGCGCGATGAAGTAATTGAGCGCCTGCGGATTGCCCTGTGCAATGGCGTCTGACACCATTTGCGTCGCCTTGGCCTCGGCCTCCGCCTCGCGCTCACGCGCCTCTGCGTCGCGGAAGGCGGCTTCGCGGCGGCCCTCGGCCTCCAGAATCTGCGCCTGCTTCTGGCCCTCGGCGCGCAGGATTTCGGAGCTTTTCAGGCCCTCCGCCTCCAGGATGTTGGCGCGCTTCTCACGCTCGGCCTTCATCTGGCGGCCCATGGCGTTGACGATATCGGCAGGCGGACGGATGTCCTTCAGCTCAACGCGGGTGATCTTGATGCCCCATGCATTGGTGGCGTGATCGACCACCGACAGCAGCCGGGCGTTGATCTCGTCGCGCTTCGACAGGGTTTCATCAAGGTCCATCGATCCCATGACGGTGCGCAGGTTCGTGGTCGCAAGCTGCATGATTGCGACATATAGCTCGGAGACTTCATAGGCGGCCTTGGCGGCGTCCAGCACCTGGAAGAATACGACACCGTCGACCGACACCATCGCATTGTCCTTGGTGATGATCTCCTGCCCCGGAATATCAACAACCTGCTCCATCATGTTGATCTTGCGGCCAACGGAATAGAAGAAGGCGGGGTAGAAATTGAGGCCCGGACGCGCCACTTCGGTAAAGCGGCCGAACCGCTCAATCGTATATTGATAGCCCTGCCGGACGACCTTCAGGCTGCTTGCAAGATAGATGATGACGAGCAGCGCGACCGTCAGTGCAAAAGTCGTGACCATCAAAGGACCTCCCCCGGTTACCGGCTTGACTATGCCGCCAAAAGGGAGAGGGGGAAAGATGTTTCCCATGCGGAAGGATGTTTCAGGCCCATGCTCAACCATAATTTCCAGCTTCACCATGCCCGCTCGCTGCTGTTCCTGCCCGCGTCCAATGCGCGCGCGGTGGAGAAGGCGCGGGGTTTGGACTGCGACATGGTGATACTGGACCTTGAGGATGCGGTGCCCGACGATCGCAAGGATGAGGCGCGGGACGGCGCAACCGCAGCGGCCGCCCACTATGCGGGCAAGCTGGTCGGCATCCGCATCAATATGGCCGGAACGCCGTGGCATGGCGCGGATATGATCGCGGTCAAGAACAGCGCGGCCGACTTTGTGGTGCTGCCCAAGGTGGAGAATGCAAAGCAGGTTCATGATGTCTATGGCGTGTGCGCCAAGCCGGTGATCGCGATGATCGAGAGCGCGCTGGGCGTGACGCAGGCCGTGGCCATTGGCGGCTTTGCCGGTGTGGCCGGGCTGTTCATGGGGAATAATGATCTGCGCCGGGATCTGGGCATACCGGCGGGGGCGGGGCGCGCCGGGCTTTCCTTCGCGCTGCAATCCGTAGTGCTGGCGGCGCGCGCATCGGGCAAGGCGGTGTTTGACGGCGTGTATAACAAGCTGGACGACAGCGCGGGTTTTGAGGCGGAATGCCGGGAAGGGCATGCGTTTGGCTTTGACGGCAAGACGCTGATCCACCCCAATCAGGTGGAGGCGGCCAATGCGGTGTTCGGTCCGGACGAGGTAGCGCTGGCCGAAGCCCGGCGATTGATCGATGCCGCGACCGGCGGGGCGGAACGGCATGAAGGCGCGATGATCGAGGCGATGCATGTCGAAGCGGCCAGGGCGTTGATCGCGCGGGCGGAGGCGGTGAAGCGGTGAGTTGGTCGATCTATGAAACCGTTCAGGCTGAGCGAAGTCGAAGCCCTCAGCCGAACGAAGTGAGGCACTTCGCTTTGCTCAGTAGAAGGCTTCGACTTCGCTCAGCCCGAACGGGTCAGGATGATTTGTTTGGGTAAATTACAGTCACTGAACCCGGCTCACCCTGAATCCCTCGCGTTCCAATAGCGCGATCAGATTGTCCGGCCCGGCCAGATGCGCAGCGCCGACGGCGATGAAGGGGCGGCCGCGCATCACGGCGACCTTGGCGGCCCAGGCCCGGTTGCGATCCGTCAACAGCGGCCCGATCAGTTCCGGCTCCGGCGCGATTTCCGCCACGAAGTCGCGGGCGATGGCGTCCATGTCGCCGGAGAGCCAGGCCGATTTCATCCGCGCAAACTGCGCCGCGACATCCTGCGACTGGCCGATGGTTTCGGCGAGGAATTTGCGCTGGGTCTGTTCGGACATGCGGTCGAACACGCCAAGCTGCTGCTCAATTGTCTCCAGTCCCTCGACCGGTTTGCCGGCGTCCCGGAAATCGGCCGTCAATATCGTCTCCACGCCCTGTTCGCCGGAAAGTTTCAGGTCTTGCTGGCTGACCGTCGAAACCAGCATCGCCGCCGCCCAGCTTTCATAGGAGGAGAGCATCTGCGCGCTCATGCCGCCGCGCTGGATCAGCGCCTCCAGCGCTGGGCGTTTGTCCGGCGGCACGCGGTCGGTGATAGCAGGAAGGCCGGGACTTTGGCCAAGGCGTGCGAAAATCTCATGCGATCCGGCCGTATCGTCCAGCCCTGCGGCCTCCAGCACCAGCCGGTCGGATCCGGCTATCGCATCGCGCAGCGTCTGCGTTTCCCAGGCAAGCCCCTTGGGCAGGACATGGATCGTCCCGAAGATATAGGCGGTCGTCTCGCCTCTCTGCGCTTTCCATAGCGCTGGACCTTCGCGGGTGTCCCGCAGCGGCCGCTCGGACCCGCAGGCAGTGAGCAGCAGCAGGGCGAGGCCGATGACGGTGACGAAGGACTTGCGCATCATCGCAGATTTAGGATGCCGGACCTGCCGGTCAATGAACCGCGGCGAAGGGGCAGGTTATTTCTGCTTGAAGTCCCGCGCGGTCACACGCTTCACTGCGATTTTCCTGTCGCTCAGGTCGGCGATCACGCTCCGGGGACCCGCCAGATGCCCAGCGCCGACCGCGATGAACAGCGTTCCGGGCTTTTCGAGCCGGTTGGCGATCCAGTCCGCCCATTTCGCATTGCGGCCGAACAGCAGCACTTGCGCCAGTTCCGGCGTCGCCTCCAGAGAACGGTTCATCTGCCGCCCCAGGCTGTCTGGCTTTCCGGCCTTCCACGCTTTGATAAGGTTGGCAAATTCGGCGTCGGCTTTCGGCAGGCCGTTGACGGTTTCATTGAGGAAGGCGATCTGCTGCGCTTCCGGGAGACCAGCGAAGTAGCCGAGCTGCTCCGACGCGGTTTCAAGGCCGATAACAGGTTTCCCCGCCGTTGCAGCGGCGGCGCTCAAGATTTTCTCAACGCCTTCCTCCGCCAGATAGCCGCCCTTCACCAGCGGCATGACGGAAAGCATCACCCCCGGCATCCAGGGCTGGAACCGCTCGAAACCCTGCCAGGGGATGCCCGCATCCGCCATCGCCGCCAGATATTTCGCGCGCGCCGTAGCATCGAGCTTTTCCGAAAGCGGCTTGCCGTCCGTCGCCATGCCGAGTTCGCCCATGACCTTCGCCATTTCCGGCGCTGGCGGTTCGACCATTTCCAGGACCAGCTCGTCCGACGCGTCGAAGGCGGCTTTGACTTCATCGTCGAACCAGAGCGTGCCGGGCTTCAACACATGCACGGACCCGAAAAGATAGATGGTCGTGTCCGCATCCTTCACCACCCACAGGGCCGGACTTGCGCTTTCCGGCGCCTTCGCCAGCGCGGGGAAGGGAGCGAGCAGCAGGGCGATGCCGGCGAACAGGGAAAACAGTCTGGTCATATCGTCTCCATGCGGTCCGGGCGGGGCCGGGGCAAGTGCGTTCTATGTGTGAAGGCGTGTATGGGAGGTTACCGGTGATGGGGTGGGACGCGTGGCCCGATTACCCATAAATTTGGCCCGCTCCAGCGAAAGCAGGAGCCGAGTCCTGACGTTTGAGCTGGGCTCCTGCTTTCGCAGTAGCACGCCTGCGTTTGTGCAACACAAAGTCCGGCCTCTTAACCCTGCCGTCTTGACCCTACGCGCCCCATGCGCCAAGGCACGGCCCCTATATATTGGCCTGTAGAAAGCCCCAGACAGCGTGCGCGAAGGCGAACCCCTTTCTTTCCAGGACCTGATCCTGACCCTCCATGCCTATTGGAGCAAGCAGGGCTGCGTCATCCTGCAGCCCTATGACATGGAGGTTGGCGCGGGCACTTTCCATCCCGCGACCACCCTGCGCAGCCTTGGCCCAAATCCGTGGAATGCCGCCTATGTCCAGCCGAGCCGCCGCCCGACGGACGGCCGCTATGGCGAAAATCCCAACCGGTTGCAGCATTATTACCAGTATCAGGTGATCATGAAGCCTAGCCCTGCGAACCTGCAGGAGCTGTACCTGGGCAGCCTTGCGGAGATCGGCATCGATCCGTTGGTGCACGACATCCGCTTTGTCGAGGACGACTGGGAAAGCCCGACGCTGGGCGCCTGGGGCCTTGGCTGGGAAGTGTGGTGCGATGGCATGGAGGTGACGCAGTTCACCTATTTCCAGCAGATGGGCGGTTTCGACTGCAAGCCCGTGGCGGGCGAGCTGACCTACGGGCTGGAGCGGCTGGCCATGTATATCCAGGGCGTCGACAGCGTATACGACCTGAAATTCAATGACGCCGGAGTCACTTACGGCGACGTCTTCCTGGAAAATGAGAAGCAGATGTCGAAGTGGAACTTCGAAATCGCCGATACCGAGAAGCTGTTCCGCTGGTTCAAGGATGCGGAGGCGGAATGCCAGAAATGTATCGCCGAGGATGTGCCGCTCGCTGCCTATGACCAGGCGATCAAGGCCAGCCATGTGTTCAACCTGTTGCAGGCGCGGGGCGTCATCTCCGTGCAGGAGCGCGCCAGCTATATCGCACGGGTGCGCGATCTGGCGAAAGGCAGTTGCGAGGCGTGGATGAAGACGAACGGGTGGGCGGCGTGATGGGAGGGTTCACTCCAACCGTTCGCCTTGAGCTTGTCGAAGGGTGCCGCCGAGCGCAGCGAGGCGCCTTCACTTCGTTCAGGCCAGCCCTTCGACTTCGCTCAGGGCGAACGGATCAATGGGGCGCGGCGTGATGACCGATTTCCTGCTCGAACTGCGCTGTGAGGAAATCCCCGCGCGCATGCAGTTGAAGGCGTCGGAGGATCTGGCGCGCCTGTTCACTGAGGAGCTGGCGAAGGCCGGCTTGAAGCCGGACGTCATCGACTCCTTCGTCACGCCGCGCCGCCTTGCTTTGATCGCGCGCGGCCTGCCGCTGCAAACCGAGCCGGTGAGCGAGGAGCGCAAGGGACCGCGCGCTGACGCTCCGGCGCAGGCGCTGGAGGGCTTCCTGCGCTCCACCGGTCTGTCGCGCGAGCAGCTTGTCGAGCGGGCGGACGCGAAGGGCAACGCCATCTTGTTCGCGGTGATCGAGAAGCCGGGCCGCGCCACCAGCGATGTGCTGGCCGAAGCGATTCCGGCGATCGTGCGCGCCTTCCCTTGGCCCAAATCGATGCGCTGGGGGAAAGCAAGCCAGACGACCGAGAGCCTGCGCTGGGTCCGTCCGTTGCAGGGCATCGTTGCGATACTGGGCGATGATCTGGTCGAGATGGAGATTGACGGGGTTCGCTCCGGCTTCACGACGCTTGGGCATCGCTTTCATCATGCAGGCGAGATTACGATCGGCGGGGCGGGTGATTATGCAGAGAAGCTGCGCGCCTGCCATGTGATCGTCAGCCATCAGGAGCGGCAGGAGATCATCGCCGCGAAGGCTGCAGAGGCTGCCGAGTCCCAAGGCTATGCGCTGGTCGAGGACAAGGGGCTTGTCGCAGAGAATGCGGGCCTCACCGAATGGCCGGTGCCGCTGATCGGCGATTTCGACCCAGCTTTTCTTGAGGTGCCGCCGGAGGTCATCCAGCTCACTCTGCGCGTGAACCAGAAATATTTCGTGGTTCAGGAAGCGGACGGGAAACTCGCGCCCGCCTTCATCTGCACGGCGAATATCGAGGCGAAGGATGGCGGCGCGGCAATCGTCGCGGGCAACCGCAAGGTGCTTGCCGCGCGGCTTTCCGATGCGCGCTTCTTCTGGGAACAGGACCGCAAGACGCCGCTCGCCGAGCAGGCGAAGAAGCTGGAGCGGATCACCTTCCACGAGAAGCTGGGCACTGTCGCCGACAAGGTGGAGCGGGTAGCGAAGCTGGCCCGGTGGCTGGTGGAGGGGGGGATTGTTTCGGCCGTAGGTTCGAATCCTACTCGGGGAGCCACATCCGTCATCCCCGCGAAGGCAGGGATCCCGCTTACTTCGCCAGCGATCGATCAAGGCAGCGGGACCCTTGCCTCCGCAGGGGTGACAAAGGAAGAATTGGCGGACCTCGCCGAACAGGCGGCGCGGCTGGCCAAGGCCGATCTCGTCACCGAGATGGTCGGGGAATTCCCGGAGTTGCAGGGCGTCATGGGCGGCTATTACGCCCGCGCCGAGGGCCTGCCGGACGCCGTGGCCGACGCGATCCGCGACCATTACAAGCCGGTCGGGCAGGGCGACGAAGTGCCGACCGCGCCGGTGACTGTGGCTGTGTCGCTGGCGGACAAGCTGGATACGCTATTAAGTTTCTTTGATATTAAAGAGTATCCCACCGGGTCTAAGGATCCCTTTGCACTTCGCAGGGCCGCATTGGCATCTATCCGGATTATTTTAGATAACGGACTACAGATACACACTGATGCGCCGATAGAATTTTGGCTTGGGCAGACTGATCCCCGCGCAATTCTGTCGGATCGCGATATTAACCGCAGAAAGCTTTTAACGAGCATTCCAGATTTCTTGTTGGATCGTTTGTCTGTACAATTGCGAGAGAGGGGCATCCGGCATGATTTTGTGGAAGCATCTCGTCGTTGGGACGCTCGTGACGATGGCAGATTAGATCGGGTGGCCAATCGGGCTTTTGCGCTGCAATCCTTCATCTCCACCGAGGACGGGACAAATCTCCTCGCCGGGTACAAGCGCGCGGCCAATATCCTCAAAAAAGAAAATTGGGGCGAGCCGGAAACCGTCATGGCGGATGAGGCGGAGCAGGGGATTCCGCAGACAGGCGAGGAGGACCCCTTCGTCATGGTCGGGCAGCCCGATGTGGCGGACGCGGTGGCGAAGCTGGGCCATGCCGATCCAGCGGGCGCGCTGTCCTACACACCCGAACCTGCCGAGGCGGCGCTGATCGCCGCGCTCGACGCCGCGCAGCCGCGGGCGGCCGCGGCGGTGGCGCACGAGGATTTCGAAGGGGCAATGGCCGCGCTGGCCACACTTCGCGCGCCGATCGACGCCTTTTTCGATGCCGTGACCGTCAACGACGCTGATCCGGTCAAGCGTCACGCCCGGCTCGATCTGCTCGCGCGGATGCGTGACGCGGTGCATGGCGTTGCGGATTTCTCCCGGATAGAAGGATAGGCGTTCGTTCCGAGTCCCTGAAAACAGGGCGTTGGAAGTGGACGGGAAAACTGTATAGACTTTTGAGAAAATAGAGGTTCGTCCGCGTCAACGGCGTTAACAATGCTGCCCCGTAACGGGACTAAAGCCTCAACTGGTCGCGCGACACTTGATCGAATCCTTGCTGCAATGCACAACATGGCCCGTGACGTTCCGAATAAAGGGCCGGAAATGGTGGAAGTGATGGAAGCTGAAAGCCTGAAGACTGCGACGACTGACACCCGCTACGTCTACCGCTTTGGGGGCGGCGTGAATGACGGCGGGAATGGCAACAAGAATTTGCTGGGCGGCAAAGGCGCCAATCTGGATGGCATGGCGTCCATCGGCCTGCCGGTTCCTCCGGGCTTCACCATCACCACCGAAATGTGCACCCGTTACTATGTTGACGGAGAAGTGTATCCAGATAGCCTGAATGCGGAAGTGGCGGGCGGCATCGCCCATATTGAGGGCGTCACCGGCAAGCGCTTCGGTGACCAGGCCGATCCGCTGCTGGTGTCCGTCCGTTCCGGCGCGCGCGTGTCGATGCCGGGCATGATGGACACGGTTCTGAACCTGGGCCTCAACGACCGCACCGTTATCGGCCTCGCCTCGGCTTCGGGCGACGAGCGTTTCGCCTGGGACAGCTATCGCCGTTTCATCCAGATGTATTCCGACGTCGTGCTGGAGCTGGACCATGGCGCGTTCGAGGAAGCGCTGGAGATCGCCAAGGAAGATCAGGGCTATACGCTCGATACGGAGATGACCGCCGACGACTGGAAGGGGCTGGTCGCCGAATATAAGACGATTGTCGAGAAGCAGTGGGGCAAGCCCTTCCCGCAGGACGTGAATGACCAGCTCTGGGGCGCGATCAGCGCCGTGTTCGGAAGCTGGCAGGCCGACCGCGCGAAGGTCTATCGCCGCCTGAACGACATTCCGGGCGACTGGGGCACAGCCGTCAATGTGCAGGCGATGGTGTTCGGCAATATGGGCGACACCTCCGCGACCGGCGTGGCGTTCACCCGCGATCCGGCGACCGGCGAGAATGTCTATTATGGCGAGTTCCTGATCAATGCGCAGGGCGAGGATGTCGTCGCGGGCATCCGCACGCCGCAATATCTGACCACCGCCGCGCGTGAGCGGGCGGGCGCCAAGCCGCTGTCGATGGAAGAAGCGATGCCGGAAACCTATGCCGAGCTGGCGAAGGTCTTCAACATCCTCGAAACCCATTACCGCGACATGCAGGACATCGAGTTCACCGTGCAGCAGGGCAAGCTGTGGATGCTGCAGACCCGGTCCGGCAAGCGCACCGCCAAGGCTGCGCTGAAGATCGCCGTGGATATGGCGGGCGAGGGGCTGATCACGCAGGAGGAGGCCGTCGCCCGTGTCGACCCGGCCGCGCTCGACCAGCTTCTGCACCCGACGCTCGATCCCAAGGCGCCGCGCGACGTGCTGACCAAGGGGCTTCCGGCCTCGCCGGGCGCGGCATCGGGCATCGTCGTGTTCGACGCAGACACGGCCGAGCGGCGCAATGAACTGGGCGACGCCGTCATCCTGGTCCGCACCGAGACATCGCCGGAGGATATTCACGGCATGCATGCGGCC
This sequence comes from Sphingobium phenoxybenzoativorans, assembly GCF_018286635.1. Classification (NCBI taxonomy): domain Bacteria; kingdom Pseudomonadati; phylum Pseudomonadota; class Alphaproteobacteria; order Sphingomonadales; family Sphingobiaceae; genus Sphingobium; species Sphingobium phenoxybenzoativorans. The sequence goes on from NZ_CP073910.1 coordinate 1,646,842, forward strand.
AAGGGCATCCTGACCGCGCGCGGCGGCATGACCAGCCACGCCGCCGTGGTGGCCCGCGGCATGGGCCGTCCCTGCGTGTCCGGCGCGGGCAGCATGTCGATCGACGCCAAGGCGAAAACGCTGCGCATCGGCGGCCGCGAACTGACCGAAGGCGATATCGTCACCATCGACGGATCGACCGGCGAAGTGATGGCGGGCGAGGTCCCGACCGTGCAGCCGGAGCTGGCGGGCGATTTCGGCACGCTGATGGTATGGGCCGACAAGGTCCGCCGCCTGCGCGTGCGCGCCAATGCGGAAACGCCGCAGGACTGCAAGACCGCGCGGGAATTCGGCGCGGAGGGCGTGGGCCTGTGCCGCACCGAACATATGTTCTTCGACGCGGCGCGCATCACCGCCGTCCGCCAGATGATCCTGGCCGACAGCGAGAAGGGCCGCCGCGACGCGCTGGAGAAGCTGCTGCCTGAACAGCGGGATGACTTTGCGCAGATCTTCATGGTGATGGCCGGCCTGCCAGTGACCATTCGTCTGCTTGATCCGCCGCTGCACGAATTCCTGCCGCATGAGGAAGCCGAGTTTGCCGAAGTGGCCAAGGCTGCGGGCGTGGGCGTCGATGAGCTGCGCCGCCGCGCATCGGAACTGCACGAATTCAATCCGATGCTGGGCCATCGCGGTTGCCGCCTGGGCGTGACCTATCCCGAAATCTACGAGATGCAGGCGCGGGCGATCTTTGAGGCGGCGCTGATCGTCAAGAAGCGTTCGGGCGCTGCGCCGATCCCTGAAGTCATGATCCCGCTCGTCGCCACTAGGCGTGAGCTGGAGCTGATGAAGGCTATCGTCGACCGCGTCGCGCAGGAGGTGTTCGCGGAGCAGGCCGATAGTGTCGAATATCTGACCGGCACGATGATTGAGCTGCCGCGCGCCGCGCTGAAGGCGGGCGAGATTGCCGAGGTGGGCGAATTCTTCTCGTTCGGCACCAACGACCTCACCCAGACCACCATCGGCATCAGCCGCGACGACGCGGGCCGTTTCCTGGGCAGCTATGTCGACAAGGGCATCTTCCCGCGCGATCCGTTCGTCAGCATCGACGTCGAAGGTGTGGGCGAGCTGATCGAGCTGGCCGCAGAGCGTGGCCGCAAGACGCGCCCCGGCATCAAGCTTGGCATTTGCGGTGAGCATGGCGGCGATCCGGCCTCGATCGCCTTCTGTGAGCAGACCGGCCTCGATTATGTATCGGCATCCCCCTATCGCGTGCCTATCGCGCGGTTGGCGGCGGCGCAGGCTGCGCTCAAGAAGGGCTGACCCTTAAGGCAGAGAATGTGCGGGGCGTTACACCACCCGGTGTGACGCCCCGTATCGCGTCAGATGCTCGTCGGTCTTGCCGTCGGCAAGCAACTTTGCCTGTTCGCGCCAATGTTCGTCGCGAATGGACCCGCGTCCCCGTTGCATCTGATCTTCCAGCGCGCGTTCATCCGATGATCCCAGGCGGGCGATTTGATCGTAACGATAATAGCCTGCTTCATTCAGGCGGATTTCGTCCTGCGGATCGATCCCGGCGATCACTGACAGTCTGTCACGGCCATCGGCCGCGGTTCCGCCTGCGATATTGACCGGTGCTGGATTGACTGGCGCTGGCGTTGCATCCTTCCGCTCCAGCTCCGCTATGCGCGCGTCGCGATGCGCCAGCGCGCTGTCGCGATCCCGGATCAGGGCCGCCCGCTCTTTTTCCAGGCGTTCGCGCAACCGCGCTTCCTCCCGCCAGCGCCGTTTGTGCTTGCCGGCATTGCTGACGAACAGGCCGAAGATGAAGCCGATCAGCAGCGTAATGCCCAGCATGACCCACAGATTCGCCGTGATAACCATTGCACCAACCTCCTGCATCCTGTCCCCATAGAACCGGCGATGGGGCGTTTGGTTGCGGCGGCGGCAAGGGAGCGTCAAAGGGCTGTCAGATATTCGACGGAAAAGGGGTTGCCAGAACCGTTTCCCCCTTCTATCTGCGCACTTCCCTTGCGCACTCGTAGCTCAGCTGGATAGAGCATCAGACTACGAATCTGAGGGTCGGGCGTTCGAATCGCTCCGAGTGCGCCAGGGTTTCCATCCCTTTTCCGAATAGATGTGTCGCCATATCGGTGGCCTTTTCGCCTGTGACTGGCGGCGGCCAGGATATCCTGGCCCTATTTGACATAAATTGCCGGGGGATCATCCGGGCATGGATTTACATTAACCTGAGCGAGAGAGAAGATCGCCTATCAACGCGCCATCGATCGCGATCGAAAGGGATGTCTTATGCGCTCTATGCTCTGGGTTATGACGCTGGCGCTCGCCACGCCTGCCTTCGGCCAGACCGGTGGCGGGAAGCCGCCTACGCCTGCGGAAAAGGCCGCCATCAAGGAAAAGGCGGAGGCTGACGCGAAATATAAATGTCTGATGTTCCCGTCGACCTGCAAGCCGAAGAAGGACGGCAAGAAGAAGTAGGGCGGCGCTGCTCTATGCCGGCGTCTGACTGAGCTGGGGCGGTATCTTTTTCCCGCATGACATCGCCCTAATTGCGGGGGCAGATCGAAGGCCCCTCGGAACAGGAATGCTGCGCCGCGTATTATGGAGGGGCCGCCTTCGCCTTGCCCCATGAAGCGCAGCGCGGTGTGAAATCCTGACCGAAGCCGGGAGGCATGCCGTGGCGAACCCCGAATTGATTCCAGCACAGCAACTCGCCGCAAAGGCCAGAACGCCTTTTCCGGGTGAGAGCGACGCCTACAGGCAGGCGCGGCAAGCCCTGCTCGCTGAGGAGATCGAATTTCGCCGCCATATGACCCGGTTGGTCGAACAGCGGCGCGCGCTCCCGCCCGGACCCGCCATAACCAGGGATTATCGGTTCAAGGACGAAAACGGGTTCGAGGTGGGGCTGCCGGACCTGTTCGGGGACAAGGATACGCTCGTCACCTATTTCTGGATGTACGGGCCGCAGCGTGAGCGTCCGTGCCCGATGTGCACCAACTGGCTTGGCGCGGTGAACGGCAATGCGGCCGACATAAAGCAGCAGGTGGCGCTGAAGATATTGGGGCGAAGCTCTGTCGATCGGCAGTTCCTGTTCGCGCAGGAGCGCGGCTGGCGCGACCTGAATTTCATTCAGACGGTCGGGGACGATTATGCCCGCGACCTTGGCCTTATCAATGCTGATGGCAGCGAGAATCCAGCGCTGGTGGTGTTCCAACGCGATGGCGATGCGGTGCGGCTGTTCTGGGCAAGCGAGATGACGGGCGAGATGGCCGATCCCGGTCAGGACCCGCGCGATGCGCCGGACATTGCGGCGCTCTGGTCGATACTGGACCTGACGCCTAGCGGACGGCCTGCGGACTGGTATCCCAAGCTTAATTACTGAACTGGGCGAGGCGGCTTGAGGCGACTGATCCGGGTAATGCGGTGGGCGATATGGATGGCCGTCGCCATGGCATTGGCCCTGACGGCTTATGCCTTGCTGAAAGGGCGGCCGCAGGATCTGCCCTGGACGGCGCTCGATCTCGCCCAGCCCGTCGGCCAGTTCACCGGACGCAAGCTCGCCGGACTGACCGCCCATCCCCGGACATGCCAGGAACTGCTCGCCAAGGCGGGCGTGCCCTTCGTGGCGATGAAACCTGGCGGAGAAGGGCAGTGCGCCTATGCCGATGCGATACGTCCGCAGGCCGCCAAGGGCGCGATCGCCCTGGACCCCGTCGATGTCGCGCCATCCTGCCCGGTAGTTGCCGCCCTGAAGCTGTGGGAATGGCATGTCGTGCAACCGGCCGCGCAACGCCGGTTCGGACAGCCGGTCGTCCGCATCACCCATTTCAGCAGCTATAGCTGTCGCCGGATGTACGGGCGATCGTCCGGCGACTTCAGCGAACATGCCACGGCGGACGCCATCGACATATCCGGTTTCGTCCTGGCTGACGGCCGCAGGATTACCGTAGTAAGGGATTGGGCGGGCGACGATCCCGGCGGCTTGTTTCTTCACGATGTGCGGGATGGCGCGTGCCGCCTGTTCTCCACGGTTCTGTCGCCGGACTATAATGCCGCGCACAGGGATCATCTGCATCTGGATCAGGCGGAACGGGGAGAGATGGGCTGGCGAGCCTGCCGCTAGAGGGCGGGGCGCGGACAGGTGGAGCTATATAGCCGCGCCAGTATAACCGGGCCAATATAACCGGGACCGTCCTCCAGCGTCACTTTGCGACCCGCGCCAGTCGAACGATCCCGGACTGACTTGCGTCAGCATTGTCATTGACGGCGCGTAGATGGCGAAACCGTGAAACAAATTAAACTAATAAAAATGATAAATTACAGTAATTTATAATAATAACTCTCAATAACATCGCCTATATTTGTTTATAATTTCGCGATGTTGTTGAAGGATATTTTATATCGCCGGATAATCAGGGACTTTATGATCCTAACTCCATTCATCGGCGATTAAGGGGAGGGGTAGCCGAAGAAAATGCGCCGATACGGATCAATTGTCCGGCAGATCAACATAGACCTGATCATCGGACACATGGACCGGATAGATGGTGATCGGCTTTTTGGTGAGGTTGCCGCTTGGGCTGCCGTCGCGCAGGTCGAACCGGACGCCATGCAGGGGGCAGAACACATAATGTCCCTTCACCTTGCCGCCCTCCAGCAAGGCGTAGGCGTGGCTGCACATATTTTCGGTGGCGAACAGTCCGACGGCCGAGCGGCAGAGCAGGACTGAGCGGCCCGCTATGGCAAAGGCCTTGCTGCCGGTTTCGGGCAGGTCGGAAAGAGGGGTTACCAGATGTGCGGTCATCGGCGGTTCGTCCCGATGATGGAAGGTCTGTTCACGGCGATCTCTCCCGTTGTTGCCAAGGAGTCCTCCTAGCGCTCCCGAAAATAAAAACAATCGTGCATGTTTTATATATGGACTGTGGCGGCCTTTGGGATAGGGTGCGCGAAGGCCCAAAGGCTGCGATGCGAACAGTCCCGGCGTGAGAGACGACCGGACGGAAAAAAGGAGATCAGGATGGGACGAGTGGCAGGCAAGGTAGCCCTTGTGACGGGCGGAGGCTCCGGGCTGGGCGCGGCCGATTGCGTCGCCTTGGCCAGGGAGGGCGCGAAGGTCGTCGTCACTGACGTCAAGGTGGAGACGGCGCAGAAGGTCGCCGACCAGATCGGCAATGGCGCCATCGCGCTTGCTCTGGATGTCGCCTCCGAACAGGCGTGGATCGACACCATGAAGGCCATCGACGAGAAATTCGGCCGTCTGGATATTCTGGTCAACAATGCCGGGGTGGTGTTGAACGCGGACGTCGAGGATACGACGCTGGAACAATATCGCTGGGTCAATGCGATCATGAGTGACGGCGTGTTTCTCGGCTGCAAATACGCCATTCCGCTGATGAACAAGAATGACGGCGGTTCCATCATCAACATGTCGTCGACCGGCGCCCTGCTGGGCTATCCGATCTTCTTCGCTTATTCTGCGGCCAAGGGCGCTGTGCGGTCGATGACCAAATCGGTCGCGGTCATGTGCCAGGAGAAAGGATATAAGATCCGCTGCAACTCCGTGCATCCCGGATCGATTGAAACGCCGATGGTCCAATTGGCCGAGGGACGGCCGGGCAAACCCAATGTGATCCCATCGGGTGTGCTGAAGCCGGGCACTGCCGGTGCGCCGGAAGATGTGGCGGCGATGATCCTGTTCCTCGCCTCCGATGAATCACGCTTCATCACCGGGGCAGAAATGGTGGTCGACAATGGAGTGACGATCCGGCCGTTCTGATGGCGTCCGGCGGGGGCGTCCCCGCGCATTCCTGTCCTACATGTTCTCGCCCATGATAGGTCCCCACGGTTTGCCGGTCGTGGGGAGCATGTGAAAATGTGGGATATCAGGAAGACGTTTTCGCTTCGCCGCGGCATGGCCATCGGACGCTCTATCTCGCGAAGGCAGGGCCTTCCATCGGGCAAAGTTGCGGGATGCAATGGCAACCCGCAACTTCCGCAACTTAGGTCAAATATCCCTTATATTTCAATGAGGACGTGTTCGGGGCTTCTGCCTGTATTCTGCCTTGCCATCGGAGCGGCAGCACCGCCGTCCGGCCCCGAAAAAAGGGTGGGCGCGGACACCCCTGGCCCCAATTCGCCACATGGTTTGTAACCCCGCCCAACGGCAAAAAAAGGCTGCCGGGATGTCTCGCGGCAGCCTTTTGTCCGATCGCGGGGATGCCCTATTTCGCTTCGGCCATCCACTTGTCGAGATGGACGTGGAAGTGGCGCAGGCGCGCTTCCTGCTCACCCCACAAAGGGCCACGGAAACCGCGCGAACGGGCGCCGGCCTGCACGATGGGCAGCAGGTCGCTGTCCTGGTCCAGCACCTCGCCCATGCCCGGCGGCTCGCCAAGGCTGGTATGGACGACGTCGGGCCGGGTTTCACCCGTCAGGTCGACTTCATCACCCAGCCCCATCCAGAGCGGCGCGCCATAACCCGGCACATCGATATGCCGGTACATGATCGTCGTTTCATAGGTGAACTGGTTGGGATCGTCCGCATGGGGCTTGAACCGGTGCAGAAACACGGCTTCGGGGTGGCAGCCAATCTGCGCGTTGGGAAACACGCCGAATATGGTCGCGTCCGTCAACTGCGCGTCGCTGAACTTGTCATAATCAAGGCCCAGCTTCGCCGCGCGGTCGCGCTTCGCCATCGCGATCGCCGACCGGCTTTCATAGGCGGTTCCCTGGAAGGTCTTTGCGTCCAGCCCGGCATCCTCAAGCATCACCGCAATCCCCGGATTAATGCCCTGCTGGTCGGGGAAGTGGGAGTTGGGCTGGCCGAAGGGGACGAACTGGCGGCTCATGCCATTGTCGAACAGGTCGATATGGGTGCGGTCATCCAGCATGCCCATCGTCTGCGGATGGATCGCGTGGAGGTGGTAGCTTTCGTAGAACGCATCGATGCCGCCTTTCCAGTTCGCCGCCCAGTCGGACCGGCGATGCTGCACGACATGCATCTTGTCGATTTCATAGGTCTCGATCATCGGCAGGATCGTGCCGAGATATTCGCTGAGCGGCGGCACGTCGTCGGTCATGGAGATGAAAACCAGACCGGCTTCCTCCTCCACCCGGACCGACGAAAGGTCGATATCGTGGCAGAGCACTTCCGGGCGGAAGGTTTCGGGGTCTGTCACGGCCAGATTGCTGCCGTCGAGCGCGAACTTCCAGCTATGGAACGGGCAGGAGAAGCTGCCCTGCGATCCGACATCGCCCATGACGAGCTGGCTGCCGCGATGGGGGCAGACATTATAGTGGGCGGCAAGCTGCCCATCATCCTTCCGCACGATGATGAAGGATTCGACGCCGATGTCGAAGCGCATCCAGTCCCCGGCCTCCCGGACATCACTGGAAGGACCGGCGAGCAGCCAGGTCTTGGTGAAAACCTTCTCCCATTCCGCTTCGGCGAAACCGGGGTCGACATAGCGGGCGGGATCGGGACGGGCAGATCCGTTGTCGATATAAGGGGCCGGCTCATCGAACGGATGCTTGCTGTCCTTGTGAACGGCCCAGCTTCGCGGATCATAGTTCATGCGTCGTTCCCCTGCTTCATCCGCTTGTCCAACTCGACATGGAAATGCCGCAGGCGCGCCTCCTGCTCGCTCCAGAGCGGACCGCGGAAACCGCGCGACCGCGCGCCGGCCTGCACGATGGGCAACAGGTCGCTGTCTTGATCCAGCACCTCGCCCAGCCCCGGAGGCTCGCCAAGGCCGGTATGCACGATTTCCGGCCGGGTGGCGCCGGTCATGTCGATGTCGTCGCCAAGTCCCATCCACGCGGGCGCGCAATAACCGGGCGCATCGATATGCCGGTAAAGAATACAGGTGTCGTAGGTGAACTGGTTGGGATCGGTCGCATGCGGGATGAACCGGTGCAGGAACACAGCCTCTGGATGACATCCGATCTGGGCGTTGGGGAACAGGCCGTAGACTGTGGAGTCGCTGAGCTGTGTGTCGCTGAATTTCTCGTAACCCAGGCCGAATTGTTCGGACCGTTTGCGCTTGGCCTGTTGGACGGCGGCGCGTGTCTCATGGGCGGTGCCGTTATAGCTTGCCGGATCGATGCCCGCATCCTGCAGCATCATGGCGATGCCGGGATTGACGCTTTCCTGATCCTCGAAACGCCGGCTCGGTTGGGCGAACGGCACAAACTGCCGGCTAAGACCGCCGGGGTAGAGATCGATCTGCGTGCGATCGTCCATCAGGCACTGGGTCTGGGGATGCACGGCGTGAAGGTGGTAGATTTCCGCGAAGGCGTCGACGCCGCCTTTCCAGTTCGCCCCCCAGTCGGACTTGCGGTGCTGCACCACATGCATCTTGTCGATGTCGTACAGTTCGAGATGGGGAAGAATGGGCGCCAGCCACTGTTTCAGCGGCTCAATATGCGGGTCCATCGAGATGAACACCAGACCAGCGGCAACCTCGCAACGGACGGAGGTCATATTATGGTCATGGCACAGCACTTCGGGCCGGAAAGTTTCCGGGTCCGTGACGGCAAGGTTCTCACCCTCCAGGCTGAACTGCCAGCTATGGAAAGGGCAGGTGAACTGGCCGATGCAGCCAGTGTCAGACAGGATAAGCTGGCTGCCGCGATGGGGGCAGACATTGTAATGGGCATGGATCTGGCCATCGTCGCCGTGGACGATGATGAAGCTCTCCGGGCCGATGTCGAACTTGGCGAAGTCGCCCGGCTCGCGCACGTCGGATACGGGACAGGCAACCAGCCAGCTACGCGCGAACACCTTCTCCCACTCGGCGGCGGCAAAGGCCTTGTCATGATATCGCGCCCCGGTGGGGCGGGCAGTGCCATTGTCGATGACAGGCGCGCGATCGTTGAACGGGTGCGGCGTGCCGATGTGGATATCCCACAGGTTGAAGTCGAACTTCATCTCCAGCTCTCCTGATGCTCATCCTTCGGATGAAAAATTCCGTCTTTGCGCGGATCGACACCAATAAAAAAACATGCATGATTGTTTTGCAAGCAGATTCGCACGATCCGCCGTGGACAGCGCGAAAAACAGGTCTGCAGGAGAGGATCAGGCAATGAGTCAGCTATTCGGACCGGTTTTCCAGATTGCTTATGTGGTCGAGGACGTGGAGTCGGCGATCGACCATATGGTGAAGACGATGGGGGTTGGCCCCTTCTTCATGTTCCCTGTGCCGTTGCAGGCGGAGTGGCTGGAGGTGCGCGGCGAACGGGTCGCGCCGGATTATGATTTTCTGGGAGCGGCCGCTCTGTCCTACAGCGGCGACACGATGATCGAGATCATCCAGCCCGGTAAAGACCCGTCCACTTACCGCGAATTTCTGGATTCCGGGAGGAAGGGCGTGCATCATCTGGGCACTGTCGCCAGCGACTATGATGCGCAGATGGCGGCAGCGCGAGCGGCGGGAATCGGCGTTGCCGCAGAAGGCGTGCTGCCGATTTCGCGCTTTTCCTACCTCGATACCGATGTGCTGTTCCCCGGCACGATGGTCGAACTGATCGAGATGACTCCGGCGATGAAAGAGCTGTTCGACGGCATCAAGGAAACGGCGCGCAACTGGGACGGCAAGGATCCGGTGCGGTGGATGTGAGGGACGTGATTTTGAACGCGAAATCTCTCAAGCCGTTCGGGCTGAGCCTGTCGACGCCTTGCACTCTCTTTCGGTAAGGGGGGCGGCTCTCTTTGACCGCCCGCAAGGCAGGCGCTCAGGACGGGCTTCGATAAGCCCAGGGTGAACGCGAGATGGCGTGATTTCTAGACCCCCCCTCTCATTTAGCAAGTGAGAGGGCGCGCTCTTTAAGGCCTCCCTTTGCGGAGATCATCGGAACGGGTGCGCAGATACTGCCGGATATTTTCCCGGTCCTCTGCGCTCAATTCTTCGAACCGGGGCATGCCGTTCGGTACCAGTGCGCCGTCCTGCACGATCGAGGTGATCGCTTCCGGCGACAAGATCGCACCCGACGTGCGCAGGTCCGGCGCCGTACCGCCCGCGATCGCGCCGCCGCCATGGCATACGGCGCAGCGGACGTTGAAAATATCCTCGCCCGCTTTTGCCGCCGCGGCATTGGGCTTGAAATCGGGGTCGTCGACCGCCTGTGGTTTGTAGGGGACCTTCGCCGGGAGCGTTGCCTTCCCATCCAGCACGAAGGTCAGGACGCGACGAGACTGTGCACGGTAATCGATGCCGAATTGCTGGAGCAGCGGGCCGAATAGTCCAGCGCTGGTTCCCATGCCTGCGATGACCGTCACATACTGCTTGCCATCGACCGAATAGGTGATCGGCGGCGCGACGACAGGCGCTTTCGCATCGAAGTTCCACAATGTCCCGCCCGTTTTTGCGTCATAGGCTGTGAAGCTGGAATCGGGATGGCCCTGGAACACCAGGCCGCCTCCCGTGGCCATCACGCCGCCGTTGAAATGGCCCGGCGTAGGCAGGCGCCACGCTTCTTTTTGCGTTACCGGATCCCATGCGACAAGATAGCTTAGCACTTTCGCGCCCGGCGAGGGCTGCACATTGGCGTTCACGCCATAATCCAGCGCCATGCCCGGCTTCCGCTTCCAATTCTCGCGCGTGATGCCGGTATCGTCATAAGTGACCTGAAGGTCGATAGCCGGAATATAGACCAGGCCATGCTTCGGGCTGAAGGCCATCGGCGTCCAGCTATGCGCTCCGGCTGGACTGGGTTTGAAGGTTACCGGGCCGTCCTCATAGCGGATATTCGGCTCCTCAACCGGGCGGCCGGTCTTGAGGTCGATGCTTTTCGCCCAAGTCGTCGTGACGAACGGCTTTGCGGAGATCAGCTTTCCGTTCGTGCGGTCAATAACGTAGAAAAAGCCGTTCTTCGGCGCAGTCATCAGCACCTTGCGCGGCTTGCCGTCGATGGACAGGTCCGCCAATTGCATGTCCATGGCGGCGTTATAGTCCCAGCTCTCGCCGGGATTGATCTGGTAATGCCATTTATACGCCCCGGTCTTAGCGTTCACCGCTACGATGGAGCAAAGGAACAGATTGTCGCCCTTGCCCTCGCTCCTGATCTTGCGGTTCCATGGCGACCCGTTGCCGGTGCCGAGATAGATGGTGTCGCTTTCTTTGTCGTAGGTGATTGCGTTCCAGACCGTCCCGCCGCCGCCATATTTCCACCAATCGCCGGACCAGGTTTCGGCCGCCATCTCCATGGCCTTGTTTTCGAAACCGTCGGCCGGATTACCGGGAACGGTATAGAAACGCCATTTCTGCTGACCCGTTTCCGCATCATAGGCGGTGGCATAGCCCCGGATAGCAGCCTCATCCGCGCCGCCATTGCCAATGACGACCATGCCGTCAAAGGCGCGAGGCGGTCCGCTGATGAAGCGCAGATCATCCTTGCCCATCGTCATCGTCGACCATACGGGTTTGCCTGTCTTGGCATCGATGGCGATCAGGCGGCCGTCCTGCGTTCCGATATAGACCTTGCCATTCCAATAGGCGATGCCGCGGCTGCCCCAACCCTGACGCAGCTTGTGCCCGGCGGCTTCTGGCGCTTTGGGATCGTAGGACCATAATAGTTTGCCTGTGCGCACATCGAGCGCGCGGGCAACACTATATCCCGAAGCGAAATAGATGACGCCGTCAATCTCGATCGGTCCCGTTGCCGGATTTCCGGCAGGAAGATCAAAGGACCAGGCAAGGCCGAGCCGTTTCACCGTCTCTGCATTGACCTGATCCAACGGACTATAATGTTGCTCTCCATATGTTCGCCCGAAAGCTGGCCAGTCCCTTCCGTCGCTGCCGTCCGCCAATTGCGCGAGCCATCCCGCCGGGCCAATGTCGGCCACATCCGTCTTGTTTTCCGGCGCTGGACCGGAGGTGCAGCCGGCAAGCGACAACGCCACGATTGAAACAGCCGTGAGCGCGGCACGGCGGGAAAGGAAAAGCATCAGTCAGACATCCAGCAACAGAGCAATATTATCGGGCGGCGTTCATGTAGCGATCCAACTCCGCATGGAAATGGCCGATGCGCTGTTCTTGTTCGGAGAGGATTGACCCCCGGAACCCTAGGCTTTCAATGCCGCGCTGGACTTCAGCGAACAGGCTGCTGTCCTGATCGAATACTTCGCCAAGGCCGCCTTCCCGCCAGTCAATATACTGAACCTCGGCAGGTTCCTTGCCACTGATGTCCCAGCCTTCGGGCAAGCCCATATAGGCAGGCGGCAGGATTTCGGGATTTTCTTGCGGGTGCATCATCACGATCACGTCGAACACAAACTTGCGCGGGTCGGTGGCGTGCGGGCGGAAGTAGAGCATGCTCACACCCTCAGGATGGATGCCCACCTGAATGTTCGGGAAGATGTCATAGTTCCAGTCGTCCGTAAGCTGGTTGTCGAGGAAACCGGAATAGTCGAGGCCGAGACGGTCCGCCCGTTCGCGCTTGGCGGCCTGAACGGCGGGGCGCACTGTATCCTTGGGTCCTTCGAAACTGTCGGGATCAATGCCAACCTCCTTCATGGTGGCGCGCAGTCCGGGATTAAGGCCGTCGACATCCATCCGAGGGCTTTCATAGGCAAACTTGGTCACCATACGGCTCATCCCATTGGGATAGAGGTCCACCTGCGCATGATAGTCGTTAAATACCGGCAGGATTTGCGGGTGGATGGCGTGGACGTGATAAGCCTCGTTGAAACCGTCTACTCCGACCTTCCAGTTGGATTCCCAGACCGCCCGGACGCGGCGCATGATCCGCATATCCTTAAGGCGATAGGGCACCGCATGGGCGGGGAGCGGGCCAAGATGCTCGATGAGCGGCTTGGCATTCTTGTCCATGTTGATGAACACAAAGCCTTCCCAGCTTTCGCAGCGGACTTCGGTCAAGTCCATATCGCGGCAAAGCGCCTCCGGCCGGAAGGTTTCCCGGTCGGTCACATGGTCGATCTTGCCGTCCAGGTCGAAACGCCAATTGTGGAACGGGCAGGTGAAGCCGCCAGGACGCGACCCGCCTTCGTCCGACACGAGCCGGTTCCCACGATGCGGGCAGACGTTGAAATAGGCGCGAATACGATCGTCATCATCGCGAGTAATGATGAAGCTTTCGCGGCCAAGCTCGAACACGACATAATCGCCGGCATCGGGGATATCCTCCTCGCGCGCAGCCCAGTTCCAGACCTTGGCCCAAAGATGGGTCCGTTCCTTCTCCATATAGTCGAGACTGTAATATCTCTCGGCAGAAATGGGAGACGTGCCATTGTCGACATAAGGAGCCTTAGCTTCAAAGCTATCCTCTGGAGCATCTGGATTTATAATCCACGTATCTCTGCAATCTCGGTCAAGTATATCTGACATTATTACTCTCCAGAAGTGGAATAATATTACAAAAAGAATCGCATTTTTTGGAATTTATATTTGTGATATCGCGCAATTTGGACTCGTTTTTCGATTCCATAATTTATGTAAGGAGAATGGATATGCCGAATGTAGACGTTCCACCTCAGAATGGAGCTGACCCGCTGGGCTTCGTGCTGGGGCAATACGCCCCGGAAATCGGGTCGGCCGCGGGCAATTTCGTCCGCTCCGTATATCAGTCGCTTCGCTTGCCGTTGCGCGTTGCAGAAGCGGCCCGATATCGTACGGCGCAGATCAACGGATGCCTGGTTTGTCAGGATTTTCGCGCTGGCGACCATCTCGACGGTTATCTGGAGTCGATTGGCGGTGACACGGCGTCCTCGCTGGTCGCACGCGGCGGGCAGAAGCCGGATGAGGCGTTTTACCAGGCGGTGAGCGACTGGAAAAATTCCAGCCTGTTCAATACGCAGGAGCGGCTGGCGATGGATTATTCCGAGCGCCTCGCGGAGAATCCCCGCGATCTGTCTTATGATGCCGATTTCTGGAATGAAATGCGTGAGGCGTTCAGCGATTCCGAGATCACCGAACTGACCCTGGCTATCGGTTGTTGGATGGCGATGGGCCGCTTCACCCATGCGCTTGGTCTGGATTCGGTCTGCATGACCGACATGCTGCAGCCCGCAGCGTAAGTTGGAGGCGGCGGGGAAGGGGGCCCCCGCCGCCACACCTGCCTGCCCGTCGGCAGGCGGCGTCACCGCTTGCTGCCGAACTTCGCCCCGATCTCCACGCCATAGAAGCGGGGTGGGCCGAACTGGGTGTTGAGCCACAGACCGGCGACATTCTGGGATGCGATCCGGTAACGCTTATCGCTGAGGTTACGTCCGATCAGACGGATATAATATTTGTCCTCAGCTTCCGAGAGAGTGATCGACGCGTTGAGCAGCGTGCGCGCGTTCAGGTAGGTGTTGCCGAACGGCGTATCGATCGCCTGCGTGGACAGGTTGCGGCCGGTATAGGCGGCATTGCCGTTCGCCACGATCTTCCAGTCTGAGCCGATAGGAACCTCATAGGTCGCATCAGCCGTCCACTGCCACTTGGGCGCGCGGTCCAGAGGCGCGGTCGACAGATCATATCCCGAACCCGGCGCGTCATAGTCGCCATATTTGGCGTCCTGATAGCCAAGCACGCCGCGAAGCGTGAAGCCCTGGAAAAGGATCGCCGACGCTTCCGCCTCAACGCCGTTGACCGTCGCGCTGGCGGCGTTCTGAAACTGAGTGAACTGATTCGACTGACCATTCACGACGATGGGCACGTTGATGTTCTTCTGAAGATCCTTGTACTTCACATGGAAGCCAGTGACGTTCAGGCGGACCCGGCGGTTCAGGAACTCGCTCTTAAAACCGGCTTCATAGCTGTCGGCCACTTCTGGCCGGGTCGCCGCCGCAGCGATGCGGAAGGCGTTGAGGTCGGTCCCGAACAGGGCGAAGTTGCCAGTCTGGTCGTTGAAACCGCCACCCTTGTAGCCGCGCGACACCGTTGCATAGACGAACAGGGTCGGCGTCGCCTGCCAGCCGAGGCTGCCGCGGTAGGTGAGCTTACGGTCATGCGCTTCGACGCTGACGACATTGTCCGGGAAGTTGAACACGCTCATGTCCAACGGATCTTCGATGGTGATCGGACGAACCGGCGTGCCGAGATCGGGGATGAAGGTCTGCTGGCGGCCCCACCAGGTCTTATCATCCCAGCTATAACGGGCGCCCGCGGTTAGCTTCAATTCCTCGGTGAACTTGAACGTGCCTTCCGCAAACAGCGCTTTCGACGTCGCATGTTGTGCATTGCACAGCGTGTAAGGCGTTGTATTCCATGGACCGTAAGGGGTGGTGCCGCCTGTCAGGTCGAGGAAGCCCAAGAGTTGGGCAACGCAGAATTCGGTCTTGTCCTTCTGATAGAAACCGCCTGCAACAATGTCGAATGCGCCGCCAAAGTCGGACGCGAAGCGGATTTCCTGCTGATAGGTCTTGCGATTGTCGTCGCGATTGGCGTCGAAGAAGGACAGCGGCTCGCCATCGGGCGCGATAGCCACCGCGCCAGCATAGCTGTTGGGCAGGCGGGACCGCTGGAAACGATAGCCCGAAACCGATGTAAGAGTGCCGAAGCCAAGATCAAAATCGACGTTCAGATAGACGCCATCGACATTGATCCGCTGGCCGAGCGGCATGCTGATGAATCCGGCGTAGCGATTGGTCGTCGCCGCATTCTTCAACGGATCATTGCTGTTGGGATTGGGAACGATCGTACCCAGGATCGACGTCAAGAAGGAGTTGGCGCCGCCTGGTCCTTCGAAAAGGCCGTTCTCATTGACGGAGGGGACGGCGTCCGACTTGTCGCGAATCCACTCATACTGGAGCAGGGCGCTAATCTTGTCGGTCGGCTCGAATAGCAGCTTAGCGCGGGCCTGCCACACATCCTTGCCGCCAAGGCGGCGGTTGTCGAGGCAGCCCTGAACGCCTTCGAATTTGCTAGGAGCAAATCCGGTAACCGGGCCATAGCAGGCGCCGTTGCGATAGTAGCCGTCGCTCTTTTCATAACCGCCGACAAGGCGGAGGGCCAGTACGTCCTCGATCAGGGGGACGTTCATGGCGGCTTGAATGCGTTTCGTGCCGTAGCTGCCATATTGCGCGCGAGCTTCGACACCGATCACGTTCATTTCCGGACGCTTCGTGCGCACGGTGACGGCGCCGCCGGTGGTGTTCTTGCCGAACAGAGTGCCTTGCGGGCCGCGAAGCACTTCGACCTGCGAGATGTCAAACGTGTCTAGCAACTGTGTCTGAACCGACGGCACCACGAAGTCGTCTACGAGAACCGCGACCGGCGGCTCAAAATAGACGATGATCGTGTTCTGGCCGACGCCGCGCATCGCGAAGGACGCCGCGTTGAAGTTGGCAATGGTTGCTGCAGAGAAGTTGGGTACAAAAGCCGCCAGTTCGCCGATATCACGGGGACTTGCCTGCTCGATGAGACTGGAATCGATCGCGCTGACGGCGATCGGCGTGTCCTGCAGATTGCTGGCGCGGCGGGTTGCCGTGACAACAATGTCCTGAAGGCCGACGCTTTCCTGTGGATCGGCTTGTGGCGACGTCTGATCCGCGGCGGTCTGCGCTGATACGGGAGCTACTGCCATGCTTGCCGCAAGTGCGCCGCAAGCTACGCCAATCAATTGGGATCTTCTGATCATTCCTAGTCTCCTCTCCTGCGTCGAAGTTTCAGTGACCTCGTTCTCCAGATGCCGCGATCCTAATTCGCCGAATATAAAATGCAATCATGCATGAATGTTTTTTTTAGAGACTGGCGAAAATGCCACAGAGTTTGATTTTGCAATGCAGCAAAAGCGATTTCCGCTTGCTTATGGACTTGAAAAAGCATTCATGATTGTTTTTAATACGGCAGAGGGAAAAATCCCTGACATCAGGATGAGGAGCGCCTGTGGCCTACAGCTTTCTTTCTCGATTCCGCGTGAAGTCTGAGCAGGAGGAGGAATTTGTCCGCCTTGCAAAGCAGATGGAGTCCCTTGTGGACAGGGAGCCGGGCACCTTGCAGTTCCAGTTTTTCCGCTTGGGCGAACCGGGCATGTTCGCCGTGTTTGAATCCTTCGTCGATGAAGCCGCCGACAAAGCGCACATGGAAACCGAGCATGGCAAGCCGCTGATCGAAAAGATGATTGGCTGCATGGCTGGCGGTTATGAGCGCGAACTGCTGTTTGACCTGGTGCCGGACGGCGGGGTTTCTGCGTAATGAGCGGCAAGAGTTTTATCGCCCAGCTCAGGACCAAGCCTGAAAAGCGGCAGGAACTTATCGATCTTCAGAAAGAGCTGCGTGACCTGGTGCATGCGCAGGAGCCGGATGCGCTCGTTTACGAACTTTTCCAGTCCGACGATGACCCTGACCTGTTCCAGATCGTCGCCACGTTCCGCGATGATGCAGCCTTTGAACATCATATGCATATCGATTTTCACGACCGGCTCGTGCCGCCGATCGTCGAATGCCTGGCCGAGGAGATGAAGATCGCCTTCTACCGCTCGCTGACATAAAAGAGGAGAGACATAGTGGCCGTGACGGACGAGGATATTGAAGACCTGATTGCGCGGCGAGACATATATGATGTCCTCACCCGCTATTCCCGCGCGTTGGACCGCGCCGATGTAGAACTGATGAAGACGGTCTACTGGCCGGATGGCGTCGACAATCACGGCGTATTCAACGGCAACGCAGCGGAGTTCGCCGAATTTATCGTTCGCGAGATCCAGAATTGGTTCGAAGTGACGATGCACGGTCTGATGAACGTGCATATGGAAGTCGCTGGCGACTTCGCCTCCACCGAAACCTATCTGTTCGCCTATCACAAGGTCCGGCAGGACAAGGCGCATGAGATTTTCGGATCGCGCTACATGGCGATGTTCGATGGCAAGGGCCTCGATCCCAATCACCATCATTTCTATTTCGGCGGCCGTTATCTTGACAGGTTCGAGCGGCGCAATGGGGAATGGCGTATCCTGAAACGCCAAGTGGTGATGGACTGGAACGATAACCGTCCGTCCGGCGAAATCCTTGATCAGGGGATGTTCGCTACGCTGGAGCCGCGCGGAGAAAGAGGGCAGGGCGATCTCGTCTTTGCAAATGTGCCATGAGCCGCCGCGCGGAACTGGAGGATCTGGTGGCGCGGCGGGATGTTTATGCTGTGCTGACCCGCTATTGCCGGGCGCTGGATCGGGCCGATGTAGAGTTGATGCGCACCGTTTATTGGCCGGACGGGGTCGATATTCACGGCATTTATAGCGGTAATGCCGCAGAATTTGTCGAATTCATCATCAGCGAAATTACCCAATATTTCGAAATGGGCACCCATTGCCTGCTTAACGTCGACATCAAGGTTGATGGCGATGTCGCATGTTCGGAAAGCTATCTCTACTCCGCCTGCCGGGTTCGGGAAAACATGACCGAGGCCATGTTTGGATCGCGCTATTTCAAGATGCGTGGCGGGCGCGGCCTCGACGCCGGGAATGAGCAGTTTGTGATGGCGGGACGCTATCTGGACAGGCTTGAGCGCCGGAACGGAGAATGGCGGATCGCAAAGCGCCAGGTGGTGATGGATTGGAACGATAGCAATCCATCCAATCAAATCCTGGATGAAGGCCTGTTCAAGACCATGCGGCCCAGAGGGGAGTGGGGGCATGGGGATCCCGTTTACGGCAATATTCTCCCGGAATCCGTTGAGATCGTCGCCGCATGAGATATGGCATCAAAACGAACATCAATTTTCCTATTGATGTATGAATTACAGATATTACAGTAGATTTTATAATATAGCCCGAATCAGTTTAAATAATATAGATAAATTTTGAAAACATAAGTTTTCAAAAGGGGATTTCTATAAGCAAAAATATTTTCATGATTACCTAAATTATTCCGATAATAATCAAGACGATTGCAGAAATTGTGACGTTTTAGGAGAGGAGATGGATAATGTTTATTTTTCCCAAAGACGGTGTGCGTCTTCAAAGGCTGGCGCTATGCGGCCTTCCCGCACTTCTGCTCAGCACTGTCAGCGGTACGGCGCTGGCGCAGTCCAGTCCTGAACAAGCCACCAGCGCCGATGCAGAACAGGGGCGCATCACTTCCCTTGAAGAAATCGTGGTGACGGCCCGCCGGCGCGAGGAATCGCTGCAGGATGCGCCTATCGCCGTTTCGTCCTTTTCTGCAGCGGCGATTGATCGTCAGTTCGTAACGGATATCCGCGGCCTTGCCGGTCAAATCCCGAACGTCGTCATTACGAATGTGCCGGGCTTCAATGCCGCCGCCATCGGCATTCGCGGTCAGTCCACGGCGGACATCATCCTGACTTTCGAGCCGGCAGTTGGCGTGATCGTCGACGATTTTGTGCTCGCGAACGTGCAGAGCCAATTGTTTGACCTGTTCGACACGCAACGGATCGAGGTGCTGCGCGGCCCGCAGGGCACGTTGTTCGGCAAGAACACGGTTGGCGGCGTCGTCAACATCATCACCAAGCGGCCGGAAAATGAACTGGGTGGCGAACTGCGTCTGGGATATTCCAGCTTCAATACGAAGGACGTGAAGGCCGCGATCAACATTCCGCTGGTCGACGAGACGTTAGCCCTGCGCGTCGCGGGCGCCTATCACAAGAGCGGCGGCTATTATCACGACACCAGCCATGGCGGCGGCCGCATCGGCGGTTCGGATGTGTTCAATGCCCGTGCGAAGCTGCGCTGGACGCCGGATTCGACCACCGACATCATGCTCACCTATGAAATTATGCGTGACCGTAGCGATAGTCCGCCTTCGGTGAACGAGACGCCGGCATCCTTCCTGCTCGCGCAGGTCGGCTATCCCGGTATCCAGGTCACCGGCAAGAAGCCGCTCAACACCAGCCTGACGCTGTGCGAGGGCAACGCCACCGATCCCAATTGCATCGGCACGCTCAATGGCCATCAACTGGATGTCGATGGCGTCTATCTGCGCGCTCAGAAGGACCTGCCCGATATCGGCAGCTTCATCGTCGTTGGCGGATACCGCCGGACGAAGGCGATCCTGCCGAGCGAATATTCGGGCGAAGATGCGAAGATCTTCTATTCGACCCGCGATGACACCCGGAAACAATATAGTGTCGAAGGCCGCTTCACCTCTGACTTCAGCGACCGGCTGAAATTCACTGTCGGCGGTATGTATTGGGGCCAGAGGCTAGCGGCGAACGCCACCTCCTTCCTCGGTTTCCTGCGCTTCCTGGGTGATCCGACAGCGACGACCGATCCGAACCAGTCGGACATGTATTACACCGTCAACAGCTATTCGGTCTTTGGTGAAGGCGAATTCAAGGTCGTCGACAAGCTCGCACTGATCCTGGGCGGACGTTACACCAAGGAGGACAAGAGCTTCCGTGTAAGGCCGCAGGTTCGCCGCTCGACCATCGCGACTGGTTTCTGGCCGGAATACGCTTCCAGCGCCAGCTTCTCCCGTCCGACTTTCCGCGCTGGCTATCGCTGGGAAATCAACGACAACATCAACAACTATTTCACCTACAGCCAGGGTTATAAATCGGGCGGTTTCAACGAACAGGCAATGTCCGCAACGTCCGCCCTGCCGTTCAAGGAGGAGACGGCGGACTCCTTCGAACTCGGCTTCAAGACAGAGACGTCAGACAAGCGCGTGCGCTTCAACATAGCTGGCTTCTATGTGAAGTATGACAATCTTCAGCGTGACGCCGTGGTGCCCTTCACCGATCCCATCACGGGGCTGCCCGGTCAGGAAACGCGTACGACCAATGCCGGCGCCGCAGAAGTGTGGGGCATCGAGGCGGAGGCCAGCGCCGTTCCTGTCGAAAATCTGACCGTGTCGCTCAGCGCCGGTTGGCAGGACGGCAAATATAATGAGTTCATTACCGATGTGAACGGCGATGGCGTCAACGATGACGCGTCCTACCTGAAGCTGCGCAACCTGCCGAAATGGACGTTGAACGCCACGGCGACCTATGATGTGTTCGTGCCGATCGGGAAGGTGTCGTTCACCGGCACGGTCAATTATCAGGCCGAATATGAAGCGACGACGCTGAACGCTGAGTTCACGCAGGGCGAGGCGCGCACGCTGGTCGGCGCGAGCATCAACTGGACTGACGAGAGCGAACGGTATCGCGTCTCGCTCTATGGCGCGAACCTTCTCAATGAGATTTACCGCGTCAATGGCAACTCTGTCGCCGGTCTTTTCAACTTCACCAACTATGCGCCGCCGCGCTCCTTTGGCGTGGAGTTGGGGGTGAAGTTCTGATGGCCAAGCAAGGAGCCCTCTATGCCTGACAAGGCCAATGACAGGTCGCTGGAATCCTACAGGCGGATGCTGCGCATCCGCCACTTTGAAGACCGTGCGGAGGCGATGCATGCGGCCGGGGAAATTCCCGGTTCGCTGCACACCTATGCCGGTCAGGAAGCGTCGGGCGTCGGCGCCTGCATGGCGCTGCGCGACGACGACTATATGGTCGGGACGCATCGTTCTCACGGGCATCCGATAGCCAAGGGGGCGGCGCTTCGTCCTTTGATGGCGGAACTGTTGGCTAAGGCCACCGGCATCTGCAAGGGGAAGGGCGGGTCGATGCACCTGTCCGACTTCAAGGTCGGCAGCCTGGGCGAGACGAGCATTGTGGGGTCGGGGCTTCCCGTCGCGGTTGGCGCTGGTCTGGGTTCCAAGCTGCAGGGCAATGACCGGGTCTCGCTCTGCTTCTTCGGTGACGGCGCGTCGAACGAAGGCGCGTTCCATGAAGCGTGCAACCTTGCGGCGGTGTGGAAGCTGCCCGTGATCTTCCTCTGCGAGAATAATGGCTATGCCGTGTCCACTCCGGCGTCGGCGATGGTGTCAGTCAAGGATGTGGCCGAACGCGCCAAGGCCTATTCCATGCCATCCGCCATCGTTGATGGGCAGGATGTCGAAGCCGTGTTCGAAGCCGTGACTGAGGCGGTGACGCGCGCACGGACCGGCGGCGGCCCGACCTTCATCGAGACAAAGACATATCGCTATGCAGAGCATGCCGTAAATATGGGCCGTGTCCTGCTGGACCGTGGTGGCGAGGTGGACGAATGGCGTTCCCGCGACCCCATCACGAAATATCGCAAACGCCTGCTTGAGGGTGGCGTTGCCGAAGCGACGCTCGATACGATTGAGACGGAGGTGGTTGCCGAGGTCGAGGACGCAATCACGTTTGGCCGCGAAAGCCCATATCCGACACAGGAGGAAGCGTTCGACGATGTCTTGTCAGAGCGCCTGCCCATTCCCGCCTTCCTGACCGCCTGACGCCATTGAGAGGAGAGACCCGATGGCACGAATAACATTTCTGGAGGCGATCCGCGCAGCCCAGCTCGAAGAGATGCAGCGCGATGACAAGGTCTTCATCATGGGTGAGGATATTGTCTGCAACGTCTTTGGCACCACGACGGATTTTGTCGAGAATTTCGGGTTGGAGCGGGTGCGGGATACGCCCATTTCCGAAAATGGTTTTGTCGGCGCGGGGGCGGGCGCGGCGATGGTCGGCATGCGCCCGATCGTCGATGTCACGCTGTCCTCCTTCCTCTATCCGGCGATGGACCAGATCGTCAGCATCATCGCAAAATCGCGCTATATCTATGGCGGGCAGGCCAGCCTGCCGCTGGTGGTGCGCAGTTGCATGTTCTACGGCAATTCCAACGCCGCACAGCATTCCGACCGGCCCTATCCCATGCTGATGGGCGTGCCGGGGCTGAAGATCATTGTGCCCTCCGGCCCACGCGACATGAAGGGCATGCTGAAGGCGGCGATCCGCGACAATGATCCCGTCTTCTGTTTTGAGGATGCAACCCTTTGGTCCGGCAAGGAAGAGGTGCCGGACGACCCCGACTTCATCGTGCCGATCGGCAAGGCCGAGGTGAAGCGCGAAGGAACGGACGTCAGTATCTTCGCCATTGGTGGCGCGGTTCCCATGGCGATGGCTGCGGCGAAGATACTGGCGGACGAAAGCATATCGGCGGAAGTCGTTGACCCCCGCACTTTGTCGCCGCTGGACCGGGAGGCGATCCTGAAGTCCGCGCGCAAGACTGGGCGTGTTGTTGCGGTCGACCCGGCGCATCTGACTTGCAGTGCCGCGAGCGAGATTTCCGCTATCGTGGTGGAGGATGCCTTCGATACGTTGCGCGCGCCGATCGTGCGCGTGACCACGCCGGACACGCATATGCCGTTCAGTCCAGTGATCGAGAAAGCACTTTACCCCAACAAGGAACGGATCGTGGCGGCTGTGCGCAAGGTCGTCGGCTTGCCGGTGCCTGCCTGAAGCAAGGAGAATATGATGGCGACGGTGGATGTGCTGCTGCCCCAGTTTGGGATGGGCATGCAGGATGGCGAGATTATCCGATGGCTGAAGTCGGTGGGCGACATGGTCGAAGCTGGTGAGTTGCTGGTCGAAGTGGAGGCGGCGAAGACCACTGTGGAAGTGCCGTCCCCGGCCAGTGGGAAGCTGGTCGAGATCGTCGCGCAGGAAGGCGAGACAGTGGATGTGCGCGCTGTGATCGCACGGCTGGAGAACTGACCCGCTCCGCTGCGGCACAGGCTATTGAGGATAAGAGATGCAAATGCGCGCGCCGGCCCAATCCCGCAGATGGTTCCGCAGGAAGCGGTTCCTGATCCCGGCGGTCCTTATGATGATCCTTGCGCTGCTTGCGCTCTACCTGTGGATGCCGCGCCCCCTGCCGCCGCTAGTCATTCCATCGGGAGAGCCGCAAAGCTCAAGTTGGGATGATTGGGGCGGGTCGCGCGGCGGCGACCGTTATGCGCCCATCGGCCAGATCCGTCCCGGCAACGTCATGCATCTGCAGGTCGCCTGGACCTATAGCAGCGGCGAGATGAAGCGGCGCAGCGCCGCGATGCTGACCAACAGCACGGTCGAGACGACGCCGATCCTGGCGGCAGGATCGCTGATAACTTGCACGCCTTTCGGCCGGATAGTTGCGCTTGACCCGGCAACCGGGCGCGAAAAATGGGTGCATGACAGCAAGATCGATCCGAACTTCGTCATTCCCAACCAATATATCTGCCGCGGCGTGTCGCAGTGGATCGATAATGCAGTTCCCGCCGGCGCGCCTTGCCGACATCGCATCATCGCCGCGACTGTGGACCTGCGCATGATCGCCATCGACGCCACAAATGGGAGAAGCTGCGCCGGGTTCGGCAAGGATGGGTCGATCAAGGTGGTGGAGGCCGTGCCGCCACGCCACCTGGGGGAACTCAAGCTGGCGTCGCCGCCCGCGATTGTCGGCGACGTGGCCGTTGTCGGATCGATGGTGCTCGACAATGTGCGGGCTGCCGCGCCGCGCGGGACCATCAACGGTTATGACGTGCGGACCGGCGCGCTGCTATGGTCGTTCGAGCCGATCCCGCAGGATAAGGGGCCGACGGACAAGGATTGGATAGGCGACGCCCGGCATCATGCGGGCGCGGCCAACATGTGGTCGGTGATGTCGGTGGACAGTGAGCGCAATCTGGTGTTCGTGCCGACATCCAGCGCCTCGCCAGACTATTATGGCGGCCTGCGTCCGGGCGATAATCGCTACGCCAATTCCATCGTCGCGCTGGACGGCAAGACAGGAAAGGTCGTGTGGCACCAGCAACTCGTGCATCACGACATCTGGGATTATGACACGCCGTCACAACCAGTGCTGGTCGATGTGACGCGGAACGGGGCGAGCGTGCCCGCCGTCATCCAGCCGACCAAGCAGGGTTTCATCTTCGTCTTTGACCGGCGCAACGGCACGCCGCTGTTCCCCATCGACGAAGTTCCGGTGCCGCAGGGTGCGGTGGAGGGTGAGTGGCTTTCCAAGACGCAGCCGGTCCCCCGCTTGCCCAAGCCGCTGTTCAATACAAGGCTTCGGCCTGAGGACGCCTATGGCTTTACCTTCTGGGATCGCGGCAAGTGCCGCGACCTGATCGCCAAGCATCGTTACGAAGGGCTGTTCACGCCCCCCAGTACGCAGGGCACGATCACCTATCCGGCGGCATCGGGCGGCGCGAACTGGGGTTCCGCCTCGGTCGACCCTGGCAATCAGATCATGTTTGTCAATTCGAGCCGGGTAGCGTCGTTGATCACGCTCATTCCGCGCCGCAAGTCGGCGGGCAGTTCGGTCGAGTTGAGCGCGATAGCGGACGTGTCGCCAATGGACGGCACGCCCTATGAGGTTAAGCGCGAATTTCTGCTCTCGCCCTGGGGGGCGCCCTGCACGCCTCCTCCCTGGGGTGGCCTGACCGCAATCGACCTCAAGAGCGGCAAGACCCTGTGGGATGTGCCGCTGGGCACGATCGACGATAAGCTGCCGTTCAAGCCCGCGCTGAACTGGAAGCTTGGTACGCCCAATATCGGTGGGACCATCGTCACGCGCGGCGGGGTGCTGTTCGTCGCAGCGACGATGGATCGCTATCTGCGCGCCTTTAACATGAAGACGGGCGCGGAACTGTGGAAGGCGAAGCTGCCCGCGGGCAGCCAGTCCACGCCGATGACCTATATGGCGGGCGGGCGGCAGTTCGTGGTGATGGCGACCGGCCAGCATATGTGGTTCCAGACCCCCGCCGGAGATTCACTCATTGCCTATGCCTTGCCCACGGCCAAGCGGTGAGGGCGGCCGTGCCCGGCCGGCACCACATCGAACGCAAAGCTGATGCGCGGGCGTGTTCCGCCAAAGGGCAGGGTGCGGTGGTAATAATAGGATGGGAACAGGATCATTCGCCCGGCGGCCGGGGCGATCCGGTGAAGCCCTTCGCTCGGTCCAAGACCATCGGGGGCTTTTCCAATCTCGAACCAGCCCGCAGGCGCTTCGGCCGGATTGACCGCATCCTCATCGGGATAATAGACGCCGGACAGCCAGTTCGGCGCATGAATGTGGGGACCGACTTCGCCGCCAGGCTGCAGAGCCGTACCCCACAGGGTAATCGTCCACTCCTTTGGTTGCGCGGCGATAAAGGGATGATCCCCGGCCGGAAGATCGGCCATATAGGTAATGACAGCGGTCCGGGCCATCTGGGCGAGCTGACCGAGCGGACCGCTTTCTCCGGCAAGTTCGCTGCTCTGGTGTCCGGCCCGCGTGACCAGCCCCTCTGGTTCGAAGGTGAGCGAGGCGTGATGGCGCAGAGCGTTGCAAAGCGCCCGCCCGAAAGGAGCCAGGTCCCCGCCGCCTGGAGCGGTTTCATGATCCAGGATACGAACGAAACGGTCGATGCCCAGCAAATGGTCGCGTTCCGCCTGTCGGTCCAATTGACCCAGCGCAAGCGTCCTGAGCGCAAGAGCGCTGGTGCCCGGATTGGGTCTGCGCCCCGCATCCTCGCATATGGTGAGCGCTGCCTGCGGATCGCCAGCTTTCAACAGCATCGTGGCGAAATTTACATACAGCATCTGCTGATCTGGCGCGAGAATGATCGCCTGCCGATGGCTGGCGGCGGCCTCGTCGTGGCGGCCAAGCTTTTCCAGCAGCAAGGCCTTGTTGGCGAAGGCTGGCCAATGCGTGGGGCGCGATGCCAGCGTTTGATCCAGTTGGTTGAGAGCTGCGGCTGGATCGCCAGCGGCCTCCAGCGCGAGGGCGCGGCTTACGCCAGCCTCCGCATATCCGGGGCGATGCGTCAGGGCGATGTCATACGCCCGGATCGCCTCGTCATTCCGGGCCATGCGGGAGAAGGCGACGCCCAGATTGTTCCAGGCCTCCGGATAGGCCGTGCGGATCGCGACGGCATGGCGAAGATGCGGGATCGCTTCATCGGGACGGTCGGCGGCGAGCAGAGCGGAACCCAGATTATTGCGCGCGCCGGGGGCGTCGGGTTGGATTGCCACGGCGCGTTCGAGGACTGTGATGGCTTCATCGAGGCGTCCCGTATTTTTGAGCGCGGCTCCATAGTTGGCGAGCTTGGCCGGCGCGTTCGGATCGGCCGCAACAGCACGGGCAAAGGCGTCACAGGCGGCTTCATTATGGCCGCAACGCTGTTCGACGATGCCAAGGACGGTGAAGCCATCCGGATGTCCCGGAGCTTTGGCGAACAGGGCATCCAATATTGTTCGCGCCGCCCCCGGCGTTGGTCCCTGCGCCGTCTCCGCCGCCCTTGCGAGAAGCGCGGAAATCTCTGTTTGCCCGGCGGGCATCACACGCAGTTCCCTCTTTTCGATCCGTTACAATCAGAAGGAGTAGGATGGTGATTGCCGATCTTCCCGGCCGCAATGCGCAGGCGACCGGACTCATGCCCCCGCCGGTGCTTGTGGTCGATGGCGATTACAACATCCATTGAGGTGCGCCCGGCCGTGCGCTTTTCCGGCGTCGCCGGGTCATTGCTGACCCATGGCGACGCGGCTTTGGCCCGGCTTGCGATAATCGGGATGCGCCGGACTTGCGTTGGTGAGCCGGTTCAGCCCCTGCATGATTTCGGGCAGCCGCTGTTCCGCAATGTCGCCAAAGCCGAGCAGGACGTGCTTGCGCGCGGCGATGCCCCAATGGCCGTCCCGTTTTTCGAAACGGTCCAGATACCAGCCGAAATATTGGGTGAGACCGTTGCCGGGATCGGCCTCCGTCGAGGATACAGCGATCTGATAACTCACCGTCTCCGCTGTAAATGCGTCGAGGAATGCGATGGTGGGGGAGGCTGTGAAATGCCAACGCCGCGGGAAGGCCGCCTCGATTTCCATGAGCTTGTCTTTGGCGCCACGGCCATCGAGTTTGAAGATGCCATAGTCGACGTCAGCGTCGTCAAAGATCACGCTGTCAAGGAGATCGCCGTCGTGCCAATCGAGCGCATGCCCGTAGCGTTCGAGTTGTTCGCGAATGATTTCAATATCTTCCAGCCGCGTGAGACGGTTTTCGAGCGCCTTGTCCATCGTCCTGCCTCTCCTTCCGACCCCTTCTGATGCGAGGGGTAATATGAACATCCGTATCACAATTACAGTGGAGTAAAAGCATGGATATCGAGACGTTGCTGGCAAAACATGAAATCATGGATTTGCGGCTTGGTTATGCAGCGCATCTCGATGCGCGGGATTATGATTCCTTCATGGATTTGTTTACCGAAGATGCGGTTTGCGAGTTCGGGCCGGAATATGGCGGCGATTGGGTGGGGCGCGCGCAAATCCGGGAACGCTATGAGGATGTCATGCTGTCGGCGGGCGGCGCGTTCGATGCGATCCATGTCGTCACCAATCCCTGGATCACCCTGACCGGGCCGGACACGGCGCATGGGCGCTGGTATCTGCTTGATTGCTTGACGAGGCAAATGCCCGTGACCGGCCTTCACACGCAGGGCGGGCATAACAATCCGCTACTATATCTGGGTATCTATGAGGATGATTACCGGCGCGAGGCGGGCAAATGGCGGATTGCCCGGACCCGCCTTCATTTCTTGTGGCCGGAGCGGAAATTTGAAGCCCTTGCCCATCCCTCGGGGCGCTGATCCGGTCAGCCCTTTTTCACCGCGCCGAGCCGGGCGTAGATGGAGGTCAGCATATCGATCAACCGTCCGCGTTCCGGCTCACTCACGACGCCAATCGCGTTGAGCAGGAAGTTCGCCTTCAACTCGTCGGCCAGCATATCGTTGGGAATTTCTCCCACGGCCCAGCGATGATACATGAGGTATTCGGCGTCGGCAAAGTGCCGGGCCACCCGTTCCTGATCCAGCCCGCTGATCAAAAAGCCCTGCCGCCGGCAGAGATCGAGCCAACGCCAGGCGCGGTCATTGGGGACGGACCGCAACGCCGTTACTGCTTCCACCCTAGGCGTCTGGGAGAAATAGAAGCCAATTGCGACGAGGCCGAATGCCGCTGAACGGAAAAGCTCCGCCACCAGCCAGTCCAGTTCCCTGAACACGGAATCGACGTCCCCGCGCCCCGGATTGATCGCGAGAAAATCCCGGATCGAATCCATATGCTCGTTGATCGCGGCAAGGATGACGCCATCCTTGTCGCCGAATGCGCGGTATATGGTGCGGACCGCGACGTCGGCCTGTTCGCACAGGCGGTTGATCGTCAGCGCCTTCACGCCACCGTCGGCGAGAATGGCGCGCGCTTCCTGCGTGATGCGCTTGCGCCGCCCGATCATGATGGGACTGGAATAGGACCGGCCATGCCGATCCTCGTCGTCCTCATCCTCATCAGGTTCGATCGCCATATAGTCTTCCTAACAGAAGCAACCGGCAATGAAACGATAGATTTCTGGAGAGCGAGTGCCGGAAAATGGCATGCGGAACAGCTTGTCAAAAACAAACATGTATGTTTTATTCTTCCCTCGGATTCTGACGGACGCTTTCCGAAAACAAAAGAAGGGAGGCGCAGAAGCAGTGTAAAAAACTGCCTGCCGTCATAGCTGAACGGAGGAGGATTACGATGACGATATCGGCTGGCAAGACATGCCGAAAGGCGTATCGAGCGGAATTGGCGTCATAGAGATGTCGGCAGAGACCATTGCCCGGCTCCGCGCGATGATGGCGCGGGAAGATATCGACGCCGTCATCCTCTCTCATCCACATGATGTGCGTTATGCGACGGGATATCACAGCGTGCTTGAGCGCTGGACCCAGCAGGAGCCGCTTTGCGGGGCGATTGTTCCGCGCGATGCCAGCAAGCCGGTCACGCTGCTGATCCCCGAAGCAAGCATCGGTGTCATCGCAGTAGGCAATGAACGGGAGCAGCGCATTTTCTGCGATGAGATCCGCACGTTCGACATGCTGAATTTCTGTCAGGTGGCGCGGGCGGACGACCCCGGCGCGCGGCGTTCCGAACTGGCGAGGGCTGCGCTGGGCATCGCCAGCGAGAAGATAAGGGGAGCGTGCCAGCCGGACTTGTTAGCGGCCCTGTCCCAAGGATTGAAGGCGAATGGACTGGATAGGAGGGGCAGGATCGGTTGCGATGACTGGCGCATTGGACATCGCGCGACGCAGGGAATGCAGGTCGACCTGTTCGACGCGCTGGATTTCCTCATGCGCGTGCGGGTCGTGAAAACGCCGGGCGAGATTGCGCGATATCGCAAGGTCGGAAAACTGGCCGATGCCGTGATCGCGCAGGCCGGGCGCGAGGTTGTCCATGGCCGGAGCTGGAGCGAAGTGCAGGCGCGCATCGCCGAGTTCATGGTGAGGAACGAGGTCGTCCCGGTGGATGAAGGCGCGGTGCTCTTTGGCGGCGGATATGATGGCGATTTTATACCGGATCTGTTCAGGACGCCCGTCGACCGGCCCTTGCAATCCGGGGACATCATCATCCTGGAAACGCAGGGTGTGCATGAGGGTTTCTGGATCGACATCAACAGAACGGCGGTCGTCGGCCCGCCTTCCGCGGAGTATCTCCGCCTGCACGATATTCTGCGCGATGCGTTTCTAAAGACGGTCGATCATCTGCGGCCGGGCGTGCACACCGGAGAACTGGCCAAAATCGCGCGCGATCATCTGGTGCAGAATGGCGTCGCCGCTCCGGACAAGCTGTTACTGGTGGCCCATGGCATTGGTTATATGCCGCTGGAAATTCCCGTTCCTTTCCCGTCGCATGGTTTGGCCGGCGTTGCGGGTTTCGAAATGGCGGAGGACATGCTGATCAGCCTGGACTGCCTCTATTTCGGCGGGACGCCGGGGCCCTGCCACATGGAAAATGTCTATGCGATCACATCCGGCGCGCCGGAGCCAATGTATCATGCGCCGCTGGAGTTGTTCGTTGCAGAAGCACCGGAGCTGGCGGGCGCATGAAGCATGGGCAGGCGGGCCCCAGCCCAGCGACGGGACATAATAAAATAAGAGCAGGCGTGTCGACAACGCCGGTGAGAGGGTGATGATGAAGGATTTTAGAGGCGCATTTCTGGCGGCCAGCCTGTTGGTTCTGGGCACGGCGATGTTCGGTGCGGGGCGTCTGGCGGCCGATGCGCCAACCGGGTTGGATCAGTCTCAGCCGGGTTCGCAAGGCTTGTCGCGCATCCGCTCGACTGACGATTTTCAGGCCGATGATGGCTTCCGCATCGATCCGAAAACGCATCCAGGCAAGGCGCTGTTCGCGACCCATTGCGCCATGTGCCATGAGGGCGGCGTGCCCAAGGCGCCTTCTCCGGCATTTCTGGGCATGATGTCGCCGGACGCGATTATCGGGGCGCTGACGGACGGCGTGATGAAGATACAGGGATCGGCGCTGAAGGCGGAAGAACGCAGCGAGCTTGCCGAATATCTGACACGGCGCAAGTTGAGTTCCTATAAGCCCGCTTCGCCACCGCCCATGTGCACGGGAGCGAAGCTGGCCTTCGATATGCAGGACGAGCCACAGCCGGTTGGCTGGGGCTTGGACAATCGCCGTTTCGTGCCTTCCGCGCTGGCCGGACTGGAAAAGACCCAGGTTCCCAAGCTGAAGCTGAAATGGGCCTTCGCATTTCCCGATGCGCTGCGCGCGAGGTCACAGCCCACAGTGGCGTGGGGCGCGCTGTTCGTCGGCAGCCAGGACGGCACCGTCTATGCTTTCGATCTCGACACGGGCTGCGTCAAATGGAAGCAGAGAGTGTCGGCTGAAGTCCGCACGGCCATTGTTCCCGACGCCGCGACGAAACGTCTGTATTTCGGTGATCTGCTTGGCCGTGCCCATGCCGTCGACGCCATGACGGGCAAGGAATTATGGTCCACAAAGATGGACGATCATGCGGATGCCACGATCACCGGCACGCCTGCGCTGGCGGGCGGATCGCTGTTCGTACCAGTATCATCATTGGAGGTTGGACAGGCGGCCGATCCCAAATATCCCTGTTGTTCCTTCCGGGGATCGGTGGCCGCGCTTGACCTGGCGACGGGCGAGGTGCGCTGGCGTGCCTACACTGTGCAGGACGAGCCTGCGCCACAGGGCAAAAATGCGGAGGGGACGATGCTGCTTGGCCCGTCTGGCGCGCCGGTCTGGAACAGCCCCACCTATGATGCCGCACGCAAGCGGATCTATTTCGGCTCCGGGGAAAATTATTCCTCCCCCGCCGACGACAATTCCGATGCCGTTTTCGCCGTTGATGCAGAAACCGGTAAACGCATCTGGCACACGCAATTGACCAAGGGCGACGCCTGGAATGTCGGCTGTATGCTGGGCAGCGATAGTTGCCCGAAAGAAAAAGGTCCCGACCATGACGTCGCCGCATCCACCCTGTTGATCCCTCTTGCCGATGGAAAGCAGATGCTGGTTGCCGGGCAGAAATCCGGTGAAGCCTGGGGTCTTGATCCGGACACTGGCAAAATCCTCTGGACCCGCCGTCTCGGCCATGGCGGCACGCAGGGCGGCGTCCATTTCGGCATGGCGGCAGAGGGCGCGCGCGTCTTTGTGCCGATCAACGATATGGCGGACACCGGTGACGCCCGCGTCTATGACGCCAGCATCCGGGGTTCGGGTCTGCATGCGATTGATGCCGCCACCGGCAAGGTTGTCTGGAACGCGCGTGCGCCGGATTTGTGTGGCGGCGCGAAGTTCTGCGATCCGGGCGTGTCCGCTGCGATCACCGCTATGCCTGGCGTAGTGTTCGCCGGACATCTGGATGGCCGTTTCCGCGCCTATGACAGCGATAGCGGAAAGATCATCTGGGAAGTCGATACGACGAAACCGGTAAAGACGATCACCGGCGTCGAAGGGAAGGGCGGGGCGATGAGCGGCCCAGGCGCGGCCGTGGCGCATGGCCATGTCATCGTGAATTCCGGCTATGGCATGTACAGCCATATGGCAGGCAATCTGTTGATGGTTTTTGCGCCATGACGGCCCGCATTTTCCCTACTCAAAAAAGGATAAAGCATTTGCTTTTATAAAATGAACATGCATGTTCAAAATATGCTGTTCGAGGTCTCGTCAGAAGATTCGTAGCGGCAATTCCGGGGCGGAGTTTCGGGAGAGGATAGGGAAGTTTCTGCGAGGCGCATGCCCGCCTTCAGCCCTTCCGATCCTCCCATTCCATGCCCCGATACATTGAGCGGCACGCGCGCACGCCGTTACCGCCCGATGGAGAGATGAGGAGAGGATCGTGACGGTGAACAGGCAGTCAGCGGTGGATATGAAGGAAAGCCCGGTCGACTCCGCCTTTGTCGCCCGCGCATTGGACCAGGCAAATCTGAACGCTCTGCGGCTGGCGCTCTATCAGGCGACCGGCGACGAAGAACTGGCCGGCATGGATGTCGGGTCAGTGCCCTGGTGGGGCGGCGTATTCCAGGTTGCGGTTCTGTCCGAACAGGATAGCGAGAAGGTCAAGGAGAAGGCCCGCGCGTTTCTGGCCTCGAATGCAGAAAACGCAAGCCAACCTCAGGCCCCGTCCAATCAGGAATTGCGCAATCTGATCGAGACCTTTTCCGGTGGGCCGGTTTCTGACTTCATGGTGGAAATGGGACGGGAGGAACTGTCCTTCGATCCCTATCCGCGCGGGGTCGAATGGACCCGTGAGCCATCGAAGGAAGTGAAGCGCGATTATCACGTCACCGTGATCGGCGCGGGGATTGGAGGCGTGGCCGCTGGAATCCAACTGAAGCGCCTGGGCATTCCCTTCACCATCATCGACGAGAATGATGGCATTGGCGGCACATGGTGGAAGAATGACTATCCTGACGCCCGTGTCGATATTGCCAGCCATCATTTCCAATATTCCTTCATGCAGAACTATCCGTGGAAGCATAATTTCGCCCCCGCAGGCGAGGTGCAGAAATATATTGAGCAGGCTGCGCGCGACCATGACCTGATCCCCAATATCCGCCTGAATACCAAATTGACCGATGCGGAATGGGACGAGGGTCGCGGCCAGTGGCGGCTGACGCTGGAAGGGGAGGGCGCGCCCGAATTGCGGACCAGCGCGATCATAAGCGCTGCCGGTCTGTTCAACCGCCCGAACAAGCCGGACATTGCCGGCCTGGAGAATTTTGAGGGGCCGTGGTTCCACTCGACGGAATGGGACCATGGCGTCGATTATCGCGGCAAGCGGGTCGGTATCGTCGGCGTCGGATCAACCGGCGCCCAGATCATGCCGCGCGTTGCCCAGGATGCGGCGCATGTGTCCGTGTTTCAACGGTCGCCGCAATGGGTAGCCACCGTGGACGGGTACAAGTCCGAGGTGTCGGTCGAAACCCAATGGCTGTTCGACACGGTACCCAATTATTGGAACTGGTATTGTTTCGCCCTGTTTCACGCGATGTTCGGGGATGTTGAGGGGCTGCAAAATGCTGACCCGGCATGGCAGGCCAAAGGCGGCATCATAAGCGAACGCAACGACAATCTGCGCGCCTATCTGACGGAGAATATCAGGAGCAAGCTGGCGGACAGGCCTGACCTGATCGCCAAGCTCATTCCCGATTTTCCGCCCTTCACCAAGCGCACGGTCATCGACAATGGATGGTTCGACGCGCTGCGCCGGAGCAATGTCGATCTGGTGACCGATGGCATCGACCATATCACGTCCGACGCCGTAGTGACGGCGGACGGAACCAAACATCCGGTCGATCTGCTGGTCCTGAGCGCGGGATTCAAGACGGAGGATTATCTCTGGCCCGTGCGCTATTCAGGTGTGAATGGCGTGACGCTGGAACAGGCATGGGCGAAAGATGGCGCGCGGTCCTATCTGGGCATGACGATGCCGCAGTTTCCAAACCTGTTCGTCGTATATGGTCCGAACGGCCAGGCGCGCGCGGGCGGCCTGTTTCCCTGGATCGAGATATGGGTGCGGTACGCCGTCCATTCTATTGTGCATATGATCGAAGCGGGCGCGCATGTGATGGAATGCCGCCAGTCCGTCTTTGACGAATATAACGCCAGAATGGACGAGGCGATGACGCAGTGCATCTGGGACATTCCGGGTCAGAAATCCTATTATCTCAATAAGTTCGGCCGGACGAGCGCCAATATGCCGTGGAAGCCCGACCAATATTATCACTGGATAAAGCAGCCCGATCTCGCGGATTTCGACCTGCGTTGAGCGGCTGGCCCGATAATCGAAAGAGGATGAGGAAGATATGAGCGAAGGCGCACTCGCCAACAGGATCGCGATCGTCACCGGAGCCGCCAGCGGTATCGGCAAGGCGATTGTGGAAGCCTATCACGGAGCCGGAGCCAGGATTCTGGCGGCGGATCTCAACCTGCCGGAATTTCCCGAACTTGCCGGCAGTGACCGGATCGTGACCCTGGTTGCCGACGTTACCGCGGAGGACGCGCCGGACAAGATTGTGAAAGCGGCGATAGAGGCGTTTGGCGGTCTCGACATTCTCGTCAACAATGCCGGCATATGCCTTCCCGGATCGATCGAGGACCAGAGCCTTGCAAGCTGGGAAAAAACGCTGGCCATCAACGTCACGGCGCCTTTCCGGCTGACCCAGGCTGCGCTGCCCCATATGAAGGAGAAGGGCTGGGGCAGGATCATCAATCTGGGATCGATCATGTCGGATTTCGGCGGACCGTTCCTTTGCGCCTATGGCATGTCCAAACATGCGATGGCGGGCTTCACCAAATCGCTGGCAGTCGACCTTGGCAAATATGGGATCACCGCCAACTATCTGCAGCCCGGATCAATCTGGACCGGCATGTCCAAGCCCTTCATGGAGGATCAGTCTTTCCTCGATTACTGGAACACCAAGACGCCGGTTGGCAGGCTTGGCGAGCCGGAGGAAGTGGCGGCGCCCGCACTTTTCCTGGCCACCGACGAAGCGCGGTTCATCACGGGTGCGGGTATCCGCATCTGCGGCGGCGCAATGGCCAGCTTCTGAGATTCCGGAGAGACATATGAGCAGCAGACATCTGATCGAAACAGACTTGATCGCGACGCTGGAGGCATTGCCCGTCATCGATTTCGCCACCGTGGATCTTCCGCCGCTTCGCGCGGCCATGGACCAGATGTTCGCGGACATGCCGATGCCGGAAGGTCTGCCGGTATCGGTGGAGCGCAAGAGCGTGCCTGGTGAAAATGGCGCGCCGGATGTCGGCATCATGATCTACACGCCGACGGCTGGCGAGGCTCCTTTCCCGGCGCTGCTGCACATCCATGGCGGCGGCTATGTGATTGGATCGGCGGCCATGACCGAAGCCGCAAATCGCGCGCGGGCGGCGGAGATGGGATGCGTTATTGTCTCAGTCGACTATCGTTTGGCGCCTGAAACGGCCCATCCCGGTCCGATCGAGGATTGCTATGCGGCGCTGCGCTATCTCCATGGGAATGCGGGTGCGCTGAACGTGGACAGCAAGCGGATCGGCGTTACCGGTGAAAGCGCAGGGGGCGGGCTTGCCGCCGCGCTGGCGGTGATGGCGCGGGATAAGGGCGAATTCCCCATCGCCTTTCAGCACCTGATTTATCCGATGCTCGACGACCGCACCTGCACCATGGCTGAGCCGCATCCCCATTGCGGCGAATTTATCTGGACGCCGGACCAGAACCGCTTCGGCTGGAGCGCCTATTTGGGGCATGCGCCGGGAGCTGAAGCCAGGCCCTACGCCGCAGCGGCCCGCTCGGATGATTTGAGCGGACTGCCTCCCGCATTCATCGCGGTGGGCGCGATCGACCTTTTCATGGAAGAAAATCTGGAGTTTGCGCGACGTTTGACGCGGGCGGGCGTCCCCGTGGAACTGCATGTCTATCCCGGCGCCTTTCACGGATTTGACATGGCGGCCGATGCCGCAGTGTCCAAAGCGTTCAAATGGAACAGCGACGATGCGCTGAGCCGGGCGATGGCCCGGCGCTGATGGCTTTTCCGCGCGCCTCGCCGCGCGGGAAGATCAGCTCTGAAAGCGGCAGAAGGTGGCGTCCCGGCCTTGGCTGAATGCGGCAACGCCTTCCTGGCTGTCAGCCGATTTCAATGTCGCCTCCCCAAATGCGCGGCCGAAACGCAGACTCTGATCTATCGGCATATCGGCCGCCATCTCGTAAAGCAGCTTGCCGTTGCGGATGGCCTCCCAGCTATTTTGCAGCATGGCGTGCGCGACATCGAGCGCGCGTTGACGCAACTGGGCGGAAGGCACGATTTCGCTGATGACGCCAAGCCCATACATCCGGGTGGCGGAAAGCGGCTCGCCCGTTAAAATCATGGACAGCGCCGTCGAGCGCGGCACCTGTCGCGCCAAGCGCTGCACGCCGCCCGCAAAGGCAAAGAGGCCGCGCTTCACCTCACTCAAGCCGAACATCGCGTGATCGGCGGCGATCACGATGTCGCAGGCAAGAGCGATCTCAAACCCGCCCGCAACCGCCATGCCGTTGACGGCCGCAATAAGCGGCTTTGTACGCCTGCGCTCGGTAATGCCGGCAAAGCCGCGTCCGGGGATCAGGCCATGGCCGACCCCGATTTCTGCAGCTTCCTTCATGTCCATACCGGCGCAGAAGGCGCGCTCACCGCTTCCGGTGATAATGATCGCGCCTATGCTGTCGTTGCTTTCGGCCAATCCGATATGGCTGTCTATCGCGGCGGATGTTTCCGAATCGATGGCGTTACGGCGCTCCTCCCGGTCTATGATCAGCAGAAGCACCGGGCCGTGCCTCTCGACAATCAGGCCGCTCATGCCTCCCGGCCCCTGGATTTTTCATAAGCAATCCAGCTTGGCAGCCGTTCCGGGAAATCGGCGGGCTTGGGTTCTGCATAGGCATGATTGCGATTTGGGCCGCTCAGGATGTCGGGATATTCCGACACAGGGACATAATAGAGGAAGTTGATGGTCCTTCGGGCGAAGCGCCAGCCCTTGTCGGTATTGCGATAAACATCATCATAGCGAATGGCGGTCACCATCATCTTGCCATTCCGCCACAGTTCGGCGTGCCCGATGACCCTTCCGGTCGCCTCCTCTTTTCCATCGCCCACGAAATCGATCTGGATATCGTGCATGAAATGATGGCCGGGGCCAAGCACGTCGAAGCGGCCATGAAATTGCTGGATGATCGCTTCCACGCCGGTAGCGTTCATAACGCCGTCCGCTGAGCGCAGCACTGCATCGTCAGCGAAAAGCGTATAGGCCTCATCGATCAGCCGGTCGTCCAGATAGAAGCAGTATCGCGCAACAAGCTGACGGATCTGCGATTCCGCCTCCAGGCGTGCGATGCGGTCTTCCAAGCTGCTCATGATCCTGTCTCCTGCAAATGCTGTTGTCGGTGAATTATGATGTGGCGGCCAGGGGCGCATGCAGCCGCGCCAGCGCAGCCGCCTCCCGCCCGGCAGTCAGCCCGAATATGATCGCATTGCCGATGGATGCTCCACCCGACGCGTAGCATTCGCCGAACATGCCACCGGTCGTCTCTCCCGCTGCATAGAGACCGGGGATCGGCCTGTCCGCCGCGTCCAATACCTGCGCCCGTGTGTCGATCCGCAGTCCTGTCCCCGTCCAGCAGATGATTGCTGCGCAAATTCGTGCAGCATAAAAGGGTGGCGAGGTAATCGGGCGCAGGAACGATGCAGGCTTGAAGAAGCCGCCATCCGCTTTGTCGGACACATGGTCGTTATAGCGATTGACGGTGGTGTGCAGCACGTCCGGGGATATGCCGATACGTTCGGCCAGTCCCGCTATGCTGTCGGCCTTTTCCAAAGTTCCGGCAGCGACAAATTCGTCGAGCCGGTCTGCTGTCCAGTTGGGAGCCGGCCGGTAAGACGTTGTCTTGGAGGCCATCCGCGACGCTTCGTCGAAAATGCCAAAGGCGATGCGATCCTCCTGTTCGCCAAGGACGGCCGCCATCACCGAATATTCGATGCTTTCATCGACAAAGCGCCGGCCCTCGCGATTGACCATCATCAGCCAGCCGGGAACATAGCTTTCCAACTCTTTCGCAAAACCAGGCGTCAAAAGGAGCAATCCCCGATTGGCCGCGCTGATCTGGCCGCCTGCGGCCTGCGCCATGAGAATGCCGTCCCCGCGGCAGGTCGGCGCGCCGATATACCAATGCTGGTCCCCATGGATGGCGGCGTCAGGATATAATTGCGCCAGCATCGCCGGATTGGCGCCGAAGCCACCCGTCGTAATTATCGTGGCGCTGCTGCGTACCGGTTGCCCGTCAACGATTACGCCGCATATCCGGCCTTCTTCGATCAGAAGCGTTTCCACACGGGTTTCCAGGGCGACATCCACGGATCTTCCCGCGAAGGAGCCTTCCAGTGCCTCCGCAATGGCGGCCCCGCCTCCCGCAGCCCTATGCCCACGGCGAACCTTGTCGACCCCGGACATGTATAGGTCTTCCGCCCGGAATTCGACGCCAATCGATCGCAGCCATTCGAAGGCTGCAGGCGAGTCATCGCACAGTTTGCGGACCAGCGAGGCCTCCAACTTATATTGGTTGAGCGTCATATAATATTGAAAGACAGCGTCTGGGGCGTCTCCTTCGATCCCGGCCTCGCGCTGGAGAGAAGTTCCGGCGGCGTAAAAGACCCCACCGGACAGCGCTGTCGATCCACCGGCGCGCGCCGCCGCCTCCACGATCAATACGCTCGCACCATTTTCGGAAGCCGCTGAAGCTGCGGCGAGGCCCGCGCCGCCCGCGCCCACTATGATGACGTCATAGTCGGTCATGCCATTCGCTCTCCGTCCATAGCGGCATTCCGCTGATTGCCTGTGCTTGCATCGCGCGTTCGGCTCGCGCTCTTTTTGGCCACTGCTGACATGGCCATCAAAGGAGGGTTGAAAAAAACAGTCAAGTTTGTTTTGTTATTGACGGAAAATATGCGGCGAACGGGGCATCTGCGCGCCGCGAAAGGAGAGACGATGATTCTGGGCATGCACCATGTGGCTATATCCACGCCGGATATTGACCGGTTCATCGACCATTATGAACGCTGGTACGGCTTCCAGCGTGTCGCGGATGGCGGATGGCAGAGCGACAATGAGCGGGTAGGGCGGATGGTGCAACTGCCCGGTTCAGCGGCGCGCTATGCCATGATCCGCCTGAATGATTTTTATATTGAGGTTTTCCAGTATCTTGAACCGCAAGGTGAACGGCTCGAACGCAGAATGTGCGATCCCGGCTTGATCCATATCTGCCTGTATGTGGATGACGCTTGGGCGGAATATGAGCGGCTTTCCGCGCTGGGTATGGAATTCCATTGCGAGCCGGGCGGGGCGGGCACGATGCTCGCAACCTATGGACGTGATTGCGACGGGAATGTCGTTGAGCTTCTGGAAGTGATCGCGCAGGATCACCCCTTTCCATATCTGGGCGCGCGACAGTCCGCCTTATAAAGCCCGGCCATACGGCAGAATCTCTGCCGGATGCCGGTCGTTGGATTACGCCGCGCCGCCTTCGTTGAAATAATCGGGCATGCCGCCCGGCCAGATGACGCCCCACTGCGCCTGGCCGCCATCCAATATCATGAGGTCGCCATTGATGAAGCGGGCGGCTGGGGAAGCAAAATAAGCGATGGCTTCGGCCACGTCCCAGGCGTCGCCGCGCATCTTCATGGGGTTCGCCTGATGGAAGCGGGCGAGGGCTTCCTCGGGATACATGGCGAACCCTTCCGTCTCGATGACGCCGGGGCCGATGCAATTGATGCGGATGTTGAACGGCGCCCATTCGGTCGCGAGCGTTTTCGACAGATAGATGACGCCCGCCCGCGCCGCGCATGTATGCGCGGCTTGCGGCATGCCGCGTTCGACATTGGCGACGATGTTGATGATGTTGCCCGGCTTGCCATCGGTGCGCCAGCGCTTGGCGGCTTCCTGCATCATCCACCAGGTGCCGTTGAGATTGGTGTCTATGACGGCCAGCCAGCCCTTGCGCGTGAAATCGATGGCGTCCTGGGGAAACTGACCGCCGGCATTGTTCACGACAGTATTGATGCCGCCAAACTTGTCATGCACCGAGCCAATCAGTTCCTCGACCGCTTCCGGGTCCCGGATGGTCGTGGTCTGGATGAAAATTTCCTTGCCAGTCTCCTTGGCGATCACATCGCGCGTACGTTCCAGTTTCTCGACATCGCGGCCGCAGATAGCGACATTGGCGCCAAGGCGTACGGCCAGAAAGGCGGCGGCCTTGCCCATTCCGCTGCCGCCGCCGGTGATGAGCAAAGTCTGCCCATCGAGCAGATCGGGGCGGTACACCGTGGCTTTTTCCGCGAGATCCTGTTCCGTCAGGCCACGCTTTGGCCTGGTCGGATCGTTAAGGTCCGGCCGGAAGATTTTGGGTGCCGTCATACTCTTCGTCCTCTCATGGGCGATCGTCGCGGCTGCCCGCGAATCCGCTCCTTCTTCTATCTGTAAAGAGGAGTAGCAAGGCCAAAATAAAAAACAAACAAGAATGTCTTTATTTGCAACAGCATCGCGATCATTAAATAAGTCGATTGACTGAAAAATAATCATCTTTAGGCTTGGGAGGACGATAGAAATCGCCTTCGGATGGGAGAGAATGCAAATGACGGGACAGCGCGTGGCGTTGGTGACTGGGGCGGCGCAGGGCATCGGTTATGGCGTGGCGCAGCGTCTGGGCGCGCTGGGCCATCATGTTGCGCTGTTCGATCGCGACGCTGCGCTGTTGACTCAAGCCGAGCAGGCATTGCGTGGTGAGGGGTTGGACGTGTCTGCGCTGGAAGGCGATGTCGCATCCGATGCTTCTGCGAAAGAGGCCATTGCCTTGGTCGAAAAGCGCTTCGGGCGGCTGGATATCCTTATCAACAATGCGGGGATCAGCCCCAGTCATGGCGGATATTCGCAGCTCGTCGAGGATGTGCCCCTGGAGGAATGGGATCGTGTTCTCGCGGTGAATCTGACCGGCACATTCTACATGTGCCGCCATGCCCTGCCGCTGATGAAAGCAAGGAAGTGGGGGCGGATCGTCAATTTCTCGTCGCAGGGCGGACGGATGCGTTCGCTCCTTTCGGGCGCACATTATGCTGCGACCAAGGCTGGCTTGATCGGCTTTACCCGCGTCCTGGCGGGGCAGGTTGGCGGACATGGCATCACTGCCAACTGCATCGCGCCGGGGCGGATCGATACGGAGCAGAGCCGCAGTTTCGGCGACACCGATACCTACCTCAAGCAACTCCCCGTCGGGCGGTTTGGCGAGGCCGCCGATATAGGGGACTGTCAGGATTTCCGTGTGTGGGCGGGCGGTTAAACATTACGCCGCCATGGCCTTGATGAAGCGTTCGCCGAACAGGACGGCGAACTGGGCCTTGGCCATGGACCACTCACGCGGCGGCATTTTCCACTCTTTCTCGGATCTGTTCAAGATCAGATAGAGCAACTTGGTCGCGGCCTCGTCGTTGGGAAAGTGTCCTCTGGCTCTGACCGCCCGCCGGAGCTGGGCATTCAGGGCCTCAATGGCATTCGTGGTGTAGACGATCCTGCGGACCTCGTCGGGGAAGGCGAAGAAGGGAATAACTTCACTCCACGCCCGCCGCCAGCTCTGGCCGATTGCAGGGTAGCGCCGCCCCCATTCGCTGTCCTCGAAGGCCGTGAGTGCTTCCTCGGCGGCCTTGGCGTCGACGGCGCGGTAAATGCCCTTCAGTGCCGTGGCCAGCGGCTTGCGGTCCTTCCAGGAGACGAAGTCCATTGAGTTGCGCAGCAGATGGACGATGCACGTTTGGACCACGGCTTCTGGGAACACGGCGGTGATTGCGTCAGGGAAGCCCTTGAGGCCATCGACAACGGCCAGCATGATGTCCTCGACGCCACGGTTCTTCAGCTCGTTCATGACGCGCAGCCAGAATTTGGCGCCTTCGTTCTGCTCGATCCACAGGCCCAGAACGACCTTGGTGCCATCGGCCAGCACACCCAGCGCGATGTGGATCGCCTTGTTGCGGACCATGCCCTCATCGCGGATCTTGACCCGAATGGCGTCGAAGAAAACCAGCGGATAGGCCGGATCGAGCGGGCGGGCCTGCCAGGCGGCGACCTCCTCGAGCACGGCGTCGGTGACGGTCGATATGAGGTCCGGCGAAACGTCGATGCCGTATAGCTCGCGCAGATGCCCGGTGATCTCCCGCGTGCTCATGCCGCGCGCGTACATCGACACGATCTTGTCGTCGAAGCCGGGGAACCGGCGCTGGTACTTGGCGATCAGTTGCGGATCAAAGCTGCCCTGCCGATCGCGGGGTACCTCGATCTCGATCTTGCCGGTGTCCGTGACCACCGTCTTGCGGCCATAGCCATTACGGTTGTTGCCGGCCTGGTCGCCGTGCCCAAGATGATGATCCATCTCAGCATTGAGGGCGCGTTCGGCCAGCGCCTTCTTCAGCGAATCCAGAAGGCCACCCTGCTGAAGGGCTGCCGTGGCATCGCCGCCAGCCAGAAGTTGATCCAGTAAATCAGCCGGAATTACCGGCTCCTTGCGTCGGGACATAGTGGGACTCCTTCTTGCCCATTATGCCCGCCCACACACGGAAATCCTGACAGTCCCCGATATAGCGGCGGGCGTGGAATATCTGGTGTCCGACGGCGCGGGTTTTGTCACCGGCACCGTGCTGGACATCAATGGCGGATTTTACATGACCTGACGATCAGAGAGTGTCGGCGCTTCCCAGGATCACTGTTGCCTGACTGGACAGGGTTCCGCCATTGCCATGAGCAAGCGCAACGTCAATCTTTCCCAACTGGTTCGCCGCCTCGCCACGGATCTGCCGAGCCGCCTCAACAATCGCAAACAGCCCGTACATACCAGGATGGCAGTAGGACATGCCGCCGCCATTCGTATTTACCGGCAGCGTTCCCCCCGGCGCTATCGTGCCGCCCGATACGAAGCGGCCGCCTTCTCCCTTCGGACAGAAGCCGAGATCCTCAAGGAAAAGAACGGTGTTGATCGTGAACGCATCATAGAGCTGCACCGTCTGCACATCGGCAGGACCGATGCCCGCGGCATGATAGGCGCGCGGACCGGACTCTGCGGCTGCGGTCGTCGTCACGTCCGACGCCTGGGCGATCGAGTTCCACCATGTCGCTGCCGCCGCGCCAAGCACCGGCACGGCGGGACGGGGCATGTCACGAGCGCGATCCGTGCGGGTGAGCACGATCGCCGCTGCGCCATCGGTCACCAGGCAGCAGTCGCGTACGGAGATTGGCGAACTGATGATCCGGGAAGCCAGGCACTCCTCTATGCTGAGAGGGCCTTTGGCAAAGGCCTCCGGGTTGGTGTTCGCCCACTGGCGGGCCGCGACCGCCACCTCCGCCAGTTGTTCGCGCGTGGTGCCATATTCATGCATGTGGCGCGCCGCTGCCAGCGCATAGGAGGAGAGAGGGAATAGCGGCCGGTACGGCGCATCCCAACTGTTGGGCTTGATCGAAGTGGCAAGCTTGCCGCCATTGGTGCGCTGGTTCGACCCATAGGCGATAAGGGCGGTGTCGATATAGCCCGCCTCCAGCATCATGACCGCAGTGATGACGTGGCTCATGAAGGCCGATCCGCCAGTGCGGTTATTGTCAGTGAAGCGCGGACTGAGGCCGAGATATTCGGCGAAGCTCAAGCCCGCGAAGAAATCATCGGGCTGGCAGATAAAGAGTGCGTCGATGGCGTCGATGCGCAGGCCCGCATCCGCCACAGCCAGGACCGCCGCGCGCGCCGTCAGCTCCATGGACGAAAAACCA
Source organism: Sphingobium phenoxybenzoativorans (assembly GCF_018286635.1). NCBI lineage: Bacteria > Pseudomonadati > Pseudomonadota > Alphaproteobacteria > Sphingomonadales > Sphingobiaceae > Sphingobium > Sphingobium phenoxybenzoativorans. The sequence continues at coordinate 1,691,221 of NZ_CP073910.1, forward strand.
GGCGCTTCGCCAACGCCGAAGGTCGCAAGGCCGGCAATCGCCGATCTTCCGCGGGGGAAATCGCCACCCATCTCAGTGTCCCGCCGGCTCAAACAGAAGGATAGGCGCGCCATCATCCTGCGTGCCGATCTTTGCCCGGACGCGCTGACCGATGCGGAGGGTTTCGGGGTCTGCGCCCTCGATCCGGCTCATGAGTTGCGCTCCTTCGTCGAGCCGGACGATCACCACATTATAGGGAGGGACGGGGGGCTTTTGCGACACCCAGGTCAGCGAATAAATGTGGCCAAGACCCGAAGCTTCGACCCATTCCAGATCGGTTTCTCCGGTGCCCGGTTCCATGACGCGCGGAGGGAAAAACACGGTTCCCGAAGATATTGCGCGTTGCAGCAGGAACCTGCCGTCCGCCAGGGCCGCGCGCCATCGCGCTTCCGGCCCGCCCGTCATCCCGTCCATCATCCTCTCCTTCAGGCCGGTTCGGCCAGCCGCACCGCCCCAGTGCCGATCAGCGCATCGATTTCCGCACTGCCGAAACCCGCCTCGTCCAATATCGCGCGGCTGTCAGCGCCAAGCGCTGGTCCGGGTTCCCCGATCGCGCCGGGCGTTGCCGAAAAGCCGGTTGGGATGCCGGGGAAGCGCAGTACGCCTTCTTCCGTTTCGCGCTCCTGCCAGAAGCCGGTTTCCACCAGATGGGGATCATGCAGCAGGTCGGTAAGGCTTGCGATGGCCATCGCGGGAATCTGGGCCTCGCGCAGTAAGGCCATCCATTCGTCTGTGGTCCGCTGCTCCATCACCGCAGCGACCTGCGCAAGCACCTTCCCGATATTCTGAGTGCGGGTGCGCATGGAAGCGAACATCGGGTCCTTGGACCATTCCGGGTCGCCGATGGCGTGGAAGAAGGCGCGCCAATGCTTGTCGTTGTAGATCATCACGCCGATATAGCCGTCCGCCGTCTTATAGGGCCGCCGCGCCTCCGACGTGGCGCGGGGATATTCGGGCGGGCCAAGCGGCGGCACGAACAGCGATCCGCACAGATGTTCGACGGTCGCGAAGGATACCAGCGTCTCGAACATCGGCACTTCGATTTCCTGGCCTAGTCCGGTGCGCTCGCGGGCGTAGAGCGCAGCCATCACTGCATATGCTCCGGTGAGGCCCGCAACCTTGTCCGCGACAACCGTTGCGAGGTAGGTCGGCTCCCCTTTGGACAGGCGCGCCTGCAGGTCAACGATGCCGGATGCCGCCTGAACGATATCGTCATAGGCGGGGTAATCGCGATAGGGGCCGGACCGGGCGAAGCCGTAGAGGTTGGCGTAAAGGATGCGCGGATTGACCGCCTGAAGCGCTGGATAGTCCAGGCCAAGCCGCCCAATCGCCTGCGCGCGCATCGAATGGATGAACACGTCCGCGGTTTCAGCGAGCTTCAGCAAAGCCTCCTTGGCGGAGGGTTGCTTCAGGTCGAGCACGATGCTGCGCTTGCCGCGATTCACATTCATGAACATCCCGCCCCGCGCAGGATCGTTACCGGGCGGCAGGTAGCGGGTGGTGTCGCCGTCCGGGCTCTCCACCTTGATCACGTCTGCGCCAAGATCAGCGAAGATCTGGGTCGCATAGGGACCCATGAGAACGCTCGTCAGGTCGAGCACGCGCACGCCCGCAAGCGGGCCTTGTCCCCGCCCGCTCATGCCTCATTCTCCCGGCTTGCCAAGATAAAGCTCCCGCTTACCCTTGCGCGTACACACGTGAGAGAGGGACGATCATGAAGGCGCATCTGGTGGCCGCAGGGAAATTCCACGACATTGACTTCGCACGGCTCGAACTGCTGAAATTGCTGGCTGAACATCCTGAAATCCGTACCTCCGTCTCCTCGGACTATGCCGATACCGGCAGCATCGCGGCGGCCGGATTATTGATTACCTATACTTGCGACCTCATCCCCACGCCTGAACAGACCGAAGTCCTGAAGGGCTGGCTGGAACAGGGCGGCCGCTGGTTAGCTTTGCACGGCACCAATGCGATCCTGCGCTTCGGCGATGACGGTGTTGTCGACACGCCGGACGAAGCGCCGGAATTTACCGGACTGCTGGGCACGCGTTTTGCCGGTCACCCGCCGATTGCGCCGTACAAGGTATTTGTGACGCGCAGCGACCATGAGATGACGAGCGGTCTGCGCGATTTCCGGGTCGAGGACGAACTGTACCTTACCCACCGCACTGCCGACATCGATGTGCTGATGCACACCAGCTTCACAGGCCGTTGCGACGAATTTCGCGAGGCGGAGTGGGACGCGCCGGAAATGCCGGTCCTGTATGAACGCAAGGTAGGGAAGGGGGGCATCCTCTACCTCACCCTCGGTCATTGCCGCGGGCATTACGACTTGCGCCCGGTTGCGGACTTCTGGCCGCATCCGCAGCGCTGCGCCTGGAACTACCCCATATTCTACGAACTGCTGCGCCGCGGCATTCGCTGGGGAGCCACTCACCGGGACTGATCCCGGTTTGTAGGCTTCATGAGGCGTATCTGCTGCTCAAGCAGGCGCAGCATCGGTTCAACCATCGACTCGTCAATGGCGCTGGTCAGAAGATTGATGGCCATGCCCTCGATCATCGTCTGCGACAGGGTCATGGCGAGTTCGAAGCTGACCGGATCGTCCTGCCATTCAGGGAAAAGCTGGACGGCCTGCGCATTGAACTTCTGACGGAACTCGATCTGCAGCGGCTGCAGGATACGCGCGAGGTCTGCATTGGTCCGCGCGGCGAGAGCCAGTTCATGGAAGGCCACGAAGGCGGGCTTTTGCAACTGCCGCCAATAAGTGTTCACCATGGTTGCAGGCTCATGCTCGGTCACTTCCGCTGCACGGCGGAACGCCCGGAGGCGCTTTTCATGTAACTCGACAATCGTCGCCTTGATGAGCGCGGAGCCGTTTTCGAAATGATGCAGCATGGCACCACGGGAAAGGCCGGCTTCAGCAGCCACTTGCGGCGTCGTCGTATTAGCGTAGCCGAATTTTACGATGCATCGAATCGTCGCATCGATTAGGCGGGCTCTGGTCTGCGCGCTTTTCAGCGATTGCTGAGTCGGGCCATTGGCGGATGGCGTCTTCGCGCTGCGGGTGGCTGAAGCGGAACGCGCCGACGCGAGGGCCATAAAATCTCCATACAGAACCGATGAAAAAACAAGCATGACTGTTTTTTGTGCGGAAAGTCAAGCGTGGCGCGGCAAAAATTTCCGCATTCGCGAAGGGTTTTTAATCGCTCCGCCATAAAAAAACAGTCATGCTTGTTTCTTGCTTGCGATCGGGCCAAAGCTCGTTCAAAGAATGGGCATGGTTCAAAGAATGGCTCTTGTCATTGGCGCGTCCAGCGAAGGCGGCTTGGGTGAAGCGACGGCGCGCCGGCTCGCCGCCGATGGTTGCGCCGTGTTTCTGGCGGGGCGCAACCGGCAGCGGCTGGATGTCCTGGCCGCAGAAATGGGGGCGACCGCCTACACTTGCGATCTGCTGGACGAGCAATCGATCATCGACCTCGTTCGGGCTGTTGGCCCGGTGGACATTCTGGTGAATGCGGCCGGTACGACGCAGGGGCGGCGTATTCTAAAGATTACGCGCGAGGAGATCGAGCCGCAGCTCAATATGCATGTCACGGCGAATATTCTGCTGATGAAGCATTTCGGCGCGATCATGCCCAAGGGCGGCAGCATCATCTTCTTTTCATCGGTGGTGGCGAAGGTGCCGGGTTTCGGCCTTGTCGCCTATTCCGCCGCAAAGGCTGCCCTTGATCACGTCGTGCGGGTCGCTGCGCTGGAATTCGGCCCGATGGGTATCCGGGTGAATGCGGTCGCGCCGGGCTTTTCGCGCACGCCGATGACCGAGGTGTTCCTGAGCGACGGGCGCTTCCAGGAGCTTTACAGCCGCGAGACGGCCATGGGGAAGCTGACGGAGCCGCATGAAGTGGCTGCTGCCGTGTCCTACCTCGCTGCGCCGGATTGCTACACGACCGGCGAAATCATTCAGGTGAGTGGCGGGGCGCAATTGCTGCGCCTCCCGCGCGCCGAAGAACTTCAAGCCTGAAACTTAAGGAGCGGACAGGTGGATCTCGGACTACAGGGCAAGAAAGCCATTCTGGTCGGCGCGGCGCGCGGTATTGGCATGGCGGTTGCGGAAATCTTGGCGCGCGAAGGCTGTGACCTCGCGATCACCGCGCGGTCCGAGGACAGCGTGAAGGACGCAGTGGCGGAACTTTCCAAATATGGCACCCGCATCATCGGCAAGCCGGTCAACGTCAAGAAGGCCGACGATTACAAGGCGTGGCTGGAATGGGCCGTCGAGGATCTGGGCGGATGCGACATCATGATCCCGATCACCTCGGCCGGCGGCGGCATGGGCAGCGAGAAATATTGGTCCAACGCTTTCGAAGTGGACGTAATGGGACCGGTGCGCGCGGTTGAGGCGGTGATCCCGACCATGACCGAAAAGCAGTCCGGTTCGATCATCCTTATCGCCACCACATCCACGGGTGAGGCGATGGGCGGCCCGCAGGCTTACAACGCCATGAAAGCCTCGCTTCTGACCTATGGCAAGCAGCTCGCCCTGTTCCACGGAAAGAACGGCATTCGGGTCAATGTCGTGTCGCCAGGCCCCATCGAGTTCGAGGGCGGCAACTGGGACATGATCAAGGGCACGATGGAGAAATTCTACAATTCCCAATTGCGCCAGCAGCCGACCGGCCGCCTTGGCACGCCGGAAGAAGTGGCCCGCTGCATCGTGTTCCTCGCCAGTCCGGCAGCAAGCTGGTGCAACGGTTCGCATCTGGTCGTCGACGGCGGCTTCACCAACCGCACCCATTTCTGATTTCTAGCGAGAGGTCCGCACGAAGCGGAAAACGGCGATGGACGTAAAACGCAAGGTCGACATCATCCGGGTCAATCCGCAGGATTGGCCAAACGGGACCCCCACCCACAAGGAGGAGGACCCGGACCTGGGATATGACGTCATTCCGGCCGAACGCTATTATGGCGAAGCGTTCATGAAGCTGGAGTGGGACCGGATCTGGTCGAAAGTCTGGCTGCTTGGCGGCCGGTCTGACGATATCAAGGAGCCGGGCGACTATATCTGCACGGAGATCGGCAAGGAGTCCGTGCTGATCGTCCGCCAGTTGGACGGGTCTGTCCGCGCCTTCCCGAACGTGTGCCTGCATCGCGGCAACAAGCTGCGCCCGGAAGGGCTGGGCAATGCCGAGCATTTCCAGTGCATGTATCATCACTGGACCTATGACCTTCAGGGTTCGATCACTCGTATTCCGGACCTCGACACCTTTCCGCAGGGCTGCCCGCCGGGCGCCGCACTGCCAAGTTATCCATGCGAGGAATGGGGCAGTTTCGTCTGGTTCTCGCTCAACAAGGATGTCGGGCCGCTCGCCGACTATCTCTCACCGATGCAGGAGCATCTGGGTCCCTATCATATGGATCGGATGGCCTGGACGCGGGATATCACGGTGGAGTGGGACTGCAACTGGAAGGCTAGTGTCGATGCCTTCAGCGAAGTCTACCATGTGCAGGGCATTCACCCACAGCTCCAATGGTATCTGGACGACACCAACGCCCAGATCGACGTCTATGAGCGGCACAGCCGGTACCTTGTTCCATTCGCGACGATCAGCGCGCGCGTGGCGATGCCTTCGGCCATTCCCCCGGCCATTTATGAGATCATGGTCAAGGCGGGCATGGACCCCGCCGAATATGAAGGCCGCGTCAGCGACATCCGCCGCGACGTCCAGATATTCAAACGCAAGCATGGCAAGGCGCAGGGCAAGGACTATTCGGAGCTGAATGACGATCAGCTTACCGACGACTATCACTATTCGATCTTCCCAAATGTCTCGATGAACGTCCACGCCGACGACATCATGATGTTCCGCCAGCGGCCGCACCCGACCGATCCAAACAAGATGTTCTACGACATCTGGATGTTCGAACTGGTGCCGGATGGCGAGGAATGGCCGGAGCGGCCAAAACACAAGCGCTTCAAGCATGGCGACAAGAGCATCGGCCAGGTGCTCGATCAGGACGCCTTCAACCTGCCGACAGTGCAGAAGGGCATGCATTCGGACGCCTTTCCGGGCTTGTGGATCGGCGACCAGGAGTTGCGCATCCGGCATTTCCATAAGGTGATCGACGATTTCATCTACGGACCGGATGGCAAGGGGCCGGACGACATCTGAATGTCGGCGGCGAATGAGAATTTTTGAGGAGAGGCGGGTTCATGCAGCTTTCCAGAGACGATCTTGTGGGCGCTTACCGGCGGATGGCCATCATCCGTAAGTTTGAAGAGCGCCTGCATGATGAGATCAAGACCGGCGAGATCGCCGGCTTCACGCACCTTTATTGCGGTCAGGAAGCGGCCGCCGTCGGCGTGTGTGACCACTTGGATACCGAAGATCTTATCGTCTCCACCCATCGTGGCCACGGGCATTGCATCGCCAAGGGATGCGATGTGAAAGGCATGATGAAGGAGATTTACGGACGTCGCGACGGTCTTTGCAAAGGGCGCGGCGGCTCCATGCATATTGCGGATCTCTCGGTCGGCATGCTGGGCGCGAACGGCATCGTCGGCGCGGGCGCGCCGCAGGCAGTGGGCGCTGCGATCGCGGCGAAGCTGGACGGTAAGGGCAAGGTTGCCATCGCCTTCTCCGGCGACGGCGCGTGTAATCAGGGCACGACATTTGAGGCGATGAATCTGGCCGTGGTGGTCAAGGCACCCGCGATTTTCGTGTTCGAGAACAACCATTATTCGGAGCATACCGGCGTCGATTACGCCGTGGGCACGAACAAGGACATCGCCAGCCGCGCGGAAGCGTTTGGCATGAAGGCGTGGCGCGCGAACGGCTGCGATTATTTCGACACCTATGAGACGATGCGCGAATTGCTGGACTATGTCCGCGCTGGTAACGGACCGGCGGCGATCGAACTGGATACAGAGCGTTTCTATGGCCATTTCGAGGGCGATCCGCAGCGTTATCGGGGGAAAGGCGAACTCGAACGGCTCTGGGAGGAGCGCGACTGCCTGAAGGCGTTCCGCGCGAAGGTGAGCGAGGCGAAGCTGCTGGACCTGAAGCTGCTCGATGACGTCGATGCGGAGGTGGCGCAGCTTATCGAGGAAGCGGTGAGCGAGGCGCGCGCCGCCCCGCCGCCCGATCCGGCGCATGTCGCCGAAGATGTTTACGTCGAATATTGAGAGGAAGCGGACACATGGCAATCATGAATATCCGCGAGGCGATCAACAAGACGCTGATGGATGAGATGGAGCGCGATTCCAATATTATCGTGCTTGGAGAAGATGTGGTTGGCGGCGCGGGAACGGCCGGCGGGCAGGAGGCCATTGGCGGCATCTGGGGCACAACGCCGGGGCTGTACGCCAAGTTCGGCGCGGACCGCGTGATCGATACGCCGATTTCCGAAAGCGCCATCATCGGCGCTGCGGCGGGTGCGGCGCTGGCTGGCAAGCGCCCGGTCGCGGAACTGATGTTCGCGGATTTCGTGGGCGTCAGCCTGGACCAGCTTTGGAACCAGATGGCGAAGTTCCGCTACATGTTCGGCGGCAAGACGAAATGCCCGGCGGTGGTTCGCCTGATCTACGGCGCGGGCATGAACGCTGCGGCGCAGCACAGCCAGTCGGTCTATGCGATGCTGACGTCGATGCCGGGCCTGAAGGTAGTGCTTCCCGCGACGCCGGCCGATGCCAAGGGCTTGCTGACCGAAGCGCTGCGCGGCGACGATCCGGTGATGTTCTTCGAACATAAGGCACTCTACGGCGTGAAAGGCGAAGTGCCCGATGGCGAATATCGCCAGCGTTTCGGCGAGGCGCGCATGGTGCGCGAGGGGGGCGACGTCACGGTCGTCACGTGCGGCCGCATGGTCGGTTTTGGCGAGAAGGCCGCCGACAAGCTGGCGGCTGATGGAATCGGCGTCGACCTTATCGATTTGCGCACCACCAGCCCGCTGGATGAAGAAGCGATATTGGATTCCGTTGAGGCGACAGGCCGCCTGGTCGTGGTGGATGAAAGCCCGCCGCGCTGCAGCCTGGCTGCCGACATTTCCGCTATCGTCGCGTCGAAGGCCTTCACCAGCCTGAAGGCTCCTCCCGCGATGATCACCGGCCCGCATTCCCCCATTCCGTTTGCGCGCGAACTGGAGCGGGCGTGGGTTCCTTCGCCGCAGAAGATCGAGGACGCGGTTCGCCAAGTCCTCGCGTTTCGCTGAGGGGTAGCGCGATGGCCAGTCTGAAACTGTTCACCATGCCCAAATGGGGCATTGAGATGAGCGAAGGCACGATCGCTGAATGGATGGTTGCAGAGAATGCGCCATTCGAGAAGGGGACGGTGCTTGCGCTGATCGAGACCGACAAGATCACCAATGAAGTGGAGGCGGAAGCAGCCGGCCGCTTTGTGCGGATATTGGCGGAAGCGGGCGGGACATACGCAGTCGGCGCTTTGCTTGCCGTGCTCAGTGATGGCGGTGAGGCCAGCGCGGCCGAAATCGATGCAATCATCGGCACGTTCAAGCAGGCCGATACCAGTTTTGGCGAGAAGGACGATGCGCCAGCATCTGCCCCCGCGCCGGTTGCTCCACCCGCTCCAGTGTCGATTCCGGATGATATGCTGATCAGCCCAGTGGCGCGCAGTCGCGCGCTTGAAGCGGGCGTGGACGTCGCGAACCTCATCGGATCGGGCAGGGGCGGACGCATCACGGCGCAGGATGTTGATCAGGCAGCGAGGCCCGAAGCCTCTGCCGGGTTGGTCGGCGCCTACGCGCTGACGCCTGATCTGGGCGCTTACGCCACGCCGATGGCGAAGCGGTTGTCCGTTATGCATAATGTGCCACTGGCGGGAGTCGAAGGTTCCGGTCCTCGCGGCCGTATTCGCAAGGTTGATGTGCTGGCGCGCGTTGCGCCCTCCGCGCCAGCCCCAGCCCCAGCCCCAGCCACGCCAGCGCCCCAGCCTGCGCCCGTTGCAACGCCTGCGGCAGTTCCCGCTGCCGGCGTGACGATAAAGCCGATGTCATCCATGCGCCGCACAATTGCGCGACGTCTGACCGAGGCGAAGAGCACCATTCCGCATTTCTATGTGCGACGCAGGGTGCGCGCCGATCGCCTGCTTGCACTGCGCTCCGCGGTTCAGGGACAGCGGCCGAGCGTCAACGACTATCTGATCAAGGCGTGTGCGCTTGCCCTGATGGAAGTGCCGCAGGTCAATATTCAGGTGCATGGGAACGACATCCATGAGTTCGATGGCGCGGACATTTCCGTCGCTGTCGCAACGGAAAAGGGTCTGGTCACGCCGATCGTGACCGGTGCTGACAACCGGAGCGTCGTCGATATTTCCGCCGTCATGGCTGGCCTTGCCCAGCGGGCAAAGTCGGGCAAGCTGAAACCGGAAGAATTCACTGGCGGCAGTTTCTCGCTGTCCAATCTGGGTGGGTTCGGCGTGGAGCAGTTCGACGCAATCATCAATCCGCCACAGGGCGCGATCCTCGCGGTCGGCACGGCGCGGCCGGAACCGATCGATGATGAAGGCGCGTTTCGCATTGTGCCGGTGTTCCATCTGTCACTGTCTTGCGATCATCGCGCCATCGACGGCGCTGATGGTGGACGTTTCATGGCGGCGCTGGCCAATCTGATCGAGCACCCGGAACTGCTCTAGACTTATCGTGGCGCTCTGCACCCACAGCAATGCGCTCAAAGGGAGGAAGAAGTGAATTTCTCGTTGACCCCGGATCAGGAAGAACTGCGCGCAGCGGCCCGCGACTTTGCTCGCGCCGAATTGTCCGCCATCGCTGCCGAGCTTGAGCGCGACAACAAGCCGCCAAGTCATGAACTGGTGAAGCGCTATGCCGAGATGGGCTTCCTTGGCATCAACGTGTCGTCCGACCTCGGCGGGCTTGGGCTGGGCAATATCGAGGCGCTGATCGTGCTGGAGGAATTCGCCAAGATTTCTTCGGCCGTGGCTTTCCCGATCTTCGAATCCTCTGTCGGGCCGGTGCGCGCCATCGAATATTTCGCGTCGGAGAGCCTGAAGAAACGGATCGTTCCCGCAGTTTGTAGCGGCGACATGGTTGTTGCGGTGTCGATGTCCGAACCGGACGCTGGCAGCGCGCTCACCGACCTCAAGACCAAAGGCGTCATAAAAGGCGACAAGGTGGTCATCAACGGCACCAAGCGCTGGTGTTCCGGTGGCGGTCATGCGGACGCCTATGTCGTATATTGTCGCCTGTCCGACGATCCGGGCGCGAAGGCGATCGGCGCGGTGCTGGTGGAAAAGGACCGGCCGGGTCTCAGCTTCGGTCCCAATGAGCAGCTAATGGGTTTCCGCGGCGTGCCATCGTCGGATCTCAACTTCGACGATTGTGAAGTGCCGGTCGACAATATCATCGTGCCCGCAGGCGGCTTCAAAAAGCTGATGGAGGCGTTCGATCTGGAGCGGTGCGGCAACGCCACCATGTCGCTGGGGCAGGCGTCCGGCGCGCTTGAGGATGTGTCGGCCTATGTCCAGGAGCGCAAGCAGTTCGGCAAGCCGATTGCGGAGTTCCAGGCGGTGCAGATAAAACTCGCCGAGATGCACATGAAGTGCGAAGCCGCTCGCCTGCTGATCTGGCGCGCCGCCGCCAACGCGCAGGATGGCCTTCCGTCCGTACTCAACAGTTCCACCGGGAAATGCTTCGCCAACACAATCTCCCGCGAGGTAACGGGCGACGCCATGCAGTTGATGGGCGCCTACGGCTACTCCAAGGAGTTCCCGATGGAGCGCCGATTGCGCGATAGCTGGGGCTGGGGCATCGCTGGCGGCGCGATCGACATCCAGAAGGTCAATATTGCCGGCGCCATGCTCGGCCGCCGCTTCGACCAGCGGCGATAAGATGAGTGGGTTCGCCCGGCTGCTCCATGTCGAGGCAAGCCCGCGCGGCTCGCGATCCCGGTCTTCAGCCGTCGCCCGGTGGCTGATCGACCGGATCGCGCCGGATACGGTTGAGACGCTGAACCTGTTCGATGCGGATCTGCCGCCCTTTGACGGGGCGGTGATGGAAGGGCGTTATGCGCTGATCGCCGGGGAGGCGGTTTCTCCGGAGGTTGCTGCGCAATGGGAAGCGATCCGTGCGCGGATCGACCATTTCCTCTCCTTCGACGCCTGGTTGTTCAGCGTGCCGATGTGGAATTTCGGCATTCCCTATCCGCTGAAACATTATGTCGATCTGATAACCCATCCGGGCATGACTTTTACGGTTGATCAGACGGGCGTGACTGGCCTTGCTTCCGGGCGCACGGCAATCCTGGTCGGGTCCGGCGCGCTGGACATTCGGCCGGACGGACCGATGGCGGCATTGGATCATCAGATGGCTTTCATGCGGACCTGGCTGAACTTCATCGGCGTGACCGATATTAGGACTGTCGATGTCCGGCCGACTTATGGGATGGCGGAGGAAGTCGAGGCCGCAATGCAGCGCGCTTATGAGGAAGCCGATGCGTTGACCGCCGCCCTTTCCCGGCCGGAGCGGGTGTAGACCAGATTGATGCTGGTGAAGGTCACTGCCTCCTCACCGGTTTGCGTCACGACTGCGTAGCGGGTCAGCGCCGTGCCCCGGTCTGTCCGGGTTTCCGATGGACGAAGCTCTATAATCTCCGACGTTACGTGAATAACGTCTCCGGCGCGGATTGCACGGCGCAGGCGGAGTTCGTCCCAGCCGATCCCGCAGACGAAATCGATGTCCGAATTTATCTCATGATCGAGCTGCCGCCACATGGCGAGCACATGGATGCCGCTGGCGACCAGTTCGCCGAACACGGATCCTTTGGCGAGTTCCGGATCGCTGTGGAACCATTGCGGGTCATAGTCGCGGGCGAAGGCGAGAATCTGCTCCTGCGTAACCAGCCTCTCACGCGACTTGCGATATTCGCCGACCGTCAGGTCCTCAAAAGTCCGGTAGGGTTTTACGGGAACGAAAGGGGCTGCCTCAGTCAAAAGCTGTTCTCTTTTCCATGCGTTACAATATGTCGCCGCGCGGCGTTGCCAGAATACGGATCAACCCTTCCTGCGCAACCGAAGCGACCAGGCGGCCGTCCGCCGTATAGACCGCGCCACGGCCCAGGGTGCGGGAGCCCGCCGCGGCCGGGCTGTCCAAAGCATAGAGCAGCCATTCGTCGACGCGAAACGAGTCATGAAACCAGATTGCATGATCGAGACTGGCCGTTTGCAGATGATCATCGGCCCATCCCACGCCCAGGGGAACAAGGCCCGCGTGAAGAATATGCAGGTCCGACACATAGGCAAAGAAGCGCTGATGCTCCGCCGGATCGTCGCCCAGTTTCCCCCTGAAGCGGAACCAGACGTGCCTGACGCTTGATTCCGGCGCGTCGTTGAACACCCGGAACCGCTCCACCGGCCGCCATTCAAACAGATGCTCACGCCGCCAGAATGGCCAATGTTTCCGCGGCAGGGCGTCGCCGATTTCCACAATATAATCGCTCATCGGCCGCAATCCGTCGGGACCGGGCACGTCGGGCATGGGGAACTGATGCCGCGCGCCTGCCTCCTGCGTATGGAGGAAGGCGGACATGGTGAAGATGACCTGACCATCCTGTTCGACCACAACGCGACGGGCGGAGAAACTGCGGCCGTCGCGATCGCGGCTGACGATGAAATCTATCGGCCGGTCGATGCTGCCTGGCCGGACGAAATAGGCGTGGCAGCTATTGATTGCGCGATCGGGCAATGCGGTCTTTTGAATCGCCGCCACCGCTTGCCCCACCACCTGGCCGCCATAAAGGCGGAGCAGGCGGCTGGGGATCGGCGCTGCACGGAAATGGTCCGTTCCCACCTCCTCGAACGCGAATAGCATCTCGTGTTCGACGGCGGGGTCGTTTGCATATTGCTCACTGTCGGCCATGACGCCCTATGCCAGATAGCGGACTGTGTCAGGTGGCAGACGGGAAAGCGACTGCTTCCCCGTCAGTCACGCACGACCTGATCATGCAGCACCTGCTCAACCCGCGCTTCCGGCGGTACCTGATTGAGACCGATGCGGCGATCCAGTTCCTCATGCCAGTGATAGATTCGGCGCTCCTGATAATTGAGCGGCATACCCCGGAAGCCTTTGCTCTCCAGCGATTCCTGAATCTGCGGGGCGAACTGCAGATCCTCGTAGAGAATGCGTTCCCAGTTGCTGATGCGGGTATACCATAATGTATTGCCCGCCTCCGGGTCATAGTCCGGCGCGATCCAGCTCGAAACGACGCGGCAGGTGGTATCCGACGTCGGCCAGAACTGCAGCAGCGGAATGCCGCTGTCGGATGCGGGCATCACGAAATTGGGATAGATGTGATAACTCACATTATTGTTCGCCGGGACTTCCGTAATCGTCGGAATCTTCGGCATGCCGAGCGTGCCCGGATCTTTCCAGTCGGGGCGGCGGTTGGGCGTCAGCATGCGGCTGTGGCCATTGGGCCAGAGCGTCACGAACATGCCGCGATGATCGAGGAAACGGTCCACTGTGTGCTGGTGGATCGACTTGATGTGATACACTTCAAGGAAAGCGTCGAGCAGGATCTTCACATTGCAGCCGACATCATAGCTGCGCGAATCCACCATGCGCAGATCCTCAAGCCGGTATTGCTCCAGCTCCCTGGCCATGGGGCCGAGATGCTCCATCAGCGGCTGCGCGTCAGCGTCCTCATTGAGGAAGATCAGGCTGCCCAGAAGCTCACAGCGCACAGAGACGAGCGAACGGCAGGAGAAGTCCAGATCGACGAAATCGCGCTTGTCGCGCACAGCCGTCAGCTTGCCGTCGAGCGTGTAGCTCCAGCCATGATAGCCGCAGACGAAGCCGCGGGATTCGCCTGCATCCTCCGTTACAAGCGGCGCGCCGCGATGCTGGCAAGTGTTGTAAAATGCGCGGACCTCACCCTGCATATCGCGCACGACAAGGATGGGCGAACCGGTATTGCGGGTAAGGAACCAGCTACCCTTGTTGGGCAACTGATCGACATGGCCGGCATAAAGCCAGGCGCGGCCCCACATGCGCTCCTTTTCCAGCGCCAGAAATTCCTTGTCGACATAACGCACGCCGGGAATGTCGGGCAGGGCCGGGAAAGTTTCGGGCGGCGCCTTGCGTGAGCGCTCAAATTCCATGGTCTCATTGACCTGCCCAACCGAGAATGCGTTCAATTCCATTGTGCCACTCCTGATTGACGCCTATTAGCATAGCGGCAGATAAAAACAATCATGAATGTCTTTTATTGAGGAGATGCCAGATGATCCAGCCGCGCTTTTCGTTGCATCCGCTCAATGCCCTGGAGACCCCGCCCGTCGCGCTGGTGAAGATCGCGGGAGAGCTTCAGGCCAGTCATGTCACGATTTTCACCTATGTTCCGGAGGAAGCAAAGGGGCTTTATCCCTTGCTGGAGCGTAAAGATGTCGGCGCGTTCCTTGAAGCTTTGGCGGGCACAGGCGTAACTGTCGGAAATCTGGAGGTCTTTGGGCTGGAGGATGATGGCGACTATGCCCACCTGATCGATGGCCTTGAAGTCGGGCAGATGATCGGGGCGAAGCGGGCGACGACTCACCTGCACAATGTCGAGGATCATGATGTCGCGGTCGATCGCTTCCGGCGATTCTGCGCGCTGGCGGCGCAATATGGCGTGGTGCCGGGGTTGGAGTTTCATGCCTTCTCCGCAGTGAAGGACCTGCGCACGGCCGCAGCAATCGTGCGGGACGCCGGATGTGGGACGCTGGTGCTCGACGTGCTCCACCTGATGCGCAACGGCGCCCATGTGGATTCCATCGCGGAAAATGCCGATCTGGTGTCGATCGTGCAGCTTTCCGACGGGCCGCTGCAGATCGATCCCGACCAGATGTGGGGCGAGGCGATCAAGGAGCGGGCGCTGCCGGGGCAGGGGGCTTTCCCGCTGGACGCCATCCTGTCGCCGCTGTCCGGCGAGATCATCATCGAGGCGGAGATTCCCCAATATCGGGCGAAGAAGGAGGGGGTAAGCGCATTCGAACGCGCGCGCCGGTCGATGGACGCGACGCGGGCGGTGACAGCCCGGCATATGGGCGGGGCGTAGGAAGGGAAAATCCTACGAAGTTGCGGAAGTTGCGGGTTGTGACGCATTTTGGCCCGGAAGTCGCATGTAGGTCGCACAAAAGTCGCATGTTGGTCTCACCTGCGTCGTACCTGCGTCTCATGTTGGTCTCACCTGCGTCGCACCTGCGTCTCATGTTGGTCTCATGTGCGTCGCACTTACGTCTCACATGCGTCTCACTTACGTCGCACCTACGTCTCACTTGAGTCCCATCTGCGTCGCATGTGCGTCTCACTTGCGTCGCATGTAGGTCGCGGTCGAGTCTCATCTAAGTCTCGATCAGGTCGCAGTTGAAGTTCCCGCAAGTCGCTGCTGCGCCCGCACCAGGCCGTTGCCGGGTGTTCGCCGGGTTGTCGGTGTTGCGCATCGCGAGCTGTTCCATGCGAGCAGCAAAGCATGGATGGCGGAGCGTAGGACAGGAATTTGGCTTAAGCGCCGTTGCCGGATGCCAGTGGGGCATAACAAACCTTCGTCACCCCGGCCTTGAGCCGGGGTCCCGCTTTACTCTTGTGGTTGGCCGAAGCCAAAGGCAGCGGGACCCCGGGTCAAGCCCGGGGTGACGGATTGGGTCGGAGGCGTGGCGGATCGGGGTGATGTGCGCCCCGTCAGTCTGTCAGCCCGCCTGCGCGGCGCGGGCGGCCTTTACCGCGGCGCCGATTTCCGCATTGGTCGGGTTGCGGCGCAGGGTGAGGCCGCCATTCACCTGCAATACCTGGCCGCTCATGAAGCATTCGTCGGACGCCAGCCATACAGCCGCCTCGGCAATATCGTCGCTCGTGCCCACGCGGCCAAGGGGATATTCGCGTGAGAAAGCGTCAATGATCGCCTGATTCTTCGCGGCCTTTGCCGTCATCGGCGTGACGGTGAAGCCCGGCGCGATCGAGTTGGCGCGGATGCCGCGATGGCCGAATTCATTGGCGACGCAGCGGATGACATGATCCGCCCCGGCCTTGGTGCCCATATAGGCGGCATGATCCTCCAGCATGATGGAGGCGGTCGCCGACGAAATCTGGATCAGCGATCCGCCGTCGCGCATGGCGCGCAGCATCGCCTGATAAAAGAGGATCGCGCCGGTGAATTGCAGGGCGGTGATCTTCTCAATATCTTCCTTGGTCGTCTCCAGGAAGGGCTTGAGCAGGCCCCAGCCAGTGGCGTTGAGAGCGATGTCCAGACCACCGAAATGATCCACCGCCGCCTGCGCGAGCGCCGCGAGGTCCGCTTCATTGGTGATGTCGCAAGCGACGCCGATCCCGTCCAGTTCCTGCGCGAAGCCGGCGACCGAGTCCGTGTCCCGCCCGGCGATGACCAGTTTCGCGCCTTCCGACGCCAGCCGGCGGGCGATGGTCTGGCCCATATTATCCTTACCCGCCGCCCCAATGACGACGGCGACCTTGCCATTTAGCTTGCCCATGCCGACTCTCCTCATGCTGCGCCCGCTGGCGCTGTTGCTCGCCTGATAGCGCAGGCGGCGCATGATGCGAGATAAAAAAGACATGAAAGATTGTTTTTTATAGCGCCGGTGATAAGCTTCGCCCTCGAAGTGCGCCGGTGGCCGGAGGATAATAGGCCAATAGCGGCATCGGGCGCGGCTTTGGCAGTGCATACCGGGAGAGAGTAATGGCGGTGACGGAACCGATTTATACGATGGGCGCGATGTTGCGGAGGTCCGCCGCGCTATATGCGCAGTCGCCGGCGCTGATCTTCCCCGACCGTCAGCTCAGCTATCGCGACCTCAACGAATCGGCCCGCGCCTGGGCCAAGACCTTCATCGCCATGGGCATTCAGCCGGGACAGAATGTGGGCATATTGCTGACCACTCGCCCGGATTTCATCGAGATATTCTACGGCATCGAAATGGCTGGCGGCATCGCCGTGCCGGTCAATGCGCGATATCAGGCGAGCGAACTGAATTTCCTGGTGCGGGACGCCGATCTCGTCCTGCTCGTCACCACGGGCCGGGTGGCGGACAGCCTGGATTTCGGCGAGCGCCTTGTCGCTGCCCTGCCGTCGCTGAAGGATCAGAAGGATGCGTCCGCGCTCAGCCTGGACGAAGCGCCGATGCTGCGGTCGATCATCTGCCTCGATCCGCCAGCGCCCGCCTATCTGATGGAAGCGGCGCAGGCGCTGGCTTTGGGCCGGGACGTGGCCGATGAGGCCGTCGACGCCCGGATCGACGCCGTGGACAAGGAGGATATCGCGATGATCCTCTACACGTCCGGCACCACCGCCAATCCCAAGGGTGCGCTGATCAGCCACCGTGGGCAGGTGGGCAACAGCCGCAATCTGGGCATCCGTTATGAAGTGACCGCGCAGGACCGGGTCTGGTCTCCGCTACCGATCTTCCACATTGCGGGCATCCTGCCGATGACCATGATCCTGGACAAGGGCGGCGCCTATATGACCGTGCCGCATTTTGACGCGGGCGTGGCGCTGGAGATGCTGGGCCGGGAAAAGGCGACGATCGCCTATCCCAGTTTCGTGACGATCATGCAGGACCTGATCACGCATCCGACCTTCAAGGATACGGACCTGTCCAGCCTGCGCGTGATGAATTCCAACTTCGCCGTGCAGCCGCCCTGGATCAAGGAGGCGGTGACAGCGGCCATGCCACACACCACCCAGGTCGGCACCTATGGCCTGACCGAAGGCGCGGGCACGGTGTCGACCAGCCGGCTGACCAATACGTTCGAACAGCGCACCGGCCGTTGCGGCGTCGCGCTCGACGAATGGGAAATCCGGATCGTCGACACGGAAACGGGCGAGGATGTCGGCGTCGACGCGCGGGGCGAGATCGTCATTCGCGGCCCCAACATGCTGCGCGGTTATTATAATGCGCCGGAAAAGACCGCGGAGGTCATTCGCGACGGCTGGTTCCACACAGGCGACATCGGGTCGATCGACGCCGACGGGCAGGTGATGTTCCACGGCCGCACCAAGGATATGTTGAAGGTCGGTGGCGAGAATGTCGCGGCGGCCGAGATCGAGGCGATGCTGCAAAGCCACCCGGCGGTGAAGCTGGCGCAGGTCGTCGGCATACCCGACAATCGCTATGTCGAGGTGCCGGCCGCATTCGTCGAGTTTGTCGACGGGCAGAGCGCGACCGAGCATGAATTGATCCAGCATTGCAAGGGCAAGCTCGCCAGCTTCAAGATCCCCCGTCATGTGCGGCCGGTCACCCAATGGCCGATGTCGACGTCGAAGATTCAGAAATTCCGCCTGCAACGTGAATTGATCGAGGAACTGGACCGCAACGACGCTGCATGAGGCCATGTCCTCCGGCGGGAATTTTAATCAGGCACTTGCCTTAAAAAAATGATCCGCTAGGCTCCTCCCCGCCGGCCGTGAGAGTCGGCGTGGCAGGAGTGGATCGTGAGCGGATTGTTGGACGGCGGGCGGCTGAACGGAAAGGTCGTTCTGGTGACCGGAGGCGCATCCGGCATCGGCGCGGCCTGTGTCACGCGCATGGCGGATGAAGGCGCGTTCGTGGTGTCGACGGACATCGCGCCCCAGGATGAGGAGCAATCCGACGCGGCCCTCTGCCTGCAGCATGATGTCGCCGACGAGGATCAGTGGATAGCGGCAATCGCCGCCACGCTGGAGCGCTATGGGCGGCTGGACGTGCTGGTCAATAATGCCGGGATCACCTTTCGCCAGCCTATCGAGGACGCCTCGCTTGAGGATTGGAACCGGATGATCGGCATCAACCTGACCGGCACGATGCTGGGGTGCAAGCATGGGGTGCGCGCCATGCGCGACAATCCGGGCGGCCCATCCGGGTCGATCATCAACATGTCGTCGATGGCGGGCATGATCGGCATGGCGCAGGCGCCGGGCTATAATGCGACGAAGGGTGGCGTCAGGCTGCTCACCAAATCGGTCGCTGTCCGGTGCGCGACGGAATATCGGGGCATCCGCTGCAACTCCCTGCATCCCGGCGCGATCGATACGCCGATCCATGAGCCGCGCCTGTCGGGCGCGGAGGACAGGGACGCGGCGCGGGCGTCCATGGACCTGCTGCAGCCGGTCGGACGGATGGGCACCGCGCAGGAAATCGCCGCGTGCGTGGTGTTTCTGGCCAGCGATGATGCGAGCTTTGTGACTGGCGCGGAACTGGTGGCCGACGGCGGATGGCTGGCGGACGGCGGATCGACGCGGTTGCCTGCGCCGGTGGAGGCGCGCTGATGGCGGGGGTTGAGGGATTGGTGACAGTCATCACTGGAGCCGCCAGCGGAATCGGCGAAGCGACGGCGCGGCGTTTCTCGGCCGGTGGAGCGAAGCTGATCCTGGGGGACATTCAGGAGGAGCAGGGGCAAGCGCTGGCCGCCGAACTGGGCGCGGATTTCCGGCGCTGCGACGTCACCGATGAAGCTGACGTTGCCGCTCTGGTCGATCTGGCCGTCGACCGGCATGGCCGTCTGGACTGCATGATCAACAATGCCGGACAATTGGGGGCGATCGGCAGCATCACGGAGATTTCCGATGATGCTTGGAACCGCACCATCGCCATCCTGATGAGCAGCGTCTTCTACGGCATGAAGCATGCCGGGCGGGTGATGAAGGGGCAGGGCGATGGGTGCATCCTGTCCACATCAAGCGTCGCCGGGATCGCACCGCTGGGGCCGCATGCCTATACTGCGGCAAAGCATGGCGTGATCGGCCTGACGACATCGGTGGCGTCCGAACTGGCGGGGTCTGGCATTCGCGTAAACGCCGTCGCGCCGGGCAATGCGCCGAGCAGGATGACCGCGCTGGCCTATGGCGGCGAGGAGGAGATGCGCAAGGCGAGCGCTGCCCGCAATCCGCTGCGCCGTGTGATGGAGGCGGACGATGTGGCGGGCGCCTTCGCCTATCTGGCCAGCGCCGACGGGCGCAACATCACGGGACAGGTGCTGACGCTGGATGCGGGCCTCAGCGCATGCCGCCTCGACGCCAGCTATTATGCGAAGGCCTCCGACTATGTCGATGAGGCCGGGCCAAGCGCGAAATCAGGCAGCAGATAAGGACCCAGCCGATGGCCGAAGCGAAGAAGAAACGCCTGGAGATTTTCGTCGTGGTGAAGGGGCACCCCTTCGACCGCAACGCATTTGAGGCAATGGTCGTTGGCATGGGCATGGAGCCGACGATGGTCGACCAGCCCGCCGCCGCCGCGTTGCTGAACCCCGATGCGATGGCGCGATACGATGCCATCCTTTTCTATGACATGCCGGGACTGGACTTTCGCGCGCCGGCCGCCGAGCGGCCGCATTTCATGGAGCCGGAACCGGCGTTCAAGGCGGGATTCCAGGCGCTGCTGGAGCAGGGCAAGGGCATGGTGATGATGCATCATGCGATTGCGGGTTGGCCTGCTTGGCCGCTCTATAACGAGATGCTGGGCGGCATATTCCTCTACAAACCGACGCAGATCATGGGGCGCGACCGGCCTGAGTCCGGCTATCTGGGCGATGTCAGCTACACGGCGCGCAGGGCGGAAAGCGATCACCCCGTACTGGCCGGAGTGCTGGAGCGGTTCGACCTGACGGATGAGCTGTATCTGGGCGAAATCCATGACCAGCCGGGTGTTGAGCCGCTGCTCTATCTGGACACGCCCATTGATCCGGCGCGGTTCAATTCCGCCCTGCATGCAGTGCGTGGGGTTGGAGAGGCGGAGGCGCCCTGGGTGCGGCCTGCGCTTAATCCGCTGCTCGGCTGGGCGAAGGCGGCAGGCAACAGTCCGCTCGTCTACCTGCAACCCGGCGACAGCGCGGCGACCTATGGGGACGCCAATTACCGCCTGCTGCTTGGCAATGCGCTGCGCTGGGTGGCGTCACCGGAGGGCGCGCAATGGGCGCGAGCCAAAGTTTCAGAAAGGATTGCCTGATGTCCGATATATTGTTTCAGCCTGTACGTATCGGATCGATGGAGGTGCCAAACCGCATCGCCATGGCGCCCATGACCCGCGAATTCTCGCCCGAAGGAGTGCCCGGCGGCGATGTGGTCGATTATTACTGCAGGCGCGCGGAAGGCGGCACCGGACTCATTATCACCGAGGGCATGGCCATAAATGCAGCGGGCGCGCATGATGGGCCGATCCCGCTATTCTTCCGGGATGAGACGATCAAGGCGTCGGCCGCGATCGCGGACGCCGTGCATGGTGCGGGCGGGAAGATCGTGCCGCAGCTCTGGCATGTGGGAGTGCAGGACTCGCCGACCGAGGTGAACCCCTCGACCGTCAAGCAGAAGCCCCGCCGCGTCGGTCCGTCCGGCCTGCTGGGCACTGGAGAAATGGGCGGCGACGCGCTTGACGAGAAAGGCATTGCCGACACCATCGCCGATTTCGCGCGCGCCACACGCGCGGCGCGGGATGCGGGCTTTGATGGTGTTGAGGTCCACGGCGCGCATGGCTATCTGCCCGACCAGTTTCTATGGCCGCGCACTAACCGGCGGACGGATGGGTATGGCATTGCCGCGGACCGCACCCGCTTTGTCGTCGAACTGATCAAGGCGTGCAAGGCGGCGGGAGGAAGCGACTTCCCCTTCATCCTGCGCTTCTCGCAATGGAAAAGCTTCGACTATGCGGCGCGGCTGGCGGAGACGCCGGATGAACTGGGGGCCATTCTCAAGCCGCTGGCGCATGCCGGAGTCGACGCCTTTCATTGTTCCACCCGGCGCTTCTGGGAGCCTGGGTTCGCCGGCGATCCGATGACGCTGGCCGGATGGGCGCGAAAGCTGACCGGCGTGCCGGTGATTGCGGTGGGATCGGTGACGCTGGAGATGGATTTCAAGGAGGGCATGACCGAGGATGCGGGCGGCATCGCCAATAGCGCGCCCCGATCAAAGGATGTCGACACCGTCGCGCGGCTGATCGCCGATGGCGAGTTTGACATGATCGCCGTTGGCCGGGCGATGATCGCCAACCCCGACTGGGCGAACCTGGTGCGTGCAGGACGGCAGGCGGATTTGCGGCCGTTCAGCCGGGAATTGCTGGCGAGTCTGGATTAGGGGCGGGGGGAGGTTGCGCCCTGCTGCCACGCGCGTACGTCGCGTGTTAGCGTTGAGGGGTGCCCTGAACTTTCAGAAGAGGCAGGGCTTCGACAGGCTCAGCCCCAACGGAGGTGGGACGCGTCCGGCCGATGCAGTGCCGTTTACCCGAAAATACAATGTGCTCCTGCGACCCGAAGGGCGGCGAAGCCAACGCAGGAGCCCAGTCCCGGCGTTGAACTGGGCTCCTGCCTTTGCAGGAGCACGCTTGCGATCAGATGAGGTTATCCGCTTCTCCACTTCGCTTGAAACGAATGGAGGTGGGTGCCCGGCAAACCGGACGCATAAAAATGGCGCGGATTTCCCCTGGGGGAGAGAAATCCGCGCCAGTGGCTTCGCGTCAGGCCTTGGCTTTAAAGCGTATCGGCAGTTCGCGGAGCGGGAGAGTCAGGAAGTTGGGGCGGTGGATCGGCTCGGTCAGCGGCCGCGCCAACTGGATATCGTCAAGGCGCGCAAGCATCGTCAGGACGCCGGTGGCGATCTCCTGCCGCGCCAGCACCGCACCGACGCAGAAATGCGCGCCCGTCCCGAAGGCGAGGTGAGTCCCTGCATTGGACCGCTTCATGTCGAACTGGTGCGGGCAGACGAATTTCGCCGGATCGCGGTTCGCCGCGCCATAGCGGACCACCACCACTGATCCTTCGGGGATCAGCGTGCCGCTCAATTCCACATCGCGGGTCGCGCGGCGGCGCAGGCCCTGGGTCGGGCTTTCGATGCGAATGACCTCCTCGACGAAGCCCTTGATGAGCGCGGGATTGTCGCGAAGCTCCTGCATCTGCTCCGGATGGCGGATCAGTTGCAGCATGGCGTGACCAATCGCCGTCATCGTCGATTCGAAGCCGCCGCCGATAAGCTGGCTCATCACGCTTTGCAGTTCCGCCATCGACAACGGCTCCTCACCCTCCGCATGGGCGTGGACCAGGCCGGAAATGAGATCGGGCTGCGGATTGGCGCGCCGGTCATCGAACATGCGCGCCAGATGATGCTGGGCCTCAAGCTCTATGTCAGCGACGGTGCGCAACTCCTCCTCATTCATCTGGCGCGAGGCGGGGGCGAGCATGGCGTCAGCCCAGCGCTTGAACGTCGCGACTTCCGTCGGGGCGAGGCCCATCTGCTCAGCCAGGATGATGCCGGGCAGCAGCATGGCGAATTCAGAGATGAACTCGCATTCGCCACGACCGGCGAAACTGTCGATCAGCCGGTTCGCCACCTCCTCGATATGGTGCGTCATCTCGCGGACCCGGCCCAGAGTGAACACCCGGTCGACCAGTTTGCGATAGCGGCTGTGCGCGGGCGCGTCGGTGCGCTGAAGCGTCTGGATATGCGGCCAGCCATGCTCGCTCAGATAATGTTGATGCTTGTCGGAAAGCTCCGGCCCCTGCAGCGACGCGCGGTCGACATCGTTCGAGAAGGTGACGGGATCGGTCAGCACGGCGCGGAGATCGGCATAGCGGGAGACAATGAAGAAGCCGGTTTCCGGCATCTGGTAGATGCCCGGATATGCCTGGATCGCCTCATACATGCCGAAGGGATCATCCTGAACCTGCGGGTCCAGCAGGCTGAAATCCTCAAGCCGCTTCTTGTTGGCGTCCATGCTTCTCTCCCGGCCTTGCCTGTCGACGCTGGCGCTGCGGATGACAGGCGCCGATGCCAATGGGGGCAGTTGTTGGTGCAGATGACTTAATATATTGATGGGTCTGTCCGCAAGGGCGATGGGCGACTCTCGAATAAAAAATAATCGATTCGATTATTGCAACGCAGCAAGATTCATCGAATTTGGTGAAAAACTGTCAGATTTCGCCGCGTTTCGGCCATTCTGCGAGTGCTCCACTGAAAATTATAAAGTCACTTGCCTTAAATAATTGACGTGGATAGATTGCGCCTATCGAAGGCTGGGGTGGTTGCTCCCGCTGAAGGTGCGCGTCGGCAGGCGTGACAGAAAAGATCAGAGTTGAGGGGATTATCGATGCAGAGTTTCCGAGAATCCGGCGCAAGCCGTTCGACCGTCCTTACCCGCATGCTGCTGGGCAGCAGCGCGATCATTCTTGCCGGAATGGCCGTAACCGCGCACGCCCAGACCGCTCCCGCCGAACAGGCCGATGCCGCACAGCCGGCGGCCGCATCGGGCGAAGAAGGCGGCCTGCAGGATATCGTTGTCACCGCCCGCAAGCGTCAGGAATCGGTGCAGGACGTTCCGGTATCCGTCACCGCCATTTCGGCCGTTGAAATTCAGAACCGCGATCTCAGCACGCTGGAGCGCCTGGCCGCCGCGACGCCGCAGCTCGCGATCGGCCGCAACGCCACCGGGTCCGGCGCGCAGCTCACCCTGCGCGGCGTCGGCTCCAACTCATTGTCGATCGGCACGGAGCAGTCGATCGCGGTCATTGTGGATGGCGTTTATTATGGCCAGGGCCGCACCATCAACGAAGGGTTCTTCGACCTGGGCGGGATTGAAATCCTGAAAGGTCCGCAGTCGCTATTCTACGGCAAGAACGCCACCGCCGGCGTGATCTCGATCACCACCGCAAACCCGACCGACCATTTCACGGCCAGCCTGCGCGGCGGTTATGAATTCAACGCGCAGAAGGTTTCGCTTGAAGGCGTGGTGTCTGGCCCGATCAGCGAAACGCTGGGCTTCCGCCTCGCCGTGCGCGCGTCGAAGGATTATGGCAGCCTGTTCGATAATCTGGCTGGCCCCATCACCTACAATACCCGCGACACGCCGACGGCGGCCACGGTTGCGCCCAACACGCCGCACATCGCTGGCGCCAGCCCGGACGATGGCCCGAACGAGCGCGAAATCCTGACCCGCGCTACGCTGCACTGGCAGCCGACCGACAATTTCTCGGCGACCTGGAAGGCGAATTACGGCCTGAACAAGACCCAGCCCGGCACCTGGAACTATGCGGTGTTCGCATGCCAGGGCGGCACCAGCACCACGTCGCCCGGCACGCCCTGCGTTCGCGACTTTGCTGGCCGCGTCAATAATCTGCCTGCCGACATCGCGGCGGAGACGCGCTTTGCCCGTCCGGATGGCCTCAACTTCAACACCTACAAGTCCTGGGGCACCACCCTGTCGCTGGACTATGACCTCGACAATCTCGCCATTTCGTCGGTCAGCAACTACAACTGGAACAAGAACCACTGGTCGAACGACATCGATTATCAGTCGTCGCCGACGGTCAATATCTGGGGCGCGGAAGTCAGCAAATATCATGCTTACTCGACCGAACTGCGCCTGCTCAGCAAGTTCGACTCCCCCGTCAACTTCCTGCTTGGCGGCTATTACCAAAAGACCAAGCGCGGCTTCGAGCAGGTCGTCCTGAACAATGCGTCGGAGAACAGCGCCGCACCGGACGGCTATCGCTATGTCACCTACGCCAAGGATTCTGGCACGGATGGCGAAACCATGTCGGTCTACGGCCAGGTGATCTGGAAGATCGTGCCGACCATCGAGGCCGCGGGCGGCGTTCGCTACATCCATGAGACGAAGGACAGCTATTTCGTCCAGCCCTACGCCAATCCGCGTTTTGCAGGCACCAACTATGCCGTGAACCAGACGATCACCGCCGATCAGACCTTCAACAACTGGTCGCCGGAAGCGTCGCTGACCTGGAAGCCGAGCCGCGACATCACTGTCTATGGCGCGTACAAGACGGCGTATAAGTCGGGCGGCTTTTCCAACAGCTCGATCCTGACCACCACCACCCCGACCGACTTCTTCACCTTCGATCCGGAGCGCGCCAAGGGTTTCGAGGGCGGCGTCAAGACGACGCTGTTCGACCGTCAGCTCCGCCTGAACGTCGGCGTCTATTCCTACAAGTTCACCGATCTGCAGGTGACCTATCTCGACTCCGCGGCGCTCTCCTACAATTCGGTCAATGCGGGCAGCGTGCGGACCAAGGGCGTGGAGATGGACTTCACCTATGCGCCTCGCGCCATCGAAGGCTTCGAGCTGAACGGCAGCGCGAACTACAACAAGGCGCGTTACGGATCGTCCATCGCGCCCTGCTATGGCGGTCAGACCCCGGCGAACGGCTGCTTCCCCGGCCTGCTGGTGCCCGCAGTTCCGGCGACCGGCACGACCCCGGCCCGTGCGGGAACGCCGGGTCAGGATCTGAACGGCATACCGACTTCGGACGCGCCGCTGTGGACCCTGTCGCTCGGCACCCGCTATGAAACGCCGGTCAGCGAAGGCATGATCATGGGGCTGTCGATCGACAGCCGGTACAGCTCCAGCTATATCACCTCCTCCTTCGGCACGCCGCTTTCCCGCCAGAACAAATATGTGAATCTCGACGCGTCGGTTCGCTTACGCGCAGAGGATGACCGCTGGGAAATCGCCCTGCTGGGCAAGAACCTGACCAACCAGTTCGTCGTGACCGGCGTGACCGACGCCAGCGGTTCCGGCGCTGGCACCGGCACGGCCGCCGGACGCACGGCGGATCAGGTCGGCTTCGTGTCGATGCCGCGTACGGTTGCGCTGCAGCTTACCTGGCGCATCCCCTGAGATGCCGCTTTGTCTGGGCATGATCGGGACAGAGCATCGCCGGCCGGAGGCACTGGCCTCTGGCCGGCGGTTGCCATTCATGGCTCACCCGCATCAGACCCGATGCATTTCCCATTTTTCACGCCGTATAGTCGGAGAGACAGTTGAAACTGCCCGTGCCCAGTGATGCGACCATGTCAGAGCAGATCGATCCCTTCACCGTGGGCGGCACCCTGTTTCATGCGGCGAAGCGTTTTCCAGATCATGACGCGCTGATCTACAGCGGCAGGAAGGCAAGCTATGTCGGGCTTCTGGAGCATGCGATTGACCGGGCGCGCGGGCTGATCGGCCTTGGCGTAAAGCCGGGCGACCATGTTGGCGTGTTGATGCCCAATTGCTGGGACTATGTGATCCTTTATTACGCGATCAACCTGATCGGGGCGCGGGCGGTGCTGCTCAATGCCCGATACCGCCCGGACGACCTGGCCTATGTGATCCCCAAGGCGCATATCCGGCATCTTTTCATCGGCGGGCAGGCCTATCGTCATTGCGATTACCGGCCGATGCTGACCGGGGTGTTTCCCGGTCTGTCGGATTGGACGGGCGGGCCGCTGCAACTGGACGCCGCGCCGGCGCTTCATCAGGTGATCGAGCTTGGTGATCCGCGCGAAGGCGCCTGGCCCAAAGACGCCGCCGTCGAACAGGCGGCAGCCAATGTGACGCGCGATGCGGTGCTGGCCGCTGCACGCGCCGTATCTCCTGACGACATCGGCATGATGATCTTCAGTTCCGGCACCACATCCCGGCCCAAGGCGTGCATGCTGACCCACCTATCGCTCAGCCAGATGGGCGCGGCGGTGGCCGAGCGTTTTGCGCTGACGCCGCAGGACCGGCTGTGGGACCCGCTGCCGCTGTTCCACATGTCGACCATGCTGCCGATGGCCGCGTGCCGGTCGGCCGGGGCATGCTTCATCGGCATGGACCATTTCGACGGGGACACAGCGATGGCGCTGCTGATCACTGAGCGGCCCACGGTGCATTATGCTGGATTCCCGACGATCATCTCCGCGCTGGTGACGCATCCCGACTTCGCAAAATATGACCAGTCGCGGCTGCGCATCAATCATGTGGTCGGGCCGACCGACCTGCTGCGCCGCTATGGCGCGCTGTTTCCCGGCGCGGTGGCGGTCAACAGTTACGGCCTGACGGAAGCGACAGGTGTGCCATGCTACAGCGCGCTCGATGATCCTGAAGACCTGCTCTATGAAACCAGCGGAGCGCTGTTCGACGGGATGGAGGCGCGTATCCTGGATGAAGATGGCAAGGAGGTGCCCCATGGCACGCCAGGCGAGATATGCCTGCGCGGCTTCGGCATCTTCGCGGGCTATTATGACGATCCAGACGCGACCGCCGCAGCCGTGACGCCGGAGGGCTGGCTGCATACGGGCGATCTCGGCCGTATCGGACCGGGCGGGCGGTTGATTTATGACGGCCGGTTGAAGGACATGCTGAAGATTGGCGGCGAGAATGTCGCTGCGGTGGAGCTGGAAAGTTTCCTGATGACCCATCCGGCGATCCGCATGGCGCAGGTGATCGGCGTGCCCGACGACCGGCTGATGGAAGTCGCCGCCGCCTATATCGAGCTGAATCCGGATACGGAGATGACGGAGGATGAGGTCGTCCGCCACTGCGTCGGCGCGATCGCCAGCTACAAGATTCCGCGTTACGTCCGCTTTGTCGAAAGCTGGCCGATGAGCGCGACGAAAGTGCAGAAGTTCGAGCTGCGCCAGACGTTCGAGCCAGCCGGCAAGATCGACGTCGCCGCCTATACCAGGAAGGGGGCATGAAGGCCCCGGCGGATACCGAGCCGAAACCCGGTTTCGCCGCATGGTATCTGATCGCGGTATTGACGCTGGCCTATACGGCGAGCTTCATCGACCGGCAGGTGCTCAATCTTCTCGTCGGCCCGCTCAAGGCCGAATTCGGACTGGATGACACGAAGCTCAGCCTGTTGCAGGGCGTCGCCTTCACCAGCGCCTATATCCTGTTCAGCCCCTTGTTCGGCCGTCTGGCCGATACCGGGAGCAGGCGCGGAATCCTGATCTTCGGCATTGCGCTCTGGAGCATCGGCACCAGCCTGTGCGGCCTTTCGCGCACCTATTGGCAGTTGTTCATGGCGCGGTTCGGGGTCGGCGGGTCGGAGGCGTGCCTGACGCCAGCCGCCTGGTCGATCATCGCCGACAGCTTCCCCGAACGGATGATCCCGCGCGCCTTCAGCATCTTCATGATGGGGCCGTATCTGGGCGGCGGTCTGGCGTTGATCTTCGGCGGACTGTTGCTGGAAAGCGCGGAGCATTGGGACCTGTCCGCCGTGCCCCTGATCGGCGCGATGAAGCCGTGGCAGATCGTCTTTCTGGCGGCCGGCCTTCCCGGATTGCTGATCGTCGCAATGATGTTTTTCGTGCGCGAACCAGTCCGCCACGCCAGCCGCATCGCCGAAGACAAGGGGCAGATGGCGATGGCCGACGTCTGGCGCGTCTTTGTCCAACATCGCGGTTTCTATGGCAATTTCTATGCGGGCATGTCGTCGCTGGTGGTCTGTCTCTATGCGTTTCCGGCGTGGATGCCGACGGTGCTGATCCGGCGGTTCGACGCGGCCGCCTCCACGGTCGGCGTCCAATATGGCGCGCTGGTTCTGGTGACGGGATCGCTGGGCGTGCTGACCGGACCATGGCTGGCGCGCATGCTGGAGAAGCGGGGACGGGTGGAGTCGCTGATGCTGCTCCCCTTCTGCGCGGCGGTGGGCCTGATCCTGATCTCAATCGCGCTCGGTTTCACGACCAGCTATGCTTCGGCGCTTGCGGTGGCGACGGCGGCCAGCTTCATCTACAGCATGCCGCAGGCACTGGCCTCGTCAGCGCTGCAACTGGCGACGCCGAACCGGATGCGCGGCATCGCATCGGCCGTCTATGTCTTTGTCGTTAGCGTGACGGGCCTTGGCGCTGCTCCGACAATCGTGGCGCTGCTGACCGATCATGTGTTCGGCGATGAGAAGCGGGTGGGGGACTCGCTGTCGATCACCTGCGCGGCGGCCGCGTTGCTATCCGCCTTTTTCCTGTGGCGGGCGCTTAGATCCTATCGGCTGCTTCTGGCGCACCGCTGAGTTCGGGCAGGGTCAGCCCCTCGAACAGTTTCAGCCCGTCATGGCGATAGGGGGCAGTGAGCGCCGCCGACATCTGCTCCAGCGTGTCATCGACCAGCGACTGCAGCGAAATATCCTGATCGGGCAGGGGGAAACCACTGTCCCGGCGCATCAGCATGTTTAGGAACATCAACTTGCACAGACCGACGCGCAGACGGAGGACATCGGGCGGAACATAGCTGACCCGTTCGATGATCAGCCTTCGAACGCGGCGAAGCGCGGGAACCGGCACTTCGGGATCGTCATAGGGGTGCTTGATACCCTCCGCGCGCGAGCGGGTGAGATATTGCGCAAGAAATGCGGAATAGGGGTGGGCGCCCTTTTCATCCGCGATGCTGAGATGAGGGAGGCACATCACCTCCAGCAGGACGCGCGCATTTTTGAGCTGTCCGGCTTCCTCCGCCTGATCCAGCATCTTCTGCCGCAGCGGTTCGAACAGGTTCGTGCGATAGTCGAAAATGTCGTAGACCAGCCGTTCCTTGGTCCCGAAATGATATTGGACGGCGGTGTTATTGCCTTGGCCTGCGGCGGCGGCGATTTCGCGCAAGGCAACGCCGTCTATGCCGCGATCGGCGAACAGGCGTTCGGCGGCTTCCATGATCTTGATCCGCGTCGCGGCGGTCACGATGGATCGCCTTTTCCTGCCTTCATCCCTGATCGCGGTCGCCATCACCCCGTTTCCCCACAACTGACTTAAAAATAGCGATAGTGAGTCGGCACGGGAACGACAACCCGTCCTGTAGAGCGCATTTGATCAGTAAGCATTGGCTGCAAGGATCGCGGCGAGAAGGCCGGTTTCCATCAGTTCGATGCCCGCGCCATGCCCATCGCCGGATATGCCGCCAAGCCTGCGCCGGACATGCCAGGCCCATATAGGGATCATCAGAAAGGCCAGCAGAAGCGCCGGAGACACCCAGGCGCCGGCGATCAGGATGGCGCCCCACAGGGCAATATGCACGGGGCGGATTGCATCCCTGAAGCGGGCGGCAAGCCCGGCATGCAGCGGCGGCAGCCATAGCGTCCACACCAACGGCCCGATCCGGGCGGCGAAGGGGATAAGGATGAGGGCGGGGAACAGGCCAGCCATAACCATGCCGTGAAGCAGGATCAGTTTCGCCACAATTTGCAACGCGATCGCCACGACGCCAAAGCTGCCGACATGCGGGTCGGCAAGCACGGCGAGAAGTCTTTCCCTGTCCTTATGCGCTGCGCCGCCCGCATCGGCGAGATCGGCAAGGCCGTCGAGATGAAGTCCCCCCGTGATGAGCGTCCACATCGCCAGGCCCGCCAAGGCTCCGGTCCAGGGATCGATATGCGCGCCCAACCACGCCGCGCCGGAAACGAACAGGCCGACGGCCAGCCCCGCCGCCGGAAACCAGCGCATCGATGCGGCAAAATCGGTGTCGTTCGCCGTCACCCGCGGCATGGGCAGGCGCGTCAGAAACTGGATGGCGAGGATCAATCCCTTCATTGATACAGTCCGATGATCTGGGCGGAGGGCTTTTCGCCCGGCCAGATATGCAGGGACAGCATGCTCGCATAGGGGAGGTCGAACATCCACACCTGACGATGATCAAGGCCGCACAGCAGGGCCAGCGCCGCGCGCATTGCGCCGGCGTGGGTCACGACCAGCGTGTCGGCCGCGCGCATGTCGCCAATCGCTTTGCCCACGCGCGCGACGATGCTGGACCAGCGTTCGCCGCCCAGTGGCGGATTGGCTTCCGGGTCGCTCCAGAACGGGGCGAGGGCGTCCGTCCCGATATCCGTCGCAGCGCGCCCATCCCATGCCCCGAAATCCAGTTCCCGCCAGCGCGGATCAGTGGTCAGAGGCATGGCGGCGCGGAGGGCGATAACCTCTGCCGCGGCCCTGGCCCGCAGCAGATCGGACGAAATGATCGCGGCGACATCCAGCCGCGCGGCGCGCTCCACGCATGCGGCTATTCCCTCCTGCGTAGAGGCGCAGTCTGTCCAGCCTGTCATCTTTCCTGCATCGATGGGCGTTCCGTGACGCAGAAGATGCAGGCGGAAACCCGTCATCAGGCGCCCGAAACGCCTGCTTCCGCGAAGGTCGCCATCCCGTTATGGGCGGCAAGAGCGCTGCGGATCACCGTAACGGCGACGGCCGCTCCGCTGCCTTCGCCAAGGCGCATGTCGAGGTCGAGCAATGGCCTGAGGCACAGACGGTCAAGCAGGCGGATATGCCCCGGTTCGGCGGAGCGGTGCCCTGCGATGCAATGTTCGGTGATGGCGGGGAAGGCGGCGGCGACCGGTGCGATGGCGGAGCAACTGATGAAACCGTCCAGCACCACGGGAATGCCCGCGTGGCGCGCGGCGATGATCGCGCCCGCAATCGCCACGATTTCGCGCCCGCCGACCCGGCGCAGGGTTTCAAAAGGCGTCATCGGCGCGTTGGCGTGGAAAGCCAGCGCCTTTTCGATCACCGCAATCTTTCGCGCGATCCCCGCATCGTCGACGCCGGTGCCGGGACCCGTCCAGTGCGCTGCCGACCCGCCAAGGCTTCGCGCGCAGAGGGCGGCCGCCACGGTGGAATTGCCGATCCCCATCTCGCCCACGGCCAGCAGGTCAAGGCCGGGATCGACGGCGGCGGCTCCCCGAGACAGGGCGGACAGGCATTCCGCTTCGCTCATCGCGGGCGCAGCAGTGAAGTCGCTTGTCGGCTGATCGAGATCGAGCGCCTCGACATGCAATTCCAGACCGGCTGCGGTCGCCAGAGCATTGATCGCTGCGCCCCCAGCCTGGAAATTGCGGACCATCTGAACAGTCACTTCGGATGGGAAGGCGCTGATGCCGTGAACGGTGACGCCGTGATTGCCTGCGAATATCGCAGCACGCGCCCTGGCGATTTCCGGGCGTTCGCGCCCCTGCCAGCCCGCCAGGAAAATGGCGATCTCCTCCAACCGGCCAAGCGACCCGGCCGGCTTGGTCAGTTGCGCCTGCCGCGCGCGCGCCGAGGCAATGGCGTGCCTGTCCGGACCGGGAAGATCGCGGAGGGCGGCGTTAAATTCGGCAATGGATCGAAACTGTTTCATTCTGTCGCCACAAACGCTTCGGGTGGAGTGCGGACGATGAAATGTCCCTTCACGCCTTCGGGCCATTTGGCGAAGGGGACGCGGCCGTGCGGGCTTTCCGCATAATGCGCCGCATAGTCGAGAATGGCCCGCGCCGAGTCCGCGTCCGGCGTGAAGCGCCCAAGCACATAGCCCAGCTTTCCAGGCGCGCGCAGATGGACGGCGCAAAATTCCGAGCAGGCGAAAAGACAGGGCATTTCCTGCACGGCGACCGCGGCATAGGCGGGGTCGGAAGCCTGCGCCGAACGCAACGCCTCCGCCAGCCTGGCTCCGCCGCGAATCCCTTCGGAATCCTCGCGGGCTTCCCGGCTATGGCGGCAGGTGTTGCACACGACCACCGCCGGGACATTATCCACTTGCGTCAGCATCGCTTCGCCTCCTGCCGGATAATGTCCCCCCGCGCCAGCGCGCGGGGGGATTATTGTTCAGGCTGCCCGCGTCCGCGTCCTCGACGTCACGGCGGGCACGCCTATCGCCGTCATCGCGCGATAGAGCATCATCAGGCCCGCCAGTATCGCGGCATCCCGCACAAACTGGCGCATGACGACACCCGGCGCGAACGCCATCTCCACGCCGCCGAGCCATATCGCCCAGACCAGCACAGCCAGTTTGAACGCGATGAATGCGCTGACATAGGCGGCAGCCAGCTTCAGCCACGCCGGAAGCCGTGCCGTGCGCGCTATGGCGCCATAGGCCCCAAGCACTGAAGCGACAGCGGCGGTGGCCAGGCCCACGGCCCAGCCCGCCGTCTCCAGATCGCGCGGATAGTCATGGATGCAGAAGCCGACCACCTGACTGGCCAGCCAGGCGGCGAGGACCAGCGCCACGCCGTCACGCCTGCGCATGTGGACCGCCGCCAGCGCCGCGAGAGCCGGGAACGGCGTTGCGCAGGCGAGCGCCAGCGTCGTCACCGCGCTCGCCGCCGTCAGCAGCATGATCCAGAGCGTGGAAGCCCCGCGCTGCGGGACTCCCGTCATCTCCTTCGCGGACATCAGAAGCGGCCCCTGATGCCGGCATAGATGCTGCGGCCCAGCGTGCCATAGCGATTGGCGGTCATATATTTCTCGTCGAACAGGTTTTCGGCCCGCGCAAACAGCGAGAAAGTGGATGACACGGCAAATTCAGCCCGCAGATCGACCAGCGTGTAGTCGTCCAGACGGGTGGTGTTCGACGCATTGTCATAGCTCTTGCCCGACCAGCGGATCGCCGCACCCGTGGTGAGGCCGAACGGCCAGGCGTAGCTGATCGAGCCGTTCGCCGTGTCGCGCGGACGGCGCGGCAGCCAGTTGCCGAACGTGCTTGCTCCGGTGGAGCGATCCTCCGCCACGGTCCAGCTATAATTGGCGTCGATCGTCAGTCCCTCGACCGGGCGCAGCGCCGCGTGCGCCTCTATGCCGTGCGCCTTTGCCCGGGCGACATTGTCATAATAGCCAAAGCGGCTGATCGTCGTGCCGGGAATGAAGCAGATCGGCAGGGTGGACGGGAAGTCGCAACTGGCGAAGATGATCTGGTCAGTCGAGGTCCGCTCGAAATAGGCCGCGCCGAAGCTCAGGGCGCCATCCATCAAACGCTGCTCGACGCCAGCTTCCCAGCCACGCGCCTTTTCCGGGTTGAGAGCTGTGTTTCCATATTCCGAGAACAGTTGGTAGAGCGAAGGCGCCTTGAAGCCCTCGCCATAGCTGGCGCGCAGCACCGTGCCGGTCGGCAGAACCCAGATGCCGCCGCCGGAGAACAGCGTCCGGCCGCCGTAACGGCTGTGATCGTCATGCCGCACGCCGCCGGTCAGCGTCAGGCCGGTAATGGGCTGAGCCTTCACCTCTCCGTAGAAGCTGGTGATCTCCGCCTTGCCGCGGCCGGGTTCGGGGATCGGCGCCGACAGGGATGCGGGAGGCGAAACGCTGCGGAAGCGCGAACGCTCATTTTCCGCGCCGAACAGGATGGTCCAGCCCTCGTTGATCGCGAAACTGCCCTGATATTCCAGCCGCTGGTTCCGGCCCGCCGCGTCGAACGTCTTGGCGCGTGCGCGGGTGGGGTCATAATTATCGCGGTTGGTGTCGGTATAGCCGAAGCCGAAACGGTTGTTGAACCGTCCGTCGAACAGCGCCACGTTCAGCCCCGCATATCCGACGAAATCGCGGCTGAGGCTATATTCCTGCGTGTCGCCGGCAAAGCCGTCAATGTTGACGCGACCGCGCGAATAATAGGAGCGCAGGTCAACCGACACGCCCTCGGCAAGCGCGATTTCCGCGCGGCCGGTCAGGCTGCGGTTGGTGTAGCCGTCCTTTTCCTGTCCGCCGGCCGCCGGCGCAATGGCGGATATGCCATCGGTCGTGAAGGTCTGACCGCCGATCCGCCATGTCACAGGACCGGTCTTGCCGCCGAGCGCCGCGCGGCCGCTGACCGTCTGACGCGAACCGGCCTCGACGTCAAAGCTGCCTTCGAGATCCTTTTCGGGAAGCGGCGTCACGATGTTGACCACGCCGCCGATCGCCTGGCTGCCCCACAGGGTCGACTGGGGGCCGCGCAGCACCTCTATGCGCGAAATATCGCCGGTCAGAAGATTGGCGAAGTTATAGCCGCCGCCAGTGGAGGAGGGATCGTTGAGCTTCACGCCGTCGATCACCACCACCGTCTGGTCAGTTTCCGCGCCGCGGATGCGCAGCGATGTCGCCGTGCCATATCCGCCGTTGCGGGAGATGCTGATGCCTGGCGTCCGCAGCAGGATTTCCGTCACGCCCATGTCCTGGGCGCGGTCGATATCCGCCTTGTCGAGCACAGTGATCGACGCGGGAACCTGATCCAGCGGCGTCGCAAGCCGCGTTGCGGTAACGACGATCGAGCCTGCGTCTGCATCCGACGCGGCATCCGGCAATGGCGCATCCTGCGCGAAGGCGGTGGTCGAAAGAAGAACGGAGAAAAGAGAAAGAGTTTTCAACATGATAGTGCCCCGACTATGGTCCGCGCGCCAAAGCAGGGCGATGCAGGAACCATAAGGGCGCACGGCATCATCCCCGCGAAAGCGCGGTCCGATCATGTCGTTACGCGGGTTGACCCCCGTCCGCCCGGCACACCCTGTCCGCACGAAGAACGACCGCGACGGGCAGGTCTCCTGGCTCACGGGTCAGCGCCGTTCCGGTTCGCCTTCTCGGAACGAATGTTCCAATGGCATGTGAACCGGTGGCTCGCCGCTTACAGTTGCAGGGGCAGCCGGGGCCTTCAACCCCGTTCCCATTTTCATCCCCGTCTCCGGGGAACCTGTCGCAGCGGGGCCATTAGGCGATAGGCGCAGACCCGTCAATCATTTCGGTTGCGCCGCACAAATGCTGGTTGGAGGCGTCAATTCGCCCGCCGCGCCGCCACTATGGCGATCTTGGGTTCCAGCATTTGGCCCTTCATGACGCCTTCGCCTTCGGTTGGAGAGGTCGGCGCGTCCAATATCCGCTGCACGACGTCCATGCCTTCAACGACATGGCCGAAGGCGGCGAAACCGGCATTATCCCCTTCGCCGGACGGGTTGGCGTCGAGCGAGGGCATGGGACTGGCGGTGATGAAGAAATCCGATGTCGCCGACCCAGGCGCATAGCGCGCCATCGATATCACGCCGGCGGTATGACTGATGCCCGTTTGGCTGGTCGGCTCATGCGCGATGGGAGGGAACAGCCGGGCGGGGTCTCCCCGCGCGCCGCCCTGTATGAGACCTTCTCCGGCACTGAATTTCATCGCGCGGTAGAAAGTGATCCCGTCCAGCTTCTTGCTGTCCACATATTTCAGGAAATTGGCGGTGGTGATTGGCGCCCGAACGGGATCGAGCGCAAGCGTAATCGCGCCTTCGCTTGTCTGGAGGACGACCCGAATGAGGGCCGCTTCGGGACGTGCCGCATCAGGCTGCGCGTTTTGCGCCAAGACGGGCAGGGGGCTGGCAAGCAGAAGGGCGAGGAAGGCGGCGGCAAGGAGTCTCTGCATCATCATGCCGCTTCTTAACGCCGAACATCCCCGCTTGCAGCGGTCAATCGCCGTCCTTCTTCACAATGCCATAGCCATTGGGGCTGAGTTGCAGATCATATGTCTTGCCATTGAGGGCGCGAGCGTCATCGACTTTCCAGATCGGGCCATCCTCATCAAATTCGACCCGGTTCCAGCTTTTGAAGCCTTCGGCCGTGAGTTTCGCGGCGATCGCCTGCATTTCCTCCTTGCTGGGTCCCCGGTCGGCCAGGGCCGGGCTGGTGGTGCACAGGCCGATGACGACCAGGGTCAGTCCGGCGGCTGTGGTGATATTCGGGCGGATCATTGTCCTTCTCCATGGTTGAACAGCCTCTCAACCGATGGAGCCGGTCCTGCGTTCCGCCGGAGGTGACGCGTTACCGTTTCAGCAATGACCGGAATGCAGGTTGCGATAGCGACCACGCCTGCTCGGCAGTTTCATGCGCGAACGTCTCGTCATGCGTGCTCCTGCCGGCCAGCCGCAGGCTCGCCTTGGTGCGAAGCAGCAGTTCGCGCGGTGTTTTCGCCATCGGCGCGGCAAGGGTTTTGGCCGTCTCCAGCAGGCCGGACGCTTCGCTCAGTACGTCCGCCAGACCGATGGACAGCGCGGTTTCGCCGTCCACAGCTTTTCCCGCCAGAAGCAGTCGCGATGCCTGCGACCATCCTACGGCGCGCAACAGCAGCCAGCTATGGCCGCCGCCCGGATGCAGTCCGATTTTCAGGAAGCGTGTGTCGAACCGCGCCTCCGGGCAGGCCACCCGCATGTCGCAGGCAAGGGCGAGGTTGAAGCCCGCGCCGACGGCTGGCCCGTTCACGGCCGCTATGGTCGGCAACATGCTGTTGGCGACTGCCATGAAGGACCGGTAGACCATCGTCACCGCCGCATCGTCGCCTTCCGATGCGGCCTGGAGGTCGCCGAAATCCGCGCCCGCGCAAAAGGCGGACCCTTCCCCGGTGACGATCAGGGCATGGATGCCCTCATCGGCCTCGGCTTCTGCGAGCTTTTCCAGAATGGCTTCGCAAAGAGGGACGGTCAGGATGTTCCGCCGCTCAGGATCATTCAGCGTCATGATGGCTATGCCATCCTGCTTCTCCAGTTTGATCAAACTCATGACCACGCCCCCTTTCCGGTATTGTTCAAGCAGTTAGACGCATGCGCAACGGACCGCCACATCCGCGTCGCGGACTGCCGCCGCCCGTGTTTTTAAGGTTAATGAAATATGCTATCATCCGAGTCGCTGGGGCGGCCTTTTTCATAATGTTGCCGCGGGATTTTGCGACATCACATGACACCGGCCGACCGGCTGGGACAGGCATTCTCTGGGGGACGTTATGGTGGGTTCGTCCGCATTGTTGCTCCTTGCCGCTGCCGCCCCGTCCGCGCAGGCAGCACCGCCAGCGCCCTCCGTTCAGCCCCATGCCGATGCCGAATGGGAAAAGGCCCTGATCCTGGTGGGCAAGGACGCCAACGGCGTTGTGTGGTTCGTGCGCGCCGGAGACATGGCGAACAAGGATAATTTCCGGCCGGTGGTCTGGGTGACGAAAGACCATAGTTCAGACAAATCCACCAAAGCCCGCATCACGCGCAGCCTGCAGCAGTTTGATTGCATGGCGGGCACAACGGATGTGCGGGCGACCGTGGGCTTTTCGCCCAAGGGCGCGATATTGTGGGATGCGGAATCCGCGCACCCGGACCCGCAGCCGATCGCGGCCGCATCGATGGCCGATGCTGTCCGCAAGAGCGTCTGCCCGAAAATGGCGCCCGCCATGACCAGCGCGGTGCAGGGCAGCCGCTGACGGATGGCCTCGCGCAAAACAAAATAGGCCGCCGGTCGATTTTATTTGGTTGAACATCCTGCGCCTTGCTCCCAATTCCCGTTCTCAATCGCAACGGGAATATCGGCAAAGGAGGCATGACGTGATCGATCTCTACTACTGGACCACGCCGAACGGGCATAAGGTTACGCTCTTTCTGGAAGAAACCGGCCTTCCTTACCGGGTGCATGGCGTCAATATCGGGAAGGGTGAGCAGTTCACCCCGGAATTTCTGAGTATCGCGCCCAATAACCGCATTCCCGCCATCGTCGACAATGATCCTGCGGGCGGCGGTGCGCCGGTTTCCCTCTTTGAGTCCGGCGCAATCCTCCTTTATCTCGCAGAGAAAACAGGGAAATTCATTCCTGCTGACGTGCAGGGCCGGGCGGAAGTGCTGCAATGGCTGTTCTGGCAGATGGGCGGCCTTGGCCCGATGGCGGGGCAGAATCATCACTTCAGCCAATATGCGCCAGAGAAAATTCCCTACGCCATTGAGCGCTATGTGAAGGAGACGAACCGGCTGTACGGCGTTCTCAACAAGCGGCTCGCCGATCGCGCTTTCGTTGCCGGGGATGAATATAGCATTGCCGACATGGCAAGCTATCCCTGGATCGTGCCCTACGCCAATCAGGGTCAGGACCTGAACGACTTCCCGCATCTGAAACGCTGGTTCGAGGCCATTGCCGCCCGTCCGGCAACGGTGCGCGCCTATGGCCTGGTGGAAAGCATCAACCCCAACCAGA
The DNA here is from genome assembly GCF_018286635.1 of Sphingobium phenoxybenzoativorans. NCBI lineage: Bacteria > Pseudomonadati > Pseudomonadota > Alphaproteobacteria > Sphingomonadales > Sphingobiaceae > Sphingobium > Sphingobium phenoxybenzoativorans. The sequence continues at coordinate 1,730,678 of NZ_CP073910.1, forward strand.
GCACGATCCGCAGCGAGGAGGAGCGCAAAATCCTGTTCGGGCAGACCGCATCGGTCGTTACCGCCAAGGCCGAGTGACGAATTTCCGGGAGCGAAACGCGCGGGCGCCGGTTTAGACGGGGCCTGCGCATCCTCCCGGAGACACCCATGCTGGAAATCCTCAAATGGTCCGCGTCCCTTAGTGGCATGGTCGCGGCCTTCATGGTGTCGCTCGACAGCGGCAGGAAGATAACGGGCGGGGGCTTCGTGCTGTTCGTTTTCTCCAGCATTGCGTGGATCATATCCGGCATGCTGGATAGCGAAGGCGCGCTGACGGCCCAGAATTTCGTGTTGTTCGCGATCAACCTGTTCGGCGTATACCGCTATCTGATCCGCAAACGCGCGACGGGCTGACGCCTCAATATTCAGCGTCGCGTTGCAACGTCACGGCGTCCAGCACCTTGCCGCCGGCCATGAATACGGCGCCGGTGCAGGCCAATGCGAGGAGCTGCCCGCCAAAGCCGGGATATTGCTGCATATAGACGATGCCGCGCTCGACCGCGCCGAGACCGAGGGCGTAAATAATCAGAAACGCCTCGAACTTGGTCTTGATCGTGAAAAGGCGCTTGATCCGTTGCATCGTCATCCTGAAGGACATCCGTGCCGGCGGCGGACCCAGAGGGGTATCGCATCCAGCGCGGGGAACGGCATTCGCGCCGCGTCACGACAGGTCGCGCGAAAGCCCCAAATGGTCAACAAGGCTTAACCATGATTGTTGAATCTGCCGTATCAAAGCGGGGCTTTGCAGGTCCTTCGCCGCGATTTCTTCCGGCCAGTGCGCCTCTATCACCGCAGCGATTGCATCGAGTTTTCCGTCATTTACGAGGAATCTTGGATCGATTGTCGCAGGATCGGCCACGACTCGCAGGCGCAGGCAGGCGGGACCGCCGCCATTGGCCATCGACTGCCGCACATCGACCGGGATCAGCCTGCGGATCGGCCCGTTGCCCGCGACATGCGCCTCTAGCCAGTTCCAGACGGAGGGGATGGCCTGCGCTTCCGTAGGCAGGATCAGCGCGGTCCCGCCCTCCGGCAAAGTGACGAGCTGCGCATTGAACAGATAGCTGGCTATGGCGTCGCCCAGGCTGACCGCGCTCGCCGGAACCTCGACGATCTCGACCGAGGGCAGCTTTGCCCGCAGCGCATCGAAGAAAGCCGCCTTGTCCGCGAAAGCCTGCTCATGGGCGAACAATATGCGTTCGTTGGCGACCGCCACGACATCATTGTGGAATGCGCCCGCCGCGATCGCTTCCTCCGATTGCTGGACGAAAAGCGTGCGTTCCGGGTTGAGTCCGTGGATGCGGGCGATGGCCTTGCTTGCCTCGATATGCTGACGGGCTGGGAAGGGGCCGCCCGACTTACCATAGACGAACACCTCGATCCCCGACGCGCCATGATGATCGCACAGCCGCATATGATTGGCCGCGCCCTCGTCGCCAAAGGGGGCTGGCACGGCGTCGTGAACGGCAAAATGACCGGCATCGGCAAAGGCGATGCGCAACTGGCGGATGGTGTGCGGCCATTCATGGCTGCGGTGGGGCATGGTCACCAGATTGGCGGCGGTCAGGTGGCATCGGCTATCGGCCGTGTCCGCGGCGGGCGACACTGTCGCTGCATTCGCCGCCCACATGGAGGAAGCGGACATCGCCGCCGCCCGCATATGCGGTTCGGCATGCTCTATGTCCGTGCCCAGCTTTTCCAGCCATGCAATATCGGGACGCGGCTGGGGCAGGAAGATGCCCTGGGTCAGACCGAGCGCGATGTTCGCCCGCATCTTGCCAATGCCCTGCAGCGCTGCGGCGCGGGGATAGGCGATAGCGCCAGCATTATGGGAGGACGCCAGATTGCCGGGACTGAGGCCCGCATAATTATGGCTTGGCCCGATGATACCGTCGAAATTGATTTCGCGGACGCTCATCACCGGTCCGCCAGGGTCAGCGTGTCGCCTTCGGCAAGGCCAAGCAGTTTCGCGCCGGAAGCATCCAGCTTCACCGTTCCGTCCGGCTGCTCTGCGACGAAGGCATAGGCGCAGCGATAATTGGCCAGCCGTCCGCGCGCGGCCAGCATCTTCTTGCCGCTGCTGTCATGCGTGCCGGAGAAGGTCACGTCCCGGGCTTCCGACACGGTGCGCAGCCCATCGACCTGACCCACCATCGTCGGTCCGCCATCGAATATGTCGATATAGCCTGCATTGGCGAAACCCTCCGCCTCCAGCATCCGCATGGCGGCGCGGCCATTGGGATGGGGGAGGCCGATCACCGACCGGGCGTGATCGGTCAGCATCGCCGTGTAGATCGGCGTCTTGGGCATCAGGTCGGCGATGAACTGATTGCCGTTGATGGCATTGAACTCGTCCGCCTCCTGGAAACTCATGCCGAAGAAGCGACCCGCAAGGCCATCCCAGAAAGGGGAGCCGCCCGCCTCGTCGATCACACCCCGCAACTCGGCGATCACCTTCTCGCCGAAACGGGCGCGATGCTGGCGGATATAGAGATAGCGACTACGGGCCAGCAGAAGCCCAAGCCCCTCGGCCCGTTCGCGCGGATGCAGGAACAGGCCGCCAACCTCCGTCGACCCTTCCAGATCGGTGGTCAGCGAGAGCATTTCCGCACGGAATGTCCGCGCCAGTTCGCGGCTATGCTGGGTCAGCACGCCCAGGCGATAGGAATAGAAGGGCCATTTCTGCCCCACCTTGCTGAATATCTGGCAGGTGCCGCGCACCTGGCCGGTTTCGCTATTTTCCAGCACCAGGACGATCAGTTCATCCTCCATGCTGTCGTCGGTACGGGACAACGCTTCGGCCGTCCGCTCCAGCTTGGCGGACAGCGACGTCCGGTCGGGCGGCAGGTTGGTGAACCCGCCGCCGGTCAGCTTCGCCATTTCGTACAGGGTCTGCAGGTCGTCCGGCCGGGCCGGGCGCATGAAGAAAGTCAAACCATTCCCCTTTCGGCAATCCGCATGATCGTCAATGCCGACAGTTGCGCCTTTTCGGGCAGGCTGTCAGCGATCAGAAATTCTTCGGCGCTGTGGATGCTGCCGCCCCGCGCGCCCATCGTGTCGACCACGGGGACGCCGCACGCCGCGATATTGTTCCCGTCGCACACGCCGCCGGTGTCGCGCCAGGAAATCGGCAGGCCGAGGTCAGCGCCGCACTGCTTGACCAGGCCGAACAGGCGGGCGGCGCCTGCGTCGATCGGCTTGGGCGGGCGGCCAAAGCCGCCATGCCGGTGGATATGCACATCATGCTCCCGCGCGACATCGGCGATCACCTTGTCCAGCAGCGCGCCGGCGGCGGTTTCATCTTCCGGCGTTCTAGGCCGGAAATTGACCCGCAATACGGCATGGGCGGGCACGACATTATTGGGGCCGCCGCCGTCGATCCGCGCCGGATTGCAGGAAAAGCCCGCGCCGCTAGCGTTTTTCAGGCGCAGGGCGATGTCGGCGGCGGCGACAAGCGCGTTGCGCCCTTCCTCCGGGTTTCGCCCGGCATGGGCGCTGCGCCCGGCGACGATGATCGAGAAATTGCCGCTCCCGGCGCGCGCGCCCGCCAGCGTGCCGTCGGGCAGGGCGGGTTCATAGGTCAGCGCAGCGATCTTCCCTTTCGCCGCCTGCCGGATCAGCGCGGCGGAGGAGGCGCTGCCGACTTCCTCATCGCTGTTGATCACGACTTCATAGCCGATCCGGCTAGCCACAGGGCTTGCCTCCACAGCCTTCAGCGCGGCGAGCATCAGGGCGACGCCGCCCTTCATGTCGGCGACGCCCGGCCCGTTCAGCACGCCATTCTCCAGCCAGCGCAGGTCCTGAAAAGGATCGCTGGCGGCGAATACGGTGTCCATGTGCCCGGTCAGCAAAATCCGGGTGGGCGCATCCGGCCGCACGGTTACATGCAGGTGGCGGCCATGATTGATGATGCGGATCGTGCCATCCGCGTCCACGGCATCGACTTCATCGGGACTGGACAGGGCGACGTCGCCGGGCAATGCAGCGAAGGCGTCGGCCAGCAACCCGGCCATGTCGGCGAGGCCCGGCAGGTTGCGGGAGCCGCTGTTGACCGCCGCCCATCGCTCGACCTGTCCCAGCATCGGCGCATCCGCCGCTGCCTCCAGCACTGCCCTCTCCGATAAGGATATTGCGCTCATCGGTAACACTATAACAGAGCGCCACCGCTTCCTCCACCCCCGGCGGTTGGCTCAGAAATCGTAGACCAGCGTCGCCTTGCTCAGCGTGTCCAGCCGCTCATCGGTCAGCCGGGTCTGCGTTTCATACTGGACGTTATAGGAAAAATTGGCCGAGAGCCGCGACACCAGCCGCGTGGTGAGCGACGTCTGGGCGATCAGGCTTCGCACGTCATTTTCGGCATAGCCCGAAGCCGTCTGCCGGAATGTCAGCGTGTCGGACAGCTTCCACCCGAAATCGAGTGACGAACGCGCGCCAAGCTTGGTCTCGCCGGTGCCGTCGATATATTCGACATGACGGACCGAAGGACCGGCATCGACCGACAAGTTCACCTTCTTCCCCTGGATCAGCTTGTAACCGATACCCGCCGATCCGGTGTAGCGGCTGTCGAAGCCGATGATCGGATCGCGTTCGAACTGGACGAGGCCGTAGGCGAAACCGCTGGGGTCGAACTGGTATCGCGGCTGGTAGGAGGCGACGAAGCGCTGGCGGGAGGTTTCTCCGTTCGCCCGGCGATAGTCAGCGCTGCCCGAAAGCGTGTGGCTCCAGTGCAGGCCAGTGCGCGAGATGTTGAGGCCGACGCTGATCCCGATTTCGCTGGTGGAGCCTGTGGAGCGGAAACCGCCGACTTCGCCGCGGCCTTCCCATAGCTGGAAAATGCCGGCTTGCTCGATCTTCTCTTTCTTCGCCTCCGCCTGCTGGGTGTCATAGGCGTTCACCATCGCGGCGATCTCGGCCTGCGCAGCGGGGTAGGTTTTCTGGGCGATGCGCGCCACAGTGTCGATGTCCCCCTGATTGCCGCCCGCAATCGCCTGCTCGATCATCGCGCGGACGGCGGGCGGCAGGGGCGCAGGTTCGGCCGCGAGGGCGTTGGCGGGCAGGAAAAGGAGAGGCGAAAGAAGCAGGAGGCGTTTGCGCATCTGCGCCACCCTACAGTCTTTACCATATTTTTGAAGGCAGTCCGGCGCATAAACGCGCCGGATTGTCAGATAAGATCGCGGAATTCCTTCAATATATCGCGATAAAGCTTCTTCTTGAACGGCACGATCAGGTTGGGGAGCGTCTTGGGCTCCGTCCATTTCCAGGCGCGAAATTCCGGTTCGGCGGTCTGGATATCGATATCGTCGTCAGTGCCCAGGAAGCGCGCCAGATACCAGATTTGCCGCTGGCCGCGATATTTTCCGCCCCAGATCTGTCCCATCAGTTCAGGGGGCAGGTCGTAATAATGTTCTTCCTTCGACTGGGCGATGATCTTCACCAGCCCCCTGTCGATGCCGGTTTCCTCGCCAAGTTCGCGAAAGGCGGCCTTTTTGGGGTCCTCGCCCACGTCAATTCCGCCCTGCGGCATTTGCCATGCCTCGACCTTGTTATCGATCCGCTGCCCAACGAATACCTTGCCGTCCATGTTGACCAGCATGATGCCGACACATGGGCGATAGGGCAGTTCGTCATCCAGCTTAGGCATTCGTCTCGTCCGGTTCGGATCATCATGCGAGAGGGAATCGGGTTTGCCGCGCCCCCCAACAAGGCTGTAGATAGGCCGCATGTTCCCCCTCGTCCATCATCTGGATTACACTCTGCGGCAGGATGGCGTCGCTGCCTTCCCGTGGGACAAATATGGTCTGGTGATGGACATGCTTCGCGGCGCGCTTCCTGCGCCCGACGAGCATGAGGCGCCGCTGATGCCGCGCAAGTGGCTGGAGGCGGTGCATGATCCCGCCTATGTCGCGCAGGTTCTGGCCGCCGATGTGCCGCAGGACAAGGCGCGGCGCATCGGCTTTCCGGTGACGGGCGCGCTCTGCCGCCGGGCGCAAAGGACGACCGGCGGCACATGGGAAGCGGCGCGGCTGGCGCTGCGCTATGGCTATGCCGCCAATACAGCCGGGGGCAGCCATCATGCGCTGTACGACACGGGTGCGGGCTATTGCATTTTCAACGATCTGGCGGTCGCGGCCAACCGGCTGATCGAGGAAGGCGATGTCCGGCGCATCCTGATCGTCGATCTGGACGTGCATCAGGGCGACGGCACGGCGGCGCTTCTGGCGGGACGGGAAAGCGTGCAGACCTTTTCCATGCATGCGGAGCGGAATTTCCCGGCGCGCAAGGCGGTGTCGACGCTGGATATCGCGCTCCCCGACGGGACGGAGGATGAGGAATATCTCGAAATTCTCGACCAGCATCTTCCGCGGATGATCGATGACGGCAATCCCGGCCTCATCCTTTACCAGGCCGGTGTGGACCCGCACCGGGACGACAAGCTTGGCCGCCTGTCGCTCAGCGACGAGGGGCTGCATATCCGCGACAGCCTGGTCGCCTCGGTCGCGCGGGCCAGGGGCATTCCGCTCGCCTCTGTGCTGGGCGGCGGCTATGGCGCGGATCAGGCGGCGGTGGCGCGGCGGCACGCCGACGCCATCCGCATCATGGCGATGAGCTATTATCGCTGACCGCAGCGTCTGACGAAGCGCCAGCGTCCTGAAATGACCCCATGGATTGGCGTGCATGCAAGACATGGCGGAAAAACTTCGCTATGCCCTTACTGCAACAAAACTACTTTGAAGCGATTGACCGCGAAGGGTAGTAGGCTGAAACCGGTTCACCGGAGAATATCAGAGGATTGCCCCCTATGGCGACTGCCGCCCTCGACCCCATAACATCAGCAACCACAGACGCATCGCCCGAAGCGGTTGTCGTCCGTTTCGCAGGCGATTCCGGCGATGGCATGCAGCTTACCGGCGGGCAGTTCACGCTTTCAACCGCGCTTGCGGGCAATGATCTGGCGACCTTCCCCGATTTTCCCGCCGAAATCCGCGCGCCGCAGGGCACGCTGTTCGGCGTGTCAGCGTTCCAGATCAATTTCGGTTCGACCGACATCACCACGGCGGGCGATGCGCCGGACGTGCTGGTGGCGATGAACCCGGCCGCGCTCAAGACCAACGTCAAGGACCTGAAGCCCGGCGGCCTGATCATCGCGGACAGCGGCGAGTTTAACGACCGCAATCTCGCCAAGGCGAAATATGACGCCAACCCGCTGGAGGATGACAGTCTGGCGAAGTGGCAGCTCCTGTCCTTCGACATTTCGAAGCTCACCATGGAAAGCGTCAAGGAGTTCGGCCTGGGCAACAAGGAGGCCCTGCGCTGCAAGAATATGTGGACGCTGGGTCTGGCGCTCTGGATGTTCGACCGTGACCGTCAGCCGATCGTCGACTGGCTGAAGGACAAGTTCGCGAAGGCTCCGGTGCTGGCCGACGCCAATATCGCCGCGCTGAACGCCGGGCACGCCTATGGCGAGACGGCGGAGATTGGCGGGGCTGGGCTGGGCCTCAAGCAGCTCAACATCGCCGCTGCGCCCGCGCCGGAGGGGCTGTACCGCACCGTCACCGGCGCTGAGTCCATCTCGCTCGGCCTTGTCGCGGGTGCGCAACTCGCCTCCCTGCCGATGTTCTTCGGCGGCTATCCGATCACGCCCGCCTCCGCGATCCTGCATCACCTCTCGCGCCTAAAGGAATATGGTGTCACCACATTCCAGGCGGAGGATGAGATCGCAGCGATCGCGTCGGCCATCGGCGCGAGCTATGCCGGGTCGCTTGGCATCACCTCCTCCTCCGGGCCGGGCATCGCGCTGAAGGGCGAGGCGATCGGCCTGGCCATCATGACCGAACTGCCGCTGGTCATCGTCAATTCCCAGCGTGGCGGGCCGTCAACCGGCCTTCCCACCAAGACCGAGCAGTCGGACCTCTATCAGGCGGTCTATGGCCGCAATGGCGACGCGCCGATGCCGGTGATCGCCGCCCGTTCGCCCGCCGACGCCTTCGATTGCGCGATAGAGGCGGTGCGGATCGCGGTCGAATATATGACGCCGGTCATGCTGCTGACGGACGGTTACATCGCCAATGCGGCCGAGCCGTGGAAGGTGCCGGACATGAGCGGCTATACGCCGTTCCCCGTGACGTTTCTCGACAAGGCGCAGGAGGGCGGCTTCCTGCCCTATGGCCGCGACGAGAAGCTGAAGCGCCCCTGGGTGAAGCCCGGCACGCCCGGCCTGATGCATCGCATCGGCGGCATTGAGAAGGCGCTGAACACCGGCCATATCGAATATTCGCCCGCCAACCACCAGGCGATGACGGAGCTGCGCCGCGATAAGGTGCTGGGCATCGCCAACGACATTCCTGACCAGGATGTCGAGCTGGGCCAGAAGGGCGGCAAGCTGGCGATTGTCGGCTGGGGATCGACCTTCGGACCCATATATCAGGCGGTGCGCCGCGCGCGGGCGAAGGGGCTGGACGTCAGCCATATCCACCTGCGCCACATCTGGCCGATGCCGAAGAATCTGGGCGATCTCCTGAAATCCTATGAGAAGGTTCTGGTGCCTGAGATGAACACCGGCCAGCTCAAGACGGTGCTGCGCGACCAATATCTTGTCGATGCAAAGCCGCTGAACAAGGTCTCCGGCCAGCCCTTCCGCATTGCGGAGATCGAGGCGGCGATCGAAGAACAGCTTACCTAATTCCCGTCACCCCAGCGAAGGCTGGGGTCTCGCGCCGCAGGAGATGCCAGCCTTTGCTGGCATGACGAATAAGGAAGAAGACGATGAACGACATGACCCCCGTGAAGCTGACGCCCAAGGACTGGGAGACGGATCAGGAGGTGCGCTGGTGCCCCGGTTGCGGCGACTACGCGATCCTGAAGGCGGTCCAGCGCACCTTGCCCGATATCGGCGCGACCCCGGAAAACACCGTATTCGTCAGCGGCATCGGCTGTTCCTCGCGTTTCCCTTATTATGTGGAAAGCTATGGCTTCCACACGATCCACGGCCGCGCGCCGGCGGTGGCGACGGGCGTCAAGCTCGCCAATCCGGCGCTGGATGTGTGGATCGTGACCGGCGACGGCGATGGCCTGTCGATCGGCGGCAACCACACGATGCACATCCTGCGCCGTAATCTCGATTGCCAGATCCTGCTGTTCAACAACGAGATTTACGGCCTCACCAAGGGCCAATATTCGCCGACCAGCCGCGAGGGCACGAAAAGCCCGTCGACGCCGTTTGGATCGGTCGACCACCCGGCCAAGCCCGCCGCCTTCGCGCTGGGTTCGGGCGCGCGCTTTGTCGGCCGGGGCTTCGACGTGTCGAAGAACCTGCCGGATGTGCTTAAAGCGGCCCATGCGCATAAGGGCGCGGCCTTTGTCGAGATTTTCCAGAACTGCATCGTCTATAACAAGGATGTGTTCGCCGACTTCACCGAGAAGAAGAATGCGGACGACGGTCAGCTCTGGCTGGAGCATGGCAAGCCGATGCTGTTCGGCAATATGAAACTGGGCGGCACCAAGGGCATAGCGCTCGACAAGGAGAAGCTGACGCTGAAGGTCGTCGAGGTCGTCGATGGCGACTGGGAAGCGGCGGGCGTGATCGTCCATGATGTCACCAACCGGTCGGTCGCGCATATGCTGGTCGAAATGCCGTTCGGCGCATTCCCGATGGCGCTGGGCGTGCTGTACGACGATCCGGTCCCGACCTTCGAGAGCGCAGTCGTTCAGCAGAACGAACTGGCCGCGAAGGGTAAGATGCCGGACCTGCAGAAGCTGGTTTCCCAAGGGCAGACCTGGACGGTCGGGAAAAGCGGGCCGGAATTGTAATTTTCACCTCTGTCGTCATTCCGGCGGAAGCCGGAACCCATGTTTCACTCTGGCTATCCTGTGCCGAAGGCGAGATGGGTCCCGGATCAAGTCCGGGATGACGAAGTTGGGTTGGAACTGATCGCCCAAAACGGGCATTACCCGAACCATGCCTCCTCCCACGATCCTCTGGTTTCGCCGCGACCTGCGCCTGTCCGATCAGGCTGCGCTGATCGCGGCGGCGGGCGAGGGGCCGGTGATCCCGGTCTATGTCCTGGACGATGAGACGCCCAAGCATCGCAAAATGGGCGGCGCCTCCCGCTGGTGGCTGAATCACAGCCTCGCCAGCCTGGACGCCAGCCTGCGGGCGAAGGGGTCCCGGCTGATCCTGCGCAGCGGCAACAGTGCGCAGGTCCTGACCGAATTGGCGAAGGAGACCGGGGCGGTCCGGGTCCATGCGCTGCATCATTATGAACCCTGGTGGCGCAATGCTGAACGCGCCGTGGCCGATGCCCTCGACCTTTGCCTGCATGACGGCAATTACCTGCTGCCACCCGGCACGCTGCGCACGGGGAGCGGCGGCCTCTACAAAATCTACACGCCCTTCTGGCGGGCGCTGTCCGAGCATATGCCGCCCGCGCCGCCGCAGCCCGCGCCGGCCCATATCGCCGCGCCGGGGAAATGGCCGGAATCGGATGACCTCAGCGGCTGGAACCTCCTTCCGTCGAAGCCGGACTGGGCAAAGGGTTTCTCCGCCGACTGGACGCCGGGGGAGGCCGCCGCGCGCGAGCGGGTAGCGGATTTTCTCGACGAAGCCGCCGACTATGACCATGCCCGCAACCTGCCGTCACGCGAGGGTACGTCGCGCCTGTCGCCGCACCTGCATTTCGGTGAAATATCACCCGCTTATGTCTGGAATCGGCTTGCAAAGGCGAAGGGGAACGCGACGGTGTTCCTGAAAGAAATTGCCTGGCGCGATTATGCCCAGAATATCATTTGCCAGTTCCCGGCCTATGGGCGGGAGAATGGCCGAGCGGCGTTCGACACCATGGCCTGGCGCGATCTGCGCGAGGCGCGGGGCGATTTCGCGGCATGGAAGGAGGGACGGACCGGCTATCCGATCGTCGATGCGGGCATGCGTCAGCTCTGGGCGACGGGCTGGATGCATAACCGCGTCCGCATGATCGCCGCCAGCTTCCTCATCAAGCATCTGCTGATCGACTGGCGGCATGGCGAACAATGGTTCTGGGACACGCTGGTCGATGCCGATTACGGCAATAACAGCGTCAACTGGCAATGGACGGCGGGCAGCGGCGTGGATGCGAACATGTTCGTGCGCATCATGGCGCCGCTCACCCAGTCGCCGAAATTCGAGGCGGCGGATTATATCCGCGAATGGGTCCCGGAGCTTGCCGGGCTGCCCGATGCGGCCATCCACGATCCCGAAACGGCGGGCCGCCGCCCGGACGGATATCCCGCCCCGATCATCGGTCATCGCGAGGCGCGGGAAAGAGCGCTTTTGGCCCATCGAAAGATGAAAGGCTGATTGTAGAATCCGCCCCTCTGGGGCACTATGCCGCCATGAATGCATTGCCCCCCAAACGCGGCCGCCATCTGGTGAAGGCCGGGAGCCGGTTTGCGACCGGGGGCGGCACTTTCGCGCATCTTTGGGCGGGCAGTTTCCACCGGATTCTCGACCGGATCGACGCCGGGCTGGAGCAGGGCATGCTGGAGGCGTGGCTGCCCGATGGCGGCTTCCGCATGCTGGGCGGCCGCGCGCCCGGACCGGCCTGCGAAGTGCGGTTGCGGAGCTGGCGGGCGCTCGTCCGGCTGGCGACGTCGGGGTCGGCGGGCTGGTATCGCGCCTGGTCGGTCGGCGAGTGGGGCAGTCCCGATCCGGTGGCGGTTTTCGAACTGTTCATGGCCAACGCCAAGAGCCTGGGCGGCGTCGCCCGCGCCAGCGGCCCGGCGCGCTGGGTAGGATGGGCTGTCCACGCCTTCCGCCGCAACAGCCGCAAGGGGTCCCGCCGGAACATCGCCTTCCACTATGATCTGGGCAATGATTTCTACCAGCTATGGCTGGATGAGAAGATGCATTATTCCAGCGCATTATATGTCGATCCTGAGGACCGGTCTGAACCATTGGAAGTGGCGCAGCAGCGCAAGGCCAACGCCGTTCTCGCGCGGTTGGACCTGAAGGATGGCGACTCCCTGTTGGAGATTGGCTGCGGCTGGGGCGCGCTGGCGGAGGTCGCGCTGTCGCGGATGAACCTGCGCTATGACGGCCTGACCCTGTCCGCCGAACAGCGCAATTATGCGCAGAAGCGCCTTGCGCCGCTGTCGCCGCGCGGGGATGCGCAGATACTCCTGACCGACTATCGCGACATTAGCGGCCAATATGACGCCATCGCCAGCGTGGAGATGGTGGAAGCTGTGGGGCAGGGCTATTGGCGCAGCTATCTGGCGGCCATACGTGGCCTGCTGAAGCCCGGCGGACGGGCGGCGCTGCAGTTCATCACCATCGATGATGCGATCTTCGACCGCTACGCCGCCAATACCGACTTCATTCAGGCCTATATATTTCCCGGCGGCCTGCTGATGTCGGAAAGCCGGTTCCGCAAGCTGGCTGCGGCGGAGGGGCTGCAATGGACCGATCCCCATCATTTCGGCCTGCATTATGCGGAGACCCTGCGCCGCTGGCGCGAGCGGTTCGACGAAGTGGTGCTCGCGGGCAAACTTCCCGCCAGTTTTGACGAATCCTTCGTAAAGCTCTGGCGCTATTATCTGATGTATTGCGAGGGCGGCTTCCGGGGCGGCGGCATCAATGTGATGCAGGTGACGCTGGTGAAGGGGGTTTGATGGCCTGATCCGAGGCTCATTCGCTTTCTTGAGAGCTTGCCCCGTTCCGTTCGCCCTGAGCTTGTCGAAGGGCTGTACTTCACTTCAAGAAAGGACGGGGCCCTTCGGCTGACTGCTTGCAGCAGTCGCTCAGGAGAGCCTTCGACAAGCTCAGCCCGAACGGCGGGGAGGGTAATTGTCGATAGGCAAACCTTGATCTTATCCCTCGATCCGCGCGCCGCTATAGCCGGTCGGCGTGTCCGCCACGATCAGGTCGAGGATCGCCTGGGCAACCACCTCCGGGCCTTTCAGCGTCGCGGGGTCCTCGCCCGGAAACGCCTTCGCGCGCATGGCCGTGCGGGTCGCGCCGGGGTTCACGATATGGGTGCGGATATTGGAGATATTCTTCATCTCCTCACCATAGCATTGCACCAAAATCTCCAGCGCCGCCTTCGATGCGCCATAGGCGGCCCAGTAGGCGCGGGGCGTCTGTCCGACCGTGGAGGTGAGCGCCACAATCCGGGCGTCCTGGCTTGACCGCAGCATAGGATCGAAAGCCGCAATCAGCGCCTGTTGCGCGGTCACGTTGAGGGTCATCAGGCGGGCGAATTCCTTGGCGTCGATCGCCGGCACCGACGACAGCGTGCCGAGCATCGCGGCGTTCAGCACCAGATAGTCGAGCGCCTGCCACCGGCCCGCCACCGCGCCGGCCAGCCGTCCGATGCTTTCGCCATCGGTCAGGTCGAGCGGCGCGATCGTCGCACTGCCGCCCGCCTGGTGAATCTGTTCCTCAATCTCCTCCAGCGCGCCGCTGGTCCGCGCCGTCAGCACGACATGCGCGCCCGCCTTGCCAAGCGCGAGGGCGGTGGCGGCGCCGATGCCGCGGCTGGCGCCGGTTACGAGCGCGAGTTTGCCGGAGAGGGGGAGGCTGTCAGACATTCTTTTTCCGTTCGCCCTGCTGACACGAGGCGCGTGACTCGCGTCAGTGTCGAAGGGCTGCATTTCAAGAGGGGTAAGGACAGGACTTCGACAAGCTCAGCCCGAACGGGAGTGGGCGCTTACGCTATACCACCCGCTCGGCCAGAAGCTCGAACTGATTCGGCACCGCCGCCTCATCCTGATCGGTCAGGGTGGTGGGATAGTCGCCGGTGAAGCAGGCGTCGCAATATTGCGGACGGATGTCGGCGCGCTTCGCCTCGCCCAGCGCCTTATACAAGCCATCGATCGAGATGAAGGACAGGCTGTCGGCGTGGATGAAGTCCTGCATGCCGCCCACGTCCAGCTTATGCGCCAGCAGCTTGGTGCGTTCGGGCGTGTCGACGCCGTAGAAGCAGCTATGCTTGGTCGGCGGGCTGGCGATCCGCATATGGACCTCCGACGCGCCCGCCTCGCGCATCATCTGCACGATCTTGAGGCTGGTGGTGCCGCGCACGATGCTGTCGTCGATCAGCACGATCCGCTTGCCCTCAATGAGCGCGCGGTTGGCGTTATGCTTCAGCTTCACGCCCAGATGGCGGACCTTGTCGCTCGGCTGGATGAAGGTGCGGCCGACATAGTGCGACCGGATGATGCCCAGTTCGAACGGAATGCCCGATTGCTGGGCATAGCCGATGGCGGCGGGGACGCCGCTGTCGGGCACGGGGATCACATAATCGGCATCGACCGGATTTTCGATGGCGAGCTGCGCGCCGATCGCCTTGCGGGCGGAATAGACGCTGGTGCCCTCAATGATCGAATCGGGGCGGGAGAAATAGACCTGCTCGAAGATGCAGGGGCGGGCGTGGGTTTCGCCGAACGGCCGGTGGCTGCGCATCTCGCCGCCATTGGTGACGATCACCAGTTCGCCCGGTTCGATGGAGCGCACATAGTCCGCGCCGACCACGTCCAGCGCCACGGTTTCGGACGCGAAGATCATCGAATCGCCCAGCTTGCCCATCACCAGCGGACGAATGCCCAGCGGATCGCGGCAGGCGATCATGCCTTCCGGCGTCATGCAGATCAGGGAGTAGGCGCCCTCCACCTGCTTCAGCGCGTCGATGAACTTGTCGAGCAAGGTCCGGTAATTGGACGTCGCGACCAGATGGATGATGACTTCCGTGTCCGAAGTCGACTGAAAGATCGATCCGCGGCGCACCAGTTCCCGGCGCAGCTTCATCGCATTGGAGATATTGCCGTTATGCGCGACGGCGAATCCGCCCGAAGCAAGATCGGCATAGAGCGGCTGGACATTACGCAGCGAGGTTTCGCCGGTCGTCGAATAGCGGACATGGCCGCAGGCCGATTCGCCGGGCAAGGCGCGAATCACATCGTCCCGGTCGAAATTGCCCGCCACATGACCCATCGCCCGGTGGGTGTGGAAATCATGGCCGTCCCAACTGGTGATTCCCGCCGCTTCCTGGCCGCGATGCTGGAGCGCGTGAAGCCCCAGCGCGACGACCGCCGAAGCGGTCTCGACGTTGGAAATCCCGAAAATCCCGCATTCTTCACGCAACTTGTCCCCATCATCAGAGGACATGAACGGATGAGTTGTGAGCATGTGTCGAAAGGTCCGCTGCCAATCTGTGGGGCCGCAGGGGCCGCCGATGGCTGCGCATATAGGCGTGTCGTTCCGATTTGTCGCCCTCTTGTCACAAAAAAGCGGCAGGCGGCGTTTCCGGCCTTTGACGCCATCATCATAAAGCATGACTGGCCTTGGGTTTCCGGCCCGGCTAAAGACGCCATCAATGCATGCTTTCGCCAATCCCGCGCGGTTTCTGTCCATCGCCCGTCCGTTGACGCCCTGGCTGTTCTGGCCGGGCCTGGCGCTGCTGGTCGCGGGATGCCTGAGCGGGCTGTTCCTGACCCCGGCCGATTATCTGCAGGGGGAAACCGTCCGTATCCTCTACATCCATGTTCCCGCCGCCTGGCTGGGGATGAGCGGGTGGACGGGCATAGCGGTGGCCGGACTGGTTCAGCTTGTCTGGCGGCATCCGCTGGCGGCGATTGCGGGCCGGGCCATCGCCGCGCCGGGCGCGCTGTTCACGGCGATCTGCCTGATCACCGGATCCATCTGGGGCAGGCCGACATGGGGAACCTGGTGGGAATGGGACGGGCGGATGACCTCCATGCTCGTGCTTTTCTTCCTCTATCTGGGCTATATGGCGCTCGCGAACGCCAGCGCCGCTTCGGGTGAGCAGGGCGGGGTCAGCCGGGTGACGGCGATCTTCGGGCTGGTCGGCGCCATCAACATTCCGATCATCAACCGATCCGTCGTGTGGTGGAACAGCCTGCATCAGGGGCCGAGCATCACCCTGGGCGGATCCAGCATCGCGTCGTCGATGCTCTGGCCGCTGGGGCTTACCGTGCTGGGTTTCAGCCTGCTGTTCGGGGCGATCGTGCTGATGCGGATGCGGACGATCCTTGCCGAGACGCGGATAGAGGCGCGGCTGCGCCGGATGGCGCGGGACTGACGGACATGAACCCCTGGCCCTTCGTCGTCGCCGCCTATGCGCTGACCCTGCTGGGGACGGCGGCGCTGTGCATTGGAAGCTGGCGCGCCATGCGGTCGGCCGAACGCCGCGCCGGCGAGATGAAGCGCGACCGGGGCTGACCTTTCATGAAAGCGAAGCATCAACGCCTGATCCTTGCGCTGGTGGCGCTTGCCGCGCTGATCGGCGCGGCCCTGCTGGCGGCGTCCGCGCTGAAGGATGAGGCCGCCTATTTCTACACGCCCAGCGACGCCAAGACCAAGGGCGTCGAGCCGGGCAAGGCGATCCGTCTGGGCGGCATGGTGGTGAAGGGCAGCCTGCATCGCGCCGCGGATGGCGTGACGGTGCGGTTCGACGTGACGGACAATAAGGCGACGGTGCCCGCCACCTTCACCGGCATCGCCCCGGACCTGTTCCGGGAGGGATCGGGCGTTGTGGCGGAGGGCGCATTCGATCGCAGCGGCACCTTCGTCGCCACCAACCTGCTCGCCAAACATGATGAGCGGTACATGCCCAGGGAGCTTGAGGGCATGACGTATAATGAGACCACGCATGAGATGGGGCCTGAGATGGGGAAGGAGAAGTGAGGGTTTCCGGCGCTTTATCTTTTTCTCCCTCGTCATCCCCGCGAAGGCGGGGATCCCGCTTGTTCTTCGGGACGAAAGTAAAGGGCAGCGGGATCCCCGCCTTCGCGGGGATGACGCATGATGGTGCGGTGATCTTCGCATGATCGCCGAGGCTGGCCTTGCCGCGCTGTGGCTTGCCGCCGCGCTTGCCTTTCTGCAGCTTGCCCTGGCCTGGTTCGGGCTGGTGGGCGGCAAGGATGATCTGTTGTCCGCGATGCGCCCGGTCGCGGTGGCGCAGGGGGTGCTGACCGCCGCCGCCTTCCTGCTGCTCATCACCCTGTTCGTGCAGTCGGACATGTCGGTCGCGCTGGTCGCCGCGAACAGCCATTCGATGAAGCCCTGGCTCTACAAGGTCGCGGGCACATGGGGCAATCATGAAGGGTCGATGCTCCTGTGGGTCACGGTCATGGGCGTCGCGGGCGCCGCCGTCGCCTTGTTCGAGCGGGCGTTGCGGCGGGACACGCATATGGCGACGCTGGGCGCGCAGGCGGCGATCAGCCTGGGTTTCTACGCGTTCCTGCTGTTCGCCTCCAATCCGTTCGCCCGGCTCGATCCCGCGCCGCCGGATGGGCAGGGGCTGAACCCGCTGCTGCAGGACCCCGGCCTCGCCTTCCATCCGCCCACGCTTTACATTGGCTATGTCGGCCTGTCGGTCGCCTTTTCCTTCGCGGTCGGGGCGCTTTTGACCCGGCGGGTGGACGCGGCCTTCGCCAAGGCGATGCGGCCCTGGGTGCTGGCGGCGTGGATCATGCTGACGCTGGGCATTACGGCGGGCAGCTACTGGGCCTATTATGAGCTGGGCTGGGGCGGCTGGTGGTTCTGGGACCCGGTGGAGAATGCCTCGCTGATGCCCTGGCTGGCGGCGACGGCGCTGCTGCACAGCGCCACGGTGCTGGCGACGCGCGATGCGCTCCGCGCCTGGACGATCATGCTGGCGGTAGTGGCTTTCTCCATGTCGATGGTCGGCACCTTTCTGGTCCGGTCGGGCATATTGACCAGCGTCCATGCCTTCGCCGTCGATCCGCAGCGCGGCACCTTCATCCTTGGCCTGCTCGCCCTCTATATCGGCGGCGCGCTCGCCCTGTTCGGTTTCCGCATCGGCACGGTGCGGGAGGGCGCGCAGTTCGAACTGGTGAGCCGCGAGACGATGCTGGTCGTCAACAACCTGCTGCTGACGGTGATCCTGGGGCTGGTCCTGATCGGCACGCTCTATCCGCTGATGACCGAAGCGTTCGGGCATAAGGTGTCGGTCGGGCCGCCCTATTTCGACCGGATCGTCGGGCCGATCACGCTGGTCCTTGTCATCGCCATGGCCGCGGGGCCGCTAACCCGCTGGCGCAAGGACAGGGCGAAGGCGGTCGGCGGGCGGATGCTGGCTCCCGCCATTATCCTGCTGGCGGCGGCGATCGCCGTTTCGGCGCTGGCATGGGGACGGATCGGCGTCTTGCCCTTCCTTGGCCTCGTCATCGCGGCCGCCGTGGCGGTCGGCAGCGTCGCGCCATTGTGGAAACGCAACCTGCGCCGCACGCCGCTGTTCACCTGGGGCATGGTGATCGCCCATCTCGGCTGCGCGGTCAGCCTGGCGGGCATGGCGTCGGATTCAGCCTTCACGGTGGAGAAGCTGGTGGCGGCGAAGCCGGGCGAAACGATCAGCACCGCCGGGTGGACGCTGCGTTTCGACCGGATCGTGCCGGTCGCGGGCGACAATTGGACCGCGTTGCAGGGCGACATGACGGTATGGCGCGGCAATGGCGCCCCCATCGCCATCCACCCGCAGTCGCGCTTCTTCACCAATCCCCCAACCACCACGACGGAGGCTGCGCTGCTGACGCGCTGGAACGGCCAGCTTTATGTCGTGCTGGGACAGGAGGCGGAGCGGGGCCGCTGGCAGTTGCGGATATGGTGGAAGCCGTTCGTGACGCTGATCTGGCTGGGCGGCATCATGATCGCGCTGGGCGGCGCGCTTGCCCTGCTGGGACGCGAAAGGCGTGGGTGGATGATGAAGATACGCAAACGGAGCGCCTGGGCATGAAACGCGCGCTCATCTGGCTCCCGCTGCTCCTGTTCCTCGCCTTTTTCGGGCTGTTCGCGAGTGGACTGCTGAAGCCTGACAATCGCATCATCGCCTCCCGCCTCGTCGGCCAGCCGCTTCCCGCCTTCTCCCTGCCCGCAGCGGCGAGCGATCGCTCGGCATTGGCAAGCACGCAGTTCGCAACCGGCAAGCCGCGCCTCCTCAACATCTTCGCGAGCTGGTGCATTCCCTGCGCGGCGGAAGCGCCGCAACTCATGGCGCTGAAGCAGGCGGGCGTGGAGATCGACGCCATCGCCATCCGCGACGCGCGGCCGGATGTGGACCGGTTCCTCGCGCGGTACGGCAATCCCTATACCCGCATCGGCCTCGACGCGCGCAGCGCCGTGCAGATGGCGCTCGGCTCCTCCGGCGTGCCGGAAACCTTTGTGATCGATGGCAAGGGCAAGATACTGCATCAGCATGTCGGCGACATTCGCGAGGACGATGTGGCGGGCATCCTGAAGATCGTGAGGGACGCGCAGTGATCAGCCAGTCCCTCTGTCATCCCGGCGAAGGACGGGATTCCGTTTCTTTTATACGGTGTAGAAGAAAGCGGGATTCCCGCCTTCGCGGGAATGACGTGTGGGTGGGGGTCGGCGCACTACTCCTTTGCTTCTCCGCCCCGCTTGCCGCGCAAACCGCGCTGCCGCCCGCGCCCTATGCCGACCGCCAGCTTGACGATCCGGCGCTGGAGGCGAAGGCGCGCGACCTGATGGTGACGATCCGCTGCCTCACCTGCCAGAGCCAGTCGATCGCGGACAGCAACGCCAGCATGGCCGGCGACATGCGTTCGGAAATCCGCCAGCGCATTGCGGCGGGGGAGCGGCCCGAACATATCCGCGCCTGGTTGATCGAACGCTATGGCGACTGGGTGAGCTATGCGCCGACCGCAGCGCCGATCCTCTGGCCGCTCTGGACCGCGCCGCTGGTGCTGCTGGCGCTTGGCGGCCTGCTGGTGCGCAGCCGCATCCGGCGCAGGAAGCGCTGATGGGCTGGGCTATCGTCCTTGGGCTGCTCGGCGTCTCGCTTGCCGGGATCATCGGCATCGGCCGCCTGCCGCGCGCGACATGGGAGCTGGTGGCGGCTGCGCTCATCCTCGGCCTGGCGGGCTATGCCTGGCAGGGCCGTCCCAAACTGGCGGGAAGCCCGCGATCCGTGCAGGCGAAGGCGGCGAACTTCGACGAAAAGCTGGTGGAGCGCCGCCGGTCGATGGAGGATCGTTTCGGCGATGCGGCGCAGTGGCTGATCCTGTCCGACGGTCTCGCGCGGCAGGGCAAGACGCGGGAGGCGGCCAATGTCCTGGTTTCCGGCCTGCGCCAAAGCCCCAACGACCCCAATCTTTGGGCGGCGCTCGGCAATGCGCTCGTGGCGCATGGCAATGGCGTGCTCTCTCCATCCGCCGATTTCGCCTATCGCCGGGCCATGACCCTGGACCCCGCCAAGCCCGCAGCGCCCTATTTCTACGGGATTGCGCTGATCCGTTCGGGCCAGATGGCGGAGGCCCGCCCGGTCTGGGCGGCGCTGGCGGCCCAATTGCCCATTGGAAGCGGACTGCGGACGGAGCTGGAGGAAAAGCTGATCGTCATGGACCGCCTGCTCGCCGCGCAGCAGCAGGGCGGGCAGTAGCCTCCGCCAAAAAGGCTCCCGAAACCGGACAGTCTTTAATGCGTTGTTCAGCTTTATTGCACCGCACTATTAGCCATGATAGGGCGCACCGGTTGCATGTCCGCCGGTAGGTCCGGTCGCGGCGTGAAGGCAGGTAAAGCACCAGCATGACAGCATTTCTGTCCGCATATGACCGACTCGGATAAGGCCGCCCCGGCGGCGGAGTCGGGCGATGGCGACCATGAGCATGCCCATGGCCATGCGCATGGCCATACTCAGGGCAAGGCGACGTTGAAGCTGGCGGTCGGTGCGATCGGCATCGTCTTTGGCGATATCGGCACCAGCCCGCTCTACGCCTTTCGCGAGACATTTGCGGGCCATCACAAACTGACGCTCGATCCCGACCATATCCTTGGCGTCATCAGCCTGATGTTCTGGTCGATGATGCTGGTGGTCACGCTGAAATATGTCACCATCATCATGCGCGCGGACAATAAGGGGGAGGGCGGCAGCCTGGCCCTGCTGGCGCTGATCAGCGGCCAGACGCGCACGAAACGCTGGTCATCGGGCATCATCCTGCTCGGCGTGTTCGCGACGGCGCTGTTCTACGGCGACTCCATGATCACGCCGGCGGTGTCGGTGCTTTCCGCTGTCGAAGGTCTGGCGGTCTACAATCCTGCGCTGGAGCCGATGATCCTTCCGGCCGCCGTACTGATCCTTTTCGGCCTGTTCTGGATTCAGAGCGCGGGGACTAACCGGGTCGCGACGATGTTCGGCCCGATCATGCTGCTCTATTTCTGCACCATCGCCGCGCTGGGCCTGATCAGCGTATGGCATACGCCGGGCATCCTGCAGGCGTTCAATCCCTATTGGGCACTGATGTTCTTCGTTACTGACCCGCTGCCCGCTTTCCTGGCGCTTGGTTCCGTGGTGCTGGCGGTGACGGGGGCGGAGGCGCTTTATGCCGATATGGGGCATTTCGGCCGTAATCCGATCCGCGTGTCATGGCTGTTCTTCGTGCTGCCCGCATTGATGTGCAACTATCTGGGGCAGGGCGCGCTGCTGTTCCGCGAGGGCATGTCTGCCCTCCACAGCCCATTCTACAACCTTGCCCCACAGGCGCTTCAGCTTCCCCTGATCGGCCTTGCCACGCTGGCCGCCATCATTGCGTCGCAGGCCGTCATATCCGGCGCTTTCTCCGTCACGCAGCAGGCGATCCAGCTCGGCTTCATGCCGCGCCTGCGGATTTCCCATACCAGCGCATCGACCGCAGGCCAGATCTACATCCCCCTGATCAACTGGGGGCTGATGGTGATGGTCATCCTGCTGGTGCTGAGCTTCCGCACCTCGTCCAACCTGACGGCGGCCTATGGCATTGCCGTTACCGGCGCGATGTTCATCGACAATGTCCTGCTGACGGTGCTGATCTTCAAGCTGTGGAGATGGCACTGGGCCGGCGCTGTGGCGCTGCTCAGCGTGTTCTACATCGTCGATGGCCTGTATCTGGCGGCGAACCTGACCAAGATACCGGATGGCGGCTGGTTCCCGCTGTTCATCGGCTTCATCGTCTTTACGTTGCTCACCACCTGGTCGCGCGGGCGCAAGCTGATGATCGAGCGGATGCGCGAGTCCGCCATGCCGATCCCCGTGTTCGTCGCCTCCGCCGCGAACAGCGCCGTGCGTGTCCCCGGTACGGCGGTGTTCATGACGTCGACGCCGGACGGCGTGCCGCATGCGCTGCTCCACAACCTCAAGCATAACAAGGTGCTGCACGAGCGGGTCATCCTGCTGACCGTGAAGATCATGGACGTGCCGGTGGTGGAGAATGACGGACGCTGCAAGCTGGAGGATCTGGGCCGGGGCTTCTTCCGCCTCGTCCTCTATTATGGCTTCATGCAGGAGCCGGACGTGCCCGCCGCGCTCAAGACCGTCACCGGCTGCGGCCAGACGTTCAAGATGATGGAGACCAGCTTCTTCCTGGCGCGGCAGACCCTGCTGCCCTCGGCCCGGCCCGGCATGCCCGTGTGGCGCGAAAAGCTGTTCGCCTGGATGCTGCGCAACGCGGAAAGCGCCATGGAATTCTTCCGCCTGCCCACCAACCGGGTGGTCGAGCTGGGTAGCCAGGTCGAGATATAGCGGCGCGCCATTTTACATCGGTTTTGGGCCATTTTGGCGGCATTTCCCGATGCAAATTCTTCACGCTTCTCCTCTAGCGTTCCGGCGTACATTTCGGGGAACGGGTAATGAAGAAACATTCGCGGCTATTGTCGGCAACAACCGGACTGGCCTTGCTGCTTTCCGCGTGCGGAGGCGATTCGCCTGGCGGCAGCATCGTGGGCGGACCAACGCCCACGCCATCGCCCACCCCCACGCCCACCCCGTCATCGGCCTGTTCGGTGCGCGAACGGCAGAACTGGGCCGCCGCGCAACTGCGCGAATGGTATCTGTTTCCCGAAACATTGCCCGCCAGCCTGGACCCGTCGCCCTATGCGACGGTGGACGATTATATCGATGCCCTGACCGCCACTGCGCGCGGGCAGGGCAGGGACCGCTATTTCACCTATCTAACCTCGATCGCCGAGGAAAACGCCTATTATAGTTCCGGCTCCAGCGCTGGACTTGGCCTGCGCCTGGCGACGGATTCCACCCAGCGGCGCATTTTCGTGACGGAGGCGTTCGAGGGCGGACCCGGCCTGACGGCAGGGATCGATCGCGGCGCGGAAATCATCGGGATCGGGACGACTTCGTCCAATATCCGTTCCGTCAGCGCCATCACCGCGAGCGAAGGGCTGGACGGCGTATCAAATGCGCTTGGCCCCGATACCGTTGGCACCACGCGCATCCTGCGCGTCTACGATGCGGCCGGCACGCGCGATGTCAGCGTCACGAAGCGGGAGTTTGACATCACGCCGGTCTCAAGCCGCTATGGCGCGCAAATATTGAACGATAGCGGCCGCCGCGTCGGTTACGTCAATCTGCGCACCTTCATCACGACCGCCGGACCCGCCCTGCGCGATGCGTTTGCGCAGTTCCGGGCCCAGGGCGTGACGGAGGTGATCGTCGACCTGCGCTATAATGGCGGCGGGCTGGTTTCCATTGCGGAGCTGTTCGGCGACCTGCTTGGCGGCGGACGGTCCTCGTCCGACATATTGACGCGCACGACCTTCCGTCCCGAAAAGGCGGCGCAGAACGAAACCCGCTATTTCGAGGTTCAGCCGCAATCCATCGCGCCGACGCGCATCGCCTTCATCGGCACGCGCGGCACCGCCTCCGCCAGCGAGCTGGTGATCAACAGCTTCATCCCCTATCTGAATGCGCGCGCCGGGCTGATCGGCACCAATACCTATGGCAAGCCGGTGGGGCAGGTGGCGCTTGACCGGTCAGCCTGTGACGACCGTTTGCGGGTGGTCGCGTTCGCCACGCAGAACAGCGCGGGCAACGCCAACTATTTCACCGGCCTCGCCAGCTCGGTCGGGTCGAGCTGCCAGGCGCCGGACGATATCGGCTATCAACTTGGAGACCCGCGGGAGGCGTCAACGCGCCAGGCGCTGGATTTCCTTGCCGGGGCCACCTGCACGCCGATCTCCGGCACAGTCTCAAGCCAGTCGGTCAATCAGCAGCGCAGGGAGCTTCTGACGCCAGCCCGGCCGGGCACGGCCCAGCGCGAGGTGCCGGGCCTGTTCTAAGGGCCGAATTTAAGGCCGGGCTGGCGCCATCACCGCCACACGGCCCGTTTGGGCATGGTGGATCGCCGTCCGCCCCTGAACCAGAAGCTCCACACCGCGAGGCTGCCCAGCATCGCCAGGGCGAGGCCGGTCAGCGTCATCACGATGCGGTACGGCAGCCCGCCCACCTTGGCCGCGTGCAGCGGATAGAACATGTTATACGCCTTGACCCTGGGCGTCATGGCGCGGAAGTCCCGCGAGCCGGCGACAGCACCCGTGTCGGCGGCGAACCAGACCATGGTGCGGCCGTTCGGCAGCCATTCCTCCGGCTGGCGCATGCGGAAGGCGATGAGGCCGCTATCCCCCCGCGGCAGGCCAATGGAGCGTAGCTCCGCCTCCGGAAAGCGCGCATGGGCCGCCCGGACCATGTCGGGCCAGTCGGGCTTCGCCGCCAACTTCGCCTCAAGGGGCTTGGGTGATTTCGATGCGGCCTTCAACTCGGCCGATGTGCCAGGCCCCAGCAGGAGGGACGCCACGGGCCGGAACACGAACACCGCGCCAGTGAACAGCGCCATCGCCAGCAGAGGGGTCATGATGACGCCCAGGTCCCGGTGATGACGCACGATTGCGGGGCGGCTCATCCGCCGGGGCCATAGCCGGACTTCGAAAGTGCGCCGGGTGCGCCACCACAGGATGACGCCGGAAATGACGAAAAACAGGCCGCACAGCGCGGCCACGCCGATCACCGTTTCTCCCGTGTCCCCCGCGAACAGGTGATGATGGAAATCGAACAGCCACAGTTCCGGCCGCTGCCACTGGCTGTCCCAGCGCGTCACGATCGCCCCCGCCTGATCGGCATAGGCGCCCGCGCCCTTGCCGAATGTCAGGCGATTGAGGCCGAAACTGTCGGTAGCGAACAGGATGCTGCGCGGAAGATGGTCTGGGTCGGCCATCATCCGCTCCACCGCAGCGCCGATGGCGGCAGGGTCGGTGACTCGCGCATCGCTGGCGTGCGGCAGCATGATCCAGGCGTCGCGATGCACCAGGATCGCACCGGAAAGACCCAGCAGGGCAAGGATCAGCCCGATGAGTCCGCCCGTCCAGCGATGGAGCGTGTCGAGCAGCTTCAGAAGTGGTAATCCCAACCCAGAGTGAAGGTACGGCCGCGACCGGCGAAGAAGGCCAGATTGTCGGTCGGCAGGCGCGTATCGCTGTTATAGTCGATATACTGCTTGTTGAAGATATTCTGCGCGCTCAGGCTGATCGCGCCCAGCCCGCCGAAATTATATCGGACGCTGGCGTCGGTCAGCGTGTAGCCGCCGAAATCGTTGCGCGGGTCGCGCACCAGCCCGGTGAAGGTCCGGCTCAGATAGAATTGGGTCTGGATGCGCGCGGACAGCGGCCCGTTGATATAGCTGGCGGCGAGGTTCAGGCGGTCCGGCGAGATGTTGGTGCCGTCCAGATCAGTGTCGACAATGCCATCGGGCACGGTGCTCGCGTCGTAACGGCCAAGGATATGGGCATAGCCGGCCGACAGTTTGAGGCCCTTGATCGGCGTCTGAACGCCCAGGTTGATTTCCAAGCCCTGAATCTCGACGCGCTGGCGCTGCACGTCGAAAATGCCGCCCGCACGGGCGATCAGCAACTGGCCCTTGTCGCTCGATGACCAGAAATAGGTGGCGCTTGCGTCCAGCGGACCCTGCTTCACCTCCACGCCAATCTCGCGATTGTTGGAGATGATCGGGCTTATGTCCAGGAAGGTGTCGATATCCTGCCCCGGCCGGTTGATCGCGCGGGTGATGCGGCCGATGTCGGGAACGGTGAAGCCCTCGGCATAGCTGGCATAGGCGCGGATGCCCGGCATCGGCTCAATGATCACGCCGCCATTGAACAGCACGTCGGAGAATTTCGGCTTGCCGCCCGAAACGAAGGTCGAATTTGACGACGCCAGTGTCGTGAAGTCATCGATCTTGATCTGCACATTTTCCCAGCGGACGCCGCCCGCCAGCCGCAGCACGCCGTCGAACAGCTTGAGGTTGGCCTGACCGAACGGCGCGAGGCTCTGGAAGTCAGATGGCGGCACCCAGACGCGGTTGGTGGCGATCAGCAACTGCGCCGTCTTGTCCAGCAGGGCGTCGAAACCGGCCGTCAGGGTCAGCGCTTCCAGGCCCGGCATGGCGCGCTCATAGCTGATCTTCGCGCCCAGCTTGCGCGAGCGGTTCTGCGACTGGTCGAATAGGGTGCCGACCGGGGCGATCCGCGCATCCTGGAAGGTGGCGATCGGCGCAATCTCTCCGCCGAAGGTGTCGCGGCTGCGGTTGAAGAAGATCTGGCTGACGAAATTGCCGCCGCCAAGGTTGGTGTCGGTCAGCGACAGCGCAACGCTTTCCGTGCGGCTCGCCGCCGATAGGCCCGGCGCATCGCCCTTGATCGCGCTCGTAGGCCGGCCGGTCAGGCGGCTGCCCGCGACCGCGACATAGTCGCCTTCGCCCTTCATTTCATACCGGCTGGCGATCAGGTCCAATCTGCCGGTATCCGACAGGGCATAGCCAAGCCGCGCGAACAGGTTGGTCGTCTTTGAATCCTGCGTTTCGCCCTGCGTCAGGTTGAGGCCGACGCGCCGTCCGTCACCATCATAGAATACGCCGCGCTTTTCATAAGCGGCGCCCACGGTCGCATCGAAACGGCCAGCCTTATACTGGATCAGGCCAGCGGCCTTGCCGCCGATGCCGTCGCTGCTGAAATCATTGTCCGCCGTGCCCTGAAGCAGCACGCGGCCGGAAATGCCGTCCTGCTTCGGTGCGCCGACAGTCACCTGATTGACGATGCCGCCAGTGCCGCCAATGCCCTGCAGCGCGTTGGAGCCGTAGATCAGCTCCACCCGGTCGACGAAGAAGCCGTCGATGGTGAAGCCGTCGCGGCTGCCGTCGCGCATCGGCGTCGATTGTGGAATGCCGTTGATCGCATAAAGGGGCGATCGGCCGCGCAGGGTCTCGCCTGCGCCGGACAGCTTCTGCCGGGTCGGGGAGAAGGACGGGGTGAGGGTCGCCACTGCGTCAGTGACCGAACCGGATATCGCGATCTGCTGGTCCAGCGCATCCTTGGTGATGATGTCGATGGTCAGCGGCAGGGCGTTGACGGGCAGGGTCGTGCGCGCTGCGGTGACGACGATGGATCCGTCCGCATCGCCCGGCGCGTCAGTATCGGCGGACTGCGCAAATGCCGACTCTGCGGCCATCATCGCGATTATGGAAGGAACAAAGCCAAGCTGCCGGCGCATAATATAGATACTCCCCGTTTTTCTGGGGCAGCGGCTAAAACATCGCCGAAACTATTGCAAGTCGTTATCAGTAGCAGTCTCATTTGCCATGTCGCGATGTCCGGTGGCGTAACCTGCTGAGATCAGCATATCGATCAGTACCGGGTCCGGCGCGGCGGACAGGCCGTATAGCGCTTCATAAGGATCGCCGGTCAGGCCCAGGACGGTGGCAAAGGCCGCCTCGGTTTTTGCGCCTTTCCGCCGTTCGCGCATGACGGCATCCCTGAAAGACGCCGCCGCCAGGGTCAGCAATCGTTTCTCGACCATGAAGTGCCGCCAGCCGGGCTGGTCGCGCACCGGCTGGTCCGCGCCATATATTTCGAATGGCCAGCCCAGATAGGTGAAGCTGACGATCACTGGATTGGGCACGGCGATCCACTGGCGCATGCCGAACGCCGCCCTGTGACGGAGATTTCGCCATAACAGCGCCGAAAATTCGGCAGGGTCGGCCGCATGGCACACAATGTCGATGTCGCTGCCTGGAACGGAGACGCCGAGGGGGAGGGTGCCAACGACATGCGGATCGAACGCGGCCAGCATGTCCATCAGGCCCGACCGGTAAAGCGCCTGCTCCCACGACAGCTTGCGGGACCGGACGTCCCGGCGATGCGGCATGCATCGACTCCTTCTTCCGGACTGGTCATGACAAAAGGGTGGCGCCGGTATGTCCGGCGCAACCCCCTTATCATCACAGGACCCTTTTCGTTACCGGCCCTATGCGGTTACCGGCCCTTTACCGTTGGAGGGAGGGATCAGAAGCGCTCGCCGACCATTTCCTCGCTCTTGGCCCAGAGCGCCTTGGCGTTTTCCGGGTCGACCGCATAGGGGCGCACGCCGGGGCTGACAGGGCTGATATGCCCGTCCGTCACTTCGGAGACCTGACAATCCTCGCAATAATGACCGCCCACCGCCTCGGCGGGCGCAATCACGCCGGCCCAGACCGATGTCGCCGCGCCCTGCGGAATGGTTTTCCAGCGATAGGGCGGCTTGCCCTCCGCCGCGAGGTCCGCATTGATCTGCTGAATCATCTGCTCAAGCTGATTGTCGCCGACATGACGGCCAAGCTCGGTCAGGATGCCGCCCGGATGCAGCGCGGTCGCCCGGATGCCGCGATCCTTGTGCCGCCGGTCAAATTCAACGGCGAACAGAATGTTGGCGGTCTTTGACCGGCCATAGGCGACGAAGGGGTCATAGGGCGTATGTTCGAAATTCGGGTCCTTCAGGTCGACATCGGCGAACCTGTGGCCTGAAGACGCGACATTCACCAGGCGCGATCCCGGCGCCATCAGCGAGGCGATGCTGTTGACCAGCACGAAATGGCCGAGATGGTTGGTGCCGAACTGGGTTTCAAAGCCGTCCGTTGTGTGGCCGAAGGGCGACGCCATCACGCCGGCATTGGCGATCACCAGGTCGAAAGGCTTGCCCTCCGCGACCAGGGCGTCGGCGCAGGCGTGGACGCTCGCCAGGGAGGCGAGGTCCAGCTCTATCAGGTCCAGCTCGCCGCCGTTCGCGGCGTCGGCGAGAACCTGGGCGGTTGCGCGTTCGGCTTTTTTCAGGTCGCGGGCCGCGCCCACCACCTTTGCGCCGCGCGCCGCCAGGCTGCGGGCCGTTTCAACGCCAAGCCCCGCCGAAACGCCGGTGACGAGGACCCGCTTGCCGCTGAGGTCTATGTCGCCAAGAACATCGTCGGTCGTGGATGTGTTGCCGAAAGCTGTTGTCATCCTAATTTCCTTACTGGGGTTGGGCGGATTTCTGGCCGCTTCCGGGTAGTCCGTTGCGGCCTGACTGGTAAAAGTATAAGAGGAGGGTGTCTCCGTTTCATAAATACGGAGGGTTCCTCCGTTTATCAAGGGGCGTGTCTTTGCGTGGTTGAAAAAAGCGAACCGGCTGGCGAGCGCAAATTGCGCGCTGACGCGGCGCGCAACCGGCAGCTATTGATAACAGCCGCCAAATCCATCTTTTCCCAAAAAGGGTCGGAGGCCAGCCTAGATGAAATCGCGCGGGCCGCCGCCGTTGGCATCGGCACGCTCTACCGGCACTTTCCCACGCGCGATGCGCTGGTTTCCGCAGTTTACCAGAATGACGCCGAACAATTGTCGGAGGCGGTGCCCCGTCTGATGGCGGACCATGCGCCGGTTGAGGCTTTGCGCGCCTGGCTGCGGCTGTTCGTCGAACATCTCGCGACCAAGCAGATGATGGCGGAGGCGCTCAATTCAATCGTCGGCGGCACGTCCGATCTTTACGCGCGGTCCGGCGTGCAGGTGAAGGAAGCGATCGCCATGCTGGTGAACAGGGCCGTGGAAAATGGCGAGATCCATCTGAATGTCGATCCGCTGGATTTGCTCCGCGCGCTTGCGGGCGTTGCGCATGTCGGCGCGGGGCCGGAGTGGAAGGAAGGCGCCTTGCGGCTGGTCGACATATTGATCGCCGGCCTGCGCGCGCCGGGCGAGAAGGCGGGCTAGTCTCCGCGCGTCAGCCGCAAATGCCGACCTTCGCCGCCGCATATTCCGTCGCCAGCCGCTCCACAAACTGGGCGACCGTCAGGCTTTGGGTGACTGCGCCAATGCCCTGGCCAGACCCCCAGATATCCTTCCACGCCTTGGCCGCCTGATTGCCGCCGGAGCCGAAATCCATTTTGCTGGGGTCGCTTTCCGGCAGATTGTCGGGATCGAGGCCCGACGCGGCGATCGAGGCGCGAAGATAATTGCCGTGAATGCCGGTGAACAGGTTGGTGTAGACGATGTCGGCGGCCTGACCTTCGACGATGGCCTGCTTATATTGCTCCTGCGCCCGGGCCTCCTGCGTGGCGATGAAGGCGCTGCCGATATAGGCGAGGTCCGCGCCCAGCGCGCGCGCCGCCAGGACCGACCGGCCATGCGCGATCGCGCCGGACAGCGCCACCGGTCCATCGAACCAGGCGCGTATCTCCTGCATGAAGGCGAAGGGGGAGAGGGTTCCGGCATGGCCGCCCGCGCCGGTGGCCACCGGGATCAGGCCGTCCGCGCCCTTCTCAACCGCCTTGCGGGCGAAACGGTCGTTGATGACGTCGTGAAATGTGATGCCACCCCAGCCATGCGCCGCATCGTTCACATCCTCGCGCGCGCCCAGAGAGGTGATGAGGATCGGCACCTTGCGCGCGGCGCAGGTGGCCATGTCCTCATCCAGCCGCCCGTTCGACTTGTGGACGATCTGATTGACGGCGAAGGGCGCTGCGGGCGTGGCGGGATTGTCCCGGTCCCACGCCGCCAGCTCCTCGCTGATCTGGTGCAGCCATTCGTCGAGCTGGCTTTGCGGCCGGGCATTGAGGGCGGGAAAGCTGCCGACGATCCCCGCCTTGCACTGCGCGATGACAAGCTCCGGTCCCGACACCAGGAACATGGGCGATCCCATGACCGGCAGGCGCAGGCGGTCGAACAGGGGCGAGGGCAGGGGCATTTCTATATCCTCTCCGGTAGGAGAGGAGGGGCTAGGGCAGCCTGACCCGGCCCCGCAACCCCTATTTTCGCCGCGCCGCCAGCCCGTTCGCCGCCGAAAGCACCGCTTGCACGGATGCCGTAGCGACATCGCAGTCCATGCCCACGCCAAAAATCGTCACGCCGTCGGGCGTGCGGCACTCGACATAGGCCGCCGCGTTGACATCCGTGCCCACGCCGATGGCGTGCTCGCTGTAATCGGCGACCTCCAGGTCGATTCCCAGCTCGTCGCGCAGCGCCGCCAGCACGCCGGAAATGAGGCCATTGCCACGCCCGGAAATGCTCCGCTCGCCGCCCTCGAAACCGATCTTGCCCACGAACACGCGGTCGCCCGCAGGGCCGGTCTCATGATAATCGACCAGCGTGTAGGGCTGCTCGCCCGACACGCGATAATGCTTGCCGAACGCATCCCAGATGTCGGCGGCGCCCAGTTCCCGGCTGGTGCTGTCGGCCAGTTCCTGCACGACGCGGCTGAAATCGGCCTGCATGCGCTTGGGCAGCTTCAGGCCCTTATCCTGTTGCAGCACCCAGGCGACGCCGCCCTTGCCGGACTGCGAATTGACGCGGATCACGGCTTCATAGTCGCGGCCCAGATCCTTGGGATCGATCGGCAGATAGGGGACATCCCAGATCAGGTCGTTGCGCGCCTCCTGCGCGGCGAAACCCTTCTTGATCGCATCCTGATGGCTGCCGGAGAAGGCGGTGAACACCAGTTCCCCCGCATAGGGGTGGCGCGGATGGACGGGCAACTGGTTGCAATATTCGACGGTCTGGATGACCTCATCAATGTCCGAGAAGTCCAGGCCCGGCTTCACGCCCTGCGTATACATGTTGAGCGCGACGGTCACGAGATCGCAGTTACCCGTCCGCTCGCCATTGCCGAACAGGCAGCCCTCGACCCGGTCCGCGCCGGCCATCAGGCCCAGCTCCGCCGCGGCGACGCCGGTGCCCCGGTCATTATGCGGGTGGAGCGAGATGACCACGCTGTCGCGGCGCGAGATGTTGCGGCACATCCATTCGATCTGGTCGGCATAGATATTGGGGCTGGCCGCCTCGACCGTCGCGGGCAGGTTCAGGATCAGCGGCTTTTCCGGCGTGGGCAGCAGGATGTCCATCACCGCCTCGCAGCATTCCAGGCTGAAATCCAGCTCTGCGGTCGAGAAGGTCTCCGGGCTATATTCGAAAAACCAGTCGGTGTCCGGCTGCGCCGCCGCATGGTCGCGCAGCAGCTTGGCGGCGTCGATGGCGATCTGCCTGACTTCCGACCGCTCCATGCCGAACACGATGCGCCGCCAGGCGGGCGACACGGCGTTATAGACATGGACGATGGCCTGCTTCGCGCCGCGCAGGCTTTCGAAGGTCGTGGCGATCAGTTCGGGGCGCGCCTGGGTCAGCACCTGCACGATCACATCGTCGGGGATGCTGCCATTCTTGACGAGGCCGCTGATGAAGTCGAACTCGGTCGCGCCCGCTGACGGGAAGCCGACCTCGATTTCCTTGATGCCGACCTTGATCAGCAGGTCGAAGAAGCGCTGCTTCTTTTCCGCATTCATCGGGTCGATCAACGACTGGTTGCCGTCGCGCATGTCAGTGGACAGCCAACGGGGCGCCTTGGTGATGGTCTGTGATGGCCACTGCCGGTCGGGCAGGTTCACCTGCGGGAACGGTCGGTATTTCTGTGAAGGGTCGCTCAGCATCATGGTAACGGCATTCCTGCTTCGGGCGGGCGCGCTGCGCACTCTGCCCGGTGACTGAAGATGTTCGGATAAGCCCTTAGGCGATGTGTGCCGCCATGCAAGGCGCGCACGAGAAAACCACGCCTAAGGGCGTGTAAGTCGTAGCAGGGATAGAAGCGCACGCTGCATGATGCCCCAGCCTATAACGGCAAAGGGTTAAGAAGGTCCAGCCGTTTTTGCGCGGCGCGCTATGCCAAATGACATGCGGACTGCGCTCTTGCGCACGTTGGAGGGTTTCCCACCCCCGTCACCCCCGCGAAGGCGGGGGGCCCGCTTCTTCCGGCAAGGAAGGTTTGGCGGGATTCCCGCCTTCGCGGGAATGACGGCGTGAGATAGCGAGTTGCCGCTTATTCCTTCATGAAGGCGGCGGTGATCTTCAGTTCGATCTCGTCACCGACGACCGGCACGCCATAGCCCATGCCGAAATCGCTGCGCTTGATAAGGGTCGTAGCGTTGAAGCCGACATTTTCCTTGCCGCCCATTTGCGCCGGAGCCTTGCCCGCGCCGTAGAAGGTCGCCTCAAGCACCACAGGCTTGGTCACGCCCTTGATGGTCAGGTTGCCGCTGATGTCGGCGGTCTTGCCGTCAACCTTCACGCCCGTCGACACGAAGGTCGCGGTGGGGAATTTCGCGCTGTCGAAAAAGTCCGGCTTCAGCAGATGCTCGTCCAGCTTGGGAATGCCGGTCTTGAGGTTGTCGATGGGAACGGTGATCGACACCTTGGCGGCGGCCGGGTTCTTGGGGTCCAGGCTCAGCGTACCGGTCGGCATCGAGATCAGGCCCATATTGTTGGAAAAGCCCATATGGTCATAGGCGAAGAAGATCTGCGTGTGGGTCGGCTCGACGACATAATTGCCGCCGGTCACCAGCGCCGGGTCAGGCGAGCCGGGCTTGCCCATGCCTTGAGCGACAACGGCTGCGCCGCCAAGCAGCGTGAAGGCGAGGGCGGCGGGGAGGAGGAACTTGCGCATAGACATCGGTCTCCGTTTTTGAAGGTCCAGGGGGAAAGAAAAGGGGACGCGGCCTCAAATAGACCACGTCCCCCGATTGTTCCAGATGCGAAACCGGAAACTCTATGTTCTGCAAACCCCGTCCGTTGGGCGGGGCCGGCGGATCAGTTCTTGTCCTTGTCCACCAGCTTGTTCGCGCCGATCCACGGCATCATGGCGCGCAGCTTGGCGCCGGTCTGCTCGATCGGGTGGGCGGCGGCCTGCTTGCGGGCGGCCTTCAGCTCCGGTTGGCCGGCGCGGTTGTCGAGGACGAAGCGGCTGACGAAACGGCCGGCCTGAATATCCTCAAGCACGCGCTTCATTTCCGCCTTGGTCTCGCTGGTGATGATGCGCGGACCGGTGTGGATGTCGCCATATTCGGCGGTGTTGCTGATCGAATAGCGCATGTTGGCGATGCCGCCCTCATACATCAGATCGACGATCAGCTTCACTTCGTGCAGGCACTCGAAATAGGCCATTTCCGGCGCATAGCCCGCCTCGGTCAGCGTTTCGAAACCGGCGGTGATCAGGTGGGTCAGGCCGCCGCACAGAACCGCCTGCTCGCCGAACAGGTCGGTCTCGCATTCTTCCTTGAATGTCGTTTCGATGACGCCCGAACGGCCGCCGCCAACCGCGGAGGCGTAGGAGAGGGCGACGTCATGGGCGTTGCCGGTCGAATCCTGCGCGATCGCGATCAGGCAGGGAACGCCGCCGCCGCGCACATATTCGCTGCGTACGGTGTGGCCGGGGCCCTTGGGCGCGATCATGAACACGTCGAGGTCGGCGCGCGGCTCGATCAGGCCGAAATGCACGTTCAGGCCATGGGCGAAGGCAAGCGCCGCGCCCTGCTTCATGTTTGCGTGCAGGTCATCGGCGTAGATGGCGGCCTGATGCTCGTCGGGCGCCAGGATCATTACGATGTCGGCCCATTTTGCGGCTTCTGCATTGCTCAGCACCTTGAAGCCGGCGCCTTCGGCCTTCTTGGCGGTGGCGCTGCCGGGGCGGAGCGCAATGGCGACTTCGGCGACGCCGCTATCGCGCAGGTTCTGGGCATGGGCGTGGCCCTGGCTGCCATAACCGACGATGGCGATCTTCTTGCCCTTGACCAGGCCTATGTCCGCATCAGAATCATAATAAACGCGCATTGTTCAAAACCCTTTTCTAATCTGCCCCCCTCCCTGCGGGAGAGGATAGGAAGCCTTGGGGCCGAAGGCTCCTAGGCGAAGTCGGTGAGGGGGAACCACCTCTGGGCAGGGCGCTTCGCAGGCCCTCACCCTCCCGTCGCTGCGCGACAGGCCCCTCCCTCTCCCGGCGGGAGAGGGGCTATTCTCAAATTGGCTCCTTGCCTCGAATGAGGCCGACCACGCCCGTACGGCCCACTTCGACAAGGCCGATCTGCCGCATCAGGCCGACAAAGGTGTCGATCTTGTCGGACGGGCCGGTAATCTCGAAGATGAAGCTTTCGATGGTGGTGTCCACCACCTTGGCCCGGAACACATCGGCCAGGCGCAGCGCCTCTATCCGGTCCTCGCCGGTGCCCGCGACCTTCACCAGCGCCAGCTCGCGCTCCACATAGGGACCGTTTTCGGAAAGGTCGGTGACCTTGTGCACAGGCACCAGGCGGTCGAGCTGCGCGATGATCTGGTCGATCACCTTGGGCGGGCCGTTGGTGACGATGGTGATGCGGCTGATCGCATGATCCGGCGTGATGTCGGCCACGGTCAGGCTGTCGATATTATAGCCGCGCGCGGTGAACATGCCCGCGATCCGCGCGAGAATGCCCGCCTCGTTGGCGACCGTCAGCGACAGGACGTGCCGCTGGTTGGTTTCTTCCTGGATATGCATCAATCCGTCTTTTCTTCTGTCTCGTCGTCTTCTGGTTCGGGGCGGATGGAGAGCATGCCGGTCAGCGCATAATGCCATCCGCCATCCTGACGATGGGCGACCCGCACCGGAAAGCCCACCACCGCGTCGAAGATGCGGGTCAGGTGCTCGCCGACATAGCGCGGGCTGACCAGCAGGCGCCGGATGCGGCGGTCGTGATATTCGAAACTCTCATCCAGCGTCACTTCCCATTCCTCGTTCGGCTCCTGCTCCTCCTCATGGATATGATCCACGGTCCAGCCGAACACTTCCTCCAGGCCGGTCAGCCGCGCAAAGTCCCAGGGTTCGCTGATGTGCAGACGAAGCTTGAGATGTGCGGTCATGGCGGCCCCCCCCGATTATGCTCTAGACCAATGCCTTGGCCTCATCATTCATTGTGCCCGAAACCTGGCTGGGGTCCAGCAGCATGTCGGTATGCGCCGCGCCCGACGGGATCATCGGGAAGCAGTTGCTTAGCTTCGCGACCCGGCAATCGACCATCACCGGTCCCGGCGTCTCGATCATCTGCCTGATCCCGGCCTCCAGCTCCTGCGGCCCTTCGATCCGTATGCCCGTCCAGCCATAGGCCTCCGCCAGCTTCACGAAATCGGGAAGCGCGTCGGAATAGCTGTTGGAATAGCGGCTTTCATAGGTCAGCTCCTGCCACTGGCGGACCATGCCCATATATTCATTGTTCAGAATGAAGATCTTGACCGGCAGGCGGTACTGGATCGCCGTGCCAAGCTCCTGGATGTTCATCTGGATCGACGCATCGCCCGCGACGCAGATGACCAGCGAGTCCGGATTGCCGATCTGCGCGCCGATGGCGGCCGGGAAGCCATAGCCCATCGTCCCTAGGCCACCCGACGTCAGCCATTTGTTCGGCTCGTCGAAATGATAATGCTGGGCGGCCCACATCTGGTGCTGGCCGACCTCCGTGGTGATGATGACGTCCTTGCCTGACGCCCTGGTCGCGGAAAACAGGTCGGCGATCGCCCGTTGCGGCATGATCTCCGCGCCGTCCTCGACATAATCCAGGCATTTGCGGGCGCGCCATCCATCGATCCGCGCGGTCCACTCCGTCATGTCGTTGGCCTCATGGCCGCGCTGTTTCCACACCGCAATCATGTCGGCCATGGCGCTGCCGACATCGGCGATGATCGGCAATTCGACCTCGACCGTCTTGTTGACCGAGCTGCGGTCGATATCGACATGGATCTTCCGGCTGTTCGGGCTGAACGCATCCAGCCGTCCGGTAACCCGGTCGTCGAAGCGCGCGCCCAGGCACACGATCAGGTCCGCCTTGTTCATCGCCATATTGGCTTCATAGGTGCCGTGCATGCCCAGCATGCCCAGCCATTGCGGCGAAGATGCCGGGAATGCGCCCAGGCCCATCAGCGTCGACGTGACCGGCGCGCCGGTCAGCTCCGCCAGTTCGCGCAGCAGCGCGCTGGCTTCCGGCCCGGAATTGATGACGCCGCCGCCCGTGTAGAGGATCGGCCGTTCGGCCGCAGCCAGCATCTCGACCGCCGTGGAGATCGCCGCCGCATCAGCCTTCACCTGCGGGCGATAGCTGGGATGCGCGTTCATCTCCGGCTTGGAATAGGGCGCGGTCGCGACCTGCACGTCCTTGGGAATGTCGATGACGACCGGGCCGGGGCGGCCGGACGTGGCGATGTGGAATGCCTCATGGACGACATGGGCCAACTTCGCCGGCGACTTCACCAGATAATTATGCTTGGTGCAGTGGCGCGTCAGGCCAACCGTGTCGGCCTCCTGAAATGCGTCGGAACCAATCAGATGCGTGGCGACCTGCCCGGTGATGACGATCATCGGGATGGAGTCCATCAACGCATCGGTGATGCCGGTGATCGCATTGGTCGCGCCGGGGCCGGACGTGACCAGAACGACGCCGGGCTTGCCGGTCGAGCGGGCATAGCCCTCCGCCATATGGGTCGCGCCCTGTTCATGGCGGACGAGCACATGTTTGATCTTCGGATGGTTGTAGAGGATGTCATAGATCGGCAGCACAGCGCCGCCGGGATAGCCGAACACGACTTCGACGCCCTGATCGACAAGGCATTGGCACAATATGTCCGCGCCGCTCATTTCGGCCACGTCGATTCCTTCCTCGAATGCAAGCAGCGCCATTGGGCCAGGTGGCCCGGCATGGCAAGGTGCCCGCCTTTATTTGTCATAAAATGGCATGTCAATATCTAAGATTGTAATTTTATTACCATATCAGCGATAAAATTGTTATCGATGATATTCCCCTCCCGCCGCCAATCCGCCGGAGGCTGGTTGGAAAACCAGGTATATTGGCGTTTTGCATATTGGCGGGTGGCGATCCTTCCCCTTTCCAGCATTGTTTCGCGGTCACTATCTCCAACGATCCAGTCGGTGACTTCTCGCACACCGATGGCGCGCATCACGGGCAGTTCGGGGGAAAGCCGCCGCGCCAGCAGCCGTTCGACCTCCGCCGCCGCGCCCCGATCCACCATCGTTTCGAACCGCTGGTCGCAGCGCGCGATCAGCCATTGGCGGGGCGGCAACAGGATCAGGGGACGCAAGGCGATATCTTCGCCGATCCCGCCCTCCTTTTGCGCCTGCCAGTGGGACAATGAGCGCCCGGTCGACAATATGACTTCCAGCGCCCGCGCGACGCGGGTCGTATCGGCGGGGGCCAGCCGGGCCGCTGCTTCGGCATCCCTCTCCCGCAGCGCCTCATGCGCCTGCTCGACCGGCATCGCCCGCACGCTGGCGCGGACGTCGGCGTCGATTTCCGGCACGGGGGCGATGCCGTCCAGCAGGGTGCGGATATAAAGGCCGGTGCCGCCGACCACGATGGGAAGGCGGCCCCCGGCATGCGCCGCCGCGATCGCCGCCCGCGCGTCACTGGCCCAGCGCGCGGCGGAACAGGCGTCCGCGCCGTCGATATGGCCGAACAGCATATGGGGGACGTCGCCCATTTCCTCCGCCGTCGGCCGGGCGGAAAGGATCGACAGATCGGCATAGACCTGGCTGGCGTCGGCGTTGATCACCACGCCGTTCGCCGCCCGCGCCAGGGCGATCGCGATGGCGCTCTTGCCGCTGGCGGTCGGCCCGGCAATAAGCGCGACCGGCGGCTTGCCGGATTCGCCGCTTTTTGGAGAATTTGGTTCAGTCATGTTCCTGGTAACTTTAGTGGCAAGCGACAGGTTGGGGCAGGGGGATATTTCCGCCGCCAGCGACCGCCTCTCTGATGCAGGCTGTGCGGCCGGCTACAGCAATTGGCTGGAGCCGGAAAAGGCGGCGGACATATTTTTTGCGAATGACCCGAAGGCCGCCCGCGCTGCGTTGACTGATCTGGGCGAGGGCATCGACATCCTTGTGCAGCCCGCCGCGACCCGTGAGAAGAAATTGCTCGTCGCCGACATGGATTCCACCATGATCACGGTCGAATGCATTGACGAACTGGCCGACTATGCCGGGATCAAGGCGCAGATCGCCGAAGTGACCGAGCAGGCGATGCAGGGCAAGCTGGACTTTGCCGAGGCGCTCCACGCCCGCGTGGCGTTGCTCAAGGGGCTTCCCGACGCCGTGATCGACCAGTGCCGGACGGAGCGTGTCCGCCTGATGCCGGGCGCAAAGGCGCTGGTGCGCACCATGCGTTCGCGTGGCGCGCGCACCGTCCTCGTTTCCGGCGGATTTACGCGCTTCACCGGCCCGGTGGCGGAGGAGATAGGTTTCGAGAAGGCTGTGGCGAATGTGCTGGAGTTGGCGGACGGCCATCTTTCGGGCACCGTCGCCCAGCCGATCGTCGATGCCGCCCGCAAACGGGAGGAACTGCGCGCCGCCATTGCCGAACATGGCATCGACCCGGCGCTGACGCTGGCGGTGGGCGACGGGGCGAACGACATTCCGATGATCGAGGCGGCGTCGCTGGGCGTCGCCTATCATGCGAAGGAAAAGGCGCGTGCGGCGGCCGATGCGGAAATCCGCTATGGCGACCTGTCAGCGCTTCTCTATGCGCAGGGCATTGCGCGCCGGGATTGGGTTGAAGCGTAAAACTCTCCCCGTTCGGTTTCATCCCGAACGGAGGTCGCGCATTACATCTTCTTGGGAATGCAGTCCGTGCCCGCAGCCTTGATCGCGCGGCACAGTTTTTCCGCATCCGCCGAACTGGCGAGCGGTCCCGCCTGCAGCCGGGTGACCGGTCCGCCCTTCACATAGAAGCTCTGATAGCCCGAAAGGCCGCCGACTTTCGCCGACAGGGATTTCCACAGGGCCTGCGCGCGGCCGTCCTCGCTGAACGCGCCCATCTGCACGCGCCAGGCGCCGCCCGGCTGTGGCGCGGGGACCCCAGCCTTGGGCGCGGGCTTGGCCGGGGCCGGCTTCGGCGCGGCCTTGGGTTCAGGCGAAGGCGCGGCAACTTTGGCCGGCGCCTCCGCCTGCGCCACTTCCACGGGCTTGGGCTTGGCGGTAGGCTTCACCACCGTCGCTTTCCCCGTCGCCTTTGTCGCCTTATTGTCGACCTCTGCGGCGGCCAAAGCAGCCGCCTTGTCCGATTTTTCCAGCTCCGCCGCCATCGCCAGACCCTTCTGGCGCTGCTCGACGGGGATATAGCTGTTCATCTGCGAAAGGCTGTTCGATGCAGGCTGTAAACCTGCCGCCGACGCGCGGGTCATCAACGCATAGGCGCGCACCCAGTCCTTGGACACGAACTCGCCATTGAACAGCGCCGTGCCCAGAATATATTGCGCCCGCGGTTCGCCGCGCGCGGCCGACTTCTGAATCCATGGCATTGCTTCGGCGCGCTTGCCCGCCTGGAACAGCGACCGGCCATAGGTATCCTCGGCCTTGGGCAGTCCCTGTTCCGCCGCCTTGCGGAACCATTCGACCGCTGTTGCCTCGTCCTTGTCGACGCCCTGACCGGCGCGATAGGCCTGGCCCATATTATATTGCGCATCGGGGTCGCCTGCCTCCGCCAGAGGCTGCCACTCCTTCACCGCCTTGGCGTAGTCGCCCTGGCCCCAGGCGTCATATCCCGCCTTCACGTCGGCCAGGCCCGGTGCCGCCAGGCCGAGCGCCGCGACAAGGGCTGCTCCGGTGACAAAAGCTTTCATGCGCATATGCTCCCAAACGAATCCCGCATTTACGCGCGATAAACGCAGGATGTGGTTAACAGCGCGTTAGCAATAACCGCACTTTATGCG
This sequence comes from Sphingobium phenoxybenzoativorans, assembly GCF_018286635.1. Lineage (NCBI taxonomy): Bacteria > Pseudomonadati > Pseudomonadota > Alphaproteobacteria > Sphingomonadales > Sphingobiaceae > Sphingobium > Sphingobium phenoxybenzoativorans. Next base: position 1,771,349 of record NZ_CP073910.1, read on the forward strand.
CTTGCCGCCCGCGTCTCCACCATTTTGGCAGGAAAGGCATGCGCGAAGTTAACCAAATCTTAGGCGCGGCCGTGGCACCGTCCCCCGGAATTCGGATTTCTTGGGGGGTATGGCGTGCGGGTTTTGGCACTGGCATCGCAAAAGGGTGGCTCTGGAAAGACCACATTGTCGGGGCATCTGGCCGTGGAGGCGCAGCGCGCCGGGGCCGGTCCCGTGGTGCTGATCGATATCGATCCGCAGGGTTCCCTCGCCGACTGGTGGAATGAGCGTGAGGCGGAATATCCCGCTTTCGCCCAGACAACCGTTTCCCGTCTCGCCTCCGACCTGGAAACGCTGCGTCAGCAAGGCTTCAAGCTGGCGGTCATCGACACGCCGCCCGCGATCACCGTCGCGATCCAGAGCGTCATTTCCGTGGCCGAACTCATCATCGTGCCGACCCGGCCCAGCCCGCACGACCTGCGCGCCGTTGGCGCGACCGTCGATCTGTGCGAGCGTTCCGGCAAGCCGCTGATCTTCGTCGTCAACGGCGCCACGCCCAAGGCCAAGATCACCTCGGAGGCCGCCGTGGCGCTTTCGCAGCACGGCACGGTCGCCCCGATCACGCTCCATCACCGCACCGACTTCGCCGCCTCGATGATCGACGGCCGGACAGTGATGGAAGTCGATCCCAATGGCCGCTCCGCCAATGAGGTGGTGCAGTTGTGGAGCTATATCTCCGACCGGTTGGAGAAGAATTTCCGCCGCACGGTGTTCGCCGTGCCCAATAACGGCACCGGCTATTCCGGCGCGCCCCGTCCACTCGGCGGCTTCGGCCGCCGCGTCATAGGGCAATAAGGATATGGGCGTGATGAACGAGCCGAAGGCTTTCGCCTCCCTCACTTCCAGCCTGCTGGCCCGCAAGGGCGGCGCACGGCCCGCAATGCGGCGTCAGGTGGCGCTGGGCGACAGCGGCAATCATGACGATCTGGGCTGGAACGACATGGGGGACGGGCACAGCTATGAAAGCCCGTCGCTCGCCGCGACCGGCCTGACGCCGATGCCGCAGGTCGCCGCACCCGTATTCAAGACGGCGGAGGCCGATGCGCCCGCGCCGATCCCACCGGTTGTCGAACAGCGCCGTGAACTGGCCGAAAAGATCGCGACGCCCGCCGCAAAGCCGGTCCGGGCCGCAAAGGTTTCGCCCGCGAAGGCGCGCGCGGCCAAGGCCGCTTTCACGCTCCGGCTGGACCCCGAACGCCATCTGCGCCTGCGTCTTGCCTGCGCGGTGGGCAATCGCTCCGCGCAGCAGATCGTCACCGATGCTCTGGATGCGTTCCTGGACAGCCGGCCGGAAATCGATGCGCTTGCCGATCGCGTAACGCGCGGCGCGAAGAAGAATTGAACGAGGGACCACGCTCATGAACCGCAATGCCTTGCTGAAAGTCGGCGCGACGTCGCTGATCCTGGCCGTTTCCATGGTGGGCTGCACTGGCGCCGCCTATCGCACCTCTCCTTCGCTCGCCGGGGCGAAGGCGAAGCAGAAGGCCGATTTCGCGGCGCTGGCCGAAAGCGCGCTGGCGAAGAAGGAATATTCGATGGCGCTGACGCATGCGGAGGCGGCCGTTGAGGCTCAGCCCGATAGCGGCGCCTATCGCACGCTGCTCGGCCGCGCTTACCTCGCCAATGGCCGCTTCGCCTCGGCGCAGACGGCCTTCCGGGACGCCATGACGCTCGGCAATGTCGACTCGCGCACGGTGATCAGCCTGGCGCTCATCGATGTCGCGCAGGGCGATGCTGAGGGCGCGCGGAAATTGCTGATTGATCAGATGGATCGGGTGCCGGCTGCGGATTATGGCCTCGCCATGGCGATGGCCGGCGATCCTGAGGAGGGCGTCCGCGTCCTTGGCGAGGCGATCCACGATCCGTCCGCCGACGCCAAGACCCGGCAGAATCTGGCCTATGCCTATGCGCTGGCCGGACGCTGGCGCGAAGCGCGCCTGATCGCGGAGCAGGATGTCGATCCGCTCGTCGCCGCCAAGCGCGTCCTGGCCTGGGCCGAAATGGCGCAGCCTGGGCTGGAGGCCCAGCGGGTCGCAGCGCTGATGGGCGTCGTGCCGCAGGCCGATGCCGGAATGCCGGTGCGTCTTGCGCTCGCGCCAGTGGCTCCCGCCGCTCCGGTCATCCAGACGGCCGAAGCCGCGCCCGCGCCGCTCCCGGCCATGGTGCAGGATATTCCGGCTGTAGCAGCCGTGGAGGAAGCCGCGCCGGTAAAGGTGGCGAACGCCAAGCCTGCGATGATCCAGCAGATCCCCGTTGCGCCGTCTATGACCCCGTTCAGCCAGCCGATCGCCGCTCCGCGCCTGACGGTCGCCATTCCGCCGGCAGCGAAGCCCAGCTTCCGCAAGGCCGCCTATATCAAGCCGGTTACCGGCAATTCGGCCAGCCCCTGGGTGGTGCAGCTCGGCGCGTTCGACAGCGCTGCGGTGGCTGCCGACAAATGGCAGCATATGTCGAAATTCAATGCCGCCCTTGGCGCGTTCCCGGTGGTCAACAGCACCGCGACGGTCGATGGCCGCCTGTTCTACCGGCTTGCCGTGGGCGGCTTTGGCGATCGCGCCGCCGCAGATCGTCTCTGCCAGACCGTGCGCGCGCGCGGCGGCAATTGCTTCGTGCGGGCGGGTGAGGGCGTCGCGCCCAAGCCGGACCGCTGGGCCGCGGCCAAGGGCAAGCCCAAGCAGGTGGCTGCGCTCCCCGCAAACCTTCGCGGCAAGCAGTTCGCTTCGCGCTGAATTCTCTGTTCCGGAGAGGGAAACCGAAGGGCGGCCGTTCCTAAAGGAACTGGCCGCCCTTCATGATTTTGCGCACCCGTCCCTGGACGGGCAGGCGGTCGAACGGCGTATTACCCGCCGCCGCGGCCATCTTGCCTGAATCGACCTGCCACGGCGCATCGGGGTCGATGAAGATGATGTCGGCGGCCGATCCCGGCGTGAAGGCGCCCGCCGGTACGCCCAGAATCCGCGCGGGATTGGCGCAGAGCAGCGCCATCAGGCGGTTCATTGTCACATGCCCATCGCGCACCAGGTTGAGCGAGAGCGCCAGCAGCGTCTCCGCGCCCGCCATGCCGGGGCTGGCGTCGGCGAAGGGCAGGCGCTTGTCCTCCGGCCCGCGCGGATCGTGGCTGGACGTGATGACGTCGACCGTCCCGTCGGCCACCGCCTGCAGGCAGGCCTGCCGGTCATCCTCCGACCGCAGCGGCGGAGAGAGGCGGGCGAAGGTGCGGAAATCGGTGACGGCAAGGTCGGACAGGAACAGATAGGCCGGGCTGATGCCGCAGCTTACCTTCAATCCTTCCGCCTTGGCGGCGCGGATCAGGTCGAAACCGGCCTTCGTGCTCACCAGCCGGAAATGGATCGACGCGCCCGTATGCCGCACCAGCGCAAGGTCCCGCGCGATGGCCATGGCTTCGGCGCAGGCGGGCGCGGCGGCAAGGCCCAGCCGTGTCGCCGTCTCGCCAGTGGTCGCCACCGCCTTGCCTGCGATCCCGCCATCCTCGGCATGCGCGATGACCGTCAGGCCCAGCCCGGCCGCATAGGAAAGCACCCGCATCATCACGCCTGAATCGGCAATCCACTGACGCCCGGTGCCCACGGCCTTCGCGCCTGCGATCTGCATCATGCCGATCTCGGCCATTTCGCGCCCCTCCAGGCCGCGCGTCGCCGCTGCGATCGGATGCACCCAGAAATCCGGCTTGCCGCCGCGCGTCGCTTCCCGGATCAGGCCGGGGTCGTCGAGCGGTGCGGACTGGTCGGGCATCAGCGCCGCGCGCGTGATCCCGCCGAAATGGAAGGCAGGCTTGTCCGTCCTGAACACGCCCAGATCGATCAGGCCCGGCGCGACGACAAGACCCGCCGCGTCGATCCGGTCGGCGTCCGCCGGGACATCGGCCGGGCCCGACGCGACAATGCTGTCTCCCTCGATCAGGATGACGCCCTCTGCAACCGCTCCCCCGGCGGGATCGGCGAGGCGGCCATTGATGATGGCTAGGCGGTTCATGCCCATCCCTCCACCTTGCGCGCTGATCGGGTCAGCACGTCCAGGCACGCCATGCGCACGGCGACCCCCATCTCCACCTGTTCGGTGATGGCGGAGCGCTCAGGATGGTCGGCGATGCCGCTGGTGATCTCCACGCCCCGGTTCATCGGGCCGGGGTGCATGACCAGCGCATCCGGCTTCGCCCGCGCCAGCCGCTCCGGCGTCAGTCCGTAGAGCATATGATATTCGCGGGGCGAGGGGATGAATGCCCCGTCCATCCGCTCATTCTGCAGGCGCAGCATCATCACGACATCCGCGCCATCCAGTCCTGCGTTGAAATCCGTGAAAGGCGTGGCCCCCATCGCCTCGACGCATTCGGGCATCAAGGTCGGGGGAGCCACCGCCCGCACCTGCGCGCCGAGGGCGGCAAGGCAGAGCATGTTCGACCGCGCGACGCGGCTATGCAGCACATCGCCGCAGATCGCGACCACCAGCCCCTCGAAGCCGCCCTTGCGCCGCCGGATGGTCAGGGCGTCCAGCAGAGCTTGCGTCGGATGTTCATGCCACCCGTCGCCAGCGTTAAGCACCGGGCAGTCCACCTTGTCGGCAATCAGGCGCACCGCGCCCGAACTGCCATGCCGGATCACGATCACGTCGGCGCGCATCGCGTTCAGCGTGACCGCCGTGTCGATCAGCGTCTCGCCCTTCTTAACGCTGGATGTGGCGGCGTGCATGTTCACTACGTCCGCGCCCAGGCGCTTGCCCGCAATCTCGAAGGACAGCAGCGTGCGCGTGCTGTTCTCGAAAAAGGCGTTGATCTGCGTCAGCCCTGCCAGCCGGTCGTCATGCTTGCGCGAGGCCGCCCGGTTGACGGCTACCCAATGTTCGGCCTCATCCAGCAGGAAACGGATTTCCCACGGCTTCAGCACGGAAATGGAAAGAAGGTCGCGGTGCGGAAAATTATCCCGTCCGGTGAGACCGGTCAGGGAGTGCGCTGGGTGCGGTTCTGGCATGAGGGGACGCTTTAGGGCAGCGCCGCGCGAACCTCAAGCGGTGGATAGGCGGCAAATGCGCGTAGCGCCTCAACGATAGGCGTCGAGCCAGATTTTTGCCGTTTCGATCGACATGAAAAACTGCATGCGGTCGCGTCCGAGTTCCTGACGGAGATGCATTTTCATCAGGCTGGAATTCGTCACCACCGCCATTCTGTCATCACCCTTGAGCTGGAGCGTAGCGCCCAGCCTTATCTCCTCCACAATGTCAGGCGGCTGCTCACCCCGGTCGCGCACATCGCAAAGCAGCCGGGCGGCGCCGAATTGCCTGCGCTTCGATTGTAAAGCATGCTCCAACTGGCTGAAATGGGCGGCGATGACCGCGCTCGTCCAAACGCCGCGCCCGACGATCAGGATCAGATTGGAATGGACTTCGGTCAAAATGCTGATCTGGCCGTCCGGGGTCTTTTCCCGGAGGCTTTCCAACAGGTCCAGTTCTTCGTCCCGTTTGTCCTCGGCGATCCGGCTGAGCATATGATCCTCTACAATCTATGCCGGTCATCCTCTACGATCGCCGTTAATGGGTTATGGAAGGACCTTTCGAAAAGAGCGAATGATCGTAAGACTTTAGTCTAAAATTGGCGGATTTGCGTCCGTTTCGGCTGCACTCGCCAATGCATCGATAGCCCCTTGCAGGATATAGCTCGCCGCCAGCTTGTCGACCAGTTCGCCCCGCCGCGCCCGGCTGGCGTCGGCCTCTATCAGCGTGCGGGTGACGGCCTGCGTCGACCAGCGTTCGTCCCAGAGGAATATGGGCGCGCCCATGTCGGCGAGGTTGCGGGCAAAGGCGCGGGAGGACTGGCTGCGCGGCGACTCGCTGCCGTCCAAATTGAGCGGCAGGCCGATGACGATGCCCTTCACCTGCTGCTGGCCCATAAACTCGGCCAGCGCGGCCTTGTCCCTGGTGAATTTGCCCCGATTTATGGTGTGCGCGGGGCTGGCGATGCTCCATCCCGCGTCGCACAGCGCAAGACCGATGGTCTTGGTGCCCACGTCCAGCCCGATCAGCCGCCCTCCCTGGGGCAGCCAGTCGCGAAACGCCGTCCTGTCGGCCGTGATCATCGCGCCAGATATGTCGCAAGCCTTTCCCCGGCATCGCGGCGGATATCGGCCCAGAACAACTGATAGTCGTAGACGTGATAATTATTCCCCGGCAGGGCGAATGGCCCCATGGCCGGCGGATTGCCGATCAGCAGGAAACCGCGCGCATCGCATCGGGCGGGGACGGCGTGCGGCACGATCTTCGATCCGCCGGGCGGGTCGGTCAGCACCAGCGTCCCCATATTCCGGCTTTCCGCCGCCGCGCTGTCCGGCGCTCCGGTCAGCGGATTGATGCAGAGCATCCGGCTGTCCTTGCGCGGCGCGCCGGTCAGGCCCGTGCTTCGGTCATAGGTGTCGGTGACTGCGTGCATATCCGCCGGTTCGGCAAAGCTCTGCCAGCTCAATATGCACGCCGCCTCTCCGCGCTTTGAACAGGCCGGGAGACCAAGGGCAGGGAGGTCGGCTTCCACCGACACCGGCCAGCCCGCCAGATATACGGCGGCGATACGGTCCTGAACCGGTTTCCCGGCAATCCGCTCCTGCATCAGCCGCATCAGATGCAGCGAGCCCTGGCTGTGCCCGGCCAATATGACCGGACCCGCCGGATTGGCCTTCAGAAACGCCTCGAATGCCGCCGCGACATCGCGATAGGCGGCGGCAAGGGCGTTGTTGGCCTGCGGTCTTTCGGTCAGGAAAGCGCCAAAATGCGCCTGCCGGTATTTCGGCGCCCAGATGGTTCCCGCCGCGTTGAAGGCGCTGGCTTGGCCCCGCAGGAATTGCGCGGCCGTAGTCAGGGACTCGCGGTCGTTGAGCGGCATGTTCCATCGCGGCCGGAAGCTGGCGAGATAGGATGTGGGATGCACGAAAAAGACCGCCGCCTTCTTCTCCGCCGTTTCGGCCTTGTAACCGGGCGGCAGCCACAGGCCGGGATTGTCCCGGCTGATGTCCGGCCGGGCGAGCCACAAATCCCTTCGCGCATAGTCGTCCGCCGTCAGCGGCGCAGGCTCGATAAAGGGCGCGGACGGCACCATCGCCGCAGTCAGCAACTGCTGGCCCCAAAGCCGGTAGGCGATGGATGATGCGAGTGCCAGCACGATCAGCCCAGCGATGACATAGAGAAATTTCCTGGCCAGTGGACCACTCTCATATTGCAGTGCAGCATGGCTTGGCGATTGCGACAACCGCAATCGCCGCTCCTGCGGATGCGTTTTCTGCATCCGCGCCTAGCGTCTTGGCGCGTCCGGGGCAATCGCGCTTGATGCAACCCGTGCGCGATGCTAGCGGCGCGGCATGGCCATAGACCTGCAAACCGTCAAGAAGATCGCCAGCCTTGCCCGTATTTCCGTCACGGATGCGGAAGCCGATGCGCTGGTGCCGGAACTCAACAACATCATCGGCTGGGTGGAACAGCTTGGCGAGGTGGATGTGACCGGCGTGGAGCCGATGACCGCTGTCATCCCCAACACGCTGCGCCTGCGCGACGATGTCGTCACTGACGGCGATGTGCGCGACAAGGTGCTGGCGAATGCGCCGCAGGCCGAACATGGCTTCTTCGCGGTGCCGAAGGTGATCGAATAATGACGAACCTGACCGATCTTACCGTCGCGGAGATTCGCGACGGCTTCCGCGCAGGCGATTTCACTGCGCGCGAAGTGGCCGAAGGCTTCAACGCCAATGTCGCGGCGGCCAAGGCGCTGAACGCCTTCATCGTCGAAACGCCCGATCATGCGCTGGCCGCTGCCGACGCCGCCGACAAGGCGCGAGGCGAGGGCGCTCTGCTGCCCCTGTCCGGCGTCCCGATCGGCATGAAGGACCTGTTTTGCACGGCAGGCGTCCAGACCACCGCCGCCAGCCACATGTTGGAGGGGTTCAAGCCGACCTATGAATCGACCGTTTCCGGCAAGCTCTGGGCTGCAGGAGCGGGCATGCTGGGCAAGCTCAACCTTGACCAGTTCGCCATGGGATCGTCGAATGAGACGAGCTATTTCGGCAATGTGATCTCACCATGGAAGCGGGGCGGCGGAGACAATGCCGCGCTTGCGCCCGGCGGTTCCTCCGGCGGCAGCGCGTCGGCCATTTCCGCGCGGCTTTGCCCGGCGGCGACCGGCACAGACACGGGCGGTTCGATCCGTCAGCCAGCGGCTTTTGTGGGCATCAGCGGGATCAAGCCGACCTATGGCCGCTGCTCGCGCTGGGGCGTGGTGGCCTTCGCCTCCTCGCTTGATCAGGCAGGCCCGATGGCCCGCACGATCCGCGACAATGCCATCCTGCTGGAATCGATGGCCGGGTTCGACCCGAAGGATTCGACATCGCTCGATCTGCCCGTGCCCCAGTGGGAAGCGGGTTTGTCCAGCGATCTACGCGGCAAGAAGGTCGGCATTCCAAAGGAATATCGAGTCGACGGCATGCCCGCCGAGATCGAGGCGCTCTGGGAAAAGGGCATCGCCCTGCTGAAGGATGCAGGAGCGGAGGTTGTGGAGGTGTCGCTGCCCCACACCAAATATGCGCTGCCCACTTACTATATCATCGCGCCTGCGGAGGCTTCATCCAACCTCGCCCGTTATGATGGCGTGCGTTATGGCCTGCGCGACCTGCCCGATGGCGCAAACCTGCAGGACATGTACGCCGCGACCCGCGCCGCTGGCTTCGGGCCAGAAGTGAAGCGCCGCATCATGATCGGGACCTATGTGCTTTCCGCCGGTTTCTACGACGCCTATTACACGCAGGCGCAGAAGGTCCGCACACTGATTGCCCGTGATTTCGCGAAGGCTTTCGAAAGCTGCGATCTCCTCCTGACTCCGACCGCACCGTCCGCTGCTTTCGCGCTGGGTGAGAAGCAGGCCGATCCCTTGGCCATGTACCTCAACGACGTGTTCACCGTGCCCGCATCTCTGGCTGGCCTTCCCGCGATGTCGGTGCCTGGCGGCCTTGACGCGCAGGGTTTGCCGCTCGGTCTGCAGATCATCGGCAAGGCGCTGGACGAGCAGGGCGTTCTCAATGCGGGTCTGGCGATCGAGGAACGCGCCGGGTTCTCCGCGCGCCCCGACAAATGGTGGTGAACTGACGCAAGTGCGTCAGTCCGCGCCGACAGGGCTATTTTGACGGCGTTATCGTGATCAGGTTCCCGTGCGTTAAGGGAAGGCGGCTTTCATGCGCATGGAAGCCGTTGATTATCGCCGCCGCTTTTGCGCGCCAACTCAATCGGGCGTGATGCCCGGATCGCGGATTTGCGCCATGGGCAGCCGGACGATGAAGCGCGCGCCGCTCTGCTCGTCGTCGCGGTCGCCGATGCTGACCCGGCCCTGATGCCCCTCGACAATGGATCGGGCAATGGCGAGGCCAAGGCCGCTATGCTTGCCGAATTGCCCCTCTGGCCGGACGCTGTGGAAACGGCGGAATACGGTCTCGCGCTCCTGTGGCGGGACGCCGGGGCCTTCATCCTCCATGCTGACCAGCACCTCCTGATCAGCGACCGTGGCGACGATCTGCACAAGCCCGCCGTCGGGTGAGAAGGAGATCGCATTGTCGAGCAGGTTTTCGATGACGCGGGACAGGCGCTGGGGTTCGCCCATCACCACCGCCACATCCTTGCGCGGCCGCGCGAACGCCAGGCGGACCTTGCGCTCGACCCCGCGCGCCTCCCGCGCCACAACCAGATTCTCGATCAGCGGGCCAAGGTCCACCTGCTCGAAGCGGGTTCGCGAAAGCTGCGCGTCGACGCGCGACGCCTCGGCAATGTCGGTAACCAACCGGTCCAACCGCCTTACATCGTCCTTGGCGATTCCCAGAAGCTGCGCCCGCAACTCCGGCTTTTCCACCGATTCCAGTCCGTCCAGCGCCGAACGCAGGGACGCGATCGGGTTCTTCAACTCATGGCTGACATCTGCGGCAAAGGCGTCCGTCGCGTCGATCCGGTTGCGCAGGCCATGGCTCATGTCCGACAGGGCGCGGGCCAGCATGCCGATCTCATCCCGCCGGTCCGGCAGGCGGGGCACCGTCACTTCCCGCGCCCGGCCCAGCCGCACCCGCACCGCAGCCATAGCCAGCCGGCGCAACGGCAATACGATCGTGCGCGCAAGGAACAGCGAAAGCAGCACAGAAGCCAGTATCGCCGCCGCCAGCACCAGGCCCAGCCGCAGCCGTTCGGCGCGCACGGTCTTGGTGATGTCGCGCGCATTTTCGGTGGCCAGCAGGGTGCTGCCGTCCTGCATCACTGCGGCGGCGGATATGACGGATGTTCGATCCGGCGCGTAGCGATTTGCGGTCTGGTCCTGGCCGGTGCGGCGGGCCGCGACAATTTCCGGCCAGGCCTCCGCCCGGTCGATCTTCGGCTCGATAAAGTTGGGCGGCCGGTCGGCCGACACAATGCCGTCCACCACCTTGTCCAGAAAGCGCGCTATATGCCGCTTCCACGCTTCTTCGGCGGGGTCGCGCAGTTCATAACGGAACGCGCCAAGCCGGAAGCTGTCGGTCACCAGCCGCCCATCCGGCGCATATCGGCGGATGCGATCGTCCCCCTGCTTTGCGAAGGCGCTGATCAACGCATTGTGCTGGGCGGGCGGCGTGCTTTCCAGCGCGATGGCCAGCAGCCGCAACTCGCGCTGCGATTGGTCCAGCCGCGCGTCGACGATCCGCGTGCGGTAACTGTCGAGATAGAAGAATCCGCCCGCAAGCAGCGCGAGCGCAAAGATATTGATGGCGAGAATCCGCCACGTCAGCGACACGCGCCCCGACCAGCGGAGCGCCATGTCGCTATGCTCATTCTTCGGAGAATCTGTATCCGGCGCCATAAAGCGTATCGATTGCGTTGAAATCGGTATCCACCTCGCGGAATTTGCGGCGAAGGCGTTTGATGTGGCTGTCTATCGTCCTGTCATCGACATAGACGTCATCCTGATAGGCGGCATCCATCAACTGGTTGCGGTTCTTCACGACTCCGGGGCGCTGCGCCAGCGTTTCCAGGATCAGGAACTCCGTCACCGTCAAGGTCACGTCATTGCCGGCCCATTTCACCCGATGCCGCGCCGGGTCCATCTCAAGCCGCCCCCTCACGATCGGCTCCACGGCAGGTTCGGATGGCTCCGAGTCCGGCGCGCGCGCATATTCGGCGCGGCGCAGGATCGCGCGGATGCGCGCAATCAGCAGCCGTTGGGAAAAGGGTTTGGCGATATAATCGTCCGCGCCCATCGCCAGGCCAAGCGCCTCGTCCAGCTCGTCCGTCTTGCTGGTCAGGAAAATGGTCGGCATCTGGCTCTTTTCCCGGAGCCGGCGGAGCAGTTCGATCCCGTCCATCTTGGGCATCTTGATGTCGAAAACGCCAAGATCGGCGGGATTTTCCAACAGCGCCTTCAACGCCGCCTCCGGGTCGGAATAGACCCGCGTGATATAGCCCTCCGCCTGCAGGGCGATCGACACCGACGTCAATATGTTCCTGTCATCGTCCACCAGGGCGATTGTTGCGCTCATTATGTCCGTTCCGGCTTTTCTGACGGGGCCTTGGGGCGACCTGGGGCAGAGGGGTAGACGAACCCGGCGCATGCGGCAAGGCATGGCACAAATTGGGACATGCGCGCCGTTAGTCATGCTTGCTAACCTGCGAATGCCTCTCCTTATTTGACGCCACTTCCCCAAGGGCTTATGCCGGAGGCGTTCCGCGGCGACATGACGGCGTCCGATGACCGGCGTGCGACCGCGGGGACCGTGCAGGGTCTTACAGAGTATTAAATTAGGAGCTACCGCGTGCAGGCGAAATCCTCTCACACCCTGGCCGATCAGGGCATTACTACCCGTGCCGAGCAGCATTGGAATCTCGGCACCGCACCGCTCGTAGAGGCGGCGCTGGCGAACGGCGAAGGCATTCTCGCCAAGGACGGCCCTCTGGTCGTCGCAACCGGGAAACATACCGGCCGCTCGGCCAAGGACAAGTTCATCGTCAAGGATGCCGAGACGGAGAACACCGTCTGGTGGGGCAGCACCAATGTTCCCATGACGCCGGAGCATTTCGCCGCGCTGAAGGAAGATTTCTTCAAGGCGCTGGGCGACAAGGACAAGCTCTACATCGCCGATCTGTTCGGCGGTTCGCAGCCCGAATATCGCGTCCGCGTGCGCGTCATCAACGAATTTGCGTGGCACAACCAGTTCATCCGCACCCTGCTGGTGCGGCCGAAAGCTGAGGAGCTGGCAGACTTCGCGCCGGAATATACGATCATCGACCTGCCGACATTCCAGGCCGATCCGGCCCGTCACGGATGCCGTACGGAAACGGTCGTTGCGGTGAACTTTACAGAGAAGCTGATCCTGATCGGCGGCACGCGCTATGCGGGTGAGATGAAGAAGTCGGTATTCGGCATCCTCAACTATCTGCTGCCGGTAAAGGGCGTCATGCCCATGCACTGTTCGGCCAATATCGGCCCGAACGGCGATACCGCGGTATTCTTCGGCCTGTCCGGCACCGGCAAGACGACGCTCAGCGCCGACGCCAGCCGCACGCTGATCGGCGATGACGAGCATGGCTGGTCGGACACGGCGGTCTTCAATTTCGAAGGCGGCTGCTACGCCAAGATGATCAACCTCTCGCCGGAAGCCGAGCCGGAAATCTTCGCCACGTCGAAGCGTTTCGGCACGGTGCTGGAAAATGTCGTCATCGATCCAGTCACTCGCGAACTGGATTTCAACGACAATTCGCTCGCTGAAAACAGCCGCGGTTCCTACCCGATCGACTTCATCCCCAATGCGTCGAAGGACAATCTGGGGCCGGTGCCGAAGAATATCATCTTCCTCACCGCCGACGCTTATGGCGTTCTGCCGCCGATCTCCCGGCTGACGCCTGATCAGGCGATGTATCACTTCCTGTCCGGCTACACCGCGCGCGTCGCGGGCACCGAGATTGGCGTGACCGAGCCGACCGCAACCTTCTCGACCTGCTTTGGCGCACCGTTCATGCCGCGCCATCCGTCGGTCTATGGCAACCTGCTCAAGGAGCGGATCGCCAAGGGCGGCGTCACCTGCTGGCTGGTCAACACCGGCTGGACGGGCGGCAAGCATGGCGTGGGCAGCCGCATGCCGATCAAGGTCACACGCGCCCTGCTGAACGCGGCGCTGGATGGCAGCCTCAACAATGTCGCTTTCCGCACCGACCCCAATTTCGGGTTCGAAGTGCCGGTGGCGGTATCGGGCGTCGACTCGAAGATCCTCGATCCGCGCCAGACCTGGGCCAATGCCGAGGAATATGACGAGACCGCGATCAAGCTGGTCAAGCAGTTCGTCGACAATTTCGCCCAGTTTGAGGAGCATGTCGATGCATCTGTGCGCGGAGCGGCTCTGACGGCAGCCTGATTGGCGCTAGATTCGCGACGAAAGAGATAAAAGGGGAGGATGGCCGGGCCGCGCAAGCAGCCCGGCCGTTTCTTTTTCATGCTGCCCGATGCTTGATCGATGATAGAATAGGCCCGCATTTCACCTGAGCGGAAGGATGAAGATATGGGCATGTTCGACGGAATATTGGGCAATCTCGACGAGTTGGCGGCCAAGGTCGGTCTTCCGGCGGAGCAGGTGCAAAGCCTGACGGACTCGCTGGGCAGTAAGCTCGGCGCAGGCGGGGATCAGGTCACGGCGCTGACCGAACTGGCGCAGGAGCATGGCCTGCCTGTGGAAAAGCTGCAGGAGATGCTGGCCGGAATCGGCGGACCGGACGCCATCATGGCCAAGGTCAGCGGCCTCCTGGACCGGGACGGCGACGGCAATCCGCTGAATGAGCTGGGCGCGATGGCGAAGGGCCTTTTCGGCTGAGTTGAACGGAACTACGCCGGAAAAATCATGAAAAGGGGCTGGCCGCCTTCGGGTGCGCCAGCCCCTTTTAGTAACTGGCGATACGGCAATGGCGAAGACCGGCGTCTTGCGTCGATCAATGCGATGTCGAGAGGGGCAGGGCGATTTCGAAGGTGGCCCCCGTTTTCACGGCCTCGTCCAGACGGATGGCGCCGCCCAATTGCTGGACGATGCCCTGCGTTATGGCCAGGCCAAGGCCGCTGCCGGGCAAGTGCGTGGCGTCGCGCGTATGCTCGGACTGGGAAAAGCGGTCGAACAGCCGCGAACGGAATGCTTCCGGTACGCCCGGCCCCTCATCGCTTACCCGGATAAGGGCGCTGTCGCCCGCAGTGGTCAGCGATATCGTCACCGTCGATCCCGCGCCGGAAAATTTCGCGGCGTTGGAAACCAGGTTGGTGACAGCCTGAAACAGCAGATCCTTGTCCGTTTCCAGATAGACCGGAGCGGCCGGTTCATGCAGTTTCAGCACAACCCCGGCTTCGCTGACGAACGGCCCATTCTCCTCAACCACCGCCCCCAGAATGGCGCGCGCATCCACGTCGGCCAATGACAGGGCCATGCCGCCCGACTCCAGTCTGTTGACGTCGAGCAGGTCGTTGACAAGCTTCTTAAGCCGGTCGGCATTGCGGGACGCTATCGCGATCAGGGAAAGCGACCGGTCGGACAATTCCCCTCCAGCGCCCCCGCTAAGAAGGGCGAGCGACCCCGCGATCGAGGTTACCGGCGTTCGCAATTCATGGCTCACCATGGAAACGAACTGCTCCTTCATGGTCACCACGGTCTGAAGGTCCACCTTGGCGCGGATCGCGTCGGCCTCCGCCACGCTGCTGAAACCCACCGCGATGGGTCCCACCAGCAGATGGGCAATCAGCATGTCCTGCTCGTCAAAGGCGGAGGGCATGTCGGAATGATATTTCAGGACGCCGACCGTTTGTCCCTGATGGGGGATAGGGACGACGATCATCGACCTCAGGCCCACTCTGTCGCAGGCGGCGCGGTTGACGCGCGGGTCCTGATGGGAATCCTCGCAATACAGCGGCTCCCCGGTCAGGATGCAAAGGCCCGAAAGACTGGCGTTGAGTGGCAGGCGAAGGCCGATCAGACCGGCGGAACTGCCGCTTGCGGCTGCATAATAAAGCTGATCTCCATCGCGCAGCTCCACGACGATGCCGTTGGATTGCGGCATGACGGAGCTTTCCTGGACGATTGCCTGCATGACGGTTTTGAGGTCGCCGCGCGCCTCACCGATGGCATGCTGGATAGTGATCAGCCCTCGAAAGCGTTCAGTGGCCATAAGGCTGAAAATCGCCCGAAGAAAAACGACGTTATGGGCAATTTTAGCGAATCCGGCTGGGCCTTACAATTGGCTTGCCCGCGTTCGGGACCAAAATGGCGCGTTTCCAGGCCATGATGCGCCATCGCCGTCCAACCGAAGCTTGTGGAAAAGGCCCGCATATCGGCGCTTGACGGGATTATCGCATGTCGAAACTCCTTTCGGATTGACGCGCGTCCGTGGAGCATTTATCCGCTATTGCAAGTCAGTCGCAATATTGGGCGGCTACCAATGCGGGTGAAAGGGCGCGCGGCATGTATGATTTCATCGACAGGCAGGTCAGCGAGCTTGATGAGGGCGGGCGCTTCCTGTTGTGGTCGGTGCGATTCTGGGTGCGCGCGATCGGTCAGCGCCGCTGTCCCTCCACGGATATAGCGTCGGCTTTTGAGCGCCATGGGCTGGCGGAGGCGCTGCCGCATTTCAACATGACGATGCTGATCCTCAACCGGCATGCGCTGAACAATATGGGTTTTGGGCCGCTGACCTGCCCCCGCGTGCACGAGGCGGAGGCGCTGCTGCTCGGCATATTGTCGCGCATGCGGCAGAATGACGAGACCGATCTGCGCAATACTCTGGCCCTGACCGTTGAACCACAATGGGTCAACCCGCTGTCCGCCGCGATGTCCGCCCTCGCAATCGATCTTGCAGAAGTCGCATTTCTCCCCCATGCCCCCGCGCCATTGACATTGCCCACTGGAGGAAAACCATGAGCGACCGGGCGCAGGAAGTCGCGATGCTGGCGCCATCTGCAACTCTGACCGTTGAGGAGGTCCGTTCCGTCACGCACTGGAACGAGCATCTGTTCAGCTTCACCATCACCCGTCCGGCAAGCTTCCGCTTCCGGTCCGGCGAATTTGTGATGATCGGCCTTCCGGGAGATGGCCGGCCGCTGCTGCGCGCCTATTCGATCGCCAGCCCCGCTTACGCCGAGGAGCTGGAATTTCTGTCGATCAAGGTGCCTGATGGCCCGCTGACCTCCCGCCTGCAGAAAATCCAGCCCGGCGATCAGCTTTTCCTTGGCCGTAAGCCGACCGGAACGCTGGTTACGGACGCACTGCTGCCGGGCAACCGGCTGTTCATGTTGTCAACCGGCACCGGGCTTGCGCCGTTCCTCAGCCTTGCGCGCGACCCGGATATCTACGAACAGTTCGGCCAGATCATCCTGGTCCATTGCGTGCGTCAGGTCAGCGACCTGGCGTTCCGCGAACTGCTCGAAAGCCAGCTTGCCGGCGATCCTCTCTGTCAGGATCAGGCGCTGCTGCAGTTTGAATATCTGCCGACCGTCACGCGCCAGCCGTTCCACACCAATGGCCGCATCGATGCGCTGATCGATGATGGACGCCTGTTCGGCGGCCGCACCACCGGGCCGCAGCATTTCGATCCGGCGACCGACCGGGTCATGATGTGCGGCAGCATGGCGATGATCAAGGACCTTGGCCATTATCTCGATGGCCTCGGCTTCGTGGAGGGGTCGAACGCGGCCCCGGGACATTATGTGATCGAGCGCGCTTTTGTGGGATAGAGCGCGCGCGTGGCCGTCATCCCGGTGAAAACCGGGATTCTTTGAAGCCCCCCCCTTGGGCTTGAAAGAATGCTGTACCCTGATCGGCATGACGGCCGATTTTCACGAAAGGGCGGGGGTGCTCCTCCGCCCTTTCTTCTTGCCGTCAGATGCCGCCCAGGAAATCAAGCTTTCCGACCGGAACGCCCCTGTAACGCAGGATGTCGTAGGCCGTGGTGACGTGGAAGAAGAAATTCGGCACCGCGAAGTTCAGGACATAGGTCTTGCCGGTGAAGCTGACGTCCTTCTTGGGAGTCTTCAGGATGACCTCGGCATCTTCCCTTCCATCCATGCATGTCGCCGGTACGGCCTTTAACGCGGCGATGGTCGCGGCGATCCGGGCCTGCAGGTCATCGAAACTTGTCTCATCATCAGCGATCGGGGCCATTTCCACTTGCCCAACCCTTGCGGCGGTAAAACGGGCTGTGTCGCTGGCGCGCTGGATCTGGGCGGTCAGCGGGGCCATGTCGTCGAACAGCCGGGCGTCGAGCAATTCGGTATGGCTGATGCCCTGCGCATCGGCGAAGGCGCGGCTCTTTTCCAATATGGCGGCTAGATTCCCCAGGGACCGGACAAATACGGGCACGCTGACGTCATAAAGTGACAGGGACATGGACTTCCTCTCCGGTGACGCGGAATTGCCGCATATGGCACGGCGCTGGTTGCGGAGCCATAGGATGGCGTGCCGATTCAGCACAAAATCGCCGTCGCCGCGCTTACGCCGCCATATGGCTGATGGAGTCCTTCGTCTAAGCTCGGACCGCCGGAACTGGGGACGTGCGGAGTCGGGTAAGGCTTTGAGATGGCTCCCGACGGCGTGGGGGTGACGAAGAGAATGGGATGCGCCGTCCAGCACGGTGCGAGGGGAGAATGGGGGCCTGAATCCACTGACCGCTGTCGTTCCCGGCGTCGCTTGGCCGGGCGGTAGCCCGTGGATCGCCCGTTTCCTTCCGAAAGACTGAAAAGACCCAATTGGTGAAATGAGACGCGATTGAGCATTCTGGTATTTACGACGGCTATGCTGCTGGCTGGGGCGCAGCTCAATTCGGCCGATAGTCCGCTGCTCGCGCCTGTGCTGCCGATGGTCTCGGTCGAAAGCCTGTATGAAGATGAAGCGCTGTCCGGTTTTGCGCCGGGGGCGGGGGCCTTGGCTGTCAGCGAGATGGCTGTTCCAGCCGAAAGCATGGCGCTGGCGTCCGATAGCGACATGGAACAGAATGAGATTGTCGTGCAAGGCAGGCGTCATGAACCGACGCCTGGCGATCCACTGGAGTCTTTCAACGCCCAATCCTATGAGATCACGCAGGATGTCGACAAGGCCATCGTGGCTCCCGCAGCGATGGCGTACCGGGATGCGCTGCCTGCTCCCGTCCGCAGCGGCATTCGCAATTTCTTCAACAATCTTGCAGAGCCGATCGTTTTCCTGAACTTCCTTTTGCAGATCAAGCCGGGCAAGGCGGTGGAAACCCTTGGCCGTTTTGCGATCAATACGACCATCGGCGGGGCTGGCCTGTTCGACATGGCGAAACGGCGACCGTTCAACCTGCCCCTGCGCCGGAACGGATTTGCGAACAGCATGGGCTATTACGGCATCAAGACAGGGGCTTTCCTGTATCTGCCGCTGATCGGGCCAACCACGGTCCGCGACCTGATCGGCCTGACGCTGGACAAGCTGGTGCTGCCGGTGGCGATCGGCAAACCCTTTAATCAGCCCTATTATTCCATCCCCTCCGCGCTGGTCGGCACGATCGACTATCGCGTCGAGTTTGACGCGGAACTGCGCCGGATTCGCGAGGAGTCCGACGATCCTTATGCGGCGTCCCGCGACAATTATCTGCGGAGCCGTCAGGCGGAGATTGATGAACTGCGCGGCATTCGCCCGGCCATGTCCGCGCCGGATGGCGTCACCTCCGGCACAGGGCCGCTTGTGCAGCCGGTCCTGCCGCCCGCCGAACCGGCCGCGCCCGCCATTTCCGGCGAATCCGAGCCTCCAAACCCCTAGTCGGCGGGACCGGCGCAGGGACTTGGCCGGTCTGCGTGGATTGAATGTCGATCCACCCTAGCCGTGGGGCGGGCAAATGGTTACATGGGCCGCCACGATTCCCCCATCGCGCATCAGAAAGTGGCACACCCTATGGATATCCGCCTCGGCCTCACATTCGATGACGTCCTGCTCCAGCCGGCCGAATCCGATGTGCTGCCCAGCCAGGCCGATACCGGGACACAGGTGACGAAGGCGATCCGCCTCAACATCCCCATTCTCTCCTCTGCAATGGATACGGTGACAGAGGCGGACATGGCGATCGTCATGGCGCAACTCGGCGGCCTCGGCGTCCTTCACCGCAACCTGTCGGTCGAGGAGCAGGCAGCAGCGGTGCGGGCGGTGAAGCGCTACGAAAGCGGCATGGTGGTCAATCCCATCACCATTACCCCGGACGCGACCCTCGCCGACGCCCAGATGCTGATGTCCCGCAACCGCATCTCCGGCATTCCCGTGGTCGAAAATTCGGGCAAGCTGGTTGGCATCCTCACCCATCGTGACACCCGCTTTGCGGAAAATCCCGCGCAGCCTGTCAGCGAGTTGATGACGAAGGAAAATCTGGCCGTGGTGCCCGCGGGCGTCAGCCAGGAGGAAGCCAAGCGGATGCTTCACCAGCGCCGTATCGAGAAGCTTCTGGTGGTCGATGAAGCCTATCGCTGCATTGGCCTGATCACGGTCAAGGATATGGAAAAGGCGGTCAATTACCCGCAGGCAACCAAGGACGCCGCTGGCCGCCTGCGCGTAGCCGCCGCTACGACCGTCGGCGACAAGGGGCTGGAGCGGACCGAGGCGTTGATCGACGCGGAATGCGACCTGATCGTTATCGACACCGCCCATGGCCATTCGAAGATGGTTTCGGCGGCCGTCAGCGCCGTAAAGAAGATGTCCAACCATGTGCAGGTCGTCGCCGGAAACGTCGCCACGGCCGAGGCGACCCGCGCGCTGATCGATGCGGGTGCGGACTGTGTGAAGGTCGGCATCGGCCCCGGCTCCATCTGCACCACGCGCGTTGTCGCGGGCATTGGCGTCCCGCAACTCACCGCGATCATGGATTCGGCCGAGGAAGCCGCGAAGTCCGGCGTGCCCGTTATCGCTGACGGCGGTCTGCGCACCAGCGGCGACGTGGCCAAGGCGCTGGCGGCCGGCGCGGGCTGCGTCATGGTGGGATCGCTGCTTGCGGGAACCGCTGAAGCTCCGGGGGAAACCTTCCTCTATCAGGGTCGCGCCTATAAGAGCTACCGGGGCATGGGTTCCGTTGGCGCGATGGCGCGCGGATCTGCGGACCGTTATTTCCAGCAGGACATCAAGGACCAGATGAAGCTGGTGCCCGAAGGAATTGAGGGGCAGGTGCCGTTCAAAGGCCCCGCCGCAGATGTCATTCACCAGCTTGTCGGCGGTGTGAAGGCGGCGATGGGCTATACCGGCAGCCGCACGATCAAGGACCTGCAGGAGCGCGCCCGCTTCGTTCAGATCACCAATGCCGGTCTTTCCGAAAGCCATGTGCACGACGTCACCATCACGCGGGAAGCGCCCAATTACCCGACGCGCTGATCACATTCCCTTCCCGCGCGCGGGAAGGGTTAGAGGACGGCTTGCCACCTTACCGCCGTTCGGGTGCAATAGACGATGACGCCCGCCGCCCGCGTTCAGGCCGCCATTGATATATTGGATGAGATCATCGCCGCCGCGCGGGACGGCGGCCCTGCGGCCGACACGCTGATCGCCCGCTATTTCAAGGCGCGCCGCTATGCCGGATCGAAGGATCGCCGCGCCGTGCGCGATCTTCTCTATGATGCCGTACGCCGCACGGCCGACCGTCCGGCCGATGGCCGCGCGGCGATGGCGGGGCTTGCGCGGGAACGGCCCGAACTCGCACGCCTGTTCGATGGCTCGTCCCATGGCCCGGCCCCCTTGAAACCGGATGATCCAGCCTCGGAAGCATCCATTGTTCCAGCGTGGATCAAGCCCTTATTGGCCAATCTTCTGACTGAAGCTGAACAACAGGCATTGCTTGAGCGTGCGCCGCTGGACCTGCGCGTCAATACGCTGAAGTCTGGGGCTGGCGACTGCCTTGGCGAATTTCCTGAAGGGACGCCGCTTGACCATTTGCCGGACGCTCTTCGTCTGCCGGAAGGTTTCCCGGTTGAGCAGACCGACGCCTGGAAGTCCGGTCAGGTCGAGGTGCAGGATGCCGGAAGCCAGATCATTTCCATGGCCTGCGAGGCGCAGCCGGGCATGACGGTCATTGACCTGTGCGCCGGGGCGGGGGGCAAGACGCTCGCCCTCGCCGCCGCGATGGAGGGGCGTGGCCGTCTTGTCGCCTGCGACGCCATCCGCTCCCGGCTCTCCCGCCTTCCAGAGCGCGCCGGGCGGGCGGGTGCGCACTTCATCGAAACGCTGCTGCTCGATCAGGGCAAGGAGATCGAGAAGCTGGCTCCGTTGGCGGGATCGGCGGACATTGTGCTGGTGGACGCGCCCTGTTCCGGCACCGGCACATGGCGGCGCAACCCGGAGGCGCGCTGGCGGCTCACCCCGCAAAGGCTGGAACGGCTCGTCTCGGAACAGGCCCGGATCCTGGATTTCGCCGCACCGCTGGTGGCGCCGGGCGGGCGGCTCGTCTATGCCGTATGTGCGTTGACCACGCAGGAAGGAAGCGGCCAGATTGACGCCTTCATTGCCCGGCACCCCGGCTGGACCCCGGTTTTGCAGCATATTCCGCCCGGTAGGTCTTGCGGCCATGGCGTGTTGTTGACACCCGCCCATGACGGCACGGACGGCTTCTTCTTCGTGGTATTGAAAAAAGCATGATAGACATCATGTCGAAAAATGACGAGAATCCGCGAGAATCGCTTCTGGAGTTGCTCATGCGTTTTACCCCTGCTTCCCTTGCCCTCGCCGCAGTGCTCGCGACCGTGTCGAGCGTCGGCCTGAGCCAGAGGCCGGATACGCAGATCGACCCTCTCTCGATTGAATGGCAGCGGGCTGGCGAAGCGGCGCAGAAGGCTGGCGATCTCCATGCCGCCAACGACGCCTATGAAAGCGCGCTGGCCGCCGATCCACGCAACCGCGCCGTCTATGTCGCGCTTGGGCAGGTTGCCCGCGCGCAGGGCCTGCAGGGCAAGGCTATCCGCCTTTATGGCGAGGCATTGCTGCTCGACCCCAATGATGTGCAGGCGCTCTCCGGGCAGGGCCAGGCGATGGTAGAGAAAGGCGCGATCGCCAAGGCCAAGGAGAATCTCGCCGCCGTACAGCGCATCTGCAAGGATAGTTGCGCTCCGCTGAGCCAGCTTTCCGCTGCGATCGACCGGGGCGTGCCACCGACCGTGCTGACCGCGAAGGATGTGACCCCGACGCCGACGGTGCAGCCGACCGAACGGCCGTAAATTATCTGCCATCTATTCCGGTTGGATCGAACCCATAGCCGTTCGCTTCAACCGTAGCCGGGAAGCCTCGCGCTGGTTTCTCGACTGCGCCCGAAGCGAACGGGGGTAGGGCATTCAGCTTTTGGGGCGATCCGTTGCAGGCGTCCCCATAATCCGCGCCACCGCGACAAACTCGGCCACGCTCACCGTCTCCGCCCGCCGCTGCGGGTCAATTCCTGCCACCTCCAGCGCCTCCAGCGCGCCGGGAAGTCCTTTCAGGCTTTGCCGCAACATCTTGCGCCGCTGGCCGAACGCCGCGGCGGTTAGTTTCTCCAGCGTTCTGAATGCCACATCTTCCGGCGCTTCCACCGGTTCTATATGCACCACGGCGGACATGACCTTGGGCGGGGGTGTGAAGGCGCTGCGGTGCACCTTCATGGCGATCCGTGCCTTGGCCCGCCATTGGGCCAGCACCGCCAGCCTGCCATAATGCCCATCGCCGGATGGCGCGACGATGCGCTCGGCGACCTCCTGCTGGAACATCAGCGTCAGCGACGCCCACCAGGGCATCCAGTCGGCCGAAAGCCAGCCGACGGTCAGCGCTGTTCCCACATTATAGGGTAGATTCGCCACGATATGCGCGCCATCACCCGCCAGCGCGTGCGCGTCCACCGCCATGGCGTCGTCGGATACCACCTCCAGCATACCGGGAAACGCCGCGGACAGTTCCGCCAGCGCGGGCAGGCATCGCTCGTCCCGTTCCACGGCCACTACCCTCGCCCCGGCGCGGAGCAGGGCGCGCGTCAGGCCGCCGGGGCCGGGACCGACCTCGAACACTGTCTTGCCGCTCAGATCGCCGGGGATGGCTGCGATCCGGTCCAGCAATTGCTCGTCCAGCAGGAAATTCTGCCCCAGCGCCTTGCTGGCGCGCAGGCCATGGGCGGCGATCACTTCTCTCAGGGGCGGTAGCTTGGCCACGGCTTCAGCCGTTATAGGCGAGCCGGTGGCGCGCAGCCTCGGCGGCCATGCGGATCGCCGCGATCATTGCGCCGGGATTTGCGGCATTCTGCCCCGCAATGCCGAACGCGGTGCCGTGGTCCGGAGAGGTGCGGACGATCGGCAGGCCCAGGGTGATATTCACGCCATCGTCGAAATAGAGCGTCTTGATGGGGATCAGCGCCTGGTCATGATACATGCACAGCGCCGCGTCATAACCCTCCCGCGCGCGCGCATGGAACAGGCCATCGGCGGCGAATGGCCCGCTTATGTCCAGCCCCTCCGCCTTCAGCGCCTCGATGGCGGGGATGATGATGTCGATCTCCTCCCGCCCGATCGTCCCATTCTCGCCGGAATGGGGATTGAGGCCCGCAACCGTAAGGCGCGGCGCGGCGATGCCGAAATTGCGCTGCAGTCCCTTTGCGGTCGTAATGGCGCGGCTGCGGATCAGGTCGGTGGTCAGCACCTTCGGCACATCGGCCAGCGCCACATGTATGGTGATCGGCACCACCCGCAGCGATGGCCCCGCCAGCATCATCACGGCGTTTTCCCGCGCGATCCCGCACCGCTCGGCCACAAATTCCGTCTGACCCGGATGGGTGAAGCCGACCTCATAAAGCTGCGCCTTGCCGACCGGGGCCGTGACCAGCCCGGCGGCCGCGCCGGACCGCGCGAGGCCCACGGCCGCCTCCAGCGCATGCAGCGCCGTGCGCGCGCCCTCGATAGACGGTTTTCCGGGGATGATGTCGCCTGCCTCCGCGACCTGCAGGCAGGGCAGGGCGTCCTTGAAGGCTGCGCCCGCTTCTTCCGGCGCGGATATGATCGTCAGCGGCCCGGTCCAGACCGCACGGATCGATGCCGCGTCACCGACCGCAAAGAAGGGCGGCAGGCTGCGCGCGTCCCGCATCATCCAGGATTTGGCGACGATTTCCGGCCCGACGCCGGCTGGATCGCCCAGGGAAACCGCGAAGGGAGGAAGGGGGTTCGCGGGTTGCGAAGCGGCCATCAATTATAGTCGATAACCGCGTCACGGCGCAGGTCGCGCAGATAGATGCGCGCGCGCTTGTTCACCCGGTCGTCTTCCATCTGCGCCTGAATTTGTTCGAAGGACGGCGTGCCCGCGCTTTGCGGATCGTCGCGGCCGCACAGCACCAGCACGCGCACGCCTTCGGCCACGGACCCGAACGGCGGCGTCGCTTCGCCGATCTGCAGCTTCAGGAGCATTTCCTGCAACTGGGGCGGCAGGTCGCGCACCTTCACATTGTCATTGTCGACGACATCCGCGCCAAGCGATCTGCCGACGTCGTTCGCCGCGCCGCAACCCTTGATCTGCTGGGTCGCGTTGGCAAAGGCGCTGGCTTTGGTCGTCGCCTGCTCTCGGCTCGTGCCGGGCGCGAAATTGATCGAAAGCTGTTTCAGGCTCATCAGCGCGTCGCGCGGATCGGCGGTCAGGACCTGCCGCTTGTCCATCAGATAGATGATCGAAAAGCCGCCGGGAACGGGGACAGGACCCGCGATCTGGCCGACCTGCATGCCGCCTGCCGCCTGCGCCAGTTCGTCCGGCAACTGCGCCGGGCGCACCCAACCAAGATCGCCGCCAACGGCCGCCGTGGATGCTTCCGAAAACTGGCGGGCATAGGCCTGGAACGATCCGCCCTTCTGGATCTGCTCGATGATATTATGCGCATTGGCGGAGATTTGCTGGGCGTTCTCCGGGCTGGCTGAGAGGTAGATTTCGCCGATGCGGAACTCGTCGGTGCCCTTGGCGGCGTTCAGCCGGTCAACCACCGACTTCACTTCCTCCTCGCCGACATTGACGAAGGGCTGCACATTGCGGCGGAGCAGGCGGCTCCAGGCAAGCTCACCCTCGATCTGGCGCTTGATGCTGGCCGGGGAGCTGCCCTGCTGGCGCAGATAGACGGAGAATTGCTCCGGCGACTGGCGGAAATTGGCGGCGACACGGTTGTAGCTGTCGTCGATCTCCGCCTTGTCGATCTTGATGTCGTTGGCGGCGGCTTCCTGGATTTGCAAGGTCTCGTCGATCAGGTTGCGCAGCACCTGCAGGCGCAGGCGCTCTCTTTCCTCATCGGCGACCTTGCCGCCATTGGCCGCCACGATCAGAGCCAGGCGCTGGTCGATGTCCGTGCCGGTGATGATCGTGCCATTGATGACGGCCGTGGCCTTGCGGACATTGGGGTCCGACTTGCCGAAGAAGGTCATGTCCTTCGGCAGGTCCAGCGCGGCGGACGGCATGTCGCCATCATCCCCGACCGTCTGGGCGATCGTGGAGGAGGCAAGGCATGCCATCATCACGGCAACGGCCGGCGCACGAAACTTCATGAGCCGGGTGGAACGAACAACGGATTTCATCGGCAACAAATGCTCTCCAACAGATCCTGCGCCCCTCTTGCCGCCAATCGCCTTAACCAGCGCTGAGCGGGCGTTAAGGCGTGGGCGCGGAACAGGGTTACTCTCTTATATGCCAAGATTGCGAAAAGCGAGTCGCAGCAGGAAGCTGTTTCCGCGCCTTGCATCGCCCGTCGCCTGATAGTCGCGGCGCCAGGTGACGCCCAGTTCCAGACAGTCGTCCTGATAGGCGACGCCCAGCCGGTGACGGACCGGTTCATATCCGTCCGCGCTGGTCAGCGGGTCCTCCTTCTGCCCGGTCAGGTTGATGACCGTGGAGCCGAATACCGATATGAAGCGCGTGACCTGCAGACGGCCGCCAAGGCGGATTTCCTCGCGATCCCGCAAATCCTCTATGTCGGACGAGGCATTGCGGTTGAGCCGCAAATAGCCGGCCATCACATAGGTTTTCTTGGTGCCGACAGTGGCGTCAATCTCGTTGCGGCGGACGGCCAGATTGTCCTTGTCCACCCGGTAACGGTGGGTCAGCGCGATGAAATCCTTGTAGCGGACCGTGGTCCGGCCAACGATGTCCGACGTGCGCGATGCGAGGCCCGTGCCTTCCGGCAGGATGGTCGACCGGCTGTTCAGGCGATAGCTCTGCCCCACCACGGCATCGAGGGACAGGTCCTTGCGATCCACCTGATATTCGAAGCCATAGGTGATGCGCGTCGAATCCTCGAACCGGTCGTAACCGGAGAAGCGGTTGAGCGCGAAAAGATTGCTGTCATCCAGATCGACGGAGCGCGAATCCTCGTTCGGCACCTTCATATTGGCCAGATGGGGCGAAGCGACGATCTGAACGCGCGGCGTGATCCGCTGGGTGCCGCCAAACGCCTCGCCGATGAAGGGCCAGCGCACATCCACTGCGGCGGCGGCGATCCCGCGCGCATGCCAGCCTTCATCGCCGCGATAGATGACCGTGCGGGTCAGGTCGGTCTCGTCGGTGTGATAGACGTCGCCCCGCAGATAGGTGGTGAAGGTGATCTCCTGACCCATGCCCGTCAGCTTGCGCAGGTCCCACTGGAATCCGGCGAAGGCGCGCTGTGTATCCTGTCCTTCGGTCCGGGTGATCGCCAGGCTGTTCGCCTGCAACTGGATGCGGCCGCCCAGCACCGGATCGGCCAGCCGCAGGCGATAGTCGATGACGGGCAGGGCGACCGGCACCTGCCCCTGAATATCGTTGGTGCGCAGCGTCTGCGCGGCCCATCCGGCGATGGAGAAATAGCTGTCCTCGCCAATACGCTCGGCCTGGATGGTGGAGCGCAGCCGATCCTCGCGGCTGATGTCGTAGCGCCGCATGAACGTGCGGTCGGACGCCACGCGGATGGAGGAGCTGATGCTCCATTCCGGGTCGAGCTGAAATTTGCCGCTGGCGTCGAAATATCCGCGGAAGTCCCGCTGCGAATCGGGCGCTACCGCCGCGTTCGCCGGAATGCGCGATCCATAGGTCGCATATCCGGTGATCTGATAGGCGCCCTTGCCGTGCAGGGCGCGATAATTGCCCTGCAGCATCGGCAGCGCGTCGGAATAGACATGCGGCGTGATGGTCAGGTCGCTGTTCGGCGCCAGCTTCACATAATAGGGCAGGGACATCTCCGCCCCGTTCACGCGGTCGTAGCGCAGGGAGGGAACCAGCAGACCCGTTCCGCCCTGGTCGCCGACCGGATGGGACAGGCCGGGCAGGGGAATCAGGGGCAGCCCGAATATCTCGATCCGCGCGCCGCGATACGTCACGCGCTGCCGATCCGGGTTGTAGATGACCTTCACCGCCTTGATCTGCCAGGTCGGTTCTTTGGGACAGCCCTCGCTATCCTCGACCTTGCAGGCGGAATAGACGGCATGGTCCAGATAATAGACGCCGTTCGTGCGGTTGCCCTTCTCCGCCGCCAGCCGTCCGCCCTGCTGCAGGACGATCAGCATATTCTGGACGATCCCGTCTTTCAGCGTGTCTGTGACTTCCAACTGGTCGCCATAGGCGATGTTGCCTTCGGCATCGATGACGGAGACGTTTCCGGACGCCTCGACCTGGCCGGTCTGGCGATGCCATACCACCTTGTCGGCGCGCAGCCGGTTGCCCTCGCGCAGCATCTGGACATTGCCCGTCGCCGTCACGACATCGGTGTTGTTGTCATATTCCAGTTGATCGGCGGCGAAGCCGATTTCCTCATCATTGGCCGGAACCGGAGCGTCCGGCGTGCTCAGCGCCGCGTCGGGGCTGTTCAGGGTTTGCGCGATCAGCGGCGCGCTGGCGCACATCATCAGGATCGCCGTGCCGGTCGCCGCCAGGCCGTGAGGAAAGGAATAGTGGTGGCGGATCATGCGATAGTGACGGCATCCAGGAGCGCTTTTCCCGCCTATTGCACCGCTTGGCTCTGGCCGCAATCGCCTTGCGGCCCAAAGAGGGTGCGAAATTGGTTGAAGCGCTTTGCCAGAAGGGGAAAGGCGCACTATCTCACGCTTCCAGATTCAAAAGAGCAAAACAGAGGTCTTTCATGCAAATCACGATCAGCCCGTCACGCCCTTCCACCGCCGACACTCTGGTCATCGCCCTGCCCAAGGAACTTCCAGGATCCTTGGCCATTGCGGCGGGGCAGACCGTGCTCGCCGGAGCGAAGGCGGCGCGGTTCGCGGGCGACGCAGGATCGACTTTTGAGACATTCGCGGAGGAAGGCGGCGCGTTGCTGCGTATCGTCCTGCTCGGCACCGGTTCGGGCAGCGACGCCGATCTGGAAAAGGCGGGTGGCGCGCTCTCGGCGAAATTGCTGACGTCCGGCGCCAAGCACGCCGCCGTGGAGTTTCCGGTCAGCGTTTCGGCGGAGGGCGCCGCGCGACTGGCGCTTGGCGCAAAGCTGCGCAGTTGGCGGATGGATACCTACCGCACGCGCCTCCCCGAAAAGTCGAAGCCGACGCTGGAGACTGTGACATTGGTCACTGTCGATGCCGGAGCCTCCGACGCATGGGCGCGCCGGTCTGCGCTGGCCGACGGCGTTGCGCTCACCCGCGAACTCGTCGCTGAACCGGCCAACATCATCTATCCCGAAAGCTTTGTTGAACGCTGCCGTCATCTGGCCGATCTCGGCATCGAAATCACGGTGCTGGACGAACAGCAGATGGCGGACCTCGGCATGGGCGCGCTGCTTGGCGTCGCGCAGGGATCGGTGCGCAAACCTCGCATTCTCGCGATGCGCTGGGACGGCACGGGCGGCGCGGTAAAGACGCCGGTCGTTTTCGTTGGCAAGGGCGTCACCTTCGACACGGGCGGCATCTCCATCAAGCCTGCGGCCGGCATGGAGGATATGAAGTGGGACATGGGCGGCGCGGGCGCGGTCGCGGGCACGCTGAAGGCGCTGGCCGGGCGCAAGGCGAAGGCCCATGTCGTCGGTATTTGCGGCCTTGTCGAGAATATGCCGGACGGCAACGCCCAGCGGCCCGGTGATGTGGTGACGTCCATGTCCGGCCAGACGATCGAGGTGATCAACACCGACGCCGAAGGCCGCCTGGTCCTTTGCGACGCGATCACCTGGGCGCAAAAAACCTATGCGCCGGACGTGCTGATCGATCTCGCCACCCTGACCGGCGCGATGATTATCTCGCTGGGCGACCAGAATGGCGGCCTTTTCTCCAATGATGACGGTCTGGCCGATGATCTGCTTTCCGCGGGCAAGACATCCGGCGATCCGCTGTGGCGTTTCCCGATGAGCGACGCCTACAACAAGCTGATCGACAGCCCCATCGCCGACATCAAGAATGTCGGGCCGCGCGGCGCCGGATCGATCACCGCCGCCCAGTTCATCAAGCGGTTCGTCGATGAGGGCGTCAAATGGGCGCATCTCGACATTGCCGGCATGGTGTGGGCGGACAAGCCCGGATCGACCTGGGACAAGGGCGCAACCGGCTTCGGCGTGCGCCTGCTGGACCAGCTCGTCTCCGACAAGTTTGAGGGGTAATCAAACCTCCGTTCGGATTGAACCGCTTCCCGTTCGCCCTGAGCTTGTCGAAGGGCTGCACTTTTCTTCAAGAAGGGCTGGGCTTCGACAGGCTCAACCCAAACGGCGGAAAGATATCGATGCAGGCCGATTTCTACCAGCTCAGCCGTGATCCCGTGGACAAGGTGTTGCCCGCCATAGCGCAGCGCATCCTTGCCGGCGGGGGACGGCTGCTCGTGGTCGCGGCTGAGCCGGAGCGCCTGGATGAGATCGGCCAGTCGCTTTGGTCGCATCAGCCCGCCAGCTTCCTTGCGCACGGCCATGCGCAAGGCGATAATCCCTCAATCCAGCCGATCCTGCTGTCCGGCAAGGTGGAGCCGTCCAATGGCGCGCGGTATATCGCCCTGGCCGACGGCCTGTGGCGGGATGAGGCGCTGACGTTCGATCGCGCATTCTATTTCTTTGACGCGATGACGATTGAGGCCGCGCGTGCGAACTGGCGCATTGTCTCGAAGCTGGAGGGGGTTGAAGCCCGTTTCCACCGTCAGGAGGGCGGGCGGTGGATCAGGGCGGCCTGATGGTGATGCTTAACAGTCTTGCGGCCTGTCCTTCCCGCAGCTAAAGGGCGGCCCGACTTATTTCCCGAAACCGGAGCTTCCCAATAAAATGGCCGCCAATCGCACCTTTTCCATCATCAAGCCCGACGCGACGCGCCGCAACCTGACCGGCGCGATCACCGCGATGCTGGAGGAAGCGGGCCTGCGCGTCGTCGCCTCCAAGCGCATCCGCATGAGCCGCGAGCAGGCCGAGGGCTTCTACGCCGTGCACAAGGAGCGTCCCTTCTTCGCCGACCTCGTCGCCTTCATGATCTCCGGTCCGGTCGTCGTGCAGGTTCTGGAAGGCGAGAATGCCGTGAAGCGCAACCGCGACATCATGGGCGCGACCAACCCGGAGAATGCCGATGAGGGCACGATCCGCAAGGTCCACGCCGAATCGATCGAGGCGAACTCGGTCCACGGTTCGGACAGCGATGAGAATGCCGCGACGGAAATCGCCTATTTCTTCAAGCCGGAAGAAATTGTCGGCTGATCCTTGATCGCAGCGAGACACGAAAAAGCCGCCGGAGCGATCCGGCGGCTTTTTTCATGCCCTTTTCATCGGTCATGCCGACGCAGGCTGGCGTCTCATGCCTCAAGGGACAGTCAGCATGCTGTGGCTCAAGCCTCGGATCACTTGTCTGGTTGCGGGAATATCGCCTTCCACCGCGCATCCAGCCTGGCCTGCAAGCCGCTCTCCTTGGTCCGTGACACGAGCGATAGTCCGCGCAGCGTCACATTATGCCCACCGAGCAGGCGGCCTCGGACGGTATAGCCGACATCATAGATCGCCACATCGTCGTGGATTACGCCGTCGACCATGAACCGGGTGGAGATGGCCACGGGAACGCGCTCATCACCCCGGCTATCGTCGGGCATGCCCCCATTTTCCCGCGCCTTTTTCAACGGCACCTCGAACCACCTGACCTCGACGCGGGACTGGCCCGTCGTTTCCGCCGGATCGGCGCCGAAAGAGGAAGGGAATCGCACGGTCTGGCTCTGGATCAGTTGGTCCTCGGACGTGGGCGTCAGGATCAGCGTCCGCCCGTCGACGGATGTCTTGGTGCTGAAAACAAGGATCTGCGCCTTGGCGGATGATTGTTTTGCATCGGCGGCCTTTTCCGCCCGGCTGTCGGCGCGTTCCGACCAACTGTTCCACAGCGTCAGGCCGGAAATTACGACAGCCGCCACCGCCAGAACTTCGCCCAGCGTTATCCAGCGGCGGCGTATGGCTGCCGCTTCGGCCTTTTCCGCCCGCTCCTGCGCCTGTTTGGTGGGTGGTAGGTCGGGAGGTGTTGAATCAGAAGACATCGGCCAGCTTCCGGGGAGCAATGAGGCGCCAGCTCGTTTCCAGCCGGTCGCGCACATGATCCCAGTCGGTCGCTCCACCGTCAAGCCGGATGCCGACCCAGCCCGAGGGACCGAAATAGGCGGGGCGGTAATAAAGGTCGGGATCCTCCTCTATCAACATCGCCTGTTCCTCCTCGCCGGTGGTCTTGACGATCAGCGCCGTGATGCCGTCGCCATGATGATCCTTCGTGAAATAGGCGAACTTCTTGCCCTTCTCGATCCCGAAGCAGGGCATGCCGTGCGAGAGGGTTTCCTCGGCGCGGGGCAGGGCCATCGCCCGCTCGCGCACCTGCGCCAATATCGCTTCGGGCTGGGAATCCCGCTGGACATATTCCGCCAGCACGCGGGAATAAAGCTGATGCTCGGCGATCAGGATGCGCGCGGCCAGCGCATCCTCCGTGTCGCCAGGCAGGATCGCGACGGGCGTCTGCCCCAAGACCGGGCCGTCATCCAGCTCGGCGGTGACGATATGGACTGAACATCCCGCATGGCTGTCGCCAGCCTCCAGCGCCCGCTTATGCGTGTCCAACCCCTTATATTTGGGCAGGAGGGAGGGGTGGATATTCAGCATCCTGCCTTCCCATTTGCCCACAAATTCGGGGGAGAGGAGGCGCATATAGCCCGCCAGCGCGACATATTCCGCACCCGCCTTGCGAATCTCGGCGTCGATGATCCTGTCGAACTCGGCGCGTTTCAGGCCCTTGTGGCTCATCGCGAAGGTCGCAACGCCCTCCGCAGCCGCCAGCACAAGCCCCGCTGCGCCGGGGTCGTTCGCCGCCACAAGCACGATCTCGAACGGGCAATCCGCGGCCTTGGCCGCATAGAGCAGCGCCGCCATATTGGACCCACGGCCGGAAATCAGGACTGCGACTTTTGCCTTCGTGACGGCCATGGCTCAAAATCCGTTCGTTTCGAGCGAAGTCGAGAAACCCTGCGCAGGTCGTGCCCCGTTTCTCGACTTCGCTCGAAACGAACGGGGGGTACGGGGCTTTACGGTTTTCTCACCCCAGATGCGTTGCTGACCAGTCCGCCATCGCGCTCCACGTCTCGACCGATCCCTTGACCGTGCAGCCTTTTTCGCCGGCCTCGATATGGCCGATGGCGTGCACGGTTTCACCCGCCGCTATCAGCGCCGCGCGCACATCCTCCGCCTCTGCGGCGTCCACTGCCAGCACCATGCCGACGCCGCAGTTGAAGGTGCGAGCCATTTCCTCCGGCTCGATATGCCCCTGCGCCTGCAGGAACGCCATCAGGCGCGGCTGATCCCAGCTATCCGCGTCGACCACGGCGTGCAGCCCATCCGGCAGCACGCGCGGGATATTCTCCAGCAGTCCGCCGCCGGTGATATGGGCCAATGCGTTGATCTTGCCCGCCCGCACCAGCGGCAGCAACGACCGCACATAGATGCGCGTCGGCGCCATCAGCGCGTCGATCAGCAGCACTTCATTGTCGAACAAGGCGGGGCGGTCGAGCTTCCATCCCTTGTCCGCCGCCAGCCGCCGGACCAGCGAGAAGCCATTGCTGTGCACGCCCGACGATCCCAAGCCCAGCAGCACATCGCCCGCCTTCACCCGCGATCCGGTCAACGCCTGCGCGCGCTCCACCGCGCCGACGCAGAAACCGGCCAGATCATAGTCTCCGGGGCCATACATGCCCGGCATCTCCGCTGTCTCGCCGCCGATCAGCGCGCAGCCCGCCTGACGGCATCCGTCCGCGATCCCCGCGATCACCCGCTCGGCGACACCGCTCTCCAGCTTCCCCGTGGCGTAATAGTCCAGGAAGAATAGCGGCTCCGCGCCCTGCACGATCAAGTCATTGGCGCACATCGCCACCAGGTCGATGCCGACTCCGTCATGCCGGTCATGCTCGATGGCCAGCTTCAGCTTGGTGCCGACCCCGTCATTGGCCGCGACCAGCAGGGGGTCGTCATAGCCCGCCGCCTTCAGGTCGAAAAATCCGCCGAATCCACCAAGTTCTGCGTCCGCGCCGGGGCGGCGGGTGGCCTTGGCGAGCGGAGCGATGGCCTTGACCAGCGCGTTTCCGGCGTCGATGGAAACGCCGGCCTTGGCGTAGGTATAGGGTTCGGTCTGGTTGTGCTTGGGGTCCATGAATGGCGCCTAGCCAAATCGGACTTGGATTTCCATAGTAATGCCGTCAAAAGGGCGCCCGTGTTCATGACCCGCCCAGACATCCGTCCTTTCTATCTCGCGATCCTGCTGCTGCTCGGCCTCGCCGCCGCTGCGACTCTGGTCGCCCAGATTGAGGGCGAGCGCGGCGTTCCGCCCATCGCCAGCGGCGGTGATTTTGAGGTGAGCGGGGTCAAGGTCGATGTCGCGGCGCCCAATGCGGACGCCGCCCGCTATGCCGGCTGGCGGCAGGCGCAACGCACGGCCTGGCGCATGCTCTGGACCCGCACCAATGGCGGCACGTCCATTCCCGTGCTCTCCGATTCGCAGCTTGAGGCGATGGTGTCCGGGATTGAGATTCAATATGAGCAATCTGGCCCAACCCGTTATATCGCAACGCTTGGCGTCATGTTCGATCGCGCCCGTACGGGCCAGCTTCTGGGCGTCAGCGGCTCGGCCATCCGGTCCCCGCCGCTGCTGGTCATCCCTGTCTTGTGGCAGGGCGGGGCGGCCGTCAGCTATGAGAGCATCAATGAGTGGCAGAAGGCCTGGGCGCGTTTCCGCACCGGGGAAAGCGCCATTGACTATGTGCGCGTCAGCGGCGTCGCGGCGGACCCCTTGCTGCTCAACGCCGCGCAGACCGGCCGCCGCGGCCGCCTCTGGTGGCGGGTGCTGCTCGATCAATATGGCGCGGCTGATGTGGTGATCCCGATCGCCCGGCTGGAGCGGCAATATCCCGGCGGCCCGGTCATCGGACGATTCGCCGCGCGCTATGGCCCGGACAATGCGCTGATCGGGTCCTTCGCGCTGCGCGCGCCTTCTGAAAATGCCGTGCCGGAGATGATGGATCAGGCGGCAAGGCGCGTGGATCAGCTTTACACGCAAGCTCTGCTTAGTGGCGTACTGCGTCCTGACCCCTCGTTGGTCATAGAGGAACCAGTCGATCCCGATTCGCTGGAGCTGGAGAATGCCACGGAGGGAATGGTCGAAACGGTCGATATGCCCACGGTTATCCCTGGAGTCGCCACCTTCACGCTGCAATATGACACGCCCAATGTGGCCTCCGTCAGCCAGGGTGAGTCCCTGATCCGGGGAATCCCCGGCGTGCGCTCGGCCTCGACCAGCAGCCTGGCGCTGGGCGGCACTTCCGTAATGCAGGTCAGTTTTGCCGGTACGGTCGATACGCTCAGCGCAGCGCTCCAGCAGCGCGGCTTTGCGGTCCAGTCCTCCGGCAACACGCTTCGCGTTACCCGGCGCGCAGCCACGCCGCCCGCCGGGCAATGAGCCAGATCAGCCTCCCGTTCGACTGGACGGGCCAGGGGGGAGGCGGGGACTTCCTGGTGAGCGACGCCAATGCGATTGCCGTGCGTCATCTGGAGGGGTGGCGCGACTGGCCGGTGCAGACCAGTGTCCTGTCTGGCCCGCCACGTTCGGGCAAATCCACGCTTGGCCGTCTGTTTGCCCGCATTTCCGGCGGCGAGGTGATCGACAATGCCGAGGGGGCGGGCGACGAGCCGCTTTTCCATGCCTGGAACCGCGCCCAGCTCGATCAGCGCCCGCTGCTCCTCATCGCCGACCACGCGCCGCAACACTGGACCGTGGCTTTGCCTGACCTGCGCTCCCGCCTGTCCGCCGCCGCGCATGTGCGGATAGAGGAGCCGGATGAGGCGCTCGCCCTGGCGCTTATCGAACGCGGCCTGACCCGCGCCGGTTCGGCATGGGCTTCCGATTTGCCGGAATGGCTGCACAAGCGGATCGAACGCAGCTATGCTGCGATTGCGGCGGTGATCGATTGCCTCAATGCGGCTTCACTGTCATCGTCCCGCAAGATTTCGGTGCAATTTGCACGGGAAACGCTGCAAAACGCCGGATTTCTGCCTATACTCTATTCCGATCCGGCGTCCGAATAAGGAGCTTTCGTGGCCGAAGCCGACCCCTCTGCCAGCATGACCCTGCCCGGCGAACGCTATTTCAATCGGGAACTGTCCTGGTTGGGGTTCAACCAGCGGGTGCTGGAAGAAGCGATGAATCCCGCCCATCCCTTGCTGGAACGGCTGCGTTTCCTTTCGATTTCCGGCGCGAACCTCGATGAATTTTTCATGGTCCGCGTCGCCGGGTTGAAGGGGCAGCAGCTTCAGGATGTCGACCTGCGCTCCGCCGACGGCATGACTCCGGGGCAGCAGCTTGCCGCGATAGAGGCCGAGGCCGACCGGTTGATGAGCGCGCAGCAGCTCGTCTGGCACGCGCTCCACGCCGCCCTCGGCGCAGCGGGCATTGACGTGGTCGGTTCAGGCAGCATGGGCGCGAAGGCGGACGACTGGCTCGAAAATCACTTTCTCAATCAGGTGTTCCCAATCCTGACGCCGCAGGCGCTTGATCCTGCGCACCCCTTTCCCTTCATCCCCAATCAGGGCCTTTCGATCGTTTTCGATCTGGAGCGGCTGTCGGACAAACAGCCGGTCCGTGAACTGGTGATGATCCCAGCGACCCTCAATCGCTTCGTGCGGATTCCGGGCAGCCCGGCGCGCTATATGGCGCTGGAGGCGGTGATCCGCCGGTTCAGCGACCGGCTGTTCCCCGGCTACAAGGTCAAGGACAGCGGCGTATTCCGGGTCATCCGCGACAGCGATATCGAAATCGAGGAGGAGGCGGAGGATCTCGTCCGCTATTTCCGCAGCGCCATCAAGCGGCGCCGCCGCGGCCGGGTGATCCGGCTGGAAATAGAACAGGGTATTCCCGAAGCGGTCGAGGAAATGCTTCAGGACATGCTGCAGGGGCATGAATCCGTCATCGCGGAGGTGGACGGCTTCATCGGCATCGGCGACCTGTCCGTAATCGTCGACGAGGACCGGCCGGACCTGAAGTTCGAACCCTACGCCCCCCGTTTCCCGGAGCGTATCCGCGAATATGGCGGCGATTGCTTTGCGGCGATCCGCGCCAAGGATATCGTCGTCCATCACCCCTATGAAAGCTTCGACGTCGTCGTCGCCTTTCTGAAACAGGCGGCCGCCGACCCGGATGTCGTCGCCATCAAGCAGACGCTTTATCGCGCGGGCAAGCAATCCGCCGTCATCCGCGCGCTTATCGACGCGGCGGAGGCGGGCAAGTCAGTCACCGCAGTTGTGGAATTGAAGGCCCGGTTTGACGAGGAGCAGAACCTGCTCTGGGCCAGCGCCCTGGAACGCGCCGGGGTTCAGGTGGTCTACGGCTTCATCGACTGGAAGACGCACGCCAAGATTTCGATGGTCGTCCGGCGTGAAAGCGACCAGTTCCGCACTTACTGCCATTTCGGCACCGGCAATTATCACCCGGTCACTGCGCGCATTTACACGGACCTCAGCTTCTTCACCGCCGACCCGCGCATCGGGCGGGATGCCGCCGCGCTGTTCAACTATATCACCGGCTATGTCGAGCCGCAGCATCTGGAACTGCTCACCATGTCGCCCCGCGACCTGCGTGACCAGTTGAGCGCGCTGATCGATGCGGAGATCGACCATGTGCGCGCCGGGCGTCCGGGCAGCATCTGGGCCAAGATGAACTCGCTCGTCGATCCCGCCATCATCGAAAAGCTCTACGCCGCCAGCAATGCGGGGGTTCAGGTTGATCTGATCATCCGCGGCATATGCTGCCTGCGTCCCGGCGTTCAGGGCATGTCGGAAAATATCCGGGTGAAGTCCGTCATCGGCCGCTTCCTGGAGCATAGTCGCATCGCCTGCTTCGGCAATGGCAAGGAACTGCCGAACAATGGCGCGAAGGTCCTGATCAGCTCCGCCGACTGGATGCCGCGCAATTTCGACCGCCGGGTCGAATATATGCTGCCTATCGAGAATGCGACCGTGCATGATCAGGTGCTGGATCAGGTGATGGTCGCCAACCTCATCGATAATGAACAAAGCTGGGAACTGGATTGCGATGGCCGCTATCGTCGGCTGGAGCCGGGCGACAAGCCCTTCAATCTTCATCGCTATTTCATGACCAACCCGTCCCTGTCGGGGCGCGGCGCGGCCCTGCAGAAAAGCGATGCCGTGCCAAAGCTTTCCCTGCGCCGGCGGCGCTAGGGGGATGGACATGATGACCCTTATCCGGTCGGTGGCAGAGCGCGGGAAGGCCAACCCGGCGCTGGAGACTGCGCGTTCCGCTATCATCGACATTGGATCGAATAGCGTCCGCCTGGTCGTCTATGATGGCCCGCGCCGCATCCCTTTTATCCTGTTTAACGAGAAGGTGATGGCCGGGCTTGGCGCGTCGCTGGGCACCACGGGCATGATCGAACCGCAGGCCATGGAGCGCGGCCTGACCGCTCTTGCGCGCTTCCGCCACCTCTGCGTGGAAATGGGGATAGACCATATCCGTTGCGTGGCGACGGCTGCCGTGCGGGAGGCGTCGAACGGCCCGGAATTCATGTCCCGCGCCGCCGAACTAGGGCTGGAGATTGAGCTTCTGTCCGGCGTGCAGGAGGGGACCGCCTCCGGCTATGGCGTGCTGTCCGCCATCCCCGGCGCGAACGGCATTGTGGGCGACCTTGGCGGCGGCAGTCTGGAACTGGTGCGGATTGCGGATGGGGAGGTGCATGACCGCATTTCCCTGCCGCTTGGCGTGCTGCGCCTGCCCGGATTGCGGGCGAAGGGCAATAATGTCTTCGAACGCTATGTGAAGAAGCTGCTGGCCAAGGCCGGCTGGAAGTCGGACCAGCATAAGGGGCTGCCCTTCTACATGGTCGGCGGCTCGTGGCGGTCGCTCGCGCGGCTGGACATGACGCTCACCCATTTTCCGCTGCCGGTGATCCACCATTATGAAATGCCGCCGGAGCGCGCTCAGCATCTCGCCCGCGTCGTCTCGCATATGGGCCGGGACTCGCTGAAGGCCATTCCCGCGCTGACCGGGTCGCGCATCCCGACCCTGCCGGGGGCAGCCGGGCTGCTCTCGGTCATGGTCCGTCAGCTTGCCTCGTCCAGCCTTGTCGTCTCCGCCTACGGCCTGCGCGAAGGGCTGTTGTTCGAGGAATTGCCGCCGGAAATCCGCGCGCTTGATCCGCTGCTAGTCGCCGCGCAGGCGGAGGGGGAGGCGCAGGGGCGCTTTCCCGGCCATGGCGAACTGATCGAGGACTGGATCGCGCCGCTGTTCCTGGAAGATGGTGCGCGCTGGCGGCGCATCCGCAAGACCGCCTGCCTGCTCGCTGATGTCGGCTGGCGCGCGAACCCGGATTTCCGCTCCGAACGCGGCGTCGAGATCGCCCTGCACGGCAACTGGGTCGGCATTGATGTCGAGGGGCGGGCGATGCTCGCCCAGGCTCTGCACAGCAATTTCGGCGGCGGCACGACCGTCCCTGCCGAGGTGGAGGGCCTCGCCAATGCGGAGGCACTGCGCCGCGCCGCCCTGTGGGGCTTGGCGATCCGCGTTGGACAACGCCTCTCCGGCGGTGTCGAAGGGCCATTGCTTGCCGGACGGCTGGAGGCGGAAGGAGACATGCTGTCCCTCGTCCTGCCCGAACGCCATGCCGACCTCTACGGAGAGGCTGTGGAACGCCGCCTGCGCCAGCTTGGTCAGGGGATGGGTCTCAGATATCAGATGCTCGTCGATTAAGGGCCGCCAGCACATGGATCGTGCAATATTGTCCGGCGGGCGCGCTTTTTCTGCGTTTCTCTTTGACATGGATGGAACGCTGCTGAGTTCCGTCATCGCAGCCGAAAGGGTATGGGCGCGGTGGGCCAGCGGCCATGGTCTGGATATCGACGCTTTCCTGCCGACGATTCATGGCGTGCGCGCCATCGATACGGTTCGCCGCTGGGTCCCGCCAGGCTTCGATGCCGAGGCGGAGGCGTCGAAAGTGACCCTCGCCGAGATTGAGGATATCGACGGCATCGCGCAAATCGCTGGAGCAGAGGCGTTCCTGTCCTCGCTTCCGGAAAATCGGTGGGGAATCGTCACTTCCGCGCCGCGCGCACTGGCGCGCAGGCGGCTGGAAGCTGTCGGCCTGCCAGCGCCCGCCGTGCTGATCACCGCCGATGATGTCACAAACGGAAAGCCCCATCCGGACTGTTATCGCCTTGCGGCGCAGACTTTGGGCTTTGATGCGTCGGACTGCCTGGTCTTTGAGGACGCGCCCGCGGGCATAAGCGCAGGTGAGCAGGCCGGCGCATCCGTCCTGGTGATCCGCGCGACCCATATGCACCCGCTGGAAACGGCGCATCCGGGGATTGATGACTATGACGGGTTGCGTGTCAGCGTCGATGCCGATGGGTCAATGCGGCTGCATATCTCCAACGATTGACGTCACCCGCAACGCGCCGAAGTGATCGCCATCTTCTCGTCATAACTCACGGTCAGCCGGTCCGGCCGGAAGTCCATCGTCATTGCGGTTCCGGGGCCGCCCCAGCGCAAGGTCTTTGCGCCGGAAACCTTCAGCATTTCCGCGCCCAGCTCCGCCGTCGCCGTTTTGCCGGTAAAGGCTTCCAGCCCGTCATTCTTGCATTCGCCGCTCGCCGCGGGGGGAGGGGCGCCGGGCGCGCCGCCCTCGCCCGTGGTTGCACAAGCCGCCAGGGGCAGCATCGCCAGCGCCATGCCGATCAATGCAATCGCTCTCATGCCTTGGCCTCCGTTCCATCCACTGCCGTTCTGGTCATCCGCAACCGCCCGTTGCGCACCGCGAACGCCATGCGGCCTTCTACCAGATCAACCGCGTCCCGCCCAAATTGTTCGTAACGCCAGCCCTCCAGGATCGGCAGATTGTCCCGCACGCCCGCCGCCAGCGCATCCAGATCGTCGGATCGCGCCAGCAGCCGCGCTGCGACATTGATGTCCCGCGACCGGATTTTCAGCAGCAGCTTGAGCAAATCCGCCACCAGCGCCCCATCCTTGCCCAGCGCGGGCTTTTTGGGGTCGCGTTCAGGCAACTCATCCTTGGACAGCGGCGCATGACCGGCCAGAGCCGCCATCATCCGCGCGCCGATATCATTGCCCCGCCACGCGGCGGACAGCCCCCGGACCTTGCCTAGATCGTCCTGCGACCGGGGCGGGTGGGACGCGATGTCCGCCAGCGTCTCATCCTTGACGATTCGCCCGCGCGGCAAGTTCTTGTCCTGCGCCTCCTGCTCGCGCCACGCGGCCAGCGCCTTCAACCGGCCCAGCACATCGGGCTTGCGGCTGGATATGCGGACCCGCTTCCATGCGTCGCCCGGCCGGTTGATGTAATTTTCCGGATCGCTGATCCGCTCCATCTCCTGGTCCAGCCAGTCGCCGCGCCCCGTACTGCGCAGCTTTTCCAGCATCACCGGGAACATCTGGATCAAATAGGTGACGTCGCCGATCGCATAGTCGATCTGTCGCTTGTCCAGCGGCCGCCGCGCCCAGTCGGTGAAGCGCGCGCCCTTGTCCAGCGTGATGCCCAGCCACGCCTCGACCAGATTGCCGTAACCGATCTGCTCGCCAAGGCCGAGCGCCATCGCCGCGATCTGCGTGTCGAACATCGGGTGCGGCGTCTTGCCGGTCAGGTTGTGGACAATCTCTATGTCCTGCCCGCCGGCATGAAAGACCTTGAGCACATCCTCATTATCGACCAGCAGGTCGAGCAGCGGCCCCATGTCCAGCCCCGGCGCCTTTGGGTCGATCGCGGCGGCCTCATTGGCGTCGGCGACCTGCACCAGGCAAAGCTCCGGCCAGTAGCTGTTTTCGCGCATGAACTCCGTGTCCACGGCGATATAGGGGCTCTTGGCGATGCGGGCGCAGAATTCGGCGAGTGTCTTGCTGTCGGTAATCAGCGGATGAATTTGCATATGGACTTCGATCTTATTATGGGCTGGCCCGCTCCCCGGCGGGCTGGTCGTTGCAGACCCTGATGCCCATAACCCGCCAGCGGGGATTGTCCTATCCGTAAAATGCAGTTTGGAAGAACAGAACGCCATGCACGCCTATCGCACCCATAAATGCGCTGAACTGCGGACCGCCAATGTCGGTGAGACCGTCCGCGTCTCCGGCTGGGTGCATCGCAAGCGCGATCATGGCGATCTCGTATTCATCGACCTGCGCGATCATTATGGCATGGTGCAGATCGTGACGGAGGTGGACGGCCCCGTATTCAAGGTCATCGAATCCCTCCGCGCCGAAAGCGTCGTGACGATCACCGGCCGCGTCGTCGCCCGCGCGAAGGAGGCGGTGAACCCCAACCTTCCCACCGGCGAGATCGAAATCCGCGCCGACGACGCCGTGGTCCTTTCCGCCGCCGCCGACCTGCCGCTGCCGGTTGCGGGCGAGCAGGAATATCCGGAGGATATCCGC
Source organism: Sphingobium phenoxybenzoativorans (assembly GCF_018286635.1). Lineage (NCBI taxonomy): Bacteria > Pseudomonadati > Pseudomonadota > Alphaproteobacteria > Sphingomonadales > Sphingobiaceae > Sphingobium > Sphingobium phenoxybenzoativorans. Next base: position 1,813,254 of record NZ_CP073910.1, read on the forward strand.
TTGCGCTATCGCTTCCTCGATCTGCGCCGGGAAACCCTCCACGCCAATATCGTCAAGCGCACGCAGATCATCTCCGACATGCGCCGTCGCATGGAAGGGCAGGGCTTTACCGAATATTCGACGCCGATCCTCACCGCCTCCTCGCCGGAGGGCGCGCGCGATTTCCTGGTGCCCAGCCGCATCCATCCGGGCAAATTCTACGCTCTGCCGCAGGCGCCGCAGCAATATAAGCAATTGCTGATGGTCGCGGGTTTCGACCGCTATTTCCAGATCGCCCCCTGCTTCCGCGACGAGGACCCGCGCGCAGACCGCCTGCCGGGCGAATTCTACCAGCTTGACCTGGAAATGAGCTTCGTCACGCAGGAAGACGTCTGGAACACGATGGAGCCGGTGATCGCCCAGGTGTTCGAAGCGTTCGCCGATGGCAAGCCCGTGACCCCGGCTGGCAGCTTCCCGCGCATCCCCTATGCCGAGGCGCTGCTGAAATATGGCAGCGACAAGCCCGATCTGCGCAACCCCATAGAGATTGTCGACGTGACCGACCATTTCCACGGCTCCGGCTTCGGCATCTTCGCGAGCCTCGTGGAAAGCGGCAGTGTCATCCGCGCGATCCCGGCACCCGGCGCGGGCGCGGGCAGCCGCAAATTCTTCGACGACATGAACAACTGGGCGCGGGGTGAGGGCTATTCCGGCCTTGGCTATATCAACATCAAGGATGGCGTCCCCGGCGGCCCCATCGCCAAGAATCATGGCGAGGAGGCCACGGCGAAGCTGATCGCGGCGCTTGGCCTTGGCCCCAATGACGGCGTGTTCTTCGCCGCCGGCAAGGAAGGGCAGGCGGCCAAGCTTGCTGGTCTTGCCCGCATCCGCGTCGGCGAGCAGCTCGACCTGATCGACAAGGACCGGTTCGACCTGTGCTGGATCGTCGATTTCCCCTTCTATGAATGGGATGAGGATGAGAAGAAGCTGGACTTCGCCCACAACCCCTTCTCGATGCCGCAGGGGGGCATGGATGCGCTGAACGGGACCGATCCCGTTGCGATCAAGGCGTTCCAATATGACATGGTCTGCAACGGCTTTGAGATCGCGTCAGGCTCCATCCGCAACCAGTCGCCCGAACTGATGGTCAAGGCGTTCGAACTTGTCGGTCTCAGCAAGGCGGATGTGGAGGAGCGCTTCGGCGGCCTTTACCGCGCATTCCAATATGGCGCCCCGCCGCATGGCGGCATGGCCGCTGGCGTCGATCGCATCGTCATGCTGCTCTGCGGCGCGCAGAACCTGCGTGAAGTGACGCTGTTCCCGATGAACCAGCGCGCCGAAGACCTGCTGATGGGCGCGCCGTCTCCGGCCGAACACAAGCAGCTCCGCGAACTGCACATGCGCGTCGTGGAGCCATCGAAAGGTTAACCTACCTCCGTTCGCCCTGAGCTTGTCGAAGGGCTCAGCCGAACATAGTGAGGCACTTCGCTGTCGCTCAGTAGAGGGCTTCGACTTCGCTCAGCCCGAACGGGGAACTGGAACCGGATGACCATCAAGCTTGAAGATTATGAAGACGGCAGGAAATATCACGGTGATTACGACGCCGATCTTGCCGCGCTTCAGGAGCGCCTCGCCAAGCTCCAGGTGGCGCACATCGTCCACAACAAGCGCAGCGTCATCCTGTTCGAAGGCTGGGACGCGGCGGGCAAGGGCGGCATCATCAAGCGGATGACCGCTGACTGGGACCCGCGCTATTATGACGTGTGGCCGATCTCCGCCCCGACCAAGGAGGAACTGGATCACCATTTCCTCTGGCGCTTCTGGACGAAGCTGCCCGCCGGGCAGGACATCGCCGTGTTCGACCGGAGCTGGTACGGCCGCGTTCTGGTCGAGCGCGTCGAAGGCTTCTGTTCCGAGAAGGAATGGAAGCGCGCCTATGACGAGATCAACGCGTTCGAGGCGCAGCAGATCGATGCGGGCACCAACCTCGTAAAGCTGTTTGTCCATGTGACGCAGGAAGTGCAGGACAAGCAGCTTGCCGAACGCCTCGACACTCCGTGGAAGCGGTGGAAGACTGGCAAGGACGATTACCGCAACCGGTCGCGTCGCGCGGACTATCTCGATGCGCTGAAATCCATGTTCAAGCATACCGACACCCGCTGGGCGCCGTGGAAGGTGATTGACGGCAACCATCGCAAGGCCGCGCGGATAGAGGCGCTGACCTATGTCGCCGAAACGCTGGAAAAGCTTGTGCCGACGGATATGCCGGATGCCGACCCGGAGGTGGTGAAGCTCGCGCGGGAGGCTTTCGGCTACACGCCTCAGGCGTAGCTCAGGGCCAGGCGCAACTTAGGGTCAGGCGGTGGCCTAGGGCTGAACCGATGGAGCGGAAGCCTCCTGCGCCGCGGGCGCGGCGGGATTGGCCCGGCTTACAAAGGGAAAGACGTGCAGGCGGGGAAACACATCCTCCATCGTCTTGGTGTCGGGCAGGATATAGACGACGCCGCCCTTTCGCCGGAAAAACGGCCGGACCTTCTGGGCATAGAATGTCGGCGGCACGTTGATGCATCCGAAGCTGATCCGGTTGTCGTCGGTTTCGGGCGAATAGAGCCGCTCCGCCCGCCGTTCCGCCTTGGTGCCCTTCACCAGCGGATGGATGGCGACCGAGGTGCTGTAATCGACCCAGAGCACCTTCACGCCCCCGGCGGCGACGCCATATTTGGCAATGAAGCGGCCCGCTGGCGTTGTTTTCTCCGCTGGTCCCAACGCCGCGAGCGTCTTGCCGCCAACGCCGGGCGACGCATCGTCGCCGGCAGCGATGCCCAGCAATATGGCGGCGTCGCCCCGCATCTCGCCCTTCGAGTTGAACAGGTAGAGCCGGGCCGCATTCTTGTCGATGATGGCGTAGGGAAGGGGGCCGTTGTCCTTGGACTGGGCAACCCAGTCGGACACGCGAAGCACCGCATCCGATGGCGCGACATCGGGTACGAACGGCTCGGCCTTCACGGCAGCCGGCGCCGCAGCAGCCTGCCTTTTCGGAGCGGCCTTTTTCGCGGGAGGTTTTTTCGCCGGAGCCTTATTCGTGGCCGCAGCCTTTTTCGCAGCCGGTTTGGCTGCGGCGGCTGACGGCGCACGAACGGCGTTCGCCGCCTGCATCGAAACAGGCGTGAACAGGGTAAGTCCAACAAGCGCCCACCGGGCAGAGATCATCGATTCACGAGTCCGAATGATCCCCTGACCGGTGGAAAGGACTGTTGATGTGTATCGGATTATTGGCCGATGGCATCAGTTGCGCGGTTTCCGCTTCTGCTGAAGCTGCTGCTCAACGCCGTCTACGCGGGAATTGAGCTGGTCCAGACGGGCCGAATTCTGCTGGGCCTGGCCGGATGCGGACTGCGCTTCGGCCAGAGCCTGCTTCGCCGTGGCGTCCGTGCCCTGCAGACGGGTGTCGAGCGCGTCGATGCGCTGGTTAACCGTGGCGATCTGCTCGTTCACATATCCCTTGGTTGCGCAGCCACTCAGTCCAACGGACCCGATGAGGATCACAGCGACCGGTGCGACTTTTTTGAGCGATAGGAACATTGAACTCTCCTTTTGTGTGATGAACCTGTGTGTGACCGGCAGTCTCAATCCCAGCAACGCGACCGTAACAATCCAATTTTGCCCAGCCGTGGCGGCCGTAAGACGGATGGAGAAGGGGACTTGGCAGGCGGGAAATCATCCACCCAGCACCCGTCGCCTGTGAAGCAGGGACCCCACGCGCCTTGGGCGGATCAATCGTTCTGACAGCGAAAAGTTCCCGCTTTCGCGCGCCTGCCTGTGGGTAAATGATAGGGTATTGATATGGATAGGAAATGTTTCCGCTATCTGGGATCGGCTCTCGTCACCCCTGCGGCGGCGCGGTGCCCCCGACCTCATCGGTGTCCACCTTCTCGCCAATATTCATGCCGTGCCGCATCAGCATCGGGATGTTGGACGCCGCGAATATGAAGGATATCGCCGTCACACCCCATACTTTCAGCGACAGCCATGTATCGAAGCTTAGCGTCGCCCGCATCGCTTCATTCAGTGCCGCCATAAAGACGAAGAAGTAGGCCCAGTTGCGCGACAGCTTTTTCCATCCCTCCTCGGACAATCCATCATAGGCTGCCTGCAGGAGATATTTCAGCAGCGGCTTGCCGCGCAGCAGCCCCGCAAACAGCATCAGCGCGAAGAAGCTGTAGATGATCGTCGGCTTGATCTGGATGAACCGCTCGTCATGGAAATAAATGGTGAGCGACCCGAAGAACAGGACGAGGACCGCAGACAGCCAAAGCATCGGCGAGACCCGGCCAAGCTTCCAGATCGACACGATCACGGCCAGCGCGATGGCCGCCATGAATGCGGCCGTGCCCATGATGACGCCCAGCATCTTGTAGGCGACGAAGAACACCAGCAAAGGCCCGAAATCGAGCGCCAGGCTCAGCGTGCCGGAATGGGCGGGTTTTGTGGAAGCGGACGCTGATGACTGTGGCGTAGGATCGATCATATTATCTCCGTTCGCCCTGAGCGAAGTCGAAGGGGCGGCTGAACGAAGTGAAGCCTTCGCTGCGCTCAGGCGAAGGCTTCGATAAGCTCAGCCCGAACGGAGGTTGAATGATCACCCTCCCTAAAGGCTGGCGGGAATAACCATATTCACCGCGCATAGGCCGTCCCCGCTATCGCCTTCGCCATGTCGCCGGGATCGAAAGGCCGCAGGTCCTCGATCTTCTCGCCGACGCCGATGGCATGGATGGGCAGGCGGTATTTCTCCGCCGCCGCCACCAATATGCCGCCGCGCGCCGTGCCGTCCAGCTTGGTCATGACCAGGCCGGTGACCTTCGCCACATCCTGAAACACTTCGATCTGGCTCAGCGCATTCTGGCCGGTGGTGGCGTCCAGCACCAGCACCACGTCATGTGGCGCTGCCGGGTTGAGGCGGCCCAGCACGCGCCGGATCTTGTCCAGCTCGTCCATCAGCTCGCGTTTGTTCTGCAGCCGCCCGGCCGTGTCGACGATCAGCACGTCGATGCCGGTCTCGGTCGCCTGCTTCACGGCCTCGAACACCACGCCCGCCGCGTCGCCGCCTTCCTTGCCCGATACGATCGGCACGCCCAGCCGCTCGGCCCATATCTTGAGCTGCCCGATGGCGGCGGCGCGGAACGTGTCGCCCGCCGCCAGCATCACGCCATAATCCTGCTCCAGGAACAGGTTGGCGAGCTTGGCGATGGTGGTCGTCTTGCCCGATCCGTTGACGCCGATCACCAGGATGACCTGGGGCCGCGGGAATGCCTCGATCTCCAACTCCCGCGCAACCGGGGCCAGGACCTTCTCAATCTCCTCCGCGATGATCTCGCGCAGATATTCCTCGGTCAGTTCCTTGTTGAACCTGCCCTCGGCCAGCCGCTCGCGGATGCGCACGGCCATGGCGGGTCCAAGGTCGCTGACGATCAGCGCCTCCTCGATCTCGTCGAGCGTCTGGTCGTCGAGCGCCGCCTTGGTGAAAAGGCCGGTCAGATTGTCGCCGAGCCGGTCCGACGTGCGTTTCAGGCCGCCGAACAGCCGTTCGCGCCAGGATGGTGTGGAACTCATGCCGCCTCTTGCGCGATCAGCACGCCATTCTCAAGCGCCACGATGGCCGCTTTGTGGATTTCGGCAGGGCGCATGGGGGACCGGAAGCGCACCGGCGCGAAATTCTCCGCATGGCCGTTCAGCCCGTCGCGCTCCACCAGCACGCTCTGCGTCGATCCGATCAGGCTTTTCAGCCACGTCTCGCGCCGCGCCTCGCAGGCAAGGCGCAGTCTTTTCGCGCGGTCCTTGATGGCGGCGTGCTCCACCTGCGGCATGCGCGCGGCGGGCGTCCCTTCCCGTGGCGAATAGGGGAAGATATGGCCGTGGACGATATCGCATTCCTCGACTAGCTTCAGGCTGTTCTCGAACATCGCCTCCGTTTCGGTAGGGAAACCGGCGATGATGTCCGCGCCGATCGTCACCTCCGGCCGCTTCGCCTTGATCGTCTCGACGATGCGGATGGCGTCGGCGCGGCTGTGGCGGCGCTTCATCCGTTTCAGGATCATGTCGTCGCCCGACTGCAGTGAAAGGTGCAGGTGCGGCATCAGCCGCGGCTCGTTGCAGATCAGGTCGAAAAGCGTGTCGTCAATCTCAACGCTGTCGATCGAGGAAAGGCGCAGCCGGGGCAGGTTGGGAACCTGTTGGAAAATCCGTTGGATAAGGGTTCCAAGTTTTTGATTTCCGGGCAAATCTGGTCCGTAGGATGTGACGTCCACGCCGGTCAGCACGATCTCGCGAAAACCCTGCGACACCATCGCATTCACCGTCGCATTCACGGCCCCCGCAGGCGCAGAGCGGCTGTTCCCCCGGCCGTAGGGAATGATGCAGAAAGTGCAGCGGTGATCGCAGCCATTCTGCACCTCCACAAAGGCCCGCGCATGTTCGGCAAAGGCGCTGGCAAGCTGCGGCGCCGTCTCTCGCACCGCCATGATATCGGAGACTTTTACCTTTTCCGTCATCCCAGCGAAGGTTGGGATCTCAGGAGCCAGGGTGCTGCCGGAGGCAGGAGATCCCAGCTTCCGCTGGGATGATAAATAATGTTCGGCCTCCATCTTCTCCCGGTTGCCCAGCACCTGCGCGACCTCCGGCATCGCCGCGAACATGGCGGGGTCGGTCTGCGCCGCGCACCCCGTCACCACGATCCGCGCGTCCGGCCTTGCCCGGTGCGTCCGCCGGATGGCCTGCCGCGTGCGCCGCACCGCCTCGGCCGTCACAGCGCAGCTATTGATGATGACCAGATCGTCCTGATCCTTGGCAAGCGTGCGTATCGCCTCGCTTTCGGCGATGTTGAGGCGGCAGCCCAGCGTGATGAGGTCCGGCCCGGCCACGCCTAGAACCGCTCCCAGTCGGCCTCGCCGTCAAAGACATGGGTGGCGGGACCGGTCATCAGGATCGATCCGCCCGGCGTCCAGTCGATCATCAGGTCGCCGCCCGGCAGCGATACCGTCACCGGCCCCTTGGCCAGCCCCCGGCGGATCGCCGCGACCGCCGTCGCGCATGCGCCGGTGCCGCAGGCCCGCGTCAACCCGGCGCCGCGCTCCCACACGATCAGGCGGATATGCGAGGGGGAGAGGATTTGCGCGAAATTGACATTGACCCGCTCCGGGAAAATCGGGTCGGTCTCGATCATCGCGCCCAGCCGCGCCGCTTCGTCCATTTCTATCGCGCCGCCGAAAAAGACGACATGCGGATTGCCGATATTGACGGCGGAGGGCGCGTCCAGATGCTCCCACCCGACCGGCATGGTCAGCGTGTCCATCGCATAGGCCAGCGGTATCCGGTCCCATTCGAAATGCGGCTGGCCCATATCGACCACCGCGCCACCTTCGGCCAGACGAGCGTTGAGCAATCCCGCCTTTGTTTCGATCAGGACATCCTGCCCAAGGAACAGCGGGATGCACCGCGTGGCGTTGCCGCACGCCTCTACCTCGCTGCCGTCCGCATTGAATATCCGCATCCGCACGTCGGCGGCGTCCGATGGCTCGATCAGGATGAGCTGGTCGCACCCGATCCCGGCATGCCGGTCGGCAATCGCCTGCGCGCGGCCGGCGGACATGGGCAGGGGGGCTTCACGCGCGTCGATGACGACAAAGTCGTTGCCCAACCCATGCATCTTGGAAAAGCGGCCGTTCATGCCGCGCGATGTAGTGGTGCGCCGCCTTGCTGTCCACAGCGGCCGCACTGTTTTCAGCGGCCGGGCGCTGCGGTTTTCGCCGTGTCCGCCTCATCAGGCAGCGGCAGGGCTTCTTCTTCCGCCGCCAGCATCTTATGCGCGGCCAGTAGCGATCGCGCCGCCTCCACGGTCATCGGCTTGCCGAAATGCCAGCCCTGTCCCTTTGCAAGGCCAAGCGAAAGCAGCCGCTGCTCGATATCCTTGCTCTCTATGCCCTCGGCGGTGACCGGCAGGCCAAGGCTGTCCCCCAGCCGGGTGATCGCCTGCACGATAGCGGCGCTCTCGGCATTACCCATCATCGATGTGACGAAGCTGCGGTCGATCTTGATCCGGTCGAAGGGCAGGGCGCGCAGATGGGCGAGCGAACTGTACCCCGTACCGAAATCGTCGAGCGCCACGCGAATACCCTGATTTTTCAGGCTCGCAATGATCGTCTGGGCCAGGCCCAGATTGTCGTAAAGCGAGGTTTCGGTAATCTCGATCTCCAGCCTGCTCGGCGGGAAACCGGTCTCGGTCAGCAATTTCAGCAATTTCTGGCTCAGCCAGGGATCGCGGAGCTGCGAAGGAGAGATATTGACCGATAATGTGAGTGACGGGTCCCAGTCTCGCGCATCCGTAAAGGCGCGGCGCATCACCGCGAAGGACAGCGATCCGATCATGCCGGTTTCCTCGGCTATCGGAATGAAATCGTCTGGGGCGACAAGGCCCAGCGCGGGGCTTTCCCACCGGGCGAGCATTTCAAAGCCGAGCAGCTTACCGGTGTTCAGGTCCACCTGCTGCTCATAATAGGGAACGAACTCGCCCGCTGCGATGCCCTGCCGCATTCCCGCCTCAACAGCGTTCCGGCGGAAAAGCTCATCCTCCATTGTGCCGGAAAACCAGAAATGCCGGTTACGCCCTGCATTCTTGGCCGCATACATCGCAATGTCCGCCCGGCGCAGCAATGTGTCCATCGTATCGCCGTCGCGATCCGACCGGGCGATGCCAAGCGAAGTGCTGACGCTCAATTCGCCATTCTGGTGCGTGACCGGCTCCTTGATCGCGTTGACCAGCGCGTCGGCCACACTCTCCATCTCGCCGGGTTCGCCCGGTTCGAAGGCGCAGGCGCAGGCGAACTCGTCACCCCCAAGTCGGGCGGAGATGGTTTCTGGCGGCACATGCGCGGTGATCCGTTCTGCAACCGCCTTCAGCATGGTGTCGCCTGCGGCATGGCCATGAATGTCGTTGACGGTCTTGAAATGGTCGAGGTCGAGCATCATCAGGGCGACGGCCTTGCCCTTTATCTGCATGCGGGCGATCAGCGCCGCGCCTTCTTCCTCGAACTTGCGGCGATTATAGAATCCGGTGAGCGGATCGGTGCCGGCCAGTTGCTGCGCCCGTTCTTCGGCTGCCGCGCGGTGCCGGACCTCGATCTTCAGGTCGCGATAGCGGCGATAACCGAACAGGATCAGCGCTACGTTCAGCAGCAGGGCCGTGGTCAGAAGCTGCTCAACCCCGGCGCCCATGCCGGCCAGGCTCTTGATCACGTCGGAAATGGCGCTGCCGCCTGTCGACACGAACAGGATCGTGGCGGCCAGCACAATGCCGCCGGTCAGCACATCATTATGCGCAGTCAGGTAGGGGCGCTTTTCAGCCATTTTCCGGCACTGTCTTTCTTCGCTGCCCTGTCGAGCCTCCTTATCGCGAAGAAGGGTTGAAAAGCGGTAAACCCCGTTTCCTTCCGATGTGCTTGCGCTGGAAAGGAGTCTGCTCTATGGGCGCGGGATCATTGGCGGCCTGTTCGCTGATGTCCTGAATCATCCTTCGGGCCGCAATATGGTCCTCGGATAGGCGCTGGTTGGCGAGGTTTCGCCCACCGGCGCGTTTGTCGTTCAGGGGAAAGTTTGGATTTCTGCCGGGTTTCCGGCGTTTTGAGGTGCTGATGTTCGACTCTCTCAGCGATCGTCTGGGCGGCGTATTCGAAAAACTCCGGGGGCGCGGCGCGCTCACGGAGGATGATGTCCGCGCCGCGATGCGCGAGGTGCGCATCGCCTTGCTGGAGGCGGACGTCGCCCTGCCGGTCGTTCGGGACTTTGTCGATAAGGCTACCGAGCAGGCGGTGGGTCACAATGTCCTGCGCTCGGTCACGCCGGGTCAGCAGGTCGTCAAGATCGTCAGCGATACGCTTACCGAGGTGCTGGGGTCGGAAACGTCCGAGCTTCTGATCGATGTCGCGCCGCCTGCCGTCATCATGATGGTCGGCCTGCAGGGTTCGGGCAAGACCACCAGCACGGCCAAGATCGCCAAGCGGCTTAAGGACAAGAGCCGCAAGAAGGTGCTGATGGCGTCGCTCGACGTCCAGCGCCCGGCTGCGCAGGAACAGCTTGCCGTCCTTGGTACGCAGACCGATGTCGCGACCCTGCCGATCGTGCCGGGCCAGCAGCCGGTCGATATCGCCCGCCGCGCGCTTCAGTCCGCGAAGCTGCAGGGTTTCGACGTCGTCATGCTCGACACCGCAGGCCGCCTGCATGTCGATCAGGCGCTGATGGATGAGATGAAGGCGGTGGCGGAGATCGCCAATCCGCATGAAATCCTGCTCGTCGTCGACTCGCTGACCGGCCAGGATGCCGTCAATGTCGCCAAAAGCTTCACAGAGCAGGTGCCGCTGACCGGCGTTGTGCTTACCCGTATGGACGGCGATGCCCGCGGCGGTGCGGCGCTGTCGATGCGCGCTGTCACTGGCCAGCCCATTAAATTTGCGGGCGTCGGCGAAAAGCTTGACGCGATCGAGCCGTTTCACCCCGGCCGCGTCGCCAACCGCATCCTTGGCATGGGCGACGTCGTCAGCCTGGTCGAGAAGGCGGCGGAGAGCATCGACGCCGAGGAAGCCGACAAGCTCGCCAAGAAAATGGCGAAGGGGCAGTTCGATCTCAACGACCTGCGCTCTCAACTGGCCCAGATGCGCCGGATGGGCGGCCTTGGCGCGCTGGCGGGCATGATCCCTGGCCTCAAGAAAGCGCAGGCGGCGATGGCGTCCAGCGGCGCCAACGACAAGACGCTGATCCATCTCGACGCGATGATCGGGTCGATGACGCCCAAGGAGCGGGAACGGCCCGCGCTCATTAACGCCAAGCGGAAAATCCGCATCGCCAAAGGGTCCGGCACCACGGTCCAGGAGGTCAACCGCCTCCTCAAGATGCACCAGGAAATGGAAACGGCGATGAAGAAGATTCGCAAGATGGGCGGATTGAAGGGGCTGGGCAAGCTTTTCGGAGGCGGCGGCATGGGCGGCCTTCTGGGCGGAGGCAGCGACATGGGCGCTGGTGGAATGGGCGGCGGCCTTCCGGGACTTCCCGGTGGCGGCGGCATGCCCAACCTGCCTCCGGGTTTTGAGAAATTCATGAAGAAATAGATTTCAACATATTGTATTGGTTCAAGAAAGGTAAGGTTAGGTTATATGGCAACTTCCATTCGTCTGTCGCGCGGCGGCTCCAAGAAGCGCCCTTATTACAAGATCGTCGTGACCGACAGCCGCTCGCCCCGCGACGGCAAGTTCATCGAGCGTATCGGCAGCTACAACCCGCTGCTCGCCAAGGGTGACGAGAAGCGCATCATTCTGGACGTCGAGCGCGCGAAGCACTGGATCGCCGTTGGCGCGCAGCCGACCGATCGCGTCGCCCGCTTTCTGGACGCCGCCGGAATCAAGGAGCGCGCCGCCCGCAACAACCCGAACAAGGCTGAGCCGGGTCAGAAGGCCAAGGATCGCGCCGAAGATCGCGCGACGAAGCTGGCCGAGGCCGAGGAGGCTGCAAAGGCCGCTGCCGCGGCTGAGGCGGAAGCTGCCGCTGCTCCGGCCGTTGAAGAAGCCGAGCCTGTAGCTGAGGAAGCTGCGCCTGAGGCCGCTGCCGAAGCGCCCGCCGAAGAAGCCGCGGCTGAAGAAGCGCCGGCTGACGAGAAGGCCGAGGGCTAAGCCTTGCGCGACGCTCCTGTCACGCTTGCCGCTATTATCGGCGCGCACGGCGTGGCGGGGGATGTCCGGCTCAAACTGTTCGGTGATGGCCCGGAAAGTCTGAAGCTCTACAAGAGCCTTGACATTCCGGGCGGTACGTTGACGCTCAAATCGATCCGTCCCGGTCCGAACGGCGCTGTGGCGCGTTTTGCCGAGATCAAGGATCGCACGGCTGCCGAGGGGCTGCGCGGCGTGACGCTTACTGTCCTCCGCAGCGCCCTGCCGCCCCTTGCCGAGGGCGAATATTACCATGTCGACCTGATCGGGCTGCCCTGCGTTTCCAGCGAGGGCGAGGCGCTTGGCTCCATCGTCGCGGTCGAGAATTTCGGCGCGGGCGACATCATCGAAATCGAACGGCCCACCGGCAAGCGTTTCATGGCGCCTATCAAGGCGGCGGAAATCGGCGAAGCGCAGGCGGTGATTGACGCTCTGTTCATCGCATAGTATATACATCTCGTATATACGGAGGCGCGCATGAGCGAGGAATATCGGGCCAAGGTGTTCAAGTCGGGCAACAGCCTTGCCTTGCGCTTGCCCAAGGCGCTCGGTCTTAACGAAGGGGCCGAAATGATGGTGCGCGAGGATCACGGCAAATTTATCTTCGAGCCTATCGACGCGCCTAAGCGCAAGATCGACGTCAGCAAATTCGCGGGGAAGGCGCCTTGGCTTAAGCCGCTGACGCGCAAGGAGCGTGAACTGGACGATGACTCTCCGCGCGTCTGGGATGATCCGGATTGGCAAGGATGGGCGGATAAGGCCTAAGTGCGCTATCTGCTCGACGCCAATGCCGTCATCTTTGCGTTGACGGGTCATCCGCGCGTGCTAGCGCGTTTCGCGGATTGCAATGAGGGCGATCTTGCCCTGTCGGCAATTGCTTTCGCAGAGGTTTCCTTGGGCATCGCGCGTGGCAAGCCACCTTCTCCGGATGTTATGGCCGGTTTTCTGGAGGAGGTGGCCGTCGTCCCATTCGATGAACAAGCTGCGCGCCACTATGCTATGCTTCCCTTCCGGCGAGGCAATTTCGACCGGCTAATCGCCGCCCACGCCCTGTCGCTCGACCTGACCCTGGTCACGAACAACGAAGCCGATTTCGCCGATATCCCCGGCCTCCGAACAGAAAACTGGACCCGATGATGAGCCTTTCCGGCGTTATCCCTTGGCTCTATATGGCGGCCTACATCATCATTGGCTGGCGGCTTTACGTCATTAAATGGCATCGCGGACTGAAGATCGTGTCGGGCGCCGCCATGGTCCTCGCGCCACCGCTGCTGTTTGTGCTTCCCGCGCTACGCAACCCGGCGGGCAATTTCGCCGATCTGCTGATGGCCACGGGCATAGGCATGCTCGTCATGGGCACCCTGTGCCTGCTAGGCGGAGCCGTTGCAGCGCATCTGCGTAACCGACAACGCCGGGCATGACTTTCGCCGCACAAATCCTGACGCTTTACCCGGAGATGTTTCCGGGGCCTCTGGGCGTATCGCTCGCTGGACGCGCTCTGGCCGAGGGGAAATGGTCCTGCAGCCCGATCCAGATCCGCGATTTCGCCACGGACAAGCATAAGTCCGTCGACGACACGCCGGCGGGCGGCGGGGCTGGCATGGTGATGCGGGCGGACATCCTCGCCGCCGCCGTGGATCACGCGATGGCGGCCCAGCCGGGCGCACCGGTGTTCGCCATGACGCCAAGAGGGCGGCCGCTCACCCAGGCCCTTGTCCGCGACATTGTGGCCGGGCCGGGCGTCACGATCCTGTGCGGCCGGTTTGAAGGCATGGACGAGCGTCTGTTCGATGCGCGGCCTGTCGTTCCGCTGTCGATAGGCGACTATATTCTGTCCGGCGGAGAGACCGCGGCGATCGTGCTGCTGGACGCTTGCATAAGGCTGCTTCCCGGTGTAATGGGCGCGCCTTCAAGTGGGGATGTGGAGAGCTTCGAAAGCGGCCTCCTGGAATATCCGCACTATACCCGGCCCAATCTTTGGGAAGGGCGCACGATCCCTGAAGTGTTGCGATCGGGGGATCATGCGAAAATCGCGGCATGGCGGCAACGTCAGGCGGAAGACGATACTCGGCTAAGGCGGCCGGACCTTTGGGAGCGTCACGGGGACGTTCGGGGACAGTCGCCCTCTGGTGCGCAACGGCAGAAGAAGGAAAAGAGGGAATGAACCTCATCCAGCAGATCGAGGCCGAGAATATCGCGGCTCTCGCCAAGGAAATCCCGGACTTTCGCCCCGGTGACACGCTTCGCGTCGGCGTGAAGGTCGTCGAAGGCGAGCGCAGCCGTGTCCAGAATTATGAGGGCGTATGCATCGCGCGCTCCAACAAGGGCATGGGCAGCAATTTCACCGTGCGCAAGATCAGCTTCGGCGAGGGCGTGGAGCGCGTGTTCCCTCTCTATTCGCCGAACATCGACAGCATCACTGTCGTCCGCAAGGGCGTCGTGCGCCGCGCCAAGCTCTATTATCTGCGCGGCCGCACCGGCAAGCGCGCACGTATCGCCGAGCGCCGCGACACCCGCAGCGAGGACTAAGTTTCAGCCTCAAAGGCTAGAAGCACGAAAAAGGGCGCCGGGAGCTGTTTCCGGCGCCCTTCTCGTTCGCTCTGGAGGGGATCAGAGCGAAAGGTCGTATCCGCGGGGGGATAGGGCGGGGTGCGCCACGACATTGCTGGCTGTGCTGGCCGATCCGGCAGGCCGCCGCAGATCATCAGCCGTGCTGAGCAGCCAGTTAAGGGCATGCTGGCCATGATCCCATTCGCCAAGATCAGCGTCCGCTCCGGCCGAGCCAATCTCGCCGCCATCGATGCAATGGCTGCCCCAGAAGCTCGCCAGGCTCTTTGCGCCGGCATAGGTCATCAGCGGGTCGTTGCGGCTTGCGACGACTACGGACGGGAAGGGCAGCAGCAGTTTGGGCGCGGGACCGAACCCGACCATGCGCAAATCTGAACTGGCTGTATCCACGCTGGGCGGCGCAACCAGCAAAGCGCCGGCGACGGGATCGCCATAGAGCGGGCGCTCCAGCGCTGCCCACCAGGCAACAGCAAGGCATGACAGGCCCCGCGCCACCAGAATGACCGGCCCATCGGCCTGACGGATCGCTGCGCCCAGCGATGTCGCCCAAGCGTTGCGGTTTGGCGGATCGGTGCGGCCGAGATCGGCGGGAACGCAATGATCGCGTTCCGCGCTCCAGCGTGCAAGCCAGTCGCCGGGCTTGCCATGATCGGCATCGGCCAGCGTCAGGATGGTGGGATGGGAAGGTCGGGTGTCGAAACGGCGAGTCGTCATGGCGGCACTCCTTCTTCAAAAGATGGAATGCAATAATATGTCTAGTTTTGAAATAGACAATAGGGCGCGTCGATAAATGTGCGATTCTGCGTTCTGTCGAATGCGCCGGACGGTGAACGGTTTGGACTGGCTGGCCGAAGGGCCGCCGCTACAGAATGGGCGGCGCCTTACCGGGGTCGTCGGACACGAAATAATCCACATATTTGTGGAAAAACTGGTTTCCCCGTTCATTCCGGCCGAAGGTGACGAAATTGCGCGCGCCGGATTCCATGCCTTTCTGCACCTGCAGCCCGACGCCATAATCCTCGACATCCACGACATCGCGCAGCCAGTCCATCATGCCCTCGATCGCCTGGGCATCCTCCGCGTCCTTGGGGCCATTGCGGCGGATGAAGATCAGGTTGGTCATGTTCTTGTCGGGCGTAGGCCCCGGAATGAGCTGGGCGACCTGCGTGATTTCCGGCGCGAAGAAGATGCTGACATTGGGAAATATGGTGCGGACGAAATCATAACCTTCATTCTCATGCTCGCCCCATGTCTCGCGCGGGAGGGCGCCCAGCGCTTCCTTGATCCGCACCTGCGGATAGCCGACGCGCAGATGCGGGCCAAAGGCCGTGAAGCTCATGATATTGCTGAAGGTGCGCGGATGGATCGTCTCCGGATGCGCGGCCGCGAAGTGATAGCCTTCCAAATAGCCGTCATAGGCGATCTTCCAGTTCGCGCCGTAGATGCGCCGCGACCCGCAATAATGCCATTTGTCCAGCTCATAGGCTTCCAGATCGTCGAGCATGCCGCCCAGATGCTTGCCGATGTCCATGTCCGCATCGGGGTCCAGGCTCACCCAGATGATGCCGCCGGCCTCGACACAGGGAAGCGGGGTGAGATTATAATTCTCCTTGCAGATCTCGCCGAACTTGCGCGGTTCGGCGACGCCGATCAGCTTGCCATCATTGGCGAAGGTCCAGGCATGATAGGGGCAGGAGAAGCGCTTGGCGTTGCCATGCCCTTCGGGCTTCAGGATCATGCCGCGATGGGAGCAGACATTATACATCGCCGTGACGCTGCCGTCGGTCCGGCGTGTGATCAGGATGGGTTTGCCCATCAGGTCCATCGCCTTGTAATCGCCCGGATTGGGCATTTCGGCGGTGAGGGCGGCAAGCAACGGAAGCTTCAGGAATATCTCCGACATTTCCCGCGCGAAATAGGCGGTGTCGGTATAGGCGCTGGCCGGAACGTCCATCGTGCCATCGGCGCAATCGGTTGTGCCATTCTCGACGAATTCCAGCATCTTGGCGGCTTCGTCGCCGATCGTGTCGTGATAGCCCATCTCTCGCTCGCTCTCTTCCTTAGAGGCAGACTACCGTCTTGCCTGTCGTCCTGCCGCTCATCAGCCTGATCAGCGCATCCGGCGCGGAGTGCAGGCCCTGGCTGATATTCTCCAGCGGGCGCAGCTCTCCCGCCGCTACCCACGCACCAATACGCCGCTGCGCCTCGCCCAGAAACTCCGGATGGTCATAGGTCAGGAAACCGCGCATCGTTGCCCGCTTGACCAGCAACTGCCACAGGTTGCGGATGGGATATTGCTCGTCGGCATTATTGTAATTGGCGATCATGCCACACACCACGACCCGGCCATGCTGGGCCAGATGGGGCAGCACCGCGTCCAGTATCTCGCCGCCAACATTGTCGAAATAGACGTCGATGCCTTGGGGCGCGGCGGCCGCCAGTTTCTCGTCCAGGCTGCCGGGGGCCTTGTAATCGACAACCGCATCGAAACCGAGATCGCGGCACAGCGCCGCCTTCTCCTCCGACCCGGTAATGGCAATCGTCCGGCAGCCCATCAGGCGCGCGATCTGTCCGGCGACATTGCCCACCGCGCCGGCCGCTGCGCTTATCGCTACCGTTTCGCCAGGCTTGATCATGCCGATCGCGAACAATCCGACATAAGCGGTCAGGCCCGACGGCCCTAGCGTCCCCATATGCAGCGACAATTGCGACCGATCGCTGATGTCGCACTTCTCCAGACCCAGCGCGTCCGCGCCGAGCAGGCTATATTCCTCCCATCCGGCAAGCGCCCGCACCACGTCGCCCGGTGCATAGCCCTTTATCCGGCTTTCCACGACCTCGCCCAGCGCCATGCCGCGCACAACCTCGCCCAGCGCTACAGGCGGCAGATAGCTTGGCCTGTCGTCCAGGAAGCCGCGGATTGCCGCATCGATGGCGAACACCCGGTTGCGCACGAGCATCTCCCCTTCGCCAACCGTCGGCATGGGCGCGCGATCCTCCGCGAAATCGGCCTGCGCGGGCAACCCCGATGGCCTTCTCGCCAATATGATCCTGCGGTTGATGCTCTCCATGACGCTTCCGATAGTATATATGCCGCCGGACAGCGCCAACCTGGCCGCCCTTGCCGTCGCGGATGATAGGGACGGAGCCTATCCGCCCGCCCTGTCATTACCGCTAGGTGAGGTTCGCGGGCCATTGGAATGCCTGACGCAATCCATAGGTCATGGCGGCATCATCTTTCCGCTAGGATGGCGAAAAGGCATAGGAGACTCGATAGATGGCCGAGAGCGATCCCAAGATCAAAGCACCCCCGCAGATCACTGGCGAACCGCTGCCGCGTTGCCCCGGCACTTCCTATCGCGACCTGGCGCTCGCGGACACCAATGAGGTGCCGGAGTTTCTCTACCAGGACGTCTATGAGAATCTGGGGTCTGAGCCCATTCCCGCCACGCGCTATACCGATCCCACTTTCTTTGAACTTGAGAAGGAGAAGATGTGGCCGAAAGTGTGGCAGTTTGCCGCGCGTGAGGAGGAACTGCCGGAACCGGGCGACTATGTCGTTTATGAGAATGTCGGCAAGTCCTTCATCCTGATGCGGCAGGAGGATGGCTCCATCAAGGCCTTCTACAATGTCTGTCTGCATCGCGGCCGCAAGCTGAAGCTGGAGGACGGCTGGACGGCGGAGCTGCAATGCCCCTTCCATGGCTTCACCTGGAACAATGACGGGTCGCTCAAGAATATTCCGTGCCGCTGGGATTTCTCGCACCTGTCGGATCAGAAAATGCAGTTGCCGGAGGTCTCGGTCGGCCGCTGGGGCGGCTATATTTTTATCCGCGAGGCGAAGGAGGGGCCGACGATCGAGGAATTCCTCGCGCCCATGCCGGAACATTTCAAGCGGTGGAAGCATGAGGAGTGCGCCACTGCCCTCTGGGTGGGCAAGGTGATCCCGGCCAACTGGAAGGTGGTGATGGAGGCTTTCATGGAAAGCTGGCACACCGTCGTCACCCATCCGCAACTGCTGCCGTTCACCGGCGACGCCAACTCGATGTATAATATCTATGGCGACCATGTGAACCTGACGGTCACGCCCTTCGGCACCATGTCCCCCCATATCGACCCGGAGGGCAAGGAGCAGCAATGGATCGTCGACGAGTTCGTCAAATATAATGGCCGCTCGTCTGACAATTACGAAGATAAGGAAGCGGCGGCAGGCGGCTTTGCCGTCACGGTGCCCGAAGGCGTCACCGCCCGCGCGGCGCTGGGCGAAAGCCTGCGCGAAACCACCACCCGCATGTTCGGCCATGACGTCAGCTTCGCGTCGGACAGTGAGATGATGGATGCGCTACTGTATAACGCTTTCCCTAACTGGAGCCCCTGGGCGGGGTTCCAGCCGAACATCGTCTATCGCTGGCGGCCATGGCATGATGTCGACCATTGCTTGATGGAGGTCCGCATCCTCACCCGCGTCCCTCCGGGGCAGGAAGCGCCGAAAGCGCCCGCCATGCATTTCCTGACCGATGACGAGAAATGGACGGCCGCGACCGAGATCGGCATTCTGGGCGACGTGTTCGAGCAGGATATGGAAAATCTGCCCTTCGTGCAGCAGGGGCTGAAAAGCTCTGCGAATGGCGAGGTGCAACTGGCCAATTATCAGGAAATCCAGATCCGCCAGTTCCAGAATACGCTCATGAAATATATCGAAGCCTGAGAAGCCGCATGCGCCAGATGACATTGGCGGACCGCCCCCTTGGGCGGCCCGTCGCGCACAGCGACTTTGCGATGGTCGATGGACCTACGCCAGAGGTAGGGCCGGGCGACATGCTGCTGGCCGTGCGCTGGCTGGGGTTCGAACCGGCGCAGAAGGGCTGGATGGAGAATTTCGGCGGTTATGTCGCGCCAATGGAGATTGGCGACGTCATGCGCGGCATGGGCGTTGCGGAGGTCGTCGAAAGCCGCGACGGCAAATGGCCCGAAGGTACGATGGTCACGGGCATGACGGGCTGGACCGAATATCTGGTCAGCGACGGGACGGGATTCGACGTGTGCCATCCGGGCTTGCCGCCAGAGGCGATGCTGGGCGTGCTTGGCATTCCGGGCCTTACCGCCTGGGTCGGCATGCATGGGATCGGCAAGCCGGTCGCCGGGGATATTGTCGTTGTTTCAGGCGCGGCGGGCGCGACCGGTTCCGTGGCTGGCCAGCTTGCCAGGATCGCGGGCGCTTATGTGATCGGCATTGCTGGCGGTCCGGAAAAATGCCGCTGGCTCGTGGAGGAGGCGGGCTTCGACGCCGCCATCGACTATAAGGCCGGGGACGTCTCCAAGCAGCTCAAGGCGCTTGCGCCCAAAGGCATAGACGTCATCTATGACAATGTCGGCGGCGAGATATTGGACGCCATGCTGGCCCGCATCGCGATTGGCGCGCGGGTGGTGCTCTGCGGCGGCATCAGCCGCTACGAGCAGGGCGGGAAGATCGCTGGACCCGCCAATTATTTCAATCTCGTCCTCCGCCGCGCCCGGATGGAGGGCTTCATCGTGCTTGACCATGAAAGCGAATGGTCCGCTATCCGCGAGCGGCTGGCCGCTCTGGTGCTTGCCGGAAAACTGAAATGGCAGGCCGATGTGCTGGAGGGTCTGGAAAACGCTCCCGCCGGTCTCGCCCGCCTGTTCGACGGATCGAACCGGGGCAAACAGGTGCTGCGGCTTTAGTTCTGTTTGAAGTGTAGCGTGCTCCTGCGAAAGCAGGAGCCCAGTTCCGAGCGTGGGTCTGGGCTCCTGCTTTCGCAGGAGCACGTTGTGTTTGTTTGCCTGTTAGCGCACGCTTTGGCCATTCGGCCGAACTCCTTACCTCCGTTCGCTTCGAGCGTAGTCGAGAAGTGGGTGCGCCGGCTTCTCGACTACGCTCGAAGCGAACGGAAAAGCGGATAGGTTTCTCCGCTCAAACCAGCTTCAGGATCATCTTTCCCTGATTGCTGCCTTCGAACAGGCGCAGGAAGGCCGGATAGGCATTGTCTATCCCCTCATCGATATGCTCATCGAAGCGCAGCTTGCCCTCGGCCACCAGCTTCGCCATCGCCATGCCGCCCTCAGCGAAACGGTCCAGGAACTCGCTGATCAGGAAACCCCGGATCGTCGCCATGCGCGCGATTAGCTGCCACAGATTGCGCGTGCCATAGGCCTCGCCATTATATTCGGAGATCAGCCCGCACAGCCCGATCCGGGCATAGGGATTGATATGCGTCAGCGTCGCGTCCAGCCCGATGCCTCCGACATTTTCGAATACCAGGTCGATGCCGTCCGGGCATGCCTCGCCAATCGCCTGGGTCAGCGCCTCCACATCCTTGCCACGATAATCGATCGCCGCGTCGAAGCCATAATCGTCGATCAGCCGCTTGCACTTGGCGGGTCCTCCGGCAATGCCCACGACCCGTGCGCCCGCCAGCTTGCCCAACTGCCCGGCCATCGATCCGACAGCGCCGGCGGCGCCGCTGATCAGGAAGGTCTCGCCCGCCTTCGGCTTCAATATCTCCGTGACGCCGAACCAGGCCGTCAGCCCGACCGCGCCCATAACCGACAGATAGTTGGTGACGGAGGGGACGATATCGGCGTCGATCCGGCTGGTGAAGCCGCCCAATTTCGCCACCGAATAATGCTCGATCTTGTTGAGGCCCATCACCCAGTCGCCCGGCGCGAAGCCCTCGGCATTGCTCGCCTCGACCACGCCGACCGTCGTCGCGCGCACGGCGTCGCCCAGTTCCACCGGCGGCAGATAGCTCGGCACATCGTCCAGCCAGCCCCGAATGGCGGGATCGAGCGATGCATAATGGTTGCGGATCAATATCTCGTCCGGGCCGATGGCGGGCACCGGCGCATCGGCCAGCGTGAAGTCGCTGGCCTGCGGCGTGCCGTCCGGCCGGGCGGTGAGGAGGAAGCGGCGATTGATGGTCATTTTATCGTCCCGATGTCCCTGACGCCCAGTCGAGCGTCTGGCTGAAATCCGCGCCGTTGCGGCCGGACAGGTGGACCAGCGGCATGTCGGCCATGAAGCCGTCGCTCGCCTTGTCCTTGCGCGCCCAGTCGATCAGCTCGCGGCGGCGCTGGATCGCCCATTTGCCGTTCTTGTAAGTATAATCGTCGATGTAGCGCCCGGCCATGAACAGGTCGACCTCCTCGCCTTCTTCGGTCAGGCGGTGCCAGGCGAAGAAATAGACTTCGCCGCTGCCCGTGCCCGCTTCGGCATCGACGGTCAGGTCCATCTGCCCGATCAGATGCTGGCTGCCGCCCATTCCGGCAAGGAAGCCCTGCGCAAAGTCGGTATAGGCCTTGGGATCGCCACGCAGCAGCCCGCAATCGACATCGGAATCATCGTGGAACGCCGTCATCTGCAACGCATGATCCAGCCGGTCCTGCCCGCGCATATAGTTGAATATCGCTTGCTGAATGTCCCGCCGCGCGGCGAGATCGCGTATTTCCGCTTCCAGGTTCACCGGTCAGTCCTTCTTTCTGGCCGCTTCAGTTCCACAGGGCATAAACGGGGTCTTCCGGCCCCCGCCGGCCCAGCAGGTCGAGCGGCGCATACATGCCGTCATTGCTGTGCGTGGTGGCGTCCACCCGGTTCCAGTCGCACACGAAGCTGCGCTCGGAGATCTTCCATATTCCCGCGCGCCGTTCGAACCGGTCCAGATAGCGGCCGCCGGTGAGCATTTCCGACTGGCTGCCATCTTCATTGGTCATCGTCGACACGGCGATCACATAGGTTTCGCCAACGGCCGTGTTGCCGGTGACCTCGATCCACTGGTTGGCGATCGAATGGAATGTCTGGTTGAACACGGCCTTCACGATCCGGCAGATTTCCGTCGCGAACTGTTGCCCGCCGCCGTTGAACGCGCCGCTGATGACGATGCTGTCGTCATGGAAGATGGTTTTGAGCAGATCCTCGTCCGCCCGGTCCACGCCGCGGCAATAGGCCATGGTCAGGTCGGCGATCTTTTGCCGCGAAATCACGGCATCAATGGCCGCTTCGTCCGGGGGCGGGTTGCTCATGCCCTGGTCTCCTTCTTGTATCAGTCTGTTTTTTGCGGCGGCCGACGCCAGCAGCGCGATGCCCGGATCGGCCGCGCCTTGCGCGCCTGCGGGAACATGGTTGGCAAGCGGACCGAGGGCGGGCGGCGCATAGGCGCCAGGCCAGTTGGCGTTGACGTCCATGACATATTGGCGGTGGGACAGGCGCCAGACCCCGGCGCGTTTCTCATGGCGATCCAGATACCGGCCGCACACCAGCCGCTGCATCATTGCGCCATCGGGATCGGCGGATTGCGCATAGGCGATGATATAGCTTTCTGATTTCGCCCTTTCCCCGTCCAGCAGGACCCACATCTGGCTGGTCCGGTGCAGCATCACGGGCTGCCCCTTATTGGCCGCTGTCAACATCGCCGCGAGTTCCTTCGCCGGGCCGGCGAAGAAGCGGTAGTCGACTGTTGCGTCCTTATGATAGCAGTCGGCCAGCAGCGCTTCGTCCGCCCGGTCCACGCCGCGGCTGTGCTGCGCGATCCGCTGCCTGATCGCCTGCAGGTCGGCGACGCCGGAAAGATCGCCTGCGCCGCTCACGCCATCGTTTCTCCATTGTCGATGACGATGTGCGTGCCAGTGATCTGACGGGATTCCTCCGACGCCAGGAACAGGACGAGGTTGGCGACGTCCTCCGGTCGGCCCTGTCCATGCGCATTGGCTTGGTCCAGCCCCGCAGTGTCGGCGGGAAGCTGCGCTATCGCCTGCTGCGTCATCGGCGTGTCGTGCGCGCCCGGCGCGATCGCGTTCACCCGGATTTTATAGCCCTGCTCCTGGCAATGGACGGCGATGCTGCGCGACATGGCGATGATGCCCGCCTTGGCCGCGGAATAGGCCGGAATGCTGCTGAGGCCCTTCAACGCCGCGACGGAAGCCACGTTGATGATCGATCCGCCGCCGCCCTTGGTCATGAATGGGATCGCCGCCTTGCAGCCAAGGAAGCAGCCGTCGACCATCACCTCCATCTGCAGGCGGAAATCGGCGAGCGAGGCGTCCTCGACCGTGCCGAAACGGACAAGCCCGGCATTGTTCACCAGCACGTCCAGCTTGCCGAAATGCGCGATCGTCTGTTCAACCACGTCCCGCCATTGCGCCTCGTCGCGCACATCATGCTTCAGGAACAATGCGCCGGGAATGGAGGCTGCCGTTTCTTGGCCCAGCGTCTCCTGCACATCGGTGATGACGACCTTCGCGCCCTCGGCCGCCAGCAGCCTCGCGTCGGCCGCGCCCAGCCCGGATGCGCCGCCCGTGATCAATGCCACCTTTCCGGCTACCCTGTTCATGGCGTCATGCTCTCCAAACGACTATAGTGTCTTGATAAACCGCTAGAGCATGATGCCGCCGATCCCGACTAGCACTTAGGGGAGGGTGAAGCAGCGGACCCTAGCAGAAAGCCGAGTTGGCCCTGCATGGCAGGGGCATAAAGTCGGCCAAGAGCGCACCCGGCGACAGCCGGGGCAGGACGCAGCGAGCGAGGATGGACCATTGACGAAAGAGCATTTTCTCGGCCGGACGCTTGAGGCTTTCGACCCGCCCGTGCGCGGGGACGCCATCACAGGCGAACGCTATTATGCGAAGAGCTGGGCGCGCGCCGAATGGCGCCATGTCTTTTCGAAGGTCTGGCATATCGGCGGCATGCTGGCCGACCTGGAGGAGCCGGGCGACTGGATCACCCATAATCTGATGCGCGACAGCGTGATGATGATCCGGCAGGAGGATGGCTCGGTCCGCGCCTTCTTCAACGCCTGCATCCATCGCGGCAACCGGCTGCTCTGGTCCGACATGGGCAGCAATGAGCGCATCACCTGCTCCTATCATGGCTGGCAGTTCGGCAAGGATGGCACGCTGCTGTTCGCGCAGGATGCGGAGGATTTCCCCGGGGGGAACCCATGTGGCAAGGCGCATCTGACCGAGATCGCCTGCGCCACATGGGGACCGTTCGTCTGGTTCAACATGGACAAGGACGCGACGCCGCTCCACGAATGGCTGGCGCCCCTGACCGAGCAGCTTGCCGGATATCAGATGGAGACGATGACGCGCGTGCTCGACGTGCGCTGCGAAATCCCTTGTAACTGGAAGATCATCCGCGACAATTTCAACGAGAGCTATCATCTGCCGACGCTCCATCCGGAGCTGGCGAGCTTCATCGACGACGAATATACCGACACCAGCTTCGAAATGTATCCCAGCGGCCATAACCGCATGGTGCAGAAGGGGTGTCACCCCTCCAAGCGGCTCGACTATCCCGATGCGATGCAGCCGCTGATCGAGGATAATCTGCGCGAATGGGGTCTCGACCCCGCCGATTTTGTCGACAAGGCGACGGAGGCCCGCCGCGCGATCCAACTCGCCAAGCGCAGGCTGGGGCCGGAGCGCGGCTTCCGCCATTTCGATACGATGACGGATAGCCAGCTTACCGACTATTATCACTATACGCTCTGGCCGAACACGACGATCACCATGAGTCCGGACGGCTTCCAGATCCTGCGGTCGGAGCCGCATCCGACTGATCCGGAAAAATGCATTTTCGATCACTGGTATCTTATGCCGCCGGTCGATGGCCGTAACGAGGTGGTGACGCCGGTCGGCGTCGTGCCTTTCGAACATGCGGAGCGCGAAGTCGTGATCTATGGCGAGGCGACGCTGGGTTATGTGGCGGATCAGGACATGTCGGTCGCGGTCGGCCAGCAGCAGGGCCTGCATTCCATGGGCTATAGGGGCGGGATCATCTCCGGCCAGGAAAAGCGCATCCAGCGGTTCCACGAACTGCTGAACGACGCATGCGGCATTCATGGAGCTTTGCCGGCGGACGCTGACTGATGAGCATGTTCGAGGATCGCGTCGCGATCAATGATGTGCTCGCGCGCTATGCCGATGCGGTGAACCAACGCGATGCCGCCACCTGGGGGGCGACCTGGGACGAGGAGGGCGAGTGGTTCCTCTTTGGACCTGATCCGGTCAAGGGGCGCGAGGCGATCGTAGCCGCCTGGAGCGAAGCAATGGCCGGTTTTCCCTTCGTTGTGATGTATGTGTCGCAGGGCGCGGTCGCGATTGATGGGGATACCGCGTCGGGCCGCTCCTACAGCAGCGAGGTCGCCCGTACCGCCGATGGCAAGAAGCTGCGCGTCTATGGCTGTTACGAGGATCGCTATCGCAAGCGGGATGGCGCGTGGGGGTTTTCCTACCGCCGCTTTTCCATCCTCCACAGCGAAGAATATTAAGACAAGTCAGGAGAAGATGATGGGACGTCTGGACGGCAAGGTCGCGATCATATTGGGCGCGTCCGATCCCCGCAGCATGGGCGCGGCAACCGCCCGGCGGTTCGTGGCTGAGGGGGCTGATCTGGTGCTGGCCGCCCGCCGCAAGGACGCCGTGGCCGATGTCGCCGGTCCGCTGGGGGCGACCGCCGTCGCCTGCGACATCACTGACGAGAACGACTTGGCCGCCCTCGCGAAGATGGCGGTCGATACCTATGGCAAGCTGGACATTGCGATCAACTATGCCGGCATTGAGGGCGGAGCGCCCATCATCGAGACGACGGCGGATATGTTCCGGCAACAGGCGGATGTCCACTTCGTTGGGACCGGTCTGTTCATCAAGCAGATGGCGCTGGCCATGAAGGATGGCGGTTCGATCATCACTGCTTCCTCGCTCACCGTCCTGGTGCAGGCGCCGGGGCAGGGGGCCTATGCCGGGTCGAAGGGCGGCGCGGACGTGCTGGTCAAGGTTGCCGCCAATGAGCTTGGCGCAAGGGGCATTCGCGTCAACAGCATCGCGCCGGGCTTCACGAAGAGCGCCATGACCGACGCCTATTTCGCGATGGAGGCCGTGACCCGCGCTTTCCTGAAGGAAATGCCGCTCGGCCGCTTCCCGACTGTGGACGACATTGCCGACTGCGCGCTTTGGCTGGCCAGCGACGAGGCGTTCGTCACCGGTCAGCGGATCGACGTGACGGCAGGCCAGGCGCTGCGCCGCACGCCGCGCATGGACGAGTTCGCCTGATGGCCGGGCGGCTGGAGGGGCGCAAGGCGCTGGTCGTTGGCGCTGCGGGCGCGGGCAATATGGGGCAGGTCATCGCCCGCCGTTTTACAGCGGAGGGCGCGAGAGTGGCCGTGGCTGGTCGCAACCGCGCTATTCTCGATGCGCTGGCGGATGAGATTGGCGGTGTCGCGATCGAATGCGACTTTTCGAAGCGGGCCAGCATCTTCGCGATGGTGGACGCCGCCAGGGCGTCGCTGGATGGCCTGGACATTGCCGTCAATGCGACGGGCTGGGGCCTGCTCAAGCCTTTCCTCGAAACGACCGAGGAGGAGATTGACAAGATCTACGCCCTCCAGTTGCGTGGTCCGTTTCAGTTCCTGCAGGCGCTGATCCCGGCGATGGAGGACACGGGCGGCTCTATCATCCAGATCAGTTCGGCCACCGCGACGATCCTGTTCCACGATCATGACGCCTATATGGCCACCAAGGCGGGCACGGATCATCTGGTGCGCAGCGTCGCCAATCAGTTCGGCGAAAAGGGCATCCGCGTGAACAGCATCTCGCCTGGCGTCACCGAAACGCCGATGACGGCGGACGCGGCGGCGGTTCCCGGCGTCATGAACGCCTTCGTGAAGGGTTATCCGCTCGGCCGTTACGGCACATCGGAGGATATCGCCGCGGGCTGCGTCTGGCTGGCCAGCGACGAATGTTTCATGACCGGTCAGAACCTTCAGGTGAATGGCGGCCTCACCCTGCGCGCCAATCCGTCGAAGGCGGATATAGAGGCATCGGTAGTCGCCGCCATGGCGGCCGTCTGACATGGCGCGCGCCAATCCCCTGTCGATGTGCGCCGGCATCATGCCGGAGGCGACGCCTGTCCAGCTCGTCGAGTCTGCTGCTTATGGGGGCTTCGATTATAGCGGCATGTGGTTCGAACCGGACCAGTGGACCGCCGCGACCACCCGCGAGGTAAAGGCGGCCATCGCCGCGACCGGCGTGCCATTGCTCGATATCGAGGTTGTCTGGATACAGCCGGGACCGCCCAATCCCGACCATCTGCGCCTGATCGACATCGGCATGGAGCTTGGCGCGCTCAATGTGCTCTGCGTCAGCAGCGACCCGGACATGGGGGCTACGCGCGACAAGCTCGCCCTGCTCATGGAACATGGCGCGGCTGGCGGCATCCGCGTCAATCTGGAATTCGGCCTGTTCAGCGAGATCAGGACGATTGGCGAGGCTTGCCGGATGCTGGGCGAGATCGACTCGCCCTCCGCTGGCCTGCTTATCGATGCGCTGCACTGGACCCGCCATGGCGGCACATTGGAGGAGGTCGCCGCCGTGCCGGAAAAGTGGCTGAGCTATATCCAGCTCTGCGACGCGCCCGCTGTCGGTGCTGACCCGGCCGATCCGGATGCGATATTGGTTGAGGCGCTCGATGGCCGCATGCCGATGGGCCATGGCGGCCTTGATCTGCATGGGATCATGAGCCTGATGCCGGAGGGCATCCCCGTGGCTGTCGAGGAACGATCCCTGCGTCTCCGGGAGGATTTCCCCGACCTGAAAGCCCGCGCCGCCGAACTGGCCCGAACCTCCCGCGCGTGGTTGGCGCAATAAAGGAGCGGCCTGATCAGGCCGTCCATTTTTTATAAGTATCTAAATCTCCGTTCGCTTCGAGCGTAGTTGAGAAGCCTCGCGCATCGGCCTCTCGACTACGCTCGAAGCGAACGGAGGGGGATTATGACATGCGCACACTGAATCGCCGTTCGCCCTGAGCCTGTCCTGAGCGTCTGCCTTGCAGGCAGCCGAAGGGGACTGCACTTCTCTAAGTGAGTAAGGACAGTGCTTCGACAAGCTCAGCACGAACGGAATTTGGGGTAGCGCCTTATCCCACCAGCAGCTTCGGTTCCTCGATCAACCCTTTCAGCGTCCGTATGAACTCAGCGCCCACTGCGCCGTCGATTGCGCGGTGATCGCAGGACAAAGACATTTCCACGATGGTCGCGAAGGCCAGCGCATTGCCGATCTCGATCGGTTGCCGCACGCCAGCTCCGACCGCCAGGATCGCGCCCTGCGGCGGATTGATGATCGCGTCGAACTGATCAATGCCGAACATGCCGAGATTGCTGATCGAGAAGCTGCCGCCCTGAAACTCGTCGGGCTGCAGCTTGCCGTTGCGCGCCTTCTCCGCTAGCGCCTTTACCTCGCGGGAGATGGCGGCGACGGACAGCGTATCCGCACCCTTCACAATCGGCGTGATCAGGCCCTTGTCGGTCGCGACCGCTACCGAGATGTCGGCGCTGCCGAACCGATGAATCTCGTCGCCATGCACCTGAACATTGACGTCGGGATGCCGCGCCAGCGCCAGGCCGCAGGCCCGCACGATATAATCGTTGATGCTGGGCGCTTCGCCCGTCGCCGCCTTCGCTTGCGCGCGCAGGCCCAGGATCGCGTCGATCCGCACCTTTGAGCGCAGGTAGAAATGCGGGATGGTCGACTTGCTATGGCTCAGCGCCTTGGCAATGGCCTTGCGCATTGACGACATCTTGACGATCTCGGCCGTGCCGGGCGCGGGCCGGGCAAAGGCCATGGGCGCAGCCGCCGCCGGGGCGACAGGCGCGGCTTCCGCAACCGGCTCAGGCTTGACCTTCGCCAGCACGTCCGCCTTGCAGATGCGGCCCTTGGGGCCAGTTCCCGACAGCGAAGCCAAGGCGACGCCATGCTGTACCGCCAGCCGCTTGGCGAGCGGACTGGCGAATACTTCGCCCAGCGTCTCTCCAACCGGCGCGATGTCGACGGGCGATCCGCCAACGCTCACCGGCGGCAGGCTGGCTTGCAGCACGTCCTGGAACGTGATGCGCCCGCCTTCGCCGGACCCTGCGATACCCGCAATGTCGATGCCTTTTTCCTCGGCCAACGCGCGGGCCGCCGGGCTGATGTTCGCATCGGCTGCGATGGTGACCGTCTTAACCAGCTCCGGCGCAGGCTCTGCCTTCGGTGCGGCTGGAGGCGGAGGAGGCGATCCGCCAGCCTTGGACGCAACGGCAGTATCGGCGGGCTTGAACCCGCTTATGAAGGCCGAAACCTCGTCAGCCGAGGGCGTCTCCTCCGCGCCCGCCAGCACGGCGATCAGCTCGCCCACCTGATAGGTGCCGCCGGTCTCCGCGACCAGCTTCGGGAACATGCCGTCGGCTTCCGCCTCGACCTCATTGGTGATCTTGTCGGTTTCGATCAGGGCGATGATGTCGCCCTTCTTGAAGGGGACGCCTTCCTTGACCATCCATTCGGCGACGACGCCCTCGGTCATCTCTATGCCCCATTTGGGCATGGCGAATGCGCGCAGATTAGCCATTCGCTCAACCCCGCCTGTAGGACATGGCCTTGACCGCCGCCGCCACGATCTTGTCGGGGGAGGGGACATAGGCGGACTCAAGTTCGCGGGCGAACGGCACCGGGCTGTGCGGTCCCGTCACCATCTCGATCGGCGCCTTCAGCGACGCGAAAGCCTTATTGGCGACCAGCGCCGACAGATCGGTCGCGAAGCTGCACCGGGGCGGCGCCTCGTCCACGATCAGCAGGCGGCCGGTGCGCTCCACGCTGTCCATGATCGCTTCCTCGTCCAGCGGGCTGGTCGTGCGCAGGTCGAGCAGGTCGCATCCGATGCCGTCCTGCGCCAATTGCGCCGCTGCCTTCTCGGCAAAACCGACCATCATGCCGGTGGCCAGGATCGTGACGTCGTCGCCCTGGGTGACCTGCCGCGCATGGCCGAAGGGGATCAGATATTCGCCGTCCGGCACTTCGCCCTTCACGCCGTACAGCGCCTTGTGCTCCAGGAAGATGACGGGGTCATCATCGCGGATCGCGCTGGTCAGCAGGCCCTTGGTGTCCGCCGCCGTGGTGGGCATCACGACCTTCAGGCCCGGCATCGCCGTGACCATCGCGTGGATCGATTGGCTGTGCTGCGGCGCTGCGTTATATCCTGCGCCATAGGGCATGCGGATCACGATCGGGCATTTGGACTTGCCGCCGAACATGTAGCGGAACTTGGCCACCTGGTTCCAGATCTGGTCCATGCACACGCCGATGAAGTCGGCGAACATGATTTCGGCAATGGCGCGCTTACCGGTCAGCGATGCGCCTGCGGCCGCGCCGATGATCGCGCTTTCGGAAATCGGCGTGTCGATCACCCGGTCCGATCCATATTTGGCCCAAAGGCCGCCGGACGTGCCCCAGATGCCGCCGATCGCCTCAGGCCCACCGGCGGAACCCATGCCGCCGACAATATCCTCGCCCAGCATGATGACGCTCTCGTCACGCGCCATTTCCTCGTCGATCGTGTCGCGAATGACGTCGCGGATCATTTTTCTTGCCATGATGTTCTCGATCCCTGCGATCAGTAGCTGATGTAGACGTCTTCAAGGACGTGTGCGGCGGTGGGGCGCGGCGCGGACTTGGATTCCGCGACAGCACGTTCGATCAGCGCTTCGACCTCTTCGTCGATCGCATCGATGTCCTTGCCTTCCAGTAGTTTGGCCTCGGTGACCTTGGTCCGGAACACCTTCAGGCAGTCGCGCTCCTCGCGCAACCGGTCCAGTTCGCCCTTGCCGCGATAGCGCTGCGGATCGCCCTCGAAATGGCCGTAGAAGCGCTCGGTATCCAGTTCGATCGACGCCGGGCCGTTGCCCGCCTTGCAGTAATCGATCAGCTCCCGCATTGCGTCGTATACGGAGAAGAAGTCGATGCCGTTGGCCTTGATCGCCTTCATGCCGAAGGCTGCGGCCCGGACGGTCATGCTCTCCGCGCCGACGGCATAGGCCTCGCCGGTATGTTCCGAATAATGATTGTTCTCGAACACGAAGATGACCGGCAGCTTCAACACCACGGCCATGTTCATCGCCTCGAACGTCGTGCCCTGGTTGCATGCCCCATCGCCGGAGAAAGCGATTGAGACGTTGCCGGTGCTCTTGGCCGTGATGCCAGCGCCCACCGCGATCGGCGCGCCCGCGCCGACGATCCCGTTCGCGCCCAGCATGCCCTTGTTGATGTCGGCAATGTGCATGGAGCCGCCCTTGCCCTTGCACAGGCCGTCGCTGGAGCCGTAAATCTCCTTTATCATGCCCACCACATCGCACCCTTTGGCGATGCAGTGGCCGTGGCCGCGATGGGTGGAGATGATATAGTCGGCCGGGCCGAGATGCTCGCAAACGCCCACGGCGCAGGCTTCCTGGCCAGCATAGAGATGCGTGAATCCCGCGATCTCGCCAAGCGCGATGTCGTCATGCAGACGCTCCTCGAACGCCCGGATCGTTTTCATCTGGCGATAGGCCTGTATCAGCGCTTCGCGGCTATGCTGCATGTCGTCCGTCTCCGTTCAAAATTCGTCTCGCGCGGGGGTCAGAGGCCCAGCACCGTTTTCGCAATGATAGTCTTCTGGACCTCGTTCGTCCCGCCGAAGATGGTCCACGCCCGACTGTTCAGGTAACGGGGGGCTGCGACCTGCGCCGCCTTGTTGTGCAGCGGTTCGGGCGCGCCATTGCCATAGAGCGGCCGCTGTTCCTCCAGCGCCAGACCCGCATAGCCGTAAAGCCGCACGGCTAGATGATCGACCTCCTGACGCAGTGTGGATGCGACCATCTTGCAGAGCGAAGTTTGCGGCCCCGGCGGCAGGCCCTTGGCCATTTCTGCGAGGATGCGCAGCTCCGTCATCTCCAGCGCCTGCGCCTCCAGTTCGACCTTGGCCAGCGCCGCCATGAACGCCTGATCCCCGGCCATCGATCCACCCAGGCCATCCGGCTCATCCTTCGCCGCCGCGCGGATCTTATTCAGATCGGACAGCAATTTGGGCGCATGGCATGCCCCGCCGCGCTCATTTTCCAGCAGGAATTTCGCGATGGTCCACCCGCCGCCTTCCTCGCCGACCAGATTGTCCAGGGGCGCGGTCACATCGTCCAGATAGACCTCGTTCACTTCATGGTCGCCGGCCAGACCCATGATCGGACGGACTTCGACACCTGGCTGGTTCATGTCGACCAGAATGAAGCTGATGCCTTTCTGCGGCTTCACCTTGGGGTCGGTGCGCAGCAGGCAGAAGATGTGCGTCGCATGATGCGCATGCGTCGTCCACAGCTTGCGCCCATTGATCAGCCAGTGATCGTCCTTGCGTTCCGCCCGGCTTTTCAGGCTGGCGAGGTCGGAGCCGGAGCCGGGTTCGGAAAAGCCCTGACACCAGTAATCCGTGCCGTCGAGGATGCGGGGCAGGATCGTCGCCTTCTGTTCGGGCGTGCCGAACTTGCAGATGACCGGGCCAAGCAGCTTGAGGCTCAGCACGGGCAGGCTCGGCGCATCGGCCAGCGCGCATTCCTTCTCGAAGATATAGCGCTGCACCGTGGTCCAGCCGGTGCCGCCGCAATCGACCGGCCAGTTATAGGCCAGCCAGCCCTTCGCATGCAGGATCGCCTGCCATTCGCGGCCGATATCCGGCTCGACGAACACCGATGGCGTCGCTCGCATGCCGGCGCGCAGATGTTCGGGAAGATTGGCCTCCAGGAAAGCGCGCACTTCCTGGCGGAAAGCTTCGTCTTCGGGGGAAAAATGCAGATGCATGAGCGGTGCTTTAGCGTTGGAGGATAGTGACGCCGGAAATGCCGGGCGCGCCATAGACGTGGGAGTAGGCGGTCTTGGGGTCGCCGGGGACTTGCCGTCCGCCGCCAAGCCCGCGAAGCTGGATGACATTCTCATAGACCTGGCGCAGTCCGGATGCGCCGATCGGCTCACCGCAGGCGAGGCAGCCGCCATCGGTATTGACCGGCAGCTTGCCGCCGATCCGCGTCCAGCCCTCGGCCAGCCATTTTTCCTGCTCGCCATCGGCGCAGAAGCCGTTCTCGGCCATATGCATGATCTCGGCGCCGGATTCGGTATCCTGCAATTGCGCAACGTCGATATCGCTGGGGCCAAGCCCGGCCATCTCGAATGCCGCCTTGGACGCAAGCAATGTCGGTGCGCCACCGCGCGCGATGTCGATGCAGGGGGCGAATACCTCGAAAGATCCCGGCGGCCGGGTGCGAACTGCGGCCGCCTTTATGCGCACCGCCGTCCGGCCCAATTCGCGCGCCTTCTTCTCATTGGCCAGGATCAGGGCGACGCCGCCTTCTCCGGGGGAGCAGAACATATATTTGGTCAGCGGATCGTTGATCATCTGGCTGTTCAGGATCGTGTCGATGTCGACCGGCGCCCGCCGCCAGGCATGATCGGCATGGACGGCGTTCTGGAACGCCTTTTCGGCGACCCGGCCCAATGTCGTGCTGCTGATGCCGTGCGCAGCCATGTAGCGCTGCAGCTTCATGGCGAAAAACTGCGTCGTCACCATCATGCCGACCTCGCCATACCAGTCGGGCAGGCTGTATTCGGCGGGCATGGCGTTGAACGCGCCACGCGGATGCTTGTCGAAGCCCAGGGCGACGCCGACATCATATTGTCCCGACGCAATGCCCTGCCATGTGCCGATCATCGCCGATCCGCCAGTGGCGCAGCCATTCTTGACGTTAATGATGGGAAGCCCCGTCAGGCCAAGCTCATTGACGATGGCATCGGCGTTGCCCGAAGCGTCCGACCCGCCAAAGCCGAACTGCATGTCTTTCCAGTCAAGCCCGGCGTCCGACAGCGCCTGGCGCACGGCATAGGCCCCTTGCTGCAGGCCGGAAAGCCCGTCCGTCCGTCCGAACGGATGGATGCCTACCCCGACAATATAGACATCAGTCATGACCGGAGCCTCCTGTTACCGGAGTGAAGGCATAGCTTGTCACGGTGCGGCCCTGCGCATCGGTGGCGTGGGGGACGATGACCGTTTCCACCTCCATGCCGATCGCGATGGCGTCGAATGCGACATTGACCATCGGTCCCTCGACGATCACCGCTCCGGGCAGTTCGACATAGGCGATGGCGAAGGGCTGAAACGCTTCCGGCCCGGTATAGGGCGGTGATTTCGGCCGGAAACGCTGGATCGTCCAGGACCAGACGGTTCCCCTGGGCGGCAGCGGCTCCGGTGTATAGCGCGGGTCGCCGGCGGGGCAGGGAAAGACGAGCCGCCCGGTCTCGCCGTGACGGCCGCCGATCAGGCGCGGCTGCGCGCCCTCGGTGAAAAGACCTTCGGCTATGGCGATCATGTCGGAAATGGAACCTGCTCCTGCGTTTCTCTGTCCCTTGCAGTTATGAAAATGCGCAGCGGCAAATGCTTCTGTAAGAAAGCATAGGTTATCGATACTCGCAGGTTCAGGAACCGGCTGGCCCTGGGGAGGGCGGGATTGCAAGGCGCGGCATGGAAGCGCGCCAAAAAAGAACGCGCACGGGTTGCCCCATGCGCGATCCTTATCTTTTCATTCTGACGAAACGGATCAGTCGATCATGGCCCCGTCATGATGTTCGCCATGGCCGCCGGTCATGACCGCCGCCACACTGCCCAGATAGCCAAGCTGCGTCGCCTTGAACACGGTCTGGCTGCGGTTCACCGCTTCCAGCTTGGTCGCGGCGTTGTGGATGTGGAACCGCACCGTGGCGCAGCTCCGGCCGAGGATCATCGCGATCTCGACATCGGTCTTGCCGACCGCCGCCCAGCGCAGGCATTCGACCTCGCGCTTGGAAAGGCGGCAATTTTTGGGAATCCAGGGACGATGGCTCGTCACCCGCGAATATCCGCCTATGAAACGCCGACTGTGATATTCCAACTGGTCGGCATAAAGCTCAAACTCGCGGGACAGGTCCTTACGGCCATTGTCGAGCGGGGAGAAGCTGACCACGCCAATCTGGCCGAAGGGCAGGTGGATCGGCACCACGATAACCGACTGCGCATTCACCAGTTCGTCGAAATGCGACAGGTCGATCTGGTCGAGCAGCGGATTGGGCGCGCGGGTGTAGATACCTGCGGCATTCACCCAGAAGGGATCGCTTTCATAACGGCATGCGAAGGGCAGGGGAGAACTGAGCGCCAGCAGCGGCTTCTTCCACCATTGCTCCTTGGATGTCGGCCATCCGAATATGCTGTGCGCCAGCACATTGCCGTCCGCGTCGCACATCGGCATCTTGGAGGCGATATTGGCGCAGGCCGCGACCTGGAAGTTCCCTATGTCGCGCGCTATGTCGCGCAGGGCCTCCGCGGCGGGCCGTATATCGGCCGGCGTCGCAATAGCGGTGGGGACATGCCTGCTGGAAGGGATATCGGCGCCGGCTTTGGCCTGTGTCGCACTTCCGTCCATGCAGGCGGTGAGTGTATCGCCTGAACTCTCCATGTGGATTAAGATACGCCTGACCGGTTAACGTATCAAGTCATCCAAAACCTCGGACTAGTGCTAGGTTTTTCGGCTGACCGATGCGCAAACTATCGGAAAATGCAGGACGCCGACGCCGGCGAGCATGCTTATCCATTCACAGGAACGATGCGGCAGCGCCCATTGGCGACCGCCGCAATGCTGTGAGGGGAACAGGAAGTTGAATTTCGATCTCAGCGAAGAGCAGGGGCTGC
The DNA here is from genome assembly GCF_018286635.1 of Sphingobium phenoxybenzoativorans. Lineage (NCBI taxonomy): Bacteria > Pseudomonadati > Pseudomonadota > Alphaproteobacteria > Sphingomonadales > Sphingobiaceae > Sphingobium > Sphingobium phenoxybenzoativorans. The sequence continues at coordinate 1,849,104 of NZ_CP073910.1, forward strand.
TGCGCGATCTGATCGAGAAGTTCGCCGGCGATCGTTATGATCCGGTCCGCCGCCTGGCCTATGTCCGCGAACCTTCGGGCTTCGATCCGGCAGGATGGGCCACCCTCGCCGACATGGGCGTTCTCGCCTTTCCCTTTGGCGAGGAGCTGGGCGGATTTGGCGGCGGCGGCGTCGAACTGATCACCATCATGGAGGCGATGGGCCGGGCGGTCGCGGTCGAGCCGCTGTTGCCGGTCGTCATCCTTGGCGGCGGACTGCTGGAACGGGCGGGCACAGAGGAACAGAAAGCCGAATGGCTCCCGCGCCTGATCTCTGGCGAGATTTCGGCGGCATTCGCGCATGGCGAGCACAGCGCGCGTTTCAATCAGGACCGGGTGACGGTGCGCGTCATGACCAATGGCGGCGGCGGGGTGATCCTGAATGGCGCGAAACATGTCGTTCTGGGCGGCGCTTTCGCCCAGATATTGCTGGTCTCCGCAGTCGATGCATCGGGCAATGTCGCGCTTTATCTCGTGCGCGGCGATGCGGAGGGCCTGCGCCGCCGGGACTATCGCCTTTCCGATGGGTCCGTCGCCAGCGACATCAGCTTCGTACATGTGAGGGCCGAGCCGATGGCCGGGGACATGGCGGCTATTGCGGCGACGCTGGGCGACGGGCGTCTTGCCGTTTGCGCCGAACTTGTCGGCCTGATGGGGATGATGTTCGACGCCACCCTGGACTATGTGAAGACGCGCCAGCAATTCGGGCAACCGATCGGCCATTTCCAGGCGATCCAGCACCGCATGGCCGACAATTACGCCCGGCTGGAGCTTGCCCGGTCGCAGCTTTATCGCGCCGCCGCGCTCGACGCATCCGATCCCGCCCGCGAAGCGGCCATAGCTGGGGCCAAATCCTATATCAGCGCCAACGCCCTGTCGCTGGGCGAGGATGCGGTGCAATTGCATGGCGGCATCGGCACCACCGAGGAATTGATGGTCGGGCAAGCATTCAAGCGTGTGCTGATGCTGACCTCCCTGTTCGGCGACAGCGATTGGGAACAGCGCCGCTATCTCGCGCTGACCGGCCGGGCATAACGCCCGGTCCGGCCATAGCCTCTCAATCCGTCAGCTTCACCATCACCTTGCCGACATTGCCGCCGGAAAACAGCTTGCCATAGGCGGTCAGCGTATTTTCCAGCCCCTGGGTCGTGTCGAACGCCATGCCGACCTTTCCAGCCTCCAGCCAGGGCCGGGTCAGCCGGTTGATCTCTCCGCCCCGGAAATAGAAATCGGGTGAGAAGAAGCCCGCAATGGTCAACCGCTTCATCAGGATCAGGTCGAAATTGCGCGGTCCTTCGCGCTCCTCCTTGTCATAGGTGGAAATGAGGCCGCAGACCGCCACCCGCCCGTTCATCGCCATGTTCGGCAGCACAGCGTCCAGGATCGGCCCGCCCACGCAATCGAAATAGCAGTCGATCCCGCCCGGCGCGATCTGCGCCAGCGCGCCCCCCACATCCTGCGCCTTATAATCAATCGCCGCGTCCAGCCCCCATGTTCCGGTGAGCAGCGCCGCCTTGTCCGGTCCGCCCGCAATGCCGATGACCCGGCATCCCATCGCCTTGGCGAACTGCGCCGCCAGCAGGCCGGTCGCGCCGGCGGCGGCGGATACCAGCACGGTTTCGCCCGGCCGCACCTTCCCATATTCGGTCAGGCCGACATAGGCGGTCCATCCGTTCGGGCCGAGCACGGCGAAATGCTGCCGCATGTCGCCTATGTCCTCGACCACCCAGATGTCGCCCATGTCGGGATAGAGCACGGAATAGTCCGCCCATTGGCCATAGGCGCGCACGATGTCGCCCTCCTTGAACCCCGCATGGCGCGACTGAACGACCCGGCTGAGGACGAAACCGATGATCTTGCTGCCCAGCGGCGTGGGGTCCATGTAACTGTCCGTGCGCGGGGTCAGCCACATCCGCGTACCCGCATCGAGGGAAAGCCACAGATTCTCGACGAGAAGCTGGTTCTCGCCAATCTCCGGCATCGCCTCCTCCTGCAAAGTGATGCCGGAAGCGAAATCGGTCCCCTGCGGATAGGCAGTAAGCTGCCAGAAACGGTTCATGCCCAAAGGTTCATCCTCTTGTGGTCGTCATGGGTTGTCTTGATTCCACCATGGTTGGTCCGGCGCGCCAAGACAGCTATGAGAAGCATCAATTGTGGACAGCGGCGCTGGCGGCCACAGCGATGACAAGAATGGAAGGCGGATTGCGTAGCAGGCTATGAGCGAGACATATCACAGGGTTATCGAAGCTTCGGCTGTCGAGGAGAAGGCGATGCTGCCCTTCATCGTCAATCGCTGGCCGGTATTTCTGTGCCGCGAGGAAGGGACGATCCACGCGATCATCAATCGCTGCACCCATGCCGCCGCCGAACTGGCGCCGGCCGGCCGCGTCCGCCGGGGATCAGTCATGTGCCCGCTGCACGGCGCGCGGTTCAAGCTGGATAGCGGGGAATGCCTTGGTGGCGTCAATTACAAGCCGTTGAAAATCTTCCCCTGGCGGGAAACGGAGGATGGCTGGATAGAGGTCGCTGTGCCCGATGAAGCGCCCGGCATGGAGCATCTGCCGGTCAAGGCGCTGGTCTAGGCCATATCCACCAAGGCTCCCGCTCACACGGGCAGATCCCCTACCGAAAGGGGCATAACGCATATGGCGGTTGCGTGTGTGGAGCCATGGCGACAATAAAGATGGATGAATGCGAACGAAACATCGGGTCAGGCGCGCGACCGCTATATCCAGACCTTCGGGGACGTTGCGGCCCGTGACTATCTTCCCGCCATTGCCGGACGCATCGCGGCCCTCCTTTATGTCAGTGACGGTCCCATCAGCTTCGGCGCGCTGGAGCGGGAACTGGGCGTAAGCCGCGGCTCAATCAGCACGAACACGCGACTGTTGGAGGAACTGGGCACGATCGAACGGGTCGAGGTGGAGGGCGCTCGCGGCCATTATTTCCGCGCCGCGCCGAATGCGGGCGCGCGGACGGCGGAATATCATCTTCAGAGAACCGAGACGGCTTTGGATATGATCCGGGCCGCCAGCGCTGAAATGAGGACCGGAGGCCAGGACCTGTCGCCCGAAATCCTGGGGAAAATGCAGGCCATCGAGATTTTCTACGAAAAATGGGTGAAGCATCTCCGGGCATTTCGCGATGAGATGGCCGCCGGCGATCCCATCACACCGCCCAGCGCAGGGGCAGGGACTCGCAGGAGTTGATGAGGCTGGTCGTAAAGACGGGCGGATTGTCTGGATCGAGCGTGAATTCAGGAATGCGGGTCAGCCATTCCTGCAGGAATATCGCAATCTCTCGCTGAGACAGCACGCGGCCCGGACAGGCATGAATGCCCGTACCCCAGGCGGTATGGCGCGGCGAGGCGCGGGCGAAATCGACATCGAGCGGACGTTCCGTCGCATAGTCGTCCAACCCGCCAAGCGCCATGGGCAGCAACACCATGTCATCCTTGCGGAAAGTGACGCCGCCATAGGCGACATCCTGTTTCACGATCCGGGCGATATTGCTGATCCCAAACCGCCTTGCCAGTTCCTGGACGGCGTTGGGGATCAAGTCCGGCTGATCGCGCAACTGGCGGCGGTGGTCGGGATGGGTGGCCAGAAAATGCGCGATGAACGCCATCATGGACGCCACCGTATCAAGGCCGCCGGTCAGCAGCAGCAGGCACATGCTGAACACATCCTCATCCGAAAGGGGGGCATCCCCAACCCGGCCGTGGATCGTCGCGCTCAGTGGGTCGTCGCCCGGCCGGACCCGTCGCTCGGCGATCCAGTGGCGGATATAGCTGGACAGCGCCTCCCACGCTTCCGCGCTGCCCGGATAATGGGGTTTTGACGCCAGTACGGCGTGACTGCGCAGCATTTCCAGATCATCTTCCGGCAACCGCATCATCGTCAGGAATGCGATGATCGGCATGGTTCCTGCGAAATCCTTCACAAACTCGCAGCCGCCCTGCGGCTTCACCCCTTCGATAAGGTCGATCGCCACCGCCCGCGCCTTCGCCTCGATCTCGGCCAGCGCGCGGGGTATGAAGAACGGCATCATCAGGCGGCGGTATGGCGTATGTTCGGGCGGATCGAGCTGCAGCGGGATCAGGCGCGGAACAACGCCGCGCGGGATGACGAACTCCGCATTGGAAAAATGCGCGCTGTCCGCCTGGATGGCGATCAGGTCCTCCAGGCGGGTGACGACCCAATGACCGCCATGCCGCGGCGTCCAGAAAATCGCAGGGCGGCCGTCCTGCGCGTTTTCCTTCCAGTAACGGTGAATGTCGCCATCCGGCCGGTCGCATCGCGCCATGTCGAAATCGATCACTAGCCTGTCCGGGACATGATCGGGAATTGCGGCGCTGACGGCGACTTGGTTCAACATCCTGATCCTCTCTCCACCGCGAACCGGCAATATTGTTCAGTCATGACTAAACAAAATGATCCAACAAGTCCAGCGGGAATATCGGGATTGCATGCATTATCGAATTGCTGACCGGATTTTGCATGACGCTAAATGCATGGAAAGGCATGCATGTCCTACCATGGCCCGCATATGTTACGGTGCGTCGATTAAAGCGATATTGGGGTGAATATGGTGAAAATATCCACCATAAATAGTCTTGAAACTGCCTCTAATGGCATGATTTTACTGAAATTTGGAAATGAGAGAGGGGCGGCCGGGCAGGGAGCTTTGCGGCAGCCGGCCCGGATACGAGGGCAACCCGCAACTTCCGCAACTTAGGAGGATCATGCTGCTCCGGGGGCGTCTTGGGTGTCCACTGGCCTGTTGGGGGATTGCATGCCTTTGCACCGGCTCGGAGTCGCCTTCACGATCCCGGCTTTCCCCGGATTGAGGTCAGCTCAGGCAGAAATCCTTGAGCGCCCGCGCATCATGCAGGGCGTTATGCGGCGTCTTGCTGTTCACAGATGCGCTGAACCCGGCCGCATTGATCAACTCCAGCCGCAGGCCGTTGATCGTGATCATATTGGCCGGGCTCATGACCAGAAGGTGACAGAAATAGCCCAGATCGTCCGGCCAGTCCGCGACGATCACCGGGTCGGGATCATTGGCCAGATAGGTCTCGATATATTGCGCTGCTTCCACCCGGCTTAGCTGGTGGTCGACGCCGGGGGGCACGAACCGCAGATAGGGGATGACGTTCCGCTCGACCCAGCTATGGATTTTGTTGGGCAGGGGAAGCGAGGTGTAGAATTCCTGGTCGCCATATTCGGGCACCAGAGCCAGGCTGATCAGTTCGCCGCCAAAACCGTTAAACTCTGTATCAAGGAAATATCGCATGCCCGCCGCTATGGAGACGCCCGCCGCGACCGTAAACCCTTCATCGCCCGGTGCCGGGATCGACGCGCCTAAATTGCTTTGGCGATGTCCTTCGAGGCGCTAGCAGCCTTGCGTCCCATTCCTTCAATGAAAGTCCCGCCGTCATGCAACCCCGTGAATTGATTGGATCGGCCCAGGTCCCCGGCGGAGAGGAATTGAGACTCTACCGGCGGGGCAGGGACTTCATGATCGTGCTCGACCGCAACGAGTTGATGAGCAGCCGGATGAGCGGGTCGGAGGAGGCGCTGGCCGACATGACCTTTGACCGGCTGGCGGGGCGCAAGGCGACCCATTGGCTGATCGGCGGATATGGCATGGGCTTCACCCTGCGCGCCGCGCTCGCCAGATTGGACGGCGGAGCGCAAGTCACGGTAGCGGAGCTGGTCCCCGAAATCCTCCAATGGGCGCGGGGACCGATGGCGGAACTGGCCGCAGGCTGCCTCGATGATCCCCGCGTCCGCATCGTTCAGGATGACGTGGCGGAAGTGATCGCGGCCGGGCGTGCGATCTATGACGCGATTCTGCTGGATGTCGACAATGGCCCGGATGGCCTGACGCGGCAGGGCAATGACCGGCTTTATTCGGCGCAGGGGCTTTCGGCTGCCATAGCGGCGCTAAGGCCGGGCGGCGTGCTGGCGATCTGGTCGGCCGCGCCCGACAACGCCTTTGCGCGGCGTCTCGCAAATGCGGGTCTGGCCGTCGAGAAAGTCGGCGTCCGCGCGCGCAGCAATGGCAAAGGTCCGCGTCACGTCATCTGGTTCGGCACGAAGCGGCGATAGAGGGATATGGCAAAGAAAAAGGCCGCCCGGTTTCCCGGACGGCCTCAATTCTTTTATGGTCGATGAAGCGCTCAGGCTTCCTCTTCCGAACCTTCTTCCTCGTCGGCGCGGGCAGAGGCGATCTCGCCTGGCTCGGCGTTGGGATCATAATCCTCGGTGAAGCCCGACTCGTCCTTTTCGAACAGGCTGGCCATCACGTCCACGCCGTCCTTCTGCAACTCGGCTTCTTCCGGCGACCGCGCGACGTTCACCTGGATGGTGACGGCGACTTCCGGGTGCAGCGCGACCTTGACGTCGAACAGGCCGAGAGTCTTGATCGGGCGCTCCAGCACGATCATCGCCTTGGTCACGATCTTGATGCCTTCGGCGTCAAGCGCTTCGATGATGTCGCGAACCGAAACGGAGCCGTAAAGCGCGCCGGCGTTGGACGACTGGCGGATCAGTACGACCTGCTTGCCATCGACGCCCTTGGCCGCTGCTTCGGCGTCGGAACGGCGGGCAGCATTGTCGGCTTCGATCTTCGCCCGGTTGGCCTCGAACACCTTCTTGTTGGCGTTGTTCGACCGGAGGGCCTTCTTGTTGGGGAGCAGGAAGTTGCGGGCGTAACCGTCCTTGACGGTCACGATGTCGCCAATGGCGCCGAGCTTCTCGATCCTTTCGAGCAGAATGATTTCCATGGGGTCTACTCCCTCACTTCACGATGTAGGGCAGCAGGCCGAGATGCCGGGCGCGCTTGATCGCCTGAGCGAGTTCGCGTTGCTTCTTGGTGCTGACGGCGGTGATGCGGCTGGGAACGATCTTGCCACGCTCGGACACGAAGCCCTGGAGCAGACGAACGTCCTTATAGTCGATCTTGGGCGCATCCTTCGCGGCGAAGGGGCAGCTCTTGCGGCGGCGGAAAAAGGGGCGTGCCATTGTCTCTCTACTCCTTATTCGCCGATTTCGTCACGGTCGCGGCGGGGGCGATCGCCACGATCTTCGCGCGGGCCGCGCGGGCCGCGGTCGCCACGATCTCCGCGGTCGCCACGCTCGCTGCGTTCCTGCTTGCGCATCATGGCGGACGGGCCGGTTTCCAGCTCGTCGACCTTTACGGTCATGTAGCGGATGATGTCTTCGTTGATCTGGGTCTGGCGTTCCAGCTCAGCGACGACGCCTGCGGGCGCGTCGATGTTGAGCATCACATAGTGCGCCTTGCGATTCTTGGCGATCTTGTACGCTAGGCTGCGCAGGCCCCAGGTCTCGGTCTTGGTGACCTTGCCGTTGTTATCTTCGATGATCTTGGTGGCGGTTTCCGCCAGCGCGTCCACCTGCGCCTGTGCCAGATCCTGGCGCGCAAGGAACACGTGCTCGTACAGAGCCATGCTGCTTTCCTTCATCTTGGCCGATCGCTGACGCCGCCCGATGCGAACGCCCCTCCGGCTATCGTCTCATATTTTCACGTCCGGCAAGTCTCCCCGCCGTGCGCGAAGGCGCGCCTATGGCTGATCTTGCCTCCAAATGCAAGCGCCTCCGGGGATAATCCCGGAGGCGCATGGCATTGCCGGTGGACCAATCAGCGCAGGGCGTTTCCGATAACCGCGCCGATGATGCCGCTGGCGATCGCCACCAGCACCGCGTCATTCCCCGACCGCACCCAATGATAGCCGCGCGGCGCATTATAGAGGCGATAGGCGCGCGGATTGTTGATCACCGTGTAACCGCTGGCATAGCGGCGGTCGAACCGCTCGCCCTTGCGCCAGCTACGATAATCGTTGCGGTAATCCTTGCGGACGACGGTCGTGCGGTGAACGCTGACATTGCCGCGCGGCCCTTCGCGTACTGTCTCGTGCACAACGCGGCGGGGTTGGGCCGCTTGCGCTTCGGCCAGCGGGCTCAACACGGTGGCAGTGATCATGGCGCCAGTGGCCAGCTTGATCAAAAAGGACTTCATGGCTTTGCTCCTTGTTCAAAGGCGCCTTTCGGTCGGCGTCTGATCATGGAGATAGGCGGCAACTGTCGCGGGACTGTGCCAAAGAGGCTGGGGAATTGTCGAAAAGTGTAACGGTGTTCAGGCCGCGAAATCTGGCGAACCCGCCTGCACGACCCTCTCCCAGGGGCCAGATACCGCCAGCGTTTTGCCCGGAGCGTAGATATTGAGGAAAAGCACCCGGCCATCGGGGGAGAAGCATGCGCCGGTCGGCTCCGTGCCGCCCCTTATCCTGCCGAGCGTGTAGACCCTGCCGCCCTGCGTCACGCCTCGCAACATATTGTCCGCAAACGGCGTCTTGTTGTCCTCGCAGATGATCAGATGGCCCCAGGGCGCGACGGTGATATTGTCGCCATAGTTCAGCACCTGCCGGTCGTCGGACTCGACGAACAGGCTCAGGCGGCCGGGTTCGTCCTTCTCGCGCGCCTGTCCTTCGAACGGGGAGGGGATGTAGCGGAATATCTGGCCCAGTCCGGCTGCGCCGCCGGAGGTGCACATGAAATGCACCTGCCCGTCGCCGAAATATATGCCTTCGCCGCGTGCAAAGATCGCCGCGCCATCGGCGTGGCCGCGGTTCTTGAGGTCGTTATGGGGATTATCGACACCGTGCAGGTCAATCCAGCGGGTAAGGCGCATATCGCCGACCGCCATGTCGCGCCGTTTCCAGTTCCGGCTGTCGCCGCCCTCGGGCTGTTCGATAAAGCCCAGCGCCTGCAGCCGCCCACCCTGATGTAGAGCGCCCGGCCGGTCGGGCAGGAAGCGATAAAAGAGCGAGTCCTTCTCGTCCTCCGTCAGATAGAGAATGCCGGTACGCGGATCGATGACCGCGCCTTCATGGTTGAAGCGGCCGAGCGCGTGGATTGGCGCTGGTTCGACCAGGCCCCTTGCGTTTGCGGGCACCTCGAACGCCAGACCATGGTCCCTGGCGATCCCATCCTCGCCTGCGCGGGTCAGTATCTCCTCGCAGGACAGCCAGCTACCCCAGGGCATGACGCCGCCGGAGCAGTTGCGGATGGTGCCCGCGAGGCTCAGATGCTGCCGCTCGACCCGCCCGCTGCGCAGATTATAGACGATATTGCTTGTTCCGCCCGGCAGGGCGCCGCCGTCCGCATACCGGTCATAAGCAAGGGAAATCAGGCCCTTCGCGCCGCGTGCGCGCTGGTCGGGCAATAACTCGTGATTGCGCACCAGCACGACCCGGTCGGCATCAAGGGCAAAGCAGCCCATCCCGTCGTGGCAGCAGGGCACCGTCAGCCCGTCGTCCATCATATCCCCGGCGCTGGAAATGACGCGATAGGAAAAGCCGTGGGGCAGGTCGATCAGCCCGGCCGGGTCGTCACGCAGCGGTCCGTAGCCCGGCACCTGATTATGATAGCTGGTCGCGGCGGCTACGCTGGCGAAGCGGGATAGGCCGGCAAAGGCGGCCAGACTCGCGCCGCCCATGGCGAATTGTCGGCGGCTGATGGTCATCGGCGCATCATCATCGGCTGGATCATGAACCGGCCCAATGATGCAGCTTGGCTACGTCCTCATGACTTTTCCGCTACGCCAATGTTACATCGTTATTCGTGGCGCAGCGCATCGATGGGGTTGAGCGCCGCCGCCCGGCGCGCCGGGAAATAGCCGAACACGACGCCGATCGCCGCCGAAAACAGGAAGGCGATCAAATTGACCCTGACGTCGAAGATGAAGGGCACCTGCATCAGCGGCGCGATGGCGATCGACGCGATAAGGGCGAGGAACAGGCCAATCAGCCCACCAAGGCAGGACAGGACAATCGCCTCGACCAGAAACTGCATCAGCACCTCGCTGGCCACTGCGCCAATGGCGAGGCGTATGCCTATCTCCCGCGTGCGCTCCGTTACCGACACCAGCATGATGTTCATGATGCCGATGCCGCCGACCAGCAGGGAAATCGCCGCCACCGCCGCCACGATCTGCGTCAGGATGGTCGTCGTGCCCGTCAGCGTGTCGGATATCTGCTTGGTGTCGAACACGTTGAAATTATCCTGATCGCCTTCCTTTATCTTCCGGCGCTCCCGCATCAATTGTTCCAGGCTGGCCTGCACCGCCGATGTCTCATAGGCGTCGTCGACCGCCACCAGGATCATGCTGATGTCGCGGTCGCCGGTGAAACGGCGCTGCACGAACTTGATCGGCATGACGACGGTATCGTCCTGATCCTGAAAGCCGCCCTGGCCGCGCGTTGTGAGCACGCCGATAACCTGGCAGGAAACGCCCTTGATCCGGAACTGCTTACCCACCGGGTTCATGTTCCGGAACAGGTTCTGCCGCACTGTATTGCCGATGATGCACACGGCTTTGCCTGCTTCCTCCTCCTCCGGCATAAACAGGCGGCCGGAGTCGAGCTTCCACTGCTGCGCCTCGAAAAAGGCGGCGGTTGTGCCGTTAACGGTTGTTGACCAGTTGCTGCCTTCGTAGATCGCCGTGGCGCTAGTCTGCGCCTGCGGGGCGACGGCGCGGACGCCGGTCAACTGATTCTCTATGGCGGTCACATCCTGCGGCTTGAAGTTGGGCGGGCGCGGGCCGCCGCCACCCCTGCCGAACCCCTGGCCCGGCCGGAGCTGGAGGATATTCGCGCCCAGCGAGGATATCTGCTCGCGCACGGCGGCCGTCGCGCCATTGCCCAGCGTGACCATTGTCACCACGGCGGCCACGCCGATGATGATGCCCAGCGTCGTAAGGAAGGAACGCAGCTTGTGGCGCATGATCGCCCGGAAGGCGAGGGTGATGGTGGTGCCCAGCATCAGTTGCCCTCACCCTTCCTGATGCCCTCGACCAGTCCATCCTTGAACGTGACGATGGTCCTGGCGAACGCCGCCATTTCCGGCTCATGCGTCACCATCAGCACGGTGATGCCGCTATTCTTGTTGAGGTCGGTCAACAGCTCCATGATCTCGACCGAGCGTTCGGAATCGAGATTGCCTGTGGGTTCGTCGGCCAGAAGCACGTCAGGTTGGGTGACGATGGCGCGCGCGATCGCCACGCGCTGTTGCTGGCCGCCCGACAATTCCGCAGGCGTATGGTCCCACCAGGGCTTCAGGCCGACTTTATCCAGCGCCGCCATACCCTGTTCCTGCCGGGTTTTCCTGTCCTCACCCCGATACAGCAGCGGCAGCTCGACATTTTCCAATGCCGTGGTGCGGGAGAGGAGATTGAACCCCTGAAATACGAAGCCGAGATATTTGCGCCGCAGTAACGCCCGCTGGTCGCGGTCGAGCGTTTCGACATGATGCCCCTTGAACAGGAAGCTTCCGGCGCTGGGTACGTCCAGGCAGCCTAATATGTTCATCGTCGTCGACTTGCCCGATCCCGAAGGCCCCATGACCGCGACAAAATCCCCCCGCGCAATGTCGAGGTCGACGCCCTTCAACGCCTGAAACGCTGTCGGTCCGCTGCCATAGACCTTGGTCACGCCGCGCAGGCTGATGATCGGATCAGTGGGCATTGCTGGCCGCTGCCGGCGCTTGCTGGTGGGCGTCGCGCCTGTCGCTGGCCGCCGCAGGGGCCGGTCCCTGTTGCCGGTCGTCCTGGCGATCGCTACCCTTGCCTTGGCCACCCTTACCGGATCCGCCGTCATCGCGCTCCTCCGGTTGTTCCTGACCCGCGGCGAGTTGACCGGTGATGACCTTCATGCCTTCTTTCAGGCCGCCGCTGACAATCGCGGTGCGGGCGCCGTCGCTGTCGCCAATGACCACCTGGATCGCTTTCGGCTTTCCATCCTCATCCACGACATAGACCGTCTGGCTGCTGCCGGCGCCGAAAGTGACTGACCGGGTCGCGCGATTGCCGAAGCGGCGGGGGCCAGGCACGATCTGGCTGGTGATGCCGCCGCCCTTGCCCGAACCGGCCGAAGGGTTGAACCGCAGGGCCGCGTTGGGGACGAGCAGCGCATTTTGAAGCCGTTTTGTGACGATGGAGGCAGTCGCCGTCATGCCCGGCCGCAGAATCTCGTCAGGATTATCCACGGCCAGCACTGCGGTATAGGCGACCACGGTGCCTGTGCTGGTGCTGGTTGCGGTTGAGGATGATGAGGAGGACGTCGAGGCGCTATTGGAGCCGACATTGACCCGCGTGATATGCGCCGGGAAATTCTGCCCTGGAAATGCGTCGACTGTGAAGGTGGCCGACTGGCCGTCCTTCACCTGCCCGACATCGGCCTCATCAACCGAGACCTCCACCTCCATGCGCGTCAGGTCCTCGGCGAGCGTGAACAGCACAGGCGCGTTGAGGGAGGCGGCAACGGTCTGACCCGGCTCGATATCGCGGGACAGGACCACGCCATTCACGGGCGAGACGATCTGCGCGATCGACAGGTTGGTCTGGGCGGTGGAAAGCTGGGCGTTGGCGACCTCCACCTGCGCGCGGGCGGATTGCACGGACGCAATCGCCTGCTCATAGGTCGCGCGGGCGCTGTCGAGTTCCGTCTTGGCGGGCACGCGGCCGCCGGAAAGCTTGTAGACCGACTCCTGCCGGTCCAGCGTCGCCTTGGCGAGGGCGGCCTGGGCCTGGGCCTGGGCGACGCCGGCTCTGGCCGCCGCCACCTGAGACCGGTTCTGGGCGATTGAGTCCACCAGGCGCCTTGTGTCCAGTTCGGCCAGCTTCTGTCCTTTGGTCACGCGGTCGTTCACATCGACAAAGACCTGCGTGATCTTGCCCGATTGTTCCGATCCCACATCGACCTGATTGACCGGCTTCAGGTTGCCGGTGGCGGATACGGTGACGGTCAGGTCGCCCGTGCGGACGGTGCGTGTTGAGTAATTCGGCTCGTCGCTGCCGGAGAAGCAGCGGCCAAGCAGCAGGATCAGGATCAACAGGGCAAGACCGATTGCGCCACGGATGACCCATTTGCGCCAGGGCTTTGCTGGCTGAACGCCAAGGAAGTCGTCCAGATTGTCGCTGTTGCCGGGGGTCGTCTCGTCGGTCATTGCGGCCGTCCATCCATAGTCTGCCATCCGCCGCCAAGCGCGCTGTAAAGCTGCGAGACGGCCAGAACCTGATCTGATTGTGCGCCAGCCAGGCTGTTGCGCGCGGAAAGGAGCGTCTGCTCTGCGGTGAGCAGCGTCTGGAAATCGGTAAGCCCCGCCTGATATTGGCTGCGGGCCAGAATGGCGCTGTTGTTCGACGCTTCATAGGCGATGGCGAACTGCTCCGCGCGTTGTTGCGCAGCGCTGAGCGCCGCCATGCCATTTTCCACATCTTCCAGCGAAGTCAGCACCGTGCTCTTATAGGCGGCGAAGGCGGCGTCGGTGGCCGCCCTTTGTGAACGCACCTGCGCGCGCAGGCGGCCGCCGTCGAAGATCGTTTGCGCGATCCGGCCGAATACGCCGCCCGTCACGATATCGGTCAGGTCGCGGAAAGCCGTGGCGCTGGTGCCGATATTCCCGCTGATGCTGAGCGAGGGGTAGAGCGCCGCCTGCGCCACGCCGATCCGCGCGGTGGCGGCGGCCAGAGTGCGTTCGGCGGCCCTTACGTCCGGCCGCTGGCGCAACGTATCGGCAGGAATGCCTATGGCGATATCATTCTGCGCGGCGGGGATGGGCTTTGCCTGTTCCAGCGCGCGCGTCGCTTCGCCCGGCGCTTCACCGGTCAGCACGGCAATGCGATTAAGGGCTGCCCTCACGCTGTTTTCAATCTGAGGGACGGTCGCGGTCGTCTGCGCCAGTTGTGCGCGGGCCTGTTCCTGATCCAGCGAGGAGACAAGGCCAGCCTGCAGCCGCCAGCGGGCGATGTCATAATTATCCTGTTGGTTGGCGAGGGTTTCCTTTGCGATGCGCAACTGCTCCTGGCCCAGTCGCGCTTGCACATAGTTGGACACCAGCTCGGAAATAATGGCTGTTCTCGTACTGGCGAGGTCGAAGCCGCTGGCTGTATAGTCGGCACGCGCCGCTTCGGAGGAGCGCCGGATGCCGCCGAACAGATCGACTTCCCAGCTTGCGTCGGCGCCCGCCGAATAGGCGCTGCTCCACCGGTTGGCGGAAGAACCGATCACATTGCCATTGCTGTCGAGCTGGAAGCCGCTTGTGCCGCTGCGGTAATTCTTGCCCGCGCTGCCAGAGGCGTTGATCTGTGGGAAGAAGGCGGCATTGGCCTGCACCAGCGCCTCGCGCGCTTGCCGGAGTCTGGCCTGCGCCTGTGCAATGTCCAGATTATTGGCGACGGCCTTCTGTATGAGGCCATCGAGCGTAGGATCGTTCAGCCGGGTCCACCATTGCGCCAGATCGGCATCGCTCGGCGCGGGGCTCGGCGCGGGCTTGGCTCCCGCCGCCTCGCCATAATAAGTAGCAGGCACCCCAAGCGAAGCCGTTTGCGGTGCGCGATAGTCCGGCCCCGCCGCGCAGGCGGAAAGGACGGTGGCCGCTCCCAATATCAATGTAGCGGGATAACGCACTTTGGATCGAGGCTCCTGTCTTGATCAGGACTTGCATCAACATGCGCAGGGGGAACTTGCGCGCGGCTGAATGCCTGTCTAGGTCCTGCCGAAATTGGGGCGGAGGCTCAACGGCTTTTCTGTCTCAAAGTGTATCAACCATGTAATGCGCTGGAAATCGCGCTTTTCGAGAGGGTTTCGCCATGAGGGCATTCCTGTTTCCCGGTCAGGGGAGCCAATCGGTCGGTATGGGCAAGGCGCTGGCCGAAGCCAGCCCGGCTGCAAAAGAGCTGTTTCAGGAAGTCGATGACGCGCTGTCGCAGAATCTGTTCCGCATCATGGTCGAGGGACCGGACGCCGATCTGACCCTGACCGAAAATGCCCAGCCTGCGATCATGGCCAATGCGTTGGCCACGCTGAAGGTGATGGAGAAAGAAGGCGGGCTGCGGCTTTCCGAGAAGGCGGATTTTGTCGCTGGCCACTCGCTTGGCGAATATACCGCGCTGTGCGCCGCCGGTGCGATCGACCTGTCGACTACGGCGCGTCTGTTGAAGCTACGCGGCAGGGCGATGCAGGCCGCCGTGCCGGTGGGCGAGGGGGCCATGGCCGCACTGCTCGGCGCAGATATCGATAAGGCGCAGGCTCTGGCCGATGCAGCGGCGGAGGGCGAGGTGTGCGCTGTCGCCAACGACAATGATCCGACCCAGGTCGTGATCTCCGGCCATCGCGGCGCCGTTGAGCGCGCGGTAGCGATGGTGAAGGATCATAGCATCAAGCGCGGCGTGCTGCTGCCGGTGTCCGCGCCCTTCCACTGCCCGCTGATGCAGCCTGCGGCCGACGCGATGGCTGACGCGCTTGGCGAGGCGGATATCCGTGCGCCGCTGGTCCCGGTCTATGCCAATGTGCTGGCCGCGCCGATCGCCGCGCCGGATGACATCCGGCAACGCCTTGTGGAGCAGGTCACTGGCCGCGTGCGCTGGCGCGAGTCCGTCGCCGCGATGTTCGCCGCGGGCGTCACCGATTTCGTGGAAGTGGGTGGCAAGGTGCTTGGACCGATGGTCAAGCGCATCGCCCCGGACGCAACAGTGACCAGTATTGTCACGATGGACGATATCGAAGCGGCGCTCGGCGCGCTCTGAAAGGAAAAGACATGACCATGTTCGATCTCAGCGGGATGACTGCACTGGTGACCGGCGCTTCGGGCGGTATCGGCTCGGCCATTGCGAAGGCGCTGGCGGGGCAAGGCGCGCGCCTTGCCTTTTCCGGCAGCAATGAAGCGAAGCTCAGGGATTTTGCGGCGCAGTTTTCCGGTGATCACGTTATCCTGCCATGCAACCTTTCGGACGCGGCGGCCGTCGACGCGCTTGTTCCGCAGGCCGTCGAGGCGCTGGGCGGGAAGCTCGATATCCTGGTCAATAATGCCGGGATCACGCGCGATAACCTCATCATGCGCATGAAGGACGAGGAATGGGCCGATGTCATTTCGGTCAATCTGGAGGCCGCCTTCCGCCTTGCCCGCGCCGCCGCCAAGCCAATGATGAAGGCGCGTTTCGGCCGCATCATCTCGATCACATCGGTCGTGGGAGTGACCGGCAATCCCGGACAGGCGAACTACGCCGCGTCGAAGGCCGGAATTATCGGCATGTCGAAGGCGCTGGGACAGGAATTGGCCAGCCGCAATATCACCGTCAATTGCGTTGCGCCCGGCTTCATCCGGTCCGCAATGACTGATACGCTGAACGACGCGCAGAAGGGCGCGATCACTGGCCGGATTCCCGCCGGAACGCTGGGTGAGGGAGAGGATATCGGCGCCGCCGTCGTCTATCTCGCCAGCAAGGAAGCCGGATATGTGACCGGTCAGACCTTGCATGTGAATGGCGGAATGGCCATGATCTGACCCAGTTTGTGGGGGGGATTGATGCAGGTTTTCGCGGCAGGCCGATCGCTGCGCCGCAATATGCCTTGCCTCTTGCCTCCCTCGCAGCTTCGCACTAGGGCAAGTGCCTGAACGGATATTCATACCCGCATCTACCCAAGCAGAAGGACCACCCATGAGTGAGACCGCGGATCGCGTAAAAAAAATTGTCGTGGAGCATCTGGGCGTCGAGGCCGAAAAGGTCACGGAAGATGCCAGCTTCATCGACGATCTGGGCGCTGACAGCCTCGACATCGTTGAGCTGGTTATGGCGTTCGAAGAGGAATTCGGCGTTGAGATTCCTGATGACGCCGCCGAGAAGATCGGCACGGTCAAGGACGCCATCGATTACATCGACTCCAAGCAGTAAGGAGCCGATCCGCCCGCCGGCCCGGCCGGTGGGAATGGACCAGGAATAAGGGAAACGGCTCTCCGGCCCCGGTACGTCCGGCGGAAGGAGAGCCGCTTCCATTTGAAGATTATCGGAAAAGTTGGACGGAGCTGGGAATATGCGTCGTGTGGTCGTGACGGGCCTGGGCATGGTTACGCCGCTGGGCGCGGACGTGGAAACTGCCTGGAAAAACATCATCGCCAGCAAATCGGGTGCTGCAACTATCACCCGTTTCGACGCGACCGACTATGCCTGCACCTATGCGTGCGAGGTAAAGCCCGCCGACCACGAATATGGTTTCGACCCCAACAAGCGCGTGGATCATAAGGTCCAGCGGCAGGTCGATCCCTTCATCATCTACGGCATCGACGCCGCCGGACAGGCGCTGGAAGACGCCGGCCTTACCGATATGAGCGAAGCCGAACGCTATCGCGCGGGCTGTTCGATCGGTTCGGGCATTGGCGGCCTTCCCGGCATCGAGAGCGAATCGCTGGTGCTGGAGCATAAGGGGCCGCGCCGCGTATCGCCGCATTTCGTCCATGGCCGCCTGATCAATCTCATCTCCGGACAGGTTTCGATCAAATATGGCCTCATGGGCCCCAATCACGCAGTCGTCACAGCCTGCTCGACCGGTGCGCACAGCATAGGCGACGCCGCGCGGATGATTGCGATGGATGACGCCGATGTGATGCTTGCGGGCGGCGCGGAAAGCGCGATCTGCCCCATTGGCATCGCTGGCTTCGCTCAGGCGCGCGCGCTTTCCACCGCGTTCAAGGATGCGCCGGAAAAGGGCAGCCGCCCCTATGACATCGACCGTGACGGCTTCGTCATGGGCGAGGGCGCAGGCGTCGTATGCCTTGAGGAATATGAGCATGCGAAAGCGCGCGGTGCGAAAATCTATGCCGAGGTGATCGGCTATGGCCTGTCTGGCGACGCCTATCATGTGACCGCCCCGCATCCTGAAGGCTCCGGCGCGTTCCGCTCGATGGAAATGGCGATGCGGAAATCGGGGCTTTCGCTGTCGGACATCGACTATATCAACGCGCATGGCACGTCGACGCCGCTGGGTGACGAACTGGAGCTGGGCGCTGTGCGCCGTCTGTTCGGCGATGCGATTGGCGGGCTTTCCATGTCGTCGACCAAATCGGCCATCGGCCACCTTCTGGGCGGCGCGGGCGCCGTGGAGAGCATCTTCTGCATTCTCGCCCTGCGCGACCAGATCGTTCCGCCGACCCTCAATCTCGACAATCCTTCGGAAAATTGCGCCGGGGTGGACCTGGTCCCTCATGTCGCGAAACAGCGGAGCGTGAAGGCCGTTCTGAACAACAGCTTCGGCTTTGGCGGCACGAACGCCAGCCTCGTCATGAAAGCGGTCTGAGGCTGACGCTATGCGGCGCGCCGGTTGCCTGATCCTCATCATCGGACTGGCGATCGCGGCGTTTTTTGCTTTCCGCTTCGTTCATGGCTGGACGGGCGAGGGGCCAACAACCGCTAACCGCACCTTTGTTGTTGCGGAGGGCGCAACGCTCACCAGCGCAGCAGTCGCGCTGAAAGAAGCGGGCGTCATCCGTTCGGCCGATGCCTTTCTGGCGCGCGCCAAGCTGTTCGGATCGTCCGATCCCATCAAGGCCGGTGAATATCTGATCCCTAAAGGGGCGAGCAACGCCGATATTCTCGCTATATTGCAGGGCGGTAAAGCCGTCGCCCGGATGGTGACGATACCGGAGGGCATGCCGTCGATCCTGGTTCATGAGCGGCTGATGGCGCAGAAGGAACTCACCGGATCAATCCCCATACCGGCAGAGGGCAGCATCCTGCCCGACAGCTATGCTTTCGACAAAGGCGAGACTCGCGCCGCACTTGTCAAGCGCATGCAGGCCGCCATGACCAAGGCGCTGGCGGAGCTTTGGGCGCAGCGCAGCCCCACGACAGTCGTCAAGACGCCGGAACAGGCGATCATCCTCGCCAGCATCGTGGAAAAGGAAACGGGCGTTCCTACCGAACGGCCGACGGTCGCGGGCGTCTATTCAAACCGCTTGCGCACCGGCATGATGCTGCAGGCCGATCCGACGATCATCTACCCGATCACCAAGGGCAAGCCGCTTGGGCGGCGCATCCGCAAATCAGAAATCGCGGCGGTCAATGACTATAATACCTATGCCATGACCGGTCTGCCCAAGGGGCCGATCGCCAATCCCGGGCGGCTGTCCATATTGGCGGTCCTGCAGCCTGCGCAGACCCGTGCGCTCTATTTCGTTGCTGACGGGAAAGGCGGCCACATCTTCGCTGACACGCTGCAGCAGCATAATGAGAATGTACGCAAATGGTTTGAGATCAGGCGTCAGCGCGGTGAACTTTAGCCGCTATCTGATGATGCCCTTGTTGGCGAGCGACCGGGCGTAGAGCAACTGGACCACACCCATAATGAAGATGAAAAGCGGAAAAGCGGCCGCCATGACGCCTTTCACCGCCAGCAGGTCCGTGCCCAGAAAGCTATAGCCAAACTGGATGACGACAGCGGCGAGCGAGATCGCGTACAGAGGCACGGCAAGCCTCCGTTTCATCAGCAGCAGGATCGTGGCTATGGTCGCGCCCCACACGGCGACGGCATAAGCCGACCAGGCCCATTGCGGCATTTGGGCGAATGTGCGGGCCATATAGGGGTCGGTCTTGGCCAGTTCCGACAGGTCCATGGTGACCTGCATCAGATAGGCTGCGCAGCCCATCAGATTCCATGCCAGGAATATGATGCCGATGACGATGAAGGATCCCGCTACTTTCACGATCGACCTCTCCGGTACGTTGCCACCTCTCCCTATTAAGGCATATCCTACTCCAACATCCGCATCCCCGCCATAGGGCGCTATGAAAGCTGTTCGCGCTGCGTGACGGCCACCAAAAAAGGAGCCTGTATGATCGGACGTCCGATACCTGACGTAACATTGAAGACCCGCGTACGAGACGAAAGCGTCGGCGGCCCCAATCCCTTCCGCTGGCAGGATGTGCAGACCGGCGACCTTTTCCGGGGCAAGCGCAATGTCGTGTTCTCGCTGCCTGGCGCGTTCACGCCGACCTGCTCAACCGAGCAATGCCCGGCATTTGAGCGCTTTCACGAGGATTTCAAAGCCGCAGGCGTGGATGAGGTCTATTGCATCTCGGTCAACGACGCGTTCGTCATGTATCAGTGGGGCAAGCATCTCGGTATATCCAAGGTAAAGCTGTTGCCGGATGGATCGGGCGATTTCACGCGCCGCATGGGCATGCTGATCAAGAAGAATCATCTTGGCTTTGGCGACCGTAGCTGGCGCTATGCAATGGTTGTTGATGACGGCAGGATCGTCGCCTGGTTCGAGGAGCCGGGCATCAATGATGTCGGGTCGGACGAGGACCCCTATGAGGAAACGCGGCCGGAACCCGCTCTGGACTGGGTGAAGGCGCATCCCAGGGCATGATCGGGAACGCCGCGCCTATCATCCTGACGGCAACGATGGGGGCGGCGGACTTTGCCTGGGCGGACACGCTGCGCCGCGCCCATTTTCCTGCCGAGCGCAACAAGGTGCCCGCGCATATCACCCTTTTCCATCACCTGCCGCCTGGCCTGCAAAGGGAGTTGATGGATCGTATGGCCGTGATTTGCAGGGGGAAAGCGCCGGAAGCGCGGCTGGCGAGATTGCTCAACCTGGGAAATGGCGTGGCTTTCCGGATCGAGAGCGCGGGTCTGGACGCCATACGCGCCGAACTGGCCGACATGTTTCAGGGTTTGCTGACACCGCAGGATCAGGCGAAGCCGCGCTTCCACATCACGGTGCAGAATAAGGTCAGCAGCGACCGCGCCAGACTAGTGTTCAATGAACTGAACGCCAGCTTCCGGCCGCGACCGCTTGTGATTTCCGGACTGGCGGCATGGCGCTATATGGGCGGCCCCTGGGAGCCGATCCGCGCCATGCCGTTCAGGGGTTAGGCCAGGTCCACTTCCTTGAGCGGCCGTGATGCGTCCGCCAGTTGCGCCTGATCCAGCACGGCGCCGGAAATCACATGGGCGCGGCCCTGAACATAGTCCTTGACCATATTGACGCAGTCGAGCGCGATCAGCTTCCCGGCCTTCATATACAGGACGGAGAAACTGCGCGTGGCCGGGTCGCCGCGCAAAATGGTCTGATCGAAGCCGGTCGACAGGCCAACGGTCTGCAGCTTCAGATCATATTGGTTGGACCAGAACCAGGGCACCGCATCATATTCGGTTTCCTGGCCCATGATATGCTGGACCGCGACCTTTGCCTGATCATTGGCGTTCTGGACGGATTCAAGGCGAATCTGCGCCCCTCGCGCATAGCCATTGGCGTGCGCAGCGCAGTCGCCGACCGCATAAATGTCCGGCAGGCTGGTGCGGCAATAGGCGTCGACATCGACGCCATTGCCGCCGGTTGCGCCTGCTGCGATCAGCGGGGCGGTCTCCGGAATGATGCCGATGCCGACAATGACCAGATCGGCGGGAATGCGCTCTCCGTCCGCCAGGATGACGGCGCTGACATGGCCATCGGTCGCCTCGATCTTCTCGACCATCGCGCGCAGGCGCAGATCGACGCCATGCGCCCGGTGGTCCGCCTCGTAGAAGCGGGACAATTCTTCCCCGGCGACGCGCGCCAGCACCCGGTCGAGCGCCTCCAGCAGCACCACCTTCTTGTCGAACTTGCGCAGGACAGCCGCCGCCTCAAGGCCGATATAGCCGCCGCCGATCACCACAACCTGATTGATCTCATCGAGCCGCGCCATGATGGCGTCCACGTCATCGCGTCGGCGCACGCCGTGAATGCCCTTGGCTTCCGCTCCGGGGCAGGACAGCATGCGCGGCGTGCCGCCCGTGCACCAGATCATCTTGCCATAGCTTACTTCGCTATCGTCGGTCAGCGTGACGAATTTGCCGACGGGATCGACGGCCTTCACGCGCTTGCCGAGCAGCATTTCAATATTGCGCTCGGTCCAGAAGGCGACGGGACGGATCAA
This sequence comes from Sphingobium phenoxybenzoativorans, assembly GCF_018286635.1. Lineage (NCBI taxonomy): Bacteria > Pseudomonadati > Pseudomonadota > Alphaproteobacteria > Sphingomonadales > Sphingobiaceae > Sphingobium > Sphingobium phenoxybenzoativorans. Next base: position 1,870,922 of record NZ_CP073910.1, read on the forward strand.
TATGCGCTCGAACGTCTTGTCGCCCGAAAGATATTCCTTGGAGAGGGGAGGCCGCTCATACGGGACTTCGCGCTCGTCGCCGAGCATGGCGACGCTGCCTTCGAAGCCCATCTGGCGTAACTGGATTGCCGCCTGTGCGCCCGCATGACCCGCGCCGACGATCAGGACGTCATAATAGCTCATTGCCCGTACACCCTCCATATATTCCCGCTTTTTCGCGCCTTGGCCTGCTTTGCCCGACATGGCAAGAGGCGGTCGGCTGATCTGGGTTCAAACCACTGGTTGACCAGTCCAAAAAGCCTTCGTATAGGGCGCGCCTCACCGAGATTGCTTCTCTGCGGAAGTCCCCGGTGGCCTCTTGGGGCGGAGTAGCTCAGCTGGTTAGAGCAGCGGAATCATAATCCGCGTGTCGGGGGTTCAAGTCCCTCCTCCGCTACCATTTCCATCTCGCTTTAATACTCGCCTGCGGGCGGATGGATGCGGCGCCTTCCTGCGCGGCTGCGCCGGCGTGCATCATGTCTGGCGTCGCCTGCTGCAAAAAAGGCCGCCCCCTTGGGGACGGCCTTTAAAGTGTGTTCGACGCCTGATGCCGGTTCGACCGGTTCGGGCCGCCGCGATTTGTTTAGCCGTTCAGCTTGTCCTTGAGCGCCTTGGCGGGCGTGAAGGCCAGCTTCTTGGACGCCGCGATCGCAATGGTCGCGCCGGTCGAAGGATTGCGGCCTTCACGGGCCGGGCTGTCCTTGACCTTGAACTTGCCAAATCCGGCCAGAGAGATTTCCTCTCCCTTGACCGCCGCGTCGCTGATTGCCGACAGTACGCCATCGACAATCTTCTTGGCGTCGCTCTTTGCGATGCCCTGCGCGCCGGCTACGGCTTCCGCCAGTTCGTTGGTATTCATGTGCGAATCTCCTTTTAGCAGGACGCGCCATGCCAATAGCTGCCGCGCGCGTCGAGAAACATTTCGCGGAATGATCGATTTCGACGTCCATTCCTGTCGCTTTGCCGCTTTTTCCAGCCATTGCGGCGCTTTTTCCGGGGCGTTTCCTATCCGGCCTAGCCCCCCGGCGTGGCCGTGTTTCCGGGCTGGCCGGGGATTGTCGCTGTCACCGGCATATCCGGGTCGTCGCGAAGCTTCAGATATAGCCGCCCGTCTTTGGGCCGTGGAGCCTCGATGCTGCTGCCCGTAAAGCCCTCCGCGACTTGGGTCGCATGCGTGAACTGGGCATCGTCGGACAGGCTGGCGATCAGGAAAAGGCCGGACCCCGAAAGCGCGCATCCGCCATCTGCGCCCTGACAAGTCAGAGACTTCAGGCTGGGAAGCCGAATCAGTTTACCCAGCGGCTGCCAGTCTCCGGCGCTGTCATCCCGGACCAGGCGGAAGCGGAGAAGGCCAAAGGCGGATGGTCCCAAATCTTTGGCTGGGTCGAGCCGGGCGTGGGCGATCTGCGTATTTTCCAGCCGCAGCCCCTTTCCTCCGTCCAGCATCACTGATGCTGACCCATCGGCCGTGGCGACTTCGATCCTGTCTTTCGCCGTGAATTTGGTGGTCGCGTTCGCCTTGATGGAGAAGCTGAGCGCGGCATCACCCGGAATGCCGTCCGTGCCCGCCAGACTTATGGAAATGGCATCGTTTGCGCCGTTGGACTGTATGCTTTTGGAAAGCAGCGTGACGCCCGGCCGCTGGGGGGCGTTGGATTGCAATGCAATGGTTGAGGGCGCGGAGACGCCGAACTGCTTGATAAGCAAGGTGGAGGTGCCCGCATCGGCCAGCGGCGGCACCTCCACCGCCATGCTGCTGGCGTCCGTGGCTTTCCAGACGATCGCCTGCTCCTTGCCAGACGATTGGCGGATCGCCACCCGTTCGACGCAGGCGCTGCCCGCCCCTTCAACGCGGAGAGTGGCGGCGCGTCCCGCGGTGAGGGCGGGATTGCCGGAGGCCGCCCGCCAGCTTTGTCCGCCGGGATTTTGAAGGCGAAAGCTTGGCCCCTCGAAAGGCCGGAAGCCCCAAAGGCCGTGCAGAACGCCATCCACCGTTTGATCGAAATCGAGCGGATTGAGCGCCCCGCTGTCGATGGTGAAGCCGCCTTTGTCCGCGCGCGCCGTGACCGGGATATCGACGGTTTTCCCGTCCTTCGTCTTGACGCGGAAGGTCATGCTGCGCGCATATTGGGTCGAGTAGATCAACGGCGCGCCCTCCACGGGCAGCACCATGTCCGGCCGGGTCAGGCATGCGATCCTTTCCCCCATCGCCGCGCGCAAGGGGGGAACATGCGGGGCCTCGATAGCGGGAAGGGCCGTTACAAGCACCGATTGCGGCTTGCGGAAGGACGGCGCGGCGTTGAGGAGGAGCGCCATGCCGTCATTGCGGCTCAGCGCCAGCGCCGGAATATATTGATAGTCGGCGGTACGGAACGCGCCCAATATCTTGGCCAGATCGCGCACCGCGCCGATATAGGGGCTGTAATAGCCCATGCCGCCCTGGGGCGTTGCCGCCAATTGCAGCGCCAGATCGGTCGGCGCGCCGGTCAGCGCTTCGGTAAGGGAGGTGCTGTGCATGTCGCTGAGCACCAGAGCCTCACGGTCCTGCGTCAGGCAGGCGGCCTGAAGGTTCGCCGGCTTTTCCAGGCATTCCGCGTTGAACTTGATGGCCAGGCTGCGGGCGAGAAGGGGCGAAACGGTTTCGAGTTGCGCCGGGCGTTCCGAATCCTGCAGCCGGATGCCGTTCAGGAAGGCGTCGAGGCGGGAGCGATCAAGCGATGCCTGATTGAGATCCTGCGACGCCCGTACGAACTCCCCCGGCCGGCCGCGCACGGCATTGACCAGCGCGTCAAAATCGCCCCCGGTCTCCGGCGCCAGAAAGAGCACGATCTGCCGTGCGCCCTCCGGCACGGTGATCTTCAGCATATTGTCCTTGGCTTTGCGCTTCCATGTCTCTGCGCCAAAGACCCAATCCTTTGGCGGCGGATTGGTCGCCCCGCGCAGGAACGCCGCGACCAGTAGATAATGCGCGGACTGATCCTTGGTGAAATCGGCCTTGATCGTCAGTTGGTCGCCCGCCGACAGGTCAGGCACCTGAGAGATGGGGAGGGTCGCGCCAGCGCGCGTGACCGACACCTGCAGCGATGGCCCCACCAGGTCGAACGGCGCGGTGTCGGCAGACGCTTTTCCGGCAAGAAGGCCGATCGTCAGGCAGGCAAAAAGAGGGCGAAGTTTCATGGCGCGGATCGTCAACAGGCTGGAGGGGAGAGGTCAACCCTTGCTGCGATGCATTAACCCTACGTGAACCGTACCGTTCCCTCCGGTCAGGGATTTCTGCTCAACGGGATCACCACCGGCGCGCCATCCGCCTGTCCCAGCCATGCCCGGACGCCATAGACAGTGGCCAGATTGCCTGCGTTCAACACATCCGACGGATCGCCGTCCGCGGCGATTTCACCCTTGTTGAGAAGAAGGATGCGATCACAGAACCGCGCGGCAAGCGTCAGGTCGTGCAGAACCGCGATGACCAGAGTCCCGCCCATCGCCTGGGCGCGGAGCAACTCCATAACCTCCAACTGATGGCCGGGGTCCAGGGAGGCGAGCGGTTCGTCGGCGATAAGGACCGGCGCTTCCACCGCCAGGGCCCGCGCAAGCAGCACGCGGGCGCGCTCTCCGCCTGACAATTCGGTCGCGGTCCGGTGACGGAGCGCTTCCACGTCGGTTAGCGCGATTGCCTTGTCGATGGCAGCCTGATCCGCGCCGGAAATATGGGAAAAGGGGGCGAGATGAGGCAGGCGGCCAAGGGCGACCAGCCGCTCCACGTCCAGCGGCCAATGCAATGTCTGCCCCTGCGGCAGATGGGCGATGGTGCGTGCAATGGTCGCACGGGGCAGGGCGCTGGCGTCCGCTTCGTCGATCAGGACCCGGCCCTGTTCCGGCTTCACCAGACCCAGAATGGCCCGCGCCAAGGTGGATTTTCCGGCTCCGTTGGGACCAATGATGCCGATCAGCGTGCCGCCATCAAGCGACGCGTCGATGCCGCGCAGCGCCGGATGCTTGCCCAGCGAAATCCGGAGGCCTTCTATGGCGATCTTCACCATAACCGCCGTTCCCGCATCAGATGGATCAGGAACACCGGCACTCCCAGAAAGGCGGTGACGACGCCCAGTTTCAATTCATTGTTGGTGGGGATCAAGCGTACGAGCACATCGGCGAAAGTCAGCAGCGCCGCGCCGCCCAGCGCGGAGGGCAGGAGCACCGCGCTGGGTGAACGGTCGGTCAGCGGACGGACGATGTGGGGAACGATCAGGCCGACAAAGCCTATCGAACCGGATACGGCGACTGCGCCGCCCACACCACATGCGACTCCCAGCATCAACCGCAAGCGCATCCGGCCAAGGTCGACGCCCAGCGCCTGTGCGCCGTCCTCGCCCAGCGTCAACGCGTCCAGCGCCCGCCCATTCCACAGCAGGAGCGCCACGCCAGCGGCGATACAGGGCAGGGCTATAAGCACATGATTGATCGACCGGTCCTCCAGCGATCCCAGGAGCCAGGTTGCGATTTCCATGGCGGCGAAGGGATTGGGCGACAGATTGAGCGTAAGGCTGATGCCCGCGCCCGCCAGCGTAGCGATGGCAATGCCGGCAAGAATGAGCGTAAGCGGGCTTTCCGAAGCGCCGGAAAGCAGGAACAGCGCGCCCAGGGCGGCGAATGCGCCTATCACCGCCATCACCGGCAATATGGCCTGATGCAGTGCGGCGAAGCCGAAATAGAGGGCGATCACTGCGCCCAGGGCCGCGGCGTTCGATACGCCCACCACCGACGGTTCGGCCAAGGGATTACGCAGATATCCTTGCAGGGCGGCACCGGCAACACCCAGCATCGCTCCAACGGAAAGTCCCAACAAGGCGCGCGGCATGCGCAGATCGAACAGGATGATCCGCGCCACGGGGTCCCCGTCGCCGGTCAGTGCAGCGGCAATGCGCGAGAAGGAAAGCGGCGCGGTCCCGATCCCGATGGACAGCAGCGTCGCCGCCGCGCAGCATGCCAGCAACAACCCCAGCAGCAGCGCGCGCGGTATGCCGCGGGGCCTCCGCGTGGCGCGTTCATTCTTCGATGTCTTGTGCGGCGGGCCGGTTCCGGTCATGGCGTCACCGCAACAGCGTGGAGAATGAATGAGAGATGGGTGCCATCCTGCGCCTTTGCCTTCTGTCTGTGCTTTTCGCCAGCCTTTCCGGCGCGGCGAATGCAGAATCGCGTCCGCGCCGCATTCTTTCGCTCAACATGTGCGCGGATCAGCTCTTGATCGCCCTCGCCGACCCCTCGCAAATACTTGCGCTTACGCAGTTCGCGCGGGACAGGGACATGTCGGCGGAGGCGGAGCGCGCCGATCATTTCGCAATGTCGCGCGGGGCGTCGGAGGACGTGCTGGCGCTAGAGCCGGATCTGATTATCTCCAGTCCATTCCACGCCATTGGGCCGCAGGTGAAAAAGCGGAACTACCGCACTATCAACCTCAATCCGGCGGAGAACTACCCGGCGATCGTGACCCAGATCCGCCAGGTCGCTGCGGCGGTCGGCCATCCGGAACGGGGTGAGGCCATGATAGGCCGCATGGATGCCGAGCTTAAGGGTTTGAGGCGGATCAAGGGAGCGCCCATCGCCGCATATTATCAGCGGCGCGGCTATCTCACCGGGACCGGCACATTGATCGATGATCTGATGCAGCGGGTGGGTCTGCGCAATCTGGCGACGGCGATGGGCAGGCCGGTTCTCTCCCGTATGTCGGTGGAAGAAATGGTGGCCGCGCGTCCCGATTATCTGATCGTCGAAACCAATAGTGACCGGATCGCGGATCAGGGTACGGAAATGCTTCATCATCCTGCCTTGGCCGGCATACCGCGTCTGCGTTTGCCACAGGCGTGGACGGTTTGCGGCGGCCCGGCCTACGTCCTCGCGGCAAAAAGCCTGTCGGAACAGTTACGGGCGCACAGGTGAGCCGGGAAGGGTCGGCGCAGAACCGCTGTCAGCGGAAAGCCAGGAACAGGGCGATAGGGACAGCCACAAGCCGGGCCAGAAACTGTTTCCGTGACAGATAGCTGGAATTGGCGGGGATGGTGCTTGCCTCTATGGTGATCCACGCCAGGGCGCGCGCATGATATTCCTGCCAGTTCTCGCCTGGCATGGGGGGGATGCCATCGACCGTGAAGGCCGGCGTGGGAGCATATGTATCGATCAGGTAGAAGTCGTTTTCCACCTTTTCCGGCGGGGAAATTCCCTTCAGGGACGCCTCGCGCCGAGAGCGATTTTCAGCCACCTCTCTGTCCTCTCCATCGCTGCCGGGGGTCAGCGAGTCGAGCTATTGTCCCATTTTGAGACAGCGATTTCCATCCTGTCGGCGACTTATCTACAGAAAAGCGACTTGTATCTGAAATCTCTTGACAATCATCGGTCGATTCTGGGCCGAAACGCTTCCTTGGAGGCCGCTTTCCCCAAAAATTTATGTTTTTGGCGGAAATGGGCGAGTTATCGGGCATCGTGAAACCGGAAGCCTGGCCGGACTAATGATGGTCGCCGGCGCGGCCCTGCACGGGTTCATCTTCGGCTCTGGAGTCGCTTGAACCGGGCAAAATCGATTGCGGCGGTCATCTGCGCTTTTTCCGCTTGCAATCCGCGCAACCACTTGCAGTAATGTTGCGGCGCACAACGCCAACGCCCCGATCCAAGAGGGAGACGCCATTGACCTTCTACGAAATGCTCGATCAGGCCGGTTCGGTCCGCCCCTGCTATGCGGAGGTGCAGAACTGGGTCGAACGGACGGGCATTTCTGGGCTGAACCGGCGACTGGAGGAGGCGGAGGCTATCTTCCGGCGGATCGGCATCACCTTTGCGGTTTATGGCGAAGGGGGCGACCCGGAACGGCTGATCCCCTTCGATCTGCTTCCCCGCATATTCACGGCGCAGGAATGGCGGGTGCTGGACAAGGGCATCCGGCAGCGGGCGCGGGCGCTCAACGCCTTCCTGCATGACGTATATCACCGCGGAGAGATTGTCCGGGCCGGGATCATGCCCGCCGACATCATTTACCAGAACAGCGCCTACAGGCCGGAAATGGTCGGCTTCTCGCCGCCCGGCAAGGTTTACAGCCATATTGTGGGCATAGACATCGTGCGCACCGGCCCTGACAGTTTTGAGGTGCTGGAAGATAATTGTCGCACGCCGTCGGGCGTGTCCTACATGCTGGAAAACCGCGAAATCATGACGCGGATGTTCCCGGAGCTGTTCGGGCAGGGCGTGGTTGCGCCGGTGGATGATTATCCGGCCGAATTGCTCAAGAGCCTGAAGGAAGTCGCGCCGCCGGCCTGCAAGGGCGATCCGGTTGTGGTCGTGCTGACGCCGGGCGCGCTCAACAGCGCCTATTATGAGCATAGCTTCCTCGCCGATCTCATGGGTGTCGAACTGGTCGAGCCAGCGGACCTTTTCGTGGACGAGGGCAGGGTCTGGATGAAGACGACCTCCGGCCCCACGGCCGTGGATGTCATCTACCGCCGGATCGACGATGAATATATCGATCCCCTGACTTTCCGGCCCGACAGCCTTCTGGGCGTTCCGGGTATCTTCAACGTATATCGCAATGGTGGCGTGACGCTCTGTTCGGCCCCCGGATCGGGCATTGCCGACGACAAGGCGGTCTATGTCTATGTGCCGGAGATGATCCGCTTCTATCTCGGTGAGCAGCCCATCCTGTCGAACATCAAGACGTGGCAGTGCGCAAAGCCGGACGAATGCGCCTATGTGCTGGAAAATCTTGCCGATCTTGTCGCCAAGGAGGTGCATGGTTCCGGCGGATACGGCATGTTGATCGGGCCGAAAGCGACCGCCGAGGAGGTGGCCGCCTATGCGGAGCGGATAAGGGCCAATCCGGCGGAGTTTATCGCGCAGCCAACGCTCGACCTCTCGACCGTTCCGACGCTTGGCCCCTCCAGCATTGTGGAGCGGCATGCGGACTTCCGGCCCTATTGCCTGGTCGGCAAGCAGTTGCGGCTGGTGCCGGGCGGCCTGACCCGCGTCGCGCTGACGGAAGGGTCGCTGGTCGTGAACTCCAGCCAGGGCGGCGGTGTCAAGGACACCTGGGTCATGCAGGATTGATGCGATGCTGAGCCGTACCGCCGAAAATCTCTACTGGATGGCCCGCTACATGGAGCGCGCCGAATCCACCGCCCGCCTGCTGACCATGGGGCAACGCATGGCGATCCTGCCTGGCGCGCATCATCGGGACGAATGGCGATCCGTCGTTCGCGCTACGGGCGCGGAGGCCAATTTCCCGGAGGACAGCCACGTCAAGGAAACCGACGTGGTCGCCTATCTGATGCTGGACCTCGACAATCCCTCATCGATCCGTTCCTGTCTCGCCAAGGCGCGCGCGAATGGGAAGTCGGCGCGCACCATGCTGACCCAGGATATGTGGGAGGCGTTGAATGAAGGGTGGCGCAAGCTAGACAGCTATGACGTTGCGGAGGCCCGGCAGCAGCTTCCCGGCCTGATCGACTGGGTAAAGACCCGCTCCATGACCTTCCGGGGCGCGGCCGAGAGCGGTCAGTTGCGTAATGAGGGACATGATTTCCTGCGCGCGGGCGGCGCGCTCGAACGGGCGCAGATGACCCTGCGCCTGCTCGACGTCAAATATTATGTCCTGTTGCCGGAGACCGAGGTGGTGGGCGGGACGCGCGACCATTATCAATGGACGTCCGTGCTGCATGCCCTGTCGGGAAGCCGGGCCTACCACCATGTCTATGGCGGCGCCTATACGCCGTGGCAGATCACCGATTTTCTGATGCTCAATCGCCTTTTCCCGCGCAGCGTCGCCTTCTGCTACGACCAGCTCGCCTATCGCCTCAACCGGCTGTCCGGCTGGCATGACGCCCGCGCGACCTGCGACGATACGGTGCAGGAGATGGTAAGCAGTCTGGAAAGTTTGGACAGCGGCGAGATATTCCGCCGTGGCCTGCACGAAACCGTGCAAAACGGCCTGACCATGACCAACCGGCTGGGTCTGGAAATCGCGCAGGCCTATCATTTCGGATAAGCCATGAAGCTCATCGTCCGTCACCAAACCTCTTACAGCTATGGCGCAGGCTCCAGCCGCGTGGCCATGCTCCTGAAGCTTATGCCGCGCCGGCACCATGGGCAGAGGGTGCTGGAATGGCAGGTGACGGTGAATGACGATCCCGTTTTTGGCTTTGCGCCAAATGGCTATGGCGATCTTGAGGCGCTGTGGATACGGCACCGGCATATGACCGGGGTCAATGTCGTCGCGACCGGCATGGTCGAAACCAGTGACACGAACGGCATCATTTCCGGCCTCGACGAACATTTCAATCCGCGCATCTATCTTCGGGAGACGGCGCTGACGGAGCCGAGCGCAGCGATACGGGAGCTGGCCGGTTCGGTGCGGGATGGCGACCCGCTGGACCGCCTTCATGCCCTGTCCGCCGCCGTTCGCGACGCCGTCGCCTACCGGCCGGGCATCACCAGGCCGGAGACGACGGCCGGGGAAGCGTTGATGATCGGCGGCGGCGTATGCCAGGACCATGCCCAGATCTTCATTTCCGCCGCCCGGTCGCTGGGTGTGCCCGCCCGCTATGTCGCCGGCTATCTCGCGACTCAAGACGGGGAGGCGCTGCACGAAACCCATGCATGGGCGGAGGCGATGGTGCCTGGGCTTGGCTGGGTGGGTTTCGACACCTCAAATCGCGTGTGCGTGACGGACAGCTATGTTCGCCTTGCTTCCGGACTTGACGCGGATGACGCAGCGCCTGTCCGCGGATCGGCAATGGCCGCGGGTACGATCGGCATTGACGCGGACGTCCGCATCGCGCAGGCCAGCGATGACGAGCGCGAGCAGCAACTGCAGAAACAGCAGCAACAACAATGGACTCTGCCTGCGCGCGCCAGGGAATAAGTGCCGGGATTTGAGCTTATGACTATGGGAGCCGGGGGGCGATGACCTATTGCGTGGCCGTGCGGGTCGATCAGGGACTCGTATTATTGTCCGACACCCGCACCAATGCGGGCATGGACAATATCGCCCGCTTTCGGAAGATGTTCACTTATGAAGTGCCGGGCGATCGCGCCATTGCGCTGATGTGTTCAGGCAATCTGTCGATTACGCAGGAGGTGAAAACCTGCCTCTCCCGCCAGATCAAGATATCGCATGACACGCCAGACACCGAAACGATCCTGAACTGCAAGACCATGCACAGGGTTGCCCAGATTGTGGGCGAGGCCATGCAGGAAATGCAGCACCGCTATCGCGACACCATAGAGATGCAGGGGGCGGGGGCCGACGCCTCTATCCTGATCGCCGGGCAGCGGAAGGGCGGAAAACCGCGCCTTTATCTCGTCTATTCCGCCGGTAACTTCATCGAGGCGACGGCCGACACGCCCTTCTTCCAGATTGGCGAGCATAAATATGGCAAGCCTATCCTCGATCGCATCATCAAGCCGGAAACAACGATCGATGATGCCGTGAAAGCGGTGTGCGTATCGATGGATTCGACGCTGCGCTCCAACCTGTCGGTCGGCATGCCTCTGGATCTCGCCGTTATCGACACGGAGGCCTTCAAATTCCGCGTCCGTCGCCGGATCGAACCCGATGACGAGGAATTTGCGATGATCTCGCAAGGCTGGTCAGCGGCGCTGCGCCGGGGGTTCGAGGCGCTTCCCAACGTGCTCGACTGAAAACCGCGCCGCATTCGCGCTATCGAAGACACAAGCAAAACTGCAGCGCCCACCGCCTTGCGCCGATGATGCGACCCATTATCTCCATCTGCCAACGAATCGAATTTCCGCCGGAAGGATGCCATGACCGCCACCCACTCCACCCGCATGCTGATTTTGGGATCGGGACCGGCGGGCCTCAGCGCCGCCATCTACGCCGCGCGCGCCGGCATGGCGCCGATCGTCGTTCAGGGCATGCAGCCGGGCGGGCAATTGACCATCACGACGGACGTGGAAAACTATCCTGGCTTCCGTGATGTCATCCAGGGACCCTGGCTGATGGAGCAGATGCAGGCGCAGGCCGAACATGTCGGCGCGCAGATGATGTACGACCAGATTGTCAGTGTCGATCTGTCCCAGCGGCCTTTCCGCCTGACCGGGGACGGCGGCACCATCTATTCGGGCGACGTCCTCGTGATCGCTACCGGGGCGCAGGCCAAGTGGTTGGGCGTCGAGGGCGAGGAAGCGCTGGGCGGCAAGGGCGTCAGCGCCTGCGCAACCTGCGATGGCTTCTTTTATCGCGGCAAGAAGGTGGTGGTTATCGGCGGCGGAAATACCGCAGTGGAGGAGGCGCTCTACCTCACCAACCACAGCCATGACGTGACCCTGATCCATCGCGGCGATTCGCTGCGCGCCGAAAAAATCCTGCAGGAACGATTGTTCGCCAACCCGAAGATCAGCGTTCTGTGGAACAAGCGGGTCGAGCGTTTTGTCGGCGGTGGCGACCCCGCCGGTCTTGTCGGGGTCGACCTGATCGATACCGTGACGGGCGACAAATCTCACATCGCCACGGATGGCGCTTTCGTCGCGATCGGTCACAAGCCTTCGACGGAACTGTTCGAGGGGCTTTTGCCGATGGATGAGGGCTATCTGGTTGTGGAGAAAGGCACCACGCGCACTGCCGTTCCCGGCGTGTTCGCGGCAGGCGACGTCACCGACAAAATCTATCGTCAGGCTGTGACGGCCGCGGGCATGGGCTGCATGTCGGCGCTGGACGCGGAGAAATTTCTGGCGGAGGCGGATTACGAGGCATTGGCGGCGGAATAAGGCTGCTGGAAAGCTTGCGGTGGAGGGTGTGCCAGATCGAAGATGATCAAACCCCGTTCACCCTGAGCGAAATCGAAGGGTTCTGCCGAACGCAGTGAGGCGCTTTGTTTCGCTCAACCTGAACGGAGATCTGGAAGGCAATAATTCTAAGCTCTTGCCGCCCGAAGTTCACACAAGAACTTTGCTCTCCGCGAAATCCACCAGCGTACCGAAGGTCTCGAAGGTTTCCCCGTCAATATCGTCATCCTCGATCAGGATGCCGAGGCGGTCCTCCATTTCCGTGAGCAGGCCAGCGACCGCCATGGAATCCAGTTCCGGCAGCGCTCCGAACAGGGGCGTGTCGCGGTCGAAAGCATCGACCCTATCCTGTTCTATCGCAAGTACGTCGCGCAGAACCGCACGCACGGTATCTTCCACGGTCATGTCGCCAGTCTGCGCCTGTTCCGGTTTCGTCCGCATGGTGCCAGCCTCTATCGCCTGCGCGCCTAGCCTACAAGCTTCGAAATGGCTGTTTTTGCAGCGGGAAGCCATGCGGATGAGAAACGGGGATTGAAGCAGTCGACGCGGTAGAGGGGGCGCTGCCGCTCCATCCACTCCGTCTTATAGGGGTTATCCCCCGTGCCATAATCGATGATCGCGGCCTTATCCTCGTCAATGGCGGATCGAAACATATGGTGGCTCAGCAGGGTGCCGGGCGACATCTCGTCCGCGCCCTGATCATGGGCGAGCTTGTGGATCAGGGCGACGCCATTCTCTATCGTCCAGAACTGCACTGCGATGGGAAAGCCGTCCTCGCGGGCGAAGCCCAGCCGCAATGTCCCCGCCTTGCCCTCCTGCTCCGCAATCAGGCGCAGGAAATCCAGGTTCGGTTCCGATTGCTTCCAACTCCGCTGGTAGACAGTGATATAATCGTCCCACAGCCGGTTGGTGAGCTTGTGATGGATTTCGAACGTAAGACTGGTTGATCGCAATTTTCGCCGCACCGTGCTGCGCAGCTTCCCCGGACGTCCCGCCCAATAGGTCTCAAAATCCCGATTATCCACGGTCAGATAGTGATTGACGCCCATCGGGCGCTCCACCGCTATCCATCCGGCCTTGCGAAACGCCTTGAGGAATAAAGCACTCGCGCCATCGTCCGCCGTCACGGGATAGACGTCCAGTTGCGCCGCATCGGGGAGGAGATCGCGGGCGATGCCTTCCATCAGGCGCAGTTTCTGTTCCGGTGACGGATTTCCCGCAAATACTGGCTCAAAGGCGAAGCTGTACCAGTTCGCAATGGCGACCCGCTTGTTCTTTCCGCTTTCCGCCAGAAACAGCCAGGCCCGGGCCTTGCCGTCCGCAGCGGTCAGGATGTGCGGCGCGCTGTCCGGCATACACAGGCGGTGCAGCGGTTCCAGCCATGCGATGCGGTTGAACAGATGCGGCTGGGCTTTGCGGCTGAGCGCCGGGATCTTCGCGGCGCGCAACGCAGTGAGCGCCGAACGGGTTGCCGTCGACGGAAAGGGGATTGGACTTCGATATTCCCCTTGACCCCGCAAAGGACTATCTCCCGCAAAAGATGTTCTGAACTAGGGGGAATTTCTGGACATGGGGTTAATCGACCCTCCAATTCTGCCAATCGACCATGTGCTCCGCAATGGCGATCCGTCGCGGCCCGCGCTTGATGGACGCGCTGGCGCGCTGGATTATGCCGAACTGGAGGAAAGCCTGGGGCGTCTCGCCGCATGGCTGAAGGGGTTTGGATTTGAGGCGGGGGACCGTGTGGCGAGCTGGGTCGCCAAGGGCGTGGTCGCCGCGCTGATGCCGCTGGCCGCGCCGCGCGCGGGCCTTGTCCATGTTCCCGTTAATCCCTTGCTCAAACGGGCGCAGGTCGCGCATATCCTGGCGGACAGCGGAGCGCGGCTGTTGATCGGAACCGGCGCGCGCCTCGCCACGCTGGAACCGGGCGACATGCCGGCCGGTTGCGAAGCGCATAGCGAGGACGATACGGCCTGCGCGCTTACGGGCGGCAAGGTCCTCCCGCCGTCTGATGCCGATCCTGATGCGCTGGCGGCTATTCTCTACACGTCCGGTTCCACGGGACGTCCCAAGGGCGTGATGCTCAGCCACGCCAATCTGTGGCTGGGTGCCGTCTCGGTCGCGGATTATCTGAAACTGACGCCCAACGACCGGACCTTGTGCGTTCTGCCGTTCAGCTTCGACTATGGTCAGAACCAGTTGCTATCCACCTGGTATGCTGGAGGGTGCGTCGTACCGCTGGATTATCTCACACCGCGTGATGTCATCCGGTCGGTGGAGCGCAGGGAAATCACGACTCTGGCGGGCGTGCCTCCGCTCTGGGTGCAGCTTGTCGAGCTGGAATGGCCGGCGGAGGTCGCGGCCCGGCTCCGGCGTCTCACCAATAGCGGTGGCGCGTTGACTCGTCCGCTGGTGGCGCGCCTTCGGGCCTTGTTTCCCAATGCCGATCTCTATCCCATGTACGGCCTGACCGAAGCATTCCGGTCCACCTATCTGCCGCCTGCGCTGGTCGACACGCATCCCGACAGCATGGGATCGGCCATTCCCCACGCGGAAATCCTGGTCGTCCGGCCGGACGGCAGCCTGACGGACGATGGCGAGCCGGGGGAACTTGTCCATTGCGGCCCCCTGGTGGCGCAGGGCTACTGGCAAGACCCTGACCGCACGGCGCAACGCTTCAGACCCTCGCCTTCAGCATCGCATTATGGCGGCATGGCGGTGTGGTCTGGTGACACGGTCCGGCGGGAGGCGGACGGCCTGCTCTATTTCGTCGGCCGGGATGATGCGATGATCAAGTCCGCCGGCAACCGGATCAGTCCCACGGAAATAGAGGAGGCGGCGGTCGCCGTGCAAGGCGTGGCCGAGGCAGTGGCGCTGGGCGTTCCCGATGCCCGGCTGGGGCAGGCGGTCAAGCTCTTGCTCCGCCCCTCTGCAAAGAAGGATGGCAACGAACTGGAGGAACGGGTACGCGCCACGCTGAAGGCTGAACTACCCAATTTCATGCAGCCGGCGGAGATAGTCGTGCGGAAGGATTTTCCCCATAACGCCAATGGCAAGATCGACCGGGCTGCCTTGATGGCGGAGGCCGTCGCATGAAGCCGATGGGACCTGTTCCGCCCTGGTTCGCTGCCGAGGAGAACATGCTGCTCATCGGCGGCTGCGGCGCGGCGTCCCTGGTGGACGAGGCGGGGGACACGCCGCTTTTCGTCTACGACATCGATATTGTCGCGGCCCAGGTGCGCCGGTTGCGTGACGCCATGCCGCCCGCCCTGTCGATCCATTATGCGATCAAGGCCAATGCCTTTGCGCCGCTTCTGGAGCGTATGGTCCCGCTCGTCGACGGGTTCGACATCGCCTCGGGCGGAGAACTGGGCTACGCATTGAACGCTGGCATGGCGCCTGACCGGATCAGCTTTGCCGGGCCGGGCAAGCGCGACGATGAACTGACCGCCGCCATTTCGGCGGGCATCACCCTCAATCTGGAATCGGAAGGGGAGGCGGACCGGGCGCTCGCCATTGCCGCGCGGCTTGGGAAAACGCCGCGTCTTGCGGTGCGCGTGAATCCTGATTTCGACTTGCGCGGATCGGGTATGCGCATGGGCGGCGGGGCCAAACCCTTCGGCGTCGATGCCGACCGGGCAGCAGCACTGGCGAGGCGCGTTATCGATGCCGGGGCGGACTGGCGCGGTTGGCATATCTTCGCCGGATCGCAGGCGCTTGATCCTATGGCGCTTATCGAAACGCAGGCGGCCACCATTGATCTCGCGGCCCGGCTTTCGGACGACGTGGGCGCATCGCCGCCGCTCGTCAATCTGGGCGGCGGCTTCGGTATCGCCTATTTCCCCGGAGACGAGCGGCTGGACATCCGCCCGATCGGCGTCGCGCTGGACGACGCGCTGGAAAAGCGGGCCGACATCCTGAAATCCTCCGAATTTGCGCTGGAGCTTGGCCGCTGGCTGGTCGGCGAGGCGGGGGTTTATCTGACCCGCGTCATTGACGTGAAGCAGAGCCAGGGGGAGACTTTCGTGGTCGTGGACGGCGGTCTCCACCATCAACTGGCGGCCAGCGGGAATTTCGGCACCGTTGTCCGGCGCAACTATCCAATCGCCATCGCCAACCGTTTCGGCCGCGAACCTTCCGACGAGCCTGTCAGCGTCGTCGGTTGCCTTTGCACGCCGCTCGACCGGCTGGGGGACAAGGTTGCCTTGCCGCCGGTAAAAGTAGGTGATCTGGTGGCAATTTTCCTTGCCGGAGCCTATGGCGCGAGCGCCAGTCCCGCGGCTTTCCTGGGCCATCCGCCGCCGCGGGAACTGCTCGTCGGCTGATCCGCGGCGGCGCAATAGGCTAATCCTAACGGTATTTTCACCCTTTATCGCCAAAGAGGGCGCGGGATGTTGTGCGTCCCGTGCCCGTCGCCGCGCGCGCCGGGCCGGTTTGCACGGCCGGGCAATTGAGGGTGATACAGATGGCGTTCGCGCGGATTTCCAAGGTTTTTCTGGGAGCTGCACTGCCAGCGATGGTCCTGTCGGGCTGTGCGGGCGGCAAGGGGCCGGAACTTCCCCCGGCATCTTTCGTGTCCAACCAGGCGGGACCGAGCGAGGAATATGTCATCGGCCCGCTCGATCAACTCACCATTTTCGTATGGCGCAACCCGGAACTGGGCGCGAAGGTTCAGGTCCGTCCTGACGGCCGCATCACCACGCCGCTGATCGCCGACCTGCCCGCCGTGGGCAAGACGCCCGCCGTTTTGGCCGAGGATATCAAGGCGTCGCTCAGCAAATATATCGAAAATCCGCTGGTCTCAGTGATCGTCGACAACTTCTCCGGCACCTTCAGTCAGCAGGTCCGCATCGTGGGCGCGACGGAGAAGCCGGCCTCCATTCCCTACCGTGCCAATATGACACTGCTTGACGCGATGATTGCGGTGGGTGGGCTGTCCGAATATGCGGCCGGGAATCGCGCCCGTCTGGTCCGTTACGACAAGGCTGGCGGCAAGCAGAAGGAATATGCGGTCCGCATCAACGACCTCATCAAGCGGGGCGATACGAAGGCGAACGTCCTGCTGGCCCCTGGTGACGTGATCATCATCCCGGAAAGCATGTTCTAAAAAAGATATCAGGGAAAACCCGCGCTTATGTCCGGTCTTTACGACGAACTACAGATCGCCCTGCACGGCATATGGAACCGCCGCTGGCTTGCGCTGGCGACGGCCTGGGGCATCTGCATGCTCGGCTGGCTCGTGGTCGCGCTGATCCCCAACAGCTATGAGTCCAAGGCCAAGGTCTATGTCGAGGCGCGCTCGATCCTGCCCAACCAGATGGGCGTTTCCCCCATTGAGCAGCAGCAGGATGTGGACCGCGTCCGCCAGACGCTGACCAGCGCCGCCAATCTGGAGAAGGTCGTCCGCTCGACCGATCTCGCTCAGACCGTAACCACGGATCGTGAGATTGCCGGCAAGGTCTCCATGCTGCGCCAGAAGATCAAGATCGTCGCTGATCAGGACAATCTGTTCGACATCACCGTCGCCATGTCCGACAGCAGCCTGTCGGACGGCGGCAATGCCCGTGTCGCGAGCCAGGTTGCGCAGAAGCTTGTCGAGCTGTTCCAGCAGGCAGACATCCTCAACGACCGTGACGAAACCAAGCAGAGCCTTGGCTTCCTGAACTCGCAGGTCGAGCAGCGCGGCCGCCAGCTTCAGGAGGCCGAACAGCGCCGCGTCGCCTTCGAGCAAAAATATATCGGCCTGTTGCCGGGCGTCGGATCGATCAATGATCGCATGAACGCCGCGCGGACCGAGATGAACCAGATCGACCCGCAACTCGTCGCCGCCCAGAGCGCGCTTGCATCGGTGAACGGACAGCTTGCGGCCACGCCCGCGATGATTGCGGGCGGCGGCGCCGGGACGGGCGGCCTCAGCGCGCTCGCATCCGCTCAGGCAGACCTTTCCGCAGCGCGCGCGCGGGGCTGGACGGAAAATCATCCCGACGTCGTGGCGCTGCAGCGGCAGATCGCTGCGCTGCGTGGGCAGGGGGGCGCTTCCGTGTCCGCCGGCGGCACGCCGAACCCGGCCTATATGTCGCTGAAGTCGATGCAGGCGGAGAAGGCGGCGACCGCCGCCGCGTTGTCCACGCGCAAGGCGCAGCTTCAGTCGGACCTCAACACTATGATCGCCAAGCAGGTTGATGAGCCTGGTGTCGCCGCAGAGCAGGAGCGGCTGGACCGCGACTATCAGGCGATCAAGGCGCAATATGACAAGCTGGTCGCCGACCGTGAGGATGTGCGCCTGCGCGGCGATGTCCAGTCGGAGACCGACGCCGTCAAGTTCCGCGTCATCGATCCGCCCAGCATGTCGTCCGTACCGGCATCGCCCAACCGGCCGCTGCTTCTGGTCGGCGTCCTGATTGCCGGGATTTTCGGCGGCGCAGGCGTTGCTTTCGCCATTGGTCAGTTGCGCACGACCTATCCGACCGTTGCGCGGCTGGAGAAAGCGGCGGGCATTCCGGTCATCGGCGCAATCACCGAAACGCTGACCGCGGCGCAAAGCGAAACCCGGCGTCAGCATTTGCGCTGGTTCGCGGGGGCCAGCGGGGCGCTGGCGGGATGCTGCGTGCTGCTGATCGCGGTCGAATTTGTCCAGCGCGGCATGGCCTGAGGGGACCCAAGAGATGAACAAGCCCACAGGACCTTTCCCGGACAAGGCGTCGCTGCTTGAGCGGGCGTCCGGCATCTATGATTTCGACGACGCTCTGCGCGGGCGGATCGCTCCGCCGATCGACGCGGGATCGCTGCCTCCGCCGCCGCCTCTGGCTGAGGCAGGTGCACCGGTCGCGCGCCCCTGGACTGGACCGGTGGAAACGATCGACCGACTGGCTCTGACTGAGGCCGGTTATGTCCTCCCCGATGGACCGGTGACCGGGATTGGCGAGGAATTCCGCATCGTGAAGCGGCAGATCCTCTCCAGCGTTGCGGCGGGGGACAATCGCGTCCTCATTTGCTCGGCGCTACCCGGCGACGGCAAGACCTTCTGCGCCGTCAATCTGGCGCTGTCACTGGCCGCGGAAAAGGACATGGAAGTCCTTCTGGTCGATGCCGACTTCGCCAATCCCAGCGTGTTGACGACGCTCGGCTTGCAGGGCGGGGCGGGCTTCATGGATGCGCTGGCCGACCCCACGATTGCAATCGAGGATTGCGTGATCCGCACCGATATTCCCGGCCTGGCCGTGCTGCCCGCCGGGCGGCAGACGAATAATGACACGGAATATCTCGCCTCCTCCCGCATGGAGCTTGTCCTCGACCGGCTGGCTGCCGGGCGGCCCAACCAGATCATCCTGTTCGATTCCCCGCCATTGCTCGCTGCCTCGCCCGCCTCGGTGATTGCGGCTCATGTCGGCTTGGCGCTGCTGATCGTGCGGGCGGACAAGACCTCGGAAAGCGCTCTGCGCGATGCAGCCGGGCTGCTGAAGGCATGTCCGCAGGTTCAGTTGCTTCTCAACAGCGTCAAATTCTCCGCGAGCGGCCGCCGCTTCGGCGCTTATTACGGCAAGGGCGAGTGACAATGAGCCGCTCGACTTTCCTGAAAGCCACGACGGCGATCGTGCTGGCGGGCGCCGTCATGCCGGCATCCGCGCGCGAGAAGCGGCTTGAAATCGAACCATATCTGGAGGTTAACCAGACCGTCCTGACCGACATCAAGGGCGGTGACGGCGATGTCCTGGCCTATAGCAGCGCGGCGGTCGGTGTGGATGCCCGCGTCACCACCCGCGATGCGGAGGGGCAGGCCAATATCCGCTACGAACATCAGTTCGGCTGGGGCGGTAATGTCGGCGATCAGGATATTATCAGCGGCATCGCCCGCGCCCGGATCGATCCCATCCAGGATATTTTGCATCTTGAGGCGGGCGGAATCGCCACCCGTACGCGCAGCGACTTTGTCGGCGCGGGCAATGGAGCGCTCGCGGGCGCGGACGCCATTGCGAAGATTTATTCCGGCTATGTCGGTCCCACGCTCACCACGACTGCGGGCGACCTGACGATCAACGCCGCCTATCGCTTGGGATATACGAAGGTTGAGGACGATAGCGGCCCTGCCCTGCCGGGCGGACAGCGGCTGCGCTCCTATGACAGCAGCCTGTACCAGAGCGCCAATGCGTCGGCCGGCATGCAGCCCGGCCCGCTGCCGGTCGGCTGGACCGTCAGCGTCGGCTATGACCGGGAGGACGCCGATCCGCTCGACCAGTTGTTTGAGGATAAATGGGCGCGTCTGGACCTGACCCTGCCGGTTTCTCCGACCACGGCGATTGTCGGCGGCGTGGGATATGAGGATCTGGAGATTGGCCAGCGCGATGTGCTGCGCGACGCCAATGACAATCCCGTTATTTCGCCGTCCGGCCGTCTGGTCACGGACAAATCCTCGCCGCGCCAGCTATCCTATGACTTTGACGGGCTGATCTGGGATGTCGGCGTGCTCTGGCGGCCCAGCCGCCGCACCTCGCTGGAGGCGCGGATCGGAGAGCGTTACGGCTCCTGGCGCTTCACTGGCAATTTCACCTGGCAGCCGGATCGCGACAGTTCGGTCAGCATTTCCGTGTTCGATGGCATCGACAGTTTCGGCCGCATGATGAACGGATCGCTCGTCGGTCTCGGCACCAGCTTCAACGTCCAGCGCAATCCGTTCACCGGCGATCTCAGCACCTGCGTATTCGGCGTGCAGGGCGGTGGCCAGTGCTTCAACGACGCGCTTTCGGCCATCAGCGCGGCCAACTTCCGCCATCGCGGCGTCAACGCGCAATATTCGGCCGAGCGCGGCGCGTGGAACTGGGGCGTCGCCGCGGGTTACGCCCGCCGCAAGTTCATCGCCCCGGCTGGCGGCGTGTTCGACGAGGTCAACGGCGCGACGGATGAGAATTATTACGTCAATCTCATCGCGGGCCGGAAGATCGATCAACGGTCGGGCGTGAACGGCACCATCTATGCCAACTATTATGACTCCGGCGTGGATGGCGTGCTCGATGTGCTGAATGCCGGGGCCTATGCCAGCTATTATCGCGACTTCACCCGCCGTCTGACCGGCACGGCCTCGGTCGGCGTCGACGGGGTGGACCCCAAGGGCATTGAGAGCATCATCAGCGCGCTCGCCCAGATCAGCCTGCGTTACCAGTTCTAAGCGTTCGAAAGAGGTACGAGATGTACGATCAGTTCTACGGATTGAAGGGGCGGCCGTTCCAGCTCACGCCCGATCCGCATTTCTATTTCGAGAGCGCGACGCATCGCAAGGCCTTGTCCTACCTCGGTTATGGTCTGGCGCAGGGCGAGGGCTTCATCGTCATCACTGGCGATATCGGCGCGGGCAAGACCACGCTGGTCGGCCATGTCATGGCGTCGATTGATCCGGCGCGTCTCACCGCCGTCAAGATCGTGTCCACCCAGGTGGAGGGCGACGATATGCTCCGCCTCGCCGCCCAGGCATTCGGCGTGCAGGCGGACGGCGTGGCCAAGGCCGAAATCCTGAACCGGATCGAGGGTTTCCTCCATAATCAGGCCCGCGCCGGCCGCCGCACGCTGCTGATCGTCGATGAGGCGCAGAATCTGCCGGTCTCCGCAATTGAGGAATTGCGGATGCTGAGCAATTTCCAGCTTGGCGGGCAGGCGCTGCTGCAGATTTTCCTGCTCGGCCAGCCGGAATTTCGCGACCTGATGGCGTCGCCGGGCCTTGAACAGTTGCGCCAGCGCGTCATCGCCACCCATCATCTCGATCCGATGCTTGCGGATGAAGTTCAGCCCTATATCGAACATCGTCTGGGGCTGGTCGGATGGCAGGGCAATCCGCGCTTCACGCCGGAAGCTTGCGCCGCCATCCATGCCGCGACCGGCGGCATTCCGCGCCGGGTGAATGCCGTGGTCAGCCGCGTACTCCTGCTCGGTGCGATCGATCGCCTTGATCTTATCGATACCCCAGTCGTCGATGCCGTGGTCGCCGACATGAGCCATGAGGGCGAAGTGGCGGAGGCAGCGCCGCAGGCCGCACCCGTTTCCGCACCCGTGGCTGCGCCGGTCCGCGCCGTGCCCGACAGCCCGCCCGCCGAAGCGGTTGCCGCGCCAGCGCCCTCGTCGGCCGACCTGCTCGATCTGCATCGCATCAAGGCGGAACTGGACGAGTTGCGCGCGGCGCTGGCGGACCGGAGCGGCGCCGGAGACCTCAGCGCCCTGTTCGAGCGGCTGAATGCCGTGGAGAAGCGGCTTGCCGTTTCGGAGCAGCGGGCCGCAGATCAGGACGCCGCCTTGCGCCAGGTTCTGACGCTGCTGGTCGAATGGGTTGAGCGCGAGGATGACGTTGCGCTTCACGCGCACGACCGGGCAGCCTAACAGGGGCAGCCCGGCGGGGCGGAGGACAGCGATGCGCAATGCCCTTTCTGTCGATGTGGAGGACTGGTTCCAGGTCGGCGCGTTCGAAAATACGATCGCGCGCGGCGACTGGGCCGGACTGCCGCATCGCGTGGAGCGCAATACCGACGCTGTTCTGGAATTGCTGGATGATGCGGGGGTAAAGGCGACTTTCTTCACGCTGGGCTGGGTGGCGGAACGCTATCCCGCGCTGATCCGCCGCATCGCGGAAAATGGGCATGAGGTGGCGAGCCACGGCTATGACCATCAACGGGTATTCACCTTGACGCCATTCCGCTTCAGGGCTGATCTGAGAAAAGCCCGCAACCTGCTTGAGAATGCGGCGGGATGCCGCGTGACGGGTTATCGCGCGCCGAGCTTTTCCATCGACACGCGCACGCCCTGGGCGCACCCGATTCTGGCCGAGGAAGGCTATGTCTATTCCAGCTCCGTCGCGCCGGTAAAGCATGACCATTATGGCTGGCCGGACTCGCCCCGTTTCGCCTGGCATCCGGTCGAGGGCAGCCCACTGGTCGAACTGCCAGTAACCACGGCCCGCTTCATGGGACGCACGCTGGCGGCGGGCGGCGGCGGGTTTTTCCGCTTGTTTCCCTATGCCTTTTCCCGCTGGGCCGTTAGGCAGGTCAATGGCGATTTCGAGCGCCCGGCGATCATTTATTTCCACCCCTGGGAAATCGATCCGGATCAGCCCCGCGTAGAGGATGCGCCGCTGCGTTCGAAAGTCCGCCACTACACCAATCTGCGTCTCATGGCTCCAAAACTCCGCAGGCTGGCGCGCGAGTTCGCCTGGGGGCGCATCGACGAACTTGTGGAGGCTGAGGCCGCTCGCCTGACATCCGCCGCGCTGGTGGAGCAGGCGGCATGAACGCCAGCTTTGATCCGGCGGCGGTCAGCGTCGAGGAAATCCGGCTGACGGATCGCATGGCCGTGGCGGAGGTTGAGGCTTGGCTGAAAACCCGGCCGGACTCCACGCCCTTTCACCGGCCCGCATGGATCGCGGCGGTGGCGCGCGCCAATGGTCAGCGCGCCATCCTGCTGGTCGCGCGCGATGTCGTCGGCGGGATCGCCGGCGTCCTGCCGCTTGTCCTGATCCGCTCCGCTCTGTTCGGCCGGGCGCTGGTTTCCAGCGGATTCGCCGTGGATGGCGGCATATTGGCGCTCAATCCGCGCGCCGAGGCGGCTCTGGCCGATACGTGCTGGCGGCTGGCGGAGGCGCATGGCTGTTCGACGGCGGAACTGCGCGGCGGGCCTGCGCCTGAAGGGTGGACGGTGAAGGCCGACGCCCATCTGGGTTTCTCCAAGCCGCTGGAGGCGGATGACGAGGCGCAGCTTCTGTCCATACCGCGCAAGCATCGCGCAGAGGTGCGCCGGGGCATGGGCAATGATCTGACGTTCGAGATGGGTTCTGACCGCCGCCTGCGGGACATCCACTACCGCCTCTACTGCGAGAGTGTGCATCGCCTGGGGACGCCCGTCTTTCCCCGCGCGCTGTTCGATGAGGTGCTGGACGCCTTTGGGCCGGATGCGGACATCGCGCTGGTCAGCAAGGACGGGACGCCGCTATCCTCGGTGCTCAGCCTCTATCATGGCGATGCGGTCATGCCCTATTGGCAGGGCGCGGCGCTGGCGGCGCGCGCCGAGCGGTCCAATGAATATCTCTATTTCCGCCTGATGACCTCCGCGCGGGAGCGGGGATGCAGGATTTTCGACTTCGGCCGGTCGAAGGTCGGCACCGGACCCGCCGCATGGAAAAAGACATGGGGTTTTGAAGGCGTGCCGCTCAGCTATGCGCTACGTGCGGCCGACGGGCAGGCCCTTCGGGACGTTAATCCGCTCTCTCCGCAATATCGGCGGAAGGTGGAGATGTGGAAGAAACTGCCCCTCCCCGTCGCCAATCTGGTCGGCCCCTGGCTGGCGCGGGGGCTGGGATGAAAGACGGCGGGATCGGCGAGATCCTGTTCCTCTGTCATCGCGTTCCCTTCCCCCCTGATCGCGGCGACAAGATCCGCTCGCATAATCTGCTGCGCCGGCTGTGCGATATCGCGCCGGTCCATGTCGGCTGTTTTGCCGACGACGCGCGGGACATGGGGTTCGCCACCGAACTTGGCGACATGGCGGAAAGCCACAAGGTCATCCCGCGCAATAACAGCCGGATGCTCGCGGGACTGAAGGGCTTGGCCAATGGCCAGCCGATGCTGGTCGCCCTGTTCGATCATCCCGCCATGCATGACTGGGCGCGCATGATCCTTGCGACGCGCCCCATATCGGCTGTGGTCGCCTATTCGGCGCAGATGGCGCATTTCGTGCCGGTCCTCACCGCGGGCCAGCGCTTCGTCATGGATTTCGTCGATCTCGATTCGGCCAAATATACCGCCTATGGAGAAGGACAGGGCGGACCGCTCGGCTGGATCAACCGGCGCGAGGGCAGGGTATTGCTCGATTTCGAGAAGGCGGTTGCCGCGCGGGCCGATGTCAGCACCTTTGTAAGCGAGGCGGAAGCTGCGCTGTTTCGCGCCGTCAGCGGTCTGGGCGCGGACAAGGTGCGGCCGCTCGAAAATGGCGTGGCGCTCGACTATTTTTCGCCTGATGCGCAGTTTGAGCATCTGTCTGCCGATGAGCGCGGGGCGGGGCCGTTGCTCGTTTTTACCGGCCAGATGGATTACCGCCCGAATATCGAGGCGGTGGACAGCTTCGCCAAGATCAGCATGCCGGTCATTCGGGAGGCCTATCCCGACGCCCGTTTCGCGATTGTCGGCCGCAGCCCGACGCCGGTGGTCGAGGCGCTGGGGGCGCTTCCCGGCGTGGTCGTGACCGGCGGCGTTCCAGATGTCAGGGGTTGGCTTGCCGCCGCCGATGTCGTGGTTGCGCCCCTGCGCATTGCGCGCGGCATCCAGAACAAGGTGCTGGAGGCGATGGCCATGGCACGCCCGGTCGTCGCCTCGGCGCAGGCGTCGGAGGGGATAGATGTGCAATGGGACCGGCATCTGCTGGTCGCCTCCAATGCGGGGCAGGAGGCGTCGCTCGTCCTCAAGCTGCTTTCCGATCCCGCCAAGGCGGCGGAACTGGGCCGGGCGGCGCGTGCCCGTATGGTCGAACGCTATGACTGGAGCGCCACGCTTTCGGGCCTGCCCGCATTGATCCGCGGATGAACCGCGCATTCCCCATGCCACGCACGTCGTCCATCGGAGAGCAACTCGATGGTTGGCGCGGACATATTTTTGCGCTTGGCTTCGTTTCCCTCGCCATCATCCTTCTGTTCGTCCGCGACGTAACGGACATGGCGGCGATCTGGTGGGGAGCGTCCACCTATGGCCATTGCCTTTTCATCCCGTTCCTGATCGCCTGGCTGGTGCAGCAGCGGCTTGGCGGCCTGCGCAGGCTCAACCCGGTCGCCTGGTGGCCGGGCCTGCTATGGCTTGGAGCGGGGGCGCTGTGCTGGCTGGCTGGCGACGCCGCCAGCGTCGCGCTGTTCCGGCATCTTGGCGTGGTGATCATGCTGCAGGGGGCCGCCATCGCCATTCTGGGCGCGAATGTCTCGCGGGCGCTCGCCTTCCCGATCTTCTATGGCTTCTTTCTGATTCCCTTTGGCGAGGAAGTGGTTCCCACGCTGCAGTTGCTGACGGCAAAGCTGGCGGCGGGTCTGTTGGGAATCGCTGGCGTGCCCGCGCATCTCGACGGCATCTTCATCTCGACGCCCACCGGCTATTTTGAAGTGGCGGAGGCCTGTTCCGGCGCGAAATTCCTGATCGCCATGACCGCCTATGCAGTGCTGGTCTGCAATGTCTGCTTCCAATCCTGGGGCCGCCGGGTCGCCTTCACGATGGGCGCGCAGCTCTTGTCGATCCTCGCCAATGGCGTCCGCGCCTTCGCCACCATTTACGTCGCGCACCTGACCACGGTGGACGCGGCGGTGGGGTTTGATCATGTCGTCTATGGCTGGGTATTCTTCGCCCTGATCATGACCGTCACCATGGCCATCGCCTGGCCCTTCTTTGATCGGAAGCCCGGCGATGCGGTGTTCGATCCCGCAATGCTGCAATCGCGCGTTCCAGGCGCGGGACCGCTTGCCTATATCGCGCCCGCCGCGCTTGCCCTCGCTGCATTCGCGCCCCTCTGGTCCTACGCCACGGCTGCGCGCGCCGAACCCGTGCCGTCAAATCTCGCATTGCCGCAAGTGCCGGGCTGGCAGAGGACGGATGCGCCACAGGCTTTCCCATGGACGCCGCGCTTCGACGGAGCGGACCATCTGGCGCTTGGCCGCTACCACGATTCGCATGGCGCCATGGTCGACCTCGCCATTGCCGTGTTCGACCGGCAGGAGGAGAAGCGTGAGCTTGTCGGCTTCGGGCAGGGCGCGGTCGATCCGCAGGGGCAATGGGTCTGGTCCTCGCCCGCGCGCGCGCCGGCCGATGCGCGCGGCGAGCAGATTACCGCGCCGGGGCCGGTCGTCCGCCATGTCGTCAGCTTCTATGCGCTGAACGGCGTGGTCACGGGCAGCGCGGGCAAGGTGAAGCTGGAGACGCTGAAGGCGCGGCTGCTGGGTGGCGACCAGCGCGCCGTCGCGATCCTGGTGTCGGCGGAGCAGGCGGACGGCGCGCCCGCAGACGCCGCGATAGCCGCATTCCTGCGCGATCTGGGGTCCATAAAGGAACTGGCTGACGCAAGCGCAGGCATCCGCTAAGGCCCCTCCATATGTGCGGCATTGCGGGCATCTTCCATCTTGAAACGGCGAAACCGGTCGACCCTGCGCGCGTCAGGCTGATGACTGACGCCATCGCGCATCGCGGGCCGGACGGGGCGGGCGTTTGGACCGCGCCCGGCGTGGGCCTCGGCCATCGCCGCCTGTCGATCATTGACCTTGGCGGCGGCGCGCAGCCGATGCTGACGGAGGATGAAAGCCTGGCCGTCACCTTCAATGGCGAAATCTACAATTTCGCCGCCTTGCGCAAGGAATTGGAGGCGAAGGGGCATCGCTTCCGCACCAACAGCGATACCGAAGTCATCCTGCATGGCTACCGCCAATGGGGCGAGGAATGCGTGAAGCGCTTCGACGGCATGTTCGCCTTCGCTTTGTTCGATCGGCATGCGCAGTCGCTCTGGCTGGTGCGCGACCGGCTCGGCGTGAAGCCCCTTTATTATGCGCAGGTGTCGGACGGCAGCCTGCTGTTCGCGTCGGAACTGAAGGGCCTGCTCGTCCACCCGCTGCTGCGCCGGGAGCCGGACGTCCGCGCGGTCGAGGATTATATGGCCTATGGCTACGTCCCCGATGACGCCTGCTTTGTCGCCGGGGTCAGGAAATTGGGTGCGGGGGAGACGCTTCGCCTGGTGCGCGGCAAGGGCATGTCAGCGCCGCAGCGCTATTGGGACATGAGCTTCGCCGACCGGAGCAATGCGCGCGAACCGGCGCTGGAGGAGGAGTTGGTCTCCCTGATGCGCGCCGCTGTCCATTCGCGCATGGTCGCGGACGTGCCGTTGGGCGCATTCCTTTCGGGCGGCGTTGACAGCAGCAGCGTCGTCGCCCTGATGGCGGAGGCCAGCCCGCGCGCGGTCAAGACCTGCACGATCGGCTTCGACGTCGCCTCGCTCGACGAGACGGCCTATGCCGACCGCATCGCCCGGCGCTTCGCCACCGACCATCGCACGCGCATTGTCTCGCCGGACGATTTCGGCCTGATCGACCGCCTGGCCCACCATTTTGACGAGCCTTTCGCCGATGCCTCTGCGCTGCCGACCTTCCGGGTGTGCGAACTGGCGCGGGAGGAGGTGACGGTCGCTCTGTCCGGCGACGGCGCTGACGAGGCGTTCGCCGGATATCGCCGCCATCTGTTCCAGTATCAGGGAGAGCGGGTCCGCTCCCTGATTCCCGCCTCCGTGCGACAGCCTGTGTTTGGAAGGCTGGGCCGCTGGTATCCAAAGGCCGACTGGGCGCCACGTTTCCTGCGGGCAAAATCGACCTTCATCGAACTGGGGCAGGATGGGGCGGAGGCTTATGCGGCGTCCGTCGGCGTCACCCCCCACGCCATGCGCCAGCGTCTCTACAGCGACTCCATGAAGGCCGCCCTTGCCGGTCATCGCGCCGAGGACCGCTATGTGCGGGCGATGCGCGACGCGCCGGCGCAAGAGCCGCTGGATCGCGCGCAATATGCGGACATGAAGATATGGCTTCCCGGCGATATCCTGACCAAGACCGACCGGATGAGCATGGCGGTGGGGCTGGAGGCGCGTGAGCCGTTGCTGGATCACCGCCTGATGGAATTTGCGGGGCGGTTGCCAGTCAACATGCGAATCCACGGCAACAGCGGCAAATATCTGATGAAGAAGGCGATGGAGGCCTATCTGCCGCAGGATATTCTCTATCGCCCCAAAATGGGCTTCGTCACACCGATCAGCGACTGGTTCAGGGGCGCGCTGGCGAAGGAGGCGGCTGGCATCGCAGGAGGGTCTGCGCTGGCGCGGACGGGTTGGTTCGACCTGAAAGCCGTTGCAAAGGCTGCGGCTGATCACAAATCCGGCATGTCGGATCATGGCCGTCTGCTGTGGCAATTGCTGATGCTGGACAGGGCGTTGGGGCGAGTTTTCAACCTCGGCTGAGGATACAGTGTTACGCAATCGCAACGACGATTGCGTTTGTTGCAATCGTATTACTGATCTTCGCAATTGCGGTAGAAACGGACATCCCGCAAAGAGAATGTGCCTTTCAGGCATCCTCTCCTAAAACTTTTCGGGCTGATCTTCGGATCGGCCCTTTTTTTTGGGCTCAGATTATACTAAAGGCCGGTTGCTGCTGCCGCGCCGAACTATAAAAAGTATTTGGAGCGGAGCCGCCGGTAAGACCGGCATGGCGAGGCTGCGGCATGGGGGATCGAGCCGCGTCACGCGCTCTCCCCCATCCCCTTTTTTCAGGTCCATCAGTATTGGCTCTGTGCGGCCAGAAAGCGCTGCGTGCTCCTGCGAAAGCAGGAGCCCAGTTCCGCCGTCTGATCTGGAATCCTGTTTTCGCTGGCGCGCGCCCGTCATCTCAATCGGGCCGAACTCTATTTGTCGTAACGCGCGCTCATGAAATAAAGGCCATCCGGCGGCGCGTTCAGCCCCAGTTCCGCGCGATCCTTCGCCGCCAGCGCGCGCGACAGGTCCATGCCGGTCCACTTCCCGGTTCCGACCAGAGCGAGGCACCCGACCATCGACCGCACCTGATGATGGAGGAATGAGCGGGCGGCGGCGTCGACAATCACGCTTTCGCCCTCCCGCCGGACATCCAGCCGGTCCAGCGTCTTGACGGGACTGGCCGACTGGCAATGCGCCGACCGGAATGTCGTGAAGTCGTGCAAGCCCACCAGACTCTGCGCCGCGTCATGCATCGCCGCGACGTCCAGCGTCTGCGTCACCCGCCAGGCCAGGCCGGAGTCGAATGTCAGCGGCGCACGGCGATTGACGATACGATATTCATAGGCGCGCCCGATGCAGGAAAAACGGGCATGCCAGTCGTCGGCGACGGCTTCACAGCCCAGGATAGCCACCGGGTGCGGGCGAATGGTGGCGTTGATGGCTTCCATTAGGCGAAAGGGCGTGATCGGCTTTTCAATGTCGGCATGGGCGCGCATCGCCCGCCCGTGGACGCCCGCATCCGTGCGCCCGGCGGCATGGATGATGGCGTTCTCGCCCGTTATGGCATGGATCGCATCCTCCATCGCCTGCTGGACCGACGGGCCATGCGCCTGCCGCTGCCAGCCCATGAAGGGGCGGCCGTCAAATTCCACCGTGAAGGCGAATCGCGTCACTCAGCCATCCACCCGCGTTCCTGCCGGCATATCGAACCCGCGCAGCAATTCGCCTGCGCTCATCGCTGCCTTGCCCGCGCGCTGGATAAGCGTGGGGCGAATGCTGTGACGTCCGCAGCCCAGCAACAGGCTGTTGTCCAGCAACGTCCCGGCAGGTCCGCTCGCATCCTCGCAATGTGCGGCGAGGATGCGGAACCGCTCGCCGCCATATGCGAAGAAGGCGCCCGGAGCCGGATTGAACGCCCGCACCTGACGTTCGACCTGATGCGCATCTTGGGAGAAGTCGATGCGGGTTTCCGCCTTGTCGATCTTCGCTGCATAGGTGACGCCCTCCTGCGGTTGGACCACGGGCGGATGTTCGTCGAGGGCGTCGAGCACGTCCAGCATCAGTTCCGCCCCCGCCACAGCGAGTTCTGCCGTCAGCGCGCCCGCCGTCTTGCCCTCGACCGGGGTCACATGCTTGGCGCGCATCGGCCCGGTGTCGAGGCCCGCCTCCATGTCCATGATGGTGACGCCGGTCACATTGTCCCCGGCCAGTATCGCCCGCTGGATCGGCGCAGCGCCTCGCCAGCGCGGAAGCAGGGAAGCATGGATATTAAGGCAGCCATGGCGCGGCGCGTCCAGGATCGCGCGGGGCAGGATCAGGCCATAGGCGGCGACCACGGCGACATCGGCGTTCAGCGCGGCAAAGGCGGCCTGGACTTCCGCTTCCTTCAGGCTGACGGGCGTGCGCACCTCTATTCCCATCTCCTCCGCCCTCGCATGGACGGGGGAGGGGCGCAGCGCCTTGCCCCGGCCCGCGGGGCGTGGCGGCTGGCTATAGACAGCCACGACATCATGCCCCGCCGCCGCCAGTCGTTCCAGCGCCGGCACCGCAAAATCCGGGGTTCCCATATACACTATCCGCATGCCGCCCTCTCAAGACCTTGCGGGGGCGGAGCGCAAGACCTTATGTGCAGGATATGGCGTCCCCCGAAATCGATGCGCTGACACAGGCGCTCTCCCGGCTTCCCGGTCTTGGTCCCCGGTCCGCGCGGCGGGCGGTGCTGCACCTGCTGAAGAAGCGGGAGGCGGCGATGGCTCCGCTGCTGCGCGCGTTGGAGGCGGTGAATGACCGGCTCTCGACCTGCCATATCTGCGGAAATGTCGATACGGTCGACCCATGCGGCGTCTGCACCGATCCGCGCCGGGACAGCCGGGCGCTGTGCGTGGTGGAAGATGTGTCGGATCTGTGGGCGCTGGACAAATCCCGGCTGTTCCCCGGCCGCTTCCATGTGCTGGGCGGGTGCCTGTCCGCGCTGGATGGCGTGCGGCCGGAGGATCTGGCCATCGATTCGCTGATCGGCCGGGTGTCGGCTGGCGGCATTGACGAGGTGGTGCTGGCGATGAACGCCACGCTCGAGGGGCAGACGACCGCCCATTACATCGCCGAACGGCTGGAGGGCTATCCCATCCGCCTGACCCAGCTCGCCCATGGCCTGCCCGTGGGCGGGGAGCTGGATTATCTGGATGAGGGCACGCTGGCGCAGGCGCTCCGCGCCCGGCGGCCGCTTGGCTGAACGATGCGCTCCGTCGATCAGTGTGACCGGAACAAAGCGCGACCGGATGACTTGATATTCCGCCGCCTTTCCCATATTTTCCGGTGATATATGGCTATTCTTCCTATCATCGAGACACCGGACCCTCGACTCCGCACCATCTCGACGCCCGTTGAGGCGATCGACGATGATCTTCAGCGCCTGATCGACGACATGTTCGACACCATGTACGACGCGCCGGGCATCGGCCTTGCCGCGATTCAGGTGGGCGTGCCCAAGCGCCTGCTGGTCATCGACCTGCAGGAGCCGGAGGAGGAGGGGGGCGATCCCGTCAAACATCCGATGGTGTTCATCAACCCCCAGATACTGGAAGGGTCGCAGGACCTGTCCGTTTATAATGAGGGCTGCCTGTCCGTCCCGGAACAGTTTGCGGAGGTTGAGCGCCCGGCGAGCATCCGGGCAAGCTGGATGGACCGCGACGGACGCATCCGCGAGGAGCGGATCGATGGGCTTCTCGCCACCTGCCTTCAGCATGAGATGGATCATCTGGAGGGTGTGCTCTTTATCGATCATCTGTCCCGCCTGAAGCGCGAGATGCTGCTCAAGAAGCTGACCAAGGCCCGCAAGGCGGCCTGATCTTTCGGGCTGGTCAATATCAGTATCAGCCGTTTGCCCTGAGCTTGTCGACGGGCTGTCCTTCACTTGAAAAGAAGTGCAGCCCCCTTCGGCGAAGCTCATGGCGAACGGGTGTGCGCTATCCAGATGGGATTGATGTTCAGCTCTGACCTTGCCAGCGAAGCGCTGCGCCGGTAAGTTCTCATTTCGTTCCTGTTTTTGAGAGCTTGCCCGGATGGACCCTGTAACCCTTGCGTTGATCGTCCTTGCCGTATTCGTCGCGCTGGGAATCGGGTGGTTCCTGGGCGGCAGAGGGTCGGCCGCGCTCATCGCCGAGAAGGCGGACCTTGCTGACCGGCTCGAAAAGACGACCGAACAGCGTAATGCGGCGTTTAAAGATATAGCTGTAGAGCAGGAACGCGCCGGGCAGGCCGCCGGTCTGCGCGACCGGCTCGATATCGTGCAGGCGGAGCGGGAGGCTGCCCTGCGCGAACTGGCGGCGCTCCATTCCGACCAGCGTGCGCGCACCGAAGCGTTCGAAGCGCAGATCAAGGCGCTGACGGAGGCGAAGGAGCAGCTTTCCGCGCAGTTCAGCGAGATTGGCGGCAAATTGCTGGGCGAGGCGCAGCGTCAGTTTCTGGAGCGCGCCGATCAGCGGTTCGGCCAGGCGCATGAAAAGAGCGAGGCGCAGTTGAAGGCGCTGCTGCAGCCCGTCAACGAGACCATCAAACTTTACGACCAGAAGATCAGCCAGATCGAGCAGCAGCGCACCGAAGCCTATGGCAATCTCACCGGCCTGATCGAATCGATGCGGGTGGGGCAGGAGGCGGTGCGCAGCGAGGCGCAGCGGCTGGTCAATTCGCTGCGCGCTGCCCCCAAGGCGCGGGGCCGGTGGGGCGAACAGCAGCTTCGCAATGTGCTGGAAAGCTGCGGCCTGTCCGAACATGCCGATTTCCAGACCGAGGTCAGCGTGGAGGGCGAGGATGGCCGCCTGCGGCCGGACGCGATCATCCGCGTGCCCGGCGGCCGGGCGCTGGTGATCGACGCGAAAGTCTCGCTCAATTCCTATCAGGACGCCTATGGCGCGGACAGTGAGGAGGAGCGCCGCCGCCACATGGCCGCTCATGCTGCCGCGATGAAGGCGCATGTCGATACGCTGGGCCGCAAATCCTATGCCGATCAGTTCGACGAGGTGCCCGATTATGTGATCATGTTCGTGCCGGGCGAACATTTCCTGTCGGCAGCGCTGGAGCAGGAGCCTTCGCTCTGGGACTTCGCCTTTTCCCGCAGGGTGCTGCTGGCGACGCCGACCAACCTCATCGCCATCGCCCGCACCGTCGCTGCGGTGTGGCGGCAGGAGAAGATGGCCGACGAGGCGAAGCGCATCGGCGCGCTGGGCAAGGAACTCTATGAGCGCATGGCCGTGGCCGCCGGGGCGCTGCGCAAGCTCGGCAACCGCCTCAACGGTGCCGTGGCGGATTACAACGCCTTCTCCGCCAGCTTCGAAACGCGGGTGTTGGTCACTGGGCGCAAGTTTCGCGACCTGAATGTCGAAACCGGCGGCAAGGAGATCGAGATGATCGAGCCGGTCGACGCGCTGGCCCGCATGCCGGGATCGCCGGAGGGGCTGCGGGCGCTCCCGGATCTGGCCGAACCGGGGGCGGAAGCGGCGGAGTAAGGGGTGACTGTCATTCTGATTGACCGGAAAGGCGATGTGCTCCTGCGAAGGCAGGAGTCCAGGCCCCCGCTCTGAACTGGACTCCTGCCTTCGCAGGAGCACCCCATTAAACCCGCTCCGTCTTACCTCGGAAATCAATCTTCGTTCGTCCTGATGGAAGTCGGCGGACTTTGCGCAGCGCTTCTGTGTCTCGACTTCGCTCGACAAGAACGGATGTGGCGTGGAAAGGCCAAGTCGCGAACCGGCGCCTACCGTTCCAGCCCCTTGGCCTTCCCCCAGGCCCGCGCCGCCGTATAGCCCAGATACCCAGTGCCAAAGAGCGCGTAGAGAGGCTCCGGTATGCCCGCCAGATAAGCGTTCATGCCCCGCGCGATCGCCTCGGCCATGTCCGGCCGCGCGCCCGCGATCAGGCCCATAGGTATCGCCCAGAGCAGAAGCGCGTACATGACATAGAGGAAGGCGGGCCGGGCGCGGCTGGTCCATGGGTCGGCGGATTGCGCCTCCGCCATGATCGCGGACAATTGCGTGCGGATGGCCTCCATCTCCTGGCTGCCCTCCAGTTTCAGCAGTTCTAGCTTCGCGCGGTCGCGCGCTTCGGGATCGGGTATGATCTTGTCGATCAGCTTGGCGACGGGACCGATAATGCCTTCGAGAAGGGACATGTGCTTGCCTTTCGGGAAAGGGGGGATGTTAACCGATACGGTTGGCAAGCCATCCGTAGAGAAAGGCTTCATTGGCCGGGCGGCGTTCGGCCAGATCGATATAGCGTTCGCCCTGCAGCGCCTCCATCGCCTTTAGAAGCACCGTCTCTCCGCGCGGCCCGCGCAGCTTCAGGAAAGCGGTCAGCGCCGCCAGCGTCCGCGCGCCCACCTTCTGGTCTATGGAGAGATCGGCATAATCCCGGCCGTTGCGGTTAAGCGCATTGAGCGTGCGTTGAAGAAATCCCGCCGCGACGCCCGGCCCCATATTGACGCCTGTATCGAAAAGCTCGGCGGCGACAAAGGGCGCGATTTCCGCGACAAAGGCGAAGGCCGGACGATCCCAATACAGCGCGCGATAGATGCGGGCGGCGGTCGAGCGAGGAAGGTCGCGCATGTCGCCGCCATAGCCCTCTGCGCGGGCGACGGCCTGCGTAATGCCAAACTTTGTGGGACCGCCGCGGTCGGCGGGATGCTCGCAATAACCGCCCTCGCGAGCGATCACCTCGTCGATCAGATGGTCGATATTCATGCATGCCTCCCAGCATTGGAAGGTCAATGAATTATCCCATATGGTTATATGTAGGACAGATGTTTATCGGGTGACGCTGGTCAGAGCGCCGCAAAGTTGCGCAAGCGGGGAAGGGCGCTGCGGGAAAGGACGATTTGTTGCAATATTTTCGGCGGTGTTCCGATCCGTGGAAAGAAATCAGAGTCGCCGGAGGCGGGCAATTATCGGCCCCCTCCCGAATGAGGGAGAGATTTGCTCCGCAACCGCATTTGGAAAATTGGTCGGCCTTCGTGCGATCCTATAGAACTTTGTGCGAAGCTCCTAGTGCTGAACTCGCTGTCAGATTTGAGGAAATCCGGCGGGATGAGTGGGGATGGTTGCGGGCAGCATAGACGCTGTGATGGCCAGATGACCGCCTCCAAGAAGCGGCTGATTTCGGTGCATTCCGCTGAAACGAGCGGCGGCCGCCGAGCCGCTCGTTTCTCGAATGTCAGTCCGGTATGCCCATGCTATGCGATGTCGATGACGGACGCAGGGAACTCCTTTTCAGAACGCTTCAACTACAACGCGCCAGACGCGGAGATCACAATCCGCGAGGATGCGCCTGACGTTCTCCGCGTCGGCCTCACGCAGCTCGCCTATGCCGCGGACTTTGGCGGCAAGGCATTGCGCGAACTCGTCTGCGCCGTGCTACTGAAGCGGCCGGACTACGCGCATAACTGGGGCCCGGAGAATGTCGCGCGCGAGGTCGACGACCTCATGAGCGAGGCGCCTTGGTTCAAGGTCTATGACATCGCCGAGCGGCTCCACACGGAGATCGGCAAGCACGATTATACGGGAACCCGGCAAGACGACTTTACGCGCCGGCTCAACCAGCTCTTCCGCGAAAACGGTATTGGCTGGCAGATCGAGGACGGCAAGATCATGGCGCGCGGGTCAGAAGCCTTCGCCCTCTCAACGCGCGATGCCGTCGAGACGATGCGCGCCGCAGGGACGCCGACCGCCGCCAACGAAGTCCATGAGGCGCTGCGCGACATCTCGCGGCGGCCCCACGCCGACACCACTGGCGCGATCCAGCACGCGATGGCGGCCCTGGAGTGCGTCGCGCGCGAGGTTTCCGGCAGCTCGGACACGCTTGGTCCCATCATCAATCGGCTGCCCTTGCCGCCGCCACTCGACGCCGCGCTACATAAGCTCTGGGGCTTCACCTCGCAGGAGGGCCGGCACCTCCAGGAAGGCCGCGATCCGCAGTTCGCCGAGGCCGAGCTGGTCGTAACGGTGGCGTCGGCCATCAGCGTGTATTTGCTCCGGCATCGGGCGCGGTCGCAACAGGGCTGATTTCGCCGGCTTGGCTCTCCGTGCCCAGGTTCACTTCGCCGGCGGCTCGACATCGGGTGGATTCATATATTGCCGAAAACTCTCCAAATCCTCGTCGCTGGGGTTGGGTGCCTCGGGGATGAAGCGGATCGTCTCGGCGAGGTCGCGACGCGTGACAAAGCCGATGATCGCGCCGCCATTGCTCATCTCATACTCCATTGAGCCGCAATGCCGGTTTATCAACGCCAGGCCCGGCGCAAAGGCGATGGGCTTCTTGTTGCCCTTCTTGCTCACCTCATGCTTCGCGATCGCCACCCTGATGAATTCCAGTTGGGTGAAGCCCATTTCGGTCCGACGCAGGTCGATGCGCATCTGCTCGACCAATTCCGGTCGCTCTTCCGCATCGCGGAGCTGTTTGGCGCGTAGCTCGCGATCATAGTGCCGGTAGCCGAGATCGCGTTCGAGGTTGGTGGCCTTGAGATTGAAGCCGGCGTTCTCGGCCAGCTTGATCACTTCCTCGCAGCGCTGGCGCCAGGTCCGCAGCAACTCATAGGCGGTGAAGATCCACATCGGCGAGAGCGACTGGATCAGCGCGATCTTCCCGCGCGGCGGATCATCATCGAGCTGGTGGGCCATCACCTCCTGCTCGATGCCGTTCAGCATATTGTCGACTAGGCAGAGCTGGCTGGCTTGCATGACCAGCATCGGGTTCTCGGAAGACCCGGCCAACGTCATCAGCGATAGGTAAAGGTCCGCCCGGCCTATTTCGGCGACGTCGCGGTAGCGCGGCGCGTCGGGATCGGCGTATCCATCGCTATCTTCGTCCGACATACCTCAGTCCTCTCGATAGGGTGGATCGGCTACCGCCATCGGCAACCGGTCGGCGAGGCCCCAGAAGCATGTGGCCGCGCGGATGTAGCGAATCAGGTCGCGTCTTCGCATCCTGAGATGCTCGCTGACCACCGCCTCGCCTGGCAGGAGATCGAGATAATCCGGCGCGTCCGTCTCCCAAAGCTCCGGCGCCGCGGCCCGGAGGGCCTCGCAGGAGCGGCCGTCACCATGCCGCACGACATTGGCGACCAGGAACATCTGGCTGAGGTCCGACCCCAACCGATCCCGCTGCAGGTCAATCCCCGCCTGATCCGCGCAGGCGGTCAGGAGCGCTTCAAAGCCGCGAATCCGCGAGAAGTGGCCCCGGCCTTCGGTCTGGCGGGCGCGCGCCCACACGCTCAACTGGCGCTCGAACATGGCCGCCAGCGTCAAGACATAGGCCTTCGCCGCCTCGTTCGCGGTGTAGTTGTCGACCTGGGCCGCGGCACGGTCGAGAAACGCGTCCAGCGTCGCCGCCTCGCCGCGCTCGAGCCGGGGATGGACGGCCAGCGCGTCAAGCCCGGGTAGAATGATGCGGTCGAACAGACGGGCGAGATTGGCCTGAAAGACGCGCGGCAACTGATCTGTATTCGAGCTCAATCGTCCTTCTCCTCAAGCGCCATGCCATCGCCTCGCCGCTGCCGCTGAAATACTGTAGGGCGTTCAAGAGCGGAACAAGTTGAACGGGGGGCGCATGAGCAAGTCGAAAAGCGATGCGCATCGCAAGACGTCGAAGAAGCCGTATAACGAGCGCACTGATCTCGAAAAGCTCCAATCCCAATGGACCAAGCTTTCCGGACTTCACACCCGCGACGAACCTTCGGCCGCGATCGTGCGCTGCGCCACCGCGGCCGAAATCGCCGCGAATTACGCGGTGCGGACCGAATGGTCGCAAAAGACACAGTTCGACGCCGCGACCGTCGACCAGTTCCTCCGTTGGGCCAACGGCCTGCCGTTGAAGGTCGAGCGCCTGTTCGTGCCGGTCTATTTCGCAACGCCCAAGACGAGCCCGACCGCCAAGGCCCTCATCAAATCGGCCGCGACGATCAACGCGGTCCGCAACGCCGTCGTCCACCAGGGCTCGTTCAGCAACACTAAGGAGGCCGAGGCGATCATCGCGGAGGCCAAGGCGTTCATCAACATGATCGTCGGCCTGTCGATCGACGGCTTCGACATTGATGACAAGACGCGTTCGGCCGAGGCGCCGGCGTCCCGCGAGGCGGCGGCGGAATGAGCGAAGGCCACCCCAAGAGGCATCACTATGTCCCGCAATTCTACCTGCGGCGCTTTGCGTGCCCGGACGATCCGAACAAGGTCCGCATCCTCGAACGGCACGGGGATATTCTCGCCACCGATCGCAAGTCCATCGACCGTATCGGCTACGAGGAGTCGATGCACGATTTCGTCGCGGAGGGCGTAGCCGGCTCGATCGAAGGTCCGATCAATCGGGTGATCGAGACGCCCTTCTCCAACAGCCCGACCTGGCAGAAGATCACCGACGGCGCCTGCGCGCGCCTCGACGAGACGGACAAGATCCCGATTTACGGCTTTGCCCGCCACCTCCAGCGGCGCAATCTCGAGACACTGCGCTTCATCGAGGCGGAATCCTCGCGCTTCAAGGCCGGCGCGCTCGACGCTGATCTGAGCGAAGAGGAGCGCGAGATGCACGAATGGATCGCCGCAGCCGCCGACAACGCACATGCCCTCTTTCGCGATGGCGCGATGGACACGACCATCCCGGAGGATGCGGCCGCCATCAACGTGATGGTCTGCCAGTCACCGATCCCCCTGCGCACCTCGACCAGCCCGACGCTGCTGATTTTGGTGCCCGAACAGCAGGCCGCTTTCGGCGCCTTCTTCAACAATCTGAGGACCTGGTGGCTGACGCTCGATCGCCATTGCGGCGCTTTCATCGTCGCCGGTGGGCCGCCCGGGTTCACCAACTCGGCCATGCCCGCGGACGCAGCCCGGATGGTCAACCGGCAATTTCTGGTTCAGCACGGCAACAGCCTGACGGTCCGCTACATGATTGCCGACGATGCCCATCTCGACGGCGATCTCGAATGGGCCGGATTCAGTTTCGACCAACTTACCACGCATGGAGCTCGCTGGCGGAAAACCGACGAAAACTCCTAGGTTCACGTAGGCGGCCAGTTGTGGGTTTCGCCCTGACAGGACTGACACCAGGCATAGAGCGCATCGTAGATGACAAGACTGTGGCTCAGCATCTCGTGATCGTCGGAGTAGCGGGCTGACAGCCCGAGCGAGATGGCGAACAGGCCGGCCGACTGCGGGGCGAGGTCAAGCCGGGACGTATCGGCCCCGCGCACGATGACCGCAAGTTGCCGTAGCGCAGGATTATCGAGCGCATATTTGGCGAGAAATGCATCGAAACTGCATAGCTCGCCGACGTGGCTGAACTCGACGTCCGGGATATCGTAGGGTGTCGCTCCCTCCTTGGCCGCGACAGAAAGAACCTCCTTGGCAGGAACATAGAGAAACTCTGCCTCGGCATCGATGCAGCGCAAAATCAGCCAAGGACATGCGATCCGGTCGATCTTGGGGCGTTCACGTGTGACCCATTTCATGGCGGGCTAACCCTTCGCACTCACGATCGCACGGTAGCGGCTATCGATGACTTCCCAGTCGAGGTTGCGCATGATTGCATCGACATATTTCGCGACAGCGGCACCGTAGTCCATGTGGAATGCGTGCTCATACATATCGAGCACAAGCAGCGGGGTGCCGGTTGCAGGGCCGTTGGTATGATCCCAACACCAGTAATTGTGCAACGACGCCGTGTGGTGGTTCCAGGCCAGGATGCACCAGCCCGAACCACCTGCCAGCGCCATCGCGGTGCGGCGGAACTCCGCCTCCCATGCCTCGAGCGAACCGTGCGACGCGGCCAGTGCCTGGCGGATGCTCCCCGCGGCCTGCCCGTTGCCGCCCAGCGCGTCGAAATAGAGTTCATGAAGCACCACCGATCCGGTGCGATGAAGCTCCTCACGCTTGAGGCCGCCATAAGCGACCGCCGGGAAGTCATTGTCGGCCATGGCGATGGCGAGCCGTCCCTCGATCATGTTGAGCGCGCGGATCGAGCCCTGATAGTTATTCTCCCAATGGGAGCGGATCAGCCGCTCGGACAGACCGTCGAGTTTGGCTGGATCGAAACGCAGCGCCTTGGGCTGGTGCTGGCCGGCGAATGCGGGCGAAGGGGCTGGGGGTGTCATGGTCTGGGCCTCACTGGCTGCTGCTGTATTGGCGATGGCAAGACCGGCCGCTCCAGCGGCAAGACTTCCCATCGCCGTGCGGCGTGAAACTTCACTCATCGGGCATTTCCTTTCAGGCGATTCGGCCAAGCAGCAGTCCGCCAATGGCGGTGATGCCAAGCACTTTGATGACATTCCATTTGAACCGAAAGAGGAGGACGGCGGACAAGGCCGCAAGCAGGCCTGCCCGCCAGTCGAGGCTCGTCCAGTCCGGAACGTAGAGCCGAAAGGGGCCGGTCTCGACTTCGCTGACGCGGGCGAACAGGACATGGATGAAGAACCAGACCGTGAGGTTGGCGATAACCCCGACGACGGCGGCGGTTAGTGCCGCGAGACCGCCCTTTAGGCGCTTTGCGTTCTCCATCCGCTCGATCCAGGGGGCGAAGGTGAAAATCCACAGAAAGCAGGGAGCGAACGTCACCCAGGTGGTCAGTGCCGCGCCGAGCAGGCCCGCGACCAGCGGAGTGAACGGTTCCGGGGCGCGGAAAGCGGCAAGGTAGCCGACGAACTGCGTCACCATGATGAGCGGTCCTGGGGTGGTCTCGGCAAGCCCGAGGCCGTCGGCCATTTCACCCGGCGAGAGCCAGCCGTAACTCTGCACGGCTTGCTGCGCCATGTAGGCAAGGACCGCATAGGCTCCGCCGAAGGTGACGACAGCGAGTTGGGAGAAAAAGCTGCCGATCTCCCACAGCACATGGCCGCGCCCAAGCGTTACAAGGACCACAGCCATCGGCGCCGCCCAGATGGCGCCCCAGATCGCGATCGTCCGCATGGTCAGGCCCCACGGGCGAGGCCCGGAAACCGGTGTTGCGCCGCCAAGCTTGATTCCCAGCCAATCGGGTCTAGACGCGGCGACCAGCATACCGATCCCTCCCGCTCCAAGGACGACCAACGGAAAAGGCAGGTCGAGGAAGAAGAGGGCGGCGAAGGCGACTACTGCCAGCGCCTTCTTGAAGCCGGTATTGAGCGATCGTCCTGCTATGCGCAGAAGCGCCTGCACGACGATCGCCAGGACAGCGGCCTTGATTCCGAGGAACAGAGCCGCAAACCAGTCAAGGTTCGCAGCGAATGCATAGAGCATCGACAGGGCCAGCATCACCAGCGCGCCGGGAACGACGAATAGCAGCCCGGCGGCGAGCCCACCGCGTAGTCCGTGCAGTTTCCAGCCGATCCAGGTGGCAAGCTGCTGTGCCTCAGGGCCGGGAAGCAGGTGGCAGAAGTTCAGGGCATGGAGATATTGGTCCTCGCTGACCCATTGGCGCTCATCCACCAGTTCGCGGTGCATGAGCGCGATCTGGCCGGCAGGCCCCCCGAAGCTCAGGAACCCGATGCGCGTGAACACGCGGAGCAACTCGCCGAAATCAGGCCGGTTGGTCGAAACAGTCGATCCGGAAAATTCAGTCACTCGTCCCCATGCCTTTCCATCCGCGCGAGCGCGGACAAACAAGGCAACGCTTGGGCGGTGACGCCTGACCGGGAGGTTGCATTGCCCCGGCGCTGCCAGATTAGACGGCCGTCCCTGAAATCGCAACGCCTGCCGAAGCAGTTCGGTGCACATTCTCGAAAATGGGAACGCAGATCGCCACGGCGCGAAGGGGAGGTGGCACTGGGTGGTGTTTCCAAGGAGGCATCATGCCTGCACCCCCCTGCTTACATCGCAATATCGATCTCGAAGCCCAGGCATCCGATCTGGTCAAACGCCTCGGCGGCTTGTGGTCGCCAAACGGCGCGATGTGCCACTGTCCCGCGCATGACGATCATACGCCCAGCCTCTCAGTTCGCGTGGGCGAGAAGGCATTGCTCTTCAAATGTTTTGCGGGCTGCGAGACGATCGACGTGATCCGCGCGATCCATCGGCTTGATCACAACACCGCTCTGAGCGGTCCGTCAGAAGCACGTTCGCTCAACGCTACGCTCAGCCCCGCATGGTTGCGGCAACGGGCAGTAGATCTTTGGGACGACGCGCGCTCGCTGGTTGGAACACCTGCCGAACACTACTTGCAGCGACGCGCCATTGCTCTATTGCCTCCGACCTTGCGCTATCATTCGCGCGCACCTCTGGGCCGAGGCAAACTAGCTGTGTTCCGGCCAGCAATGATCGCGGCGCTGCATGAACGACAGCACCTTGTCGCGCTCCAGCGGACATTCCTGGATCCGCATCAACCGCGCCGCGCGCGCGACCTCGCCAACCCCCGGCGAATGCTGGGGCGTCCCGGTCAAGGCGCGGTCATGCTCGCGCCGGCAACCGAGACGTTGGGCCTTGCCGAAGGCATCGAAACCGCCCTCTCGGCGATCCTCCTGCTCGACATCCCGGTCTGGGCGACGCTCGGCAACGAACGCCTCGCCCATATTGCCATTCCCGACACCGTCTCCCGCCTGATCCTGCTTCCCGACGACGACCGCGGCGGGCGGATCGGCGCCGCCAAGG
Source organism: Sphingobium phenoxybenzoativorans (assembly GCF_018286635.1). Classification (NCBI taxonomy): domain Bacteria; kingdom Pseudomonadati; phylum Pseudomonadota; class Alphaproteobacteria; order Sphingomonadales; family Sphingobiaceae; genus Sphingobium; species Sphingobium phenoxybenzoativorans. The sequence goes on from NZ_CP073910.1 coordinate 1,913,848, forward strand.
CCATGGACGCCTATGCGATGCCGGGCCGGACGATCGATGTGCTCTGGCCGCCCCGGGGCTTCAACGACTGGAACGACGTCCTGCGTGGGGAAGGAAAGGGGGTGGGGGACTGGATGCGGCAAGCGGCCTGAATGGTCGGGCCTCGTCCGCGCGGAGAATATCCATGTCCCAGCCTATCATCCTTGTACCGGCCGGCAAGCTCGCCAAGTCGCCGAGCAATGTACGCAAGACCAGCGACGCCGAGGCCGATGCCCAGCTCGAAGCAAGCATCGTCGCGCACGGCGTGCTCCAGAATCTCATCGGGCTGCCGGTCGCGCGCAAGAAGGGGCAGTATCGCATCACCGCCGGCGGTCGCCGCCTCGATGCCGTCCATCGCGCGATCGAGAAGGGCGAACTGCCCGCCGACTACGAGCTGCCGGTCAAGGTCCTCGCCGACGCCAACGATGCGGTTGAGATCAGCCTGTCGGAGAATTTTTTCAAATTGGCGATGAATCCGGCTGATGCCTGCCGGGCATTCCAGGACATCATCGACACCGAGAACAAGACGCCCGCCGACATCGCCAAGCGGTTCGGGCTCACCGAGCGCTTCGTGCTCGGTCGCCTGCGGCTCGCCAATCTCGCCGAACCGGTGTTCGAGGCGCTGCGCGAAGGCGCGATCACGCTCGACATAGCCATGGCCTATGCCAGCACATCCGACACCGCGCGCCAGGCTTCGGTGTTCGAGCAGCTCGGTCAGGGCTACTATCGCGCGAACGTCGGCGAGATCCGTCGCCAGCTCGCTTCCGGAGGTTATCGCGGCAGCGACCCGAAGGCACTGTTGGTCGGGCGTGACGCCTATGTCGCCGCCGGCGGCCGGATCGATGCCGATCTGTTCTCCGACGATGCCAGTGAGATGTGGATCGACGGCGACATTCTCGATCACCTCGCCGAGGAACAGCTCGCCGCCGCCGCCGAAGCGATCCGCGAGCGCGAGGGCTATGCCCAGATCCGCACGGTTGTTGCGTCCCACATCCCCTACACCGAGACCTATGGCCTGCGGCAGGTGCAGGGCGATCTTCCGCCGCTGACCGACGAAGAGGAAGCGCGCTGCGAGGCGATCCAGGACGAGCTCGAAGCGATCGAAGAGACCGGCGAGGGCTACACCGAAGACGACGAAGCCCGGGTCCAGGCGCTCGAGGCCGAATACGATGCGATCCAGTCGCGCACGCCCGTGCTTACCGACGAACAGAAGGCCTCCGCGCTTGCCTATCTCGTGATCGGCCGTGACGGCCAGCCCCGCATCCACGAGCAGCTCTATGTCGCACCGGTCGAGACGCCTGACGACAATGATGAAGACGGCGATGGTGAGGATGGCGACAATGGGTTCGACCAGACCGACGAGACCGATGGTCCGGCCAAGCCCGTCGTCAGTCAGCGTCTGGCCGACGAACTGGCGATGATGAAGACCGAGCTCCTCGCGGTCCATGTCGCCAGCGATCCGCGTTTTGCGCTCGATGTCGGGACCTTCATCATGGCGGACGCGGCGACCCGGCATTATGGCAGCATGGATCTCGCCAGTGACCTCCGCGCCCGTTCGCCCAGTCCGCGTGTCGCCAATTTCGAGAGCGGCACGCTGGCGGCGGAGGAATGGGCCAAGCTCGACGGCGGGCTCGACCGCAGCTGGATCGACCACGACGATGTGCGAGACCGTTACGATGCGTTCTGTGCGCTGTCCGACGAAGCGCGCGCCGCCTGGCTGGGCTGGGCGGTCGCAAGAACCTTCGATGCCGTGCCTGCCGGCAAGACGGGCAGCGCCTTCATCGATCATCTGGGCGACAAGCTTGCGATCGATGTTGCGGTCTGGTGGCGGCCGAGCGCGAAGAACTACTTCGACCGGATCACCAAGCCCGCGATTCTCGACCTGTTCGAGACGGTCGGCGGCGTCGAACTGCGGCACCGCTACGGCGCGTCGAAGAAGCACGATCTCGCCGCGTCGGCGGAGAAGCTCTTCGCGGGCGACATCCTCGTCGAGGCCGAGACCAAGGAACGGGCGCTGAGCTGGCTGCCCGATGCCATGCGGTTCGTACCGCTCGATGACGCCGCGAGCCCGATGATCGAGCCGGACGGCGAGGCGGCGGACGAGTCCGACATCGTCGTCGATCTTGATGCCGATCCGGTGGCCGAACCTTTGGATGATAACGGCACAGGATCGCTCGCCGCCGCAGCCTGACCGACAAGCCAATCCTCCCGACGGGGCCGCGGCGCGCCTGCCGTGGCCCCGTTTCCTTGTGCTCGCCCAACGGGGAGCAAGGGGGAGGGCGATTGGCGACGGGGCGGAAGGCCGCCCGATTTCGCGAGGATCACCTGCTATGAACATGCCGCTTCTCAAACTCGCCGAGCCGCTCTTCGACGCTGGCGCCACCAAGGCCGAAAAGCTGTTTTCGGTGGCCACGATCGTCGCGGAGGCGCTCGTCCGTTCCAACACCATTACCCGCCAGTTTCTCACTCGGCTGATGACGGAGACATTCGGCGCGTCCGATGCCAATGGGGCCTGGTCGTTGCGCGACGCCTATGACGCGCTGGAGACGGCGCAGGTGTTGCTGCTCGGCCGCGCCGACTGGCAGGGCGAGCATCCACAGACCACCTTCGCGGGGCTGGTCGCCTTCCAGAATAGCCTACCGACCCAGACCTACCGCTCCGAACGGCAGGTCGATCTCCAGCAGTTCAGCACGCCGCTGGCGCTCGCCTGGCTTGCTGCGCGGGCCGCCATGATCGCAGCATCTGATAGCATCCTTGAACCCTCGGCCGGGACCGGGATGCTGGCAGCCCATGCCGCGAGGGCGGGAGCGCGCCTGCTGCTCAACGAACGCGACAATCAGCGTGCCGCGCTGCTCGCACTCGCACTGCGTCATGACGTCACCACTCATGACGCCGAGTTCATCCACGACAAGCTGGCAACTGGCGTCGCCCCGAGCGTGGTCCTGATCAACCCGCCCTTCAGCCGCAGCGAGGGGCGGGGCCGGGATCGTCATGCCGGTGCGCGCCATCTGCGCTCGGCGCTGCTCCGGCTCGCCCATGGCGGCCGCTGCGTCGCGATCATGTCGCCGGGCTTCGCCTCCGACGGCAGTGCGGCGACCGGATACACGGCGGTTGCCGAGGTGGTGCCGCCGCGCGCCGAAATCACCATCCTCGGCAATCCCTACGCCAAGCACGGCACCAGCATTGCGGTGCGGCTGATCGTCTACGACAAGGGCTGGGCGGGCCAGACGGCGCGCCATACGGTCGACAGCATCGAGGCGGCATTGCCGATTGTGCTCGGCCTGCCGGATCGCCTCGATCCCTCACAATCGCCGCCGCCCGCGCCTGCTATGGCGCAGCCGCATGTGCGGCTTGCTCCCAAGCCCTCGCCATCGGCACTGTTCGCGGGTCTGGCAGGTTCGCGCCTGGTTACGCCCAAGCGCGAACCGCGCGTCGACGATGTGCCGTGTCCGCTCGACTATAGCGTCCGCGACATGCCGCTGCCCGCAGGCGATCCCGTCGGCATCTATGTCCCCTGGCGGCTTTCACGTATCGAAATTTCCGGCGCCAAGCCCCATCCCGACCAACTGGTTGAATCGGTCGCGATGGCCTCGGTCTTGCCGCCGGCGCCGAGCTATCACCCCTTGTTGCAGCAGCGCGCAATTGCGGCCCTATCCGATGCCCAGCTCGAAACAGTGATCCATGCTGGCGAGGCCTTCGAGCGCGATCTTCCCGGAACCTTCCTCCCCAACGATGCTGGCGACCAACTGGGTGAGACGCCGGGCGGTCATGTCTACCGCACCGGCTATTTCATCGGCGACGGCACCGGCGTCGGCAAGGGGCGCGAGGTCGCCGCCTGCATCCTCGACCAGTGGAACCGGGGCCGCCGCAAGGCGGTGTGGATCTCGGTCGCCTCTGGCCTCGTCGAGGACGCGCGGCGCGACTGGGCGGCACTCGGCGGCCTTCCCATCGACATCCAACCGCTCGACGCTTTCCCGCTGGGCAGCCCCATCAGCATGGACAGCGGCATCCTGTTCCTGACCTATGCGACGCTGCGCTCGTCTCGGCACGACGAGGCCTCGCGGCTCCAGCAGATCCGCGCCTGGCTGGGTGAGGATTTCGATGGCATGCTGGTGTTCGACGAGGCCCATGCGCTCGCCAACGCCGCCGGCACCGAGACCGAATTCGGCGCAGCCAGGGGTTCCGAACAGGGCCTGGCAGGCGTGCGTCTGCAACATGCCCTGCCACGAGCGCGGGTGCTCTATGTCTCGGCGACGGGCGCCACCGATCCTGCCAACCTCTGTTATGCCGCGCGCCTGGGGCTATGGGGACCGGGCACGGCGTTCCGCGACCGCGCGGCGTTCATGGCGGCGATGGACAATGGCGGTATCGCCGCGATGGAAATCGTCGCCCGCGATCTCAAGGCCATGGGACTTTACACCGCCCGGGCCCTGAGCTTCGCCGGCGTTGAATATGAGGCGCTCGAACATCGGCTGACCCCGGACCAGATCACCATCTATGACACCTATAGCGATGCGTGGAGCATTATACACGGGCGGCTCGAGGAGGCGCTGAAAGCGGCGAACATCGTCGATCGCATGTCGGGCGAGACGCTCAACGCGCAGGCGAAAGGATCGGCGCTGTCTCGGTTCGAGAGCTCGAAACAGCGCTTCTATTCAGGCGTCCTTCTATCGATGAAGATGCCGAGCCTGATCCGCGCGATCGAAGCGGAACTGGCGGCGGGCCACGCGGCAGTCGTGCAACTGGTCAGTACTGGCGAAGCGGTCCTCGGTCGCAGGCTTGCCGCTCTTTCCCCTCAGGAGCGGGCGCAACTGCTCGTGGACACCTCGCCTCTCGACGGACTCATCGATTACCTCAAGAACGCCTTTCCCACGCGGCAGATGCGTGCCTTTCGGGCGAGCGACGGGACGATGCGCTCGGAAATGATGATGGGCGATGACGGTAAGCCGGTTCATTGCCAGGAGGCGCTCGCCGCGCGCGATGCCCTCGTCGAACAGCTCTGCGGCATGCCGCCGATCCCCGCCGCGCTCGACGCGCTGATTGCGCATTTCGGCAGCGATGCGGTCGCCGAAGTCACCGGGCGGACCAAGCGCCTCGTGCTCGATCCACGCGGCAACCAGAAGCTCGAATCCCGCAGCGTGGGTGCCCGCAAGGCCGACAGCGACGATTTCATGGCGGGGCGCAAGACGATTCTCGCCTTCTCCGATGCGGGCGGGACCGGGCGTTCCTACCATGCGGATCTGAACTGCGGCAGCGCCGACCGCCGTCGCATCCACTTCCTGCTCGAACCGGGCTGGAAGGCGGCAACCGCGATCCAGGGGCTGGGCCGCACCCATCGTACCAATCAGGCGAGCCCGCCAGTGTTCCGCCCGGTCACCACCGACTGCAAGGGAGAGCGCCGCTTCATCAGCACCATCGCGCGGCGGCTCGACAGCCTCGGCGCCCTGACCCGCGGTCAACGCCAGACTGGCGGGCAAAACCTGTTTGACCCCGCCGACAATCTGGAAAGCGACTATGCCCGCGAGGCGCTGACGCAGTGGTATCACCTGCTCCACGCCGGCAAGCTATCCAGCACGAACCTCGATTATTTCCAGGCGATGACAGGGCTAAAGCTGGTCGAGGATCAGGGCGGCGGCCTGCTCGAGCGGCTGCCGCCAATCCAGCGCTGGCTCAATCGTATCCTGGCGCTTCGGATCGCGACGCAAAATGCGATCTTCGAGGAATATATCGGCCTGATCCAGGCCCGCGTCGATGCCGCGCGCGAGGCGGGCACGCTCGATCTCGGCGTCGAGACCATCCGGGCCGAGCGGATCGTGCCGCTGTCCGACCAGGTCTTGCGCACCGATCCCCTGACAGGCGCCGAGACCCGGCTGCTTCGCCTCGAACTGCATATGCGCCCCTGGACGACCTCGTGGAACCGGTTGGTGCATATCTGGGAGGGCACCGACGACATCGCCTTCCTGCGCAATGGCCGTTCGGGCCGGGTGGCACTGCGTGTGCCGTCCTGGTCGGTCACCGATGATGAGGGCAAGCCGGTGCCGATGTGCCAGCTCGTCCGTCCGACCGGCACCGACCGCATGTCGATGGGCACGCTCTGGACCAGCCATTGGAAGCCGATCGAGCGCGAGGATTTTCGCAAAGCTTGGGAAACCGAAGTGGCCGAAGCTTCCGCGAGGCTCGACGTCGAAACGATCAGCGTGGCGACCGGCCTGCTGCTGCCCGTGTGGCACAAACTCCCCGCTGACGATGTGCGGGTCTGGCGGATCGGCGATGCGTCGGGGGAGGCTCTGCTCGGCCGTATCGTCATGCCCGCCGCCGTCGAAAACCTCGAAGCCGAGTTCGGGCTCGCCGCTTCTGTCCGCTTGACCCCGTCCGAACTGATCGTGGCGGCGCGTAACGACGAGGGCGTGTCCGTGCCGGGCCTGGAGGGCGTGCGCCTGGTGTCGGTCTTCGTTAACAACAGTCGCCGCCTTGAACTGCGCGGGCAGAACCCGCTGGACCGCGAATGGCTGAAGGCGCGGGGCTGCTTTACCGAGGTCATCGCCTATTCGACGCGAACGTTTGTGCCGATGGACCGGGCTGAAATTGTTCTCGCGGCCATATCGTCAGCTTTGGTGGAGGGGCGAGCGTGAGGCTTGCGGAACCCGCTGCCGCTGATACGTCGCTGTCCAGCTCAAATCGCTTGCCTTCCTCCGGGCCACTTGGCAATAATTGCGAGCCATTCGCAATAGTGGATGAGTCGCCCGGAGAGCGCCCGATGACCACTCTATCAGCGCCCATTGAACATGGCGCGATCTCCGTTCTGGGTCTCATTCTGTCCTCCGCCCGGCGCTGGCGCGAGGCCCGCGATACGGGGCTCGCAGTCCAGCCTCACTTGTTCAGCGAGCTCGCGTTCGAAGGTTTCGACATCATGGCGCCGGTGCTCGATAGCCTGATGCACCTCTATGAGGTCGTCTTGCGCCGCCCAATGCGCGTGGGCCGCGGCGGGGGCGCTTCCCAGGACGAGGATCTGCTGCTCGATCTCCTCACAGGCACGAAGCAGAGCCGGGACTCCTTCGGGAACACCGGTGCCATGGGCCGCACGTTCGAGACGGCACTGCTGTCTACCCGGATCATGCTGCGCAAGGCCTTTCCGATTCCGGCCGCCTACTGAGCGGTGTGGCGGCATGGCAATCAAGCTCAGCGTCTGTCGAACGTCGAAGCTTTCTCGTACATTTCCTGCCAGGCCGCTGCGGCGCGCAAACAGCGTTCCCGTACCTGGGGCAGGGAGGTTTCCTCGGCTTCTGCCAGGCATTCCTTGAGGCGCTGCAGATAGAATTCGCTGTTGCGCGGCGTGAGCCGAGGAGAACTGGATGAAAGCATGGCAATGACCTGTGGGGCGTTCTCTGGAGGTGCGACGGCGGGGCTTGGGACAGGTCAGGACTTACCCGATTTGGTGCCCCGTATCACCGCCGGTCGGATGCTTTGCGACCGTGATCGGCCAAGTCTGCGGTAGAATAGGCGAAAGCTGTCCTCTTCGTAGCCGATGGCCTCGTAGAAGCGTGCAGCGGCGTCGTTCTCGCTCCGCACCATCAGCTGGATCTTGGGCGCACCGAACTGCCCGAGCCATTCCTCGCAATGCAGGATCAGCTTGCGCCCGATGCCCCAGCGCCGGAAATCCTTGTCGACCCCGAGGTAGTAGATCCACCCGCGATGGCCATCCCATCCGGTCATGGCGGTTCCGATCAGATGCCCGGCCGCGAAAGCTCCGATGATGGTCGAACACGGTCCACCGAGCGCACGCTCGGCATCCGCGACCGGATCGTTCCATGGCCGGGTTAGCTCGCACGCCTCCCAAAGCTTCACAGCCTCACCGATGTCGGACGAGACAAGCGGACGAAATTCGATCACGTATCCGCCTCACTCTGCGTCATGTCGGGCCGTTCTTTGCGGAACCCGTGCATGCCGAACCACCACTGTAGGGCGATGATCGCGCCTGGAGCAACCCGATCATCAGGATCATCGCCAACGGCAGAATGATCATCATCAGTGCGGGCACGGACAGTTGCGCATCCCGAAGCAAAGCGATGATCAGCGGCGCCATCAAATGGCCGGTCAGGAAGATCGAGACATAGGCAGGAAAATCGTCCGCCTGGTGATGCATCCAGTCCTGTCCGCAATGCGGGCAGGACTGGATGGGTTTGAGGAAGCGGAGAAACAGTTTCGCTTCGTTGCACCGCGGGCATCGACCGCACAGGCCGCGCAACATGGCCTTCCAACCTGAGGCGGGGAGCACAGGGCTCCCCGTCAGGTCGCCAGCCTCATGCGCGGGTATCGGATCGGGACTGACCGGTATCCGGTCGAAGGGCGTCACCATGAAATCAGGCATCGAGCATGCCGGGCGGGGCTGCGGCCCGGATGGCATCATCGACATGCGCGGCAAACTGCATGAAATTGCGCCGGAAGCGGTCGGCGAGGGAACGCGCGGTCAGGTCATATGCATCGCGGTCGACCCAGGTGGAGCGAGGATCGAGTATCCCCCTGTCGACGCCGTTCACCGCGACGGGGACTTCAAAGCCGAAATTCGGATCGGTGCGGAAGTCGGATTTCTTGAGCGTTCCGGACAAGGCGGCGTTCAGCAATGCCCGCGTCACCTTGATCGGCATGCGTGAGCCCGTGCCATACTGACCGCCAGTCCAGCCAGTATTGACCAGCCAGCAATCGACTCCGCCGCTCGCGATGCGCTCACGCAGCAGATTGCCGTAGACGCTGGGGTGACGCGGCATGAAGGGTGCGCCGAAGCAGGTCGAGAAGGTCGCCTCGGGCTCGGTCACGCCAATCTCCGTACCGGCCACGCGCGCCGTGTAGCCCGATAGGAAGTGATACATCGCCTGTTCGGGTGTGAGCCTGGCGATCGGGGGTAGCACGCCGAAGGCGTCGGCTGTCAGCATGATGATGTTCTTGGGGACCGGCCCCATGTTTTCGCCCGAAGCGTTGGGGATGAAGTGGATCGGATAGGCGCCGCGGCTATTCTCGGCGAGCGAGGCGTCGTCGAGATCGAGCGCGCGGGTTTCCGGATCCATCACGACATTTTCGAGTATTGTCCCGAAGCGCTGCGTGGTGGCATGGATTTCCGGCTCGGCCTCGGCCGAGAGTCGGATCATCTTGGCATAACAACCGCCTTCGAAATTGAAGACGGCGGTATCCGACCAGCCATGTTCGTCGTCACCGATCAGCGTGCGCGAGGCATCGGCCGAGAGCGTGGTCTTGCCGGTTCCCGAAAGCCCGAAGAAGATCGCGGTATCGCCGTCAGGGCCTATGTTGGCCGAGCAGTGCATCGGCATGACGCCTTTTTCGGGCAGGACGTAATTGAGAACCGAAAAAACGGCCTTCTTCATCTCGCCGGCATAGCCGGTGCCGCCGATCAGGATCAGGCGCTGCGTGAAATCGACTGCGACGACCGTCTCCGAACGGCAGCCGTGACGCTCGGGATCGGCGCGGAAGCTTGGCAGGTCGATGATCATATAGTCAGCGCCGAAGGCCGCCAGCTCGTCGGTGCTGGGACGAACGAGCATGGTGCGCACGAAAGCGGAGTGCCAGGCGAGTTCGGTGACCACCCGCACCCCGACGCGATATTCCGCCTGCGAGCCGCCAAACAGATCCTGCACGAACACCGTGTCGAGCGAGGCGAGATGCTTGAAGAAATCCTCGCGCAGGTTGGCGAAGGCTTCGCCGCTCATCGGTTTGTTGGTCGCGCCCCACCAGACCGCCGTTTCGGTCTCGGCGTCCCTGACGATGAACTTGTCCTGGGCGGAGCGGCCCGTGTGCTTGCCTGTCTCGACTACCAGAGCGCCATGCTCGGACATGCGGCCTTCACTGCGGCGCAGTGCTATTTCGACGAGTTGGGGCGTGTTGAGGTTGCGATGCAGGGCACCGCCCGATTTGACAGCGATTTCGGGAAAGCTCGGGGTGAGCATCATGGCATTGTCCTCTCAACGTCGGAATTTGAATTGAAACAGATCAGCTTTCACGATCGTCCGGGGACGACCCGAACCTGAGCGAAAGCTTGCGGCGGTGCGGCTTCTCGGGTGCGAGCATGGGCGCCGGGGATGGAGCCGTCTCGTCTCGGCGTTTTCGGCGCGGCCGATATCGCTGCCGCTCGTTCGTGTTGCGATCGTCATCGCTCATCGCCTGAACCTCTGGTCGAAGCGACGATCTGCCGGTCGCCTTCCGCCAGGGCGTTGGCAATTTCAGAAACCAGGATCGAAGCTTCAATCGGGGTAAGTGCGGCTTCGTAAAGCGAACCATCGGCCTCGTGGAGTGTCAGCACGACCCGGAAGTTCTGCAGAGCCTGCGAAATCGGGCTCAATTGGGCCGTCACCCTGCTGACGGGCAAGCGCGAATGCGCTTCGCCGACAGCGGGATCGCTCCCCACAGTACCTGATTCAGCGGATGGCATAAGTCATATATACAAATAGCCTTCTGATTTGATAAGACTGCTATTTGATGTATTAAACATCATGGAGTTCGCATGATCACTTCGCAGCAGATGCGGGCCGCGCGTGCCCTTCTTGGGCTGGACCAGCGCCAGCTGGCCGAACTGGCGGGGCTGTCGCTGCCCACGATCCAGCGGATGGAATCCTCCGATGGGCAGGTGCGCGGCGTGGTCGACACGCTGGTCAAGGTGATCACCGCGTTCGAGAGCGCTGGCATCGAACTGCTTGGCGAAAATGCGCCGAGCACCGGCGTGGGACGCGGCGTGCGGCTGCGTGAAACTGCCAGCAGCCGATCGCGCAAACCTGTGCCGTCGATGCTCTACGACAAGGCTCCCATCGAGCAGGCAGCCTCCGAGGACGCCGAGCGGTGACGACGACGTCCTATACGCCCAAGCTCATCACGGCACTGCGCGAAGGCTATTCGGCGACGACGTTCCGCGCCGACGCCATTGCCGGACTGACTGTCGCCATCGTTGCCCTGCCGCTCGCCATGGCGCTTGGCATTGCGAGCGGCGCATCGCCCGACAAGGGGCTGGTGACCGCCGTTGTCGCCGGTTTCCTGATCTCGGCGCTTGGCGGATCGCGGGTGCAAGTGGGCGGGCCCACGGGCGCCTTCGTCGTCGTCGTCTTCAACGTCATTGCCCAGCATGGCTATGACGGGTTGCTGATCGCAACATTGCTTGCCGGTGCAATCCTGATCGTGGCCGGGGCCGCCCGCCTCGGGCAGATGATCAAATATATCCCGCATCCGGTGGTCACCGGCTTTACCGCCGGGATCGCGGTGATCATCGCCTCGAGCCAGGTGAAGGACTTTCTCGGGCTGGCGATCAATTCGGTGCCTGCGGATTTCCTCCCCAAATGGCAGGCCTATTTCGGCGCCATTTCGACCATCCAGGGGACGACGGGTGCTGTCGGGACGGGGGCGCTAGCTATCATTGTCGGGCTTCGCCGTTACGCGCCGAAATTGCCTGGTTTCCTCATCGCGGTCGTCTTGAGTTCCGTCGTCGTGGCGCTCTTGAAGCTGCCGGTCGATACGATCGGCTCGCGCTTCCCGCATCTGCCCGCCGGACTGCCGATGCCGTCGCTTCCAGCATTTTCCCTCGCCAAGGTGAATGAGGTTCTGCCCTCGGCCTTCACCATAGCCTTTCTCGCAGGGATCGAGGCGCTGCTCTCGGCGGTCGTGGCCGATGGCATGGCGGGAACACGTCACCGGTCCAATCAGGAACTGATCGGGCAAGGCATCGCCAATGTCGCATCCGCGCTGTTCGGCGGCCTGCCCGCGACCGGCGCCATTGCTCGCACTGCGACCAATATCCGGTCCGGCGCGCGGACACCGATCGCGGGCATGATGCATGCCGCTTTCCTGTTGATCTTCGTTTTCTTCGCCACCGATCTCATGGCCTTTGTGCCGATGGCGGCGCTCGCCGCGATCCTGTTTATGGTCGCCTGGGGCATGAGCGAGTATGAACGCTTCCTTGCCCTGTTGCGCATGCCGGGAAGCGATCGGGCCGTATTGCTGTTGACCTTCGGCCTGACGGTGTTGGTCGATTTGACGGTTGCGATCGGGGTTGGGGTCACGCTTGCCTCCTTGTTGTTCATGGCGCGCATGGCCGAGGCGGTGGAGGTCGATGCCGGCGTGACGAATGATCCCGAGCTTGATGCCGAGGACATGCACCAGCGCGATGCCTTGCCGCCCGGCGTCGAGGTCTTCCGAATCAACGGGCCGTTCTTCTTCGGTGTGGCCGGAGAACTGCTCGACACGCTGCGCCGCGTCGGCGAGCCGCCCAAGGCGATCATTCTGCGCATGCGTCTCGTACCGCTACTCGATACCAGCGGGGTGCAGGCGCTCGAAAAGTTCGTAGAGCAGGCCCGCATCGCGGGCGCTCGGGTTATCCTGTCGGGTATCAGGCCGCAGCCGTTCAGCATGCTCAAGCGTGCGCGCCTTGGCCGATCTTCGGGCAAGCTTACTTATGCGCCGAACTACGCCAAAGCGATTGCCGCCGCGGCAAAGGTCGTTGGAGAAGCCTGACATGGCCGGATCGCCAAAATCGAGGCATTTACGCCTCCAAGTGGGTCGGGTCGCGGATCGCCGCATGTTCAGGCTCGCTCTCGGTCTGGCTTTTCTGGCGGGATTTATTGACGCGACCGGATTTATCCTTCTCGGCGGGATTTTCGTCGCTTCGCCCGAAACCTTTGCCACGATGTTCGCGGTGAACCTGGCAAATGGTTGGGGCAGGGCCGCCCAGATTGGCCTGCTGGTCATTGGCGTGGTGTCCGGCGCTATGGCGGGAACGCGCATCGTTCACCGCAGCGGCCGGAACCCCCGGACTGCCGTTGTCGTAATCGTGGCTTGCCTGCTTGCCACCGCCTTTTATCTCAACCTATCGGATGTTGTCCTTTGGCCGGGCTTCCTGCTTTCCGCCGCCATCGGCATGGCGCACTGCACGCTCGATGGTTCCGATGACCTTGTCGCCCAAGCCATGTCGGCGACGCACCAACTGGTCCGGCTTGGTGAAGGACTGGCTGATCTGTGCCTGGGGCGTAAAGCGGCGAATATGGTCGCGCCGCTGTTGTTCGGCTTCGCATTCCTGGGCGGTGCCGTTGTAGCTGCGCTTGGCCACTTTGTCCTTGCGAGCGCCAGCCTCGGCCTGGGGACGGTCATCGCCGCAATTCTTATCCCGATTGCCCTTGCCGCGGATCGCGCAGGCAGTCGCAGAGCGTAACTCACAGTCTGGAGAGCCAAGTGAACGACGAAGACTATGTCTATGACGACGAATCCGGCGAATGGATGCCGGCGGCCGAACTGGCTACGCGCCGCGCCGAGGCCGAACGGGTCGAGGTGCGCGATGCCGTGGGCAATGTGCTGGCCGATGGCGATCAGGTCACGCTGATCAAGGATCTCGAGGTCAAGGGGGCGGGGCAAACGCTGCGGCGCGGTACGCTCATCAAGTCGATCCGGCTCACCGGCGATCCCCAGGAAATCGATTGCAGATATGATGGCATCAAGGGCCTGGTGCTGCGAGCCGAATTTGTCCGAAAACGCTGAACCCTGAACTGCCGGATCTGAACCGCAACCTGGCTGACAGCCTGTCCATTGGCCCGGGTTTGTACGACCGCATTGGTCCATGTGCCATGGAGAAAGTGGGGGAGGGAGAGTGCGCCCGGATGATCGGGCGTTTTTCCTGGAGGCCTCCATGGCACAGAACGACCCCATTCTCGACCCTCTGTTCGTCGAAAGCTTCAATGCCGACCTTGAGGCGTTGAACAGCCCGGCGCGCATCGCGATGACCAAATTGTCGTCCGGCGGTGATGTCTTTGAGCTGCTCGACGATGAAGGCCAATTCATCACCCTGTTTCCGGCCTCCGCCACTCCTGAAGTCACAGCGGCCGCCTACCGGCTTTACGGCCAGGGCCTCAATCGAGGCCTGCGCGCGGGCGAGGATCTCGCCTGGTCCAAGTTGCGCCATCTGATCGGCGCGGCCGCCGAGCATTGATCGCTCGGCTTCCTCAACTTCCGGACCAGGAGAAGAATCATGGCTGACAGAGCCAGTGCGTCGATCATGATCGGCGGCACCATTCGCCGTTCCCATATTCTCGGCCTTATCGAGGCCATCGCCAGCGACGGCGGCCGCGCCGATTGGGAGGGCGAGCCGCTTGATTTCTCGTCGCTTCACGAGGGCTCGGCCCTGGAGGCATTCGCCTATGAACTGCCGGGCGGCACCTTCGAATCGACCGAAGAGTTTTGCGAAGAACAGGGCATTGCCTATGTTCGGTACTCCGGCAGTTGTGGCGGGGTTTTCGGACCCGAGCGCGTGGTCTTCACCGGCGCCGGAGCCGCCGTGCAGTTCGACATGACCGAGAATGACGAGATCGTCCTTGCCCGGAGCATGATCCGCGAACTCGGCTCCATGGAAGCAGTCTGGGCCTGGTTCGAGCAGGCCGAATTCGTGCCGCCGCCATTCACGATCGTCGATGATGGCGATGCTGCCGTCGCTCCTGCCGAGGAGGCGGTCCATGGCTGACAGCTACGTCCAGGGCAGCTTCGCGTTCACCTGCACCCATGAGGAAATGGCGCTGATCGAGGAGGCGTTCCAGGCGAGCTATGACCTCGAGGCCGGCGACACGCCGACAGAGCCGACGCCGGAATTCCTCGCGGCGTTCCCGCCCGTATCGCCCGATAAACTCTGGAGTGGCTTCTTCGCGATCTTCCCCGATCCGGATTTTCCGAACTTCGGTGTCGACTTCGAAGGCGGAAATTCTCAGGAGCAGCCACAGATCAGCACGGTCATTTTCTATAGCACGACCGATTTCCAACCTGACCCGCTGGCCGCACTCATCCAGCGTTGCTGTCAGACCACACTGCATGATGCTCCCATCGGGTTCGAATGGGCTTGCAGTTGCTCAAAACCACGGATTGGTGAGTTCGGCGGTGGCGCCTGTGCGATCTTTGCTGATCGCATCGTCTTCGACAACACCGCGCAGATGCTCGAACGGGCGCTGAGTAGCGTTCCGAACGATGCCCTGCCACCTGGGCAGGGGCATTGGGACGAGTTTCCAGAACATCCGCTCGCCGATTGGCAGGCCGAGGTCGCCAATGGCGATACACGCCTCGGCTATCACGCCTGGGCTGCCGTGCGCGCGGCCTGACCCTTCAGACACAAGGACAGTACCATGACCTTATCCGCACCGGCGGAGCCTTCGGCACGCCTGTACAGCCAGACCGATCACGACGAACGCGGCAATTTTCACTATCAGGGCGATCTTTATTGCCCCGACGACGATTTGCCGGTGCTGTGCCGCCGGATCGAGCGGCATCTCGCCAGCCACTTCCCCGAAGTCCGCTTTGCCATTCGCAGCGAGCGATTTTCCGGCGGACGCAAGATCATTGCCGAGGTGCTCGATGCACCGGACGATTTGACCACCCGGGAGGCGCAGGAGGCCTTCATCGTTAGGGTGCGCGATCAGATCGAGCGTTTCGGTTACGCCCGTTCCAACTTCTACCAGGACTTCATGGCGGTCTCGTTCTACAACGAAGTGCGCATCGTCCCTGCCTATTGGGCGGCGCTCGCGGCCCGGCGCGGCAAAGCCAATTCCGTCGACAATCTGGTGTCCCTGGCGAGCTTTAAGAAGCGTCTGAAGCCCGGAGACAGCCTGACCCTGCTGCACGCCCCCTACAAGCATCGGGCACTGGGCACGGCCCGCAGGGTCATCCAGATCCGCTCGAAGGATTTCGTGTTCGAGGGGCGCAGCTATTGCGACTTTCCGCGCGCCGCCAACTTTGCCTGCGACGGACGCCTGGTGCGGATCGCAGTCGGTAACGAGCACGAACCAGACGCCCATTTGCTCTATGAATGGCAACCTATCGCGTCCTGAGAGATCGCGGCGCTGGAAGGAAGGGGGTGGGAGAGGGTGAGCGCGGATGCGGCGATGCACCGGCTCTTCCACCTCAGTTCCCAGGAGCATCTTCATGGCCAGTCTTGCCCGCGTAATCGACCACGATGTCCTCGACCATCCGGCGCCCGCCGGTTCCTCTCGCGACCGCCCAGTCAGCAGCGGCTACCGGGTCGATATTTCCCGTGGCCGCAATGTTAGCCGTGTCTCGTCCGAATGGTTCTCCAGGCCTGACGACGAACGGTTCCTGTCGCTATCGGATCTGCATGCAAGCGTCCGTAGGCGCGCCGACCACGCGACCACCCGCGTGGTCGAAAGCAAGTCGGTACGGGTCGAGGCGCGCAGCGACGATCCTGAACGCCTGTCGCTGATCATACCCGGTGATGAACGGCCCGTCGCGCCGACCAACTGGTCGTTCGGCCAACTCGCCAGTCTGGTCGGCGCGCCGGCATCCTATCTGCGCACGCTCCCCGCCGCGCTTGCTGGCATCAATATGCAGCACGGATTGCTGTCCCATCGCGGCGAGCAGGTCAAACTGCTCCAGACCGACGATTGCCGCACCGAACTGCGCGCAGTGACGGGACCCGACTACGGCCGAATCTGGGATCACGAGCTTGTGAGCGCGGTGATGCGGATCGCGGGCAATGGTGTCGGCGATACCCGCTGGAAGGTCCCAGGCGTTTTGGACTGGGGCAGCATGGTCTACAATCCGCATGTCGATGTCAGCCTGGAGACGACCACCCTTTATGCCTCGGACCGTGACGTGTTTTTGTTCCTCGTCGATGACACCCATCCGATCGAGGCGGGCAAGCTCCCCAATGGCGAACCCGATCTCTACTTCCGCGGATTTTACTGTTGGAACTCAGAAGTCGGTTCCAAGTCTTTGGGAATCGCGACATTCTATTTGCGCGCCGTGTGTATGAATCGCAATTTGTGGGGTGTCGAAAATTTCGAGGAAATCAATATCCGTCACTCGAAATTCGCGGCCAACCGCTTCGCGCATGAGGCCGCGCCCGCGCTCGAGCATTTCGCCGACTCCTCACCGCAGAGCTTCATCCACGGGATCAAACAAGCCCGCGAGCGGATCGTTGCCCGCAAGGACGATGACCGCGAGGATTTCCTGAGGAAGCGCGGCTTCTCCAAGGCCGAAACCTCGAAGATCATTACGGCGGTGCTGGTCGAGGAAGGCCATCCACCGGAAAGCCTCTATGATTTCGTGCAGGGCATTACCGCCCATGCCCGGACGAAGACCAACCAGGACACGAGGCTGGAGCTGGAAGGCAAGGCGCGCAAGCTGCTCGAACGCGTCAACTAACCCCATCGACGCGGCGCCGGGTCGTCTCCTTGATGGCGACGGACCGGCGCGGCTCTGTGCAATATGAAAGGCGATCACATGGAATTCGGGCGCTATCTCGTGCTCGGCACCGTGCATGTGTGCATGAAGACCGCCGATCTGCTCAACGCTTGGGCCGTGCTCGAACCATCCAGCCGTCCACTCGCCGTCGCCTCGACGCATTATGGCTGGTTCATCCCGACTCGCATGCCAGAGGAACCAGACCGCCAGCAGATACCCAAGGAAGTGCTCGCCGCCATGCGGTTCGGACGCGAGCAGGGCTGCGACTATCTGTTGTTCGACTGCGATGCCGGCGAAATCGACGGCCTGACGATATTCCCTTGGTAACGTCGCATAGGGTTTCGTTGTTGCCGGCGGCGCCATGATGTCGCCGATGGCCGCGATGCGCTATGATCGAGTGACCATCGCGCAGGATATCATAGAGTGAACGATCGTCCAAAGATGCTGACGCCAGGGATAGGTCTGGCGATGCTGTCGGCGGTGCTGTTTGGCGCCTGCACGCCGTTCGCCAAACTGGTGCTCGGGAACGGCGTGAACCCCTGGCTTCTTGCAAGCCTGCTATATCTGGGGTCAGGCCTCGGCCTTGCGCTTGTCCATCTCGTGCGGAAAGCCGCCGGTCACGGCGAAGCGGAAGCGCCGCTCGGCCGAGCCGATCTGCCCTGGCTGGCGCTTGTCATCCTGTCAGGCGGCGCCATCGCGCCGGTCCTGCTCATGGCAGGGCTTGCGACGACACCCGCATCCACCGCTTCCCTGCTTCTCAATCTCGAAGGTCTCGCGACCCTTGGGATCGCGTGGCTGGTGTTTCGGGAGAATGTCGACCGGCGCCTGCTAGTCGGAGCCGCGGCAATCCTGTCAGGCGCGGTGTTGTTGTCCTGGCGTGGTGGTCCTGCGGGTGGGGGCCTTGGCATGCTGGCGATTGCCGGCGCCTGTCTCGCTTGGGGGATCGACAACAACCTCACGCGAAAGCTTAGCAGCGCCGACCCGGTCCAGATCGCTATGCTGAAAGGGTTGGCGGCAGGGACCGTCAACCTCGCGCTGGCGATGATGCTTGGCGCGTCGATGCCGGCGATGCCGGTGGTCGCCGGCGCAGCGCTAATCGGCTTTCTCGGATATGGCGTCAGCCTCGTGATGTTCGTGCTGGCGCTCCGACACCTCGGCACGGCCCGGTCAGGCGCCTATTTCTCGACCGCCCCGTTCCTCGGCGCGCTTCTGGCGGTGGCGATGTTCGGCGAAGCCGTCACCGTGCCGCTTGTCATCGCTGGGATCCTGATGGCGATCGGGATTTGGCTGCACCTGACCGAATCGCACGGGCATGAGCATGTGCACGAGGCGCTCGAGCATGAGCATCGCCATGTCCATGACAGCCATCACCAGCATGAGCATCCGCCGGACGTCGCGCCGGGTGAGCCGCACAGCCACTGGCATCGGCACGCACCGATGGTTCATCGCCACGCTCATTACCCTGACCTGCACCACCGGCACAGCCATGTGTCCTGAGCACCGGATTCAGGGTGTGAGGCTACGCCCGTGAGCCGAACGGTTCGTATGACTTCGCTCACCACGGGGTTCCATCCTTGCGGGTGAAGCGCCAGCCGCCTTCGGACCATGCTGCGGCGAGGTCATCCTCGGGATATTCGCCCTGGTCGGTGGCACTCCGGTCGCCCACTTCAAGATATTGGACGTCCTCCCCGGTAGGGTTGACCAGATGATGGGCCATGCCGCCCGCCGGGAACCCCGCGCACATGCCCGGTTCCAGTGGCACTTCGCCAGCGTCGGTTCGCAGAATGGGATGACCGGAGAGGATGTAGATGAACTCCTCCTGCTCTGTGTGCCTATGCAGCAGGGCGGACTGCGCGCCCGGCGGCAGCACCGTGAGGTTCACGCCAAAGCGCGACAGGCCAAACGCATCGCCAAGCTGGCGCTTGATCCGACCGGATACGCGCGCAGCAAATTGCGGCGGGTAATTGGAAGGCTTCGCGCGTGGCGCGATGTCCATGGCGCGGCGTGGCACCGGGGGAGAAGTGGTCATGCGATATGCCTCCGCGTGATCGTCAAGAATTGTCGGCCTGATGACAGACAATGCATATCTTGTTGCCGTCGAGATCCCGGAAATAGGCACCGTAGTAATGGGCGTGATACTGTGGTCGTAAACCCGGGGCGCCCTCGCTCGTTGCGCCGGCTGCTATTGCGATTGCGTAGGTGCGGTCGACCGTGGCGCGATCAGGCGCCAGCAGGGCCACCATGCCGCCGTTGCCTGGATCGGCCGCTTGCCCGTCGAAAGGCGGACCAAGTGCGAAAAGCGGGCGGGTCGACTCCGCCGGGTTCCAGATCACCAGATGCGAAGGGACTTCGGAATGCCGGCGGCGCCACCCCAGTTCACGCATGATTGTGGCATAGAAGTCGCTCGCCCGGTCATGGTCATTCGTGCCGATAAAGACATGGGAAATCATCGCCGCACTCCCGGAAGAAAGATTGACTCGTTCACGCGCATCAGAGGATTTTTGCCTCGATCGCGTTGAGGTAGAGGAATTCCGGCGCGCGAACGCCCGCGACGCGCCTGATCTCGACCAGCCTCGGGGATTCGAAGAAGGCTCGTGCCGCGTCCAGTGAGGTCCAGCGCGAAAAGTGGACGACGTGCCTCGCATCCGTGTCATAGGCCAGAATCTGATAAGCTATCTCGCCCGCCTCCCGCCGGATCGTCGCGGCATCGTCGAAGATGGCCTTCCACGTCTCGTAGTCATCGACTTCATGGATGATGAGGACATGGTATCCATCTGCTCGTTCGATCGGGGCGCTCATGTCGAGGCTCCGGTGCGGACCAGAAGATCAATGGCGAAGCCAAGCCACATCGCGAACAACGCAATGCTCGAGGCGATGTAGACGCGAGCACGGGTCCTGATCGTATTGGGGCCGATATGGATGACAGTATGCGCCAGCCGAAGGGCGACAAAGACCCACGCCAGCGCAACCTGTATGCCCGACGCGCTGCCTGTCATGATCAGCAGGGGCACCAGGGTAAAATAGAGCACGGGCATCTCGAACAGATTGGCGAGGTTTTGTGCGGGCCGTTCGACGGGACGAAAGTAGCGGCCAACGGCTTCCCCGTTGGCGAAGTCGGCAACGGTCGGCTTATTGGCTGCGATATGAGCAAAGCGCTGCCGCAAAAGAATGCACCAGACCGAGAATATCATCGCGGCCATGGCCACCGTTGGCCAGAGAATGGCCAGATTCATGTCCCTCATCGCTGCGCGCCTCCTCGCTATGGCCCGATACTGAGTCCAAATTTCACACTTAGGCATAGAAGCTGGATTTGTTTTTGCAACTCAGATATTCTCCAAGGCATGGCCACACCCCCGTTTCGTCGTCAGTCCCCGATTCACATCAGTCACTGCACGCTCGCGGCAAGCTTCGATTTCCTGGGGGATCGCTGGTCATTGCTCATCCTGCGCAGCGCACTTTTCGGAGTACGGCGCTATGATGATTTCCACACCGAGATCGGCATACCGCGGACCGTGCTTGCCGACCGGCTCAAACGCCTCGTCGCCTCGGGACTGATGACCCGGCAGGACTACAAGGCGGATGGAAGCCGCCCGCGGAAGGAATATCTCCTGACCGAAATGGGCGAGGCGCTTCGCCTTCCATTTCTCGCGATGCGCCAGTGGTCGGACCGGTGGGTCGGCCAAGGCAGGACGCCGCCGATGACCATCATACGCAAGTCGGACGGGGCGGAGATACGCGTCGGCTTTGTCGACACGAAGGCGCGCGTCGTTCCAGGAGACGACCTGGCCGCCCGGTTCGAGGATTGGGCCCCGGTTCCCATGAAAGGAGCCGAGTAGCGCTGGAATGCAGGTTGCACCGTAGCGAAGAATGCTGAAGTCCGGGCACCTACGTCAGGTCCAGGTCCGCGCCGCCAGCGATCCCTCCCGTTCCAACCGTTTGGCGGCGCTTGCAGCGACACGTACCCTCACGGCGAGACCTTCCTTCGCCAGGACTTCGGCGAGATCTTGGACCATTGCGATCAGCACCTCTTCGTGCTGGCCGTTTACCTCGAAGGGGAGGGGGAGGGCGGTGTGCGTGCCCGGAAATCGGGAGGTGACGGGAGGACTCCATGAAAATCGAACTGCGCCGGATCAATCACAATCCCAAATTGTCGGAGGAGACCAACGCCTTTTCGGCGGAGATATGGATCGATGGCGAGCACGCATTCGACGCCCGCAATCAGGGGCAGGGGGGCTGCGATTTCTACCGCCAGACAGGGCGCTGGACCGAGGCTGAGGTCAATGCCTGGCTCAAGGCGCATCGTCCGATCCGCCCGTTCCAGGGCCTCACTCTCGAACATGATCTCGAGGCTGAAGTCGGAGACCTACTGGCGCACGAACTCGAATATCGCCGGCTGAAGCGGTTGCTTCGCACCAATCTCATCACGATCGAGCGCGGCCAGATATTCCAGTATCCGCTGCGCAAGCGCCCGCTCGACCTTGTCACGCGGGCGGTTACCGTCACCAATCCCGCCGCCGTGATCGTCAACACCGGCGGCGAGGAGGTCATGCGCAAGGCGCTCGCCATTCTCCTGGCAGCAAACTGACCGCAAAAGCCTGCATTGGAGAAACACACGTGGGCCTTCCGCTCTCGTCAGTGCGCCCCTTGGGTGGCAGGGACCTTGACGTCGCCGTCGATGATCTGATCATCGATGCGATCGCGTGCGGCGCCTGGTTCGCCTTCAATCTGTCGGGCGGCAAGGACTCCACGGCGTCGGCACAGACCGTCATCGCCTTGCTGGATCATATGGGCCATCCTCGCGCACGGCGTATCGCAATCCACGCCGATCTCGGCCGCGCCGAATGGCGCTCGACGCCCGCGACCGTCGCCGTGATCGCCCGGCGTCTCGGCCTTCCGCTCGTCGTCGTGCGCCGCGGTGCCGGCGACATGGTCGCGCGCTGGGAGCAGCGCTTCGCCAATGGATGCCGGCGTTACGAGAATCTCGAACTTTATCATCTGATCGGTCCCTGGAGTCAGGCCAACAAGCGCTTCTGCACCTCGGAACTAAAGGCGCAGGTGATCGGACCGGCGCTTGCCCGGCGGTTCAGGGGCGAGAAGGTCGTTTCAGTGATCGGCCTGCGCCGCGCCGAAAGCCATGGCCGCCGGGATACGCCAATATCGAGGCTAGACGTGCGCTTCGCCAAGCCGGGGAACGCCGCAGGCACCCGAATGATCAACTGGTATCCCGGCGTGGACTGGACAGCCGATGATGTTTTTGCGGTTCATGCCCACCACGACCTGCCGCTGCATGAGGCCTATTGCCGCTTCGGCGCGACACGATTGTCCTGCGCCTTTTGCGTCCTTGCATCCGCCCACGATCTTGCCGCCGCTTCCGATGCCGACGACAATCGCGATCTCTATCGTCATCTCGTCGGCATGGAGGCGGCTTCGACCTTCTCGTTCCAGCCTGGGCGCTGGCTTGCCGACGTAGCGCCGCGCCTGCTCACGCCGTCGCTGCACCGGGATATAGTGCAGGCCAAAGCCGATGCCGTAGAGCGCCGTGCGATCGAGGCGGCAATGCCGCCCGGCCTGCGCTTCGTGAAGGGCAAGCCGCCACGGCTGCCGACGCTGGATGAGGCGAAGGCCGTTGCAGCGGCGCGGGCAGGCATCCTGAGCCGTCACGGCCTCGACAATCACTTCCCCGATGCCGCTTCAGTACGCCGGAGGTTCGAGGAGCTCATCGATGCGCATGCGGCTTGAAGGCTGAGCGGCCTGGTGACTGCGTGACAAAGGGGAGGCGGGGAGATCGGATGAGGCGAGCGGAATGATCCAACCGCCCCATCCGGAGTGCGCTCATGTCCCTTCCCGCCACCATCCAGACTGCCGTCGGCCAGTCCATCCTCGGAAAAATCACAAGCCTCTATAATAATAGTGTCGCCGACGTTTTGAACGAGATTCTGCAAAATTGCCGCCGGGCCGGTGCGACGCGTGTCGATATCGACAGTTTCGAGCTGGCTGACCGGCAGGTTCTGGTCATGCGCGACGATGGCAGCGGCATCGACGATCCCGCCAAGCTCGTGACGCTGGGCGATTCCGGCTGGGACAGCGCGATCGCGGACCGCGAGGATCCTGCCGGCATGGGCGTGTTCAGCCTTGCCGGTCACCCCGTCGAAATCCGCTCCTTCTCGCCGGCAGCAGGCAAAGGCTGGTGCGTGACCATCGCCCCCGATGCCTGGGAAAGGGCAACCCCGCTGGAAATCGAACCCTGTTCCATTGCGCGCGGCACCGAGATTCTTATCGATATGCCTGCGGCGTGGGCCAGCGCCCTGCCTGCTGCTGCGGCCACGGCGGCAACATTTTATCCGCTTCCCGTCCACTTCCAGGGAGAGCCGTGCGCCCAGCGGGATTTTCTCGCCGAGGCATACCGGACCGAGCAGTGGGACGGCTGCCGGATCGGTATCTTCCGGGGACGGAACTACCGTTCGTCAACCGAAGTCTCCATCAACTTCCACGGGCTTACCGTGCCGTGCCCGATGCCCAGCGTGAGCGAGGTTGGCGGGGACGGGTGCTGGTATGTCCGGGTCGATATCGTGGACGCCCCCGCATTGCAGCTCGTCCTGCCGGCGCGCAAGGAAATGGTGCAGAATGCCGTCCTCGACACGCTACGCGAAGCCGCCGAAGCGGCGATCTACAGAGCTATCGCCGTCAGCGGCAGCCATCGCCTTGCCCATGAGCAATGGCAGCGCGCCCATGCCTTGGGCGTGATCCTCCCCGAAGCTGCGCCCTGGCTATCGGGCTGGGTGCCACGCACTGCCGATTCCGACGGCACACTGCTCGGTGATCCTGTCGCCGGTACTGCCATGATACTGGTTCCATGCGAGGAGCCTCCTATCGAACAATGTGCGGGCCGTATCCTGTGCGAGGGGCTGCCGCTTGGCGGGACTCTCGTTCGCGAAGTCGCCGGGTTCGAAGGCTATGGATGGTATGACGCGCTGCCGCGTGTCTCGGATATCTCGTTCAACGTTGAGAGCGATGCCGGCATCTATGTCTATCGCGGCGGCGAGAGCCCTCCTCCCGGCATTGAATCGGGCCGGGTCACCCGCATCACCCTCGACGTTGCGGTCAAGCCGTCAGCAAGTGCGACCGGAGACGATAATCGCCATAGCTTTACGGCCGACGTTCTGATCGCACCGGATGATGGCTGGTACAGCGATCTCGACCAGACGGTGATCCTGCTGACGCAGGACAGCGCCATTACGCCGCATGAACTGGCTTCGCTGATCGAGGATGCGTGCTTCACGCCGGGCGACGATAGCGGAGACGACAGCTGGGACACCCAGCACAGCAATTTCGAGAAGCGCGCACGCCATGTCGCCAATGAACTGCTGCTCGGGGAAGAGACCGCGATCCTCGAGCGTATCCGCGATGTTCTCCTCGACGAGGTGAGCTGGCTTGTTCCCGAAGGGCGCCGCGTGACGATCCTCGCCGAACGCGGCCAAATGACCCTCTCCTATGTGCCGGGCGAAGATGCGGTCATGTCTGCCTGACGAGCGAGGCAAGCTATCTACCACCCCATTGCCAATGGAAGGAACCCTGCCATGCGCCGGACCTCGCTGCATATCTACTCCACAGTGCATCTGCCCGAGGCGGAGCGCGAAGCCATCGACGCGCTGATCCTCACTGCGCCCCGCGACGTCGGGGGACGTCTGGTCGTGGAGCATCTTGACCTTGTGATCGAGCCCTACCAGTTCGGCTTTTTCGTCCATACCGGGGTTTGTGAGGACGAGGCTGAGCGGCCGGAAAGCATCTCACCCGAATTCTGGGCGATCCTGCGCGCGGCCGCCATGGCTGGCGCTGCGTGGATGTTGTTCGACCGGGATGAGCCGCCGACGCAAGGCCTGCCGATGTTCGGTGCACGGCCGATCCCCGATCCTTGCCATAACCCTCGTCAACGGGAGTATCACCATGACTGACCGATATCTGCCATCGGCCTTGTCACCCCGGCTCAGACACCTCTCGACGTTCGAGAATGCCTACAGGGTTGCAGTCCAACGGCGACGAAGCAGCGGCCGGGATCAATTCATCGTCAGTACGGGCGATCCGGTCCAACCGTTTCGCGCGACCAGCCGCTGGCCCGAGTCGACGGAGCGGCTTCTCGCGCTGGTTGCCTGACCGCCCCGTCTTGGTTCGGAATCTGACTGGGCCGGATTGACCCGGCTCGGTCTACGACCTTCTCAATCCTGTTTCGGAGTGGCTCATGGCAAGCCCTCAACAGAATGCGCGATTACGCGCTGTGCTTTCGCGCCCGCCGGTCGTTGCCGCCTGGCGCGCCGGCGTCGATTCCACCGCGATGGTCATCGAACTCGTCGAGCGCGGCGAAACCCCGGACATGGTACTGATTGCCCAGATGCCGAAAAAGCCGCAAACCCTGTCCTTCATTCCGATATTTCAGGCGTGGATGGATACCCATCGGGTTCCGTACGCCGTGGTTCGTTATGAACCGCGGCGCTTCAAGCATTGGCCGCCTTATGCGGATCTTCTCGAAAACTGCCTGACTAACGGCCCCCTGCCGTCGATCGCTTTTTCCAGGTCGAGCTGCTCCTTAGGTCCAGGCTCGCCGAATGTCTTCCATGCCGGAGTGGATGAAGTAGCAGGCCGGACGACGCGCTAACCCAGAAAGCTGGCGGCGGCCGACCTACTACTTCATCTTGGAGCGAGTGCGTCGAGAATCTGGCACTCCGCAATCGTGCCGCCGTCGCACAAAGCGATCACGGCGCTGAGTTCGCGGCGCAGGGCCGCCAGGTCCGCGAGCTTGCGATCGATTTCAGCAAGATGCGAATTAGCAATAGCATCGACCGAGCGACAGTCGCGCTGGTCCTGCGAGGAGAGGCTGAGCAGCTCGCGCACTTGGTCGAGCGAGAAACCGAGATCGCGCGCGCGGCGAATGAAGCTGAGCCGCGCCAGCGCGTCCTGGCCGTAGGCGCGATAGTTGCCGCCGGTTCGATCGGGCTTCGCGAGCAGGCCGATCCGCTCATAGTAGCGGATCGTCTCCACCTTGGTGTTCGTCGCCTTGCCGAGATTGCCGATCGTGAACGCCATCGCCTTGACCCTGTAGTTGCTACAGGCCGTAGATAGGACGTCACGACGAGCAAAGCGAGGTGACGACATGGCTGGCGGATGCTGCGGAGGCCACGAAACAACGGCGCCGACCCAGGACAAGGTATGGCGGCGCGTGCTCTGGATCGCGTTGGCGATCAACGTGGCCATGTTCGGCGTCGAGATCATGGCGGGTGTGATTGCCCACTCAGCGTCGCTCAAAGCCGATGCACTCGACTTTCTCGGCGATGCCGCCAACTATGCGATCAGCCTGGGCGTCGCCGGGCTGGCGCTCAAATGGCGCGCACGAGCGGCGCTCGCGAAGGGCGCATCGCTGCTTCTGCTGGGGCTGTGGATACTGGCGAGCACGGTGGGGATGGCGATCGCCGGAACGCTTCCGAAAGCCGAGACGATGGGCATCATCGGCACGGTTGCGCTGCTCGCGAACCTCGCCTGCGCCGCCATGCTCTGGCGCTACCGCGAAGGCGACGCCAATCGGCGCTCGGTGTGGATCTGCTCGCGCAACGACGTTATCGGCAACCTTGCCGTGGTCGCTGCAGCGGCCGGCGTGTTCGGAACCGGCACAGGGTGGCCTGACATCACCGTCGCGGCGATCCTCGCCGGACTCGGCGTCAGCGGCGGGTGGCAGATCGTGCGACAAGCGCTCGGCGAAATGCGCGGCAACCGCGCGCCCGAGCGCGGGCTCACTCTCCGCCAAACCGCAGGCGTATCCCGCCATTAACCGTGAACCCATCGGTTGGCGCCCATGCATCGACCGTCCAGCGTCCGTCGGGCGCCCGCTGCGGCAGGAGCAGCGGATCGTACTTGGTCTGGCGGATGTCGAGCAGGTTCTCGGCGTTGAGGAACAGGCTGACCCTTCCCAGCACAAGCTCGCCCATCGCGCCCAGTTCGAAATAGGGCCGGCTCCGGGTGCGATAGGGGTTGTCGTCGAGCTGCTGGCGGCCAGTGTAATAGGCCTCCAGGCCGAACCTGCCCCGCCCGTGCTTCTCCCACATGGCGACGAGCCCGGCGCTGTGGCGCGGCGTGATCGGCACCGTCCGGCGACCCATGCGGTCGGGATCGGGCTCGCTGGCGTCGACATAGACATAGCTGCCGGTGACCGTGAACGCCCGCCATCGATAGCGCAGGAACAGCTCGGCGCCCCGCGTGCGGGTGAGGCCGTCGGCGTTGACCAGCGCGACGCGGTCGGGAGCGATGGTCGTGAGCTGCACGGCGTTGTCGATGTTGGAGGCGAAGAAGGTGACGCTCGCTTCGATCGAACCGCGGGCATAGCCGAGATCGAGCGAGGCGGTGTCGGCGGTCTCGGCCCTCAGGTTGCCGATCGGCGCGAGCCGCGAGAGGCCTGCTTCCTCGATCTCCTCGACGAACGGCGTCGGCGCGTAGAAGCCGCGGCCGAGCGAAGCCCTCACGGTCCACGGGCCGGGCCGATAGAGCAGCGACAGCCGCGGGCTTACGCGCGAGCCATACTCGCTGTGGGCGTCCCACCTGGCGCTGCCCGCCAGCGTGACATCGCGCGCGACGTCGTACTCCACTTGCGCGAAAAGCGCCGGGACGGTGTAGCTGTAGTTGAAATCCGGGAAGGTCCGTGAACGGAATAGATCGGCCTGGAAGGCGGCGCCGGCGAGCCAGGAGGTCGTGCCCGAACGGCCCGAGAAGGAGGCCTCGCCGAAGAAGGTCCGGCGCCGGTTCTGCTCGATGGTGGCGCCGAAGCGGCGATCGTCGCGCTGGGTCATGCCCGAGGCGCGCAGGTGCAGCGTGCCCGGCGCGACGGGAATCTCGGCAACCAGCCCGCCGTCGAAGCGCGTGCTGTCCAGCGTCTGCGGGAATGGCTGGCCATCGGGCGCGGCGCCGCCCGGCAACGTGCCGCCTTGGCGCTGCTCGGTCATCGCGCCGGCGGTCAGATAAACACTCGCGCCGTCTGCGCCAGTCCAGAACAGACGCGGCCGCACGGTCCAGCGTTCATAGGTAGGCATGTCAACCCAGCTATCGCCGTCCAAGTCCTGCCGGCTCTGGCGGTTGAACCCGCCGGTGACCGAGGTGCTCCAGTCGCCGCCGAGCGGGGTCGAGGCATAGGCGGTGACATCCTGCCCGTCGCGGCTCGTCGCGTTCAGCACGAGATCGCCTTCGAGCGCATCGCCCGGACGGCGCGAGACGAGGTTGATGACGCCGCCGAGAGCGGACGGGCCATACAGCGCCGAGGCGCTGCCCTTGATGACCTCGACTTGGCCGAGATCGGTGGGCGGGATCTGAAGCAGGCCGATGGCCGGTGCCTGCCCGCCGTAGAGCGGGAGGCCATCGGAGAGGAGCTGGGTGTAGCGCCCCTTCATGCCCTGCATGCGGATGTTCGCGGCGCCGAGCGAGGGGGATGTGACCTGGGTCCGGACGCCCGGCGTCTCGGCGACGAGCATGGCGATGTTGCCCGGCGTCATCAGGAGCTTCTCTTCGATCTCCTCGCGGTTGATGACCTCGACGCGGATCGGCTCGTCCTGCACGCGGCGTCCGGTGCGGGTCGCCTGGACGACGATGTCCTCGCCTTCCTCGGCCTCGTCCTGACCGTGATCCTCGGCTTGCGCCGCCGTCTGTGCGCGCGCCGGCACGCTGCTCATGCCGAGCGCCAACAGCGACAGACCTGAAACGATGACACTGCGTCGCACCTGTTCTCTTTCTCCTTTTCAGAACGCGGCGGCGACCAATGGCCACGCTGCTCATAGCATGGAGGCGCGTCTACAGGCTGTAGCAGCTACAGGGTCAAGCGTAATGTCTTGCGATAGGCATGATCTGCCCAAACCCCGACCCGATGCGTTCCATGCATCCTGTAAGAACATCAATCTACCGAACGATCCCGGTTCCAGGCCCCTAGATGAAGTAGGGTTATCGCTGGCGAAGCTAGGACTTGACGATATGGTATCGATCATCCGAGCCACGGCGGATGCACCGGGTATCCCGGTCGGCTCCCCGATCCTGTTCGACGCTGACATGGCGATCATCTAACACGCCTCCGCCTATCTGCTTGAACATGCCGAACTCAGTGGCCGCGCGCAGGCGTCGGAAACCGAGCGGACTTACGGCGAGCATCTTCACGTCTGGTTCGATGCGCTTGAGCAATCAGAAATCGGTTGGCGCGAGGCCGACGAGCGCGTCATCGCGGCCTATCGCAACCGGATGCTCGAAAACCCCAACGCACACGCCGGGCGTCGAAGGCCGCTTGCTCGGCGATCTGGGATCGCATCGCCCCGTGCGGTTGGCAGCGCTGCCCGAGATCATGGGGCATGCCTGATCAGGTATTCGCCGGTGGCAATAGATGCCTTGAGAGTGGGCCTACCCGAACGAATTTGCTGTTGCATCGAATTCCCTGATCGCGCCGATCTGCTCCTCGACCAGTGATTGCAGCGCCTCGAACGCCGTGTAGCAATGCTGGCATTCGGTAGTGAGGAGGCCGATAATATCCGCCAAGGCCAGCGGCTCCCGGCCGCCGAACCCATAGCAGAACCCGCCGGTTTTCTCATTCCTGTTGCGCGTGACCATGCCGGTCATGCCGATGACAAAACGCGGCGAAAACCGGTGATTATAGGCGTTGCGAAAATCCCCCGTCGCATCCCGAAACGCTTTGGCGCCAATCGCTTCGACCGCCCGCTTGAAGCGATTGTATGTCTTGCCCCAACCCCGGCCGTAAATGCCGCTCGTGTTCAGATCGATCTCGACATCGAGCGGCAGATCGTCCTGCCATGACGCAAAATCGCGGGTCATATTGGCTTGGTGGCACAGATGAGCCGCAGCAAAGGCCAAGCGCGACTTGATCGCGTAGGGCAGGTTCACTGCGTTGGTCGCCAGAATGTCTATGAATTCATGGGTGGCCGCCATCTTCGCATCGTCATCCATCCTTTCGATGACAATGGCCCAGGCTTTGAGGCGCTGCACATGGTTGGTGAGATCGTTCAGTGTATTCGCCAGCTCGGTCGAGAACTCATCCAGCATCTGCGCGTAGGGCATCCAGACCGCGTTCAATTTGTCCGGCAATTCGTACCAACGATAGGGCATGAAGCGTCCGATCAGCGGCAGTCCGGCACGGGCCTCCCGATAGGCGCGATATAGCCGGACGTCGTCTTCAACCTCGTTGCCAGTGATCGCCGAAGAGTCCGACATGGTCATCCCAGCCTGCTGAACATGCTGCGCTGACGGGGCAGGATCAGCCGATCGTCCCAGGCGATGGTTTTGGCCCGCGGCTTCTCCTTGCCCTCGTTGGAGACGATCATGAGTTCGCCTTCGTCGCGCAGCAGCCGCAACTGGCTGGACAGGATTTCGGAGGTGACGGGCGTGTCGTTGCAGTTGCCGGCGAAGAGCTGCTCAACCACGAGTCCACCCAGGTCGCCCTGATTAGCCGCATGGATCATGCGCGGCAGTTGATCGATCACGGCCGCCTCGGACCTGGCACGCGCGTCGTCATCGAACATGAACTGCATCAGATCCTGCCGCAGATCCTTCGCCGGATTGAACCCGAGGGCATGGAACCCCGCGCCACCATGATGCTGGAAGTGGTTATTGATCCGCCAATGGAGCTTGCCCATTTCGTCCCGCGCCTGGCGGTGGCCCGAAAGGTGGAGGAGCCAATAAGACCGATGGCTCTCCACAGAGTGGATGAAGAAGGGCGTATAGAACAGAGCGCCCGTGCGGGACTGGACATGGCGGTAGAGCCCGTTCTGGATCAGAAATCGCCAGCCGTCCCCATTCTTGAGTTCGAGAAGCGCACGGACATCTTCCCGCTGAAGGTCGAGGCCGAGCAGGGCTTCCGATTCCGCGCGCTTTTCGGTCAGGAAGTCGATCAGCGCATCGACGGCGAAAGTCAGCAGGATTTCCGGGTTCTTGATCTCGTTCAGGATCGACCGGATCGTCGTGAAACGGACATCACTCCAGCCATACTGGTCGAGGAAGAACAACGAGCGCTGCGCGGTTCCCTTGGCCCGTATCCGCGCGACAATGTCCGGGCATGCCTCCTCGAAGGTCGAACACTGCAGGAAGATGTCCGTGCCGAGGCGCGAGCCATAGCCACGCTTGATCAGGAGAGATCGCGCAGGAAGGCGATGTGATCGGCATTCTCGTCGACGAAAACGAAATCGGCGCGAACCTCAAATCCCTTGATCCGCGCGGCATTGAGGGTCTTGTCTGCCTCCTCGACCGCGCGGAGCAACCGCAAGGGGGAGCCCTCGGCATCGCCGCCGCGGTGCCGATAGAGGCCGCCGCCGCAAAACCCGTCGACTATCGTCAGGTTCAACATCGTCTGGCTGAACGTGCGCGTCAGCCGTTCGACGTAGATGCCGAGATACTGCTCGAAGATCTCGTGCTTGGCGACGCTGTGGTCGCCGAGGATCGGCAGCGCTTCGCCAAGGCGCCAGTCGTAGTGCTTCCTCGTCACGAAGCGGCGGACTTTCGTCGCTTGGGGCCGAGATTCTCGCCCATGCTCAGGATATAGTCGGCGCCCTGCAGCCCTTTGGAATGCGGCCCCGCCCAGAGCAGATAATAGAGCGGCGCGCCTTTCGAATTGCGGATCAGCCGCGGGGTGGAAACGTGACCGAACGCGGATTTGAGCCGTGCCCGGTAGAGCTGCAGCAGACGCTCGGCATAATCCTCGCGCTTCTCGTAGCCCCCGCTGTTGAAAAGGCCGCGACTGCGTTCGCGGTACACCTCGTCAAACCATGCACGCGATCCGAAATAGGCATCCAGCGTCTTCGCCCAGGCGTCGGGGATTTCGCCCGAATTGGGCAACATCCGCTGGATCGCCATGCTCAGCGCGAAATTGACGACCACCTCGAAAATGCCCGTGTCGGCAAGTTTCTCGACGCTGGCCCATTCCAGATGCGCGCCGAAGGGATCGAGGAAAGCGACGCCGCGATGGCTCGATCGGGAGATCGGCTTGGCCGCTACCCACTCGATGCCTTCGGCAGCGCCCATGGGAAGGATATCGATTTCACGGGATCCCTCGAACTCTCGCCTGACCGCCTCCAGTTCCGCGCATCGCTTCGGATCGTTTTCGATGAAGACATAGCGCGAGAACGGATTGGCGACGTTGAGCGCGATCCGGGGCGAGCCGTCGATCAGCTCGGCCTGGTCCGCGTCCGCCTCGGTATCCAGCTCGAACAGCGGGATGACCTCGCTGGCCGGCGCGGCATCCTTGCGGATCCGCGCCTGGCCGCCGCCCGCGAAGGCATCGACATAGATCGTGCGCCAGGGCTGGTTCTTGAGAACCTTGGTGTAGAAGTCGAGATAGCGGGCGAGGGCATCCAGCTTCTCCCGGGCCCAGGGGCCGACAACCGCAATGTCCGGCATTACAGCGCCTCCAACCGCGTTTCGGGGAACTGGTTCCATTCCTGACCGTCAAGTTCCCGGCCTCC
Source organism: Sphingobium phenoxybenzoativorans (assembly GCF_018286635.1). Taxonomy (NCBI): domain Bacteria; kingdom Pseudomonadati; phylum Pseudomonadota; class Alphaproteobacteria; order Sphingomonadales; family Sphingobiaceae; genus Sphingobium; species Sphingobium phenoxybenzoativorans. The sequence goes on from NZ_CP073910.1 coordinate 1,946,568, forward strand.
GGACTTGGGCCGCAGCCCGCCCCATTGCTTGAAGAAGAAGGCGACATTTTGCGCGAGGCACTGATCGCGCACTTCGCGGACCCATTCGAGATGAATCGGCCTGGCGCCGGGGCCGGATTCGCCGCCGGCGATGACCCAGTCGATGCCAGTCAGATCCATCTCGCCGACAGCCCCGATGAGCGGCTCGACTGAAAGGAACCGGACTCCGGCGGGGCTGTCGCGCAGATGGGTTATCCGGGGGACGCCGCTGGCGTCTTCGACCGACACGCCGCACCAGATGTGGCTGGGGCCGCGCTCTTCGCCATATCGCGCGCGCAGGTAATTGCGCATCGGCGAACTGCGCTTGGTCAGGACCTGGAACGTGTGCCAGTGCGCCGCTTCCATGGTGTCGAACACGCTGTCGATGAAATGGCGCGGCACCTTTTTGTGAAAGAGGTCGCTCATGGAATTCACGAAGATCATGCGCGGACGCTTCCAGCGCAGCGGCTGTCCCACCCGCTCTGGCCGCAACGTCAGGTCGAAGCCGTTCTCGAACGGGTGGCCGGGTACTCCCCGCCAGCGCTCCGCAAAACGGGCAGCGTAGCAATTATCGCAACCGCGTGTGATCTTCGTGCAGCCCGTAACCGGATTCCACGTTGCATCCGTCCATTCGATTGCCGTTCCGTCAGACATTGCGCAGCCTAATATGAGGCCTGCACACTAGCAATGGAACGAATGGAGAACAATCCTCGGCCATCAATTTCAATTCTCTCTTCCGATCGCTTTTTGTGCGGCTTCGCGCTCCTCGTGCTCGAACGCGTCGGCAAAATCATCCAGTTCGGCCGCGCTGATGCCAAGCCGGGCGCCTTCTTCGCGCCAGGCCGCGACCGCGGCCTCGACTTCGGCGAGAATGGCACGCGCCTGATCCGCCGCTATCCTGAAATAGGGTATCACCGAGAGGAGCGCTTCGATCGTCGCTTCCGGCCCGGTGTCTTCCGATATCCAGGTCTTGAGCTCGCGCAGGCGCTCCGGGAACGGATTGATGTCGAACGCTGGCGCCAGCCGCCATAGTCCGCGCTCGACATGCAGGAAGCCATGGTTGAGCAGATGATCGTCGACGTTGGTGATGAGGATCGAGAATGCCATCCGGCGCCACAGCTCCTCGCTGTCAGCCTGCGGTGCCGCGCCGTTCTGGCGCAACGCATCGACGATTTCCGTATAGGCATGTTCGCCATGATCGCCGGGCTCAGCCCCCAGCATTGTCGCTGCTGAAATATACATGAGCCGCCCGCCTGTCGCAGGACGGTCGAACCGCCGGATCAACGCAACGGGTGTCCCGTCGCTGTCGATGATGCGCGCGTGCGCAGCATCGATGCCAGCGCGGCGAGCCAGACGCATGGCCAGCACCTCACCCTTGGTCACCGCACGTTCGTCGCTGATGCTCGGAAACTTGCCGATAGCCAGCCGGCCATCCTCGTCGAGCACCGTGCACTTTGGGCGCAGGCCTCCGAGAGAAGTTCCACGCCCGCGCAAATAGGCAAGGTCGGCTTCGGTTTCCGTACCGCGCTCGACCGCATGGCTGGCAGCAAGCAGTTGTCCGATTTCGATCAGGGGCGGCGTCGTTCGTCGCCCGTCCTCCTGTGCCCGCTGAAAGACCCCGTCTTCATCCTGGAGCCGCAGCGCGCCGACACGGCTGACGTCATCGACCGCGAGCAGATAGTCGAGCGAATTGAGCGCCTGTCCGGCGACAGGCGCGCCGCGCCGCCTTGCCTCCTGCCGGCGCTTGGCGTGATCGCGCTGGATCACGCGTCGCCCCCATCCATCGGGCTCGGTGTCCGCTATGGCGGGATGGAAGACCGAGCCGTTGCCCTGCTTGCGATGAAACTGTGGACCCGCGACGAGTCGCAGCCCCGGCTCGATGGCGAACCTGTCCGGGCTGGTAAGCCAGGCCTCGTCATATTCGAACGAGGCGCTTTCGCGGGCGCCCTGCTGATCATAACGCAGAACGCCGACGGGACGGGCCTCGTCGCCCATGAATATACGGATGGTGCGGTTCACAGGGGTCTCGCGGTCTTGGGCGGACGCACGCGCTTCGGGATGCGCTGCTGGTCGAGCAGCAGTCCCTGCTCGTCGTGGCGCGCATCGAGCACGTCGCCGAGCACGTCGTTGAAGCCGAGCACGAAAAAGGCCATGGCATAAGTGCCGAGTGCCACCGAAGGATCGCCCTTTTCGATCTTGAGATATGTGCTCTTGGCGACGCCCAGACGCTCCGCCATCATCTGAACCGTGAGGCTGCGCTTGCGCCGGGCGAGCGCAATGTCCGCCCCTAGCTTGGCAAGGGAGCGCCTGACACGCATCGGCAGAGTTTCAGCGACAGTCGACTTCACTTCAAGGCCTCATATATACGACCATAATCATAATTTGGTAGCGTATATAAGCCCTAAAGATGAGGATGTCGATGCATCTTCTCCCTATGCCGACCTGTCGAACCTTCATTTGCGTCCGCGCTCGCGGTGTAATTTCCGATGTGGACTGAGGTTCCGCAGGGGGTGGAGCTTGATAGCTGCGCTGAGCAGTGGACGGTTCAGGCGAGGGGCGATAACCGGTGGAGGCAATCGTCGATCAGCCTGTCCAAGTTCACCAACGTAGTAGCTGCGGAACTACAATACGACCGATCAGGCCGCCCACCAACACCGGAAGCGCGTGCCAGATGCCGAGGTGGTAGATGGTTTCCGCCGGGCAGGACAGCCCATAGACGGCGGTTCCCAGCGCGGTCGCGGCGACCCCGAGGTGTATCCCAGCGGTTCGCGGTGAAACCGGCGCCCCGCGCCTGAGCCACAGCAGGAGTGCGCCTGCCACGACAAGCGAGGATAGCAGCGCTTCGGCCAGGCAGTGCCAGCCCGCGGCGACGTCGAGCAGATGGGGCAGGTCCGCACGGTGGGCCGCGAGCAGCGCCAGGGTAACCGCGGGAAAGACGGCCGCCATGGCCAGGGCCCAGCCGGTACCGTCATGCCGGTTGCCCACGCGCGGGCTTGCCATGGCGATCGTGCTCGCGCTGGCCGCCACACCCAACAGCAGAAGAAGGCCGTTCGCCAGCAGGAACATCGGCGAGACGGCGCCAGCCAGCACATTGCCGGCAATCCCGTTGATGGCCAGAACCAACAGCCCGGTCAGCACTGTGGCCGCCAGAACCAGCGCGCCGCCTTCGGCGCGGCGCAGCGGACGCACGGGAACGAGCTCGTCCACCAGCGCATCGATGAGACTGTTGCTGTCGTGCTTCATGTCAGTCCGCTTTCTCGATCAGCGCGGCCAGCCTCTTGAGGCCGCGATGGATATTCACCTTTACCGAGGGCTCGCTCTGCCCGCAGCGGGCGGCGGCCTCGCTGATCGAATGGCCTTCGATCTTCACCAGCTCGATAGCCCGCGCCTGTGCGCGTGGCAGGCTGTCGAACAGCCGATCGAGGCTGATCCGCGCCATGACGGCATCGGCGTCGCCTTCATGCGCGGCGTCGGACTCGCCCAGTTCGACTTCCGCTCGCCGGTAGCTGCGGCGCAGGTGATCCACCCAGCGATAGCGTGCGATCGCGGCAAGCCAGGGCAGAAAGGGCCGGCCCGGATCATAACTGGCGCGCTTGGCGTGGAGCGAGACCAGCACTTCCTGCACGAGATCGTCGAGGTGGGCGGGCGGCACCTTGCGCGCAAGGTAGCGCAGCAGCCAGCGCCGCGCCTCGGCGAGCAGCACCGCATAGGCCTGCCGGTCGCCGGCCTGCGCGGCGGCCATCAGGCGGGAAAGGGTCTGCTCGTCGGCCATCATGCGGATTTGCTCGCTCGAGGGATCATCCTGCCAGCTGCCGCATCAAGCGAAAAGAGCCCGCCGCCCCGCGCGATCAGGACAAGGCACAGCGCCACCCAGATGCTGTGGACACTCCACCAGGCTTCGGGAAACACGAAGATCTGGATCACCATCGTCATGCCCAGCAGCGCCAGCGCCGAAAGCCGCGTCGCCAGCCCCAGGACCAGCAATATCGGGAACAGGTGCTCAGACCATGCCGCCAGCGGCGCTGCCAGTTCGGGCGGCAACGGTACGCCCTTATAGTCCTCGGCGAAGAGGAAACGCGTGGCGTCGCTGATCTCCAGCCAGGTTCCTTCGACCACCTTGCTGCGGCCCGATCGCCAGAAGATGCCGGCAAGCGCGATGCGCGTGGCGAGCAGAGCGACAGCTCCCGGGATGCGGCCGGAAAGCAGGCGAACGATCCGGTCGTGCCAGTCGATCAGACGGCGCATGGCGTTACCCTCCCGAAGGATCAGCGGTTGATCGGCGTCAGCGAGCCTGGCCCCTTCGGCGTTTGGGTGCGGACGCAGCTGCCCTTGGGCACCAACTTCCAGGCGTTGCCCTGGTAATCGCGGGTTGCGGTGCCGGCGCAGCTTGTGCCCGGTCCGGCGGCGCATTCGTTCTTCCCGGCCTTGGCCACGCCATAGCATTTTTCCATTTCGGGCTTGGCGGCATCGGCAGGAGTGGCGGCAAGGCTGGCGGCGATGCCCGCCGACAGGGCGATACCGGCGATTGCCAGCGATGCGTTTCTGTTCATCGTGAACGTCCTTTCGTCATGGCGTTGCGCCACGGCCTGGCCATGGCTGCCCTGTGGTTCGCGAAAATCGGGGCAATGGTTACACGTCCATGAATTTTCGGGCGATGTAACCTCGCACGGCGTTCCGGCGAACCCTGTCATGCCCAGCGGGCAAGACCATTCGCTTGAAAGGACATTCCATGACGATCACCCGCAAGACCGCCAGCATCGCTTCGGCCGCCGCCGCGCTCGCGCTTTCGGCCGCCAGCGCCTTTGCGGCCGAGCCGCCCGCCGGCAGCACCGGCCGCGCCATCGGCAAGGACGATGCCGTCCATTGTTATGGCGTCAACAGTTGCAAGGGCAGCGCTGACTGCAAGACCACCACGCACGAATGCAAGGGCATGAACAGCTGCAAGGGGCAGGGCTTCAAGGCTATGGCGGCGGGGCAGTGCCTGACGCGCGGCGGCACCATCGGCGACCTCGGCTAAGCAGAGCGGGCCGGTTCCAGCTGGAGCCGGCCCGCTGCCACGGAGTATCGCATGAGCGGGATCCCTTCCTTTCACGGCTTCGGGCTCGGCCTTCGCCGTCCCCATTATTCCGCCTTCATGGCAGGCGATGTGCCGGTCGATTTCATCGAGATCATCTCGGAAAACTACATGGTCGACGGCGGCCGCCCGCTCGCGGTGCTTGATGCCGTGCGTGAGCGCTATCCGGTAGCGATGCATGGGGTTTCGCTGTCCGTAGGTTCGGCGCAGGGGGTAGATTGGGACTACCTTGCCCGGTTGAAGGCGCTGGCAGAGCGGATCGAGCCGCTATGGATGTCCGACCACCTGTGCTGGACGCGCACCAGCGCCCACAACAGCCACGACTTGCTGCCGCTTCCCTATACGGCGGAAGCACTCGACGTGGTCTGCGCCAACCTCGCTCGCGCGCAGGATGCACTGGGGCGGGAACTGTTGCTGGAGAACCCCTCCAGCTATTGCAGCTTTCCCGATGACGAGATGGCCGAATGGGAGTTCCTCTCCGAAGTCTGCCGCCGCACCGGCTGCCATCTGCTGCTCGACGTGAACAACGTCTATGTCAGCGCGCGAAACCACGGCTTTGCCGCGGATGACTTTCTCGCCGGCATACCGATGGAGCGCGTGCGCCAGATCCATCTTGCCGGCCACACGCCGGGCGCCATCCTGATCGACACGCATGATCGGGAAGTCTGCGACGATGTCTGGGCGCTCTATGCCGAGGCCATCGCCATGACGGGGCCGGTCGCCACCATGATCGAGCGGGACGATGCGATCCCGCCGCTTCCCGTACTGCTGGCGGAACTGGACGTCGCGCGGGACATCGCCGCCCAGACGGAAAGGCGGGCGGCATGAGCCTCGCCGCGCTCCAGCAGGAGTTCATGGGCCATGTGCTCGACGAGGAGCGCCCGCTGCCGCGGCATTGGGATGCGCGCATGGGCGAGGGGCTTGCGATCTATCGCAACGCCTATCGCACCCGGCTGATCGATGCCCTGCGCGAAACCTCCCCAAAGACGGCGCTATGGGTTGGCGACGAGGCCTTCGCGCAGGCCGCCGCGCACCGCCTGATCCTCCATCCGCCGCAGGGCTGGACCTTGGACCTGATCGGCGAGGGCTTCGTCGAAACGCTGGAGGAACTGTTCGCCGCCGATCCCGACGTGGCCGATCTCGCCTGGCTTGAATGGGCGATGCATCTGGCCTTCACCGCGCCCGATTGCCCGCCGATGGACGCGGCCGGCTTTGCCGAAGCGACGAGCGATTTCGGCGAGGAGGATTGGGCGACGATGCGGCTCGCCTTCATGCCCTCGCTCCATGTGCGAGCGGTGTCGCGCGACTGCGGCGCCCTGTGGCGGGCGCTGGAGCGTGAGGAACCGCCGGCCAATGCTCCTCTGCCAGAATCTCCGATGCATTGCATCGTCTGGCGCGAGGGGCTGGAACCCGTGTTTGCCCAAGTTCCGGCGCGCGACGGCAACCACCTCGCCGCGATGCGGGCCGGTTCCTCGTTCGGAGAGATCTGCGCCGCGTTGGCGGAGGAACTGCCGGCCGATCAGGCGGCCGCCGAAGCCGGAGCCATGCTCGGTGACTGGATCGGGAGAGGCATCGTGCAGGGCGTCTCGTCCGGCTTGCCGGTAGCCGGATAATCCGCGTGTCAGAATTCCAAGGCCAATTCCACCCTGTCCCCTTCGCCGATCTCTTCGGCGCACCGGATCGAGGCCTTCACGGGCAGCAGCCAGCCGCCCTCCTTCTGCGGGAAGACGGATGTGCTCCAACGGCTTTCGCCGATCCGGGCGAATACCCTCATCGAACCGAAGCCGCGCACGGTCCCGGTTTCGAGCCGCCGCATCAGCCTGGTCGCCGAAAGCATCTCGCCCGCTTCGCCGTCGATAGTGATAAAGAACCAGTTTCCGCCGCTACTGCCCGACCAGCGCCACAGCGGCGCGGTATGTCGTATCGTTTCCATTCGCATTCCATGCCCGCCTGCGATGAGGAAGGGCAAGGGTCAAGCTCGACGCAGCTCGATCATCCTGACATAATGCTGTCAGGAGCCTTGCGCTAATCCAGGGATGCCCAATCCGACAAAAGGACAACGCCAATGTACACGCTCCACATGAATCCCTGGTCGTTCTATGCGCGCCGCGTGATCGCGCTGCTGGCCCAGTGTGATCTGCCCCACGATCTGCGCGAGGTGAACATGATGGCGGGCGAGCATCGCAGTGACGCCTTCCTCGCGCTCAACCCCAACGGGCAGGTGCCCGTGCTGGTCGACGGCGACCTGGCGCTGGCTGAAAGCAACGCGATCCTGCGTTACCTGTGCAACAGGCATGGCCTCGACGACTGGTATCCCGGCGACCCGTGGGCACGCGCCGAGGTAGACCGCTGGCTGGACTGGACGCAATGCAGGCTTGCGCCCGCGACCCGCGACATCGTGTTCAACACCGTGTTTCTGAGGGAACAAGGAAACAAAGCGGAGGTTGCGAAAGGGCACGAAACGCTCGCCGGCCTAGCGCCCATCCTTGAGGAGCGGCTGAGCAAGTCCGCTCATGTCGCCGGCCCAACGCCCACCATCGCCGATCTCGCGGTCTTCTCCTGTCTGTCGCAATTGGTGCTTGCGCAGGCACGCCCAGCGACGCCCTCGATTTCCGCATGGTATGATGGCATGGGGGCGATGAAGGGCGTGGCCGTTGCTGAAGGACTGATGGCGCACGCCATGGCGACCTGACGGGAGACGCAATGCGCCGGGCCGACCGCCTGTTCCAGATCATCCAGATCCTGCGCGGCGCCCGGCGGCCCCTGACCGCGCGGGAACTGGCCGACGAGCTGGAGCGCGATCCGCGCACCATCTACCGCGACATGGCCGACCTTGTCGCCAGCGGCGTGCCGGTGCGCGGCGAGGCCGGGGTCGGCTATGTCCTGGAGGCGGGCTACGATCTTCCCCCGCTGATGCTGACAGCGGACGAACTGGAAGCCGCGCTGCTCGGCGCGCAATGGGTGATGGAGCGGGGGGACCCGGCGCTCGTCCGTGGCGCTCGCGACCTTCTTGCCAAGCTCGATGCGGTCCTGCCCGGCGACATGCGGCATCTGACCGACAGTTCCGGGCTGCTCGCGGCGGGCTGCGTGCGGGATATGGTGCCCGACACCATCGACATGCAGGCCCTGCGCCGTGCGATCCCCGAACGGCGCAAGCTCGCCATCGTCTATGGCGACGAACAGGGCCGGACGAGCGAACGGATCGTCTGGCCGATCCATATCGGCTATTTCGAGCGGGTACGCCTCATCGTCGGCTGGTGCGAACTGCGCGGTGCGTTCCGCAACTTTCGATCCGACCGGATCATCGAGGGGAACCTCCTTTCCGAGCGCTTCGCGCCGTCGCTTCGCCAACTTCGGCGCGCGTGGCGCGAGCAGGAGTCTTGTCCAATCATACCTGCTCCTCGTTAGCGTCGATCGACCACTTCAGCGCATAAACGCGCGGCACCAGATGAGTGCGGGCAGCGTAGCCGCCGACTCAACCCAAGGCCGCGAGAAGGTCAATGATGGGCCGGAGGCGCCACATGCTCTGCACGCAGTTGGCCGGTCCCGAATCGCCGAATGCCAATGCCGCATCGTGCAAATCGATCCAGGTCGTCAAACCCTTGCGGCGCAGCAGGTCACCATGGGGGTGATCGGCAGGAAAGGGTGCAGGAACCCGTTTGAGTCCCGGCTCCGAAATCCGAACCGCTTCTGCGGTCAGGTCAGCCACAAGGCTTTCGATGGACTTTCCGTCTTCGCCGACGCCACTCGTCCAGTCGCCTGGGCGTAGGCCTGAGGTGAGCACGGCCGTTGCACGATGGGGAATGTGGTGCCGAAGGGGAGATCTCGGCGTGTGGCGGCTGCCCGCTTCGCGGGCACCGGGCTAACGGGCTGCGCCTCGAGCCCCGCTGTCGCGGGTCTCGCTCCCTGGCGGGACTTATATTCCTGCCGCGGGAAGGCTCGTGTGTCGGTTGTGGGACCGGATGGCGGTGCTGTGCGGCGACCGGTTCAGGCGCGGGAGCGGCGGGAGCTGGACGACTTCGCAGAGGAGAGCAACGCGGTGCGGCGACCGGTTCAGGCGCGGGAGCGGCGGGAGGAGGGGCGGTGCTCGCATGCGGTCGCGCTCGCTTCAAGGTCGGCAGCGAGCTGGTTGAGGGCGCGCGCAGCGCCCAGCCGCATCATGCCATCGCCTTGCGCCCCGGAGCAGCCGCGCGCGGCACGCTTGCGCGCGAGTTCGGCCACGGTGCGGAGCGTCGTCGAGTCCATGCCCGCATCATAGCCATGACGATGTTCGGACGCCAGCCAATCGCGGCCCGCGCGGGCGGGCGATGGGGAGTGGCGCAGGCGGAAAGGGGAGCGCGCCAGTCGATGCTCGGTGCGGGCCGCGACGGCGGGACACCAGAGAAGAGGAGGTTCGAAGAGGGTGTCGCGAAGAAATGGTTCGAGAGCGACATCGTCTAGGAGTGAAGATCATGAACATTGGTGAAATCCGCAACGTCAACGGCCGCCTCACGGGCTCGATCGCCACGCGCACCATCGACCTGCCGCGCATCGGCCTGCGCAAGGTCGACAGCACGAGCGACCGCGCGCCGGTCTATGAGATCCTCGCGCTCAACGTCGCCCGGCGCTGGGTGCAGATCGGGGCGCTGTGGGAGGCCTTCTCGAAGAAGACCGGCGAAGCCTTCCTGGCGGGCTCGGTTGACGATCCGGGCCTGCCCGAGCCGCTGCCCGTCGCGCTCTTCCCCACCGAGGATGGCGGCTATACCATCGCCTGGCGGCGCGAGACCGTTCGCGCCGAGTTCGCGGGCGGGTTCGGCACCTCGCAGCGTTCGTATGACGAGCGCACGCAGGAAGGCTTTGGCGGCAGCACCGCAGGCGCCGATGGCGCGCTGATGGGCGCGGGAGCCGAGGAAGGCGAAGACCTGCCGTTCTGATCCGCAACGGCAAGCCGGGAAGGGCCGGGGGTGCGCATGCGCCTCCGGCCTTTTTCTTTTCTTCTCCCAGATTCTGAAAGGCCGTCACCGTGACCAGCACCGTCAAATCCCCCAGCGTCGGGCGCTTCGCCGACCTCAAGACCCTCTATGCCGAAATGACCGCCACCCCTGAATTCCAGGCCGCGTTCGGCGATCCGCTCGCCCTCTCCATCGTCGAGCCGGGTGAACAGCCCGGCGAATATGAGATGCCCGAGCCTTTCGCCGCACAGGCCGAATGCGGCGGCATTATTGCCACCATCTTCGACCTGTTCGCCGACACGCGGCTCGAACCGCTCGCTGCAGAAATCGCCTGGGGCTTCGTCAACAGCTTCCACTTCGTCGCCGGCAAACTCGAGCGGCGCGAAGACTCGCTGGCGATGGAAGTCGGCGATCTGGCGCGCAATCCCGACATGAGCGAGATCTACAACAACGAACTGGAGGAGAAGCAACTCCTCTGTCAGTCGACCGCCGAACAGCGGGAAGCGATCGAATGCATGCGCGACTATGCGGCCGAGATGTACCGGGTGCAGTCGGGCTGGCCCTGGTCGCCGGCGCGCGGCAGCAAGGCGTCTTCGGCGTCGAGTGCCAGCCAGATCGCCGCGCTCGATTTCCTGCGGGCGCGGGAACTCTCCGCCCGTGAGAAGCATCTGCCGCGCGGACCTGTGGTGGTCTTTTCGGGGCCTGCCCAATGGCACGACTGGGAAACGCTCTGGGCCAAGCTCGACGAGATCAAGGCGCGCATTCCGCACATGACATTGGTCACGACCGGCCAGCGCAAGGGGGCGGATGCGATCGCGGCGGCCTGGGCGGCGCGCGCGGAGAACAATGTGCCGCTGGTCGCCTATGGGCTTTACGGCAACGGCCGCAAGACTGCCTTTACCCGTAATCGCAAGCTCGCCGAGCTGCAGCCGGTCGAGGCCCTGCTGTGCGAGGGGTCGGGATTGCAGGCCAATCTCTATCAGATGCTGCGGCAGGCCAATGTCCCGATTCATGCCTTCCGCAAGGTCGATCAGGTGGCCGATACCGCCGTGCGGCGAATGCGAGCCTGATCCTTCTTTCCGCACAACCATCGACACAATCGGGCCGGACGCATCCCCCCGCGTTCCGGCCCATTTTTGTGCTGTGAGGGAAACTCGCCGACCCCACCGTTTGCATCAGCGGCGACGTGGTCAGTGGACGAGTTCCTGGCGCTGCGGGCCCTCTCTCCCGTCGCGAAAAAGGGACAACACGGGCATCGAGCCCGCGTTGTCCCTTGGGTGCGTGGGGCGAGGGTGGTGTATAATTCTCTCTACAACAAGTCCAAGTATGGCACGGGGACAGCACCGGCCTCAAGGACGACGGGGCCCCACCATTTTCTTTGGCGGAGCGAGCGTCGGCGCTTCCTCTCTCGCCTTGGTGGCCGCCAAAGAAAATCGTGCCCCCCATCGCCGCTGCGCGGTCGGGCTGCGCCCGATCCTTGACCCCGGCGCTCACAGCCCGTGCCTTTGAAAATGCCTCTTTTCATTCAATTCAAGGAGGCAGACATGACCAAGGTAACCCGCACGATCCGTGACTTTTCAGAAATCGCCGACCTCATCGCGGCCGAGACGATGACGACCAGCGACAGCTTCAGCGCGGCCTTCGAGGCAGGGCAGGATGTCAGCCGGATCGGGTTCGGCGAGGAGGAGCTGACCTCGGACATGCCCGACGCGACGGAAGCTCAGCTCGCGACAGAGATGCTGGTGCGCACGATGTTCGACGTGCTCCGCGATACCCGGATGGAAAGCATCGCCGGACGGCTCGCCTGGGGGATCGTCCACAGCTTCCACAAGGTCGCGGGCCAACTCGATGGCGAGGCCGACAAGGCGACGCTCAAGATCAAGGAGCTGATCCGCAGCGCTGACGGGAGCGAGGTGATGATGGGGGAACTCGAAGAAGCCCAGCTCCTCTGCCAGTCGCTCGACGAAGCGCGCGAGGCGGTTGCCTGCATGCGCGACCATGCGGCCCAGACCTACCTTGCCGAAACCGGGCGGCCCTGGTCTTCCCCTCGCGGATCGCTGGTCTCCTCCAAGCGCACGGCCTCGGTGATCGCGGCGCAGGACTTCCTCGCAGCGCGCAGGCAACGCCGGGCGGAAGCGCACAGCCCGCAAGGCCCGGTGGTAATCTTTTCGGGCGGACAGGTCTGGGAAGATCATGCGCTGCTGACCGAACGGCTGGATGCGGTGAAGGCGCGGATCCCGGCGATGGTGCTGGCAACGACCGCGCAGGACAAGGGGTGCGACGCGATCGCGGCGGCCTGGGCGGCACGGAGCGGTACCATGCTCATCGCCTTCATGCTCGACCGGCGCCTGGGCAAGCGGGCTGGGTTCGCGCGCAACGAACAGCTCCTCGCGCTGCGTCCGGTCGAGGCGATCGTTTGCGAAGGTTCGGGGCTTCAGTCTCATCTTGCCCGTGAGGTGAGGGCGAAGGGTGTGCCGGCGCATTTCTTCGCCCTGAAGGATCAGCACGGGGGACAAGCGGCGGCGTGAGCAGGTGAGGCGAGGGGGACCGGTCGGGCTTCGGCTCGGCCGGTCCTCCTTTTTTGCTGGCGTAGAGGTCGCCCCCGCTCGGGAGCCCGGACCTTCGGCCCGGGTCCGTCGCGGCGGCGATGCGCAGCCGCAAGAGCGGCTCCGGCCTCCTGCGCGTGGCTACGCCATGCTCGTCGCAGGGACCCGCTTCGCGGGCGGTTTTGGATTGTCGCTACTCTCGGGCAGGGGTTTGAGCGCGGCAACCGCGGCACCGCCTCCCACTCGGATCGCGGCCGCCAGAACATCGCGAAATTCGCGCTCGGTGAGGGTCTCCACCGCTAGCTCGGGCACGATCGCGGCATATTTGCCGCGCAGCGCGCGGCGGGTCTTTTCCACCTCTTCGACCATCTTGCGCTGGCGCGCTTCGAGGTCGGCGAGGCGTTCTCTGTCGGTCATCTTGGGCATGTCCATCTTCCTGGTCGATGGTCTGCCCGCCGCCCCCAATATCGGGGAACAGGAAGTCGTTCGCAATCCCCGGATCGGGGCGCAAATCGAGGAGGCACCATGACGTCATCGCGCACAATTTTGCCGCGCTGGAATGAGCTCACCTGCGTGCCGCCGGCGGGAAGAACAGAGCCTTCCCCGTGCCGGGAAAGGGCCGCGCCCCTTCCGGTGCGAGGCGACGCAGCGATGAAGTCGCTGCGCAAGAAAGGACGCACGGCCGTGGCCGTATTGTAATGCACCGTACGCACGGGTGCTGCGGCGATAAACTGCCGTAAATCATGGGGTTGCGTTGGGTGCCATGGCACCCGCCGGACACACCTTCTGGCACCCATGGCTTCCGAGCGATGTCGTGACCCGCGCCGCGTGGCGGTTTTCCGCCATTGTGGCGCGGGTGCCATGGAAGACAGCCATTTTTCTTGAGTTTTCCGCCGGTTCGCGCTAATAAGTCACTGCTTCATGACTCTCATCGTCGGGCTTCTCCTTGGGAAGCTGACATGCACAGAGTTAGCGTGCGGGTGGACGACACCCTCTACGACCGCCTCAACCGCCGCGCGGTGGGCGCCGATCTCTCCTTTTCAACCTTCATTCGCTCCATCCTTGCGCAGGCCGCTGACCCGCGCGGGCGCTATATCTATTCCTCGCAAGACGAGGTGCTTGGCATCAGCATCCAGATACTGACGCTGCTTGCCACATCGATCGGTGCAGGCTCACCCGAGATACTCGAACGGGGGATGGGCGATGCGCGCGCTATCCTGCGCGAGCGGGGCCTGCTCGATCCAGAGCAGGACCGGTGAGCGGGGCTCCTGACAGCAGAGCCGATGCGGCATGCCCGGAAGGCTACGTTCTGCCGCCATATCCCGTCATCCCTGGGACCTTGGCTTCACGCCGCTCCTGGTCCTGGGGATCTGCGTCCGCCTCCGGGTGCGCCGCCTGGCCAGGGAGCAGCAGTCATGAGCATTTTCCGCAACGACACATTGGGATCCTGGACGAGGGGCGGCCAGTCGATCGTTCACAATGTCCGCATGACCACCCAGGTCTTCTTCCAAACCGTGATCGCCTGCTTCGTGCTCTGGGTGATGGGGGTAGGCTGGTATGCGATGGAGAAGTCCACCGGCTATGAGCGCTTCGTCCTCACCAAGCTGGCCGAAGCCAGTTTCAAGTCGAATGCCGCACCCGGCACCAATGATCCGATCCTGTTTAAGACCCCAGCCGGGCAGCAATACTGGACCTCGGCGGACTGGCTGCTGGCTTCGGGCCTGGCGAAGAAGACCTTGCACAGCTTCGAGCTTTACCTGATCCACGGCGCGCTGCTCTCCGGTGTGTTCGCGCTCGCCGCGCTCGCCTTCGCCTGGTTCAGCTTTACCCGGACGGGCAGGGGCCTCGGCTCCAACGAATATATTCGCGGTGCCCGTTTCGGCACGGTCAGGCAGATCAAGCGGGCGCTCTGGCGGCAGCGACGAGGGAGTTTTTCCATCGGGGGCGTCCCCGTGCCCGATGCCTTCGAGCCCGAACATATCCTGCTGTGCGGAGCACCCGGCACCGGCAAGACCAACCTCATCGTCAAGATGCTCGAGGGCATCCGCAAGGAGGGTAAGCGGGCGATCATCTATGACACCGCCGGCACCTTCGTCGAAAAATTCTACCGGCCGGGGAAGGACATCATCCTCAACCCGCTCGACAAGCGCACCGCTTGCTGGTCGCCCTGGGGGGATGTCCCGCGCGAATATCATTACGACCAGATCGCGGAATCGACGATCCCCGACAAGACCGGCGATCCCTTCTGGGCCAAGGCTGCGCGCGGGACGCTGGTGGCGGTGCTGCGCAAGCTTGCGCGCGAGGGCGAGATGCTGGTCTCGGTGCTATTGGACCGGCTGCTGCGCTCCAAGCTGAAGGACCTTGCCGCCTATGCTGCGGGCACCGATGCCGCCGCATTCATCAGCATGGAAGGGGAACGAACCTCGGCGGGCATCCAGGCTGAACTGGCTTCGGTGATGCGCAGCTTCTCCTATCTGGATGACACGAGGAAGGGGCTGTCGATCCGCGAATGGGTGCAGAATGAGGAGGGCGACAACTGGCTGTTCATCACGGTCAAGGCCGACCAACTGCCCTCGCTCCGTCCCCTGATCACGGTCTGGCTCGACATCGCGATTTCGGCGATCATGAGTCTGACGCCGGACCGCAAACGCCGCCTCTATTGCGTCATCGACGAACTGCCGACCTTGCAGAAACTGCCCTCGCTCTCCGACTTCCTCGCCCGTGCCCGCAAATATGGCGGCTGCGGCATATTGGGGTTCCAGTCCTACCCGCAGCTCGAAGCGACCTACGGTATCCAGGATGCGGCCGCGATCACCGGCTATTGTTCGACCTGGGTGGCGCTCAGGGCCAACGACACCCCCACCGCCAAGCATGTCTCGGAAAACCTCGGCCAGGTCGAACAGGTCGAGGCCAATGAGGGTATGAGCTACGGCGTCAACGACATGCGCGATGGGGTCAACCTCTCGCGCATGCAGGTTACACGCCCTCTGGTCATGCACACCGAGGTCACCAATCTCCCCAACTTGTCGGGTTATTTGCGGTTCGGGCGCAATCTGCCGGTGGTGCGGTTCGACGATCGGTTCAATACGGTGGCTACCATCGCCGAAGCCTTTGTCGAGCGGACGGAACCCCCGGTGCGCGATACCGATGGCAAGGCGATTATCGACGCCGTCCATGCGGACTCGGATGCCCGCGAGGCCGAAGAACGCCAGCGTGCGGATCAGAAAATGCCGGTAAGAGCTGCCAAAGCCGCGCCCAAAGCCAAGCAAAAGCCCTTGGACCGGCCCGACCTCTTTACCCGAACCCCTCTGGAAGAACCGTCGCCTGTGGCAGGCGAGAAGCCATCTTCCGGGGGGGCGACTGGTAACGAGCCGGACACGCCCAACATGTCGCCGCAGGACTTCACACTGGCACCGCGCCGGGGCAACCAGCGCATCGAGATCGATGTCTATGACCGCGAGAATGGCCCCGCGAAGAAGGCCCGGCCGGCATGATCCATCCCCGTCGCCTGAAAGGTACGTCCGGCAATATCGCCCGTTATTATACGGTGGGCGATTATTACACCAAGGGCGGTGAGGAACCCAGCGAATGGGGCGGTAGGCTTGCCCCGGAGCTGGGTCTTGCAGGCAAGGTCGACCCGGCTGTCTTCCAGGAACTGCTCGCCGGTAAGGTTGCCGGGCAGCAACTCGGTCGCCACCGCGTGGGCGGCGAAATCCAGCATCACCCCGGATGGGACTTTGCCGTCAATGCCCCTAAGTCGGTGTCGATCATGGCATTGGTGGCGGGGGATGAGCGGATCATTGCTGCGCACGAGCAGGCCGTCACCACCGCGCTCTCCTACATGGAAGAACATGCCGCGCTGCGCCGCCGCGAAAATGGTGAGATCGTCCACGAGACCACCGGGCGGCTGCTCTTCGCGCGGTTCACCGAACATGCCAGCCGCGAGCTTGATCCCCACCTCCACACCCACGTCGTCGTCCTCAACATGACCAACGGGCAAGAGGGCGCACCCATGGCCAGCCTCGAAAGCCGGGCCATGTACGGCGAGCAGATGGTCGCGGGCCAGATCTATCGAAATGACCTGGCACATTCCCTGCGCGAGAAGGGGTTCGAGATCGACTTCGATCCCAGGCGTGGCCTGTTCGAGATTACCGGTGTACCGCAGGATTTTATCCATGAGACCTCGCAGCGCGCGCAGCAGATCAATGCCCATGCGCAAGAACATGGCCTGACCGGCCAGGCTGCGCGACGGGCGTCCTTCTATCAGACCAGAGGTCCCAAGGCGAAGGTCGGGCTTGAAGCTCTGCACGAACAATGGAGCGCGCGGGCGGCGCCCTATGCCCGTGATCTTGCCCAAGTCACAGCCAGAGCCGGGGAGCGGGGAGAACGGGCGATCGAACCGGAACGGCAGACGGCCAGCCGGGCCGCCCTGTTCGGCATCCGCCAGGCTGAAACGCGCGAGGCCGTCAGCAACCTTGGGACCCTGTACCGTCATGCGCTCGCGTCCCATGTCGGGGAGGTCCGCTTCTCTGATATCCGCCCGCTGATCGCAGGGCATGAGGAGCGGCGCAAGCTGCTCGCGACCCGGGCGCAGACCGGCGACCAGACATTGACGCGGGGGCGCACGACGCGGCGCAGCGCCCGGCTCGAACAGGCGATTGTCCAGCACCTGGCGCTTGCCCTTGATGACGCCCGGCCGATCGCCTCGTCAGATCGGCTTCTGGCGGTTCTGGATGGTGCAGGGCTCACTCCGGCGCAGGAACAAGCGCTGGTGGCGGCCGCTACCTCGCGCGACCGCGTGACCGGTATCCACGGCGTCGGCGGTGCGGGTAAATCGACCCTGATGAAGAGTTTGAATGAGGCGGCGGAACCGGGGACGACGCTCATTGCGTTGGCGCCAACATCGTCTGCCGTCGCAAATCTTGGCCAGATCGCCGGGATCGAGGCGCGTACTGTCGCCAGTCTGCTGGCAGGGGGCGGGCACGGCATTACCGACCGCCATGTTCTGGTGCTCGATGAGGCCGGGCAACTGGGCAACCGGCAGGCACTGCGTATGCTCGAGATCAGCCGCGAGACCGGGGCTCGGCTGATCCTGCTGGGTGACAACAAGCAGACCGGCGCGATCGAGCAGGGCAAGCCGTTCTGGCTGCTTCAGAAGCTCGGGCTTCCCACCGCCCAACTCACCGAATCCATGCGCCAGGAAACCAGAGCCATGAAGGGGGCCGTCACCGCGGCGCGTTCGGGCGACTATGCGGGCTCGCTTGCTCGCCTCGACAAGGTTGTGAGCGGGGGGGATGCGGAAGCACTTGCGCGCGGACTGGTCGCCGAATGGACGCGCCTCAGCCCCGGGAGCCGGGCTTCCACCAATATCCTCGTGCTCGAAAATGCCACCCGCCTGCTCGTCAATGCCACGATCCGCGAGACCCTCAAATCCGAAGGCGCGATCGCCGCCGAGGATGCACGACTGCAAGTGCTCACCTCATCGGGTATGAGCGATCAGGAGAAGCATTATGCTCGCTTCTATTCAGGCGGGCAGGTGGTGACGTTCGCGCGCGACGTCACCGGCGCCGGGATTGCGCGCGATGCCGAATATCGTGTGGCAGGCGTCGGGCGCGAGGCCAATGGCCGCCAGGTTGTACGCCTTGTCGATGAGCATGGCCGGGTGATCCGTTGGGATCCAAGGCTGGGGCAGGCCCGCCACATCAATGTGTTCAACCGCGAGGAACGCGAGCTATCCGAAGGCGACCGCATCCAGTGGCGGCTGGCCAACAAGACGCTCGATCTCAAAAATGCCGAACGCGGCACGGTCGAGAAGCTGGAGGGCGCACAGGCGACGATCCGCTGGGATCGCACCGACAAGGTGCAGACGATCGACCTCGCTAGCCACAAGACCTGGGATCATGGCTATGCCGAAACCGTCTATTCGGCGCAGTCGAAAACCTACGCCCGCGTCTATGTGCTGGCACCGGTCGGCTCCCCCCTCGTCAACGGCCAGAATTACTACACCGCCATCACCCGCGCCCGGTTCGGGGTGAAGCTCTGGACCGAGGACGAGAAGCGTCTCATCGAAAAGCTGGAACAGCGGTCGGGCGAGAAGACCTCGGCGCTCGAAGGGCTGGGGCGGCTGCAGAAGGATTCTGCGCGCTCCTATGCTGACCGCCATGCCGATCGCCTGGCGCAGGCCCGCGACGAGCAGACACGTATGCGACAGGAGCGACGAGACGGAGCCTTGGAGCGGCAACTTGATCGTGGCCGCTCACCTGAAGGTTTGGGTGAGCGGCTGGCCGAAGGCGCGCGCGGGATTGCCGATATTCTTGATCGCATCCTGCAGTCCGCGCTCGATCGCCGATCCGGACCGGAGCGGGATCCTGGGCGCACGGCCCAGTCCGTTCCCGAAGCGCGGCCCGAACAGCATCAGCCTCACCACCAGCCCCAGTCTCAACCTCAGCCCGACCACGGCCCCGATCGATGATCGGGAAATTCTCAGCCAAGGATACTCAATATGCCCAATCCCAACTGGATCAGCATTTCCCGCTCCCGCATTGTCAACATGATCTTGCCAATGTGTGCGGGGATAGCCCTCCTTGCCGCAATCCCGGGACAGGCCCGCGCCGAAGGAGAGGGCGAGACCCGTATCGCCCACTGCATTCGACAGGCTGCTGGCGACAAGCCCTGGCTGGAAAAGACGCTCTGGGGCCTGCGTGACCAGGAAGGCGGTTGGATCGGTGCCGAGGTGCGCAACACCAATGGCAGCCATGATCTGGGGCCGCTGCAGATCAACAGCTGGTGGGTGCCCAAATTGGCCGGGCTCATTGAGCGGCCTGAATGGCAGGTGCGACATTGGTTGAGGTTTGATCCTTGTTTCAATGCCGATGCCGCCCGGTGGATATTCCTGGCGGCGTTGCATTCAACCGGGGATTTCTGGGAGGCCGTCGGGGTTTATCACAGTCCGACCGCCTGGCGGCAACGGCGCTATGCGCAGAGCGTAGCGCGCCACATGCAGCGCCGGTTTGGGCGGGATCTTTTTGCCGCGCGGACTCAGGCCGAACCGACCGCTACACCCGTTGCGGCAGAGGCGAGCGCCACTGGTGGGCAGACCGCAACTCCGGCGGTAAGGACGCTTGGCTTTGGGGTCGTTCGCCGACCGCCGAGCTGATCCGCGACCGGCACCGCAAATTCAGGTCGAACGAAATGAGGGACGCGGGAGCCATCGCTGGTTCAAGAGTGGCGCTGCTTGAGCGGGGTAATATTGCTGGACTTGCGGGATAGCAGCAGGCTTGTCGCAGCTTCACGATCGAGCGGCCTGGAGAAGAAATAGCCCTGGCCAAGCTTGCAACCGAGTTCGGCAAGATGGGTTGCCTGTACCGCGCTCTCGATCCCCTCGGCAACGACAGCAATGCCGAGTCTTTGGGCGGTGTGCAGCAGTCCGCCGATAACCGCCGCGCCAGCTCCTTCCGGCGCGAGCCTGTCTACCAGTATTTTGTCGATCTTGATCATGTCGACCGGCATCGTCAGCAGGGGCATGAGTAGTCCCCCGCCGGTTCCGAAATCGTCGAGCGCAAGGCGCAGACCTTTTGCCCGCAGCGTTTCGATAGCCTCAAGGACAGCCTTGTCCCGAAGGGCCGGATAGGCGCTCTCCGTTATCTCGATCACCAGATGTTCGAGCGGCAACCCGTGTCCGGCGAGGGCAGAAGAAATCTGCTGGTCGAGTTTACCGCCATGGAAATCGGCCAGTGAGACATTGAGCCCGATATGCTCGACGGGAACCGACCAGTCGGTCCAGCGCCGCAAATCGCCAGTAACAATCTCAAGCATGCGCCCGGTCATTTCCATGGCGATATGGACATCGGCCGTGGCTTCACGGAAGGCGGCCGCGGCAAGAAGGCCGCCATTGCCCATCCGTATACGGCACAGAGCTTCCATCGCGACGACCTCGCCTGTGTCGATACGGACGATCGGTTGGTAATGTGCCTCGATCCGGCCTTCGCGCAACGCTGCATCGACATCGCGAATGGCGGAAATGCGATGGATGATACGGGTGTCGATGCCTGGCCAGTAGCGAACGAACCCGCCGCGCCCGGTCTCCTTGGCGTGATAGAGCGCAAAATCCGCATTTTGCCGTACAGTATCGGCGGTGCGGTCGCCAGGTGCCAGCACGGCGCAGCCGATGGTGGCTTTGGGCACGACCATGTGGCCGTTGCAGTTCAGAGGCTCGGTCAGGCTTTCGAGGATTTTTGCCGCAAACAGGTCGAGATCGCGCAACGCTTCTGGTGACTGGGCGAGGATTGCGAATTCATCGCCGCCGATGCGAAATGCCTTGTCGGGTGACGCGGCGGCTTCGGCGCGGACTGCTGCTGCCCGGATCAGCGAGTCACCAGCATGATGTCCGAAGCCATCATTGATGACTTTGAGATTGTCCAGATCGAGGATGAGCAGCGCCCATGCTCCGGGTGCATCACACGATAGCTCTGAAAGCGCCGTGCTGAACGCTGTCCGGTTTCCCAGTCCGGTCAACAGATCGATATTTGCCCGCCGCTCGCGCTCCAGAACCCGTCCATGGCGTTCAAGCGCAATGGAACAGAGATGGATGCACGCATCCACAAGGGCCCGTTCGCCTTCGGTCGGCGATCGCGCTTCCCGGTAATAGAGCGCGAACGTGCCGATGACTCGGCCTGCTTCACCGAATATGGGTGTCGACCAGCAGGCCAGCAGACCAAGGGGGAGCGCAGCGTTCCGAAAATCTGCCCAGCGTGGATCGCTGGCGATATCGGTAACGGTCACGGGTTCGCGAAGGTAAGCGGCACTGCCGCACGAGCCCACTTCCGGACCGATCAGCAAGCCGTCGAGCGCTGCGCAATATTCATCAGGCAGGCTCGGCGCGGAAAGGGGGTGGAGGAAACCTTCAGGATCAACGGTGAGTACCGAGCAGATGACGCCGGGCGTTAATGCCTCGATTTCAGCGCACAGTCGGTCAACCGTCCCCTGAAGGTCGGCGCCTGTGGCGATCATTTCGAGGATGGTGTTTCGCAAGCCGAGCAAGTCTGTTCCTGTTCCCGTGAATTTGACGCCCGATTGAGACGAGACGGCTCTGAAACGGCCATATCATCATGTGTTTAAGCGTTTGCTAAACGATAGGTTTTCACTTTCCCTAGTTGATGTGCTTCGGTGACATGGTGATCATGCCCAAGTTGATTTACAGAGCGCGGCCTGTTACAAAGCGTGCACCGCGTTTTTGAACGCGAGGTTGGCCATACAGGCCCTGCAATAGTAAGGCTGTTGTTGCACCGCTGTTTTATGCGGTTCGGGTTAAATGATACTTAAAACCCGTCGCCTTAAAACCATCTTGGGCAGATTTATGCGGAGTGAAACGCACCCATCCCGGATTGCTTCGAAACATTCTGGCGACGAATGTTCGCCGGTTTCGTATGGCGCGCGGCCTCAGCCAGCAGGATTTCGCGCTCGAAATCGAAATGGATCGGACATACTACGGCGGCGTTGAACGCGGCGAGCGTAATGTCTCGGTCGATAATATCGAGAGGATCGCCAATGGGCTTGGGATCAGTCCTGATCTCCTCTTTCGAGAAGCAGATTAGGCGGCGTGGACAATTTCTGCTAATGACAGCCCGTTTCCACAGCGTTTCCGTGAATCATAAAATACAGTACAGCAGGGCGGCGAAATGCAATTTCGATATGAGCGCGAACGCGTAATGGTTTCGGAGTTTGCCGATTTACTTGATAAATCTGGCCTTGCTTCAAGGAGGCCTGCGAACGACGTTCGCCGCCTTCAGCGGATGCTCGACAATGCTAATCTGATTGTTACTGCAAGGATAGCCGAGACAGGGCGACTGGTGGGAATAGCTCGCTCACTCACTGATTGGTCTTATGCCACTTATCTCTCTGACTTGGCTGTCGATGCTGCTTTCAAAGGTCGCGGAATCGGCAGGCAACTGATCGAGGAAACGCGAGTTCTGGCTGGCGAAGAAGCAACGTTGCTGCTTGTCTCTGCACCTGATGCGGTTGGCTTTTACCAAAAACTTGGAATGCCGGTTTCTGATCGGGCGTTTCTTTATCCTCGAACGCGTTGAGTTCATATCCCGTCAGCTTCCGTGGAAGGGGCCATTTCGCCATCGCCAGATACTGGCTTAAATTTGTTCACGCCGCCTGAACTCGGTGTAGCATTCTGCTGATTCAACGCGGTTTGTAGGGGCGGTGTAAAGGATGCAGCATAGGGTCATTGCCGTCGACCGATTCGGCGTGATTCCGCGCAGATGATTGAACAGGAATGACGAGGCGTCGTTCGCCGCCTTCCACGGACAAACGCCATTCATGGGTGGCGGTTGCAATTCCTGGGGCTTTTGCCCTACCATGACCCTGCTCGCGGAGACGCGGGCGGAGGCGTGGAAACCTTCTGAAGATAGAGCCGGCAGCTTAGGCTACCGGGTGGCGGACGCGCATGTCCAAGGCCACCCGGCCCAAAGGCGTTCGCGCCTGACTATCTTCAGGTTTCCAACACCCGGTTCCAGGGCTGGCACGTCTCCTTGCGGAGACGTGCCGTCGGCTGCCTGGAGGGGCGGTGCACAATGCTGGAGCAAAGGGCCGATATGTGTTCACCTCTTCTGGACAAGCTGTTGGCGCAAGATCGTGATGCCAGGTCGAGGCCAAGAGTGCTGTGGTCGTTTCTGGCCCGGTTCCCTCCCAAAGCGTTTGGTCTGAGCGGTGCCCTGTGACCGATCGCGACCCAAGCCGTGACCGGGCCATCCTGCTGATGCGCGAGGTTCTGCTGTTGCTGGATGCTGGGCACGAGGACATGGCGGCCGTCCATGTGCAGTGGGCGATCGATCTTCTCGAAAAAGGCGCTGGCCGTTCGTGTGGTAGCGGCGAGGCAGTTGTTGAAATCCTGGACTGGTGATCCGTTTCAGGCGGATCAATCCTGCCTCGGTAAGAAGCGATCTGGCAGGGCGTGCTATTCTGCCCGCCGGCTTTCGGTTGTCATGTGTGGCAGGATGCAGCTTCAGTCGACGAAAGCACGCTCAATCACGAAATGCCCCGGTTTGGCGTTCGAGCCTTCGGCAAAGCCCAGCGCAGCGAGCCGGGCTGAGAAATCCCGGATCATTGCCATGCTGCCGCACATCATCACGCGGTCGGTGGCGGGATCGAGCCGACGAGGGCCGGTCACACCCTCAAACAGGCGGCCATCCTCCATCAGCGTGGCGATGCGGCCCTGGGTGCGAAACGACTCGCGTGTGACTGTGGGAAGGTAGCTCAGTTGAACCAATGCCTGATCCTGCACCAGCGGATCACCCGCCAAGTGGGAATCAAGATCGACCCGGAATGCGAGATCGCTCACCTGTCGAACACTGTGGACAACGACCACCTGCCCAAACCGATCGTAGATGTCGGGATCGCGGATCAGGCTGAGGAAGGGAGCCAGACCGGTTCCGGTGGATAGGAGGAACAGGCGGTTGCCGGGAAGAAGCGCGTCAGCGACCAGCGTCCCTGTCGGCTTGCGGCCGAGGAAGACATCGTCGCCCGGTTCGATCCGCTGCAATCGCGAGGTGAGGGGGCCATTGGGCACCTTGATCGAGAGGAACTCCAGTTCCTCAGCGTAAGACGGGCTGGCAATTGAATAGGCGCGCAGCAGTGGTCGCGATTCACCCTGCAGTCCGATCATCACAAATTCGCCTGACCGAAACCGGAAGCTGGCTGGGCGGCTGATCGAAAAGCTGAACAGATGCTCGTTCCAGTGACGGACCGAGCGAACCTGTTCGACAGTCAATATGGCGGAGGGCGCGAGGCGGGCCTTTTCCTTGATCCGGTCACTCATTGGTGCAGCCCTTCGCTTCGGGGAAGTATTCCGTTTTCCTGGGAAAAATCTCTGCGTCAGCCATGGCCCGCCCCATTGCGGCTACTGAAGCGTCCCGGGTTTCCCGGAGGCGGTTTCATTTGGGTCATGCAACCATATTGAGGTTGTCGGTGGCTGCATAGTAATTGGCTTCGGCCTCGGCGGGCGGGATGTGTCCGATTGGGCCAAACAGGCGGTGATGGTTGAACCAATCTACCCAGCGCAGGGTTGCCATTTCCACCGCTGAAGCGTTTGGCCATGATCGTTGCCGCCAGATGACTTCGGCCTTGTAGAGGCCGTTGATGGGGACTGTCAGGATTTCCGTGTGTGGGCGGGCATAATGGGCAAGAAGGAGTCCCACTATGTCCCGACGCAAGGAGCCGGTAATTCCGGCTGATTTACTGGATCAACTTCTGGCTGGCGGCGATGCCACGGCAGCCCTTCAGCAGGGTGGCCTTCTGGATTCGCTGAAGAAGGCGCTGGCCGAACGCGCCCTCAATGCTGAGATGGATCATCATCTTGGGCACGGCGACCAGGCCGGCAACAACCGTAATGGCTATGGCCGCAAGACGGTGGTCACGGACACCGGCAAGATCGAGATCGAGGTACCCCGCGATCGGCAGGGCAGCTTTGATCCGCAACTGATCGCCAAGTACCAGCGCCGGTTCCCCGGCTTCGACGACAAGATCGTGTCGATGTACGCGCGCGGCATGAGCACGCGGGAGATCACCGGGCATCTGCGCGAGCTATACGGCATCGACGTTTCGCCGGACCTCATATCGACCGTCACCGACGCCGTGCTCGAGGAGGTCGCCGCCTGGCAGGCCCGCCCGCTCGATCCGGCCTATCCGCTGGTTTTCTTCGACGCCATTCGGGTCAAGATCCGCGATGAGGGCATGGTCCGCAACAAGGCGATCCACATCGCGCTGGGTGTGCTGGCCGATGGCACCAAGGTCGTTCTGGGCCTGTGGATCGAGCAGAACGAAGGCGCCAAATTCTGGCTGCGCGTCATGAACGAGCTGAAGAACCGTGGCGTCGAGGACATCATGCTGGCCGTTGTCGATGGCCTCAAGGGCTTCCCTGACGCAATCACCGCCGTGTTCCCAGAAGCCGTGGTCCAAACGTGCATCGTCCATCTGCTGCGCAACTCAATGGACTTCGTCTCCTGGAAGGACCGCAAGCCGCTGGCCACGGCACTGAAGGGCATTTACCGCGCCGTCGACGCCAAGGCCGCCGAGGAAGCACTCACGGCCTTCGAGGACAGCGAATGGGGGCGGCGCTACCCTGCAATCGGCCAGAGCTGGCGGCGGGCGTGGAGTGAAGTTATTCCCTTCTTCGCCTTCCCCGACGAGGTCCGCAGGATCGTCTACACCACGAATGCCATTGAGGCCCTGAATGCCCAGCTCCGGCGGGCGGTCAGAGCCAGAGGACACTTTCCCAACGACGAGGCCGCGACCAAGTTGCTCTATCTGATCTTGAACAGATCCGAGAAAGAGTGGAAAATGCCGCCGCGTGAGTGGTCCATGGCCAAGGCCCAGTTCGCCGTCCTGTTCGGCGAACGCTTCATCAAGGCCATGGCGGCGTAATGTTTAACCGCCCGCCCACACACGGAAATCCTGACAGTCCCCGTTGATGGTCTCGGCGAGGGCGTTGTCATACGAGTCACCGACACTGCCCACAGAGGGCACCAGCTCGGCTTCGGACAGCCGCTGGGTGTAGCTCATGGCCAGATATTGCACACCCCTGTCGCTATGGTGGATCAGGCCATCCTCGGCATTTGGCCTGCGCGCATGGATTGCCTGCTCCAGGGCATCCAGCACGAACCCTGCTGTGGCGCTGGTGCTGACCTTCCAGCCTACGATCCGCCGGGCGAAGGCGTCGATCACGAAGGCCACGTAGACAAAGCCGGTCCAGGTATGAACATAGGTGAAGTCGACGACCCACAGCGCGTTGGGCCGCTTGACCTTGAACGCACGGTTGACCCTGTCCAGCGGGCACGGTGTCTTCGGATTACTGACGGTGGTAACGCAGGCTTTACCGCGCCTTATCCCTGCCAAGCCCATCGCGCGCATCAGCCGCTCCACGGTGCACTTGGCGACGTCGATCCCATCGCGGCGCAGCTGGTGCCAGACTTTGCGGGTGCCGTAGAGGCCGAAGCTGGCATCGTGGACCCGCTTGATCTGCTCTTTGATCTCGTCATCGCGCCGGGTACGCGCCGAGCGCTTGTCAGGGTCGGCAAGCCTTGCGGCGTGCTCGTGGTAGGACGATGGGGCGACCCGCAGTTCGCGGCAGATCGGCTCGATACCCAGTTCCTCGTGATGAGCGTCGATGAACGACATCACCATTTGCCGTGGCGGTCGAGCTCCGCCTGCGCAAAATATGCCGACGCCTTGCGCAGGATCTCGTTGGCACGGCGAAGCTCCTTCACCTCGCGTTCGAGAAGCTTGAGCCGTTCCCGTTCGCTAGCGGCTTGCGCCGCTGGCCCCGTTCGTCGGCTCGCCTCCTCACGGCACCACCGACGCAGCGTTTCCGCAGTGCAGCCGATCTTCCCAGCGATGGAGGTCATTGCCGCCCATTCCGAACCGTAATCGGCACGGTGCTCACCAACCATCCGAACCGCGCGTTCGCGGACCTCAGGTGAAAACTTGTTCCTTGCGTTGCTCATTATAGCTCCTTCTCACAGATAGGAGCCTCCGGGAAACCCGGGACGCTTCACAATGGGCTCGAGGATTGATCTTGAGGCGCTATGCATCGAGCGTGGCTTGCGGGTGACCGAGCAGCGCCGCGTCATTGCGCGCGTACTGTCCGATGCGGTCGATCATCCGAATGTCGATACCGTGCACAGGCGTGCCTCAGTAATCGATCCTGGTATTTCCATCGCAACGGTTTACCGAACAATCCGGCTGTTCGAAGAGGCCGGGATCATTGAACGGCACGATTTCGGTGACGGAAAGGCTCGCTATGAACCTTCGCCCGATGCTCATCATGATCATCTGGTGGACGTTGAAACAGGTCAGGTCGTCGAATTCGTGGACCCGGAACTCGAGGCACTGCAGCGTCTGATTGCAGAACGGTTGGGCTACCGGCTCGTCGACCACAAGATGGAGCTCTATGCGGTCAAGCTCGTGGACGGGCGGTCCCGGGCAACAGAGGATTGAACTACGACGAGCTGGCCGGTGTTCTTCTTTCTTCGACGCCGCCCTTCAGGGGAGCCATTGCCTTCAAGCCCAGACGCGATAGCATTTCTGTGTCCCTGTCATCGCCTGCATTGGGCGCGGTAAGCAGCTTGTCGCCGGTAAAGATTGAATTCGCTCCGGCGAGGAAGCACATTGCCTGCGTCATATCTGACATGGATTCACGCCCTGCGGAAAGGCGCACCATGGAGTGAGGCATCACCATGGAGTGAGGCATGGTGATACGCGCCGCAGCGACTGTTCGCACGAATTCGACATCGTCAATTTTCGCCAGTGGGGTATCTGCCAGCATGTCACCCAGCACCGTGCCTTTCACCGGGACCAGTGCGTTGATCGGTATTGACTGCGGGTGATCGGGCAAAGTCGCGAGGGTGTGGATGAAGCCCACTCGGTCTTCACGGGTCTCGCCCATGCCCACGATACCGCCTGAGCAGACGCTGATGCCGGCCATACGGACGTTGGCCAGCGTATCGAGCCGGTCCTTCATCGTGCGCGTGGTGATGACCTGGTCATAGCGTTCAGGCGAGGTGTCGATGTTGTGATTATAGTAGTCGAGCCCCGCTTCGCTTAGCATGTCGGCCTGTCGGGGTGTAAGCATGCCCAGCGTCATGCAGGTTTCCATGCCAAGCGCGCGCACGCCTTTAACCATCTCGATAATGGCAGGCATGTCGCGGTCCTTGGGATCGCGCCAGGCAGCGCCCATGCAAAAGCGGGTGGAACCCTGGTCGGCCGCTTGTGCGGCGCGCTGGAGGACGGCTTGCACCTCCAATAGCTTGGTCGCCTTGACACCGCTGCCTGCTTTCACCGACTGCGAACAATAGCCGCAATCCTCCTGACACCCGCCGGTCTTGATCGAAAGCAGTGTGGAAAGCTGGACCTCGTTCGCCGGGTGACAGGCGCGATGAATCTCGGCGGCCTGAAAAACCAGCTCTGTAAACGGCAGTTCGTAGAGGGCCGCGATTTCATCGCGGGTCCAATCAGTTCGGGAAACGAGGGATACGGTCATGGCCGATGCGATAGAGCGCAAAATCCTGAGCTTCGCAAGTCAGTCTCGGCAACGACATGAACAGGCCCCGACCGGTCCCAATTGTCGAAACGGGCGTATGCCATTCCTGCGGCTCGTTGACGAGCATCGGAGTTCAGACGCCTCAATATCGGGTCACTGCTCATGCAGGCCGCGCAGCCAGCATTCGAGAAGTGTTTTGGCCTTGTCGGTGAGTTCGCGTGACACGACTGCCATCGTGGCCCGAAGTTCTCGGATGTCGATGCCCGCGACTGAGAGTTCGCAGGCATGACCGATTAGCCAACGCTCGAATGTCGTGCCATCGGCTTCCGGATGGAACTGGAAGCCGATGATATTGGGGCCAACGGAGAAAGCCTGATTTCGGCACAGGTCGGTCGAAGCCAGAAGTGAAGCGCCTTCGGGAAGGTCAAAGGTGTCGCCATGCCAGTGAAGTGTTGCAGGAGCATCCGCGAAGGGAGCGAGGCAACTGGCAAGGCCGGCGTCGGTCAGTGTGATATTGCCGATCCCGATTTCCTTGATTCCGCTCGGATAAACCTTGGCGCCAAGCGCACGCGCAATGAGCTGCGCGCCAAGGCAGATACCCATTGTGGGCAGCCGTTTGCGCAATCGCGAGGCGATCCCGTCGATCTCATCGGTAAGCCAGGGGTAGAGATGTTCCTCATATGCGCCGATAGGACCGCCGAGGACGATCAGCAAATCGATTTTCGCAGAGTCCCATGGTTCGGGTCCGGCGTCAGGCGTGCAAACCCCGGCGTCTTGGTAGTGAACGGAATAATCGGCATCCCTTAACGGAGCGGTAAACGCTCCGAGATCTTCGAATGCCAGATGCCTTATGACCACCGCACGTTTCATTGGATGCCTCTAGCCTGATGCGGCAGGTTCGATCAACCGATGCAGGTGAACGACGACGTAGCGCATTGCCGCGTCATCGACCGTGCGTTGGGCCGCTCCCCTCCACGCTGATTCGGCACTTGCATAGTTGGGATAAATGCCGACCACATCGATTGCATCGATATCCTCGAAATCGAGGCCCTGCGGATCGGCCACGCGGCCGCCCATCACGAGATGAAGCTTGCTCACAAATTGTCCTTTTGGATGGCATCAGGCGGGCACGGGCTCGCCGGTTGCGGGGCTGTCCGCCAGAAGTCGCGCGATCGCGGGTCGGCACGAACCACAGTTCGTCCCGGCATTGAGCGCGGCGCCGATCTGTTCGACCGTTACCAGCGACTGGCTGGCGATCGCTTCGATGATCGTGTTCATGCCCACATCAAAACAGACGCAGACGATCGGCCCGCGATCGGGCGCCGGGGAGGCGGGCCGGCCCGCCAGCAGTTCCATGGTCGAGGCCTCGAACAGCGAAAGCTGGGCGACCAGCCATTCGCGCGGGGGCAGGCCGCCGCTGCGCGTGACATAGAGCGCGGCGCGCAGCTTGCCCTGGTCCAGCACCGCCACGCGCAGCGTGCCGCGCGCGGCGTCCATGCTTTCGATGCGCTCACCCCTGGGCAGCAGGGCCTTGGCCAGCGCTGCCGGATCGCCATCGCCCGCAACCTCGACCAGCCAGCCCTGCTGCACGCGGACCCTGGTGGCATAGGCGGCAGGGATCGCGTCGGGCAGTGCGCTTGCGATAACGAAACCGCGCCATTCGGGGGCGAATTTTTCCACCCGTGCGGGGGTGTTCTTGAAGCCGGGCTGGCCGGAATGCGGATCGACCAGCGGGCGCGGCAGCAGGCCGGTGCGACCGCCGGTGGACTGGCGGTCGGTCCAGTGGATCGGAGTGAACACCTCGCCGCGCCGCTGCCCGTCGCTGAGCGTGGCGCGAAACACGCTGCTGCCGCTGGGGGTGGAAACCGTCACCAGATCGCCATCCGCGATGCCCAGCGCGCGGGCGTCCATCGGGTGGATCTCGGCCATCGGCTCACGCAGGTGCTGCGACAGGCGCGGCGACAGGCCGGTGCGCGTCATGGTATGCCACTGATCGCGGTAGCGGCCGTTGTTCAGCGTCATCGGATAGTGCGGCAGCGTGTTCTGCAGCGCGATCTGCGTAACCGGCACCAGCCGCGCCTTGCGGTCCGGCGTGGAGAAGCGGCCATCGGCAAAGGGGGCGCCGCCCCAGCGCGCCGGCTCCATCGCATCATAGGCGGCGTTGGTGATCGCGGCGTGGTGGCTCAGATCGAACAGGCGCTTGCCGTGGTTTTCATAGGCGGAAAGCCGGGCGTGTTCGCGATAGACATCGGCGGCGCTGTCATAGGCGAAGGCATCGCGCCAGCCCATGGCCTGCGCTACCTGCGCGATGATCCACCAGTCGTGCCGCGCCTCGCCCGCCGGCGGGAAGATGGCGCGCTGGCGGCTGATCCAGCGGTCGCTGTTGGTGACGGTGCCGTCCTTCTCGCTCCAGCCAGTGGCGGGCAGCTTCACATGAGCGAAGCGGGTGGTGTCGGTATCGGCGATGCAATCCGACACGGCGACGAAGGGGCAGGTGGCCAGCGCATCACGCACAAGACCGGCATCGGGCAGCGAGACGGCGGGATTGGTCGCCATCACCCACAGCGCCTTGACCCGGCCTTCGCGGATCGAGCGGAACAGGTCGACCGCCTTCAGCCCCGGCTTGGGCGAGATCGCGGGGGAGGACCAGAAACGCTTCACGGTATCGCGGTTTTCCGGGGCAAAATCCATGTGAGAGGCTAGCGTCGAGGCCAGCCCGCCGACCTCGCGCCCGCCCATGGCGTTGGGCTGGCCGGTGATCGAGAAGGGCGCGGCCCCCGGCTTGCCGATGCGGCCGGTGGCAAGATGGACATTGATGATCGCATTGACCTGATCGGTGCCGCGGATCGACTGGTTGATGCCCTGGCTGAACAGGGTGATCGTGCGCGGATTGGCGGCGAAGAGGTCGAAGAAGGCGCGCAGGCTTTCCAGCGGCAGGTCGCAGGCCTCGGCCGTGGCTTCGGGCGTGCAGCCTTCCAGCGCATCCCAGAAACCCTCCGGCGTGGAGACAGAGGCGGACAGGAAGGCTTCGTCGACAATCCCCGCCGCGCGGCAATGGGCGAGCAGTCCGTTCATCAGGGCCACGTCGCTGCCCGGCTTCAGCGGCAGATGCAGGTCCGCATCCTGACAGGTTTCGGTGCGGCGCGGATCGATGACGACGATCTTCGTGCCGTTCGCGGCGCGTGCGGCCATGATCCGCTGATAGACCACCGGATGGCACCAGGCGGTATTGGAGCCGACCAGCACGATCAGCTGGGCTACGTCGAAATCCTCATAGCTGGCGGGCACCACATCTTCGCCGAAGGCACGGATGTGCCCGGCCACCGCGCTCGACATGCACAGGCGCGAATTGGTGTCGATATTCGCCGAACCGATGAAGCCCTTCATCAGCTTGTTGGCGACGTAATAATCCTCGGTCAGCAGCTGGCCCGAGACATAGAAGGCCACGCTGTCCGGTCCGTGCTCGGCGATGGTGTCGGCGAATTTCCGCGCGACATGGGCAATCGCCTTGTTCCAGCTCGCCCGCTTGCCCCCGATTTCGGGGTGGAGCAGCCGCCCTTCGAGGCCGATCGTCTCGCCAAGATGGGTGCCCTTGGAACAGAGCCGGCCATGATTGGCGGGATGCGCGGCATCGCCCTGGATGCGCGCCGCCCGGTCCCCTTGTCGCGTCGCCACGATGCCGCAGCCCACGCCGCAATAGGCGCAGGTCGTGCGGACACCGTCTGTCGCGGCCTCGATCATGCCATCCCCTGCAAGGCTTCCCTGCGGCCGATGAAGATGCGGCCATTGTCGATCTTTACCGGGATGGTCGGTACGCAGCCTTCGTCCTCGCCCAGCGCTTGGCCGGTCTTGAGGCTGATCCGCCAGTTGTGCAGCGGGCAGGTGACGGTCGTGTCATGGACGATGCCGTGGCTCAGCGGTCCCTGCTTGTGTGGACATTCGTTGAGCAGGGCATAGACCTCGCCGTTGGCGGTGTGGAAAATGGCGATGTCCTTGCCGCCCCGCACCGGAAGCGTGCGGGCACCCAGTGAGGGCAACTGGTCCACCGGGCCGATGTCGAGCCACCTGCCATTCAATGCATCTGGCATGGTTCAGGCTCCCACCACGGCGAAGGGACGGATTTCGGCAATGTGCTTGTGCAAATGAGCCTCCTTGCCCTCGGCGCGCTCGGCCCAGGGATCGACTTGCAGGAACGTCTGGGCGAACAGGAAGCGCGAGCGCAGTGCCTCGCGCCCCACCGCGTCCTCGACAATGCGCTGCTTCACATAGTCCAGCCCGACCCGTTCCACCCAGGGGGCGGTGCGATCGAGATAGCGGGCTTCTTCGCGGTAGAGCTGGATGAAGGCAGCGCAGTAATCCATCGCCTCCTGCTCGGTCGTAACCTTGCACAGCAGATCTGTGCCGCGCAGGTGGATGCCGCCATTGCCGCCGATGTGCAGTTCATAGCCCGAATCGACGCAGATTACGCCGAAGTCCTTGATCGTGGCCTCTGCGCAGTTCCTCGGGCAGCCCGAAACCGCGATCTTGAACTTGTGCGGCATCCACGAACCCCAGGTCATCTGTTCCAGCTTGATGCCAAGGCCGGTGGAATCCTGGGTGCCAAAGCGGCACCATTCCGATCCCACACAGGTCTTCACCGTGCGCAGCGCCTTGCCATAGGCGTGGCCCGAGACCATCCCGGCCGCGTTCAGGTCCGCCCAGATCGCGGGCAAGTCTTCGCCCTTTATGCCAAACAGGTCGAGCCGCTGGCCGCCGGTGACCTTGACCATCCTTGCCCCGAACTTGTCGGCGGCATCGGCGATGGCGCGCAGTTCATCGGGCGTGGTGACGCCGCCCCACATGCGCGGCACGACCGAGAAGGTGCCGTCCTTCTGGATGTTGGCATGCATGCGTTCGTTGACGAAGCGGCTCTGCGGGTCTTCCTCGTGCTCCGCCGGCCACTGGCTCAGCAGATAGTAGTTGAGGGCAGGGCGGCAGGACGAACAGCCATCGGGCGTCGACCACGACATTTCCTGCATGACCTGCGGGATCGATTTCAGCTCCATATCGCGGATGTGCTGGCGCACGTCCTCGTGGGTGAAGCTGGTGCACTTGCACATCGGCTTGTTCTGGCGTTCGCCGGAAAAACCATCACCCAGCGTCAGCGCCAGCAGGTTTTCGACAAGACCGGTGCATTGGCCGCAGCTCGCCGAGGCCTTGCATCCCGCCCGCACCGCGTCGAGATCCTGAGCGCCACCATTGATGCAGGCGACGACCTTGCCTTTGGAAACGCCGTTGCAGCCGCAGATTTCGGCTTCGTCCGAAAGCGATGCAACGGCGTCAAGAGGGTTTGCGGAGGCACCTCCGCCCGAGGCGAAAGCCTGCCCGAAGATCAGCGCATCGCGGACCCCGGCAATGTCTTCCTCGCGCTTCAGCAGGTCGAAATACCACGAACCATCGGCGGTATCGCCATAGAGCACCGCGCCGATGACCTTGTCGTCCTTGACGATCACCCGCTTGTAGACGCCGCGCGTCGCATCGCGCAGCACGATGTCCTCGCAGCCTTCTCCGCCCGCGAAATCGCCGGCGGAGAACACATCGATGCCAGATACTTTGAGCTTGGTTGAAGTGACCGATCCGCGATAGGGATTGGGGGTTTCCAGCAGGCCATCGGCCAGGCTGCGGCACATGTCCCACAGCGGCGCGACCAGGCCATAGACCATGCCGTCATGCTCGACGCATTCGCCGACCGAGAGCACATCGGGATCGGAAGTGACCATGTGGTCGTCAACCAGAATGCCGCGATTGACCTCAAGTCCGGCCTCGCGTGCCAGCGCGGTCGCGGGGCGGATACCGACCGCCATGACTACGATCGAACAAGGGATTTCGCGCCCGTCCTTCAGACGCACACCCTCGACCTTGCCATTGCCATAGATTTCGCCGGTATCGGCGTGGGTCAGGATGGTCTGGCCGCGCCGCTCCAGTTCGCTCTTGAGCAGGTAGCCCGCCGCTTCATCCAGCTGGCGCTCCATCAGTGTTGGCATCAGGTGGATCACGGTCACCTTCATGCCGCGCAAGGCCAGACCATGCGCCGCTTCGAGGCCAAGCAAGCCGCCGCCGATCACCACGGCATCGCCGCCGCCCGCTTTTTCAGCAGCTTTGGCGGCATCGAGCATCCGGTCGACGTCATCCAGATCGCGGAAGGTGACCACGCCGGGCAGGTCCTTGCCCGGCACGGGGATGATGAACGGATCGGACCCCGTAGCGATCAGCAGCTTGTCATAGCTGACTTGCTTGCCCGACTTCGCGGTCACCACCTTGGCCGCGCGGTCAATCGCAGTCACCGGATCGCCGCTGACCAATTCGATGCCGTAGCACATTGGGAAGCTGCCTCTCGAAGGCAGCGCTCGCCTTGATGGAGACAAGGGCGCGTAGCGCCCGCAGGCTTCATCAAGGCGGTCATGACCGGTCATCAGGTCTCTAAAGTGAAGTTGTCGACTCAACACTTTGGAGGCAGACCGACCATGACCAAGCTCAGTTCTACACCCGCCGATGCCGTGCTGGTAGCCATCGATATGTCCAAGCACCGCCAGGAGGTCCTCATCGAACGCCCGGAGGGCGGGCGGCGACGGCGTATGACAGTGATGGCGACGAAGACCGATTACGACCGCCTTGCGTCCGTTCTGGCTGATATTGGCAGACCGATTGTCGTCGGCTTCGAGGCGACCGGTAACTATCACCGCACCTTGGCGCACCGCTTGCTCACAGCAGGTTTCGAGCTGCGCCTGATCTCGTCCGTAGCCTTGGCCCGGACCCGAGAGGCTCTACATAATGGCTGGGACAAGAACGACTCCAAGGACGCGCAGGTGATCCTGCATATGCTGCGGATTGGCGCCACCCAGCGCTACGTCGATCCGCTTGCCGCCGGGATTAACGATCTGCAGGAGATGTCGAAGACACACGAGGCCATCTCCAAAGCCAAGACCCAGACCTGGCACCGGATCCTGACCCATTACCTGCCGCTCTACTTCCCAGAGATCGAGCGCTTCGCCGGCAACAGCAGGTCTGATTGGTTTCTTGCCTTGCTCGAGCGGTTTCCGACGCCCGGGAGCATGACAGCGCTTGGCCAGGAAGCATTCACGCGCGAGGCGTGGTCACTGGTCGGTCGCAAGGTCTCCAAGGCTCGATTAATCAACGATATTTACGAGACCGCCTGCGCATCCGTCGCACTGCCGGTCGATGAGGATTCTGTGGCGATTGCCATGTTTCGCATGGTCATCGCGCAAGCGCGCAGTCTGATCCGCCAACGTGACGAGATCGAGCGAGCCGCCCATGCCATGCTCAGCGAGAACCGTGACTACCAGCTGCTTCGTATGATCCCTGGCATCGGCCCGATCAACGCGCTGACCATCCTCGCCGAGGCCGGGGACCTTCGACGGTTTGCCCACCATCGCCAGTTCCTCAAGTTCTGCGGGCTCGATCTGGCCACCTGCCAGTCCGGCACATTCCGCGGTCGGACCAAGCTTTCCAAGTATGGTAATGCTCGGTTGCGCCGCACTTTCTGGATGGCCGCACAAGTCGCCGCTCGCCAACGCGACAACAGCTTTCGCGATAAGCTGGGCCGATACATGGAAGGACACGCCAACGACCCCGATCGCCGCCGCAAGGCAATGACTGCACTCACCGCCAAGATGGCGCGCGTCGCGCACGCCGTCATCAAGACGGGAACCGAGTACCGCCCGTTCCTCGAACGGGCGGACACCAGATGGAAGGACCCCTCTCTGCTGTGCCGTGAGGGCGCAACTGCGACCCTGTAGATAATGTTCGGGCCTTCCATCTGGCATCCGCATCTCATTTTAAGGACGGTTAGGACCACGACCGATGCGGCCGCTGGATCCTGTGTTTGCTATGGCCGAGAGCGCATTCCTTGACGATGGAAGCCATCTGGATCAAAAAGACATTTGCGCCGGTCATGATCGGCGCAACGAGACCTGCTGGCCTTGTCCCACAGCTGCTTCCCGACCTAGGACGTTGTCGGCATACCAGGCGGCATCGTTGATGACGATGTCTTCAAATGCCTTTTCGCCTGCCAGCACTGGCGACAGCATGATGCGGTTGTAGTTCACCCGCGGTTCGGCGCCGAAGATGGTGATGGCATGGGCATCGGGCGCACGGGAGAGAATTTCCTCCACCGCGCGGCACCCAGCCATGCCGTTGCCGATGACGACGAGTTTCTGTTTCGATGACATCAGATGCGTACTCCCTGGATGGCGGCACCCCAGGTCGTGCGCCAGCGCTTTTTGACCGAGGTGAGGCCGGCAAGCGCGATCAGCGCCAGCGCGGCAAAGATGAGGAAACCGGACGAGGCGCTGCCTGTCCACTGCTTGGCAAGGCCGAGCGAGGAGGCGAGGTAGAACCCGCCAAGGCCGCCGCCAAAGCCGACGAGGCCGGTCATGATGCCGACCTGATGGCGAAAGCGCTGCGGCACCAGCTGAAACACCGCGCCGTTGCCGATGCCCAGCGTCGCCATCACCGCAAAGAACAGCGGGAACATCGCGGCAAAAGCGATTGGCGCAAAAGCGATGCCAACCAGCAATACGGAAGCGACCATGTAAACAATCGAAAGCGTGCGGATGCCACCGATGCGATCCGCCAGCGCGCCGCCGAACGGGCGCACCAGCGATCCGGCGAAAACGCAGGCCGCCGTCGCATAACCGGCCTGGATCGGGCTCATCGCCAGTTCGCCGGTGAACCACAGCGGCAGCGACCCGCCAAGGCCGACGAAACCGCCGAAGGTAACGCCGTAGAACAGCATGAACCACCATGCATCGCCTTCGCGCAGCATCCCGAAATAGCTGGCGACATATTCGCCCATCGACTTCGCCGGTGGCTGGTCCGGGCTGTCCTTGACCAGCACCATGTAGGCGATGAAGACGATGACCAGAGGAATGAGCGCGAGGCCCAGCACGTTGTTCCAGCCGAAGGCTTTGGCCAGCAGCGGTGCGAACAGCGCGGCGAACACCGTGCCCGAATTGCCCATGCCGGCGATACCCATGGCCTTGCCCTGATGCTCTGGCGGATACCAGCGTGAGGCGAGCGGCAAGGCGACGGCAAAGGCTGCGCCAGCGAAACCGAGCACCACGCCCACCGCAATCGTGCCATTCAGGCTGTTCACCCCGAAGAACCATGCCGCGAACAGCCCGGCGATTACCACGACCTGCCCGATTGCGCCGGTCACCTTCTGGCCGATGCGATCGACAAGGAAGCCGTTGACGAGGCGCAGCACTGCGCCCGCGAGTGTCGGCACCGCGACCATGAAACCCTTTTCGGCGGGGGTCAGGATCAGTTCCTTGGCGATGATCGGTGCCAAGGGGCCGAGCATGTTCCACACCATGAAGGCGATATCGAAATAGAGGAACGCCATGATCAGCGTCGGCCGATGGCCGGATTCCCAGAATGATTTCCCGCTCATGCGGCGCAGTTCCTTTCAGGAGCGATTAGGGCTTGACGAAGGGGCTTGCCCGAATGTCCTCTCGTGCGTGTGCGAGTACGCGCACAAGGGAAGGATCGGGATTGATGATACCGGAGGGACGACTGCTGGTGGCCGGGGGCCATTCGTCCCAGACGGGCGCAAGGCCTGAAAATCAGGATTTTGTCGGCATCTACACCGCCAGTGAACTGGAACGGATGCGCCGCGGCATGATCGCCGTGGTGGCCGATGGCGTGGGGGGCGGCATCGGCGGCGACCATCGGGGCGGCCGGATCGCCGCCGAACTGGCCGTGCGCGAAGCGATCGACGGGTTCTATTGCCAGCCGGATACCATCGGCGTCGCCGCTGCCGTCCAGCGAGTGATGGCACCCTTCAACCGCTGGCTCTGTGCCATGGGCCGCAGCGATACGATGGCCCATGCGGCAACCACGTTCACCGCCTGTGTGCTCAAGGGACGTAAGGGGCATGTCCTGCACGTCGGTGACAGCCGCGCATGGCATTTCCGCGACGGCCGGCTGACCCTGCTGACCGAGGATCACACCCGTTCGCATCCAGACCAGCGCCACATCCTTTACCGCGCGCTCGGTATCGAGGAGCGGCTGCGGCTCGATCACCACGAGATCGCCCTGGCCGAACATGATCGCATCCTGCTGACCAGCGACGGCGTGCATGGGACGCTTTCCGCCAGGCGCATCGAGAAACTGCTTGGCGCGCGCAATTCTGCCGAAGCGGATGCCATGGCCATCGTCGATGCGGCGCTTGCCGGGGGAAGCCAGGACAATGCGAGCGCTGTCGTTCTCGATGTCGTGTCGTTGCCGGGCGTCGGCCATGACAGCGTGGCCGGAGACATCGACAAGCTGCCCATCCTGCCGCCGCCCGAAACAGGGGGCAGCGTGGATGGCTTCAAGCTTGACCGGCTGCTGTCCGATGGACGCTACACCCGCCTGTTTCGTGCTGTTGATTCGGTGAGCGGACAGGTGGTTGTCGTCAAGTTCCCCAAGCCGGCCCTGCTGTCCGAAGGTGGCGCAAAACTGGCGTTCATGCGCGAAATTCTGGTCGGCAGCCGGATATCCAGCCCCTTCGTGGGGGGCGCGATCCCCGTGCCGCAGGACCGGCAGAGCCAGCTTTACGGCGTCCAGCCCTATTATGAAGGGCAAACATTGGAGCAGCGTCTGGGCAGCCAGGTCAGTCTGGAAGAGGGGCTGGCCATCGCCGTCCGCCTGACCCGCGCGGTTGCGGCCCTGCACAAGCTCGATATCATTCATCGCGACATCAAACCCGATAACGTCATCTTGACCCAGGATGGCGGACTGAAGCTGGTGGATCTGGGCGTCGCGCGGCTGCCCCGGATCGACGAATTCGCAGAGAACGAGATACCCGGAACGCCCAGTTATCTCGCTCCCGAGATGTTCACCGGCAATCGCGGCGATCAGCAGACAGATATGTTCGCGCTGGGGGTCACGCTGTGGCGCCTGTTCGCGGGCCGCTACCCCTACGGCGAGATCGAGCCGTTCACCCGCCCGCGTTTTCGCAAGCCCGATATGCCCAGCGTCCACCGCACGCAGCTTCCGGCCTGGCTCGACGCGGTGCTGATGCGATCGGTCTCTATCGAGCCGGAGGAACGCTATGGCGACGCTATCGAACTGCTGCGTGCTCTCGAGGGCGGCGCGGCTGTGGCAAGGGTCAAACAGAATTTCGTGCCCTTGATCGAGCGCAATCCCGCGCGCTTCTGGCAGATGGTTTCGTTGATGCTGCTGGCGGCGTTGATCGCGGCCCTGGCGATGCGGTAACGCGGCGCAAGGTAACCAAAGGATCGCGGCAACGCGAACCTCGTGCTTCTCTTGTCCAGACGCGTTTTCCAGCACTCAAGCCCACTCCCGGTTTCCCTGGCGAAACGCAAAAATCCGCGCGGCCCGGGAATCGCGTTCCCAGGCTGCGCGGCTTCGTTGCCTCGCCAGAATCTGCAATGTCCCTCGCGCCAGAATGGACGCGGCGGGTGTAACCAATGAGAGCGCCGTTGCTCTCAAGCTTGGCGCAACTGTCCAAATTGCACGCAGATTTCAAGTGAAATATTGCATTGCACAATTATTGGGCGCTTGCAGTAGTCGCTGCCCAATTTACAGGCAGCCATTCAGTTGTCGCAACTGGTCTCGATCATTTTTCCGACGCTTGGGTTGAATCGAGATAGTCCCGAAGCCGGTTCGGATCGAACAGTCTGCCATCAAAAAAGCGGTCGGCGCCAAGGATGAGCCGCCCCTGGGTTGTTCCAACCGCCATGGTTCCGGCGATTGCGCCTTCAAGCTTGGCACCAGCTCCCGGAAGTGCGGCATCGACAACGCGTAAAGCCCGCCGGTAGACATCGGGCCTGAAGACTCGTTGGGCGCTTTCGTAGGCTTCGGCATTTGGCTGGGCATGGCCGGCCAAACACATCTGCGCATAGAGCCAGGCAGCCTGGCTGGACCAGGGGAAATTGGCCGCCTCGCGGTGCTGGAACATGAAGTCCGGAACATGAACCGGCTCGCATCCTTTGGCGAAGAGTATCCTGTCGGTCATGGCTCGCCGAATTGCATCGGCTGCCGCACCGATATAATTTTCCCGGGCAAGAATGCCGACGATTTCGTCGGTTCGCTCATGATCGATAAAGGCAATTCCAGCACGATAAAGGGCGCGAACAAGCTGGTCAGTGATCTGCGGATTTTCGCTCATACGCTGTGTTGGCATGGCCAGCACCTTTTCAACGCCGCGACGCCAGATTTGCGATGTCATGACCGCGATTGTGCCGTGCCCGCGATCGACCGCAACACTGTTCCAAGGCTCTCCGACGCATATCCCGTCTACTTCACCCTGCCCAAGTGCGTCAGCGGCGAAAGGAGGAGATACGACGGTGATCTTAACGTCCCGGTCCGGGTCAATGCCGCAGCCTCGCAGCCAGTAGCGGAGCATGTAGTTGTGGCTGGAATGGCGATGCACCACGCCAAAGCGAAGGTGCGAACCCTGGTCTCGTCGTTCACGCGCGACTTCAGCCAGCTTCTTGCCGATCGCGGCCGCATCGCCGGGCTTGCCGGGATGAGTGATGCGATCAGCGATTTCAGGTCGCACTGTCACGGCATTTCCGTTCAGGCCGAGCACGAAGGGCACCGACAAAGGAGTAGCCGGGCGCCCGACACCGAGGGTGACGGCAATTGCCAGGGGAGCAATCAAATGCGCTGCGTCGGTATGCCCATAGACCAGCCTGTCGCAAACTGCCGCCCAACTGACATCCCGTACCAATTCGATATCGAGCCGTTCATCCTCCGCATAACCAAGTTCGCGGGCAAGGATCGGCAAGGCTGCATCGACCAGCGGAAGAAATCCGATTCGCAGTTTGTGAGCTATCAGTCCTCCTCCAACCCGGATGCGCCCGTAGGCCGGCCACGCTTGAAACCGGATTTACCAGCAGCAGGTCTATGACCAAAGCCGGAGCAGATGACAACAATTGCCAAATCGGCACCGAAACCTGGGCCAG
This sequence comes from Sphingobium phenoxybenzoativorans, assembly GCF_018286635.1. Taxonomy (NCBI): domain Bacteria; kingdom Pseudomonadati; phylum Pseudomonadota; class Alphaproteobacteria; order Sphingomonadales; family Sphingobiaceae; genus Sphingobium; species Sphingobium phenoxybenzoativorans. Next base: position 1,988,153 of record NZ_CP073910.1, read on the forward strand.
CTGATGCCGGAGGCGACTGTCGCAAGCGAAATCCGCTGCTATACCTCTATCATTATCCCGACTGCCTCATCCGCGACAATGTGTTTTCAGGATGTCCTGCACGGCAATTGGATTCTTCACTCTTTTCCCCTATGCGAGCTGCGAAAGCGATTCTGTGGCTTTCATTGATCGCGCCGGTGCCCCCGAAAGGGGCTTAATCGGGAATGCGGTGCGGAAGCTTGCTTCCAAATCCGCGGCTGTCCCTGCAACTGTAAGCGGATAGCGCGATGCACATCGCTCCTCTTTGTAGGGGCAGCCACTGGGCCGGACGCTAAATCATGCGAGGCCTGGGAAGGCGTGCATCAAGCTTTGACCCGTGAGCCAGGAGACCTGCCGGCGTGTGGTCGCTCTTGCCTGGTCCAGGGGATGGCTGCGGCACGGTGAACTCCGTCTGAGCGACGAACGAGCGGCTGGGGCCGCATCGGAGACGTGCGTCGGCAGCCCGTGGCGTCCGGCCGCCGCGCGTGTCGCCCGTTCGCGCGGGTTTGCCCCGGCCACGTCGCAAGACGCCGGGGGACTATTTGTGATCAAGACCATCATGACCAGCGCGCTCGCGCTGACCTTTACCGCCATGCCTTGCTATGCCGAAACGGCAGCTTCCGAAGCCGATGCCGGTGAAATCGCCGATGAGGCCAGTAGCGAAATCGTAGTTTTTGGGCGCGGAGAAACCAAAATCGGTACGGCCCAGGCCGCAAGCGAGGGCAGCGTTAGCGGCGCCGATCTGCTGGTACGCCCTTTGCTGCGCGTGGCCGAACTGCTGGAAGCGGTTCCAGGCATGGTCGCGGCCCAGCATTCGGGCAGCGGTAAGGCGAACCAATATTTCCTGCGTGGTTTCAACCTCGACCATGGCTCGGATTTCACTACCTATATCGATGGGGTGCAGATGAACTTTCGCACCCATGGGCATGGCCATGGCTATCTCGATCTCAACGGTCTTATTCCTGAGATCGTCGCGCGCGAGGATTTCCGCAAGGGTCCATATCGCGCGGACGGCGGCGATTTCGCGCTGGCCGGCGCGGCCTATATGACCACGATTGACGGCTATGACCGGCCCTGGGTATCGGCCGAGGGCGGCTCCTACGGCTGGCGCCGCGCTGCGGCAGGCGGGACATTGCATGATCTGGGGGCGGGCGATCTTACGCTGGTCGCCCAGGCAAAAACCTACGACGGGCCGTGGCAGGAACCAGAGCGCCTGCGCCACTATTCGGGCTTTGCCAAATACCACTTGCCGATGGGCGCGGGTACGATCGAGGCGTCGCTTCACGGTTACCGGGCGACATGGCGGCCGACCGAGCAGATCCCTGAGCGGATCGTGGGAACTGCATTGTGCGCCGATGTATTTTGCTCGCCCGATCCCTCCGCACGGGGGGAGACAACGCGCCTGATCGGCAATGTTGCGGTCAAACAACCCACCTGGCACGCCAATGCCTATGCCCAATTTTACGACTGGTCGATGTTCTCCAACCCCACGTATACCGACCCGGATGGCACAGGTGCGCAGATCGATCAGTTTGATCGGCGCTGGGTGATGGGGCTGAACGCCCAAAAGCAATGGGACGTCAGTCCAGCGCTGACGCTGACCGTCGGGACCGAGAACCGCTATGACGCCATCGGCAATGTCGGCGTTGACAGGACGAGCAACCGCGCATTTCTGGCCTCGCTTGGGCACTACCGGGTCAAGGAGCTGTCATCCGCGCTTTATGGCGAGGCCAGTTGGAAGCCGTTGGCAGGGCTGCGGGTGATAACGGGCCTGCGCGGCGACCATTATCGCTACTCGGTTCGCGCGCGCGATGCCGTTGCCGCCGGGTTGGGCGAGGGCCGAGGCTCTGCCTCCCTGGTCTCACCCAAGGCGTCTTTCGCTTATGAGATCACGCCGCATCTGGAAGCCTATGCCAATTGGGGGCGCGGTTTTCATTCCAACGATGTGCGTGGCGCGGTGAATGTCGATACGCCGGTCCCGGTGCTGGTGCGCGGCACGGGCAAGGAATTGGGCGCGCGCGTGCAATTCAAGGGTGTCACGCTGACCACGACCTATTGGTGGCTGGATGTTGACAGTGAGTTGCGCTTCGTCGGGGATTCCAATGCTGTCGAGCCTTCCGGTGCCAGTCGGCGGCGCGGTTACGAGATTGTCGCATTCTGGCGACCGTTCCCCTGGCTGGCACTCGACGGGAATTACACCGCGAGCTACGCCCGCTATGAAAATGGCGATCATATTCCCAATGCCTTCGAGAACGCGGCATCGGCAGGTGCATCGCTGATTCTCGATCCTTGGGTCGCGAGCCTTCGGATGCGCCACCTCGGACCGTCTCCGCTGGTTGAGGATAATAGCCTGCGCGATCCGGGCAGCACTGTCGTCAACGCCCGGGCCGCATGGAAGGGAAAAAGGGTCGAGATCTACGGTGAGATGCTGAATCTTCTGGGGAGCCGCGAAAAGGACATTGCCTACTTCTACGAGTCCTACTTGCCCGCCTATGACCTCGGCGGCCCGGTGGAGGGACGGCTCAGCCGCGTGGTGGAGCCGCGAACCGTAAGAATTGGCGCGAAGGTAACTTTCTAGCCGCTCTTACTCTGCGCGGCGCTGAATCCGGCGCCGCGCTTCCTGTGTCCCCAAGCATCAGCCGAGATCGCCATGACCCAGATTGTAACACCGCCCGTCCTGTCGTTGCGCCGCCGGATCGGCATATTGTTCGCCGGTTTGATCGCGGCAAATATCGCCGTCTGGGTCTGGGCATTCAGCCTGTTCCATACGCAGCCATTGATGCTGGGCACCGCCTTGCTTGCCTGGGGACTGGGTCTGCGCCATGCGGTCGACGCCGATCATATTGCCGCCATCGACAATGTGACCCGCAAGCTGATGCAGGACGGGAAGCGGCCCATCGCCGTGGGATTCTGGTTTGCAATCGGGCATTCCGGAATCATTGCCATAGCATCGATCATCATTGCGGTGACGACCAGTGCACTGTCAGGGTTTGGCGCCTTCAAGGAAATCGGCGGCGTGGTTGCAACCGTGATTTCCGCGATTTTCCTGTTCACGATCGCCGGCATGAACCTTGTTATCTTGCGCTCCGTCTGGCGGACTTTTGCCCATGTTCGCGCGGGCGGCCACTATGTTGACGACGATCTTGATCTGCTATTGGGTGGGCGCGGGCTGCTCTCCAGGCTATTCAGGCCGATGTTCCGCCTGGTGAACAAGAGCTGGCATATGGCCCCGCTGGGTTTTCTGTTCGGGCTTGGGTTCGATACCGCAACCGAAGTCGCCATTCTGGGCATGTCGGCCAGTCAGGCTGCCGATGGCCTGTCGATCGGCACGATTCTGGTCCTGCCCGCCCTGTTCGCCGTCGGCATGGCCTTGATCGATACGGTGGACGGCGTGGTGATGCTGGGCGCTTATGAATGGGCCTTCGTGAAGCCGATCCGCAAGCTCTATTACAATATCACCATCACCCTGATCTCGGCCATCGTGGCGATTGTCATTGGCGGAATCGAAACGCTGGCCCTGATCGGTGACAAGCTGGGCCTTGAGGGTGCGCCATGGCGGGTCGCCGTTGAACTGGGCGAAAATTTCAATGGCCTGGGCTTCGCCATCATCGGACTTTTCGTGTTCTGTTGGCTGGCGAGTTTCGCGATCTACCGCTGGAAGCGTTTCGATGAAATCGAGGTCTCGGTCGTTGCCTGACCGGTCCCGTGTCGATCGTTGTGTCTTGCTCCGGCACGACGACAAGTCCTGCACCGTCTCAATCGATCTTGATGTCCGTATGCCGCTCGGACTTCGTGTGCATCGCGGTGAGCGTGACGCCGCGATCCGGATGCTGATGGCGCGTTCGACCGGAACATTCGTAAAATCCAGCCGAAGCTGTGTCTTTGAGCCAGACTCGATACAGTCTGCGGAGGATCTCGTCGATGCCATACGGAAACGGCTTTTCGGGATAGCGTGCAAGCCTGTCAGCCAACGGCAGGTCGAGGATATTCTCGGTATCACGTCCCGCGAGCGGATACGGTGGGGCAAGGACGGCCGCCTGCCCCGATCGGGGACGTGCCGGATCAGAAAAGGCGCAACAGAGATATCGCTCTGGACCTATCCCTGCGATGCGATCGAACGGCTGGCCGCCAACCTAGGCGAGATACAGGGGTGGCGCGAAGCAGATAGTGTGACAACAGCAATTGGCTTGGCTTCCATCTTCGTCTAGGGCGATCATCGAAGGACTGGTTGATTCCATCCTTCGATGATCGCGCCGGTGCCCCGCAAGGGGCTTAATCGGGAATGCGGTGCGGGAGCTTGCTCCCAAATCCGTGGCTGTCCCTGCAACTGTAAGCGGATAGCGCGATGCACATGCTCCTGAAGTCAGGAGCAGCCACTGGACGGCGCATTGCGCCAAGTCTGGGAAGGCGTGCATCAAGCTGTGACCCGCGAGCCAGGAGACCTGCCGGCGCACCGGTCGCTCTTGCCTGATCCAGGGGATGGTCACGGCACGGTAACTCTCCGTCTGAGCGACGAAGCTGTGTGGCTGGGGCTGCACGGCCGTGTGGTAACGGGTGCTTCATCGCGCCCGCCCGTCGCCGCGCGCCGACCGGACTTGTCCGGCAAGCCCCGCCGTGTCTCGCTCTGGCGCGCGGAGAAGTTGCCATGCCAGACCTGTCCAAGGTCTCCCTGTCAAAGGTGCCGGTCACGATCATTACGGGCTTTCTGGGCGCAGGGAAAACCACGCTCATCAGCCATCTGATCCGCAATGCCGGTGGGCGCAGGCTGGCGGTGGTGGTCAACGAATTCGGCACGCTGGGGGTGGATGGCGACATTCTGCAATCCTGCGCCATTCCCGATTGCCCGGCGGAAAACATCGTCGAACTGGCCAATGGATGCATCTGCTGCACCGTGGCGGACGATTTCATCCCGACGGTGGAAAAGCTGCTGGCGCTTGATCCGCGCCCCGATCACATCCTGATCGAGACATCGGGTCTGGCGCTGCCCAAGCCGTTGCTCAAGGCGTTCGACTGGCCTGCGATCCGCAGCCGGATCACCGTGGACGGCGTACTGGCGCTGGCCGATGCCGAGGCGGTTGCGGCAGGGCGGTTTGCGCCCGATGTGGCAGCGCTGGATATTCAGCGCGCCGCCGATCCGAGCATCGACCATGAAACACCGCTGTCGGAGGTGTTCGAAGATCAACTCGCCTGCGCCGATATGGTTCTGCTCACCAAGGTCGATCTGGCCGGACCCAAGGGCGTCGCCGCCGCGCGCGCCATCATCGCGGCTGAGGCGCCGCGCCCTGTGCCGGTTATCGAACTCACCGAAGGCGTGGTCGATCCGCGGGTGATCCTGGGCCTTGGCGCCGCAGCCGAGGACGACATTGCAGCCCGCCCATCGCACCATGACGGTAATGACGACCACGAGCATGATGATTTCGACAGCACCGTCATCGCATGGGGCGAGATCGCCGATCCGGCGGCCCTTGTCGCGCGGATCGAAACGCTGGCCAGCGATCACAATATCCTGCGGGTGAAGGGCTATGCCGCCGTTGCCGGCAAGCCCATGCGGTTGCTGGTGCAGGCGGTGGGCGCGCGGGTGCGTCATCAGTACGACCGCCCGTGGCGCTCTGACGAGACGCGGCGCACCACGCTCGTCGCCATTGCCGAGCATGATCATATCGATGCCGACGCCATTCGCGCGGTGCTGCTGGGGTAGGCGCACGCCATGCACGTCATCTTCCGCGAAACCCATGGGATGGAGGAAACCGCCGTCCCGCAGGATCTGGGGCAAGAGCCTGCGGACCTGGTGGTCCTGTCCTTTTCGGACAGCGACCTGGGGGCCTTTGCGGCGGCATGGCATATGGCCCGCGCGGCCGATGCGGCATTTCCGTCCTTAAGGATCGCCAATCTGGCCGCGCTTATGCATCCGCTATCGGTCGATACTTATGTCGAGCGGACGCTGTTCCGCGCGAAGGCGATCCTGATTCGGCTCATCGGCGGTACGCCCTATTGGAGTTACGGGCTGCAACAGGTCGAGGCTTTGGCTCGCTCGCGCGGCATCGCGCTGGCCGTGCTGCCCGGCGACGGCTGGGAAGACGCGCGGCTGGATGCGGCTTCGACCGTCCCGGTGTCCGCATTGCGAGAACTTGCGCAGTTGTGTGATGCGGGGGGCGCAGGGGCGGCGCATGCGGCGCTTGCCGGATTGGCACGGCTGGCAGGACTGACCGATACGCCTGCCCAAGGTTGCGAGCCTTTGGCTGTGGCGGGAGGTTGGCATCCCGACCATGGCGTGGTCGATCCCGATGCCTTCGCGCACAATCCCGGACGGCCCCTGGTCCTGATCATATTCTATCGCTCTTATCTGACCGCGCACGATCTGGACCCGTTTGCCGCCCTCCATGCCGTATTCGAGCGGCGCGGCTTTGACGCGTTGTCGATTTTCGTTCCCTCGCTGAAAGCTCCGCAGGTACGCGATCAGGTGGACCAGTGGGTGCGCGGCCTTGGCCCGGCGGCGATCATCAACGCCACCGCCTTTTCCGCGCGCGGCGAGGACGGCTCTACCTCGCTCGATGGCGCGGGCGTTCCGGTGTTTCAACTGGCGCTCGCTACGTCCGGCCGCGCGGCCTGGGCGACGACATCGCGCGGGCTGTCCCCGGCAGACCTCGCCATGCATGTCGTTCTGCCGGAGATTGACGGGCGGGTCTTTGCGGGAGTCGCCAGCTTCAAGGAGGCGGGGACGCGCGATCCCGACCTTGCATTCGCCCGCAACGTCCATCGCGCCGATCCCGACCGGGTCGAGGCGATCGCTGCGCGGGTGGCGGGCTGGATCGCCCTCGCCCAAAGGCCGGTTGCCGAGCGGCGCGTTGCTCTGGTCCTGTCGACCTATCCCGGCAAGGTATACCAGATGGCCCATGCCGTAGGGCTGGATGCGCTCGCCTCAGCCGAGGCGATCCTGGCCGACCTGGCGCAAGCGGGATATGCCACGGCGGCCCAGACCGATCTGGCGATGCGCCTTGAAAGTGGGCATCTGCAATGGCCGCTGGCCGAGTATCGCAAGGCGTTGACGGCACTGCCCGACGCCTTGCGCGCTGATCTTTCCGCCGTGTGGGGCGAGCCGGAAGCCGATGTGGCAGTCGTCGATGGCGCGTTCTGTTTTGCCGCGCTGGCTGTCGGCAACGCGCTGGTCGCCTTGCAGCCCGAACGCGGTGGCAGCACCAGTCGCGACGAGGACTATCACGATCTCTCCCGCTGTCCGCGCCATGGCTATGTCGCCTTCTATCTCTGGCTCCGCGCAAGGGCTGTGGACGCACTGGTCCATATCGGCGCGCATGGCACGCTGGAGTGGTTGCCGGGCAAGTCTGTTGCCCTTTCGGATACTTGCTGGCCCGAGGCGCTGACCGGCGCGATGCCGGTGATTTATCCGTTCATCGTCAACGATCCCGGAGAGGCGGCACAGGCCAAGCGGCGCATCGGTGCGGTTACCATCGGACACGTTCCGCCGCCGCTGGCGCAAACCGAAAGCGGCGCGGGGCTGGCCCGGATCGAGGCGCTGCTGGATGAATTCTCCAATGCCGACGGGCTCGACCCGGCCCGCCGCGACCGCCTGCAAGCAGCCATCCGGGAGGAAGCGCGAACGCTGGGGCTTGAGGCCGAGCTGGGCCTTGATAGCGCGGCCACTCTGGTCGAGGCGATCACCCGGATCGACCGCTTCGTTTGCGACGTCAAGGAAAGCCAGTTCGGCGACGGCCTGCACGTGTTCGGGTGCGGCGATCAGGGCGCAGCCGAGCGGGCCGGATTGCTGGCGGCGCTGGACGGACGACGCGTTCCTCCCGGTCCCTCCGGCTCCCCCTTTCGCGGGCGAAGCGATGTGCTGCCAACCGGGCGCAACCTTTATGCGATAGACCCGCGCGTGGTGCCCTCGCGCGCCGCCCATGCGCAAGGCGTGACACTGGCAGAGGAACTGATCCGGCGGCATTTGCAGGATCATGGCGATTATCCGCGTGGGCTGGTGGTCGATCTGTGGGGATCGGCCACGATGCGCACGGCGGGCGAGGAATTCGTCATGGCGCTGCACCTGCTCGGCGCAAAACCGGTGTGGGACATGACATCCGAACGGGTAACGGGTGTCGAGATCCTGCCGCTGGCGCTGCTAGATCGCCCGCGCATTGACGTGACCCTGCGGGTTTCCGGACTGTTCCGTGATGCCTTCCCGGCGTTGCCCATGCTGTTTGGCCAGGCGGTGCGCGCGCTGTGTTTGCGGGATGAACCAGCGGACTGGAACCCGTTTGCGGGGCAGGCAGCGGCCCCGCGTGTCTATGGCCCGGCTCCGGGCCGCTATGGACTGGGTCTCGGCGATGCGGCCGAGGTCTATACCGATGCGGCCCGGCGCGCTGCCGGAGAGGCGTGGCTGGCGGCATCGGACCATGCGTTCGACGCGACCTGCGATGCGACCGGGGCCGTCCCTGATCCAGACGGCCTGCGTCGGCGCGTTGAAGGTGCAGACGCCTTTGTCCATCTTCAGGACTTGCCCGAAACCGACTTGTTGCTGGCCGCCGACTATGTCGCACACGAGGCAGGCTTTGCCGCTGCCAAGGCGCTATCGGGCGGGGTGTCGGCGCTCTATCATCTCGACAATCGCGACCCGCTGAATCCGGTCGCGCGCAGCCTGACCGAAGAAATCGCCCGCGTCGTCCGCGCCCGTGCCGCGCATCCGGGCTGGATCGCAGGCATGATGCGGCATGGTTTTCGCGGAGGCGCGGAGCTGGCCGCGACGCTGGATCATATGGGCGCTTTTGCCCATCTTTCGGGCAGCGTGCCGCCGCATCTGTTCGACCTCTATCACGATGCGACGTTGGGCCAGGCCGATGTTCGCGCCTTTCTTGAGCGCGAAAACCCCGGCGCGCTGGCGGCGATGGAAGCCCGCTTCGCCGCGCTCCATGCCGCCGGGCTGTGGCAGACCCGGCGCAATTCCATCATCGCCAGCCTGCCCATCTCGGTCGGTCTTGAGGACAGGGCATGAGCAGCTTTGCGGTGAAGGGCTGGTGCCCCGATGCGTGGCACCCGATGATGGCAGGCGACGGGTTGCTGGTGCGGGTCAAGCCCCGGCTTGGCTGGCTGACCCGCGCGCAAGTGCTGGGCCTGTGCGATGCCGCCGTGTTGCATGGCAATGGCCTGATCGACATCACCGCCCGCGCCAATCTCCAGCTTCGCGGGATGCGCGAAACCGGCTGGCAGGCGCTGCTCGACCGGTTGCTGGCGCTCGATTTGGTGGACGGCGACCCCGTCATCGAACAGCGGCGCAACATTCTGGTCGCGCCGGATTGGCGCGCCGGCGATGACAGCCACCGCATTGCGGGCGAATTGCTGGACCGGCTGGGTGAACTACCCGATCTGCCGGACAAGGTGGGCTTTGCCATCGATGCGGGTCAGGCCTGCGTCCTGCGTGGCGAGGTTGGAGATTTCCGCATTGAACGCGGCGGAGATGGCAGCTTGATCCTGCGCGCCTACGGCTATCGGGGCGGTGTTGCGGTTGCTGCGGGTCAGGAAGTGGACGCCCTGATCGCGCTGGCCCATTGGTTTGTGGCAACCGGCGGCGCGGATGCGGGGCGCATGGCCCGGCACACGGTTGCCTTGCCCGAATGGGCCTGTGGCGACATTCGGCCTGCGCCGTCGGCTGCCCGCGTCGTGCCGGGCATCCATGATCTGGGCTGGGCTTATGGCCTGCCGTTCGGCCGGATTGAGGCGCCGATACTGGCTGGTGTGATGGAGGCATCGTCTGCCGGAGCGGTGATGATCACCCCGTGGCGGGTGCTGGTCGTGGAAGGCGCGCCTGCCATGCAGGTGGATGGCCTGATCACCGACCCTGCCGATCCGCTGCTGCATGTCGATGCCTGCCCGGGCGTGCCCTGCTGCCCTCAGGCCTCGGTCGAAACCCGCGATCTTGCCCGCCGCCTTGCCCCGCATGTCGCCGGACGGCTGCATGTTTCGGGCTGTGCCAAGGGCTGTGCCCGCCCGCGCGCAGCCGATGTCACGCTGACGGGCCGCGATGGACTGTTCGATCTTTCCCTGAACGCGCGCGCCGGAGGGCCTGCGATTCGCTCCGCGCTTGGCCCGGCCGACACTCTTGCCCATTTCGGAACCTCCTGATGCCTCATGTCTATGAAACCGATGGCGCTGCCATCTATCGCCAGTCCTTCGCAATGATTCGCGCCGAAGCCGATCTGCTGCGCTTTTCAGCCGATGAGGAACAGGTGGCGGTGCGCATGATCCATGCCGCCGGGATGGTGGATCTTGCCGCGCATATCCGCTTTTCATCCGGCTTTGCGAGTGTTGCGCGGGCAGCGCTGGCCGCTGGCGCGCCGGTGCTGTGCGATGCACGGATGGTGTCCGAGGGGATCACCCGCGCACGGCTGCCCGCCGCCAATCCGATCATCTGTACGCTGAATGCGCCGCAAGTGCCGGACATGGCGCGGGCCATGGGCAACACCCGTTCCGCCGCCGCGCTGGAACTGTGGCGACCGCATCTGGCAGGCGCGGTAGTGGCCATCGGCAACGCGCCGACCGCGCTGTTCCATCTGCTGAATATGCTGGAAGATCCCGATTGCCCGCGCCCGGCGGCGATCATCGGCTGTCCGGTGGGCTTTGTCGGCGCAGCCGAATCCAAGGCCGCGTTGTGGGCCGCGCCGCCGGTGCCGTGCTGCATCGTCGATGGGCGGCTGGGCGGCAGCGCGATCACGGTGGCCGCGATCAACGCTCTCGCGAGTCGCGCCGAATGAGTGTGACCATAGCTTGCGGAACGATCCACGGCGTCGGGCTTGGTCCCGGCGCGGCCGATCTGCTGAGCGTGCGCGCCGACCGTCTGGTGCGCGGGGCGCGCCACGTTGCCTATTTCCGCAAGGCCGGGCGGCCGGGACGGGCGCGGCGGATTGTCGATGGCATGCTGCGCGCCGACGTGATCGAAATCCCGATGGAATATCCGGTGACCACCGAAATTCCGCTGTCCGACCCGCGCTACAACGACTGTCTTTCCGCCTTCTATGCCGAATGCACGCAGCGGCTGCTCGTACTGGCACAGGCGGGCGAGGATGTGGTTGTGCTGTGTGAGGGCGATCCGTTCTTCTACGGCTCGTTCATGCATCTTCATGGCCGTTTGGCAGGCTTGGTCCCGGTGACGGTGGTGCCGGGCATCACCGGCATGGCCGGGGCATGGAACGCGACTGACATTCCCATCACCTGGGGCGACGACGTACTGACGGTAGCCATGGCAACCCTGCCCGAGGACGAACTGGCCCGGCGCATCCGCGATACTGATGCGCTGGTGGTGATGAAGATCGGGCGCAACCTGCCCAAATTGCGCCGCGCGGTGGCGGCGGCCGGGCGCGAGGACGCCGCCTGGCTGGTCGAACATGCCGCCATGCCCGGCCAGCGCGTCACGCGGTTGATCGAGGCGACCAGCGTCACACCCTATTTCTCGATCCTGCTGATTCATGGACAGGGAAGGCGGCCATGAGTGCCGGGGCCATGAGCGGCTGGCTGGCCATCGCCGGTCTGGGGCCGGGGGATGAGGCGCTGATTACGCCCGAAGTCACCGCTGCTCTGGCCGGGGCGAGCGATGTTATCGGCTATATTCCCTATGTCGCCCGCATCGCCCCCCGCGCGGGGCTGACGCTGCACCCGTCCGACAACCGGGTGGAGCTGGATCGCGCGGCCCATGCGCTGGAGCTGGCGGCGCAGGGCCGGCGCGTGGTGGTGGTGTCGTCTGGCGATCCGGGCGTGTTCGCGATGGCCGCTGCCGTGTTCGAGGCGCTGGAGGCTGGCCCGGCCCATTGGCGCAATCTCGACATTCGGGTGCTGCCCGGCATCACCGCCATGCTGGCCGCCAGCGCGCGGGCGGGGGCGCCGCTGGGGCATGACTTTTGCGCCATTAACCTGTCGGACAATCTCAAACCCTGGCCGCTGATCGAAAAGCGGCTGCGATTGGCGGCGGAAGCAGATTTCGCCATGGCCTTTTACAACCCGAGGTCGAAGGCCCGGCCCGAAGGGTTCAAGCGCGTGCTGGAACTGCTGCGCGAGGTGTGCGGCCCTGATCGCCCGATCCTGTTCGCCCGTGCGGTTTCGACGCCTGACGAGCAATTGCGGATCGTACCGCTGGCTGAGGCGCGCGCGGACATGGCCGATATGCGCACGATGGTGATCGTCGGATCAAGCATGACGCGGATCATCGATGGGCCCGCGCGCCCGATCCTTTACACCCCCCGGTCGGTCACGGTTTCAGCATGATGACCCAACCAGGAAAGCACATCTTGGGTATCATAAACCTCGGCCCGGTTGGGAATGGCGGGACGGTCAATCATCAGGATCGGCAAGCCCAGATTGCGCGCCGCGATCAGCTTGGCATTGGCGCCGCTGCCGCCCGCATTCTTGCAAACCACCAGATCGATGGCGTGGGTCTGCAACAATGCGCTGTCTCCAGCGGCAGTGAACGGCCCGCGATCAACGATCAGGGTGTGATGGGGCAAGCCCGGCGGCTGTTCCGGCGCGTCCACGAAACGCAGCAGATAGTGGTGCTGTGGCTGGGCGGCGAAGGCTTCCACATGCATTCGTCCCAACGCCAGCATGACGCGGCGGGCTGGCCCGGCCAGCGCGGCGACCGCGCCGTCGATGTCCGTAACGTGGGTCCAGCGGTCACCAGCGACCGGCTCCCACGCACGACGGGTCAACGCCACATGAGGCACCCCGGCCAGACGGGCCGCCTCCACCGCATGACGGCTCATCGTCGCGGCGAAGGGGTGGGTGGCATCGACCAGATGAGTCACGCGATGGTGGCGCAGATAATCGGCCAGCCCCGCAACTCCGCCGAACCCGCCAACCCGCACCGGAACCGGCTGAGCACGGGGGTTTGCGGTCCGTCCGGCATAGCTGAGCGTCGCCGCAATGCCGCGCTTCGCGAGCAATCGGGCAAGCGCGCTGGCCTCGGTTGTGCCGCCCAGCAGGAGGACATTGGGCATGGTTGAGTCCTCTCCTGAAGCGTGGTTGACGATCATCGGCATCGGTGAGGACGGGCCGGATGGCCTGTCCGCCGCTGGCCGCGCGGCGCTGGCGCAGGCTGAACTGGTCATGGGACCGGCCCGGCATCTTGCGCTGCTGCCCGCGATTAGCTGCCCGGTGATGGAATGGCCAGTGCCGTTTGCCGACGGTATTGCCCTTTTGATGCAACATCGCGGACGGCGCGTGGTGATGCTGGCGTCGGGCGATCCGTTCTGGTTCGGCGCGGGAACTAGCGTAACCCGCCACCTCGAACCGGGCGAATGGGTGGCGATCCCCGCGCCCTCCACGTTCACGCTGGCCACCGCGCGGTTGGGCTGGCCGCTTGAGGATGTGGCCTGCCTTGGCCTGCACGCTGCCCCGTTAGAGCGACTTAAGCCCCACTTGGCGCCGGGGCAGCGCGTGATTGCACTGTTGCGCGATGGCGAGGCGGTGACCGCGTTGGCGGACTGTCTGTCCGGGCAGGGGTTCGGCCCTTCGATGCTGCATGTGATGGAAGCATTGGGCGGCCCACGCGAACGGATGCGCGGCGTAACCGCCGAGGCGCTGTCCTTTACCGACATCGCCCATCCGGTTGCGGTCGGGATCGACTGTGCCGGGCACGGTGATGCCTTGCCGCTGACGGCGGGCCGACCGGACCACTGGTTTGCATCCGACGGGCAGATCACCAAGCGCCCGGTGCGTGCGCTGACGCTGTCGGCGCTGGCCCCGCGCGGCGGTGAATTGCTGTGGGATATTGGCGCAGGATCGGGATCGATCGGGATCGAATGGCTGCTGGCCCACCCGGCCAACCGGGCCTGTGCGATAGAAGCTGATCCGGTGCGCGCGGACCGTGCGCGAGCCAATGCAGTCGCGCTGGGCGTTGATCAACTGAAAGTGTTTATCGGACGCGCGCCGGATGCCTTGCCGGATGGTCCGGCACCCGATGCGGTGTTTATCGGCGGCGGATTGTCGGAAGCCTTGCTGGACACACTATGGGCAGGTTTGCCCGCCGGAACAAGGCTGGTGGCCAATGCGGTGACGCTGGAATCAGAAGCACTGCTGACGCGCTGGCATGGCCAAAAAGGCGGGAGTTTGCTGCGGATCGAACTGGCAGATGCCGCTCCACTGGGCAACCGTCACGGCTGGCGCGCCCGCTATCCCGTGGTGCAGTGGAGCGTGACGCTATGATTGTCGCAGGCTTCGGCTTTCGGTCGGGCGCGGCCTTGCCTTCGCTGCGCGCGGCGTTCGCGCTGGCAGGGCAGGGGCAACCGCCGGTGACGCATCTGGCCACAGCGCACGACAAGCTCGCGGTGCTGCTTCCGTTGGCCAAAGCGCTGGGCCTGCCGCTGATGGGCGTCGCTTCCGATGCATTGGCCGCCGTTTCCACCCCCACGCGCTCCATCGCCAGCCTGAATGCTCGTCACGTCGGCAGCGTGGCAGAGGCATCGGCACTGGCCGCCGCTGGCGCTGGCGCGTGCCTGTTGGCACCGCGCCGAATCTCTCCCGATCGCATGGCGACATGCGCCATTGCCGCCAGTGTCAACCTTCAGGAACCTACGACATGACCGTCCACTTCATCGGCGCCGGTCCCGGCGCGCCCGACCTGCTCACCTTGCGCGGACGCGATCTGATCGCGCGCAGCCCGGTGTGCCTTTACGCCGGGTCGCTGATCCCGGTCGCCGTGCTCGATCATTGCCCGCCGGACGCCCGGATCGTGAATACCGCGCCGCTGGAACTGGACCAGATCATGGCCGAGATCGCTGTTGCTCATGCCGCCGGGCACGATGTGGCGCGATTGCATTCGGGCGACCTGTCGGTGTGGTCGGCGATGGGCGAGCAATTGCGCCGCCTGCGCGCGCTGGACATTCCTTTTACCGTGACGCCCGGTGTCCCGGCGTTCGCCGCCGCCGCTGCTGCGCTGGAGGCAGAGCTGACGCTGCCCGCGCTGTCGCAATCGCTGGTGCTGACTCGCACGCCGGGCCGCGCCAGCACGATGCCACCCGCCGAAAGCCTGACCAATTTTGCCGTGACCGGCGCGACGCTGGCCATTCACCTGTCGGTCCACAATCTGGCGCAAGTGGTGGCCGACCTGACGCCAGCCTATGGCGCGGATTGCCCCGTCGCCGTGGTCTGGCGCGCCAGCTGGCCTGATCAACGGATCGTGCGCGCCACGCTCGACACGATCGAGCAGGCCGTGGCGGGAAGCATGGAGCGCACCGCCCTGATCCTGGTCGGGCGCGTGCTGGCGGCTGAGAATTTTGCCGAAAGCAGCCTTTATGCGCCCGGCTATGACCGCCGCTTCCGGCCCCAGGATGCCTCTTCGCGCTTCTCGGAGGCATCCGAATGAGCGTGCCGGGCTTGATCATTGCCGCCCCGGCATCGGGGACAGGCAAGACTACCGTGATGCTGGGCTTGCTTCGCGCGCTGAGCGAGGACGGACTGACGGTGCAGCCGTTCAAGAGCGGACCGGACTATATCGACCCGGCGTTTCACCGGGCGGCTTGCGGCAGGTCGTCGTTCAACCTCGACAGTTGGGCGATGGACGGCGAGCTGCTCGACGCTATCGCGGCCGAGGCGGCAGGGGCGGACATGGTGCTCGCCGAAGGGTCGATGGGGCTTTACGATGGCGTTGCCAGCAACGGTGCCTCAGGTAACGGCGCCAGCGCCGAAATGGCGCGCCGCATGGGCTGGCCCGTGGTGCTCGTGCTGGACGTTTCGGGGCAGGCACAGTCAGCAGCAGCCACTGCGCTGGGCTTCAAGAGCCTCGATCCGCATTTGCCGTTCGCGGGCGTGATCCTCAATCGTGTCGCCAGTCCGCGCCATGAACGACTGGTGCGCAAGGGGATGGAGGCGGTCGGGATACCTGTCCTGGGGGCGTTGCCCCGGCGCGGCGACCTGACCTTGCCTGAGCGCCATCTGGGGCTGGTGCAGGCTGTCGAGCATCCCGACCTGGACCGGGCGATCGCTGACTACGCCGCATTCTTGCGCGCCCATGCCGATCTCGACGCCATTCGCCGCGCGGCGAGGCGGATTCCGGTGCCAGCGGATCGGGTCGAGAGCCGCCTTCCGGTGCCCCCGGCACAGCGCATCGCCATCGCGCGCGACGCAGCCTTTTCCTTCATCTATCCGCACCTGGTGGAGGGCTGGCGACGGGCCGGGGCGGAAATCCTGCCGTTTTCTCCGCTGGCCAATGAAGCGCCAGCATCCCATGCCGACTGCGTCTGGCTGCCGGGCGGCTATCCCGAACTGCATGCCGGCAAGCTTGCGGCGGCGGGCACCTTCCTGTCCGGCCTGCGCAACCATGCCGAAACGCGCGCAGTCCATGGCGAATGTGGTGGCTACATGGTGCTTGGCGAGGCTCTGATTGACAAGGCGGGCGTCGCCCACCGCATGGCCGGTCTGCTGGGGCTGGTCACCAGCCATGCCGAGCGCAAGATGCATCTGGGCTATCGCCTTGCAGAATTGCTGTCTCCCATATCGGGCATTCCTGTTGGCACACGACTGTGCGGGCACGAGTTCCATTACTCCACCATTGTCGAACAGCGCGATGCCCCGCTGGCCCGGGTCACCGACGCCAATGGCGATGCGGTGGCCGAAACCGGATCGCGGCGGGGGCATGTGACCGGGACGTTCTTCCACATGATCGCACCCCTCAATAGCCGGGGTGCGGCATGAGCGGTTTCGTGTCGTTTGTCGGAGCGGGGCCGGGCGATCCTGACCTCCTGACGATAAAAGCCGCCGCACGTCTCGATACTGCCGATGCCATCCTTTTCGACGACCTGGCATCGCGGACGATCCTCGATCGCGCGCGCCGGGACGTGAAACTGGTCCCGGTCGGCAAACGGGCAGGACGCCCGTCGCCCTCGCAGGCCGAAGTCAACCGGCTGCTGGTGGAACATGCCCAGGCCGGCTTGCACGTGGTGCGGCTCAAATCGGGGGACGCCGGCATATTCGGACGACTGGAGGAAGAGATAGACGCGCTGCGCAAGGCCGGGATCGCCTTCGAAATCGTTCCTGGCGTCAGTGCGGCAAGCGCGGCGGCGGCAGCGATCGGCATTCCGCTCACCCGGCGTGAACAAGCACGACGGGTACAGTTTGTGACCGGCCACGGCGTCAATGGCCAGTTACCGGACGACCTCAACATGGCTGCGCTGGCCGATCCGCGCGCGACAACGGTTGTGTACATGGCGCGGCGAACCTTTCCCGCGCTGGTCGAACGGCTGCTGGAGAGCGGGATGGCGCCCGAAACGCCCGCCATCCTTGCCGAGAATGTCGGGCACCAGGATCAGCGCATCACCAAAAGCAATATCACAGGCCTGGCGCGCGTGCTGGCCGAGGGGGGGCCGTCTGCCCCGGCCATCGTCCTCTACGGCCCGCTGGCGGAAGAAGCATGATCGACCTCCATCTCATCGGTATCGGCACTGGCAATCCGGATCACCTTACCGCCGAGGCTGTTCGCGTGATGAACGAGGCCGATCTCATCCTGCTGCCGCGCAAGGGGAGCGCGAAATCCGATCTGGTCGATTTGCGCCGCACGATCTGTGCGCAGGTCCTGCACCGGCCCGTGCGGATCATCGAATTCGACATGCCGGTGCGGGACGCGAGCGTGCCATATATGCAGGCGGTCGACGAATGGCATGACGCCATCGCGGCGGCGTGGCGCGAACGGATTGCAACGCATTTGCCGAATGGCGGGAGCCTCGCCTTGCTGGTCTGGGGCGACCCCTCGCTTTATGACAGCAGCTTGCGGATCTCTGATCGGCTCAAGGCCGCCGGCGTCGAGACGACGGTTCATGTGGTCCCCGGAATTACCAGCATCCATGCACTGACCGCGGCCCATGCCATTCCCCTCAACCCGTTGGCGGGAAGCGTCACGATCACCACTGGCCGGATGCTGCGCAAGCACGGCTGGCCTGCGGGGGCGGACACGGTCGTGGTGATGCTCGACAGCGGCTGTGCCTTCGAGGCGATCGAGTCCGCCGGAATCGAAATTTGGTGGGGCGCCTATCTCGGCATGCCGCAACAAGCGCTCGAACGGGGGACTCTGACTCAGGCCGCGCCCGGCATCGCCGCGCGCCGCGCTGATCTT
Source organism: Sphingobium phenoxybenzoativorans (assembly GCF_018286635.1). Taxonomy (NCBI): domain Bacteria; kingdom Pseudomonadati; phylum Pseudomonadota; class Alphaproteobacteria; order Sphingomonadales; family Sphingobiaceae; genus Sphingobium; species Sphingobium phenoxybenzoativorans. The sequence continues at coordinate 2,006,268 of NZ_CP073910.1, forward strand.
CGCGCGCGCCACGGCTGGATCATGGACGTTTATCTGATGCGAAAGGAACTGGCCGATGGAAGCCGATAACAATCAGGTCGCGCGAGAGGGTATTGCAGACGGAGACGCGCGCCATGCTGAAAAGATGCGCAAGAAGCAGACCGCGCAGGCCAAGATCATGGCCAATAAGACCCGCGAGAAGGGCCTGCTGATCGTCCACACCGGCAAGGGCAAGGGCAAGACCAGCGCGGCGCTGGGCATGGTGGTCCGCGCCATTGGCCACGGCATGAAAGTGGGCGTGGTCCAGTTCGTCAAAGGGGCGATGAAAACGGGTGAAAAGGCCGTGTTCGACGCCTTTCCCGACAATGTCGAATTCAAGCCGATGGGCGAAGGTTTTACGTGGGACACACAGGACCGCACCCGCGACATCGCAGCCGCCCGCGCCGGTTGGGACGAGGTCAAGCGCATGATCGCTGACCCCAGCTATCACATGGTGCTGGCCGACGAACTGAACATCGTGCTGCGGTATGACTATCTGCCGGTCGATGAAGTGGTAGCGGTGCTGACCGCGCGCGACGCGATGAAGCATGTTATCGTCACGGGCCGCAATGCCCCCGACGCGCTTATCGAGGTGGCCGACCTCGTCACCGAGATGACCATGGTCAAGCACCCCTTCCGTTCAGGTGTGAAGGCGCAGGCGGGGATTGAGTTCTGAGCGACGCCCCGCCTCTGTTCTACGCGGAATTTGCGGAGCAATTCACGCAATTGCTGCGCTGGCGGCGCGATGTGCGGCATTTCGACCGCCGCGCCGTTGGCGAAGCAGACATGTGTGCGCTGCTGGCCTGCGCCGCGATGGCGCCGTCGGTCGGCAATGCCCAGCCGTGGCGCTTTGTGCGCGTGCGGACGCCGGACATACGGGAGGCGCTGGCCGCGCATGCCGATGGGCAAAGCGCCCATGCGGCAGAGCGCTATGCCGGGCAGGCGCGGTACGATCACTACCTGTCGCTCAAGCTGCACGGCTTGCGTGAGGCGCCCGAACTGATCGCGGTGTTCTGTGACGAACAGCCCGAGGCGGGGCACGGCCTTGGCATTGCCACCATGCCCGAAATGTTGCGCTATTCGTGCGTGCTGGCGATCCACAATCTGTGGCTGGCGGCGCGGCTGCGCGGGCTTGGCCTTGGCTGGGTGTCGATCGTTGATCCACCGGCGGTCCATGCCCTGCTCGACGTTCCCGCCACCTGGTCGCTGATCGCTCTGCTGTGCATCGGTTACCCGGCAGACACGTCCGATACCCCCGAACTGGAACAGCGCGGCTGGCAGCAGCGTGAGCCGTGGGCCGACCGGGTGTTCGAACGATGATTTTCAATCAAAGGACCAGAAAACCATGCTGATACCCGTGGAGGACGGCCCCGCTATCGTGGCCTGCAACACCTGCCGCCACAGTGCCGATGCGCGTGAGGACGCCGCCGGAATGCGCGGCGGCGCGCAACTTGTTGCCGCGCTGCGCTCGGTTCAGCAGAGCGACTCGCGCTATGCCGGGGTCGCCGTGCAGGAAATGCCCTGCCTGTTTGCCTGCACCGATTTCTGCACCATCCACCTGCGCGCGCCGGGCAAGGTCGGCTACGTTTTGGGCCGGTTCACGCCGGACGAGGACGCCGCCACGGCCATTCTGGACTATGCCGTCCACTATGCTGCCAGTGAACATGGTCGGGTGCCGTTCAAGCAATGGCCGCAAGGCGTGAAGGGCCATTTCATCACCCGCACCCCGCCGCAAGGCTTCGTCGCGGAATGAGCCGGTTTGCCACGCTGGTCGCATTTGAATCGGCCCTTGGGCGCTTGCCCATGGCCGATGCGGACGCTATCGCCGCGGCGCGTGCGCGGCAGGCCAGCCTGACCAAACCGGCCGGATCGCTGGGGCGGCTGGAAGACATCGCGGTGTTTATGGCCGGATGGCAGGGCACGGTGCAGCCGGTGATCGAACAGGGCCGCGCGGCGATCTTTGCCGGAAATCATGGTTTCGTCGTCCACGGGGTCAGCGCCTTTCCCGCCAGCGTGACCGCCGCGATGGTCGGCAATTTTGCGGCGGGGGGCGCGGCGATCAACGCACTGGCCGGGGCGGCCGGGTTGGATCTTAAGGTCATCGCGCTCGATCTCGACCGGCCCACGGCGGACTTCACCACGGCTGCGGCAATGGACGAGGCGGAGTGCCTTGCCGCATTGTCCGCCGGAGCAGCAGTGGTGGAGCCAGGGCTGCACCTGCTGGTCGTCGGCGAAATGGGCATTGGCAATTCGACCGCCGCCGCCGCGCTCTGCGCGCGCAGCTATGGCGGCGCGCCCGCTTTATGGGTCGGGCCGGGCACGGGGGTTGATGCGGGCGGAATCGCGCGCAAGGTGGCGGTGGTGGAACAGGCACTGGCCCTTCACGCCGATGCGCCGCACACCCCGTTTGAAATCCTGCGCCGGTTGGGCGGGCGCGAAATCGCAGCGATTGCCGGGGCCGTGCTGGAGGCGCGCCGCCTGCGTATTCCGGTGGTGCTGGACGGGTTCATCAGCTGCGCCGCGCTGGCGCCGCTTGCCGCCGCCGTTCCGGCGATCACTGATCATTGCCTGGCGGGCCATTGTTCGGCTGAACCGGGGCATATCCGCTTGTTCGGGCATCTGGGCCTTGATCCCCTGCTGTCGCTTGGCATGCGATTGGGCGAAGGCAGCGGTGCGGCGCTGGCGGTGTCGGTAATCCGGGCAGCGCTGGCCACGCACAATGGTATGGCGACATTTGCCGAGGCCGGGGTGGCAGACGGCCTGTGAGCAGCTTTCCACTTTACCTCCTGCGCCACGGCGAACCGGACGGCGCGGGGCGGCTGATCGGTCGCACCGATGCGCTGCCCACTGCCACAGGTATCGCGGCCTGCGTCGATCAGGCGCGCGATCTGGCGGCCGAAGTGCTGATGGCCTCCGACCTGTCCCGCGCGCGGTTGGCGGGCGAGGCCATCGGGCTGGCGACCGGCGTGCCGCTGTCAATCGATCCCCGCTGGCGCGAGCTGGACTTTGGCGCTTGGGACGGGATGGCACCGGGCGATGTCGAAGGCGCGGCGCTGGCGCGGTTCTGGGACGATCCCGATGGCCATACCCCGCCCGGCGGAGAACGCTTGTCCGCGCTGGTGGACCGTGTGTCCGCCGCGATTGGCGATCTGGCCGCGCGACCGACGCTGATCGTTACCCACGCTGGCGCGATGCGCGCCGCCCTGGCGGTGCTATGCGGGTTTGACATGCGCCAGTCATGGGCCGTTGACCTGCCCTATAATTGCCTGCTGACGTTGCGCGTCTGGCCCGGAGCAACCCCCACGGCACAGATCGCGGGGCTTTATCCGTGAGGGGCTTCATCATCGCCCTGCAATTCCTGACACGGCTGCCGATGCCAGCTCCACTGCGGACAATCGTCGTGGATGATGCCGCGTTTGCCCGGTCGATGCGCTGGTTTCCCGCTGCGGGTCTGGTGATTGGTGCAGCGGTTGCGGGCGCCGCATGGGCAGGCGCGCTGGTCGATCACTGGCTGGGCGCATTGGCCGCGCTGATCGTCTGGGTGGGCGTGACAGGCGCGCTGCATCTTGATGGTCTGTCCGACCTCGCCGATGCCTGCGGCGCGGCGCATAAGGACCGCGACAAGCTGCTGGCCGTCCTTGCCGATCCCCACGTCGGCAGTTTTGGCGTGGTCGCGATTGTGCTGCAACTGCTGAGCAAGTTGGTGCTGCTGGATATGCTGGTGGATGCACGGGCGTTTGGCGCGCTGGGACTGGTGCCGTTTGCCGCGCGTATCGGCCCGCTGGCGTGGACGTGGTGGCTGATGCCGCTGCATCAGGGGCTGGCGGCACGATTCCGTTCCGCCATCGGCCCGATCGATCTTGCAATCTGGGCCGCCGCGCTGGCTGCGGCGGCGTGGTTCACGCCGGCGCTGCTCATCACGCCATTACTCGTTCTGTGGTGGGGCTGGCACGTGCGCCGCGCGTTGGGCGGGATTTCCGGCGATGGCCATGGCGCAGGCATCGAACTGATCGAAACCGGCTTGCTGCTCAGCTTGACGATCACCGGCCTATGGATACTCACGGCATGAACAGCTTCAGTTTTCACGGCGGCAGATTGGCCGATGCCATGGCGCAGTTCGGCATGGCCAATGCGCCGTGGATCGACCTGTCCACCGGCATCAATCCGCATGGCTGGCCCGGCGCGGACAATCTGGCGGTGGACTGGCAGGCGCTGCCCGATGCAGGCGCGCTGAACGATCTGGAGGCCGCCGCCGCCGCCTGTTTCGGCGCGGACCCTGCCCATGTCTGCGCTGTTCCGGGCACGGAGATCGGCTTGCGCATGCTGGGCGATATCCTGTCCGGCGCTGCCATCCACGCCCAGCCCAGCTATCGCACCCATGGCGAAATGATTCCCCGCAGCCGCCCCGTAGCCCTGACCGAATTGGCGGGGACAGAGGAAGCGACCCTGATCCTTGCCAATCCCAATAACCCCGATGGCCGGATCATGCCGCCTGCCACCCTGATTGGGTGGCTGGAGGCGCGGCGCGACAGCGCAGCGTGGCTGGTCGTGGACGAAGCCTTTGCCGATGCGACCCCGCACAGCAGCCTTGCCGCCCATGTGCAGGACGAACAGCGGCTGATTATCTTCCGCTCATTCGGCAAGTTCTTCGGCCTGGCCGGGGTACGGCTCGGCTTTGTGTTGGGCCCGCGCGGGGTGATCGCGCAATATCGTCAGCGGCTGGGCAGTTGGCCGCTATCGGCGGCGGCGCTGGCCATCGGCCCAGCGGCCTATCGGGATGCGGACTGGATTGCCGCCATGCGGGTTGCCTTGCGCGAACAGGCGCACGCGCTGGACGCGGTGCTGGCACGGCGCGGCTTCAGCGCGGTGGGAGATTGCCCGCTGTTCCGGCTGATCGAAACGGCCGATGCCGCCGCGCTGTTCGAACGCCTTGCGCGCCATGCCATCCTGACGCGGCCGTTCGATTACGATCCACGCTGGCTGCGCCTGGGCCTGCCCGCCGACCGTGAGGCGCTGGATCGCCTCGATGCGGCGCTGGCTGATGATTGAGCCGGTCGCTTTGCTGGCCTTGGCGCTTGATGCAGCGGTGGGTTGGCCTCAGCCACTGTATCGCCGGATCGGCCATCCGGTGGGCATCTTTGCGCGGATTATCGCCGCGCTGGAACGGCGCTGGAATGTCCCCTCGCGTTCCGATGGACAGCGGCGCATGGCCGGGGTGGTCACCGTCCTGATCCTGCTGGGTGTGGCGGGCGGTGCTGGCTGGGTGCTGCAAAGTCTGCTCGTGGCTATCGTCGGGCCTTGGGCCTGGCCCCTGATCGCTGTGCTGGCCTGGCCGGGTCTGGCGCAGCGCAGCCTGTACGACCATGTCCGACCCGTAGCCGAGGCGCTGGAGCGGCAGGATCTGCCCGCCGCGCGCGCCGCAGTCGGCATGATCGTTGGCCGTGATACGGCGGCGCTTGATGAAGCGGGTGTTGCCCGCGCGGCGATCGAGAGTCTGGCGGAAAGTTTCTGCGACGGGGTGGTCGCGCCGTTGTTCTGGCTGCTGGTGCTGGGCTTGCCCGGTATCTGGGCCTATAAGGCGATCAACACTGCCGACAGCATGATTGGGCACCGCGAGGAGCGATGGCGCGCCTATGGCGGGGCTGCGGCCCGCACCGACGATGCGATGAACCTCGTGCCAGCGCGCCTGTCGGGATTGCTGATCTGCCTGTGCGGTGGGGGTGGCTGGCGGATATTGTGGCGCGATGCGTCCAAGCACGCCTCGCCCAATGCGGGCTGGCCCGAGGCGGCAATGGCCGGGGTGTTGGGGCTGCGTCTGGCGGGGCCTATCGCCTATGACGGGATTCTTTCGGACAAGCTCTGGATTGGGGAGGGAGACCGTCCAGCTGGGCCACAGGATATTCGGCGCGGGTTGGGCATCTACGCACGTGCCTGTCTGTGTCTGTGGTTGATGGCGGCCGGAATTGCAGGAGGTATGGCGTGGGCGCTATAATGCTTCAGGGCACCGGCTCTGATGTGGGCAAATCCGTGCTGGTGGCGGGGCTGTGCCGCGCCTTGGTGCAGCGGGGTTTGCGGGTCTTGCCGTTCAAGCCGCAGAACATGTCGAACAATGCGGCTGTCACCAGCGACGGCGGCGAGATCGGGCGGGCGCAGGCCTTGCAGGCGATAGCGTGCGAGGTTGAACCGCATACCGACATGAACCCGGTGCTGCTGAAACCGCAGGCCGACCGCACATCGCAACTGATCGTGCATGGCCGGGTGCGGGGCACATTGGGCGCGGGCAATTTCCGGCAGGCACGGGGCGCGTTGCTGGGCGACGTTCTGGCCAGCTATGACCGGCTTCGCCGGGCGTGCGACATCGTCGTGGTCGAGGGTGCCGGCTCTCCTGCGGAAATCAACCTTCGCGCCGGCGACATCGCCAACATGGGATTTGCGCGAGCGGCTGGTGTTCCGGTCGTCCTGGTCGGCGATATCGATCGCGGCGGAGTCATTGCCGCCATCGTCGGCACGAAGACGATTATCCACCCAGCCGACGCGGCGATGATCCAGGGTTTCATCATCAACAAGTTCCGGGGCGATCCCGCCTTGTTCGCCGATGGCTACGCCCAAATCGAAAGCCTGTCAGGCTGGCGCGGCTTCGGCATTGTCCCATGGTTGAGCGCAACAGCGCGGCTCCCCAGCGAAGATGCCGTGGTACTGGAGCGCGGCAAGGCGCGTGCGGGGGGCAGCAAGTTGATCGCCTGTCCGATCCTGCCGCGCATATCCAATTTTGATGACCTCGATCCGCTGAAACTCGAAGAGGCGCTTGAACTGCGCATGGTCCCGCCCGGCCAGCCGATCCCGGCAGAGGCTGCGCTGATCATCCTGCCTGGATCGAAGGCAACCATTGCTGATTTGGCCGCTCTGCGCGCAGAAGGCTGGGACATCGATATTCTCGGACATTACCGGCGTGGCGGGCTGATCCTGGGGCTTTGTGGTGGTTACCAGATGCTCGGCAACAGCATCGCCGATCCTGATGGACTGGAAGGCCCGGCCAGCGTCGCCCGCGGCCTCGGCCTGCTGGATGTCGAAACAACCTTGCACGCAGACAAGGCGCTGCGCCCGGTCAGCGGGATGGCAATGGGCGCGCCTTTTCAGGGGTATGAAATGCACATGGGGCGAACCGGCGGACCGGATACGGAGCGGCCTTTCGCCGTGTTCGCTGATGGCCGACGCGAGGGCGCGATAAATGCGGGCGGAACGGTGTTTGGTTCCTATGTCCACGGCCTGCTGGCCGATGCGGAGCTGCGCCGGGCACTGTTGTCGCGCATAGACGTAGAAGCCGGAGGCGTGGACTATGGCGCCTCTGTCGAGGCGGCACTGGACGATATCGCAACCGCGCTGGAGGAGCATCTCGATATTGACGCGCTGGTGGCGCTTTCCATGGCGGGAGGCAGAGCGTGAGCGGGGCTATCGGTCACTTGCTGGTGCTGGGCGGGGCGCGTTCGGGGAAGAGCCGCTTTGCCCAAGGCCGGGCCGAAATCCTGACAGGTGAACTGGTCTATCTGGCGACCGCTCAGGCCTTCGATGACGAGATGCGCGAGCGGATCGCGCTGCACCGCGTTGATCGCGGTCCGCGCTGGTCAACCGTCGAGGCCCCGCTGGAACTGGCGGAGGCGATCACGTCATATAGTACGCCCGAAACGGTGGTGCTGGTCGATTGCCTGACGCTGTGGGCTTCCAACCTGCTGCTGGCGGAACGCGATACGGCTGCCGCCACGGAAGGGCTGGTGCATGCGGTTTTAAGCGCGCGGGGGCCGGTCATTCTGGTCGCCAACGAAGTGGGTCTGGGCATTGTACCCGACAACGCCCTTGCTAGAAGATTTCGCGATGTTGCGGGCAAGATCAATCAGGAGGTGGCTAGAGCGGTTGATTCCGCGATCTTCATCGCGGCGGGTTTGCCGATCAGCTTGAAATAGGTGGTTCAGCCAATGCAGAAAAACTCGGAGATGGCTCGGAAAATCGGGATAGGGGTGCCTGGACGCCATCGTCGGGTTCGAGCGCGCACTCGCCCCCGGTTCGGTTTGGATCTGGATCACGGTATAGCCGACACTGAAGCTTTCCTTGAGGTTGCGTGCAGTTGCTCTGACTACCAGTAGATTTGCGCGTGAGCCATCTGAACCAGAAATGCAATCAACCGACGATTCACGCCGCGGCGTCTAGGATAGAAGGATCCTCCCTGCAATGTAGCCTCAGACAGCACGATTCCCGACGCACCTTCAGCCGCGCACGGCTTCGGGCACATTTCGATCTTTCAACTCTTGCAGCGATTGCCGAACGATCTGCCAGCCCCCACTGATCCCGAGCGTCGCCATGATGAAAGCGACGATCAGATCGGGTAGCCCGCTGCCTGACCAAAGCACCGCAAGTCCGGCGCCGATAACCAGCAGGTTATTGATCGCGTCGTTTCGCGAACAGATCCATACCGAGCGCATATTCGCATCGCCTGTCCTGTAGCGGTAGAGCATCAGCGCAACCGAAGCGTTGACCAGCAGGGCAAGAGAGCCGACCGCGCCCATCGCAATTGGATCTGGCGTTGCTCCGTGGACCAGACCCCAAAGAGCTGAGCCGAGCACACCAATTCCGAAGATCAGGATGGTGCCCCCTTTGATCAGGGCCGTTCGCGCCCGCCATTGCAGCGCCAGGCCCGCAACGCCGAGGCTGATTGCATAGTTGGCGGCATCGCCGAGAAAATCGAGGGCGTCGGCTTGGAGCGAGCGCGAATGGGCGAGCAGGCCCACCACGATCTCAAGCGCGAACATCGCCGCATTCAGGACCAGCGCGATCCACAAAATCTTGCGCCAGCGCGGATCGTTGAGCGTGGTCTTGCTTCCGCATGCGCTGGCGCAGCAATCGTCAGCCATGATTTGCTCTCCAAGTCATGCAGCACCCGACCGTCTGGCAAGCCGCTCGTTGTACCAGCCACCCAACACGACGATCGCAACCGTCAAAAGCTGCGCGCCCACGGATTCCCACGTCGGGAACAAGCCCAGCACCGGTATGCGCGGGATTTGGGCAAGCGGCGCGATGTCGATCATCCCGGCCTCCTGCAACGCGGCCACACCCTTGCCCGCCAGCACGATCGCGAGGACGGCAATGAGGGCGGAGCTATATTTGAAGAACTCGCTTACCGGCAGCTTGGCGCTGAACCGCAGCATCACCCACGCTATGATCCCGAGCAAGGAAATGGCGGTGACTGCACCAGTAAGAATGACTGCACCGCTCCCTCGCGCAGTGAGGGCCGCATAAAACAGGATCGTCTCGAATACCTCGCGGTAAACGACAATGAAGGCGAGGCCGAACAGAAACCATGCCGAGCTGCGCGACAAGGCCTTGCCCAGCGTCTCATCGATATAACGCTGCCATTCGCCTGCCTGAGATTTGCCGTGCATCCAGATACCCACCGATACCAGGACGATGGCCGCGAACAAGGAGCCGAAGCCCTCGGTCAGCTCGCGGCTCGCGCCGCTGATGCCGATGAAGAAGGTAGCGATCGCCCAGGTGACGCCGCCGGCAATGAGGGCCGCTACCCAGCCGCTATGGACATGGCGGACCATTTCCCCGCGATCCGCCTTTCGCAAGAAAGCGATCATCGCAACGACGATCAGCAATGCCTCCAGTCCTTCGCGCAGCAGGATGGTGAAGGCACCGATAAATGTGGATGCTGTGCTGGCGGCGTCAGGCGACAGCACCTCTTCGGCATCACTGAACAGTGTATCGAGAACAGCGACCTGATCCTTGACTGCGGCAACAGGCTCGCCGCGACCGATCATCGCGCGCAGATTGCCCATCTCGGCTTCGATCCGGCCCATCAGTGTCGCATCGCGGGCCGCAAGGGCGGGTTCCACAGGTTCAAATCCATCGAGATAGGCCGAAAGTGCCAGTTTCTTGGCCGCTTCCCGGTCGCCCGCCTCATAGGCCCTAACGCTCGCCTGTAATTTCTCATGCGCGACCGTCAATGATCCGGCCCTCACCGCTGTCACCGCTTCTGGATGCGCACGCAAGTAGGCCAATACCGCGTCAGCTTTGTCCTGCCCGATTTGCTGCCCAAGCGTTGCAGGGGTCAATCCGGCGAGAGCCGCAAGGCTTGGAACGCGGCTACGCAAGGCAGGATCAGATTTCCAAAGCTGCTCGCCTTTTTCGCTCTCTCCGAAAGCAAAACGGCCAGCATAGAAGGCGAGCGCCCAGCGATCTTGCGACGGAAGTTCGGAAAAGCTGCGCATCGCTGTCCCGTCGAGGCCCTGACCAATCACCTGATAGAGGGCAAATGGGCTGCGCTCGCGGGCGCGGTCTGCATTGCGGAAAGCAACGGGTGCTGGGTTCAGTTTGGCAGCATCGGGGCCATGGCCATCGCCATTCAGGCCGTGGCAACTCGCGCAATTGTCGGCGTAGAGCGCCGCGCCACGCTCAAGATCGGGCGTTTTGGTCGGTGCGAGCGGCACGGGATATGCAGTCAGCAAATGGCTGCCAAGCGCCCGCGCGGCTTTCGCTACATCATCGGGCGCTGCTTTCCGGGCAACCATTGCCCGGAACGCCCTGACCTCGGCGATCAGGCTGGCGCGATTGGTTGTAACCGGAAGGGCCGCAATCTTGGCTTCAACCGTCACCGAAAACTCGGTCATCTCCGCATATTCGGATGCGCTCTTGACCTGACCAGCGGCAACCGCACCCCGGTAATCGACCGCCACATAGTCGAGCAACCGCCACGCGGTTTGCACATCGTCATCGCTTGCCTTGGCGTAGGCAGGTTGCGTCAGGCCAAGCGCTATCGTCAGGAAAGCCAAGAGGATCGGCAGTAAGCCTCGCGCGGCAATCACGCGATTTAGCCCGGATTTACTTGATTCGGCGAGGTTCATGGACTTCCGATACAACCTCCAGTAACTGTAGGAGCAAGCGATTTTTGCGAATCAATCGCAACATGGAGATCGAGGGTGACAGAGGCGCCACATCTAGCAATCGGCGACCTGGCCCGGCTGACGGGAACCAAGGTAAATACGATCCGCTTCTATGAAGAGAGCGGGTTGTTGCCCCAGGCCGAACGCAGCGCTTCGGGGCGGCGTATCTATCGCGATGCAGATACACAGCGGTTGGCATTCATTCGTCGCAGCCGGACTCTTGGCTTTCCGCTGGATGCAGTACGCGAGTTGCTCACGCTTGCCGACGACGTCGATCAATCCTGCGAAGCAGTCGACCGTATCGCCCGTGTCCACCTGGCTGAGATCGACCGAAAGATCGCTGACCTGACGGCCCTGCGCGCTGAACTTGCGCGCGTAATCGGTTCATGCAGCCACGGGACGGTAGCCGACTGCAAGATCATCGAAACCCTGGCGCCGCGCCCACGTGGATAAGGTTCCCCGCACAGTCTGGGCGCTCGGCCTTGTCAGCCTGTTCATGGACCTGTCGTCCGAGATCATTCACGCATTGTTGCCGCTGTTCCTCACGACCACACTCGGTGTGAGCGTCGTCATGGTCGGACTGATAGATGGAATTGCCGAAGCGACCGCCTCCATTAGCAAGGTGTTCTCGGGCTATATCTCGGATCGGATGGGCCGACGAAAGCCGCTGATCCTTTTGGGCTATGGGCTGGGCGCGCTCTCCAAACCGCTTTTTGCCCTTGCCGGGTCGGCTGCAGTGGTTCTCGCCTCACGTTTCGCGGACAGGATCGGCAAGGGTCTGCGGGGCGCCCCGCGTGATGCGCTGGTTGCCGACGTCACGCCTGAAGCCATTCACGGGCGGGCCTTCGGCCTGCGCCAGTCGCTCGACACTGTCGGAGCCTTCGCTGGTCCGCTTCTCGCCATCGGGCTGATGGCAGCATTGAGCGATGATATTCGGCTTGTCTTCTGGATCGCGGTGGTACCCGCCATACTTGCCGTCCTGCTTGTGATTTTCGGAGTTGAGGACCGGTGCGGTCATGAACAGGCTATGCCGAACCGGCCACCAATCACGCTCGTCGACTTGAGGCTACTCGAGAGCCCGTTCTGGCGAGTGACTGCGCTTGGATCTGTGTTCACACTTGCCCGGTTCAGCGAAGCATTCCTAATACTCAAGGCGTCAGCTGAAGGACTTCCCCTGACATTTGCACCAGCAGTCCTCGTCGTCATGAACATCGTTTACGCTGCTGGTGCCTATCCGGCCGGCATTGCTTCGGACCGGCTTTCGGCTCGCACTTTGCTGGGATGGGGGCTTGCTTGCCTGATCCTCGCCGATCTGCTCCTTGCCCTTGTACCGGGATTGCTGGGCGCTTTCATCGGCATCGCGCTCTGGGGTCTGCATATGGCGCTGACCCAAGGCTTGATGGCAAAGCTCGTGGCCGAGCGTGCGCCTCCGGAATTGAGAGGCTCGGCGTTCGGCCTGTTCAATCTGGCAACGGGTATTGCCATGCTCGTCGCAAGTGTCCTGGCCGGGTTGCTATGGAATCAATTCGGGATGAGCGTGACTTTTGCTACCGGTGCGGCGTTCGCGGCAGCAGCGCTTTCCATGCTCTTGCTTGGAAAAAGAACTCCAAAGCGCTGAACCGCGGCGACTTGCAGGCGCGCGTCCGCACGCCGATCACGAGAGCCAGCCACAGTGTGTCCTGCTCGCGAGCAGGTAGAGGCGCTGGTTACGGCCTCTCAGAACCAGAACCGGATGCCCGCCACTAAATTGACGACATCGGGATCTTCGCCGACTGCCCTCGCAAACCGGGCGCTATTGCCGGTCTTTTTCACCCATTCGACACCAACATAGGGCGCGAATTCCTTACGGATTTCATAGCGCAACCGGGCACCCAGCTCTAAGTCCGAAAGCCCCGAGCCCATGCCGATTGCGGGAATATCCTGTGCGGAGAAATTGAACTCGACCCGGGGCTGGAGAATGAGCCGCTGGGTAATGCGCTCATCGTAGCTGCCTTCCAATCGCGCCCGGACATCACCCTTGTTGGACAGGAACACCTGTCCTGTCACATGGAACCAATAGGGCGCGATGCCTTCAACGCCGATGACGGCATAAGTCCGCGAGGGATTGGGGACAATGTCATGGCGCACGCCGACCTGCGCATTCCAGAACGGCGAGATTGCCCGCGAATAGAGCGCCTGGACCTCGAAGTCTTCGATCGGCTTGCCAAAGGTGCCTTCGCCTTCGGTCTTGATCAGCAGGCGATCGATGTCGCCGCCGAACCACGCCTCGCCCTCCCAGCGATAGCCATCGCCGCCCTTGCGCGCCTGATATTCGGCAAGGTCGAACAGCACCATCGAGCCTGTGAATGCGCCATTCTCTCGGCGCAACGCTTCGCGCGATCGGGCCATCTCGGCCGGATCGAACACCGCGTCGGCAGCATGATCGGCTGGCGGGGCCGGGGCCGGAGCGGTGCCGATTTCCGTTCCATGAGCGGGCATGTCTGCCATTCCGGCCATGTCATGACCCGAATGATCCATCGCCTCTACACTGGAGGGTTTGGAGGTCGTATCATGCGCCGCGTCCGGATCGGCCTTGTTAGGCGCTGGTGCAGGCGCCTCAGGCGTTGAATGTCCGGCGTGCGCATCAGCTGGCGCCTTGGGCGGAGCGGAGTCTGACGGTTGCGGAACGCCCTTCATGTCCATGCCCGGCATGGAAGACTGTGCCGCGGCGATACCGGGCACAGTCAGCAGCGCAGCGGCAGTGCTGAGCAGGATCGTTCTCATGCCGCGTCCTCCTCATGGCGCACGGTCACGACGCGAAACATGCCGGACATCATATGGAGCAGCATGTGGCAATGGAACGCCCAGTCGCCGAGCCCGTCCGCAGTCAAGTCGAACGAGACCTTGCCACCGGGCAGCACGTTGACCGTGTGCTTCATCGGGTGATGGCCTGGATTGCCAGTCACAAGCTCGAAGAAATGCCCGTGGAGGTGGATCGGGTGCGGCATCATCGTGTCGTTGATGAGGTTGACGCGCACCCGTTCCATATGCCGGAAGGGGATCGGTTCAGTATTCTCGCTGAACTTTTCGCCGTCGAAGGACCACATGTAGCGCTCCATGTTGGCGGTAAGATGCAGGTCGATCTCGCGCGATGGCGTGCGGGTGTCGGCATTGGGGGCCAGCGACCTAAGGTCGTGGTAGGTCAGGACGCGGTGATCGACTTTTTCGAGGCCTGTAGGGCGCTCGCCGGTCCGGTCCATCGGCATCGGCGACAGGGTCGCGACCCCCGGACCGAGCTTGACCTGCGGCGCGACCGAAGGATCTCGCATGTTCATGGAACCGCCACTCATGTCCATTCCGGACATGTCGCCACTGCCCGACATATCCATGCCCGGCATCGGGTCAGCGGCGGGTGCTGCCGCGCCGTGTCCTGAATGGCCACCGCCGGACATGTCCACCTCGCCCATGCCCATGTCCTTCATGGTGAGCAGCGGGCGTTCGCGAATGACAGGGATCGGCGCGACCATGCCGAGGCGCGGTGCCAGAGTCGCGCGGACCTGGCCTGAACGGTCGATCGCCTCGGCAATGAAGCCATAGGCCATGTCCGCCGAAGGCTGGACGATCACGTCGTAGGTCTCGGCGATGCCGATCTGGAACTCGTCGGTCTCGACGGGCTGCACGTTCTGCCCGTCGGCGGCGACCACCGTCATCGGCAGGCCCGGTATCCGCACGTTGAAGTTGGTCATCGCCGAAGCATTGATGATCCGCAGGCGCACGCGTTCACCCGGCGTGAACAGACCGGTCCAGTTGGCCGTGCAGTCGTGGCCATTGACCAGGTAGTGATAGGTCGAGCCCGTGACATCCGAGATGTCGGTCGGGTCCATCCGCATCTTCGCCCACATGCGCCGTTCGGAAGCGGATTGCTCCTTGCCTGCCAGCAGGTCGGACAGGGTCTGCTTCTGCATGTTGAAATAACCGCCCTGCGCCTTCAGCTTGCGCAGCAACTCATGTGGATGGGTGAAGCTCCAGTCAGCGAGCAGGATCACATGCTCACGATCATAGCGGGCGGGATCGGGGCCGGCCGGATCGATGACGATGGCGCCATACATGCCCATGGCTTCCTGCATGCCCGAATGGCTGTGATACCAGTAGGTGCCGGACTGGCGCACCGGGAACTCGTAAGTGAAGGCCTGTCCCGCCTTGATTCCCGGGAAGCTCACCCCCGCAACGCCGTCCATCTGGAACGGAACCAGCAGGCCGTGCCAGTGGATCGAGCTTTCCTCAGCCAGCGTATTGGTCACCGCAAGGCGAACCCTCTGGCCTTCCTTCAGCCGGATGACGGGGCCGGGGGTAGCGCCGTTGATCCCGACGGCATGGCCTTCACGGCCGCCGATGCCGATCATCGCGTGGCCGATCGAAAGGGCGATGTCCTCTCCCGAAATTGTCGCCATTGGTCCGGCGAGACCGGGTGTTCCGCTGCGCGCCCATGCGGGCAGAGCCGACGAGAGGGCGAAACCACCACAACCCCATGCGGCGGAACGGATCAGGGTGCGACGATCGAACGGGATTGCAGGCATGGGTAATCCGGATGAGATTGTGAAACTGTCACAAGCCCATACGCAGCACCGCGTCCGGCCCCTCAAAATTTTCCTGACGACATTATTCGCCGAGCAACGCCTTTAATTTCGTGCGGGCTCGATAGAGCCTGGTCTCGACCGTCTTCTCGCTGACGGAGAGCACTTGTGCGGTCTCGGTCTGGCTCAGCCCATCCACAGTTCGCAACACGAGCGCCTCGCGCAAACGCGCGGGCAGCCGAGAAATGGCGGCGGTCACCCGAGCCAGTTCTGCCTTGTCCGCAGCTTGAACATCGGCGGGAACAGCATCGTCGGAGATATTGAACGAGTCATCCAGTGGCGCAGCGCGTGTAAAGAAGGACCGCACCCTGCGCCGCCGAACCCAGTCGCGGCATTTGTTGAGCGCAATTCTCTTGAGCCAGACTGCGAAGGGCCGCTCCCGATCGTAGCGCCCCAGAGCTGCAAAGGCCGCGATGAAGGTGTCCTGCGTAATGTCGAGCGCCTCGTGCGGATCGCCGGTTGTCGCACGGACCAGACGAAATACTGATTCCCGGTGTCGCGCCAGCAGCTCGCGATAGGCATCCTGCCTGCCGCCAAGCGCCAGCACCGCGAGTTCCGCATCGCTGCCATCGGACAGCGGCAGACTCACTGCGCTTCGGGAGCCGGAACTTCAGGCGAAAGGGCCTTGACCACGGTACTGTCGAACTTCGCCGCCTGAGCGGGTTTGAGGACGGCACGCATGGCAAAGAGATGCTGAAGCGTCTCCTTCTGCATCTCGCCCATGACTTGATGGGTGTGATCGATCGCCGCGGTGACTTCCGGTCCATAGCCATGCTCGGCCTGCATCGCGGCGGCGAGATGGGCGTTTGCCGCCCGCATCTCGAGTTCAAGCGCCCTGCGGCGAACCGCGAACCGCTGCTCGATGGCCTCGATCTTCGCTGCCTGGGTGGCATCAAGGCTCAACTCCTTGTGCAGGAGCGCATGAAGTTCGGTCTCGCTCTGCCGTTGCGGCGCAAAGATGGCCCGACCCGCATAAGTGCCGCCCAAAGCCGCCAGAAAGGCGACAAGTGCGATCAGCGCCAGACGCTTGCCCCAGCTCACGGATGAACCGCCAGCAGGGTCGATGGTGCCAGCGGGTTGTTGGGCACGAAGGGCGACATCGGCTGCGCGACGGCAGGCTCTCCGCCGACTAGCCCGCCACCGGCCACCCCGAGGACCAATGCAAGCGCAGCGGCAAACCCTAGCAGGCGAGGGGCAGCTACTGCTTCCCGGCGGCTCTGCGCAAGGCCGACGAACACGGCATCGTCGATCGCGGCCAGCTTGGACGGAACCGGCAATGCGCCAAGGCGGTGAAGCGCCTGATCAAGGTCGGGCACGGACAATCTCCTCATGTCTTCACTTCCTATACGCGGACGGGCGCCTCATCCCTCAAAGAAATTCCTGCAACAAATTTCGAGGGGCCAGGATTTGCGCTGCGTATTGCCTTACGACACGCAGCCCAAGGAGATTGTAGATGCGCCTGCCAAGTCTTGCCCTCGCCGCCGCGGCACTGGGGCTTGCTGCCCCGCAGATCGCTGCCGCTCATACCCAACTCGTTTCATCGAGCCCCGCCGCCAATGCCACAGTCGCCGCTCCGACCAGGATCGAACTTCGCTTCAACGAAGCCGTCATCGGCGCCACAGCACGCGCCGAGATCGCGATGACCGGCATGCCAGGCATGGCCAGCCACGCGCCGATGCCAATCACCGGCTTCACCGCGCAAATGGGCAAGGACCGCAAGTCGATGACACTGCAGCTACGACGCGGGCTCACAGTCGGCACCTACCGCGTGACGTGGGCGGCAGCGGGCGCGGACACGCACCGCATGAGTGGCAACTTCACCTTCACCGTGCGCTAGCCATCATGGAAAACCTGCCCGTCATCGTCATCCGGTTCGCGCTTTATGCCGTCCTGATGGTGCTGGCGGGCCTGACTGCCTTCACGCTCTACGCCTTGAACCGCAAAGGGCGCAGCCTCGGCTTGCTGCCCTTGGCACGTCCCGCACTCGCTCTAACTCTTGCAGGTCTTGTTCTGACCGGACTTGGAATGCTTGCACTTGTCGCATCAATGACGGGTTCGAGCCTCCTGTCCGTCGATCGCGAAACGATGCGTGAGATCGTCAGCGGGACCGCAATCGGCACGGCATGGATCGTCCGGATGACAGCGATGATGGCTGCCGTGGCCGCAGCAATTGCGCTTCGCCGCTGGCCAACGGCCGCACACTTTGTCTTGCTGGCTACAACTGCGGTTGCCATCGCCACTCTCGTCTGGACCGGGCATGCCGGTGCAACCGAAGGCTGGATCGGGACGGTCCATCGCCTCAGTGACATCGTCCATATGCTCGCGGCTTCGGCCTGGATTGGCGGAATCGCTGCCTTCGCGTGGATGCTGTTTCGGCCCGAAACGGCCCGATCGAATATGCATCTGACCGTAGTGCACCGCGCGCTCGATCGATTTTCGCGGGTTGGCGCGCTCGTCGTCGGCCTGATCTTGGCCACCGGGATCATCAATTGCCTCGCAGTTGTGGGCTTCCCGCATTTCACGGGGTTGCCCCTTACCCCTTATGGCAAGCTGCTGATCATCAAACTGCTGCTGTTTACCGCAATGCTGGCGCTGGCCGCGCTCAATCGCTGGCGGTTGACCCCTGCGCTCGGTGCCACGATCGGCAATGGTGATCCTGCGCCGACGCTCAGCGGTCTCAAACGAAGTCTGCTGGCAGAGGGCACGGCAGTAGTGACGATCCTCGCATTGGTCGCATGGCTTGGCACTCTCGACCCGCTCGAAGCGGCAAGTTGAAAGGGTCTTGACCCTGACATGATGTCAGGGTCGATTAAGCTCGCGACTGAAGGAGCACAATCTATGGCCGAGTCGCATCATAATCACAGCTGCTGCGCCCATTCCGGGCCTGCGACACCGGGAATGGCAATCGATCCTGTCTGCGGGATGAGCGTCGATCCGGCGATTACCGAGCATGTCACGGTCCACGACGGCACGCATCACTACTTCTGCAGCGCCGGTTGCCTGGCCATGTTCAATGCCGATCCGGCTCGATATTTGAGCGATGCGCCTCGCCGAGCCAAGCTTGCACCTGAAGGCGCGATCTGGACCTGCCCGATGCATCCCGAGATCCAGCGGCCGGGTCCGGGCAGTTGTCCGATCTGCGGCATGGCGCTGGAGCCGATGACCCCCACGCTCGGCGAAGGTCCGTCTGCCGAATTTGCCGACATGAAGCAGCGCTTCGTCATCGGCCTCATTTTGACGCTGCCCGTTGTGGTGCTTGAAATGGGCGGTCATCTGTTGGGGCTCGACCGATTTATCGACCCTCGGTTGTCGAACTGGCTGCAAATGGCGCTGGCGACGCCTGTGGTTCTCTGGGCCGGCTGGCCATTCTTCGAGCGTGGCTGGGCCTCGTTAAAAAGCCGTCATCTCAATATGTTCACTCTCATCGCCATGGGGACCGGCGTTGCCTGGGCCTACAGCATGGTGGCCGCACTATCGCCCGGCGTCTTCCCGAAGGCGTTTCAGACCGCACATGGCGCTGTCCCAACCTATTTCGAGGCTGCAGCGGTGATTACCGTGCTGGTGCTGCTCGGCCAATTGCTCGAACTGCGCGCACGCGAAACCACCAGCGGCGCGATCCGCGTTCTGCTCGACCTCTCGCCCAAGCTCGCCCGCCGCGTTCGTTCCGACGGATCCGACGAGGAAATCGCTCTCGACCAGGTGCTGGTTGGCGATACCCTGCGCGTCCGTCCCGGCGAGAAGGTGCCGGTCGATGGCCAAGTTCTCGATGGGCGCGGCACGGTCGATGAATCGATGGTGACCGGCGAGTCCATGCCGGTGACCAAAGAGGCGGGCGCGAAGCTGATCGGCGGAACCATCAACCAGACCGGCGGGCTTGTGATGCGCGCCGAGAAGATCGGGCGCGACACCATGCTGGCGCGCATCGTCCAGATGGTCGCCGATGCGCAGCGCAGCCGCGCGCCGATCCAGCGCCTTGCCGACACGGTTTCGGGATGGTTCGTGCCGACGGTGATCGCGGTCGCGGCGATCGCCTTTGTTGCCTGGTCGCTGGTCGGCCCGTCCCCGGCGATGGGTTATGGCCTGATCGCGGCGGTCGCGGTGCTGATCATCGCCTGCCCCTGTGCGCTGGGCCTCGCCACGCCAATGTCGATCATGGTCGGGGTCGGGCGCGGCGCGCAAGCCGGTATCCTCATCAAGAACGCCGAAAGCCTGGAGCGTATGGAAAAAGTCGACACACTCGTCGTCGACAAGACCGGGACACTCACCGAAGGCAAACCCGCCGTGGTAGCTGTGGAGACCGCCGAAGGGTTCGACGTGAACGAGGTCCTGCGCCTCGCCGCCAGCCTTGAACGCAGCAGCGAACACCCCCTAGCCGTGGCTGTGGTCAAGGCTGCCGAGACAAGGGGCCTCACGATCAGCGAACCCGGCGAAGTCGACCAGCCGGTTGGCAAGGGGATCACCGGGCTGGTGGACGGACACAGGCTTGTCGCGGGCAACGCCCGCTTCCTCGACGAACAGGGCATCGAGGTCGCGGCATTGGCGGAGCGGGCGGATCGGCTGCGCGCAGAGGGCGCGACCGCGATATTCCTCGGTGTCGATGGCAGGGTGGCCGGCGCCATCGGCATCGCCGATCCGGTGAAGGCGACCACGCCCGCCGCGCTCATGACGCTTGGAGAAGCGGGCATCCACGTCATCATGCTGACCGGCGACAATCGCGTCACGGCGGAAGCTATCGCACGGCGGTTGGGCATTACCGACATCGAGGCCGACGTTCTGCCCGACCAGAAGAGCGAGATCGTCAAGCACCTGAGGCAACAGGGCCGTATCGTCGCCATGGCCGGCGACGGCGTGAACGATGCCCCCGCGCTCGCCGCCGCCGATGTCGGCATCGCCATGGGTTCGGGCACCGATGTCGCGATCGAGAGTGCGGGCGTCACGCTGCTCAAGGGCGATCTGACCGGTATCGCCCGCGCCCGCAACCTGAGCCACGCGACCATGGCCAACATCCGGCAGAACTTGTTTTTCGCCTTTGCCTATAATGTCGCTGGCATCCCGCTCGCGGCGGGTGCGCTCTACCCTCTGTTCGGGCTCATGCTTTCGCCCATTTTCGCGGCGGCGGCGATGGCGCTGTCCTCGGTCAGCGTAATCGGCAATGCCCTGCGCCTGAGGAGGATCGAGCTGTGAATCTGACCAACAAGCGGGCCTGGTTACTGGCGGCAGTCTCGGCCGCTCTCATCGCAGCCTATCTGTTCTACCCGGAACACAGGCAACACCTGTTCGGCCTGCTCCCCTACGCTTTCCTGTTCGCCTGTCCGTTGCTGCACTTCTTCCATGGCGGGCATCATCATGGCCATCACGCACCCCCCGGCGAGCAACGTCCATGAACAGCGGGCAGCTCTCGAAAGTGACGGGCGTGTCGCAGCGGATGATCCGCCACTACGAGGCTATTGGCCTGATGCCGCCGCCAAACCGGCGCGACAACGGCTATCGGGATTATTCCCCGCGTTCGGTCGAGCGCCTGCGCTTTATTGCCAATGCCCGCGATCTCGGATTTTCGGTAAATGAAATAGCAGCGCTACTAGGCCTGTGGGATGACCGCGAAAGAGCTAGCGGCGAAGTCAAGGCGATCGCGCTCGGGCACGCCGAGGATCTCGCGCGCAAGGCGGAGGCGCTAGAAGCGATGCGGCTCACACTGCTGGAACTGGCCGAAGGGTGTAACGGGGATTCAAGGCCGGATTGCCCGATCCTTGCGGGCCTTGCCGAAACGCGGCAACGTCCCGCGCGGGAATTGACAAGGGCCAGGCACAAGCCGAAAGAAATATTGTGAAACGTCGCTTTTCCCTGTTGATGCTTCTGGGTGCACTGCTTGGCCTCTTGGGACAGGAAGTAGCGTTTGCGCACGTCATGCCAGTCGATGGGGCTGTGCAATTGGTTGCTGCCGCGCAGATGAGCCCGGAATGCGCGGAAATGATGGGTCTCGCGAAACAGAAACCGCAGTCCGGAAAGCCTTGCGAGGGCATGACGCCCGACTGTATCGCCAAGATGGGCTGCGCGGTTCCACTCGCGCTTTTACCGCCCATCGCATCCGATGCTGCACGGGAATACCGTGCCGAGATCCCGCGACTCACCCTTGCAGCGCCTCTGATCGGCCGCAATGTCGGCCCGGAACCCGAGCCACCCGCACGCCTTGGCTGAACTCTAGCGGCGCGCCCGCGAACCTTCGTGTTCGCAGCGTGCCTCCACACCAGTTCAACCAAGGAATTTCACATGAAGACGATTATCGCGCTCGCCGCATTTGCGGCAGCCCTCGCTACCGCATCCGTTGCCTCCGCCCATGATAACGCGGGCGGCCATTGGGAATGGAAGTCCCAGCCTTCGTTCGGACCGAAGTCGACTGGGCCCTCGCGCATCCGCGTCTGGGTCAAGGACAGAGAGACGAGCATGGCCAATTGCGATTGCGCCATGATGAAGGCGGATGCTGCCGGCTGCATGATGGACATGCGCGGCAAGACCGCAAAGCCATCGGCCGGCTAAGGCGATTGCCTGGCCGATACCGATAAACAGAAGCGAGCCAGGCGCGTGGCGCCGGCGGAGTTTGCCCCTCTTCGCCGGCGCCCCGTTTGTCCGGGCTTCCTCGCGCATCGGTCTTGGCTCTGCCGATCAGGAGATCCCCATGCGAATAATTGTTCTGGCGCCGCTTCTCGCGGTGATCCCGGGCGCTGCGTTGGCCGAACCGCTGACCTTCGATGTCGCGCTCCAGCGAGCCGCCCGCGAGGCACCGTCGCTGCAAGCAAGCGCGACCGGGGTCGAGGCCACGCGTTCGGCCGCGATTGCCGCCGGCCGCCTGCCCGATCCCACGCTTGATCTCGGTGTTCAGGGATTTCCGGTTTCCGGCCCCAACGCCGGGAGCTTCAACCGCGACGATTTCACCATGACGACCGTCGGTCTCAGCCAGCAGTTTCCCAATCCTGCCAAGCGCCGCGCCCAGCGGTCCCGCGCGCAGGCGGAGATCGGCATTGCCGAGGCAGGGGTTGCGGTCGAGACACAGAATGTCCGTCTCGAGACCGCGCTCGCTTGGGTCGATCTCTTCTATGCCAGACGCCGGCTCGCACAGTTACAGCTACTCGACGCAAGCCTTGGCGACCTGCAGGAAACGGTTTCCGCGAGGCTGGCGTCGGGCTCGGCGCGGCCCAGTGCTGCGCTCGAACCCGATCAGCTGCGCGCGGCAGTGGGCGATCGTCGCAGCGAACTTTCCGCCGAAGTCACGAAGGCGCAGGCAAGACTGGCGCGTTTTACCGGGGATCTCCAAGCCGACGCCTTGGGCGATCCGCCCGTGCTTGAAGTGGATCGTGCCGGGCTGGCGGCGGGGCTGGCATCGCTGCCGCGTTTGCAGGCCCTCGATGCCGAGACGAAGGCGGCTGAGGCGGACACCGAACTTGCACGCGCCGACAAGCATCCCGACTGGCGGGTCAGCACGTCCTATGGTCGCCGGGACCCCGCGTTTGGCGATCTGGTGTCGGTCGGTGTCAGCATCGATCTGCCGCTCTTTGCCAAACGCCGCCAGGATCCGAAAATCGCCGCGCGAGCGAGCGAAGCTGAACGGGCGCGGCTGATGCGCACCGCCGGGGAACGCGAACTCTCGGCCGCGCTCGATGGCGATCTTGCCGACCATGACATGCATCATCAGCGGCTTATGAACGCACGCAATACGCTGGTGCCGCTCGCCAAGCGCCGAGCCGAGCTGGACATGGCGAGCTATGCTGCCGGCAAGCTCGACCTCGGTAGCGCGCTGCTCTCGACGCTCGCGCTCGCCGAAGCCGAGGTCGATGCGCTGGCGCGCGAGTCGGATGTCATGCGCGACGCGATTCGGATCAATTTTACTTACGGGGAGATGCGGCCATGAGCATGGACGCGAAGAACGCGGCGCGCTGGGGCGCCGGAGTATTGGCTGTCGCATTGGTTGCAGGTGGCAGCGGCTATTGGCTCGGCCAGCGTGGTGGACCTGCCGACGAAGCCGGATCGGCTCAAGCAGAGCGCAGGGTCCTTTACTGGTACGACCCGATGGTGCCGCAGGAGCGTTACGACAATCCCAATTCGCTTTCGTCGATGGGAATGAAGACCATCCCCAAATATGCCGATGGAGCGCCTGCCGCGAACGCTGTGCCGGGGGTCAGCATCGATCCCGCCGCGCGGCAGAATCTGGGGCTGCGCATCGCCGCAGCGGAGATGGGAAGCTTGCCTTCCTCGCTCGCTGTCACCGGCACGATCGACTTCAACCAGCGCAACGTGGCAATCGTTCAGGCGCGCTCGGGAGGGTTCGTAACACGTGTCTATGATCGCGCGCCGGGCGATGTGATCGGCGCAGGCGCGCCGATTGCCGACGTGCAACTGCCCGAATGGGGCGGCGCGCAAGGTGAATTCCTCGCGGTCAGACGGCTCGGCAAGCCCGAACTGACAGCAGCGGCGCGTCAGCGGTTGCGGCTAATGGGTATGTCGGAAAGGCTGATCGCTGAGGTCGAACGGACGGGCCGGACCAACGGCGCGGTGACGATCACCTCACCGATCGCAGGCGCGATCCAGACGCTCGACGCCCGCGCGGGCGTAACACTGGCGCAGGGCCAGACGCTTGCGCAGGTGACGGGTATCGGTACGGTCTGGCTCAACGCCGCCGTGCCCGAGGCGCAGGCTGGTACCGTTCGCATCGGGCAGAGCACCAATGCGACGCTAGCGGCCTTTCCTGGCGAGCCTTTCACGGGCAGAGTTATTGCGATCCTGCCAACGACACGGGCGGAAAGCCGCACGCTGACCGTGCGGATTGAACTTACCAATCGTGGCGGACGCCTCAGGCCCGGTATGTTCGCCAGCGTCGCACTGGGCGGCGATCAAAAGCAGGCGCTGCTGGTGCCGAGCGAAGCGGTGATCCGCACCGGTGCGCGAACCCTCGTCATGCTCGCGCTTGAAGGAGGCCGCTACCGCCCGGCCGAGATCCGCACTGGCCGCGAGGGTGGCGGCAGGACCGAAATTCTCGACGGGCTGGCCGCGGGCGAGAAGATCGTGGCGTCGGGCCAGTTTCTGCTCGATTCCGAAGCTAGCCTCACCGGAATGACCGCTCGCCCAATCGGAGGCGGTAAGTGATCGCCGCGATCATCCGCGCTTCGGTCAGGGGGCGCAATCTCGTCCTCGCCGCCGCGCTGGTGCTCACCGCGATCGGTGTGGCGGCGGTGCGCACTACGCCGGTCGATGCGCTGCCCGATCTCTCGGACGTTCAGGTCATCATCCGCACGACCTGGCCGGGACAGGCGCCGCAGATCGTCGAGAACCAGGTCACCTATCCGATCACCTCGACCATGCTCTCGGTGCCGGGCGCGCGGGTGGTGCGCGGCTATTCTTTCGCCGGCGACAGCTTCGTCTATGTCCTGTTCGACGACGGCACCGATCTCTACTGGGCGCGCAGCCGGGTGCTCGAATACCTCAGCCAGGTACAGAGCCGTTTGCCCGAAGGAGCCAAGGCATCGCTCGGCCCCGATGCAACTGGCGTTGGCTGGATCTACGAATATGCGCTGGTGGACAAAACGGGAGGGCACGATCTCGCCCAATTGCGCTCGATCCAGGACTGGTTCCTGCGCTTCGAGCTCAAGACCGTTCCAGGTGTCGCCGAGGTCGCCAGCATCGGCGGCATGGTCAAGCAGTATCAGGTGGTCGTCGATCCGCAGAAGCTCGCGGCCTATGGCGTCACTGCCAGTGAAGTCGGCGAAGCCCTGAAGCGCGCCAATCAGGAGGTCGGTGGTGCGAGCGTCGAGATGGCCGGCGCCGATTATACTGTGCGCGCCAACGGCTATCTCAAGACCCTCGACGACTTCCGCGCCGTGCCGCTGCGTACCGCGGCGGGCGGCATTCCCGTGACGCTGGGCGACGTCGCGACGGTGCAGGTCGGCCCGGAGATGCGCCGCGGCATCGCCGAACTCAATGGCGAGGGCGAAGTCGCGGGCGGCGTCATCGTCATGCGTCAGGGTCAGAACGCGCGGGCGGTGATCGACGGCGTCAGAGCTAAGCTCGAGGAACTCAAGAAGAGCCTGCCACCGGGTGTCGAGATCGTCACCACCTATGACCGCTCTGGCCTGATCGACCGCGCGATCGAGAACCTCACCGGCAAGCTGTTCGAGGAATTCATCATCGTTGCCCTGGTCTGCGCGCTGTTCCTATGGCACGCGCGCTCGGCGTTGGTGGCGATCCTGACACTGCCGCTGGGAATTTTGATCGCCTTCATTGTCATGCGCCTGCAGGGGCTCAACGCGAACATCCTGTCATTGGGTGGCATCGCCATTGCCATCGGCGCGATGGTCGATGCGGCGGTTGTGATGATCGAGAATGCCCACAAGCATCTCGAACGCTGGCATCAGGCCAACCCCGCCAGCGAGCCGGACAAGTCGACGCGCTGGTTGATCGTCACCCTCGCCGCCGAGGAAGTCGGCCCGGCGCTATTCCTCAGTCTGCTGATCATCACCTTCTCGTTCCTGCCAATCTTCACGCTGCAGGGGCAGGAAGGTCGCCTATTCGCGCCCCTCGCCTTCACCAAGACTTATGCGATGGCCGCGGCAGCATTCCTCTCGATCACGCTGATTCCAGTGCTGATGGGGCTGTTGATCCGGGGACGCATCCCGAGCGAGGAAGCGAATCCGATCAACCGCTGGTTGGCGCGTATCTATCGTCCGGCGATCGACTGGGTGCTGAAGCGCCCGAAGCAGACACTGCTGATCGCCGTGCTGATCTTCGCCACCACTCTTTGGCCGATGACCAGGATCGGTGGCGAGTTCCTGCCACAGATGAACGAGGGCGACCTGCTCTACATGCCCTCGGCGCTGCCAGGCCTTTCGCCGGCGGAAGCCGGCCGGCTGCTCCAGCAGACCGACCGAATGATCAAGACCGTGCCCGAGGTCGAAAGTGTATTCGGCAAGGCCGGCCGCGCCGATAGCGCGACCGATCCGGCGCCGCTCGAGATGTTCGAGACGACGATCCGGTTCAAACCCCGCGAACAGTGGCGCCCCGGCATGACGCCCGAAAAGCTGGTCGATGAGCTGGACGCGCGGGTCAAGGTGCCCGGCCTCGCCAATTTCTGGATCCCGCCGATCCGCAACCGTATCGACATGCTCGCAACCGGCATCAAGAGCCCGGTCGGTATCAAGGTAGCCGGCTCCAACCTCTCTGAGATCGACCGCACCGCAAAGCAGATCGAGCAGGTGGTGAAAGCTGTGCCCGGTGTTGCCTCGGCGCTGGCCGAGCGGTTGACTGGCGGACGTTACATCGATGTCGATGTCAACCGCGCCACGGCAGGCCGCTACGGCCTCAATGTAGCGGACGTCCAAGCGGTGGTCTCGGGCGCGATCGGCGGCGAGAGCATCGGCCAGACCGTCGAAGGCCTAGCGCGCTACCCGATCCAAGTCCGTTACCCCCGCGAAATCCGCGATAGCCCGGACAAACTTGCAGCGCTGCCGGTGCTAACGCCCGCGGGTCAGCAGATCACGCTCGGAACCGTAGCCTCGATCCGGGTAAGCGACGGTCCGCCGATGCTGCGAAGCGAAAACGGCAGACCGGTCACCTGGATCTATGTCGATGGGCGCGACCGCGATATGCAGACGCTGGTCAGCGACATCCAGCAGGCTATCGTGCGCGATGTCAAACTCCCGCCGGGCGTCAGCGTTTCGTACACCGGTCAGTACGAGTTTTTCGTCCGCGCCAAGGAGCGGATGAAGCTCGTTATCCCGGTGACGCTCGCGATCATCTTCGTACTGCTGTACTTGACCTTCCGCCGCTGGGACGAAGCGCTGTTGATCATGGGCACCTTGCCTTTCGCGCTGACCGGCGGACTGTGGCTGCTCTACTTGCTCGGCTACAATCAGTCGGTGGCGAGTGCGGTTGGGTTCATCGCGCTTGCCGGCGTCGCTGCCGAGTTCGGCGTGGTGATGCTGATCTATCTGAAGCAGGCTCTGGAAGCACGGGAGGATTGCGATGTTGCCGCCGCTGTGCGCGAGGGCGCGCTACTGCGCGTGCGGCCCAAGGCGATGACCGTCGCGGTGATTCTCGCTGGCCTGTTCCCGGTCCTGGTGGGTGGCGGCACCGGGTCGGAAGTCATGAGCCGGATTGCCGCGCCGATGGTCGGCGGAATGCTCACCGCACCGCTCTTGTCGATGCTAATCATTCCCGCCGCCTATCTGCTGATGCGCCGCAAATCCCAACGCCAAGTTCAACCCGAAGGAGAAGTGAAGTGAAGAAATCCCTGATTATCGTGTCCAGCCTCGTGCTGGTGGCCTCGCTCGCCGCCTGCAAGAAGGAAGCCGAAGCACCGAAACCCGCTGAGATTGTTGCCACCAATACTGGCAGCATGTCCGAGATGCCGATGGCGACGGAAATGAAGCACGGCAGGGGTGTCGGGACTGTGACCCAGATCGATGCGGCCAAGGGCGTGGTGACGCTCGATCACGGTGCAATCGCCGAGCTTCAATGGCCCGCCATGAAGATGGGTTTCGCCATCAAGCCGGACCTGCTCACGGGAATCAACGTTGGCGACAAGGTCGCGTTCGAGATCGACTGGGACGGCAAGGCCGGGACGGTGACGAAGATCACGAAAGCAGCGAAATAGAGACCATGCGTTGGACGCTGTGGGGGAGGTCAGTGTCCGACTTCCCGCACTAATGGAGAAGGAGGGCAGGGGATCAAAGGCGATGAGATGAAAACAGATGGAGGTTGGACATGGACCATCAAATCCCAGCCCAAATGTCGAATCGCCGATTCCCCGGGCCCCTTGGATATGCTACTTTCGCGATCGGAAAGGAGCTGATCGTGGAACCCACAGTCGACCCAGTAGATGCCATGTCTGAAGCGGCTGCGCATGCGAATGAACGTCCGCGCGCATCCGATTGGTTGTGGCGCCCGATGTTCGCGAAGCTCTGGTGGATCGCGATCCCGGTCTACTGGATGGGCATGGCGGCATCGCTCAAAATTCCGGTGCTCGCAGAATTCTACACCAGTGCCTTGGCTGGTTTCCTCAACGTCGCATTCTTTCCGCCGCTGGCATTGATGGTGCTCGGCCTCGGCTTTGCGCGCGCATGGTTCGAGTGGAGCGACTGGGAGTTCGTCGAGCCGACGCACGAGCAAATGTTTCCGAAGCGCTCGGTAGGCGGCATGCGCGATCCTGCCTCCGATCCGCTCGATCCCCGTTCAGGCTTGCATTGGCAGCATTTTCATCGGCACCGCTAACGGCGATCACTTGTCGCGGCGTTCCTTGAAGCTCGGATCACCATCCTGAGGGCCATGTTCGAGGTCGGTTGAAAAAGTCCCGCTCCGCAGGACGGACGACTGTTCGATCGAGGTGAGTGGCCCAGTGACGTCGGCGGTCCCGCGGCCCGAATCTGCCTGCTCGAGGTAGCGGTTGCGCAGTCCATTCGGACCAAGCACCTGCTTGCTCAGCTCTTGCGAAAAGGCGCTCGCCGGAGTGTCCGACCGAGCGGCCGCGCGCTCGGCTGCAGCAATAGCCCCACGCACGTCATAGTTCACGATATCAACGCTGGCACTGGCAGATTCCGTGGTGATCCCACGGTCTGTGCTCTGGAAGCCGAGGTTTCCGGAAGCGCCACCAGCAACAGAGCTACCTGAAGGCTTGTGGCTATCGTTTCCGGTCTTGGCGGAACCGGTGCGACTGGCGGATGCGGATACCGAAAGACCTACATCAGTTCCCATCGACGTTTGATCCTGGGCCGATCTTTCGATATTCCGCGTCCATCCGGTCTGCGCCATTATCGCCTGGACATCGCGTTGCAGCGTGTCGGCCACCTGTGGCTTGAGCCGCCATTGGCCCTGCCGATCCATCTCGAACCCACCCTGGAGCCAGTTGGCCATGGCGGCCTGACCTTCCGCGCCGCCGCCCAGGAAGTGCTCGACCGTGTCAGGCCCAGCCTGTTTACCAGCCTCGAACCGCGTACTGGTATCGTTTCGCGCAGAACGCTGCGAACTGGTGCTGCTCGATACCAGCATATCATTGTGTGCGAAGCTTAGCCGCGCAGAGCCGCCATTGGCGACAGCGCCGAGCTGGCTTTCGTTGATGAGGCCCCCACGCCACATCTGCGCGGCGGTTTCGGGGGTAAGGTTGAGGTTAAAGTCGCCGTTCTGGTCCATCGCAATCTGACGCTTGCTGAGATTGATGCCATGGTCGCCGAGCAGCTTTTGCATGCGCGTCAGGCGTTCATTCTCGACGATCCGCGTCAGGCGCTCATTGCGGGCGCGGTCGGCGATCCCGCCGGCACCGCCCTCGGCCATATCGACCTGGTTGCCGGTGGTGCGGCTGAGCGCCTGGATGAAGCTGTCGAGCCGCGCGGCCTCGCGGGTCGAGACCCCAGCCGCGGCTGCACCCTCGGCAAAACCGAAGTTCTCACTCTGGCGGCGTTGCTCGCCGATGCGGGCTGCACTGCGCGTGCCGCTCGTGCCCACTTCGCGCTGGGCATCGAGCTTGCCCGAGCGTTCGGCGAAGTCATAGCCTGCAGCCTCGCGCGTCCGTCCATAGACACTGGTGCCTTCGCGCCCGGCTTCGGCGGTTGCGCCATCGGCGGTGCCGAGCTGGGTTGCCGCGTTGTAGGTTTCGAGGGCGTGCATGACCTGTGCCTCATTACGGCCGGTTGCACGGGAGAGCTGGCTGATGGCGGAAGATCGCGCCTCACCCGACAGTGCGTTGATGAAGGAGACCCGGCGACTGGTTTCGTCGAGTGATAGCCCAAGCATTCCGGCCGCGTTGCGCTGCCCCTGATTGCTGCCGGTGCGCCAGGCCTGCTCGGTCGCGACATTGCGGCGTTCGGTCTCGGCAACACGGTCGCCCGAATATTCGCGGCGACCCTCCATCGCGCCGACCTGAACCTGCGCGCCGGTCAGATCATTGCGCAGCATTGCCTCCTGATCGTAGCTGTTGGCGATGAGCTTGGCGAACGTCGGGTCGGCGCCCGCTTCGCCGATTACGCCCGAAGCTTTCAGCTCGGCATCCTTGGGAGAATAACCACTCCGCTCAAAATGTCGTGCCGCGCCCTGGAGCATCATCGAGTATGCGCGCTCATCCCCGAACGCCTTCCACTGCACCATGTTCTGCGCAAACGATGCGAAGGCCTTCTCTCCAGCTTGGCCTCCGCCAAAATAGCTGGTGCCAAGGCTGCGCAGTGCATCCTTCTCGGCAAAATTATGGATCGCCGAAGTCGTCGCATTAGCCCGCACCGCCCTTGCCGTCGCAGGATCATTGAGATTGCGGCCTGTGAGGGCAGGGGACAGTCCGCCGAGTTCGCGTTGCGCATCGAGGCCGCCCATGCCGAAGGCGGGGGTGCCGGGCACCCCGCCGCCATGCTCGCCCAGAACACCCGATGCCCCACCAAAGGTGCGATTGGCGCCGAATGATGACCTCTCGCCAAAATCTCCGAAGTTCGAGGTCGCGCCCCGCCGTGCCATTGTGCCCGCAGCCGAAGCCTGGGTTTCGAGCGCCGAGGCATAGCCTTCGCGTGTGGTGAGCGGCGCGGCGGCGGCGCTACCCAGACCTTGCGCCTGCAGCGCGCCGCCGGTGAAGCTCGAGAACACATTGCCCGAGAAGCGGAACACGGTGAAGACGAATGCGCCGGCAAGGCCGGCCGCCGCCGTGCGGAAGCTGCCGAAAATGGCGAGCGCCTTCATCGCCGAGGAAGGTGCGAGCATCCAGGCATTGGCGGCAACCGCGTTCGAGCGCATCTCAGCAAGGACTTCCATCGCGCGGCCCAATGTCAGCTGATAGATGCCCGCATCGATCACGCCCCACATCGCCACGAAGACGAAGAGGCCGAGCGCAAAACTGGCTACGCGCAGATTGATCGGGGTGAGAATGAACAGCAGCGCGATCGGTATCATGAACAGCATGATACCGAACACGGTCGCACGGATTGTCGGCATCCATTCATTGGCGACCGACATGGTCGCAAGCCCGTTCGAGACGATGGCGCGGTTGGCCATGACCCGCGCAGCCGTGGCGGGGCTGTCCTCGAACAGGACGTCGCCCACCGTATTGCCGAGCAAAATATCGGTCATGAACGCCTGCAGCGACAATGGCGTTCCCATCATCATCTGCCCCATGTCGCCAAGCCGCGATCGGCAGCGCGCGAGCTGGGACGCGTTGGCGACATCGTAGCCGGTGCGCTGGCAGACCTGGGTCGCGTAAGCGTCGAACAGTGTAGGATCGGAGAGCCGTGACTGGATGTGATCCCAGGCCTCGGTGCAGCTCACCGTCGTGCCGCCTTTGTCGGCGGCGGTATAGACGGTACTGAAGGTCGCGGGGCCCGCCATCGCGGCGAATGACGCGGGCAGGTCGGTCGCGGTGCGGAACAGCTGGTCGTCATCGACGCCGTAAGCAGGCGATACGCGCGCGACCGGATAGCATTGCCGGACATAGTCCTTGATCGTGGTGTCGAGGAAGCTGTCGGTCATTGGTCCGCGCGGAGAGACAGCATTGAGGAACAGATCGAAGCTGTGGCCGCCTGCGCCAAATTCCAGCTTGGCATTGGGATCGAGCGTGTTGTCGTCGATGACTTCGGCGAGCGAGCGTTCCATCAAGTTCGTGATGCCGGCGACAAGCACCAGCAGGTTCGGCACGTCACCGACCGGCTGATAGGCGTTACGTACGCGGTCATAGACGTGGACCGTTCCGGTCGTGGCGACAAGCCCGACGAACAGGCCAACGCCGACCAGGATCTGCAAACCGAACGCGACCAGCCCCATGCCCTGTCCGCGCACGCTGGCGATCACCGAGCCGAGCGCAATGCCGACCACCGCGATGATCATCACCAGCGTCTCGTAGCGCGGATCGGCGAAGATCATCGAGACGAGGCGAAAGGCATCGACCGTCTCGGCGAAACCGTCATAGGTATAGAAGCTGGTATCGACCGCCAGCGCCGGCGAGGCGGCGAGGCCGAACAACAGGGCGGCGAAGGCGCGAAGTGCGAGACGCATGGTATGATTTCCCGAGTTCGGCGATGTCAGCGGTTGGGGGCGGCAGCGGTGCCGCTGGCATCGCGCGCGTCGCGGTCGCGCTGGCGGATGAGCCCGGCATAGTTGGCCGAGAGATTGGCGGCATTGAGGGCCGCCATGTAGCTTTGGCGCATCTGCGCGCGCTGGCGGAGCACCTCCTCGCGCAGCTCTCGCAGCTGCTCGATGCCCTTGGTCAGGATGCGGGTCTGGCAGACATTGGTGTTGGCCGCATCCGCTGCCCCCGCCGCGCTCGCGCCGCGCTCGGCATTGCCGATGGCAAAGTCGATCGAGCGCGTCAGGTCGTTAAGCATCTGGTAGGCTAGTGTCAGTGCGACCAGTTCGTCGGTATCGGCGATGACCGAATCGGGCACGCCCTGACGCACGCCCCATTCGAGCATCCGGTAAACGGGTAGTGTGCGGACGTTGGCGACGAACTGGCGCTCGTCGGTGGACAGCGCCGTGCGGGTGCGGATCTTGGTCGTGATCGCCTGCATGCGGATACGTGCCAGTTCGAGCGCGCCCTTGCCAGTGTCGGTCGAACAGTCGGCGCCGGTTGCCGGGATATTGAGCGCGCGGCGCTGGACCTTGCCGGTCAGGAAATCGTCCGGGCTTTCGGTATCCTGGCGCGGGCAGGCGGGGATCGCCGAGAAGAGCGGCACCTTGTCGGTCGCGTCCCAGCGCATGTAGACGTCGCCGACCCGGGCTCGCATGACGCTCGCCCAGTCACCCGCGCCGACGCGGGTCGCGGCATGGGCGAGCAGCGAGCCGGTGCGGAAGATGTCGGTGACTTCCGCCGGACAATTGGCCAGCGCGTCCTTCAGATCCTCGGTCGGGTTGTTCTGGTTGGCCTGGATCTTCTCGCGGGATTGCTGGTAGCTCTTGGCGAAACCTTCCTTGACCGACTTGTAGCCGGTCATCTCCTCGATGATGCCCGACATGTTGTCATCGCCCTTGGCGATCTGGACCATGCGGTTGGCGAGGCGGCAGTCATTGACCTGGATCGAATTCAGGAAATTGGTGGCGGCTTCCATCTTCGAGATGATGTTGCCCATCTTCTCGTCGAGGGTTTCGAGGAGATACTGGAAGGCGACGGCGGGCGCGGCCTGGAGGATGCTTTCGAGTTTCTGGACGAGATAGTCGGGGTCGAGGAACGACATTCCGCCCAGGAACATGTCGATGCCGCCGCAGCCCGCCTTCACCTTGGGGAGACTGAGCGACATGAGGTAATCGTTATGGACATCGACCCGGCCCGACATGCCGCCGGCTGTCACATAGCCGCGGGTCTGATCCTCGAAGCTGCCGGGCGAGGTGTAGGTGACATTGTCGAACCAGCTCTCCGCCCAGCTCTGCGCATGGGCTGGAACGGTCGTCCCGCAGGCAGCGAGAAGGGCGAGGGCGGAGATGCTCAGGCGTGTGGCTGACTTGGCCATGGCGGGCTTCCTTGCATGTGTTGGGGTTGGGGGAGGAACTGGCCCGCCATGATCAGTTCCTTCGGGGGGTAGTTGCCGGACGCGGCGCGATGCCGACGATCCCGGTAAATTTGGACAGAGCGCGCACGCCAACGGCCGCGCGCACGCCGGTCAGCATTTTGCTTGCCAAATAGGCATTGCGCGCGAGGTTGGGCGCATGATCGGTACCGATCGCGATCGGTATAATTCGGTTCGGATCGCCCACCGGTCGAACCCAGGCGACTGGATGCCCGACCCATGGCAGGGCGAGCCGACCCGAGCGGATCATCGCCTCCTCGCTGCCGATGGTTCGCACCTTCCAGCCATATTGGCGACTCAGTGCGCCGAGCTTGTTCCACATATCCGCGCAAGGGACGCATCCCGGCGCCGTGCTGATCTCGATGAGGAAGGCAGGGGCCTGACCGCGCAGGGCGGCGGCAAAATCGGGCGGAAAGTCGCGG
Source organism: Sphingobium phenoxybenzoativorans (assembly GCF_018286635.1). Taxonomy (NCBI): domain Bacteria; kingdom Pseudomonadati; phylum Pseudomonadota; class Alphaproteobacteria; order Sphingomonadales; family Sphingobiaceae; genus Sphingobium; species Sphingobium phenoxybenzoativorans. Next base: position 2,040,761 of record NZ_CP073910.1, read on the forward strand.
GTCACCGGCACGCGCGCCAGCCAGGCGTTCATATCGGCAACGCTCGCAACCGGATGAATAGCGGCCCGCATCGCCTCTTCTCGGGTTACCGGTCGCGCCAGAGCCGAGTCCGTGGGACCAGCAACGGCGCAAGCCAGTGCGACAAGTGCGAGATAGTCCGACCGGCGCATCATTTCGGCCCTGCGGGTAGATCGACGAGATCGCCGCCCAGCATTTCACGTGCCTGCGCGCGCGGATCGCTGGCCGAGACCGGGCCATTGGCGAGCGCATCGAAGAACCCGTCTTCTTCGCCCGCCCCGGTCATGAACTGCTCGGGACGGATATCGCCGGAGAGCAGCCGCACCGCCTGATAGGCCATCTGGGCGAGATTGGGGTAGGTCTCGACGCCGGCGGCGATCACCATGCGCTGCTGACTACCCCGTCGGATGAGCATGGTGGTCGGCGTGACTTCGACCCCGAAGCGTTGTCCCAGCTCCGGGCGCCGGTCGATGTCCATCAGCGTCACCTGCCAGCCCATCTCGTCCTGGAAACGCTGCACGATCGGCCACTGCACCCGGCAATAGCCGCAGGTCGAACGCGAAAACATCACCAGCGCGAATTCCTGGGCATGGGCGCGCAGATAGGAGCGGCGAACCTGGTCCTTGTAGGCGGTAAGCTCCGCGCGCGCGTCGCCGACCATCGGATTGGCGGATTTGGAATTGAGTTCGGGGTGCTGCAGCATCGCGATCTGGGTGACCCCGGCAAAGGCGCGCGCTTTCCTTCGGGCAAAATCCTGCAACCGCCAGAAGTCCGCCACCGCATCGACGGTGAGGACGGTGGCCGCATAGTCGCGCTGCTGCTCGATCAGCTTGCGAATTTTGGGCGGCGTCCAGCCCGCAAGTTCAGCCATCGGCGGGATCACAGGCCTCACCAGCGCATCGGGATCGGGCTGCTCCGGTTTGGTGGCCTTTGGCTGCGGCGCGTACCACCAATAGCCTTGCTTGATCGGCGCGGCGAACGGTGTACTCACCTGCGCGCTGACCGGCACCGGTATGGCCAGAGCCAGTGACAGGGCCATGGTGGCAGCGCGGGGATTGGCGAGACGGATCACAGCACTTTCTCCATACGCTTGAGCCGCTTGATTGCGACGGGGCCGTAGTAACGGCTGTCGAACCCGTCGGGATGGTGCGAGCCGACGAAGATAGAGCCTTGGGGGATCGTTCCGAGTTTCGGCTGCCAGTGATCGAGCTTCATGCCATTCCGCCCGAAAGGCTTCGACACATTGAGCAGGCGCCCATTGCAATAATACCAGCCGTCGTACCGCCCGTTTGGGGCGCCCGGTATCATCGAGGGCTTCTCGATCATGTCGATCCGCTCGCCGGACATGCACAGCGCCTGCTTGGTGACGTTGACGGGCTTCGGCCCTGCAAGCGGGTGCGAGAGCAGGAACATGACATAGTCCCCCTTGCGGATAGGGCCGGCACTTGCGCGCACTGCCACCGCATCGATCGAAGGGCTCATCACCCAGGTCAGCTGCGGGATCGCCCAGAGCGTCGCGAGGCCGATGGGCAGCACGATGACATAGGCTTTCCACAGCTGCGCCGGGCGGACCGGCTGTCCGAGTCCCGAACTTCCGAGTGCAACCGCTGCACGCAGCGGGAGCAGCCTGATCTCGGGCCAGGCCGCCCTAGCGGCCCTGAAGGCGACCTTGAACACCCTCCACCTCCTGCTTTCCGCCCAGACGGGCATATTCTTCGAGAAGCCCTGAGAGGGCCGCGTCGCCGTAGACCACATGGGCGGCAAGAGGGCTGGCATCGTCCCGCTCGCAATAGGGCTGAGTGGGATCGCCCGGAATCATGGCGAGTGCGGGAACCGCTTTTACCCCGTGCTGGCGGAACACCAGTGGATCGACGATCAACTGGACATTGCGCATGGCGCAGGCCGGGCCTTCGCAGCCGGGATCGAGCCGCAACACCTCAGCCGAGAGCTTCGCCATCGGTCCAACCCTGGCAAGCCCGCCCGGCATCCCGCGAAACGCCATGACGCCACCGACCTTCTCGAGCTGGACAGCATAGGTGCGGAGTGTCGTCACTGGCATAGAGGAGGAGACGAACAGCACCGGCACCCAGGCATTGGCCACCTTGGGCGCGCCGGCTTCACCCGCTGCCATATCGGTTGCTTCGAGGCCGAGTGCTTGGGCGATGCGCTTGCCCATTGCTTCGCGCTGGGCGGCAAAGGCGTCCTTGCCAGTCTCGAGAGCGGCGCGCGCACGCGCGTCCATGGCGGGCGAGGGGGCATGCTTGCGCAAACCCTCGAATGCGCGGCGGCGCTCGGCCTCGGGTAACTCCGGAAGCGCAGTCGGGCCTATCGGCGTTTCCGCCTTCTGCCGGGCAACCGCGTCCTTCAGCCGCTCCATCGCGGCATCGCCCTGCTGCCTCGTAGCACTGTGCGGGGTGGCTTGCTGCGGCGGGGCGTTGCCCTGCGCGACAGCGGCATTGGCGCACCCGAGCGCAATGCCAAGCATCAGCAGAGTGCGCCCAGCACGCACGGCGTTACTTGCCGACGGCCTGCATGTAGGCATCGATCCTGTCCTTCATGTCGATCTGGATTTGGCTCTGGGTGCGGGCCTCGATCTCCGCGTAATATTCGGAAAGGTCCATTTTGGAGAAATCGAGCGCCTGGAATTCTTCCGGCGTAAATCCGCGGCAATAGGGTTTCTTGGGTGTACCCCAGCCCAGGCCGTTGAAGCTCTTCAGCTGCGGGCGGCCCTGCTCCTGGATGATGCGGCCGAGCTTGGTGTTGAAGCAACAATGGCCCTTGGCTTTCTGAATGCAGATGCCGAGTATCTTCGAGGTGCAATAGGTTCCGACCTCGTGGCACATGCCCGAGCCGCGCAGCATGCCGGTTTCCATATCCTCCTGGTCGCAGCCCTGGAGGAGCACCTCGATCATGAAATTGACGGCGAGGCTGATCGCGATCGAGGTCGGGTCGATCCCGACAATCATCGCATTGGCGCCGGCGCTTGCCGCCTGGCTCGCGGTCGCACCGGCCTTGAAGGCCGTGTAGGCGGCCTTCATGCCGGTGAACACGCCCTTGGCGACGGCGATCTTGGTGCCGATCGAGCCGAGCGACGAGCCCATTCCGTCCTTGACGATCTTGCCCTTGTCCTTGCAGCAATTGCTGAAGGTGTTGAGAAGCCCGGGCGGGCGGCAGCGCACCGCGCGGCCCGAGAATATCTCGATATTGGCCGTGCAATTGCCATCGGCATCGACGACGCCATCGGCGGGCACGCCGGGATCACCCATTGGCGGTTCCTCAGTGACGGGCGCGGCACCGGTATCCTGACAGGCATTGGGCGAGCAGGTCGGCGCGCCGCCCGAGGCGGGGACTTCGCAAGGATATTGCGCGCCCAGCGGGCAGGCATAGGCTCCGGGAGCCGTGACCGTGCAGGCCACAGCCTGGATCGGGCACTGCCAGCTATTATTCTCCATTGCCGTGCAACTGCCGGTCTCGCCGGCGTCGGCGGCATCGCCATTGCCGTTCAAATCGGCGGCGCAGATCTGCTCGGCATGGGCCGGTGACACGCCGACAAAGGCTGTGCCTAAAAACAAGGCAAGGGCGATCGCGAGATTGGGGGCGAAAGTGGAGGCGAGGGGAGAAGACCGGCGCTTCATGGTACGGCACTCGTGCAAGTCATGTCGGCGCCGGCGAGCCGGACGGTCTGCATCATCACCACCGCTTCGGGAAAATCGTCGAGGCAGCCGCAGGCCGAGACGATCTCCTCACCGGGGCCTGCGGGGCAGACATTGGCGGCGTCGCAGCTGTGGTAGAAGGTGTCATAGCCTGAGGGCGTGTTCTGCCGGTTTGCGACCACGCCATCGGGCGCAGCGGCGGTGTTGGCCTTGGGCGCGCGGGTTTTGCAGATCGGCTCGCAAGCGGGCACCGCGCCTTGCGCGGGCAGCGAAAAGCTCCGCGCCGAGGTCGATATGCTGCCGTCCTTCGCCTTTTGCCGGTCGGCGAGCAGCGTCTCGGTCGAATGGTCGATGATATAGGCGCCGCGGCTGAGATCGGGTTCGGGGAGCGCCGCGCTGTCGGTGGTACAGGCATAGGTACGGTCGCGCTCGAAGAAATCGCGGCTGAGCGAGAGCGTGCAGCTTGCCGTGCCGAACAGCCGCGTCTGTGGTAGCGGTCTGAGGCCCGTCACCACACCGCTCCGGACAGTCTGGACGCCATCGACCTGTTCCTCGGACAGATGGCATTTGGGATCGGCACCATAGCCCGAGCAGAGATCCACGATGCGCTCTGAGGTCTTGCAGCTAGTGTCGACCTCGGCGTGGACCTGCGCGAACGCCTCGCCCCCTTTGCCGACCGCGACGCGCAGCCAGATTTCATGATCGCCCTTGGTGAGGTAGGGTTTGAGATCGATGTTCGGCGAAAAATAGCTGGTGCGCTTGCGCTCGCATTTTCCAGGCGGATAGCCCGAACCGGTCCATGCCCCCGGGCCGTAGGCGACGAGCGCGCCATCGACCCGGACCTGCCCCCAGTCATCGGCGAAGAAGAAGGGCAGGGTGACTGCCTTCAGCCGGTCGGGATCCTCGACATGGAGGGTCATCCGAAAATCAAACAGGGTGCAGGACCCGCCATTAAGGCTGTTGTCGGCGGGCGATCCCATCAGGAAATCGACCATCCCCGCGCCGCCATCGATGGTCGCATAGCCGCCGGCAGTCCGGGCGATGACGTCCTCGACCTTGATCTCCTTCAGCGTCACCTCGCGGGTGATGGTGCAACCGCGCAGCTGCTGGGCTTTGCCCGTTCCGGCAGGTGACGCGATGAGCGCCTGAAACACCCGATTGGTCGACGACAGTGCGAAGGCGTCGCCCTGGATGGCCGCCGGATTGCTGCGATAGCTGGTCTGGCCGATGGCGGGACTCGCGGTGCAGGCGGTGGTTTGCGCGCCGACATAGTCGATCACGGGCCCGTTGATCCGGGCCTCGGCGACACCGATGCGCGGGTCGGCTGTGGTGAGCGCACCGACCATGCCGCCGCCCAGGTCCTTCAGGACGGAGGCAAGGTTGCCGAAGACCAGATTACTGCCGCAGCTGTCGTTGACGCAGTAGCAGCCTGCGAGTTCGGGCATGTCGACCTGGGTCAGCTTGAGATCCTTCGCGCTATCCAAATCCCAGCGGAATGAGCGGCACTGGTTCCAGGTGCCGGGCACACAGGAAATCACGCCATTGGCGCAGATGCCCGATACCGGCACAGGCAGGGTCGAGCTGCTGTCGAAGGTTCCGTCAAGATCCTTGTCACGCGAAATCCGGACCAGGCCGATATCGCCGGTGGACGAGGGCTGGATCAGCACTTCGAGCAGGTTCGCAGTTTTCTGGCAGGCAAGGGTCGGGGTGAAGCTTTTGCTGCCATCGACCGTCGATACCGACTGCCCGCTCATCCCCGGTGTCACATAGTTATTGAGCAATGTGTCGCTGTCGCTGGTCTTGGCGCGTGAGGCGATTGCCGCAGCCCGGGCGCGATCCTCGACGGTCTGCGCGAACAGCGCCGTGGGCAGCAACAGCGCCGCGCTGGTCAAGGCGATGATCGATGGCTTCATGACGTCACCCCGCAAAGCGCGTGGGTGCGCGACCCTTTGCGCAGGCGGAAAATGTCTCCGCCCGGCACCACGCCGTTCTTGTCGCGATCGGCGCCCTTGATGATCCGGAACATGGCCTGGTGTTCGAAGGTGGTCAGCACGGCCATCACCCTTGCCGGAGCGTCTGAGAGGGGGAACGCATCCGGGAGATTGACGACCGTGCTGACCGGGTTTGGAGCGGTGCCGCTGGGGGCGAGCGGCACCGCTCCCGCCGCGCGCGTACCCTGGCAGCCTTGCTGGCTGTGGCGGGCAGACCATAGCTTACCCGGGGCTTGCGCGAGACGTTGGCGATTTTGGATGAATGGGGTGACGTGGGTCATGGCACCGGAATCCCGGCGCAGCAGATCACCTTCTCGAAGAGCATGAACTGGGCATTGTCCTTGCCCGGTGCGTGTTTGCCGCTTGACCAGAGCGCGCCCGGACGGCCGATATTGACGCATTTGCCGCCCTTGACGGGCTCCATGATCTGGAGCTTGTAGCGAGACTTGGTCCAGATCGGCTGCGGCTTGAACGAGCAGCCATCGGCCGACGAAATGGTGAGCGCACCTAGCCGCCCCATCATGAAGGTGCCGCGCGCGGCGAGGCCCGCCCATGCTTCGACGCTGTCGTCGAAATGGATGTCGCCGGCGATGGGATAGGTCGCGCCCCAGGACCCCATGCACCAGAACAGCGGATCGATGACCTTGCCGGCGGCAGCAGCGGCACTGTCGGCCATGCAGGCAAGCCCGGCGGCGGGATTGCCGAACAATATGCCCTCGGGCTGGATGATCGCGCCCAGCGTGCCCGACTGCCAGGTCGGCAGCACCTCGGTGATCAGCGCGACGTCGAAACCGTCATCCTCGAGGCAGGGCAGGTCAGTGAACATGTCGAGCATCTTCCAGACCGGTGATATGTAATAATGCATCTGTGCGAACATCTTGCGCGTGTTTGTTCCGTCAGAGATCGAACTCTGGCTGCCCTGCAGCTTGCCATGGGTGGGCAGGAGATCGGCCCCCAGCGCCATCATGCAGCCGGGCTCGGTCACGACATCGACCATGCGATTGGGTGACCAGAAGCTGACCTTCACCCCGAACCAGAAAGTCGCGCCCTTGCGGCAGGCGCATAGGGGCTTGGAAGAGGACTGGGCGTCGAGTTCCTTCGACAGCTTGTCGAAGCTGCCGATCCGCACCCCGCCGATGGTGATCGGGAAAATGCAGTTCCACCGCACCTTGGTGATCGGATTGAACACGGTGCCTGCCGGACAGGACGAGGCGTGGGCAGGCGCTGCGGGAGCCAGTCCTGCCAGCAACAGGGCGGCCGCGACCGTCCGGGCCTTTGAGAACAACCGGGTCATTGACCGTGCCTCCGCGATGATGTCGGGTTGGTCGGCGATGCACCCGCTGCGCTGCGCGTGAGTGAGCGATCCAACCGGACCTCGGTAAGTTCCAGTTTTTGGCCGACCTGGGCGATGATCACAGGAGCCACGGTGAGGCTGAGCCGCTCCTTGATCCTCTCTTCGAGGATGAAGATCGGGCGACCGGTTCGCTCCGACAGCGTGATCGCATCGTCGTCCTGCGCGCTGCCCGCCGCCAGCAGGATGAAATCGGTCAATCTCGCGGTCTTCAGTGCCCAGCCCAAATCGCGCGGGTGGACGACCACCAGCCGCTGCGGCAGCGTCACATAGGAGAGCGGATTGAAGCTGTAGCCCTTGGGGTAGAGCAGTTCACCGCTGGGCAGCCGGATCTCGGTATCGAGCGTGTAGAAGGGGACGGCGATGCGGGTCTGGCTCTTCGTCGCGGGCGCAAGACTTGCCGATTTCATCGCCGACCACGACGAACGTGGACCGAATTTCTCGCGCATGTCGGGCGGGAGCCGCGCTGTCCGGGCTTCGATCTCGGCGAGCGCGTCAGGTTCAGCAATCGGCCAGGTGCGCCCGATGGTCGAGGTCGCGGCATGGGCACGGGCGGCGACCACGGCGGAGGCCAGAAGGAGCAACGCGATCGATGCCGACTGGAAAATCACGACGCCCCAGCCTTGCTGGCGATCATCGGGGCTCGGAGGTCGGGGATCAGCGGCCATGGCGGCGCCTCCACCAGTTCTGGCGCTCATCGTCCGTCAGGCCGTGGATCGCGGCGCCGAGGCCGCTCGCCGCCAGGATGAACACCAATGCCACCAGTACGCGCAGTACGGCATCGAGCTGCGGCGCTGACCACAGCACCAGCGCGGCCTGAATGAGCAGCAGGAGGTGGGTGCCGACCATCAGGCGGATCGCCGAGGGGCCGGGCGCTGCGGAGAGGATGCCTCTCATCGCCGCCTCCATTTGCTGATGCGGCCAAGCGCTTGCCGAAACGCGGATGGCAAGCGAACGAGGGCGATGCGCGCCTCCCGTTCGACCCAGAGCATCGAAGCTTGCCGTTCGGTGATCGCCTCGAACGCGGTGATCTCGTCACCCATTTCCTGATGGCGGCGCAGCAGGAAGGCGTGAAGCGTCTCGTCAGCGCGGCGACCTGCGAATAAACAGACCTGCGGCCGATGCGTGCCATTCAGCAAGGACGGGCCGGTCATTGTCCCCTCCAGCGGCGATAGCGGGCGATGAGGCGCCCGGTGAGCCCGGACAGGACGATCAGGAGCAATCCGCTGGCAAGGCAGGCAGCCCCGACGATGACAGCCCCGCGCAGCACCAGTTCTGCCGGTTGCTTGAGCGTGATGCCTGCCGCGAGGACCAGGCTGGCCATCAGCACCGTCTCGATCATGATCAGCCGGAACCGCCAGCGCAGCGCCGCGGCTTCGGCGCGGATCGCGACGCGCGCCTCGATGATCCGCTCGATCTCGGGATCCTTGCTCCAGTCGAGGTCGATCTGGTCGGGATGGGTCGGCCTCAATCGCATCACACTGCCTCCCGGTTGGCTTGGCCGAGGAGGAGCGGTGCGCGCTCCCCGAGAATTTCCGCCGGATCGACACCGGCGAGTTCGCAGACCGCCTCGAGCGGCGAGCGACCGAGGCGCAGCAGCGCCTCGAAGGCGGCGACTTCGGTGGGGGCAGAAGTGTTGATCCAGTAGCTGAAGGGATCGACCACTAGCCGCGCGATGCCGAGGCCCAGCGGGCTATCGATGAACACTTCGGAATAGTTGGGCTTGTTGTTGCGGACCGATTTCAGCAGCTCGAGAACGAAGCCCGAATAGTCGAGGATCTTGTTCTCGACCGCCTTGTCGTAAGTGCTGCCCTGCAGCAGGAAACGGGTCGCGGCGTTTTCGAGGATGACCTGGCCGGTGCCGCCGAACAGCAGCAGGTCGTTCATCGACTGCATGACGATGCCGAAGCTGCCCTGATATTTGCGCGCGCGGCGATACCCTTGCCCGAAGGCTTCGGCGAGGCGCGAGAGATCCTGCCCGTCGGTGCGGGTCATGAACTGGGCGGCTTCGTCGCAGAGCACGAAGCGCGGGCGGTCTCTCCCAGAGAGGTAAAGCTCCTGGGTGACGGCATTCACCACCACCATCACGACCACGTTGAACAGGTCGGGCATGTTCTTGAGCCGTTCGAGCTCGAGCACCACGAATTCGTCGCTGGAAATATCGAGGGTGGACGGCCCGTTGAAATAATGCCCATATGCGCCGTCCGACCCGAAATCGCGCAGGTTGAAGGCCAGCTCGCGCGCGACTGGCACGAGATGCTCGACCCGGTCGAGGTCGCTCGTGGTCTGGGCGGGATAGGCGCCGAGCCAGTCGCGCACTGCGTCTATCCCGTCCTCGGCACGGCCCGAGTCGATCGTCCACTGGACGGCGGATTTGAGCAGGTTCCATTCCGAGGTCGAGACCCCCTTGCGGGTCGCGGCATTGGCCATCTCGGCGACGATCGCGACCGCCATGGCGATCGCCGACTGGCGGTCGTCGCCGTCGAGCGCGAACCCCATGTCGAAGGGGTTGAGCACGAGGCGTTCCTCGCCGATGTCAATATAGCGGCCCGAGCACAGTGTGCAGAGTTTGCGGTAGGAGCCGCCGATATCGATGATGCGGATGAGCGCGCCGGACGCGTAATATTGCTGGCAGAGATTGTTGAGGAGGAAGCTCTTGCCCGCACCAGACTCAGCCGAGACGATGAAATTGTAGTTGTTGATGCGTGGGTCGAAGAGATCGAGCGTGATGAGCTGGCCCTTGCGGCCGGTATAGAGCAGCGCCGGGCGCCCGCCGCCGCGAAAATCGGTCTGGATCGGCGCCATCAGCACCGCGGCCTTGACCGGCATGCGAAAGTCGCGCTCGAGCATGCGCAGCGTCTTGCCGTCGGGATAGAGCCCGAACGGAAGGCTCATCGGCAGCAGCACGGGATTGAGGTAGCTTTCCTCCTGCATCATGAAGGGTAGGGGTTCCGCTTCCCACAACCGCTTGGCGCGCGCCGCCATCTCGCGCGCCTGGGCGCGGGTCTGACCGAACACCCAGACCGTCGGGATCACCCGGACGAAGCGGCTGTTGCCCGCTTCGTCGAGAACCCAGCCGATCTCCTCAATCTGCTTGCCGACTTCGACCGCGAAGGAACCTGCCGCCTTTTGCGCCGAGAGGATCTGTGCGCGCTTGTGGATCTCGAAAGCCGAATGATCGAACAGGACGTTCAGGGTGTAAAGGAACGGCCCGCCGATCTGGTCGCTGTCTTCGGACGAGCCGCGCATGCCGCCGGTCAGGCGATTGGCGCGCTCGGCGCTGATCCTCCGCGCCGGCGCCTTGGGCGTGAGGCAGCGCGCAACCTGATTGCCGAGAAAGACTTCCGGACCCTCGAACAGCAGGTTGGGACCGGCATCGATGATCTGCTTGCGCAAGGGGCGGGGCTCGCTGCCATCGCTTGAGCCGCCCGTGAAATTGCCGGGCGCGGCCTCGAATACCCCGTTGAACACGCGGCGGTAAAAACTCATCATCTCTTCCGGCGGCAGCGGTACGATCCCGAGCTTAGCGAGCTGCTCTTCGATCTGTCGCCGCGTATCCTGACCCAGCGGTTTCCGCGTCTTGACGGCAAGGATGGTGCGGAAATTGCGGATCGGGATGCCGTGGAGTGCGCGCAGCCCGTGGCGGCCTTGCCGCAGATACTCGTAGGTCCTCCGCGCCGAGGCCTGGATCAGCGGATCATCGCGGGTCTTGAGGTCCAGAAAGGCATCGAGCGCATCGTCGATCAAAGGATCGGCGAAACTCATGATCTGGAGCACTGAGCCCGGCTCAAAATGAATGTTCAAAAGGCCAAGCAAGGCACTGTGAACATGTGCGAACATATAGGCCGAGGGCACCAGCTCCCAGGCATAGCCCCAGCCATCGTCGATGGTGAGGAAGGCGCCTTCCTGCTCGACCCAGGCGACCAGCGGCAGATGGTCCGAATAGGAATCGCGCGCGACATGCCGGCGCAAGGCGGCAAAGCTGAGCCCGCCGGTCTCGTGAGCCCGCGCGCTCACCGGCGCGGCTCCTTGCGGGGCAGTGGTGTTGCAACCGAGGGCGCTAAAGGTGCGGGTGCCGGATCAATGCTGTCGGCGGATTTTTCGCGCAGCTGGCCAAGCACCGGAAGTTGGCTGGCGGGCAATACCGGTTCGACCAGATAGCCGCCGACCACCCAGGACGGGCGCTCGAGAATCGAATAAACGTAGCGCGGCATATAGAGCCGGTCGGGCCGCTGCCGGTCTGCATAAGGGAGGATCAGGGTGCGCACGGCCTGGCTGGGCTTGAGCATCGGGGTGACGGGCTGGTCTATCAGCCCTTGCAGCTCGCGATAGACGCTGTCGCGGTAGGTGCCATAGGCCTTGCCATGCGTTGCCGCGGTCGTGGCGTCGGCCGCTGTCGCATTGCTTCCGCGCAGCAGTTTCTTGTCACGCGTGACCGCAGGATCGGAGCGGGGGCTGCGGCCCGCAACTGCATCCTCATAGGCCTTCTCAGGGTGGATGCACTGGCCGTGATCGCTATTCTTGCAGGAGAACTTCTCCGAATAGGGTGACATCAGCGAGCCGACCGTGGCACAGCCGCCGAGCGGCAGCGCGGCCGCAACGAGCGTGAGCGGCAGCAGACGGCTGAGGCGCGGCCGGACGACGGGCGGGTGCTCCATGGCGGATTCTCCGAAACTGGGGTGGGGCCGGGGCATCAGAACTTGGCTCCGGCGCTGGGCTTGATTTCGAGGGTCACGCCCTCCTGGATGACGACGACCACTTCCTTGGCCGCGCCGACCTCGACGATGGGGCCGGCCTGACGGGCGAGATCGAGGTAGAAGTCGGTCAGCTTGTCCGAGGATTTGGATAGGCCGCCGGCGATCCCGGTCTTGGCGGCATCGCCGGCGTTCAGCGTGCGCACCGTGCCCAATGCCGAAGTCGAGGTCTCGCCAAAGGTGCTCTCGACCGACTGGCTGATCCCGCTGATGGTGCCGGCGATGAAACTGCGCGCGAGCGCGGCGCCGGCACGGGTGACGACCTTGCCCGACAGGCCCTTCTTGCCATCGGCATCGACGAAGAAGCCCTTGACCGGCTGATCGACCACCGAATGCTCGTCGAAATCGACGCAGGAGAGTGAGACCAACTGGATCTCGACGCGCTCCTTGGCGAGGCTGCCCGTCGCATTGCCGACGACGAAGCAGCCCGACAGGTTCGCCTTGACGTCATTGGGAAGCACGGCGGGCGCCTGGACGCGGGCGATGATCGGTTCCGGGTTCGACGTCGCGTCCCGGCTCGCCAGCGCGTCCACCCCGGTCAGCAGCCGCGCCTTCATGAAACCAGGCGGCAAATAGATCGTCCGATTCTTTTTTTTCGAATCCGGCCCATTTCCCGATGCATCCTTGGGCAGCACCGGACTGGTTGCTCCGCCGATCGAGCCGACGACCTTTTCTACCGGTGGGGCGGGAGGTGCGGCCGGCGGTGCGGGCGGAACCGGCGGCGAAGGCAGTTCCGTATCTACGCCTCCAGGCGCACCGCCCGGCGATGGTGGGAAGGCCGGCGCACTGCCCGGCAGCGCGGGTGGCAGGTCGCCGCTGTCGGCTCCGGCAGCATCGCCGCTGGGCATGGCGCCGTGGGGCACGACCTTGCCTTCCTCGATCGCGGTGATGCGGTCGCCGAGCAACTGCTGGCCGTCGATGACCTTCTTGAAATCGCCGCGCAGCTTCTCCTCAAGGCTGTCGCCGCGCAGGCCTGCGCCCATATCAAGCTTGGAGGCGGCGGGTGCGGGCGTGCTGCCCTTTTCGCTACCGGTGCTTGCCGAATAGAGGCCGTAGCCTAGCACGCCGACCGCGCCGGCCAGTGCCGCCTGCTTGATTCGGAGCTTCGCGCCCGAGCCGAGCGCGTCCCAGCGCGCTTTCCAGGCAAGCGGCGCAGGGCCGCGCTCGCCACGGATGCCGTCGACACCGGCTTCGTCGGCAGCCGCTTCGGCAGCCAGATGCGTGCGGTAAGGGCTGTCGGCGAGTTCCGCAGCAGGTACATCGAGCGGGCGGCTCTCGCCGGACGTGGCTTTGCCGGACATGGGTGTGTCGTCGCTGTTCATTGTCCCTCTCCCCGGCGGATGACGATGAGGCGCGCGGTCTCGCCAGGCTTGAGCGTCAATCGGTCGAGCGAGACCGCGAACACGTTGGCGCCGAGGCTGCGGTCGAGGAATGTCCGCTCGTCGAGCGTGGTATCGGCGTTGGCGGCGACCAGATATTCCGAGGCCGATAGCCCCGCGCCCTCGATCGAGACGCGACGCCGTTCGGTGAGTATCGCCGCAGGAAGTCCCGCAAGCACGATCCTGCCGGCGCGCGGTGCGACTTCGGCGAAGCTTGCCGGAACCCGGTCCTGCAGCATGGCGAGCGTGATCGAGACGGCGCGGTCTTCCTCGACCAGCGGACCCATGAGATCGGCGTTGACCTTGGCGCGCTGGATCGATCCCGGCGTGAGCGTCACGGTTTGCGCCGGGATGTCGGACGGCTCGGCATAAAGCGGGTAGATCGCGCCGTTGCAGGCGATGAAAAATTCCGACGGGGTGGTGACGTAGCTGCGCGTCGTCTGGCCCAGATCCTCGGTTTCCTTGACCAGGAACTTGATCCAGGCGTCGGAACCCGCCTTCTCGACCGCGATCGCTTTCTCGGCTGAGAACTTGACATCCTCGATCTCGCCGCCCTCACAGACGACATGGTTGATGTCGCGGTTCGAGAGACGAACCGTGCTGGTCTGGTCGGGATAGGCGACGATCCCCTGCGCCCGGGCAGGCAGGACCGGCGTCAGGATTGCGGTGGCGAGCAGCATCGCCGATAGCGCGCGCAGGGCGCGTCCGTTACCGGAGTTCGGCATCGAATTTTTCCTCGGTGAGTTGGGTGAGCCAGAAGCGGCCATTGTCGATGGCGTAACCGATGTGGAGATTGCCGCGAAACTTGCGGATGACCCCGCCGATGACGCGGACCTTCTCGACCGGCACCACAATGTCGGTCGAGGTCCAGGTGACCGGCTGATCCGGCCTGATATAGGTCGCAATCGAGAGCGTCGGATTGTTCGCGAGCTCGTCGAGAATGGCGTTAAGGCTGTCGCGCAGGCCATTGTAAGCGCTGGGATGCGCGAGGCTCAGCAGTTCCTGGAACTGCTTGTCGGCGCTGTAGGCAGAATAGGTGCCCGAAAGGCTGACCACGTTGCGGGTCATGGTACGCAGGTACGCCGCCGAAGGCGCGTTGCCGGTGACGTAGAGGTCGCCCGATGCCCCGAACGGCACGATCACCGTCCGCTGGTTCTGGTTGGTCGTGTAGATCAGGGTGCCGAGCACCGCGGAGACCCCGAACATGCCGGCGATCGCGAATTTGAGCAGCCGGTTCTCCTCGAACAGGTTGGCCGAACCCTGGAGGTAGCGGTGGAGGCCGAAGCTGGCGGGCTTGTCGGCGAGCGGATCGCTTTCGGATCGGTCGCGTCGCTTGAAGAAAGACATCGTCGGCCTCACTCGAAGAAGCGGGTCTGGGTAGGACCCGGATAATGACGGAAGCGCACCAGCCCCCAGCGCCAGGCGAGGTGGGGCAGGAAACCGCGCGGCTTGCTGCGCTTCCACGGAATGAAAAGGAGAAGGGCGCAGATGAGCACCCAGCCGACCAGCCCGCCGACGATCGCGGCGACGAAGATGGTCGACATGACCAGTACGAACTCGTCCGAGCCGAACCAGAGGATCTGGACCGGGCCGTGCAGATACTGGGGCAGACGCTCGTCCAAAGCCCTTCTCCTCCTGCTTCATGACACCCGTCACCAGGGGTCATTTCCGAAGGCCGACCATCGGCCTCCAGCGTGTCGGGGGTCTCACCGGCGGCGGGTCCACTCAGGCGACCGGCTGACTCCCAAGGGGTTCAGATCACCATCCCGAAGGTCTGCAGGATCGAATCCGACTTGATCAGGGCGACCGCCGCGACGATCGTCGGGATGCCCACCATGATGTTGGAAAACAGTCGCGAGACGCCGAACAGAAAGGCCGCGACGCCGCCGACGAAGCCGAGCGGGCCCTTGACGCCCTTGTTCACGACGATGTCGTAAATGTCGTAGCCGAGATCGCCCGCCGCTGGCGCGGTGAAGGCGTGGGCTCCGCCGCTCACCATGGCCAGGAGGGCCAAAGGGACGCCGACATTGGCGATGGCAACAGCCTGGTTGCCAATCTTCTTGATCATATGCTTATGCTCCATGCTCGTGGAACCTCCCGGGACACTGCCTGCCGGCATCGATGGATGATCGCTGTCGGCCGACGCGCGCGGTGGGCGGCTCCTGACGGGCCGCGTGCGCCGGCATTCCGGTCCGCATGGTCCCGCGAAGGAACTCAGGCGTCCGCCAGATGGGATAGGCGCCTCACTTCGCGGCATTGGCACTCGCCTTGCCGCCATCGAGAAAGGCTTCGAGCTCGGCCTGCTGGAAGCCTGAGACGAGCTTGCCATCGACGATCAGCGTCGGCGTGCCGCCAATGCCGAGCTTGCGGACAATCTCGGCGTCCTCTGCGACCCGTGCCGCACCTGCAGCACATTTTTCGAGGGCTTTGGGGGCGGCGCCGGCGTAGATCGCGCGAAATGCGGCTTCCTTGTCCGCCGAGCACAATATGTGTTCGGCCTTGGCGGCTGCCTGCGGATGGATGCCGCTCACGAAATAGACGAGACGGTGGACCGGTTTGCCTTCAGCGGCCTTGGCCGTCCAGAACTTGTCGAGCGCCCGGCAATAAGGGCAGTCAGGATCGGTGAACTCGATCACATCGGGCGCGCCCGTGGGACCGATCGCCAGCGCCTTGTCCGGATCGATCAGCTTCAGGCGCTTCGCCGTGCTCGCTTCCTGCGTCAGCGCGGTGACGTTGATGCCGTTGCGATCATAGACGGTGGCGAACAGGATATGCTCGCTTGCCGGGGCATAATAGATGATGCGTCCGCCCGCGACCGCCTGATAGATCGTGCCCTTGACCGGCGCGGGGCCGAACTCCTCGAATTGCAGGTTGGTGAAGCTCTGGCGGAGCTGGGCTTGCGCGGCTTCTGCGGCTTCGGTGAGCAGCTTGGTCTCGGTCTTGCCGTCCTGATCGGGTGCGGCCAGTGCTGCAGTGCCGCCCAGGAGTGCCGCGAGGGCGCAGGTGATCAACGGCAGTCGCCGCAGCTTAGCGAATTTCGCCATGGTCATTATCCTTCTGGTTGGAATGGGGGAGTGCCGCCCGATCGATGCGGATGCTGGAGCCCAATGGGATTGAACGGGCCGGGATCGCACCTCGGGGAAAGTCGGGGTTCTGCGGGCCGCGCCGGGTTTCGCAGCGGATTACGAAGCCGCCCTCGCGCTCTACGACAACAAGACGAGGTCGCGGCTGCTGCGCGGTGGGCGTCGGCGTTCCATGCGGGGCGGGATGGGCATTTGCAGTGCTGGCGCCAAGTGCCAGCACTGCAATGCTCAAACCTGTAGATCCCCATAGGAACATGGACTGCCTCCTGCCTGTGAGCGAACAGCCCGGGTAGGGAACCTGACCCGCATCGACTGCGCTGTGTGGCGGCAGGAATGGTGTTTTTGACTTCAAATGAGCAAGGGCCAGGCCATTGTCTTGGCGCTGTGGCTGCGTCATTCTGACAAGCGCCAGCGAGTTACGCTTTTGGTTACTAATTCGTTGTATTTGAGGTCGGCGTCAGGGCCGTCAGGAGGAATGATCGATCGGCTCGACTTGATGGAAAGGGGCGAATCGCGCAGTGGGAAGGGTATCGCGTACCTTCAAACTGAAACTGTCACCCGCCGGGGTCGAGCTATTCCTCGACTGCCATTGCCGGCTCGGCCATCTTGTCAATGAGCTGCTTCCCTTCGGCAATACGCTCTACTGCGCACTCCTCCATCTGGAGTGTGTCGATACGCGTATCATCGCTGACGACCTGAAAACCTTGAGGGAATCCGGCCTGGCCGGCGAAAGGGTTTGTTTTGTAGGCGCGCCGCTCTCGCTGACGGAGGCGACTTCCAGACTCGCAGACCGGCTCGGCCCCGCGGCACAGCGGCGAGGCCCTGCTGCACTCAACTCGCGGCTCTTCATTGTCGCGCTGAAGCAATTTCGTCTGGCATCGCCCGAAGCCATCATGACAGCCTATGACGAGATGCTCGTTCAGGCCGGCGACTGCCTGAAGGTCGGCAAGACATTACGCGTCCGACGATCAGAGCTTTCCCCGATCGGGCAATAATGGCCACAATTGGCGTTGACCAATTGTGTATGAAACACCAATCCTCGACTGTCGTACTGCCGTGGCGGGCCAGATTCAGTAGTCAGGAGTGGGCGATGTCGCACGAAAGCGTGGCATCCGGTCCGGACGAATCTTCGCTTGCCGAAATCAAGCAGATGTCAGGCCGGAGAATAGAGGATGAACGCAGACGCCAGGGACTTACCCAACCCAAACTCGCGAAGCGGGCCGGTCTCAGCGTGAGTTGGATCCGCGAGATCGAGTCCGGCAATCCCAGGACCCGGATTGACGATCATTTGCGCTGCGTGACCGCACTTGGAATGCCGCCCTGTACCATTCTCATCCCCATGCTGTTCAAGGCGCACGGCAAGGCCTTCCCGCCCCAGCTCCTCGCTGGCAATCTTCATGAACTCGAATGTCATTTGCTCGAGTTCATAGTCAACCACACCATCGCCGACATGCGCCGCAGCCTGGGTTCTGACCTGGGCGAAGGATCTGAATCGGCGTTTCCGCAACTGCGCTAGCGAACCCTGACCGAAACGGAGGAATCCGCATTTTTATCACTAATGCGACGCACTAGCATATTTGCACAAGCTCCGTGTAACGGATTTCCGCGCGCATTGACCGTAAGCCCGCCACCAGAATTCAACCATCCCAAGGAGAGCCACACATGCCTGGAAACACGTCGTCTGCAACGAACGCAATGGCATGTGGCGAACCGGTGCTTCAGTGGCTCCTCTCCAGAGTCTCGGGGATCTCCGGCTATTGTCGCCCAAGGCATCGGCGGTGAACGATGGCCGTGATGAACCAAGCTCGACTGCACGGCCCGAACATGTCCTTGCAGGAGCCTATCCGGAAACCGGTGAGCTTGCCCTTCGCGACTCTGGTCTCGCTATCGTCCGTTGGTGGCTCAAGGCGCGGCGTCTGCGTGAGGAGACGTTCGGGCCTGGCCTGTTCGCCGACCCAGCCTGGGATATATTGCTCGACCTCTACAGCGCCGCCGCACGGGGCGAGCGCGTGCCGACATCGAGTCTCGCCCATGCCGCGCGCGTGCCGCACAGCACTGCGATTCGCTGGGTCAAGCTCTTGGCGAAGGCCGGCATAGTGGTCCGGGAGAAGGACCCTCGCGATGGGCGCAGAGTCCTTGTCAGCCTCAGCGGCGCCGCTACTGCATTGATGGAGGGCTATCTCGCACGGCTGAGCCGAGGCGGCGCTGTTCCCGCCGCTATCGTTCCGCAGGCTCCCGCATGATTTATTCGCGGCACCAGTCGTCCCAGACCTATCAGGCTGTTTGTGGGCGATGCCGACGCATTTGCAATTGGTGCCTGAAACGATAATCCGTTGTTCAGTTCTTCTCACCCCATTTCTCATCGGAAGGATATCCATGGAAGCGCAGTCGGATCAGGATATCAACCTTCTCACGCTCACTGCCGACATCGTTTCCGCGCACGTCGGCAACAACAGTGTCGCGATCAGCGATTTGGCTAACCTGATTGCCAGCGTCCATGCGTCGCTGGCTGGTCTGGGAACGACAGATGAGCCCGAAACGGTCGCACAGGAACCTGCAATCGCGGTGAAGCGCTCCGTCAAGCCGGACTACATCGTCTGCCTGGAAGACGGGAAGCAACTCAAGATGCTGAAGCGGCATCTGATGACGCACTATCAGATGACACCCCAGCAGTATCGCGCCAAATGGAAGCTGCCCGCCGACTATCCGATGGTCGCCCCGAATTATGCCGAAAAGCGACGCGCGCTGGCCAAGAAGATCGGGCTCGGACGGAAGCCTGGCAAGGTCAAGACTGCGGCAGTCCGAGCGCCAGCTCCTGCCAAGAAGGCCAGCGCGCCGCGCAAGAAGTTATCCCTCGCTGCGGCTAAAGGCTGACTACCCTACCCACTCATTTTCTACAGACCCCAACCCTCGAATGGAGAGCATGTCATGAACAATTCCGACCTCGTTGACCAAATTGCCGCCGCCAATGAGATCACCAAGGCCGATGCCAAAAAGATCGTTGATTCGGTGTTCGGCGCCATTGCGGATGCCGCCGCCAAGGGTGATGAGATCGCGTTGAATGGGTTCGGCAAGTTCAAGGTGAAGCACACGGCTGCACGCGAGGGCCGTAGTCCTGCCACCGGCGAGACGATCAAGATCGCTGCGTCGAAGAAACTGACCTTCTCCGCTGCCAAGGCGGTCAAGGACAAGCTGAACGGGTGATCCCCCTGGTCTGCGTTGTCCGGCAATTCGACTATCTTCAGGCAGTCTCGCGTCATGGGTGCGAGGCCGCTTGCCGATGAGCTTGAGTTGTTTTCGCTGGAGCAATAGCCACTTTTCCGTCAAATTCGCCATCTTAGTGGCTTCAGGCTGGCCAACCTCGTTTTTATCGTTTCGATATATTCGCGCCGAAGTATAGTCCGGGTGCTTCTTGGCCGCTCGACAGGGTTTCTGTTGGAAACCTCTCATGCATGCTGCGTGCTCCGGCGACCTGGTTCCCCATATTTACGCCGGACGATTATTGTTCGGATTGTGTCTGACATATGGTTTCGGGCAATCTCAAGGTCTGCCCGAGTTCGACCATGGAAGGGGAAGGGGAGTCGGGGCAGAAGAAGTGGGCGTCGAGGTGCGCGGTGTCCTGATCAGTCTTTACCGCAGCAAGCAGGCGTCCCAGTGACGCGGTCGGTTCCACCGTATCGGGACAACCGCTGTTCTGATCAGCCAGTGCGCCATAGCCGGCGCTTCTCCGACGAGATCGTAGAAGAAGCCTGTAGGGTGTTCCAGAAGCGAACCGATCGGCAACTGACGCACGAAGACGGCCGCCAGATTCTCGAGAACCTTGTGGGCTTCTTTTCGACCCTGCACGAGTGGGATCATGCGAGCGCCAAGACTGGCCATGAAGATGGACCGGCGATCAGTAAAATTCCCGGATCAGACGACTGATACTGTCGTTGATCGCACGTCGTCGTTATGGTCGAGCAACCGATTTGGTTTGGAAGGCCACATTTCAGCTCGCGCAAGAAGGTTGCTAACGTCATTGATCCTCACCCGTTGATTGAGCCCGTATCGGTTTTCGATACCGTCACCGACGGACTTGTGATGCCGTGGGAGCTTGTCGCCAATCCCGCGCAGTCCCTGAGCGTCGCAAGAGCAATGGCCTGGTGAGTGACGGGCGCGAGGTGCCTGCAACTGGAAGGAAATATCGACATGGCAACGGCGAGGTCGAAAGCTCGGGCGAAGCGCGAAGACATGCAGACGCCCAAGGCGGTCATCTACGCCCGGGTTTCGTCACGCGAGCAAGAGCGCGAGGGCTTTTCGATTCCTGCCCAACTCAAGCTGCTGCGCGAACACGCCGTCGCCAATGGATTCGTCGTCGCAGGTGAATATATTGATGTCGAAACGGCCAAGCAAAGCGGCCGGACCAGCTTTAACGAGATGATCCGGTTCCTGCGAAAGCGCAAAGTGATCAACACTGTTCTGGTCGAGAAAACCGACCGGCTCTACCGCAATCTCAAGGATTGGGTCACGATCGACGAACTGGAAGCCGAGATCCACCTCGTGAAGGAGGGCATTGTCCTGTCGCGGGAATCTCGGTCGTCGGAAAAATTCATGCACGGCATCAAAGTGCTGATGGCGAAGAACTACATCGACAATCTCTCCGAAGAGGTCCGCAAGGGGATGCTGGAAAAGGCAGAGCAAGGCCTTTGGCCGAGCGCCGCGCCGTTCGGATACCGGAACGTCGCTGAACCCGACGGCAAGAAGGTCATCGTGGTCGATCCTGATCAAGGGCCGATCATCGCCCGCATGTTCGAGTGGTATGCTACAGGCAACTATTCCCTGAAGGAAATCGGCGCGATGGCCCGCGGCGCCGGACTTGTCTATCGCAAGAGCGGACGTTCTGTTCCGGTCAGCACCGTGCATAAAATCCTGCGCAGTCGTCTCTATACGGGCGACTTCGAATGGTTGGGCAAGATTTACAAGGGTAGCCATCAAGCTTTGGTCAGCCTCGACCTGTGGCAGTGCGCTCAGGACATTCTCGACGGTAGAAACAATGTCCGCCACGCCAGGACCGGGGGCGGGGTCAAGGATTTTGCATTCACCGGTCTGATCTCGTGTGGGCACTGCGGTTGCGCGCTGACCGCCGAGATTAAGAAGGGCAAATACATCTATTATCATTGCACGGGGTATCACGGGAAATGCCCGGAGCGTTTTGTCCGGGAAGAAGTTCTCGAAGAGCAATTCGCGACCATTCTGGCGCGGTTGCGGTTTGATGAGGACGTGTATGACCTTATCGTCAAGGCGCTTCGCGACGGCTACTCCGTTGAGAAACGTGACCACGACGAGGCAGTGGCTCGCCTTCGTGCCGAGATCGACCGGCTACGGAACCGACTGGAAGGCGTTTACGTCGACAAGCTTGATGGGACCGTCAGCGACGACTTCTACCGCCGAATGTCGGTCCAGTGGCGCGACGAGATCGATCGTTGCCAGCGTGACATGACCCGTCATCTGGAGGCGAGTAGCACGTATATGGACGAAGGGGTCGCGCTCCTTACTCTTGCCCGTAAGGCCCACAGGCTGTTCGAATCGAAAGCCTCTGTCGAGAAGCGCAGACTGCTGAATTTCGTACTATCGAACTGCATTTGGCAGTATGGCGATTTGCGAGCGGAATACCGGCAACCATTTGATATGCTTGTTGAAATGTTCAGCCCGCCGCCACCCTCCAATGAGGGCGACGGGGCCGAAATTCCGCAAATTGAGAATTGGTCGGGGCGAGAGGATTCGAACCTCCGACCCCCACACCCCCAGTGTGATGCGCTACCAGGCTGCGCTACGCCCCGACCGGAGGGCGGCATTTAGGCGGATGTCTTGTCACATGCAAGGGCCTTGGCAGCATCAATCGGCGACCTGGACGCCGGGCATGAAAAAGCCATGCGGGGCGATCGCCCGGCATGGCCTGGAATCCTTCAAGAGCGGAAATCCCGCGAGAGGATGGCTGACGAAGATGTCAGCCGATCATGTCGGCGACGATCTTGCGCAACTCGCTTCCCGACAGGGTGGGCGAATGGCGGCGCGCTGCGGGGCGCAAGGCGCGGCTGGACAGCGGCTTCAGATGGCCGATGGTGGAAATGGCTTGGCTGTTCATATCAATCTGGTCCTTCGGGGCGGCGTTTCGGTCCGCCAGCAAAAATCGGAAAACTATACAGGGTTCGCATGGGCGGCGGCTTGGGCGGGCGGCGCATATGCCGCCTTCCGGTCCCCGGTTCGGGGCCGCCTCCATCCGCGCAATCCGCGAACGCCCTCTCCATGTAGGAATACATGGTTAATTTTCAATGAATTCACCCATGCGCCATAAGGCTGGCCGGGTCTGTGGGACGGCATGACCGCAATCCCCTTATCCCCGCGATCCGCCCAATGCTGTTGCCACCCGGCCCTGCTTTGTGTTAGCCGCGCGCCCTTGACGGCAAAGGGTGCAGACGCGCCCATAACGCCCATGGCATCGAAAGTTTCTCCATGTTCTCAACCCCTGCCTTTGCTCAGACCGCGGGCGCATCCGCTTCTTCCGGCGCCTTCATTGCGCAGGTCGCGCCGCTGGTCCTCATTTTCGCGGTATTCTACTTCCTGCTCATCCGTCCGCAGCAGAAGCGGATGAAGGATCAGAAGGCGAAGATCGACGCAGTGAAGAAGGGCGATCAGGTCATCACCGGCGGCGGCCTGGTGGGCAAGGTGGTGCGCGTTGACGAATTTTATGTCGATGTGGAGCTGGCCGCTGGCATGAAGGTGAAGGCGGTCAAGTCGACGCTGACCGACGTGCTTGACCCGATGTCGGCCAAGCCCGCCAACGACTGAACGCCAGAGACGAAAGACCCGCCATGCTCGTCTTCCCGCGCTGGAAAGTGGCGCTGATCATATTGACTCTGGCTCTGGGCGTATTGTTCGCCGTGCCGAGCTTCCTGCCCGACCGCATCGTGTCGAAACTGCCCGCGGCCATGCAGACGCGGGTCAATCTGGGCCTCGACCTGTCCGGCGGCAGCCATTTGCTGCTGGAGGCCAATCCCGACGATGTGGCCAAGCAGCGCGTCGAGAATATGGAGGAGCAGGTCCGCACCGCGCTCCGCCGTGACCAGCCTCGGATCGCCATCGGCGATATCTCGCGCAAGGACGGCAAGCTCAGCTTCATGGTGCGCGACAACAGCCAGGTCGACGCTGCCGTGGAGCGTTTACGCCCGCTGACGCAGGGTGCGGGGATGACCGGCCAGCGCGACTTCAATGTCGAGGTTGTGGATGGCAACACCATCGTCATTACGCCGACCCAGGCGGGGATCGACAAGGCGATCAATGATTCGATGGATGTCGCGACGGACGTGATCCGCAAGCGCATCGACGAAATGGGCACGCGCGAACCGACGATCATTCGCCAGGGTTCGAACCGCATCGTTGTGCAGGTGCCGGGCCTTCAGGACCCCAAGGCGCTGAAGGACTTGCTGGGCCAGACCGCGAAGCTGGAATTCAAGCTGGTCGACTATGCCGCCAATCCAGCGGAGGTGGCGCAGGGCCGCGCGCCGGTGGGCAGCGAAATTCTGCCCTATCCCGACAATCGCGGCGGTCCGCCGGTCATCGCCGTCAGGCGGCAGGTCATGGTCAGCGGCGAGGACCTGATCGACGCGCAGCAGACCTATGAGCAGCAAAGCAACACGCCGGTCGTCTCCATCACCTTCAACAGCGCTGGCGGCCGCAAGTTCGGCCGGGTGACGTCGGAAAATGTCAACCGCCCCTTCGCCATCATCCTCGACGGCAAGGTGCTGTCCGCGCCCAATATTAATGAGCCGATCCTGGGCGGCTCCGCGCAGATTTCCGGCAATTTCACGGTGGAGAGCGCCAACCAGCTCGCTATCGCCCTGCGTTCGGGCAAGCTGCCCGTCGCGCTGACGGTGGTTGAGGAACGGACGGTCGGGCCGCAGCTTGGCGCGGACTCGATCCGGGCGGGCATCCTCGCCTCCGCCATTGCGGCCGGGGCGGTCATCATCTTCATGTTCCTCAGCTACGGCCGGTTCGGCGTCTATGCGAACCTGGCGGTGGTCATAAACATCTTCGTCATCCTGGGCGTCATGGGCCTGCTGAACGCGACCCTGACCTTGCCGGGTATCGCCGGTTTCGTGCTGACTATTGGTACGGCGGTGGACGCCAACGTGCTGATCTACGAGCGTATCCGCGAGGAGCGGCGGAGGGGCAGGGGCGTCGTTCAGGCGGTCGAGTTCGGCTATAAGGAAGCCAGCCGCACCATCTTTGAGGCGAACGTCACCCACGCCATTGCCGGCGGCATCATGCTCGCGCTCGGCTCCGGTCCGGTGAAGGGCTTCGCGATCGTTCTGCTGATCGGCATCGCGACCTCGGTGTTCACGGCTGTCACCTTCACCCGCATGCTCGCCGCCCACTGGCTGCGCAAGGAACGCCCGGCCGACATCAAGATGGGCATCATGCGCATCGTGCCGGACGACACCAATATCGGTTTCGTCGCGATCCGGCACTGGGCGTTTGGCCTGACGGCGCTGCTGACGGTGCTGGCGGTCGGCGCGGTGGGCGTGAAGCACCTCAATCTCGGCGTCGATTTCGTCGGCGGTCTGATGATCGAGGCGAAGTTCGCCGAAGCGCCGCATCTGGACAAGGTGCGCTCCAGCATTGAGCGGTTGAACGTGGGCGAAAGCTCGCTGCAGCAGTTTGGCGATCCCAAGACGGTGTCGATCCGCCTGCCGGTCCCTGATCAGGGCGGCGCGGGCGCATCCAACCTGGTGGTGGAGAAGGTGCGCAAGGCGATGACGGCCGAATATCCGGGCGTTGTCTTTTCGCGCTACGACACGGTGTCGGGCAAGGTTTCGGGGGAGCTGATCCAAAACGGCATCCTGGCCGTGATGCTGGCGGTGATTGGCATCGCGATCTTCTCCTGGTTCCGGTATGAATGGCAGTTCGGCGTCTCCACCTTCGTCGCGATCATGCACGACGTGCTGATGACGCTCGGCTTCTTCGCGGTCACGCAACTGGAGTTCGACCTGAACATCGTCGCGGCGGTGCTGACGATCGTTGGTTACTCGATCAACGACAAGATGGTGATCGACGACCGTATTCGCGAAAATATGCGCAAATATCGCAAGATGGACATGAAGGGGCTGATCGACCTGTCCGTCAACGAAACGCTGCCGCGCACGGTGATGACCTCGGTTACGGTGATGCTGGCGCTGGCCGCGCTGCTGATCTTTGGCGGCCATGTGCTGCGCGGCTTCACGGCCGCGATGATGCTCGGCATCGTGGTCGGCACCTATTCCTCGGTCTATGTGTCCTCCTCTCTGCTCATCACGCTCGGCCTGAAGCCCCAGTTGACCGACAAGAAGTCGGCCAAGGGGATCGCCGGGCAGGGCGAGCGGGTCACGGCGCGGACCGCGGACGACGGCGCGCAGCCATAAGCGGCATGGAACTGAACCGCGACGAAGCGCCTGCGGGACCGATCGTCACCGGTTTTTCGGGGCGGGGTTTCCGGATACGCGACACCGT
Source organism: Sphingobium phenoxybenzoativorans (assembly GCF_018286635.1). NCBI lineage: Bacteria > Pseudomonadati > Pseudomonadota > Alphaproteobacteria > Sphingomonadales > Sphingobiaceae > Sphingobium > Sphingobium phenoxybenzoativorans. The sequence continues at coordinate 2,066,515 of NZ_CP073910.1, forward strand.
GTTTCCCGGCGGCCTGCTGTTGACGCCGGAAAGCGCCCTGCCGTGGGAGGATTGCCCGGCGGTGGAGGCGTTGACGCCGGGCGCGCTCGGCTCCCTATGCGATATCGATCCGGCGCCGGAATTCATGCTGCTGGGCACGGGCGGCGGCCTCATCCAGCCGCCCCGCGCTTTCGTGCGGGCGATGGAAGAGCGGGGCATTGGCGTCGACGTGATGGACAGCCGCGCCGCCGCTCGCGCCTGGGGCGTGCTGCGCGCTGAGCAGCGGTGGATCGTCGCGGCGTTGATGCCGCTTTGAGGTTGAGCCTCAACTAGATCCGTTCGCCCTGAGCGAAGTCGAAGGGTTCGCCTCAGTGTAACGAAGGCGCTTCACTGCGTTCAGCGTTGCCCTTCGACTTCGCTCAGGGCGAACGGAGACGGCTCAACCCTTCCCCGCAATCCCCTGCAAATGCTCCAGCAGCCCATCGCCATTCGCCTGCCAGGTGAAGCGGAGCGCCGTTTCCCGCACGGCCGCCGGATCGGGCGGATTATCGATCAGGGATCGGATCGCCAGCGCAATCGCCTCCGGTTCGCGGTCCACGATATGGCCCGCTTCCGGCCGGTCCATCAGTTCGCGCGCGCCGCCGACATCGCTGATGACGATCGGCCGCCCGCAGGCCAGCGCCTCGACCCAGGCATTGGCCAGCCCCTCGGACGCGGAGGGCAAAGCCATCACATCGGCGGCGGCGAACAGGCGCGGCAGTTGGTCATGCGATACCGCGCCAAGGAAGCCGACGCGGTTCGACACACCCTCCGCCTCCGCAAGCTGCTCATAGCTGCGCCTGTGCGATCCCTGACCCACCAGCATCAGGGTGACGTCCGGCAGATGTTTCAGCGCCCGGATCAGCAGCTCCTGCCCCTTGCGCGGTATCAGCGCGCCAACGCTCAGCACCACGGGGCCGGAAAGCTGAAAACTCTCCTTGGCGGAGGCGCTGTCGCCGGGCTGGAACCGGTCAAGATCAACCCCGGTATAATGGACCCGTATGCGCTCGCCATCCATGCCGAGCGAGATCATGGACCGGCGCATCGTCTCGGACACGGCAAGCAGGCCCGCCGCTGCATCCGCCGCCTTCAGCACCGCCCGCCGGGTGGAGGGCAGCTTGCCCCAATAATGGATGTCGGCCCCGCGCGCCTTGACGGAGAAGGGAATGCCCAGCTTCTTCGCGATCCGCGCGGCAACCGGTCCGTCGGGATAGAAGAAGCTGGCGTCGATGACGTCGAACGGCTTCTGCCGGTGCAGCTTGCGTACCAGCGGCAGGATGGCGCGGGTCATGAAGGCCACGTTCATCGCGCCGCTGACCTTGGGGATCACGGTAAAGCGTGGGCGATAGACCGTCAGGTCGCGCCAGAACTCCATGCGCGGAATGTAGCGCAGCTCCTTGTACGGCGCGGCCATGGACAGGGGCCAGGGCGGAATGCCGATCGGCGCGACCACCGTCATTTCGACACCCGGCCTTCCCGCCAGCTCGCGCGCCTGCCGTTCGACGAATACACCGAAATTGGGTCTGCTCACATCCGGGAACAGGGTGGAGAGCATGAGGACGTGAAGCGTCATGGGGTGAGCTATACCAGCGTGGATCAACGAGCGTTAGATGCGCAAACGCAACAAGCCGTGCCCATGCGTCCTGTCATGGCGATTTTCTACAACCGGCGGACCAGCCGGGACACCACCGCAGCCCATGGTGGATCGTTCACCACCTGTTGGCGCGAACCTGCTTCGAGCGGCAGAAGCTGCAGCTTGTCGCCCTCCCGCCCGATCAGCCGGCCGAACAGGAACCGGCCACCGGGGCGGGGCACCAGCATGTCGCGATTGAGCGCGGAGCCATAGCTGTCCGGCGCAAGCTTCTCGCACCACAATTCGTCGCCCGCGCGATATTCGCCCAGCGACGTCGCCAACCGGACACCCACCATATCGGGCGCGGGGAGCGGCGGCGCCATCATCAGCGGCTGGGTAGGGGCCTTCGCGCCCTCCTGACCCAATAATGCCGCCACGGGCAGCGATTCCTGACCAGGCATGTCCACCAGATCGGCGGCGGTCACTTCAAGCGCGGCGGCGATGCGGTTCAGCCAGTTGACCGAAACGGTGCGGGTGCCGGTCTCCAGCCGTCCGATGGTCTGCGCGGTGGTGGGGGGATCGCATCGTTCGGCGACCTGCTCAAGCGTCAGCCCCTTGGCTTTGCGCATGTCACGGATACGTGTGATCATGATGATCTCCATAACCCATATGGTTTTTATTCTTTCCTACATTTTGCCGGGCGTGGCAAGCGATCTGCGGCGGATGGAAAGGACGGACGATATGACCCAATCGGCGCAGCATGTGGAACGCAGCGTGCAGGATCAGCAGGGGCAACCGCAACATGTTCGGGTCAATCTGGGTGAATCTCCGCTCTCCTGGCTTCATGCGCGCGGCAGACTGAGCGATCGGCAGTTCCTGGCAGGGGAAGCCATACGGCTGGACTGGGAGAAGGCCGGACTGGGGCCACGGATAACGATGCGGTGGGACGCGGCTCCGCTATCAAAAGCGCGCCGTGGCGCCCCATCGGCGGCGGATCCAACATTGTCGCAAATGTCAGCGCGTAACCGGTTCGACGGCGCGATCGCGATGGCCGGGCCGGGGCTTGCCGATGTGCTGTGGCGTGTCGCCTGCGCCGAAGGATTGGCGGCGGCCGAAAAGGCGCTGGGCTGGCCGGCCCGCGCAGGCAAGCTTGTGCTCACGCTCGCGCTGGACAGGGTGGCGGAATTTTACCGGATACCGGATTAGCTTGCCGATCGAACAGGGTTTGCCATGTTCAGAGGGGGTGTGCTCCTGCGAAAGCAGGAGCCCAGTTCGGAGCTTGCAACTGGGTTCCTGCCTTCGCAGGAACATGCCACGTTTTTGACCTGTCCAAACAGGCTGAAAAGCAGCTTCCTCCCCCTCTATCCCGCCATGCCCTCCGCCTTCTCGGCCAACTCCAGCCAGCGCTCCTCCGCAGCGTCCTTCTCTGCGCGGGCCTGCTCTATCGCCGTGGTGAGCGCGGCGAACCGGCCGGGATTTTTCGTGCAGAGTTCGGGATCGGACAGCGCCGTCTCATCCTTCGCGATGCGCGCTTCGATCTCCTCAATCTGCCGGGGCAGCATTTCCAGATCGCGCTGGTCCTTATAGCTCAGCTTCGTCCGAGTTCTTACGGGCGCAACGGGTTCGGCCTCCGCCTTCTTGGCGGTCTTGGGCGCATTCCGCTGCCGCCGCTGCTTCACCCAGTCCTCATAGCCGCCGACCACGATATCGACGTCGCCCGACCCGTCCAGGCCCAGCGTCACCGTCACCGTCCGGTCGAGGAAATCGCGGTCATGGCTGACGATCAGGACAGTGCCGTCATAGTCGGAAATCACCTCCTGCAGCAGGTCGAGCGTCTCCAGGTCCAGATCGTTGGTCGGCTCGTCCAGCACCAGCAGGTTGGACTCGCGCGCAAATTCCCGCGCGAACAGCAGCCGCGACCGCTCGCCGCCCGATAGCGTCCCGATCCGCGCTTCGGCCAGCGACGGATCGAACAGAAATTCCTTCAGATAACCGTGCACATGCTTGCGTACGCCGCGCACGTCGATCCAGTCGCCGCCCTCGGCCAGCACCTCGCGCACCCGCTTTTCCGGGGCCATCAGGCTGCGTTGCTGATCGATGAAAATCATGTCCAGCGTCTTGGACAGGGTGACGGTTCCGCTGTCCGGCTCAAGCTCGCCGGTCAGCAGCTTCAGCAAAGTCGTCTTGCCCGCGCCATTGCCGCCCACCAGGCCGATCCGGTCGCCGCGCCGCACCCGCAGGCTGAAGTCGCGAATGACTGTGCGGTCTCCGAAACTCTTGCCCGCATGCTCGGCGGTGATGACGCTCTTGGTCTTTGACCCGTCGCTGGCCACCGCGATCTTCGCCGTGCCCTGCGGCCCGACCATCGCCGCCCGTTCGGCCCGCATCTCATACAGCTTCGACAATCGCCCCTGGTTGCGCTTGCGCCGGGCGGTGACGCCGCGCTCCAGCCAGTGCGCCTCGATCTTCAGCTTCGCGTCCAGCTTTTCCGCCGCGCGCGCTTCCTCGGCATAGACGGCCTCCATCCACGCCTCGAATCCGCCAAAGCCGATCTCGTTGCGGCGGATGCTGCCCCGGTCCAGCCACAGCGTCTGTTTCGTCAGCCGCGTCAGGAATGTCCGGTCATGGCTGATGACGACGAATGCGCCGGTGTAGCGGTTGAGCCAGCTCTCCAGCCAGTCGATCGCCGCAATGTCCAGATGGTTGGTCGGCTCGTCGAGCAGCAGCAGGTCCGGTTCACTCGCCAGCGCCCGGCAGATCGCCGCCCGCCGCCGTTCGCCGCCGCTCGCCGTCGCCGCCTCGCGCGACAGGTCGATGCCGAGCTGGTCGGCGATCGCCTCAATCTCGTGCAGCGGCGGCGCGTTGTCGCCGGACAGGGTGAAGTCGCGCAGCGTTGCGAAGGGGCGGACGTCCGGGTCCTGTTCCAGCGTGATGATGCGCGCGCCCGGCTGGACCGACCGCGTGCCCTCATCCGCCTCTATGCTGCCCGCGAGCAGTTTCAACAGCGTCGTCTTGCCCGCGCCGTTGCGCCCGATCAGCGCCAGCCGGTCGCGCTGGCCGATGAAGATGTCCAGTCCCCTGAACAGCCACTGGCTGCCTTGATTAAGGCCGAGATTTTCGAAAGAGAGAATGGGTGCCGCCATGCCGGAGCAGCTAGGCGTTTGGCCGGTGCGGGGCAAGTACCACCCTCGCATTCCCCTTCGCTTTCGCAATGCTGCAAGGACGGGTCAGCCGCCATTCAGCCGTCATGACGCTATGGCAATGAAACTTCCACGGCCGGTCGAGGGTTCGGGCGGCTGGAAGCCTGTAAGGAGTCGATGAACATGAAACTGGCCGCATTCGCCCTTTGCACCGCGGCGCTGGGCGCCGCCATTCCGGTCGCCGCGATGGCGCAGACCAGCGTCAACATCGCTGATCAGGGACCGGTCGTGACGCTGAACGTCACGGAAAGCGTGGAGGCCGCGCCCGATGTCGTCAATGTCGGCACCGGCGTAGAGACCCGCGCCCCGACCGCGAAGCAGGCGATGGCGGATAATGCGCAGCAAATGACCGCGCTGATTGCCGCCCTGTCGAAAGCCGGGATTGCGAAGAAGGACATCCAGACCAGCGGCGTGCGCCTGAACGCGCAGTTCGACTACAGCCCGCGCAACCCGGACGGGACGCAGGCCCCGCCGAAATTCATCGGTTATGAGGCGTCGAACCAGCTTTCGGTCACGCTGCGCGATGTGAAGAAGGTCGGCGATCTTCTCGACCGCATGGTGGAGGCGGGCGCGACGACGATCAGCGGGCCGAACTTCGCCATCGACGATCCCGCGCCGCTGCTGGTGCAGGCGCGCGGGGCCGCGCTCAAGTCCGCCAGGGCGCAGGCCGATTTCTACGCGCAGGCGGCCGGATACCGGTCCGCGCGCCTGCTTTCCATCTCGGAGAGCAACAGTGGCGGCAATCCGCCCATGCCGATGATGGTGCGCAGCTTCAAGGCCGACGCCGCCGCCTCGACGCCGATCGAGCCGGGCCAGGTTTCGGCGTCCGTAACGCTGACCGTGCAATACGCGCTGGAGAAGTAGCGAAAGAACCGTCATCCCCGCGAACGTGGAGCCTTCGTAAGAAGGCCGGCCTCTTTTTCCGTTCGCCCTGAGCTTGTCGAAGGGCCGTACTTTCTTTGGTAGTTTCGAAAAGGAAGTGCAGGGCTTCGACAAGCTCAGCCCGAACGGAGGCATTTCTTGATCCTTCGCGGGGATGATGGGGTTGGGATCGGGTCGGCTAAACTCACCACCCAACCCGCGCAATGCTCCATTCACCACCTGTTCAATGCCGCGCGGCTATGCCATTCACCATGTCCATGCCCGGAAAACTCCTGATTGGCGGTTTCTTCGCCGGCCTTTTCCTGACTGCGGTGTCGCCGCAGGCGGATGCGCTCGGCCGCCGCGATGAGCAGGATGAAGCGCGCCGCGCGATGCTGGACGGGCAGATCATGCCCTTTTCCATCCTGAAGCGCAGGGCGGACGCCGCCATGGGTGACGCCACCTATCTGGGACCGGAATTCTTGCCAAATAACCGCTACCGCCTCAAATATGTGAAGGACGGCCAGGTTGTCTGGATTGATGTGGACGGGCGCACGGGCGATATCATAGGCCGGGCGCGCTGACGCGGAACCGGTGAAAATTGAAGGAAAAGGGGCCATATGCGGCTGCTGATCGTTGAGGATGAGCCCAGTCTGGGCCAGCAATTGAAATCCACGCTGATGGGGGCGGGCTATGCCGTCGACCTGGCGACGGACGGAGAGGATGGCCATTTCCTCGGCTCGACGGAAAATTACGACGCCATCGTCCTGGACCTTGGCCTGCCGGAGATTGACGGCCTGACCGTGCTCGACCGCTGGCGCAAGGAGGGCAAGACCTTCCCCGTGCTCGTCCTGACGGCGCGCGATAGCTGGTCGGACAAGGTGGCGGGGCTTGATGCGGGCGCCGACGATTATCTCGCCAAGCCGTTCCAGAGCGAGGAACTGATCGCCCGTCTGCGCGCCCTCATCCGCCGCGCTTCCGGCAATGCGTCGAGCGAGCTGATCGCGGGTGACGTGCGCCTCGACACCCGGTCGGGCAAGGTCACGCTGAACGGCGAGCCGGTAAAGCTGACCGCGCAGGAATATAAGCTCCTGTCCTACCTGCTCCACCACAAGGGCAAGGTCGTCAGCCGCACCGAGTTGATCGAACATATTTACGATCAGGATTTCGATCGCGATTCCAACACGATCGAAGTGTTCGTCACGCGCATCCGCAAGAAGCTGGGGCCGGACGTGATCACCACGATCCGCGGCCTCGGCTACAGCCTGGAAGAACCGGCGCATTAGTCGCCCACCTTTCCCCGTTCGTCCCGAGCGAAGTCGAGGGACGGGGACTAGGCGCAGCGTGTCTCGACTTCGCTCGACACGAACGGCTTGATGAACGATTCCGTCGAAAATCCCCCCGTCAAATCCACCGGCTCGCTCAGCCGGCGGATGATCGGCATCGCCGCGCTGTGGATCAGCGTGCTGCTGATCGGCGGCGGCGTGGCGCTGGACCGGGTGCTGGCGGATGCGATCACCCGCAATTTCGACGACGGCATGAATTATGTGCTGACGGCGATGATCGCCTCGGCCGAAATCGGGCCTGATGGAGAGGTGCTGTTCAATCGCGCCCCTGCCGACCAGCGCTTTCTGGAGCCGAACAGCGGCCTTTATTATCAGATCAGCGCGCCGGGGCATGAGGACTGGCGCTCCCGCTCGCTGTGGGACCGGGCGTTGAAGGTCAATGCCGACCATATCGACCGGGATTTCCACGCCTATAACAGCAAGCAGTTTCCGGGCGAGGACCTGCGTGTCATGGAGCGGACGATCATCCTCCCGGGGTCGCAGTCCCGCTGGACCTTCATGGTCGCGCAGGCGCGTTCCAGCCTGGACGATCAGATCGCGGCGCTGCGCTCCACCCTGTTCGAAAGCTTCGCACTGCTCGCGCTCGGCCTCATCTTTCTCGCCGGGGTTCAGACCGTCTACGGCCTCCTGCCGCTGCGCAAGGTGCGCAAGGAAATCGTGCGTATGCGCGGTGGTCAGCAAAGCCGCGTGACCGAACCGATGCCCGCCGAAGTGTTGCCGATGGTCGAGGAACTGAACGCGCTGCTCGCCCATAATGAGCGGCAGGCGGAGGAGGCGCGGACCCATGCGGGCAACCTCGCCCATGCGCTGAAAACGCCGCTGACTGTCATCATGAACGCCGCCACGGCGCAGTCGCCCGATCTTGGCGACACCGTGATCCGAGAGGCGACGACGATGCGGCGGCAGGTCGACCACCATCTCGCCCGCGCCCGCGCCGTCGGCCGCCGAGGTGCCGCGCAGAGCCGGGCGGAGGTCTGGCCCAGCCTGCAGGCGGTCGAGCGCGCCGTCGGGCGGCTCTATCCCGAAGCCCGCATCGACATGGATGGCGACAAGGAAGCGAGCGTCCGCGTGGAGCGGCAGGACTTGGACGAACTGCTCGGCAACCTCATTGAAAATGCCGCAAAATATGGCGGCGGCAGCGTGTTCGCCACCGTCACGCCCGCCGACGATATGGTGGAGATACTGATAGAAGATGACGGCGCAGGCATCCCCGCCGCCGACCGCGTCCGCATATTCGACCGCGGCGCGCGGCTGGATTCCGGCAAGCCCGGCACCGGCCTCGGCCTCGCCATCGTGCGCGATGTTGCCGAAATCTACGGCGGAACTGTCACGCTTGAGGAAAGCGAGGATCTGGGCGGGTTGATGGTGCGGCTAAGATTGCCTGCGGGGTGAGTTTTTGTGCTGCGGCTTGCCTGCCTCAATTTTTATCCCGTCATTCCCTCGCAGGCGGGAACCCATCTCCCCTCTTACGCCTTGCATGCCCAAGGCCCATTGGGTCCCCGCCTGCGCAGGGATGACGAAAGGGGTGGATAGCGGACTGGCGGCTTACGGATGCGGCGACAGGGAAAGCTTACGGTCGTTCAAGCGATAGTTTCGATGCTGACTAACCTAATGTCCCCGTCAAACGGTTCGATGTATGCAGCGATAACGTCTGAAAACTCGTCAGTTAGATTAAGGCTCTTGGGATCGTAGTCGTTCTCCGATACCAGCCGCAGCATTTTGCCATCCCACCAACAAATCACATTCTTCTCATGATGGTAATGCGTCCGAAACTCTTCGGTGATGTCCTGAGCCGCCTGTTGACCGGCCGTGACAGGCACGCCATCGCACTCCAATGTGATCCGATACACGACTACCTCCCGCTGCTCTCCTCGAGAATAGCGACCGCTTTTGACTTACGCCATCACATCAATTTTCGTCCATAAATGGTCGCACCAAGCCGTTCGCCCTGAGCTTGTCGAAGGGCTGCACTTCCCCCGTTCAAGAAGAACAGGGCTTCGACAAGCTCAGCCCGAACGGAAGATAGTGTCGCGATACAACCCCGCCATTGCGCGGCGGGCCTTGCCATTCCCCTGTCCTACATCCCGGCGTTCATGCTTCGCTGCCGCGCATGAAGCCGCACGCCAGACCCGTCCTGCATTCCCCTACGCCCATGACCGGGAGCCTGTTCCGGATGCGGCCCGGCTGCGACGCAGGCGCGACGCGGATGAGACGGACATACGACCTACATGAGACGCAAATGAGACGTGGATGCGACGCAAGTGAGACCAACATGAGACGCAAGTGCGACGTGGATGAGACTTAGGTGAGACCTACATGCGACTTTTGTGCGACCAACATGCGACTTCCGGGCAAAAACACGTCGCAACCCGCAACTTCCGCAACTTCGCCCTCAAACAGCGTCGCCGCCGCCCGGCAAAGCGCCGTCTATCCCTCCCGCATCCTCTCATGATGCCGGATCACCTCATCGATGATGAAGCGCAGGAATTTCTCCGTAAAATCCGGGTCCAGCTTCGCGTCCAGCGCCAGTTGCCGCAGGCGCGCGATCTGCCGTTCCTCGCGGCCCGGATCGGCGGGGGGCAGGGCATGGGTCGCCTTATATTGGCCCACCGCCTGTGTGACCTTGAATCGCTCCGCGAGCATGAAAACCAGCGCCGCGTCGATATTGTCGATGCTCTCGCGGTAGCGTTGCAGCGTCTCGTCCAAGGCCGTCTCCGTCGTTTCGCCCGGCTTTTTGCCGGATATGGCCGCGCAGGCAAGCTATTCCGCTTGCCTAATGCATTTTGCATCGCCACATCGGCGTCGATATGACCGCTACGATCCATCGCCTTGGCCGCGATCAGGCCCCTTCGCTCGAACCCATGATGGCGCTGGTCGCGGAGGATATGAACAGCGTCAACGCCGTCATCCTGGACAGGATGCAGTCGCGCATTCCGTTGATTCCCGAACTGGCCGGTCACCTGATCGCCGGCGGCGGCAAGCGGATGCGGCCGATGCTGACGCTGGCGAGCGCCCGGCTGCTCGACTATTCCGGCACGCGCCATCACAAGCTGTCGGCGGCGGTGGAGTTCATCCACACGGCGACCCTGCTGCATGACGATGTTGTTGACGGTTCGGGCCTGCGCCGTGGGCGCAAGACGGCGAACATCATCTGGGGCAACAGCGCCAGCGTGCTGGTCGGCGATTTCCTGTTCAGCCGCTCTTTCGAGCTGATGGTCGAGGACGGCTCTCTCAAGGTATTGAAAATCCTCTCCAATGCCTCGGCAGTGATCGCGGAGGGGGAGGTCAACCAGCTTACCGCCCAGCGCCGCATCGACACGGATGAGGAACAGTATCTGGAGATTATCGGCGCCAAGACCGCTGCGCTTTTTGCCGCCGCCTGTCGCATCGCCGCCGTGGTGGCGGAGCGCGACGAGAAGCAGGAGCAGGCGCTGGACGCTTATGGCCGCAACCTCGGCATCGCGTTCCAGCTTGTCGACGACGCGCTCGATTATGAATCGGATGGCGCGACCATGGGTAAGGATGCAGGCGACGATTTCCGCGATGGCAAGGTGACGTTGCCCGTCATCCTCGCCTACGCGCGCGGCAGTGCGGATGACCGGGCGTTCTGGAAAGCTGCGATCTCAGGACATCGCATATCCGACGAGGATCTTACCCACGCCACCGGCCTGCTGCGCAGCACGGGCGCTATCGCCGATACGCTTGCCCGCGCCCGTCACTATGGTCAGCGGGCCATCGACGCACTCGGCATGTTCGGCAATGGCAAGGCGAAGGCGGCGCTGATCGAGGCGGTGGAGTTCGCGATCGCGCGGGCATACTGACCTGCGGCGGGATGGCCTACGCTTCCCGCTGACGCTAAAGGTGGCGGGGAAGGAGAGCCGATGCGCATAAACGCCCTCGATCATATCAACATCCGCACGACGCGCTTTGGCGAGACGCTGGATTTCTATCGGGACACGATTGGGCTGTCCGTCCGGCCCTCGCCGGTGGTTTCGGATATTTCGGAAGGGGCGTGGATCTGCGACAAGAGCGACCGTCCCATCATCCATCTGGTGCCCGCCGGGCAGACGGTGCGCGCGCTCGGCAGCATGGAGGTCGATGATGACGACGCCACCGGCACCGGACCGCTCCATCATGTGGCGCTGGACTGCGGCGACTATGAGACGTTCCGCGCGCACCTTGAGGCGTCGGGTCGGGAACTGCGCTTCAATGACATCCCGCAGGCAGGGCTTCGCCAGATATTCGTGCGCGATCCCAATGGTCTGCTGGTCGAACTGAACTTCCGTTAGGATGCCATGCCGCTTCCGATAGAGGCCGTTCTTCCCGATATCCGGTCCGTCCTGCGCGCCGGGTCGAACGCCGTGCTCGTCGCGCCGCCGGGCGCGGGCAAGACGACTGCGGTCGCCCCGGCCTTGCTGGAGGAGCCGTGGTGTGCGGGGCAAATCCTGCTGCTCTCGCCCCGCCGCCTCGCCGCCCGCGCCGCCGCAGAGCGCATTGCGGAGCAGATGGGCGAACAGGCTGGGGGTCTGGTTGGCTATGCCACAAGGATGGACAGCCGCCAGTCGGCCCGCACCCGCATCCTCGTTCTGACCGAAGGCATTTTCCGCAACCGGATACAGGATGATCCTGAACTATCCGGCGTCTCGGCGGTGCTGTTCGACGAAGTGCATGAGCGCAGCCTGGACAGCGATTTCGGCCTTGCGCTGGCGCTGGATGCGCAGGGCGCGCTGCGTCCTGACCTGCGGCTTGTCGCCATGTCGGCGACGCTGGACGGAGCGCGTTTCTCCACGCTGATGGACGGCGCGCCGGTGGTGGAGAGCGAAGGCCGCATCTTCCCGCTCGATCTGCGCCATATCGGCCGCGCCGGTGAGAAGCGGATAGAGGATGACATGGCCGCCGCCATCCGCCGCGCGCTGGGCGAGGAAGGGGAGGGCGACCTTCTCGCCTTCCTGCCCGGCGTCGCCGAGATTGAGCGGACGGCCGAGCGTCTGGACATGTTGCCGGCGACCGTCGCTATCCACCGCCTGCACGGATCGCTCGACCCCGCCGATCAGCGCGCTGCGATCCGCCGCGCCGCGCCCAGCGCGCGCAAGGTCATATTGGCGACGAGCATAGCCGAAACCAGCCTGACCATCGATGGCGTCCGCATCGTCGTCGACAGCGGCCTCGCCCGCCGTCCCCGCTATGACCGCGCGGCAGGCGTCACCCGTCTTGTCACGGAGAAAGCCAGTCAGGCGGCTGCTACTCAGCGCGCGGGCCGTGCTGCGCGGCAGGGGCCGGGCGTCGCTTACCGCCTGTGGGAGTCGGCGGCGACCAGCGGTATGCCGCCCTATGATCCGCCCGAAATAGTGGAGCGCGACTTGTCCGCCCTGCTCCTGGATTGCGCCGGATGGGGCGTCGCTGACCCGGCGAACCTCAAATGGCTGGATGCCCCGCCGCCCGCCGCCGTAGATGAGGCGCGCACGCGGTTGCAAACGCTCGATGCGCTGGATTCGGATGGCCGCATTACCGCGCATGGACGGGCGCTGGCGGCTTTGCCCGTTGAACCGCGCATCGGGCATATGCTGGTGCGGGCGGGGGAGATGGGTCTTGGCAAAATGGCGGCGGAGGTCGCGGTCTTGCTTGGTGAGCGCGGCCTTGGCGGCAGCGATACCGACCTGACGGCGCGGCTCCAGCGCTGGCGGCGGGAAAGCGGCAAGCGGGCTGAGGCGGGCAGAGGTCTTGCCCGGCGTTGGGCGGCCATGGTCGTTCAGCCCAACGCCGACGCCGCCTGGACATCGAACGGCGTAGGCATGGCGCTCGCGCTGGCCTTTCCCGACCGGGTGGCGAAACGCCGTTCCGCCGATGGGGCCGACTGGATCAGCATTGGCGGCCGGGGCTTCCGTCTCGATCCGCTAAATCCTCTCGCCCGTGAGGCGTGGCTTGCGGTTGGCGAGGTGCAGGGCAGCGCCGCTGGAGCGCGCATCATCTCGGCCGCGCCGCTGGATCAGGCGGCCGTCGAAACCCTCTTTGCCGGCCGTATGGAGGAGAAGCGCATCGTCCGCTTTCGCCCGGAAACACTGGGTGTGGAAGCGGTGCGGGAGCGGCGTCTGGGCGCGATCCGGCTGTCCTCCGGGTCTGACGACAGGCCCGATCCACAGGCCGTTTCGGACGCGCTGCTGTCCGGTGTACGAACCGGTGGCATCGACTTGCTCCCCTGGTCGGAAGCGGCCCAGTCGCTGCGCATGCGCGCCGCCTTTGCAGGGATAGCCTCCCTGTCCGATGAGGGCTTGTCGGAAACGCTGGAGGAATGGCTCCCGCCCTTGCTTGCGGGTATCCGCCGCTTACCGGACATCGACCGCTCGGCCTTGTCGAACATGCTGGAAGGCGTGATCGGCTGGGATGGCAAACAGCAACTGGACCGGCTCGCCCCCGTCAGTTTCACATCGCCGGCCGGGAGCAGCCACGCCATCGACTATGCGGCGGAGGGCGGGCCGCGCGTCGAGCTGCGCCCGCAGCAGCTTTTCGGGCTGACCGAGCATCCTTGCGTCGGCAGCGCGCGCATTCCCCTTGTCCTCAGCCTCACCTCGCCCGCCGGGCGGCCGATCCAGACTACGCGGGACCTCCCCGGTTTCTGGGCCGGGAACTGGGCTTCGGTCGCGAAGGAGATGCGGGGGCGCTACCCGCGCCACCCCTGGCCGGACGATCCCGCGAAGGCGTCCGCAACCCTGCGGACAAAAAATGCGGACGCGCGGCTTTCCGGCAAGGCTTGACGGGACTCGGCTGTTTGATGCAACGCAGCGCAACGAAGAACCGGAGAACAGCCGTGGCCGCCCGTATCTACCAGATTCAGAAGAATGCGATGCAATCGGGCAAGGCGCTGACCCACAAATGGGTGCTGGAATATGTGCCTGCCGAGGCGAAGAAGCCCGATCCGCTGACCGGCTGGGCCGGATCCGGCGACACGAAGCAGCAGTTGCGCCTCACATTTCCCAGCGCCGATGCGGCCAAGGCTTATGCGGAGAAGGAAGGCATTGCCTACACTGTCACGGCGGCCGCACCCAAGACGCTGAAGATTCAGGCCTACGCCGACAATTTCCGGTGAGCGTTTCGCGTCGGCATTAAACTACACCCCGGGAAACCCGTTGCGCCTACCTCCGTTCGTTTCGAGCGCAGTCGAGAAACCTCGCGCATCCGTTTCTCGACTACGCTCGAAACGAACGGGGTGGGGTACGGTAATCGTAAGTAGGCCCTAACCCACCATCCCCGCGCCAAGCATCAGCAGCATCTTGACGTCGATCGCATATCCTTCGTCGCGCTTTTGCGACAGGAAGGCGGGCAGGGCGTCCAGTGAAACGCGATGAACGCGAATATCCTCGTCATCGACACCGCCGCCATCTCCGACCTTGGTCAGCCCTGATGCGCGAAACAGGGTGAAGCTTTCGGAGACCATGCCGGGCGAGCTGTAATATTCGCCCAGATTTTCCATGGCCTGTGCGCTGTACCCGGTTTCCTCCTCCAGCTCGCGCAGGGCCGCGACGGATGCATCCTCATCCTCGCCATGATCGCCGACGAGACCTGCAGGCAGTTCGATGCAGCGCTTGCCCAGCGGCACGCGGAACTGGTCGACCAATATGACATGGCGGCCATCTGCGGTTTCCTCGATGGCCAGGATGACGGCGGCCCTGATTCCCCGGCTGCGGCCCACATATTCCCACCGTCCACGCTGCTTGGCGGCGATGAACTTGCCCTGCCACTTCACTTCTTCAGGCAGGGTCATTTCGGCTTCACTCATAATTCTATCAACCTGTCCGGCAATTCGTTGCGATCGTCCGCGCTGCGCGGAAAATGTTCGGCCAGGACTGCGCCGACGCTCGTCACCGCCTGCGCCAGTCCCTGTCCCGCCCGGTCGGCGCGCACCTGTTTGATCAGGGCGGCCATGATGTCGCCCCAGATTTCGGGCGCAACCCTGGATGTGATCGCTGCGTCCGCCACAATCTCCGCCCGGTGCTCGTCGAGCGAAAGGTAGATAAGGACCCCGGTGCTGCCGCGCGTACGGCCCTCCGCCGCTGCCCGGAAAAGCGTGATCGCCCGCCGTCTGACGCGCCGCGCCTTGGTGGATTTCGGCGTCAACGCCATCCGCAGCGGCATCCAGGCCAGCAGGTAGCGCACGAAAAGGAACTTCAGGATCAGCGCACAGAGCAGCGCCGTCAGGAACATGCGGTCGGTCAGCTCATGTTCCCACCCACCCATGATGGCCAGGATCAGTTCCCGGTAAAAGCTAGGAAAGGCGGCATAGACCGACATGGCGAGAAAGACCGTCCCGATCGCCCAGTGCAACCCGGCGTCATGATAGGAATCCGACCTGCGCGCCACGATCGTCACGATCTCGCCGTCGGTCGAAAGCTCCGCCTGCGCCACGGCGGCCGTCACCAGATCATGATCCGCTTCGGACAGGGAGGGGAGGGCGCTCATCACCAGCCCCCCGATGCGCCGCCGCCGCCGAAGCTGCCGCCACCGCCCGAAAAGCCGCCGCCGCTCCCGCCGCCCCAACTGCTTCCACCGCCGCCCCAGCCGGAGCCGCCGCCACCGCCAATCGTCGGTCCCCAGATGATCACTGGCCCCGATCCGCCGCGATAGCGCCGCCCGCCGCGCCGTCCGAAGATCATCGGCAGGATGATGAACAGCGCGATGGCGATCCAGAAAATGACCATCACCGAATTACCGCTGTCGCCGCGTTGCTTTTCCGCCGCTGCGGCTTGCCGGGCATAGGCGGCGGCTTCGTCTGGAGGCAGGGTCAGTATCTTGCCGATCTGGTCCGCGCCTGCGTCTATCCCGCCGGGGAAGTCGCCCGCTTTGAAACGCGGCGTTATGTCGTTGCGGATGATGCGGGAGGACACGGCGTCGGTCAGCACGCCTTCCACGCCATAGCCAACCTCTATCCGCACCTTGCGGTCATTTGGCGCTACGATCAGCAGCGCGCCGTCATTTCTCCCCTTGTCGCCAATGCCCCAGGCCCGGCCAAGGCGGTACCCATAATCGGATATGTCATAGCCCTGGAGATCGGGAATGGTCGCCACGACCAGTTGCCGCCCGCTCTGCGCCGACAATGCCGCCAGTTTCGCGGTCAGCGCCTGCTCCTGGGCCGGGTTGAGCAGATCGGCCTCATCGACCACCTGCCCCGACAGCTTGGGAAAAGTCTGCGCGGCGGCCAGCGGCGCCCACAGGAGCACCGCTAACGCCAATAGAGCGCGCATGCGGCGGATCATGGCGGTGTTTGCCTCAGTTTCCGAAATCAACTTTCGGCGCTTCCTCCGCGCCCGGCGTCGTCGCCTGATAGGTCGACATTGGCTTGGCCCCGTGGATCAGCTTCGCGCCGATCGCGTCGGGGAATGTGCGTATGCGCGTATTATAGGCGCGAACCGCCTCATTATAGTCAATGATGGCGGTCGATATTCTATTTTCTGCACCCTCGATCTGCGATTGCATTTCTAGGAAATTCTCATTTGTCTTAAGGTCAGGATAAGCTTCCGCCGTAGCGATCAACCGGCCGAAGGACTGATTGAGTCCTGCCTGTGCCTGCTGGAATTGCGCCAGTTTGGCGGGGTCCGAAAGATCGTCGCCACTGACATGGATTGAGGTCGCCTTCGACCGCGCCTCGGTTACTCCGATGAGCGTCCCCTGTTCCAGCTTGCCTGCAGCCTTCACCGTGGCTGTCAGATTGTCGATCAGGTTTGCCCTACGCTGATATTGTGTCTCTACATTGGCCCACTTAGCCTTCACTTCTTCTTCGGCCTTCGGCACGCTGTTGATGCCGCATGCGCTAAGCGAAAGCGCGGCGATCGCCGCCAATATCGCGGGTGCAAAGCGCCGGAAAAATCTGCCGGAGCGGTGGGCTTGGGTCATGGTCGAACATCCTCCCATTTGGCGCGGTGGCGCCGTGCGTGACGCATTGAATAGGGATTGGCCGACCTTCCCGCAACTGGACATCGCGGGGTTAACATTCCAAGATACCGGCTCAACAGGAGGAGCCGGTCATGGGAATCGTGTCGGAATTCAAGACTTTCATCGCGCGCGGCAATGTTATCGACCTGGCCGTCGGCGTTATCATCGGCGGCGCTTTCGGAACGATCACCAAGTCTTTGACCGACGACATCATCATGCCCGTCGTGGCGGCGATCTTCGGCGGCGTGGACTTTTCCAGCCACTTTATCCGCCTTGGCGAAATTCCCGCCACCTTCAAGGGCAATCCCGCAAGCTATGCCGATTTGAAGGCTGCGGGCGTGGCGATGCTGGGGTGGGGCGAATTTTTCACCGTCTTTGTCAACTTCGTCATCCTGGCCTTCATCATCTTCCTGATGATCAAGGCGATCAACAAGATGATGCCGCCCGAAGCGCCCGCAGCCGAGGCCACGCCGGAGGATGTTCTGCTGCTCCGCGAAATCCGGGATTCGCTTAAGAAATAGATAAGGGTTGCGACGAGCCGAGCGGAAATGGGGAACCATCCGTCCCCCTGCCGGTTGATGGGCGTCAAGCGGCGACTGGGATTTACCCCGCGCCGCTTGTGTGCAGATCGTCAGCCCACCGGGGCGTAACAGGAGAATGAGCCGTGAAGATCGCCATCAAGACCACCGCAATGATGCTTGGTCTTTCAAGCCTCGCAGTGCTCGCCGCATGCGATTCCAAGCAGGAAACCGCTGTCGAGAACGCCTATGATAATCAGGCGGCCATCATCGACAATCAGGCCGACAATGTGGAGGACATGGCGGACAACATGACCGGTAACGCCGCCGACGCTGCGGAAAATGCCGCCGACGCTCTTGAGGATAAGGCCGACGCCGTCCGCGCGGCCGGCGAGAAAGCTGGCGATGCTGTCGAAAACAAGATGAAATAAGCCTTTGCGCCCGTCATGGGCGCCAGGCTTCATGAAAAGGCCCCGCCATTGCCAATGGCGGGGCCTTTTCATTTGCCGATGTCATCTGCCTGCCGCTGATATGGGGTGGCGCGGACCGCGCCCGGACAGCTTTCCTTGCGCCGGTCACTTTTCATTCATGCGCAATGGCCTATATAGGAAGGTGCCGGAGCAATCCGGCTATGGTGATAAAGTATGCCGTGTAATAGACGCAGCGGACGCGGGGGCAGTACCCGCCGGCTCCACCAAAAGCCCTGAGCGATCAGGGTCTCTGACGGGGCCGAACCAGGATCGACGTGTGTTCAAAGACGGTGTTTTTGCCCGGCCCGAGTAAGCCGTGAAACTGTTCAAAACCTACAAGTGCCAACGATAACGAGGCTCTTGCTCTTGCTGCGTAATTGAGGGGCTCACGCCCTGACATTACACAAATAGAACGCGGTTGGACCCACCGGGCAACAGAAGGGATTCCAGCGGTACGGGGAGCACCGGGCAACAGAAGCTCCCCACTTCCCTTCAAGCACTGTCCTTTATGCGATGTTTTTCCGCTATTTGGCGGGCAGGCGCATCTTTTGTGCGCGCATCGCGGTCATATTACGACCATCGAATCAGATGCTTGTATGACCTGTTATTTGTGTTACAGTTTGATGACATAAACCCCAATATATCCTAAGGCTATGAAAAACAACAAAACTTAGTTTTGTTACACTGGGTCCCTCCATCTTGTCGTCATGTCATTAAAGTGAAATACTTCTGGCTATAGTAAGAAGTTTTTTTCGTTGGAGGGTGACATGGTTCGCGCTGTTTCTGCATCTCTGGGTATCCTGCTTGTTGCAGGGGTTTTTGCAACTCCCGCGCTGGCGGGTGGGCCGAGTGAGGTAGGGTATCGCCAGGGCGCGCTGGGCGTGTCCGCCATCAGCGCCGCTGACTATCGCACTGCCGAGGCGCAGCTCAATCGGATGGATGGCGTTGCGGCGGGTGATCCCCTGCGGCTGATCAATCTCGGCAATGTATATGCGGGCACCGGCCGGATGTTCGACGCTGAAAAGGCCTATGTCGCGGCTCTCAACGCAGAGTCTGTGGATGTTCTGACGGCGGACGGCGCGGAAACCAACACGCACGCCGTCGCCCGCAAGGCGCTGAGCCGGGTGCGGGCGGTGGTCGCCGCGCGCTAAGCCGCTTTTGTAATGTAAGGAGAGGGGCGGCTTTTGCCGCCCTTTTTCGTGTCTTTCTCGATGCCTATCCGGCCATGTCACATGTTCGTCATCAATGACATAAAACAGTAATTTTTCTGTCACTCCAAAGACGCACAAACACAATCTGATTGTCATGCCCCGCCTCTAGTGGCCCGTCCCAGGGGAAACGGGGGGCAGCGACGATTCGCCTCTCTTGCTCCGATCACTGTTCACAACCCGGCGCTGCCGGAGCGGAGAAGATATGGCTAAGATTTCGCGCATTTCCAAGATGTTGCTCGCAAGCTGCGGCTGTGCGGCGCTCGCCGCATGCGGCGCTGACGATGTGGCATCGCCGGGGGAAGGCACTGTCGTCATTCCCGCCCCGACGCCGACCCCTACGCCCACGCCGACCCCTACGCCCACGCCTGGCGCGGGCGTAACGCCTGCTTCGGCCTGCCCGACCATCGCTGGACCTGATCAGCTTACCAACCTCAGCACGATCACCGACGGCACGAACACGTGGCTCAACTGTCAGCTCCCGGCGCGCTTCACGGCGTCGACCGCGCTGGCCAAGGTTGCAGGCGTTGTCTATTCGCTCGGCGGCCGCGTCGATGTCGGCACGGACCAGGGCGCTGCAAGCACCAGCAGCGTCGTGACCCTGACCATCGATCCCGGCGTCGTGATCTTCGGCGGCACGGGCGCTTCCTATCTTGCCGTCAACCGCGGCAACAAGATCAATGCCGTCGGCACTGCATCGCAGCCGATCATCTTTACCAGCCGCGACAATGTCCGCGGTCAGAATAATGATCAGTCCTCCGGCCAGTGGGGCGGCGTCGTGCTGCTCGGCCGCGCCCGTATCACCGACTGTCTCGCGCCTGCGGCTGCGCCCGGCACCACGGCGTGCGAACGCGATACAGAGGGCACCAGCAACGCTCTGTACGGCGGCGCCAACGACGCCGACGACAGCGGCCGCATGAGCTATGTGCAGATCCGCTATTCCGGCTTCGTGCTCGCAAACAATTCGGAGCTTCAGGGCCTGACCCCCTCCGGCGTCGGCACCGGCACCCGGCTCGACCATATCCAGATCCACAACAGCTCGGACGACGGCATCGAGGTTTTCGGCGGCAGCGCCCACCTGAAATATCTGGTGCTGACCGGCAACGAAGACGATCAGTTTGACAGCGACGTCGGCTATCGCGGCACTGTGCAATATGTGATCTCGGTTCAGCGCGCGAACAACAATATCGGCGACACCTTCCTGGAGACCGACTCCAACGGTTCGACCGTGAACACCAACGCCGGTGAAGATGCGCTGCCCCGCCAGTATCTGAAGATGGCGAACTTCACGCATATTCAGCGTTCGACCACCGGCGCTGACCTTGCCAGCATGATGATCCGCGGCGGCGCCGACCTGACGCTCGTCAACGGCATTGTCGTCAGCCCCAGCTATCCCTGCATCAACCTTGCCAGCACGACGACCAGCCGCGCTGCCGACGGCGCGCTGCAGGATGCAGGCCCGCCCAGCTATCGCTCGGTCGTGATGCAGTGCTCCAGCACGCCGTTCCTCGGAACCCGCGGCGTCACCAATGCTGAAGTGCAGGCCATCTTCGCCGCCGGCGCGAACAGCAGCTTCGCCTACACGCCGTCGCTGACCAGCCTGTTCATCAATGGCGCAACCGAAACCGCCGTAGTCGCGACCGATCCGAAGACGATCGACACGAACTTCGACACCACCAACTATATTGGTGCGGTGAAGGATGCGACGGACACCTGGTATGCCGGCTGGACCTGCAACTCGGCCACCGCGACCTTCGGGACCAGCAACGGCAACTGCACGGCCATCCCGACCACCTGAACTCTTGTTTGACAGGGCGGGGCGCGCGGCAACGACCGGCGCTCCGCCCCCATTTTTATTAACCTCTCTGGGGGAAATTCCATGTCGAAGTCGCTGACTCTGGCGAGCCTGCTTCTGCTCTCATCTGCGCTGGTCGCTCCTGCGGCTCTCGCCCAGTCGGACGTCTCTGCGCCCACCGCGCCCGCCGATGGAGCGGCGACCGGCACGACCAACACGGGCGCCGCCAATCCCGGCATGCCGACGGCGGCGGAGGAGGCTGCAGACCAGTCCGGCAATGTCGACGTGTCCATTCCGGGCGCGGACATCGTTGTGGTCGGCCGTCGCGGCGCCAATATCGAGCGCGCCGCTCCCCAGGTGGTCAGCGTTCTGTCCGCAGCCGACATCAAGCGCACGGGTGAAGGCGATATCGCCGGCTCGCTCCAGCGCGTTACCGGCCTCAGCGTCGTTGGCGGCGGTTATGTCTATGTCCGCGGTCTTGGTGATCGCTACTCGCTGGCGCTGCTCAACGGCGCGCCTCTGCCCAGCCCCGAACCGCTCAAGCGCGTTGTTCCCCTCGATATCTTCCCGACCAGCGTCATCGCATCGACCCTGGTCCAGAAAAGCTTCTCGCCCAACTTCCCCGGCGAATTTGGCGGCGGCGTGATCAACCTCACGACCAAGGCGATCCCGGCGGAAAGCTATCTGGAGATCAGCGGCGGCGTATCCGGCAACAGCGAGACGACCGGCAAGCTTGGCTACACCTATTTCGGCAGCGGCTCCGACTGGACCGGCTTTGACAGCGGTTCGCGCGACGTGCCGCCGCTGCTTCAGTCTGTATTCGACGATCGCGTCCGCCTTTCGGACCTGTCCGTGACGGAGCAGCAGGCCATTGCGATGCAGTTCAAGAATGCGCGCACCACCTTGCTGCAGAAGAACAACAATATTCCCGTCAACTGGTCGGCGAGCCTGAATGGCGGCACCTCGTTTGACATGGGCGGCTCGACCCTGGGCGTCATCGCCACGGCGTCGATCAGCAACAAGTGGCGGACGCGCGACGCTCTGCAGCAGGCGTCGATCGACCTGACGCAACCGGCTGGTAAGTCGTTCGAGCAGGTCACGACCGACAATGAGATCACGGTGAACGGCCTGGTCGGCGTTGGTCTGGAATCGGATGTTGCCAAGGCGCGCTGGACCGCGCTTTACATTCGCGACACGTTGAAGCGCGGCCAGCTCGCTGTGGGCCAGAATGACGGCGGCCTCATCGGCGCCGACTATATGCAGCAGAACACCGCCTGGTACGAGCGCCAGCTTCTCGACCTGCAGTTCACTGGCGAGTTCAAGCTGTCCGATCCGCTCTCGTTCAACGTCCGCGCCAGCTATGCGAATTCGCAGCGTGAAGCGCCCTATGAGCGCGAGTTCGAATATGTCCGCTCCAGTCAGGACCTGGCGATCGATCCGGTGGGCAACCGGTTCATCAACCGCCTGGACCGTCAGCGTGGCGACGCCTCCGTCACGTTCAGCGATCTGAATGAAGACCTGATGTATGGCGGCGCAGACCTTACCTACGAACTGACCCCGGACATCAAGGCGACGGTCGGCTACGCCTATCAGAATACCGAGCGCACCTCCTCGCGCTACGAGCTGCACTATGACGCGACCAATCTGCCGATCCCGGTGCAGCAGCAGCGCCCTGATTATCTGACATCGGACTATACGATCCAGTATTTCGGCCTCCGTCTGCTCGACTTCTCGGACAATTATCCGATCTACGAAGCGAAGCTTCGGGTGCATGGCGCCTATGGCCAGCTTCAGGCGCAGATCACGCCGGAAATCGCGCTGAACGGCGGCGTCCGCTTTGAATCCGGCCGTCAGGAGGTCACGGGCCGTGACATCTATCTGACCGGCACGGTGCCATCCAACACGATCAGCAAGGAATATTGGCTGCCTGCGGCGACGCTGACCTGGGAATTCCAGGACAATATGCAACTGCGTTTCAGCGGGTCCAAGACGATCGCCCGTCCGCAGTTCCGTGAGCAAATCGCCCAGATCTATATCGACACGGAATCCAGCCGCGCCTTCCGCGGCAACCCCTATCTGCTCGACAGCACCCTGTGGAATGCGGACGCGCGCTACGAATGGTATTTTGCGCGTGATCAGCGGGTGTCGATCGCCGGCTTCTACAAGAGCATCAAGAACCCGATCGAAGCCTATACCACGATCAACGATCGCTATGACGTCGTGACCAGCTTCGCCAACGCACCGAAGGCAACCTTGTACGGCGCGGAAATCGAAACACAGAAATATTTCGATCTTTCCGACTGGTCGAGCAGCGGCTTCTTCGCCAGCCGCCGCGCAGTGCTGATCGCGAACTATACCTACACCCAGTCGAAGATTAAGGTTGGGGATACGGATACGACGATCCCTTATACCTTCGATCCCGCCAACGGCTCGGCGCCTCCTCTGGCGTCCGACTATTTCATCGATGGCCGTCCAATGACGGGCCAGTCCGATCACCTGGTCAATCTGCAGATCGGCCTGGAGGACACGGATCGCCTGTCGCAGCAGACCCTGCTTCTGACCTATGCCAGCAAGCGCGTCACCAGCCGTGGTCCTAACCTGCAGCCGGACATTATCGAACAGCCGGGTCTCAGCCTGGACTTCGTGGCGCGTCAGGGCATCGTCCTGGGCGGCGTGAATGCCGAACTGAAGGTTGAGGCGCGCAACATCACTGGCCGGAAATATAAGGAATTCCAGAGCCTTGGTGACAACCGGGTCTATTATAACCTGTATGACATCGGCACGTCCTACGCCGCGTCGCTGTCCGTAAACTTCTAACGACCCTTGCCGTCATCCCGGCTTGCGCCGGGGTGACGGCGTGGCTCTGCTCAGCCCCAGGGCCGTTCCCGGAACCATTTCGTGATGATATATTTGGCGCCCGCCCGCACCTTCATGCCGTGATGGATGGAGGCCGGGTTGGGTTCGCCGCCCGGCAGGCGGTTGTTCCACGCCAGCAACTTGCCCGGTTCCGGCTGGATGATCTTGTTTACCTTGGTGAAGCGGGTCGCGCCGCCAGCGCCGGGTTCATTCAGATAGATCATGAAGGTCCATGTCCGGTTGCCCGCGACCGAACAGAAGCGCGCAAAATCCTCGCCCTTGGGATCGAAATAGTCGGTATGCGCCTTGAATTCCTGTCCGGGGGCGTAGTGCTGCCCCTGGATCGGTTCGCCATGTGCGGGAACGATCCCGGCATAGGCGGCGATCTTCGCGTCGATCGCAGCGACAAATGGGTCGTCAATGCTGAGGTCGCATGTCTCGCTCGTGCGGAAATAATGGTCGCCGTTGGAATCCGCGATTGTCGAGGGGCGGCGGTTCGCATCGATCCGCTCGATCAGCCCCATGCATTCATCAGCGTCCAGAAAATCGCGCTGGATAAACAGGGTCAGGTCCCGGCTGGGGAATCGCTGCACACGCGCATGGCCGGAAAGGCGAACGGGGTCGGCGTCAGTTGCAATGGGAATGACTGTTTCCATGATGAAAGACGCCTAACGCCGACCGGCCGTTATGCAAACATGGTAAAGCGACACTTGCATGACGTAATATTTTCGTCACAAATTGGTCATGCAAGCGTAAGAAGGCGTGCCTAGGCCCCGTCATGCGAACGCGCCCTGGGAGGGCCGATCAACCGGGACATTTTATTTCAATGCCCATGCCGACAATCGACACGCTGCGTGGCCGGGGAAGCAGGACGATTGCGTCCGGCCGCTGGCTGACGCTTGTCGAACTGCTGCTGCTGGCGCTTCTGGCGATACAGCTCGCGCGGCTGGTCTGGGCGGTTGTGACGCCGGTGGGCAGTTTCGGCGACTGGCGCGGGCGTCAGGCGGCGATTCCGGCTCCGGCGGCCCGTCAGGCTTTGTTTGCGGCATTCGATCCCTTTTACCGCACGGCGGGTGGCGCGCAGCCCGGCTCGGTGGTGACCTCGCTTGCCCTCACGCTGTACGGCACGCGCGTCAATGAGGGGTCGGGCATCGGCTCCGCAATCATCGCGACGCCCGATGGCGTACAGAACAGCTTCGCCGTCGGCGACGAGATCATGCCGGGCGTCATCCTGAAGGATGTGGCGTTCGACCATGTGGTGATCGACAGGGGCGGGGCGGTGGAGAATATCTTCCTGGACCAGTCGGTCGCCGCGCCGGTCGCCGACCCGGAGGGTTCGGATGCCTCTGCCCCGGAATCGGCCGTTCCGCCCATTCCGCCGGGCGGTGGTGGGCCTGTCGCTGCGGAGGGCGCGCGCCGTTCCCCCAGTGTCGCGTCGATCAAGTCGGATATTGGGTTCGCCCCCCGGCTGCAGAATGGCAAGGTCACCGGGCTTGTGCTCTCGCCCAAGGGGCCGGCTTTCCAGTCGGCGGGGTTCCAGCCCGGCGATATCATCGCGCAGGTCAACGGCCGGCCCATTTCTTCGGCCGCTGATGTGCAGGCGCTCCAGTCGCAGCTTGCTCCAGGCGCGCGTATTTCCCTTTCCGTTGAGCGCGGCGCCGCCGTCGTGCCCATCGCTCTCATCCTGCAAGGCCAATGAAAAGCAGAACCCTTCTTCACGCCGGCGCTGCCGTCGCTCTCATCCTGTCGACGCCGTTCCTGTCTGCGCCTGCCTTCGCGCAGCAGACGCTGAACGTGCGTGACGCTGATATCCGCGCCTTCATTCAGGATGCGGCGCGCGTCACCGGCCGCACCTTCATCATCGACAACCGGGTGCAGGGGAAGGTGTCGGTCGTCACCGACCGCCCGCTCAGCAAATCGGAATATTTTGAGATCGTGCTGTCCACCCTGCGCGCCAACGGCCTGATCGCTGTGCCCGCGCCGGGCGGAGCCTATCGCATTCAGCCAGCCGACGGCGCGGCGGGCCAGCCCAGCGCGGTCGGCGCGGGCGCGACGCGCAATCAGTTCGTGACAGAGGTTTTCCGCCTGCGGTCCATCGACGCCGCCTCTGCTCTTGAAACGCTGCGTCCGCTGGTCAGTAAGGACGGCTCCGTCACCGCCAACCGGGCGGGCAACAGCATTGTCGTCGCTGACTATGCCGACAATATCGCCCGCATCCGTCAGGTGATCGCGCGGGTTGACCGGGATTCCTCCTCGACGCAGATCGTGACGTTGCGAAACGCAGGCGCGCGCGAAATTGCGCAGTCCCTGCAGGCGCTGGTCGGCGGTGGAGCAGGCGAGGCGGGCAGTTCTGCCGCCGCCGCAACCGTGGTTCCCATCGACAGCAGCAACAGCGTCGCCATTCGTGGTGACGCGGGCACCGTGGCGCGGCTGTCGAACATCGCCCGCGATCTGGACAAGCAGGCGGCAAGTGGAACGGAAATTCGCGTCTATTGGCTTGAACATGCCGATGCGGAGAAACTGCTCCCGGTCCTTCAACAGCTTGTCGGCCAGACACCTACAGTGTCCGGCGTCAGCTCCTCCGACGCATCCTCTTTCATCACCTCATCCGCAGCGCGCGGCATGGGCGGCAGCTCTGCGGGCAACGCCAGCCCTGTTCCTACGCCATCTGCTGCACCGTCCGCAGCGCCAGCCGCTACCGGCAGTTCAGGCGGCGGCATCGCCACGCGCGGCCCGGCGGTCGTCACGCGCTATGAAGGCGCGAACGCCATCATCGTAGCCGCCAACAGCGATGTGCAACGGATGCTGGGCGAAACCATTCGTCAGATCGACACGCGCCGCGAACAGGTGCTGGTCGAGGCGATCATCGTTGAGATCGGCGATGTCGCCGCCAAGAATCTGGGTGTCCAGTTCCTGATCGGCAGCACCAAGACAGGCTTTGCCGCAACCAATTACTCCAACGCCACGCCGAACCTGCTGACGCTGGCCGGGGCCTATGGCGCAACCAAGCTCGGCAATCAGACGACGACTGTCGTCGCGGCGGACGGCACCACGACCACCACGACTGTTCCTCAGAGCGGCGACCTCGCCACCAATCTGCAGGAGGCGGCGTTCAACTCGCTCACCTCCGCGACGGGCGGCATTGCGGGGCTTGGCGGACAGATCGGCAAGAACGGCATTTTCGGTGCGATCATCAACGCCGTGAAGTCGGACACCGGCTCCAACCTTCTGTCCACGCCGTCGGTCATGACGCTGGATAATCAGAAGGCGTCGATCCTTGTCGGGCAGGAAGTGCCAGTCACTACCGGCGAAGCGCTCAGCCAGAATTTCGACAATCAGTTCCGCACCGTCCAGCGCCAGAATGTCGGCATCCAGCTCGACGTGAAGCCGCAGATCAACACCGGCGGCGCGATCAAGCTGTTCTTGCGGCAGGAGGTCTCCAGCATCGCCGGTCCCGTGTCGAACAACAGCAATGACCTGATCATCAACAAGCGCGAGATTGAGACCACCGTTACAGTCGACGATGGCGAGATCATCGCCCTTGGCGGCCTGCTCGACGATAATGAGCGCAAGACCATAGAGCGCATTCCGCTCCTGAGCGATATTCCCGGCATTGGCGAACTGTTCAAATCGCGCAGCCGCAGCCGCAGCAAGACCAACCTGATGGTCTTTATCCGCCCGACCATATTGCGCAGCCGGGAGGACGCCCGCGCGCTCACCGCCCAGCGTTACGGCTATATCCAGAACCAGCAATTGCTGCGCAACCCGGATCGGGAGCCGACGATTGATGAACTGTTGCGCGACTATATGGGCGTGGAACCGCCCGTGTCTCGTCCGGGCGCTGTCGCTCCGCCGCCTGCGGCACCAGCCGTCGGCGCTGCGCCGGCGCAGGGGCAGGTCATCACCCCGCAGTCACGCCAATCTTCCACAGTCGTTCGCCCGGTCGATGTTCCGCCCAGCGAGAAACCGAAATGATCGGGCTGCCGTCTCTCTTTCCGTTCGGGCTGAGCTTGTCGAAGCCTTCTCCTGAGCGAAGCGAAGGTGCCTCGTTGCGCTCGGCTTTGCCTTTCAGCAGGATCAGGGCGAACGGACTAAGCTATTCTCATTTCTCTGGGGGTAATCCCTGATGAAAAAAGGCTCCGAAATCGAGCCTGAGGCTCCAAACGAGCAAGAGGGGGGCTTTGCGATCACGCCGCATATCGCCCCCCGGCTGATCGACATCCCCTATGCATTCGCCCGCAAATCCGGAGTGGTGCTGCTGAATGGCACGGATACCGGCCGCCTCGCCGTCGCCATGCGGGAGGGAGGCGATCCGCGCGTGCTGCTGGAGGTGCGACGCCATCTCGCGCAAAGCTTCGACATCGAATTTGTCGACGCTGCGCAGTTCGACCGGCATCTGTCGGATCATTATGCGATGGACGGCAGCGCCGCGGCGGTCGCTGGTACGCTGGCGGTGGGCGCGGATGAGCTGGACATGCTGGCCAGCGACCTGCCGACGGCCGACGATCTGCTCGACAGCGCCGATGACGCGCCCGCCATCCGCCTCATCAATGGCATCATTGCGGAGGCCGCGCGGCAGGGTGTGTCCGACATCCATATTGAACCCTATGAGACCGGCCTTGTCGTGCGCATGCGCATCGATGGCGTGCTGCGCGAGACGCTGCGCATGCCGCCGCACGTCGCGCCCGTCGTCGTCAGCCGGATCAAGGTCATGGCCCGCCTGGACATTGCCGAGCGGCGCGTGCCGCAGGATGGCCGCATCGGCCTGACGCTTGGCGGCAAGCTGCTCGACGTGCGCGTGTCCACGCTCCCCAGCCGCGCGGGCGAGCGCGTTGTGCTGCGTATATTGGACAAGGAGAATGCGGGCATTTCACTGGACGTGCTCGGCATGACAGGCGCTGCGGACCGCATCTTCCGCGAGGCGCTGGCCGAACCCAATGGCATCATCCTGGTTACGGGGCCCACCGGTTCGGGCAAGACCACGACCCTCTATGCGGGCCTGCGCAACCTGAATGACGGTAGCCGCAACATCCTGACGGTCGAGGACCCGGTGGAATATGCGATTGAGGGCGTCGGCCAGACCCAGGTCAATCCCAAGGTCGGCCTGACTTTCGCGGCTGGCCTGCGCGCCATTCTGCGTCAGGACCCCGATGTCGTGATGGTCGGCGAAATCCGCGACCGCGAAACCTCCGAAATCGCCGTGCAGGCGTCGCTCACTGGCCATCTGGTGCTGTCGACCGTCCACACAAATGACGCGGTGGGCGCGATCACCCGCATGCGCGATATGAAGGTGGAGCCGTTCCTGCTCGCCTCCACCCTGCGCGCCGTCGTCGCCCAACGCCTCGTCCGCCGCCTCTGCCAGCATTGCCGTGAGCCGCATCAGGCGGACAAGTCGGCGAGCGCGCTGCTCGGCTTCGACCCCGGCACCATAGTCTATCAGGCGAAGGGCTGCGGCGAATGCAACGGCACCGGCTATAAAGGCCGCATCGGCGTGTTCGAAGCGATCCGGGTGGACGATACCATCCGCCGCCTGATCAATGACGGCGGAGACGAATCCCTCATCGCCCGCCACGCTTTCCTCAATGCGCCCAATCTTGGCTCGGCCGCTCGCGCGCTCGTCCGCGATGGGCAGACCACAGCGGAGGAAGCCATCCGCATTTCCCGTCGCGATGCGATGGATGTCCCGGACGAGGTTCTGGGCGATGCCTGATTATGACTATCTCGCCATCGACACTGCCGGACGGGAACGCCGGGGTAGCGTCAAGGCGGACAGCATGGACGCGGCCAGGGCGCAGCTCGACAGCCGCCGCCTGTTCGTCGTCAAGATGGACCCCGGCCAGGAAAAGGCGTCAAAGGGCAGGGCGCTTTTCTCGCTTGGCGGCAAAAAGCTTTCGCCCAAGGAATTGACGCTTTTCACCCGCCAGCTTTCCACGCTGATTCAGGTCAGCCCGCTTGAGGAGTCCCTGCGCACCATCGGTCGCCAGAGCGAGACTGAACATGTCCGCGCCATCGTCGGCAGCGTGCATTCCGGGGTGATGGAGGGCCGCCGTCTTGCCGAGGCGCTGGGCACCCAGCCGCGCAGCTTTCCGCCGCTTTATCGCGCCATGATCTCCGCGGGCGAAAGCTCCGGCAGTCTCCCCACGATCATGGAGCGTCTTGCCGAACTGATGGAGCGGCAGGCGGTGATCCGGTCGAAGGTGATGACCGCCATCGCCTATCCGTCCGTCCTTGCCGGTTTCGCGGTGTTCGTGGTCGCCGCGCTGATGATTTTCGTCGTGCCCAAGGTTGTGGAGCAGTTCGACACGGTGGGCCAGACCCTGCCGCTCCTCACCCGCATGGTCATGGCGGTTTCCGCCTTCCTGGCGGGCTGGTGGTGGGCGTTGCTGATCGTCATCGGCCTTGCCGGGTTCGGCGCTTGGCGCGCGTTGAAGGTGGAGAGCGTCCGGTACCGCTTTGACAGTTTCCTGTTGCGCCTGCCGATCATCGGCCGTCTGATCCGTGACCTCCATGCCGCCCGCATGGCGCGTACGCTGTCCACCATGATCGCCAGCCGGATGCCGCTGATGGAGGGCCTCGCGCTCACCGCCAACACCATCCACAACCGCGCCTTGCGCCGCGCATCGGATCAGATCGTCGAGGCGATCCGGGGCGGCGGCAGTCTCTCGGCGGCCTTGCGCCGCGCGAACATCTTACCCCCGCTGCTCGTCTATCTCGCCGCCAGCGGAGAGGCGGCGGGCCGCCTCGACACGATGCTGGAGCGCGCCGCCGACTATCTGGAGCGGGAGTTCGACAGCTTCACCTCGACCGCGCTCGCCATGCTGGAGCCAGCGATCATCATCCTGATGGGCGGCATCGTCGCCGTCATCATCCTGTCCATTCTGCTGCCGATCCTGCAGCTTCAAAGCCTTACGGGTGTGTGATGCTTTCTGTTTTTTCCTCTCTAGTCCGTCATGCCCGCGAAGGCGGGCATCCCGCTGCCTTTTATGTGCGGGGAGAGAAGCGGGACCCCTGCCTCCGCAGGGGTGACGGAGAAGGCGCAATTCCCGCCCGCCGCTCCGCCGAACACGGCTTCACGCCAGTGAGGCGTTCCGCCGAACACGGCTTCACGCTGGTCGAGCTGATGGTCGTTATCGTCATCATTGGCCTCCTTGCCACCATCGTCGCCATCAACGTCATCCCCGCCACTGACACGGCGCGGGTGGAAAAGGCGAAGGCGGATATCTCCACCATCGAGCAGGCGCTGGAGCAATACCGGCTCGACAATCTGACCTATCCGGCCGGCACTGACGGTCTGCAGGCCCTGCTGACGCCGCCGCCTTCGCTGGCGCAGCCGCAGCGCTACCGTCGCGGCGGTTATATCAAGAAGCTGCCGAAGGACCCCTGGGGCCGTAACTATAATTACGCCGTTCCGGGCAGAAAGGGCGCGTTCGACATCTACTCGCTGGGCGCCGATGGCCAGCCGGGCGGGGACCAGGAAAATGCCGATATCTATTCCAGCGATATCTAGGAACCATCCGCTCCGGATTGACCAGACCTCCGTTGGTAAAGGTCGCACGGCTCATGAGGCTGACAGTCCGTGGCCCTCACGCGCCACCGAACGCGGCTTCACCCTGCTGGAACTGATGGTCGTGGTGGCGATCATCGGCTTCGTGTCGGCCGCCGTCGTCCTCGCCATGCCCGATCCGCGCGGACGGGTGATCGAGGATGCGGAGAAATTCGCCGCCCGCGTGTCCGCCGCGCGCGACAATGCCGTCATTCAGGCGCGGCCTATGGGTGTGTGGATTTCAGCCTCCGGCTATGGCTTTGAACAGAGGGGCGCTGGCCGGTGGATGCCGCTGGAGGATCGCCCCTTCGCCACCACGCAATGGTGGCAGGGCACGGGCGCGCTGGTGGGGGAAAGCGGCCGCGCCCAGATCAGCTTCGACAGCACCGGCCTGCCCAGCGAGCCGCTCGTCATCCGCCTGGTGCGCGAGGGGGAGCGCGCTTCGGTCAGCGTCGACATGGCCGGAAAGGTGATGGTCGGTGGCTGACAGGCGGTCCGAGCAAGGGTTCACCCTCCTTGAAATGCTGGTCGCGCTCGCCGTTTTCTCGCTCGCCGCGCTTGCGCTTATCCGGCTGCAGAGCGTGACGGTCCGCACCGCCGCTGATCTCGACAGCAAGGTTATGGGCCAGATCGTCGCCCATAATCTGATGGTCGATATTCAGGGCGATCCGACGCCACCCAGCACTGGCGAAGAACAGGGCGAGGTCGATAATGGCGGCCATCGCTGGCGCTGGACTCGGGTCGCGACGGCGACCGACGATCCCCGCCTGCTGCGCGTCGACCTTGTCGTCAATGGCGGTTTCGGACAGTCGCCCGCCGCGCTCACCTTCATGCGGGCCACACAATGATGGGCATGGACCGCACACGCCATCTGTTCTCCTGCGAAAGCAGGAGTCCAGGGACGAATGAACGCGGCTTCACGCTGATCGAGCTTCTGGTCGCGCTGGTGATCTTCGCCATGCTTGCTGCGGCGGGCGTGCTTCTGCTCGGCAACAGCGTATCGGCGCAGGGCGCCATTCGGGGCCACCTCGATGGAATGGCGGCGATTCAGCGCGCCAATGGCGCGCTGACCGCCGATCTCGCCCAGGCGGTTCCGCGTATCAGCCGCACTGAAAATGGCCTGCTCGCCCCGGCCTTCTTCGCGCAACCTCAAGGGGAGAATGCCCCGGTCATGCAGTTCGTCCGGGCCGGATGGACCAATATGGACGAGTCGCCGCGCCCGACTTTGCAGAAGGTCGAATATTGGGTGAGGCAGGGCCGTCTGGAGCGGCGAACCTATCCACTGGTCGACGGCGCGCAGGGCGCTCAGCCCGCCACGCTTCTGGAAGGGGTCGATGGCGCTGTGCTCCGTTTTCGGGATGCGCGGGGTGATTGGAGGGACAATTGGGCGTCGACCCAGCCGGACCTGCTGCCCCGCGCGGTGGAGCTTGTGCTGTCCCGTACAGGCGCGCCGTCGCTCACGCTCAAATTCCTGGTCGGTCCCGGTCCTGCCGAAAAACAGGATGAAGCGGAGGCGCCTGTCAATGGCTGACCGGCGGCGGAAAGACTCGGCATCGGGCGAGGCGGGCATGGCCCTGCTCACTGTGCTGCTGCTGGTGGCGGTGATGGCCATAGTCGCCGCGACAGCGCTTGAGCGCCTGACCATCGCGACGCGCCTCACCGCCAATGCGGGCGCCTTGGATCAGGCGCGCGCCTTTGCCGAAGCTGCGGAGAATGTCGCGCGCCTGCGTATCGGCGATCTTGTCGCCGCGCAGCCGGGTAAGGTCACACTGCAGGGCGGGTGGCTCGGCGCGCCGCAGCCGCTGCCTGTCCCCGCCGGCACAGCGACGGCGCGGGTCACGGATGGCGGTAACTGCTTCAACCTCAACAGCGTCGTCGCGGCCAATGAAGGCGAGGGGGAGGAGAATCTGAAGGTGCGCCCGACCGGCGTGACCCAGTTTCAGGCGCTGATGCGGCTTCTCGGCATTGATGACCGGCAGGCGCAGACAGTGGCGGCGTCGCTCGCCGACTGGATCGATACCGACACAGTGCCCCAGCCGGGCGGGGCGGAGGATGAAACCTATGCCCGCGCGCCCACGCCCTATCGCACGGCCAATCGCTTCATGGCGT
This sequence comes from Sphingobium phenoxybenzoativorans, assembly GCF_018286635.1. Lineage (NCBI taxonomy): Bacteria > Pseudomonadati > Pseudomonadota > Alphaproteobacteria > Sphingomonadales > Sphingobiaceae > Sphingobium > Sphingobium phenoxybenzoativorans. Next base: position 2,099,936 of record NZ_CP073910.1, read on the forward strand.
CGGCCAGCGAATTGCGGTCGGTAAATGGCGTTACTCCGGCCATTTATCAGACATTGCGGCCATGGATATGCGCGCTGCCGACGGCTGATCTGTCACCGATCAACGTCAATACCCTGCTGCCCGCGCAGGCGCCTCTGTTCGCTATGCTGCTACCTGGTCAGTTGACTGTCGATCAGGCGCGGCAAATGCTGGCGCGCCGCCCTGCCGATGGCTATGGCAGCACCGTTGCCTTCTGGGCGCTTCCCGCGCTTCAGAAACTCACGCCGATGGGCGATGTGCAGGCGCAGACGAAACTTGTGACCCGCTTTTTCCGGGTTGAAATCTTGGTGGACCTTGGGGGCACGGAATTGAACGAGACCGCGCTGATAGACGCGCAGCCGCAGAAACCGGCCCGGCTTGTCAGCCGCGAGTGGGGTGAGGGCGCATGACCGCGCGTGAGGGCCTTATCGTTACCCTGCCGGAAACGGCCGAGGGTCAGCCGCTGTGGATGCGCGTCATTGACGGAACTGTGGTGCAGGGCGGTTCCGGCACCCACTGGCTTGACGCCTGCGGTCTTTCCAGCCTGCCGGACGGGTGCAGCGTCATGCTGGTGCCGCCCGCCGGACTCACCACGCTCCATTGGATATCCAATGACGGCATGCCCGCGCGGCAGGGCAGGGCGGCGGCGCGCCTGGCCGCCCTGTCGGACAGTATAGACCCGCCGGAAACCCTGATCGCCGCCGCCAATGAGAATGACGATCCCGCCCGGCCGCATATTGTGGCGGTCGCCGCGCGCGCCGACATGCAGCATTGGCTGCTCTGGGCGCAGCATAACGGCCTGGACCCCGATTTCGTGGTGCCGGCTGGCTTGATCCTGCCGGAGCCTGATGAGGGCTATGTCATGGGCACGGTGGGCGGGACCAGCCTGCTGCGGGGCAGGGAGGCTGCGCTTCCCGCCGACGAACCGATGGCGGAACTGCTTGTGGCCGATGCGCCGGTGGCGGTTCTTTCCCCCGAAACGGTCAGCCGCGCCGCCATCGCCATGCTCGCCGATCCGGCGCTCAACATGCGTCAGGGGGATTTCGCCAAGCGCGCCCGACGCCCGCTTGACCGGCAACAACTGACCCGCATCGCCATCTGGATCGGCTTTATCGCGTTGGTAAGTCTGCTTCTCTCCCTGATCGCGATCATTCGGTATAACGCCGCCGCCAGCAGCCTTGACCGGGATAGTATCGCCCTCGCCTCTACCGTCCTCCCCGGCGTCACGGACCCGGAACGGCTGGAGCCTGATCTCGACGCCCGCCTGGCCGATCGGGGGGCGGGCGCCTACACTTTCTCCGGGCCGGTGGCGGGCCTGTTCACCGCCATGCAGCGGACGGAGAATGTCAGCCTGACCAAGCTTGGCCGAAGCGCGGACGGCATGTTGACGGCCACGCTCGCCAGCGCGCAGGCGGCTGACATCAATGTTGTGCTGCTCGCCCTGCAGGACGCGGGCTTCACGATCACGGCAACATCCTCACAGGGCACTGACGGCCGCGTGCTTGCAGACATTACGGTGAAGCCATGATCGCGAATCTCGCCGCCTGGTACAAGGAACTCAGCAAGCGCGAACAAGTGCTGGTCGGAATCATGGCCGTGCTGCTTGCGATCGTCATCCTCTGGCTCGGCATTGCCCGCCCGGTCGAGTCCGGCCTGAAAAGCGCGATAGAGCGGCATGGCGTGGCGCTGGACCGCAACGCCGCCGTCCGCGTCAAGGTCGCCTCGTTGAAAGCCCTGCCGCGCGGCGCGGCCGCTCGTCCCGCTACGCCGATTGCCCAACTTGTCAGCCAGAGCGCGGGTGAGGGCGGCTTCACCCTTGAGCGCACCCAGGAACAGGGGCCGGGCCGCGTCGATATCGCGATCGCGTCAATCAGGCCAAAGGCGCTGTTCACATGGCTTGCGAACCTTGAGGCGCAGGGCGTTGTTGTGGAGACTTTCTCCGCCCAGCCTTCGGGAACCGCGGGCGCGGTCTCCATGCAGGCGGTGCTGAAGGCGGCGGGACAATGATGGGGCTTGCGCTTTCGCGCCGCGCCCGTCTCGGCCTGCTCGCGATATTCCTGATCGCGCTGGTTGCCCTGTTCCCGATGCGCCTGGCTTTCGGCATCTTCGGCATGGACCGCTACGGCCTTGCCGCCCGCTCGGTGACGGGAAGCATCTGGTGGGGCCGCATCGGCAAGCTCAGCCTCAGCGACGTGTCGCTCGGCACCGTGGATGCCGGTCTGTCCCCGCTTTCACTGCTCATCGGCCGCGCCCGCATAGGCGTCAGCCGGAAAGATGGGCAGGCGGACGATATAGAGGGCGCGTTGACGGCGGGTTTCGGCCGGATTGGCATAGACGACGCCACCGGCATGTTGCCGCTTGGCGCGGCCGCCGCGCCCTTGCCGATCGCCTCGGCCGATCTCAGTGACGTGTCCGTGCGCTTTTCCGGCGGCCTTTGCGGCGCGGCCGAGGGGCAGGTTCGCGCCCATCTGTCGACGCAGATTCCCGGCCTCAATCTGTCGCAGGGTTTGAGCGGCGCGGCCCGGTGCGAGGGTCCAGCTCTGCTCCTGCCGCTCGTCAGCCAGTCCGGCATGGAAAAGATCACCCTGCGCATATCGCCCGATGGCCGCTATGCCGCCGAAATGCGCGTGACGACGGCTGATCCCGCGCTTCAGCAGGCGCTCGGCAATCAGGGTTTCGCGCAATCGGACGACGCCTCCGTGATCAAGGTCGAAGGCATATTGTGACGCCTCTCGCCTTGCCGCTGCCCATCTGGTCCTTATTGGGCGGCGTGCTGGGGGCGATTGTCGGCAGTTTCATCGCCACATGCATACTGCGCTGGCCGCAGGGCCGCTCGGCGCTTGGCGGCCGATCGGCCTGCGACGGTTGCGGCAAGACGCTCGATCCTGTGGAGCTGTTCCCGCTTCTCAGCATCCTCGTCCAGCGGGGGAAATGCCGGTCATGCGGCGCGCGTATCGATCCGCTTCACTGGCGGGTCGAACTCGCCTGCGCGGTTGCGGGCGCCATTCTTCTCGCCCTGATGCCGGACATTGCGGGGCTAGGCTCCCTCATTCTCGCTTTCTTCCTCATTCCGCTCGCCATTCTCGACTGGCGGCATTTCTGGCTGCCGGACAAGCTGACGCTCCCGCTCGCCTTTCTCGGCCTTACGCTCGGCCAATGGGTGACGGACATATCCCTGACAGGCCGGATCGTCGGCGCGGCGGGGGGCTATCTCAGCCTGCTGGCCATCTCGCTCGCCTATCGCCGCCTGCGGGGCCGGGAGGGGCTGGGGCTGGGAGACGCTAAGCTGCTGGGCGCGCTTGGGGCCTGGTTCGGCTGGCAAAGCCTGCCGTTCCTGCTGCTCATCGCCAGCATTCTCGCCCTGCTGACCGTCGCCGTCTCGGCAGTCATGCACAGGTCGGTGAGTATGACCACGCGCATCCCGCTTGGTACCTTCCTCTGCCTGGCAGCGGTGCCCGCCTGGCTGACGGTGCGGTTGATGCTGATCCCCACATGACGATTTTGTAATGCTGCGGTCAGCACCCGGCTGGCCGCGCTGGGCTAGGACGGTTCTCGCCGATCTTATGCTCCTTCGACCGGCAGACCCAGGTGGCGGTCGCCGGCTCCTCTCGGCGGCCGCCATCTTTGCCTTCGGGGAACAGGGATGCACCGTCCGGTATTTTATGACGAGAGCGGCCGCCGTAAGCGGCTGACCCTGCCGCTGCTGTTCGCGCTGATCCTGCTGATCCTCGCCGCCGCAACCGCCTTCGCTATCACGATCCTTGACGTGCCGACGCCCGCAGCGCTCGCGCTCGATATGGAGCGCCCGCACCCGGAGCCGCTGGCGCAGCAAGTGGGCAGCATCGGCCACGCCCTGCGCAAGCGCGCCTATTCGGCGGGACAGACGCTGCGCAACTGGCTTCCCGCATTGGCCGCCCATCCGGCGCATCCCGTCAGCGTCGGCTTCTATGTCCCCTGGGATGACGCAAGCCGCTCTTCGCTGCGCCGTCATGTTGGCGCGCTCGATTGGGTCGCGCCCTCGCTCCTGTCGGTCACTGGCCCCGCTCACCAGCTTCGCGTGACGCGCGATCCGCAGTTCGACGCCATCGTCCGCCACGGCGCGCGCCGTCCCCGCATCCTGCCGGTCGTCCAGAATGTCGTCGATGGCGCCTGGGAAGGGGCGAACATGGCCGCATTGCTCCATTCTCCCGCCGCCCGCGCGACGTTGCTCGACCGACTAGTTCCGGTCCTGACCGCAATGAAGGCGCGGGGCGTTGTCTTTGATTTTGAGGCGCTGCCCGCTTCCGCCCAGCATGACTATCTCGCCTTCCTGAACGAGGCGGCCGCCCGTTTCCGTCCGCATGGCTGGCTGGTGACCGCCACGGTCCCGGTCGACGATATGGACTGGAACCTGTCGGCCTATGCCCGCGCCGCCGACCGGCTGTTCCTGATGGATTATGACCAGCATTATATCGGCGACGCCCCCGGCCCGATCGCCGCCCAGCCCTGGTTCGTCGCGCATCTGCGCCGCGCGCTGGAACAAGTGCCCGCCGCCAGGGCAATCGTCGCTGTCGGCAATTATGGCTATGACTGGACGGACGGACAGCCCGCCGCCGATGCGGTTTCGATAGAGGATGCATGGCTGACCGCCCATGATTCCGGCGCGCCGATCCGGTTCGACGCCGCTACCGGCAACGCCGCGTTCGATTATGTCGAGGACGGCCGCACCCACCATGTCTGGATGCTGGACGCCGCCAGCGCCTGGAACCAGATCCGCGCCGCGCGGCAGGCGGGGGCGGGGGGCGTGGCGCTCTGGCGGCTGGGGTCGGAGGATCCCGGTTTCTGGCCAGCGCTCAAGGATCGCACGGGCGCTATCCCGGCGGGGATGAATCGCCTCACCAGCCTCAATTCCGTCGATGTGGAGGGCAATGGCGAGATACTGCATATCGATGATGTGCCGACCACCGGCAACCGTACCCTGCGCCTCGATCATGGTCTGGTCGTGGATGAACGATATCGCGCGCTGCCGACGCCCTATGTCATCCGCCGCACCGGCTATCGTCCGGGACAGGTCGCCCTGACATTCGATGACGGTCCAGACGCGGTGTGGACGCCGCAGATACTGTCCATCCTGAAGTGCGCGCATGTCCCCGCCACCTTCTTCGTCATCGGCGAGAATGCGATGCCGCACCCCGGCCTGTTGCGCGCGATCCTTGCGCAGGGCAGCGAGATCGGCAGCCACAGCTACACCCACCCCAATCTCGCGCAGGTTTCCCCCGAAGGCGCGCGGATTGAGCTGAACTCTACCCAGCGCTTGATAGAGGCCTATACCGGCCGTTCCGTCCGCCTGTTCCGCGCACCCTATTTCGGCGACGCCGAACCGACGACTGCGGACGAGATCGGCCCGGCGCTGGAGGCGCAGAATGCCGGTTATGTGAATGTCGGCCTGCATGTCGATCCCGGCGACTGGACCCGGCCCGGCGCAGACGCCATCGTTTCGCGCACCATCGCGCAAGTGGAAGCGGGCAACGCCGAACGCTCCGGCCAGATCATCTTGCTCCACGACAGCGGCGGAGACCGGGCGCAGACGGTGGCCGCGCTCCCCCGCATCATCGCCGCGCTCCGGGCGAGGGGCTATCAGTTCGTCCCCGTCTCCAGCCTCGCCGGGCTTACCCCCGCTCAGGTCATGCCGCCGGTCAGGGGCGCGGACCTGCTCGCCGTCCGGGTGGATGTCGGCATATTCCTGACCCTGGCGGCCATTTCGGTCGCGCTCAAATGGCTGTTCTTCGCCGTCATCCTGTTCGGCATGGCGCGGGCGGTGATGCTGGCCGCGCTGGCGCTGGGCAGCCGGATGAAGCGCAACCGCGTCACGCCGCCGCCGGTTGATACGGGCCTGTTCGTCTCCGTCCTCATCCCCGCCTTCAATGAGGCAAAGGTGATCGAGGCGTCGGTGCGCCGGGTGCTGGAAAGCCGGGACGTCTCGCTGGAGGTCATTGTCGTCGATGACGGGTCGACGGACGGCACCAGCGATATCGTCGCCGCCGCCTTTGCGAACGAGGACCGGGTCGGCCTGCTCACGTTGAAAAATGGGGGCAAGGCGGCCGCGCTCAACGCCGCGCTCCAATATGCCAGGGCGCCGATCATCGTCGCGCTGGACGCCGACACCCAGTTCGAACCGCTCACGATCGCGCGTCTCGCCCGCTGGTTCGCCGATCCGGATATCGGCGCAGTGGCGGGCAACGCGATGGTGGGCAACCGGGTCAACCTTGTCACCCGCTGGCAGGCGGTGGAATATGTAACGGCCCAAAATCTGGAACGCCGCGCGCTTGCCCGGTTCGACGCGATCACGGTCGTCCCCGGCGCGGTGGGCGCATGGCGCAGGGCCGCGCTGGATGATGTCGGCGGCTATCCGCTCGACACGTTGGCGGAGGATCAGGACCTCACCATCGCCATCCAGCGTCAGGGCTGGCGCATCGCCTATGATACGGAGGCGGTCGCCTGGACCGAAGCGCCGGAAAGCTTCCGCGCCCTGTCCAAACAGCGGTTCCGCTGGGCCTATGGCACGCTGCAGTGCCTGTGGAAGCATCGCGGCATCTGGCGAAACGGCCGACCGGCCGGCCTGTCATGGGTAGGATTGCCCCAGGCATGGCTGTTCCAGATCGGTTTCGCCATGATCTCGCCGATCATCGACCTTGCGCTGGTCCTCAGCATGATCGACACGGCCGTCCGCGTGCATCAGCATGGCTGGGCGCAGACGCAGAGCGACCTGCTGCGCATGGCGCTTTACTGGCTGGCCTTTACGGCCGTGGATGTCGCCTGCGGCTGGGTCGCCTACCGGCTTGAACCGCGCGCGCCCCGCTATCCGGCGCTGCTGCTCGTGGCCCAGCGCTTTATCTACCGCCAGATCATGTACGGCGTCGTCATTCGCGCTGTCGCTACCGCGATCGGCGGGCCATGGGTGGGCTGGGGTAAGCTGGAGCGCACAGGACGGGTCGCGCAGGCGCAGTCGCCGGACCGGCTGGTGAAGGCGTGAATATCGGCGTTGATTAGCGCCTTTAGTTCGTCATCCCGGCGAAAGCCGGGACCCAACACGCCTCCGGCAAGCTGCTTATATTGAGGCGATATGGGTTCCGGCTTTCGCCGGAATGACGAATGAAGGAAGAATGGCGGACCTTCCGCTCCGCTGTCCTACAGTCCGGCCATCCTGTTATTCCATTGCCATGCTTCAGCCCGTCTCAGCCATATCGACCGCGCCTCTGCGTTGCGTCCGTGCGACGAAATCAAGACCTGACTGGGACTCGACTGCGACGTGGATGAGACTCAGGTGCGACCAACATGAGACTCAGATGCGACGCAAGTGCGACGCACATGAGACTCAAGTGAGACGCATATGCGACGAAGGTGAGACGCACATGAGACCTACATGCGACCTTATTGCGACTTTCCGGGTCAAAATGCGTCACAACCCGCAACTTCCGCAACTTCGTTGGAATTGCAGCATAGCGTTGCGCCGAAAAACTGCCGGTTCAGTCGCGCGCGGCCGCCAGCTCCTTGTTGGCCCGCAGCGCCACCAGCGTACAGATCGCGCCGGACAGCAGATAGGCACCTGATGAGAACAGCCCGAAATTGCTGGACAGCCACAGCGCCCAGAAGGGCGCAAAGCCCGCGCCGAACATCCATGCTAGGTCAGACGTCAGCGCCGATCCGGTATAGCGCGTCTGTTGCGAGAAGTTCGACGCGACGACGCCGGACGATTGGCCAAAGGACAGGCCGAGCAACATGAAGCCCAGCACCATGAAGCCCACTTCGCCCAGATCGCCGCCATTGAGCAGCAGCGGCGCGAAGATGCTGAACAGCGCAATCCCGCCCGCCGACCAGCCAAGCAGAGACCGGCGGCCGATCTGGTCTGCGATAAAGCCCGATGCAACGATGGCCAGCACGCCCACAGCGCCGCCGATGATCTCGATGATCAGGAAGCGTTCGATCGATTCCTTGGTGAACAGCGCCACCCAGGAGAGGGGGAACACCGTCACCATATGGAACAGCGCAAAGCTCGCCAGCGGCGCGAATGCCCCGATGATGATGTTGCGCCCTTCCGCCTTGACCGTCGGGATAACGGGGGAGGGAACAAGGTCCCTGCTCTCGAACAGCCGCTCAAACTCATGCGTCACGACGATGCGCAACCGGGCGAACAGCGCCACCACATTGATCGCGAAGGCGACGAAGAAAGGATAGCGCCAGCCCCAGTCGAGGAAGTCGGCGGGCGAGAGCGTCGACCAGAAATAGGCGAACAGCGCCGCCACCACGGTCAACGCCAGCGGCGCACCAAGCTGCGGCATCATCGCATACCAGCCGCGCTTGTTCTGCGGCGCGTTGAGGGAGAGGAGGGAGGCGAGGCCGTCCCATGTGCCGCCCAGCGCAAAGCCCTGCCCGGCGCGGAACAGGGTCAGCAGCACGGCGGAGGCATGGCCGATTGTCTCATATCCGGGAAGGAAGGCGATGGCGGCTGTCGATCCGCCCAGCAGGAACAGCGCGATAGTCAGCTTCACGCCCCGGCCATAGGTGCGGTCGACCCACATGAAGAAGAAGGACCCCATCGGCCGCGCGACGAAGGCGATGGCGAAGATGGCGAAGGAATAGAGTGTGCCGGTCAGCGCATCGACATAGGGAAAGACCAGCCGGGGAAAGACGAGGATGGAGGCGACGGCATAGACGAAGAAGTCGAAAAATTCGGAGGTGCGGCCGATGATGACACCGATGGCGATCTCGCCGGGCACCACCTGCTTGTGCCGCGCGGTGATGTTCCGGGCGTCGCGCTCCATGTCGGTGGAGGAGGGGGCGGCAATCTGGGCGCTCATGGGGCTGATCAATCCTTGCGCATATGTTAGGGTCGAAACGATCCTGGGTCGTGTGCGTTTCATACTACCAAACCGACCCGGCCATATAGCAGCATATGGGGGCCGATTTGCCAGATGACTGTGCCAATGCACTTTTCGCGCCTGCAGCGTGATTGGACAAAGTGTCCAATGTCGATAGCCGTGCGCAGCGGCTAGGCGGCAGGCATGAGCACCCGCCCGATCCCTGGCCAACCTTCCGTCCAGCGCCGTTCCATGCGGTTTCTGGCTCCCTTGCTGCTGCTGCCCCTGTCGGCCTGCAATTGGGTCGTGATGAACCCGGCCGGCGATGTTGCGGTGCAGCAGCGCGACCTGATCCTGATCTCCACCGGGCTGATGTTGCTCATCATCCTGCCGGTGATGGCGCTGACGGTGCTGTTCGCATGGCGCTACCGCCACTCGGCCAAGAACCCGGATTACGACCCTGACTGGGATCATTCGACCAGCCTGGAACTGATCATCTGGTCCGCGCCGCTGCTGATCATCATCTGCCTTGGCGCGGTCACCTGGACCAGCACGCATCTGCTCGATCCCTATCGCCCGGTCGAGCGCATCGATGCTGGCCGCAAGGTTGCGCCCGGCGTCAAGCCGCTGGAGGTGCAGGTGGTGGCGATGGACTGGAAATGGCTGTTCATCTACCCGGAACTCGGCATTGCAACGGTCAACGAACTGGCCGCGCCGGTGGATCGGCCGATCAGCTTCAAGCTCACCTCCTCGACGGTCATGAACTCCTTCTACGTGCCCGCGCTCGCCGGTCAGATCTACGCCATGCCCGGCATGCAGACGGTGCTCCACGCCGTCGTCAACAAGCCCGGAAATTATGAGGGCTTCTCGGCCAATTACAGCGGCGCCGGATTCTCCCACATGCGTTTCCGCTTCCACGCGCTGGATGAAGGCGGTTTCGACCGCTGGGTCGCGGGCGTGAAGTCCGGCGGCGGCGCGCTTGACCGTCCTGCCTATCTCGCTCTTGAAAAGCCGAGCGAGAAGGACCCGGTCCGCCGCTTCTCCACCGTGGACGCCAGCCTGTTCGACTCGGTCGTCAACCTCTGCGCCCGGCCCGGCCAGCGCTGCATGTCAGAACTGATGCACATTGATGCGATGGGCGGGGCGGGCAAGGAATCGGCCCATGACACGCGCGGCCTGCGCCATGATGGTCCCAATGGCCACGACCCTCTCGAACGCGGCGCGCTCCAGAAGGAGCCGGAGGAAAAAGGCGCCTCGCCGCATCTCATGAAGGATGGCGACCGGCCGCCGCCCGGCAAGACCCCCACGGGTCATCAGCACGATAACCGGGAGATGACGATGGACATGCCCGCCCGGCCAGCCGCCCCGCATCATCCCGACGCGCCAGCGCCGGCCCACGCCCACACATCGTAGAGGCCGTCAGAGATCCCTATGTCCGACTCCTACACCCTGGCGAAGATCATCTTCGGCCGCCTCACCTGGGAATCCTTTCCCATCCACGAACCGATCCTGATCGGCACCTTCATCATGGTGCTGATCGGCGGCATCGGCGTCGTCGGCGCGATCACGAAATACAGGCTCTGGGGCTATCTGTGGACCGAATGGTTCACCACCGTCGATCACAAGCGGATCGGCATCATGTATATGATCCTGGGCATCATCATGTTCCTGCGCGGCTTTGCCGACGCCATCATGATGCGGTTGCAGCAGGCGATGGCCTTCAACGGGTCGGAGGGCTATCTCAACGCCCATCATTACGACCAGATTTTCACCGCCCATGGCGTGATCATGATCTTCTTCGTCGCCATGCCGATGGTGACGGGCCTGATGAACTATATCGTCCCCCTGCAGATCGGCGCGCGCGACGTCAGTTTCCCCTTCCTCAACAATTTCAGCTTCTGGATGACCAGCGCGGGCGCCGCAGTGGTGATGATGTCGTTGTTCGTTGGTGAATTCGCCCGCACCGGCTGGCTCGCCTATCCGCCATTGTCGGGCATAGCCTATAGCCCGGATGTCGGCGTCGATTATTATATCTGGGCCTTGCAGATAGCGGGCGTCGGCACGCTCTTATCCGGCGTCAACCTGATCGCGACCATCGTGAAGATGCGCGCGCCGGGCATGAGCATGATGAAGATGCCGATCTTCACCTGGACCTCGCTCTGCACCAACGTCCTGATCGTCGCCGCTTTCCCGGTGCTGACCGCCGTTCTCGCGCTGCTCAGCCTGGATCGCTATGCCGGGACCGCCTTCTTCACGAACGATTTTGGCGGCAACGCCATGATGTATGTGAACCTCATATGGATATGGGGTCACCCAGAGGTCTACATCCTCATCCTGCCCGCCTTCGGCATCTTCTCGGAAGTCACCTCGACTTTCTCGGGCAAGCGGCTCTTTGGCTACACCTCCATGGTCTATGCGACGGTGGTCATCACCATCCTGTCCTATATCGTGTGGCTCCATCACTTCTTCACCATGGGTTCGGGGGCCAGCGTCAACAGCTTCTTCGGCATCACCACGATGGTCATCTCCATTCCGACCGGCGCGAAGATCTTCAACTGGCTTTTCACCATGTATCGCGGTCGCATCCGTTTCGAGCTGCCGATGATGTGGACGGTCGCCTTCATGCTGACCTTCGTGGTCGGCGGCATGACCGGCGTGCTGCTCGCCGTGCCGCCCGCCGACTTCGTGCTGCACAACTCGCTGTTCCTGATCGCGCATTTCCATAATGTGATCATCGGCGGCGTGTTGTTCGGCCTGTTCGCCGGGATCAACTACTGGTGGCCCAAGGCGTTCGGCTTCAAGCTCGACACGGTCTGGGGCAAGCGCAGCTTCTGGCTGTGGGTCGTCGGCTTCTGGTTCGCCTTCATGCCGCTCTACATCCTTGGCCTGATGGGCGTCACCCGCCGGATGCGCGTGTTCGATGATCCCTCGCTGCAGATCTGGTTCATGATCGCTGCCCTCGGCGCGTTCATGATCGCCGCCGGCATCGCCTGCATGCTGATGCAATTCTATGTGTCGATCCGCGACCGGGAAAAGCTGCGCGACACCACGGGCGATCCGTGGGACGGCCGCACGCTGGAATGGGCGACCAGTTCGCCGCCGCCCGACTATAATTTCGCCTTCACGCCAGTCATCCATGACGGCGACGCCTGGGCCGACATGAAGAAGCGCGGCTATCAGCGGCCGGTGGATGGCTTCCGCTCCATCCACATGCCGAGCAACACCGGCACCGGCATCATCCTTGCTGGTCTCAGCGTCGCGTTCTCGGTCGGCATGATCTGGTACATGTGGTGGTTGGCGGCGATCAGCTTCGTCGGCATCCTCGCCGTCGCTATCGGCCATACCTTCAACTATAAGCGCGACTTCCACATTCCGGTCGAGGATGTGGTGCGCACAGAGGGCGAGCGCACGAAGCTGCTCGCGGCGCAGGGCTGACCGGCATGTCGACAGAAGCAACAGCCATGCCGACAGGCGCCAACACGGTCTTTCACCTGGCCGAAGAACCCCATCATCCCGAAGGGAGCAGCACCGCGCTGGGCTTCTGGATGTATCTGATGAGCGATTGCCTCATCTTCGCCTGCCTGTTCGCCACCTTCGGCGTGCTGGGCGGCAGCTATGCGGGCGGGCCGGGGCCGAAGGATCTGTTCGACCTGCCGCTCGTCGCGCTCAACACCGCGATGCTGCTATTCTCATCCATCACCTATGGCTTCGCCATGCTGGCGATGGACAAGGGCAGGGTGGGCGCTACCCAGGGCTGGCTGGCCATTACCGGTCTGTTCGGCCTGGCCTTCCTTTCGATCGAGCTGTACGAGTTCGCGCATCTGATCCACGAGGGTGCAACGCCGCAGCGCAGCGCTTTCCTCTCCTCCTTCTTCACGCTGGTCGGCACCCATGGCCTCCACGTCACCTTCGGCATCATCTGGCTGGTGACGCTGATGGTTCAGGTGGGCAAGCATGGCCTTATCGCCGCCAACAAGCGCCGCCTGATGTGCCTCAGCATGTTCTGGCACTTCCTCGACGTCATCTGGATCGGCGTCTTTACCTTCGTCTATCTGATGGGAATGCTGCGATGAGCGCTGAACAGCACGCGCGCCACGATCATGGCCATGATCACGGCCATGATCATCATGATGACGGCCACGCCCATGGCACGATGGGCGGCTATATGATCGGTTTTGGCCTGTCGGTGATACTGACCGCCATTCCCTTCTGGCTGGTGATGACCGGCGCGCTGGGCAATGCGCAACTGACCGGCTTCGTCATCATGGCGTTCGCCGTGGTGCAGATCGTCGTCCACATGATCTATTTCCTGCACATGAGCGCCCGGTCGGAAAGCGGCTGGACGATGATGGCGCTGATCTTCACCATCGTCATCGTCGTCATCACCCTCTCCGGGTCGATGTGGGTCATGTATCATCTCAATCACAATATGATGCCCGTGTCGGCGCATGACATGAGCCAGATGCCGTGATCCCCGCTGCCCTCCCAGCGGGGGAGGGGCGGCGGTCGCCACGGTCCGGCATGACGGTGGCGCTGACGGGGCTGCTTGCGCTGCTCCTTGTTGCGGGCTTTGTGGCGTTGGGCGTGTGGCAGGTGCAGCGTCTTGCGTGGAAACGCGCGCTCATCGCCAGCGTAGACGCCCGCATCCACGCCCCGCCCATTGCCGCGCCTGCCCCGGCGGAATGGCCTTCAATCACGGCGCAGGCGTCCGAATATCGCCGGATAAGCGCGCAAGGCGTCTATCGCTTCGACCGGCAGGCGCTGGTTCGTGCCTCCACGGCGCGGGGCAGCGGCTATTGGGTGATGACGCCGCTCGACACCGGCCGGGGCTTCACGATCCTCGTCAATCGCGGCTTTGTGCCCCCCGGCTGGAAAGCGGAAAGTGGAAACCGGCCCGCCGCTGTCACTGGCCTGCTGCGCATAACGGAACCCGGCGGCGGTTTCCTGCGCGCCAATGATCCCGCCACAGGGCGCTGGTATTCCCGCGATGTCGTTGCAATCTCCAGAGCGCTTCGCCTGGACCGCACCGCCCCCTATTTCATCGACGCGCAGGCGGCTGGCGGCCGGGACGCGCTGCCGGTGGGCGGCATGACCGTCGTCTCCTTTCCCAACAACCATCTTGTCTATGCGATCACCTGGTTCGCTCTGGCCCTTATGACGGCGGGCGGTTACATGCTGTTCCTGAGAGAGGAACGCAGGCTCCGCGCGGCGGGTGGAGGCGCGGCATGAGGGCGCTGAAGATCATTAGCCAGACACGACCGATTTTGCGCAACTGGCCTGCGGAGGCTGCCGGGCGCAAGAATATGCTGCTGCTCATCCAGCTTCGCTGGATCGCCGCCGCCGGACAGCTTTTCACCATTCTGATCGTGCATTACGGCATGGGCATCCGCCTGCCGCTGCTGGTCATGATGATCGTTCCGGTCGCCGCCACGGGCCTTAACCTCGGCAGTCTCGCGGTCCTACGCCGCCGCCAGACGGTCGCAAATGCGGAGCTGTTTCTGGCCCTGCTTTTCGATGTCGTCGCCTTGACTATCCAGCTCTATCTCAGCGGCGGCGCGACCAATCCGTTCATCTATCTCTATCTGCTTCAGGTGGTGCTGGGCGCGATCCTGCTGGACACGCTTTCTGCATGGGCGATCGTTTTTGCGACCAGCGTGTTCGCCGCCATCCTCGCGAAATTCTACTGGCCCCTGGTTCTGCCGACGGCGCTCGCCGAATCTCTGTTCGAAATGCACATCATCGGCGCGTGGATATGCTTTGCGCTGATTGCCGTGCTGCTGGTCGTTTTCGTGACCCGCATCAACCGCAACTTGCAGGCGCGCGACGCCCGCCTCGCCGATATGCGCCAGCGTGCGGCGGAGGAGGATCATATTGTCCGCATGGGCCTGCTCGCATCCGGGGCCGCGCATGAGCTGGGCACGCCGCTCTCCTCACTGGCCGTCATCCTCAACGACTGGAAACGCATGCCGGCCCTTGCCGCCCAGCCCGGTATCATTGGGGAGATTGAGGAGATGCAGGTCGCGGTCCAGCGCTGCAAGACCATCCTCTCCGGCATTCTCCTTTCCTCCGGCGAAGCGCGGGGTGAGGCCCCGACGATCATTTCCATCCGCATCTTCCTCGATTATATCGTCAAGGAATGGAGCGTCGCCCATGCGGGCGTGGAGGTCGATTATGACAACAGCGCCGACGCCGGGCTGGAGATCGTTGCCGATCCGGTGCTCAAGCAGGTCATATACAATGTCCTCGACAATGCGTCGGAGGCCTCGCCCGACTGGATCAGCCTCTCGGTCGATCAGCAGGGGGATTTACTGCGGCTTGTGGTTCGCGACGACGGCCCCGGCTTTGCGCCCGGAATGCTGGAAAATCTGGGCAAGCCCTATCAATCGAGCAAGGGCAAGCAGGGCGGGGGGCTTGGCCTGTTCCTGGTGCTCAACGTGATGCGCAAGCTGGGCGGAGAGGTGACGGCCGAAAATGGCGTCATGGGCGGGGCGATCGTGACGCTGTTGTTCCCGCTCGACACGTTGGGCGTTCGCCGGGGGGATGGCGATGTCCGCTGATCGCCATATCGTGATCGTCGAGGATGACGAGGCGTTCGCCAATACGCTTGCCCGGTCGTTTGAACGGCGCGGCTATAATGTCCATCTCGCCCACAGCCATGAGGCGCTGGTCGAATTGCTCGCGCAGCATAGTCCCGGCTTCGCGGTCGTCGATCTGAAACTGGGCAGCGCATCCGGCCTCGTCTGCGTTCAGACGCTCCATGCCCATGACCCGGCGATGAAGATCGTCGTCTTGACCGGCTTCGCCAGCATTGCGACGGCCGTCGAGGCGATCAAGCTTGGCGCGTCCCACTATCTCGCCAAGCCGTCCAATACGGACGACATAGAGGCCGCCTTCGGCCGCACCGATGGCGATGTCACCGCCCCGCTGACCGAGCGCCATACCTCGATCAAGACCCTGGAGTGGGAACGCATCCACGAAACCTTGGCCGAAACCGGTTTCAATATTTCGGAAACGGCCCGGCGGCTGGGCATGCACCGCCGCACGCTCGCGCGGAAACTCGGCAAGCGCCAGATTGGCTGAGAATGATGTTCGATATGTGAAACAGCGCAGATTGCGCACGGGATAGCAAATCTTCGTCCGAACGGCATTGACCGATAATATCTCTATCACGTAAGTAGACATCATTCGAAAGGCCATGCGGCTTGCCCCCGTATGACCAGCCTCATCAGGCCGGATGTTCAGGGCACGCGGGTTTTGATCGGGATGCAGCTTGCTCCGCGTTATCAACGGCTAAAGCGCACGATGCTAAGGCGACCACGCCAGGGATCGTGTTCCCCCCAATGTAGGGGAAGTAACGATGCATAAGCTTCACTAGACACCGGATCGGGGGATAGCGGCTGCCGGTTGTCACCGACCTGCAGCATCCTTTCGCGCGGTTTCCGTTGGCCAGTCCGCCCGCCGGTCGCCTGACTGCAGCCGCACTTCGACATCAGGAGATCGTCCCGTCGCGACAGGGTCGCGGCGAACGGGTCCTGCATGTCCAAGCCATCCGAAAAGCGCCCGGCGCCTTTCGGAAAGGAGGCGTCATGCCCGGTAGAATTCCATCCAAGGGCGCTTCGCCGCGCACCTATTCCGTGTCCCTTCAACAGGCCGCGGCCGCCATTTTCGGCGTCGCCCTGATTGACGGCGAACCGTCTCATAAGCCCGTCCGTCCACCGCGCGGGGCTCAACATTCATAAAAGAAATCAGGGAAAAACAGTGACCTATAATGATGTTTCCAAAAGTGATCGCCTTGCCTTCCGGCGCTTTCTGCTCTCCGGCGCTTTCCTTGGCGCGTTGACGGCGACGCCGGGCCTGGCGGCAGAGCAGCCCACGGTCGCGCCGGTGGCGGTGGCCGCCGCAGCCGATGCCGCGGATGCGGAAGCGGGCGGCGAGATATTCGTAACCGCCCGCCGCCGGGAGGAGGATGCGCAGGATGTCCCCATCGCGCTGAGCGTCGTCAGCGCGGACTCGCTCGAAAAGACCGGCAATTTCACTCTGGGCCAGGTGCAGCAGCTTGTGCCGAGCCTTCAGGTGTTCAGCTTCAACCCGCGTAATACCAATGTGAATATTCGCGGTCTCGGCTCCAACGTCGCGCTGACCAATGACGGGCTGGAGAACGGCGTCGGCTTCTATGTCGACAATGTCTATTACGGCCGCCCCGGACAGTCGCAGTTCGATCTGGTCGATCTGCAACAGATAGAGGTGCTGCGCGGGCCGCAGGGGACCTTGTTCGGTAAGAATACGACCGCTGGCGCGATCAATATCACGACCCGCGAACCGAGCTTCGATCCTGACTTTTTCGGCGAAGTGACGCTCGGCACCTATGGCTATCATCAGGTCCGGGCGTCGGTTTCCGCGCCGCTGGTCGCGGACAAGGTGGCGTTCCGGCTGAGCGTTGCCGACACGCATCGCGACGGCTTCCTCACCAACCTGCATGATGGATCAAAGGCGCAGGATTACGACAATTTCTCGGTCCGCGGCCAATTGCTGGTGAAGCCCACCGACACGCTGTCGGTCAAGATCATCGGGGATTATTCCCATCAGAAACAACATTTTGCGCTGAATATCCCGGTCAATTACTTCTCGACCTACGATAACGGCGTCACGATCGCGAACAACTTCCTCGCCCGCGTAGGACGCGCCGGCTACACGCCGCTGCCTGTCGATCCCTTTGCGCGCAACGGGGACTCGGATGGCCATTACCAGGCCTTCATGAAGGGCTATGGCGTGTCCAGTCAGGTTGACTGGGACCTGGGCCCTGCTGCGCTGACCTCCATCACCGCCTATCGCTGGTGGGACTGGGACCCGGCCAATGACGGCGACTCCACGGGCCTGCCGGTCATCACCAAGGCGCAGCAGGCCAATCGCCAGCGCCAGTTCAGCCAGGAAATCCGCCTTGCCTCGACCGGGAGCAATACAATCGATTATGTCGTTGGCGCTTATTATTTCTGGCAGATCGTGCGCGGCTATGGCGCATCGGCCTATGGCTCGGCTGCGGCCAACTGGAACTTCCCGCCGCCCGGCGTGGCGGGGGCGACCGATCCGGTCATCGCCAATGCGGCATTGAACGGTTTCGAGGCCCGGTCGACATCGACGCCGGAGACCAAGAGCTACGCCCTGTTCGGCCAGGCGACCTGGAACATCAGCGACAGCCTCAGCTTCACCGGCGGCCTGCGCTATACGCATGAGAAGAAAAACGGAGCCTATGACCAATATTGGTATGCCGGGAATGACCTGTCCGGCCTGACCGCCGCTCAGGCGACTGCGGCGCGCGCCATCCGCACCCGCTTCAATCCCGTCACCAGCTACACTGTCGGCCTCACCGACAACAGCGTTTCGGGCCTCGCCACGCTGAGTTGGAAGGTGACGCAGGATGTCCTGCTCTACGGCTCCTATTCGCGGGGCAACAAGTCTGGCGGCCTTAATCTGACGGTCCTGCCCGCCGGCGCGACCGCAGAGGTGGAGCCGGAAACCGTCGACAGTTTCGAAGTCGGCCTGAAAAGCCAGTTTTTCGACAAGAAGCTGACCTTCAACGCTGCGGGCTTCTGGACGGAGGTCAGCGATTATCAGACCGCGATCACCGTCATCCCGGCCTCTGGTCCGGTCATCCAATATATCTCCAACATCCCGAAGGTCCGCTCGCGCGGGCTGGAGGCGGACCTCAGCTATGCGCCGAGCAAGTGGATCAGCTTCTCCGCCTCCGGCTCCTATATCGAGACGACCTACCGCAACTATACCAATGCCCCCAATGCGCAGGAGCATAATCCGGTCGTCACGCCGGGCGATCCCACATCCGGCCCGACGCAGGACCTGTCCGGCGTGCAACTGGGCGGGGTGCCGAAATTCACCTACACGCTCGGCGTCGACGTCGCTCAGCCGCTGACGGAATGGGAAGGGCGGGGGGTCGAGATTTACGGCCATGCCGACTTTTCGCACCGCACGGGGTTCAACACCTCCTCGACCAACAGCCGCTATGCCGATGTGCCGGGTTACGGCCTGCTCAATGCGCGCATCGGCCTGCGGGTGGATGACGGGCTGTGGGATGTGTCCCTCTGGGCGCGCAACCTGACGGACAAGAACTATTTCCAGGCCCTGTCTCCGGGCGCCTTCGGTCTCGTCACCGGCACGATAGGCGATCCCCGCACCATCGGTGTCACCCTTCGAACGAAATTGTGAGGTCATCATGGCGACTGTTCTGCGAAGCACTGTCACGGCCAAAGCTGCGTCCGGTTCGCCGGGCAGGCGAAAGGGCGGCTCCACTGGGCAACTCAGCCCGTGGCGGCTGGCGGGCTTCGCCTCGCTCACCGTGCCGATCTACGCAGCGCAGATGCCGCTGGCGGTGCACCTGCCGGCCATTTACAGCCAGCATTTCGGTCTTTCGCTGGCGGCGATCGGCGCCATCTTCCTGGCGGAGCGGCTCTGGGGCGCTGCGGCGGACCCGTTGATCGGCGCGCTCAGCGACCGCACCCGGTCACGCTTCGGCAGGAGGAGGCCGTGGATCGTCGCCGGCGCCATCGCCTTCGGGCTGGCGGCGATAGCCCTGTTCTTTCCCGTTTTCGGCGTAACGCCCGTCTATCTCGCGGTGTCGCTGTTCATCATGTATCTGGGCTGGTCGATGATCCAGATCCCCTATCTCGCCTGGTCGGGCGAGATTTCCGGGGAATATCATGAGCGCACCCGGATCGCCACGTTCCAGGCAGTGGCGGGGGCATCCTCCTTGCTGCTCGTGCTGGTCCTGCCCACGATCATCGATCAGGTCGATCCGCAGGATGGCGCATTGAAACTGGGCGCGATGGGCGCGGTCGTGATCGTCAGCCTCATCCTGTCGCTGAATTTTGCCCTCCGCGCTTTCCCGGAAAAGCCCGCTCCCCTGACCCAGCCGGCCCGCCTGCCGCTGCGGGAAGCGCTTCGCGTGGTGTTCGCCGACCGCCTTCTGCTGCGCGTGCTGGCGTCCGACCTTGCCGTGACGACGGGGCAGGGCATTCGCTCCGTGCTGATCGTCTTTTTCGTCACCCATTATATGGGCCTGCCGCAATGGGCGAGTGGCCTGTTCCTGCTGCAGTTCATCTTCGGCATCGTCGCCGGGCCGATATGGGCGCAGATCGGCTACCGCATCGGCAAGCATCGCGCGGCCGTCGCCGGAGAAGTGGTGCAGATCGCCATAAATCTCGGCCTGCTGCTCGTCACGCCCGGCAATCTCCCTTTGTTGCTTGGCCTCACCGTGGCGCAGGGCTTTGCCCAGGGATCGGGCAATCTGATGCTCCGGGCGATCGTCGCGGACGTCGCTGACCGTCACCGCCTGGAAACCGGGCATGATCGCGCCGCGCTCTTTTTCTCGGCATTCAGCCTGTCGATGAAGGGCGGCATGGCGCTGGCGGTGGGCATCGCTCTGCCTCTGGTCGGCTGGCTCGGCTTTGATCCCGCCGCGCCCGCCAACACTCCCGCGGCGCTGAACGGCCTTCTCTACGTGTTCGCCTTTGGCCCCGCCGTAGCCCACCTCATTTCCGCCGCCTTCATCCACGGCTTTCCGCTGGATGAGGCAGAGCACAGCCGAATTCGCCGGGCGCTGGATGAACGCGACCACGCGCTCCAGCCCGCCGAATGACCCCGCCAACCCCCAACCCGACAATCCCACGGAAGGACAATGCCATGACTGCTCAGATCAACAATTTCATCAACGCCGCCGACGCGGCCAGCCCACTCGACATCGTGCCGGTCGCCGGACGGATCGGCGCGGAAATCAGGGGCGTTGCGCTCTCTGGCGATCTCGATCCGGCGACGCTTGCCGCGATCCGCGCAGCGCTGGTCCGGCACAAGGTGATCTTTTTCCGCGATCAGGACGCCCTGAACGATCAGCGGCATGAGGATTTCGCCGCCCTGCTCGGCGAACCCGTGGCGCATCCGACCGTGCCGGTGGCGGAAGGATCGCGCTACCTGCTCGAACTGGACTCAAAGGAAGGCTATGCCGCGTCGAGCTGGCACACCGATGTCACTTTCGTCGAAGCCTATCCGCAGGCGTCGATCCTGCGGGCGATCACCATTCCGCAGGCTGGCGGCGATACGCTGTGGGCGAACACCGCGACGGCCTATGAGGATTTGCCGGAGGCGTTGAAGCCGCTGGTGGACACGTTGTGGGCGACCCATTCCAACAAATATGACTATGCCGGCGCGCTCAGCATCAAGGACGCCAAGCGGTCCGAGGAATATAGCAAGATTTTCGCGTCGACCGTGTATGAAACCGAGCATCCGGTTGTTCACGTTCATCCGGAATCGGGCGAGCGCAACCTGCTGGTCGGTCATTTCGTCAAGCAGTTCGTCGGTCTTAACAGCGCGGATTCGCAGCGGCTGTTCTCGATCCTTCAGGATCACATCACCCGTCCGGAAAACACGGTGCGCTGGCGCTGGCGCGCGGGTGACGTCGCCATCTGGGACAATCGCGCAACCCAGCATCGCGCCATTGCCGACTTCGGTCTCCAGCGCCGGACGCTGCGCCGCGCGACCGTCGCCGGCACGGTGCCCGTCTCGATCGACGGCCGCCCCAGCCGCACGGTGAAGAAGGAGCGCGCGGTCGAATTGCAGCCGGCGGAATAACCGCTCCGCCCGGCGTTCCACGACGCTCCGGCCATTTTTGCCGCATCGGTCCAACAGGACCGGTGCGGCCCTATATTCCAACAATCCAACAGGTGGATGATGCGACTGAAAAATATGCTCTACACCCTCGCGTTCACCGTCGCATTCCAAGCTCATGCGGCGGAGAAAAAGCCCAATTTTCTAGTGATTGTGGCCGATGACCTTGGCTATTCGGACATCGGCGCATTTGGCGGGGAAATCGACACGCCGAACCTGGATGCGATCGCGTCGTCGGGCCTTAAGCTGACTGGTTTCCACACAGCTCCGACCTGCTCGCCGACCCGTTCCATGCTCTTGTCCGGCACCGACAATCACCGCGCCGGTCTTGGCACGATGGCGGAACTGATCTCCCCGAACCAGAAGGGGCAACCGGGCCATGAGGGCTATTTGCGGCCGGAGGTCGCGGCGCTTCCTGAACTGCTCGTGAGCGGGGGGTATCGCACCATCCTGTCGGGCAAATGGCATCTCGGCCTGACGGCGCAGCAGGACCCGCACGCCCGTGGTTTCCAGCACAGCTTCGCTCTGTTGCAGGGCGGCCATAATCATTTCGGCAATAATAGCGGGCCGAGCACCGCCACCTACACCCAGGACGGCAAGCCCGTCACCAAGCTGCCGGACGATTTCTATTCCTCCGACTATTTTGCGACCAAGCTGATTGAGCAGCTCAAGGCCAGCGGCAAGGGCGCGGAGGGCAAGAAGCCGTTCTTCGCCTATCTTGCCTTCACCGCGCCGCACTGGCCGTTGCAAGCGCCAAAGGCCGACATCGCCAAATATAAGGGCCGTTATGACGCCGGTTTCGATGTGCTTCGCGCGCAGCGGCTGAAGCGTCAGGCGGAACTGGGCCTGATCGACCCCGCAAAGGCGGCGCATATCCCCGCACTGCGCAGCGGCGGCTGGGACTCGCTCAGCGCGGATGACAAGCGCGTTGCCGCACGCGACATGGAAATCTACGCAGCGATGGTCGACCGGCTGGACAAGAATGTCGGCCGCGTGATCGATGCGCTGAAGCGCAGCGGCGAATATGACAACACCGTCATCCTGTTCCTGGCCGATAATGGCGCGGAAGGGCTGGACGTTGCCCGCACGGAGATGGTGGGCATCAACAAGGCCGCGGCCGCAGCGGACAACAGCTTCGACAATCTCGGCGCTGCGACGAGCTATGTCAGCTATGGCCCCGGTTGGGCGCAGGCGGCAACCGCGCCGTCCTGGCTCTACAAGGCTTATGCGACGGAGGGCGGAACCCGCGCGGTGTCGTTCATCAGCTATAAGGGGTTCGAGCGGAAGGGCGTGAACGGCGCGTTCCTCTCCGTCGCGGACGTCAGCCCGACATTCCTCGAACTGGCGGGCGTGGCCGATCCGAAAGGCAGCTTCCAGGGCCGGAGCGTTGAACCCATTCGCGGCAAAAGCTGGGTGTCCTATCTCAGCGGGAAGGCCGATCGCGTCTACGCGCCAAACGACAGTTTCGGGACGGAGCTGTTCGGCTCCCGCGCATTGCGGCAAGGGGACTGGAAGATCACCGACATTGGCGACGGCAAATGGCGGCTGTTCAATATTGCGGAGGACCCAGGCGAGACCAATGACCTGTCGCTGGAGCAGCCCGACCGGCGCAAGGACCTGATCGCGGCATGGGATGTTTATGCCAAGGATGTGGGCGTGATCATTCCCGATCAGCGGATTTATCAGCCGTGATCATCCGTCGGTTGCTGCCCATAATCTCCCTCGTGGCGCTTCTGCCGCTCACCACCGCTGCTATCGACCGGCCGGCCTATGGCAGTGTGTGTGAGCGTGGGGGAGACCAGGCGATATGGGTGCCCGCTGGAGAAGCCCTGATCGGAGACGATCGGGGCTATCCAGAGGAACGGCCTTCCTATCGGGTCAAGGTGCCCGGCTTCTGGATCGACCGGCATGAAGTGACCAACGCGCAATATGCCCGTTTCGTCGCCGTTACCGGCTATGTGACCCAGGTGGAGCGGCAGGGGGAGTCAGTGGTATTCCGGCCGCCAGGGCTGGGCGAGCGACCCGTTGAACCAAGCCAATGGTGGCATATCGTCAAGGGTGCGGACTGGCGGCACCCTGAAGGGCCGGGCAGTGACCTGGCAGGCCGCGATGACTATCCGGTGGTTCAGCTTTCCTATGCCGACGCGCTTGCCTATGCGCGTTGGGCAGGCCGGTCCCTGCCGAGCGAGGAGCAGTTTGAGCGTGCGGCGGGGGCCGGGCAACCGGATACGCTGACGCAGCCGGGACCGGATGCGGCCAATAGCTGGCAGGGCGAGTTTCCCGTCCAGAACGACGCGGTTGACGGCCATAAGGGGCTGGCCCCTGTCGGATGCTATAAACCCAATGCGTTCGGCCTTCAGGACATGATCGGCAATGCCTGGGAATGGACGAAAAGCTGGTACCTGCCCGGTCACGGTCCGATGGTGTCGAATGAGAGCGCGCCGGACAATCCCAGTTTCGATCCCGCCCAGCCCGATGCGCGCGCTCGCGTCATCAAGGGCGGCTCGTTCCTCTGCGCCCCCAATTATTGCGCCCGCTACCGCCCGGCGGCCAGGCACGCGCAGGACGAACTCTATGCGGCCTCCCATCTGGGGTTCAGGACCATCGACAGCGCGCGTGCAGGTCCGGGTCAGCCGGCGGTCCCGCAAGCCGGGCGGCACGGCATTTGAGAGGCTGAGCATTGCTCGCCGCCGGGCAATGCTCAGGCTGCGTGGGCGGCGCGGCTATGGCTTGCCGGGCATGCTCATCAGGAAAGCGGTGAGGTGGCCCACATCCGATTCCGATACGACATCGGGCACCATGCGCGGCATGGCTTCCGACTTCGGATTGCGGATCCATTCCGCGACCTGATCGCTGGTCGCCCGGCCTGATATGCCTGCGAGTTTCGGACCTGCCTGGCCTTCTCCCGCCGCTCCATGACATGCGGCGCACATGGTCTCATACAGCGCCTTGCCTTTTTCCGCGTCTGGCTTCTCCAGAACGGCAGCGGCCTTTGGCGTCGCTGCGGATGTGGCAGCCGCCGGGGCTGGCGCTGCGCCTACGGCATAGATGACCATCGTCGGAATGCCCGAAGCGCCGAAGGTCGACCGCGATACATTGCCTGAGGTCAGCGCCACATATTGCTTCTTGTTGACCTCATAGGTGACGATGCCGCCCGCCAGCGCGCCGCCCGTGGCGATCTTGCGAAGCACTTCGCCATTGGAGCTTCGCAGCGTGTAGAAATTCCCGCCCAGATCTCCCGCAAAGGTCACGCCGCCCGCAGTCGGCGTAATTGCCGAGACGACAGGGAAACCGGGTTTGAACTGCCACCGGATATGGCCATCATCCGGGTCGATCGCCGTAATGGTGCCGTCCGGCTTGTCGCCATCGGCCATCATGCGTCCGCCATAATAGACCTGGCCCATAACATAGGGCTGCGGCGCCAGAGTGATCTTGTGGCACCAGTCGACCGCGCCCGCGATCAGCGAGCGGTTCAGGCGGTCAAAGGCAACGCCATTCCATTCGATCCCGCCCAGCACGCCCGGACAGATGGTTATTCCTTCGGGCGTCGCCGTCTTGAACAGATTGTGCAACCGCACCACTGGCCGTTTAAAGACCATCTTGTGGCTTGTCCGGTCGATCACATAGACATGACCGTCCTTGTTGCCCAGCGCGACAAGCTTCCGCCCGTCCTTACCCTCGAACAGCATCGGTGGCGACGTCACGCCATAGTCGTGATTGTCCGATGGCCGGGTCTGATAGAACCATTTCAGCTTGCCCGTCTTGGCGTCGAGCACGACAATGGAATTGGTGTAGAGATTGGTGTGCTTCTTGTTCCCGACACGCGGGGCGGTATCCAGAACGGGGGCCGGATTGGCAACCGGAACGAACAGCTCGCCAGTATCGGGATCAAGCGCGTAGGACGTCCATGTGCCGCCGCCGCCCTGTTCATAGGAACGCCCCTTCCAGGTTTCGGTGCCGGGTTCTCCCTCCTGCGGGACAAGGTTGAACTGCCAGAGTTTCTCACCTGTATTGGCGTCGAATGCGAACATGCGCCCACGAATGCCGCCCTCGCTGTTGGCGATGCCGATGAACAGCATGCCGTTCCAGACGATCGGCGCTGAGGTGAACAATTCTCCCTTTGCCCAATCGATGGCTTGCTTTCGCCATATCTGCTGACCCGTCAGCGCATCATAGGCGATGATGCTGCCATCGGGCAGGCCACGGAAAAGCTTTTCGTCAGAATAAGCGACGCCGCGGTTTACCGGGATGCCCTCCTTGGCCATGGGCCGGTAGGTGCTTTTCCAGATGATCGCGCAAGTCGTCGGATTGATCGCCATCGTCACCCGGCCAATGGTGATATAAATCATGCCGTTGGCCAGGACCGGGCCGGGGTAGAAAGAGCCAAGCTCTCCGACCTGAACGCGACACACCTCTTGGATATTCGCCGCGTTGTCAGCGTTGATCGCGGTCAGATCGGAAAAGCGCTGCCCGCCAAGACTGCCATTGTAGAGCGGCCAACTGGTGACTTCGGGAAGGGGGGGAGGGCCCTCCATCGGGTGATGCCCGATTTCCTGCGCGGCCAGCGATGAGCCGATTACCGACAGCGCGAACACTGCGCCAGCGCCAGACATTATCGCGCCGCGCCAGCCGCTCTTGCGCTTGTATATTTTCATCACTTCATCCCCTCTTTACCCGGTGTGGCCCTGCCCACCGGCAAATGACTACATGGCCTGGCCGAAATCCTCGGTTTCCTTGTCGCTTTCCGGATTATGCGCCTGCGCCCGGATATATTGGCGCACAGCGGCCAGATCCTTGGCGGAGATATTGTCGAACTTCGGCATGTTGTTGGGCTGGAGAATGCCGTCCCGCACCACCGCGAGGAAGGTTTCCTCGGACAAGGGGATGAAGGACCGCCGCAGATCGGGCGCCATGCCGGCGGCCACAGCGCCAAAGCCGTGGCACAGGGTGCAATGCTGGGCGTAGATAGCGGCGCCCTGGCTGGCCAGCGCCGGGTTCGGCCTGTAATCGGGATCGGCCGGTTTCGACCAGTCCGGTTCCACCTTGGGCGGCAAGACCGCTTTGCCATCGAGCGCGAAGGTCAGGACGCGGCGCGCCATTGTGCGATAGTCCAGCCTGTACCGCTGAAGCATCGCTCCGCCGCTGCTGGAACTTGTCCCGAAGCCCGTGAGCACCGTGACATATTGCCGCCCCTTTACGGAAAAGGTGATGGGTGGCGCGACCGACGGGGCCTGCGTATCGAACGACCAGAGGCGTTTCCCATCGACAGCCGAATAGGCGCTGAACCTGGCGTCGATCCCGCCCTGAAATACCAGGCCGCCGCCTGTCGAAACCACGCCTGCGGGCACCATGCGGGGGGCCTGCACCCGCCACATCAGCTTTTGCCGGACCGGGTCCCAGGCGATAAGCGAGGAGGTGTAGTTGCGCGGTCCGCCGTCCTTCACCTTGAAATCCGCCGCAAATCCCGGCCCGCCGCCGACGGTGACGTCGGTTGGAGGCAGCCAGCCCGCGCCGGAGCCGTCATCGGAGAGTCTGGCGGACAGCTCATTTGCCGGCAGGTACACCAGCCCCGTCTTTGGGTTGTACGACATGGGCTGCCAATTATGTCCGCCAAGCGAGGTCGGGCGGACCACTGCCGGGTTCGCATAGCGCGCCTCAGGATTTTCGACCGGACGACCCGTGCTCAGATCGATCTTGGACGCCCAGTTGACGTCCACGAAGGGCTCAGCGGAGATCAGCTTTCCGGTGATCCGGTCGATAATATAGTAGAAACCGTTCTTGGGAGCCGCCATCAGCACCTTGCGCGGCTTGCCGTCGATAATCAGGTCGGCCAGCGGCATGTCCTGAGTGAAGGTGAAATCCCAGGTTTCGCCGGGATTGGCCTGATAATGCCACTTATATTTGCCGGTTTTCGCATCGACAGCGACGACGGAGGCAAGAAACAGATTGTCTCCCTTGCCCTGGCTGCGAACCCGGTGATTATAGGGATAGCCATTGCCGGTGCCGATAAAGACGGTGTCGGTTTCAGGGTCGTAGGTGAATGCATTCCACGGCGTTCCTCCGCCGCCGAACTTCCACCATTCCCCCGACCAGGTTTTCGCCGCCATTGCCATGGCTTCATTCTCGAAGCCCTTTGCGGGATCGCCCGGAACGACCCAGAACCGCCACAGCGTTTTGCCTGTTTCGGCGTCAATCGCCGTCGCATGACCGCGCACCGCGCCATAATCGCCGGAATTGCCGATGATCAGCTTTCCGTCGAAAATGCGTGGCGCGCCCGTCACATAGCTGCTGTCATCCTTGTCGAGCGTCGGCACTTTCCAGAGCGGCTTGCCGGTCTTTGCGTCGAGGGCGATAACGAAGCCGTCATGCGTGACCGTGTAGACCTTGCCGTTCCACCACGCGATGCCCCGGCTTCCCCATCCGGCATGCTGCTTGGGACCTGCAGTCTTGTAGACCTCCGGGTCATAACTCCACAGCAGCTTGCCGGTAACGGCGTCCACCGCATGCACAAAGCTGTATCCCATCGCGAAATAGATGACGCCATCCACTGCGATCGGTTGGGTGACCGTGTTGCCCGCGGGAAGATCCAACGACCAGGCAAGGCCAAGGCGTTCTACATTGCCAGCGTTTACCTGATCCAGAGGGCTGTAATGCTGCTCGCCATAGGTACGCCCATAGCCAGACCAGTCAGCGCCGCCCGAATTGTCCAGCAACCGCTCGCTGGGCTTGACGCCGTGCATGGCGGACATGGGACCGGCGCCGATGATCATTGTCAAAAGCAGTGGGGCAGCAGCGTATATTTTCAGAACTCGGCCCACATCCTTCTCCCAATATCGTCCCGGCGATCCGGTCATTGCTTCTCCGCAAAATTGGAGAGAGTGCTGAACCTGACCCACGGCCGGAGCCGGACGGCGGAGGGTTGAAATCCGCCATGGCGCCTGCAGCCGCGAAATGTTCGAGATGGGGAGTGACAAGGGTTCCGGCAGGGCGAACGCGCCGTGCGAGAATGTCCGTCATAGATCCCCTCCCAGACTGTGCCAAATCCACATGCCCGCTCGTTCTTTTGCCGCGAGAGGTGCGCCTGAAATTGGTTGGCGCATGATCACAAAGATGCAGGCGGAACTCTATCGCCCGTTGGGCAAGGGAGCCTTTCCTTTGCCGCATGTTGACCCGTTTTAGGGTCGCGAGCAGATTTTCGGTGACTGGTAGGTAACTGTTTTAACGCCAGAAATATCTGTTCAATTCTTCGGATTGGACATGGGCAAGGCTCGCTTGCTCAACCGGCGATGGCGTTATCGATTTGTGGCTGTGAACATAATCCCACCAATGCAAGCGCACCGCTCCCCGCAAGAAGGAGCAGCGGGCACATATTTTGGGAGGGGGTAAATTGATGCTTTGCAAATTCTTGACGTCATCCGCAATCTTGACTGTGGCTATGCTGAGTGCAGCGGCTGCAAACGCTCAGGAAGCGGGTGTCGCACCGCAGGACGCGGCCGCTGATCAGGGCGCAAAAATCGAAGACATCGTCGTAACCGCACAGCGGCAGGTATCGAGCGTACAACAGACGCCCCTGTCGATCACGGCTATCGGCGGTGACATGCTCAAGGATCGCGGCATCGCCAATCTGGATGCGCTGACGCGCGCAATTCCGAATGTCAGCTTCTCCCGCATCGGCGGTGACGGGCGTATCTTCATTCGCGGCATCGGCATCGAGGGGCTGGACGCAAGCACGGACCCGCGTGTGGCTGTTTACACCGATGACGTCATCAACGCCCGTTCGCAGGCAGCGCTGGCTTCCCTGTTCGATATCAACCGCATCGAGGTGCTTCGCGGTCCGCAGGGCACCCTATATGGCCGGAACGCCACCGCGGGTGCGGTCAATATCATCTCCAATGATCCTACCGATTCCCTGGAGGGCTATGCCTCGCTCACAGCCGGCAACTATAACCTGATCCGGGCGGAAGGCGCGATCAGCGGCCCGCTCTCCGATACCGTCTCGGCCAGGCTCGCTTTCCAGACCAATGACAGGGACGGCTTCGGCAAGAATATCGTAACCGGCAATCCCGTCGACAATGAGCGGAGCAGGGCGGTTCGCGCCAAGCTGCGTTTTGAACCGACCGACAAGTTTCACATGACCCTGACCGGCGACTATCGCTGGGAGAAGGACGCTTCCGGCGGCTACGCCTATGTCCGTCCCAACCCCTTCCTTGCCGACGTCAATGTCGCAAAGGGCTTTGCGCATGCCGCCAGCAGGCGTGACCGCGGCGGTCTCGATCAGCGCCTTTTCATGGAAAATTATGGGCTGACTGCGAACGCCACGCTGAACCTTGCCGATGATGTCGATCTTACCTCGGTCACCGGCTATCGCCATCTCGACCAGGTAAGCGCAGGCAATGGCGGCGATGACTCGACCGCGGTCAGCACGGCGATCGATCTCAACACCAAATCCGACCATTGGTCGCAGGAACTGCGTCTATCGCTCAAAAAGGGTCCGGTGGACCTGGTTCTGGGTGGTTTCTACTTCCATGAAAAGAACAGCTTCTCGTTGAACGCTGGCGTCTCCCCACTCTTTTTCGGGGGCACCAATTCGCCGATCTACCAAAGCTTCGGCCAGGGCGGCACGCAAAAGACCGACGCCTATGCCGCCTTTGCTCAGGCGACCATCCACGTCACGGACAAGCTCGGGATCGATCTTGGCGCACGCTACAGCCACGAAAAGCGCGACATCAGCCGGTATAACCAGCTCGATTTCGTGAATCTCTATCGGCTCAACGCCCCTCGTGTCGTCGGTTGCGTCGCCCCCCCGATCACCGGTTTCGTGTTCGGCGTCACAAGCTGCAGCAGCAGCGGTGTAGACGGGGCTTCCTGGTCCTCCTTCGACCCGAAGGCCACAATCCACTATCAGTTCAGCGACCGGGTCATGGCCTATGCGACCTATTCTCGCGGCTTCAAGAGCGGCGGGTTCGATTTCACCCAGTTGAAGCCGGCGTTCAATCCTGAAAGGCTGACCAACTATGAGGCTGGCATCAAGGCCGACATGTTTGATCGCCGGCTCCGCGTGAACCTGTCCGGCTTCTACTATGATTACAGCAACCTTCAGATCACGATCGTAAACCTGGAACCGCCGACGCCCGGTCCGGTCACGATTAACGCGGCGAAGGCAAGGCTCTATGGCGCAGAAGCGGAAATCACCGCGGTTCCGGTCGATGATCTGAGGCTCTCGTTCAATCTGGCCTGGTTGCACAGTGAATATCTCGAACTTTTCGACACGAATATTTACACGGGGCAGGTCGAAAATCTCGCTGGCAATCAGCTCACCTCGGCGCCGAAATACAAGCTGGTGGGTGAAGCGGGTTATACCTTCCATGCGGGTTTTGCGGACATCACGCCGCGTGCGGAACTGAGCTGGACAAGCCGGGTCCAGTTCTCTCAGTTCAACTATGACTTCCAGTCCCAACCCTCTCGCTGGGAACTGAACCTGTATCTGGATATAGTGCGCAAGAATGATTGGACGATCAGCGCCTATGGCCGGAACGTGACCAACAAGCTCTACTTCCTGACGAACGTGCCGGACTCGACCTGGTCTGGCGCCGCCATGCTCGGTCAGGCTGCTCCGCCGGCCACATATGGTCTGTCCGTCACGAAGCAGTTCTGAACCAAGGACTAACCTGCCGCTGCCGGTCGCGACCGGCAGCGGCAGGCGAATATTGAGCGTACGTTACGGTGAGCCAATCCGCCGGATAGGCCATGATGCCATGCTTGGGAGAGAGTGGTGGGTTCACTCGAAGGCAGATGCGCGATTGTGACCGGCGCGGCCTACGGTATCGGTTTTGCCGCTGCGCAACGCTTTGCGAGGGAAGGCGCTTTTGTCGTCATCGCGGATATTAAGGGGCATGAGGCTGCGGCCGAGAGTTTGCGGGCGGAGGGTCTGAACGCGTTGGCTGCCACGGTTGATGTGACGAGCGACGAAGATGTGAACGGCGTAGTTGCACAGGTGATGGCGCAACAGGGGCGTATCGATATTCTGGTCAACAACGCCGCCATTTCCGCCGAATTGCGGCCCGCGCCGTTTGAAACGGCGACTGCCGAGCAATGGCATCGGATTTACGACGTCAATGTCGTTGGGGCCTTCCGGATGTGCAAGGCGGTGTCCCCCCATATGAGGGCGGCCAAATGGGGACGCATCATCAATGTGACGTCCGGTGCGGCCTTTGTCGGGTCGGCCGGGATCATGCATTATGTCGCCAGCAAGGGAGCGATCATCGCCATGACCCGCACGCTCGCCAATGAATTTGGCATAGACAATGTGCTGGTGAATGCCGTGTCTCCGGGTTTTACCATTACCGAAAGCGTGAAATCGGCTCCCGAAATATGGGGGGACTATATGGCGCCAGCCATTGCGGCGCGCTTCATCAAGCGGGACGCGCTGGCTCCGGATGTCGCCAATGTCATGCATTTCCTTGCTACCGAAGATGCTTCTTTCATGACCGGTCAGACGCTTACGGCGGATGGCGGCACGGTGATGCACTGATTTGGGATTGGCTTTGTAATGGCTGACCTGCCGGCGGACGGGAAGATTCAGGCCCGACATTATTGGCGGTCAGTACGACGATATATTGGCCAGATCGGTCTCGAAGCAGGAGCCTTGTAATGCAAGCCGATGTGGTGATTGTTGGTTCCGGTGCGGCAGGCTTGACCGCAGCCATTCTTGCGGCGCGTTCTGGCCTTTCGGTTCTCGTGCTTGAAAGCACATCGGTGATTGGGGGAACGTCCGCAATCGCTGGCGGTGGTATCTGGATCCCCAACAATCATCTGGCTGCCGCCACGGGTGTCGAGGACAGCAAGGCGATGGCCGAGGCATATCTCCGCGCTGTTCTTGGCAATCGCTATGATGCCGCCAAGATCGACGCATTCCTTGAGAATGCGCCGGATATGCTCCGCTATGTTCAAGATGCCACGGATGCCAAATTCATGCCCGTGGCGGTCGGCGACTATGTCCTCGGAATGCCTGGCTGGACAGCAGGCCGCACCCTCATACCCTGTCCCTATGATGGCAACCGGCTTGGTTCTCTTCTGAAAAAGCTCCGGTCGCCCATACCCGAAATGGGCCTCTTTAGCGCGATGCAGGTCACCTTTCTTGATCTGGCTATTTTACGGCACTGGAACCGGTCGGTGTCGAATTTTGCCGGCACAGCCTCGCTCCTCGCGCGGTATGCATGGGATAAGCTGAGGCATGGCAAAGGTGCCCGGCTGGGAAATGGCAATGCGCTGGTGGCCGGACTCTTGCGTAGCGCCATCGATAGTGGCGTGGAGATCTGGACCGATGCTCCCGCTCAAGAACTGATCAAGGACCAGGTGCGCGTCACTGGCGTAGTTTGCCGTCGCGAGAGCAGGAGCGAGACAATCAATGTATCCCGCGCGGTCATTCTCGCTACCGGCGGCTGTGGGGCCAATCCTGAAATGCGGCGCCGTTATATTCCCGACACGATATCTGACCTGTCTCTCCAGCCTGAAGGGTGCACCGGGGGTGGATTGACGATGGGAGAGGCCGCCGGAGGCCGCATCGAGCATGACAATGAGGATAACGGAATCTGGGTTCCCGTATCGGTGTCGCAACGCAAGGACGGCAGCATCGCCAAACTACCCTCGCTCATCCTGGAGCGTCATTGCCCCGGATCGATCATGGTCGATGCGGCAACCGGCCGGCGGTTCGTGAACGAGGGGCTTAGCTATCAGCATTTCGGCCGCACGGCGATCAAGCATGACATAAGAAAGGCTTATATTCTGAGTGACGCCCCGGCCGTCAGAAAATATGGTCTCGGCATGGTCAAACCCGCGCCCTTCTCCGTCCGGCCGTGGGTGGAAAAAGGATATGTGATCGAAGGCGATACGGTCAGTGAACTGGCCAGCAAGATTGGCCTCGACGCATCCATCCTCAACAAGACGATAGCCGATTTCAACAGGCATGCAGTGAATGGTGAGGACCCGGATTTTCAGCGTGGTCAGGACAGCATATCGGCGGGCGCTGGCGATCCCGAACACAAACCCAATCCAGCGCTTGGGCCGCTGAAGACCGGGCCATTTTATGCGCTGCCCATAGTGCCCGGCGACCTGAGCATCTTTGCGGGTCTGGAGACCGATGCGCATGCGCGGGTTACGGACCGGACGGGAAACCCTATTCCGGGCCTGTATGCCGTTGGCCTGGACAGCAACAGCCTCTTTCGCGGCTGTTATCCCGGAGCGGGCGCGAGCATCGGTCCGGCGATGACCTTTGCCTATATCGCGGCCAGGGACATCGCCGCCGCCGCATGACGTTTTACATGGGAGTGGTTGGATGCGCTGCAATTCCCGCTCCCCGTATTGGAGCAAAGACATCATATGATTGCTGAGGCGCAGGAAATTCAGGGCAACAGGCTCTTAACACCGGTTCGGGTCGGTACAAGAACGCTCAAGAACCGCGTCGCCATTACCTGTCACGTCTATGGCCTGGAGGTCTATGATCCTGGAGAGAGCGGGGACAGTCACGCCGCTTATATAGCGCGCCGGGCCGAGGGGCCGGGTCTTATCGGCATTACCGGTATCGTTCCCCCGACAGCCGATGAAATCAGGCCGGGCATGCTCGAAGGTTTTGCCGAAAAATTCCGCCGGCTTGCCGACATTGTTCATGAACATGGCGGGGTGGCCGTCATCCAGATCCTGGGCACAGGCGCAAAGTGGCGCAGCGGCCTGTTCGGAAAACGGGTGCCGTGGAAGGGGGAGGCGCTTTGGGCTTTTTCGCCGGTGCAATCCGATCTGGGAACTGAAGTGGCGCATGCCATGAGTTCCGGCGAGATCGAGTCCCTCATCGAGGGCTGGGGGGTGATGTCCGAAGTTGCCGTTGCCGCCGGTCTCGATGGGATCGAACTGCACGGGGCGCAGGGCTACCTCTTGCAGCAGTCGATCAGCCCCTGGATGAATTTCCGGAAGGATAAATGGGGCGAGCCCCTGGCTTTCTATAAGGCGGTCCTCGACCGGACGCGCGCGGCCATAGGGCCGGACGGCATTCTGGGGCTGCGTTATGCGACCGATGATCTCCGCCCGCCAGAACAGGGCGGCCTGGGGCGGGACAGGTTACGGGAAATCGCCGTCGAGCTCGTATCCGGCGGCCAGATTGACTATGTTAACCCCAGCGAGGGTTCCGCATCCTATCACTATTCCCATGCGATTGGCACTTATCGCCGGCCTCATGGAGATTTCCTGCCCGGCGCGTCGGCGCTGCGCCAAGCGATCGGCGCGAAAGTTCCTGTAATTGGCGTTGGACGCATTACCAACGTAGATCATGCTGAGGCTGCCCTGGCGCGGGGCGACTGCGATATTGTGGGACTGACGCGCGCCCATATCGCCGACCCGGACATTGTGAAGAAGCTGTTCAGAGGTGAGCGCAATCGCATCCGGCCCTGCGTGGGCGCCAATACAGGGTGCATCGATCGCAACGCCCTGGGTCTGCCGGTGCGATGTTTCCACAATCCAGAGGCGGGGCGCGAAAGCGAGATAGAAGATCTGTCGCAGGCGGATGCGCCTCGTCGAATTTTGGTTGTTGGCGCTGGACCGGCCGGACTTAAAGCCGCTGAGATCGCGGCCCGCCGAGGACATGATGTTGTGATCATGGATAAGCGCACATATCCCGGAGGGCGGCTGGCGACGATCACTGACAGGACCAGCGCTTACGAAATGCTGGGCGCAGTGCATTGGATCGGCAAGGAGCTGGAATTGCTTGGCGTGGAGATGCGTCTAGGCACCGAGGTGAACGCAGCCCTCCTGGAGAGTGAGAAGTTCGATACCGTCATTCTGGCCACCGGCTCCAAACCCGCTGAGCATCGGTTGGACACTGACGGCAGCGTTCCTGTTCTAAGCACCGATGAGGCGATGGAAGCGCTGTCCGACGCACAATTTACGAATGTGCTTGTGCATGACGTGTTGGGTAGTGAGGAAATTGCGGTTGTAGTGGAGCAATTCGCTGCGGCGGGCGTCAAAGTCACCACGACCACTCCCAACCCGTCAGTGGGGCAATTTCTGGGCTGGACCCATATGGGCGATCATGTGCCGCGCTTGCTGGCATTGGGCTGCGCCATTGAGGAGCGGACCATGGTAACGGGCATCGCCGGCGGATGCGTGATGACCGTGGATCAACTCAGCGCTCAGAAAAAGACCCGCCCGTTCGACGCTTTGATATGGGGGCATAGCCGCTTGCCGGATGTGACGCTTGAAGATGCGGCGCGCCAGATTTGCGGAGATGTCCACGTCATTGGCGATGCGAATGCGCCTCGCGACGCCATGCTCGCCTTCCTTCAGGGCGAAACCGCCGGGCGCGCAGTCTGAGGTTTTTGAACTTCGGGGTAGCTGCTCAGCTATGGCCCATAAAATGTGCGTTGCGGCTAAAGTTGACGATTAAGCGCGCAACGCACGATATTCATTATGCCCCTAGAAGGGGCGCAGTTCAGGCGCGAAGAACCTTGACGACTTTCTCGTCCTCCACCTGCCAGGTCAGATAGCTGTATCGCTGGATCAGACCGGAAGGGGCGAGGCGCGTGCTGATGAGGAAATAGCGGTTGGACGAGGGGCCAGTCACGAAGCCTTCGGCCATCACTGTGTCGCCGGATGCGACGAATTTGTCGACTTCATGGTCCTCCGCAAGCTGTTCAGGCGTCGCAGTTCGCTCATAGTCATAGACGAGTTCGCTAAAATCCTGAAAGTTGAGCGCTTCGCCGCCGCGCAGCGACGGGGAAATGATCATGGCGTCAGGCTCAAAGTGGGTCAGCGCCTCGGCGAAATGGCCGGTGTCGATCAGCCTCAGATATTCAAGCACATGGTTTGTGGACATATCTCAACTCCTATGATGCATGGAGGCTGCTGCTTTTCAGCGCCTCCTATTATGGTGCGGGCTTCGGCACCCAAAGTCGGTTGGCTGATAGGTAAGGCGGGAGCTTGGCTCCGACCGATATCGCCTTACCATTCCATGCTGTGTCTTAGCCGCGCAGAATCTTGATGGTTTCGGGGTCTTCGACAGCCCAGATCAGAAAGCCATATTTCGTGATCAGCCCTTCCGAATTGTACCGGGCGCTTGTCATGTAATAGCGGCTTATTCCCGGCGCCTTGATGAAGCCTTCGATGATGCTGGCGCCTTCGATTTCAAACACTCTGTCGACTTCATGATTACCGGCGCGCTCCTCAGGAGAGGCGTTCCGCTCATACTCATGGACGAATTCGCGAAACTCTTCGAAATTCATCGGCACGCCATCGTTGAACAGCGGCGTGGCGATCATGGCATCCGGCGAAAATAGCTTCAGGGATTCAGTGAACTGCCCACTGTCGATCAGGCGCATAAATTCCAGCACCGGATTGGGTTTTGTGGCTGTGATGGTTGTCATGTGTGACCTCTCGGAAAATTGTGATCGGGCTATCTTTTCTTGGAACCCTGGGTGAAGTCTTTGGGCTGATTTGCGCGCTTTAATATTGCTCGTTTGGCATGAGAGCTTGGCCCGCCCGGCAATGCTGTTCTTCGGACCCGTTGAGAATGAAGTATCCAGGGGGCCGCGCCACTAAGGCTCCCGTCTGTTACGGAGGTGCAGTAGTTGTGCGACGGTCAGCGCTGATCAGGTGGCAGCGTCAGATGGCCGACAGAGCTATACCAGAGAGGTTCAGGGGTATCCCGGAGACGTGTCTGAACGAATGCAACCTAGGCGCATGCTCAAATATAGCTGGCCTGTTCGTCCAACAATTACCGAAAATATCATTAAGGCGGCATCGGTTTGTCGCATGAAAGGTTCGAATTGCCGACACAATTACGGGAGCTGTCCGAAGTGTTCATGCGCCCGAAAGGTTGGGCCGAACACGCAGAGTATCCATAGCGTTCAGGTGTGGATTCGTACCGCACATCTTACGAGGCGAAATGGGAGGGGTTCTGACAGCCAATGCGCCATCATGCGGTCGGCAGTCGGACGAAGAGCTGCGATCATGCAGGCCCGGCTAGTTGAGTTTGAAGGAGAAGCGCAATGAGTGGTATTTCCAAAAGTCCGAAAGTTCTTTTATTGCTTGCCATGCTTGCCGGGACGGCATCTGCCAGCTTGGCTGCGCAGGCACAGGAAGGCAGCGGAGCCGACGCTCCCGCTGTGACGGTAGATGGCACCCGCCTCGCTGCGGGACCGGAGGTTAAGGGTATCATCTCCGCACGCAGCGGCGACAAGGTGCAGATCACGAGTGATGACGGGACCAGCACGGTCGTTGTCGTTAATGACCAAACTCAGATCAAGGCCAGCAAGGGTCTTTTCAGCAGCAGCAAGCTTGCCGCGGCCTCGCTGCTCAATGGCCTGCCTGTCACCATCAAGACCTTGCAGGCGCCTGAGGGTCTGATGGCGAGCCAGATCAAACTGCTCGGCAAGGATCTTAAGACTGCGCAAATGATCCGCAACGGCACCGATCAGCGCTTTGCTGAGCAGACGGCCGCAACGGAAGCATTGCGTGGCCGTGTGGGCGATATCGATCAGTATAATGTGAAAAGTACGACAAATGTGAACTTCGCAACCGGCAAGGCTGTGCTGTCCGCCCAGGCGAAGAATGATCTCTGCACGGCGGCGACCACCGCTCAGGGGATGGATAACGCGCTGCTTCTCGTCGTGGGATATACCGATTCCACGGGCAGCCAGGAATTCAATCAGGTACTCAGCGAAAAGCGGGCCAGTAGTGTCATCAACTATCTTCAGCAGGCCTGCGGATGGAAGCCTTATCGCATGCTGACCCCCACCGGGATGGCCGAAGCTGATCCGTTGGCGGACAATGAAACGGCTGAAGGCAAGGCCCAGAACCGCCGCGTCGCGGTGAATGTTCTGGTCAGCAAGGCTGTCGAAGGTATGTGAGATGCGCGGGGCGGGTCAGCCCGCCCCGGCTTTTTGGCTCTGACGCGCCAGTTCGGTCGCGGCCGAAATTCAAATCTGGCGACGTTAATCTGAGAAATGAGGCTGGCTCGATAAAGCCGCATTTCAGGTGGCGACCGGTTCACGATACCTGATCGGGTCCGCCTCGCTCGACATTGACGCGGGCCTTCAAAATCCTGCAATGCTCCTAACCAAAGGGGCCTCAATGCGGATTGTCATCATCGATGATAGCGGACTGCGCGCGACTGTCCTGGAGGAAGGGCTGCGCGAAGCGGGCTATGACGATATTCATATCGTTCCGCCGCGCGGCGCTTTTGTCGCCAGGCTGGAGCGTATGGCTCCCGACGTGGTGCTGATGGATCTCGGCAGTCCCAGCCGCGATACACTGGAGGAAATGCTGACGGTGAGCCGTGCGCTGGCGCGGCCTATCGCGATGTTCGTTGATCAGTCGGACGAAACGATGATCGGCGCTGCGATTGACGCCGGTATATCCGCCTATGTCGTCGATGGGCTGCGCAAAGAGCGTGTGAAGCCCGTCCTTGAACTCGCCGTGCGGCGCTTTAACGCCTTTGCGAAGATACAGGCGGAGCGAGACGAGGCGCGCACTGCGCTGTCCGACCGCAAGATCATCGACCGCGCTAAATCCATCCTGATGAATCAGCGGGCGCTGAGCGAGCAGGATGCTTATGCGCTACTTCGGTCAAGCGCCATGAATCAGGGCAAGAAAATAGTGGAGGTGGCGCAGGCGCTGATCACCGCCAGCGACCTGTTGGGAGGAGGGGTATGACAACGAGCCTCAAAATTGCCTTTCTTCCGCTTACCGATGCTGCTGTGCTGGCTGTAGCGCGCGAGCGCGGGTTCGCAGAAGCGGAAGGATTGGCGCTCGACTTGGTAAAGACGACCAGTTGGGCGACTCTTCGCGACCGGCTGGTCTATGGTCAGGTACATGCCTGCCACATGCTTGCGCCGCTGGCGGTAGCAGTTACGCTGGGTCTCAGCCAGCAGCCCGCCGCGCTTGCCGCGCCTTATAAGTTGGGCGTCAATGGCAATATGCTGGTGATGGCGAGCGATTTCGCCAAAGCGCTGGAGCCCGACGTGGCTGCGCGGCTGGCCGATCCCGTCGGTGCGGCACATGATTTCGCCGCCGCGATCGGGCTGTGGCGACGCAAGCCGGTGATTGGCGTCGTGCATCGCTTTTCCAGCCATTCGTTGATGCTGCGCTATTGGCTGGCGAGTGCCGGGGTCGATCCGGACCGCGACCTGGTGCTCCGCGTTCTGCCGCCGTCGCTGACCGTTGAAGCTATGCAGGCGGGTGAGATCGACGGCTTCATCGCCGGCGAACCCTGGGGAAGCGCGGCGGTTGAAGCCGGATTGGCTGAAACGGTTGCGATCGGCGAAAGGATCTGGCGGCGCGGCGTCGAGAAAGTTCTGGCGTTTCGCGAGACCTGGTTGGAGGAAAATCCCGATACGGTCGATAAGCTGCTGCGCGCGCTGGCGCGAGCGGCGGCGTGGTGCGACGAGCCCGCCAATCGTTCCGCGCTGGCCGATCTTCTCGCCGATCCGCGTTATGTCGACCAGCCCGCGCACCTCATCATGCGCGCACTTTCAGGGCAAATCGTGGCGCGCGCGGGCGATGTGCCGATCGCCGCGCCTGACTTCATGTTGTTCAGCCGTGAGGCGACGCCTTTCCCTTGGCGCAGCCAAGCGCTGTGGATCTATTCCCAGCTCGTGCGATGGGGCATGGTCGATCATGATCCCGTGACGGCGGCGCAAGCGGCGGCGGTTTTTCGCCCCGATGTCTACCGCCGCGCACTGGCGCAAAGCGATGTTGCGATGCCGGGCGCGAGCATGAAGCTGGAAGGCGCAGTGGAACTGCCGCTGGCGGTGGGGTCGCGACGCGGGGAATTGACGCTGGGGCCGGACCGCTTTTTCGACGGGCGTGTGTTCGATCCGGAGAAAATCGACGAGTATCTGGCCGCATTTGCGCCGACGCGTTGAATCGACAGCGAAATTTGTGCCTTGCAACATAACGCGAATCGCGTGATGATATAAGGGTCGCGCGACGAAGCGCGCTTATCCGGATGCGCTGTCCCAAGGGTGGGATCGCCGTCCTCTCCATATTTCGCAGCAAAGCCGCTGATCGGGCTTGCCCCATGGGTAATGTCCGGCCTGCGGCTTTTTTTGTCCATTTCCTTTATATTGGGGGACGTAAACATGGCTACCGCTGTTTGGGATCGCGACGGAAAGGGGGCAGTGCCCACCGGCGCGACGAGCTTTTGGAAGGCCGGCCACGCGCCGACCTTGATCGCCGCTTTTCTCTATTTTGACCTCGCCTTCATGGTATGGGTGCTGTTGGGACCGCTGGCGCCGATGATTTCGAAGACGCTGGCGCTGACACCGGCCGAAAAGGGTTTGATGGTCGCGACGCCGACCCTGGCGGGCGCATTCCTGCGCGTCGTCAACGGCCTGCTGGTCGACCGTATCGGACCCAAGCTTTCGGGCGCGATCAGCCAGGTGATTGTGATCGTTGGCCTCTTTGTGGCCTGGT
Source organism: Sphingobium phenoxybenzoativorans (assembly GCF_018286635.1). Lineage (NCBI taxonomy): Bacteria > Pseudomonadati > Pseudomonadota > Alphaproteobacteria > Sphingomonadales > Sphingobiaceae > Sphingobium > Sphingobium phenoxybenzoativorans. The sequence goes on from NZ_CP073910.1 coordinate 2,140,918, forward strand.
ATATGGGCGTGAACAGCTTCGAAGGGACGCTGGCGCTGGGCGTCATCTTGGGCTTCGCGGGGGCCAGCTTCGCCATCGCGCTCCCGCTCGCTAGTCGCTGGTATCCGCCTGAGCATCAGGGCAAGGCGATGGGCCTCGCCGGCATGGGCAATTCGGGAACCGTTCTCGCTGCCCTGTTCGCGCCGATGCTGGCCAAGATTTTCGGGTGGAACGCGGTGCTGGGCCTTGCCTGCATCCCGCTCGGCATTGTGTTCGTCGCCTACATGTTGATGGCGAAAGACGCACCCAATCCTCCTGCGCCTAAAAAGATGGTTGAGTATCTCGAGCCGCTTAAATTCGCCGATGCCTGGTGGCTTATGGCCTTTTATTCGGTGACCTTCGGCGGCTTTGTCGGTCTTGCCGCGTCGTTGCCGATCTACTTCACCGACCAGTTCGGCCTGACCCCCATCGTCGCAGGCTATTGCACGGCGGCCTGCGTCTTCGCGGGATCGCTTGTCCGGCCGATGGGCGGCGCGCTTGCCGACGCGATCGGTGGACTTAAGGCTCTGATGATGGTGTTCGTGGTCGCCGCACTGGCGCTCGCCGGGGTTGCCTTCGCGACTACACTTCCGGTGGCGCTTGGTCTGTTCGTGGTTGCCATGCTGGCCCTCGGCACCGGCAATGGCTCAGTGTTTCAACTCGTCCCGCAGCGGTTCCAGGCGGAGATCGGTGTCATGACCGGTCTTGTCGGCATGGCGGGCGGCGTCGGCGGCTTTTACCTCGCATCTTCGCTCGGCTTTGCCAAGCAATTCACGGGCAGCTTCACCTCGGGCTTTCTCATCTTCGCGGGCCTTGCCTTGCTGGCCCTGCTCGGAGTGCTCGCTGTGAAGACCAAGTGGCGTGCGACCTGGAACACCGGCGCGCGCATCTGATTGGGAGGGCCGGGGACTGCCTGTGCCCCGGCCATCTACCCAAGCGCCATTTGGCCTGAGCTTGACGAAGCCCTGCACTTTCAGGGGAAGGGCAGCCTTCGATAGGCTCAGAGCAAACGGAATTATCCTGCATCTCTCGTCCTAAGGGGGGACGAATTCCATGAAAACGCTTCTCGCATCGGCGGCCGTGATGGCCGTCGCAGGGCCGGCTTACGCCAATTCGATCGCCCTCAAGCCAGTTGCCGAAGCCCGGCTGCGCTACGAATATGTCGATCAGGACGGCATCGCCAAGCGGGCCGACGCTCTGACGGCCCGTGTTCGGGCTGGCCTCACTGCTTCCAGCGGTCCGCTGTCGGCGACGCTGGTGGGGCAGGGCACCTTGGCTATCGTCGACAACTATTATGACGGACTGAATGGCGCCGCGACCCGGCCGATCATTGCCGATCCAGACAATGTCGCTCTCTATATTGCGCAGGTCCAATATAGGACCGAGGCTGCAACGCTGACCGCGGGGCGACAGAAAATCGTGCTGGACGACGAGCGTTTCGTCGGCAACGTCGCCTTTCGCGATAATGCGCAAACCTTCGACGCGGTCCGCGCGGAGATTACGCCGGCCAAGGGGCTGAAGCTCGACGTCGCCTATGCCTGGAGCGTCCGGACGATATGGGGTGCGGACGGGATCGGCGCACGGCAGCAGGCTATTGGCGGTGACAATGTTCTGGCCAACCTGTCCTACGCGACGCCGGTCGGGACGCTGACGGGCTTCGCCTATCTTGTCGACCAGGACGAAGCGGCGGTTCAGGCCTTCCGCTTGTCGAGCCAGACCTATGGCGCGCGGCTCGCTGGATCGCGGGCATTTTCCAAGGCGGTCAAGCTTGGCTATCAACTCAGCTATGCCAGACAGTCCGATTATCACGCCAATCCCAACGCCTATTCGGCGGACTATTGGCTTGCCGATACGACACTCGATGTGAAAGGCTGGAAGCTCAATGCTGGCTATGAAGTGCTGGGTGTGGACAAAGGGCTGGCGCTGACCAGCTTTCAGACACCGCTAGGAACCAATTTCAAGTTCCAGGGCTGGGCCGACAAGTTCCTGACCACGCCGCCGAACGGCCTCCGCGATTTTTATGTCGGCGGAGGCTATGGTTGGAAACAGCTTGGGTCATTTACCGGCGTGTCGCTGGTGGCGACCTGGCACCGGTTCGACAGCGACCGGCTCGACCAGCACTATGGAAATGAAATCGACATTCTTGCGGCGGCGAAACTGAACAAGACGACGTTGGCGGTCCGATATGCGCATTACGACGCGAAAACGATGGCTGCTGACACTGACAAACTATGGCTTCAGGCTGACTGGGCCCTCTGATTGCGGGCCAACGCGAGAATCGCTTGAGCGATCTGGCGATTCGCTTTATGTTGCAGTGAAAAGGACAATGTTGTCCTGCGTTCCATAGCCGAAGCGGTTCAAGGTTGAACTGGTGAGGCGCAAATGATGGCAAGGCCGCCATCCAGACCTTCGGTTCTAAAGCCGAGGATCTGGATGGCGGCCTTTTTCTTTTTCGAAAAGGAATGGGGCATGGAATTTCAGGACAAGGCGAGTCCGATAGCGGACGACGAGGCGGAGACGCTCATGCCGGCGCCGGAGGTACGCGAACATCTGGTCGTTATCGGCAACGGCATGGCGGGGTGTCGCGCGGTCGAGGAACTGCTGGCGCGCGATGCCGGGCGGTACCGCGTCACCATCTTCGGGGCAGAACCGCATGTGAACTATAACCGCATCATGCTTTCGCCAGTGCTGGCAGGCGAGAAGACGTTCGAGGAGATCGTCATCAATGATGCTGCCTGGTATGCGGACAATGCGATCGACCTGATCGCAGGCGACCCGGTATCGGCGATCGACCGCGCAGCCAAAACCGTCACCAGCCGGTCAGGCCGGACGGTGGGCTACGACAAGCTGCTGATCGCCACCGGATCGGATCCCTTCATCATTCCGGTTCCGGGCAAGGACTTGCCCGGCGTCATCAGCTTCCGCGACATGAAGGACGTCGACACTATGCTTGCCGCTGCTGAAGCGGGCAAGGCCAATGGCGGCGGCAGTGCGGTCGTAATCGGTGGCGGCTTGCTTGGACTAGAGGCGGCGCACGGTTTGACCCTGCGGGGGATGAAGGTGACCGTCCTTCATATCATGCCCACGCTGATGGAGCGGCAGCTCGACGAGGCGGCCGCATGGCTACTCAAGTCAGCGCTCGAAGGGCGCGGACAGACCATCCTGACTGGCGCCGATACTGCTGAGATCTATGGCGACGGCAGGGTCGAGGGGGTCCGATTGAAGGATGGGCGGGAAATTCCCGCGAACCTGGTGGTGATGGCTGTCGGCATCCGCCCTTCGGTTGCGCTCGCGCGCGAGGCGGGGCTCGATATCGGACGCGGCATCAAGGTCGACGACCATATGGTTACCAGCGACGCCAGTGTGCTGGCAGTCGGAGAATGCGTCGAGCATGATGGTAATGTCTATGGCTTGGTTGCGCCGCTGTGGGAGATGTGCCGCAGCCTGGCCGATGGCCTGACCGACCAGCATAGCGGCTATCGCGGATCGGTGACGTCGACCAAGCTCAAGGTCGCGGGACTAGACGTGTTTTCGGCTGGAGACTTTTCCGGCGGCGACGGCAGTGAGGATATCGTCCTGCGCGACGCTTCGCGCGGCGTCTACAAGCGCGTGATCGTCAAGGGCAACAAGGTCATCGGTGCCGTGCTCTATGGCGATACCGCCGATGGCGGCTGGTATTTCGACTTGCTCAAAAAGGGCGATGACGTCAGCGGCATCCGTGACCTGTTGATCTTCGGCCAGGCCTTCGCTTCAGGAGGTGGCGCGCTGGACCCTAAGGCGGCCGTTGCGGCGCTCTCGGACGATGCCGAGATTTGCGGTTGCAACGGCGTCACCAAGGGGCAGGTCGTTTCCTGCATCGCCAAGGGCGCACATAGCCTGGACGCAGTGCGGGCCACATGCAAGGCGTCGGCAAGCTGTGGTAGCTGCACAGGGCTGGTCGAGAAGCTGCTGGCGCTGACTCTGGGCGGCGAGGTTCAGTCCGGCCCCAAGACGATGTGCAAATGCACCAGCTTTACTCATGACGACGTTCGTCGCGAGATTGTAGCCCAGGGGATGCGGTCTATTCCCGAAGTCCTGCACAAGATGAACTGGTCGACACCGGAAGGCTGTTCCTCCTGCCGTCCGGCGCTCAACTACTATCTACTCTGCGCGCTGCCGGGGGAATATGAGGACGACCAACAGAGCCGCTTCGTCAACGAGCGGATGCACGCCAACATCCAGAAGGACGGCACCTATTCGGTAGTCCCGCGCATGTGGGGTGGTCTCACCAACCCGCGCGAGTTGCGCGCCATCGCTAATGTAGTCGAGAAATACAACGCGCCGATGGTCAAGGTGACTGGTGGTCAGCGGCTCGACATCTTCGGGATCAAGAAGGAAGACCTGCCTGCGGTCTGGGCCGACCTCAATGCCGCAGGCATGGTGTCGGGCCACGCCTATGGCAAGTCGCTGCGCACGGTAAAGACCTGCGTCGGCAGCGAATGGTGCCGCTTCGGGACGCAGGACTCGACGGGCCTGGGCGTCAAGATCGAGAGGATGAGCTGGGGATCGTGGATGCCCCACAAGTTCAAGATCGCCGCATCGGGCTGTCCGCGCAATTGCGCCGAGGCGACGATCAAGGATTTCGGCGTCGTATGCGTCGATAGCGGCTATGAACTGCATGTCGGCGGCAATGGCGGCATCCATGTCCGCGCCACCGACCTTCTGTGCAAGGTGGCGACCGAGCAGGAGGCGCTCGACTATTGCGCTGCTTTCATCCAGCTCTATCGCGAGGAAGCGCGTTACCTGGAGCGCACCGCTCCGTGGATCGAGCGCGTTGGCGTAGATTATGTGAAGGCTCGCATTGTCGAGGACGATGTAGGGCGCGAGGCTTTGCGCGCCCGTTTTCTCTATTCGCAAAGTTTCAGCCAGGAAGACCCCTGGGCCGAGCGTGCGGCCGGCGCCCATGCCGAGTTGCACCAGCATATCGCGCACGTGCGCCCGATGGAGATGGCATGATGATTGGAGATTGGCTCGACATTGGTCCGGTGGACCAGATCACCCCCGGCAACGCCCGTACGCTGCCCGTCGACGGCGGTGAAGAGATCGCTATCTTCCACACCAAGTCCGGCGAATTTTATGCGCTAGTGAACCTCTGCCCGCACAAGCACGGTCCGTTGTCACAGGGCATCGTCCATGGCGGCGTGGTCACGTGCCCGCTGCACAATTGGAACATCTCATTGAGGACAGGCGAGGCGCTAGGCGAGGACAAGGGCTGCGTTCCGGTCATCCCGCTCAAGGTCGATGCGGGCCGCATCTTCCTGTTGCGTGAAGCCGTGATCGGAAAGCGCGCGGCGTGAGCGACGCGGCGATCCGCACGACCTGCGCCTACTGTGGTGTCGGCTGTGGCATCTCTGCGACGCCAACCGGGCCGCGATCGGTCGTGATTAAGGGTGACGACGCGCATCCCGCCAATGCCGGTCGCCTCTGTTCCAAAGGGACGCATCTGGGTGAGACCGTTGGTCTGACAGGCCGGCTGCTGCACCCGATGATCGGCAACCGCCGGACAAGTTGGGACAAGGCGCTGGACCTTGTGGCGAAGCGTTTCCGCGAGACGGTCAATCGCTACGGACCCGACAGCGTGGCCTTCTACGTCTCCGGCCAGCTTATGACCGAGGATTATTATGTCGCGAATAAGCTGATGAAAGGCTTCATCGGCTCGGCAAACATCGACACCAACAGCCGTCTGTGCATGTCGAGCGCGGTGGCGGGGCATAATCGCGCCTTTGGCGAGGATGTGGTGCCTGCAACCTATGACGATCTTGACGAAGCCGATCTGATTGTGCTGGTCGGTTCCAACACCGCCTGGTGCCACCCAATCGTCTATCAGCGGATACAGGCTGCGCGCGCGACGCGCGGAACCAAGCTGGTCGTTATCGACCCGCGCCGCACCGAGACCTGTGAAGGTGCGGACCTGCATCTGCAGGTAAAGCCCGGCACCGACGTCGCGTTGATGAACGGCCTTCTGGCGTGGTGCGATCGCGAAGGTGTGACTGATCCCGATTATCTCGCCGATCATGTGTCGGCGCCTGAGGGCTTCTGGGAGCATATTCGCACTGGTCATGACCTGTGGACAACCGCCAGGACGTGCGAAGTCGCACCGGCGCTGCTGGAGCAGTTCTATCGCCTGTTTGCCGCGACGCCCCGGACCGTGACCTTGTTCAGCCAGGGGATCAATCAATCGATCCGCGGTACGGATCAGGTCAATGCGATCATCAACGCCCATCTCGCGACCGGCCGTATCGGCAAGCTGGGCGCCGCGCCTTTTTCGATCACCGGCCAGCCCAATGCGATGGGTGGGCGCGAAGTCGGAGGCCTCGCCTCGACGCTCGCCGCGCATATGGATTTCGCGCCGGAGCATGTGGAATGCGTAAAGACCTTCTGGGCGGCCCCGACGATGGCGACCGGGCCGGGTCTAAAGGCCGTCGATCTTTTCCGCGCGATCGGCGAAGGGCGGATCAAGGCGCTATGGGTGATGGCGACCAATCCCGCCGTGTCGTTGCCCGACGCGGGCCGCGTACGCGAGGCATTGGAAGCCTGCCCCTTCCTGGTGGTGTCGGACATCATCGCCGACACTGACACCAGCGTCCACGCCCATGTCCGCTTGCCTGCCGCCGGTTGGGGCGAGAAAGATGGCACGGTGACCAATTCGGATCGCACCGTCAGTCGTCAGCGCCCTTTCCTTGCGCAGCCTGGCGAGACGATGCCCGATTGGTGGATCGTCAAGGAAGTCGGACGACGTATGGGTTGGCGAAACGCCTTCACCTATGACCGGCCGGCGGATATCTGGCGCGAACATGCCCGGCTCACGGCCTACCGAAATGAAGGCCGGCGCGTGCTGAACCTGCGCGCGCATGCGACCATTGGCAACGAAGCCTATGACGCGATGGAACCGTTCCGCTGGGGCGGGGGAAGTCCCTTCGCCGACGGTCGGTTCCCGACGGCTGACGGCAAAGCGCGGCTCGTTCTGACGAAGCAGATGGATGTGCCCGCGCCGCTCGGACAATGGCCAATGACGCTCAACACCGGCCGTTATCGCGACCAATGGCACACAATGACGCGCACCGGTCTGTCGCCCAGACTCGCCCGTCACCGCGAGGAGCCGTTGGTGGAAATCCATCCAGACGACGCCCAGGCGCTGGGCTTGAGCGATGGCGACCTTGCCCGCGTGCGGACGCCGCAGGGAGACAGCATTTTTCGCGTCGCACTGAGTGAAGGACAGCGGGTCGGCGAAATCTTCACTCCGATCCACTGGACAGACCAAGTGGCGAGCGGGGGGCGAACAGGTCTGTTGCCGCGTCCTCTGGTCGATCCCCATTCGGGCCAGCCCGGCTTCAAATCCACGCCGGCAAGTGTTGAGAAGGTTACAACGGAATGGAGGGGCTTCCTGATCCTGCGCGGAGACGATGCCGTAAAGTTGCCCTGTCTGTGGTCGACGCGGATCTCAGTTCCGGGCGGTACGCTTTTCGAAATTGCCGGCAATAGCGATCCCGCGCGAATCGAAGCTATTCTGCCCAAGGGCGATCGGGTGGAAGCAATCGACGTATCCCGTGGAACGCGCCGCGTTGCGGCCATCATCGAGGGCAGGCTGGGTGGCGTGCTGTTCATAACGCGCACGGGTCTGTTGCCTTCGCGCGACTGGCTTATTCGGCAGTTGGAGGCTGAAGGCGTCGGCGGCTCTGTACTGGCCGCGCGCGGACCGGGGAGCCAGCCCGACAAGGGCGCGACCATCTGCGTGTGCTTCGACATCGGCCTTAACCAGATCGTCGCAGCCATCCGCGCCGAGCAACTGGTCGATGTCGCCGCTATCGGCAAGGCGCTGGGTGCGGGCACCAATTGCGGGTCGTGCCGTCCCGCGCTCGCTAACATCCTCGTTCAAACTGTGCAGGAGACGCTTCATGCCGCTGAGTGAACTGATCGCCCCTGGAGAGGTTTGGCTGGTCGGTGCCGGGCCGGGCGATCCGGACTTGCTCACCCGCAAAGCAGAAAAGCTGATAACAGCGGCGGACGTCGTGTTTTACGATGCCCTGGTGGGGCCGGGCGTTCTCGACCTGATTCCCGAAGGGGTCGAGCGCGTGAGCGTCGGCAAGCGGTCGGGTCGGCATTCGAAAGACCAGCAGACCATCGATCAGATGTTGGTCGCCGCGTCGCTAGCGGACAAGCGCGTTGTACGGCTGAAGGGAGGCGATCCCGCCATGTTCGCGCGCGCTTCCGAAGAGATGGCGGCGTTGCGCGCCGTCGGGGCTACGGTGCGCATCTGTCCGGGCATTACCGCTGCCAGTGCGGTCGCCGCTTCGGCTGGTCTCTCATTATCGCTGCGTGGCGTTGCGCGCCGGGTCCAGTTCATCACGGCACACAGCCGTAGGGGGCAGGCGCTCGACCTCGACTGGAAGGCGCTGGCTGATCCCGCCTGCACGCTAGCAGTCTATATGGGGCGCGAGGCGGCACCCGAGCTTAGTCGGGCGCTGATCGCTGCGGGGCTGCCAGGGATGACGCCGGCACTCATCGCTTGCGACGCGTCGCTGCCGCAGGAACAGCGATTGCGAACGCGGCTCGATCTGCTGCCGTTGGTCGCCGAAGCCTTTGCCGATGATCGGCCCACGCTGATCCTTATCGGCGAAGCAGTGACCCAGGCGGATATGCAGTCATCGGTTGCGGCGGTCGCCAGCAATTCGGCCATTTGCCAGATTTAGGCAAAGCAGAATTGAAATCTAAGGTCGCCGGTCCTCTCTCTCTCTGCGCAGAGCCAGATGAATGAATGACCGTTGTTGAGAAGTCTAGATCGGTCACTGAACGGCCTTTGGAGCGCGGACATGACTTGGTCATATTAGCGTATCTCAGACCTGCAATCGATAAAGTCCGAATCGGATTCAAGCTTGGAGAGAGATAAATTATCTCAATAATCCAAATAGTTATGATATTTACCCGGCTCAGCGCCTCTCAGTAAAAGAGAGCGAAAATCCGATATAAACCTTTGGAATATAAGGATTTATTGTTGATTTTGGGTGGTGTTGGCTCCCCGAGTAGGATTCGAACCTACGGCCATTCGATTAACAGTCGAATGCTCTACCGCTGAGCTATCGGGGAGCAGCCCGGCTTCCGCTGGGCAGGCCGCGCCTATAGCAGCGGCTTTCGCGCGAAGGCAAGTCCCGTCAGGCGATAAATTGCTCCGCCGCTATCCGGTCGTCCAATGTGTGCTCAGGATCGAAAAGCAGGATGAGCGGCGTTGTGCGGTCAATCTTTACTTCAACGGCGGCGACATCGCGGACTTCGCGCTGATCACCAACAGCGCTAACGGGGCGTTTTACAGGATCAAGAACCGTGAAGCGCACAACCGTAGCATCAGGCAGGATTGCACCACGCCAGCGCCGCGGGCGGAACGGGCTGATGGGTGTCAGGGCCATCAATCCCGAACCCAGGGGCAGGATAGGGCCGTGGGCCGATAGATTATAGGCCGTCGATCCTGCAGGCGTTGCAACAAGCACGCCGTCACAGACCAACTCCGGCAGAACCACCCGGCTATCGACGTGAACCTCCAGCTTGGCGGTCTGGCGTGTCTCGCGCAGCAGAGAGACCTCGTTGATTGCCGGTATGGAAAATTGTTCGCCGTCGACAGTGTCCACCGTCATGCGCAGGGGAAGCACCTTGAACGGCTTGGCGGCTGCGAGCCGCTGTTCAAGCCGCTCCAGCCGCCATTCATTCATTAGGAAGCCGACGGTCCCCAAATTCATACCGAATACGGGTACTATCCGGCGTGCCTCCAGCATTGCGTGAAGGGTCTGCAGCATGAAGCCATCGCCGCCCAGAGCGATGATCATGTCGGCTTCGTGCGGTTCCACAAAATCATAGGAAGCGCGCAGCCGTTCCTCCGCAGCGCGGGCTGCAGGCGCGGGCGAAGCAACAAGGGCTCGCTTTGGTTCGGCGATCATCCGCCTGTCACGTTCATGTGACGCCTGGTCGCACCCTGCGTGCTACCCTGCGTGATGGCGAAACCATGCCGTTCCGGCTTGGCGGCCAATGCCCTGTCGAGCAGAGCGTCGATGGCGCTTGCCCCATTTTCACGAAAGGCGGCCTTTAAATCGATATGATCCTCATGGCCAAGACACATGAAAATCTTACCCTGACATGTGAGACGCATGCGATTGCAACCCGCGCAGAAATTATCCGTCAGCGGCGTGATAAGACCCAATTTTACGTCAGTGCCGTCAACTGCGAAATAGCGGGCGGGTCCTCCAGTCCGGTATTTCATTGGAAGCAATTCGTAGTGCTTGCCTATGGCCGCCACCGCTTCATGCAAAGGCATATAACGATCAAACCGATCCTCGCCGACTTCGCCAAGCGGCATTGTCTCGATCAGCGTCAGATCATGCCCTTGAACAGAACACCACTCAAGCATCGGTACAAATTCGCTGTCATTAATGCCGCGGAGCGCGACCATGTTGATCTTGATAGCTATCCCGGCTGAGCGCGCTGCCGCGAGCCCATCCAGCACCTTATCAATCGCGCCGCCGCGCGTGATGAAAGCGTATTTTTCGGCATCCAGACTGTCGAGGCTGACGTTGATCCGCCGAATGCCCGCACTTGCAAGTGCATCAACATGTTCTGCAAGGTGGGTGCCGTTAGTGGTCAATGTCAGTTCTTTGAGCGCTCCGGTCCGCAAATGGCGTCCGATCCGGTGGGCCAGCTCAGGGAAATCGCGGCGCACCAGCGGTTCACCGCCGGTCAGGCGGATGTGGCGAACCCCGCGCGCAATGAACCTGTCCGCGATGATCGCCGTTTCCTCTAGCGTCAGGACATCTTTGCGCTGCAGGAATTGCATCTTTTCCGACATGCAGTAACGGCATCGAAGATCACAACGATCGGTCACGGAAATGCGCAGATAATCGATGCGCCGGCCAAAGCCGTCGGTCATCGCGCGATCCAGCATCTTTTCCGTACTTTGCATCATGTTTAGCTAGGGCATGGCAAGGCAGGGCGCAAGCATGCGGGTCTTTTCCGGCATGCTGTTCGCAAGGCCGCGGTAACCTCCTCGTGCTAAACCGCCGCGCTACGGCCTGGACAGGACCGGAAAGTAAGAAGGTATCCGATTGACGCGCAGAGACCAACATGACGAAAGCCGGCCGGGGGTGTTTATTCTGTCCCAGCATGATCGGGATGGATTGGCGGGCTTTGCTGGAGAGGCGGGGTGGCGGGTCATTGCGTCAAGGCGTCCGATGGAGGCCGAACAGAGATTTTTGGCAAGCGACGTCCAGATAGTAGTGATCGATGCTCGCCGATCCACTTCACCCGAGCTGTTGGTTGAGCCATTTGCTGGAGCGGTGGAGGCGACCGGCGGCGCGCTTATCGCGCTTGTGGGAGAGGGCGCTGAGAGTGCCGTTCCGCAAATCATGGCGGCGGGGGCGACACATTATCTTGCAGCGCCTTTTGGCTTGGATGCATTTGCCGCGACACTTTCTTCCGCCCAGCGGCTGGTCGAACGGCTGGGTGGCGATGTGAAGCGGGCTGGTGATAGCCGCGCCATCAGGAGAAGCGACGCGCTGCGCTGGCGCTTTGATCGGGAGACCGGGGAAGTCGAACTCAGCGAGGCGCTTGCAGCCGAAATAGCAGGCCATTGCGCGCCAACGCCGCGCTCCTTGCTTAAATCGCTGTCCAGATCGGACCGTGTTGCTGCAATCGCAGCGATCCGTATGGTGGCCTACAGTGGAGGAACTGCTGCATTCGCCCATGACATGGCTGAGGATGGACGTAAGCGCGTAGCGCATCATCTGCACGCTGACAAAGATAGCATCGTTGGAGAAGTGGAATTGCTGCCCGGCGCTACGATATGGCGCAAGCGTGGGCAACGTGACTATCTGACCGGCCTCAGCAATCGCGCGGAAGCTCTGTCGTGGTTGGATGAGGCGTTGATGGAGGCGAAAACCCCGCCAATCATATTGCTCCTCTCAGTCAGTCAGCTTGATCGGGTAAATACTGCCTATGGACAGATGGCGGGTGACGCCTTGCTGGGACGGCTTGCGCGCAGAATGGAGCGTTTGGTTGACGAACTAGTCGGAACCGGAGCGTTGCTTGCGCGCATCACCGGCACGGAGTTCCTGATCGGATTATCGGGAGAGGTAGGCAGTGAAGCCGGGATGGAGCGTGCGAAATTCTTGGCGCGACGGCTGGTCGCTACCATCAGTCAGCCATTTAATGCAGGCGATCATCTGATCAGGCTTACCGGCCGATGCGGGATTGCCGGGGCGAGGAAGGGCGACGATGCTGTCCGATTGTTGCGGCATGCGGCGATGGCTCTGGCCGATGCGCGACAGTCCGATGGTGAGGGCATTCGCATATTTACCCGCCAGAGGCATAGCCGGGAGGTTGACCCGGATCGTCTGGAAGCAGACCTGCGGCTCGCACTCGACCGTGGCGAAATCGATATCGTTTTCCAGCCACAATATGCGACGGGTAATGACGAGCTTCTGGGAGTGGAGGCGTTGGCGCGGTGGACCCATCCTGAACATGGGGCCTTGGGTGCCGGTGTTCTGTTTGCAACGGCGGAACGATCGGATTTTCTGTTACCGCTTTCGGCGCATATTCATGCAGAGTCGCTCCGGCTTGCGGCCGCTTGGCCATCCGGTTTGAATGCGCTGCGTTTGTCGATCAATGTTACTGCGGCGGATATCTCCCAACCGGACTTTCTGGAAAATTTTCTTATCCTCGTGGACCGCAGCGGTTTTCCGCGCGGGCGCCTGACGGTGGAGATCACCGAGAGTGGGCTTGTGGACGATATCGATGCCGTGGCCGTGCTGCTGAACCAGATGCGGGCGGAGGGCTTGCGAGTGGCTATCGATGATTTCGGCACTGGCTATTCCAGTCTTGCCTACCTCAAGGCGCTGCCGCTCGATTATCTCAAGATCGATAGCGGTCTGGCACAGGATATTGCCGGATCGGCGCGTGACCGGATTATCGTGCGCGGCGTGATCCAGATGGCCAGATCCCTGGGGCTAACCGTCATCGCGGAGGGTGTGGAAACCGAGCAGCAGCTATCGCTCCTCGCGCGCGAAGGGTGCGAAATATACCAGGGTTTCTTGCGGTCTCCTGCAATCAGCAGCGATCAACTGGCACAATTGGTCTAAATTTCCGCGAAGGGCGAAATCTAAGGTTTCGGCGGCGCGGCGATACGGAGGATTGAGTCTTCCCGGGCCAGCACCACCAGATCCAGGCCCGCCTCCTGCGCGCGACGGACAGCGAGGTCTGTCGGCGCGGATATGGTGGCAAGCAGGGGGCAATGGGCCAATGCGGCTTTTTCAACCAGATCGTAGGAGCAGCGCGACGACAATAGGGCAAATCCCCCGTCCCACTGCCGCCCTGCCACAAGCATCGCGCCGATCAGCTTGTCGAAAGCATTATGACGGCCGACATCTTCCCGAACGAGCAGCACTTGCCCATCGGCTGAGCACAATGCCGCAGCATGCATAGCGCCTGTTGCGCGATTAAGCGGCTGCTTCGCATAAATATCCTTCAGAGCGTGGAAAAACGCTGAATCCTTGATCCGTGCGGTCTGCTGGATGCGGGGCAGGGGCCGCATCGCCTGGGTCAGATTTTCAATCCCACATAAGCCGCAGGACGAGTCTGCGACCCGGTGACGAACGCGGTCCAGAACATGGGGAGAGCAATCATCGGCGAGATGGACGCGCAGCAAGATGCCCTGATCTGTTTCGTGAGTATCGAAGCCGAGGATGTCCTGCGATTGGGTTATCAACCGTTCCGAATAGGCGAACCCCGTTATCAAGTCGCCAATATCGCTTGGGCTGCCCATCAACACGGCGTAGCCAATACCGTTGAATTCAAAAGCCAGCGGAACTTCCTGCGCCAAAATACGCTCGACCGCCGTGCATGCGCCATCTGGCGTGATGCGGCGGAAACCCGTGATGGGGAAGGATGTCATTATGGCCGGCGTCAGGCGCTACGCCGGATGGTCACCGGGATGGACTTGTAGGCTGGAGTGCCACTCTGCGCATCATAGTCGTCCAGGGGGATCAGGCAATTTGCTTCGGGGTAATAGGCGGCCGTGGAGCCGCGAGCTATGGGATGCGCGATCGCCGTCACTGCTTGCATGACGCGACCCGGTTCGGATTCCACATCGACCAGATCGCCATGGGCGAGATCCAACATGGCCAAATCATCCTGATTGCAAAAAATCACGTCGCGGCGGCCGCTAATGCCCCGATAGCGGTCATTAAAGCCGTAGATGGTGGTATTATATTGATCATGGCTGCGGATCGTTGTGAGGAGAAGGCTGTCGGCATCTCGTGATGGAACGTCGTGCACAATGAAATGCGCCTTGCCGTCCGGAGTATTCCAGCGCCGTTCCGATGCCGCGATTGTGAGCCTGAACCCGCCTGGCGTGCGAACGCGCTGATTGAAATCGCGAAAGTCAGGGAAAACCGCCTCGATCTTGTCACGAATGCGATCGTAGTTCCCGGTTAGCATGTCCCAATCGCTACGTGTCGCCGGCAAAGTGGCCTTCGCCAGACCCGCGACAATGCACGGTTCCGATTTCAAATCAGGTGCGGGCGGTTTCAGCCTGCCCCGTGATGCATGCACCATGGACATGGAATCCTCGACCGTGACCCATTGTGGTCCGGCGGCCTGCATATCCTGCTCAGTCCTTCCAAGACATGGAAGTATGAGCGTTTCCTTGGCCGTGAGCAGGCAGGTGCGGTTGAGCTTCGTGACGATATTGACCGACAGATCGAGCTTGCGAATGGCCGCAAAGCAAGCATCCGGGTCAGGCATCGCCACCGCCAGATTTCCTCCAAGGGATATGAGGGCGTGCGCTTCGCCCCGCTGCATGGCCGCGAGAGCCTGCACAGCGTTATGTCCATGTTTCCGAGGGCTTTGGATTGCGAACGCGGCATCAAGCCGGTCCAGCATCGCGTCACTTGGCAACTCGGTGATGCCGACCGTGCGATCGCCCTGCACATTGCTGTGACCGCGCAAGGGGCAGATACCGGCTCCCCGCTTGCCAATATTGCCTCGCAGCAAAAGCAGATTGGCGATCTGCTGAACATTCTCCGTGCCATGCTTATGCTGGGTGATACCCATGCCGTAGCAGATGATGACCCTTTCTGCCTTGGCATAGATTTGGGCCATGCTTTCGATCGCGGCGCGCACAAGGCCGGATTGGCGCTCGATCCAATCCCAGGACGCCGCACGCAGATATGCTTCAAGCTTTTCAAAACCGGTGCAGTGGTCAGCAATGAAAGGCAGATCAAGAACGGCGGGACCTCCGCTGGCCATGCTGGCGTCATGCATTTCCAGCAACGCCTTCATCATGCCGGAGAGCATTGCGTAATCGCCGCCTATTTTTACCTGGTGATAGGCGGACGCAAGCTGTGTTGCGCCGGGCAGGAGCATTTCGGAGGGGTGCTGCGGCGATTTGAACCGTTCCAGCCCCCGTTCGCGCATTGGGTTGGCGACAATGATCGGAACGCCGCGTTTGGACGCCGCGGCCAGCGTAGACAGCATGCGGGGGTGATTAGTCCCCGGATTATGACCGATACAGAAAATCGCGTCGGCATGGTCGAAATCTTCGAGCGTGACAGTGCCCTTGCCAACACCAATCGATTTGGGGAGGCCAACGCTGGTTGCCTCATGACACATGTTGGAACAGTCGGGAAAATTGTTGGTCCCGAACTCACGCGCGAATAGCTGGTAAAGGAAGGCCGCCTCGTTGGAGGCGCGACCGGAGCAGTAAAATTCCGCCTGGTCGGCATGTTCCAGCGCCTGCAGGGCTGTTCCTGCGCGGGAAAAGACATCTTCCCAAGACGCAGGTACGAAATGATCCGTCGCGGCGTCATAGCGGAGGGGATGTGTGAGCCGCCCTGCATCTTCCAGAGCATGGTCATTCCACTCCCAAAGCTCCGAAACGCTATGCTGGGCAAAGAAGTCTGGATCGACCCGTTTGACCGTAGCTTCCCATGTCACTGCCTTCGCGCCGTTCTCGCAAAACTCGAAGGAGGAGGTGTGTTTCGGGTCGGGCCATGCGCAGCCCGGGCAATCAAACCCTTCTGGCTGGTTCATTTGTAGCAGGGCGCGGGTATCCGTACTGGCGCCCATCTGATCCCTTATGGTGCGCGCGACCGCTCGCAGCGCTCCCCAGCCGCCCGCAGGACCGGCATAGGGATGCACGCCTTCGACAGGAGTTGGCGTTTCTCCGGCAGGGATCGCATCTGGGTGGTTGGCTTTTTCTTTCAACATGGTGCGGCCAATCCCTTCTGTCGGTGATTAGGATATAGGAGGTCTGCCCGATGCACAAAGAGTCAAACAGAAAAGGTTCGTTCGGCTATTCATTGCGCGGCGACTTTTGCCAGCCCCTTTGACAGTTGAAGCGCGCCATTGAGGCGCGACGCGGAATCGCCCCAGCCGCGCGTGATAACCAACTTGCTGTCAGGACGTAGTTTTGCCGTGCCTTCAAGTTTCTGGACATAGGCGATGAGTCCGGGCGGATTAGGGAAGCTGTCGTTCTGGAAGGTAACGAGCGCGCCTTTCGGGCCGACATCGATCTTGGCGACCGATGCTGTCAGGCAGTTCTGCTTGATCTCAATAAGCTTCAGCAAATTCTGGGTCGGTGCAGGAAGTTTACCGAACCGGTCGATCAACTCTGCGGCAAAAGCCTCAATCCCCTGCCGATCCTCCAATTCGTTGATGCGGCGATAAAGGCCCATGCGCAGGTCGAGGTCGGGGACATAATCGTCCGGAATCATGATTGGCGCATCGACAGTGATCTGCGGCGAGAAGCTTTCCTTCGCCCGGTCACGCAGAATGCCGCCCGCCTTGGCGTCCATGATCGCCTCCTCCAGCATTGACTGGTAGAGTTCGAAGCCGACTTCGCGGATATGGCCCGACTGCTCGTCCCCGATCAGATTGCCCGCCCCGCGAATATCGAGATCGTGGCTGGCGAGTTGGAACCCGGCGCCCAGCGTGTCGAGGTCTGAGAGTACCTTTAGCCGCTTTTCCGCCGTTTCTGTGATGATGCGGTCTGCCGGTGTGGTCATGTACGCATAGGCGCGCGTTTTCGACCGGCCGACCCGGCCGCGAAGCTGATAAAGCTGAGCAAGCCCGAAGCGGTCAGCGCGGTGGATGATGAGCGTGTTGGCGCTTGGGATATCAAGCCCGCTTTCAACAATAGTGGTCGAGAGGAGCACATCATAGCGCTTGTCATAGAAGGCAGACATGCGCTCCTCGACTTCGCCGGCAGACATTTGTCCATGGGCGACGATAGGCCGCACTTCGGGCACCTCGTTCCGCAAAAATTCTTCGATGTCGGGCAGGTCGGCGATGCGGGGGACAACGAAGAAGCTCTGGCCACCGCGATAATGTTCCCGCAGCAGCGCTTCGCGGATAACAACCCCGTCCCACGGCATGACATAGGTACGGACGGCGAGGCGGTCGACCGGCGGGGTCTGAATGACGGAAAGTTCGCGCAGGCCCGACATCGCCATTTGCAGGGTCCGGGGGATGGGCGTGGCGGTGAGCGTCAGCACATGGACATCGGTCTTCAGGCTCTTGAGCCGTTCCTTGTGGGTAACGCCGAAGCGCTGCTCCTCGTCGACGATGACAAGGCCCAGGCGTCTGAACTCCAGTCCCTTGGTCAGCAAGGCGTGGGTGCCTACAACGATATCAAGCGTGCCGTCCGCCAATCCCTCTTTGACTGCTTTCGCCTCGGCAGCCGGGACAAGACGGGAAAGCCGTCCAACCTTGAGCGGGAAGCCCTTGAAGCGTTCCTCGAAATTGTTGAAGTGCTGGCGGGCGAGAAGGGTGGTCGGACCGATGAGCGCGACTTGCATCCCGGCCATCGCCGCGACGAAGGCTGCGCGAAGGGCCACCTCTGTCTTGCCGAATCCGACATCGCCGCAGACCAGGCGGTCCATCGGCTTGCCCTCGCCAAGGTCGCTTAAGACATCCGCAATGGCGCGGTCCTGATCGTCGGTTTCCTGATAGGGGAAACGATCGATAAAAGCTGGATATCCAGAGGCGTCAGGTTCGGCGACCGGTGCGGGGCGCAGTGCTCTGGCTGCGGCCGTCTTGAGCAACTCTCCAGCGATCTCCCGGATGCGCTCGCGCATCTTCGCCTTGCGGCGCTGCCACGCCTCTCCGCCCAGCTTGTCCAGGGCGACGCCGTCCGTTTCCGAGCCGTAACGGGACAGAACATCAAGATTTTCAACGGGAACATAGAGCTTGTCGCCGCCCGCATAGCCAAGCGCCACGCAGTCGTGCGGCGCATTGCCGACCGGGATCGACATGATGCCGTCATAGCGGCCGATACCGTGGTCCGCATGAACGACAAGATCGCCAGGAGTGAGGGTCGCCAATTCCTGCAGGAATGCGTCAGCGCTTTTCTTGCGCTTGGCGCGGCGCACGAGCCGGTCGCCCAACATATCCTGTTCGGTGAGCAGCGCGACATCAGGTGCCGTGAAACCGTGATCGAGCGGCAGGACGACCAGGGCAACATTCCCGGAGGCGGCGGCGCCCAGCGCCTGCTGCCAACCGTTGGCCTCCACCATCTTCTTCACGCCATGATCGGCAAGAAGACCTGTCAGGCGGTCTCGCGCGCCCCCCGAATAGCTGGCTATGACAATTTTTTTGGTGCCGAGGCGCAGGGAAGCGAGATGCTTCGCCACAGCCTCATAGATATTGACGTTCTGCGCGCGTTCCGGCGCAAAATCCCTTGCGCTGTCGACGCTGAAGTCGAGCACCCTGTCGCTTTCCGGCTCGTGGAATGGCGAAGTGATATGGATGGCGTGGGTGCGGACAGCATCCTCCCACTCGCCGCTGCCAAGGTAAAGCAGGGCGGGGTCGATCGGGCGATATGCTCCGGGGTTGGCGGACCGGGCCTCCAGCCGGTTGGCGTGATAATCCCTGATCGCCTCGAAACGGGCTTCCGCTGCGCCTGTTACGCCATGATCGCGCACATAGACGGTATGCTCGCCCAGATGTTCGAACATCGGCACCAGCCGCTCCTCGAACAAGGGCAACCAATGCTCCATGCCCGCCAGCCGCCGGCCCTCACTCACTGCCTGATAAAGGGGGTCTCCGGTGGCGGTTGCGCCAAAAGTCTCGCGATAGCGGCTGCGAAACCGCTTAATGCTTTCCTCATCGAGCAGGGCCTCCGAAGCCGGAAGCAGGACAAAGCCTTCCACATTTTCGGTTGTGCGCTGGGTCGACGGATCAAAGCGGCGAACGGTTTCAATTTCATCCCCGAAAAAGTCGAGCCGCAATGGCTGCGGCTCACCGCCGGGGTACAGATCAACAATACCGCCGCGAATGGCATATTCGCCCGCATCATGGACCGTATCGGTGCGGACATAGCCGTTCGCCTGCAGCAGTTGCGCCAGCTTGTCGATTGCGATCCGTTCACCCGGCGCGAGCCGCGCCACCAACTGCCGGATACGGAAAGGGGTGAGGGTGCGCTGGGTGAGCGCGTTGATCGTCGTAAGAACGAGTTGCGGTCCGCGCTGTGCGGTCTGCAGCGCATGAAGCCCCGCCAGCCTCTCCGACGCCGCGCGCAGAGAGGGCGAGGCGCGATCGTAGGGAAGACAGTCCCAGGCAGGAATGCGGATGACGTCCAGTTCCGGCGCGAACCAATGAACCGTGTCGGCAATGGCCTGCATCAATTGTTCGTCTGGCGCGACGAATACGGTACGGCCCGGAGCGGCGCGGGCAATGTCCGCCAGCACCCATGGCTGAAACCCCGCCGGGACGCCGGACAAGGTAAGCGGTGTCTTGGCCTTGATGATTTTCTGCAGGTCGGTCACGGGCGTTTGCGCAAGCTCATGGTTCTATCTGGATGAAGTCAAGTTTTCGAAAGGCATCCATCATCGGCCCTTCAAACTGCGCCGGCACTGGTTGGGTGCCAAGACCCCAGGCCATGATGTCGACATCCTGCTCCTCCAGAAACAGCTCGAACCAGGCGATTTCTGCTTCGTCCCAGCCTGTGCCGTAACGATTGAAAAAGCCGCCCACCATCAGGTCGGCTTCCTTCGTGCCGCGATGCCAGGCGCGAAAGCGCAGTCGGCGGAGGCGCGGATTGTCTTCCATGAACATCCTTGCTGGCCCGGAGCGGGCACGAGAAATTGGCCCGCGGCCATTTGCATGGACCCCGCGGGCTGCGATAGTGGCGAGATAGCCATGCGACCCGACATACTCAATCCGCTGTTTGCCGAAATTTCGGCCCTGAAGGGGGTCGGCCCGGCTTTGGCGCGTCCGCTGGAGCGGTTGGGATTGGCGCGGGCAGTAGATGTGGCGTTTCACCTGCCCATCAGTTGGGTCGACCGGAAACTGACCGACACGCTGGATATGGCCGACGCGGGACGGATTATCGGCATTGTGCTGACGCCAGTGGAGTATAAGGCAAGCGGCGGCACTCGCGCGCCTTTCCGGGTCCATGCAACGGACAGCCAAGGCAATTATGTTTCGCTGATCTTCTTCGGACGGAATAGTGGCTGGCCACGCAAATTGCTGCCGATCGGTGAGCCGCGTTTCGTTTCCGGAAAGCTCGACCTGTATGGGCAGGATTTGCAGATCGTGCATCCGGACCATGTGCTGCCCACCGATGAAGCGAAGGATATCCCGGAGCGGGAACCGGTTTACGGTCTGTCGGAGGGGCTGACCAACAACCGGATGCGGGAACTGGCCGCCCAGGCGTTGCAGCGCGCGCCAGAACTGCCCGAATGGATCGAGCCGAGCGTGCTTGCTCACAGGGACTGGCCCGGTTGGCATGAAGCACTGGCGCGGGCGCATAAGGACCCGGCCGATGCGACAGCAAAGGCGCGCCTTGCCTATGACGAGATATTCGCCGGACAACTGGCGCTGATGCTGGTGCGCGCATCGTCCCGCAAACGGCGGGGCATGCCGGTACAGGGCGACGGGCGTTTGCGATCCCTGCTGAAACTGCCCTTTGCGCCGACGGGTGCCCAGCGGCGGTCGATCGGCGAGATCGAGGGCGATATGGTGCAGGCCACGCCGATGCTTCGATTGCTGCAGGGAGATGTCGGATCGGGCAAAACCCTTGTCGCGCTGATGGCCTTGCTGAACGCAGTCGAGGCGGGCGCCCAGGGGGCGATGCTGGCGCCGACGGAGATTCTGGCCCGGCAGCATTTCGCCACCCTGCAGAAGATGTTGGCCGGTTTGCCCGTCAATATCGCCATTCTGACGGGGCGGGAGAAAGGAAAGGCGCGGGAAGCGACCCTGATGGGGCTGGCCGATGGCAGCATTCACATCCTGGTCGGCACGCACGCCATATTTCAGGAGGCGGTACAGTATCGCAACCTGGCGCTGGCCGTAATTGACGAACAGCATCGCTTTGGCGTCGCCCAGCGCATGATGTTGACGGCCAAGGCCGAACTGACCCCACACCTGCTGGTGATGACGGCGACCCCGATTCCACGCACGCTGACGCTGACCTATTATGGCGAGATGGAGGTCTCCCGGCTGGACGAGATGCCGCCTGGCCGGCAGCCGATTGAAACGAGAGTCCTTTCGGCGTCGCGCCTGGACGAAGTTGTTGAAGCGCTCGGCCGTCATATCGCAACCGGCGGGCAGGCCTATTGGGTGTGCCCGCTGGTGGAGGAAAGCGAGAACAGCGATCAGGCGGCCGCCGAAGCGCGGGCGGAAAGCCTGCGCATGCGGTTTGGCGATGCCATTGGACTTGTTCACGGGCGGATGAAGGGGCCGGAGAAGGATATGGTGATGGATGCCTTCGCCAGCAATCGGACAAAGGTGTTGGTGGCGACCACTGTGATCGAGGTCGGCGTGGATGTGCCGAATGCGACTCTGATGATCATAGAGGGGGCTGACCGGTTCGGGCTGGCCCAGTTGCACCAGTTGCGGGGCCGGGTGGGGCGGGGCGACAAGCCGTCCGTCTGCCTGCTGCTGCGCGGTGGCGCGCTGGGCGAGACATCGCGGGCGCGGCTGGCTTTGATGCGGGAGACCAATGACGGCTTCCGGATCGCCGAGGAAGATCTGAGATTGCGCGGCGCCGGAGAATTGCTTGGGACGCGGCAGTCAGGCGAAGCGCAGTTCCGGCTGGCGAACCCGGAGCAGATCGCAACGCTGATCGATCTGGCGCGGGACGATGCGCGGCTGCTGATCGACAGGGACGGCGGACTGGATTCCGGGCGCGGGCAGGCGGCGAGGACCTGTCTTTACCTATTTGAGCGGGATGCGGCGGTGGGGTTGTTGCGGAGCGGTTAGCGTTCCGCCCTTCCGCCGAACAGCTTCCTTCCCGGATCACAGCGCCCAACCGCACAAGCCCGCTTTTCTGCGATTTTTCTCTCCCGCGGCGGACCGAAGTTGCGGAAGTTGCGGGTATCCATTGATCCCGCAACTTCGCGCAAACAGAGCAGAGCTGCGCCGGCTTTCTAATTGTCCGATTGCGCAATTTTCCCTGCTTTATCGTGAGCCTATGGGCCTTGGTCTGGTCTATGGTCATGGGTGGACGGCTATCATATGCGGCTGCGTGTAGGACAGGCGACGACATCTGCCATAGCGCGCCCTTTCCACGACGAAATGCTGCATCTGCGAAACAAACCGGGTCATATTGCGTTGGCCGGTCATGGCCAATCCCGTTACTGACCTGAGCTTCTCCGGCATCTCTCCCGCCGCCGCGCTGTCGATCGGCGCGTCCGTCGCGATCGCCTTCGTCATTCACTGGGCATTTTTCGCCGTAGCGACCCGGCTCGCGCGCCGCGGCAAGAGCGAAAGTGACGACATACTCGTGGCTGCGGTCCGGCAGCCGACGCGCTGGCTTGCCGTGCTTCTGGCGCTGGCGGCGGGGTTGCAGCCACTAACGCTTGGGCCGCGCGTCGGGAGCATCTGGTCCATCGGGTCGAAGATGGTTCTTGCCTTGCTGATTGGTTGGCTGGCGCTGCGTTTGCTGAAGGCGGGGCGGCAGATCGTCGAAATGAAAAGCGACATCAGCGTTGAGGATAATCTGAAGGCGCGCAGGCGCCATACGCGCGTCCGCATCCTTTACCGCATCATGCAGTTTGTGACGGGTTTTATCGTCGTCGCGCTGATGCTGATCGCCATTCCCGGCGTTCGCACGGTCGGCGTGACGCTGATGGCGTCGGCTGGTCTTGCGGGCCTCGCCGTGGGCGCAGCGGCGCAACCCGCGCTGAAGAACCTGATCGCTGGCATCCAGATGGCCTTCTCCGAGCCGATCCGGCTGGATGACGTGGTTATCGTGGAAGGGGAATGGGGACGGGTAGAGGATATCCGCCTGACCTATGTCATCATACGCATCTGGGACGATCGGCGGATGATCGTGCCGGTTTCCTATTTTCTGGAAAAGCCCTTCCAGAACTGGACAACCCAGACCAGCGACCTGTTGGGCACAGTGTTTTTCCATGTCGATCCCACCGCCGACGTGGGCCGCATTCGCCGGAAGTTTGTGGAGGTAACGCAGGCCAATCCGCGATGGGACAAGCGGGTGGCGATCGTACAAGTCACCGAGCATCGCACGGATGCGCTGGAGCTACGCGGCTTGTTGAGCGCGCGGAATGCCGCAGTGGCATTCGACCTGCGCTGTGAGGTGCGTGAGGCGGTTATGGAATTTCTGCGCAAGGAGATGCCGGAAGCGTTGCCGCGCAGGCGGCAGCTTCAGGACAATGACGAGGAGTTCACCAGGCGGTTTGGCGCTTCGGTATAGATACCAGCATCAGCGCATAGTCGGCCTGAGCCACTGGATTTACGAACTCCGTCCCAATCCGGCCGTCCTCTACCCAGCGCACAATTGCATCCACGGTGCGGACATGCGGCAATTCTATAATCAGCTTATCGCCCTTGCGCACATCGGCGTCGATCCGCGCCATCAAGCCCAGAGCGGAGATGTTGATCACCCGTATCTCGTGCATGAGCCCGCGCAAGGCGGCCTTGGTGCCGAAATCAACCAATTCCCGCTCTGCCCGGCGTAATTCACTGGGATTCTTCGCCGCTGCGCCACGCATTGGTCCGACCACTTGCACCACCCTGTTTTTTCAACCCGAACCAAAGGGTTACAGGAAGAATGCTGCAACAGCGTGATGGAAAGTGGTTAACGCACCGCCTTCCGTCAGCTCGTGACCAAACCATGTTTTTTGGCGCCAAAGCTCACTTTGTCCCCTGCGGAGAGCGTGAAGGCGGGATCGGTCACGACCGAACCGTTGACCCGGATGGCGCCTTCAGCCAGCTTTCTGCGGGCTTCCTTGTTCGAAACCGCGAAACCCAGAGCCACATTGGCCTGCACCACGGTCAGCCCCTCAGCCCCCAGGCTGACAGTCGGGAGGTTCGCGTCGGACGAGCCTTCCTCAAAGGTTTTTCGCGCCGTTTCGGCGGCAATCTCCGCCGCATCGGACCCATGGGCGAGGGCAGTGGCGGCGTCAGCGAGAATCTTTTTGGCGTCGTTGATCTCTGCGCCTTCCAGCTTTTCCAGACGGGCGATCTCATCCAGCGGCAGATCCGTGAACAGACGCAGGAAGCGCCCCACATCGCCATCCTGCGTATTCCGCCAGAATTGCCAATAGTCGTAGGACGGCAGGGCGTCGGCATTGAGCCAGACCGCTCCGTTCATGGTCTTGCCCATCTTGCCGCCATCAGCGGTGGTGATGAGGGGCGTGGTCAGGCCGAACACCTGCGTCCCGTCAACCCGCCGCGACAGTTCGATGCCGTTGACGATATTGCCCCATTGATCCGACCCGCCCATCTGCAGGCGGCAGCCCGAACGGCGGGAAAGCTCCAGAAAATCATAAGCCTGGAGGATCATATAGTTAAATTCGAGGAAGCTGAGCGACTGTTCCCGATCCAGCCGGGTCTTTACGCTGTCGAAGCTCAGCATGCGGTTGACGGAGAAGTGCTGCCCGATATCCCGCAGGAAGGGGATGTATTCCAGCTTGTCGAGCCAGTCGGCATTGTCGAGCATGATCGCGTCGGAAGGGCCGTCGCCAAAGGTCAGGAACTTCTCGAAAACGCGCTTGATGCTGGCGACGTTTGACGCGATCACGTCGCCCGTCATCAGCTTGCGCGCCTCATCCTTGAAGCTGGGGTCGCCAATCTTGCCGGTGCCGCCGCCCATCAGCACGATGGGCTTATGCCCCGCCTGCTGCATGCGGCGGAGCATCATGATCTGAACGAGGCTGCCGACATGCAGCGACGGCGCGGTGGGATCGAACCCGATATAGCCGGGAACGATCTGGCGCGTCGCGAGAGTGTCCAGCGCCTCCGCGTCGGTGATCTGGTGGATATAGCCGCGCGTGTCGAGTAAGCGCAGAAGATCGGATGTGAATGTCGTCATGGCGGGCGGCGCATAACATGGGGATTTGCGCTTGGGTAGCATGTTGGCCATCGGTTTGATGTCTGGGACATCGCGGGACGGGATCGACGCGGCGTTGATTCGCACGGATGGGGAGGGAATCGCCGAATCGCTCGCCTTTCATGCGATGGCGTATGAGGACGGATTCCGCATGCGTCTGGCGGAGACATGCCAGCGGGCGATGGCGATGGACGCGCCGGGATTCGAGCCGCTGATCGCATCCGTGCAGGAGGAACTGACCGAGCTGCACGTGCAGGCGGTCGCCGACCTGTTGGGGCGGAGCGGGCGGATGGCGGAGGAGATCGGCGTTATCGGCTTTCACGGGCATACGGTGGCGCACAAGCCCGATCGTGGCTGGACCTGGCAGATCGGGGACGGAGCCGCCCTTGCGGGGGCATTCGGCATTACGGTTGTCGGCGATCTGCGGAGCGCGGACGTGGCGGCAGGGGGGCAGGGGGCGCCGTTGCTGCCTGTCTATCATCAGGCATTGGCCTATGATCTGGCGAAACCCGTGGCGATCCTCAATCTGGGGGGCGTGGCGAATGTCACGTTTATCGGGGCTGACGGCATCGGAGCTGACGGCGCGCTGATTGCTTTCGACACCGGCATGGCGAGCGGGCTCATCGACAACTGGATGCAGGCGGAGGGGAATATGCCCTATGACGAGGGCGGCCTTGTCGCGGCGTCCGGGCGTGTCGACGAAGCCGTGCTGGGCGCGATGCTCGACAACCCCTGGTTTGACGCGCCGCCGCCCAAGAGCATCGACCGGGAGGAGTTCACGATCGATCCCGTGCGCCGCCTCAGTCTCGCCGATGGCGCTGCGACGCTGACCGCCTTTACGGCGCAGTCCGTGGCGCGGGGTATCCGCCTGTTGCCAAAGCCGCCCAAGGCGATTTTCGTTGCCGGGGGTGGACGGCACAATGGCACCATGATGCGGATGCTGGAGGAAGCGACCGGCATAGCCGTGTCGTCCGGCGACGATCTTGGCTGGAATGGCGACAGCGTAGAGGCTGAGGGGTTCGCCTATATGGCGGTCCGTCGACTTCATGGCCTGCCGATCAGTTTTCCGGGGACGACGGGCGTGGCCGCGCCGATGACGGGCGGCGTTGTTTTCGCGCCGCATTGACGGGGCGGTGGTGGAGCCGGAATCCGCGCATTCATTCGGCAAATCCAACGAAGTTGCGGAAGTTGCGGGTTCTGATGCGTTTTGACCGGATTTTGCCCGGAAAGTCGCATGTAGGTCTCACTAAAGTCCCATGTAGGTCGCATGTACGTCCCATGTGCGTCGCACTTACGTCCCATGTGCGTCTCACTTGCGTCGCATGTGCGTCGCACTTGAGTCTCATGTAGGTCCCGGTTGCGTCGCACTTACGTCGCACCTGCGTCGCGGTTGCGTCGCATGTTGGTCTCTCCCGGGTCGCGGGTGAGTCACAGGTGCGGCCCGGTTCGGTGCCGGGCAGGCGGTTTTGGTCAGCGGGTTTTGGATACTGTTCCATGCGGGGGAGTAGAGCATGGGGCGGGGGATGTAGGACAGGCGTTCAGGGCATCGATATGCGTGTGCCTTGCGACCTCAGAGAGTATGACGGCTAACGACCACTTCCGGTCGTTCCTCTTCGCATTCGCCTGTTCTATAACCCGCAGGTGCCCGATACCGACGTCCTTCTTCAGATCGCTTCCGCCGCTGCGGAGAAGGGCGACTTTGCCCATGCCCGGCGTTGCTATGAACAAGGTGCAGACCTAGGCGACTTTATGTGCCTTCATGCGCTCGGCTACATGCATGATGTCGGTGAAGGCATGCCCGAAGACAAAGCGCTGGCCATGAAAATATACCGCAGGGCGTGGCGCCTTGGGAGCCACGCCTCAGCGACGAACATCGCCATTTTATACCGTGAGCAGGGCAGGATCAGACTAATGTTTCGATGGTATCAGCGGGTCGCCGCCGCCGGCGACGGAAGTGCCCATTTCGAAATGGCCAAGTGCTATCTCACAGGCTCCGGCGTGCGGAAGAACCCGAAAGCAGCACTCCGTTGTCTCGCAGTCGCTGTCCGCTCGCAATACATCTCGGAATATGAGCGCGAGGAAGCGCAAGCCCTATTGATGGAACTGTCGCCGCGGCTGGTCTGAGACCGCTATTCACCAAACTAGGTCGAAAACGGACAGTCTCAAATCCACCCTTCTCGTCATCCCCGCGAAGGCGGGGACCCAACGCGCCTTGGGCGTGCAAGGCGTAGGAGGGGAGATGGGTTCCCGCGTTGACCTTCGGTCGCCCTTCGGGTCGCGGGAATGACGAGTCATAGGAGAGCTAAGGCAGGTATCCACCCCTTCGTCATCCCGCACGTGATGCGGGATCTATTGGCTCCATGCTGGCGTGACTGCACAAGCGCCTGTGCTCATGGATCCCGGATCAAGTCCGGGATGACGAAATGGGGGATATGTCCGCTTCCCACCCAAATTAGCGAACCACCCATCACCGCTTGCGGGTAAGTTCTTTCATCGCCGCTTCCAGCCCGGCGAGGGTGAGCGGATACATGCGGTCGTTCAGCAGTTCCCGGATCAGGCGCGTGGACTGGCTATAGCCCCAATGCTCCTGCGCGCTGGGGTTTAGCCATACCGTCGCGGGGTAGGTATTCGTCACCCGGTTGAGCCAGGTTACGCCTGATTCCTCATTGAAATGTTCGACCGACCCGCCGGGATGGGTGATTTCATAGGGAGACATGGCTGCGTCGCCGACAAACACGACCTTATAGTCATGGCCATATTTGTGAAGAATGTCCCAGGTCAGCATCCGCTCGTTGAACCGGCGGCGATTATCCTTCCACACGCCTTCGTACAGGCAGTTATGGAAGTAGAAAAATTCGAGATTCTTGAACTCCGCCGTCGCAGCGGAAAACAGTTCCTCGCACAAGGTTATGAAGGGGTCCATCGACCCCCCGACGTCGAGGAAGAGCAGCAGCTTCACGGCATTGTGGCGTTCCGGGCGCATGCGGATGTCGAGCCAGCCCTGCCGCGCTGTGCCGCGGATCGTCTCGTCCAGGTCGAGTTCGTCTGCGGCGCCTTCCCGCGCGAAACGGCGCAGGCGGCGTAGCGCGATCTTGATGTTGCGGGTGCCCAGTTCCTTGCTGTTGTCGAGATTCTGGAACTCGCGCTGTTCCCACATCTTTATCGCGCGTTTGTGCGTGCTTTCTCCGCCGATCCGGACGCCTTCGGGATTGTAGCCGCCATTGCCGAAAGGAGAGGTGCCGCCGGTGCCGATCCACTTGTTGCCGCCCTGATGCCGGCCCTGCTGCTCCTCAAGCCGTTTTTTCAGCGTGTCCATGATCTCATCCCATGATCCCAGGGATTTGATCTTCTCCATTTCCTCTGGAGACAGGAATTTTTCCGCAACGGCCCTCAGCCATTCTTCCGGGATATCCTGTGTGGCCACGCCATAATTGCCCTCCAGGCCCCTGAACACTTTAGCGAATACCTGGTCAAAGCGGTCGATCAGGCTCTCATCCTTCACGAAGGTCGCGCGGGCGAGATAATAAAATTCCTCCGGATTCCGTTCGATAACGTCGCGCTCAAGCGCTTCCAGCAGCACCAGATGCTCCTTGACCCCCGCAGGGATGCCGGCCGCGCGCAATTCGTCGAGAAAGTCGAGAAACATCGATCAGGCCGATACCGGCTTAATGCCGGCCTCGCGCGGAGCGGCGGCGTGTATCAGCGATACGAGAACGAACGAAATGATCATCAGCAAATACCAGGAACCCAATTTTCCTATCGACACCAGGTGCCATCCATCCTTCTGGTCTGGATAGGTCCAGGCGTTGGCGAAGGTGCCAATATTCTCTCCGAACCAGATGAACAGCGCAACCAGGAAGAATCCAACGAGCAGCGGCATGGCGCGGGCGCGGCGGAACGGGGTGAACCATATCGTCGTGCGCCGGAACAGAAAGATCGCGAACGCAAAGAGGCCAAGCCTGAGATCCGGCAGCCAATGGTGCGCGAAGAAGTTCACATAAATGGCGACTGCCAGAAGGATGGTGGTCCAGCGCGGCGGATAGCCGGTGAAGCGGAAGTCGAAGATGCGCCAGATACGGGCGATATAGCTGCCGACCGCCGCATACATGAAGCCGGAGAACATCGGGACCGGCCCGATATGCAGCAGGCTGGCCTCTGGATATATCCACGAACCGGCTGCGGTCTTGAACAGTTCCATAACCGTGCCGACGACATGGAATGTGCAGATCACCCACGCTTCGCGGAGCGTTTCAAGCCGCAACAGGAGCATGAGCGCCTGGATGCCGACCGCCGCAAGGGTCAGGAAATCATAGCGATGGAGCGGCAAATCGGCGGGGTAGAAAAAATGCGTGCCGAGCAACAGCGCCAGCATCAATCCGCCAAACAGGCAGGCCCAGCCCTGTTTGAAACCGAAAAGCAGAAATTCGTAGCAGCCGGAAGCGATGCGACCCTGAACCACGACGGCTTCAAGGTCCCTGCGCACTTTCGCAAAGCGCGTCATGCCGAGGGAAAAGAGCGAAGCCGGTTCGGTCATCAACTCAGCCTAGCGGTGAGCACATGCAAAAGCCAGAAACGCAGCGTCACTGCAACGCAACATTAATTCTTGCAATGCATCATTAATGGGGCAGTATCCATTATGGGGCATTCGCTTGGGGCGCACTTGGAAAAGCAAGAGCTTTTAGCCGAATTGGGGGAACAGTCGGCGGAGATATCGCTGCAATGCAGCGAGGCCGCCGGCTTTCTGGCGCAGATCGACCAGCGGATACAGTCCGACGCAGCGCATCTCGCCAGACTGCAAAGCAAGATGGAGGCGCTCTCCGCCAATCAGGCGGAGAGCGGCGTGGCGGCTCTCGAACTGCGGGTGACCGCGCAGAAGGCGGAACGCATCATCGCCGAAGGCAATGACGCGGCAGCATTGTCTCTTGACGAAGTTGCCGGGCTGATCGCGCATGTGACGGGCCTAGAAGTGCATCTGCGCAATTTTCTGGCCGTGATCGAGGCTGTCGGCGGTATTTCCGACGAGCTTGGCGCGATCGCGCACCAGACGCGCATGCTAGGCGTGAATGCCGCGATCGAGGCTGCGCGGGGCGGCGAGGCGACCCAGGGTTTTGCGGTGGTCGCCGATGAAATACGGCGCCTTGCGGCCCAGGCGGGCGAATCCGCGCGATCCGTTCGGGAAAAACTCGATCAACTGGACAGCAATGCGCGCGGATTGATGAGCGGGGTCGAGGCCAACATCGTGCGTGGCCGGGAAGCGGGCATCCATATTGACGACATGCGTACGATGATGACGGAAGTATCCTCGCTGGTGACGCAATTTCAGCAGCGGTCCCACGCCATCGCCGGTTGCACCGAGGAAGCAGGGGAAGATGTCGAGTCCCTTCGCGCGGGTCTGGACGAGTTCAGCCGGTCGGCATGCGAAAGCGCGGTGCAGGTCAATCATGCGCTTGGCCGGCTCGACGAACTGGAAAGCACGGCCAACACCATGTTGAACCGCGTCGCCCATGGCGGCGTACGCACCCGCAACAGCAAATATATCGCAATGGCCGAGGAAGGCGCGGAGGAAGTTGCGGCGCTGATCGGAGATGCGCTGGATTCCGGGCATCTTACCGCCGAAGCCCTGTTCGACACGCGCTACCGTAAAGTGCCGGGAAGCGATCCGATCCAATATCTGACGGATTTCGTGGACTTTGCGGACCTGCGTCTGCGCGCCCTGCTGGACCGTCGTACGGCGCTGGACCCGGCCGTCGTCGGGTGCTGCCTTGTCGACATGAACGGTTTCCTGCCGACCCATATCAGCGCCCGCAGCCAGCCCCAAAGGCAGGGAGACAGGCTATGGAATCTGGAAAATGCCCGTAATCGGCAGATATTCATGGATGGGCAGACCCGCCGGGCGCTCGACAGCGACGGCGATTTCTTTCTGTTCACCTATCGCCAGGATCTGGGCGAAGGGCGATACAGGGCGCTACGCAGCGTATTCGTGCCGTTGGAATTCGGCGGTCGGCGATGGGGGCTTTACGAGGTCGGCTACCTGATCTGACGCCAGCTTATCCGACCCAAAGCGCTCAGCGGTTCGCCTGTTTGCTGACCGTTACCCTGCCATCGGCAGCATGCGCCGCACTGAGAAGCATCGTCGCGCCCTTCCGATCGCTGCCATCTATGATCGCCGCGATTTGTTTTGTGGTGGGCAGGCGATCATAGGCGCTGTAGACGTCGGTGCGGCCAACCTGATGCACGGAAAGCCGGTATCCGCCGCCTGCCGGAAGCCGGTCAAACCGCATGATCTTGCCTGCGTCGTCCAGCGGGATCAGCACCGGCGAAGCGTCGCCGCCGCCAACGGCCTGCAGCATGTCGTAGCTGGCCTCACCGACCTGAACGGTCCCGCGAACGCAGACATTATCCTCTCCATCCCTGGGGAAAGGCAGATCGGTCATGCCGGCTGCGCCAGAGGAGCGGTCTGCGACAACATGTGCGCCCGGGCCGTCAGCCATGGGGCATGAAGCGATTTGCCGGGCCATAGCCGGGCGAGGGGATGCGTCGCCCTCAAACCGGAGACCGGCGAGGAGAGAGTTCATGCCCGAATTGACATCCTGCGTGCGCTCGGTTGGTCCGGTAACGCGCAATTTGATCATCCAGCGCCCTGCGTGAATGAACGCCGCTTCGGTCACCAACTGCCCATCGGCGCCGCTGTAGACGGAACGGATCGCTGTGTTGCTGTGCTGTCCTGCGGATGTCACGTCAAAGGCGGTGCGGCGCGCATCCGGACCGAAGCGTTCATGGATCGCCTTGTCGGTCATGTAGGATGATATGGCGGCATCGGCATAGCTGGGCATGTAGATATATGCCGTTGCCTGCACTACGCCATCGGCTGACGCGAATTGCGCATAATTGTCCAGACCAGCGCCCTGATCGGAAATCTCGCCGGACTTGATCAGGCTGAGATTGCCGGCCGATTGCGGAATGGCGATCCCCGCCGCCGTTACCCGCAGACTATCCGCATCGACGCGCCATGCGCCCTCATCGGCATCAGGCGCAACGGCATAAGCAGTGGCCGGAAGGGCCATCGCCAGAAGAAAAGACAAAACGGCAAGACGCATTCGGCACCTCCCCCTTAGGACGCGCCGTCTTCGCGGCGTTATGGAGGGAGGATCACACGCGATTCCCCATTATGCAAGGGCAAGGATGCCCGCTTTCAGGCGACCGGAGGTATTTGGGCCTCATAATGAGGCAATTCAGGGTCAAGGCAGGCCCATTGGGGAGCGGCCTGCGTCCAGATCACCGCCTGCGGAGCGATCAGGCCCGGATCGTCCAGCGCCCCCGCACGGATGAAAGTGAGATGTGGCCGCGATTCGGCGATGCTGAACAAAGGCGTGCCGCAGGCCGGGCAGAAGCCCCGGCGCATGGCGTTGCCGCTGTCCGCGACGCTCTCATGCCATCTGACTTCGCCCTGAGTAGAGACCTTGTCCGACGGGAAGCACACATTCACCGTGGCGCTGCCACCGCCAAGATATTGGCACAGACGGCACCAGCACATGCGCGCAGCCATCGGTTCGGCGTCTATGGCGATCCGCACAGCGCCGCACAGGCATCCAGCTCCATGCGGCATGTCCCGAACCTCCCCGTCAGACCTTGCGGCGCGCCATGAAGGCGAGCCGTTCGAACATCATCACGTCCTGCTCATTCTTCAAAAGCGCGCCGTGCAAAGGAGGGATCGCCTTGGCCGGGTCCTGCGATTGCAGAACATCCAGCGGCATGTCCTCCGCCAGCAACAGTTTCAGCCAGTCGAGCAGTTCGCTGGTCGAGGGTTTCTTTTTCAGGCCGGGCACGTCCCGTATCTCGTAAAAGATATCGAGCGCCTTGCTGACCAGGATTTTCTGAATGCCGGGGAAGTGGACATCGACGATGTTCTGCATCGTCTCCCGGTCAGGGAATTTGATATAGTGGAAGAAACAGCGGCGCAGGAAGGCGTCCGGCAGGTCCTTCTCATTGTTCGAAGTAATGACGACGATCGGACGCTCGGCCGCCTGAATGGTCTCGCCTGTCTCATAGACGTGGAAAGCCATGCGATCGAGTTCCTGCAACAAGTCGTTCGGAAACTCGATGTCCGCCTTGTCAATCTCATCGATCAGCAGGACGGGCAGCGCGGGGGACGTAAACGCCTCCCAAAGCTTACCCTTGCGGATATAATTGGCGATGTCGTGAACCCGCGCATCGCCAAGCTGGCCATCGCGCAGCCGGGCGACCGCATCATATTCATACAGGCCCTGATGCGCCTTCGTCGTCGACTTGACGTTCCATTCTATCAGGGGGGCGCCGGCGGCCTTGGCGATTTCCTGCGCCAGAACGGTTTTTCCGGTGCCGGGTTCGCCCTTGACGAGCAGCGGCCTGCGCAACAGGACGGCCGCGTTGACCGCCACCTTCAGATCATCTGTGACGACGTAATCGCTGGTGCCCTCAAAGCGCATGCTGTTTCTGTTTCCCGTGTTGCAATGCAAACAGGACTAGGGAAGCGCGTCAGGGGATGCAAGCCGGGGGATGCAAGAGAGCGAGTGAGGGCGTTCAGACCCTGGCGCGGACCGATGCGCGCGCCTGGAGCAGGTCCCACAGGCCCCGGTGCTGGCGCAGCATCTGACGCGCGCCGAACTGCATGGCGCGGGCGATGCCCTCATCCTCCATCGCGATCGCGTCTGCGATGGCGAGCGTTTCAGGCGCCAGCGGGAGCATGCAGGGTTTCGGTTCAACGCCGGAGCGGATGGCGGCCACGTCGAGCAGGTTGCGTACAGCCTGCCAGTCGAGAACGAGCGCTATCGCAGCGCCCATGGCGCAGCCGCGGCGGTCCGATTGCGCCAGCATGTCGAGCGCATGGCGCTGTTGCAGCACAGCCGTTTCCGAATCGCTTTGGCCAGTGGTGCTGGGCAGGGGGCCGACGGCAACCGTCACCTGGGTCAGAAAAGCGCGTTCGGTTGCAAAACCGTCAGCCGCCTGGACCAGCCAGGCGCGCGCCGCATTCTCCGTAGTGCGGGTGGCTGCATGGTCAATTACGCCCGGCTGGCGGCCATGCAGCATGCACAGATAGTGGGTGGCGTCGGCAAGATTGGCGAGCGAACGGGTGAGCATGGAGGGGTGGGCTTCGGCGGGATAGCTGTGACTTCCGGTGCCATCCGCAGCGACGAGCGCCGCCAGAATATCCGAAATCGAGCCAATCCGGCCAATTGTTGCCGCGTCCTGCATTGTCAAACCCCGCTGGGCCGCCCGTTTGCGCTGGGCGGGAAATTCAACGGCCAGACTATGCGCCGGGGGTAAATAGCGGGTTAAGCGCTCAATTCCTGTGTTGCAGTGCAGCGGGATTGGACGAGTGTATAATATGCTGATAAATAAGGATTTATTGCTTCATCCGTTTGGCCGTGGGGCAATATGTTCCGAAACGGCACACAAACAGTTGAGAGAAGCTGCATCACGGGTTGGATTGCTTCAATTTTTCTTCCGCACAGTCGAAGTTGCGGAAGTTGCGGGTTGCAGCCGCGCTTCCAGGTCTGGGCAAGGCTAGGGTCTGGAGTGAGTTGCGAAAGTCCGAAGTTGCGCCGGCGGCGCGAAGGCGCGGCGGAGCGGCCATTTGCAGGGATGCCAGCCATGGAGAATATTCTCTCGCCAATTGAGATTTGGCGGAGGTAGCACCGGCTGGGCGCAATAGGACAGAGCTATGAAAGGCTCAGCCCGGACGAAGGGGTGATCCCTGCCTCCGTCCGGCCCGATATGCGCCTACTGGTCGAGGAAACTGCGCATCTTGCGGCTGCGGCTCGGATGTTTGAGCTTGCGCAGCGCCTTCGCCTCGATCTGACGGATGCGTTCGCGGGTCACGCTGAACTGCTGGCCCACTTCCTCAAGCGTATGATCGGTGTTCATGCCGATGCCGAAGCGCATGCGCAGCACACGCTCCTCGCGCGGGGTGAGGCTGGCAAGGACGCGGGTGACGGTTTCCTTGAGGTTCGCCTGAATGGCGGCATCCACCGGGATGATCGCATTCTTGTCCTCGATGAAATCGCCAAGATGCGAATCCTCCTCGTCGCCGATCGGCGTTTCGAGGGAGATCGGTTCCTTGGCGATCTTCATCACCTTGCGCACCTTCTCCAGTGGCATGGAAAGGCGCTCGGCCATCTCCTCCGGCGTCGGTTCGCGGCCCTGCTCATGCAGGAACTGGCGGGACGTGCGCACCAGCTTGTTGATCGTTTCGATCATATGGACCGGGATGCGGATCGTCCGGGCCTGATCAGCGATCGAGCGCGTGATCGCCTGCCTGATCCACCAGGTCGCATAGGTGCTGAACTTGTAGCCGCGGCGATATTCGAACTTATCCACC
This sequence comes from Sphingobium phenoxybenzoativorans, assembly GCF_018286635.1. Lineage (NCBI taxonomy): Bacteria > Pseudomonadati > Pseudomonadota > Alphaproteobacteria > Sphingomonadales > Sphingobiaceae > Sphingobium > Sphingobium phenoxybenzoativorans. The sequence goes on from NZ_CP073910.1 coordinate 2,176,662, forward strand.
GCCTTCATCAGGCCGATATTGCCTTCCTGAATAAGATCAAGGAATTGCAGGCCGCGGTTGGTATATTTCTTGGCGATGGAGATGACGAGGCGAAGGTTCGCCTCCACCATTTCCTTCTTGGCGATGCGCGCCTCGCGCTCGCCCTTCTGCACCATGTTCACGATGCGGCGGAATTCGCTTAGCGACATGCCGGTCGCCTGGGCGATCTCACCCACTTCGGCGCGGATGCGGTCGACGGCGCGGGCCTCCGCAGAAGCGAATGCAGCCCATTTCTTGTCGATCTTGGCGACCTTCTCCAGCCAGCCCTCGTCAAGTTCATGATTGACGTAATTGTCCAGGAAGTCCTTGCGCGGAACCTTATTGCGTTCGGCAAGACGCAGCATCTGGCCGCCAAGCGCGGTCAGGCGGCGGTTATAGGCATAGAGCTGATCGACGAGATATTCGATCTTCTGCTGATGGAACTGGACGCTCTCGACCTGGGCGGTCAGCTCCTCGCGCAGTTCCTGATATTTGTCTTCCTGCTTCTGCGGGAACACGTCGCCATTGCCGAGCGCAGTGAGGCGGGCCTCCTGCGCACGGGAGAAGGCGCGGAAGATCTCCGTGATGGTCGCGAATTTCTCAAGCGCCATCGGCTTGAGCTGTTCTTCCATCTGGGCGAGGCTGAGAGTGTTGTCCTCCTCCTCATCATCATCCACGCGCGGCGCCCGGCGCTCGGTCATGGAATCCTCGTCCTCATCGGAATCAGCGGATTCTTCTTCCGGCTCCTCTTCCTCCTTGAAGGACGGGCCAGCCGTTTTTTCGCTGATCTCGCCATCATCCTCGGCGCCTTCTTCCAGGCTTTCCGGGGCAGGGTCCTTCGAAAGCATCGCATCGAGATCAAGGATCTCGCGCAGTTGCATTTCGCCGTTGTTCAGGGCGGTGGACCATTCAATGATGGCGTTGAATGTGGTCGGGCTTTCGCACAGACCCAGAATCATCGTGTCGCGACCAGCCTCAATACGCTTGGCGATGGCAATCTCGCCCTCGCGGCTGAGCAATTCGACGGCGCCCATTTCGCGCAGATACATGCGCACGGGATCGTCGGTGCGATCGACCGTTTCCTTTTTCTTCTCGGTAACGGCGCGGGAAGTGCCGTCATCCTCCTCCTCGTCAGACGAATCGACCGAGTCGGCCTCATCCTCACGCCGGTCCTCGCCGTCCTCGCCGGCTTCCTCATTCTCGACGATGTTGACGCCCATGTCATTGAGCGCGGACATCACGTCCTCAATCTGTTCGGAGGACATCTGGTCCTGCGGCAGGGCGTCGTTCAGCTCGTCATAGGTGATGTAGCCGCGCTTCTTCGCGCGCGTGATCAGCTTGCGAACGGCAGCTTCATTGAGATCCAGCAGGGGCGCATCGCCGCCTTCATCACCGCCGTCGCCTGCACCCGCACCAACAACCTTGTTCGCCTTGCTCGCCATGTATTCGCCTTGAAACCGCGCACCCTGAAAGGAAGCGTCACAACATATCCTCTGGCTGCATCAGATCTGCCAGCCGCTGCGCATGGTCTGCCTTGATCTGACGCCACTTCTGTTGTTCCAGAAGCGTTGTCTCGTCCAGCAGTTCCATCATGCGCCGCGTCGCTTGCTCCAACGCCGCCTCGATCTCCGGCCCGGCCGCCATCACCCGAATCGCTTCCCGGAGATCGCGACGCGCGATATCCGGCTCAGCTTGTTTTCGGGTGAAGGTGAAAGTCAGCGCGTCGGCCCGGAGCAGCCCTTTCGCCATATTATACAGATCACCTTGCCCCAATATGGTAAGGAGGGCCTCCGTTTCAACAATTTCTTCGCGCATTGCCGATTTCAGCAGCAATTCCATGAGAGCGGCCAGGGGCGCATCGGCTATCCGGAGGTGAGAAAGCTCCTCCGCATGATGGCGTATTTCAACCGGATAGCGCAGCAGTCCGGCCACAACGCCCCGCAGGAGCAGGCCCTCCAGTCCCGAATTGCTGATGGTCTTGGCCTCATCGGTTGCAGGCGCGATGGGCGGTTTCCATGGTCCGCGGCGATCGGCGGGCCGCCTTTCGTTGCGGCGGGGCTGAGGCGTGAAGGGGCGTCGAGCGAAGAACAGGGCGTCATGCCGTTCCCTGAAGATATGGGTATAATGCGCGCGAATGTCAGGGTGGGCTATGGCGGCCGTGATGTCGTTCAGCCGCTGTTTGAGGCCAGCGCGCTGTTCCGGCGTATCGAGAGGTCCGGCGGCGACCTCATGAGCCCATAGCCGTTCGACCAGCGGCTCCGCGGCGCTGAGCACCGCTTCAAATGCCTGGGGGCCGGAGGAGCGCACAAGATCGTCGGGGTCCTGCCCCGGCGGCAGGGTGGCAAAGCCGAGGCTGTGGCCGGGGCGCAGCAGGGGCAGGGCGCGCATGGCCGCGCGGATCGCCGCCTTCTGTCCCGCCGAATCGCCGTCGAAGCAGAGGACGGGCACCTCGACCATTTTCCACAGCCGCTCGATCTGATGCTCGGTCAGGGCTGTACCCAGCGGCGCGACGCTTTCGGGAAAACCGGCCTGGGACAGGGCGATCACGTCCATATAGCCTTCGACTACGATGACCCGGCCGGTCTGGCGCGAGGCGGGCGAGGCGCGATCCAGATTGTAGAGCGTCCGGCCCTTGTCAAACAGCGGCGTGTCCGGGGAATTCAGATATTTGGGTTCGCCCGCGCCAAGGATACGGCCGCCGAACGCAATGACCCGGCCCCGCGCATCGCGGATGGGGATCATCAAACGGCCGCGGAAACGGTCATAGCTTTCGCGTCTGGCCGCCTTGCCTTCCGGCTCGCTGGCGGCGGGATCGATCAGCAGGCCGGCCTCGATCAAGCGGGGTTCGATCAGGCGGGGTTCGCCATGGGCGGTGAGGGCCGCCTTGAGCTTACCGCGCGAGTCGGGGGAATAGCCGAAGCCGAACGCCTTCTGTGTTTCGGGGCGAATGCCGCGCCGTTTCAGATAATCGCGCGCCTCGCCGCCATCCATGCCGTCAAGCTGCGCGACGAACCAGTCCTGAGCGCCGCTCATCACGTCATGCAGGGTCTGCGCCTGTTCCGCGCGCTTGGCGGCGCGTGGATCGGCGGCGGGCACGTCCAGCCCCGCCGCTGCGGCCAGCTCCTTCACCGCCTCCATGAAGGGCAGGCCGCGCTGGTCCGTCATCCAGCGGATCGCATCCCCATGCGCACCGCAACCGAAGCAGTGATAGAAGCCCTTCTCGTCGTTTATCGTGAAGCTGGGCGTCTTTTCATTATGGAAAGGGCAGCAGGCCTTATATTCGCGGCCCGCCTTTTGAACCTTCACGGTCTTGCCGATCAGGGTCGAAAGCGTGGTGCGGGCGCGCAACTCGTCGAGCCATTGGGGGGTGAGACTCATAATCCCCCCTTTCCTTGGGGGGAGGGAAACACGCTACTCCCGGTCGTCCCGAGCAAAGTCGAGGGACGCTCGCGCGGCGGTTTGGCGTAGTGAGACACGGCTTTCCAGTCGCCTTGAATCAGCGCCTCCTTCTTAGCGCGGGACCATGGCTTCACGCGTCGCTTAGTTTCCAAAGCTTCGATCCGCGAACCGAACATCTCGGTCCACATGGGCGTCACTGGCAGCCTTTTAGATGTGAAATCACAGAACCCACCGGTTTGATGCTCGCCGATCCTACGGTCCAGATCATCGCTATGGCCGGTATAGTACCGACCATCCGAGCAGCGGAGGAAGTAGACCCAAAAAACCATAAGATGATTATGCCCCAACCTTCGTTCGTGTCGAGCGAAGTCGAGACACGAGGGCGCGGCGCTTTATCCCTCGACTTCGCTCGGGACGAACGGAGGTTTGTGACCAATTTGGCCCAAGATCCCACTAGCCTCCCGCAAGCGGAAGGGGAGGCTTAACTCAACGCCGCCTTCACCAGGCCACTCGCCTTGCTCATGTCGATCACAGTGCCGTGGCGCTCCTTCAGGACGGCCATGACCTTGCCCATATCCTTGGGGCTGGCCGCGCCGACCTCCGCCTTAATCGCCTCGATCGCGGCCTTGGTGTCCGCCTCGCTCATCTGGCTGGGCAGGAAGCTTTCGATCACGTCCAACTCCGCCTGTTCCTTCGCGGCGAGTTCCGTGCGGCCGCCGCTTTCGAACATGGTGATCGATTCGCGGCGCTGCTTCGCCATCTTCTGAAGGACGTCGACGACGATCGCGTCATCTTCCGGCACCTGGGCGGCGGTGCGCAGCTCAATATCCTTGTCCTTCAGCTTCGCCAGGATCAGGCGCACGGCGGCCAGCCTTTCCTTGTCCCCCGCCTTCATCGAGGCGATCTGGGCGGCCTTTATGGCGTCGCGAATCATGGCGAAGGAGCTCCTCTGTTGCCGGAAAGGAACAGACATAACCGGAAATTGGATTCGATAATAGCATTGACCCTGCGGCCGTGCGGGCATAGGTGACCGGCCGTTTAACCCGTAGCAGACCGGGTCACCGCAAAAACAGCATAAAGGACGCCCCGACCATGGCAGACGCCAAATCCCCGACCGTGCCCAAGGGAGCCACGGGGGTATTGGTTCTGGCGGATGGCACGGCAATCTTCGGCCGCGGTTTCGGCGCGGTGGGCGATGCGGTGGGGGAAGTGTGCTTCAACACCGCGATGACCGGATATCAGGAGGTCATGACCGACCCCAGCTATGCCGGGCAGATCGTGACTTTCACCTTTCCCCATATCGGCAATGTCGGCACCAATCTGGACGATGTGGAGGCGGACAATCCCTTCGCGCTTGGCTGTGTGGTGCGGCAGGACGTGACCGAGCCGAGCAATTTCCGCAATGTCGAGCCATTCGACCAGTGGATGAAGGAACAGGGCCGCATCGGCCTCTCCGGCGTCGACACCCGCGCGCTGACCCGGATGATTCGCGTGAAGGGCGCCCCCAATGCGGTTATCGTGCATGACCCGGATGGCGCTTTCGATATCGCGGCGCTGACGGAAAAGGCAAAGGCTTGGCCGGGGCTGGAGGGCATGGACCTGGCCATAGAGGTGACGGCCAAGGAAAGTCGCGCGTGGAAGGACGGCCCGTGGAAGCTGGGCTTCGGTTATGGCGTTGGCGAGGCGGGGGATGAACGCCCCCATGTCGTCGCGATCGATTATGGCGCGAAGAACAATATCTTCCGCAATCTGGTGAAGGCTGGCGCCAAGGTGACGGTGCTGCCCGCAACCGCGACCTATGACGAGGTGATGGCGCTGAAGCCCGCCGGCGTGTTCCTGTCCAACGGTCCGGGCGACCCGGCGGCGACGGGGGAATATGCGGTGCCGGTAATCGCAAAGCTGCTGGAGGCGGACCTGCCGATCTTCGGCATCTGCCTTGGCCACCAGCTTCTCGGCCTTGCGGTTGGCGCAAAGACGATCAAGATGCATCAGGGCCATCGCGGCGCCAACCATCCGGTCAAGCGGCTGGAAGATGGGCTGGTGGAGATCACCAGCATGAACCACGGCTTCGCGGTCGACAGCGACACGCTGCCCGCCAATGCGAAGGCGACCCATGTGTCGCTGTTTGACGGCAGCAATTGCGGACTGGAACTGACGGACCGCAAGGCTTTCTCGGTGCAATATCACCCCGAAGCGTCACCGGGGCCGCAGGACAGCTTTTATCTGTTTGAGCGGTTTGTGGCGGGACTAGCGAAAGGCTAAACAATGGCGACGGTTCGCGATTTCAAGATTGAGCCATTGGATAATGCGCGACCTCATGAAGATGTCGAAGCCGTGGTGCGTCTAATCGATTGCGGTCGAGAAAAGCTCATTCAAATTGATACTTATGGGCGGCCAGGGCGTGAAATTCCTGGGAAATGCTCTCAAACCATTCGTCTTGATAAAGCAGCTTTTGAGAAGCTGATTCAGCTCGGGAAAAGCCATTTCTAATGCCTAAAAGAACCGACATCTCCTCCATCCTCATCCTCGGCGCGGGGCCGATCATTATCGGGCAGGCGTGCGAGTTCGATTATTCGGGCACGCAGGCGGTCAAGGCGCTTAAGGAGGAGGGCTACCGGATCATCCTGGTCAATTCCAACCCGGCGACGATCATGACCGATCCGGAATTCGCCGACGCGACTTATATTGAGCCGATCACGCCCGATATCGTCGCCAAGATCATCGCCAAGGAGCGACCGGACGCGGTGCTGCCGACCATGGGCGGGCAGACGGCGCTGAACACCGCGCTGGCGCTGTGGCATGACGGCACGCTGGAGGCATATGGCGTGCAGATGATCGGCGCGGACGCCGCCGCCATCGACAAGGCGGAGGATCGCCTGAAATTCCGCGACGCGATGGACAAGATCGGGCTGGAGAGCGCCAAGTCGCGCATCGCCCACACCATCGAGGAAGCGATGGACGCGCTGGACTTCGTTGGCCTGCCCGCGATCATCCGGCCCAGCTTCACGCTGGGGGGCACCGGCGGCGGCGTCGCCTACAACCGCGACGAGTTCAAGAAGATCGTGCTGTCCGGTCTCGACGCTTCGCCCACGACCGAGGTGCTGATCGAGGAATCGCTGCTCGGCTGGAAAGAATATGAGATGGAGGTCGTCCGGGACCGGAACGACAATTGCATCATCATCTGCTCTATCGAGAATGTCGATCCGATGGGCGTCCATACCGGCGATTCCATCACCGTCGCGCCGGCGCTGACGCTGACCGACAAGGAATATCAGATCATGCGCAACGCCAGCATCGCTGTGCTGCGCGAGATCGGCGTCGAGACGGGCGGGTCGAATGTCCAGTTTGCGGTGAACCCCGCCGATGGCCGCCTGGTCGTTATCGAGATGAATCCGCGCGTTTCGCGGTCCTCTGCGCTCGCCTCCAAGGCGACGGGTTTCCCTATTGCAAAGGTCGCAGCGAAGCTGGCCGTCGGCTACACGCTGGACGAGATCGAGAATGACATCACCGGCGCGACGCCTGCGAGTTTCGAGCCGACCATCGACTATGTCGTGACCAAGATCCCGCGCTTCGCCTTTGAGAAGTTCAAGGGCGCCGAGCCGCTGCTGGGCACCGCCATGAAGTCGGTCGGCGAGGTGATGGCCATTGGCCGGTCGATTCATGAGTCCATGCAGAAGGCGCTGCGGGGACTGGAGACGGGTCTGTCGGGCTTCAATGTGGTCGACCATCTGGTCGGTGCGCCCAAGGACGACATCATCGCCGCTCTGGCGCTGCCGACGCCCGACCGGTTGCTTGTCGCGGCCCAGGCTTTGCGGGAAGGGCTGAGCGTCGAGGAAGTGCACGCCATTGCCAAATATGATCCCTGGTTCCTGGAACGGATCAAGGAGATTGTCGAGGCGGAGCAGGAGGTCATCGACAACGGTCTGCCGCAGGATGCCGATGGCATGCGTCGCCTGAAGTCGATGGGTTTCTCCGACAAGCGGCTCGCCTGGCTGGCGCTGCAGTCGGCCAATCTGCGTCCCGGCATGCGGCGCGCCGTGGCGCGCGGATCGGGCCTGATCCGCGAGGCCGTGGTGGCGATGACCGGTGGCATCACCGAGGATGAAGTGCGGGCGCTGCGCCACAAGCTGAACGTCCGTCCGGTGTTCAAGCGCATCGACACCTGCGCCGCAGAGTTTGAGGCGCGCACGCCCTATATGTATTCGACCTATGAGGCGCCCAGCTTCGGCGAACCCGAAAATGAGGCGATGCCGTCCGGCCGCAAGAAGGTCGTCATCCTGGGCGGCGGGCCGAACCGGATCGGGCAGGGGATCGAGTTCGACTATTGCTGCTGCCACGCCTGCTTCGCGCTGGAGGATGCGGGTTACGAGACCATCATGGTCAACTGCAATCCGGAGACGGTGTCTACTGATTATGACACGTCCGACCGCCTTTATTTCGAGCCACTGACGGCAGAGGACGTGCTGGAGATCCTTGAGGTCGAGAAGTCGAACGGCACGCTGGTTGGCGTGATTGTCCAGTTTGGCGGCCAGACGCCGCTCAAGCTGGCGCAGGCGCTGGAGGATGCGGGTATCCCGATCCTTGGCACCTCGCCCGACGCCATCGACCTGGCGGAAGATCGCGAAAGGTTCGCGGCCCTCATCAACAAGCTTGGCCTGCTGCAGCCTGCTAACGGCATCGCCCGCAGCCGGGAGGAGGCCATCGCGGTCGCCAACCGGATCGGTTATCCTGTGCTGATGCGCCCCAGCTATGTGCTTGGCGGCCGGGCGATGGAGATCGTCGATGGGCAATCCCAGCTAGAGGAATATATCGCCACCGCCGTTCAGGTGTCCGGCGACTCGCCGGTGTTGATCGACCAGTATCTGCGCGACGCGATAGAGGTGGACGTGGATGCGCTGTGCGACGGAGACGATGTTGTCGTTGCGGGCGTCCTCCAGCATATCGAGGAGGCAGGCGTCCATTCAGGCGACAGCGCCTGTTCGCTTCCGCCCTACAGCCTTCCTGTAGAGATCGTGGCGGAGATCGAACGGCAGGCGGAGGTTCTTGCTCATGCGCTGGAAGTGCGCGGACTGATGAACATCCAGTTCGCGGTGAAGGACGGGCAGGTCTATCTGATCGAGGTCAACCCGCGCGCGAGCCGCACCGTGCCCTTCGTCGCCAAGGCCATCGGTACGCCCATCGCCAAGATCGCGGCGCGGGTGATGGCCGGCGAGAAGCTGAAAAGCCTGCCGAAGATCGACCGGAACGCCATACAGCATGTGGCGGTCAAGGAAGCGGTTTTCCCCTTCGCCCGTTTCCCCGGAATCGATCCGATCCTGTCACCGGAAATGAAAAGCACCGGCGAAGTCATGGGGATCGATCAGGATTTCTCCACCGCCTTTGCCAAGGCGCAGATCGGGGCCGGCACCATATTGCCGGTGCAGGGATCCGTATTCATCTCGGTGAAGGACAGCGACAAGACCGTGATCCTGCCCGCCGCGCGCAAGATTGCGGATATGGGCTTTACCATCGTGGCGACTGGCGGAACGGCGCGCTACCTGGAGGAACAAGGGCTGCCCGTCGAAACCGTCAACAAGGTGGCTCAGGGGCGTCCGCACATCGTGGACAGGATCACCGATGGCGGCATCGACCTGATTTTCAACACCACGGAGGGATGGCAATCCTTGAAGGACAGCCAGTCCATCCGCGCCAGCGCGCTGACAAAGAAGGTGCCGAGTTTCACCACGGCGGCCGCCAGCGTCGCCGCCGTTGACGCCATTGAGGCGTTACGCGGACATGCACTTGAAGTACGCGCCCTCCAATCCTATTATCACCTGTCGCAAGACTAAACTCTCCCAAAGAGTGATTGAGGCAGCGGGGCGCTTTGATAGCGGGGCGCCCAGAGAGAATTATTGACGAAGAAGGCTATTGGGGAACGCGATGGCGACCGTTGAAAAGATGCCCATGCTGATGGTTGGTTATGAGAAGCTGACAGCGCAGCTTCGTGACCTGAAGGCAGAGCGTCCCTTGATCGTGGATGCGATCGAGGAAGCGCGCGCGCATGGCGACCTTTCGGAAAATGCCGAATATCACGCGGCCAAGGAACGTCAGGGCCAGGTGGAAGCGTCGATCGCCGACCTGGAGGACAAGCTGTCCCGTGCGCAGATCATCGATCCCAAGGAGCTTTCGGGCGATAAGGTCGTGTTCGGCGCGACCGTGACCCTGCTTGACGAAGATGACAAGCCGGTCACCTATCAGCTTGTCGGTCAGGCCGAGGCGGACGCCAAATCGGGCATGATCTCCTATAACAGCCCGCTGGGCCGCGCGCTCATCGGTCGCCAGATCGGCGATGAGGTGGAGGTCACGGTGCCGTCGGGCGAGAAGTTCTACCTGGTCGATAAGATCGAGTTCGTCTGACCCTGCGATGAAAATCCCAAGGGGCAGGGCGACGGATTGGGTGGCGGGCATTACCACCCTTGCCTTTCTCATCATATTTCTGACCGGATATACCGATAGCGCGGCTTTGATGGCGGGCTTCATCCCGTTGCGCGCGACAGATCCGGCCGCCTTTGCTCAGATCGCGGAGTCGGCCGGGATGTTGCCGGTATGGCTGACTCCGCTCAGCGCCATGTTCGTCCATGCGGGCTGGATGCATATTGCGTTCAACATGCTGATGCTGATGTTCTGTGGACGGCATGTCGAACATGTGATGGGCGCGAAACTGCTGCTTGGGCTGTATGCCATAGGTGCCTATGCGGCCGCCGCGGCCCAATGGCTCTGGGAACCGCAGGCCTATAATCCGATGATTGGCGCCAGTGGCGGCATTTCGGCTCTGCTCGGCACCTATGCCTTGCTCTACAGCGAGCAGAATGTCCGCGCGTTCGGGCCTGTTTCCGCAAATGTGATGCGTATTCTATGGCTTGCCGCGGGTTGGGCGGCGATCCAGTTGATGATCGGTGTGGCGATGCGCGGCGCTGCGGGCGATCTGGGCCATATTGCCGTGGCCGCGCATATCGGCGGATTTATGGCCGGACTGGTCCTGACAAAACCCGCCCTGAGACTGAGATTCCGCAAGAGGCCGGCAAGCGTCTGATCGATTTGCCGGCTTGGGCGCCAGTTAAGCGCCTGGCTCCAGCAGCCGGTGCAGATGGACAACGACATACTTCATTTCCGCATCATCGACGGTGCGCTGCGCGGCGGCGCGCCAGGCCTTTTCCGCCGTAGCGAAGTCAGGAAACACGCCGACGAAATCGATGGCGTTCAGATCTTCAAATTCCAGGCCCTGCGGATCTTTCACACGGCCACCCATCACCAGATGCATTTTGCTCATGGCGTCGCTATTCCTTTCACGGGGAGTGAGCGACCGCCATTAGCAGCGCTATCCGCCCTTTCCAAGGGGCGGTAGCGCGAAAATCCCGGCTTTTCCTTTATGCTTTGGGCCTGTCAGGCCTTTGGCAAGCGCTGGTTCACCGCCTTGCCCGCAGCGATGAGCGCGTCGCCGGCCTTATGCGCCGCACTCTCCGCAAGGCGGGATGCGCGTTCGGGCAGGCGCGCGCGCTCGATGGCCTCGCGCGCCGCCTCTGCCGCCTCGGTTGCGCGCGAACGGACAGTTGCGGGAATGTCTGCATCGGCAAGCGCTGTCCGGGCGGTGGAGGTCAGCTCCGCAGCCTTGGCGCGCGCCGCCGCCGCCGCTTCACCGGCGCGGACGCGGACAGCTTCTGCGGCCTCGCTCTGCTCCAGCGCATCCTTGGCCGATTTCGCTGCCGCCAGAGCGCGTGCGCCCACAGCCGTTGCTATGCCGGGAGCAGCCTTGGCCGCCGCACGGCCGCGCGGGAACAGCAGGGATATCAGCGCACCCGCGGCAACTGCCGCTGCAGTGGCCGCAATCGGATGCTCGACGATGAAGCGATTGGCGGCGCTTGCCGCCTTGAGGCCCTGGTCACGCGCGGTCGCATAGCTATCGCCCGCCACCTTCCGCGCGCCGTTCAATCTTTCCACTGCGGCTCCGGCTTTGCCGTCGGCATATTCGCGAATGCGGCCAAGCTGATCGTGAATGTCGCTGCTCATGATTAATCCTCCGAAAGCTTTCTCTCGCGATATTTGTCCCGCCCAAAAACGTATACGCGCTTGAAAAGTGCCGTAAGCGGACGGCGGAAGACAAAAACTATGACAGCGGCCAATGCGCCGCCCAAGGCAAATCGATGGCGTGTCACGACGGAGCGGGCTTGTTTTCCGCTATCCTGCAACGCTTCAACCAGTGCCGCCTGCGCACGCGATTTCAGGCGGGATGCCGACAGACGATCGCGAGCGATGCCAAAGGTGGAAAGAAAGCGCTGGCGCGCAACATCCGCTTCTGCGCTGGCCCTTCGATAATCATCCATATCGCTCATGGCCTGTCCTTATCGGGGAAAAGGCGGCGGAGACGCTGCTTCGCGGCGTATAGGAGGATCGCCACGATCAGCAGAGCGGTGATCGACACAGCGAACGTCGCCCCCAGCGGGGTTAGATAGGGCGCCAGCGCGAACACCAGCCCGATCATCAGCGTCACTAATGTGCCAAAGAGCAGTATCAGCGCGACCGCGCCGAGAATGACGACCGTTCGCAGGCCAGACCCGATGAATGCCGCGCGTATTTTCTGCCGGTTGATTTCCGCGTCGGCATAGGCCCGGCCGTCATCGACCAGCCGCCGCAACACCTCCTTCAAGGGTTCTTCCTTCACCGGCCGATCATGCGGCAGGGCCGTCCCTGCGCCATTCTTTCCGAACGGGCCGGTAGATGAAGTTTCTCTGGCTTCTGTCACGGTTCGCAATCATGCCCCGGTTAGACGGCGACTGGTCCCGCCAGGAAAAATTCAGGCGTTGTCCGAACCCGAACCCTTGGCAAGCCGCATCAGCACGAAGCCGACCACGGCGGCCGCGCCAATGGCGACGGCAGGGCTTTTACGAACAAAATCGCGCGCTTCGCCAACCAGTTGATCAACATCCTTGGCGTCCAGCGACTTGGCGGCGCCTGCAACGGCTTCGGCGGCGTAACGCGCATAGTCGCCATATTGCGGGCCGAGTTTCGCATCGACGGTGCCAGCCGTGTCGGCGATCAGCTTGGCAAGGCCCTGCATCGCGGAGCCGGTCTTGTCCTTGGCGGAACCAGCGGCCGACCGCGCCGTCTTGGCGGCCTGTTCCTTGATCTGATCTGCCTGCGCCTTCCAGGCGGTGCTTGCCTTTGCGGTCCGCGCCTTCGTCGCACGCGGTTTCCGGGGAGCGGCCGTCTTGGGCGCAGCCGCCTTGCGGGCCGCGGCCTTCTTTACCGGTGCCGCCTTCACGGCCGCAGCCTGCGCAGCCGTCGCAGCCTTGGGCGTGCGAGGCTTGCGTGGTTTACGGGGCGCCTTGGGCGTGGACTCGGCAGTATCGGCCATTTTCTGTAAACTCCTGCAATCTGTGCGCCATCAATGCATGGGCCAAATAACAGTTCCGCGTGCGTAATGCACCCCGATACTGTCGCATTTCGGGAGCATCTGGTTTGCGTGTCCCGCCGCCATTGCCATATCGCCCGCCTCTGGCTAAGCGGACGCCGACAAAACGCCGCGCCGGCGTCAGAAGCTGAGGAAATTCGATGACCGCCATTCTCGACATCCACGCCCGCCAGATTCTCGACAGCCGCGGTAATCCGACGGTTGAAGTGGACGTGATGCTGGAAGACGGCAGTTTCGGCCGCGCCGCCGTGCCTTCGGGCGCTTCGACTGGCGCTTATGAAGCGGTCGAGATCCGGGATGGCGACAAGGCCCGCTATCTGGGCAAGGGCGTGCTGAAAGCGGTCGAGGCCGTGAATACGGAGATCGCCGACGCCATTGTCGGTTTCGACGCCGAGGATCAGGGCGATGTCGATGCGGCGATGATCGCGCTCGACGGCACGGAGAATAAGTCGCGCCTGGGCGCGAACGCCATTCTGGGCGTCAGCCTTGCCACGGCGAAGGCGGCGGCGGATGCCCGTGGCCTGCCGCTCTATCGCTATGTTGGCGGCGTGTCCGCGCATGTCCTGCCGGTGCCCATGATGAATATCATCAACGGCGGCGAACATGCCGACAATCCGATCGATTTCCAGGAATTCATGATCATGCCGGTCGGTGCGGAGAGCATCGCCGACGCTGTGCGGATCGGTTCCGAGATTTTCCATACGCTGAAGAAGGGCCTGCACGACAAGGGGCTGGCCACGGCGGTTGGCGACGAGGGTGGTTTCGCGCCCAATATCGCCTCGACCCGCGATGCGCTGGACTTCATCATGCTGTCGATCGAGAAGGCGGGCTACAAGCCGGGCGATGACGTTATGCTGGCGCTTGATTGCGCGGCGACGGAATTCTTCAAGAACGGCAAATATGAGATTTCGGGCGAGAGCCTGTCGCTCAGCCCGGTCGAGATGGCCGACTATCTGGCCGCGCTGTGCGCCGACTATCCGATCAAGTCGATCGAGGACGGCATGGGCGAGGATGATTTCGAAGGCTGGAAGGCGCTGACCGACAAGATTGGCGGCAAGGTTCAACTGGTCGGCGACGATCTGTTCGTCACCAATCCCAAGCGCCTTGCCATGGGCATTGAGAAGGGGCTGGCCAACTCCCTGCTGGTCAAGGTCAACCAGATCGGTTCGCTGACCGAAACGCTCGCTGCCGTCAGCCTGGCGCAGCGCTCCTCCTATACGGCGGTGATGTCGCACCGATCGGGCGAAACCGAGGATGCAACCATCGCAGACCTTGCCGTCGCCACCAACTGCGGCCAGATCAAGACCGGCAGCCTTGCCCGGTCGGACCGGCTTGCCAAATATAATCAGCTTATCCGCATCGAGGAAGAACTGGGCGACATTGCTGTCTATGCAGGCCGCTCAATCTTCAAATGATGCGCCTTTGGTCGCAAGTTAACCAATATTTCCTTGCAACCCTGAATCGCCTGTGATTCAAGGCGATATGGCTCATATCGTAAAGCTTCGCATGCTGCTTTTCTCCGCCCTTGGGCCGGCGTTGGCAGTGCTGCTGTTGTTCCTCTTTGCGGGCTACGCGATATTGGGTCCGCGCGGATTGCTGGCCTGGGGGGATTATTCCCGCCAGTTGCACAACGCCCAGGCGGAACTCGCGGTGGTCAAGGCCGACCGGAACCGTTTGAAGAACCGGGTCGACCTGCTTGATCCGCGCAGGACGGACCCGGATATGGCCGATGAGCTCATCCGGCGCGAGCTTGGCCTCAATCATCCCGATGAAGTGGTCGTTCCGCTGAATTAACGGCTTAAAGATTTGGCTTTTTGGCCCGCCCGAGTGGCGGTTGCCGTTGCATTGTCCCTTACACTGATCCTATATCCGGCACTCCTCCCCGGACAAAGCGAGAAGGATTCTTCCTTTGGCAAAAACCACTACGTCGCGCGCCGACAAGGCAAAGGACGCTTCGGCTGTTCCTGCACCGGCCGATCACAATCGGGAACGGCCCGATACCCCCGTTGATTACAAAGCGAGCAAGGAAGAATTGCTCGAATTCTACCGGCAGATGACGCTTATCCGCCGCTTTGAAGAAAAGGCCGGACAACTTTACGGCCTGGGCTTCATTGGCGGATTCTGCCATCTCTACATTGGGCAGGAGGCGGTTGCCGTTGGCATCCAGTCCGCCCTGGAGCCAGGCAAGGACAGCGTGATCACCGGCTATCGCGACCATGGCCATATGCTGGCCTATGGCATCGATCCCAAGGTGATCATGGCTGAACTGACCGGCCGCGCGGCCGGCATTTCCCGCGGCAAGGGCGGGTCCATGCACATGTTCTCCGTCGAGCATAAATTCTACGGCGGCCATGGCATCGTCGGCGCGCAGGTTGGCCTGGGCACGGGCCTGGGTTTTGCGCATAAATACCGCGACGATGGCGGCGTGTGCGTTGCCTATTTCGGCGATGGCGCGGCCAATCAGGGCCAGGTCTATGAGAGCTTCAACATGGCGGAGCTGTGGAAGCTTCCGATCATCTTCGTCATCGAGAATAATCAGTACGCCATGGGCACGTCGGTCAATCGTTCCTCCGCAGAGGATCAGTTGTACCGGCGTGGCGAAAGCTTCCGCATTCCCGGCCTGCAGGTCAATGGCATGGATGTGCTGGCCGTGCGCGGCGCGACCGAGGAAGCGCTGGCCTGGGTAAAGGCCGGCAAAGGCCCCATCCTGCTGGAAATGAAGACCTACCGTTATCGCGGCCATTCCATGTCCGATCCGGCGAAATACCGGTCGCGCGAGGAAGTGCAGGAAATGCGCGACAAGTCCGATCCCATCGAAGGCGCCAAGAAGCATCTGGAAGCTGCGGGCGTGACCGAGGACGAGTTGAAGAAGATCGACCAGGAAATTCGCAAGATCGTTGCCGAGGCGGCGGATTTTGCGGAATCCTCGCCGGAGCCTGATTCTTCCGAACTCTATACTGACGTGCTGGTGGAGCAATATTGATGGGTGTCGAGATCAAGATGCCAGCGCTTTCCCCGACCATGGAGGAAGGCACGCTCGCCAAATGGCTGGTCAAGGAAGGCGACGAAGTCAAATCCGGCGATATTCTCGCCGAGATCGAGACCGACAAGGCGACGATGGAATTCGAAGCCGTGGATGAGGGCAAGATCGGCAAGATCATGGTGCCCGAAGGAACCGACGGCGTGAAAGTCGGCACGGTCATCGCAACCATGGCGGGTGAAGGCGGGGCGGAAGCTGCGCCAGCAGCCGCACCGGAACCGGCGGAAGCCAAGGCCGAGCCAGCCGTCGAAGCTGCGCCCGCCAAGGCTGAAGACGCAGAAGCGCCTAAAAAGGCGGAATCGGGTACGGCAAAGCTGGAGAGCAAGGCGAAGCCCGCATTGGCCGACCCCGATATTCCGGCAGGTACGGAATATGTGAAGGTCACTGTGCGCGAGGCGCTCCGCGACGCCATGGCGGAGGAAATGCGGGCCGATGACCGCGTTTTCGTAATGGGCGAGGAAGTCGCCGAATATCAGGGCGCTTACAAAGTCACGCAGGGCCTGCTGGAAGAATTCGGGCCGAAGCGGGTGATTGACACGCCGATCACCGAATATGGCTTTGCTGGGGTTGGCACCGGCGCGGCGATGGGCGGTTTGAAGCCTATCGTTGAGTTCATGACATTCAATTTCGCCATGCAGGCGATCGACCACATCATCAACTCGGCCGCAAAGACCAATTATATGTCCGGCGGACAGATGCGGTGTCCGGTTGTATTCCGCGGGCCCAATGGCGCGGCCAGCCGGGTGGGTGCGCAGCACAGCCAGAATTATGGGCCATGGTATGCCAGCGTTCCCGGTCTTATCGTGATCGCGCCCTATGACGCCGCTGACGCCAAGGGGTTGCTGAAGGCAGCGATCCGCTCGGAAGACCCGGTCGTGTTCCTGGAAAACGAGCTGGTTTACGGGCGCACTTTCGAAATTCCGAAAGTCGACGATTATGTGCTGCCGATCGGCAAGGCGCGGATCGTGCGGGCCGGTAGCGACGTGACGATCGTCAGCTATTCGATCGGCGTGGGCCTGGCGCTCGACGCTGCCGAAACGCTGGCGGGCGAGGGGATCGAGGCGGAGGTCATTGATCTGCGCACCCTGCGACCGTTGGATACGGCAACCGTGCTCGAAAGCCTGAAAAAGACCAACCGCATGGTGGTTGTCGAGGAAGGCTGGCCGGTTTGCTCGATTTCGAGCGAGATTGCCGCGGTTGTGATGGAGAAGGGCTTTGACGATCTCGACGCCCCGGTCCTGCGCGTCACCAATGAGGATGTGCCGCTGCCCTACGCCGCCAATCTGGAGAAAGCGGCGTTGATCGACGCCGCCCGCGTGGTGAAGGCGGCCAAGCAGGTCTGCTATAAATGAATGAATGCCGGGGCGGTTCATGCCGTCCCGGACTTTCAGAGCGCCCTGGCCAGTAGACGCCGGTCAGCAGGTGGACGCTACGACATTCTCCGTATTGTAGACGCCGTTAGTCCCGCCGGTATAGTCGCGCTGGTCGCGCACGGTCATGGCGGCAACCTCCCTGATCAGGGACTTCGGCACGAAGGCCGTCGAGATCAGCGGCTTATAGTCGTAGGCGATTTCAACGAACATCACCGCGCCATCGTCTGGCGCCTTCAGCGTCTGCCCGTTTACCGCGATGCCGGTCATATTGGTCTGTCCGGCTGTGCCATAGCTGGAGGGCCAGGTCTTTGATCCTCTGCACCGCTGCCAGCGAATCCTGAACCTGTCAGTCGTATTGGGATTGGCCACGGGTTCCAGGCTGGACAGAATGACCCGGCCGTTGGTGTAGAGATTGGTCTTGCCCGCCTGCAAACCGGCGCCGGTGAGCAGATCGTTGATCTGCGCCTCGCTGATGGTCTTGCTCGACAATACCGTGCCTGTGCCGATGCGCGATGCGTTGTCGGCGATATGGACGGCGACCTGGCTGAGGCGCATCTTGGTGGTCGTGTAATTGGTCAGTTCCGCGCCGCCCATCGCCACCGTCACCACGAAGGGAAGGCAAAGCGCGAACTCGACAAAAGCAAGGCCGCTAGTGTCGCGGCGCAGCCTAGCCAGGATTTGTGAGAGCGGGAACAGTGGAAGGCGCGCCATCATGTGCAGTTCCTTGCGGTAGGGGCCGCATATTCAGATTGCTCGCCATAAGGCTGGTTGGCGAGCACGGTGCTGGCCTGCATGGTCGTCGTGGCCGGCAGGCCGATAAGGCTGAACTTGAACATGCGCGGATAGGACACCGACACGGTGTAGACGACATTGTCCTTCGCGCCGCCCTGGCCGTCGTCACCGCCGTCCTTGTCCCAGACGCTGTTGTTATTGTTATCCTGATAGGGTTCGCCCGCGTCGCAGCGCCCGTTGGCGTTGGTGTCGGTATAAGGCTCAGCAACAGCCTGTGCCGCCTTTGTGAAGTCCTTGTAATTGCGCCGCGAAAAAGTGACGGTCGCATTCTTCGCCAGATTTTTGAGACGCGCCTCCACGCTGGCGTCCAGGGCTGCCTGCTTCGCGGCTTCGGTGCCCGATTCCAGGGTGAGGTCGCGCGCGGCCTTCTGGATGATGCCCTGCAGCTCCGTCTGCATATACAGGCCGTGCGCCATATCGAACGTGCCGAGCAGCGTGATGAGGAACACAGGCGCGACCAGTGCGAACTCGGTCACATAGAGGCCGCGTTCGTCCTTTGGCAGGCGCTTCAGGCGATTGAGCATAGCCATCAGTTTGTCAGCCTCAGTTGCGAGATTTCGTCAGCGATCGCCTTGAACTGGGCAATCAGAGAGGCGCTGTCCGACGCCGAATAGAAGCGGCCGGGCGATGCGCAGTTCTGCAATCGCGTCTGCGCGGCCGAACTGACCCCGCTGCCGTAGGAAATCACCCACAGCGTGATATTCTTGTTCTTGATCGCCGTGCAAAGCGCGGTGGTGCGGGCGTTGACGGTATCGTCGAGAATGCCGTTTGACGGCGCGCTGGAGTCAGTTGTTTGCCGGCGATCCCACCAGGCGACGCCCTGTGAGGTATAGCCGGTGTTGCTCGTGACCGTATCACCGTCCGTCATGAAGATCAGATGGCGCTCGATCTGGCCGCCTTCCGGCGTGAAGGCGTTTTCACTGGCGAACAGGCCGGTTGGAGACATGAGGCGGGCGCCCCACACCAGACCGATGTCATGATAGGTGTTGCCGCTAGCGCTCAGCGAATTCACATAGTTTTTGAAGTTGTTCGCCGTAGGATATTCCTGCAGCTTGCGCGATGCGACGGGGCAGGCATAGCTGTAGTTGCGGCTCAGATCGCTCGTCGAGGTGACGTTCGCATAGCTGTTGTTGCCCGAACTATTATACCGGCCCCATACAGCATTGGGCAGCAGCGGCTTCCACTGCGTCGCCGGGTTCCCCGTGGATGGCACCATGTCGATGTCCATGTCATAGGCGGATGCCGGAACCGGGCTATAGTCGTCCGTGGCGTTGCCGTCGTTGTTCTTCCAGGTCTGGCGCTCCTCGATGCAGCCGTCCCAGGCGACGGAGGTCATCGCATTGGCATAGCCGATCGGCAGGTTGACCGAACTGTTCCAACTATAGCCGCCCGCTTTCAATGCGCTCACATCAAACGTCTTTTTTCGATATGTGTAGGCGTATGTCGGTTGCTCGACATAATTAGTGTAACGATTTTGATAGACAGTATATTTACCTGTCCAACCGCTATAAGTGCAACTATACCAATCACCATTGGTGGTCCGAAATCCTGATGATGGAGAATTGTCTACCGTTGTTTTGGTATTGGCAGGTGGATTACAACTATTCTGATTTGAAGCGTATGTTGTTGTTGTTGAATCTCCGCTGTAGTAAACCCAACCTCCGTCAGGATTAGATTCACGGGACTGATAATCAGCATTATCGGCTATCCAGTCGTTGCTGAGCAGCCCACCGACATTCACGTTCGACGAATAGGGGACGAAGCCGAAGCGCAACTGAACATTCGCGCTGTTGCCGCCCGATGGCGTGCTGCCGCAGTTCGCGTCGTTGATGTCGAGTTTTGCCAGCGCCTCATAGAAGCATTTCACCGCGAGCTTAAGACCGTTGATCTTGGTCATCGAATCCGACGAGTTGGCCTTGCTGCCCATCGAACCGGTGGTGTCGAGCACGAACATGACGTCCGTGTTCGGGATGCGCATTTCCGCCGAGCAGGTGACGTTGATCGTCTTGTTCGTGAAGCCGAACACTTTCATGATCATCATCGGAACGACAACCGATGCCGTGCCGGTCACATTGCCGGCATCTTCGGAAAACGCCTTGGTCAGGCCGCTGGTGCCATAGGCCCCGCTGACGAAGTTGGCGTTGAAGATATTTTCCGCCGTGGTGTTGGCCTTGTTGCTGTTTGCCGACCACGCGCCGCCGCCCATCATCTTGCGTCCGGCGAGAGCGCCGGAATCGCACGCGAACTGAAGCCGGTTCTTGGCAAGAAAAATGCGGCTCATGTCGATGCCGCCGCCGAGCAGGCCAAGCATGGGGAAGACTCCTGCAGCGACCATCGCAAGGACGTTGCCGGCCTGGCTTTGCAGCAGGCGGCCAAGGAATCCCTTCAAAACGTGACCGTTTTTCGTCATAGACAGTCTCACCCAAAAGCCTGGGCGCCCCCCCACAGGGCGAAACCACCGCTTCCCATGCATCAGAAGTAGTTAAGGACGCCTACAGCGACATGGTTAATTCCACCCTAAAGACAGAGATTCCGGGCGGCGGGAATGGATGAGGATGGGTTGGAGATTGTGCCGCTGGCGCGCTTGCTGTCGGCCTATGGCGGCCGGGATGCGGCAAGACATCGCCTGATCTGGGCCTTTGATGCGCGACTGGCGGATATTGTGCGGACGACAAGAGAACCGGTGATCGGACAGATGCGCCTGACCTGGTGGCATGAGGTGCTTACCGACGCGGCGCAGGCAAAGGGGCGCGGCGATCCGCTGGTTGATGCGTGGCGCGCCGCCGGAATGGCTGCGGGCAAGGGATGCCTTGCCATGATCGATGGATGGGAGGAACTGATCGGACCGGACACGCCGGGTGATGAAGCGCTCAGAGCCTTTGCGGAGCGGCGGGGTGGCGGGCTATTTTCGGCCTTGGCCGGGGAGCCGGATGATCCATCGGCGCTGCTGCAAAATGCTGGCGCTGTCTGGGCGCTTTGGGACTTGTCGGGGCATGTGACCAGCGGGGCGACCGTCGATCGGGCCATCGTGCTGGCGCGTGATTATCTGCCTGCTACCAAGGGGCTGCCGTGGCCTGGCGCATGGAAGGCGCAGAAGATCGCCCTCGGTCTTGCCCGCCACGATATCCTGCGGGACAGGGCTGCGCCTGGATCGCTCACGCCTGGCATGTATTTCCATTTGGTGCGGATTGCTTTGTTTGGCCGGTGACCGTTGGCTTTCTCTGTCATGCGGCATATGAGAAATCCTTCGGGGGATAATCATATGAGCCGGATTCTGGCGGGTGGCATGGCCGGATTATTGATGGTCGCAGCCGGGCTTTTCTGGTGGCAGGGCCGCGCGGCCGTCGAGCAGGAATCCGCGCCACCCGTTGCCGCATACAAGGCCGCGCCGGATACGATCCCCGTAGGAGACCCGAACGCCATTGGCGAAGCGCTGCCAATGCCGGCGAGCGCGACGCCGGAGAGCCGCGAGGAACGGCGTTTCCACCGTTATGACAGGGACCGGGACGGCATCATCACGCGCAACGAGATGATGGCCAGCCGGGTCAAGGCGTTCAGGCAGCTCGATACCGATCGCAATAATCTGCTGTCATTCGAGGAATGGGCCGTTGCGACCGGAGAACGCTTTGCCGCTGCTGACGGCGACGGGAACGGACGGGTCACGCCAGCGGAGTTCGCCAAGACGGCGCCGAAGCCGAAACCTGATCCGAAATGCGGTTGTTAGGCTGGCGTCTTAATGGGGGTTTGCTTGATCCATTCCGCCAGGGCAGCGCCTGCCCGCGAGGTCATGGCTTCCTTCCGCTGCTTTTTACGAACATCGTCCATTGGCGGGAAAAGGCCGAAATTCACGTTCATCGGCTGATAGTTTTCCACCTCTGCGCCACCGGTAATATGGCCCAGCAGCGCGCCAAGCGCTGTTGTGGATGGCGGCGACGAGATTTTCCGGCCCGCCAGCTCGGCGGCGGCGTATAGCCCGGCAAGCAGCCCAACGGCGCTGCTCTCCACATATCCCTCACATCCCGTGATCTGACCGGCGAAGCGGATGTGAGGGGCGGCTTTCAAGCGCAATTCATTGTCGAGCAGCTTTGGGCTTTGGATGAAGGTATTGCGGTGCAGGCCGCCCAGCCGGGCAAATTCGGCCTTCTCCAGTCCGGGAATGGTGCGGAACAACGCGATCTGCGCCCCATGCTTCAGCTTGGTCTGGAATCCGACCATGTTCCATAGCGTGCCCAGGGCATTATCCTGCCGCAACTGCACCACGGCGTGCGGCCAGCGGCCAGTGCGGGGGTCGTCCAGGCCGACCGGTTTCATCGGCCCGAACCGCAACGTGTCCAGACCCCGCGCAGCCATCACCTCAATCGGCATGCACCCTTCAAAATAGGGCGTGTCCTTTTCCCACTGTTTGAACTCCGTCTTTTCGCCATCGAGCAATCCCTGGTGAAAGGCGGCATATTGCTCCCGGTTCATCGGGCAATTGATATAATCCTTGCCGTCGCCTTCCGGCCCAACCTTGTCCCATCGGCTCGCCATCCAGCAAATGTCCATATCTATGCTGTCACGGTGGATGATGGGGGCGATTGCGTCGAAGAAAGCGAGGGACTCAAGGCCCGTCGCCGCGCCGATGCTGCCGGCGAGAGTCATGGCGGTCAGCGGTCCGGTCGCCACGATCGTCAGCCCCTCGGCGGGCAGGGTGTCGATGCGCTCACGGACGATCTCGACATTGGGATGCTCCATCAAGGCGCGGGTTACGCCTTCGGAGAATATGTCGCGGTCGACTGCCAGAGCCGATCCGGCTGGAACCTTCGCTTTGTCCGCCTCACGCATGATTAGCGATCCAAGCGCGCGCATCTCCCGATGGAGCAAGCCGACCGCGTTGCGATCTCCATCATCGGAACGGAAGCTGTTGGAGCAAACCATTTCGGCGAGACCATCGGTCTGGTGGGCGGGCGTCATGTCGCCGCCGCCGCGCATCTCCGAAAGGCGCACCTGCACGCCGGCCTGGGCGAGCTGCCATGCCGCTTCCGACCCGGCCAGGCCTCCGCCGATAATATGGACTTGGGGGAGAGCATGGGTCATTTTCGAAAGTCACCGGTTATGCATGTATGATGCGGACGAGAACCGGCCCTGTAGGACAGTTCCATGCCATAGGGAAAGAATTGAGATGATCGACCATATCGGCTTTGCGGTCGCCGATGCCAACCGGTCCCGCAGTTTCTACGACGCCCTGCTTGGCGCGATTGGCATTCGCATGATCATGGAAATAGCCGGAGAGGTCACCGAGAGCGGTGGAACGGCCTTTGGATATGGCCATGCCGACAAGCCCTATTTCTGGATCGGCGACAATGAACGGGTCGGCGAAGGCACGCATATCGCCTTTGCCGTGGAAAGCCGGGCGTTGGTCGACGCATTTCACGCCGCAGGGCTGGCGGCGGGCGGCAAGGATCACGGGGCGCCCGGCGTCAGGCCGCATTATCACGCCCATTATTATGCGGCGTTCATTCTGGACCCGGATGGGATGAATATCGAGGCGGTGTGCCACGCGCCGGAATGAAGCGTCAGATTGTCTGGCCAAATCGCGCGGTTGCGGAACGGATGCCGCGGATACCGGTGTCAAACCGGATGACGCCGCCCACAGGCTCTCCCTCGGCATTTTGACCGCCGGTCGAAACATAGAGCCAGCGATCGCCCGGACCGCCGAAATCCAGGCTGATGATATTGGGGAAGGGCAAGGGAATGCGCCGGTCCACCTGACCGCCCGGCATGTAGCGGATCACCTCTGCGCTTTGGTAGCAGGCCACCCAGATGCCGCCATCTGTATCGACGGCCAGCCCGTCGCTGTCCTCGACTTCGATGATGATCCTGCCATTGGCGAGCATGGCGTCCTGCCCGATATCCCATGCCCAAATGCCGACGGATGTCTCCGAATGATAGAGGGTGCCGCGATCCGGGCTGTAGCTGATGCCATTGGAGGCGAAGACGTCATCGCGGAATATGGTCGTCTGTCCATTTGACGACAGGTGGAAAAGCTTGCCGGGGGAAAGCGGCTGATGGGTTTCAAAAGCGGCGGTGAAGTCGATAGTGCCGCCATAGAGTCCGCCGTCCGATGCAGCCTCTATATCGTTCACGGCGATGATTGGCTCACCGTCGATTTCCGTCAGAAGATCTGCGGCATCTCCGGTGTCGGGGTTGGCAATGACAAGACCGCCCTTGCCTGAACAGATGATGCGGCCGTCCGCATTCATGAGAACGCCGCCGACCCACATCCGGCCGGGCAGGACGGGTTTGCAGCCCTGCGAATCCCGGCGGTGCACGCCGCCGCCGAGCAGGTCTGCGAAATAGAGAATATCATTGCCGTCCACGCGGGGGGCTTCGACGAAACGATATCCCGACGCCAATATCTCAAATTCAGCCATGATCCCCTCCCGGACGGCGTCAGAAGCCGGCGGGGAACTCATGTTTCCCGTCCGCGCCGATCCGCAGCCTAGCATGCGTCGTCACGGCCGCGAGGGGCAAATCGCCGTAAAGATGCGGAAAAAGCTGACCGCCCCGCGATTCCTCCCACTTCACCCCGTCGCCCAGGGAGGAGAGGTCGACCATCGCCAGAACAAGATCATCCTGGCCGGCAAAATGCTTCGCAGCGGTTTCGGCGGCCTGCGCGCGGGTGGACATATGGATGTAGCCGTCGGCCAGATCGACCGGCGCTCCGGCGAATATGCCGTCTGTACGCAGGGCGGCAAATTGCTCCCGCGTCAGAATCTTGTAGGCGAACAGCTCTGCCACCGATCAGGCTTCCGTCGTTGCTTCTTCCTCGGCGTCGTCGCTTTCCTCGATGCGGGCGGCGCTTACCACATGCTCGTCATTGGCGACATTGAACAGGCGGACGCCAGCCGAGTTGCGGCTGATGACACGCATGCTGGAAAGGCCCATGCGGATCAGCTTGGCCTGGTCTGTGACCAGCATCAGATGGTCATCATGGACGACTGCAAAGCTCGCCACGACGGAGCCATTGCGTGCGATGTTGTCAATATTGGTGATGCCCTGACCGCCACGATTGGTGCGCCGATAATCATAAGCGGACGAGAGCTTGCCATAGCCATTGGCGCAGACCGTCAGGATGAACTGCTCCGCATCGGCAAATTCCTTCATCCGTTCGGGCGAAAGGGCCGGGACGTTCTCATTCTCCTTCCACGGTGCGGCGCGCAGATAATCCTCGCGCTCCTGCGGCGTGGCGTCGAAGCCGCCAAGGATCGAGAGCGAGATGACCTCATCCCCGTCCTTGAGCGTCACGCCGCGTACGCCGGTCGAATCGCGGCTCTGGAACTCCCGGACATCCGTTGCGGAGAAGCGGATCGCCTTGCCCTGACGCGTGGCGAGCAGCACGTCGTTTGTCTCATCGAGCAGCGCAACGCCGATGAGCCGGTCGTCGCTGCCCTCGTCAAATTTCATGGCGATCTTGCCCGCCGCACGGACACTGGTGAAGGCATCCATCGAGTTGCGGCGCACCGAACCCCTGGCTGTAGCGAACATGATATGGAGCTTCGCCCACTCGGCTTCGTCCTCCGGAAGCGGGAGGACGGTGGAGATGGTTTCTCCCGCCGCCAGCGGCAGAAGGTTGACCATTGGCCGGCCCCGCGTGGCCGGCCCGCCCTCCGGCAGGCGCCACACCTTCATGCGGTATGCCTTGCCATGGGTGGAGAAGAACAGGACCGGCGTGTGGGTGCTGGTCACGAACAGGTTGGTGACGGCATCCTCATCCTTGGTGGCCATGCCCGAACGGCCCTTGCCGCCACGCGCCTGCGCCCGGAAGGTTTCGAGCGGCGTTCGCTTGATATAGCCCTGATGCGTGACAGTGACGACCATGTCCTCACGTTCGATCAGGTCCTCGTCATCGATGCCATCGGCTGCCGGAGCGATCTCCGACCGGCGGGGCGTGGCAAACTCCTTCTCGATCGCCTCAAATTCCTCCCGCATGACTGCGTATAGTTTCACGCGATCGCCCAGAATGGCGAGATATTCGGTGATGGCGGTGGCGAGTCCGGCCAGTTCATTGCCGATCTCGTCCCGGCCCAAAGCGGTCAGGCGATGCAACCGCAGGTCGAGGATTGCGCGGACCTGAATTTCGGTGAGGCGATAGCTGTCGCCAGTAACATCCGTGTCGATCGCCTCGACCAGCCGGATATAGGGCGCGATCTCCGCGATCGGCCATTCGCGGTTCAACAGCGCTTCTCGCGCTTCGGCCGGACTGGATGATCCCCGGATGATCCGAACGACCTCGTCCAGATTGGTGACCGCGATGACGAGGCCCAGCAAGATATGCGCCCGCTCACGCGCCTTGTTCAGCTCGAACTTGGTGCGGCGAGTGATCACTTCCTCGCGGAACTTGACGAAAGCCTCGATGATATCGCGCAGGTTCAGCAGCTCCGGCCGGCCGCCGCGGATGGCGAGCATGTTGGCCGGGAAGCTCGACTGGGCGGGGGTGTTCCGCCAGAGCTGGTTCAGCACCACATCGGGCGTTGCATCCCGCTTCAGGTCAAGGACGATCCGAACGCCTTCGCGGTTCGATTCGTCGCGAATGTCGCTGATTCCCTCGATCCGCTTTTCCTTGGCGGCTTCCGCGATCTTTTCCACAAGGCCGTTCTTGCCGACCTGATAGGGGATTGAGGTAAGTATGATGGAGCGCCGGTCTCCGCGGCCTTCCTCAACCTCATGCCGGGCGCGCATCATGATGGAGCCGCGGCCGGTGTGATAGGCGCTGCGCGCGCCGGACTGGCCCAGGATCAGGGGCGATGTCGGGAAATCGGGGCCGGGCACGATGGCGATAAGGTCGTCCACAGTGACGCCGGGATTGTCGATATAGGCGAGGCAGGCGCGGATGACCTCCCCCAGATTATGCGGCGGGATGTTTGTCGCCATGCCGACGGCAATGCCGCCCGCGCCATTGACCAGCAGGTTCGGGAAGCGCGCGGGCAGAACCTGAGGCTCGCTTTCCGATGCGTCGTAGTTGGGCGTGAAATCGACGGTATCCTTGTCGAGATCGTCAAGCAGCGCGTTCGCCACCTTCGCCAAGCGCGCTTCGGTGTAACGCATTGCGGCAGGGGGATCGGGGTCCATCGATCCGAAATTGCCCTGGCCGTCGATAAGCGGCACGCGCATCGACCAGTCCTGGGTCATGCGGGCCAATGCGTCGTAAATCGAGCTGTCGCCGTGCGGGTGATATTTACCCATCACCTCGCCCACGAGGCGCGCCGACTTGCGGTAAGGACGGTTGTAGACGAACCCCGATTCCTGCGCGGCGAAAAGGATGCGGCGATGGACGGGTTTCAGGCCATCGCGCACGTCCGGGAGGGCGCGGCTGACGATGACGGACATGGCGTAGTCGAGATAGCTCGCCTTCATCTCGTCGACGATATTGATCGGGCTGATATCCGAAGGATCGGCGAGAAGCTCGTCGGTGCTCAAGGGCAATTCTCTTTATCTGGATTAAGGGTGCAAGCGTTGCTGCATTTCCCCTAGACCAGCGAAACACCCCTGTCACCCCTCGCGCGCATACGCGCGCGCACGGGCAAAGAATGCTGATGTGTTACGCTGCCGACGAACCGTTGCTGTGCAGCGATGGACCGTTCACTTCCTTATGACAGGCCGGAATTGCGCATCTATATGGCTGTTCAACAGTTGTTCACCGTCCACTGCCTAGCTCCAACCCCCGGAGCAGGACGGTGCCGGTCCGCTGCCCTGAGAGGAGATTAACCATGCGTCTTGTTTCCCCCGTAGTTCTCGGCCTGATGCTTGCCGTCGCCGGTTCTGCGACAGTCGCCACGCCGGCATTCGCCGCGAAGAAGGAAAAGGAACCCGCAGCGCCCAAGCGGAATTTCAGCAAGGCTTTTGTGGAAAAGGCCCAGCCGCTTGATAAGGCCGCGCAGGCCAAGGATTATGCGGCCCTCGCCGCCGCTCTCGGCGAGGCGCAAGCGGCCGCGACCAGCCCCGACGACAAATATATGGTCGGATATTATGTGCTGCAGCTCGGCACCGGCACCAACGACATCGCGAAGCAGCGCGATGGCATCAAGCAGATGCTGGCGACGGGAACCGCTGGTCCGGACGAAGCCAAGTTCAATTTCTTCGCGGGCAAGCTCGCCTATGATGCGAAGGATTATGATGACGCCATTCCCTATCTTCAGAAGGCCACCGACGCAGGATATGAAGGCAGCTCCTCTCCGCTGCTTCTGGCCGAGAGCTATTTCCAGAAGGCGATCGTCGCCAGCGGCGGCACGGGCCAGTTGAATGCTGCGTCCAAGCCGGTTGCCCAGCAGGGTCTGGCCCCGCTCAAGAAGGCGATCGAGGTAGAGAAGGCGGCGGGCAAACCGGTTCCTGCGGCCTGGATGGAGCGCGGCTTCACCATTGCCTATGTTTCCGGGTCGCCGGACGCGGCCGATTGGTCGAAGCAGAACCTGATGGCCAATCCTTCGGGCAAGAACTGGAGCAATTTGCTCCGCACCTTCCAGGATACGAACAAGACGATCACGCGTGGCGAGAATCTCGATCTGTTGCGCCTGATGCGCCAGACCGGTTCCTTCCAGAGCGAAGGCGCCTATGGCGAATATATCGATATCGCCAGCAAGTCCGGCTTGCTGGGCGAGGTGAAGTCCGTGATTGAGGAAGGCCGCGCTGCGGGCAAGATCGCGCCTGCCAAGTTCGCCGATTATTATGGTCAGGCGAACGAGGGTATCGCCAAGGACAAGGCTTCCCTGGCGGCAGGCGAGGCAAGCGCAGCCAAGGCACCGACTGGCCGGCCGGCGGCATCCACTGCCGATGCCTATCTTGGCTATAAGGACTATGCCAAGGCGATCTCGCTGTATCGCACCGCCCTGCAGAAGGGTTCCGTCGATGCGGGCGAAGTCAACACCCGGCTTGGTATCGCCCTGGCGCTGTCGGGCGACGCCGCTGGCGCGAAGTCTGCGTTCGAGCAGGTGACGACTGGCGCGCGAAAGTCGATCGCCGAATATTGGCTGCTCTGGTTGTCCACCAAGCAGGCAGCTTGAGATGCGCGCCTTAGTCCGCCGCGGTGGCCTGGTTATCGCGGCGGCGATGGCCATGGTTCCGGCAACGCAAGGCATCGCTGCGCGTGACAAGCCGACCGATGCGCTGATGACCGGAAGTTTCCGGGTTGCGGCGGGTCAGGCGCGCGCGGCGCTTGATGCAGGCGACGTAAATGGAGCAGCGGCGCAGGTTTCTGCGCTGCTGCCGTCCAACCCGCTGGAAAATTACACGGCGGCTGCGCTTCGCATGGAGGTCGCCGCCAAGCGTGGTGACCCGCAGGCCAAGCGTAAGGCTCTGACGGACATATTGGAAAGCAAGGCCGTTCCTGCGGGGCAGGAGCCGTATCTGCGCTATCTGGCTGCTTATTATTCCTATTATCTGGGCGTATTCAATGATGCGCTGGCGCAGATCAACTATGCGCGGCAGATGGGGTATAACACCACCGAAAGCACCGTGCTGCTCGCCGATATCCTGATCAAATCGGGCAAGCCCACTGAAGGGCTGGCGCTGGTGGATCAGGCCATGGAACAGCAGAAGGCGGCCGGCAAACCGGTGCCCGCCACCTGGTATGACCGGGCGATCGGGGTTGCGTACAAGCAGGGTAGCTGGGGCGAAGTCGCCAAATGGTGCGAACGCAAGCTCCGGGCCTATCCGAGCGAGGGCAACTGGCGTTCCTGCCTCGCCAATTATCTGACTGCTCCCGGTGTCGACCCGCAACTGCAGCTTGACCTGTATCGCCTTCAGGCTGCGACCGGAGCCATGGCAAGCGAGAGAGACTATCGCAGCTATTCCACGCTGGCGTCGGCAGCCGGATATGATGCGGAAGCCAAGGCGGTCATCGACGCAGGCCGGACGGCAGGCAAACTGGACGCTACCGAGGTGGAAACCACCAAGCTGCTAAAGACCGTGAAGGTCAAGGCGCCCAAGACGATCGCCGCCCTGCCGGCGCAGGTCAAGAAGGCCAAGGCTGCATCGAACGGCATGGCTGCGCTGGAAGTGGGTGACGTCTATTTCTCGCTGGGCCAATATCCGCAAGCGGTGGAGCAGTATCGCCTCGCCTTGTCCAAGGGTGGGGTAGATCCCACGCGGGTCAACGGCCGGTTGGGTGTAGCGCTGGCGCGGTCTGGCGATCTGCCGGGCGGGAAGGCGGCTCTGGCGCAGGCTGGCGGAAACTGGACGAATGTCGCCGGTTTCTGGAATGTCTGGGTGGATCAGCAGGCGCAGGCCAAAACCGGCCTTACGCCCGCCATGTCCGCGCCGACATCCTGAAATGCTTGGCCTAGCGTAGCGGTACGCCGGGCGAGCTTTTTGAGGTCCGAATGGTGAGCGACGTTTTGACGCTCACCACATTCGGCGCTGGAGTGAGCTTCGAGGTCAGAAATTGCTGGAAGCTTTGAAGGTCGCGCGCAACGACCTTCAAAATGAAGTCTATCTCTCCGTTCAGCATATGGCATTCCCGCACCTCAGGCAGCGCGGCGACATGATCCTCAAATGCTTTCAGGTCGTCTTCCGCCTGACTTTTCAGGCTGACCATGGCGAATACAGTGATGGTAAAGCCCAGAGAGGCTGCATCGACGTCGGCATGATAGGAGCGGATCGTGCCGCTGTCCTCCAGCGCCCTGACCCGGCGCAAACAGGGTGGGGCGGTAAGGCCGACCTTCTTCGCAAGATCGACATTTGTCATCCGGCCATCATCCTGCAATTCTGCCAGAATTTGCATGTCGATGTCGTCAATGTTCGAACCTGCCATTCGCCGACAATTTCCTTTCCTAGATGTGCCCAGCATCATAATATTATTGCACTATAATGCAATTGTCCCACTATGCGACGACCGATTTTGGGACCGCATCGTCGCTTTCCCTTTACCGCAGCGCAGCTTAATTCACTTGGCAAGGAAGCATCAAATCAAAAGCTTTCACCGGGGATTCGCGTGCGTTTCAATGATCTTATGCAGACGGTACTGGCCGCAGAAAAACGGAGCGGCCCCGGAGCGGTAACGCTTTGGCGTCAGTGCGTGGATTTGCTGGCGCAAAATGACCGGCCGGGCCAGCCCGCCATGCCCGCGAATGAACGGGATGCGTTGCTTGACCGCCTTGATTCGCTCCGCTCCAAAGTGACTGAAACGCAACGCATATCCACGGTTGTCGAGCTGGGGACACGGCTTCGTTCGCCGTCTCTCATCCGCTTTTTCGCTGACGACCGGCCGTCTATCTGCGCTGCGGCGATGGCGCGTGCGCGCCTGCCCGACGACATTTGGCCGGACCTGCTCTCCACTTTGGGACCAACGGCGCGCGGCATACTTCGCAACCGCAGAGATTTGGGGCCGGAAACCGTCCGGGCGCTGAAGGCGTTTGGCCAGGCCGACCTGCTGCTGACCAGCGAAGGCGTGGAGGAATCCGTTCCGGTTACGCCGACAGCGGTCAAACCAGATATTTCCCTCGTTTCTCCCGCTGCGCCGCCGGTCGAAGACGAAAGCCAGATTCGCCGTCTTGTCGACCGGATCGAAGAATATACCAGCACCAGTAGGCAGAAGGCTGGCGAAGCCGCCCCCGCCGCGTTGCGCCCGGCCGAAGCCGCGCCGCTACGCCGGTTCAGCTTTGAGACGGATCTGAACGGCGCAATTACCTGGGTGGATGAAGGTCCCCGCGCGGCGCTGATCGGCTTGAGCATTGCCGACCCCGCCTTGCCCGGCGGAAGCGGCCCCGACGCGCATGTATCCGGCGCATTTTCCCGCCGAAGCGGGTTTCAGCACGGCCGGTTTACGATCGTGGATGGCGTGCTGGCCGGTGAATGGCGGTTGTCCGCCGTTCCCTTCTTCGATTCGCAAACCGGGCGGTTCCAGGGCTTCCGGGGGCAGGCGCGCAGGCCACACCTGCATGAGGTGCCTGCGACGTCCGATGGGGACAAGCTGGCGCTGGGCGGCTTATCCGCGGATTCGGTGCGGCAACTGGTGCATGAACTGCGCACCCCCCTCAACGCGATCCTTGGTTTTGCCGAAATCATCGAGCAACAGCTTTTTGGCCCGGCGGGCAGGCAGTATCGCGACATGGCGTCGCAGATAATGGGCGACGCGCGCCGCCTGCTCTCTGCATTTGATGATCTTGACCTTGCAGCGCGCGTTTCGCGCGGCGAGGATGTCGTGGAGCCGCGTCCGGTTGATGCAGCGCTGCTGATCGCGCGGATAGCCACCCGGTTCCGGGTCGATCGCGGCAAGGAAACGCGCCCAATCACCATTTCTGTTGCCGAAGGGCTGCCCCAGGCGCGCCTTGATCCGATCCAGGCGGAGCGCATGGTTCAGCATCTGCTGCGGACGCTGATATCAGTCGCGCCGGAAGGCGAACCCATCACCGGCTCCTGCTGGTTCCAGCCGGATAGCGGGTCCGGCCGCGTCATCCTGGCGATGGATCGTCCCTCGACGCTGGCTGGGATGGATGAAGTGCAACTCCTCGATCCCGGCTATGGGCCCGATGGCGATTGGCCCGATGGTCCGCTGCTCGGCCTTGGCTTTTCGCTGCGGTTGATCCGCAGCCTGGCCGCCAGCAGCGCGGGCAGCCTGGACATTGACGGCGGACGGTTTTTGCTGGCCATGCCGGCAGTGGCCGTCGCTCCCGACGACGGGCCGGATATTTCCTGACATGCACGACAGGGCGCCCTTGCAAACGCAATGGCAACCATTTGCCGGTATCGACTCTGGCATGCATTCACATATCCCCGACGGCAATCTGCTTCATCCGCCCGCAGCCGAAGACATTATCGAACTGGATCGCACCTTCGGGACGCGCTTCCTCCTTTTCGTCGATACCGAGGAGGAGTTTGACTGGGATGCGCCTTTCAGCCGCACAGCGCATACCGTCACGGCCCTGAAGGGGTTGGAACAGGGCCAGGCGTATTTCGCGGCCGCCGGTGTAAAGCCGATTTATGTCACTGATTATCCAATGCTGGATAATGAAGCGGTCGTTGCGATGATGAGCGAGTGGGTGTCGGACGGATCGGCCGATATCGGCGCGCATCTTCACCCATGGGTCAATCCGCCCTTTGTTGAGGATGTGAACCGGGCCAACAGCTACGCAGGGTTCCTGCCGGAGGATGTGGAGCGCGCGAAGCTGCAAGCCTTGCGGGACCGCATTCATATTGCATTTGGTCAGGCGCCCATCGCCTATCGCGCCGGCCGGTATGGCGCCGGGCCGAACACGGCGCGGCTGCTGGAGGAAATGGGTTTCCGTCTGGATACGTCCGTGCGGAGCCGTTTTGATTATTCCGCCGACCATGGCCCGGATTTCTACGGCATGCCGCTTGGTCCCTTCTGGGCGGGGCCGGAGCGCAATCTTATAGAGTTACCGCTGTCCACGGCCTTTACCGGCCTGCTGCGCGGGTCAGGGCAGTCGCTCTATTGGGCGGCGCATGCAATGGGACCGATGCGCGCCGCGCTGGCGCGCGCCCGGTTGCTCAGCCGCGTGCCCCTGACGCCGGAGGGCGTGCCGGCGCGCGATGCCTGCGAGGCGATCGACGCGCTGCTCGAAACCGGCACGCGGGTTATCAATCTCAGCTTTCACTCGCCGACGCTGGAACCCGGACATACGCCCTATGTGCGTGATGCCGCCGAACTTAGCGCCTTCTACCAGTGGTGGGAGATTGTTCTGGAGCATCTCGACCAACGCGGCGTCCGCCCCGCCACTTTGGCCCGGTTTCTCGCAGCCGTTCCGCCGCGCGCCCAAATCGGTGACCAAGCGGCTTGCCAAGCGGCCTGACCCTCGGCTACTGCCCGCCCGGCAGTATGCTGCACAGGTGGGGCCTGTAGCTCAACGGTTAGAGCTGGCCGCTCATAACGGCTAGGTTGCGGGTTCGAGTCCTGCCGGGCCCACCAGCGCTTCAATTCATCGGCGCCATATGGTATCGGTAAACCCTTCAATTAGAAGGGTTTACCGACCGATGTTCAACCATATGCCACCATAAGATGTCAGGAGCACGCACGACTCGTGCGTATAAATGAGGGGGTAGACGGCGCCAGAAAGCGTATAAACGTGAGCCTCAACATCAACGACGTAAAGAACGCAAAACCAGCCTCCAAAGACTACAAACTGACCGACGGCCACGGCCTCTCCCTCCAGGTTTCGAGCTTCGGTACAAAAACCTGGCACTACCGCTATCGACACAAGGGAAGGGAGAAGGTCCTCACACTCGGGCGCTACCCCGATCTCGGCCTCGCCGCAGCGAGGCTCGCGCGCGACGATGCGAAGCGAGTGGTCCTCTCCGGCAAAGACCCCGGATGGGAGCGAAAGCGCCAGCGCCAGGAGGATATCCGCGGTGCCGAAGCGACTTTTCGAAAGCTGGGAGAAGAGTGGCTCGAGGAGCATGCGCCCCTCTGGTCGGAGTCCAACGCGAAACGCGTGCGCAATCGATTCGAACGAGATGTCTATCCGGCCTTCGGGAATGTCCCCATCGCTGAAATCGAAGCCACGGACGTCCTGCGTGTCCTCCGGAAAATCGAAGCGCGCGGTTCGATCGAGACGGCCAAGCGCGTTCGCAACTACATCCGGGCGGTCTGGACTTGTAACGGTTTTGCGCCGGTCACCTGAGCGATTAGAGCTCGCAACAGGAGACCGACGAGATGATCAAGCATACAGAAGAGTTCAAGCAAGAGGCGGTACGGATCGCGCTGACCAGCGGGTTGCCGCGCGATCGGGTTGCATCGGATTTGGGGATAGGGAAGTCGACGCTGGGCAAGTGGGTATCGCAGTATCGGCCCAGTGATCTGGTTTCAGCGCCGCAGGCAGATCTGGCGCGTGAGAATGAACGCCTTCGCCTTGAGAACCGTGTGCTGCGGGAGGAGAGGGAAGTGCTAAAAAAGGCCACGCAGTTCTTCGCGAGCCAAAGGCCGTGAAGTTCGCATTTGTGCATAGCTGGCGGCACCGGTGGCCCGTTGAACTGCTCTGCCGTGTCATGGATGTCAGTGAACGCGGCTATCGTTCCTGGCGCTCGCGCCCGATCAGCAGGCGGGAGCGGACAGATATGAAAGTGCTGGCCCATATCCGGGAACAGTACAGGCTGAGCCTTGGCAGCTACGGCCGTCCTCGCATGACGATGGAGTTGAAGGAGGTAGGGCTCGATGTTGGCGAGCGCCGGGTCGGGCGGCTGATGAAGATCAACGGGATCAAGCCAGTCCGCACGCGCAAGCACAAGGTTACGACTGACAGCCACCATCGCCTGGGTGTCGCAGCGAACTGGCTGGACGGCGATTTGCCGCAGATGCGCCCAACCGTAAATGGGCCGGCGACATCACCTATATCTGGACGTCCGAAGGCTGGCTCTACCTTGCCGTCATTCTCGATCTGCATAGCCGTCGCGTCGTAGGCTGGGCAGTCAGCGACAGGATGAAGAAAGACCTGGCGATCAGGGCGCTGGATATGGCGGTGCGCCTGCGCCAGCCTCCCGAGGGCTGCCTTTTCCATTCGGATCGCGGTAGCCAATATTGCTCCTACGACTATCAGAAAAAGCTGCAGGCCTATGGCCTGCGTCCATCAATGAGCGGCAAGGGAAATTGCTACGACAATGCGTCCGTCGAGACCTTCTTCAAATCCCTGAAGGCGGAACTCATCTGGCGGCAGAGCTGGCCGACGCGGCGTCAGGCAGAAGCCGCCATCTTTCAGTACATCAATGGCTTCTACAACACCCGTCGCCGCCATTCATATCTAGGCGGCATCAGCCCGCTCGCGTTCGAAGCCAAGGTGGCATAATGAGATAGGTGACCGGCACAAAACCGTTACAAGTCCAGACAGCTTGTGCATTTTCGAGATAATAGCTGATCCGCCCGGCAATATGCGCCTGCTCCGTAAAGAGGTCCTGCTCAACTCGCAGTCGCTCATTAGCCGCTATCCGATCCCCAATTTCCTGCTGGACGGCCTTGAGTTGGCTATCAATGGCGCCGCGTCTTTCCTCCAATTTCAGTACATGCGCTTGAATCCGCGGTGCATCGCGCCGTGCCGTGGAGAGCTGATTGCCAATTCTCGCAAGCGATGCAGCTATGGCATCGACTTTCGGTACGGCCACCGGGAGCTCGCTGTCACACAGAGGACAGGCATGGGTTTGGGCATCCGTCGATCGCAGGAGGCCGATAGACGCAAGCCGAGCGGACTGTTCATTGGCCTCTCTGCTAAAATCATCTGCTTCGCGCTCTAGACGATTATAATCATTGAGCTCATCGCGAACTTCCTGGAGGCTTGCTCGAAGATCACGGCGCTTCTCCTCGAGATCCGACATGTCGACTCCGCTGTCGGTTTCCGCATAGTCACGCGGACGCGGGGCGGCGGCCGAAGCCAAGAGCTCGCGCAAATGCTGCGTATCCTGACTGACCACCTCGCTCGCTATCAGTCCGACGCGCTTGGCATCGCGAAATAGCCGCTCGGCGCCGGTGGTCGCCTCGGTTGTGAGCGCCTTGATTTCGCTGAATTCGCGTTCCAGCCGACGCAGCCGCGCGCGGGCACCATCATAGCGCCGCTGCTTCAGATAATAGTCTTCCTCCATTGCTCCCAGGAAATATGGCAGGGTGTCCTTGATCGCCTTCGTAATCCCGTCCTCGCCTTGACGATGAAACAGGAGCCGCCGATTTGCGATCTCATCCTGAGCTTGCAGCGCGAAGAAGATGGCCTGGCTGGCGCTCGCAGCCGTGCCCTGCCGCGTACCGCTGGGATCAGACGAGTATCCGCCGCCACAAACGGCGGCGGATATGTGTCTTTTTCCCTAGAAATATTTGGTGACAGCAAGCCCATATGTCGCGGGGGCAGCGGGCTGACCGACGATGAACGATCCGTAGACCGCCGACGCCATGGAGTTGGCGACATAATAGAGCTTGTTGGTCACATTGCGGCCGTATGCGCTGACCTTCCAGTCGCCACGGCGGACAACGTCCAGATAGAGGTTCAACTCCCAGAAGGACGGCTGCGACATATAGTCCAGATTGAAATGCGAGAATTGCTGCTTGCTGGTCCAGCTAAGCTCCGCGCGCGGCGTTATGTCAGCAAAGCTTGGATGGAAGGTGTAACCGACCTCACCGACCAACTTATATTTCGGCGCAGAGATAAGCTGATTGCCGGCAAGGTTGGTCACCACATTTGTCACCGGATGAGAGTCCGTCAACTCGCGATATTCATTGTGCAACCATGCAAGATTGAACGCGAGCCTCAGGTCATCAACGGGAAGCACCGTGATCTCGGCTTCTGCGCCGTAAAGCCGCGCCTTCGCTGCGTTGATGGTGATATTTCCAGGCGTCGGGAGGAACCGGACGACGTTGAACTGAAGATTGGTGTAGTCATAATAGAAGCCAGCAAGGTTCAATCGCAGCCTGCGGTCGAACAGGTCGGCCTTGATGCCACCCTCATAATCGACCAGCTTCTCAGGATCGAAAGCCGGCCTTAGCTGGCCAAAGTCAAATCCGCCGCTTTTGAAACCGCGGGAATAAGAGGCATAGGCCATGACGGTATCGCTGATCTGGTAATGGATCGCGACCTTCGGGTCGAAGGATGACCAGGAGGCACTGTTCGTGCTCGTGCGATAGCAAAGAGTGCGTCCGGGAACAAAACCGCCCACTGCAGGCGCCGGACAACCAACGACTGGCGCCGGGTTGCGCGTAAAGACATTGACGAAATCGATCAGGTTAAATTGATCGATGCTGCGCTTCTCATAGCTGTATCGCGCGCCGATATCGATGCCGAGCTTATCGGTGACGTGAAGCGTCCCCTGGGCGAAGGCCGCATAGGCATTCGTTTTCTGCGCGCCACCGGAACGGAAACCCACATATAGGGGGAACTGACCCCCTCCAAAATAGAGTGGTGAAACAGCCGCATCCAGAACGAAGTCGTTCTTTTCGTGGAAATAAAATCCACCCACAACCAGATCGATGAGATCGCTCTTTAGCGCCAGCCGCAATTCCTGCGACAATTGCCGCGATCCGGTGGCGAGGTCGACCGCCGTACCCAGTGAATTGGAATTGTCGGTAGAACTGATGCTCGCCTGATCCAGATAGCGATAGCCGGTAACGGATGTCAGCTCCAGGCTGTCGGAGAGCTTGAGAACAGCGTTCCCGGTCAGCCCGAAATTCTCCATGAAAAACTGCTGATCCACGCCTGCCCGGTCGCGCGGGTTGGACGGGTGGACATAGCCCCTGGCGACATTCACGTCCGCGCGGAACGGGTTCGGCCGGACGAAAGCGTAACCGCCCGCATTGTCATCCTCCCAGCGATATTCGCCGGTCAGGGTAAAGTGGAAGGTCTCCGATGGTTCAAAGCGCAGCTTGGCGCGAACCGCCCTGCTGCGCTCGCTGTCCACGGGGTTTCCGGTCATGACATTCTTGCCGAAACCATCGCGATCATTGGTCTGAAAGGCCAATCTTGCCGAAACCGTGTCGGAAAGCGGACCGCTGATCGCGCCTTCGGCGCGGATCAGATTATAATTGCCCACCGTGAGCGATGCATATCCATCCAATGTGTTGGTTGGATCATTGGAGATGATGTTGACCGCACCCGCTGTCGCATTGCGGCCGTAGAGAGTTCCCTGCGGACCGCGCAACACCTCGATACGGTTGAGGTCGAAAAGGGAGCCGAGAGCGGCTTGCGTGCGCCCATTGACGACATCATCGGTGTAGATTGCGACGCGGCCGTCAAAGCCTGCAGCGCTGTTGCCCACAAGCCCAACGCCGCGAATGAATACGCGCGCATCGCTGCCAACGCGGGAGAAATTGAAGTTCGGAATGGACCGGGTGAGCGCGTCGATATCGACAATGCCCCTGTCCTTGAGCGTGTCGCCGCCGACCGCGGTGATGGCGAGCGGCGTTTGCTGCACGCTCTGCGCCTGACGCTGCGCCGTTACGACGATATCCTCGATTTTCGCGCCTTTATCGGCCGACGCCTGTTCCGCAGGAGCCGCCTCCTGCGCATAGGCAGCCGCCGCGCCGAACACCGACACAGTAAGGATTGCGGACGTCGATAGGAATTTGCGAAGCATGATTATCCCCTCCCAGAGTATCCGCCAGATCAAACGCCTCCTCGTCATATTATTGCGAGAAGTGCGCCTAAATTTGGCACGTGAGGTTAGTCACAGAGATAAATTGGGAACGCCATCGCCCTTTGAGCAAACGAGCCTTGCCAATGCACTAGGCCGCCTCGCCCACCATCAGCAGGCGCCTGGCGATCTTTGAAAAAACGGCAAAGGACCGGCAATCTCAATAACGCTCAGTCCACGAAGACCGATGGCGGAATACTGCCTTGCCGAACGGCGAATTGGCCCATCAACCGCCGACTGATAGCCTCTAGCGATTTCCTTTCTGATTTCGTTGAGAAACGATCAATCGCCAAGACAATTTACGAATTTTCCAGATAAATTCCAGCAATATTTAGAAATTATCTGAAACTTATACCAAAATCCAAATACATAATTTCCGTTGATCCAATAATATTAATGTGGGGAGAGAAATTTTGAATGCTTTGCGCAAATATCATAGATGGATCGGCCTGGTCGCCAGCATCATCCTCATCATTATAGCGCTTACCGGGCTTGGACTTCACATTGACCAAACCGTGGCGATGGGCGAATTGGGGCGCGGTCCCAAACTGCCGCCAAAGCCGGTTCGTCAGCCTGCTGAACTTCCCGATCCAACAGCCGCCGGCACTTTCATCACAGAAGGTCTGCAGAGAATAAAATTGCAGCAAAGCGGGCGCCATGTGCTTGAAGTCCATGTTAATTACGGTGGTAGTGAGACCAAGGGCTTTGCCGTGCTTGCCGATCTCTCCGCCAAAGAAGTCACGCCCAAGCGGATCGATCTGGCGACGGGCGCGCAACTGCCGGGGCCGCCAGAATTGGGTGGCCGCTGGCATCTGATCCTCCAGGAAATTCATGCCGGCCGTCAGTTTGGCTGGCTGGGCACGATAATCAGCATTCTGAGCGGCGTAAGCCTCTTGTTCCTGTCGGGAACGGGGCTGTGGCTTTACATTGAAATGTATCGCAAACGCCTGAAAGCCAACAGGCGCAACCTGTTCTGGGATCGATGACAGGGCTTTGCACGCTAGAAGGCTGGCTGGAAGGAAGGAGGAAAGCTCACACGCCTCCTTCCGGCACCTGGCAGCACCCAAAAAGGGACCTTCGCCATATCGGGCGCGAGGTGACGCACAAGATAGCGCAACATTCGCGCTGCTTTTCTGCCTAAACGCCGGAAAAATGGTGGGCCCGGCACCAATCGAGTGGTTGCGGGAAGTGCTTGTGAAGACGGGACATTTCGCCGTCACAAAAGCCGTTTATCCGCTCGTTTATACGCACCGAGACGGAGACGTGCGGAAAACTAAATATTCTCCTTTAAAATCAATAACTTAATATCACCCTCCACCCCCATTTGGGTGCTCTGGTTCAAGTGCGAGTTCGCCTACCGAACTCGCAACCCATTGCCGAAAGGTGAATGGCGCCGCCCGGCCATGCAATGATACCCTGAAGCGGTAGACCAGAGTGATGATGGCGTTTGTGTTGAAGGTGGCGTGGTGGTTTTGTCTGCAGCGTTGTCTGGGCGTCAGGCATGGGTTTTCTGGCTTGTAGAGGTGAATGGAGAGCGAGATGGACCGCAGACTGACGACGACGGGCAAGGTCAACAGCAAGTTCAATATCCGTGGCATCAACCATATTGCGCTTGTGAGTTCGGACATGCAGCGGACGGTGGCCTTTTATGAAGGCATATTGGGCATGCCGCTGATCAAGACCTGCATGCTGGGTCCGAACGGCAAATATGGCCAGCATTTCTTCTTCGACATGGGCGGTTCTTCGCTTGCTTTCTTCTGGTTCCCCGAAGCTGGCCCGGCGCAGCCTGGCGTGACGGTGGTGTCCAATCCGATGGGGCAGGGCGGTCTGTCGCTGACCGCGATTGGTTCGATGAACCATATTGCGCTGGACGTGGATGCGGACGCGCTGCCCGAATATCGGGAGAAGCTGCTGGCGGCGGGCGTGAATTGCTCGCAGATCGTGCATCATAATGATGTGGCGCCGAGCACGGGTCCGAATGCGCTGAAGGAAGTGCATGAGAGCAATTGGGTCAGCTCGGTCTATTTCCTGGATCCCGATGGCATTCAGGTGGAGTTTGCGGGCTGGACGCGGCTGTTCAACGAGACGGACACCGCTTACGAACCCGCAACCGCCGATGATGCGTCGAGCTGGACCAGTGAACGCGAGACCGTAAACGCCTGACAACCGATCGCCCGCATCAGTTCAATCGGTGCGTCGGGGTGTTCGGATTGAAGGGTCTTAAGGGCGGCTTGCATCTTCGCCGTCGGATTTTCAGAGTGGGTGGGGCGGGGCGCGGTGGAGGCCTGAAATGTCAGCTTCGGCTGATAGGCGATGGCTTCCACCTGTTCCTCAAACTGGTTTGGAGCTTCGATGTGCCCGACAGGAGTCCACCAGAGCGCGTCAGGCTCAACGCCTTCAGGTGATAGGCAGGATAGTTCGCTGTTATTTGCAGCCGGCAGGTCATGCCATAACCTGGCAAGGCTCATTTGCCCAAAGGGCGATGGAGTCGCCCTCCTATCTCTGTGACTAGCCGCCCAACGAATTTCGGGCGCTTCTTCTGTAGAAACAGAATGGGCAGGCATGTGACAGGCTCACACTCTGGGAGGGGTAATGACACATCGCAAACTCCCATCCTCATCCGCAATCCTGATCGCGCCATTTCCGGCGCGGCAGAAGGTTCATCCGCAAACCGCGCCTTCCAAAGGCGCGGGGTTTTCAGGCGGGCAACACAATTGAATAACTATATGGAGGCACGGCATGACCGAACTTACAGATCCGGACGTTGACTCAATCTTTGTCGGTTTGCCCTCGGTGGGCGCGCCGCGTTACCGGAATGGTTCGCACGCGGGCCAGGGCATCTATCGCAAGCCAGCGGGCAAACTTCCTGAAGTCGCCCTTATCGCGACCCATTATTGCACCGACTATAGCGAACATTATCTTGGCCATGCGCTTGCGCGCCACGGCTTTGGCTTCCTCGGCTGGAACACGCGTTTCCGCGGCGCAGAGGATCAGTTCCTGCTTGAGACCGCAATGGTCGACATCGGTCAGGGCGTGAAATGGCTCCGCGAAGTCGCAGGCGTAAAAACGGTCGTCCTCCTTGGCAATTCCGGCGGTTGTTCGCTGATGGCTGCATATCAGTCGATAGCGCAGGACAAGGGCGCGCTTTTCGAGGATGCCAAGCCGGACAT
Source organism: Sphingobium phenoxybenzoativorans (assembly GCF_018286635.1). NCBI lineage: Bacteria > Pseudomonadati > Pseudomonadota > Alphaproteobacteria > Sphingomonadales > Sphingobiaceae > Sphingobium > Sphingobium phenoxybenzoativorans. The sequence goes on from NZ_CP073910.1 coordinate 2,218,992, forward strand.
TCGCGAAGCTCTGAAAGATCTGCCTCTGGGAGATCTCTATATTGCCCTTAACGGACATTCAGGTCGCCCTGAGGTGATGACGAACTGGATGGATGGCTCGGTCATTGACGAGCAGGATCCCATCGCGACTGATGAGTCCCTCAATCCCTACAACCCCAAAAATGGCCCTCCATTCTCCGAGGAGTTCATCACGCGGTACCGCGCCGCCCAGCGGGCACGGAACCAGCGGATCACCGATTTCGCAAAGTCGGAGCTTGCTCGGTTGAATGCCGCCGGAATCCCGGATGGCCTATTCCTGTTGCACCGTGGCATGGCGGATCTGCGGTTCATTGACGGAACGATCGATCCTTCCGATCGGCCGGTTCCGCGTTGCGCAACCGGCGATCCCGAAATGTCCAATCGGCTTTCGCCCCCGCTCGGCCGGGTCAGCTCGTTCAAGACATGGCTTTCCATGTGGAGCCTTGAAACGTCGAAGGTGCACAGCGAGCTTCACCTTCCCAACATCACGGTGCCATCCTTCGTTATCCAGGGAACCCATGACGTTTCATGCTTCCTCAGCGATACGAAGAAGATCTATGACTTGCTCGGATCGACCGACAAGAGCCTGGAGATCCGTCCAGGCGGTCACTATTTCGACGATGGCCCCAACTATATTGAGGAAGTGGCGCAGTCCATCGCCGACTGGATCAAGCCGCGCGTCTGATAGTCGCGGATATGCATCGCTGTTCGGTTGATTGGGCCGAACAGAATATCGGTCAGGTCGGCGCGTAGCGAAGTGCTACGCGCCGGTTTGCCGTTATGGCTGCCGCTCATTGCGGGTATCAACTAAATGGGCCGCTGCATCGGATGATGCAGCGGCCATTTAGTTGTCGGTTCGATTGCAGGAGAAGCCGAAGATTTACATTTCAGGCGCTCACGGCACCGCCGCTATTGCCCGCAGGGACGGGTTTTCGCTGACGCACGAACAGCATTCCCAATGTGACAAGCGCTGTCGCCAACGAAGTTGCCAACACATAGAATATCGCCATTCTCAACCCGCCTTCGGTGCCTGCGTAAAGATCAGACAGATAGCCGATGGAGACGGGCACCAGCCCCAGTCCGGTCACATTGCCAACCATGACATAGACGGCTGACATGCGGCTCCTGATGGGTTGCGCGGTGATGATCTGGATATAAGCGGCGGCAACGCCCTGCGGAATGGCGACGCAGAAATGCAAGGCTCCGACAAGGACAAGCATTGGCGTAGCAGCGCCAACAAATGGCAGGAGGCAGATCAGTGGAAATGTCAGTACCGGCCCACTGAGAAGCACGACGGGATGCGCCGCCTCATATCCACGCTTCTGAAGCGCGTCCGCCACAAAACCGCCAGCGAATACGCCGAAGGGCGCAACGATCAGAACGATTGCGCCATAGGATGCGCCGACCTCGCCTGGAGTAAAGCCAAATTCCCTTATGAAAACTGCTGGCATCCAGCTCAGCAAACCCATGGTGCAGCATAACATTCCGGCCATTCCGGCGTAGAGCAAGGTGTAAGTACCGATCTGCGCCTTCACGAGGCGGAAAAATCCCTTCTCGACGCGAGTGTCGGCAGCGGCCGTCCTAGGGGCCTCTCTAATGAAGGCGACCAGCAGGACAAAAATGATGCCGGGCAAGGCAATGACGACGAATGTCTTTTGCCACGCCAGCAGGCCGCTCATGAACCCAGCGCCGCCATCTCTGCTGAAGAAGCCGAACAGGAACCCTGTGATCAAAAGGGATGCTCCAGCGCCAACATGACCGCCCAGGGTGAAGACGCTGAAAGGCTTGGCCAGCGATGCCTTGTCGAAGCGGTCGTGCATGATCGCATAAGCGCTCGGCACCAGCCCTGCCTCTCCAGCCCCCACGCCAATCCGCGCGGCCAGAAGTTGCGTGTAATTGCGGGCGAGACCGCAGCAAGCGGTGGCGGCGCTCCATGCCGCGATGCAAGCCATGATGGTGCCTTTACGGCTCCATTTGTCGGCCAACCATCCAAGCGGCAGGCCCATGCATGCATAGAAGAGGCCGAACGCAATGCCGTTAAGCAGGCCGATCTGCCCGTCGCTAAGGTGCATGGTGTGTTTGATCGGATCCAGCAGGACCGCGAAAGCATAGCGATCAACGAACGACAGGATGACGGCCCCCGTCAACAGAAATACGACGGCCCAATCTTTAAGCTTAGCCATCCACTCCCCTCCTGGTCCGTTCGACCGTTTCACCTCTTTGGGTGCAGCAAGATGCTTTGCTCCTCTAGCGAAGTTGCATCAACATGCCTTGCCTGACGCGGGAGCATAAGCCGGGGTCGGGTTCACACCATATGAGCAAGTTGGCAAACAACTTTGCGATATTTGCAAAGATGAATGCAGTCATATTGCCCGATAGAGATGTAATTCGCGGGAAATCGCTATTCCCGAACATATGCAACAAGCACAATCGAGATCGTTCGATATAAGAAACATCCTCTTATATTGACAATATAATTGAAAAAGGCCGAGGACCTCGCCGCCGGCGAACATCGCCGCATTTACGGGAAAATTTCTTATGACTGACGTTGTCATCGTCTCGACTGCCCGCACGCCTATCGGCAAGGCCTATACCGGCGCATTCAATCAGACGCCGGCGCCGACGCTTGCCGGCCATGCCATCAGCCACGCGATCGCGCGTGCTGGCGTTGATCTTGCGGAAATCGAGGAAGTGATCATCGGCAGTGCCAGGCCGGAAGGAACTCAGGGCAATAATCTTGCCCGCAATGCGGCGATCCGCGCAGGGCTGCCCTCGTCAGTATCAGGCGCGACAGTCAGCCGCCAATGCGGTTCGGGGCTGCAGGCCATTGCTACGGCGGCGCATCGTATCATCGTGGACAAAGTGCCCGTGGTGGTGGCCGGCGGGTGTGAATCGATCAGCCTTGTGCAAAACGACCATACAAATGTCTTTTTCAACCGGGATCCGTGGATCGAGGAACATGTTCCGGGTCAATATGCCGCAATGATCGACACCGCGGAAAACGTCGCATCACGCTATGGAGTAGGGCGCGATCGTCAGGACGCCTATGCTCTGGAAAGCCAGCGCCGGACCGCTGCAGCACAGCAGGCGGGGCGTTTCGATGCCGAGATTGTACCGCTCCCATCGACCAAGAAAGTGACGGACAAGGTGACGAAAGAAACGTCACTGACCGATGTATTGCTGGAGGCTGATGAGGGGAACCGCCCGTCCACCACGCTGGAGGGGTTGAGCGGTCTGAAACCGGTCCGAGGGGATGGGTTTACGGTAACCGCTGGCAATGCATCGCAATTGTCGGATGGCGCCAGCGCGTGCGTCATGATGTCGGGCGCTGAAGCCGCGCGGCGCGGGATCAAGCCCTTAGGTGTATTCCGGGGTTTCGCAACGGCTGGCTGCGACGCAGATGAGATGGGCATCGGTCCTATCTTTGCAGTGCCGCGCCTGCTGGAAAGAACCGGGATGTCGATTGGCGATATCGATCTGTGGGAGCTTAACGAAGCTTTCGCCTCGCAGGTTCTGTATTGCCAGGATAAGCTGGGCATTCCCGCGGACCGTCTGAATGTCAGTGGCGGCGCGATTTCCGTCGGGCATCCTTACGGCATGTCCGGTGCCCGGATGATGGGGCATGCGCTGATCGAGGGACGCCGGCGGGGTGGAAAATTCGCTGTCGTGACGATGTGTATAGGCGGTGGGCAGGGGGCCGCCGGCCTTTTCGAGATTTTGCCTTAGTTGGCCTCATGATGTCGATTGCGCAAAGCAATCGACATCATGAGGTGCGCATCATTCGAACAATGCGATAAGCTGCCTGCCCACCGCCAGCGCGGTTCCTTCGCTGTCCCATAATGTCATGGCTTGGCTGGAATAGCCGTCGGCCGCCCATTCGCTGGTCGATTGCAGGAGTTTCCATCCGTTGTTGCTGGAGGTCGCCAGCACATCCAGGCCCCAAGTCATCGAGCTGATGCGCGATGGGCCGGTATATTGCGCAATTACCGCTGGCGGCAACGCATCAGCGAGCGCAACAAGCGCCTGAGTATCATTCCCGGCTGGATAATCGATATATTTGATCCATGCCGCGCATCGCGTTTCCGACGAACTGCTGATGGGCCGGTGGCCGGCGGCCAATCGCATGTCGAAATTGGACGCGAAACGGGGTGCGCGGGCATTTGCGCCAAAAAATGGTTCGCATTGGTCCGGGGAAGGCACGGCTGGCATCGCCAGCGTGGAATGCGCGATATGGGAGGGCTTTGCTGCGGCAAAAGTGAGAAGCGCGGAGGCTGCGATCACGTCGTCAGCCACCATGTCCACGCGGATGACTGCACTATTGCGGCCTCTACGCAGCGAGACGGCTTTCAAATCCAGCAATCCGGCGGTTGGCCCGGAAAAGGCAATCTGCGCCGATCGCAGGGGAGGCAGATCAGGGAAAGCGCGCATCGCCACTGCAACGCAAGTGGTCGTGGTCAGTCCGCCATACAGGGTGCGGCCCTGTGACCATTGGCGGATCGATTGCGCTTGATAAGAACCATCATGCTCTTGAATCCCTGCTAAAAACGCATTCAAGCTGATCGCAGGCGTTTCCGTTTCGAACCCCGGTTCAGGCATCGCTCTTATTATCCTATCCTTAGCATATATCGCGGCGCGCTACGCGCTTTGGCTGGCGCGTTGTCAGCTATTGCCGATTTAACTCGCCCGTTGATACGGGAAAATCGCGTCATTTCTGGAAAGGTGATTTGCTCAAGCGCGGGCCTCGTTGTCGAGAAACGGGTTCAGGCCGCAAAGAGATTTGACTCCCATGGAAAGGGCAAGGCGCTTTTCCGCCGAGTAACAAAGATGTTTCCTGGTATTCAAATTGTGCCGACTTGCGCATTTCAAGAGGGTATTTAGGTACCAATCCCGATAAGTTGTAAATTTTCTTGCGGATGTTTGGTCATGTTTTGGTCAACGCTTCGTATATTGGGAGAGTTTTGTGCAAGAATCCGCTCCAACTCCTATCGTCTATCTTAAACGGGGCTGCCCATTCTGTATGAAGGTTCGCCTTTTTCTGCTGGAGGCGGGCCTTCTTCCTGAGGTTGATATAAAAGCTTTTGACCCGGACACGCCGGATGAGCGCTCTGTCAGCGAGGAGCTGGCGCCGCATTTCGAGAAAATCACCTATCCGTCCGTGAAGCTGTCCGAAGGGGAATATATCAACGGATCGGACGACATTATTGCCCTTTTCGCCAAGCGGCAGGGCCTTGATGTGGGGACGTTCGGCACTCTCCAGGATTATACGGAAGGCGTGTTCGAGCATCTGGTGCGGCTGTACCGGGAGAATATCGAGCTTAAGGCAAGGCTGGGTTAACTCGCCGCTCCCCCAAGGCGCCCGGTCAGGCAGGATCTGAGCCGGCGCATATGGCGATCCAGAAGCCGTCCTCACCCAACAAAAATTTCCCTGAAAATATCTGTTATCCAGGAGTTTCGCATGAAAAATATCTATCTTGCCGCCCTGTTGTTTGCCGCAGGCGCTTCTGCGCCTCTGTCCGCCCAGGGGGTGCCTGACGTCAGCAAGGTTCAGGCGGGCAATTACAAGCTGGACAGCCATCACACGCTTGTTCTGTTCACCTTGGACCATCTGGGCTTCAATGACTATTTCGGGACGTTCCCGAATGCGACGGGCACGATGGCAATCAATCCAGCGTCGTTGGCTGCGACCAAATTGGATGTGTCCGTGCCTGTAAGCGCGCTTTCGACCACAAACGCGATCCTAGATGCAGAACTGAAGGGTGCGGAATGGTTTGATGCCGCAAAATATCCAACGATCCGGTTCGTATCGACTGGGGTGACCAAGACTGGCGCGACTACGGCGGATATTAGCGGCAATTTGACGCTGCATGGCGTGACGAAGCCGGTTGTGCTGGCCGCCACGTTCGGCGGTGCGGGTGTAAATCCGCTGACGAAGGCGAACACCATCGGTTTTCATGCAAAGGCCCAGATCAAGCGTACGGATTTCGGCGTGAGCAAATATGCGCCGCTGGTGGGGGACAATGTGGCGCTTACAATTACGGCGGCTTTTGAAAAGGCTGACTGATCGGTCCTGGCTATATGGCGGCGCTCCGGCCTGAGCGGAGCGCCGCCGTCCATGGCGCTAAGAGGCGGATCTTGTGACAGTCTTTGTGCCGGCAATGGAATACTGAGTTGCTGAAAGGCGAATTGGCCGTCTGGCGGGCGGCTGGTAATTTACGGCCTTAGACCAGAGTGATGATGGCGTTTGTGTTGAAGGTGGCGTGGTGGTTTTGTCTGCAGCGTTGTCTGGGCGTCAGGCATGGGTTTTCTGGCTTGTAGAGGTGAATGGAGAGCGAGATGGACCGCAGACTGACGACGACGGGCAAGGTCAACAGCAAGTTCAATATCCGTGGCATCAACCATATTGCGCTTGTGAGTTCGGACATGCAGCGGACGGTGGCCTTTTATGAAGGCATATTGGGCATGCCGCTGATCAAGACCTGCATGCTGGGTCCGAACGGCAAATATGGCCAGCATTTCTTCTTCGACATGGGCGGTTCCTCGCTTGCTTTCTTCTGGTTCCCCGAAGCTGGCCCGGCGCAGCCTGGCGTGACGGTGGTGTCCAATCCGATGGGGCAGGGCGGTCTGTCGCTGACCGCGATTGGTTCGATGAACCATATTGCGCTGGACGTGGATGCGGACGCGCTGCCTGAATATCGGGAAAAGCTGCTGGCGGCGGGCGTAAATTGCTCGCAGATCGTGCATCATAATGATGTGGCGCCAAGCACGGGTCCCAATGCGCTGAAGGACGTGCATGAGAGCAATTGGGTCAGCTCGGTCTATTTCCTGGATCCCGATGGCATTCAGGTGGAGTTTGCGGGCTGGACGCGGCTGTTCAACGAGACGGACATCGCCTATGAGCCTGCGACCGCCGATGATGCGTCGAGCTGGACCAGCGAACGCGAGACCGTAACCGCCTGACAGCCGATCGGCCGCATCAGTTCACTTTGATCGTGTGCTGATGCGGACGAGCCAAGCATCTTTCACGACGTTAAAATGGTGCGGCCAGTACGGGCTGTTTCAGGAACGGAAACCTGGGCGATTGCCCGCGAAATTTCGTGAAGGCGTTTCGTTGGACCTTCTTGGTGATCAGCCGCGGCAATTTACCTAAGCGCTTGGAAAAAAATCGCGCTGGTAATGCCTTATATATTTTCAGGCAGGCGGTTGGCGCAGAAATATCAGGCAGACGGACGCCGCCTGACCTCGCGCGCATTATCGGTAAGGCGTTTGCGCGAGGCAAAACTTCCAAAGGGTAAGCCGTTTCGCTGGCGGTAGGGTTCGGGATGATGCCGGTGTTGGATTTGCCTTTATAAGGTCGGCACTCGGCGCGCTGTAGATCATCCGTCCAGCCGGTGAGAGCGAACATACCGTCGATCGCAAAGCGGAAAAATACGCTGGCTATTGATCGGTCCAAAATCACTAGGAGAGGTTTTGGTGAGCTACATAAAAAACCGCTGGTATTGCGCCGCCTGGGGCCATGAAGTGGTTCGAGATCCTTTCACGCGCACATTGCTGAACGAAAAAGTCGTTTTATATCGAACGGAGCAGGGGCATCCGGTCGCTCTCAGCAATGTCTGCCCTCATCGCTTCGCGCCAATGCATCAAGGCAGGTTGCGTGGGGACGATATCGAATGTCCCTATCATGGACTTCGTTTCTCTCCAGATGGCGCATGTGCGCTCAATCCTCATGGTTCGATGATCCCGCCGGGATTGCGCCTCAAATCCTATCCAGTGATCGATAGATACGCCATGGTCTGGATATGGATGGGCGAGGCCGATGAAGCCGATCCGGCGCTTATCCCAGAATTTCCGGCACACGATGATGGCGGATATAAAACCGTCGGCGGCATGATTCCGGTCAAGGGGAGCTACCAGCTTGTCGCCGACAATCTGCTCGACCTTTCCCATACCCAATTTCTGCATCCGATACTCGTGGTCCCGGACGACCCGGAAACCAGGGTTGAGCATGATATCCTGCAGGATGGCGACACGATCACCACCATATATAATCAGCGAAATACCAGGCCCTTTGGTTTCACCGGATTGATCTGGCCAGATGCCCCGGAGAGGCTGGACGGCCTGAGCGGCGTCCGGTGGGACGCGCCCGCCAATATGCTTCTAAAGCTGCATTTCGTCTCCCGTGATCCAGGCGATGACAGGGAATTGCGCATTTGGGGAGCGGAGCTTGTGACGCCGGAGACTGAGACCAGTTGCCACTATTTCTGGTCTGCATCGCGCAACTTTCGCCTGGACGATGACGTGTTCGGTCAGCAGCTTGGCGATGCGATCGCCAACGTCTTTAGGTTTGAGGATGGCGCCATGATCGCCGAGGTGCAGGCGAACATGGGTGACGAGACCGATTTGATTGCCATGCGGCCGGTAATTCTTCCAACCGATCAGGCGGCGATCCGCGCACGCAGGATAGTCGGCAAACTGCTTCGGGCTGAGCAGAACAGGAAAGGTGAGCCGAAACAGGTTATGGCTCAACTGTAAAATTGTTCGAATGGTCAGTCGAATTGACCAAAATCCGAAGCCCAATGGGTTCGGCCTTGCCGCAGCAAACCACTGGATGCCTGTCAATCATATCAAACCGCGAACCCGCCTTTGCCGAACGCGAAATGGACTTGCGGGGCCATGGCAATAGCAGGGGATCGATGACCTCGCGGTCACTCCAACAATGACGGAATAATATATGGCGGCCTTGTTAAACGGACTGCGGATTTTGGAGATTGGGCATTTCGTAGCAGCGCCGTTCTGCACGCGCCTATTGGGCGATCTGGGTGCGGACATAATCAAGATAGAGCCGCTCGATGGTGATCCGGTGCGTCAGTGGGGCGCGCAAATCGACGGCAAATCGCTGTGGTGGTCGATGCATGGGCGGAACAAGCGCAGCATTACGCTCAATTTGAAGAAGCCCGAAGCGCGCGAGATTATCCTTGGTCTGGTTGCGTCATGCGATGCTGTTGTCGAAAATTTCAGGCCGGGTCAGCTTGCCAAGCTTGGGCTGGGACCGGACGTGCTGCGTGGCGTGCGGCCCGATCTGGTGATGGCGCACATTTCGGGATTTGGGCAGGATGGCCCATATCGCGACCGCGCGGCGTTCGGCGTCGTGGGCGAAGCTGTCGGAGGGCTTCGTTATCTGACCAATCATCGGCCGGGCGAGAGCGATCTTCCGCCTGTGCGGGTTGGCGTCAGCATCGGGGACTCGCTCGCCGGCCTCTATGCCGCTTTTGGCGTTATGGCGGCGCTTTGGGAGCGTGACCGGTCTGGCCGGCCCAGCGATAGCGGGGCGGCTTCGCCGCACAGCCTTGACGTGGCGCTGTCGGAGGCTGTTTTCAGTATGATGGAGGGCATGCTCCCCGAATATGGGGCGCTTGGGAAAGTGAAGCAGCCGACAGGCGGCGGCATCGCAACGGCTGCGCCATCCAATGCTTATCCGACCGCAGACGGCAACTGGATGCTGATTGCGGCAAATTCGGAACCACTATTTGCCAAGCTCGCCATGCTGATGGGTAAGCCCGAACTGATCGGCGATCCGCGCTATGTCTCCAACCAGACCAGGGTTGAGAATGCGGCGCAGCTTGACGCCGTCATCAGCGACTGGAGCAGCGGTTTTAATTCCGAGGATTTGGCGGATAAGCTCGTCGCCGCTGACATTCCCGCGTGTAAGGCCTATACTGCGGCGGATTGTGCGGCGGATCCCCAATTTCGCTATCGGGATATGGTGCGCGCGGTTGATGATCCGCAATTTGCCGACCCCGTTTTGCAAGCGGGCATTGTGCCGCGTGTCGGCAGTTCCGCGGGTTCGATCCGCTGGCCGGGGCCGCCGCTTGGCGCTCACACCGAAGAAATTCTTGTCGGAATGCTAGGCATGCATCCGACGGAGGTCGCGAAGCTCAGGGCCGAGGGAGTGATATGATGCGCGACGTAACGCTGGTTGAGGTTGGCACGCGGGATGGCTTTCAGCCGATAGCGCCGTTTATCCCGACGGAAACCAAAATCGCCCTGATGGATAAGCTGTACGAAGCCGGTATCCGGCGGATGGAAGTGACATCTTTCGTCAACCCGACGGCGGTGCCGCAACTTGCCGATGCAGCGCAAATACTCGATGCGGCTAAGGATTTTCCTGATCTGGATGCGCAGGTGCTTGTTCCGACCGTCCGGCAGGCCGAACGCGCGCTTGCCGCTGGCGCAAATCATCTCGCCTTTGTTCTGTCCGTGTCCGAAGCGCATAATCAGAATAATGTGCGGCGGTCTCCGGCGCAGTCCGTGGACGAGTGCCGGGATATCGTAAATCTTCTGCCGGCGGGCACCAAGCTGCGCGTCAATGTCGCCACCGCATTTGATTGCCCCTTTCTTGGCGAACTCGATCAGTCGGAGACGTTGGCAATCGCCAGCAGGCTTGCGGAGATCGCCCCCGAAGCTGAAATCGCATTGTGTGATACCACGGGGCGCGTAAGCCCGGACCGTATTTCCTCTCTCTTTGAACTGGTGCGGAAAGAATGTGCGCCTTCGGTTCGTTGGGCGTTCCATGGCCATGACACCTATGGAATGGGCGCAGCCAATGTCTGGGCGGCATGGAATGCAGGGATCGATGTTATCGACTCCTCGATCGCCGGGCTGGGCGGCTGCCCATTCGCCCCCGGAGCCACCGGAAATGTCGCGACCGAAGACGTCGCCTGGATGTTCAACAATGCCGGGATCAAAACCGGAATCGATATCACCCGCCTTGTCGAAGCGGCAGATGCGTTTGCGAAGATTCCTGGCGCCTTGATCGGTGGACGGGTGCGCGATGCGGTCGCAGCGCGCGAGCGTGCTGATCGAGCCAGAGCAGCGTGACAGGCTGGAAAACGGCTCTCTGTAAAATCCGGATTTTACGAGTTTGTGATCGCACTTGACACTTACTGTTCAAATGATCAACAAAAGGATGGTCTTTTTTGCTATTGGGTGATCATTGCTGAGTCAGCTTGCTCGGCATCATGGAGGAGCGGGCACCTCATTGCGTTTGTTTGTTCTGGGGGTGATCGTGCGGTCAAATTGTCATGGTGGCTAATCATAGCTGGTCCATCAAAGAGATTGATCTCACTTCGCTGAGGTTGTTTGCCGCGACGGTAGAGGAAGGCACGCTGGCCCGCGCGGCGGAGCGTGAGCATATCGCGATATCCGCAATCAGCCGGCGCATTTCTGACTTGGAATGGCGTTGCGGCGTCACGCTGCTGGAAAGGCGAGACCGGGGCGTCGTTCCGAGTGCGGCCGGCCAGATACTGGTAAACCAGATCCGCGATCTCCTCGATCTGCTTCAGCGCATGGTGCTGGACATGGAGGCGATACGGGGCGGGACGCGCGGGCATATTCGCGTTCATGCGCACATGTCGGCGACTTCCGGTCTGCTGCCGGGAAAAATTGCCGAATTTGTCGCCGCCAATCCTGGTGTTGATGTCGAGCTCGATGAATTTACCAGCATCGAAGTGATCCACTCCGTGCGCACTGGCACGGCCGATATCGGATTGGTGTCAGGCACTGTGGATGGCGGCGATCTCCACCTGATACCTTGGGAAATCGATGAACTGGTTGCGATCCTGCCGCCGGGCCACGCGCTTGCGGAGCGCAGTTCGCTCCAGCTTTCCGACATGCTGGGCGAATATTTCGTTGGTATGCAGCGAGACAGCGCGCTGCTGAGTTTGTACCGGCATCAGGCGATGGTTCTTGGTAAGACGCTCAAAGAGCGCGCGCATGCGACCAGCTTTGAGAGTGTGCGCAAGATGGTGTCCGTGGGCCTCGGCGTAGCAATATTGCCTGCGGTCGCTGCGCATCCCTTTGTCGAGGAATTGGGCATCAATGTCCGGCCGTTGAAAGAAACCTGGGCGCATCGCCCCTTGATGCTGTGCGTGCGCGACCCGGCGCAACTTCTCGCGGCGACGCGATTGCTCGTACAGCATCTGACAGGTGAGGCTCCTCGCCTGATGGCGCGCGCGTGACCGCATTTCGTCAAATCGCGAACGCACCTTTGCCAAACGCGAAATAGACTCGCCGGGCCACGACAAGGGAATAAGTCCGCGCGGCCGCGCATGGCGGCATCGACGTAGAATTAGGAGATGGATCATGCTTGTCACACGCAGACGTGTGGTTACTGCACATAAGAATAACCGCGCGATCGTTGCGAGCGATGTCGAGCTTCCCATGGAAACCATTCCGGGAGTAAAAGGCTTCACAATATGCGACATGTGGGCTGCTGCGGATATCCAACTTCCTGATGATGGCGAGTTGCGCGAATATCCGTGGTTCTTTCCTCCGGTCGGCGGTTTTCGCTGCACGCATTTGGTGCTGGACGCCAATACGGAGGCTAATCATGAGGAGCTGCAGCCTGGGGAGGATGATGGAAAGCCCAGCGCGCTCTCTGAAATGACCGACAAGCCTGGGATGCATCGGTCCGCAACCGTTGATGCTGGATATATTGTGAGCGGCAGCGTGGTATGTGAGCTTGACGATGGCGAGACCATGACGCTTCATGCGGGCGATACATTTATTCAGGGCGGCACCATCCATGCATGGAGCAATCCCTTTGACGAACCGTGCCACATATTTGCGGTCAGCGTTGGTGCCAAGCATGCGCTTGTTGAAGGTCATTAATTCGTCAAACAATGTGCGGCGTCACTAGGCGGCGTCATACCGTTAGAAGGAAGGGTCGAGCCACAGAATGGCTTGGCCCTTTTTCTGTTCTAAGCTGAGCGGCCCAGTTGCTGAGACCCGCGTTAAAGGGACTGACTTGCTGATCAGCTAATCATCTAACGCAAAGCATGATCGCGATTTTTGATAAAATGTGTGAAATCAGCGGCGCTCGGCAAATTGCATTAATAGCTTCGCTAGTCCGAGGTATGTCTTTTAAATATTTGAATTTAAAAGATAATTTTTCGATATGGCTCAGCGCTGGCTGTCGTGCCCGCTTATTCCTTTCCCCCAAAAAGTGATGAATTCCGCAATCTCGGAAAGGCTCACTTGCCCAACCGGGAATGGAGTTGCCTCCCCTTCTTTGGGAAAATGCCGCTTCGAGTTTCAACCGCACCACTCTCCGGAAACAGGGGATGTGGGCGCATATCTTTGCCTGATACTCTGGGAGGGGGTAATAATGCTTCGCAAATTCCTGACTTCATCTGCAATTTTGACTGTGTCGATGCTTGGCGCGACCGCAGTCAATGCGCAGCAAACAGGTTCGGCTCCACAGGATGCTGCAGCGGACCAAGGCTCAAAGATCGAGGACATCGTCGTAACCGCACAGCGGCAGACTTCGAGCGTTCAGCAGACGCCTCTGGCGATCACGGCTGTCGGGGGCGACATGCTGAAGGATCGCGGCATTGCCGATCTCGATGCGTTGACGCGCTCAATCCCGAATGTGAACTTCTCGCGTCTTGGGGGAGACGCGCGGATATTCATTCGCGGTATCGGTCTTGAGGGCGTTGACGCAGGCGCCGACGGCCGCGTCGCCGTCTACACCGATGATGTTGTTAACGCTCGCCCGCAGGCTGCGCTGACGTCGCTCTTTGACATCAATCGCATCGAGGTGCTTCGCGGGCCGCAGGGTACGCTTTACGGCCGCAACGCAACGGCTGGCGCTGTTAACATCATCTCCAATGACCCGACGGATACCTTGGATGGTTATGCTGCGATCACCGCTGGCAATTATAACCTGATCCGCACGGAAGGCGCGATCAGCGGTCCTTTGTCCGACACGGTTTCTGCGCGTTTCGCTTTCCAGACCAATGATCGTGACGGCTTCGGAAAGAATATCACCACGGGCAACGATGTTGACAGCGAGCGGAGCCGCGCGGCGCGCGCTAAGCTGCGTTTCGAGCCGTCAGAGACGTTCCATCTGACCCTGACCGGCGACTATCGCTGGGAGAAGGACAATGCAGGCGGCTACGCCTTTGTTCGCAATAATCCGTTCTTCCCTGATGTGGCCACTGTGAATGGCTTTGCGCATCCGGCGAGCCGGCGTGATCGCGCCGGTATTGATCAGCGCTTCTACATGGAAAATTATGGTCTGTCGGCAAACGCCACGCTTGAAATTGCGGACCATGTCGATCTCACTTCGGTTACCGGCTATCGCCACGTCAACCAGGCAGGCACCAGCACCGGTGATGACGCCGATCCTTCGACCACCACGCTTGATGTCGCCAACAAGGCGGACCAGTTTTCGCAGGAATTGCGTTTGTCGCTGAAGCGCGGGCCGGTCGATCTGGTCGTCGGCGGCTTCTATTTCCATGAGAAGAATAGCTTCCGGCTGAATCTCGGCGCGTCCGGTCTTCTGTTCGGCGGAAATCTGCAGCCCATCTATCAGGGCTTTGGCCAGGGCGGCACGCAAAAGACGAATGCCTATGCCGCTTTCGCCCAGGCTACTCTTCACGTTACTGACGCTTTGGGCATCGATATCGGCGCGCGGTACAGCTATGAAAAGCGGGCCATCGATCGCTATAATCAGCTCGATTTCGTCAATATCTATCAGCCCACAACGCCTTTGGTCGTTGGGTGCGTTGCTCCGCCGATTACCGGTTTCATCCCCGGAACCACGAGCTGCAGCGCGACTGGTCCGAGCAGCGCGTCCTGGTCGTCCTTCGATCCGAAGGCTACTGTTCATTATCAGGTGGCTGACGGCGTCATGGCCTATGCGACCTATTCACGCGGTTTCAAGAGCGGCGGTTTCGACTTCACTCAGTTGAGCCCGGCCTATAACCCTGAGAAGCTCACCAATTATGAGGCGGGCATCAAGGCCGATCTTTTCGACCGGAGCGTTCGCGTCAATCTGTCCGGCTTCTATTATGACTATAGCAACCTGCAGATCACCATCCTCAACCTGCAGCCGCCAACGCCCGGCCCTGTAACGCTCAACGCGGCGAAGGCCCGGCTCTATGGTGCGGAAGCGGAAATCACGGCGGTTCCCGTCGATGATCTGCGGATGTCGTTCAACCTTGCTTGGCTGAAAAGCGAATATCGCGAGCTTTTCGATACGAACCTGTTCACGGGACAGTTGACCAATCTGGCCGGCAACCAGTTGACATCCGCGCCTAAATATAAGGTCGTCAGCGAGATCGGTTATACCTTCCATCCGGACTTCGCCGACATTACGCCTCGCGCGGAGCTGAGCTGGACGAGCAAGCTGCAATTTTCCCAGTTCAATTTTGACTTCGTGTCGCAGCCCTCACGCTGGGAGCTGAACCTGTATCTGGATGTTGTCCGCAAGGGCGATTGGACGATCAGCGCCTATGGCCGCAACGTCACCAACAAGCTGTATTATGTTTCCCAGGTGGTTGCCGCGCCCTTCTCCGGTGCGCCGATCCTCGGCATGCCGGCGGCTCCGGCGACATATGGGCTTTCTGTAACGAAGCACTTCTAACTCTTGAAAATGACCACTGCCGCCGGTCTGACATGGCGGGCGGCAGTGGTTAAATCGGCGAAGGAATAGCGGTTACGTCTTTATTTCCCTGCAAGACCTGCAACTGTGTGAAACGGCTGGATGTGAGATTCCGCGGCCAGGGGCTTGCTTGCCCCCGTTCTTCCGGGGCGGCCTCGTTCCATGATGATTCCCGGTTTTTTACGGCGTCAAGAATGCCGCGGGTCTCGATCAAGAAAACAGAATTTCCGCATAGATCCAGAGCATGGACAATTCGGGGATGCCGGTCAGTTTTCGCAATGGCCTGTTGAGTAGGGGGGGCGTAACATGAATGAACTTGCCGAGCTGCGGACCTTTGTCGCCGTTGTGGAAAATGGCAGTTTTTCAAAAACGGCAAGGCAGACTGGAAGATCCACCAGTTCAATCGCCCGCCAGGTGAGCGCCCTTGAAGATCGGCTGGGGATCAGCCTTCTGCACAGAACGACGCGACAGCAAGGGCTGACGGACGGCGGTGCCGCCTTCTATGAGGGCGCGATAAAAGTTCTATCCAGCCTGGACAATCTCCAGCGCGATGTGTCGGCCTACCAGAGCGAGCTGAAGGGCGTCTTGCGCGCCCAGATCCGCGCCTCTGCGGCTCTGTCCATCATTGCGCCGGAACTGCCCCGGTTTTTGGAGCAATATCCGGATATCAAGCTCAATCTCGTCCTTGCGGATGAGCAGGTCGATCTCGTCGCCAATGGCCTCGATGTTGCCGTCTGGCTGGGGCATCTCAACGACTCCGGCCTCATTGCGCGGCGCCTTAGCGCTAACAAGCGGATACTTTGCGGAAGTCCCGCCTATTTTGAACGCTATGGCGAGCCGAAGCATCCCTCGGATCTTCAACAGCATAATTGTCTTTTGTACCGCGCAGTGAATTACGGAAATCTGTGGCGCTTTGAGAAGGGCGACGAGAAGCTGGAAGTGCATGTCGCCGGTAATCTGGAATCCGAAAATGGATCGATCCTGCTTACCAGTTGCATAAATGGCGTAGGGTTGTTTGTGGCGCAGGAATGGATGCTCCGCGGCCCCGTGCGGGACGGACGGTTGCGCCCCGTGCTGACCGATTACATCATCAATCCGTCGAACGACAATGACACGGCACTCCATGTCGTATGGCCGCCGACGAAAAAGCTCTCGCCAAAGGCGCGCGCCTTCATCGATTTTCTGGTCTCGCTTTTTTAGCATGGCATTGTCCGGCTGGCTCCTTTGCGGCCCTTCCGGAAATATCCTGATTGCTGAGCGCCGCGGCGGCGCGTGCATCTGTCTGCCAATGAGAAATCAAGGAGTATTATAATGACCGGATCATCCCGTGATCGTACGAGTAATGGTCCGGTAGCCGGAAGGCTTGCCGGCAAGATCGCCGTCGTGACTGGGGCGGGCGGGGGGCAGGGGCAGGCCGCGGCTATTCTCTTTGCGCAAGCGGGCGCAATCGTCGTGGCAAGCGATTTGAACCAGGCAGGCGTGGAGGCGACCACGCGGATTGCGCGCGAGAGGGGGTTGCAGATTTACATGAGCGCCGTCGACGCTGCCGATGAAGCTTCCGTGGGGCCATGGATCGATGATGCGGCAAAGGCGCATGGCGGCCTGGACATTCTCTACAATAACGCGGCGAACACCCATTTTGCGCCCTTCGGTGAAATGACTCTGCATCAATGGCGCGAAACGATGCGGCTCGAACTGGATATTGTGTTTATTCCGTCCAGGGCGATCTGGCGGCATCTTGTGGCGCGTGGCGGAGGGGCGATTATCAACATTGCGTCAGTTTCTGGCATGCGCGCGACGGAGTTTATTGGGGCGGCCGCACATGCCACTGGCAAAAGCGGGGTCATCGGCTTTACGCGCCAGCTTGCGCTTGAAGGCGCTCCGCATTGGATCCGCGCCAATTCGATATCGCCTGGCCCGATTGTCGCGCCGCCAACGGAAGCGATGCTGGCGCAAAGCGAGGAGTTTGCAAAAAACTTCAACGGCTGGCCAATGATGTCGCGCACCGGACGACCGCTGGATATCGCCTATGCGGGACTGTTCCTGGCTTCAGACGAGGCGTCCTTCATCACCGGTGCAAACCTTGCCGTAGATGGCGGCTGGTCCACAAAGGGCGGATATACGGCGCACTGAGATGTTCCGGGTTGGTCACCCCTATTGATGCATATTGTTGAAAGGCGAGGCTGTCTCCGCTGAGCCTTTGGCGGGTATAAATCCAAGAACTGCTGGGCGAACGCTGTTTTTGCCTAGCCAAAAAAGCATTGGATTGTTGCTTGAATCGCGACGGTGTTCGCCAATTTGCGATGGTTCTCAATAATGCTCGCTCCGATACAATCACCCGTATCGCAACAAACAGCTCCAAGCAGATGGTGATCAACCATCGCGAACGCGGCGGGGCATGGAAATTCGAGAGGGCGAAACATGACCACATTCGGTACTTTGAATTTGATGCAGCAGCGCGACGCCGTGAAGCCGCGCGAACAAATCTTCAAGGAGTCTGTGGAACAGGTCGTCCTCGCTGATGAGCTTGGCTTTGACAATGTTTGGTTCGCCGAGCATCACTTCTCCAACTACGGCCTGTGCCCTTCTCCTCTGATGATGGTGGCGCATACAGCCGCAAAGACGAAGCGCATCAAGCTTGGCAGCGGCGTTGTCATTGCGCCTCTCTATCACCCCTCAAGGTTGTTGGCGGAAATCGGGCTGGCCGATATTCTCACCGAAGGTCGCCTCGAACTGGGTGTCGGCAAGGGTTACCAGGGTTATGAGTTTGAGCGTTTCGGCGTCACTCTGGAAGATTCTGCCGATATCACCACTGAGATGTTTGACCTGATCGAGATGGGTCTGTCTGAAAAGACTTTCGATTATAACGGTAAGCACTTCAACCTTCCGCGTTCCACGATTAGCTGCAAGCCGCTGCAGAAGCCCACGCCGCCAATCTGGTATGCCGGTGGTGAGGTGGCGCATCTGAGGCGCTGCGCCCGTAACGACTATCCGGTATTCATGTCTGGCGCGCTTGGTGGCCTGACGCGACTGATCGGCATACGCAAGGAATATGAGAAGCTGGTTGCTGCGGAAGGCCGCAATCCCGCTGACGCCAAGGTTGCCTGCAGCCGCATGGTATTCGTCACCGACAGCAAGGCGGAGGCGGATCACTTCCTTGATTGCGCCCGCTACCAACAGCGGCTTGCGTTGAGCTTCAAGAACCGTCGCGAGAATGTGAGCGAAGATTACATCATCGGCGAAGTGCCGTTTGAAGGCGAGCCGGACATGGATCGCATCCGCCACAATCTGCCGGTCGGCGATGTGGATACGGTCGTCGAGAAGATGGTGGCGTTGCTGCGTGGTCTGCAGCCTCATCATGTCGCACTGCTCATGCAGGTCGGCGACATGGAGCATAAGAGCGTCACGAAATCCATGGAGCGCTTCATCACGGACGTCGTTCCGGCGGTGCAGAAAGAACTCAAGAAGTTCGAGCAGGAAGCCGCTTAACTCTCTGAAGGTTCTTAAAAGACATGCAGTATCCATTGCAGGGCGTAAAGGTCCTGGACCTGAGCAGGGTTCTCGCCGGGCCATATTGTGGCCAGTTGCTTGCCGATATGGGCGCCGACGTTCTGAAGGTCGAAAGTCCTGAAGGCGATGAAAACCGGGGCTGGGGCGATCGGACAGCCGATGGCCTCAGTTGCAACTTCAGCAGCGTGAACCGCGGCAAGCGCAGCGTTGTCATGAACTTCAAGGCTCCCGGGGCCAAGGAAGCGCTGGCGCAGCTTGTCCGGGAATCCGATGTTGTTATCGAGAGCTTCCTCCCGGAATCATCCAAGCGCCTCGGCATCACGTTCGAAGCGTTGAAAGAGATCAAGCCGGACGTCATCCTCTGTTCTATTACGGGGTATGGCTCGCGCGGTCCGATGCGGGACAAGCCGGGCTATGATCTGATGATGCAGGCTTTTTCCAGTGTCATGCTGGGAACCGGTACGGAAGACGGTGAGCCGGTAAGGTGCGGCGTTTCCTTCATTGACATGTCGACGGGCTTGATCGCCTATGGCGGCATTCTCACGGCTTTGCACAGCCGCGGCGTCAATGGCGGGTGCCATGTGGAAGTGTCGCTCCTGCGCACTGCCATTTCTATCCTTGGATATCAGGCCGTGAACTGGCTGCAGACCGGGCGTTTGCCGCAGCGTCAAGGGTCCGGGGTGATGCATCTCGTCCCCTATCAGGCGTTCAAATGCCGTGACGGCTATATATTGTCCGGGGCAACGAATGACCTTGCATGGCGGCGTTTCAGCACGGCTCTGGGCAGACCGGAACTGGGGGTCGATCCGCGCTTCGCGACCAATGATGACCGGTTGCAGAATAGAGCGGAACTGATCGCTCTGGTCAGTGCGATTTTCGAGACGAACGATGCCGCTTATTGGGTAGAAAAGTTCGAAGAGAACCGTGTCGCAATCTCCCCGCTCAATACGCTTGATCAGGTTCTTACGCATGACCAGCTCAAGGAGAATGATATTCTCCTTTCGCTCGCGGAAAGCGGCCAGGAGCCAAAGTCCTTCATCGGCGCGCCTTTCACGCTGAATAAGGAAACGCTATTCTCGCAGCGTCTTGTGCCGCATCTTGGGGCCGACAATGACGAGATTTTGAGAGCGCATATGCAGTTGAGCGACGAGCAGATTGAACGGCTGACGGGTCTGCGGGAGCAGGCCTGAGTGGGACGCATATCCATCGAACGGGGCGTTCGCGGCGACTGTCACCTGATCATTGATAATCCGCATCGCCGCAATGCGATGAATCTCTCAATGATCGAGTCGCTCGAAAAGCATTTCGTGGATCTCGCGCTGGATAGTGACTGCCGGATGATAATCATCCGGGGTGCCGATGGGAATTTCTGCAGCGGCCGCGATTTGAGTGACTTTCAGGGCGCGGACGTGCTCGATGATGATGCCGTCCGCGCTGACTATGCGATACTCTGCCGGCTGATGCTGGCGATAGAAGCGTTTCCCAAGCCTCTGGTCAGCATTATTCAGGGGCATGCCATTGGCCTGGGCGTGGCGATTGCGGCAGGATCTGATGTGGTGATTGCCGCAACCGATGCGGCATTTAGTTTCCCCGAAGTGCGCTTTGGTATAGCGCCAACCCTCTCGGCAGCGATGCTGTTGCGTAATGTTGGGCCGAAGAAGGCCCTATATGCGTTGTTGACCGGTTCGAGATTTGACGGACAGGAAGCGGAGCGGATCGGTCTGGTTTCCAGAGCCGTCGCGCCAGAGGAGTTTGACTCCACGGTTGGCGCATTAATTGACGGATTGCTCCTTGCAGGTCCTGAAGCCTGCGCTCACCTGAAAAAACTGGTGCAGGCGGTTGATACAGCGACACTTCCGCAAGCGCTGGATGCTGCCATGGAATGGGCGGTAAAATCGGTCCGAAGCGAAGGCGCTGCCGAAGGCCGCAAGGCGCGACAGGAGAAAAGGCCGCCTGCGTGGGTGTTGCCTGGATCGTCGTAAAGCACGGCGCTAAGTGGCTTTCCGTTAGAAAAGTTGACCAAAGATCCCGTGCGACAGGCGCGGCAATTGAGTTAGGCGAGGATTCCGATGGCGATCGACTATGACAAGTTGATGAATTTTGAGATCCCCGATGTCGAACAGGATCTGACTCAACGAGATACTATTTTGTACGCGCTTTCCGTGGGTCTTGGCCAGAATCCGACGGACGCCGATGAACTGCGTTTCGTGACGGAACATGGACCTCTGCAGGCGCTTCCATCCATAGCGACCGTGCTTGGGTATCCGGGGGCCTGGCTTCTTGACCCAGAGACTGGCGTGGATGCTGCGAAACGAGTTCATGGCGAACAAGGGATAATCATCCACAAGCCTCTGCCCGTTGAGGGCAAGATCGTCGGCAGGACGAGAGTGGCCGCGATCGTCGACAAGGGCGAGGGCAGGGGCGCGTTGCTCTACGTAGATAAGGAACTGCGCGACTTTGCGACAGGGGAACTGCTGGCATCTGCACCCAGCACAATATTCCTACGTGGCGACGGCGGTTTCGGAGGGCCATCTGGCCCCGTCAAGCCGGCGCATCGCCTCCCCGAAAGGGCGCCTGATACCTATTTAAAGCTGGAGACCCGGCCGGAGCAGGCGCTTCTTTACCGGTTGAACGGCGACTATAATCCTCTCCATTCCGATCCGGCTGCGGCCATTGCCGCTGGTTTTGACAGGCCGATATTGCATGGCCTGTGTACGTTCGGAATAGTTTGTCATGCGCTGGTGAAGGTGCTCGGCAACTCTCAGCCGGAAAGATTGCGCGAAATGGAGCTGCGTTTCTCTGCGCCGGTACTGCCGGGGGAAACCATCAGCGTTGAGATGTGGAATGATGGATCATTCCAGGCGCGTGTTGTGGAACGCGACGCCATCGTAGTTAGCAACGGCCGCTCCGTATTTAATTAGACGGGATTTAACGGGTTAGGCGGGGCCGACTGATCAGTCCCGGCATTTTCCGGACGCTAAAGATCACTGCCGGATGTGCAGAGAGGGCGGCATCCGGAACGCGTCGCTCATCGAACGGGAAATGTTGGTGGTGGCGTTCAGTCGTCCAACAGCGCCAACAACCCCGCATAGACTTTATCATCGAGATCGATCTTACCCCGGACCCGGCCTTCACGCCGGTTCTTATGGCCATGTTCGCCAGGAATCCGGACGGGCGGCTGACCAGGGGCTGGCCGCGAGGTCTTGATGTCGTTGATGAAGGATGAAACCTGAGTTTTAAACTTGTCGGCTGGCATCAGCATGGCCGGGTCGAACACGAGGAAGAAGAAGCCGGAATCCTGAAAATCCGCAGCGGGGGCAGCGCCGCCCGCCAATGCTCCGAAAATCTGGACCGCTATGGACAGAGCGGAACCGCGAGGACCGCCCCAGGCCAGCATGGCTCCCGCAAGGGCGCCGGAAGGATCCGTGGTCGGAAGGCCTTCTTCGTCAACCGCCGTGTCCTCCGGCAATTCCCTTCCCGATCTCTGCCGCAGCAGGACCTCACCCAAAGCGACTGCGCTGGTCCCGAAGTCTATGACCAGGGGGTCGCCATCGGCCGGGAAGCTGAGCGAAACAGGATTGGTGCCCAGAAGTTTGTCGATGCTCCCATGTGGTGCGACGACCGCGCGCGAACTGGCCGTATGAATGGCGACCATTCCCGCTCGCGCTGCGCGATCGACATAGTAGGACAGGCGGCCACTGAACCAGCTATTATGAACGCCGACGATGCCGACACCGGTTTCCTTCGCCAGGGCAACCGCCTTGTCTATCGCCATCAGAGACGTGACATATCCAGTAACGCCGCCGCCATCGATGACTGCGCAGGACGCGCTCTCGCGGATCGTCCTGATGGGTTCGCCCGGTCCAACCTTGCGCAGCATTTCAACGATCGAAAAGATGCGCGGAGGCCCGGCAAATGCGTGTCCGCTCATGGCGGCATCGATCAAATGATCGAGCACCATGTCCGCATGTTCGGGCTTCATTCCATGCCGGGTAAGAACGCGAGTGCCGAGTTCCTTGATCTCGTCTGCGCTGATTTCCATCCAGTTATCCTCTACGTCGGTCATTTCTATTCGCGATTTGCGGGAGGAGCCGGAATTTGTCCTCCAAAGTCCGGCAGATTCCGACTATCGCGTCCACAATTGCTGAAAGGAGGAGGCCACGTATAACGCCATAGCCCGCCCTCAATTTCGGCTTGCAGCCTCATGACAAAGAAATCGACGCAAGGGATCGATCACCCTCTGTCAGGATGTCACCAGCGCTGCACTATAGGGGGATGATGATTGTTCCAAATATGCAATATCGGCAAAGACCTTTGCAGCATGTGCGTTAAATGCCGATCACGGTTTGAGCATCGGGGGCATGCATAATCGCCGCGACTTGCTCCGTTTCCCCTCCTTTCTCTGCCTAAACGGCTTGAAAGGATTGTTGCGGATCGGAGAAGGATGCTTTCCGGATAAAGCACGAGGCGGAATGCCGCATCGGATGTAAGTTTCCCCGTGGATGAGCTTCATGAGAGGCGGCGGATCGTCCCAAATGGTCCTGCGCGCTGCATGGCGTATCCTAACCCGTTTCGAAAAAGCGGGTGAGTTTATCACATGGGCGACAGCGCCGAAGGAGAGATAGGTGAGTTCCGAGTCCACGCAGGCGGTAGCATCAAAATTGACCATCGCCGAGACAGCCGCTCCACCGACATTCGGCCTATGGATCAACGGCAAGAGCCTCCCGGCCCTCTCCGGAGCGACTTTTGAGCGGAGCAATCCGTTCGACGGTTCCATAGCGGGCGTTTACGCCAATGGCGACTTTGAGGATGGCATGCTGGCGCTCAAGGCGTCGCGCGCTGCATTCGATTCTGGTCTGTGGCCGAGCAGCAGGGCGCGGACGCGTTTCGAGGTGCTTACGCGCGTGGCCCGTATTTTGGGTGAGCGCAGCGAGGCAGTCGTCGAGCGCATGATCGCTGAGTCCGGTAAGCCCAGGTCTGTTGCGCTTGGCGAACTTGCGACGTCCATTCGTACGTTCGAATATTATGCTGGCCTTGCGCTGGATCTGCATGGTTCGGCGATCAGTGATCGCGCCCCTGATGCGATGGGCATGATCCTGCATGAGCCGATCGGCGTGGCCGGATTGATCACTCCGTGGAATTTTCCACTGCTTAATCCCGTGGTGAAGATCGCGCCGGCGATCGCGGCGGGGTGCACGATCATTATCAAGCCCTCGCATCTGTGCGCCGGTCCTACTTTGCTTCTTGCGCAGTATCTTACCGAAGCCGGTCTGCCGGACGGTGTAATCAACGTCGTTACAAGCGATCTTGGCGGCGGCGCTGTCGTGGGGCAGTTGATCTCTGAATCGGAGATGGTCGACAAGGTCGCGTTCACCGGATCGAATATGACCGGCCGGATCGTGATGCGTTCGGCGGCATCCACCTTCAAGCCGGTTTCACTCGAGCTTGGCGGCAAATCCGCAAATATCATTTTTGATGATGCGCCGTTCGATGAAGCTGCAGCGGTTTCCGTCAACGCGTTCTGCTTCAACAGCGGTCAGCAATGTTCGGCCGCCACCCGCCTGCTGGTGCAAAAAGGCATTCATGACCGGTTTGTGGAAGCGCTGGTGAAAAATACCAGCAAACAGGTGATCGGTGATCCCAATGATGGCGCGACCATGATGGGTCCACTGGTGAGCGCGGATCAGTTCAGCCGTGTTAGCGGACATATCGCCACTGGCCGGTCGGAAGGGAAACTGGTTGCTGGCGGTGGCGCACCGCAAGGTGCCGCATTCGACAATAGTTTCTTCATCGCCCCGACCATTTTTGATGGTGTCGATAACAGCGCCCGCATAGCGCAGGACGAAATTTTCGGGCCGGTCCTTTCCGTCATACCGTTCTCTGACGAGGAGGACGCGATACGGATTGCCAATGATAGCCGCTACGGGCTTGCAGGCGGTGTCTGGACCAATTCCATTGGGCGGGCGCTTCGTGTGGCAAAGGCCATTCGCACGGGCAAGATGTTCGTGAACTGCTACAATAATTCCGGTTTGGATGACCTTCCGCACGGCGGATACAAGGAAAGCGGAATCGGGCGCGAACTGGGTCAGAAGGGACTGGAGGAATTCCAGCAGACCAAGAGTGTGCAGATCAAGATCGGGTCTTAACGGTCTGCGTCATACCTTCCTCCTAGGCCTCTGATCCCGGCGATTTTCCTCACATCGCTTGAGCGCCGCCCGTAACAACAGTCATTCCGGAGATGCCATTTGGACCATGTCCTCTATCGTCAGGAAGGTGCTGTAGCGATCATCACGCTCAATCGCCCTGAGCAGCGTAATATCCTGTCATCTGATGAGATGCAGGCGGCGTTACTTGGGGCGATCGAGCGGCTGGCAAATGATCATGTGGTGAAGGTTGCTATCCTGACCGGCGCGGGCGCGGCCTTTTCGGCTGGCGGAGACATAAAGAAGATTGCCGAAACGGCTGGAAAGACATCGCCGCCAGTTTCTCGCTCGCACTATATCAACGGCATACAACGCATTCCGCTTGCCATGTCGCGGTTGGAATTGCCGGTAATAGCAGCGGTAAACGGACCGGCCGTAGGCGTGGGGCTTGATCTTGCCTGCATGTGCGACATCCGTATAGCCGCGCAAAGCGCCAAATTTGCGGAGAGCTTCGTCAAGATTGGATATGTCCCCGGCGACGGCGGCGCCTGGCTGCTTCCGCGGGTCGTTGGCCTTCCCAAGGCGCTGGAAATGAGCCTGACCGGCGACATGATAGATGTGGATGAGGCGCTTACCTGGGGCCTGGTGACAAAGGTGGTTCCCGACGAACAGCTTATGGACGTGGCCATGGCGATGGCTTCTCGGATCGCCAGCAATCCGGGATTTGCGGTCAGGATGACCAAGCAGCTTTTGCACAAAAGCGGCGCGATGAGCCTTGAGGATCTGCTGAACTTTACGGCCACGGCGCAGGCGATCGCCGCTTCATCCGATGAGCACAAGCAGGCGGTGGAGGCGGCCCTGGCCGCCCTGCAGGCGAAGAAGCGGCGTCCAAAAGAAAACTAATTCAGAAATCGCCGGCTCAGTTCGGCACTGCGAATGGAGACTGATCATGGATCAGAATGGAATTTTGGCTGGCAAGGTTGCGCTGGTCACGGGAGCGGGTGGCGGCATCGGCCGCGAGATCGCAATTGCGATGGCTGCCGCTGGTGCGAAGGTGATGATCAACGATGTCGGCGCCAGTCTGTCCGGTGATGGCCAATCGAACACGCCCGCTCAGGAAACGCGCAGCCTGATTGAGCAGCGTGGCGGCGCTGCGGCGATTGACACCAATAGTGTGGCAGAACCCGACGCTGCGCAGCAAATGGTGAAGAATACAGTCGATACCTTCGGACGGATCGACATTGTCGTCAACAATGCAGGCATTCTCCGTGACACCATCTTTCACAAGATGAGTCCGAAAGACTGGGTGGACGTCATCAATGTCCATCTCAATGGCAGCTTCTTCGTCAGCCGCGCCGCGGCGGAATATTTCCGGGCGCAGGAAAGCGGCGCATATATCCATATGACGAGCACGTCCGGGCTGATCGGCAATTTCGGCCAAGCCAACTACTCCGCCGCGAAGCTCGGTATCGTTGCCCTGTCCAAATCGATCGCGCTCGACATGAAGCGCTATAATGTACGTTCCAATTGCGTTGCACCCTTTGCCTGGAGCCGGATGACAAACGCCGTGCCGAATGAGACGCCCGACCAGCAGGCGCGGGTCGCTGTGCTCAAGCAGATGACACCGGAGAAAAATGCGCCGCTGGTGGCCTATCTCGGTTCGGACCAAGCCAAGGATATAACGGGCCAGGTTTTCGCCACCCGCAACAACGAGATATTCCTGATGAGTGGCGTGCGGCCGGTGCGGAGCGTCCATCGCGAAAACTGGACTCCCGAAAGCATCGCGGAACATGGCATCAAGGCGTTGATGGGAAGCGCCGTTCCGCTCGACCGGAGCAGCGATGTTTTTACCTGGGATCCGATCTGACCGGTCACCTCAAAGAAGAATGATCGGGGAGCAATCCCCTCATTCTTCTGATCCGTAATGCAACAATCGTAGAAAGGAGAAGCGGCTATGTCTGGAGAATTGGCAGATAAGGTCATCATCGTAACGGGTGCGGCTGGCGGGATTGGCCGGGAAGCGGCCATTCGCTTTGCGCGTGCAGGTGCGCAAATCGCCATTGCCGACCTGATGGTCGAAGGCAGTGAAGAAACGGCGCAGATGATCACCAAGGACGGCGGAAACGTGATCGTCGTTCGCACCGACATCACGGCTGAGGAAGATGTCGAGGCGCTGGTCAATCGTACGCTGAGCCATTTCGGTCGCATCGACGGCGCGTTCAACAACGCTGGATTGGAACAGGCAGACAAGCTGCTCCACGAAATATCCCTGAAAGAATGGCAGAAGGTGGTCGGGGTTGATCTGACCGGCGTATTTATCTGCATGAAATATCAGATTCCGCCCATGCTGAAGGCTGGCGGCGGTTCTATCGTCAATACCGCCTCAGGATTGGGGCAAGTCGCTATTCCCAAAGCCTCCGAATATGTCGCCGCCAAGCATGGCGTAATCGGTCTCACGCGCGCCGCAGCGGTGGATTATGGAAAGCAGGGCGTGCGGGTCAATGCGATCCTGCCCGGCATTATTGAAACGCCGATGGTTAGCCGGCTCGTGAATGATCCGGCGTTTCTGCCAATCTTCGACAGTTATCGCGCCCGCCATCCGATGGGACGGCTTGGCAAGCCTGAGGAGGTTGCCGAAACCGCATTGTGGCTGCTGTCCGATGCAGCGTCCTACATTCACGGCGCGGCAATTTGCGTCGATGGTGGCGCGTTGGCAATTTAAGCGCGGCGCAAGCCGATTGAATATCCGGATAGGGGCTGCCCAGTAGGCGATCGCAATCGCGATCTTCCATGTTGGGCGGCCTTATTCGGTTCAACTTTCAGATTTTGTCCGGCCTCAATTTTCGATCAGCGTTTCGAAGAAGCTTGCATCGGGCGGACCGTCGAGTGCGGCCATGATTGGCCCGAAAGCGCTCTTGGGAATCGACGCTCCGCTTTCCTTCTGCGCGTCGGCGCTGGACCATGTTTCAATGAAGATGAAGCGCTTGCTGTTTCCCAGGTCGCTTAACAATTCAATACCCTCGCACCCGTTCAACGGGCGAACGATTTCGGACAGGGAAACCAATGCGGTTTGCAGCGCAGCCTCGTTCCCTTCGGAAGCCGTAAGAATATAATAGCGCTTGATAGCCATAATTTACTCCTGATTATAATCGTTTAATGCGTTTTCATTGATGCGGGAATTTGGCTGCGAAGCGCAAAACTGCGCGTTCAGGAAAATGGGCCTGCGCACTCATCATATTTCTTCGCCAGACAGTTGTTTTGACAGCGCTTGCGCTGATGCAAGCACTTCGTCTTGCAACCGTTCCATCTTTTCGTCGCGAATGGTGCTGCTGATCCCGATGGCAACCAGCGCATGGTTGAGTCGCCGTCCATTTCCCCAGACGGGCGCGCTCATTACCGTAACGCCGCTCATGTAATTTCCGCTATCTACCGCAAAGCCAAGCTCGCGAGTCCGGTCGACTTCCTCCCACCATTGTTCCAGTGATGGCGCGTCGTCCCAGCGCAAAGAACGGAAGCCTGCCTCCAGGTCTTCGCGTGCGTGACCGCCAAAGGCCGCAATGCATCGGCCTGTGGCACTAACCAGAGCGGGGAAACGGCTGCCGATCTGCGTGCTGATCTGGAAATTGGAGCTGGATCGTGAAAGCGCCACTGCAATGATATGCTCGGTCCCGACAATTCTGACACCCAGCAGGGTTACGCCAAAGTTGTTGGCGATCCTGTCGAGATGGGGCTGCGCCATTTCCGTGAAATGATTCTGCCGCAACCACTGACGGGCAAGGGTCAGCACGCCGGCATCAAGGGAATAGCGTTTCGTATTGTCGTCGAATGCGACAAGCTCCTCTGCAACCAGAGCCCTGAGTACGTGCAGGCAGGTGCTCGGCACCAGTCCAAGTTCGCGGGCGATCGCATGAACGCCAATCGGCGCATCATGTTTGCCAAGCAGGCGCAAAACCGCCGCAGCCCGTGAAATTGCCGGAGCTTTACTGTTTTCAACCGCGCGCGCGAGTTCGCGATCTATCCGCGGCGGGGGTGGGTTGGATGGCGTGTTTGTCTTCATGGGCAAATCCTATCGTTCAATATATACAACAACATTCTATATTTACAACAACATTCGTACGGGTATAGCTCCGAGCCGAGAGCGATCGCCCATGCGGGGCGATGCGCAATGCCCTCGCGGGCGCTGGACAAATGGATCGCATACATGGCCAAGCTGACTGACTACACGAGTTATGCCGATGCGCAGCAGTACGCCTCATCAACGGCGCTTTGGGACCTGTTCGACGGAAATCTCGACCGCCTGAACATCGCCCATGAATGCATCGATCGTCATGCGGATGGCAGTGGCCGGATCGCCGTGCGCATTGCCCACTCCGACGGCCGCGATGAAGCGTTGAGCTTCGATCAGATATCGAGTGGTTCCTCGCGTTTCGCGCACTGGCTGCAGGAAAACGGCATCGAGCCGGGTGAGCGCGTCGCCTTCATGCTGGAGCCGTCGCTGCCATTCTATCTGTGCCTGTTCGGCGCGATCAAGCGTGGCGCAATCAGCGTTCCTCTGTTCACGCTGTTCGGCCTCGACGGGCTTCGTCTTCGCGTTGACGACTGCAAGCCGAAGCTCTTGATCACCAATGCGGAAAAGTTTGAGATGGCTTCGCAGGTCGAGGGCGTGCGGGTCATCGTTGCGGATGACGCGCTGCTGGCCGAACTGACCCAGTATCCCGATTCCTATGAAGTGACCAGCAAGGCCAATGACCTTGCTATCTTCCAATATACTTCGGGAACGACGCGCCTGTTGCCGGCCGCCGTCAAGCACACGCACCGTGCGCTTGTCGTGCTGATGTTCGCCGCGCTCTATGGCACGGGCATTCGGCCGGAAGACCAGTTCTTCTGTCCGTCCTCGCCGGCCTGGGGCCATGGTCTCTGGCATGGCACCCTTGCGCCGCTGGGGCTGGGCGTGACCACGGGAACATTTGCCGGACGTTTCGACGCAACCCGGCTGATGAAGGCCATGCAGGATTATGGCATCACCAACATGTCCGCGGCATCGACCCATTATCGCATGATGCGCAATGCGGGGACGGCAGACCAGTTCACATTCGCCATAAAGAAGCTGTCTTATACCGGCGAACCGATCGATTCCGCGACGCTCGACTTCATCGATGCCACATTCCACGTTCCGGCGTGCAGCATGTATGGCACCACGGAAATCGGCGTGGTGCTGGTCAACTATCCGGGCGCTCCTGACTTTCAGGTCAAGCCGGGTTCACTGGGGAAGCCCATTCCCGGCCAAAAGCTGGAAGTGCAAAAGCCGGACGGTACGCCTTCCGACCCGGATGTTATCGGCGAGCTGATGCTTTGGCGCCGTGAGGGTTGGGAAACCACCAAGGATTTGGCGAAGATCGACGACGAGGGCTATTTCTATCATGCGGGCCGCGCGGATGACGTGATCATCTCGGCGGGCTGGACGATGAGCGCCGTCGAAATCGAAAATACGCTGCTCAAGCATCCCGACGTCAAGGAAGCGGCCGTCATTGGCGTGCCAGACGCGACGCGCGGTCAGGTGGTCAAAGCCTTCATCGTCACGCCGCGTCCGGGCGACGACGAATATGTCAAGGAACTGCAAGTCTTTACCCGCGAAAGGCTGAGCCAGCACGAATTTCCGCGTCATGTGGAAATTGTCGAAGAACTGCCCAAGACGCCGGCTGGCAAGGTCAATCGCAAAATCCTTCGCGACCAGGAACAGGAAAAGCTGGCCGCTGCTGCAAACTAAAAACGAAAAGGAGTGCCGACATGGCAACGATAGCTGCTGAATCCACGAATAAGTTTCCAAAGATCACCGAGGCGGGCTTGGACGATCTCCGTAAGCGCATCGGTATTGCGATCACGGATACGGTCGAGCCCTGGAACTACGAAGCGACCCGCGATGGTATCCGCCATTATGCGCACGGCATTGGCGATGATAACCCCCTGTGGTGCGACCCGGCCTATGCGGCGAAATCGCCTTATGGCGAAATCGTTGCTCTGCCGAGCTTCCTGTTCTCGACCAGCCGTATCGTGTCCGGATATTGCGGCGGCCTTGCTGGCGTGCACGCCATGTGGGCGGGCGCTGACTGGACCTGGCATAAGCCGGTTCTGCGTGGCGACACCATCTCGACTCAGGCGTATCTGAAAGATCTAATCGAGCATCAGACCCGTTTCGCGGGACGGTCTTTCCAGCAGATCTATCACACCGACTTCTTCAACCAGCATGGCGACAAGGTTGCGGAGTGCGATAGCTGGGTGTTCCGCACCGATCGTGACGAAGCGCGCGAACGCGGCACCAAATATACCGAGGCGCGCGGCCGTGTTGAGCCGTTCACTGAGGAGCAGCTCCAGGAATTCTATAAGCTGTATGAAGCTGAAGAAATCCGCGGCTCTACCCCGCGCTATTGGGAAGACGTCAAGGAAGGCGAGGCACTGCCCCGCATGATGAAGGGGCCGATGACGGTCACCGGCTTCATCGGTTATGCGCAGGGTTGGGGCGGCCTTTACATCCGCACCAACAAGATCGCGTACAAGATGTTCGCCAAGCATCCGGGCCTGGGCATCAGGAACCGTTTCAATGTTCCCGATTGCCCTGAGCGCGTGCACTGGGATGAGCCGTTCGCTCTCGAAGTGGGCGCGCCCGGCGCGTACGATTACGGCCCTGAGCGTTGCTCCTGGCTGACGCATCACCTCACCAACTGGATTGGCGACAAGGGCTTCCTGCGCCAGAGCAAGTGCCAGATCCGGCGCCACAATCCGGACGGCGATGCGGTGTTTATCGACGGCTCCGTGACCCGCAAGTTCCAGCAGGACGGACGCAACCTGGTTGAACTCAGCCAGTTGGCGACGACCCATCGCGGCGAAACATCCGCGATTGGTTCTGCAATCGTCGAGCTGCCCTCGCGCAGCTAAATGAGATAGCCGCGCGGCCAATCTTTGGCCGCGCGGCGCTCAGCCAATGCTGCGGTGCCTGATACGCGGCTTCCAGTGCCATAAGAATAAGAACGGCCTCTTTTGCGATGACAGTTTTGCAGAGCCTCTTTGACGGGGCTTCAGACGAGAGCGCGGCGCGTGCTGCGCACAATCGAGCGCTCGCCGATGAGTTGCAGGCTCGTGTTGCGACAGCGGCGCTAGGCGGGTCGGAAGCGCATCGCGCCCGGCATGTCGCACGTGGCAAGCTGTTGCCGCGGGACAGAATTCATCGCCTGCTTGATCCCGGTTCTCCGTTTCTGGAGATTGGTCAGCTTGCCGCCAATGGCATGTATGATGAGGAGGGCGGTCCTCCAGGCGCTGGCGTGATAGCTGGCATCGGCATGGTACGCGACCGTCATTGCATGATCCTGGCCAACGACCCGACGGTGAAGGGTGGCGCCTATTTCCCGATGACGGTGAAGAAGCATCTTCGTGCGCAGGAAATTGCGCGCGAAAACAAGCTGCCCTGCATTTACCTGGTCGACAGTGGCGGCGCGAACCTGCCGCACCAGGCCGAGGTGTTTCCTGATCGCGAACATTTTGGCCGCATCTTCTACAATCAGGCGCAGATGTCGGCTGAGGGCATTCCGCAGATCGCCTGCGTGATGGGAAGCTGTACGGCTGGTGGCGCCTATGTTCCCGCCATGTCGGATGAGACGGTGATCGTCCGCAATCAGGGCACGATTTTCCTGGCCGGTCCACCTCTGGTGAAGGCGGCGACCGGGGAGGTGATCTCGGCCGAGGAATTGGGCGGTGCGGAAACGCATGGCCGCAGGTCCGGCGTCGTCGATCATGTCGCGGAAAATGACGAGCATGCTCTGCTGATCGTTCGTGACATCGTGGCGACCTTGCAACCGCTGTCTCCTGCCTCGGTGAACACCGCCAAGCCGCGCGCGCCGAAATATGATCCGGCTGAGCTATACGGCATTGTGCCGTCCGACGTCCGTGCGCCTTATGATGTCCATGAGGTCATTTCGCGCATCGTCGATGGCAGCGAATTTCATGAGTTCAAGGCGCTGTACGGCACGACCCTTGTTTGCGGCTTCGCGCATATCTGGGGCATGCCGGTGGCGATCCTGGCGAATAATGGCGTGCTGTTCAGCGAGTCCGCTCTCAAGGGCGCGCACTTCATTGAACTCGCCTGTCAGCGCCGTATTCCGCTGCTGTTCCTGCAGAATATCTCCGGCTTCATGGTCGGCGGCAAATATGAGGCGGAAGGCATCGCCAAGAACGGCGCGAAGCTCGTCACCGCCGTCGCCACCGCCAGCGTGCCTAAGATCACCGTACTGATCGGCGGCAGCTTCGGCGCGGGCAATTACGGCATGTGCGGCCGCGCCTATCAGCCCCGCTTCCTGTTCACCTGGCCCAATGCGCGGATCAGCGTGATGGGCGGTGAGCAGGCGGCGAGCGTCCTTGCCACCGTTCATCGCGACGCCGACAAATGGAGTGCTGACGAAACGGAAGCTTTCAAAGCTCCGATCCGCCAGAAATATGAAGATGAAGGCAATCCCTACTACGCCACTGCGCGGTTGTGGGATGATGGTATTATCGATCCCGCCCAGACGCGCGATGTGTTGGGGCTGGCTTTTGCCGCCTCTTTGAATGCCCCAATCCCCGAACGGCCGCAGTTCGGCCTGTTCAGGATGTAATGGTCATGATCAAATCGCTCCTCATCGCCAATCGTGGCGAGATCGCCCGCCGTATCATCCGCACCGCGCGAGATATGGGCATCCGGACCATTGCAGTGCATTCGGATGTCGATGCTGACATGCCCTTCGTGCGCGAAGCGGACGATGCGGTTTGCATTGGCCCCGCACTGGCGCGGGAATCCTATCTTGTGCAGGCGAAGATACTCGACGCCGCGAAAGCAACCGGGGCAGAGGCTATTCATCCTGGTTATGGCTTCCTGTCCGAAAATGCGGAGTTCGCCGAAGCGGTCGAGGCTGCCGGAATTATCTGGGTTGGCGCGCCTGCTCATTCGATCCGTGCAATGGGTCTGAAGGATGCTGCGAAGAAGCTTATGGTGGAGGCCGGTGTGCCGGTCACGCCCGGCTATATGGGCGAAAACCAGGACCCTGCCCATCTGAAGGCCGAAGCGGATCGGATCGGATATCCCGTTCTGATCAAGGCGGTCGCGGGCGGCGGCGGCAAAGGCATGCGCAAGGTCGATGATAGCGACCAGTTCGCGGACGCCCTGCTATCCTGTCAGCGCGAGGCTTCCGCGTCCTTCGGCGACGACCGCGTATTGATCGAAAAATATATCCTCGGTCCGCGGCATATCGAAGTGCAGGTCTTTGGCGATCGCCTTGGCAATGTCGTCCACCTGTTCGAACGGGATTGTTCGCTCCAGCGCCGTCACCAGAAGGTGATCGAGGAAGCCCCGGCTCCGGGCATGGATGCGGCAACACGTACCGCCATTTGTGAAGCCGCGATCAAGGCAGCGAAAGCGGTCGATTATGTTGGCGCTGGCACCATCGAATTTATCGCCGACGCATCGGAAGGGCTTCGCGCTGACCGCATATGGTTCATGGAGATGAACACCCGTCTGCAGGTTGAGCATCCGGTCACAGAGGCGATCACCGGGCAGGATCTGGTGGAATGGCAGTTGCGGGTCGCGTCGGGCGAACCGTTGCCGCTGCGCCAGGACCAGCTTTCGATCAATGGCTGGGCGATGGAAGCTCGCCTCTATGCAGAAAACCCTTCGACGGGCTTTCTCCCATCGACCGGGCCTTTGACCCGGCTGCGCCTTCCGGAAAATATCCGGGTCGACAGCGGTGTCGAAGAAGGCGGTGAAGTGTCGCCTTATTATGATCCGATGATCGCCAAGCTGATCGTTGCCGCGCCGAACCGTGCTACGGCGGCCGCCAAGCTCACCGAGGCGGCAGGGACTGTCGAGGTATGGCCTGTGCGCACCAATGCGGCCTTTTTGGCGCGGGCGGCGGCCGATCCCGATTTTGTCGCGGGTCATATCGATACCGGATTTATTGAGCGGCATGCTGATCGCCTGGTCCCCGCGACCGATCCTTCGGCGAAAGTTCAACAGGCGGCAGCCAAAGCGCTTCTTCCTGCGGAACCACTTGATCCCTGGAAAGCGATCGCCGGTTTTCGCGCAAATGCCGCGCCGGAAAACCGGGTCGCGGTGGAGATCGCCGGACATGGGCATGTGGTTGAGCTGGATGGTGCGGAACCTTCCGGTGCGATTTGCGACATTCGGGACGAAACCCTGCTGTTCATTGACGGTGAGGCATGGCCCATCAACGCGCCACAGGCTGATCATGCCGGAGGCGGCGGAGCCGTTTCGGACGGTGCGCTACTTGCGCCTATGCCCGGCAGGGTGATCGCTGTTGAGGTGACCCAGGGCGACAAGGTTACCAAGGGGCAGAAACTTTTGGTGCTTGAGGCCATGAAAATGGAGCAGGCAATGCTTGCGCCGTTTGATGGCGTCGTTGCCGAATTGCAGGTCTGGGCTGGAGGACAAGTGTCGGAAGGCACTGTGCTGGCGCGCATCGAGAAGGAAGAAGGCTGATGGCTGGGCGCTGGTTTGACGAATGGCAGGTAGGCGACAGGATCGTCCACGAGATACGCCGCACCGTCACCGAAACGGACAATCTGCTGTTTTCGACGATGACGCACAATCCACAGCCATTGCACATCGATGTAGAGGCGGCAAAGGCCAGTGAGTTTGGCCAGATTCTGGTCAACGGCACTTTCACCTTCGCCCTGATGATCGGCCTTTCCGTGGGTGACACTACTCTTGGCACGCTCCTGGCCAATCTGGGGTATGACAAGCTGGTGATGCCCAAGCCGGTTTTTATCGGCGACACCATGCGTGCAGAAACGGAAGTCGCAGAAATCCGGGAATCCAAATCCCGTCCGGAAACCGGCATCGTGACCTTCCGCCATGTTTTGCTCAATCAGCGTGATGAGATCGTCTGTCAGTGTCTGCGGTCCGCCCTCCTGCGGAAAAAGCCCTCTTAAGGATTTCCCACCTCATGAAACTTCGCTCGCTGCTTTTCGTCCCTGGAGATCGTCCAGAGCGAATGGAAAAGGCGCTGGGTCTGGGCGCTGATGCGCTGATCCTCGATCTGGAAGATTCCGTCGCAGAGTCCGCGAAAGGCGCCGCGCGGGATCATGTCAGCGCATTTCTTGCCAAGCCCCGCGATCATGGCGTCACCATTCTTGTCCGGGTGAATCCGCTGGATGGTCCCCATGCAGAGGCCGACATTGCTGCAATTGCCATAGCGAAGCCGGATGCCCTGGTATTGCCGAAGGCGGAGGGCGGCGCATCAGTGAGAAAGCTGATGACTCTCCTGTCCGGCAAGGGCTGTTCGGCTCCTATTCTGCCTATCGCAACCGAAACGCCGGCCGCTATTTTCATGCTGGGAAGCTATGGCGAGGTCGCTGATCAGCTTTGCGGCCTGACCTGGGGGGCAGAGGACTTGCCCGCAGCCATAGGAGCCGCCACCAGCCGGGATGAGCAGGGGCAATTGCTTCCACCCTATGAGATGGCGCGTTCCCTCACCTTGTTTGGGGCGCATGCCGCGGGCGTAGCAGCGATAGAAACGGTTTATCCGGACTTTCGCAATGTCGAGGGAATGACTGCCTATGCCGCGCGCGCGGCGCGCGATGGCTTTACGGGCATGATGGCGATCCATCCCAGCCAGATAGCCATTATCAACGCTGCATTCACGCCATCGGAATGCCAGATCGCCCATGCCAGGGGAGTCGTTGAAGCGTTTGCCGCCAACCCCGGCGCCGGCGCGCTTCAGCTTGACGGAAAGATGATTGATGCACCGCATCTGAAGCAGGCCAAGGCGCTTCTTGCCCGTGCCTGACGGTGTCGAACCCGGCGGACTTTTCCGCAGCGGGTTCATCATGCGCCAAGCGAATGCGAAATTCGGTTACGTTGTTGTTTCTCAGTATAAAAGTTGTGCCGACTTGTGGGCTATACCGCGCGTTCCTAGCTGCACCCGGCGCCACAAGAGGCTTGCGATCCTGCCAGCCCGACGCTGCCCACATGCAAGGGCACGGCGCGGAGGAATGCAGACGTGACCCAAAATTACGATTATATCATTATCGGCGCCGGCTCTGCCGGCTGCGTGCTTGCCAATCGCCTGAGCGCCGACCCTTCCTTATCAATATTGCTGGTCGAGGCCGGCCCGTCCGACAATAGCTGGCTTGTCGATATGCCGCGTGGAATTGGCAAACTTCTGACGCCTGGCAACGCCCATGTCTGGACCTATGAGGCGGCGCACAGCGGTAATAAAAAAGCCGAGATATGGCTTAAGGGCAAAACCCTGGGTGGGTCGAGTTCGGTCAACGGAATGCTCTATGTACGGGGACATCCAAGCGACTATGATCGCTGGGAGGCGGCGGGTTGCACTGGCTGGGGCTGGAGCAGCATGAGGCCGGTGTTCGAGGCTATGGAAAGTATTTTCGAGGAGCGGGCGGATAGGCGCAGCGGCAATGGTCCGTTGAAAGTCACGTTGCGCGCGGAGAGCGGCAATTCGCTCAGCGAAGGCTTCATTCAGGCGGCGCAGTCGATTGGTCTGCCGCGTTTCCTGAACAATAATGAGGCGTCTGATGGCGGTGTTGGTTATCAGCCCGCAAGTATCTGGCGCGGCCGGCGGCAAAGCGCGGCGAAGGCGTTCCTACATCCGGTGCGTTCGCGGTCCAATCTGCATATCGCAACGAACACCGTCGCGTTGCGCATCGCCTTTGAGGGCACAAAGGCCACTGGGGTCTGGCTGAAAGGGCCGAAAGGGGAATATCTGGCCGATGCGGGACGCGAGGTCATTTTATCCGGCGGTTCGATAGAAACGCCCAAACTGCTGCAACTGTCAGGCGTGGGGCCTGCCGGACTGCTCAGCGGTTTAGATATTCCAGTCATTGCCGACCGGTCAGAAGTAGGTGAAAATCTGCGTGAGCATTTCCTTTTGCCCAACGTCTATCGCGTGACGGAGGGAAGCTTCAACAAGGATTTCCGTGGCGCTCGGCTGCTGGTCAATGTCCTGAAATATGCCCTGACGGGTTCCGGGCCAATGGCCAGCGCGGTTGCGGATGTGGTGGCTTATGCAAAAACGGACGATCGGCTGACACGGCCGGACGTACAGATTGGACTGGGGCTGCAATCGCTCTTGCCTTCGGAGCATGGCGTTGGCGTGATGCGGGAGCCGGGTATTTCGCTGGTCTCCTATCTCATGCATCCGCAGAGCCGTGGCAGCGTCCGGATCAACTCGGCCGATGTAGACGCGCCACCCTCTATCGATCCCAACTATCTGGATGTCGAAGCCGACCGGGTGGCGGCCGTCGCCATATTGAAGCTGAATCGCGAACTGATGAGCCAGCCTGCGTTGCGGCGCTTAGTGGTAGAAGAACTGGTCCCAGGTCCAGACGTCGCAAATGATGATCAGCAGATACTCGATTTCGTCCGTCGGTCCGGCTCCACCGGGTTTCATGTGTCCTGCACCTGCCGCATGGGCGCAGACGATCAGTCGGTGGTTGATCCAAAACTGCGCGTAAGGGGCGTAAGCGGGTTGCGGATAGCCGACACGTCGATCATGCCTGAACTGACATCGGGTAACACCAACGCCCCGGCAATGGCGATCGGGTGGCGCGCGGCGGACATCATATTATCTGAGAACAAGGCGGCAAAAGATATGGGCGCCAGTGGGCGGCGCGGGGGCACAGCTTCTATCGCTGCCTCATCCTCCTGAATGCTTCATGTGATCACACTCTACGGAACAACCGAACCATGACAGACAGCAAGACAGCTTCATCGATCACTGCGATCAGGGATATCATTTCCGAGGCGCGGAACGGCCGTATGGTCATCCTTGTCGATAGTGAGGATGACGGCAGCGTGGGCAATCTGATGATCCCTGCCCAGATGA
Organism: Sphingobium phenoxybenzoativorans; assembly: GCF_018286635.1. Taxonomy (NCBI): domain Bacteria; kingdom Pseudomonadati; phylum Pseudomonadota; class Alphaproteobacteria; order Sphingomonadales; family Sphingobiaceae; genus Sphingobium; species Sphingobium phenoxybenzoativorans. The sequence goes on from NZ_CP073910.1 coordinate 2,257,991, forward strand.
CGACACCGGCGTCGATCAACTTCATGGCGACGGTAGGCAGAGGGTTGGTGTCTTTGGCCATTACACCATCCCATGCCGACTTTTTCGGGCTGTCGCAGATCGATCCTCGGGGATCATCATCGGGGCAGGAACGGTTTACCGTTTCCATCGAGGCGCGGGAGGGCGTTACGACCGGCATTTCGGCGAATGACCGCGCGCGCACGGTCGCAGCCGCGATCGACTTCACGACTGGGCGTGATGGACTGACGACGCCAGGCCATGTCTTTCCGATCATCGCGAGCGCTGGCGGCGTTTTGGAAAGAGCGCGGCGAGCGGAAGCTGCGGTCGACATCGCGAAGCTGGCGGGCTTCAACGCCTCCGGCGTGATTTGCGAGATACTGGATGCTGAGGGCAATGTGATGCGCTTGCCCGACATATACGACCTTGCCAAAGAGCATGGGCTGAAAATCGGTACGATACGCGACCTCGTATCGTACCGCCGGGAATATGACCATGACGTGGAGAAAGTCACCGAAACCGATTTTGAAAGCCGGTTCGGCGGACATTGGCGGCTGATGGTCTATCGCAACCGCGCCAGCGGCAGTGAAACCTTGGTGCTGGTCAAGGGGCCGATCGCAGCATCCAGTGAACCAATATTGGTCCGCATGCATCAGCATAGTTACCTTGCGGACTCGCTGGGTGCGATCGGGAACAGGGCAGGGTTGCTGGAAGCGGCGATGGTGCAGATTGCCGAGGCTGGCAAGGGCGTCATCGTCCTTATCAACAAATATTCCTCCACCTATTATTCCGATACCATGCTGGCGCGTGTCGCGGGTGGGGCGCCGATCGAGACGACCGATTTTCGCGATTATGGCGGGGGTGCGCAAATCCTTGCCGAATTGGGGCTGAAGGAGATCATCCTGCTGTCCAACCGGCATACTTCGTCGATGGCCCTCGTCGAATATGGGCTGAAAATTGTTGGCGTTAACACCATCGACCTTCCGCAGTGATCTTGGCCTGGATTCCAATCAAGATAGCTGCGTCGTAGATCCATTGCATTCGACAAAATATGAGGCCGCCGGGCATCCGGCGGCCTTTTTGCTGCCTGATCGGCATATATTGGTTAGACGCATCCTGGATTGGATTGGTGCTGCGAGGAAGCAGCTCGCTTTGCCGGTTGGCGACCAATCAGCAGGTAACGCGCGATCGGCAACTCTATAAGCATGTGTCGGGATCGTTCGGCCATCGCATGCTGATCGGCACCGGCAAGACCGTCGCTGACCAGCTTGAAGAATGGTATCATGCGGAGGCCGCCGACGGTTATAATATCATGTTCCCTTATCAGCCGGGCGGCATGGAGCAGTTTGTCGAGCATGTATTGCCCGAACTGCAGCGCCGGGGGGTATTCCGTACCGAATATGAAGGCGGCACCCTGCGTGAGCATCTGGGACTTCCGCGTCCGGATAACCGTCACGTCGTACGACATGATGTTGCGCGGGAACGCGCTGTCGCCACTGCAGATTGATCGACAGGAAAAGCTCAAAGACATGGCTGTAATTTCACAAGCACCGGTCGTGCGCGACGGCGCATTGTCCGAAATATGGTTCACACGGTGCCCGGTCCCGACTGCGACGGGGCTGGCCTATAAGCTCGGTTGGCTGGACGCGGAGTTTGCGCGGGACGGCATACAGCTCAAAACGCTTCAGGACGCGCCGCAGGCGCTAGCGCGCCATCATTATGATCACCGCATGCCAACCCTGATCCGTGAGGGGGGCAACCTTCTGGCGCTTGCTGCGCGTGCTCAGGGCGAGGATACACGGCTGGTCGGGTTGACCTGGATAGAAGACAGCCAGGTGATATTGGTCAGGCGGGACAGTGGCATCGCCACAGCCGCCGACTTGGCCGGAAAGCGGCTTGGCCTTCCCACTTTTACCGAGCATCCCATCCCGGAGCATGTCCGTGGCATGAGCATCACACGGGCCATGTCCTTGATGGGATATAAGGGCGCGCTGGCTTCTGCGGGTTTGACCTTCGACGATGTCGAATTGGTTGAAGTGAATGGCACGATAGGCAATGTGCAGGGTGCGCGGCTGGGGGATGGGCCGATCCAGATGTGGGCCTATGACGCATTGGCCAAAGGGAAGATCGACGCGCTTTATGTGAAGGGCGCTTCCTCTCTCGATGACGCATATGCCGCGGGCCTGATTGTCGGTATCAATCTGGACAAGCTCCCGCACCCTCATTTCCGGGTGAATAATGGAACGCCGCGGCCGATTACCGTGCACCGGCGTTTTATCGACGAGCATTTCGATTATCTGGTGCGGTTTTTCGTGCAGACGCTGGCCGCCGCGGATTGGGCGAGAGAGAATGCGGATGACGTACGCCGCATCGTCGCACAGGAGACACGCGGAACCGACGGCGCGGTGATTGATGGCTATGGCGAGGCATTCCACCATTCTCTGCAGCCCGAATTGTCGCCCGAGAGGGTCGAACTTCTTACCCTGCAGAAGAAGGCGCTATGGCTCCATGGCTTCCTGGAACGAGATTTCGATCTGGCGGAATGGATTGATCCCCGGCCCCTGGAGGAAGCAAGGCGGCGGCTCGATGCGGGGCTGACATTGCCGGCGAAGGCCAATAAGGGGGATTTTATTGGCGCGGGAACGGCTGACCTCTCTACCTGAGCGGCAAATGGAGGAATGGTGAAATCAGACGTGTCGGATCGACTGGACCGGTCTGTAGCCGCTGGGGGCAAGCTGTATGAGATTGTCCGCAGTCGCATCTTGAGCAAGATGCAGTCTGGCGAATGGCGAAGCGGCGAACGGCTTCCCGCCGAACCCGAACTGGCGTTGATGTTCGATGTCAGCGTCGGGACAGTGCGCAAGGCGGTCGATACTTTAGCTGAGCAACGCATTCTGACGCGCCGCCACGGCAGCGGGACCTATGTCACGGGGGCAACGCGCGAGACATTTCTGGATTCGGTATTCAGCTTCGTTGATCGCAAGGATCGCCGCATTGATACGACTTTCCGCGTTGTATCAATGCGGCTGACGTCGCCCAGCGAGGAAGCCGCGGAGGTTTTCCGTCTCGGTCCAGGCCAGAAGGTATTCCGGCTGAAAAATATCCGTCTGGTCGACAATATCCCGCTGCTGTTCGATGATATCCAGGTTCCGCAAAATCGCTTCCCGCATCTTACAGTGCGGGATTTCCGGGAAGCTGACGCTGGAACGACAGTGCTCGACCTGTTGATGAAACAATCTTCCGGTCATGTCGTACGTGTCGAGGACCGGATCGAGGCGATCGGCGCCACGGCCTCTGTGGCGGAGATGTTGCAGATCAAGCCGCATGCACCTCTGCTGCACATCGAACGGATCGCTTATTCGTTCGGCAATATCCCCGTCGAGCTTCGAAACCGCCTCGTTCACACAAAGGCGGCGCGTTATTTCAACAATTGGGGCGTGAAGTCATAGGGTCGTTTATGCACGCCGCCTTCGCGAATATTATCGATCCCGCAGGCGCTGAAGCGCTGGGGCCAAACCTTCTGACACGGCAAATTCAGTATTGGGACCAAGTTTCGCGCCGCTCGCCCGGATGTCGCTAGCCAGCGTGACGGAGAACGCCGTACGCCACATGCCGGCACCCATTTTCGCGATGCCGGCGTCTTCTTCATAATTCTTGGACAGTGACCGCCCCTGCACCAGCGCATATACTGCATCATAAAGCATCAGGCTCTTTTCCAATGCTTCCTCATCTGTGGCCGCCGACAGCACCACACCCTCAACGATTGCAAGAAGGCCGACCACGACCTCTCCAGGAAAGTTATGACTGTCCGGTTCGTTTCGGTTGAACAGATAGGATAGTCCGGAGGCGACAATATCCCCCACAGTTTTCAGATGAGGATCGGAGAGAGAATATTTTCGCAGGATTTTCTCGAAGGTCGATCCCGACTGGTCATGGCTCGACAATTCGATACCCGGAAGGCCGAACTGGATAACATCTGAGTCCAGTTCGGCACCCCCACTATGACCCAGGAACAGAAATTCGGCATCGGGATCAACGAAGCGCTTGATGAGCCATGCCGAGATAGCCCGGTCGAAATGAATATGTTCGCGGGTCGCCCAACGCATGGTCTATGCTCCTTGAGATGAGGATTTGCCGGTGGGTAATAGCGCGGCGGATCGGATCATGCTTCTATCCTGCCGACAGCCCATCATCCACCGGGATGATAGTGCCATTGATGAATGACGCGGCATCGGAAGCCAAAAATAGCACAAGATTGGCGATTTCCTGCGGCGCGGCTTTGCGCTGGGGCAGGGACATGATCGGCACTAGCCTGCCGACATCGGCCAGGTCAAATTCCTTGAAATCCTTGCCCTTGGCGATGTCGGTATCCGTCAAGCCTGGGCAGATCGCGTTGCACCGGACGCCATCGGGGCTGTATGTCCAGGCGACACTTTTTGTCAGGCCGATCAGGCCCGTCTTGGCTGTGCTGTATGCGGAACCGGAAATACCGCCCCGCAATCCAGCAACCGACGATGTGTTCACGATAACGCCGTGATGTTGCGCTTGCATGATGGGAAGGACGGCGCGCGTCAGAAGGAAGGGACCGGTCAGGTTCACCGCGATGACGCGATCCCAAAGCGCCGTGGACATGCGATGAACCGGCAACAGGTCATCAAGGATGCCGGCATTGTTGCAGCAGATGTCGATGCGGCCCCAGCGCGCCATCGTTTCCGCAACCATCGCGGTGACGGCATCTTCGTCTGCAATGTCCGCGACTACGGGATGCGCAATACCGCCCTGCTGCGTGATCGTATCGGCCACGGTTTCGGCGCGCGCGCCGTCTATGTCATGCACGACGACTTTAGCCCCATTCTGTGCAAGCGTCTCGGCAATCGAGCGGCCGATGCCTGAACCCGCGCCGGTTACGATCGCCGATTGACCGGTCAAATCGACCTGCATCTGGGAAGAAGGTGGCATGTGGTTGTCCCTCTCGCTATTTATGCTTTTTCTCAGGCTCCATCGCCCGGATCATGCCTCATCAGGCAGGAAGCGGCGCCTTTTCGTCGACCACCCGGTTTTCGATGGCCCCAATGCCTTCTATTTCCACGCGAACCACGTCGCCTGCCTTGAGCCATAGCGGCGGTCTCTTCGCCGCACCGACGCCACTGGGCGTGCCGGAGAATAATATGTCGCCAGGTTCCAGCGTCATTACCTGCGACAGGTAGGAAATCTGGTGCGCACAATCAAAGATCAACTGATCGGTGCGCGAGTTCTGACGCAACTCGCCATTCACATAGGACCGGATGGCAAGATTGGCGGGGGACACTTCGTCCGGCGTCACTATCCAGGGGCCGTAGGGCGCATGAGTGTCGAATGACTTGCCGATGAAATGCTGCGTGGTGCGCAACTGCCAGTCCCGCACGCTGACGTCATTGCCCGCGCAGAAGCCGAAGATCATGTCCAGCGCGCGATCCTTGGGAACATGACGGCAACGCTTACCGATCACGATGACCAGTTCCGCCTCATAATCCAGATGTTCCGACACGATTGGGCGATCAATCGGTTCATAAGGGCCGTTGACTGATGTCGCGGCCTTGGAGAACCACATCGGATATTCGGGCGGCGCCTTGCCGCCCTCCGCCGCATGGTCGGCATAGTTCAGCCCGATCGCGAGTATCTTGCCAGGCCGCGTCACCGGCGCATGGAGAGTGACATCCTGCAAAGGAATTTCGAAATTTCCGATGGCGCGGATTTCCGGCTGTACCCTGTCCCATGCATTCATCAGGGAAATCATGTCCGTCACCGGCTCGGACAGGCGGCCCGTCAGCGGAGCGACGCCTTTCCCATCGGACAGGCCGACCATGGGTTCACCGGAGGTTGAAAATGTGACCAGCTTCATGACGTCACCTTATTCGGTTGCTATCCAGAATATCCCTTGAAGGGCGATCAGCTTGCATAGGGATTGGGGTAGGCGCCGCTCAGGTTCATGATAACGGCCCGCGGTTCCAGGAAGGCGTCCAGTCCTTCCGGCCCATTTTCCCGTCCGAGTCCGCTTCTTCCGAAACCGCCATAAGGTATGGCGGTCCGCAGATAGCGGTAGCTGTTCACCCAGACAGTGCCCGCCCGTATGGCATTGGCAACGCGATGAGCGCGGCCGACATTCTGCGTCCATAAGCCGGCAGTGAGGCCGTAAATGGTGCCGTTGGCGATGGCGACTGCTTCTTCCTCCGTGTCGAACGGAATTATTGAACAGACCGGCCCGAATATTTCTTCCTGAGCAATCCGCATCGCCGGATCGACATCGGCGAACACGGTTGGCGCGATAAAATAGCCGTCTTTCATTCCGTCTGGCGCTAGGCGGTGACCGCCAGCGACCAGCCGTGCGCCTTCGCCCTTGCCGATATCCACATAACCCAGCGTCTTTTCGAGCTGCTGCGCATTGGCATGCGGACCAATTTGCGTTCCAATGTCGAGCGGTGAACCCGCACGAATCTGGGCCGAACGCCGTGCGACTTCCTCAACCACCTTTTTATAGATGGATCGTTCGACCAACAGGCGGGAGCCAAGCGCGCAGCTTTGTCCGGTCGCCATGAAGGCGGCATGGGTGGCGGCGTTCAGGGCATTGTCGAGATCGGCGTCGGCGAACAGGATATGTGCGGACTTGCCGCCATTTTCACAACTGAACCGTTTGAGCGTACCTGCCGCCGCCGCCATGATCCGCTGGGCGGTGCGGTGCTCGCCAGTGAAGCTGATCTTGTCGACATCGGGATGTTCAACCAGTCGCGCGCCGACCGTAGCGCCATAACCCGGCACGATGTTGATCACGCCTGGCGGTATGCCCGCTTCCTCGGCGATCTTGCCGAGTTGAAGCGCAGTGACCGAAGTTGTCTCGGCTGGCTTGATGACAATGGTGCAACCGGCCGCCAGTGCAGGAGCCATCTTCCATGCAGTCAGCAGCAATGGCGCGTTCCATGGCAGGATTGCACCGACCACGCCCACCGGCAACCGCTGCGTATAGACGAGCATGCCGGGATCGGTCGGGATTGTCCGGCCATCTATCTTATCGGCAAAACCGGCATAATAATTATACCATTGCCAATGATTGCGGATGTCAGGCCCGGTCTCACGGACAGGGCGGCCATTGTCCCGCGATTCCCACTGGATCAACTGCTCTACATGCGTGTCATAGATGGTGGCGAAACGCCGCAGCATCGCCGCCCGCTCAAATGCGCTGAGTTTGGACCAAGGGCCTTCCAAGGCGGCTCGCGCCGCCGCCACGGCCTTGTCGACATCGGCTGCACCGCCATAGGCGACCTTGGCCCATGGCTGCCCGGTCGACGGGTCGATGGTATCGACAATCTCACCCTCGATCGGGTCGATCCATTCGCCGCCAATATAAAGCTTTTCAAATCGCTCGGTCATCAGCCTGCCTATTGGTGGGAGTAAAGGGGAAGGCCCGGTGTCGGCAATTCGGCACGCAGGATTGCGGCATTATCTGAATCCACGATAAAGAGGTGCCGGTTTTCCGGACCGCCAAAGGCGACATTGGTGAAGGACAGCCCCTTGGTGGGGGACTGTATCCGGTACAGCGGTTCGCCTATGCGGCTGAACACCCAGACCGATCCGCCGCCATAATGCGCAACCGCTATGCCGCCATCCTGGTCCACGGCCATCCCGTCCGGCCCCATACCGCCCGAAAGCTGGATATAATTGCCGACCTTGGTCACATGACCATCCGCCAGCAGCGGCACCCGCCATATCGAATTGCCGCGGGTGACGCAGAGATACAGCGCATTCTCATCAGGGCTGAGGCCCAGGCCATTCGGGCTGGGGGCGAAATCAACGATCTTTTCGAGCCGTCCGTCCGTGCGGTGCCGGAATACGCGGCCAGTGGGGTCCTGAAGTCCCGTCTGTCCCTGATCCGTAAAATACAGATCGCCATTCGTTGCAAAGACCAGGTCATTGCAGCCGCGAAAGCCTTCCAGATGGTCATGCGCCAGGAACTTTTCGACCTTGCCGGTCGCGGGGTTCAGCGTGACGATTCCGTTTTTCTGATCGGCGATATAGATCGTGCCGTCGCGATGAATGGCCGTCCCATTCGGCCAGCCATCATATTCTGCGACGAGGCTCCATTCCCTGTCCGGCGTGATTTTGAATACGCGGCCGAACGGAATATCGACAACAAAGAGATTGCCATCCCGGTCGAACGAAGGGCCTTCAAGGAAGCTCGAAATCTTCCGCCCGCGCATGTTGACGTTGACCCATTCCGCCGGAGATTCGGATCGCGCGAAACTGGCGGGCAGGGTGGTGAAGATTTCCGCTTCGATGATTTGGGGAGGGGGATACATGCGGGCGTCTCCGGCAATCAGGCGTCGGGATCGGCGCTTGCGCCCTCCGGGCAGACATGCGCGCCTGCGGCGTCCTCAATATAGCGCAACGCCATGTTGACTTCCGCGTCAGCGCCCAGATCATTGATGATCGCGCCATAATATTCATCGACCAGGCCGCCGATAAGCAGCGGCACTTCGGAATCGGCTGCAAGCTTCGTGGCGAGCTTCACATCCTTGTGCATCAGTCCGAGCGTAAAGCCCTGATGCAGCTTGCCCGGCAGAATGTGGCGCTGGAAGGTGACGTCGAGCACATAGTTGCGGCCCGACCCCTTCAGCATAGCTTCGACCACCGTCTTGGGGTTGAGCCCGTTCTTCACGGCGAGCGCCACGACCTCGAATGTCAGCAGCCGCTGGCTTGCAGCCAGCAGGTTGTTGGTGACTTTCATTACATGGCCGCTGCCCACAGGACCGCAATGGAAGATATTGGGGCTGATTGTTTCAAGCACCGGCTTGATCCGCGCGAACTGCGCATCGGACCCGCCGGCCATCAGCGCTATGGTGCCCGCGATCGCATATTGGGGGCCGCCGCTGACCGGCACGTCGATGAGGTCGATGCCCATGGCTTCAAGTTCTGCAGCCATGGCGCGCGTCTGAAACGCATCGCCGGTTGTCTGGTCGACGATCATCCCGCCCGGCTTCATACCGGCGGCAATGCCATTCTCACCGAAGATTGCCTTGCGAACCTGATCGGACGTCTGGAGGCAGATGAACACGATATCATTGGCCGCGCCAACGTCGCGGGCGCTAGGCAATCCTTTGGCGCCTTCGGCCTCCAGCTTCGCAACAGCCGTTGCGGACAGATCGAACACATCAACCTGATGGCTGCTGCACAGGCGCGTTGCCAATGCTCCGCCCATGCTGCCGACACCGACATAACCCAGCTTCATTCATCTCTCCCATACGCCGGCCTCATTCGCCGGCTCAAAATAATGGTCGGGGCCGCCGCGCCTCGCATCGCGGCGGCCCCTCCCGTTTGGCATCAGGCGGCAGCGGTGCTCGCCTTGATGCCGCAAGCGGCTTCGACCTTCGGGACGACGCGCTCCATCACCAGCTTCATCGAGTTGACGCAATTTTCGTGGGGCAGGCCGCCGACGCTGGTCCACAACACGAATTCGTCAATGCCCAGCTTCTTCTGCAGGTTGATCAGGAAGTCGGCACAGCCGTCCGGGTCAGACGCGCAGATCGCACCATATTTGTGCAGCATGTCATATTCGAGATAGCCTTCCTTCATGGACTTGAGGTTGCCGCTCATCGCGGTTTCATAGCCCTTGACGATGACTTCCTCTTTCTTCGCGCCGAGCTGATGGCCGCTGACCTTGCGATAGAACCATGTGACATAGGCGCCGAAGGTGGAGCGGGCGCGCTCGGCGTCCGTGTCGCAATAGAACGGCACCAGCATCAGGCGCTTGGCGGCCTTCGGATCGCGGCCGATCTCGACGCAATGGGCTTCATAGGTGCCGATCGACTCCGCCATCTTGTCGACCCATTCCTCGCGATAGATGCGATAGGCAAAGGGTGCACCCATGATCAGATTATAGCCGGATTCCGCGACAGCGATGAAGCTTTCGGGCGAAACGGTGGCCGACCAGATTGGCGGATGAGGCTTCTGCACTGGCTTCGGCAGCACTTCGACTTCCACCGGAATTTTCCAGAACTCACCATTGGGATTGTCGATCTTCTCCTCGGTCCAAGACCGCAGGATGATGTCGAGCGCCTCGGTATACATCTCGCGGCTCTTCGACATGTCGAGGCCAAGCGCAGTAAATTCGTGCGGCTGATACGCGCGGCCGACACCGAAATCGAGACGGCCGTTCGACAGAACATCGACGAAGCCGAAATCGCCTGCGGTGCGAAGAGGATGGTTGAACGGGAGGACGGAGATCGCGCTGCCGATACGGATTTTCTTGGTTGCCCGTGCGACGGCGGCAAGCAGCACCTGCGTCGAGGTGACGATGCCATAGGTCGAGAACAGATGCTCCGCGAGCCAGATCGAGTCATAACCAAGATCTTCGGCAAGCTTATATTGTTCCATATGCTCGTCGATCGTCTGGACAACCACGTCCTGATCGGGAGTCTGGCTAAGGCTGAAAATTCCCCAACGCATTTTTATCTCCTTTGTCCAATATTTTATATCAAGATGAATTCAGATTTTGCCGAGCTCGCTAAGTGCTTCCTCAGCGACCTTGAATGCTCCGACGCCTGCGGGAAGTCCGCAGTAAACAATGCACTGGTACAGGACTTCCTGGATTTCCTGGACGCTCGCACCATTATTGATCCCGCCCTGAACGTGCAGCTTCAGTTCTGGCGCGCGATTGAGGGCAGTGAGGATGGCGATTACGAGAAGGCTGCGCGTCTTGCGGTCAAGACCTGGCCTGGCCCAAACATCGCCGAAGCAGATTTCATCCGAAAATTCGCGGACCGGGCGATTGAAGTCGTTGGTCGAGTTGACGCGTTTCTCGAAATATTCGTCGCCGATTATTTCGCGCAGATTTTTCCGGCCAATTTCAAGCTGCGTGCTCATGCGCTCTCCTGTAAAACTGAATTGGGTGTCTCGATGACCTTGGCGTCGGCCAGCCGGGCGATGTCGCCATCCGACATGCCGAGCAGGTCACGCAGGATTTGCGGGCCATTTTCGCCGATCCGTGGCGGGGCCGAGGATGCGGATTGCGGGCTTCCCGGAAATTTGATCGAGCGGCCGGTCATCTGCATCTCGCCGGCGCTGCTATGATCGACTTCCACCACCATGTTCCGGGCCACGGACTGCGGATGGGTCAGGGCGGCTGTGACGCCCAGGATCGGCGCACTTGGAATATCCGCGTCCTGAAGAATCTTGCCGAGCTGCTCCACGGTGAAGGTTCGAGTCCGCTCGGACACCGCGGCGTCTATGATGTCACGGTGCGCGACCCTGCCAGTAACCGTCGCGAAACGCGGATCCTCCGCCATGTCCGAGATACCTAGCCCTGCGCAGAGCTTTACCCAGAAGATCTGGGTAAGGCATGCAATGACCATTGATCCGTCCGAAGCGGGGTACACGCCATAGGGCACGATATTGGGGTGCCGGGATCCTGTCGGTTCGGGGTCCCGGCCAGTGACGAAAGCCAGTTGAGCGTAATAGCCGAGCATGCCGATCAGGGAATCGAACAGACTGACGTCGATTTGACGTCCGACGCCCGTGCTTGCGCGTTCGTTCAGAGCGGCAAGGATGGCGATGGCACCGAACAGGCCGCCGGCCATATCGCCGAGCGGGATGCCAAGCTTCGTGGGAACGCCGCCGGGTTCGCCATTGAGGCTAAGCACGCCGGTCAGCGCCTGGATAACTATGTCGAAAGCAGGCGCATCGCGCAGAGGGCCGTCCTGGCCAAACCCGCTGATCGCACAATAGACGAGACGGGGATTGGCTTCGGCCAGAACCGCATAGGACAAACCCAGCCGCTCCATCACGCCGGGCCGGAAATTTTCAATCAGAACGTCAGCTTCGCGAACGAGATCGATGAGGATGTCGCGTCCGCGAGGGTCGGAAAGATCAAGCGCCAGACTTTTCTTGTTCCGGTTGACGCCCAGGAAATAGTGGCTCTCTCCGCCGATAAAGGGCGCAAAACCGCGCGTCTCATCGCCCGTGCCGGGGCGTTCGATCTTGATGATCTCTGCGCCGAGGTCGCCGAGCATCTGGGTGGCGAAGGGGCCGGACAGGATTCGCGTCAGGTCAATGACCCTCGTCCCCTGGAGGGGGCCAGCCCAGTTCGACAATGCACCGCTCGACGTCGACATTCAGTTATCCACCCTTGAAATTCTGTTCTTCTGGTCCAGCGAGAAATTAGTCCTCTGGATAGCCGGCATAGGTCGCGTCTCCCGCCAGTTCGCCGCCGTCCGCCATATAGTCCGCCCCTGTCACCCAGCGCGCGTCGTCGCTGGCGAGGAACAATACGATCTGGGCGATATCGTCGGGCTGGCCGAGGCGCTTGAGCGCAACATGTTCCGTCTTGAAGGGGGCTTTTTCGGTCGCAGGCGTCTGCGTCTGCCCTGGATGCACGGCATTCACGCGTATGCCATATGCGCCAAGCTCGACCGCAGCAGCCTTTGTCATGCCACGGACAGCCCACTTCGCGCTGACATAACCGATGATCGCGGGATAGCCGCGCATGGCAGCCATGGAAGCGATGTTGATGATCGAGCCGCCACCCGCCTTTTTCATTATCGGTGTAACCGCGGTCACGCCGAAAAAGGCGCTGAAAAGGTTCAGGTCCAACGCGCGCTGAAACTTGGCGCCATCCCAGGTTTCGAGAGGGGCGGCCTCAAGGCCGCCGACATTGTTCACAAGGACATTTACGGTGCCAAAGGCCTTTTCGGCTGCGGCCAGCATATCGCGCCAGGATTGCTCGCTGGTGGCATCGTGCCGCTGGAAAACGGCTTTCGCGCCCAGGCTTTCGGCCAGAGCGCGTCCCTTGTCCGCGTCAATATCTCCAAACACGACATTCGCGCCCTCGGCGACAAGCGCACGCACGATTCCTTCGCCAATGCCGCTGGCACCGCCGGTCACGATGGCCGTTTTACCCTGTACCCGATTCATCGCGACAAAACCTCCGTATTGCGTAGGCCAAAGAGCAAAATGATGATCGGCTCATGGCAAAAAACGCATCTCTCTATTGATCATTTGAACAGTATGAGTCAAGAGTGATCACTGAAAGTGCGCCACATGTTCGCTGCGCAGCAGACTAGGAGGTATGAATGAGTGGGTCCCCGGAAGCCTTGTTGGCGAACAAAAGCCTAAGCCGCTTGCCAGTGCTCGCGCATTTCGTCGTGCGGGCTTTGCGCTATGAGGAAGTGGTGAATTGGCATCGCCAATTCTTTAACGCAGAGATCGTTTTCGCAAACGAACTGGCGACGTTCCTGACCTATGATGAGGAGCATCACCGGATTGCGGTGGTCAACCGTTCAGGCTCGATCAAAGAGCATGACGAGAACCGCGCGGGCATCGATCATGTTGCGTTCAGCTACGCAAATATTGAGGATTTGCTGATTACCTATGTTCGGTTGCGTGATGGCGGCATCCGCCCGATCAGGGCTGTGAATCATGGTCCGACGACCTCCTTTTATTACAAGGATCCGGACGGAAACCGCATCGAGTTGCAGGTCGATAATTTCGCGACTTCGGAGGATACGCGCGCCTTTTTCGACTCCTCCTATTACAAGGCGGATATCAGCGGGATCAATTTCGATCCCGATGAATTTCTGGCCAAGGTGGAGAGTGGAGCGGATATCGCAGACCTCCTGCGCCGCGCAGACGTGCCTCCGCAATAACCTTGTTTAGTTTATCACCTGATAAATAATTAGGCGCTTGATCCGCCCGGCGATCGCTGGAGGCGGTTATGTGATTAGGAGACGGAAAATGTTTGTTACGCGCAGGCGAGTGGTTACCGCCCATAAGGACAAGCGCGCCATCGTTGCGAGCGATGTTCAGCTTCCCATGGATCCCGTGCCCGGTATGAAAGGCTGGAGAATATGTGACGTGTGGGCCGCCGCGGATATGCAGTTGCCCGATGCGGGTGAGCGGCAAGACGTTCCCTGGTATTTTCCGCCAGTCGGCGGTTTCCGCTGCATTCAGGTTGTAATAGACGCGCACACTGTCGCCGGTCACGATACTGTCGAAGCGGAGCTCGATGATGGTAAGCCCAGCGCGCTGTCCCATATGACCGACAATGACAAGCCCGGCATGCATCGTAGTGCGAGCGTCGACGTCGGCTTCATCGTCGAAGGCAGCGTCGTGTGCGAACTGGACGACGGTGAGACCATGACCCTGCATGCGGGTGACACGTTCATTCAGGGCGGGACCATCCATGCATGGAGCAATCCCTTTGACAAGCCATGTTATATGGTCGCGGTCAGCATAGGCGCCAATCACGCTCTGGTTGACGGGCACTGATCATCTTGCGGACATCTGCGCCGCACTGACTTTAGGATTTTTCCAATAAGAAACCCCGCCATTTCGATGGCGGGGTTTCTTATTGGATAGTGGATTTCGGTAAATCGGCCAGCCGGGACTTTACCCAACTGGCCGATTTATATGTCTCCGATCAGAACTTCTTGCTGATCGAAATACCGAACGTGCGTGGCGCGCCAAACTGTCCGACGATCGGGAACCCGAAATAGTTGGACCCGACGGTGCTGGACACGGTGTAGAGCTTCTTCGTCGCATTCTTCATGAAGAGGCTCGCCGACAATCCCTGATCCGGCAGTTCGAAGTCAACGAACAGGTCAAGCAACGTATATCCAGACTGACTAGAAAAGGGCAGTTGAAGCACGGAATGCTCCACCCGGCTGGTATAGGTGGCGTCTACCCGCGGCGTGACATCCAGCGCCCCGGAATGGAAGGTGTAGGCCAGGGCGCCATGTATCCTCCATTCAGGTGCATAGGTCAGCGGATTGCCGGCAAGATTATATGTGCCGTCCGGGTTCGGCAGCGTGCCGTTGGGCAGGGGAACGCCGACATAGAGTCCAGTGAAGTCCGCCGTCGTGTAATCCTGATATTCGCTATGCAGATAGGCCGCGTCGAAATTGATCTGAAGATCATCGACCGGACGGGCGATGGCGTTCAATTCAAAGCCGTAAAGTTTTGCGCGCGCGGCATTGTCGGTGATCAATTGATTGCCGAGTGGGCCGCCGACAAGGTTCACCTGCAGGTTCGAATATTTATAATAGAAAGCCGCCATGTTCAGCCGCAATCTGCGATCGAACAGGTCCGCCTTTATGCCGGCCTCGAAATCCTTGATGTCCTCCGGATCGTAGGGCGGTTGCAGGAAGGCGACATTGAAGCCGCCGCTCTTGAAGCCGGTGGAATAGGACGCATAGAGGAACAGGTCCTTGGAAGCCTGAAAATGTATTCCGACCTTCGGGTCGAAGGAGGACCAGGAATCCGTCCCGGTGAAGCTGACATCCGTCGGATCCGATGGGAACAGCGGATAGCGCACATAGGGCGTCGCAAGATTGAAGCGATTGATTGTCGTCGCGCGGCGCTTCTCGTAGCTGTACCGCGCGCCGATATCGATGCCAAACTTGTCGGTCACGTTGATCGTGTTCTGCGTGAACAGCGCATAGGCATCCGTAGTCTGTGTGCCGCGGAAAACGGCTCCCTCGGTCAGAAAGTCGATTGGGCCGCCTGGCGCGTTCTCAGTGAAGTAGAGAAGATTATTGCCGCCGCGGATGCCGGCGAAATTCTTCTCGTGGAAATAATAGGCGCCTACGACCATATCCAGAATGCCGAGTTTGCCGCCCAGCCGGACTTCTTGCGTGTAACTGTCGGAATCTTCGACGAAGTCAGCCGGCTGAAGTTTTGCGGAGAGCGTCGATCCATCCGGGCTGCTGTAGGAATGAGAGTCCAAATGCTTGAACGCCGTGATCGATGTTAGCGTCAGATCGCCGAGATCATATTCCAGCGTACCTGTTCCGCCATATGCCTCCACCCGCATTTTCGGACCTGGGCCGGCAAAGTCGCGCGGACCGGGGACGGACGCGCCGAGCACTCTCACAGCATAAAGCTGCTGGCCCGGAGGCTGGCGGAGATACCGGAAGCCTGCGCTATGGTCGTCTTCCAGGAAATAGTCGCCCTGCAGCGTTATCTTGAGCGCGCCATCATCATATTTCAGCTTGCCGCGCAGCGCGCGAGTGCGCTCATCATCAACATCGCCACCGGTCACGATATTCTTGCCAAAGCCGGACCGGTCGCTGGTTTGAAAAGCCAGGCGAACGCCAACGGTATCAGACAGGGGTGCGCCGATTGCACCCTCGGTGCGGACGGTCGCGTAATTGCCGACAGTAAGGCGGCCATAGCCGTTCACTTCGTCACCTGGATCCCGCGAAATGATATTGACCGCGCCTGCAGTAGCATTCCGGCCATAGAGCGTGCCTTGCGGACCGCTCAGCACTTCCACGCGTTCTACGTCGAAGAAAGACCCCATCGCCGCCTGAACGCGAGCATTGTAAGCGCCATCTGTATAGATCGCGACGCGAGGATCAGAGCCGGGCGCAATGGCGTCCACGCCGATGCCTCGAATGAATACGCGCGCGTCTCCGCCATTACGCGAGAAGCTGATATTGGGGAGTCTGGCCGTCAGAGACTCAATATTGCTGACCTGCTGGCTTTGCAGGGAGTCGCCGGTGACGGCGTTGATGGCGATTGGCGTTGTTTGCACGGACGACACCCGCCGTTCGGCCGTGACAACGATATCTTCGATCCGCTGGGATTCTTCGCTTTTTTCCGGCGATGTGGTTTGGCCATGTGCCGGATTTATAAGGGCTGCGATCCCCAGCAACGATGAGCTGGTCAAGCACCAGATATCTGACTTCTTCATGATTATTCTCCTCTCCCGTGATTATCTTTTCGCCGCAATAGTGTTTCATATTTAAAATATTGAACCGGTAAAATTTCGATAATCGAATGAAATTCAATCGGTAATATGAAAATGAAACCAAAAAATTCGGACAATAAAATCAGTAAACTGGAGATATTATTTTCACAAGGAGGCACATTTTGTTGCCAAAGTTACATATGTGATACCATTTTACCTGTGAAATATCATAATTTTTAAGCAGTTGTATTAATGTAATGCCGAAATATGAGAATTTCGATTAATTCTTACCGCAATATAACTCCATCACTTCATAGCTAACCGGTTGGGCAGCGGCTGCCGGCTGGATTCCACAGAAAATCCGGTCGCACTGCTTTGCCCGGCGACGCCCTTTCATGATGCAGTCTCTGCGTTGAAAGACTGTGCGGAGCCACCAGATCAGGCCCTTCCCGCCAACAATTGTTCGACCGCTGATCTGAGCGCTGACACGGCATCGGCTGCCCGGCCCATTGAGCGGAAGCCGACATGGGCATCGGGGCGCACAAGGATGCACCCGTTGTCGCTGATCTCCCGCACCTGGTCCCAGGCGCCTGCAGGATCACTGGCGTCACCATTATCGCCGACGCGAACGGTGCGTATCGTCAGGTTGGTTTCAGCAGCAATAACGGCTGCGGCGTTGCACCATTCCTGCCCATCTTTTCCTGTCAGCAACAGAAAGCCGCCCGTGGGAATGAGGTCATGGGTAGAGACGCGTTCGCCACCGCAATGCAGCCAGGCGTGCGGCAGGCGTGATCCCGGCCTGCTGGTCGGACGATACTCATGCCCCATGGGATCGCGCCAAGGAGCGGGCGATCCGTCGGCAACCACTGCTCCGTCATCGTAATGGAACCCCATCTCGATATCGTGTGCGGCATATTCGATACGCTGCGTCGCAAATATTTCCTCCATCTGCGCACGCTTCGTTGCCCCCATCCGGGTATCCGACATGAGAAGCTCAAACCGTTTTACGGTTTGTTCGGGCGGCTCGCCGGGAACTGCGCCCATCGCGCCGGAAAGCAGGAATAGGTTGCTCATGGTCAGTGTCGACCACTCGGCATTCCAACTGACGACGGGTCGCCGCTCACTTTCAAAGGAATTGAGCAGAGAAGCCGGAGCCTGACCCTTCAGAACCAGGGCAAGTTTCCAAGCGATGTTGTGCGCATCCTGAAAACCGGAATTGAGGCCAAGCCCCGCGCCCGCGCCATGGCGGTGCGCGGCATCGCCGATAAGGTGGACCCGGCCGAACGAGAATTTGTTCGCGATTACCTGCTCACGGGTCCAACTGTTGACCTTGATGACTTCCACCGGAACATCCAGCTTCAGCTTTCTCAGGCCTTCCTCGATAATTTCCTTCTCCGTCAGGCCCCTTCTGACCGGCTTCCCATCATCGTCCAGATCGTCCTTGCGCCAGACGCGGCCGAAATTCGAGGTCCATTCCTCGCTGTGCCGATCGAAATTCTTCGGCCCAAAGGCAAGGAGCGAGGTCATCGCGTAAGGATCGCTGGGATGCCAGATGCGCCGCATCGGAATGTCGTCTTCGTCAAGAAGACCGCTCAGATCGGCCTTGAACCAGATCGTATACATCTCGCCAAGATCGGTTTGCCCTTCCATTTTGACGCCGACCATTTCGCCGATGGTCTTGCCGCCATCAGCGCCGATGAGATAGTCGCATTCAACCTGGAATTCCTCGGAAGTTTCCCGGTTGCGGATCGTCGCGACAATGCCGCTGTCATTTTCCTCGAAGCTTAGAAACTCGTGCTGGAACAGGATGCGTCCGGGACGCCGCGCTTCGGCGACCTCCAGCAGGATCGGCTCCAGCCTGACCTGCGGAATATTGGTCGGGGGAATGACGCCCTTGCCCTCATAGTCGGCGCGATCCTCCATGCCGCCGAAAACCGGGCGCGCCACGATCTTGATCCGGTCCAACGGGCCATCGCCGCCTACCGACGTAAGCCAGCGGACGCGCTGCAGATTTTCCGGCTTGGCCCCCTTCGCGGCCACAGCCTCTGCAAATCCATGCTGGCGAAACACTTCCATAGTCCGCTGGCTGACATAATGGGCCTTGGGAAGATGGGACGTGGCCGGATGCCGCTCAAAGGTCAGAGCATCAATGCCGAGGTCGCCCAGGAAAATGGAAAGTGCCAGACCGCTTCCGCCAGCGCCAACAATCAGAACCTGGGTCTTAAGTTTATTCACGACATCGCCTCTCTGTGGTGATCGGTTAGCTTCTCATGGCTAGGGATAACCCCCCGCAGCACAATTTTTACATAATTCACGAATCCCGAAAGCGTCAACATACTTATCGTATGATCAGCAAGGAAATTGCGATCCCGCAATTGTGCAGGGCAGCAGGATTGCTGAGGCGACATTGCTGCTTATCGTCAAAAATGTCCATATTTGGGGATATTCGCGCAATCGCGCTGGCCGTTTTGCGCTGATCATGATATTGATCATGAGATCAGTTGTTGGGGCGAGAGAATTTCGGGATGATGGGGGTGGTCGGCGCTACCGTGCAGGATAACGGCGGCATGATGCGGAGCATGCTTATCGCGGATTTGCTGCTGGCGGGGCGGGCCGATGGTTGACGACGCTACTCCGGAAAGTGCGTCTTCAAAGGATTCGCAATCGCCCAGAAAAAGGCAGGCGCGGCGCGACCCCGACGAGGTGAAGGCGAGAATCTTGAATTCCGCGCTGACGGCCTTTTCAAATTATGGTTTTGAGGGCGCATCGATACGGCAGATTGCCAGGGATGCGCATACATCGCTGCCGCTGCTGCTTTATCATTTCGGGTCCAAGGAAGATTTGTGGAAACGGATGATGGAGTATGTTCTCCAGGACGTTCGCCACCGCTTCATCCCGGATGAACGAGAGGATTTACCTGCGAGCGAACGGCTGCGCCGATATATCGCGGATACTGTCCGCCAATTCGCCAATACGCCTTCGCTGCATCGTCTGATGACGCTGGAGGGGCATAACATTACCGATCGGCTCCTGTGGATATTTGAGCACAACACCAAAGACAGTATGCGCTACATCACCAGGCTGATTATCGACGGTCAGAAAGAAGGGAAGGTGCGTATGGTTGACCCCGCGCGTCTGCGCTTCGCCATCAACGCCATGGCGGCGGTTCCGTTTGTCGTGTCGGCTGAATATCAATTGCTTACCAACAAAAATCCGTTCAGCACAGATGAGGTTGAGGGCACGATCGCATTGATCAATCAATTTGTCTTCGTGAGCTGATCAGGCGATCCCTCTCAACCTATGGGAATGGGTCCTGCTCATCGGGCGGCACCGGCACCTCAAACGCATTTATGGTGTGGCAGATCAGCGAATAATATCCGACGACGGCAACAATTTCTATGAGTTGTTCGGTGCCGAACAGATCCTGCGCAATACGGTAGCTGACCCCGGAGATCCGGTTGGTGCGCAGCAATTCGGAGCAGAAATCATACATCGCCCGCATTTCTGGAAGATCGTCCGGGATGGGAAGGTCATCTTTGACGGCGGCGATAATCGCGGGGTCCAGTCCCTCGGACAAGGCGATGCGTTCATGCGCCCACCATTCAAAGCCGGAGCGAAGATGTTTGCCCGTGATCAGGATCGCCAGTTCGCGCAGGTCCCCCCGCAGCTTTGTGCCGAAGCGGCAATATGCGCCGAGCTTCTGCGCATGGTCGGCCAGTGCGGGTATCCGCACCCATATGGACAGAGGCCCGGCGATCCCGCCGCGCGGACCGGACACAATATCATGATGCGCGCGCGCCTGCTCGGCGGTCATTTCTTCCGCCAGCAGGGGAGGGAGGCGGCTCATGAGGCTTTGCTGGCAGCGTTTGCAGTTGCCTTTCTACGCTTGAACGCGCGTAAATCGATGGTGCGCGGGTCTTCGCGCGGGTCATCGATATCAACGAAAATCTGACCCTTCTGAACCTTCTGCGTGCCGGTCACAGGCACCTTGTCGATAAAGGCGATCCACGCAGGCAATTTATAATAAGCCAGTTTGGCGCGCGCACGGTCCTGAATTTCCATCGCCTTATCCGCAGATGCCTGGACACCCTTGGCGAGAACGACGCACGCTATGACTTCCTCATTATGGAGTTCGTCGGGCACCGACATGACAGCGACGCTGGCGACTTCCGGGTTGTCGATCAGGGCGTCCTCTATCTCGGCAGACGCGATATTTTCCCCGCTCCGCCGAATGATATTCTTCCGTCGTTCAACGAAAAACAGCATCCCATCGTCGCGTTGGGTAACGATATCACCGGTGTGGAACCATCCATTTCTCCAGGCCTTCTCCGTTTCCTCCGGCTGTTTCAGATAGCCGGAGAAAAAGCCGTGGCGGGGATCCGGGCCTTGTGCGCGGATGAGCAGTTCGCCTGGTGTCGAGAAGGGGACGGGCTGATCGTTGTCATCAGCGATCATCACCTCAAGAGGCGCCCTGGGCCGCCCGAACGCGTGTGCGCCCGGTTCCACGGGCTCGCGGCTATTTTGTATCGCGCGAGATGTTTCCGTCATGCCCCAGGCTTCGATAAGCGGGAAGCCGAAGCGCTTCTCGAACGCCTTTTTGATCGATCCGTCTACCCCAGCGCCCTGCGCGAACTTTATCTTGTGATGCTTTTCAATCTCCGATTCCGGCGCTTTCATCAGCAATGCGGGAATGATGCCCATATAGTGGAAACAGGTCGCGCCGGTTTCGACGATATCGGACCACCAGTTCGACAGGCGGAAACGGTCCTGAATCACAAGGCAGGAATGCATCCGCACCATGGTATTGAGGGTGTAGATCGACAAGTTCATATGGAAGGAGGGCAGGGGGATATAGAGCCGCTCTTTCCCTTTTTCCCAGTCAAGCAGGCCGCCCGCCGTGGAATAATTTTCTCCCGACGCCAGGCATGAAATATTGGATATGATGCATCCCTTGGGACGCCCGGTGGTGCCGGAGGTGTAGATGATCATCGCCTCCCGTTCACCGACGGTGGGGGATGAAACGGCGGCTGCTCGCGCTGGCTTGGGTAGCGTCTCTGGCAACCGTTCCGCATCTACAAGAGGCACTGGGGGGGTCAGTGCGGCTGTGACCTGCTGCAAGTCATCAAGGCGCGGATTGGCGCCGATGACCAGCGAACATTCCGCAAACTCTATCCCGAATGCGAATTCATGGTTCAGATAGTCGGGGTTGAGCGGAACAGCCGTACAGCCAATCTTGTTCAGGGCCATCAGATGGAAGAAATGCTCCGGCCGGTTGCCGGCAACCAGCGCAACCCTGTGTCCCGGACCATAGCCCGCCGCCTCATAGCGCTGGGCAAGCGCATCGATTATGCGCAGCGCTTCGCCATAAAATATTTCTCCACCCGCAGCCATATAGCCGCGGCTGTCGGACATTGGATAACATAGGAAAGCATGATCAGGGGATTGTGTCGCGGTATCCCGAAACTGGTCGTAAACGGACGACGCCATCTGTCTCTCCATATATATTGCGCAGCATGCGGGCTGATCTGATGGATCAATAGCGCAGGGATAATTTATTGTCCATTAGATCAATAAAAATCGCTTCCGCCTGATATTTTTGTGACCCAAATCCCGGAAAATCCGGCGATATGCTGAGGCTATTCCGCATTCGCCGCGGATGCCCGCTGGTCGTTTCTCATCCATTATTGACTAATACTGATATAATGATCAAGATTGAAAATGCCCGTTTTGACGGGCTTGTACCCGCAACCCAGTGATGCGCCTTGGTGCGCAGGAATCCCGGAACTCATGTCTCAAGCCTACATCGTCGGCGCCTTCGAACATCCGACCCGGTTGGCGGTCGAGCAATCGGTCGCTCAGCTTCATGCCGAGGTCGCCATAGGAGCGCTTGAGGATGCCGGGCTTTCGCGACATGATGTCGATGGCTATTTATGCGCAGGCGATGCGCCCGGCATCGGCCCTCTCTCCATCGTCGAATATCTCGGACTGGATGTCCGCTACGCCGATTCCACCGACATCGGAGGATCTGCGCCGATTGCCCATGTTGCGCATGCTGCTCAGGCGATCGCTGCGGGTCGATGCAATGTCGCGCTGATAACCCTGGCCGGACGCCCGCGCGCTGCGATGGAGCGGGCAGGGCTGGTTACTGAATATACCGATTATCCGGAAAGCCTGTTTGAGCTGCCTTACCGGCCGATGTTGGCGGCATCTTACGCCATGTGCGCAAAACGCCACATGTATGAGTTTGGCACCACAAGCGAGCAGCTTGCGTGGGTGAAGGTGGCCGCATCCCAGCACGCGCAGCACAATCCAAACGCTTTGTTGCGCAAGGTCGTGACCGTCGATGACGTGCTTGGGTCGCCAATGATCGCCGACCCGTTGCATCGCCTGGATTGCTGCGTGACCACCGATGGCGGCGGGGCCATCATCGTTGCGCGGGAAGAAATCGCGCGCAGCCTTCGCCGTCCGTTGGTTCGTTTGCGCGGGGCGGGCGAATCCATTAAATATCAGCTTGGGCCGGGCTTTGACCTGACCACGACCGCTGGCAAGAAATCCGGCGCGCAGGCGTTTGCGCAGGCGGGCGTGTCTCCTGCCGATATCAAATATCTGTCGACCTATGACAGCTTCACCATCACCGTCCTTTTGGCGCTGGAAGATTTGGGATTCTGCGCCAAGGGTGAGGGCGGACGGTTTGTCGAGGATGGGCAATTAATCTCCGGTATCGGCCGCCTTCCGGTCAACACCGACGGTGGCGGCTTATGCAACAACCATCCCGCCCATCGCGGCGGCGTGACGAAGATTATTGAAGCTGTCCGCCAATTGCGGGGTGAAGCTCATCCCGCGGTGCAGGTGAAGAATTGCGATCTTGCCGTTGCGCATGGGACCGGCGGGATGCTGGACCGTAGGCATGGCTGCGCGACGGCCATTTTTGAAAGAGTTTGACGATGATCACCGCAGCAACCGACGCCTCGCCCGAAGCAGCCGCGTTTCAACAGGCCGCCAATGAATCGCGCCTGCTGTTTGGACATTGCTCTGCCTGCGACAAGCCTCATTATTATCCGCGCCGCATTTGCCCCTTCTGTTCTTCCGCTGAGGTTGAGTGGTTGCAGGCCGGCGGGCGCGGGCATATCTATTCATACAGCGTGGTTCGCAAGGCCACGCCGCCCTATGTCACCGCCTATATCACTCTAACGGAAGGGGTGACCATGCTGACCAATCTGCTGGCGCCGGATTTTGACCGGCTCCAGATAGGCGATGAGGTTGAGCTGCTATTTGTCAAAGGGGACGACGATCAACAATCGGCGTTCTTTCATCCGATCGCCTGACCGCCAATTGCCAGCCCGGTGCGGTGTAACTAGGATGAATCCATAATGGAGGAAACTTGAAGGCGTGAAAGTCCGTCCAGTTACGGATCGCGTGACAGGCGGATAGGCGATTTGACAATCTGACGTAGGCTTCCGGAAGCGGGCGTCGGAAGAAGGACGAGAAAACTTAATCGCCGCCCGTTATTCGTGGTGCGAGGTGGCTGTGGGTGCAATCGGTGGGTCTGCTTGGCGGGCGGGCTTCGAGATGCATCTGCGAAACTATCCCTGAGGGTTTCTGCCCTTGGAGGAATCGCGAGGGTGAGGCCTGTGGATCAACTCACACGAAGTTCGGTTTCTTTTGGGCCGTTTTGCCTGCACGGCGATGTGCGGCTGCTGGAAAGGGACGGGCAGCCAATCAATATCGGAAGCCGCGCTCTGGAATTGTTGATTGCTCTCGTCGAACGCGGTGGCGAGGTCGTTTCAAAGCGCACGCTGATGGCGCGGGTATGGGACGGGTTGACGGTCGATGAAGGCAGTCTGCGGTTCCAGATCGCCACTTTACGCAGGGCGCTGGGGGATGGCGTGGATGGCGCGCGGTATATCAGTAATGTGCCAGGGCGCGGATATTGTTTTGTTGCGCCGCTCGCCATTGACGAACCTGCGAATATTCAACCTGTAGCGCCGAGGCTGCAACGGCAGCAATTTCTGCGATCGTCCGTAAATGTGATCGGGCGCGAGGAGATTGTCGACAAGATTACCGAAAACCTGCTCGCCTACCGCTTCGTGACTATTCATGGCGCAGGCGGGATCGGCAAGACGACCGTCGCCACCAGCATCGCCAGCGCACAGGCGGAAGCTTTCGACAATAATGTCGTCTTCCTCGACCTTTCGCCGATCAAGGACCCGTCTCTGGTTGTCAGCGCGCTGGCTTCAGCGCTCGGCCTGTTGGTGGATTCGAGCGATCCGACACCAGCCGTCCTGGCCATGTTGAGGGATATGCGCGCATTGATCGTGCTCGACAGTTGCGAGCATGTGGTTGAACGGGCGGCGGCTCTTGGTGAAAGCATCTACAGGGAAGCGCCAGCGGTTGCGATTATCGCGACCAGCCGGGAACCCCTCCGCGCGATCGGTGAGCGGGTCATCCGGCTCGCGCCGCTGGACCTCCCGCCCAGGGACGAATCTGTGCCCGCGTCGGCGCTAATGCAATTTCCCGCAGCGCGGCTTTTCGTGGAGCGGGCCGCCGCCGCGGGGCTTGGCGCTGAACTGAACGACGGCGACGCCGCAGTCATCGCAGAGATGTGCCATGCTCTGGACGGCATGCCGCTGGCGATAGAGATTGCCGCCAGCCGCGCCGGCCAGCACGGCCTTGCCGAAACCGCCCAGCTTCTTGACGGACGTTTCCGGCTCCGGTGGCGTGGACGCCGGAGCGCCATGCCGCGCCATCAAACGCTGTATGAAACGCTGGACTGGAGTTTCGAGCTTCTCTCCTCATGCGAAAAAGCGGCGCTCCAGCAGCTTTCGGTATTTCCGGGCTTTTTCACCCTGGAGGCCGTTCAATCAATGATGGCGGACAGCAAGCGTGAAGCGGATGTCATCGACGAACTGCTTGAAAATATTGTCGCTAAATCAATGATCTCCGTTGATCTGGGTGACGAGACAGCGCGTTACCGGTTGCTCGACACAACGCGCGCCTATGCGCATGCGAAGTTGGCGGAAAGTGGCGGAGCGCGGGAGATTGCGCACCGCCATGCGCGATTTGTTGCGGATAAACTCGCCTCAATCGATATTGCGAGCATCGCCCTGAAAGGCGTCACGCGAGAGGCGACCGACCTGCTTGGCGATCTTCGCGTCGCGTTGCCCTGGACCTTCTCGGAACAGGGCGATCGTGCTCTGGGCCTGCGGCTTGCAGCGCAATGCGGGCCATTTCTCATTCCCTTCTCGCTTTTCGACGAGGCCGGCCGCTGGATTGAGCATGCCATGTCCATGCTTGAGGAGGCGGAGCGCGGCAGCGCGCTCGAAATGGACCTTGAGGCTGCTCACGGGGCGGTTCTCATCATGACGCAAACCAATGGCGAAAGAGCGCAAGCGGCTCTGGAGCGCGCTTTGGTTATTGCCGAGCGGCTTGGCGATTCCCGCGTCGAGTACCGGCTGATTTATTGCATGCAGTTGCTCCGGCTCAACGCCGGGGAATTCAACTATCTTCTCCCAATGGCGCGACGGCTGGAGATATTGGCCGATAAGATCGGAGAGCCGCATTGCGCGACCAGCGCATTGCAGATGGTCGCCTGTTCGCACGGCTTGATGGGCGATCAGCCGCTGGCGCAGCAGCTTTTCGAACAGGTGATCAAGGAACGCTCGGTTTCTGATCCTGTCAGCCCGGCGGATTATGCTTTCGTGGGCGATCCGTGGATCGGATTTTCGCTGACCCTGTGGATACGGGGTTATCCTGATCAGGCCGTTCGCGCCGCCAAGCTGATAAGCACGGATTCGCCGTCCGTTCTTTTCTCCTGCATGGGCCTGTCCTCCGCTGCCGTCGTATTTCGGGAGATCGGGGACAATGTCTCTGCAGATTTTCTTGGGGCGAAGCTGCGGGAAAAGGCGCGCCGTTATTCCATGGCGCCCTATCAGGCCGTTGCCATGGGATTTGCAGGTCAATCCCTTGTCGAGCAGGGCAAGTTCGCCGAGGCGATCGACCGGTTGCAGGAGGCCTTACTGCTGCTGCGCGCGCGCGAATATGGCGTTTATGGCGCTATATTCGCGCGCTCTCTTGTGAAAGCGCTTGGCGCGACCGGAAGGTCGAGTGAGGCGCGGTGCGCGGTGGATGCCCGCATAAAACAGATTAATTCAATCGGCGGCGCCTATGACCTGCCGGAATGGCTTCGCATCCGCGGCGTGCTGGAGGCGGTCTCTGGTGAAACCAGGATGGCCGAGGACAGTCTGCACGCGTCGATCGATCTTGCCAGGCGGCAGGGTGCGCTCTCCTGGGAATTGCGATCGGAGATAAGCCTCGCCCGGCTCATGCTTGATCAGGGACGGGGCGAGTCGGTAAGCGCCAGGTTGGAGGCGGTGCTGAACCGCTTCGACGAGGGCTTTGCGACTGGTGATCTGATTTCGGCCAGTAGTCTGCTTGAACAATTGGGGCACACGATCGGATAGAATCTCGCGCCGCAATATGGCGCAATGCCCGGAAAATCGCCGAAAATAGCCCCGTCGCTAATGCGATCTAACAACCTCTAACAACCTTAAACTCGCGTTTCGCGCGGGTCTGTTGGCATCTTCTCCTCGTCGCTCAGCCCCATGGCCGGAGCGGCGCAGAATGGCCGCAAAGGTCATCTACCAAGCAGGAGAGAAGATCCAGGCGATGCAAAACCTTGCGCTGATTACCGGCCTTGGACGCCCCACCACTCATTTGCACTGGCATGGCAGCGCCGAAACGGGCGGCTGCGCGCACGGGAATTTCGCTTCGGCAGCGAGCGAAGCCGTGATGCCGTCCTCGCGCCAGCCAGCAACTTCTGAACCGGAATCCACTTGCAAAAGGAACTTCATCATATGACTCGCACTTGGCTCATCACGGGCGCTGCCTCAGGACTTGGCCGGGAAATCGCGCGAGCGGCGCTTGCCGCCGGGGACAAGGCCATATTGGCTGATCGCAATCCGTCCGGAGCCGCTGAGGTCGTCGCCGCTTATCCTGATCGCGCTTCGGCGGTGCAGCTTGATGTTACCGACGCAGCCCAGATTCGTGGCGTCGTTGGCGACCTTCTCTCACAGCATGGCGCGATTGACGTGCTGGTGAATGCGGCTGGCCGCGGTCATATTGGTTCGGTCGAAGATACGCCGGAAAAAGATCTGCGCTCTCTCATGGAGCTGATTTTCTACGGCCCCGTGGCGCTGATCCAGGCTGTGCTGCCCAAAATGCGCGAGCGCGGCAGTGGCGCGATCGTCAACATCAGCAGTCAGGCTGGGCAGATGTCCGTGCCGGGCATGTCGGCCTACTCGGCTGGCAAATTCGCTTTGGAAGGGCTTTCGATTGCGCTGGCGGAGGAAGTGCGGCCGCTGGGTATCAAGGTGATGGTGCCGCAGCCTGGCGCCATGCGCACCAATTTTGCGGGGCCTGCAATCACCCAATCGCCGTTCGGTCCCGCTTACAACCCAACGGTCGGCGGGCTGATCGAGCATGTCGAGGAAGTCGCCGGGAACGAAAAGGGCGACCCGGCCAAGATAGCGCGTGCGATCGTAGCGGTGCTGGATGCGGACGATACCCCGTTCCGGTTGCCATTCACGTCGGGCGCATTCGATGCGCTCGTGGCATCGGCGGAGCAGACTTTACAAGAACGCAAGCGGTGGGAAGCCGTGAGCCGTGGGGTTGAGTTCGACACTTGAATGCAGGCGCGCACCCTGTCGGAGATGATCCGTTCGGGTGCGCGCAGAGCAGGCAATCATATAAGAAAATGAAGGGATGGAGAGATATTATGTCGGTACAGTTTTTCCGGAAATCTTTGATTTCAGCGTCCGGCGTTATGGCGCTGGCTACGGCTTTTGGCGGCGCGGCTCAGGCGCAGACTTCAGAAACGCCGGCCGCCGCGGCGGATGATGCATCTGGCGGGGGTCAGATCCAGGATATTATCGTCACTGCGGAACGGCGCGAGGCGAGCGTGCAGCGTACGCCGATCGCCATCTCCGCTGTTGGTGGCGAAGCCCTCCGCTCAAAGCAGATTGTGGACATTGAAAGCCTTTCGACCCAGGTGCCCAACGTCACCTTCGGGCGTAACAACGGCACGACCAAAGTCTTTATTCGCGGCATTGGCCTTGACGCGATTTCGCAAGGTCAGGATTCCCGCGTCGCGATCTACACTGACGGTATCATCAGCGCCCGTTCGCAGGCGGCCCTGCTGGGTTTCTATGACGTTGAACGGATCGAAGTGCTCGCGGGGCCGCAGGGCACGCTCTATGGTCGCAATGCAACGGCTGGCGCGATCAACATCATCACAACCGATCCCGGCGACCGCCTGGATGGCTATGGCACGCTTACGGTCGGCAATTATGGATTGATCAGGACGGAAGGCGCTGTCGGTGGTCCCTTGTCCGACACAGTTTCGGCCAGGCTGGCTTTCCAGACGAGCGACCGCAATGGCTATGGCGAAAATATCTCCACCGGACAGGATGTTGACGATGAGCGGACGCGCGGCGTTCGCGCCAAGGTCAAGATTGAGCCTTCGTCCTCGCTGAAGATCATCCTTGAAGCTGATTACTACAAGCTGGATGATCATAGCGGCAGCTTCCACTATCTCGCCCAGCAACCGGGTTTCACGCCTCCCAGCATCATCAGGGGCTTTGTAAAGCCCGATAATGTCCGGGATGTTGCGGGAACGGACCCGCGGCAGAAGATGGAAAGCTATGGCGGCTCGGCAACCGTCTCGCTTGATCTTGGCGGCACCCAGCTTACGTCGCTGACCGGTTATCGCCGCTTCAAGCAGTTCCTGGCGGCTCCGCTTGACGGCACCACTGGCGGTTATGTCTCGACCAACCAGAGGGAATGGGCCAAGCAGTTCACGCAGGAATTGCGTCTCGCCCGCAGCATCGGACCGGTCGATATCCTGCTCGGCGCCTATTATTTCCATGAAAAGAATTTCGGGGGCAGCGACGTACAACTGTCGCCGGCATTGTTCGGAGGGCCGGTGACCCCGATGCTCCAGGGCGCCTTGAACGCTGGCACGCAGGTAACCAATGCCTATGCGGCCTTCTCGCAGGTAACGGTGAATATCACAGACCGGCTCGGTATCGACCTCGGCCTTCGCTACAGCAAGGAGAAGCGGAGCCTGGCGGAATACTCGCAGTTTGACATCGCCAATGTCTTTAACCCGGCAATGTTGTTCATCCCGAACCCGGCCCTTGCGACCTTCCAGAGCCAGAAGGCATCGTGGAACTCCACCGATCCGAAGGCCACCATCCACTATCAGTTCGCGGATACCGTCTTTGGGTATGCGACCTACTCGCAGGGGTTCAAGAGCGGTGGTTTCAACTTCGGTTATCTGCAAACCGCATTCGCTCCCGAAAAGATCAAGGACTATGAAGTCGGTCTGAAGGCGGATCTGTTTGACCGGAAGCTGAGGGCGAATATCGCGGGCTTCTGGTATGACTACACCAATCTGCAGGTGACCGTCGTCGAAGGGATCAGGACTGTCACCCGGAATGCGGCGGGCGCCAGAATCTACGGCCTTGAGGGACAATTCACCGCACTTCCGGTCGACGACCTGCAGCTCAAGCTAAACCTTTCCTGGCTGCATTCGGAATATACCAAATATATCTCGCCAGACCCTTCGCTGCCGGGCCAGGGACCCATCACCCTGCCGGATGGCACGCAAGCATTCGACCTGCGTGGCAATCAGCTCGCTTATTCTCCCAAATATAAGATTGATGGAGAGATCGGGTATACCATTCACACTGGGGCAGGCGATTTCACTCCGCGGGCGAATGTCATCTGGGTTGACCGCATCTACTTCTCACAGTTCAACCACCCATTCGTCAGCCAGCCTTCCCGCACCGAGGTAAACCTTTTCCTCGACTATAATTCGGGCGACAGCGGCTGGTCGGGCGGTCTCTTCGTTCGCAATCTGACGAACAAGACCTATGGTGTCGCAGCCACGGCAGCGTCGGATTTCATCGGCGGTCAGGTGGTTGGACAGTTGGGCGCTCCGCGCACCTATGGCCTGTCCGTTACGAAGCGTTTTTAGGCCATCCATGATCAATACCGGATCGGGGGTGGCCCCCGATCCGGCACAGGAGCCAGGCATGGATCAACAAACTCTTTTTGATGACAGTGAAGCATGGCGGATCGAAGGAGAATGCGTGAAGCTGATTAATCGCTTTGCGCATTTTATCGATAATCGCCGCTATGATGAACTGCTGGGGTTGATGACCAGCGACTGCATTATTGAATGGCCCGGCAACAGAATGCGCGGCGTTGAATTGGTTGAAATGCTGAAAGAGTCACCCGAAGATATGGCATCGATGCATGTCATCACGGTGCCGCTTTTCGGTTCAGTCACCCGCGATGAGGCCGACTGCATATCCTATCTGACCTTTTATCAGGCGCCCATGTCGGAAGATGGCGTGGGAATTCTGGCGGGTGCGACGGTGCTGGCCGAATATCATGATAAGTTCAGGCGTTCCGAGGCCGGTTGGCGGATATCGGGGCGCGTCGTGAAGCCCAAAATGGCGCGTGCGTAGGATTTTTGAGTAAACTTTGGAGAAGTGAAAATGGCTAAATTTATGGTGCTGGCTTTCACGAACCCGATCGCGGGTAAAGAAGACGAATATAACGACTATTATGATAATGTCGCCATGCCCGTATATGAGGGCGTGCCCAACACGAAGGTATTGGGACGATACAAGGCGCTGGATATGAAATCCTATGAGTTCGCCATGGAAAACCAGTGGAAATATGTTTCCCTGTACGAGATTGAGGCGGACAATATCGACGACCATTTCAAGGAAGTCTGGGAATATATCGAGAAGGCGAAGGCCGAGGGCCGTTACCAGTTTAACGAATTCATCGACAAGTCGACGGTGTTCGAACCGGTGTTCGTGAAGATGGTTGATTAACGCTCAACCTCGGTAAATTCGTGCATGAACGGCCGGACCCCTGCTCCGGCCATTCACCCTGTCTCGCATTGGCGGGATGGATTGCTGCAGCCAGGCGGATGCGAAACAGACCCGCAGATCGAAGGAGAGATAGCATGATCAAGCTTTATGGGATGAGCAGTCCGAATGTCGTGAAGGTTATCATCATGCTTGAGGAAATCTCAGCGGATTGGTCGATGAACCGCGTCCGCCTGCTCGATGGGGAACAGTTCACCGACGAGTTTCTTGCACTCAACCTGAATTCCAAGGTTCCGGTGATTGTCGATGACGAAGTGCCGGGGGACCCTCTGGCCGTCATGGAATCCGGGGCGATTCTCATCCACCTTGCGGAAACCCGGAAGGCATTCCTGCCAACCGATCCGACCGCCCGCTCCTTGGTGATGCAGTGGCTCATGCTGCAGATGAGCACGATTGGGCCGATGTTCGGCCAATATATCCATTTCCTGCGATTTGCGCCTGCGGGAAGCGACTATGGACTGGCGCGCTACCGGGCGGAAATGCGGCGGCTGTGCAAGGTCGTGGATCAGCGGTTGAATCAGGCCGAATATCTTGGCGGCAAGGAATATTCGATTGCCGATATGGCGACTTATCCGTGGATAAAGCTGATCTACGGCGATCTTGTTGAACGGGAGATTGCGCCAGCCGTTGAGGGCTGGCTGAAGCGCATCGGTGAACGGCCCGCCGTAATGCGTGCGGAGGCGTTCAGCGCGGAAATCAAGAAGCAGGATGTCAAGGCTACAGAGGCGGCGACGCCGGCGCAGTTCGACCGGATATTCAACCGTCAAAGCGCTGCTTGACCCGCCACAGCCCTGGGGTCGCACCCTTAGGCTTGAGAAGGGGCGCTGGTTACGGCCAGCGCCCCTTTTTTTGGGTTTTTAGTCCGCTATCATGTCGCGGTTTGATACTCCGCCTTCTTGTCCCTGGAAGTCAGCGACCATAGGCCGAAAATCGCAAAGAGGGCGATCAGCGCTGGCGCGGATAAGCCAACAAATATCAGCGACACCTTCAGGTTGGATGCCAGCAAAACGCCGCCGAGAAGCGAGATGGCCATCCCTCCCAATCGACCGATGGCGGTCGCCGCGCCTATGCCGGTCGAACGGATTTCGGCCGAATAATAGCGGCCCGTTATGACGACCAAGCTGAATTGCCCGCCGAATATTCCCCAACCGACGAAGAACATGGCGATCAGCAGGAGCGGCCCATCCTTAAGGGCGATCTGGCCGAGAAAGAGCAGCCCCATCGCCGCAATGACATAGCATGAACTTAATGCCGCCGCCGGGCTGAACCGGGTTTGGGCTTTGGAGGTTATCAGGCTGCCGGCCAAACCTCCGATCGTGAAAACCGAAAGCGCGCGCGTGGCGGCCGAAATATCCATTCCTTCCTTGGACAATGCGGTCGGAAGCCAGCCGGAGAAGAAATAGTTCATGCACATCGTCAGGAAGGTGATCACCCAGATCAGGAGCGTCGTTGTGCGATGTTTCTCGGACACCAGGCTCGTGAATTTCTCGATGATGCCCTCTTTCCTGATATCCGCGGCTGGTTGCGTTGACGCAGCGTCCAAAAGTTGCTGATCGGCGTCTGGAAACGCTTTCCCCATAATCTCATGGGCCTTGGCTCTGTGCCGTTCAAAGCGGATCAGATATTGCGGAGATTCAGGAAGCAACGCCAAGCAGCCAATCGCGACGATGGCGCTGATGAATGCGCTAAAATAGAATATGCTCGGCCAGCCATAGGTGGCCCCAAGAGAGCCAGAAATGAATCCGCTTATGCTTAGTCCCACGGGCATGGAGCATGCGATTATGACCGCGCCCAACGCCTTGTGCCGTGTCGGCAGATATTCCAGCCCCAAGGCGATCAGATTGGGATAGAGGCCGCCCACGCCGATGCCGCAGACAAGGCGGGTAAGCGCCAGCATCTCGATACTGGTTGCAAGGCCGCCGGCACAGGTGGCCAATGCGGTGAGCAGGAGATTGAAGATTATCGCAGGCCGGCGTCCCCATCGATCGCCAAGAGGAGCGAGGAAAATATTGCCCAATATGGCGCCCAGACCGGCCGCCGTGAAAATTATCCCGATAAGGGCATTTGATACATCCCACGCGCGGCCTATGAATGGAGCGGCGAAAGCCGCTGCAGCGTAATCAAAGCCCTCGACAATCCCGGCCAGGCAGCAAATCGCAACAACCATAAGGGAATAGCGGCTAAGTTGGCCGCCGGTTTGCGAAGTCGGATTCATTATTCTCTCCCCGGATTATTTTTAATGAAACCGCCGCCCGAACCTATGCCGGCCAGATAGCTCCATGGCGTCCTGCAACATTATCAAGGAAAAACGGCGGCTATTCCCTCACGCTTTGTCTTATCCCCGCCGAACTCAGCGTAGCGCAATTGTTCACTAGATCAATATCAATCAGCGGTGTGAAGCAGGGGTCGCTCAATCATTCACGACCGAATTAGTTAGAGGGGTGTCGCGAAAAGGAGCAAGTTGCCAGAAACCGGTTCAGTTGACTGACTGATCCATAAATCCTATCGGATTTGCTTCTGGTTCGTTTGAAATTAGGCGCGCCGTCCCGATTACACCGCTTCAATGATAAGCAGATTGCATGACATATTAATGGTTCCAGCCAAAATAAATGGCTAATGCGGATATTGAGCGACTGACACGCGGAAGACAAATGAACGGCGAAACTTCATCTAAACCGGCAAAAAAGCCCCGGAGCCCCAAAAAAACCGACACATCATCGGGGCAGCGGACGAAGCGCAGGCGGCGGCCGGAAGAAGTCAAGGAGCGTATATTAAGCGCTGCCCTTACGGCATTCGCCACCTATGGCTTCGAGGGCGCGTCTGTCAGGAGCATAGCCAAGGACGCCCACGCATCGCTCCCGCTGGTGCTCTATCATTTCCGCTCGAAGGAAGATTTGTGGCGGACGGTAATGGAGGGCGTGTACGAAGAAATCGATACAGGGCAAAAGCGCCATCCCAATTATGACAGCTTGTCCGCCAGCGAACGGCTCCGTTTGCTGATCGAGGATATTGTCCGTTTCTTTGCGAATTCACCGTCGTTGCACCGCCTGATGACTCTGGAAGGTCATCAGATCACTGACCGGCTGCTATGGATGTGTGAGCGCCATACGCGGAAAAGCTTCCGCGATATGACGACGTTGATTGTCGAAGCGCAGAGGGAGGGTAAGGTCCGTATGGTTGACCCGGCCCGTTTGCGGTTCGCAATCAACGCGATGTCCGCGGTGCCGTTTGCCGTTTCGGCGGAATATCAAATCCTCACCAATAAAAGCCCGTTTAGCGCCGAGGAAATTGAGGGCACAATTTCCCTGATAAATCAGTTCGTATTTCTCGACGATTGAAGCTGGCCGTTGTCCCTATGACATGATCGCGCTGCGGCGCAGCTGCGGGAGAGAGGGGGGAGCTTTCGCTTTTCTTTACGGTAATTCGAGCGGTGAGCGTGGAGTTGCCGTCCCACAGTGGTCGATAGCGCCAATCGCTTTATCAAATGATCAGAATTTTTGCATTGTCGCCTGAATA
This sequence comes from Sphingobium phenoxybenzoativorans, assembly GCF_018286635.1. Taxonomy (NCBI): domain Bacteria; kingdom Pseudomonadati; phylum Pseudomonadota; class Alphaproteobacteria; order Sphingomonadales; family Sphingobiaceae; genus Sphingobium; species Sphingobium phenoxybenzoativorans. The sequence continues at coordinate 2,293,181 of NZ_CP073910.1, forward strand.
TCATGACAATTTTGGCTTGCTACGGGAAGTTGATTCCGTATATGCAATGAATTGCTGATCAGATGATCAGTTTTCTGACCGTCGAAATAGGCGGCAGTCGAAAGAGGAGATGATCTGAAAAAGGCCCGGGCACGCCGTCCGGTTCATGGCTGAATCTCGCCATTTTTATCCTTACAGCCGAACATGCTCCAGCCAATCGCGCTGTAGCCCTATTTTGTCACGGCAAGAGGCGCCATGCAGCTTCATTCGGTGCGTGTTTGAGTGATGAGATCGATCCTCGAAAATAATAATTCACTGAAACAATTGGTGAGGGAGGGGTGAAATGAAAAATCTCGGTAAAGTTCGCATCTCGATGTTCGCGATGGCCGTTGCAACTGCTCCGATGATGGTCGCGCCGAGTGCAGTAATAGCGCAAACGGCTGAATCTGCGTCCGAATCTCCGCCGGCCGACGATGCGGGCATGATTGTTGTCACGGCGCGCCGCCGCAATGAAAATATTCAGGATGTTCCGGTCGCCGTCACGGCCGTTGCAGGCGAGGCGCTTGAACAAAGGGCGATTACGAACCCGTCAGACCTCATGCGCGCCGCGCCGGGTCTGGTCGCTGGTCCTTCCAGTGTTCGCGGCTACAACCAGTTGATTTTCGCCATTCGCGGGCAGCGCAACGGCGACGGCACGTCGGGCGCGGATCCCTCCGTGGGTGTCTATTTTGCTGAAGCGCCGCAAAATTCGCCGCAAGGGTTAAACAGCGCCTTTATCGATCTTGAATCCGTTGCGGTGTTGAGAGGCCCGCAAGGGACATTGTTCGGGCGCAATGCCACAGCCGGCGCGGTGCTTATCACGCCCAAAGGTCCGGGCCGCGATTTTGGCGGCTATATACGGGCTTCGGCGGGTAATTATGGCTTCCGCGATATTGAGGGCGTCGCCAATATACCGCTGAGCGATACGTTGGCGGTCCGCGCGGTTGGCAAATCGACCTCGCGTAATGGCTATATGCGTCAGGTCATCTCCAACATCGACTATGACAGCATCGATGCGCAATCGGCGCGTCTGTCGATCAAGTGGACGCCCAGCGAGGGCATCGAGTCCACGACTATCGGGACCTACAGCCGCGCACGCTCGACCGGCAATTCGGCCAAGCTGATTGCGGTTACTGGCGCGCCCGTGACCAATCCGACGCTCATTGGGTCTTTCCTGGCCTATCAGAACCTTGGAAAATATGAGTTCGTGGACAGCTACGAGCCTGGCGCGCCCTTCTCCGATCCCAGCAATGAAAATCGGACTTATAGCGTTCAAAACACCACCTCGTTCGATCTTGGCGGGCCGGTGCTCAAGAACATCATCAGCTACCGGAATATTTATGACCAGGCCGCGCCGGATGGTGACGGCACCCGCGCGCAATTCATCCAGACACCCTTGGTCGACCGGATCAAGGAATATAGCGAAGAATTGCAACTGTCCGGGACAGCGGGGATCGTCACCTATGTCGGGGGGCTTTTCCTGTTCCGCGCGAATGGTTCGGAAGTCACCGATTTCGCCAGCCTGATCACATCGCCGTCGCCGATCGGAACGCCGACACCGGCATCGACATTGTCGCCAATGACCATATTGAGTTCGCAGACCCGCAATACGAGCTATTCGGCCTATGCGGACGCGACGGTCGACCTTTCGGGCGTTGTGTCCGGGCTGGGCATTTCCGGGGGTCTGCGGATCAGCCGCGATGAGCGGGAATTTCGCGCCCATCACATCAGGCAGCTCGCGACGGGTTCCACAGATTACCGGTGCCTCCTCACTGGCCAGATCGTCAGCGGAACCAGTCAGTGCAATTCGACATATAAGACGGATTTTACCCGGCTGACGGGCGAGTTCACCGTGAATTATCAAGCTTCACCGGATAATTTGCTCTATGCTTCCTATCGCCGGGGATACCGCACTGGCGGATATTCGATTACCGCCACAAACCCGGCAATCGCAGGCTTGCCCTATCAGCCGGAAACGGTCGACGCCTTTGAAATGGGGTCGAAAAACCAATTCGATATCGGCGGACGTCCCGCCACGCTGAACCTCGCCGGATATTATAGCGAATATAACGACATCCAGCGGCAAACGACGATCTTCACTCCGGGCGTGCCGCTGTTCAACAGAGTGGTCAATGCCGCGAAGGCCCATATCTATGGCGGAGAGGTCGAGCTGGACATAAGGCCGTTTGACGCGCTGCAATTGCTGGCGGGATATGCCTATACGAAGCCGGTATATGACAGCTTCAGCGACACGCTCGTCGTCAGTGGAACGCCCTATATTATCGATCAGAGGGGCAGCCACTTCGTCAATATTTCCAAGCATCAGCTCAACCTGGCGGGCACTTTGACGCTGCCGGTGCCGGAAGATATTGGCGAAATATCGGCGTCGTTGAACTACAGCTATCGTTCAAAAGCATGGCAATTCAATGAGCTGAATTCTCCGAACTGCACAGGCAACGGCACATTGCCGGCGGGCGTGGTGTATGTCCCATGCTACAACCACAATGGCATTTTGCCCGGCTATGGCATTGCGAATTTCCGCCTGGACTGGAAGAATATCTATAATAAGGGGATCGATATCGGTCTGTTCGTGAATAACATCACGAACAACTATTATTATTCCTACGGCGTAAACACGTTGGGCGGCAACGGCCAGGGAACCTATTATGTCGGCGTCGGCGCACCGCGGATGTTCGGCATAGAAATCCGGGCGTCGTTCGGAAGCGAGCGTGATTAAACTGCGCCTGTTTGACGAATTTGGCCCGTTTTCCTTTGAGAGCGGGCCAAATCGTTGGCCAGCACGGCGGCCGCCCGTGCGGTTATCCTATGACGAAGCTACCACCCATTTGACGGCTCGTTGCGAAGGTCCGTCACATATCGTCGGTGCGGGCGTCATATATGCTGCGGGCCGCATCGACAGTGGTGCGGTTCGCGATCGCCCAGTCGCCCAACGCCTTTACCGGTTCAAGCAGGGATTTTCCCACGTCGGTCAATGCATAATCGACGCGGGGAGGGATGCTTGGCGTTACCTTGCGGGTGATAAGCCCATCGCGTTCCAGCCCGCGCAGCGTAAGGGTCAACATGCGTTGGGAAACACCGTCTATGCCGCGTTTCAGTTCGCTGAAACGCCGTGGGCCTTCTCCCAGCGTGGCGATGACCTGGATGCTCCATTTATCACCGACACGGGCGAGCACTTCACTCACGCGCACACATTCTGAAGTGTGGTGAACGGTCGAGGAATTAGTCACTTTTATGTGCCTTTGTTACCAAAATGTGCCGTCTTGTCCGTGCGACCTGTCTAGACCATTTCTGCGCCGGTCACAAAATGAAAGTGAGTAACAAAATGAAACTTCTTCATATCGATAGCGCCATTACAGGAGACGGTTCGGTCAGCCGCCAGGTCACTGCGGACATTGTAAAGCGTCTTGTCGAATCCAATGGTTCCATTGAAGTGACCCATCGCGATCTTGCTGCCGACCCGCTTGGTCATTTCACGCTCGCCGATCTTCCGGGTCCATCAGGCACGACGCCCGTTCTGGATGAGTTTCTCGCCTCCGATGTGATCGTTATCGGCGCACCGATGTATAATTTCACCGTTCCAAGCCAGCTCAAATCGTGGATCGATCGCATTCTCGTCGCTGGCAAGACGTTCAGCTATAGCGAAACCGGTCCCGTCGGCCTTGTGGGCGACAAGCGGGTGATCATCGCGATTGCACGGGGCGGTTTCTACGGCGCGGATACGCCGTCCGCGGCAAACGAGCATCTCCAGACCTACCTCACCGGCGTTTTCGGCTTCATCGGCATCAAGCCCGAATTCATTGTCGCAGAGGGTGTCATGGTCGGGCCGGAGCATCGCGAAGCTGCCTTGGCTGGCGCGGGCCAGACGATCCTCGCACTCGCTGCATAACCCATTTGGGGGCGGAATGGCGCGGCACATGTTGCCGCGCCATTTTGCATGGGCATTCCAGCAATAATGCCGGATTATGCCGTTACTAGACAGCCGGATCAGGGGACCAACATCCTCATTTCCTGACACCGGAGTTCAGAAAGCCAATTGGTCTGTAGGGATTAGTGGTCGGGGAGAGAGGATTCGAACCTCCGGCCCTCTGCTCCCAAAGCAGATGCGCTACCAGGCTGCGCTACTCCCCGACGCATGCGCATTAGGAGCGAAAGAGACTCAAGGCAAGGCACCTTTATTCGACAAACTGCCGCCTTTTTTCAGCGGAATATCAGCCAGCCGATCAGGATCAGCGGAATTGGCACGCCCAGCAGCCATAACAAAATTCCCTTGCCCATGACGGCATCCTTCCATTTTCTCGTGATACGGAAATAACGAGTAAGGATGCCGGACGTTCCCGGGCGTGAGCTGTAGCTCTGGCGGCTAAGAGCGCTGGACGATCTTCAGAACCTTGTTTCCAACGTCACGCCCATAATGCGAGGTTCGCCATAGAGCGCCTGGTCGCGCACGCCTGAGGCCGGATAAGCGCATGGCTTCCCGAAAAGTCAGGCGTCCTCGGCAAGTTCCACATGGGCAGGGGGATGGAGCCTCAGCCGGGACACACGGCGGCTGTCGCTGTCGAGTATCTCCAGCTTCCACCCACTTTCGTCATGCAGCAGGATTTCACCGATTTCGGGAACGCGCCCCGCGATGACGAACGCAAGGCCGCCGAGCGTATCGACATCCTCCTCGACTTCCGACAATTTGGGATCGACTTCCTCCGCCACATCATCCAGCTCGGCCCTGGCATCGGCATCCCACATGCCGCCGTCCAGGGGGACCAGCATCGCCTGCGGGGCGTCGTCATGTTCGTCCTCGACCTCGCCGACGATTTCCTCGACCAGATCCTCAAAGGTCAAAAGCCCTTCGGTCCCGGAATATTCGTCCAGCACGATGGCGAGATGCGTCCGCTTCGCCCGCATTTCGGCCAGCAGATCCAGCACGCCCATACTTTCGGGCACATAGAGAGGCTGACGGATCAGCGGTTCCAATGTGTCCGGGGGCGGCATTGCCCCCGCCAATATGGCGAAGGCGTCGCGGATGTGGATCATGCCGATGATCGTGTCGAGCGTACCGCGATACACGGGGATGCGGCTGTGACCGGCCTCCGCAAACAGGGCAGCAAGTTCGGCGAAGCTGGCCTTTTCCTCGATCGCTATAATGTCCGCGCGGGGAACGGCGACATCGTCCACCGTGTGCTCGCTGAAATGCAGAAGGTTGCGAAGCATCTGCCGCTCGATCGCGGACAGGTCGCCCTTTTTCGCTGTGGAGGAAGCGCTGCCGCTCTCCTGTTCCTCGCCATCATATTCGTCGATGGCTTCTTCAATCTCCTTGCGGAGGCTCTGTTCGCTCTCGTCGCCGAAGATCAGGGACTTCAGTCCCTGCCATATACTGCCGCCTTCACTGCTGTTGGCGCTGCTACTGTCCGCCTCTTTCGGGGTGGATGGGCTGTCGTCAGCCATGATGTTCAATGATCCCCTGTTGTATCCAGATATGGATTGCGAAGGCCAATGCTGGAGAGCGCCTGTACCTCAAGCGCCTCCATCTCCTCGGCTTCCACGTCGATCATATGGTCATAACCGAGCAAATGAAAAGTCCCGTGAACGATTAGATGCGCAGCATGGTCGGGAACGGCTATGCCTTTTTCGGCTGCCTCGGCCGCGCAGACGCCCGCTGCAAGCACGATATCGCCCAGCAAAACCTCGCCATCGTCGGTATTGGCCATGGCCTCCAGAAGGTCGCGCTGAACCATGGGGAAGGAGAGGACATTTGTCGGTTTGTCCTTACCCCGGTAACTGCGGTTGAGCGACTGGACCTCGTCATCATCGGTCAGTTTGACCGCGATTTCATAGGTCGCCGCCTGCGTGGCATAATCCGCATTGGGGCTGTGGCGCAGGGCAGCGGTCACCGCCTTCAGAGCCAGGGCATCCCAATCCAGCTCAGGCCATTCCGCACTTTCCCGGAGCACCGCGACATCAAGCATCCGGGCCCTCATAAGCCTGGACGATGCGGCCGACGATCGGATGCCGCACAACGTCGGCGATATTGAAGGGCACGACGGCGACACCTTCCACGCCCTCAAGCCGCGCGACGGCATCGGCCAGGCCGGATACGCCGGGCTGGGGAAGATCGACCTGCTTGGGATCGCCGCAAATGACCATCCGGCTGTTCTCGCCGAAGCGGGTGAGGAACATCTTCATCTGGGCAATGGTCGTGTTCTGCGCCTCGTCCAGTACGATGAAGGCGTTGGCCAAAGTGCGGCCGCGCATGAAGGCGAGGGGAGCGATCTCAATCTCGCCGCTGGCGATCCGCCGCTCGACCTGTTCGGCCGGCAGGGTGTCGTACAATGCGTCATAGATCGGACGGAGATAGGGATCGACCTTCTCCTTCATGTCGCCAGGCAGGAAGCCCAGCCGCTCCCCGGCCTCTACCGCAGGGCGGGACAGGATCAGGCGATCCACGCTGCCGGAGATAAGCTGGCTTACCGCCTGCGCGACGGCCAGATAGGTCTTGCCGGTGCCTGCTGGCCCAAGCGCGAAGATCACGTCCTGCCGCGCCAGTTCCTCCATATAGGTAACCTGCGTCGCGGACCGGGGAACAATCGTCTTTTTCCGGGTGCGGATCATCACCTTGGGCGGCTCGGCCACATCATGGCGGATGATGCCGTCCAATGTCGGTTCGGACGACATGGCGATCACGGCCTCGACGGCGCCCGAATCGATCTCCTGGCCCGCGACGATACGGTTGTAGAGGCCGGACAGCACGTCGCGCGCGCGGCCCGCCGCCTCGGCCTCGCCCTCAATCTGCAGCTTGTTGCCCCGCGCGGCGATATAGACGCCCAGCCGATTCTCGATCGCCACCAGATTCTGGTCATATTGGCCGAACAGTGTGCCCAGCAGATGCGGCTTTTCAAAAGTGACTTCCAACCGGGCGCGTTCGCCCGCTTCGGCGCGGATATGTCGCTTGGCCATCAGGCTTTTCTCCCTCCCGTTGGATCCGCCAGAGCGGAAAGCCATCTTCCCTTGTCCGGTCCCTGGCATGATGCTGGCGGACGGGTGGATATGGCGATGGGATTTGGGTTCAAGCGGCTTTCCTCCTCACTAATTCCCCGGCAAGGCTGTTCGGCCCGGCCGAGACGATATCGACATCTATCATGTCCCCGATGACGGCGCCTTCCGCTAGAACATGCACGGACTGCATCCAGGGGGTCTTTCCGACGATCTGACCGGGATGGCGGCCGGGACGTTCCAGCAGGATGCTGGTGCTGCGTCCCACCATTGCCTGGTTGAACTCCACCTGATGGCGATTGATCGCCGCCTGCAGCCGGGCAAGCCGCTCGTCCATCACTTCCGGCGCGATCTGCCGGTCCATGTCGGCGGCCGGCGTGCCGGGCCTGGGGCTATATTTGAAGGAATAGCATTGGGCGTACCGGACCCGCTCGACCAGGGCGAGCGTCGCTTCGAAATCCGCATCGGTTTCTCCGGGGAAACCGACGATGAAGTCGCCGGACAAGGCGATATCCGGCCGGGCGGCACGCACTTTGTCCAATATTGCCAGATAGCTATCCGCCGTATGGCTGCGGTTCATCGCCTTCAAAATCGGATTGGAGCCGGACTGCACGGGCAGATGGAGGAAGGGCATGAGCTTCTCGACCTCGGCATGCGCCGCGATCAGGCCATCGGTCATGTCGTTGGGATGACTGGTGGTGTAACGGATGCGATCAATGCCGGACAGGTCGGCAAGCGCGCGAATCAGGCCGTCGAAACCGATTGCGGCGCCCCGGTCATTATCTTCGCTCCAGGCATTCACATTCTGCCCAAGCAGGGTGATCTCCCGCACCCCGCCATCTATCAGCGCCTTCGCCTCGTCCATGATGGCGGCAAAGGGGCGGCTGATCTCTGCGCCCCGCGTATAGGGCACGACGCAATAGGTGCAGAATTTGTCGCATCCTTCCTGGATCGTCAGGAAGGCGGTCGGGCGGCTTTGCTTGCCGCGGCCCGGCAGTGCGCCGAACTTCGACGCGGCGGGCATGTCGGTGTCCAGCGCTTCCTCGCCGCGCGCCGCTTTGCCTATCAGGTCGGGCAGGCGATGATAGGCCTGCGGACCCACGACAATATCAACGGTCGGCGCGCGCCGGGCAATCTCCGCCCCCTCCGCTTGGGCCACGCAGCCCGCGACAGCGATCATCGGGCGGCTGCCATCCTCACGGCGCAGGCGGCCTATGTCGGAATAGACCTTATCCACCGCTTTTTCGCGAATATGGCAGGTGTTCAGGACAACAATGTCGGCTTCCGATCCTTCAGCAGCCTGTGTCATGCCCTGCGCGCCAAGCATCTCGGCCATGCGCTCGCCATCATAGACGTTCATCTGGCAGCCAAAGGATTTGACGTGGAATGTAGCCGGGGACTTCGGGGCGCGCGTTTGATTCATTGGTCCCTCTATACAGCCGGGAACGAGACCAAGGAAGGCTGGAGACGCGCCTCGATCCTTTTCCTCACTTCGGCCGCTATCGCCTTTCGATCCGGCATATCTTCCGGATCGAAGGGATCGAGGAAGTGAAGGGTTAGCCGCACTTTGCCTTTCCTGCCTAAAATCCGTGTGGCGTTCGCACCAGCGCTTTCGTCGCCATGCCATGCGATTTCCGCCGCTGCGCTTCCATAATCCAGATAGACGGGCTGCACGTCCAGATCGCGGGGCGGGGGCATCATGACGGCGAACAAGGCGGGCTTGAAGGGCAGGAGGGCAAGGCCGTCGCCGGTCGTTCCTTCGGGAAATAATGTGACCGGCTGATGCTCGCGCAGCGCCGAGCGCAGGACATCCACCTGCTCGGTCACGCCTCTGCGGCGCTCCCGCGCGACGAAGATAGTATTATTCTGCGCCGCCAGCCAGCCAATCACCGGCCATTTTTCTATGCCGTCATGGGCGATGAACGCCGTCCCCGTCGCACCGCCCAGCGCAAGGATGTCCATCCAGCTCACATGATTGCAGGCGAAGAACACATCTTTTGTCAGGGGGACACCGGATATGAGCAGGTCAACGCCAACGGCGCGCGCCGCCAGGCCCAGGAAAATGGGCGGCCAGGGAGAGCGCCTCCCCGACAGTTTCCACAGGAGATGCGGGGGAAGGCAGACCAGCAACGCACCCAGCAATGCTGCGATGCGCCGCCATCGGCGCAGCCGACTGCGCAGGTCAGTTCTTCCGGTCGAGGGAAACGCCGTAAAGCTCCATGCGATGATCGACGAGGCGGAACCCCAGCTTTTCGGCGATCTGGCGCTGCAACTGCTCCAGTTCCGGGTCGACAAATTCAATCACATTGCCGGTTTCGACATCGATCAGATGATCGTGATGGGATTCGGGCGCGGCTTCATAGCGGGCGCGTCCATCGCCGAAATCATGCCGTTCCAGAATGCCGGCTTCTTCGAAAAGCCGCACGGTCCGATAGACGGTGGCGATGGAAATGCCGGGATCCACCGCCGAAGCGCGCGCATGAAGTTTCTCAACGTCGGGATGGTCCTCCGCTTCCGATAAAACCTGCGCAATGACCCGGCGCTGTTCGGTAATGCGAAGGCCTTTTTCGGCACAAAGTGCTTCGACATCGATCTTGCGGTTCATTGGTTCCGTTTCCATCTTAACGATAACATGGGGCAGCCTAGCGGCTTTTTTGCGTACGCGAAAGGGAGGGAAACCGTGGCCGGTTCCCTCCCTTTTCCCAAAGCCTCGAAAGCCTTATTTCGCGCCGCGGCGGCGGCGCTTCGTGCCCAGGCCGATCTTCTTCGCCAGGGTGCGGCGCTGCTCTGCATAATTGGGGGCGACCATCGGATAGTCCAGCGGCAGGTTCCACTTGGCCCGGTAATCCTCCGGCGTCATCTGATAATGGGTCATCAGGTGGCGCTTGAGCATCTTCAACTTCTTTCCGTCCTCAAGGCAGACAATATAGTCAGGCTTGATTGACGACCGTACAGATACGGCAGGCTCAAGTTTTACTTCGGGCGCGGCAGGGCTGGCCGAAAGACCGGAAAGCGCGGAATACACATTCTGTATCAGCACCGGCAGATCAGAAACCGCGACGGTATTGTTGGTGACATGTGCGGCGACAATATCTGACGTCAGAGTGATCAGCATTTCATCTTTTGCCGATTCTTGCTCCATTGCCCGATGCTCCTTTTGGTTTTGTGTGACGACCCGGCCCTGAATCATTTGGATTCTCAGGCTTGGACGCGCCGTCAGTAGGCCCATTTCTGCATCAATTCAAGGCGTAGGCATGAAAATCATATCTCAAGACGGAAGCTTAATGCATCATATAGTTTACCGTCGTCGCCGCGATAATAATCAGGTCGCGTATTTACATGCTGGAAACCAGTTTTTCTATACAACGCGACTGCCGGATTATCCGCGCGGACTTCCAGAAACATGGATTTTATGTTGCGCGATCGCGCCGCAGCGACGCTGTGATCCAGCAAAGCCGATCCTATCGCATGCCGTCTCCAGGCGGGGTCCACGGCCAGAAGCAGTAGTTCCGATTCATCGAATATCGAACGGACGAGCGCAAATCCAAGCGTCGCCCCGTCCATTTGCGCCAATGTGAGCCAGCATCCACCCAGGCTTGTCAGGCCCGCAAGCTGCGGCGCCGTCCATGCCTCGCCGAAGGCCGGATCAAAGGCGCGCTCCATGACCGACATCGCCGCCGCCTGCGCGCGCCTGCCGGGGCGTTCATGCAGTATCAGCGTGAGACCGTACATCAACCCGCACCTGCCGGTGTCGCCATCGGCTTCGCATCCGCGCCCCGGCCATAAAGGGGGTGGGGCGGAACCAAGCCATGTTCGGGAATGTGCGGGAACAAGCGGCTGTCAGGATGAAGCGGGACGGCAAGACCATTTCCTCGCGCCGCGCACAGCGCCTCCGCGCCTGAGCCATATATGACTTCTGCCGACACTTGCGCCGCCAGCGCAGCGATCGGGACGGATTCCAGATCGCCACCGGGGGAAAGTTCACTGTCGAACATCTGCCAGAACAGTTCGCCATGCCCGCCAGTAATGGCCACCGCCACCGGCCATTGCTTTGCGCCGTCCTGCCGGGCGGCTGCGGCGATCAGCGTCATCGCGCTGTATCCAGTCAGATCCGCCTGCCAGGCGAAGGCGAGTGCGCGGGCGGCGGCGATGCCGATGCGAACGCCGGTGAAGCTGCCTGGGCCGACATCGACAGCCACCCGATTCGCGCGCCCGCCGCCGGGGAGCGCCGCGATGGCGGGCATCAGCTTTTCGGCATGTCCGCGGCCGGCGATTTCATGATGGTGGGCGATCAGATCGCCATTGTCGAACAGGGCGATCGACAACGCCTGTGTCGCCGTATCGATCACCAATGTCCGCAATGTTCACCCCTGAACCGCATGAAGCTACGCGGTTAGTCGATCCGGTTGAATTTGCCAAATGCCGGGCGGGGCAGGCGATCAAAAATCGTCGCGCGGTCCCCATAGCCAAGTGTCGAGATGAAATTCGACTTTATATTCGGCGTGTCCCCGAAAAAGGCGGCGTCCACCCCGGCATTGTCGAAACCCGACATCGGACCGGTGTCCAGCCCAAGCGCGCGCGCCGCCATGATGAAATAGGCACCCTGCAGCGAACTGTTGCGCAACGCCATGACCTCGCGCACCGCCGGATCGGGAAACCAGTCCTTTATATTCGGAACATGGGGAAACAGCTCCGGCCCCTGTTCATGGAAATCGATATCCATGCCGATGATCACGGAGACAGGCGCTTTCCGAATCTTGTCGCCATTGGTGTTGAGCGCGAGCGCGGCGAGCTTCTCCTTGGCTTCCGGGCTGACGCACCAGACCAGACGGGCGGGCAGAAGGTTGGCCGATGTCGGCCCCATCTTCATCAGGTCCCAGAGGGCGTGAATCTGGTCTTCTGAAACCGGTGTGTCGAGATAGCCGTTGAAACTCCGGGCGGTCAGGAAGATCTGGTCGAGGGATTCCTGCGGCAACGGCTTGGTCATTGGGCGTTTTCCTTGGGTAGGGAGCGTTATAGTGGCGGCCGCGTAGTCACGGAGCGCCCAAACAGGGTGTTCAGACGGCGCGCACTTCGGTCACTTCCGGAACATAATGCTTCAAAAGGGACTCAATGCCCTGCTTGAGCGTCGCGGTGGATGAGGGGCATCCTGCGCACGCGCCCTGCATCTTCAGATAGACCTTGCCGCTGTCGAAGCCGCGATAGATGATATCGCCGCCATCATTGGCCACGGCGGGACGGACGCGGGTTTCGATCAATTCCTTGATCTGCGCGACGATCTCCGCATCCTCCGGGTTGTCGGCCGGCGCATCGTCCGGGACGGAGATGTCAGCGGCGCTGCCAGCGCGGAATAACGGCATGCCAGCGGAAAAATGGTCGAGCAATATGCTGATCACATCCGGCTTCACATCAGTCCAGGCCGCGCCGGGACCTACAGTGACGGACACGAAATCCTGCCCGAAAAACACGCCTGTGACATCGCCGAGGGTGAACAGCGCTTCCGCCAGCGGAGACGCTTCCGCCTCTTGCGCATCCGCAAAGTCCCGCGTGCCGCCTGACATCACCGCCTGTCCAGGCAGAAACTTCAGGGTCGAAGGGTTTGGCGTTGTTTCGGTCTCGATCAGCATGGCCGCTATGTGGGGCGGTTGGCGCGCCAGATCAAGCGAAGTTCTCTCGACTTTCTGCCCGTCGGTGTGTCTGGCCCCCTTAGGCTGGAACCCTATGGCCGGTGAGGGATTGGTTTCATACTGAACCGATGGAGAGAAAGATGAGCAGCCAAGCCGAAATCAAGCAGCGTTTCTGGAAGGAACTGGCCGAAAGTCCTTATCTGATGGTGGCTCTGGATGGCGGCCATCAGCACAGTGTGCCCATGACCGCACAACTGGACAAGAATGCGGATCATGCCTTCTGGTTCTACACCTCCAGGGACAACCGGCTCGCCGGCGGCGGCCCTGCCATGGCCCAATTTGCGGATCAGGGACATCATCTGTTCGCCTGCATCGCCGGAACGCTGGTCGAGGAGACCGATCCGGCCGTCATTGACCGATATTGGTCCAACGAAGTCGCGGCCTGGTATCCCGGCGGACGCGACGATCCCAACCTCCTGATGCTGCGTTTCGAACTGGGCGACGCAGAGATTTGGCTGGCCGATATGTCCCTGAAGGGCATTTTCCGCATGATGATCGGCAAATCCGTCGCCGCAGAGGAGAAGGGCAAGCATGCGGAGGTGGCCCTGTAGGGTCCTCGAACGATGTCCTACGAAGTTGCGGAAGTTGCGGGTATCGGACGTATGTCGTCCCGCAACTTCCGCGCCGGGCTTCCATATCTTGGGAAGATTCCGATAAGGGTATGAAAAAGAAAGCTTTTTCTTTATAATCCGGCATAGTCTGGTGGCCCTGTAGTAAAGCCCAAGGATGACTTGATGGGGCGATTGTAGGACAGGCAAATATGCGAATTGGACTGTCCGGCAATCGTCCATCCATAGCCTGTTCTTCTCCTGCAGGCTCTCAAAGGTTGCGTTTCGCTATTGAAACCGCTTGCATTTTTGCCGCGCCGCCGCCATATGCGCCGCAGCGCAGCAACCGGGCCATTTCGGCCCCGTAGCGATTGGCAGCGTGATCGTCCCAGCTCCCGAAGGGCAAAGGACCGGCCAATGACCTGCGCTTTGCCTGAGGCTTCCCTTTTCACGCGGGTCGTTTCGTAACCCGCCTTGCGCCCGGTGTGCGTCTGCATGCCGTGAGCGCATCGCTCACATGTGAGTATCTAACTTGACCGAATTTAAGGACCTTGGCCTCGCCGAGCCGATTTTGAAGGCGCTCGCCGCCAAGAATTATTCCGTTCCGACGCCTATCCAGACGCAGGCCATTCCCGCGCTGCTCGACGGCCGCGATCTGTGCGGCATCGCCCAGACAGGCACTGGCAAGACGGCGGCCTTCGCGCTGCCTTCGCTGGACTATTTCCATCATCATCCCAAGCATACGCCGCAAAAGGCGTGCCGGATGCTGGTGCTCTCGCCCACCCGCGAGCTTGCCGCGCAGATCGCCGACAGCTTCCGCGACTATGCCCGCTTCATGAAGCTGACGGTCGCGACGGTGTTCGGCGGCGTGCCGATCAACCGGCAGATCAATCAGCTTCGCGGCGGCGTTGACATCCTGGTCGCCACGCCGGGCCGCCTGCTGGATTTGATCGATCAGCGCGCCCTGACGATCGGCCATGTGGAAATCTTCGTGCTCGACGAGGCCGACCAGATGATGGACCTGGGCTTCATCCAGCCCCTGAAGCGCATCGACCGCATGCTGCCCAAGGACCGGCAGAGCCTGTTCTTCTCCGCCACCATGCCCAAGGCGATCGCCGATCTGGGCGCGCAGTTCCTGAACGATCCGGTGCGCGTCTCGGTCGCGCCGCAATCGACCACAGCCGAGCGCGTCCGCCAATATGGCAGCTTCGTCAACCAGGGCGAGAAGCAGGCGCTGCTGACCCTGACCATCAAGGGCGAACCGATCGACCGAGCGCTCATCTTCACCCGCACCAAGCATGGCGCCGACAAGGTTGTGCGCGGCCTGGAAGGCGCTGGCATCCGGGCGATGGCGATCCATGGCAACAAGAGCCAGGCGCAGCGCACCACGGCGTTGCAGGCGTTTCGTTCCGGCGAGATCAAGCTGCTGGTCGCGACGGACATCGCCGCGCGCGGCATTGACGTGTCGGGCGTCAGCCATGTGATCAATTTCGAACTGCCGAACGTGCCGGAGCAATATGTGCACCGCATTGGCCGGACGGCGCGTGCCGGGGCGGAGGGCATCGCCATCAGTTTTATCGCTGATGATGAGCGGCCCTACCTCAAGTCCATCGAGCGCGCGACGCGCGTGAAGCTGGAAATCGTGCCCTTGCCGGAGAATTTCTCCGAAGCTGTGCGCAACCTGCCCAAGCCAGCGCCTCGCGCCGTCACCACTGGCGAGCGCGGCCGTTCGCACAATGGCGGCCGGGGAAGCTCCGAGCGGGCGCACCGTCCTGAGGGCGATCGTCCGCGCAAACCGTTCCGCGGCCGGCGCAACGGCGTTGGCGCGCACAAGGGCGCTGTGCAACGCACGGGCGGCTCGCGATAGGCTGATCCGCCGGCCCCCGCCCGGAGCAGGCGCGGGGGCCGGACTGGACCATGGCCGGATCATAACCGGACATCGCCCGACCGCTTTGTCAGTGGTTATTCAGAAAAATGGCGCTAGGTTCCTGCGCCTATGACATCTTCCTTCCGGCGCACAGCCGCCTCCGCGTCCATCCTCGCTATCCTGCTTGCCGGCTCCGCGCCGCCTGCCTTGGCCAATGCGTCGCCCATCGCCTCCACCAAACAGGGCATCGCCACCGCGCAGAAGCGCCCCTGGCTCTATGAAAATAGCGACGTGCCGATCGACCCGGAATGGCTGTTCGGCGAACTGCCCAACGGCCTGCGCTACGCCATCCGGCGCAACGGCGTGCCTCCGGGGCAGGTATCCATCCGCCTGCGGATTGACGCGGGCGCGCTCATGGAAAGGCCGGAGGAGCGCGGCTTCGCCCATTATATGGAGCATCTGACTTTTCGTGGGTCGAAGCATGTTCCCGATGGCGAGTCCAAGCGCATCTGGCAAAGGCTGGGCGTGACCTTCGGCAGCGACAGCAATGCGCAAACGACCGCGACCGGCACCACCTATGCGCTCGATCTGCCGCAGGCCAGCCCGGAGGGCCTGGACGAGAGCATGAAGATTCTCTCTGGCATGATGACGGAACCTAATATCGTCGACGGCGCCGTCAATGCGGAACGCGCCGTGGTTCTCGCCGAAATGCGCGAGTCCACTGGTCCCCAGTCGCGGATAGCGGACGCCAGCCGCAAATTCTTCTTCGCCGGGCAGCCAATGGCCGAACGCTCCCCCATCGGCACGGCCGCCACCCTGAACGCCGCGACCGCCGCGGCGATGGAGGCGTTTCATCAGCGCTGGTATCGCCCGGAAAACGCAGTGATCTCCATTGCGGGCGATGCCGATCCGGCGGCCATGGAAGCGCTGGTGAAGAAGCATTTTTCCGCCTGGACCGTGCCCGGAAAGGCCGAACCAATCCCCGATTTCGGGGATCCAAGCCCCAAATATCCGGCGGCAGCCGTGGTTGTGGAGCCGGGCATCCCAACCGGCATCAATCTGGCGTGGGAGCGCCCATGGCGCCCGCGCGCCGACACCATCGTCTATAATCAGGGCAAGCTGACCGACATGCTGGCGCTGCAGATGATCAACCGCCGTCTGGAACAGGCGGCAAGGGCAGGGGGCAGCTTCCTGCAGGCCAGCGTAGATCAGCAGGATGTCGCCCGGTCCGTGGACGGGACCTTCGTCACCATCCTGCCTTCCGGCGCGGATTGGGAAAAGGCGCTGAACGATGTGCGCGCGATCATTGAGGATGCGAAGGCGACCCCGCCGACGCAAACGGAGATCGACCGCGAATATGCGCAGTTCGACACCGCTCTGGCCATTCAGGTGGAAAATCAGGATACGGAGGCTGGGTCCAAACAGGCGTCTGACATGGTCAGCGCTGTCGATATCCGGGAAACCACGGTCAGCTCGCAGGCGGCCCTCGACATTTTCCGCTCCGGCAAGCCCGGCATGACGCCGCAGGCGATGCTGGAATCCACCCGCAGGCTCTTTTCCGCCGATGTGGTGCGCGCATTACTGATGACGCCCACGGCTATTCCGGGCGCGCAGGAGAAGTTGACGGCGGCTCTCGCGGCCCAGGTGGAGGCGGCCAAGAACGCCCGCCTCGCCGACGGCACTGTAACGATGGACGACCTGCCCAAATTCGGCCCGCCCGCCACGGTCGTCTCGCGCGTTCCGGCTGGCGGCCTCAACGGGATGGAGATCATTACTTTCTCCAACGGCGTGAAGCTGACCCTGTTCGCCAATGATGCGGAGACGGAGAAGGTGCGCATCAATGTGCGCTTCGGCCATGGACAGCAGGATTTCTCGCCCACCAATCCCGTGCCGTCATGGGCGGCGGGCTATGCCCTGGTGGCGAGCGGCATCGGCAAGCTGGGGCAGCGCGAACTGGATGACCTGACCAATGGCCGCCGCCTCGACTTCGGTTTTTCCATCGATGACGATGCGTTTGAATTTGCGGCCGTCACCCGGCCGGCGGATTATGCCGATCAACTTCGCCTGTTTGCAGCGAAACTGGCGGAGCCGCGCTGGGACCCTGCGCCGATCGCGCGGTTGAAGGCGGGGATCACCGCCGCCTATGACACCATGTCCTCCTCACCCGACGGCGTGCTTAGCAGGGACCTCAACTGGCTGCTTCGCGACAAGGACGTGCGCTACCGTACGCCCGACAAGGCGGAGATTGCCGCGCTGACCCCGGAGCAATTCCGCAAGACATGGGAACCGATCCTCGCCTCCGGTCCGATCGAGATCCAGATTTTCGGGCAGGTGAAGGCGGATGATGCAATAGCAAAGGTCGCCGCCACATTCGGCGCTCTCCCGCAGCGCAAGGAGCAGCCGGTGCCCGCCGCCAACCGGCGGATGCGCTTCCCCGCGCATAATGACAAGCCGCTGGTCCTGCGCCACAGCGGCGACAAGGATCAGGCTTCGGCCGTTATGGCCTGGCCAACGTCAGGCGGGTTTGCAGCCTCCAGGGAGAGCCGGCAGCTCGAAATCCTGACCCAGATATTCAATGACCGGCTTTTTGAAGGGCTGCGGGCGACCGACGGCGCGGCCTATTCGCCAAGCGTCCAGAATAACTGGCCTTTCTCCTATGACAGCGGCGGCTACATCCTGGTGAACAGCCAGATCAAGCCGGAGAAGATCGGCTATTTCTTCAAGCTCATCAAGGATACGGCCGCCAATCTGGCCTCCAAACCGGTCGATGACGACGAGCTACAGCGTGCGGTCGCGCCGATGCGGCAATTGCTGTCACGCGCCAGCACCGGCAACGCCTTCTGGATGTCGCAGATGGAAGGGGCGACCCGCGATCCGCGCTATATCGACGTCATGAAAAGCATGGGTCCCGATATGCTGGACGTGACCCCCGCCGACATCCAGGCGCTGGCGAAGAAATATCTCGTGCCCGGCAAGAGCTGGTCCGCGATGGTTCTGCCGGACGGCGTAGAGGCGGGGAAGTAAGCGGGAACGCGCTGCCGTTTCACTTGGGCAAAAAACATCCGTTCGCTTCGAGCGAAGTCGAGAAGCTAGCGCGAAACCGGGGAACAAGCATGCTCCTGCGAAAGCAGGAGCCCAGTCCCACCGTCTGAACTGGACTCCTGCTTTCGCAGGAGCACGTTCACTTTGCCGTCCGTTCGCCCTGAGCCTGTCGAAGCTTCGAACGAGTCACGCGCCTCGTTCGAACCTGAGCGCCTGCCTTGGCAGGCAGTCAAAGGGGGCTGCCCTTCTCGTCGAGGGAAAGTGTGCAGCTTCGACAGGTTCAGCCCGAACGGTTTTATCTGAAGCCCGCCGCAAGCCTCAAAGCACGTACCGGCTCAAATCCGTGTTCTTCGCCACGCCCTCAAGCTGCTTGCGCACATAGTCGCCATCCACGACGAGCGTCTCGCCCACCCGGTCCTCGGCGTCGAAGCTGACATCCTCCAACAGCTTTTCCATCACCGTCTGCAGCCGGCGCGCGCCGATATTCTCGACCTGCTCGTTCACGTCGGCGGCGATCTTCGCCACAGCGCGAATGCCGTCCTCGCGAAGATCTATGGTCACGCCCTCGGTCGCCAGCAGCGCCTTATATTGTTCTGCCAACGACGCCTTGGTGTCGGAGAGGATCGCGACGAAATCCTCCTCGGTCAGCGCTTTCAGCTCCACCCGGATCGGCAAGCGGCCCTGCAGTTCGGGCAGCAGGTCGCTCGGCTTGGCGACGTGGAAGGCGCCGGACGCGATAAACAGGATATGGTCGGTCTTGAGCGGGCCATATTTGGTGGCAACGGTCGTTCCTTCGATCAGCGGCAGCAGGTCGCGCTGCACGCCTTCGCGGCTGACCGATCCGCCGCGCACGTCGCTGACGGCGATCTTGTCGACCTCATCGAGAAAGACGATGCCATTCTGTTCTGCGCTGGCGATGGCGACGCGGGCGACATCATCCTGGTCCAGCCGCTTGTCCTGCTCCTCCTCGACCAGCTTGTCCCAGGCGTCAGCGACGCGCAGGCGGCGGCGCTTCTTCTGTTGCTGACCGAACGCCTTGCTCATCATGTCGGACAGGTTGATCATCCCGACCTGTCCGCCCATGCCCGGTATCTCCATCGGCATGTTCGGGGCGTCGGCGACTTCCACCTCGACCTCGACGTCGTTCATCTGGTTCGCTTCGATCTTCTGGCGGAAGGACAGGCGCGTCGCCTCGCTTGCTTCCTTGCCGGTCAGGGCGTCGAGCAGGCGGTTCATCGCTGCTTCGGATGCTGCCTCCCGAACGGATTCCCGGCGGCGGTCCCGCTCCAGCCGGATCGCCTCCTCCACCAGATCGCGCACGATTTGCTCCACGTCGCGCCCGACATAGCCGACCTCGGTGAACTTGGTCGCCTCGACCTTTACGAAGGGGGCGTCGGCCAGCTTGGCGAGGCGGCGGCTGATCTCCGTCTTGCCGCAGCCCGTGGGGCCGATCATCAGGATATTCTTGGGCGTCACCTCGTCGCGCAGCGCCGCGTCGAGCTTCTGCCGCCGCCAGCGGTTGCGCAGCGCCACGGCCACGGCGCGCTTGGCGTCCTTCTGGCCGATGATATGGGCGTCAAGCGCGGCAACAATGGCTTTGGGGGTCAGATTGTCGTTCATATTGCTAAGAAATCCGTTCGCCCTGAGCTTGTCGGAGGGCTGTGCTTTTTTCAAGGGAAGGGCAGGGCTTCGAAAGGCTCAGCCCGAACCGAACCTAGGTCGCGCTATCCAGGCTTTCGACGGTCAACTGATCGTTGGTGTAGACGCAAAGGTCGCCCGCGATAGCCATCGCCTTGCGCGCGATCGTTTCCGGGTCCTTCTCATAATCGACCAGGGCGCGGGCGGCGGCGAGGGCGTAATTACCACCCGAACCTATCGCGGCGACACCGCCGACCGGCTCCAGCACATCGCCATTGCCGGTCAGGATCAGCGTAACTTCCTTGTCGGCGACGATCATCATCGCCTCCAGATTGCGCAGATATTTGTCCGTCCGCCAATCCTTGGCGAGTTCGACCGCGGCCCGCATCAACTGGCCATTATGCCGCTCCAGCTTCGCCTCCAGCCGTTCGAACAGAGTGAAGGCGTCGGCCGTCGCGCCAGCGAAACCGCCAATGACCGATCCGTCATGCAGCCGGCGCACCTTCTTCGCATTGGGTTTCATGATCGTCTGGCCCATGCTGACCTGGCCGTCGCCTGCGACGATGACCTTGCCTTCTTTCCGAACCGACATGATGGTTGTGCCGTGCCAGGTGGGCATGGCGCTATGCTGTGTTCCGCTCATGGCCAGCATATGGGTGGTGTTTTGAACGGACGCAAGCGGGCGCAGGCGGCGGCGGCTTGTCGCAGGGGAAACGCCATCTGGCGCAACCTGTCCCAAATTGACGCACCTGCATCACCCTTCATCGAAAACCGTCTTGATCCAAGACGATGGCCATTGTGCAATGCAGCAACGGCTATCCCGGCCGACTCGTTGATGGAGGTTTCGCGCATGTCGTTGAAGGCCAGAGCACAGGAAAAGATCGAGCGGGCGGGGATCGCCAACTATTCCTTCGATCATGATGTTCTGGTGATGTGCGGCGTTCGTTATGAGATTCACGCCTGCGCCTGCGGGGAGGCGGATTGTGATGGAGTGCAGCTCCACCGCGCGCCCTATGCGGGCCTTGGCGGCGGCACGCTGCAATAAGGCCGCATGCCGCCCGCCTGACCATCTACTGCGTCAGTTGATGACTTCCTTGCCCTTGCGTCCGACCGACTCGATGTCCCGTCCGGCGCCCTGAACGGTGTTGCAGGCGGTCAGGGCAACCAGCCCCAATGTCACGAGGGTCAGGGCAATCTTCCGTTTCATCGTCGCTTGTCTCCGTAGTTCTGCAACCGTAATCTTTGCATAGCCAAAGGGACCGGCGGGGAAAAGGGTTACTGAGCAGAGGGATGCCCGCGCTTCCCTTGACTCCCGTCCCGCCCGGTGCCAATGGCGGCTCCCTCCGGAAACGGGGGCGCGTAGCTCAGTGGTAGAGCACACCCTTCACACGGGTGGGGTCGCAAGTTCAATCCTTGCCGCGCCCACCACTAAATCGCCTTATATCAAAGCGATTTAGTGGAATTTTGGCCAAGCGGCCATCCCAATATCGCCATGAACAATGCGGGAACAAACCGCAAGTTTCGACGCTCGCTCGTACAAAACCCGTACGAACATGCAGCGAGGCGCGGCTCTCCCCCTCCACCATAGGAGGGGAGGGATGCTGACCGACGACCTCGACACCATCGCCGCGAACAGCTTCCGCAATTTCCATGCAAAGGGCTTGGATTACCTCTGCCTGCACAGGTCACCGGAACTGACGATCAAGGCATATTTCTATGACGTCGCGGGCGCTCTGACGCCGGAAGTCGTGAACCCGCATGACCACCGCTATCCGTTCTCGACGCACGTGCTGGCGGGCGCGAGCGAGCATTTGCGCTATTACATCTCCAACCACACGCCAGAGGCCAATTACGAATGCTTTCATTGGCGGACACCGCTTCTGGGAGGCGATGGGTTTCAATATCTATATCCCATTTGGCTGGCCATGTCGTCGCATCAGCGGCATCGTGCAGGCGGGAAATATGCCAGCTATTGGTGCGATGCTGAAGAGATTCACACCATCCGCATCACCCAGCCGGATACGATATTGCTGCTATACCAGCATGAAGATGTGGTCGGCGACAATCCGACGATGACATTTGTGCCCGTAGAGAGCGGCAAAGAGCCCCCGGCGCTGGCTGGACTGTACGACCGCATGCCCCTGTCGGTCGCCGAAAGCAGGCTGAAACAGTTCCGCGCCGCCCTCGCCAAAGCCTCTACGGGAGGCGGAGAATGAGCGCGGGCCGTCGCATCTGGATCGCGCTCATGGTCGCGCTCGTCGCCATGTTCTTTGCCAAGGGCATGGGCATACCGCTCTGGCGGGATTGGGACATAGGCGACCAGGCCGACATAGCGCTCTGCACGTTCTGCGCGATCTATAGCCTGCTGCGGCCCAACACTTCGCATGGAGACGGCCATGAGTGAGTTATCGTCCCGCATAGCGCGGTTCCGCAGGCGCATTCCTTGTCTGCTCGGCTTCCATGAGTGGCGGCTGTCAAAGTTCATGGTCCTGGGCAGCTTGGAACGCGACGAGGTTTGCGATCGGTGTTGGAAGCAGCGGAGGGCTAAGCCATGAGTGAGTTATCCACCCGCCTAGAAGCCCTTACCGGTCCAAGCAGGGAAGTGCCACTGGCTCAGCAGATCGTCGAAGCGTTGTCCGCGTCCTTGGGTGACGCCATCTTCGCGACGGAACTAGCCTTCTGCCAAGGCGCGCGCCGCTGCGACCTATGGACGATCAGCGCCAACTCATCAGCGGGGTTTAAGGCGCGCGCTTACGAGGTGAAAATCTCCCGCGCGGACTTCCGGCGTGACAGCGCGATTAAGCAGCGGGAAGCACGGCTATTCTCCGATCAGTTCTTCTACGTCACGCCCGCCGGGATGATGAAGCCGGACGAGATACCCGATTGGGCGGGGTTGATCGAATATGGTGATGGCAAGTTCAAGACCATTATCCACGCGCCCTACCGCGACAAGGATGCGCCCACATGGGAACTGGTCGTCTCGCTGATCCGCAACAGTGGCAACGTCAACCGCGACACCGACCTCTTGAAGCTGCGGCTACGCAATGCCGAGCGGCAGATAGCCCACGCACGCAAGAGCATCGAAAATCAGGGGCGCAAAGCATGGGAGTTCGGCCTGTGACCCCCGCCCTTGCTCTTGCCAGTGCAGCAATGAAGGCGAGGGATCTATGAAGGACCGTTTGCAGGCGTTGCACGACGCCGACAAGGAATGTTCTGAGCATGTTACGGAATTGTTCGGCCGCTATGGCAGTAACCGTATCAGCGTGACTGCCGAAGAATGGGACGCCAGCACGGACGTGTTCGCCGCCCGCGATGCAGCGCGCGCCGCCCTGATGCCGACAGAGCAAGATGCAATCAATCTTATGCATGAGGCTTACACGCGGCTGAAGGACCTGGGCTGGCGAGAAGCGATCTACTGCCCGAAGGACGGCAGCACGTTCGACGCGGTGGAGCCGGGCAGTACCGGCATCCATGAGACGCATTACTCAGGCACATGGCCAGACGGTCACTGGTATTGCTTTGACGGCGGCGATGTATGGCCATCACGCCCTGTCCTGTATCGCCCGACTGAAGCGGAGAAGGCTGAAAATGAGGCGCGCAAGGAAAGATTCCGTGCGCTCGCTTCCACACCCCAAGACCCAACCCATAAAGGTGAGCCATGACCGATAAGCAGATGATCGAACTTCATTGCCGCAAATGCAAGCGCTCGGTCGATTTCCGCCGCACGGACTTCCCGGATGTGCCGTCCTGGGTGGCTCGTATCGAGCACGACAAATGCAACATCTGTGATGACGGCGATTTTTCGGCTGAGCACTGGATCGGCGCGGAAGGCAAACAGCCTGACCCCGATACGCTTACCAACGGACAGCAGAATGCGAGCGATTACACCGCCGGGGCAGATTTGGCGCGGAACATAGCATCCTATGTGTCTGATCAGACTGAACGGCGCAATTGCTATCTGGCTGCCCGCAACATCCTAAACGAAATCCTTGCCGAGCCGGACATTGAAGCCGCGATAGACGCATTCATGAATGAAATAGTCGTCGATGGCAACGGTGGTCTTGAGCATCTGGACGATGCGCTTTTCTCGGCAATTCGAGCGGGTGCGCGGAGGAAGCCATGACCGATAGGACAGTAAAGCAGATAGCTGCCTGCCTCGGCGCTGCGCACGCGGACATTCTAAACCGCCTCACGAATGGGCAACGGCTTTTACCTGCCAGTCGCGCACAGGACAGTTTGCGACGAACGTTACGCCAGCGTGGCCTTATCGCGCACTGCGGCAAGCCTAAGCGGTGGCAGATCAGCGCCCTCGGCCTCGCCATCCGCGACCTGCTGCGGGAGAAGGGGTGATGGACAGCTATGACCGCATTCCCGCTCGCCACCTGTACGAGGGTGAAGCAGGCGGATGGAAAGATGGCCGCTTCGGGCAGGCATATGACCTGATTGCCGAGGCGATGAAGGCGCGGGACGGCATCGTCAACTGGCGCGATCCCTTGCTCGTCGCAATCGAGATGGAGGATCAGAACCATGAGTGACCTTTGGTTCGCATGGCACCCGGTCAAATTGCAATCGGGCAAATGGGCATGGCTCCGCAATGTTCACCGCGTGAGGCGCGGTACGTTTCGCCTCAATCCCGATGACCAGACATGGTGGGAGTATTGGAAATGACAATGCGACAGGATTATATCGAATTGCTTGAAGACAAGCTGAGGCTCTGGCGCGAGGCGGCGACCAGCGGAAACATGGAATTGCGCGATTACAACCGCCGTTGCGCCGAGGCGCTGGAAGAGTGTCTTCACCATGCAATCGAAGGGAAGGCGTGATGCACTACCTCAACGGTTTTGTGCCCGATGTCGAATGCACAGACTGCGACGGCAACGGATTTACCATGAAACGTCAACCTCGTCTTGGCCCCGGTATTTACGAGGTCGAATGCGGAACGTGCTGCGGTCATGGCTGGCGTCCGATGACGGATGATGAATTGGACGCTGCCGCCGAACGACAGGCCCAAGACGCCATGTCCGAACCACCAGTCACGCTTGACGAGCAGCATCGCGCCGCTTGGCAGCAGAAACAGGATTTACGCCGATGACTATGACACTCACCACCGCCAAGGATGCGCTGGAAAGCGCGTTGGCCGCTATTGACGCCAGCGACCATCCAGTCATTGTTCGAAACATCATCGAAGCCCTAGCCTCCCTCATGGCTCAAGAGCCATCCTATGACGAACGGCTAGACTACGAGCGCCGCATCTTGGCCATCGAATGCCTCGCTGTCCGTCTGAAAAGGTTGGTCCGTCAACCTGACGAGCCGGGCAGCTATGTCGGGGATACGTTCTACCCTGTCGGCGGAACAGAAGCGTCTCACCGCTGGAACGGCGATGCGTGGGAATGGTTGCCTGACTTCGATGATGTAACGGAACCGCCTGCCGCTCAAGAGCCATCCGGGGACGTGGCGGGGGAGGCTTTGCAAGTTGCCTGCGCAGACATAGCAGATGATTACATGACCAGTGAAAACCATCATCCCGGCT
The DNA here is from genome assembly GCF_018286635.1 of Sphingobium phenoxybenzoativorans. Classification (NCBI taxonomy): domain Bacteria; kingdom Pseudomonadati; phylum Pseudomonadota; class Alphaproteobacteria; order Sphingomonadales; family Sphingobiaceae; genus Sphingobium; species Sphingobium phenoxybenzoativorans. Next base: position 2,318,516 of record NZ_CP073910.1, read on the forward strand.
ATGTGCTGATACCAACAGCGAAATTCGAGGCGATCAAAAACGCTGTTGAGGGCCAGATCAATGCGGATGCTCCATTGCGTCGCTTAGTCGAACGCGGCTTGGAAATCTTACCTGAACACTATGCAAACTGGCGACATGATGCGGCTCGCGCCCTCCAAGTTCAGCCAGCAGAGCCTTTCGGATATTTCTATCGATCAAAAGACGGAATGATCGGTGACTTTCTCGCAGATGAATATAGCAAGTTGGCAGATCGTTATAGAGCGGAGGGTTACGAAGAAATCCCGCTCTACGCCTCCCCGCCGCAACCGGAGAGGGAGGTGGAAGCGCTGGAGGCATACCGGGCCGCAATCTTGTGGGTCGGGGCCGATAGCTGGGACGGGTGCTCCGATTGTATCGAGATGCTCCGACGCGCTCGATCGATAGATGATTTCAACTGGACGCCTGACGATCATGCAGCCGCATTGAAGCGCCTCAATGAACGGTGCGGCCGAAACGCCCTCGCCACAACCACGCATACGGGGGAGGAAGCGGAGGGGCTGAAGGAAGCGGAATACTTCATTCGGAAGGGCGGATACTATTACCGGCCGAACGCGCAGGGTTACACCTCGAATAAGGCCGAAGCCGGTCGCTACACGCTGGAGGAGGCGATTTCTTATTCACATCCCAATGGCCCTGACGGTCCGCGTGATGAGATAAGCTATGAACTTGCGACCAAGGATGCCCTCTCCACCCTCCAACCATCCGCAGGTGCTTTGTTGGAGGCGCTAACAAAGATCAAATCCTACTGCGAAGCTGGAGGACGGGACACTTCCTTTATCAGCGAGACAGCACGCACAGCCCTGGGAGGAGGGGAGTAGATGGGACAGCGTTTCAAAATTCGCCGCATCCCCGGTCTGTATTACAGCGCCGACAATCTGGAGTGCATCGCAGGGCATCGCCGCCTGTTCGGCAGCAAGCCTGGTCGGGGGTGGCAGTTCTACATGTATAACGAACAAGCGCCTGGATGGGCATTGCATCGCCGCTGGAATTTCGGCTTCTTCTGCGTGCACCATGTCGGTCCCGGAAAGGCGACTGACGATGAAGGCTGGCACGTCACATTCGCGCGTCTCACCTTCCCGAAGATTTATCGGGGGTTCGCTGTCCAGTGGAATTGGGCGGATACCTACAAAGCGAGCCGCCCATGACCAACGACTCCGAACTCGGCATGCTCTTCGCATTTCCCGACGCCTCCGAATCCTTCACTCTCGGTTTCGAAGCCGGGATGATCTGGCGGGAAATCGATGACGAGGCTCCGCTGATCATAGACCGTGGCTTTGACGCTGGGTTCCCGGTGCATGTCGAGAACATCGAACTGATACGCCGCATGGCTGCATCACGCGGGTATACGGTGGAGACCAAGCCAGAGGCAGGCGGTTGGGTGCCGCTGAGCGACATCACTCTGGGGACCATTCAGCCAGCCCCTTAGCCACCAGATCGGCGGCGAGATCGTGTGCCCCAACGGCATAGGCCGACAGCCGCGCCATATTCTCGCTCGTCATGCACACTGATCCCTCAGCGCTTCCGGGAGCGGTGGGCAGTCCTTCAGCCACCCCGGCAGCGTCGTCTTGGGCGGCGGGATTGGTTCGGCCGCTCTGACCTGAACTTCCTTGTGCCCGCAGGAGGCCAGCATAACGGCGCTGGAGAGCATCAAAGTTCGCTTGAGACTGGCGGGCAGCTTCATTGGATTTCTCCTTCTCTGCGGCGTTGAGGGCGTTTTGGGCTGCCGTAGCTTCCTTGGTCCGGTCGATCACACGGGCGCGGAATATGCCGTAGGCTTGGTGTTCTGCGTTGTAGGCCTTCTTCCAATGCCCCGCCCGGTTCCAGCCTATGCCGCCCCATGCCAGCAACAAGGCCACAGCAAGCCCGCTCAGCAGCAGTTTCCAGTGGCGGAGGGCCAGGGTTGGCAGGAGTCCTAGCATGGGCTATAATGACCGTGCGACATCGACAGCGCGACTATGGACATGGTGCACCATGAAGTAGCGCTCGCAACTGGACCGCAAATCCGGCCGCTGCACTGGTTTCCGAGGCGAGGGTTTCGGTTGGTCGCCCCATAGGCAGGTTCTCTGCTGTGCGCTGGATGCGTGAGGCCCGGTCGTCGAAAGCCGGGCAAACCGATGACAGGCCGGAAAGACGGTCACCGATCCATCCTATCCTCGTCATGATGCTTGTTGTCGCCCGCAAGCAGGAGGAGCGTTGCCGCTAGCCCGCCAGCGATGAAGCTGAGGATATGGGTGGCGATCAGGGCGAAGGTCACTCCGATGCACCTATGATGCGGAGGACAGACGCCCTCACGGCGCTTGCTCGACTGGCACAGGGCTGTCCGGATTGTTCACGACCTGCACCTGTTGCGGGGTATCGGTGGGCGGGGAGGCGTTCAGCGCGGCCTGTACGGTGTCCAGCGCCTTGGTCGTGTTCGCTGCCCGTACTTCGTCTGCCTGGCTGTTGCGCAGGAGCGCCATCACCGCAGCCCCCAGGGCCGTTCCCAAAGCCGTCATGGCGCTGTCGATCGACTTCACATTCTCCGGCGGGATCGGCCAGAAGAACCCTATCCCGGTCAACAGTATGAACCCCAGCGAAAGGGTCAGGGCGAAGGCTGTCTTGCCGTTCACGCACGAAGCCCCTCCAGATAGCGCTTGCCGTCGAAGGTCAGTTCCTGATTACGATAGGGCACCCGGTAGGAGACATGGATCCAGCCAGAGTTAGGCTGCCCCGGCGTGTGCATTTCTAAAATAAGCTGATCGTAGTTGAGGTGTGCTTCCATCCACTTGGCGACCGAGTAGTTATCGAGGCCGGGGATTTCGAAGTCCGCCGCTTGTCCCTTGGCATGTTGGCTGGTCACCGCCCCGCCTATGGCCTTGTTGAGGGCGGGGGAGCGATAGCCGGACGACAAGACGATGGGGCGTCCATAATGCGCCCGTAGCGGCTCCAGCACCTTTTCGCAGAGCAACTTGGCCGCCGCTATCTCAGCAGGCCCCATTACGTTGGGAATGCCCTTGCGCAGCGCGGTCTGGCTCTTCTGGAACTCCTCGACGGTGAAGTTGGGGGAGAGGTTCATTCGCCCTTCTCCTGCTGTATCTGCCGCGTCCGCTCGCCCGCTTCCGTCGCAAGGGGTGACAGGTCGATCACATGCCCGCTGGACATGGATAACTGCCGGATAATAGACATCAGGCCGTCCATCTGCTTTCGCAGAGACGCCTGTTCCTCGTCACATTTGCGACGCTGCTCGGCCAGTTCGTGCTTGAGGCCAGCGACCTCATCGGCATGGCCCCGGATCATTTCCGCCTGTCCGGTCTCCAGCGTGGATATCCGCTTCAGGAGGTCCGTGCGTAGTGACGCATCCGCCTCAATCCCCAGCTTGCGCAGGACGGGCCAGACCTTGATCATGCCAAGCAGTAGACCCGCAACCAGCGTCCACACGCCGATCGCGGTAGGGCTCAACCCCACCGTCTTGACGGGGATCGCAGCCACCGCCGCAGCCATCTCAACGGCTCCCATTGTCGTAGGCCCGCCCAACATAGAAGAAACCGAAGGCAACAAGGGCAGATAGAACATAGCAGCCGATCCACAGGGCGGTGTCATTAGGGGCGAAGATGCGTCGCGCCATGAAGCCGATCGCGGAGAAGCATTGGAAGGCGATGATGAGGCGCAGGGGGCTGTAGCGCGCGCCGAGCACAGCCCAGATAAGGAGGACGGACCAGACGGCCAGGCAGGCGAGGCGGGCGTGGTCGATCATGCGTACTGCCCTCCGGTCGCCACGCTCCCACTAGCATTTCCCGGCAGGTAGGTCGCGCCGCCGCCATTTGTATTGATGGTGCCATTGAGGTTTGCTTCGTACCGCTTCCCAGCCGCGCCGGTTCCACTGAACGTCATGTTCAATGCGCGGATAGAGGCCGTCATCTCGGCCAGGGCGAAAGTAGTGAACGACGGGGTGCCGGACAGCGTTACGGTGCGGTTCTGGATGTCAATCTGACCGCCGAGCCGCGCGAGTGCGTGGTACCCGGCATTGTTTGGGATGGCATAATTGCCGGTAGCCCGAACATTGGCTCCGGTGATGGCGTAAATGTGCGCGCCGGAACATGTGCCGAAGCGAAGGTTTTGGAAGTCGATATTGGCATTCTGTTCAGCCCGAATGCCGTGGCCACTTGATGCGGCCACCTGGAAGCCTTCGAGATTCCATTTCGTCCGAACGCCAATGCCAATGATGGCGTCACTGGCGCTTGAAACGACGACATTAGCCGGAGTGCTGTTATTTCCCCTCAGAGTGACGTCGAAATATGGAACGTCCCGAAGATTGACGGCCTCGGTATAAGTTCCGTCGGCCAGCTGGATGACCCAGCCAGCACCGGCCGCCCATCTCTTCGGCTCTTCCGGCAGTTTCGCCAGATAATTGATTGCCGCCGAGATCGTCTTGAAAGCGCGGGCAGCGGAGTCGAACCGGCCATCATTGGCATCATTGCCGTCGGCGGTCCGCACGTAGATCGTTCGCGTGGATTCGACGTCGCCGTAGTAGATGTGGCCGCCTTCCTCTTCCTCAGGCGCGAAGCCACCTAGGAAATTGCCGGTGATGCTCGACACATTGATCGAGCCGCCATCATGGACGAGAATACGACCAGAGCCTTTGTTGACGATCGTGGCGCTGTCCAGATTGATGGACGCGTCGTTGACACCCATCAGGTAGGTCGAGAAGCTCGGTATCGAGACGTCATATGTTAGCGTCTGCGCGGCGAAATCGATGACTGAGTGTTTGGTAGCGTGCAGGAATGTCACAGCATTCCCGGCTATGGTGGTCGGGCCGATTGCTTTCACCGACGCATGATGCTGGGTCAGGATCATGTCACCGGCGACCGCGCCGAAGCGACAGTTCCGATGCTCTAGCAACGAGTTGCTTTGAACGCTCCAACCGACCCCTGCGGTCGTGGTCCGCGTTGTGACGCCGGCCAGAAGGAGATAGGCACTCCCCTGAAGCGTTAGCGCATTGGCCGAGGTGGTATTGAAGATGACATTGGCAGGCGTGGACTCATTGCCGATCATTCGCAGCGGCTGATCGGCGGTAGCGCCGAGGGGAAGTCCGCGCAGCGAGATCGGCGCAATGTAAGTGCCATCGGCGATCTGGATTGTGACGATGAAGCCGTTGAGGTCCAGCGACCGATAGACCGTGTCGATGGCCTTCTGCGGAGTGACAAAGGCACCGCCAGCGGTGTTTGCCAGACCATCATTTGAATCCGATCCGTTCGTTCGGACATAATAAGTCCGGTTCCCAGTCAGCTTGTCGCGCTTCAACCCGCCGAGCTTCGCCATGATGGCAGCCTGCTCGCCGGGATCGTTGCTGATTTCATCGGGTCCGACCGAGCCATCGCCTAGCGGTCCACTTGGCAGGCCTCTGCGGCCCCGCAGGCCCCTCGTGGACAGCTTCACTACATCAACCATCAACGGTAACCCCCGGACTTAGAGTGAAGCTTCCCTCGACCCAGACATCGTCCATGCCGTTGTCGTCCCGGAGGACCAGGTCATATGCGAGGATGATGTCGGAACCCGGCTCGACGTCGGGGGAAAGATCGTCATAGGTGCTGCGCAACGTGGCTTCGGTGGCCAAGATCTGAACTCGGCCCTCAGTCGGGTCGATGATCCAGACGCCTTCCACATTCCCGCCGACATTGCTGAGCGTAACTTTGGCCGATCCCGGCTGCGCTCCGTACAATCGCAGCTGAAGAGACGCGGAGAAGCCCGTCAGGTCTACAGGGCCCTCGATGCCTGTATCAGGATCTGCGACCGTAAACTGCCACTCCTCTCCGAAGTACGCGTTTCTGCGCCCTCGAAGCGGAAGCTTCGCTGGTATCGTCATTCAATAAAGCTCCGGAGGTTTGAGCTACTGCTCGATCACGAGGACGTTTGCGGTTGCACCGGCCAAGAGGCTGAGGACGCCAGTGAGAATGGCCTGCTGCTGCACGGTCACCAGGCAACCGTCCTTCGTGATGCTCGAAGGCGATGATCGAGTGGGGCCGGATAAGACGGCTGTGGTCGCCGGCAGCGCTCTGACTGCAGGGGCGTTGGCGAATCCCATTGCCGAATAGTCGATCGTCGCGACACCTTGGGCGTTGGTCTGGGCGGAATAAACCATGACCCGCTTTGATGCGTTGAAATTGAAGGCGGCCGCCTTGCTGGACACGTACCCCGTGGTGCCAATGTACATCCCAGTGGCGGGCTTGCCACCTTCTCCCCCAGTCCAGTCGGCGACCTTGATAAGGGTCCGGACGCCGTCGAGCTCACCCGCGAGCACCGGTGTCCAGCCATCGTTACCTTCGGGACCGGGAACGGTGCTGGCCGGTCCCGGATCGCCCTTATCGGCCGCAAATGGAACCATGACGCCGCCTTGAATGGTAGCGCCTCCGACCACATTGAGCTTCACTGTCATGTGATCACTCCCGACACAGGGCCAGTTGGATCAGCGGGAATATCTTCGTCCGTGTAGGATTCGATCCAATAGTATTTGGTGCCCGGTGATGTGGCGTCATTGATCTGCTGCACTTGGCCAAGCGCGCCTGCGAGAGGTCCAGCGATGACGGTTGCAGATCCGAACACATTCGTCGTCCCACGATAAATCTTTGAATATTCGAAATCGCTGTTGGTCGGATTGCGCCAAGAGACTGTCGCGCTGCCGGATCCTCCGGTGACGACCAAGTTGGTTGCCGGTTCGGGGTCGTTGCCCGCGACAGAGGATGCCACTCCGTCCTTTTCCTCCGGAGAGAGTAGCGAGGGTGTCGGGGGCGCTGTCCCCACCTGTCCGAGCGCATAGGCATGTTTACCGGGCGTCTCGCTCATGAACGACAGCGTGACCGTCATTCTCGCCGGATCAACCGATCGCTCTGTCACCACCGCGTCAATGTCGACGAGGCCGTGCTCCGGTAGCTGAAGCGTCAGCATATCGCCTGGGCCGTACCGCCGTAGCCGCGGCTTGCAGACCAGATTGATTCCCGACAGTTCACGGCCGTTGACCAGCTCATATGCGACGATCTGCGCGGCCTGGTTCTTGTCTTGGACGAGGTTGAGCTGGCGCTCCTCCTCTTTCGGCTCCCCGTCTTCGGCGACATATTCTGCCACTGAAACGAGATCGCCCGCCACATACTCCCACTTGTGGTTTTCGGAGCGGAACTTTGGAATTAGGCCGTTCTTGCGATCCGGCCAGATCTGCATGGCTGGAATTTCAGCGTCATCGTCGGCCAAATCCGCCGGCGTGATCACGTCGATCGCCACCCGAGGCGCGTTGTATTTCACCCCGAGCTTGGCGCCGATGAATGTCCACTCAGCGGCCCCGGCCTGAAGGATGTCCTTTAGATTGGCCCCCTTCGAACCGGGTTCAAAAATAACGCCGCCGACTTTCCAGCTGTTGGCATCGCAGACATTCGCGAAAGCGACAAAGCTCGCAATGTCGATCCCGTCAGCCGGAAGCCCAATACCAAAGACCTTTTTCCCAACCCGGTACCGGCCGAGCGAGTATGTAAGTCCATGCAGTCCTGGGTTCTCGCTATATTCCCATGTGGACTCATCGGAGATCCGGTGCGCCCCAGACCCACCAGGATAGGTCGAATCCTTCCTAGGATCATAGACCTTGACGCCGAGAAGCACCCGGCCATTGACCGGAACACCCCCAGAGAACCGCTTCCCCTTCTTATCGAAAAGCAGATTGAATAGGCCGCATGCCTTTCCCGACAGCCTGTAATCACTGTCCCAGTGGGAAAACCCGGCGAAATGGGGGGTAAGCGCCGTGTCCGGCGTGTTCCCTAGTCGGTGGTCCTCGTAGAGATATCCGGAATAATATCCTGTGGCAGACCCGCCGGCGAAAGGAACGGCCTGGTAGTCAAAGAGAACGCTCTCCATGCCCTCGATTGGGCCGGCCACGGAATAGACGAGGACCATTCCCCGATAAGGGTTTTTGACCTTTTTGAGGGTCGCGCCGTATCCCCAATCGTGGCGCAGAACGCCTGCATAGAAAGTCCGGCCGATAACATACGGAGAGGGCGCATCGGAAGCGATGAGCACCTGGTTCACTGTGCCGCGCGCCGGGGGCTTCTTTGCTGTGACCTGCGCGCCAATGCTCGCCGCGGTCGCAGCTATCGAGGCATAGGAGGCAATGCTGCTCGCCGTGCCAATGCCGCCTATAACCGTGCCGGCACCGGCAACTGCGCCGACGCCAGTGGCCACGAGGGCCACGGCGCCCGCGATCATTGCCACTTTACCCAAGGTCTTCGACACTAGGCCCGCCAGGCGCCCACAAATTCGGACACGATCAGGTTGCGAAGGCCGGAAGGATCTACCTCATTCCATCCGAGCATCTTGGCCCCCGCGCAAACTACAATGCCTTCGAAACCGTCATCGCCTTCTGTCGCTGCTAAATCCCCGACGAGCATCGCCGCCGGCGGTATGCGCTCGAGAAAACTGTCCAACAAAGCTGGTATGCTTGCGAAACCAGCAGTCGCCAGCGCTCGACGAGCGCCCAGCGCAGACCGGAAACTTGGGATCGGCGGAGGTCTGTGGCCAAGGTTCCTCAACTGTGTTCGAGCTAGGTGAATGCAGGTCGAGCGATTGCGCCAGTCGAATGGTCGGTTGCGGTATTTGTCCATAGTCAGCTTTGTCGCAGCGCGCCGTGCTTCCAAATCAATCACCGAAGATAGACCCTATAAGGCCGCCCCCGGACGCCACTTGGCTTTCAGTGCCCCAGGCTACGCCGATGCCAAGGCCGGTCGCATTGTCTTCCCCTTTTTCGCCAGGGTTGATCAGCTTATGGAAGCGGGGATTGAGCGAATTTCCTTCGTTAGTGGACAGCAGCCGGGCAGAAGTGGACACGAGCTCGATATCCAGTTCCCGCTTACCTCGGCCGATGCGCAGGATCGTGCGATCAATTTGGCCGTCGAATTGCAGGTCGGGCTCTCCAAGAATCAACCCGGAGTGGGCATCAACCTCGGCGATCCAAAATCGAACCCGTGATCCTTGCATGCCGGGCGCCGAGATCGCGGTCGCTGCAGCCGTAGACGCTGGCAGAAAGGTCATCCGGAAGTTCGGTACTTCATCGCCAACGCCTTCACGGAAAACGTCCATTGAGCCGATCGTGCCGAACGTTTCATCGGAGGATTCGTATAGGTCCGCCCCCCAGCGCAGAAAGTTGCCGTCGCAGAGCCTGATCGTCCTTCCGTCCCTCAGCTCCATCTTCATGAGGCCGGTCAGTAGGATGACGTCCACTCAGCGCGCTTCCTCGATAGTAAAGCTGATACTGTCGACCAGTCCGGCGAGTGCGAGATGCCAGGATTGCTCGTCGCCATCGATCAGGCCTTCAACCTGCGGATCGGCGATGTGGACCCTTGCGCCGTCAGGAAGGGGCTTGCGATGCATAGGCGAGATTGGAATGGTCAGCCGTCCATCGCTGGTCGCGATACCATGTGCTCGAACATTGTAGAGGTAATGCTGGCCAGATGCGTCTTCGAGGCTCAGCCAATATCCCTTTTTGACTGCGTAGTTAGGGGTCAGCCCGCGAATTCGGAGCGTCTTTCCCGACTGCTCTGCCCCGTCGACAACAGGTTGTCCGGGATACCCCTGATTTTCATATTGGAGGGGGTAATAAATCCGCCCACCTTCCAGCTTTGCGTCAATCAGGTCAGAGACTATCTCGCGAGCGTCAGCAGAGGTCGCCACGGGCAGTTGGACGGCAATCTTGAACCGCGACCCCTGGCGATTGATTTTCTGCAGCTCGGCGCCAGTGGCAGGCCGTAAGACTCCGCCAAAATCGATAATGCTGGGCACCGCGTCAGAGATTTCCAGATCACGAGGAAAACTGATCAAGGTATCTGCCACTTCGAAGAGCGCTGTTGAGCGCGAACAGCCCCAGCCGTTCCGCCCGACGCGCCGCGGATCGCCGAAACCTCACCGACTTGATTCATTTGCGCCAACAGATCCGCTGTCATCACCGCGCCGCGCAAGTCGAAGTAGGGGCGGGCGCCTGCGCCATTATCGTTCGCGCCATTAGGATGGATGTATCCAGACCGGGTTGCCGTGAAGAGCTCTGGACCGCGCTCGCCAACAAGATAGGTTCTTCCGCCGGTGACGGGGCCGCCTGCGGCTCGAGCGCCCGCGTAGCCGGTTATGGCGGTGAAATCTTTGAAGCCGGTCGCGAGCTTCGACCCAAATATTCCCGTCTTTGCCAGTGACCCGAAGGCGTTGAAGGCGCTCGAGAGAATGTCGAGAAAGCCGCCGCTTTTTATCGATGCTGCAAAATTGTTAAGTGCATTGAGGCTGTTGTTGACGAGATTGGCCATCGACTGCGAGCCATCCTCAGCGGTTTTTTTGAACTTGGCTGCTAGCTGATCCAGGCCGAGATCGACGGACTTGTTGATTGCCGTGAAGTCCAGCGGCTGATCCAGCGCGTCGTTCAGCGCAACCTTGAAATCGTAGATATTCTCGGCGGTGTAATCGATGGGGGTCTTTTCCTTCGGGCCCTTCTTTGCCTTTTTCGGCTTCTCCGCCTTTCCGGGGATGGTCACCTTTTTACCAACGGCGTTCACCCGGTTACCCAGAATGTCATAGCCACTGTTCATGGTCCGAAACCGCGCTTCCGCCGCGGCGCCGCCGAACTTCGACTGGGCTGAATTATATCCCTTTAGGAAGTTGCCGCGAAGGTTTGATGTCGGTGCCTCGTCTAGGAAAGTCGTGCCGAAGAACCGCCGGTCGAAAGCATTGGCGCGATTGTTCAGGTTCGGGAGAAAATTGTTGAGATCGTCGATCGCGCCGAACAGGTTGGCGATGCCGTCGCGGGTATAGTTTGCCCGCTGATCGATGGTTCCGAACGCTGAGAGCGCGCCTTGGACCATCGGCTCGAAAACATTGCGCAGGCCCTCAAAGGTCGCGCGCATCTCGACGCCGGCTTGTTCCGCCGCAAGCTCAAGATCGGATAGCCCATCCGCGCCGCCAATTATGAAGTTTGCAAATGCGGTTGAGAACTGTCCGCCCTGGTCGAACGCCCCGAAGGTGATGACCGCCGCATTGCGGACTTGTCCCATTGCCTCGTCAAAGGTGACCGGCAGTTCTTTGAATTCAGCATCTATTCCTGCGGTGAATTTTTGATTGGTTAGAGCATTCACAAGCTTATCGGCTGTGAGCTCACCTTCCTCTGCCATTTTACGGAGGGCGCCGACGGGCACATTCAGACTCTCGGCGAGAAGCTTGGACAGGCGCGGCGACGCCTCCATAACGCTATTGAATTCGTCACCTCGCAGGACACCGGATGCGAGCGCCTGTCCAAACTGCAGCGTGGCTGATGCGGCCTCGACCTGAGATGCGCCGCCAAGCTTTAGGGCCTGCGAGAAAGTCAAAGTCGCGCGAGACGCATCCTCTTGGGTTCCGCCGAGATCTTTAACCGCGCGGACGAAGTTGCCATACAATTTTGTCGTTTCGCCTAGACCGCTTCGCGTGATTGCCGAGATCCGGCGCACGTCATTTTGTGCCTCAGACAGTCGGCCGAACTCTGCCGTCGCCAATTTCAGCTGCGCAGTCATCTGTTTGGACTGGGTTGCCAGGTCCAAGAAAGCCTTCCCGGCAGCTCCAATGCTAACGATGCCAAACGCCGCGCCAAGACCCCGGATCGCATTGGTCGTCGCCTGAGCAGCGTTGGCCATTGTCTTCGAGGCGGCCTCGAAGCCCTTTGCCTGACGAGAGGCGTTGTTGATGCCCTTCGTGAATTCGGCACTGTCGAGCCCCAGCGTCACCCGAAGGGCGCCGATCACAGCTTTTGCCATCGGGTGCCTTTCAGAGACGCTGGATCTTCACCCCCTTCGTTCGCTCGAGCATGGCGAGCACGTCCGCGGCTCCGGCATCATTTGCAGCCGGCGCGGTGGGGGTCTTGAGATAGTGGGAGAGGTGATGGAGCAGCTTTTGCCGCGCCATCATTTCGGTCTGGTGGGCTAGCGCCAAGATCCGCTGTTGATGGCCCCGGGACCGGCCACGGAGGGCATTTGCGTAGGACCGCGGCGTCTGTTTCCAGAACCGGTCCGGATCTAGGCCTTCTGCCGCCCAGTCTTGCTGGAGGCGGTCCCAGCTCCACTGGGCGGGGCGGGAGGGTTTTCGGCACCGCCAGTTGCCTGGTCGAAGGCCCCCTGCAGCGCCTTGCCAAGCGCCTCGCCGATCACGCCGTGGTTGCGCTGGTCCAGAAGGAAGCTGCCGACGTCCTGAAGCGTGAGATCTTCATGACGATCGCGCAATGCGCCGTAGACCATCGCTCGCATGACCTTGAGGCGAGGCGTCTCCCCGCCGAGGGCCCCGAGCAGGTCATTCACCCCCATGTCGGCGGCTTCCTCGGCCTCAGCAAGCGCGTCATAGTCGATAACCAGCGTGAGCTTGGTGCCGTCCATCAGTTCGCAGGCAGCTTCGCCCTTAGCGGGGTTCGCCATTATGCCTGATACTCCGAGAAGTCCTCATCGGACTTGACCTGGAATGTGACGGTCGCCTGCATCACGCCTTCAGGAGAGATCTCGCCGCGGCTGTGGCCAGTGCACTTGGCCGTCAGTTCGACCTGCGCGAAGGGTTGGCCGTTCTGCGGGATCACCAGCTTCATCGCGCGGGTATCGCGTGCGGCGCGTGCGGCGCGGATCAGAATGTCGGTGTCCGAAAGGGGCCGATAATTCAGGACCACCTGGAACGTCGAATCTTCGATGAGGCCGGGCACCGTCGACCGGCGGCGACCGGGGGACTTCAAGTGCGTTGCGTCCACCTCGCTATCGGTATCCGGTGGTAGCGTGAAGCTTACCACCTCATGCAGTTCATAGAGGGTGGTTCCATTGAAGAGATGGACTTCGCCACCCCAGCCAATGGAGGCCTCTTGGTTTTCACCGGCCATTTATCAATCTCCCACGTGGCGAATTGTCAAATCCACAGATTGCCTGTGCACAAAGCCGTCAGCGACGGTTTCCCCCAGATCGCGCTGGCCCGTCACCTGCGCGTTCCCGAATTTCTTGCCTTCGATTTCCGCTGGACCAGCCAGGCAGCTGATGACGGCGCGCGCCAGCTGCAACGCTTCCTTGTAGGTCGCTGCCCAGCAATCGGCCTGGACGTCTGTGCTCCGCGCCCCTTCGAAACCCTTCATATTCTGCGGCCTTGGGTCGGCGACGACCTGCAACGTCACCGCCGGCAGCCCGCTCAGCTGCGGCCGCTCTAGCCACGTCACGCGCTTGTCGGCGATCTGCCGCACATCATAGTTTGCGAGCAGTCTGGCGCGGACGCCGGCTTGAAAGTCCATGTCAGCCTTTCGCGGCTCGCCTTGCTGCGGCCTTCTCGATTTCGATGCCGAGCAGCGTTCCTATGATGTCCAGAGTATGCAGGCGCTCCGCCTCCCATGCTGGCCGCAGGAAGGGGTGGCCTGGCTCGAACCACGTCCCGAACTCTTCCGTGATTCCCTGAGGGTGCTGGCCTGGGCCAACATGCATCTCAACGGGCGCAACGGCGCCTTTGTCCGCCTGCTGCGAGCGGGCGAGTTTGGTGCTGACGTCAATGCTTTCTTTCAGGTCGCCCTTATCGACACGCACGAGCGCCCGCGCCGCCTTGGCGATGGGTTCGCCGCCTTCCTTCAGCGTCCGCAGCGCCACTTGCCGTCGGGTCGCCTTCGGCAACTCGCCCAGTGACCGCTCAAGCTCCCGGAGTCCGGTGAGCTTGTAGATCTCCTTACTCATGTGGCGACGGTCACCGCCGTAACGTCCCAGCCTCGCCGATCCTGTTTCGAAGGCACGATGCTGGTGATGTCCCACCGCGGCCATTTCTTTGGGTCCGGATCGGTAACCGGGTAGCAGAGGCGGTCCTTGACACTCAGGTCATTTGTGGCCCGGTTTGCGAGCACCTGAAACGTTGCGACCTGGCTCGCGGTTTCTTGCGCGGCGGAGCGGCGTTCCTGACCAGAGCCAAAGTTTACCGAAGCCCATTCCCGGCAGTGCGTGGTCCACTTCAGAACCTCGCCGCCATATTCATCGTCTTCCACAAGCTTCTGTTTCTCGAACACAATCTTTCGATTGCGGGACCGAGAGGCGAGGCCCATCGGTTGAGCCTCAGGCCTCGCCGAAGATCATGATGGTCCCTGCAGCATCCGTGCCGGCAATCCGAAGGACGTCACCGGTGGACGGGACCACCGCCTGACCTGCCGCGGTTGGGTCGATCAGCAGGATCAGACCCCCGGGCGGTATAATGATGGTGTGCGTACCTGCACCCATGAACGCAGCCAATGGGTTGGACCCCGCTCCAATCGTCAGCGGGGCGGTACCGGTGTTCTTGACCAAGATCGCCTTGATCGCCGTGAACGTCAGGGCCTGTCCCAGGGCATTCGTCAGCCCGCCGGCGACGTCATAAGACTGGTTTCCCGCTCCGACGATTGCAAAGTTATCTGTGAAACAATTGTTTGCTTGATTGAGCCCAACGCCATTGGACAACACCTGACGGAATAGCTCATCAATTTTATATTCTGCTGAACCGATATCGAGCGCGCTTGCAAGTTGCGCGTCGACCTTCAGCGCGAGAGTGGCTCTCAGCGTCATGGTTTTCTCCTATGAAAAAGCTAGTGACGATTGAGTCAAATATGAAAAAGGCCCCGCAATGCAGGGCCCCAGTGTCTCAGTGACTTTGTTTGTCGTCTCAGTGGATACCGAGGGTGAGGCCTTAAGTCATTATAGCCCGACGGCGCTGGATGTACGCGAAAGCTCCTATGCCCGCGAGGATAACCAGCCAGCCTTCCGGGCCGGGGACGGGCGAGACGGCACCGCCGCGGTCAAGATAGAGCGTAGCAAAAGCGCCTACGTGCGTGGGATCACTGGACGTATTTAGCAGGAACTCGCCTAAAGCATTGTGAAACGAGGCGTCTTCATAAACGAGCGGCGAAAATACGCTCGAAGTGCCGGTAAAGCCGGGACTGTAAGTAGAGAATACTCCGCCATTTACGAAACTGCCGCCCGAACCCGACGCGAAAGCATCAAGGCTTCCATAGCCACTCTTATCAGCGCCTTCGCCACTGCCTGCCCGAAAACCACGGGAGAACGAGATATCTGTTAGGCCGGGCAACTTTTGCGAAACGCCGTTGATGGTGATAATCGCATAGCCGTCTTTCCCAAACACATACTTCGATATGTCATACTCGCCGGACACGTTAGTTGGGGACTTTTTGAGCAGGGCGAATGTAAGGATTACATCTCGGCCGGTTAAATCTCCGGGTGCGCCAAACAAGCCATCATTATCAGTTCCCCAAAGAACGTCGCCGAGGAATGTGTAGGTCGCGTACTGGTCGGTCTGCACAGGGATGCCAGAAGCTGAGGCTTGATTCGCCGCGCCTACGGCGAGCAAAGCGATGAAATATCGAAGAAATAACCTGATCATAACCAACACCCCTGTTGTTCAAGGGGGGATGGTTAACCGCGCAACATTTGGAGTCGAGTCAGTACCCAGCCATATCGGAACGATCAGGCAACCTTGAGGCCGTCCACCCGTTTCAGCTTTGGCCGATTTAGAACCGTGGGATGCACAGGCAGCGTGTAAGTGCCGCCGCTTACCACTACGCCCGCTATCGCCTGCGTGCTGTCATCGTCGAAGGTGAACGTGAAATCATAAGTGCCATTTGCGACGTTGTTCAGCGTTAGCGCGTCTGCCCCGATCGTCACGGCGCTTGCCCCCGTTACAATGAGTGGACCCACGGTTGTGCTGGCAACGGCTTGGGCACTAGTCTGATAACATGTCGCGGTTGAGGTTATTACCGCCAGTCGCGCATCAGTTCCGCTGTTGATGAAGGCAACTATTGTGCCCGCCGTACCGTTGGCTAGCAAGGTCGCGCGAACCCATATCCTATACCAGCCGTTCGCCATGACCTGGATACCGGCGGCCACGAGGTTGGCGCCGATCGTTCCCATTGATCCCGAACCGGTCAGGTTGAAGTTGGCGTAAGCGTTCGCGCCAAACTGCGTTCCTGGAAGCACAATCTGATACCAAGTGCTACCAGTTGCGGGCTTCACCAAGCGAGAGATCGTGAAAACCGTTCCGGAGCCGGTATAAGAGGCCCCGGGGGATGTTATGTAGTGCGCGGCATTTCCAGCGCCGCAGGCTATAAGAGCCGCATCGCTCCCGGAAACAGGATCGGTCTGGCCAGCCGTTTTATTAGCGTTGTTGCCAGTCCACCCGGCATTGCTGGTCGTATTCGAATAGGGATTGAGATTCGTGATCGACGCCCGCGACCAGTATCCCTCACCTGCCTGAAGGCCCGGTGCGTCTGTGGCGAGGGAAAGCAACGACCCGTTGCTTAGAAGCTCATATTTCGCCCCGGAGCGCGTGTAGCTGGCCAGAGACAACAGGTTTGTGCTTTGCGCAGCGCCGACCTGGTAGTTTGGCGTAGCATCGCTGAAGGGTAGGGCAATGGCATAGGGGGCCGCGCCGCTCGCCACGCCTCCTCGCAGCGTGAGCCCCATTGAAAGGCCGATGCTCACCTGCTTGAGGCGGATTTGAGATTGCTGATCGCAGTGGCTATGCGCTCGCTTTCAGCTTCGCTGGCGTGCGACTGGCAGGCCGACAATTCGCCCAAGACAACATCAACATGCTGGCTCGGAACGCCGCCGGGGTCTTCGCCAAGCATTTCCGCGAGTGCGCCAGCTTCAGCGATCAGGTCGTCAAGACGGTGCAGCGCAGGGTTCTCTTCGCTCATGAGTAATACCTTGGGAATGCGGTCTTGTAGGGGAAGTCGCTGGGGAACAGGTCGGTCATGCCCAAGGTGTGCCCGTACAGGCCGATCACCTTGTCAGCGTTCGCCACCGATATGCTGTTCTTGCTCAACGATGTCCGGGCAATCTTCCCGTTGAAGCCGCTGTTGCTAACGTTGCTGTTAACGAGGCTGGCGCTCACCTCATTCTGACCATAAACGCACGCGTATGTTCCGGCTGGGCCGTTTGATGACCCTGCCACGATCGCCCATCCACTGCTGGTTGGCGTGCCACCCTGGATGATCTCGACCGGAGATCCGTTTATCTTGCAAAACACCCCGCCCGGCGTCCAATAGAACATGATGATGTGCGGCAGCGTATAATCAAATACGGGCGTCTTGTAATCGACGCCAGCAACTCGAACTCCCGCCTTTCCGTCTGCATGGTAGGCGACCAGATTCACAAGATTGACGCCGAAAACCAGCGACGTGACATTGAGTATGTCCCCGGCGACTGACGACACAAGGCAACCATGCCCATTAAATCCCGCAGCGTCGTAGCCGGGCTGTTTTGCCGGATCAGGCTGCATGGCATGGTTCGCGAAGCTGGACAGGTCGTTGACCGCCGCAATCTTTCCGCTTTCCAGCGTCAGCGATGACGGCGCATCGAAATTGTAATCGAGATTCAGATTGGCGCCGAAGAACGACATGTCGAAGGGGATGTCTTCCTTCACATCAATAACGACGCGCCGGATATTTGCCCCCTTTTTGCTCGGGATGCCGGGCGACCAGAAAGACACTTCACCCTCGTACTTGCCCGGTGAGGGATTATCAGTGGCATGATAGATATCGCCGGTTGACCTAACGACCCTGAATTCTGCAGGACCATTCCAGACTGCACGGGCGGGCACGGCTGGGGTGTTGGCGACCCGGCATTGTCCGGCCAAGTCTCCCGCCTTGCGCGTTTCCACAGACGTTAGTTCCAGATTCGGCAGACACCTGGGCTGCGCGACACTCGGGTCAAAGGTGATCGCTTTGCCGGGGTGATCGTCTCCGACCAGCAAAGACACCTTGTTCCAGTCAGCCATGATGCGGCCTTCAATCTCGCGTCGCGGAATCGAAGCCGGGCTACCTGCTAAGGCCGGCGGAACGTAGTGCTTCGGCTGCTCAAGTGAGCGGCCAGGGTTCAGCAGAATGAACGCATTCTCTGACGCCACATATTTGAAATTGCAGCGCCCCTGAAGATCGCCGGCTGCAACAGCGACCAGGCCGCCGTTCCAAGGTGGCGGGAGCAGGAAGCTGCTATACTTCTTGATGACCTTCGCGCCCAAGCCATTGACGTTGAGCGTCGGCGTCGTGGTGCCGTTTGGCGCATTTACCGTGCCGTTAAAGATGCGCCCGTTCTCATAAGCGCCTGTCATGGGCAGGCCGCTGGTCATCGTCAGCGCGTCAGCGGTGCCAGCGATGGCGAGATTGTTCCAGTCTGGGTTCTGCCATGCCTTGACCCAGTCAACGTCAGCCCAGACGATTTTGTTATCTTCCCAGCCCGTGACGCCGCTTTTTGTAAGACGAACATTGCCGTCCATCAGATATGCACTGGTCTGATTGCTGACGATCATGTGCATCAGCTGGTGATATTCGTCGAACATCGGGATGCGCTGGATTTCCTTGCGATCCAGATAATTGATCTTCCACTCGGGCGTATAGAGCACGCCAAATTCATGATAGGCATTGCCCCATTCGAAATCCGAAGCCGCCCCAAAGTCTGGGTTCGGGTTCATGGTCATCAGCTGACCGGCCATGTTGTAGTCGGTCGAGATGTAGCCAGGATGCACGATTGAACGGGGCGGATTGTGGTAGTGCCACGCGGTGTGGTGCGTACCGTCGCCGCGTAGCACATTGTCGCGCGAACTGATGTACAGTTCGGCGGAATCATCCTCGATCGCCGGGTGCTCTGGCAGATCCCAACGGTTTGAGTAGAGCCAGAACGCTGGCCATGCGATCATCGTGTCGGAACGATAGGTCGGCATGGTCTTCATTAGGCAAGAGAAGTAGCCGTACTGCTGCTCAAAGCCCTCAGACACCTTGGTCACGCCGTCTTCCGCCGCGTGCACGTTCGTGCCCGGCTTCAGGCGCATCGTCTCAAGGTTTGTGCTGTAATTGAGGGGGCCGATCGTCGGAAAGCGGCCTGAACCCATCCGCAGGACTGAAGGATCGCCCTGCACGTAGAGCGAGGTTTTGCCTTCGGTGTTTCCTGTCGGGACGAAAGACTTTGCCACCATCTTGCCGATACCAATGGTGTCATAGCTGCCGCGCGCATACATGCGGTTCGGATTGGTCGAGTGTGCTGACGCTTCGTTCAGATCAACGACGGCGGTCGATACGTCGTCGAAGTCTTGGAGGAAGGTCTGCGTCCACGATGAAATGGACGGCAGCGCCGTGGCACGGAACGTATAGTTCTGCATCTGGCGCGCGGTGAAGTAATTGTAGATTTGCTCGTGGGTGAGGGGGCGAACCATTATGCGGGCTCCGGTTTAAGCGGTGAGATATAAACTTCGCCTTCGTCGCCGACATCAACGTGGATCGGCGTGCGTAATTGACCGCGGGTAAGGCGAATGCGGTCACCATTGACGCAAATTACGACCGCTGTTTCGAAGTCAGCATTCACGTATGATGCGTTGGACGGAACAGCCTGGGAGGATTCGCGTGGCCGATAAACCAAAGAACGACATGCCTGAGATACCCACGTTGTTAGCCGGCGCCGTAGGCCTACAGTCCGAGCGGATGCTCGCCAGACTGAGGGTGCGAAACGACAAGCATTCGCCAGAAATGTACTATACATTTTGGTTAGCCCCTGAGAGCGCCAGGGATATTGGCCGTCTATTTCTGGACGCCGCTGATCAGCACGAAGCTTGGCAAAATCGACCACGCCACTAGGGGTCATCACCAGAACGGACCGCAGTTGACCGTCTGGAAAATCGTTCAGCAGCGATTCTGCGACAGCTTCATGGTCTCGCTCGATCCTCATAACGCCTCCACTGCATGAGGATATTGGAGGACACAGCAGACATCCCCGTTCATCGACGTGCCGCGCCACCATGTGTGCTGGCCAATTGTCGAGGTGTAGACGATGCTGCCCTGATAGGTGTTGCACTGGACTAACGCGAAAAACATGCCCGGTTTCTTTGGCCTACAGAATGTGCGGATCGCGAAATTATCAATGACCAATGCGCCATTGATCCAAGCGCTGATGTTAGTCGTGGACCATTGCAGGGAGACGAGAACCTGCTTTCCAACGAATGTCCCCGGTGGGAAATCCAGAAACACGAAGTCTGCGTCGTTGTCGTAGCCCGTAGCATTATAAACCGCGTCAAAATGGACGCGCACGCGGTCGTAACTGGCGTTTGATGTAACGAAGTCGAAGCTGCGCAACCCATGCCATATGGGTGCATCCTGCGTAAAATCTCCCGCGATCGACCCATTCACCGCATTGATGCGGGCTGAAGGCTTTCCGGCCCCCATCAGCCCGTTAAGCGCGTAGCTCATCTTGGTGCGGGGCGTGACGTTGATTAGGTGGCGGGCATAGGGGCTCTTGTCCTTTATGCCAGTGATCGCGTTCGCACCGTCAATTGTGACCTGCCGGTTATCCAGCATGTCCCAATGATACCCGCTATAGGCATTGAATTCGTCCAGATCCTTGTAATCACCGCCTTTCGTCAGGGTCAGCGTCGTCTGTGACTGTCCTGCGGTATTAGAGGCGGTCAGCGTGACGTTCACGCCGTTATCGCCAAGCGCTGTGAACAGGGCCGAACGATCCTGCACCAGAATATCGCCGGTCGAAGGATCGATCGTTGCGCCAGGGAGCGGCGTCATCGCGAAAGCCGGAGCCGGTGAACCAACCGTCGTCGGCGCGACATAAGCGATAATTGAGCCGTTCGGCCGCGCCTCCGGCACCAAGAATGCAGCCGTCAGAGGCATTTCCGGCGGTGTGGCAGGTGTTCCGGTGGCTGGAATTGCTGGGACCGTGATTGCGATTTCGACCGTCGCATCATCTGAAAGCCGTCTGATCCGAGCCTGACCGCTATATGAGGTATTGGCCACCAGCGCACCAGGAACCGGGTGAAGATAGCCATCATTGTCCCCTGTGAACTTGCCAACGAGGCCGCCCAGCGGGGTAACTTCATACTGTCCGGAAGGCAGGGCCATAAGTCAGGATCCTGTCAGGCTAAATTCGACAGATACAAACCCAGCGTCGGCATCCACAGGCGTAGAAAAGACCTGGGCTGACGCAAAAGGCTCGGTGAGAAAAAGCTCGGCAGAGACGAAGCTGCTGCCGGCGTCGGTTGGGGTGGCGTAGAACCTGGAATATATATTGAGTGGTCCGCCGGGGCCGGCGTTCCCGGTAATCTCATAAAGGTCGGCAGAATTGGGATCCCCTTGTGGACGCCACTTTAACTTTAGGGTCACGGCTCGGAGCCCGTCACTGCCGGAACCAAACGGATGCCCACTGGACTAGTGATGAAGGGCACTCCCGACACTAAGAACCGTAGGTCCTGCAGATACCAGCCGGGAGACAGGTTTGCAGTGTCATCAATTGCCAATACGAAGCCCGCGCCCGCAGACAGCGAGAGGACATCGGCATCAATAGGTTCGCCAACGAAAGGCTGAGGAGGGCCTAGCGGCCGGTTTTTCACTCTGCGCATCTGAGATGACGGCGAACTCACACTGTCCAGATCACCTTCGTCGACGTCGATCGCTATCCGGATCCCCTCACCGATCTGAAATTCGTAGTATTCGTCGATGGGCGGCATCGGCGGCTCCTTCGAATAGCGGCAAATTGACGAGGCCCCCGGAGCTTGAGCGAATCTCAATACAGAGCGACGATATCGTTTGCGGTCGTGCCGGAGATGCGAACAGCCTTAGCCTTAATTGGGTAGATCACGCCGCTACCGAGGTTTTTAAGGAGGACTGGATCGGTGTCGTTTTCCGCGACAATCGAGACATTGCCGCCAGTGCCTATCAACAAACCACGACATACGCCGTCAGGAAGGGGGTCGGTCGCGTGAGGCGTCACAGCGCGCAAGTAGCCTGCCGACTGGGTCGTGTAGCCTGGAGTGTTGGGCGGCATAGGCCATGTCCTTTTAAACCGTGATGCGAACGAAGGGCCAGCAGAGTGACTTGAGGGCGGCTTCTTCAGCGGAGCCGAGCGAGCCTTGGTCATACATGGCTTGGATATGCAGAAGGATTGCCTGCTTCAGCGCCCAGGGGACAGCCTCGGCAGTGGGGTAGCCGGCCTGGACGGTCACTGCGACCGCATCGTCTGCGCTATAGATTGTCGGCCAGGCCGCGCCGATTGCCGCGCTGATACGGGCAGGGCGCTTCCCGGCGAGAAGGCGAACGTCAGTCAGCTCCTGCTGGATGCCGCCGCCGTCCAGATAGGCGATAGAAACTGAGGCATCAGCCTCAATTGGCCATGCGTCCAGCCGCTGCGCCTTGCAGAGGCTGTCGAATGTTTCCGTTACATTCCGCTGGACCAGTATGAGGCCCGTGTAATTCTCAACCCATTCGCGAGCTGCCTGGATCAGGCCGGTGATCAGGTCGTCTTCGTCACCGTGGTCGACGCGCAGCTGAGCCTTCGCCTGATCAAGATCGATTGGCTCAGCCACTGAGCAAGCCCGACAGGTCGGCCTTGAGCTCTTGCCCGTCACTAAGTGTGGTGACGAGCGTTGAACCCTTGAGGTAGGTTGCAATTGCAGAGACGCCGTCTTTGCCAGCGGTGCCTTCCTTGCCCGGCTCGCCGCGCTTGCCCTTGGATGCCGAGAGCATCCACCCCGGCCCCGGCAGCTCACCCGGATCATCGTGTTTCGCTCGCCACTCCGACCCATTAAACGAGACGGTGTCCATTCCGCGATAGGTCGCCTTCGGATCGAACAATCCTCGCGCCTCGCCATGATACGCATCGGCACCGTCCTTGCCGTCGGCGCCAGCAGGGCCCCTTGGGAGTTCGAACTCAAAGATCGATTCCACATCGCCGACATGGAAATGCATCTCGATCGTCGAGCCATCCTGAACCACTTGAATGTCGTCCAGATCGCGGCCGTCGCGGCCCGCCTCGCCGTCTTTCCCGTCGGCACCGTCTTTTCCGTCAGTCCCATCGCGGCCATCTTTGCCCACAACGACACCCAAGGTCTTCATTCGGCCGTCTGTCATCGTACAGACGAGATTGCCTTCTCGATCGATGATCAGGTCAGCAATTCCGGCTCCGTCCTTGCCGTCGACGCCGTCTTTCCCATCTAGGCCATCTCGACCATCCTTGCCGTGAACGGGGTCGGGAATTTCGGCGATCGCACTTCGTACAGCCGCAAGGGCTACCTCTTCGGCCTTGATATTCGCCGCGGCTTCAAGCGCCGCCATATCGGCATCCCTGCCATCCCTGCCGTCGATTCCATCTTTGCCGTTCTCTGGCGTCGGAAGCGCTGAAAGAGCTAGTTGAACAGCTTCGGGGACTATCTCAGCGACGTAGGCTATGGCGCTCGCCTTCAGTGCTTCCGCGTCAGCGTCGGCCCCATCTTTCCCGTCGACACCATCCTTTGGCGGTGGAAGGGCGGCGATCGCATCAGCTGTGGCCAGCGGCAACAACTCGGCGAGCCGCTCATTGATGAACCCCTTCAAGTCCTCCGGGTCAGCGTCCTTGCCGTCGGTGCCATCCTTGCCGTCCCGGCCGTCGATTGGCTGCCGACTTTCAAGGGCGGCAAGTCGCTTGATGAGCGGATCGACAATCGATGCAACGTGCTCGCGCACGATTTCCGCTGTAGCTTCGGCGAGCGCCTTAGTGTCAAGCACGCAGCGCCTCCCTCATATCCTGCTTATAGAGGGCGAGAAATGCCCGCGACTGTTCAGGGTCGGCTTCCGGTGCGGCGGCATCATCCGCCGCACCCTGAGCAGGAGGAGGGGTGGGCGGATTCTTTGCTAACTCCGCTGCAACACTGAGGGGTACGTCCTGCTGCTGGACCCAGGGCTCGTCGCCGCCTGTGACCGGAGCCTGCTCGAAGTCCATTCGCGCTTCGTTGCGAGCGAAAATGCCCGACTGGACACCTCGCGCCCAACCTTCGACCCGATCCTTAAATGCCGACCTCAGAAGAGCGCTGGTGTCGAGTTCGAGATATTCATCCGGCTGTCCGCCAAGCTTGAAGAGATTGCCGATCGCCTCTTCAATGTGGTTTAGGACGAAGCCGAGTCCACCTGCCCGCCAGGACTGCATGAGCGCCTCGGTCGATGCATAAGGTGTGTCGCCGGTCCCCAGGATCTGCAGCGGGACACGATAGACATGGGCAATGGCCTCGTTTGACATCTTTAGGATGTCTGCAAGGTCTGAATCCTTCGCGGTCGTTGAGAGCGGGGACGGCTTAAGTCCGGACGATAAAATCGGGGTTCCGCCTCGGTTAAGACCCTTTGCCTGCTCGTTCCAACTGTCCCGAAGCATCTTGACCTGGTCTTTGTTTAGGGTCTGGTCGGTGCTGAGGACAAAGGAGGGGCGAGCCTGATTAAGGTAGAACTGGATCTGCTGCTGCAAAGCCGCATTGCCGGCCGCCTGCTGAAGGGCGGCCGCGGCGATCGGCGCCTCGCCGATCAGCGGGTGCCGAGGGGTCTGCAAACGGATGTGGAGGACGTCACGAGCCGGCACGATGATGTTTGTGCCGATCCGGGCCTCAAGGATCTCATTGCCGCCCAGATGATAAAACACTTCGCCGGTAACCGCGAGTTGCGGTGCGCTGCGGCGCGGGTTCATCAAGTGAAGCTCTTGAATTTCGTACCGGTTGTTCCGCAGCGCGACCGCGTAACAGTTGCCTTCGTCCAGAAGGTTCGCTGTCGCATTCAGGAGGAAGTCGGAAATCGATTGGTAATCGTTCGGCGCCTTCAGGATGCGCGTAAGGGCGGAGCCGGTAATCCGGTCGCGGCCGTTTTCCTTGGACCACTTCCAATGCGAGCCAGGGCACATGGCTACGGTCTGGGCGTAGGAGGCGATACACGCCTCCACCATCGCGGAACGGCGTCCGGTGGTAACGTCAAAGCCGAGCTGCCACCAATTTGCATACTGGCCAGCCTCGGCAGAAAGCCAGCCACCAGTTATCGGGAGATTATATGGGCCTTCCCGGTATTCCCCCTCCGCAGCCTTAAGGCCTAGAGCGGAGAGAGTTTTGGCGAGAAGGCCCATCGGGCTTATTCGGCCGCCGTGGACCGAGTCTGATATCCGCCCGTCTTGTTGGGTTCGAGCGTCTTCGGCTTCGAGGCAGGCTCTTCATCATCCACGGTTACGTGACTGGTTTTGCCCAAATCGGCCATCGCCTGATTGAGCTCATCCTGCGTCGGGGTGCAGGGGAGAGCGCACATCTCTTCAGTTTCGGCGACGATTCGCGCCTGCTCTTTCTTTGCAGCCTCGATCGGATCGATCTCGGCCTTGTCGCTGCTCTTGGTCATTAGGGTCTCCTTATTCGCCCCCGCGTCATAGTCCGGCCCGGCGAACCGGGCCGGAAATGCTTACCAGGTGACGGACTGAGTCCACGCGACAGTGCCGGTGCGACGCATCGCCCAGTTCATGTCGAGGATCATCCGCAGCGCCAGAGTGTCGGTCTGGAACAGCGAGCGGACCGGGGCTGCCACGGTGTTCGGGGTGCCGGTCGTGCCGATCGCCAAGGGCGTCGTATCCTCCATGTGGAGGGTGGCCTGGTCCGACATATCGAACACGGGGTCATCGCCGGTCGCGCTGAAGAAGTCGGCCGCATCGACGAGGAACACCATGCCGGCAGCGACCGTGGTCGACTGCAGGATCGGATAGCCGAGCAGATTGCCTTCGGCGATCTCCGCCTTGAACGGGAAGTCGCCACCGGCATTCTGAGTCACCGACGCGGACAGCACCTGGATCGGATTCATGATCCAGACCGGCTGACGGATACGGCCGTTGCTGCTTGCGATCAGCGCGGCAATGAGCGCCTTGAGATCGCCGACGAGGGCTGCAAAGCCGCCGCCCGACGTCGCGGTCGTGGCCGTCACGCCATTACGGAGGCCGGCAGGTCGAACCGCCGACGCCGCAGTCGCATCCAGCAGAACAGTGTCAATCGCGACAGCCGTGTCCTCCTGGATCGCCTCGCGCAGCACCGCTTCAATCGAAGGCGTCGAGTGCTGAGCGATTTCCCGCGTGAAGGTCGAGATGACGGCCATTTTCTTCGGCGTCAGAGACGTCGAGGTGAAGGCCCCCTGGCGAACCGGGATCGGCGCGCCCTGGCCAACGAACGAGCCGCCGACACTATTGCCGGTGTTGCGAGCGGGAAGGCTCACGATGCCGTTGCGGCCGAAGGTGAACCGGCCACCCCGCTCCGAGAGGCCCGGATAGACGGAAAGCGGCAGAAGCGATTCGATGAAATCGAGGATCGCCGTCTGAACGAGCTCGGCTGCCCAGCCGGTGGTCGTGGTCGTAGCCGGCGCCGATGCGGCTCGGGTCACGACGTCAAAGACCGCGCGTGTCACGGCGTCATCGCCATAACGCTCGAGCAGGACATCTGCCGGATTGCGCTTGAGGACGTGCCCCAGTGCCGTCGCAACGGCGGAGCGGAGAACGTAGTCCTTCGGCGCCACCTTCTTGGCGGGCATGGCGAATGGACGCCGCTCAGAGCGCTGTTCGTTCTGCTGCTGATCGCGGCGCTCGTCGGTGACCACGGAGGTCGACGACTTCGAAAGCGCGGCTTCCGCGCGACGCAGGGAGGCGAGGGTGGCCTCTTTGGTTTCGAGTTCGGTGGTCAGGGCTTCGATAACAGTTGCATCGACGTCGTCGGCACGGGTTTCGTCGGCGAGCTTATCCTTCAGCTCGACGATTTCGGTCTGCGCAGTCTCAATGCGCTCAGCCAAAGTCGGCATCTTCGTATTCCTTGAAAAAGGTGGGGACTTGGCTGACTTGCCGGTTCCGTCGCGACGAAGGATGGGAGTGACCCCCTCGGCAGGCTCGCCAAAGATCATCCGCTGAACATCGTCGGAAAGATTGAGTGATTTCGCCAATTGCAGGGCGTTGGGGTTGGCCGGGATGGCCACAAGCGAGCATTCTACGAGCTCGCTGGATGTGAATTTTGCCCCTTTGCCACCGGGCATGGGGTCGGCGGCAAGCGGACGGAAACCGACCGACACCGCGCGAAGGACGCCAGCTGCTACTGCGGCGCGGATTTCGTCGAGCCGCTCGGAAATCCCTTCGCCGAGAAGTTCAAGCCGACCAAGCAGCTTGCCCCCTTCGACCCGAACGTTCTTCCAATGGCCAATTACAAAATTGGAATTGTGACCGAAGAGAGCGACCGGGTTTTTGCGGAAATTGGTGAGTTTCCAGCCCTCAGCGACAATGGAATCGCCGTAACGATCCACCGTGGCGTCGGACATGACATAGTCGAGTGGGTCGTCGCCGGCTTCGCTGGCGACGGCCTTGAACACCGGATCCGACATGGAAATTCCCTTCAGGCGATCATCGCAGAGACATCAAAGCCGGAGGACGCGCCCGATCGGGCAGCGCCCAGGGCCATGCAGATGGCAACTGCGCAGTCGATCTTGTTGGCTGCACGTTCCTTTGCGAGCCAATGGTTGCCCCAGCGGTCCTCATCGGTGACCGCACTCATCATTGCTGAAATAAGGACGGGGTTCCGGCGAAACCGGATCCTGCCTTCCATAATTGCGTCTTCGACCTCGCGGACCGAGCCGGGCATCCAAAGCCCCTCGGCTTCACGCTGCTCTTGCTCGGCTGCGACTTTCATCGCGTCGGTTGGCTTGCCTTTTTTCGTGCCGCCCTGAGGATGTTCTACGAACTCGACACTGATGCCAAGCTTGTCGCATTCGGGCTCGAAGCCTCTTTTGAAAGCGTACCGGTCATACGCAAAGCACTGGACATCGAAGTCGTGCGCATATTCACCGAGCGCTTGGGCAACGTGGTCGAAGCGGATGCTTTGGCCTTTGGGTGCATGGATGTGCCCAGCGTCGGCCCATTCACGATATGGCGCCTTATCTCTCAGCGCCCGCGCGTCCAGTGTATCGCCAGGTGTCCATGCTTCGACCCAAGCATCATAGGTCGGCTTCCAAACCGTCTGGACCTCGCCGTCTCGGACCGCTTCGACTTCCACTTCACCGGTTTCAACCACCGCCCCCATCGCAGTGATGTCGCGGTTTTGCGAAAGGTCTCCAGAAAGCCAGATTCTCTTCCCGTGATGCTCAGCTGGATCGAAGTCAGCCAGGCAAGGCTCCAAGGCCGCTCGCGTCATCCAAGCGGTCTCAGCATCGGTCCACACGCAAAAGTGAAGGCGTAGAATGCCGTTCAGCTTGCCGGGCATCGCCTTCGCCTGCGCGACGACGCCAGCGAGGTAGTCCTCCGTAAGAATGGTGCCAAGGAGCGGGTTTGCCTTTGGCCAGCAGCTCGGGTCGTTAAGTGGATCGTCGCCAGGATCTAGTGAGGCGATGAAAGAAAATGTCGTGTCGTCGATAACCTCGCCGACATAGGCAAAATCGTTGCCGGGTGTTGCGGTGCCAGCGGCGACCTTGACGCCGTGCTCATGCTCTTCACGCGCAATCGAGTTTCGATCCGAACCGCTGTTCGTAATCATCAGCAGGATCGGCTGTCGGCGGAATTTGAAGCCGCGCTCGATCATCTCCAATGCATCCCGATTGGGATGCTCGTGCACCTCGTCAGCTAACCCCACATGCGGACGAAGCCCAGACCCTGATTTACCAGCCTCTCGGCTGAGCGGCCGCATGAAGCTGGCCTTCGCTAGCCAGGCAATATTGAACTCTCGGCCAGGCCCGCCGGAGAATTTGAGCCGGGATTCTAGGTCCGGTGACTGCTTCACCATCGCAACCGCGTCGCGGAACAGGATCATCGCCTGATCGCGGTGCGCAGCGATCGGGTATATTTCGGCTCCCGGCTCGCCGTCGGCCATCATCGCGTACAGGCCGAGACCTGCGGCGAAAGGACTTTTGCCGTTGCCTTTTCCCTCCTCGATGTAGACCCGCCGGAATCGGCGGACCCAATCTTCGCCGACCTTCTTCTGCCAGCCGAAAATCATCGAGAGCTTGAATGCCTGGCTAGGATGCAGCTTGAACGGCCGCCCCTCAAACTGCCCGCCATTCAACCGCAGCTTCGTCTCGAAGAACCGGCAGACCCGGTCCGCCAACTCCTGGTTGTAGCGCAGCCCGCGCTTCGGGCCTTTCTTCAGGTCGTCCAGATGCCTGCGGCAGGTGTTCCGCACGTGAGGCCCTGCAACGAATTTCCCTGCGATGACATCCTTGGCAAACTGTGTGCCGCGGTCAGTCGTCGAAGAAGTCGTCGGCGGGCTTTTTCGTTTTGCCATCGTCGCCGCGGTTCCGCTCGTCCGTCAGGCCGAGCTCAGCCATGTAGGCTCTCAGCTGCCCGTGCTTCGAAGCTGGGAATTTGATCGGCGATGCGCGGAACTCCGCCCACAGTTCGCAGAACGCGATTGCCGCAGGCTCTTTCGATGCATCCAACCATCCCGCCGGCGAGATGTAGCTTTTCCATGCTGTGGCGGCATTGCCGCGAAGATAGGCGGGTTTTTCCAGCTTTCCGAAGGAGGTTGCGGCGGATTCCGCAATCTCCTGACTTTTCGCCATTTTGCCGTGGCGGGTGACATTGTGTGTTCCATCGACAAGCCGAAGTTTTACCGGCTTCGGCTTCGCTCCGCGCGTCGCCATATTACTATTCCATTATTTGTTTATTACTTGCTGACGCTCAAAGTAATTGAAGTAAAAGTCGCAAGTAAAACGTTGCACATTGAGCAACTCAAAACATCAATCTGCAAAAACGCGCGGAAATTGCCCGCGTCGGTTTCCGAGCGATCAGCCGGAAATTTTATTATGTCCCCCCGGGGGTATATTGTTGCGCAACCGTTTCGTGCTTCGCGGCGTAACTTTATTGCGTATCGATTTTGATGCGATCAACTCGCATCTACGGGCCAGCCATCGAGGCCGACCGCAGCCCTCACCGCCCTTGATGCTGGCGGCCGCCAGGGCGCAAGCGCCGACTTCTCCCATGCGTCGACGCCAGCGACGGCGCGGGGCGTTCCGCGCGCTGCGGCGCGACGTTTACACTCATCGACACCGGGATGGAGCAGCAGAACCTCACCACCCAGCTTCGTCTGCCACCATCTCCGCTCTGCCTCGGACGGGGCGGATACTATGAACCACGCTTGGCCCTTGGTCTCTCGGCACAGGTTTCCGAGCATGGCGTTGCGCGCTCGTATCGCTGAATTCAGCAATGACTGATGGAGTCCGTCTGACCAATGGCGATAGCCGGGCTGCAGCTTCATCATGATGCTATCGAGATCGATGACTGTATCGCCTGGGCGGGAATGCTTGCTTACATAGGTAGTCTTGCCACTACACGGCGGGCCTGCAACGATGGTCGTCGGTATCGCCGATGGCCTGATCCAATCTGGGTGGTTGGCGGCGGCCTGCTTATTCGCTCCTTCAGTGGCCGTCTTGGCCGCGTGGCAGGGGAGGCATAGCCCTTGGACGTTATCGTCGGTATCCGTGCCGCCAAAGGCCAGCGGCGTAATGTGATCGATTTCGGCGGTGACCGTGATCTTATCCACCTTCGCGCAATGAGCGCATAATGGATGCTGGCGCAATCGACGCTCACGCTGCTCGACGGCAGCACGGCCGCGTAACCTCTCGGCCATCAGCGCTGGCTATCAACCTCGAGCGTTGATGCGACCTCGATGCCGCAGCCTATGACGATCGCTGCCGCCTTGAGGATCTGCGAACCAATCCAGATACGTAATTTGGTACGGCGTTGGCCTGAGACCTTAACCTTGAGAGTCACCTTACTCATGAGCTTAGGCATGTGGATAGGGTGGACAGCAGCCATGGAGCTAACCTCTTACGATCTTCCTCACCTCAGCGGCGATACGTTCAGCCTCGGCTATCAGCCTATCCGATCGTGTCGTGCATCGTGAGGGTTCTGCCATATCGAAGGCAAGCGCATGCAGGTCACCGGCTAACTGTTCGATACGGCGATGGGCTGGGATGGCGTGCATCGCGTCCCCCGACACGACGTGGAGCGGCTATTCGGAATCGAACCGAAGTCATCTGCTTGGAAGGCAGAGGCCCTACCTCTGGACGATAACCGCGAAATGAAAAAGCTCCCGGTCACCGTCATGGCCGAGAGCTTCATTAGGCGCGATTTCCGCACCTGCATTTCGTGCATTATCACAACAGACGCAACCGTCAAGCCACCTCCGATAAAGCGTCCAATGCGTGGCCTAGAATGGTGGTGTCGCGATCGTCAACGGGCTTGCCTGTCCGCTTGCCGTAGATGATCCGATCAAGCCAGGGTGGCCCTTTATCCGGGTTCAGGTCTATCACCAATTGGCTGAATGCAGAAGCTACCTGAGGGCCCATCTTCTTGATGCGGTCAAGCGAGGCGTTGAGCGCCTTCTCCCGTACCTTTTCTTTCTCGCTATCGGACACCCCGACGCCTTGGCTGGGCTGAAAACGAGCGAGGCTGTCCGGGGTAGCGAAGCCATAGGTCCGCCAATATTGTGCCGCTATCACGCGGCCAGTGTCGCGGAAGCGATTGGCTTGGTCTGGCTCACCCAACAGTCCGGCTGACCATGCGCGGCCAAGGGCGTCAAATGTTTGTGTGGCATCGACGAGTATGCGTTCACCATCCTTCGTTTCAGCATAGATGCCAAACTCTGCACGCCGGCGAATGACACCGTCGCAACCTTTATCGTAGCGCGGCGTGCGGACAAGCTGACCCGACTTGGTCCGCTTGCCTTGCTTCCGCTTCCTACCAGATTTCGCCACTATTTTTCCCCGATAACCTTGTGATTGATGAGCCGATCGATCTCTTTGAGTAATTCCCGGCGCTGGACGTCCTCTGGCCGCTCGCTGTTGCGGCGGACGCACCTCAGCAGCTGGTCCATATCTACCTCAGTCATGACGCCTTGCTCCCGCTGAGCTGCCAGGACGCGATATCAAAATCCCAGTCCGGATGCTCCGGCCACGGTGTCCATCGCCACTTCTTCGTCTCAGTCGCGCGCACGACGCGGCCGTTGCGGAACTGGATGTCCACAAGGGGAGGGGTTCCGTCCTCATAGTCATAAAAGGGATCGAGGCCTTCATTCCTGGGCATTCGCTTCGCCGGGGATCTTGGCCAATTCAGCAAGCTCCTGGTCCGTCGGCATGCGCAGATTTGCATAATCCCGCTTGGCGGCAGATGTCCGGCGACCGAGATTGCCCTGCATCTCCGAAACCAACGCGGAGACCTCTCCAACATCGACGATGTCAGGATCGGCGCTGGCGAGGCGCGGAGCATCAAGGTTTTCAAGTTGCGCACGGGCGGCACTGAGCCGTCCTTCCAGCATACCTTTGGAGAGAAAGGGATGCCGATATTTGCAGATCTCGGGAATGATCTTCGCCGGATGATCGGCAACCTTGCGCGCTGCCGCGCAAGCCTCGTCGAACATGTAGGCGGGGATATCGCGAACCTCAGCCAATGCGACCCGAAGCCATGCTTTCCGGTCCTCGGCGTTCATCCCAGAGGGGACCGTCAAGACGAGGCACCGGGTCAGTTCGCCCAATGCGTGTGCCTGGGGCGGCGGGCCAAGTTTCGCCGTCAGGTCCGTCACCTCCGCCTGCAAGTTCCTCCGCAAGCTCTCTCGCGGCGTGCTCGGTTGTGCTGCCAATCGGTCCTGTGCCGCGCTGGCCATGACGGAAACATCCTTCCATGAATGAGGTTAGATCAAGGGCGCCTTCCCGCTGAGCTCGCCCCAAAGCGGCAATCACGGCCTCAGGGCCATGTCGCTGCCGCCACTTTCCGAGCAGAGGTCGCGCCTTTGTCTCGCCGATGCCCTCTGCAGCGAAGAGCCGGATCCCGGCATCGAACATGACCTTGAGCGGATCTACCAGAACAACGGCGGCTTCGACGCCCGATGCGTTAGCATCGGAATTATCTTCAGGAGATGGAGGGGAAGATGGAGAAGAAGGGGCGGGTTCCAAAACCCCCCTTTGGTCATCGGGTAAGGGGGGTTTTGATGTGCGAGGCCTACCCCCCTTAGCACCGTGTTCCGCACCCTTATAGCCATGTTCCGCACCCGCCTTGCCTCCGGCGGCGCGGGCCTCACGGATCAGCTCATCCCTAATCATTCTGCGACTGAAAATGATGCCGTCAGCGGTGAGCGAGTAGACTTCGTTGTTTCCCAGCTCCTTAAGCCAGCGCTTCACATCAGCGAGGGGTTCACCGGCAAGGCGCGCCAATGCATCAGCATTAAGCTTTCGACCATTGGCCGTCAGGTGCCCATAAGGCTGGCCGTCGTGCATGAGGCACAGCATTTCCATCCACAGACCGCGAGCAGCTATAGAGCAAAGGCGTAGGCCAGCCTCATTCCGCCAGTCTGACGGATAGAATTGAAACGAAGGCCGCTTGGTCAAAGTCCAGACTCCCGGATCTTCGTCCAACAAACGCCGCAGAAGTATTTCCACTGGGCATAGTCAGCGTGCGGCCTCCTACCTTTGGTTATGTCGACGGCGTCCAGCACCTCGTGCAATCCGAGGATATCAACGAACTTTTTTATGCTGCTGAACCGCTCGTGGGATGTTTTTGCCTCACCAGTAAGGTGTTCCACCACTCTCCAAACATGAGCCTCAAGGCGCTCGCGTTTTGCGTTGAGAATGGCATTATAACCCGCAAGCTGGGCTTCGCGTTCGGCGACCTCCGCAGCTTTAGAAGCCAGGGACTGAGGAACAAGATCAAGACTTCGCGCAGCTTTGCCTCGATTGCAGTTGAAGCATGCGGTAACGAGATTGTCCTCATCGTTCTCGCCACCTGCGGCCACCGCGATGATATGATCCACTTCCAAAATGGCGTGGGGCGGGTGATTGCCGCAATACTGGCATGTGAATCCGTCTCGCTTAAAAACTTCGAAGCGGGCAGTTTTCGAAATCGCTTTGCGCGCCATCTTGCTATTCCCTCCGCCCAATAGTGAACGGCAGCGCGAAGCCCTCAGGCATCACCCACATGTGATACATGTCTGCTTCGTCGATGAGCTCGGAGTCTGGCGGCATCACTTCGACCGCGACCCGCTTGTGCCCGAATAAAGCGTTCTTTATGCGCTGCTTGTCGCGCCATGGCGGCTCGAGATTGGAGGCGGTCCGGATCGCAAGATGCCAGACTCTTCCCCATTCAGTGGCCACAGGCCGCATGAGGATCACGTAGAGATTGTTCTTGGCGACGCGCCTTATATCGGCGCACCATCCAGATCCACCGGGGATGCCGGCGGGCAATCCCGTCTCGATCCATGGTCCCCAGTCGCCAGTTTTGATCGCCTGGCGCTCGAGCTTCACGGCTGCGCGCCGATCTTCTCTCGAGCGACCAGGATGCTGCATCAGCATGGGATCAGATCATCCCCAGAGCAGCGAGGTAAGTCTCGAGGATCGCTTCCTCGACCGCGTATTCCTCGCGGTTCTTCTTCCGAATCGCCAAGATTTTGCGCATAGCCTTGGGATCGAAGCCACGGGACTTTGCTTCCATGAAGACATCCTTGATGTCGTCGGAGAGGCCCTTTTTCTCCTCCTCAAGGCGTTCTGCGCGCTCGATCAAAAGTCGCAGTTCGTCTGCGGCTACCACACCGTCCCGAATGCCTTCTGGTGTCTGTTCGCTCATATCGGATATCCCTTGTTGGTTTTGCGTGGACGGACCTTTCCGCCGTAAATGACTTCGTGGATGTGCTGCTTTCTGGCCGGGCAGAGCTGATTGTCCCGGTGCGTTCGATAGCCGCCGACTTCGGCATAACGGCGGGCGCGATCCGCCCCGAGAAGATCAAGCGCGGACGGCTTCCGGCGGAATAGGCTGATCATACTGCCTCCATCAGGGTGCGGATTTCGAAAGGGAATTCAGTCAGCCGGTAATGCTCTTCGGCCGCCAGCATCCCGGCGGACCAGCCTCGATCGACGTAGAAAACCGCTCCATCGGCGACCTTGCGCCAGGCTAGGCCGGCGGCGATTCCCCACTGCCGTTCGGACGCGAGTTCGTCGCAAAGCACGCCGGGCTGCGTGTAGAGCAGGTGGCTGGCGATCGGCGCCTCACCGCGATTGAGGCTGTCCCGCAGGCATGTGCGGGCGTAGGTCACGTTGCCTTCGATATCGCCGGCATAGGGGCTTTCCAGAATGACCAGCTTCATGCCGCCTCTCCGAAAAGATTGCCTTGCCGAACGGACGATTCAATTCTTCGGCAGGCCATGTCGAAAAACGCTGGATCGATCTCAATGCCGACAAATGCCCGTCCGTGAGCGAGCGCTGCGACTGCAGTCGTCCCGCTACCCATGAATGGGTCGAGCACAGTTTGACCCAGATCGCTGGCGTTAATGACGATCTTCTTCATAAGATCGAGAGGCTTTTCCGTCGGATGCCCGAAGTCGCTGTCGCCGACTTTGCCTTCCCAGACGCGCTTTTTCTGAGCGAGATTGTCACCGCCGACCCCGAAAGGCTTCCGCCACCCATGCCAGTAATATTCTAACTCCGGCTGATAGTGGCGGTTCGCAACGGGCATCGGGTTGGTTTTGCGCCAAAAGTTACCCGAGTGCCGCTCCAGTCCGGAAGTCTCGAACCACCGTGATATCTGAAAAACCTGGTCGTAATGGTAGAACACGGCAACGCTGTTGGCGCCCTGGGCGACTGCAGTCGTCAGCACGCCAGTGTCGAAGCCCTTGTCCAGCTTCGCCGCAGCGATGCGGTCCATGTTCGTTCGGTTTTGACGGAAAATACCTCCCCCAGAGGTCGGAAACTCATATGGAGGATCGGTAATCACCGCATCGATGTTCCCAACTTCTCGAAGTAGCTCGCTGGAATTGCCCAGATAAAGTGTTGCCGCGCCTATGCGCTCGACGCGGGTCATTTGCCGCCGCCTATCGCTACGGGCTTGGCCGCCGCCTCCAAGCTCTGCCGCGCGTTGATCACGAGCCGCACGCCGTTCATGTACTGCTTGGCCAGCATGGCGCGCGCCTCGGCATCCTTGATGCTGATCTCGCCCCTACGCAGAGAGACCAGATCGTCCGCGATGCCTTTAACGATAGCGTCCAAGCTATAGGGGCTCGCAACGTCAGTGCTTTCTGACATGGGCGACCTCCATCTTTATGAGGTTGAGGAGGGCCTGCGCCTTCCGGAACTGTCCCCATGCTTCGTATGGAAGGTGGGCAAGCTGGGTTCGGCCACCGATGGCATGGGCGCACTGCCAGCAGATCGGCGGCTCTTGAAATTCGGGTGTGTATGGATCGCGTTCGATCATTTGGCGGCAGGCCAGGCATTCGAACGGGTC
This sequence comes from Sphingobium phenoxybenzoativorans, assembly GCF_018286635.1. Lineage (NCBI taxonomy): Bacteria > Pseudomonadati > Pseudomonadota > Alphaproteobacteria > Sphingomonadales > Sphingobiaceae > Sphingobium > Sphingobium phenoxybenzoativorans. Next base: position 2,354,602 of record NZ_CP073910.1, read on the forward strand.
CAGCGGCGGGGGAGGGGGCTTCCGCGTGATTTCGATTTTGATCCGGGCTTGACGCTGTCCGCTCATGACGGCATCCCATCATGCTGGACACCGTCTAGGAGGCGACCGGCGGCTTTCTTTCCGACGCGGCGCACCACGTGGAAACGGGCGCCGTGGAATCCGCTGCCGCCGGCAAGATTCAGCCAGCGAGACTTGCCGCGATCGATATAGTTGTTGGAATAGTCCGCTCGCCAATCTGGATCGTCGCGGTCACGGTCTAAGGCTACTTCCCACTCACCCCATTGCTTGAAGAGGAAGGGTATTCCGGACTCGGCGCACTGATCTCGCAGGCTGCGGGCCCAGTCGGGATGCATCGGCCGAGCTCCGGGGCCGCTCTCGCCGCCGACTATGACCCAATCAAGCGCTTCGAGCCATTCAGGCTTCAGAATTACCGCGCCCAAAAGGGGCTCCATCGACAACCCAACCCACGGAATGCCGAGCTTCGCCTTTAGTGCGATAAGCCGAGGAATGTCGCGATCGGCCTCCTCTTGGTTGACGACCGATATCAGCAAGCCAGCGTGCGACGGCCACGCCGGGGCGTTGATTGACGCCAGGCGCTTTTCCACCACTGACACGCGCTTCGTTACGATCTGTATAGCGAGCCTGTCCGCGCAGCAGATATGGCCCCAAGCCTCAGCGAACCAATCGATCGGCACTTCAGTGTCGAACAAGTCAGACATCGATTGGATGAAAACGCGGCGATACGCCGTCGGATTAATCTTTCCGACATAGTAGTCAGCGGCCCACCACGAGGCGCCATTGTGAAGCCTATACAAGAGTTTGACCGCCGACTTAATCTTGCGGCGCTCGGTTCCAAGCCCCCACTTCAAGCCAGTGCGCTTCGCCCACGCTTCGGCGTAGCAGTGGTCGCAACCAGGGCCGACCTTGGTGCAGCCCCACCAAAAGTTGACCGTGGCGTCGGTCCATTCAATCGAAGTGTGCTCGGCCATCAGAAGGGCACGTCCGCCAAAGCAAAGACGATGCCCCGGCAGTACTTTGCGTCATCCTCGAGGATTTCGAATGTCTCGTGGGGAATGACAGTCCGATAGGCCCAGGAGTATCCCTCTTCCTCGCACCAAAGGGCTTCGACCTTGGTGGCATATCCAAGCCGATTTTTTTCATGGGGGCATTGATCGCTGTCGCACTGACGCTGGTACAGGCCACTATCGGTGAAGTAGGCGGTGCCGCCCATGTAGCAGTCGACCTCATCGGTCACCGCGCCACGGATCTCCATGAGATCATCGCTGGCACCAAAGACTGCGACCAGGCCCGCAGCCTTCAGTTCCTTCGCGAATTCCTTCGGGCACTCTTTACGGTATTGGCGACCATTGAGCGCTTCGGCTGCAATCTTCGCGGTCAGGACTTTAGCGTTCGCGGAATCGCCCTCAGCGACCGCGTCTTCTGCGATTTCCATTGCTCACTCCAGTGGGGTCGATACCCCGCTCAAATTCAGGTCAGATGCTGTCCCCGTGGCTCGAAAGGGGCCACACGGTAGCGATCAACATATCCGCAGCCTCGGTCGTATTCGGGCGCTCAACGTGGTCGATGCGGTCATCCGCGGCGGCGTCGGTGATTACCGCCAGATGTTTCATGGCCGTGGCCACGATCATCATCGGACGCATCTCGTGATCTTCCTCGATGGCACTGGCCTGATAGCCGATCGTGGCAGTGAGGGCATTTACGGCGCGCTCGCCTAGCGCCCATGCAATGGAGAGCGCGTCTGCCAGGGCAACGCGCCGTTGCTTCTCCGGGATACGGGTCAGCAGCTGGTCGATCTGGTGGACGTTGACGCCGCTTTTTCGAGCCAGGTCGGCGCGCGTCGTCGACCGCTCGATATTGATGGCGCGGTCGATCTCGCTCCGCAGCTCCTCACGGACACGCTCGTCCGACACGACTGGTCCGTTTCGGACAGAATTGTTGCACTGCGTCATGCAAAAGGTCCTTCATGATAAGGAACGGAATAAAGTGGCACGCCTGCGAAGCTTGGAACCGACGGGATTTTCACGATCTCGATGGCGCGGTTGCGATTGGGCAGGCGTCGAATGAACCCGAACACTTCCAGTTGCTTCACGTTATAAGCGGCTGTTCCGCGCGACCTTGTGTCGACGCCCTTGCAAATCTCAGAAATGCTCGGGGACGTGCCGCCATGGGCCAGCTGATAACCGCGGATGAAGCGCAGGTATTTTGCCTGCTGTGCTGTGAGGCCAAGCATCATTGGTACACCGGCCAATCGGGCTCTACCCATTCAGGGGTGGTGGCGTGATGCGGCTCGGTTTCATGACGGCCGATCATTGCGGACAGGAGCCAGGTAAGTCCGAATGCCGCAGACAGCGCAGCGAGAGCGAAACCGCCGAATATGAGGATGGCGCCGATCATGCGTATGCCCTTGAAGTCAGTGGGCGATCTGCGCCGGGGCAGGGGCAGCCATGATCGGAATTCGCCCCACAGCGCGAGCACGTGTAGCGATGGACGCGAGGCTTCGAGAGCCACGCCTCTTTCTTGTAAAGCCAAGCACTGCGGCGGGCCTCGCTGATCTCCTCCGGAGTCGCCTTTTCGATCAGCTTGGCTCGGCGGAGCACATTGCGGACTGCCTGGGTGGTGACGCCGAACTCGTCGGCGATGGTGTCAATGCTGTCGCCCAGCTCGAACGCTGTCCGCATTGCCTCGTGACGAGCTGGCTTCGTGCCTTCAAAAAGCATCAGGCCGCCTCCCTCTGGGCATGGGGGCATTCCCTGATGGAGCACGCGCGGATTGCGGTGTCGTCGAGGCGGTGGTCGCAGGTGGTGCAGAGTGCCGGCGATGCCGACGCAGCATACTCAGCCATGAACGCCCGCACTTTTTCTTCGGTTGTGGGCCAGACCCTGCGGCGCCCCCTGATATCACGGACGAAATGCGGATCGCTCATGGCCTTCCGGCCAAACGTGATTTCCGACATGCCGCTCTCGTTAAGGAAAGCGTCAATATCGGCGACCAGTTCGGGATGATGCTCGGACATGAAGGCCGATATAACGTAGGACGTGTCCTACCGTCAACTACAAATGGTAGGACGTGTCCTAGCATGGCGCAAATGCCTGAATTGTGGGATGCGCCCTACATGAACCCAGTCCGTCAAACCCCTTGGCAAACATTCGTGGCGGCGGCGCTCATGCAGTTGCCCCGCGCAAGGGACTTTTACGATAAACAATTGCAAAAGCGGCTCGGCACTAAGGGCAAGCCGCTTTACGACATCTCTCGAGGTAAAAGCCAAAATCCAGGCCCGTCGACGCTTCGTCACATTGCCGAAGTGTTGATGCAGCCTGTTGACTTGGTCTCCCGTGCCGCGAATGGTGAAGATGTCGTTCCCGCGGCAGTGGACCTAGATGGCGAGCCTGATGAGGGTCGGTCTGACACCGCGCTTGAAACCATCGAAATTCAGGAGTGGGATTACGCCTATGGCATGGGCTCGGGAACGTATTTGGATTTACCGGTAACGGGCGAGCTGCATCAGTTCTCTCCTGGCTGGATGACCCAGTTTACAAGATCTCCGCCAGAGAAGGTTTTTTTGGCCCGAGGAACCGGCGACTCGATGATGCCAACAATCCTCGACACCGACGTGGTAATCATCGACACAGCCGAGCGAGAGGTCCGCACTGGCGATAAGCTCTGGGCGGTTGCGATAGGATCGGTGGGCTACATTAAGCGATTGCGGCCGATGCCAGATGGTGGTGTGAAGATCCTCTCTGATAACCCAAGCGTCCCGCCAGAGACCGCTTACGATAGCGAGCTGAATATAGTCGGGCGCGTCGTGGCGATCGTTCGGAAAACGTAAGCTGATTACAGGCAGGCGGAATTCCACAGCTTTGTGAACTCAACGTCTGAGATTTCCTCTCCCTGAATTACGACAGGCATCGAAGCGCTGGAGCCAGCGACGAATGGCTTAAATCCCGTCATCCCGCCAAAGCCATTGCGAGAGTTGATTTCGCCACATGCGAAATACTTCCCAATGGGAACCCGAACGTTGCGAGTCTCCATAGATCCCGGATCGCGAAGGCTTTTACTTAAATTGCTTAGGGCCATAACTTGAAGCACCGCTGGAGACGGCTTCGAGTCGCCCGACGGCTTGTGCTCAATCGATGCTGCATTGTGGTCGGCCGTACTGGGCTTTGTCGGTAGGGTGAAGATCCCCAGTATTATGATTGCGACCAGGATCCAGCCGAATATGGCGTTGCTTTCTTTGCCTCGGCGCTCTGGCTGCCGGGCCTGGCAAAAGCGGCAGACCACCGCCGCCGTCTGGATTTTCTCTGCGCACTGTGGACATCTTTTCACGGCTTCACCCCACCACCAGTTGACTATCAAAGAAACTTGGCGACGGTTCAACCGTGCATCGTTCGAGAATGGATCTTGTCATGCCGCGTGAGATGTCCTTAGCCGTGGTCGGGGCTGCATTTGACAATAAGGCGGGACCGAAGCGCACTTTCGAAATCGAAATGTGTGTGCCCGGTGAGCCGATCGAGCTTCGGCCTGAGCCGAAAAACCCGGTTGACCCCAACGCTGTCGCGGTATTCAGCGTGCGGGGGATCCAGATCGGATACATCCGTGCAGAGCGTGCGCCAATGGTCCGCCTCGCAATGAGCCGTGGCGAAGTTATCGCAATATTCCAGCGCTCAGAGCCATGGGGCGCAATCATCCGAGCGTCGCTCGACGGGCGCGCCCCAACCCTTCCGCCAGAACAAGTTAAAGACTCGGCCGATTCGCCACGTACCGAGAAGACTGACGAAGTATGGTGGCCGGATTATATCCCGCCAGACGATTGACGTAGGACAAGTCCTACTTTTGCAGTTGACACGGTAGGACACGTCCTACATAACATCTTCATTAGCCCCACACCGGGCGATGGAGGTCTTACATGCAAATCGACGAAGCGCGCTTGGCCGAGGTTCAGGCAAGAGGTTTGAGCTCGGGCGGGCATTCGGGGATCGAGGCGGGTCTCTGCGCAATGGAGGCTGCGGCGTATATTGCCGGGGAGCCGTGGTCAGACCACCCGCAGTGCGCTTGCCCGGTTATCACTGCCTTTATGATCTCGTGGAACGACAATTTGTCCGACGAGGATCGCAACAGACTGATCCTCCCGCTTGTCCCACTGACCATCGGAACGCGATCAACGGAATACGTCGAGAAGCGCCGCGCGCTGATGGCGATGGACTGGTATATCCGCGTCCAGACGCCCGCATGGCTGCGCTTGGCTGGCCTGACGAAGCAGGCTGACACGCTCGCGGGGATCCCCGAAATTACCGATATGGCCAAGGTGCCATCGATCCAGCCCGCGCTGGAGGCTGTCCAGAAGGATGCGAGCGCGGCAAGGAGCGCGGCAAGGAGCGCGGCATGGAGCGCGGCAAGGAGCGCGGCAAGGAGCGCGGCATGGAGCGCGGCAAGGAGCGCGGCAGAGAGCGCGGCATGGAGCGCGGCATGGAGCGCGGCAAGGAGCGCGGCAGAGAGCGCGGCATGGAGCGCGGCAGAGAGCGCGGCAAGGAGCGCGGCAGAGAGCGCGGCAAGGAGCGCGGCAGAGAGCGCGGCATGGAGCGCGGCAAGGAGCGCGGTCCGCGATGTCCTCAAGCCGACTGAGTTAAGCCTTCAGGATAGCGCCCTTGATCTGATCAGGCGGATGTGTGCGGTTAAGGAGCCTGTCCAATGACCGTTGCCGTCGCAGAGGCCGTCGGTGATGATGGCTGGATCGATTGGTCGGGCGGCGATTGCCCGATCCAGTCCAAGACCGTTGTCATCGGTCGTGCAATTCTCCGCAAAAGTGGGCTTTGAAAATTCCCTAGTTGGTGGCCCCTTCATCTCATTCTGCCGGGGCTAGCCCCGGCAGAATGAGATGAGCCGACATTGTCCTCATCTCCTTTGCAGACACGGAGACGGGGCCGATGATCCGACTTGGAGAATTGATGATGATCCTCGAACTACATCGGCAGGGCGTATCGATATCCGCCATTGCCCGACGCACTGGTCGCGACCCCAAAACCATCCGAAAATATATCGAACGGGGCATCGAGGCCCCGGTTTACGGCCCTCGCATGCTGGGGCGACCGAACAAACTGGCACCCTATCTGGAATTTTTGCGTGAGCGAGTGACGGCCTTTCCCGATCTGACGGCGGCGCGTCTGACGCGGGAAATCCGTGAGCTGGGGTATATGGGCGCCTATACCGCGGTAAAGCGGTTCCTGGCAGCGATCCGGCCGGAAAACGGCCCTAAGCCCTTTGAGGTTCGGTTCGAGACGCCGCCTGGCGTGCAGGCACAGGTCGACTTTGCCCGGTTCGTCGTCGAATTTACCGATGAGCCCGGCGTCAGCCGGATCGTCTGGCTGTTCAGCCTGGTGCTGGGACATTCGCGCTTCCTGTTTGCGCGCTACGTCATGCATCAGGATCTCCAAAGCCTGTTGCGCTGTCATATGCAGGCCTTTGAAGCGCTCGGCGGCGTCCCGATCGAGATCCTCTACGATCGCATGAAAACCGCTGTGACCGGGGAAGACGATCAGGGCCACATCATCTACAATCGATCATTGCTGGCTCTGGCCGGGCATTATCGCTTCGTGCCGCGCGCCTGCCGTCCCTATCGGGCCAAGACCAAGGGAAAGGTCGAGCGGCCATTCAGCTATATCCGCAAAGACTTCTTCCTGGGCCGGAGCTTCCGCAATCTGGACGATCTCAATGTCCAGCTGATCGACTGGCTCGATACCGTCGCCAACGTCCGTGTCCACGGCACGACGCAGCGGATTATTGCTGAAGCCTTCGCCGCCGAGCAGCCTGAGTTGCAGCTGCTTCCGGCGGGCCGCTTTGACGCTGTTCTGAAGCTGGAGCGCCGCGTCAGCCACGATGGGATGGTCTCGGTCGGCAATTACTACAGCGTTCCCGATCGCACCCGGCGCGTCGTCGAAATCCAGCAGTTGCCCGACAAGATCCGGATCGTAGACCTGGGCCAGGTCATTGCCGAGCACCCGGTTCTTGAGGGGCCCGACAGTACAGGATCGATCCTACGCATCGGACAGGCGGCAGCGGCGCCAAGCGCCGTATCCATGGCAAAGAGGTAATCGCCATCGGTCGTATAGGCCAGCATGTCGCTGTGCGCTCCCTGGCCATCTATCAGGCGATCGGCAGCCAACTGGCGCGGGGAGAACGGCCATGAACCATGGGGGTGCCGCATCCCGCGTCGATAATATCCGCCGCAGCCTGGTCCATCTTAAAATGCCACGCGCCCTGGAGATGCTCGACGCCACCCTGCGCGGCATAGAGCAGGGCAAAATCGATGGCATCGAGGCCATCGACATATTGCTGAACGAAGAACTGTCGCTCCGGGAGAACCGCAGGATCAAGGCGGCCCTGCGCATGGCAAGGCTGCCGATCATCAAGACTCTGGACGGATATGACTTCTCCTTCCAGCCATCGCTCGACCGGAACCGCATCCTGGCGCTCGCTGGCCTGGACTTCATCAACCGGGCCGAGGTGGTGCATCTGTTGGGTCCTCCCGGTACCGGGAAAAGCCATATCGCCACTGCCCTTGCTGTCGAGGCCGTGAAGGCGGGCAAGAGCGTCTACTTCATCCCGCTCGCCGATCTGATCGCTTCACTGACCAAGGCGGAACGGGAGGGCACGCTGCGCGAGAGGATCCGCTTCCTATGCCGATCCTCCCTGCTCGTCGTAGATGAGATCGGGTATCTTCCCGTCACGCCCGGGGGCGGCAATCTCTTCTTCCAGCTCGTCAACGCCCGATATGAAAAGGGTGCCATGATCCTGACGTCCAACCGCGGCTTCGCCGAATGGGGTGATGTCTTTGGCGATCCGGTGGTGGCCACCGCGCTGCTCGACCGCCTTCTTCACCACGCTGTCGTCATCCAGATCGAGGGCTCCAGCTATCGCATGCGACAGCACGCCGACCTCCTGCCCGAGCATGCGCGCATGGCAACGTCCATCAACCCACCGCCCTTGCCGAAACGGCGCGGCCGCCCGCCAGCAAAGGAAAAGCCCGATCTCCATCACGGCTGATCACCGAAACAAACCCTCCCGCCAAACTAGGGAATTTTAGATGCCCACTTTTGCGGAATCTTCGGCGCCCGTTGACAACCGTCGAGTATCAGCTCCGGTATCGGGGTGGATGGGACGGCCCCATCATGACCTTAGGTCACTTCGGAGACAGGAAAGGCCTCTGGCAGCACAGCAAGGACGATCCGCAGCGCGATGTCGTTGCCTACCGCATCTTCGGAGATGTCGCATGAGCTCGCCTCACACAGACATGCGCTATGGCGTTTCTCCAAGCTCTCAGGATGTCTTGGATCTTCTCGACGGTCTGCATCAACTGGCCAAGGATGACTGCTGGGCACCGTATTACGGCAACCCGCAGATGCTGCTGAACGCGGCGATCGACTACGCCGGACAGGCGCGAGATCCCAATGTCAGCCTTCACCGCCGGCGTGAGCATGCGGCCGCAGCAGCCGCGCGGCTTATCGCCCATGTCGAATATCTCGATGCGCAGCTTGCTGCCGGAGAGGCGGTGGCGGCATGAGCGCGTCCTATTTGATGCAAGCCTTCGCCGATCCCGAAGCCGAACTCAAGGTGGGTGATCTGCTATTCACGGACTACGGCCACGCATTGGTGGCGCTTCAGCGCCACATTAAAGCCGGAGCGGCCTATGGCCTGATCCGAGACGAAGTCCACGGCAACCGCTGCGCCACATACGATGCGCAGTCCGGCTTGCGGGAGTTTCCGCAATGAGCGGCGTCTGGATAGTCATGGCGCCCGTCGCCGTGGTGATGCTCTACCTCATCGGGATCTCAGCGGTCACTCTCATAGCGCTCATTGGACTTGTAACGGTTTTGCGCCGGTCACCTGAGCGATTAGAGCTCGCAACAGGAGACCGACGAGATGATCAAGCATACAGAAGAGTTCAAGCAAGAGGCGGTACGGATCGCGCTGACCAGCGGGTTGCCGCGCGATCGGGTTGCATCGGATTTGGGGATAGGGAAGTCGACGCTGGGCAAGTGGGTATCGCAGTATCGGCCCAGTGATCTGGTTTCAGCGCCGCAGGCAGATCTGGCGCGTGAGAATGAACGCCTTCGCCTTGAGAACCGTGTGCTGCGGGAGGAGAGGGAAGTGCTAAAAAAGGCCACGCAGTTCTTCGCGAGCCAAAGGCCGTGAAGTTCGCATTTGTGCATAGCTGGCGGCACCGGTGGCCCGTTGAACTGCTCTGCCGTGTCATGGATGTCAGTGAACGCGGCTATCGTTCCTGGCGCTCGCGCCCGATCAGCAGGCGGGAGCGGACAGATATGAAAGTGCTGGCCCATATCCGGGAACAGTACAGGCTGAGCCTTGGCAGCTACGGCCGTCCTCGCATGACGATGGAGTTGAAGGAGGTAGGGCTCGATGTTGGCGAGCGCCGGGTCGGGCGGCTGATGAAGATCAACGGGATCAAGCCAGTCCGCACGCGCAAGCACAAGGTTACGACTGACAGCCACCATCGCCTGGGTGTCGCAGCGAACTGGCTGGACGGCGATTTTGCCGCAGATGCGCCCAACCGTAAATGGGCCGGCGACATCACCTATATCTGGACGTCCGAAGGCTGGCTCTACCTTGCCGTCATTCTCGATCTGCATAGCCGTCGCGTCGTAGGCTGGGCAGTCAGCGACAGGATGAAGAAAGACCTGGCGATCAGGGCGCTGGATATGGCGGTGCGCCTGCGCCAGCCTCCCGAGGGCTGCCTTTTCCATTCGGATCGCGGTAGCCAATATTGCTCCTACGACTATCAGAAAAAGCTGCAGGCCTATGGCCTGCGTCCATCAATGAGCGGCAAGGGAAATTGCTACGACAATGCGTCCGTCGAGACCTTCTTCAAATCCCTGAAGGCGGAACTCATCTGGCGGCAGAGCTGGCCGACGCGGCGTCAGGCAGAAGCCGCCATCTTTCAGTACATCAATGGCTTCTACAACACCCGTCGCCGCCATTCATATCTAGGCGGCATCAGCCCGCTCGCGTTCGAAGCCAAGGTGGCATAATGAGATAGGTGACCGGCACAAAACCGTTACAAGTCCACATGGCTTATGAATATTGGCCGAAGATCCTGAACGCGCTGGAGGGTGTAGAGCCCTTGGACACGCCGCGGCCGGTGAAGATCAAGCGCCGCAAGTCAGCGTCCAAGTTGCTGCCTATGGAGCAGGATCGTCCCTGGTGGATGGTTTGGAGGCGAGCATGACCAGCGGAGCGCAGCCGCGTTGGCAGTGGTTCTGGGGTTACGGCTCCTGTCCAGAATCCTACTATATTGGCGAAGCTGCCCGCGAGGCCACCATTGATCAGGCGCGGCGTGAGGCTGAGGGCGACACCTTCACTATCTGTGAGGCTCATCAGGGAGGTGCGCTACGCTGCCGCTTTGACGCCGAGATCGTCCTTGAAAACTTCGAAGAGCAAAACTTGGACGCTTGGGGCGAGGACGGCGCTGACATGGACCTCAAGGATGGTGCGCGCGCAGATCTTGAGCAATCGCTCGGCGCAGCCTTTGACGCTTGGTTTGCCAAATGGAAGCCATGCAGGCGTTGGACATTCACTGCGTCTCGAAACGAAGAGACATTTTATTCGGAGTCCGAGGCATGAGGTGCAACGCCATAAACATGCTTCGCCAGGCCAAAAACTGTCTAGAGGGCGGTCAGTCCGATGATTTCGGCTACAGCGTCTCGCTCGAGATGCTTGCCGAGCACTTGGCCGACGTCCGAGACGGCAAGCACACATGGGAAGAATTCGCTGAATTCTACTGCCTGACTGAGCGTGATCGCAAGCAGGTGGCGGCATGACGCTTTGTGAAGAACGCAGGGCACGCCAAAAGGCGGAAGCGCCGCGCAGGCTGGCAGAGATATATGCCGAGACCGAGCGAACACGACAGCGCATGGCCGCCCTGGCTCAATACTGGGCAAAAATCCATCCCAAAGCCTCGCCGGTTATACCCCATACCGGATCTTCCCTAGTTAGCGCAGCGGCTGTCGAGGCCGGTCGCTGCGCCAACCTTTCAGGTGCGCGATGAGCTATAACCGCATGGACCATGCCGGCTGGGTCGAGGACAACAATCGCGCCTTCAACAGCGTCAACCGCAACCGCAGGTCGTTCAGGCCTGCGCCCGAAAAACTCACCGAGTTTCAGGCCAAGGTCATGGACATCCTCGGTATGGTCGGCGGCGGCATCTACAACGCCCCGATCAACTGGGAGAAGGTCAGCTGGGGCACCGGCATATGGCATAGCGGAATTTTCGTGCCTTGGCGCGATGGCCGCATGGCGACCTTCGACTTCTATCCGCTGACCAACTTGGTGTTCCTGTGTCACGAGGCTCGCATTCGATGCGAGATCCGCGCCAAGGCCGCCGGGCACTTCGAGTTATCTTTCTTCCAGCGCTCTCATGAGGGCGGGATGAGCGAGCGGCATCCAAATCTCGACGAAGCCGTAGCGGCGTTCCGGGAGTATCTCTCACCGGAGCATCGGGTTGTCTATCGGCAGCCAGAGAAGGTCGCGGCCTGATGCTCCGCCGCTCCGCCCTTAAGCCGCGCAAGCAGAACAGCCGCCGCGCTGACGCGGAGAAACGCGTCCCAGGCTATCGCAAGTGGCTGAACGGGCGCCCCTGCTATCTCGCAGAAAAGGGCGGATGCAGAGGCTTGGTTCGCGCCTGCCACTTCGATCCTTGGGGCGATAAGGGCGTGGCAACCAAGGCAAGTGATGTTGCCTGCCTCCCCATGTGCGACGGCCATCATGCGGAACAGGGCGAGAGGCTAGGGTGGCCGGCCTTCCAGAAGAAATACGACTTCGACGGGCGTGACGTGGTCACCGCCTATTGGCTGGCTTGGCTCGAAGGAACGACGATGGGACGCGCCTGGGCGCGCAAGCAGGAGGAGGCAGCGTGACCGACGTCAACGCCAAGCAGGCCCGCCGCCTCCGCGCCGCAATCCGTGAGGCCAAGCGCTTCATGCAATACGCCGAGGAGGCCGCTGACATCTTCGAGGGCAAGCGGAAGTCGGACATTCGCATTTTCCCCGGCGCCAAGCGCGCCAGCATGGAACTTACCCGCGCTCTCGCTGATGTGAGGAGATCGCCTTATGTCTGAGGTCCGCGTTTGCAACTGCGTCGGCCCGCAGAATGGTCAGCCCCGCTGCCCCTGCATGATGCGCAACGTCATCCAGCGCGATGGCCGGTGGATCGAACTGGAGCGCGATCTTGGGCCGGTGCGCCCGTACTGCGTCGATGCCTTGAAAGCGTATTTCCAGAACGCCATCGCCCCCACCACCCCTAACAACGGGAGCTTGTAGATGAGCGGACACTGCGCTGAATGCGGCGAAACCGTCTGTGCTTGCAGCCAAATCCCGGCCGGGATGAGCGAGACCATGATTGAGCGGGTGGCGAGGGCGATAGCTGGTGCTGAATATGGCGACGGTTTCGACCGACCTTGGGAGCCGTTCCTGCCTCACGCCCGCGCCGCAGTCGAAGCGATGCGTGAGCCAACTGACAACATGGTCGAAGCCGGCTGTTTCGTTGATGACCTCCGAAGCGATCGCCCTGGCGGGTCCAAGGCGTACGACGAACATTGGATGAACTGTTCCTATCGCGCCATGATCGACGCCATCCTCACAGAGGAGGGGTAGGAGATGGCTAAGAAGCACGAGAAATCCTTCTTCGAGCGCCTGTCCACCCTAGGCGGCGCGCCGGTACCTGCGCCGGTGCGGGGGCCCGACAGCGGAGACGAGTGCCCATGCATAGTTTGTCAGTCTGATCTTATTGGGATCATGCCTTGCGTGGCGGGAGAGGGTCGGTCCGATGCATGACGTTGGACTTCACTCCGGCATTAGCCCGGAGCGCAGCTGCCTCATACGGCAGCGCCTTGCCGCAATGGCCGCAGAGCAGAGCCTCATCGCGCTGGACCGATTCGAGCGCAACGTCCGTTCGGGCGCCGCAGGGGCAGGGCAAGCTCCAATACTCACGCATAGAGGGAGAGGGTAAGTGCATTTAGTTGACGCGGCCATCCTTGAAGAGCGCGAGGCCGTTATTCGGTGGATCTGTCGCTATGGCGATGAGGTCAATCGCGTGATCGCTCGCAGCGAGGAAGGACCGCTCCGGACATCGTTGATGGGCGAGTTCTCCGCCACCGTATCTATCCGGCAAGCGCTGGAGAAAGGCGCGCATCGTGACTAGTCTTTTGAGCGATCGTGCTCAGCCTGAATCCTCAAATATCGGAGCGGCTAACATGCTGGCAAGTGATCTGATTTGCGGCGCCGCCGCTGCAGGGTCCTACATTGGACTGACAGACCGACAGGTGTACCATCTCACCGAGCAAGGTCACCTCCCGGTAATTCGTAAAGGCAAGCGCCTGTATTACCGGAAAAGCGATCTTGAAAAATGCTTCTCGGCTGCCGGCACAGCGGCGCCCGAAGTTCAAAACTCGGAAAGGTCGAAGTTTCTCGAGTGGCTGACCAGTGAGGAACTGGAGGTCTCGATAAGCCACAATAGCTCCGTAGAAGATGTGATCTACAGGATCGCCGAGGCGCTAATGCGAGGCGACGACCTGATATGGCATGAACGGCGTGCCAACCGTGGCTGATCGTCCGATCATCTTTAGCGCGCCTATGGTCCGCGCCCTCATAAACCAGCGCAAGAGCGAGACGCGCCGCCTTGCCTCTTCACCGCTGCGCCTTTGCACTCCGCGCGACCGCCTATGGGTCCGCGAGTCCTGCTGCGCGGCCGTTGAGCCGGGCACCGGTCGCAAAGGCGTCCAATATATTGCCGACGATATGGGCAAGCTCATCCCCGACCTTTTCGAGTGGGAGAAGAAGTGGGAGAATCTCCGGACGTATCGCGGCGGCGACAGCCTACAGGTGCCGTCCATCCACATGCCCCGGTGGGCGTCTCGGCTGACGCTGACCGTCTCCGACCTTATCGAGCAGCGCCTCTGGGACATCACTGCCGAGGACGCGATCGAGGAAGGTCTCGAGCGCGACGGGGATCGGTGGCGCGTTGATTCCCTCCCCAATCATTGGAACGAGGATCCAGTCCAAGTCTACCGAGCCCTATGGGATTCCCTTCATACGAAGCCAGGGGAGAGGTGGGAGGATAATCCCGCCATTATAGCGATAAGCTTCTCAACAGCCTTGGCGGCGATAGGTGATTGAGGCGCTGCAGATGAAACCCATCGTCTATCCCTATCACAAGGTCCGCAGGACCATTACCCCGTCCAATCAAGGATTCTGGGAAGGATCGATCCGAGAAGGGGATCGGTTCACGAATGAGCAGATGCATTCGATGATTGTCTACGGCCTGGTCCCCGGCGAGGTCGAAACTCTTGTCGTGACGCGACCTGCGACCGCTCGTGAACTGTGGTGGCCCACCGGCACGCCCGCGCCAGTATTTGAGTTTGAATGCCCGGTCCTGGGTCTGCGGAAGGACGGCAAGGTCAAGGTGATCTCGCCAAGCGGTCTGGCGAAGTGGGTTTGGCCCGACGGCGCCATCACTCGGCCGCGTAAGGCGCCGCCGAAGAAGTGGAGGAGGGCGGCATGAACGCGCCAATGGTAAGCACCGGATCGACCATCCTTGATCGAGGGAAATCGCCTGAGGAATGGGTGCGGATCCTGATCGAACGCGGCCTGGACGTTTCCGAGCGGACCCTGCGGGAGAAGGCCAACCGGCTAGGTGCCTGTTACCGCCTCGGCCGCAAGATGCTGATCACCCCCTCTCAAATTGATATAATCCTTGGAGACAGAAAATGCCGCTCGAACCCTATAGAAGGGGCGCGACATGGTGGGCGAAGGGTCGGGTCGAATATCTCGGCAAGCCGATCACCGACTACTACCGAAACAGCACTGGAGCATCTGAGGAAGCGGGCGCTTGGGCCTGGTGCCGGGACGAAGAAGAGCGCCGCATAAATGAACACCTGCTCGGCGCCAACAAGACGCTGAGCTTCGCGGAGGCAGTCATGCTCTACCCGGCGAACAACAAGACGGCGACCTATCTGATTCCTATTACTGAGAAGTGGGGCTCAAAGAAGCTCTCCAGCATCGCGCCGAAAGACGTCCGCCAGTTGGCCCGCGAGCTATATCCGAATGCATCCACCGACACATGGACGCGGCAAGTCATCACGCCGGTCCGATCCGTAATAAACAATTTCAGGGATGGCGACAGCGGCGACCTTTTCCACGTGAAGGGTTTCAGCAAGCAGGACCGCCTGAAGCAGGACAAGCGCCGCGGGAAGAAGAGCCGGGTCAAAAAGGAACCGGGCAGCTGGGAATGGCTCCTGAAGTTCCGCCAGCATGCCGGGCAACGCCACGCCGCTTTGGCCCTGACGATGTTCGTGACGGGCGCCCGCATCAGCCAGGCCATATCCATGCACCCGAAGCTGCACTGCCGTCTTGACGAGGGTCAGATATGCATCCCCGGCGCGAAGGGGCATGACGATCGCTGGCTCGACATACCAAAGGAGCTGGTGGACGAGCTCAAGGCGCTGCCGGTATTGTATCCTCGGGGCGCCGAGCGGAAAGCGGAGAATCTGCGCCTATTCGGATTCGCGGATCGATCGAGCCCACGCAAGGGATGGGCGAAGGCATGCGAGGATGCCAAGATCCCGTTCATCCCATTCCACGCGGCAGGTCGCCACGGGTTCGGGCAGGAGATGAACATCCGCCAATCGGTCGATGAAAAGGCGGCCGGCGCTTTCGGTGGATGGGCCGACACAGCGCTTATGAAGCGGACCTATACCCACGCCGAAGAGGTGTCCGGGAAGGTCCACGAGGCCTTCTATCGCGGCCTGAAAGAGGCCGAAAAACTGACCCGCATAAAGCTCGCTTCTGGGGGCAAATCGTACAAACCGCGTACAGAGGCAAAAAAGAAATGAAAGATTTTCTAATTAAATCATTCCGTTGCGCTAAATCGCCAACTCCCTTCACACGGGTGGGGTCGTAGGTTCAATCCCTACCGCGCCCACCATTAGGCGATATACCCACGCTTTCCCCGTCGCCTTTGTTGGACAGGATTGTGGCGTCCCGCGGGAGTGACGTCGATAGGGCAGCCTTGTCTGTCCCAAGGATAATCACGCTTCCCCCAGCCTCCCGGTTCCGCTATCGCGCGCCCCGCGCGCATGGACGCGCGCCGTTTCAGGAGTTGAACAGTGGGTTACAAGGTCGTTGTCGTCGGTGCCACGGGTAATGTGGGCCGTGAAATGCTGACCATCCTTGCCGAGCGGGAGTTCCCGATTGACGAGATCGCGGCGGTTGCTTCGCCGCGCTCGACCGGCACGGAGATTGATTTCGGAGACACCGGCAAAACCCTGAAATGCAAGAATATTGAACATTTCGACTTTACGGGATGGGATATTGCCCTGTTCGCCGCGGGGTCCGGCCCGGCTCAGGAATATGCGCCCAAGGCGGCCGCCGCCGGTTGCGTGGTGATCGACAATTCGTCGCTTTACCGCATGGACCCGGACGTACCCCTGATCGTGCCTGAGGTGAACCCGGAGGCGATCGACGGCTATACCAAGAAGAACATCATCGCCAATCCGAACTGCTCGACCGCGCAGATGGTGGTGGCGCTGAAGCCGCTGCACGACGCTGCGACGATCAAGCGGGTCGTTGTCGCCACCTATCAGTCGGTCTCCGGCGCGGGCAAGGAAGGCATGGACGAGCTGTTCGAGCAGTCGCGCAACATCTTCGTCGGCGATCCGGCGGAGGCGAAGAAGTTCACCAAGCAGATCGCCTTCAATGTCATCCCGCACATCGACGTCTTCCTGGATGATGGCTATACCAAGGAAGAGTGGAAAATGGTCGTCGAGACCAAGAAGATCCTCGATCCCAAGATCAAGGTCACGGCGACCTGCGTGCGCGTTCCCGTGTTCGTCGGCCATTCGGAAGCGATCAACCTGGAGTTTGAGGATGAGATCAGCGCGGCGAAGGCGCAGTCCATCCTGCGCGAAGCGCCGGGCGTCATGCTCGTCGATAAGCGGGAGAATGGCGGATACGTGACCCCCGTCGAATGCGTGGGCGATTATGCGACCTTCGTCAGCCGCGTCCGTGAGGATGCGACCGTGGAAAATGGTCTGGCCCTGTGGTGCGTCAGCGACAATCTGCGCAAGGGCGCGGCATTGAACGCTGTTCAGATTGCGGAGCTTCTGGGCCGCCGGCATCTGAAGAAGGGCTGACGGCAACAGCCCGGCAGATATCCGGCAAAAAGCTATGGCGGCGATCCCCGGATCGCCGCCATATCCTATTCCGCCATGACGGGCAGCTCGTCGCCCGGTTTGCGCGGCGTCGGCCGCTTGAGCAGCAAAATCAGCGGCAGCACGAGCAGGGTGGCGATCGTCATCAGCTTGAAGTCGTCAAGATAGGCGATCATCGCCGCCTGCCGCGTCACTTCCCCGTTCAGCATGGCCATGGCGCTGTCCCCCGTCGCGCCCAATATCCCCGACATGGCTGGATCAAGCGGCAGGCTTTCGAATGTCGCGTGCTGGGCAAGGTCGGCATGGCTAATCTGCGTATTGCGCGTGAGGAGCGCCGCCATCAGCGCAATGCCGATGGAAGACCCGATATTGCGGGACAGGTTCAGCAGGCTGGCCCCGTCCGTCCGATATGCCGGATGCAATGTGGCGAAGCTCAATATGTTGAGCGGCACGAAGATCAGCCCCAGGCCCAGACCCTGGACAAAGCCGCTCTCCACCACCGGCACCCAGTCCATTTCCAGCGACCAGCCGGTCATCATCCAGAGCGACCCGGCGCAGATGACGAAGCCGACGAAAACCATCAGGCGCAGATCGACGAAGTGGCTGATCCGGCCGACCAGGAACATGGTGATCAGCACGCCCATGCCACGGGACGCCAGCAGCGTGCCCGTCTCCATCACCGGATAACCGAATAGCGACTGGAGCATCGGTGGCAGCAGCGCCATGGCCGACATGGTGAGAACGCCCAGCACGAACATGAAGATCGCCCCGCTCACCATATTCCTGTCGCGCCATAAATCTTTGGGGAATAGCGGCGATTTCGCGGTGAAGGCATGCACGCCGAACATCCAGAAAGCGGCCGCCGCTATCCCTGTTTCAATCCATATCTCGTTCGCGTTGAACCAGTCGACATGTTCGCCCCGATCCAGCACCAGTTGCAGGGCGGCCAGTCCCAGCCCCAGCAACGCAAAGCCGGTGGCGTCGAAATGCCGTTTCACTGTCTCCTTGGAGGGCAGCAGCCACAGCAGAAGGGCGATGCACAATATTCCGACCGGCACATTGACGTAGAAGACCCAGCGCCAGTTGAAATTCTCGGTCAGCCAGCCGCCAAGTATCGGCCCGGCGATCGGGCCGATCATGATGCCCATGCCATAGATCGACATGGCCTTCGCGTGATCGGACTTGCGATTGATATCCAGCAGCAGGCTCTGCGCGAGCGGTGCGATAAAGGCCCCGGAAATGCCCTGGATCAGACGAAATAGCACCATTTCGATCAGGCTGGTGGCGATGCCGCACAGCATGGACGCGACAACGAAGGTACAGACCGACACGATAAACAGTCGCCGGCTGCCGATGCGATCCGCCAGCCAGCCAGTGATCGGGATCGCGATGGCGGATGCGACGATATAGCTGGTGAGCACCCAGCTAATGCTGTCCTGGGTCGCGCCCAGCGACGCCTGCATATGGGGCAGGGCGACGTTAGCGATGGTGGTGTCAAGAACCTGCAGTAGCGTCGCCGCCATGATGGCGATGGTCAATAGCCCCTTCTGCCGAACTTTCAGCAGCGGCTGATCGGGGTTTTCGGCCATGATTACCGCTGCCGCACATCCACGGTGACGGCCGCGCTCAACCCGGCGATGAGGGGGCGGGGGGACTTGTCATCGATGGCGATGCGCACGGGCACCCGCTGGGTCACCTTGACCCAGTTGCCATTCGCATTCTGGGCGGGAAGCACGGAAAATTCCGACCCCGTTCCGGCGCCAAGGCTTTCGACATGGCCCTTCAGCTTCAGGTTGGGATAAGCGTCGAAGGTTATGGTGGCGCGCTGGCCCGGATACATTTTCTCCAGTTGGCCTTCCTTGAAATTGGCCTCGATCCAGCTCCGGTCGCTGGCGACCACGCTGACGGCGGGCAGGCCCATGATCATCATCTGACCCACCTGCAGCCGGCCGGACTGGCTGATCCTGCCAGCAACCGGCGCGACTGTCCGCGTTCTGGACAGGTCAAGCGCAGCCTTGTCTCGCTGCGCCAGCGCCGTGGCGACGGCCGGATTGACGCCCGGCACCTGCGCGCCGTTCGCCAGCGCGGCGCGGGCCTTGGCGGCATCGACCTGCGCTTCCCGGACACGCCATTGGGCATTCTGATACGCATTCTGCGCCGCCTGCAGCTTCGCCTTGGTAGTGAAGCCGCTGCGCATCAACTCCTGCTGGCGCTCATATTCGGCCTTGGCGAATGTGACATCGCTCTGCGCGCCTTCAATATCGACAGCGCTGGTGCTCAGGTCGGTTTGCAGGCCAGTGACCTTCGCCTGGGCGGTGGCAATCGCTGCATTGGCGGATTCCAGGGCGACACGATACGGTTCCGGGTCCACCGTGAACAGCGTATCGCCGGCCTTCACCATCTGGTTCTCGCGCACGCGGACGCTGACGATCCTTCCATTCACATCGCTGGAAATCGAAACCACATCCTGTTTGACATAGGCGTTGTCCGTGCTGACGGTCCGGCCGCCGGTCAGGTAGAACCACGCCCCGACCAGAGCGATGAGCAGAGGAACCGAGACCATAAGCGCCAGGCGGCGGCGGTTGCCGGTCTTGCCGTTCGCCTCATTCTCGATCTCAAGCGTGACGGGCGTGCCGGGTTCGGCGATCGGGCGGTCGGCTTCAGCCATGCTTCTGGGCCTTCAAAAACGGCGCAGGGTCCTCAAGCAGATTGTCGCGCAGCCGGGCCAGCATCTGGGTCAGCGTATCGACTTCCTCCGGCGTGAAGCCAGCCACAGCCTCAGCCAGTTTCAAATGCGCGATTTCACGCAGCTCCTCGATAAGCGGCAGGGCGGCATCGGTAATGAAAATTTGCCAGGCCCTCCGGTCGGCCGGATCGCGCCGGCGCTCGACCAGCCCGGCCTGCTCCAGCCTGTCCACCATGCGGCAGGTGGTGATGGGTTCGACCTCCAGCCGGTCGGCCAACTGGCCCTGATTGATTCCCGGCTGGCGATGCAGCGTAAAAAGCAGCCGCCATTGCGGGCCGGTGACGCCGATATCCCTGGTGGCGGCGTCGAAATGCTTTCGCATCAGCCGGCCGATGTCGCTGACATAGAATCCAAAATGTTCGCTCATGACTGCGCATATAATAAGCATAGTTATATAAAGGAAGCTTCCTCTCGAAATTTTCTGTTACGCTGCAGACATATGGCCATGGCTCGACATGGGTTCGGCATCGGCATATCGGGCGGAGCAAGCGGCAGCGTGCTATGCCGCCAAAGCGGACAAATGCTTAGCGAACAGGTGTTTTCAGTGGCGGAAAATTTCTCGACCGATGCGACCGTGACGATGATGCCGGGCCACAGGGCAGCTCCATTGGCAGTGCATCAGCTTGGTGCGGGACGGCCGCTGATCCTGTTGCACGGCCTGTTTTCGAACGCCCATGTGAACTGGATCAAATATGGCACGGCGGCGGCGATCGCGGAGCGGGGTTTCCGGGTCATCATGCCGGACTTCCGCGTGCATGGGCAAAGCAGCGCCTCGCATGATCTCGATGATTATCCGGCGGACGTGCTGGCGCTTGACGTTGAGGCGCTGATTTCCGGCCTTGGTCTTTCGGATTATGATCTTGGCGGTTTCTCGCTCGGCGCGCGGACGACGGCTCTGTTGCTCACCCGGGGTCTTGCGCCGCGACGGGCGATATTGGCGGGCATGGGACTGCAGGGGCTGTCGGGCTGGGCGAAACGGCGGGATTTCTTCCTGTCGGTGATTGCTGATCGCGACACGATAAAGCATGGCGATCCGCGCTGGCTTTCGGCGCAGTTCATGAAGACCATGAAGGTGGATGGCGAGGCCGCCGCGCTGCTGCTTCGCACATTCGGAGACATTGATCCCGCCGATCTTCCCGGCATCGCCACGCCCATTCTGGTCGTGAGCGGGGCCGAGGACAGGGACAATGGTTCGCCGCAGGACCTGACCGATATATTGCCCAACGCCCGCTTAGAGGAAATTCCAGGCACGCATATGAGCAGCGTGACCAAGCCCGAACTGGGAAGGGTGATAGGAGACTTTCTGGCCGCTTGACCGGTCATCCGGCATCCGTCACTTACGGTCGTATAATATCTCCAGATTGGGAGACTTGCCTGTGAAAATCCTCCTCTCCGTCGCTGCTCTGGCAGTGGCGCTCGCCGCGCAGCCGCTGGCCGCGCAATCCACGGCGCAAACATCCGCGTCCGCTCCAAGTGCGGCTGACGCCGAAGCGTTCCTCGCCCGCGCGGAAGCGGCGATGGCGGCGCATGACCTTACGCAGAACCGGGTCGACTGGATCAATTCGACCTACATCACGGATGACAGCGACGCGCTGGCGGCGGAAGTCGGGGCCAAGCGCACAGCGATGAATGTCGATTTCGCGCTGGAAGCGGCCAAATATGCCAATGCGCCGGGCCTTTCCGCTGAAACCCAGCGCCGGTTGAACCTCGTCCGCACCAAGCTTGTGCTCCCCGCGCCGACTGCGCCGGGGGCTGCGCAGCAACTCAACGACATCTCCACTCGGCTGCAATCCGCCTATGGCAAGGGCAAGGGTACCCTGCGCGGCCAGCCCATCAACGGCAGCGATATCGAGGCCGAGATGGGCACGGACCGCAATCCTAATGAACTCAAGGAAATGTGGGTAAGCTGGCACGACAATGTGGGTGCGCCCATGCGCGCCGACTATGCCAGGATGGTGGGCATCGCCAATGCCGGCGCGAAAGAGCTGGGCTATGCCGACACCGGTGCGATGTGGCGCTCCAAATATGACATGCCTGCGGACGATTTCGCCAAGCTTACGGACAAGCTCTGGAGCGAGGTGAAGCCGCTCTACGACGATCTCCATTGCTACACGCGCAGCAAGCTCAACGAGAAATATGGCGATGCGGTTCAATCCAAGACCGGCCCAATCCGCGCCGACCTGCTCGGCAATATGTGGGCGCAGGAATGGGGCAATATCTACGACATCGTCGCGCCAAAGGGCGCGGGCGATTTGGGATATGACACGACCGAACTGCTGACGGCCAAGGGCTATGATCCGGTGAAGATGGTGAAGGCGGGCGAGGGCTTCTATTCCTCGCTCGGCTTCACGCCGCTGCCCCAGACATTCTGGGACCGCTCGCAGATCGTCAAGCCGCGCGATCGCGAAGTCGTTTGCCACGCATCCGCCTGGGATCTCGACAACAAGGACGATATCCGCATCAAAATGTGCACAAAGGTGAATGGCGACGATTTCGTCACCATCCATCATGAGCTAGGCCATAATTATTATCAGCGCGCCTATAACAAGCAGGCGTTCCTGTATCTCGACGGCGCCAATGACGGTTTCCATGAAGCCATTGGCGATTTCGTGGCGCTCTCGATTACGCCCGACTATCTGGTGAAGATCGGCCTGCTCGATCCTGCGAAGGTGCCGAGTGCGGACAAGGATATCGGCCTCCTGCTGCGGCAGGCGATGGACAAGGTGGCGTTCCTGCCCTTTGGCCTGTTGATCGACAAGTGGCGTTGGGGCGTTTTCGACGGGTCCATCCCGGAGAGCGGCTATCAAAAGGCATGGACCGACCTTCGCCGCGAATATCAGGGCATTGTTCCGCCTGTTGAAAGGGACGAGACCCGTTTCGATCCGGGCGGCAAATATCATATTCCGGGCAACACGCCCTACACCCGCTATTTCCTTGCCCGGTTGCTGCAGTTCCAATTCTATCAGGCCGCGTGCAAACAGGCAGGATGGAAGGGACCGCTCCACCGCTGCTCCTTCTATGGGGACAAGAAAGTCGGCGAGAAGCTGAACGCCATGCTGGAAATGGGCGCATCGAAGCCCTGGCCAGACGCGCTGCAGGCCTTTACCGGATCGCGCGAGATGTCGGGCAAGCCGATGCTCGCCTATTTCGCGCCCTTGCAGAAATGGCTGAAGACGCAGAACAAGGGGAAGCAATGCGGCTGGTAATCGCGGCGTGACTCTACCGGAAACCCGATGAACCCACACGTCGTCATCCTGTCGGTCCTGTTCTTCACGAGCAGCATCATGTGCGTCGCCATGACGCTCGCCTGGTTCAGTTTCGGGCGGGACAGGCATGTCCTGTATTGGGCGATGTCCTATGGCATCGCCGTACTGCAATGGCTGTTTAATGGGGCCGGGCTGCTGCTCGACAGCCATGTGCTGATGACGCTGGCGGGGCTGTGCATTCTGGCGAGCAGCTCCCTGGTCGCCATCGGCGCGCGGCAGAGGTCGGGCCTGCCGGTCGGATGGGGCCAGTTCCTCATCGGTTGGGTGGTTGCAGGCGCGGGGGTCGCGGTTGCATTCAGCCCGATGGGGACGATGGCGATGCGGGGCAGCATCGCGTCCAGCTTCACCGGGGTCATGATGATCGCCGCCGCCGCCGCCATCTGGCCCCGCCGCAGAATCGCGACGCCGCCCGAACGCGCCTTCATCGTCATGCTGGTGATCTTTGGCGTTTTTCAGCTCGCTCTTGTGTCCGCAGGGCTGATGATCGGGCAGGGCGGTTCGGACGCCGGCCTGACCCTCTATCGCGCGATACTCGGTTTGGGACTGCCGCCCATCTATGTCGCGACCGGCGTGGCGGCGGTGCTGGTGGTGGCGGGCGATCTGGCCAAGCAGCTCGGCTCCATGGTCAGCAACGATCAGTTGACCGGCATCCTCAACCGGCGGGGCGTTGAACAGGCCGCTATCATGGCGATCGCCAACGCCAAGCGGCAGAAGCGCAAACTGGCGGCGGTCATTTGCGATATGGACAGCTTCAAGACCCTGAACGACGGTTATGGCCATATTGCGGGCGATGCGGCGTTGCGGACATTCGCCAAGGCCCTGTTACTGGCCGTGCGCAAGGGCGATGTCGTCGGCCGTCTGGGTGGCGACGAGTTCTGCGTCCTGCTGATCGACTCGTCCGGCGACGCGGCCGTGGAGGTTATGGAGCGCGTCCGCGGTAGCTTGTCCAACCTGTCCGTCGCCAAAATGCCTCCGGGCTGTGTGAAGGCAAGCTTCGGCGTGGCCGAATTCATGCCCGGCGACAATGCCCTGGAGGACCTCATCGCCCGCGCGGACGAGGCGCTGTATCAATCAAAGCAGCAGGGCCGCGACCGGGTGACCCTCTGGAGCAAGGCCGCAGCCTGATCTGACCGCCTGATCTAGCGGAAGGGCGGTTCGTTAAACGCCCGCAGCTTGCGGCTGTGCAGTTTCGCGCCCTGTTCGCGAAGCAATTCACAGGTCATCAGGCCAACCCGCAGATGCCCGGCAATGGCTTCCTCGTAGAAGCGGTTGGCCTGCCCCGGCAACTTCAATTCGCCGTGGATCGGCTTGTCCGACACGCAAAGCAACGTGCCGTAGGGGACGCGGAACCGGTATCCCTGCGCTGCGATGGTGGCCGATTCCATGTCGATCCCCACGGCGCGCGACAGGCTGAAGCGCAGCGCCGACTTGGAATAGCGCAGTTCCCAGTTCCGGTCGTCGGTCGTCACGATCGTTCCGGTGCGCAGCCGCCGCTTGAAATCGTCGCCGCCGCCCAGCACAGCCTCGGCAGCCGACGCCATCGCCACCTGCACCTCGGCGATGGCGGGCACCGGAATCTCCGGCGGTAGCACGTCGTCAAGCACATGGTCGTCGCGCAGATAGGCGTGGGCGAGCACATAGTCGCCAATCCGCTGGCTTGGCCGCAGCCCGCCGCAATGGCCGATCATCAGCCAGGCCTCCGGGCGCACCACCGCCAGATGGTCGCAGATCGTCTTGGCGTTGGATGGTCCTACCCCGATATTGACCAGCGTGATGCCGCTGCGGTCGGGCGCGATCAGGTGATAAGCGGGCATCTGGTGCTTGCGCCACGCACTGTCGGCGATCATCCGCGCCGGATCGGCTGTTTCCGACGTCACATATACGCCGCCCGCGCCGGACAGGGCGGAATAGCGGCTGCCCGGCTGCTTCAGTTCCGCGCAGGCCCAGGCGACGAACTCGTCGACATAGCGGTGATAATTGGTGAACAGGATGTAGCGCTGCACATGTTCGGCGGGCGTGCCGGTATAATGTTTGAGCCGCGCCAGCGAAAAATCGGTGCGCAGGCCATCGAACAGGGCCAGCGGCCGGTCTCCGCCGCGGTCGGGCAGGAACAGACCGTCGGCGATCTCGTCGCCAATCTCCGCCAGTTCGGTGGCCGGGAAATGCCGCGCCAGTTCCGTCGGCGGCACGCCGTCCAACGCGCTGGCGTCAAGACCGTCGAGCACATAGGGGAAGGGGATCTGCTGGTCGGACAGACCGGTCTCTACGCTCACGCCATAGTCGGCGACCAGCAGGTCGATCTGCTCCGCCAGATAGTCGCCGAACATGCCGGGCCGGGTAAGGGTGGTCACATAGCGGCCCGGATGGGACAGGCGCGCGAAAGAGCGGCCGGGCGGGGGAACCTGGTTCTCGCTGCCATAGGTGATCCGCAGTTCGGGATAGCAGAAGCGCCGCTCCGCCTGCGCCTCCGGTCCCGGCACGCTGCCGTCGCGCGCAAAATCCTGCATGGCGTGGCGCAGGGAATGAATGGAGCTTTGATACAGCGCCTCAAGCTGCGCGACCGTTATTTGTCCTATGCTTTCTGTCATCGCATCCTGTTACCCTCTCTATGTGCAATGGGAAAGACGGCGGCGTGAACCGGGTGAAAAAGCTTGCCGGGCGTACGGCGGGCGTTTTGTCGCGTCTATCAAGAAGATAAGATGGTGTGCCGTAACGGGCCGCCACGACAAACAGTCTTGCCAATCATGCTGCAATGCGGGATGGAACGCATGTTCGACGGACCGGGCCTGCCCGGTGGCTTTTCCCGGCGCCTAACCCTGGGTCACGTTTGCGGTATATCCTATACGATAGTTTAATCTTGTTTTTGTATGGGAATGCCAACTGCCTGTCGTCCGGAATGCTGTTGACCATGATCGAATTTCTGCCCTTTCCCGCGGGACGCGCATTGTGAGCGCAGCGGTGCATGAACCGGCGGCGGCTTCGGAAAACCCGACCTTCGTCCGCAATTCCTTTTTCAGCGTGATTTCCGGCATCATGTCCTCTTTCGCGGGGTTCGCCAGCGGCATCATCGTCGCGCGGATCCTGGGCGTGAGCGGCACGGGCACCATCGCCATGGCGCTCTGGATGGTGTTCGCGGCCGTGACGCTCAGCGACTGGGGGCTGACCGGCGCGCTCGCCCGTTTCCTGCCGCCGGCCAGGGGTAATCCGGCCGAAACCCGTCAGGTGACGACCTATCTCGTCTGGGCATTCTGGGCGTCGGTGGCCAGCGGCTTGCTATTGCTGGCGGGCGCCATGGCGCTCTGGTGGCCCGAAGCCTTCACGATAGAGGCATGGCGCGGCGAGCATGGCACGCTGTCCTTCGGCCTTATCGCCTTCTGCTTTGTCATCCACATGGCGAACAGCTTCGGCTATCATTATTTGCGCGGCATTGAGCGGTTCGGCACGATAGCAACCTATTCCATTTCCGGCTCCGTGGCGCAGATCGGCATCGTCCTGGTGGGCAGCATGCTGTTCGGCCCAAGCGGCGCGATGATCGCCTATATTGTGGGCAGCTTGCCGCTTGCGATCATCACGTTCCGGCTTGCCCTGCGCGGCCGCCCCATCCGGGGAGACTATCGCCGCCGCGTCACCCGTTATTCAGCGACGCTGTGGGTCGCGGGCCTGCTCTCGCCCCTGTTGTGGACGCGCGTCGACCTGATCCTGGTCGAGCGGCTGCAGGGATTGAACGCCGCCGGACTGTTCACCGCCGCCGCCGCCTTCTCCGCGCTGCTCATCCAGATATGCGTCATGCTGTGCGGCGCTGTCCTCCCCCATCTCTCCGCCGCAGGAGAGCAGGGCCGCCGTGCGACAAGCAGCGCGACGCTGAAGGCGGTTCTGTTCCTGCTGATGCCAATGGTGTTCGGAACCGCCGCCATCGCGCCGCGCCTCATCCCGCTGGTCTATGGACCGGATTTCGCCAGCGCCGGACTTCCCGCCGTCATCCTGGCGCTTGCCGCCGGGGGATCGGTGATCACGATCGCCCTGTCCAACGTCATGAACGCGCTCGACCAGAATGCGAAACTGGTCATCGGCGGCGCGACCGGCTGCGTCCTGACCATTGCGCTCGGTCTCGCCCTGATCCCGCATTACGGCATCATGGGGGCGGCCGCCGCCCGTTTCGGGGCGCAGGCCACCGTTGCCTGCATCACGCTCTATCAATTGAACAGGGTGCAGCCGGGAACCGTATCCTGGTCCTGGTTCCGCCCGATCGCGGTGGCCAGCATCTGGTGCGCGCTGACGGCTGCGGGCATTCTTCACCTCTGGCCCTCGGACTATGCGCTTATCCTGGCCGTCCCGGCGGGCGGTCTCGTCTACCTTGCCCTGTGCCGGATACTGCTGAAACTGGATGAAGCGGACATCCGTTTGCTGGGCCTGAAACCGTCGTCCAGCGCGGGCAGGGCGGCGTCGATGATGACGAAGTTTATGCGCGCCTGATCGCGCCTGACCCTGATCGCGCCTAACAAGGAAAACCCCGCCGCCGGACATGCCGGGGCGGGGTCATCGAGAAAATAGCGGCCGGGCTTAGAGCTGGTCGAGCATATATTCGGCGGACGAAACCTTGAAATCGCCCGGCGCCTCGACATTCAACTGCTCGACCACGCCATCATTGACGACCATGGAGAAGCGCTGTCCGCGCGTGCCCAGACCGAACTTGCTGCCATCCATTTCCAGGCCGACCGCCTTGGCGAACGCGCCATTGCCGTCAGCCAGCATGGTGATGCCATCCGCGCTGGCGGATTTGCTCCACGCGCCCATCACGAAAGGATCGTTGACGGCGGTGCAGGCGATCTCGTCAATGCCCTTCGCCTTCAATTCCGCGGCTTTGTCGATGAAGCCGGGCAGGTGGCGGGCGGAGCAGGTCGGCGTGAATGCGCCGGGAACCGAAAACAGCGCGACCTTCTTCCCGGCGAAATAGCTTTCGCTCTCCACCTGTTCGGGTCCGTTTTCGGTCATGGTGACAAATGTGGTGGCGGGCAGTTTGTCGCCCTTGGCGATCGTCATGGGAAGGCTCCTTTCCTGTAGGGGCAGCAATAGCGACCGTCAGGTCGGGCGTCCGGCGGCAGGTGTCAAGCCCCGCCTTATGAAAGAACCGGTCCGGCGTCTGGACCCATAGGCGGGTTCGGATCGTTCTTGCCCGGCCACCTTACAGCCCTATATCGGACGCCATGGACCTTCCTCCCTTTTACGCTGGCCAAATTCTTCTGGCGATGCCGGGTATCGGCGACGATAATTTCGATCATTCGGTCATCGCCCTTTGCGCGCATGACGATAATGGCGCCCTTGGCATTGATATCGGCACCGAAATTCAGGGGCTGGGTCTCCGGGAACTGCTTGCGTCTTTCGACATTGACGGGGCGCTGGTGCCGGACAGGCCGGTTCTGCGCGGCGGCCCGGTTGAGCCGCGCCGGGGCTTCGTCCTCCATTCGCTCGACTGGGGCGGTCAGGAAATGCTCCAGGTCGATGACCATTGGGGCCTGTCCGGCTCTCTCGACATATTGAAGGCGATTGCCGAGGGCAGGGGACCGGACAGTTATATTGTCGCGCTTGGCTATGCGGGTTGGGGCGCCGGGCAACTGGAGCAGGAGATGACCGGCCATGGCTGGTTCCTCGCGCCGCCCGACAACCGGCTGATCTTCGAAACGCCGACCGAAAAGCGCTGGTCCGCCGCCTTCGCGGCAAGCGGTATAGACGCCGCCATGCTGGTGAGCGAGGGCGGTTCGGCCTGACCGCGGCCCTGTCCGGATGTCGCGCAAACGACATAAAGGAAACTTTATATTGGGTTGATTAACGGTGCGCCGGTTGGTAGAGGAGCGCCATCATCGCCAGCCATACCGGCTGGCCGGACCAATTTTTTCCAGCAAATGGAGTATCAGCGTGGCCACTGCCCCCGCCCTCGACACGAACGACTATGTCGTCAAGGATCTGAGCCTCGCCGCTTTCGGCCGCAAGGAAATGGACATTGCCGAAACCGAGATGCCGGGCCTGATGGCCCTGCGCGCCGAGTTCGGCCCGTCGCAGCCGCTGAAGGGCGCCCGCATCACCGGTTCGCTGCACATGACGATCCAGACCGCCGTGCTCATCGAAACGCTGACGGCGCTGGGCGCAAAGGTGCGCTGGGCGACCTGCAACATCTTCTCGACGCAGGATCACGCCGCCGCCGCCATCGCCGCTTCGGGCGTGCCGGTCTTTGCGGTGAAGGGCGAAACGCTCCAGGAATATTGGGATTATGTCGAGCGCATCTTCGACTGGACCGGCGATGAGTCCGGCGAAGATGTCTGCAACATGATCCTGGACGATGGCGGCGACGCCACCATGTTCGCGCTGTGGGGCGCGCGGGTCGAGGCGGGCGAGACGCTGTTCACCCCGACCAATGAGGAGGAGGAAATCTTCTGCGCGGTCCTGAAGCGCGTACTGGCAGAGCGCCCCGGTTTCCTGACCCGCACCGTCGCCGCCATCAAGGGCGTGTCGGAAGAAACCACCACTGGCGTCCACCGCCTGTATGAGCTGGCCAAGAACGGCAAGCTTCCTTTCCCGGCGATCAACGTCAATGACAGCGTCACCAAGTCGAAGTTCGACAATCTCTATGGCTGCAAGGAATCGTTGGTCGACGCCATCCGCCGCGGTACGGACGTGATGCTGGCCGGCAAGACCGCCTGCGTCGCCGGTTTCGGCGATGTCGGCAAGGGCAGCGCCCAGTCGCTCCGCAATGGCGGCGCGCGCGTGATGGTGACCGAAGTCGATCCGATCTGCGCGCTTCAGGCCGCCATGGAGGGCTTTGAGGTTGTGACGATGGAGGAAGCGGCGACCCGCGCCGACATCTTCGTCACCGCCACCGGCAATGCCGACGTCATCACCGTCGATCACATGCGCGCGATGAAGAATATGGCGATCGTCTGCAATATCGGCCACTTCGATTCGGAAATCCAGATCGGCGGCCTGTCCAACATGAAGTGGACCGAGATCAAGCCGCAGGTCGATGAGGTCGAGTTCCCCGATGGCAAGAAGATCATCGTCCTGTCTAAGGGCCGCCTGGTGAATCTGGGCAACGCCACCGGCCACCCCAGCTTCGTGATGTCGGCCAGCTTCACCAATCAGACGATCGCCCAGATCGAGCTGTGGACGAACACCGCCGCCTACAAGAATGAAGTCTATGTCCTGCCCAAGCATCTGGACGAAAAGGTGGCCGCGCTTCACCTGGAAAAGCTGGGTGTGAAGCTTACCAAGCTGACCGACAAGCAGGCCGCTTATATCGGCGTTACGCCGGAAGGCCCGTTCAAGCCGGACCATTATCGCTACTGAGCCGGTAGCGGATTACAAATTGGAAAGGGGCTGGCGAAAGCTGGCCCCTTTGCTTTTCTTTGCCTTCACCCGCCCGCGACTTTGGGCTACGTCCGCCCGATGGCATGGGGCGAGCATCAGATGGGACAGGCATGGTAGCCCTCTCGTCCTCAGCGGTAGCATTGATCGGCGCGATCCTGGCGCTCTGGCTCGCCGTCGCGGTGTGGGCGGTGCATACGGGCCTGGGCATGCGCAGGCATGGCGCTCAGGCGCGTGCGCAGATGGAGCGCATCGCCAACCTCCTGCATTCCGCTCCCGCGATTCCCGTCCTCGTCCGCGCAGATGGCCGCGTGGAGGCGCCTGACCGGCTGGGCCGTTGGCTGGGGCTTGATCGCGCGCCTGCCTATCTGTCCGAATTGACCGCGCCTGATGGCGGGCTGACCCCGGAGGATGCCGACCTTCTGGCGAAGGATGTCGTCGCCGCGCAGAAAGCCGGGAAAAGCTTCGTGCGGCCAGTCCGCGCCCAGGGTTCAGAGCGGTCCCTGCTGGTGAAGGGCGGGCCGGGAGGACCGGGCACCGCCGCGCCGGACGGCGTGATCCTGTGGGTGTTCGACGCGACCGAGAGCCAGTCGGAGATCGGCGCGCTGCAGGAGGAGCGCGACCATCTGCGCGCCGCGCTCGAATCGCTCTCCGGCTTGATCGAGGCCGCGCCGATGCCGACCTGGCACCGCAATGGCGATTTCCGGCTGACCCTCGTCAACAGCGCCTATGTAGAGGCGGTCGATGCGCGCTCCGCCAATCAGGTGATCGGCGATGGGATCGAACTGGTCGAAGCGCTGGATGGCCAGTCGCCCAAGGATGCGGCTGCGCTCGCGCTCGCCTCCGGCAAGCCGCTTGCCCGCATGGTGCCGGCCACCATCAACGGCGAACGGCGAATGATGCGCGTCATCGATATTCCGCTTGGCAATGCCGGCGTCGCGGGGTTCGCCATCGACGTGCATGAGCTGGATCAGGCCCGCGCGGAAACCCGCAGGCTGGCGGAGGCCCAGCGCGACCTGCTGGATCGCCTCTCCGCCGGCGTCGCCCAGTTCGGCGCAGATCGCTCGCTGCGCTTCTGGAATCAGCCCTTCACCAGCCTCTTTGCCCTGCAGCCCGAACATCTGGCCGAAGCGCCGGAGTTTGAGCGCGTGCTTGACCGCATGCGGGAGGCCGGGCGCGTGCCGGAACATCGCGACTTCCCGGCATGGCGCGCGGAACGCCGCGACTGGTTCCTCTCGCCGGAAGCGCGAGAGGAGAATTGGCTGCTCGCCGATGGCACGCATTTGCGCGTCTTTGCCCAGCCTCTGCCCGATGGCGGCCTGCTCACGATCTTTGAGGATCGCACCGAGCATGTGCAGCTTTCCAGCGCCCGCGACACGCTTCTGCGAGTCCGTACCGCGACATTCGACAATCTGTTCGAGGCGATTGGCGTATTCTCCTCCGATGGCCGCCTCCATATGTGGAACAACCGGTTCCGGCGCATCTGGGACATGGAGGAGGCGATGCTGGCGGGGCACCCCCGCATCGACGTGCTGATGCAGAAGGTAGCCAGCCGCCTTATCAAGCCGCATCAGGCCAGCCTGGTCCGTGAGCTTGTCCGCGCCGCCACTGTTGAGCGCAAGCAGCGCGGCGGACGGGTCGCCTTCGCCGACGGCCGCATATTTGATTTCGCCGCCATTCCTCTGCCGGACGGCAATGCGCTTTTCACCATGCTGGATGTGACGGACAGCCGCAGGGTCGAGCAGATATTGCGTGACCGGAATGAGGCGCTGGAGGAGGCCGACAAGCTCAAGACCGCATTCCTCTCGACGATGAGCTATGAACTGCGCACGCCGCTGACGTCGATCACTGGCTTTGCGGAGATGATGCAGGCGGGATATGCGGGCGAGCTTCCGCCCGCCGCCCGCGACTATACCGACGCCATCATGCAGAGCACCGGGCGGCTGCAAGTGTTGATCGACAATCTGCTCGACCTCACGCAAGGGGAGGCGGGCAATCTCCCGCTCGACAAGAAACCGATAGATCTCGCTACGCTTGCGGCCGAGGCGATGGCGCGAGTCCGCCCCGATGCGGAGGCGAAGGCGATTGACCTTGCGGTGGAATTGAAACCTTCGCTCGGTCAGGTGACCGGAGACGCCCGCCGCATCGGTCAGGCACTGGACCGCCTTCTGGAAAATGCCGTCCGCTATTCGCCGGAGGGCGGCCGGGTGCTTCTGCATGGCGACGGGCGGGAAAAGACTGCGCGCCTCGTCGTGTCGGACAACGGCCCCGGCATGGACGCCAAGGCGCAGGCCCGCGCCTTTGACCGGTTCAGCCGCGCCAATCGCGCGCGCAAGGGCGAGGCGCTTGGTCTTGGCCTGCCGCTCGCCAAGCAGATGGTGGAGGCGCATGGCGGCACGCTCACCCTCCTGTCCGAAGTGGGGCAGGGTACGGTCGTGACCATGGAACTGCCGCGTGGCTGACACGTTGTTCGCGCCGGACGAAAGCGCGATGCACGCCATCGGCGCTGCCTTGGCCGCGCGCATCCGGCCCGGCGATGTGATCGGCCTGTCCGGCGGCCTTGGCGCGGGAAAGACGACCCTGACGCGCGGGCTGCTGTCCGCGCTTGGCCTTGCCGGAGAAGCGCCAAGCCCCAGCTTCGCCATTGTTCAGCCCTATGATCCGCCGCTGGTGCGCATGCCGGTCGCCCATGTCGATCTCTACCGCATCGATGAGCCTGAGGATGTTGAGGAACTGGGGCTTGACGAATATCTGGAGGATGGCGCGCTGGTCATCGAATGGCCCGGCCGTATGGGAAACCGGATATGGCCGGACGCCTTGTTGCTCGACATCGCTGTGGAGCCGGATGGCGCGCGGCGCTTGACAGCTACGGTGCCGTTCGCTTGGAGGGACAGATGGCCCCCCTTATGACTCCGCCCGCTGCCGCGCCCGCCTTTCTCGCCAGCGCCGGTTGGGGCAATGCGCATATCCTGCCGCTTGCCGGCGACGCCTCTTTCCGCCGCTATTTCCGCATTGTGGAGGAAGGGCGGCAGGCGGTTCTGATGGATGCGCCGCCGCCGCATGAGGACCCGCGGCCATTCCTCGCCATTGCCGATCACCTGATCGGTCAGGGATTCGCCGCGCCGCAGATATTGGCGCGCGATCTGGATCAGGGCCTCGTGCTGCTGGAGGATTTCGGCGACATCCGCGTGCGCGAATATCTCGATGCCTCTCCGCATGAGGAACTGGCGGTCTATGAGCGCGCCGTGACCTTGCTTGCGGACCTGCACCGCCTCCCGCCCGCGGACCTTCCGCCCTATGATCGGGCGGTCTATCAGCGGGAAACGGCGCTGCTCACGGAATGGTATTGCCCGGCGGTGGGTCTGACCGTGGATGAACCGGGCTATATAGCGGCGTGGGACGCGGTGCTGCCGGTCGTTGAGGAGGATGACGCGCCGAAGGTGACGGTGCTGCGCGATTATCATGCCGAGAATATCATGCTCATCCCAGGGCACGAACAGTCGCGCGGCCTTGGCCTTCTCGATTTCCAGGATGCGCTGATCGGACATCCTGCCTACGACCTTGTGTCGCTGCTTCAGGACGCCCGCCGCGATGTGCCGATTGAGGTGGAGGCGGAGATGCTGTCCTATTACAAGCGGATCGCCGGACCGAAGGGCGATTTCGACGCCGCCTATGCCGTGCTGGGCGCGCAGCGCAACGCGAAGATCATCGGCATCTTCACCCGCCTGTGGCAGCGCGACGGAAAGCCGCGCTATCTCTCCTTCCTGCCGCGCATGTGGTCGTTGCTGGAACGCGATCTCGCCCATCCCGCGCTGGCGCCTGTCGCGCAATGGTTTGCAGCGAATATCCCCGCGGACAAGCGCCATGACGCCCTTGCCGGACATGCGCCTGCATGAGCACCCGGATCAGGACGGCGATGCTGATGGCCGCCGGCCTTGGCAAGCGCATGCGGCCGCTGACCGCGACCCGGCCCAAGCCGCTGCTGAAGGTGGCGGGCAAGGCGCTGATCGATCATGCGCTGGACCGTCTGGAGGCGGGCGGCATCGAGCGGGTTGTGGTCAACGTCCATTATCTGGCCGACACGGTGGAGGCGCATCTCAGGACCCGCAAAGGGGCGATGACCATCCTTGTCTCGGACGAGCGCAAGGAACTGCTCGAAACCGGCGGTGGCTTGATGAAGGCGAAGGAATTGCTGGGGGACGAACCCTTTCTCTGCGCCAATAGCGACAATCTGTGGATAGACGGTCCGCGCGACAGCATCGCCACGCTTGCGGCCCATTGGAACGATGCGCGCATGGACGCGCTGCTGCTTGTCGTGCCGCACGCGCGCGCCAACTGCCATTCTGGGCCGGGCGATTTCCACATGGACGCCACAGGCCGCCTTTCGCGCAGAAAGCCGGGGCATATTGCGCCTTTCGTGTTCACGGGCGTCCAGATCCTTTCGCCCCGGCTGCTGAAAGATCCGCCGTCGGCCGCCTTCTCCACCAATATCTTCTGGAACCGCGCCATTGCCGAAGGGCGCGCCTATGGCGTCTCGCATCAGGGTCTCTGGTTCGACGTCGGCACGCCGCAGGCGATCCCCGTGGTCGAAGATGTGCTGGCCCATGCCTGAAAAGGCCGTGGAAAGCCGTGGCTGACCGGGCGCGCCCCGCAGTCTATACGATCCCGGCGCACCGGTCCTTTGCCGATGCCCTTGCCGCCGGTCTTATCGCCCAGTTTGGCGGCAGCGTTGAGGGCTTGGCGCGGGGCATCATTCTCCTGCCCAATAACCGCGCCGTCCGGTCGATCAGCGATGCATTCGTCCGGCGCTCTGAAAAGGGCCTGCTGCTTCCCCGTCTGGTGCCGGTTGGAGACCCGGAGCTGGGCGAGCGTCTGGGCAGCGCCCTCGACCCCATAGGCGCGGGCGCGGATATTCCGCCCGCCTGCCCACCGATGCTTCGCCAGATGATCCTCGCCCGGCTGGTGCAAAGGGCGCGCACACAGGCGGGACAGCCGGTGGAGGCCGGGGAAGCCATGCGTCTGGGTCAGGCGCTTGGCGCGGCGCTCGATCAACTGCTCGTCGAGGATATTCCCCTTACGCGCCTCTATGACCTTCAAGTCGCGGGAGACCTGTCTACCCATTGGCAAAAATCGCTCGATCTGTTCTCGCTGCTCATGGAGCAATGGCCCCGTGAACTCGCGCGGCTGGGCTTCATCG
This sequence comes from Sphingobium phenoxybenzoativorans, assembly GCF_018286635.1. Classification (NCBI taxonomy): domain Bacteria; kingdom Pseudomonadati; phylum Pseudomonadota; class Alphaproteobacteria; order Sphingomonadales; family Sphingobiaceae; genus Sphingobium; species Sphingobium phenoxybenzoativorans. The sequence goes on from NZ_CP073910.1 coordinate 2,390,400, forward strand.
ACATGGCCGACCGGCGCAACCGGCTGCTGGCGCATATCGCGGCCAGGTGGAAAGATGCGCCACCGCCGGCTTTTGTGGTCGCGGCGGGCATTTCCGCCACGGCCCCCGCCATTGCGGCGTTGCTCCGCACAGTCTCCCGTATGGAACGGGGGCAGGTCGTCCTTGCCGAACTCGACCAGCATATGACGGCGGAGGAATGGGACGCCATCGGCCCCTTCGAACCCGATCCCGTCACGGGACGCCGCCGCCGGGCGCACGAAACCCATCCGCAATTCGCGCAGAAGCTGTTGCTTGATCGTATGGGGATAGCGCGGGAGGAAGTCGCCCTGTGGCGCTGGGGCGGGGGGCATGACGCCCGCGCGGTGCGCAGCCGGAATATCTCCAACGCCATGCTCGTGCCCCGGCTTACGACGAAGTGGCGCGACCTTCAGACCGCCGACCGCTCGCTTGGCGGGGTCGAAGCGCTGGAGGCCGCCACGCCGGCGGAGGAGGCGCAAGCCATCGCCATCGCCTTGCGGCAGGCGCTGGAGACTCCCGGCCGCACCGCAGCGCTTGTCACGCCCGACCGGGCGCTCGCTACCCGTGTCGTCGCGCACCTCGACCGTTGGGGGATTCAGGCGGACGACAGCGCCGGGCAGCCGCTTTCGCAGGTTCCCGCCGGAACCCTGCTCCTCGCGTTGGCGGAGGCGGCGGCGGAGCGTTTCGCTCCGGTCGCGCTCCTCACCCTGCTCAAACATCCGCTGGTCATGTGGGGGGAGGGACGTCTGGCGTGGCTGGAGCATGTCAGACGCCTCGACCTGCTGCTGCGCGGTCCGCGCCCGCCTGCTGGTCTTGCCGGTCTCGATGCCCTGATGGCGCCACGCGCGAATGACCGGCAACGCCGCCTGCGGGCGGAGGTCGCGGAATGGTGGCCAGCCGCGCGCGCCTTGCTCGCTGCTCTGGAACGCGCCTTCAATGCGTCCGATGGCCTTGCTGGGCTGTTCGACGCCCTGCGCGAAACCGCGGGCGCCATCACCCATGATCGCGTCTGGGCCGGGCATCAGGGCCATGCCGCCGCCGAACTGTTCGCGGAGATAGAGGCCGCCGCCATAGAGGGACCGCGCGACGCCGACGGCCGATCCTTCCCCGCTTTGCTTGAGCGTTTGTTGGAGGGCGTTGCGATCCGCCCGCCGCAGGGCGGCCACCCCCGCATTGCCATCTTCGGCCTGATTGAAGCGCGGCTCCAGCAGGCCGACCTCATGATCCTCTCCGGCCTGAACGAAGGCACATGGCCCGCGCTTCCCGCGCCAGATCCCTGGCTGGCCCCGCGCATCCGGCAGGAGCTTGGGCTTCCGGGTCTGGAAAGACGCATCGGCCTTTCGGCGCACGACTTCGCCAGCGGTCTCGGCGCGCCGCATGTGCTGATCACGCGCTCCCGCCGGGACGCCAGCGCACCGGCCGTCGCCTCGCGCTTCTGGCTGCGGCTGAAGGCGATGGCCGGTCCGCAATGGAAGGACGCGCAGCGGTTCGCTGACCTTGACGATCCGGGGGAGCGCAAGCCAGCGTCCCAGCCCGCGCCGTCACCGCCCCAGGACTTGCGTCCCCGCGACATCGCGGTGACGGATCTGGACCGGTTGAAGGCTGATCCCTACGCCTTTTATGCGCGCAAGATCCTGGGCCTTTCCATGCTCGACCAGATCGATGCCGACCCCAGCGCCGCCTGGCGCGGCACGGCCGTTCACGCCATCCTGGAAAAATGGGCGGAGGAGGATGGGGGTGATCCGGCGAAGCTGGAACAGCGCGCTATCGCTCTGCTCCGCAGCGCTGACGCTCACCCACTGATGCGCGCCCTGTGGCAACCGCGCTTGCTGGAGGCGGTGCGCTGGATCGCCGCCGAAATCGCGGCGGACAAGGCGGCAGGGCGCGAGATTAAGCTGGTCGAGGAACAGGGGCGGGCGGAAATCGCCGGTATTCTGTTGAAGGGCACCGCCGACCGCATCGATATCCTGCCCGGCGGCGCCATCGCCATTGTCGATTACAAGACCGGCAAACCGCCAAGCGCCAAGATGGTGAAGGCGGGCTACGCCATGCAACTGGGGCTGCTGGGCCTCATCGCCGAGCATGGCGGGTTCGAAGCGCTGGGGCAGGGGCGCATCGCTGGCGAGTTTGAATATTGGTCGCTGGCCAAAAAGGGCGACAGTTTCGGTTATCGCGAACGGCCCGCCGATGCCGAAGGCAAGCGCGACAAGATCCGCACCGATGAATTTACCTCTGCAGCGCTCGATGATTTTACGCAGGCGGCGGCGCGCTGGTTGACGGGCGGCGAACCTTTCACAGCCAAGCTGAACCCGGAAATTCCCACCTACACGGACTATGATCAGCTTATGCGGCTTGAGGAATGGTATGGGCGAGGGGAGGCCGATGTCTAGACCCAGCCCACTCCAGCCGCTCGCCGGCGATCAGGCGCTCGCATCCGGCCCGGATGCCCATGTCTGGCTGTCGGCGTCCGCGGGAACCGGCAAGACCCATGTGCTGACGGCGCGCGTCTACCGCCTGTTGCTGGGCGGCGTGCCGCCGGAGAACATCCTTTGCCTCACCTTCACCAAGGCTGGCGCGGCGGAGATGGCGGAACGCATCCACAATCGCCTCGCCCAATGGGTGCAGATGGACGAGGCGGCGCTGTTCGCTGATCTGGAGGCGCTGGGCGAGGACTCCGGCCCATCCGCCCGTGAGAAGGCCCGCCGCCTCTTTGCGGAAGTGCTGGAGGCGACCGGGGGCGGCCTGCGCATCCAGACGATCCACAGCTTCTGCCAGCAACTGCTGGCCGCCTTCCCGCTTGAGGCTGATCTGGTCCCCGGTTTTCGCCCCCTGGAGGAACGCGAGCGGATGCTCCTCGCCCGGCAGGCGCTGGCCGACATGATCGTTGAGGCCGAGGCGCGGGACGACACGCCGTTGATCGAAGGGCTTCAGGCCCTCAGCCTGCGGCTGGGCGAAGGCGCCGCCGAAAATTTCCTGATGCGCTGCGCCCGGCGGCAGGATGCCATGCAGAACCTGCCCGCCGATTTACGGGGCTGGCTGTTCCAGACGCTGGACCTGCCCGAAGGCGACATAGAGGCGCATATCGCCGAAAGCTGTTCCGACGATGCGTTCGACATGGCCGCCCTGTCCCGCATCGCCGCCGCCAATGCCGCCTGGGGCACGGCGACCGGCATCGGGTTTGCCGAACGGATCGGGACGTGGCGTGGAGCGGACACCATGTCCCGCGCAAAGCTGCTTGAAGACCTCAAGGGGGTTTTCCTCACCGGCAAGGATGAACCGCGCAAGGCGTCCGCCAAGCAGTTCGCCGCCGAACCGGCCTATGCCGATCTCGCCGCGCGTCTCGGCGCGCGCTGCGCCGAACTGGTCGGATTGCGCATCCGCGCCGCCTATGCCGCAATGCTGGGGCAGGCCCTCCATGCGGGACGCGCCTATGCGGGGGCTTATGCGGAAGCGAAGCGCCATGCCGGAGCGGTGGATTTCGACGACCTGATCGCCCGCGCCGCCGCGCTTCTCCTTGAACCCGGCATGGGCGACTGGATACGCTACAAGCTCGACCAGCGCACTGACCATATTCTGGTCGATGAGGCGCAGGACACCAATAATCTGCAATGGCAGATCGTCAGTTCTTTGGCCTCCGAGTTTTTTGCCAAAGAGGTCACCCAAGACGAACCTCTCAATCGCACCATATTCACCGTTGGTGATTTCAAACAGGCGATCTTCGGCTTTCAGGGCACAAGCCCGCTTTCGTTCGAAGCAGCCAAGATGCTCTTCCATCGTTATGCCAAAGAAGCCAAACACGATTTCCACGACCTTTCCCTGGATCGCAGCTTTCGCTCGACGCCGGCGGTGCTCGATGTTGTGGACGCAACCCTCGATGTGCTGACGAAGGAGGGGCTTGGTCTCCCCGATGTTCCGTCCCGACATGTCAGCGCCAACCGCTATCCCGGCGAAGTCATGCTGTGGAAGCCCGTCGCGGCAGGCCCCATCGCGGAGGAGGAAGCCGAAGGCGCGGAAGACTGGCTCGCTGATCAGGAACGCGCGCTGGCCGCAAAGATCGCCACGCAGATCGCGCAATGGCTGCGCGACGGCGTGATGCTGGAAAGCAAGGGGCGTCCCGTCGGCCCCGGCGACATCATGATCCTGGTCCGCCGCCGCAGCGACCTTGCCCGCCTCATCGTCGCGCGTCTTTATGAGGAGCGGGTCAATGTCGCGGGCATCGACCGCCTGCGCCTCAACGCGCCGCTCGCCGTGCGCGACCTGCTGGCCGCCCTGCGCTTTGCCGTGCAGCCGGAGGATGACCTCAACCTCGCCAACCTGCTGGTCTCTCCGCTGATAGGCTGGAGCCAGGACGATCTTCTCGCCCGCGCTGCGCCGCGCAGGGATGGACTGTGGACCTATTTGCGCGCGACCCTGGGCGAAGGCCCGCTGCTTGACCCGCTGCGCGCCTTGCTGGGACAGGCGGACCTGATGACGCCCTATCGCTATTTGGAGCGCATTCTCTCCGGTCCCATGCAGGGCCGCCGGAAACTGCTCCACCGGCTGGGGGCGGAGGCGGCCGATCCCATCGAGGAACTGCTGAACGCCGCCCTTGCATTCGAAAGCGACGGGCAGCCTTCGCTGCAGCGCTTCATCGACTGGTTCGACCGGGGAGAGGTCGATATCGTCCGTGACGCCGCCGCGCAGGGGGATGCCGTCCGCCTGCTGACGGTCCATGGCGCCAAGGGACTGCAGGCCCCCATCGTCATCCTCGCCGACGCCGCGCATGACCCGGAGGCCGGTAATCGCAGCGATGCGCTGGAGTGGGAGGGTCTACCGCTCATATCGCCGCGCAAGGCCGAACGCGCTGGCCCGATCGGGGCCGCCGCCGAAACGGCCGCACGGGACGACCGGCAGGAACATGGCCGGTTGCTCTATGTCGCCCTGACCCGCGCCGAGGAGAAACTGGTCGTCACCGGCTCGCTCGGTCCCCGCTGCAAGGGCCTGGTGCCGGAGACGAGCTGGTTTTCCGCCGTCGACCGGGCCATGCAGGGCCTTAGCGCGGATTGGGATGCCGATCCTCTCTGGGGCGCCGTCCGCTACTGGCGGGGCAGGGAGGCACTGCCGCCCCACAAACCGGAGCCGAAGGAAAGCGTTACACGTCAGGACATGGCGGAACCCGCTTGGCTGCGAACTCCCGCACCGGTCGAGGCCCGCCCGCCGCGTCCGCTTGCCCCTTCCGCGCCGGTGGACGACGACACGCCCGATCCTCCGCCCAGCCCGGCCATGCGCGCTGCGGCGGATCGGGGCAAATGGCTCCACGCCCTGTTTGAACGGCTTCCGGCCATCGCCCCTGCTGATCGGCGCGCGGCGGCGGACCGCTGGCTGGAATCCGTCGCGCGCCTTGCGGACCCGGACGACCGTTCGCGTATTATCGATCATGCCCTGGGCATCATAGAGGAACCGCGCTTCGCCGCGCTGTTTTCGCCCGAAGCGCTGGCCGAAGCCCCGATCGCCGCCGTGGTGGGGGAGGATGTGATCGCGGGCACGGTCGACCGGCTCTGTATCGGCCCGGACAGCATTCAGGTCGTTGATTTCAAGACCGGCGGCCGCTTCCCCGAAACGGCGGAGGGCGTGCCCGTTCCCCACTTGCGTCAGATGGCCGCCTATGTCGCCGCGCTGGAGGCGATTTTCCCCGGCCGGACGGTGGAGGCGGCCTTGCTCTACACCGCTGGACCGGCGCTGATCGGCCTGCCGCCGGCGGTGTTGACGCCCCACAAGCCAGGCTTCTCGCCTGAGCAGCACAATTTGTGAGTTCAGCCGTTGAGGCCGGTGCCTCGCCGCACTAGATAGCGATCCAACAAAGGAGACAGTTCATGGCTACCAAGGCGATTTCCGACAGCAGCTTTCAGGCCGACGTACTTGATGCGTCCGGCCCGGTGCTTGTCGATTTCTGGGCGGAATGGTGCGGCCCCTGTAAGATGATCGGCCCCGCTCTGGAGGAGATTTCCGAGGAGCTGGGTGAGCAGGTCACGATCGCGAAGATCAATATCGACGAAAATCCCGACGCGCCCAGCAAATATGGCGTGCGCGGCATTCCGACGATGATCCTGTTCAAGGGCGGCCAGGTCGCCGCGACCAAGGTCGGCGCTGCGCCCAAGAGCCAGCTTAAGGGCTGGCTACAGGGCGAACTCTGATCCTGTCGCTCCAGGGCGCCTATGTCAGCGGTATCATCACCGTTCCGGCATAGGCGCCCCGGCTTTTCAGCCGTTCATACCATGCCCTGACATTCGGCAGGTCCGGCCGCTCGAAATCGAGCGTAAAGAAGGTGTGGGCATAGACGCCCATGGGGATATCGCCGATCCCGAACGCCGCGCCGGACAGCCAGTCCGCGTCAGTCAGCGCATCCTCCACCCGTTGCATCATGCGGCCTGCATTCTCGGCGGAACGCGCAATCGCGGCCTTGTCCCGTTCCGCTTCGGGCCGGCGCACCAGGTTCAGGAAGGCGTCTCTTTGCGCATCGGCAAAGCTGAACTGCCAGTCCATCCATTTGTCCGCCCTCGCGCGCTCTGCCGGATCGGCGGGCCAGAAACGCGCTCCGCCGTGGCGCGCGGCCATGTAGCGCAGGATGGCGTTCGACTCCCACAGCACCAGCCCATCCTCCTCGATGGTCGGGACAAGGGCGTTGGGATTGAGCTTCAGATAGGCGGGCGACATGCCGAATTGCCCGCCCATATCATGGCGGACATGGGCGATGCCCAACTCCTGCGCGAACCATGCGACCTTCTTCACATTATGGGAATTTAACCGGCCCCAAAGCGTCAGCATGCCCGAACCCTAAATGACAAAGGCCTTGGCCGCCTTTTCCCACAATCGGGGGGAGGATGCGCCGATCAGGCCCGATTTTCCGTCGCCGACCACATAGTCCGACCCGTCCCGCCGCGCGAGCCTGCCGCCCGATTCATTGAGCAGCAGGGCGCCCGCAACATGGTCCCACGGGTGAGAGCGCTCGAACAGGGCGACGTCATTCTGGCCAAGCGCCAGCCGGGGATATTGTTCGGCGGCGCAGCGGGGAATATCCACCAGCGTAAAACTGGCCTCCGCCTTTCTGCCGATTTCCGCCTTCTGTTCGGCGGACAGGAAATAGACGGGCAGGGCGACGATCGGCAGGGCTGCGCCGCTTTCCCGTGCGGAAAACCGCTCCCCGTCGATAAACGCGCCGCCCCCGGCAAGGGCATGGCACATCCGCCCATCCAGCGGATCGAATATCCATCCCGCCTGCGGCACGCCATTGTCGGTAAGGCCCACCATGATGCCGAAGGGCGGTTTCCCGGCGGCGAAGTTCCCGGTCCCGTCGATCGGATCAATGATCCATTTGAGGCCCTGACCCGCACCGTCCAGGATGGAAGGGTCAGCAGCGCTGGCTTCCTCGCCGATCATCCCCGCTTCGGGCAGGATGCGGGACAACCCTTCGACCAGCGCGATCTCGCTTTCCTTGTCGGCGATGGTGACGAAATCGTCCGCCGCCTTTTCGCTGATCTCCTCCGCCGTCAGATTTTGATAGCGCGGGAGGACGATCTCGGCGGCGACCTTCTCGATCAGTTCCGCGACCGGGCGGTAAAGTGCGTGCATCGCGTCAGCTCCGGTAATCGGCGTTGATGGATATATAGCCGTGCGTCAGGTCGCAGGTCCAAACCGTCGCCCGTCCGTCGCCCAGGCCCAGGTCGACGCCGACGCTGATCTCCTGTCCTTTCAGATGGGCGGCGACGGGGGCTTCTTCATAGCCCTCGACTGCCAGGCCGTCCTTCGCCACCTGCGTCGCGCCGAACCGGATCGCCAGCCGGTCGCGTTCCGCCGGTTCGCCCGCCTTGCCCACCGCCATCACGACGCGGCCCCAATTGGCGTCCTCGCCCGCTATGGCGGTCTTGACCAAAGGCGAGTTGGCGATCGACAGGGCGATCCTGTGCGCGCTGGCGTCGCTTTCCGCTCCCTCTACCGTCACGGCGATGAATTTCGACGCGCCTTCGCCATCGCGCACGACCAGATGCGCGAGCTGACGGCAGACATCCGACAAGGCGGCGGCGAAAGCGTCCGCCCCGCTACTGTCGAAGGACGCCAGCGGCGCATTGCCCGCCTTGCCGGTCGCAAAGGCGAGCACTGTGTCGCTGGTCGACGTATCGCTGTCCACCGTGATGCAGGAGAAGCTTGTCCGGTTCGCCGCCGAAAGCATCTGCTGCAGGAAGCCAGGCTCCACCGCTGCGTCGGTAAAGATATAGCCCAGCATCGTCGCCATATCCGGCGCGATCATGCCCGAACCCTTGATGATGCCAACCAGATTGACCGTCCGGCCATCCACCACCGCGCTGGCCGTCGCCGCCTTGGCGAAAGTGTCGGTGGTCATGATCGTCGCGGCCGCGTCTTCCCATCCGCACGGCTTGGCGGCAAAGGCGGCGTCCAACCCGGCCTCGGCCTTGTCGATGGGCAGCGGCACGCCGATCACGCCGGTCGAGGAGATGAACACATCGCTCGGCAGGCAGGACAGATGGTTCGCGACCCGCGCGGCGATCGCCTCCACCGCCGCGCGCCCCCGATTGCCGGTAAAGGCGTTGGAGTTGCCCGCATTGACGACCAGCGCCCGCGCCTTGCCCAGCGGAAAGGCGTCCCGGCACCATTCGACTTCGGGGGAAGGGCATTTGCTCTGCGTCGTCACGCCCGCGACGGCCGTGCCAGCGTCCAGCTCCACATAGGTCAGGTCGCACCGGTCCCACGCCTTGTATCGCGCCTTCGCGACACGGAGCGTCACGCCCGCAATGGCCGGGAGGTCGGGGAATGTGGCGGGGGCGAGGGGTGAGCGTTCGGTCATGCGCGGGGATTAGCCGATATGGGGCGAGGGTCAATCGCCCGCATCGCGCCATCGCTGGATTTTGGCGCAGGATACGGCATAGCGTAGCTCCGGACAGGCAATGCGCGATCATCGACAGGGGGCGGCAATGAGCAAATATGTTGAAACAGCCACAGCCCTGCTGGCTATTCTCCTGGTTTCCCTGATGATTGTTCTCGCGGCCCAGACCGAAGGCGCACAGCAATGGAAAAAGCGTGTCGTGGGTGTATTCTTCGAAGATCTGGACGATATAGCGCCGGGTCCAGCGGTGCCTTCCCCATTTGGCGAAGGCATGGCCACATGGATATCCTCTGACGATTATCCAGCCGAGGCGCTGCGCAATCAGTGGGAGGGGACCAGCGCGATTGTTTGGACCGTAGATAAGCGCGGGCGCGTTACGGACTGCCATACGGTTAACAGCAGCGGGCATCGGGTACTCGACGAGGCGGCCTGCAATGCGATCACATTGCGCGGCCGCTTCACGCCCGCCCGTGATGCAAGCGGCCACCGGACCGAATATAGTATGCATCGCCGCATTGTTTGGCAGTTACCCGATTAACGCTGTCAATTGACTATCCCCCCGTGCGATCCTAAATCGCGGCGCATATCCGCATAGGGTCCGAAGGGGCCGCCCTGTGTTTCTCAATCGTCAGGAATTTGCATGTTCGGCGCACTCGCCAAGTCCATTTTCGGATCGTCCAATGAGCGGTACGTTAAATCGCTGGGCAAGCTGGTCGATAAGGTGGCCTCCTTCGAACCTGCAATCTCCGCGCTGTCCGACGAGGATCTGGTCGCGCAGACGGTGAAGTTCCGCGAACGTCTTGCCGCCGGCGAAACCCTGGACGACCTTCTGCCCGAAGCCTTCGCCACCGTCCGCGAGGCGGGCAAGCGCACCCTTGGCCAGCGCCATTATGACGTGCAGATGATCGGCGGCATTGTCCTGCATCGCGGCGAGATCGCAGAGATGCGCACCGGCGAAGGCAAGACGCTGGTCGCGACGCTCGCCACCTATCTCAACGCGCTGGAGGGGAAGGGCGTTCACGTCGTCACCGTGAACGACTATCTCGCCCGCCGCGACTGCGACTGGATGGGGCAGGTCTACCGCTTCCTCGGCCTCACCACCGGCGTCATCGTGCCGAACATGCGTGAGGAGGAGCGGCGCGAGGCGTATAACGCCGACATTACCTATGCGACGAACAACGAACTCGGCTTCGACTATCTGCGCGACAATATGAAATATGACCGCGCCCAGATGGTGCAGCGGCCCTTCAACTACGCCATCGTCGATGAGGTGGACTCGATCCTGATCGACGAAGCGCGCACGCCGCTGATCATTTCCGGCCCGACCGACGACAAGTCGGAACTCTATATCTCCGTCGATGGCATCGTGAAGCAGCTCACCGACGACGATTATGAGAAGGATGAGAAGCAGCGGAACATCACGCTGACGGAGGACGGCACCGAGAAGATCGAGCGCATGCTTGAAGCGGCCGGGCTGCTCGAAGGCGACAATCTCTACGATTTTGAGAACACCCAGGTCGTCCACCACGTCAATCAGGCGCTGCGCGCCGTCATGATGTTCCGCCGCGACATCGACTATATCGTCAAGGACGGCAAGGTCATCATCATTGACGAGTTCACCGGCCGCATGATGGACGGCCGCCGCTGGTCGGACGGTCTGCACCAGGCGGTCGAGGCCAAGGAAGGCGTGAATATCGAGCCGGAGAACCAGACGCTCGCCTCCATCACCTTCCAGAATTACTTCCGCATGTACCCGAAGCTGTCGGGCATGACCGGGACGGCCGCGACCGAAGCGACCGAATTCCACGAGATCTACAAGATGAACGTGGTCACCATCCCCACCAACAAGGCGGTGCAGCGGATCGACGAGGAAGACGAATTTTACAAGAACACCAATGACAAGTTCCGCGCCATCGCCAAGGCGATTGGTGAGAAGGCTAAGACCGGCCAGCCGGTTCTCGTGGGCACCGTGTCCATCGAGAAGTCGGAAATGCTGTCGGACTTCCTGAAAGAGGAGGGCGTCGCGCATGAGGTGCTGAACGCCCGCTTCCACGAACGCGAAGCGCATATCGTTGCGCAGGCGGGCCGCAAGGGCGCCGTCACCATCGCCACCAACATGGCGGGCCGCGGTACGGACATCCAGCTTGGCGGCAATCTGGAATTTCGCGTCGACGATGAACTCGCCGGCATGGCGGAGGGGCCGGAACGCGATGCGGCCGTCGAGCGCATCGCCGCGGAAATCAACGCCGAAAAGGCCGAGGTGCTCGCCGCCGGCGGCCTGTTCGTGCTTGGCACTGAGCGGCATGAAAGCCGCCGCATCGACAATCAGCTTCGTGGCCGGTCGGGCCGTCAGGGCGACCCTGGCTTGTCCCGCTTCTATCTCAGCCTGGACGATGACCTGCTGCGCATCTTCGGCCCGGACACGCTGTTCGCCCGCATGATGAATGCGAATATGGAGGATGGCGAGGCTATCGGCTCCAAATGGCTGTCCAAGGCGATCGAAACCGCCCAGCGCAAGGTTGAGGCGCGCAATTACGACATCCGCAAGCAGGTCGTCGAATATGACGACGTGATGAATGATCAGCGCAAGGTGATCTACGAACAGCGCAGCGACATCATGGATGCGGAGACCGTGGACGATGTCGTCGCCGACATGCGTATCGAGACGGTGAATGATATTGTCGGCGCCGCATGCCCTCCGGGCAGCTATCCCGAACAGTGGAATATCGCCGCGCTTGCCGAGCAGTCGCGCGAGATTCTAAGCATCGAGCCGGACCTTCAGGCCTGGCTGAACGAAGACGCCGTCGATCCGGAGATGATCGAGGAACGGCTTGCCGCGATGGCCGACGCGCATGTCGCGGAGAAAATGACTCAGATTGAGACCAACGACTGGCACATGGTCGAAAAGAGCATTCTGCTGCAGAGCCTCGACCATCACTGGAAGGAGCATCTTTCCACGCTCGACGCTCTGCGTCAGGTCGTCCACCTGCGCGCCTATGCGCAGAAAACGCCGATCAATGAGTATAAGCAGGAGGCGTTCGCCCTGTTCGAGCGGATGCTTTCCAACATCCGCGAGGATGTGACGCAGACCATCGGTCGCGTGCAGTTCCGCATGGAAGAACCCATGGACATGCCGGAGCTGCCGGTCCTACCGGACTTCATCACCACCCATATCGATCCGTTCACCGGCATGGATAATACCGATGACAGCGATGCCGGATCGCAAGGCGCGATCACGACGATGATCCCGACCCAGCGCCTTGCCGTCCCGGAAAATGGGGAGACGGTCGCCACTGGGGAAATCAGCCGCAACGCGCCATGCCCCTGCAGGTCGGGCAAGAAATACAAGCATTGTCACGGGGCGCTGGCCTGACCCCCGCGATCATGGACCATCCTGAGGCGCGTCCGGCGACAACGGCGGACTTGCCGGAGGTGCATGCGCTTATCGAAAGCGCCTATCGGGGAGACACCGCAAAGGCGGGTTGGACCCATGAGGCGGACCTGCTGGAAGGGCCGAGAACCAGTCTGGAGGCCCTGGAAGCGATCCTGGGCAATCCCGATGAACTGCTGCTGCTATTCCGGGACGGCTCCGCGATAATCGGCTGCGTCCACCTGACCCGGCTTTCCGCTACCTCGGCCTATTTCGGCCTCCTGACGGTCCAGCCGGGGCGGCAGAGCGGCGGCCTTGGCAAGCATATCATCGCCACGGCCGAGCGGGAGGCGATGCGCCGTTTCGGCGCAAGGACGATGGAATTGTCGGTCGTGTCGCAGCGGCCAGAGCTGATCGCTTATTATACCCGTCGCGGCTATATCGAGACCGGAGACATGAAGCCTTTCCCGATCCCTCTCGATCCGCCATTTTTTCTGGCGGTGATGCGCAAGCCCTTGGAGAATACTATCTAGAGCCGGTCCACACGCAGCCAGCCCGGATCGCCCATCCATAGCTTTTGCAGGGACTGCCGCGCCGCCGCTGCTTCCAGTTCATGCCCCTGCGCCTTCTCCGCTTCTGCAAGGCCATAGACCGCCCAGCCATTGGCGGGCGTCTGCGCCAGCGCCGTGCGGAACGCCTGCGCCGCTTCCTGCGGCTTGCCGTCACGCAGCAGCGCCGCGCCCAGGGACTGGCTCACCGGATAATACCAGTAGGGCGGCTCCTGATAGGGGATTTTCCCTTCCAGCACGATCGCTGCTCGATAATGGCCGGCCGCTTCCCCGTAGCGCCCCTGCGCAAACGCGAAGCGACCGCGCGCCACCGCTTCCGCCAGAGACAGCAGGTCCGGTGCGGGAACGCCCTGCGCAATCATGTCCGCAAAGGCGTCCGATGCGCGCAGTTTCGCCAGAGCGGATAGCTCCGCATCGAATGCCCGTCCGTTCCGCAACTGCGCATAGGCCACGGCGCGGGCATAATGCCGCATGGCGGTGGCATAGGGCAGCCGCGAGTCGGGTGCTGGCATCGCCAATATCTTCTTGGGCGGCGCGAACTGCGCCATCGCCAGGAAGGGCGCTGCATCGATCGCCTGTATCCACGCGATCTTCGCCGAGGTGGCGGGGTCCAGAACGGTGCGCAGCCTCTGCGCCTCCCGCACGGCGGTTCGCATGTCGCCGGTCATCTGCGCTGACATGACGATGAAATGGATATTGTGGGGGTAATAGCCATAGCGGACGAGGCCCCGGTCGCCCGTATCCCGGATGAACGCTTCATCCGCCCGCGCCGCCGCGACATTCACCCGCATGGAGTCGGCGTAACGGCCGCGAAGCTGATAGATATGCGCTGGCATATGGACCAGATGCCCCGCGCTGGGCACCGGAGCAGCGCTCAGCCGGTCGGCCGCCGCTTCGGCCCGCTTCGGATCGCCGCTATTCTCCATCAGATGCACGTAGAGATGCGCCGCCTGGGCATGGTCGGGATCGCGGGCCAGCACCTGTTCGATCAGGCGAACCGCTTCGCCCGACCGCCCGACAGGCGTTATCTTGTCCGCCTCCCAATAATTCCAGGGCGTGGTGTCCATCACCGCCTCCGCCGCAAGTACGGCGACGTCATCCTGATCCGGGTAAAGCTTTGCGACGTCGATCATCGCATCGGCATAGGCGCCGTCCAGCGCCGCCCGTTCCGCGCCCGGATCGCGGGAATAGCGCAGCGCCATCGCGGCGATCAGGGCCTGTTCGGCCGGGGACGCCTTTCCGCTCAGCCCCCTGGCGCGATCGATGGCGGCCAACGCCATATCCTTGTCCCGCTCGTCCATCGCCGCATTGATGTTCGGTCCCAGCGCCAGCGCCTCGCCCCACCAGCAAAGCGCGCAGCCGGGGTCGATCCGCTGCGCCTCGCGAAAGGATCGCACCGCCCCGGCATGGTTGAACCCGTAGGTCAGCATCAGTCCCTGATTGAAATAGGCGCGCGCCTGCACATTGTCCGTGCTTACCGGAAAGCGCGATACCCCCAGGTCGGGATAAAGCGGCATGGGCGCCGAAACGCCGCTCGCCGGTTCCACGGCCAACGCCGCGAGCATAAGGCGTTGGCGGAACGCCGCCTGACCCTTCCTGCTTCCACAGAGCGAGGAGGCTGCGCGGAGCGGGTCTAGCGCCGTCAGCGCCGCCTGAGAGAAATGCGCTTCACTGGCGAAACTGCCGGAAAGGAAGGCCGCAACGGCAAACAGGCTTGCATGAACTTTCCGCATCGCAATCCCCCCAAAGACGCTTGCAAGAAATATTCGTCGGCCCCGGCCGGAATATGGCGGGGGCGTTCGCGGGGGATGATATCACTCTCGCGGGATCAGGCCAAAGGCTTTCGCTGCAACGCAGCCGGTGCGGCCATCAGCCCGGACTGACGAAGCTGTCCATCACTCGTTTCCGCCCGGCGGTCTCGAAATCGATCTCCAGCTTGTTGCCTTCAATCTCCGCAACGGTGCCGTATCCAAACTTCTGGTGAAACACGCGCAGTCCCACGCTCATATCGTCGCGGCCCTTATTGCCCAGCGACACTGCCGACCCGCGCGCTTCCACAACCCGCACCGGCTCCCGCGAAAAGGCGCCCGCCTGCTGCGCCCTCTGCCATCCCGGCCCGCGCCCGGTGCCCCGCCCGACATCGGCAAAGGGATCGGCGCGTTCCGACCAGTTGGCGCGCCATAGCGATGCGCCGCCCGACATGCTGCTTTCCTCATCCACATGCGCCCTGGGCAATTCGCCCACGAAGCGTGACGGGATGGAGGATGTCCACTGGCCGTAAATGCGCCGGTTCGCCGCGTGCAGGATCACGCATTTGCGCCGCGCCCGCGTGATCGCGACATAGGCCAGCCGCCGTTCTTCCTCCAACGACGCCAGGCCGCCCTCGTCCAGCGCGCGCTGGGAAGGGAATATGCCTTCCTCCCATCCGGCCAGGAACACCGTGTCGAACTCCAGCCCCTTGGCGGCGTGGATGGTCATGATCGTGACCTTGCGCTCGTCCGCCTGCGCCTCATTGTCCATGACGAGGGAGACATGCTCCAGGAAGGCGCCCAGCGTCTCATATTCCTCCATCGCGCGGACAAGCTCGTTGAGGTTTTCGAGACGGCCGGACGCCTCAACCGTGCGCTCGGCCTGAAGGACGGTCGTATAGCCGCTCTCGTCCAATATCTGCCGCGCCAGCTCCGGATGCGGCAACTGGGCCGCCTTGTCCCGCCAGCGCGCCAGATCGCCGACGAAATTGCCCAGCGCCCGCCGCGCTTGCGGCGTCAGTTCATCGGTATCGATGATCCGCGCGGCGGCGAAGGTGAGGGGGATGCCCTCCGCCCGCGCCAGCCGGTGCAGCTTCTCCACCGCCTTGTCGCCCAGGCCGCGCTTGGGCACGTTGATGATCCGCTCGAACGCCAGGTCGTCGGCGGGCTGGTTCACCAACCGCAGATAGGCGAGCGCATCGCGGATTTCCGCCCGCTCGTAGAAGCGAAAACCGCCGACTATGCGATAGGGCATGCCGATCTGGATGAAGCGGTCCTCAAATTCGCGGGTCTGGTGCTGCGCGCGGACAAGGATGGCGACATCGTCCAGCGTGCCGCCATTGCGCTGATGGCTTTCAATCTCGTCGCCGACGCGCCGGGCTTCCTCCGGTCCGTCCCACACGCCCAGCACCTGGACCTTCTCACCCTCCGCCTCGTCGGTCCACAGGGTCTTGCCCAGCCGCCCGCCATTCTCCGCGATCACGCCCGAAGCGGCGGCCAGGATGTGGGGCGTGGAGCGGTAATTCTGCTCCAGCTTCACGATCTTCGCGCCGGGGAAATCCTTCTCGAACCGCAGGATGTTGGCGACCTCCGCCCCGCGCCAGCTATAGATGGACTGATCGTCATCGCCCACGCAGCAAATATTCTTGCGCTCCTGCGCCAGCAGGCGGAGCCAGAGATACTGGCTGCTATTGGTGTCCTGATATTCGTCCACCATGATGTAGCGGAACCGCTGTTGATAGTGCGCCAGCACCTCCCGGTCGGTCTTGAGCAGGGTCAGCATATGAAGCAGCAGATCGCCAAAGTCGCAGGCGTTGAGCGCCAGCAACCGCGCCTGATAGGCCGCATAAAGCTTCTGCCCCTTGCCATTGGCGTAATGCTCGCTCTCGCCGGCATCGACCTCGGCGGGCGTCATGCCCCGGTTCTTCCACCGGTCGATCAGCCCGCCCAATTGGCGCGCGGGCCAGCGCTTCTCGTCGATGCTCTCCACCTGGATAAGCTGTTTGAGCAGGCGCAACTGGTCGTCCGTGTCCAGGATGGTGAAATTGCTCTGCAAACCCACCAGTTCGGCATGACGGCGCAGCATCTTCGCGCCCACGCTATGGAAAGTGCCGAGCCATGGCATGCCCTCCACCGCCGGGCCGATCATCCGCCCGACACGCTCGCGCATCTCCCGCGCGGCCTTGTTGGTGAAGGTGACCGACAGGATCTCGGACGGGAAGGCGCGCCGTGTCGCCACCAGATGCGCGAGTCGGGCGGTAAGCGCGGCGGTCTTGCCCGTGCCCGCGCCGGCAAGCACCAGCAACGGACCCTCCGTGGTCAGCACGGCCTCGCGCTGCGGCGCGTTGAGACCGTGCAGATAGGCGGGTTCGTCGGGAGTAAGGGAAGGCGCTGTCATAGCTGAACAATTAGGGAACGGTGAGCGATCGGGCAAGCCCGATGGCATTGCGCAGCGCTATGCTTTATGAGAACAAAACACGAATCAATATCAGGAGGATTGTCATGGCGACGGGACAGTGCATGTGCGGGGCGATCAGCTACACGGTGGAGGGGCAGCCGGAGCATAGCGCGCTTTGCCACTGCCGCGATTGTACGCGCAGCGCGGGCGCGCCGATGGTCGGCTGGGCGCTGTTCCCGGAGGATAAGGTGACGATCACGGGGACGCCGGTCAAATATCAGTCGTCGGAACATGCGACCCGGCATTTTTGCGGCATATGCGGCACTGGCCTGTTCTACACAAGCACGGCGATCTTTCAGGGAAAGATCGATGTTCAGACAAGCACGCTGGACGATCTCGACGCTTTCCCGCCCTTCGGCCATATCCAGATGGCTGAAACCGCCGGTTGGATGGCCGAGGCGCATACTCTGCCGAAGTTTGAGCGTTATCCTGGCTGATTGCGCGTAAACGGTCTGCGTCAGCTACGGCACGGCTGGTCGCGCGGGATAGTGGTTAAGGGAACGCAAGCGTCACGATTCCGGTTTTCTCTCCACCAACGGGGATCACACCCAGAGAGAGGAAAAACCATGAAAATAAGGCTTCTCATCGGCGCAGCCGCGCTCAGCCTATCCGCCGCCGCCGTGGCGCAGGACCAACCGGCCACGCCGCCCGCGCCACCGCCAGCGGCCAGTGATCCGTCGACGACCGCACCACCGCCGCCTCCGCCCGCCACCAATGACATGGGCGCAGCGCAGATGCCGCAGACCCAGACGCCCGCGCCGCCCCCTCCAGCGCCCCCGGCCGATCCCAACGCCGGTCAGCCGACAGGCGCAGTGCCGCCCGCGACTGGCATGACGCCCGCTGACCCTCGCGCGCCAAAGGACCCGGCGGCCCCGGTCGGCACATCGGCCAATCCGGTTGAGGTGGGCGGCAACGCCACGCCGCCGCCAGCCGCGCAGGCCGACTATCCGCTGTGCAGCAAGACGGTGCAGGATAGCTGCATCAATCCCGGCGAAGCGAAGAAGATGAAGAAGAAGCGGAAATAATCCGCCGGGTTTTGCAATCGGGGGTCAGGTTCCGGTCGAACCTGACCCCTGTTTATCATCCCGTTACCGGCTATTGTTCAGTCGCCGGCTGAACGCAGAATATGCAGCCGCGCCTTGCCGATGTCCCGCACCGCCTCCGCCGCAAAGCCCTTGACGTCGATCTCCTCGCGCCGGTCCGTTTCTATCGTGACCCAGGATGCCGGGCCGATCCAGCCCAGCCGCGCCAGCTTGTCCAGCGCCACCGCGCCCGCGCCCGTGCCATAGGGCGGGTCCATCATCACCAGGTCGAGCGGCGCGGGCGCGCTGCCCAGCGCTAGGACGGACGTCTGCCGCAGGTCCGGCCGGATGCCCAGCTTCTCCGCATTGGCGCGCAGGGCCGTCACAGCCTCCCGGTCCTGTTCCACGAATATGCAACTGCCCGCGCCGCGCGACAGCGCCTCCAGCCCCAATGCCCCCGATCCGGCGAACAGATCGGCGACGGCCAGCCCCTCGAAACTTCCCAGCCTGCTCGTCAGCATGGAAAACAGCGCCTCGCGCGTCCTGTCCGCCGTCGGCCGCGTCGCCTCGCCCTTCGGCGCAACCAGGGGACGCCCGCGCCACTGGCCAGAAATGATCCTCATTTCGGCCCCCTCATACGCCCGGAAATGATCCTCATTTCGGTCCCCTCATACGCCCAGAAATGATCTTCATTTCAGTCCCTTGCGGAAAACCACCAGGTCATGCTGCCGCACTTCCGTCACTGCGCCGGATGCCAGTTCTCCCAGTTCAAACGGACCATATTTCGTGCGGATCAACCGGCTGACCTGAAGGCCGAGATGCTCCAGCACGCGGCGCACCTCCCGGTTCTTGCCTTCCTTCAACGTCAGTTCGATCCATTTATTGTGGCCCGTGCTGCGTTCCAGATTGGCGTCGATCTGGCCATAACGCATGCCGTCAATCTCCACGCCCATCATCAGCTCCTCCAACTGCGTCTGGCTCACCTCGCCGAATGCGCGGGCGCGATAGGTGCGGGGAATGCCGGTCGAGGGCAGCTCCATCTGCCGCTTGAACTCGCCATCATTGGTCAGCAGCAGCAGACCCTCCGTGGTCATATCCAGCCGGCCGATCGGCATCACGCGGGGAAGATCCGTAGGCAACCGGTCATAGATGGTGGGCCGCCCGCGCGGATCGCGTTCCGTGGTCAGGCAGCCGCTCGGCTTGTGGAACAGGAACAGCCGGGCCGGGGCGGTCGCGCCGATCGCCTTTCCATCCACGGTCACGCCATGCAGCGAGTTCAGAAGGGTAGCAGGGGTCGTGAGGACATCGCCATTCAGCGCTATCCGTCCTTCCTCGATCATCCGCTCTATCTCCCGCCGCGACGCGACCCCCGCGCGCGCCAGCAGCTTGGCGATGCGCTGCGGCTCCTTGCCGCCGGCATCGGCGGCCTTGGCGCGGGCTGGATGCGGGTTGGCGGGTGACGCCGCTTTGTTCGTCTTGGGCTTGGAGGACGCCGGCCTTGGCGTTTTGGGGAAGCCGCCCGCCGGTTTTTCCCCAAACTTGGGCCGCGCGGCCGTGCGAGGCCCCGGCCGTGGGCCTTTCCCCGGTGATTTTTTCTGAGGGGGTTGCACGAACAGCTTCCTTTCGCCGGGGTAAAACGGCGTGTAATATTGGACAAAGGGTGCAGACTCGGCGGCGAGTCCGCTAACCAATTGAAACCGATACAAGATATGCCGCGTTAAGGCGGTGATGGCGTAAACAGGGCGGAACGGCAATGTTTTTTGGGAAAGACCGGCGGGTTGTCCACCAGATACTGGTGGTTGAGGATGAGCCTCTGGTCGCGTTCGACAATGAGCATTTCCTCACCCATGCGGGCTATGTGGTCGTCGATACGGTCGACAGCCTTGGCCATGCGCAGTCCGTTCTTGCTTCGCAGGTGATCGATCTGGTGATCGCCGATGTCAATCTTTCGGGGAACCGGGACGGCATCGCCGTCGCCACGGAGGCGCACCGGCGAGGCATCGCCGTGTTGTTCGTCACCGGCTCCTGCCCGGCGGATGCCCGCCATCTGGCCTATGGCTGCCTCGCCAAGCCCTATTCCCAGCGCGATCTCCTCTCTGCGATAGAGGTTGTGGACGCCATCATGCGCGGTGCGAAGGTCCCGCGCCTGCCGCGCGGCCTCAGCCTTTTCGAACGCCGGATGGATGGCAACGCCGCCTGAAAAACCGGCGTAAATCGGGCGGGGGAGCGGCCCGCGTGACGGAATGACGTCACATCCCCTTGCGTCATCGGCCCGGCCCCCGCATTGTCAGCGGCGCGACGTTCAAAAAGGGGCAGGGGCCGCAGATGGAAAATGCTGAACAGGCAAAAGGCTGGCGCGCCAGCCTGCCGCAATCGATCCGCCCCTATGCCGAGCGCGCCCCGCTTACGGCGCTGTTTCTGGGCATTTCTTCGGGCTTTCCCTTCGCGCTGCTCGCCGCGACGCTGACCAATCGTCTGGCCGACGCCGGGATCGAGAAGAAATCGATCTCGGCCTTTGCTCTCGCGCTTCTCGTCTACAGCTTCAAATGGGCATGGGCGCCGCTTATCGACCGGTTCCGCCTGCCTCTCCTGTCCAGCGCTCTGGGTCAGCGCCGTTCCTGGCTCTGGCTCTGCGGCACCGCCACGGCCATCGCGGTGTTCGTGCTGGGCGTTGCCGACCCGCTCACCGGATTGCAGGCCGTTGTCGTCGGCGCGCTGCTGCTGGGCTTTGCGGGCGCGACGTTCGACATTGTGATCGACGCCTACCGCATCGAACTGCTCGCGCCGGAACAGCTCGGTGTCGGTTCGGGCATGTCGCAATATGGGTGGCGGCTGGGGGCCTTCTTCGCCGCCACCATCGCGCTCGCCGTCGCCAGCATCTCCAACTGGACCTGGGGCTATATCGCCTGCATGCCGCTGGCCTTCGCCGGACCCATCGCATCGATCTTCGCGGGCGAACCCGCCCGTCATCATGAGCCGAAACCCCTGCGCAGCGCGGGCGAAGCGCTCGCCGCCTTTTACGGCCCCCTCGTCGACTTCTTCAAGCGCAAGGGCGCCATTCTCGTCCTGCTGTTCGTGCTGATCCACAAGATCGGCGACACGATGGCGAACCTCATGATCCGCGACCTTCTCGTGCAGCTTGGCTTCACCAAGCCGGAAATCCTGTGGGGCGACGTATGGGTCGGCTTCTTTGCGCTGCTGGCCGGCATCTTCGTCGGCGGCATCATCTATGCGCGCCTGGGCATGAAGCGGTCGGTGATGGTCAGCCTGATCCTGATGGCCGTATCGAACCTCAGCTTCGCCGGGCTGGCGGCGGTGGGCCACTCCATGCCCATGCTTGCCTGGACCATCGGTTTTGAGAATTTCGCCAGCGGCATCGGCGGCGTCACCGTGGTCGCCTATCTGTCCGCGCTCTGCAACCTGCGCTTCACCGCCACGCAGTTCGCGCTGCTCTCCGCCGCGGCGGCGATTGTCGGGCGCTTCCTGACCGGAACCACGGCGGGGTCGCTGATCGAGCGGTTCGGCTATGTCGACTTCTATTTGCTGACCACCGCCTTCGCGCTGCCGGGCGTGTTGCTCTACTGGTTCCTCCTCCGCTCCGGCCTCATCGACCAGAGCATAGGCGAGGCTGGCGTGGAGGAACCCGCCGGTCAGACGGCCGTGTAAAATTCCATCGGCCGGCCCAGATCGGCGAAGGACTGCGCCACCGCCTGAACGCATGTCAGCGCGCCTAGCGCTGCGTCGGAAGCCAGAAGCTCCGACACGCGCTCATAGGCGGCATGCGGATCGCTCAGACCTTCCGACACCGCCTGCATCAGCAGCGCCTCATCGCCGGTCATCTTGGAGCAGCAGCAGGGCGCGACCATGATCTTGCGGCTCGACGCCCGCGCCATCTCCAGCATCATCGCCCGCAACAGCACCAGCGGTCTGCGATAGCTTTTGCCGAACGTGCCGAGCAGGGCGTTGGCGGCGTGCGCGTCGTTGACGCCCGCCATCGCCATGCGCCGCACCGCGAACAGGAACAGCCGGTTCCCCCGGTCCTCCGGCAGGGCCTTGTCCGTCATTTTGTGCGTGATTTCTGGGTTGCGCATGCCGTGCCTCCAATCTCCTGACAGAGGCATATCATGCAGCTATTGCGAGTCAATCGCAATTAAATTCAATCTGGCGATTGCCGGTTCGCCTTAAGCACGTCTCCGGCCAGGTAGAGCGAGCCTGCAATCAGGATGGCGGCGGACCGGTCCTGCGCGCCGATCGCGCCGATGGCGGCGGCCGCATCCGCATGCGCGGTAAACGGAACGCCCCATTTCCCGGCGATCCCGGCGAAGCGGGCAGGGGGATGATGCGCATGCCCCTCTACGGGAAGTCCATGAATATGCGCGACTTTCCCTTCAAGCGGCGCAAGGAAGGCTTCGATATCCTTGTTCGCCAGCATGCCCGCCACCAGGTGCAGCTTCCGGCCGTTCAGCCGCTCGTCGTCGAAATATTGGCCCAACACTTCTCCGGCCGAGGCATTATGCCCGCCGTCCAGCCAGACGATGCTTTCCGGCCCAAGCGGCGCGAGGAGGGGGCCATCCTCCAGCCGCTGCAGTCTGGCGGGCCAGTGCGCCCATAAGGGCGCCGCCTTCAATGCCGACTCGCTTACCGGCACGACCTGTTGATGGCGGAGCATCGCTGTCGCCAGCGCGGCGTTCATGGGCTGATGCGGACCGGACAGGCGCGGCAGCGGCAGGTCGATCCGCCCCTCGCTGTCCCGATAGTGCAGCCGCTGGCGATAGACCGCAGCGTCCCAGTCCGACCCCATGGGCCGCCACAAACCGCCTCGGTCGCCAACCGCGCGCTCGACGACCGAAGCGATCGCGGCGGGATAGCGCATGGTGACGACGGGCGTCCCGGCCTTCGCGATCCCGGCCTTTTCCCCGGCGATCTCCGCCAGCGTGTCGCCCAGAAAGCTTTGATGATCGATGCCAAGCTGCGCGATGCCGCATGCGGCCGGCGAAGCAATGACGTTGGTCGCGTCCAGCCGCCCGCCAAGCCCGACCTCCAAAATACAGGCGTCCGCCCGATGTTCGGCAAAGGCCAGGAACATCGCCGCGGTCGTCACCTCGAAGAAGCTCGCGCCGATCCCCTCGGCCACATCCAGCACCCGCTCCAGATAGGCCGCCAGCAGTTCGTCGGAGATCAGCCCGCCATTTATGCGGATGCGCTCGTTGAACCGGACCAGATGGGGCGAGGTGAACACATGGACGCTCTTGCCATCCGCCTCCAGAGCCGCGCGAAGAAAGGCGCAGGTCGATCCCTTGCCGTTCGTTCCCGCGACATGGAATATCGGCGGCAGGGCCAGGTGCGGATCGCCCAGCCTGTCCAGCAGGGACGTTATGCGCTCCAGACCCAATATGTCTGCGCCCGGCGACAGCATCGCCAGCCGGTCGAGCTGCGCCTGCACGGCGGGGTCGGATGAAACGGCGTGGTCTGGCATGGCGTCCTTGCCGCTGGCTATGGTCGAACTCTGAAGGTCAGGCGGCCGCCCTGGTCGTCAGGTAGCCGATAACCTGCGCCAGCTTCGCCTTCAGCTCATGCCGGTGCACCACCATGTCCAGCATGCCATGCTCCAGCAGATATTCGGCCCGCTGGAACCCTTCGGGCAGCTTTTCGCGGATCGTATTCTCGATCACCCGCTGCCCGGCAAAGCCGATCAGGGCGTTCGGTTCGGCGATCTGCACGTCGCCCAGCATCGCATAGCTGGCCGTGACGCCGCCGGTCGTGGGATCGGTCAGCACGACGATATAGGGCAGTCCGGCATCGTGCAGCTTGCGGATCGCCACGGTGGCGCGCGGCATCTGCATCAGGGAGAGGATTCCCTCCTGCATCCGCGCGCCGCCCGCGGCGGTGAAGATCAGGTAAGGCGCGCGGCGGGCAATCGCCTCCTCCACGCCCTGGACGAAGGCTGCGCCCACGCCCATGCCCATCGACCCGCCCATATAGGCGAAATCCTGCACGCCCATGATGACGGGCGAACCCTCGATCGTCCCGCGCGCATTGATCAGCGCATCGGTTTCTCCGGTGGAGGAGCGCGCCGCCTTGATCCGGTCGGTATATTTTTTGGAATCGCGGAATTTGAGGGGGTCTTCCTTCACCACCGGCGTCGGCAGGATGACCGCGCTGCCCGCATCCAGTATCTGCGCGAAACGGTCCTTCGGGCCGATCCGGCCATGATGGTCGCACTTCGGGCAGACGGACAGATTATCCTCCCACTCCTTGGTGAACACCATCTGGTTGCAACCGCTGCATTTATGCCAGAGGTTATCGGCCGTCTCGCGCTTGGCGATGAACGGAATGGCGTTGCGAACCCGGTTCAGCCAGCTCATGCGGCATGCTCCCTTGCTGTCATGGCGGCGCGCAGCGAGGCGACGAAGTCGCGCACGAAGGGCGCCGCCTTGTCTCCATGCGAACCCACAATATCGACGATCGCGGACCCGACGACAACGCCGTCGGCCACGCGCCCGATGGCGGCCGCCTGCTCCGGCGTGCGTACGCCAAAGCCCACCGCCACGGGCAGGTCGGTCGCCGCCTTCAGTTTCGCGACGGCATGTTCTATGTGGGTAAGCTGCGCCTGCTGCTTGCCGGTGATGCCCGCGACCGAAACATGATAGAGGAACCCGCCCGCGCCATCCAGAACGGCGGTCAGCCGCGCCGCATCGGTGGTCGGCGTCGCGAGGCGGATCAGGTCGATCCCGGCCGCGCGCAGGGCGGGGCCGATCTCCCGGTCCTCCTCCGGCGGGATGTCGACGCATATCACGCCATCGACGCCCGCCGCCTCGGCCTGCGTCGCGAACCAGTCCGCGCCGCGCGCCAGCATTGGGTTGGCGTATCCCATCAGCACCAGCGGGATATCCGGGTGCCGCCCGCGAAACGCCGTGGCGATGGCCAGGATATCGGCGGTCGTCGTGCCCGATCCCAGGCTGCGCAGATTGGCCAGCTCGATCGCCGGTCCATCGGCCATCGGATCGGTAAAGGGCATGCCCAGCTCGATAATGTCCGCGCCGCCCTCGACAAGCGCATCCAATATGGCGGCGCTGTCGGCGGCTGTCGGGTCGCCCGCCGTGACGAAGGTGATGAGCGCCGATCGCCCCTGATCGCGGCACGCCGCGAACCTTTGCGCAAAACGGTCCGTCATATCTCGACCTCCAGCGCCTCTGCGACGGTGAAGATGTCCTTGTCGCCCCGCCCGGAAAGGTTGACCACCACGATCTTGTCCGCATCCAGCGTCGGCGCGATCCTCTCCGCCGCCGCCACGGCATGCGCCGATTCCAGCGCTGGGATGATGCCCTCCAGCGAGGAGAGCTTCTGGAAACTGGCCAGCGCCTCCTTGTCGGTCACAGGCACATAATCGACCCGGCCGATCTCATGCAGCCAGCTATGCTCCGGCCCGATGCCCGGATAGTCGAGACCCGCCGAAATGCTGTGCGCCTCGGTGATCTGCCCATCCTCATCCTGCAGCAGATAGGTGCGGTTGCCGTGCAATATGCCGGATGCGCCGCCCGCCAGGCTCGCGGCATGCTTGCCGTCCAGCCCTTCGCCGGCCGCTTCGACGCCGACCATGGCGACGTCGCTGTCGTCCAGGAAAGGATGGAACATGCCGATGGCGTTGGACCCGCCGCCGACCGGCGCGATCAGCATGTCGGGCAGGCGGCCCTCCGCCTCCAGCATCTGCGCGCGGATTTCCTTGCCGATGACCGACTGAAAATCGCGAACCAGCTCAGGATAGGGGTGGGGTCCGGCCGCCGTGCCGATAATGTAGAATGTGTCATGCACGTTCGACACCCAGTGGCGCAGGGCGTCGTTCATCGCATCCTTCAACGTCTGCGATCCCGAAGTGACGGCATGCACCTCCGCGCCGAGCAGCTTCATGCGAAAGACGTTGGGCTTCTGCCGCTCGACATCCTTCGCGCCCATGAAGATGGTGCAGGGCAGGCCGAAAAGCGCCGCCACCGTCGCCGTCGCCACGCCATGCTGGCCCGCCCCCGTTTCCGCGATGATCTTCGTCTTGCCCATCCGCTTGGCGAGCAGGATCTGGCCGATGCAGTTATTGATCTTGTGCGCGCCCGTGTGGTTCAATTCCTCGCGCTTCAGGTAGATTTTCGCGCCTTTGCCCGCCGGCGCATTCTTTCTCAGCGCCTCGGTCAGCCGCCCTGCATAATAAAGCGGGTTTGGCCGCCCGACATAATGCTTAAGCAGCGTCTGAAATTCTTCCTCGAAAGCGGGATCGGCCTTGGCCGCCCGATATTCTTTCTCCAGGTCGAGGATCAGGGGCATCAGCGTCTCGGCGACATAACGTCCGCCGAAAGCGCCGAAATGGCCGCGTTCGTCCGGTTGGC
This sequence comes from Sphingobium phenoxybenzoativorans, assembly GCF_018286635.1. Classification (NCBI taxonomy): domain Bacteria; kingdom Pseudomonadati; phylum Pseudomonadota; class Alphaproteobacteria; order Sphingomonadales; family Sphingobiaceae; genus Sphingobium; species Sphingobium phenoxybenzoativorans. The sequence continues at coordinate 2,416,838 of NZ_CP073910.1, forward strand.
TTCGCAGGCTGTTGGGCAAGGTGATGGTATCGGTCATGGTCGCTTCAATCTCACTAGACATGGAAAACTGTTCGCTTCGGTAAAGGGGAAGCGATCAGCGCCATCGTGTCCAGATGCGCGTGCCCGTGCGTATGATCGTGGCGGCCTGCGTCAACATGTCGAAACCGCATTGCAGAAGGCGGCGATCTTGTCCACATCCTTGATGCCCGGCGCGCTTTCGACGCCCGAAGACACATCGACCAGCGGCGCGCCCGTGATGCGGATCGCCTCCGCCACATTGTCGGCGTCCAGCCCGCCGGAAAGCCCCCAGGGGGCGGGCGGCCGGAACCCGGCAAGCAGGTCCCAGTCGAATCGCAGACCCATTCCGCCCGGCAGGTCGGCGCCCTTAGGGGTCTTTGCGTCATAGAGCAGCATGTCCACCGCGCCGGCATAGGCCGATCCGGCGGCTAGGTCGGCCCGCGTCTTTACCGGGATCGCCTTCCATAGCGTCCTGCCGAACCGCGCGCGGATGGCTGCGGCGCGCTCCGGCGTCTCATCGCCATGCAGTTGCACGATATCGACATGCGGCGCGATGGCGGCGAGCAATGCGTCGTCCGGCTGCACCAGCACCGCCACCCGGCCGACATGATCGGGCGCGCGCCGGGCAAGCGCCGCCAGCCGGTCTATCTCCAGATGCCGGGGGCTTTTGGCGAAATGCACGAAACCGACATGGCTCGCCCCGCCTTTCAGCGCTGCCTCGACTGTCTCCGGCGTCGAGAGGCCGCAAATCTTGATCGCGATTCGGGACATGGCGGCTCGTCTAGACGCTACTGGCCCGGCAGGAAACCGCCGTCGCATCCGCCGCAGAAATGCTCTTGAAAGTCGTCCGCCATCCCATAGATTGCATGCAAAGGAGACAGGATATGGACAATGGCAGCGGCGAAAATTGCCCGTTCGAATTTAATTTCGACCCCGCGACCTTCAAGGTCGGCGATACGGTCAGCTATCGCGTGACCGGCAGCCTTGCCGATTTTCCCTTCATGGGCGTGCTGATGGAGGTGCATGACGATCATGTCGTGCTGACGTCCGATCCCGACGATCCGGTCAGCCGCATGCGCGCCACGCGCGAAAGCCGCCCGGTGGTGGCGGAAGCGGATGTGTGCTGAGAACTCTGCGCCGCATCTAAGGCTTAGGAACGCGAGTGCTCCTGCGAAGGCGGCAGCACAGTTCAGACGTTAGGGCCAGCCGTCTGCATCCGCAGGAGCGCAAATGTCCTTCTGATCGCGCCCTAAAGCGTCGCTTCTATCTCGCGCGCGGCGATATCCGGATTGGCGGCCAGGCTGATCGGCCGGCCCACCACCAGGATCGATGCGCCCCGGTCCAGCGCTTCGCGCGGCGTGACGGCGCGCTTCTGGTCGCCCATCGCGCCGCCGCTGGGGCGGACGCCAGGGACTACGAAAAAGCCGTCCGGCCACGCCTTGCGCGCGGCGGCCACTTCCTCGCCGGAACAGACGATGCCGTCCAGGCCGGACGCGCGGGCGAGATCGGCAAGCCGCTCCACCTGATCGATCGCCGCGCCGCCAACGCCAATGTCGATCAGGTCGCTGTCATCCAGGCTGGTCAGCACGGTGACCGCCACGACTTTCGTGTTCAGCCCGGCGGCGGCCTTGGCGTCCTCCAGCATCGCCCGTCCGCCCGCGGCATGGACAGTCAGGATCGCCGGCTCCAGCACATGCAGCGCCTGCACGGCCTTGGCGACGGTGTTGGGGATGTCGTGCAGTTTCAGGTCCAGGAAGATCGGCAGGCCGAACTTCGTCATTTCATGCACGCCGTGATGGCCATTGGCGCAGAAGAATTCCAGGCCCAGCTTCAATCCTCCCACATGGCCGCGCACGCGCTGCGCCAGCGTCTGCGCCTTGCGCAGGTGGGGCGTATCGATGGCGACATAGATTGGGCTGGTCATGCTTCGCTTGCCGGGGTCAGGGGGGATTTGTCGAGGAGGGGGTCGGTGGAATTAGGGAGGCTCATGCCGGTCTGGGGCGGGGGCGCCGCCGCTGCGGTGGCGCTGGCCAGAGCGCGCTCCGTCGCGTCCAGCCGCCGCTTCATCCGCCACCGCGTCGCCCGCGCCATGATCCAGAAGGGCACCGCGCCCAGCAGGAACGCGCCGACGACCAGAACCGGCAACCGTGTGTCGGCCACCATGTCGCCCCACAGTTTCACGGATACAGAAACCCAGTTCGCCTTGCAGAACAGGGCCAGGGCGACGGCAAGCACGACCCACAAAGCGGTTCTCAGGAACTGCATTCCATCCCCTTCCACAGTTGCTTCATCGCAAGCTTAAGGGAAATTTCCGGGCCGTTCCACCCCGTCACGGTCATATTTGCCAAGCGCTGTTCCTCAGCCGAACACCCGCGTTAAGATCGTATCCACCTGCTTGAAGTGATAATCGAGGTTAAACTTCTCCTCGATCTCCTGCGCGGAAAGGGCCGCCCTCACGTCCTCATCCTCTTTCAGCAGGTTCAGCAGCGACAATGCGCCATCGGATTCCCACACCTTCATGGCGTTGCGCTGAACATAGCGATAGCTGTCCTCACGGCTGACGCCCGCCTGCGTCAGCGCCAGCAGAACGCGCTGCGAGTGAACAAGACCGCCCATCTTGTCGAGATTCTTCATCATCCGTTCGGGATAGACGAGCAGCTTGTCGATCACGCCGGTCAGGCGGCCGAGCGCGAAGTCGAGGGTGATCGTCGCATCCGGGCCGATATAGCGCTCGACCGAGGAATGGCTGATATCGCGTTCATGCCACAGCGCCACATTCTCCATGGCCGGCAGGGCGTAGGAGCGGACCATGCGGGCGAGGCCGGTCAGATTCTCGGTCAGCACCGGGTTCCGCTTGTGCGGCATCGCCGATGAACCTTTCTGCCCCGGCGAGAAATATTCTTCCGCCTCAAGGACTTCGGTGCGCTGCAGATGGCGCACTTCCACGGCCAGCCGCTCGATGGACGAAGCAATGACGCCCAGCGTCGCGAAGAACATCGCATGCCGGTCGCGCGGAATGACCTGCGTCGATACCGGCTCCACCGCCAGGCCCAGCTTGCCGGCGACATATTCCTCGACGCGCGGGTCGATATTGGCGAAAGTGCCGACCGCCCCGGAAATGGCGCAGGTCGCAACCTCCGCCCGCGCCGCGACGAGCCGCGCCCGGCAGCGGGAAAATTCCGCATAGGCTTCCGCCATCTTCAGGCCGAACGTCACCGGCTCTGCATGAATGCCATGGCTGCGGCCGATGGTCGGGGTCAGCTTATGCTCGAACGCGCGCCGCTTGATGACCTCCAGCAGCTTGTCGAGATCGGCGATCAATATGTCGGACGCGCGGGCGAGCTGCACGGCCAGGCAGGTGTCGAGCACGTCGGAACTGGTCATGCCCTGATGCATGAAGCGCGCCTCGTCGCCGACATTTTCCGCGACCCAGGTCAGGAAAGCGATCACGTCATGCTTCGTCACCGCCTCGATCGCGTCGATGGCGGGGACATCGATGGCCGGGTTGGTCGCCCACCAGTCCCACAGCGCCTTGGCCGCTTCCTTTGGCACGACGCCCAGATCGGCCAGCGCCTCGGTCGCATGCGCCTCAATCTCGAACCAGATGCGGAATCGCGCCTCCGGTTCCCAGATCGCGGTCATTTCAGGGCGGGAGTAACGCGGAACCATGGGGGTCGAATCCTGTCAGAAAATGGGATGGGCGGCGCGTAGCAGCGCTGATCCCGCGCGGCAAATCGGATCGGAAATGGCCGCATCCTGCAACTGGTCGCAAAAACGCCTGCAGACGCCGGTGAAACGACGATTTCCCGCGCTGGAACGATGCCGTTCAGCAATCGTTACTGGAACGGAATGCACCTGCTGGACATACTATCTGTCAACACCCCATCCAAAAATGGGTCGCCCTAGCGGTTTGAAAACCGGAGATAAAAAGAATGAAGTTCATGATGGTCTGCGCCGTGGCGCTGTTTGCGGCGTCCCCGGCGTTGGCGCGGCAGGGGGATAATGCCGCCTCCGGCAACCAGTCCCAGGGCGCAAGCTCCGTGCAGTCGATCGTCGACAGCGAATTTCCCGCCTATGACGCGAATCAGTCCGGCCAGCTTGAGCAGCCCGAATTCATCAAATGGATGGTCGCGCTGAAGGATCAGGAGATGAAGGCGACGGGCAAGGCCCTGCCTGCCTCAGAGATCAGCGCCTGGGCCAGCGGCGCCTTCACCTCGGCCGACGCCGACGGCAGTGGCGCGGTCAGCAAGGAAGAGTTGGTGAAATATCTAACTGGCGGATCGTCCTGAATGACGTCCCCCGCCTGAGTCTCCTGAACAGTCCCCCCGGCCCGTGTGGACCCCGCCCACGGGTCGATCGCGGGCGGTCCGGCCAAGCGCCGGGCCGCCCGCTTTCCATTCCCGCTTCCAGTCTAGAGGAGGCCCAGCGCCCGCATGCTGCTATGGCCTTCCGCGCCCATGATGATGTGGTCATGCACGGAAATGCCCATGCGCTTGCCCGCTTCGGCGATATGCTTTGTTATTTCAATGTCCTGCCTGCTCGGCGCGGGATTGCCGCTCGGATGATTATGGACCAGGATCAGGGAGCTGGAGCCAAGCTCCATTGCGCGCTTGATGACTTCGCGGGTGTAGATCGCCGCCTGGTCGATCGATCCGTCCGACATTTTTTCATCCCGGATCAACATGTTGCGGCTGTTGAGATGCAGAACCCGGACTCGCTCCACGCCCAGCCAGGCCATGTCCGCGCGCAGATAATCCAGCACCGCCTGCCAGCTTCCCAGCACGGGCTGCTCAATGACGCGGTTGCGCAGCAGGCGCAGGGAAGCCGCCTGCGCCACCTTGATCGCCGCCACGCTGGTTTCGCCCATGCCCGGCACCCGCTCCAGCGCTGCCCAATCCGCCGTCAGCACGCCCTCTATGCCGCCAAATTCGCTCAGCAGCAGCCGGGCAAGCGGCTTCGTGTCCCTGCGCGGTATCGCCAGCGCCAGCAGATATTCGATCAGCTCATGGTCCAGCAAAGCGTCGCCGCCGCCTTCGCGCAGCCGCGTGCGCAACCGTTCGCGATGGCCCGCGCCGACATGCGCGACCCCGCTTTTGCTACTTTCGTCCGGATTGCCCCCCGTCATGATTCCAGGGCTAAGGCCGGGAGAAACGCCCCGCAAGGATATTTCCGTGGCACGGGACGTTGTCGATGCGTTACGGAATGGCATTGCAAGACAGGTACCGGGGTCGGACGCGCGCATGGTCGATGAGGACGGGGACGGTAGGGATGGGGAGAGCGAGGCGACGCATCGCGGCAACCGGACTGCCTGGATCGCCGGCTCGGCCGGCGCGCTGGGCCTTGTCCTGCTTGGGCTTTGGACGCAGCGCGCGCCGATTGCGGAAAATTTCATCGGCCGGGAACTGAACGCCCTCGATGTCCGGGCGCGCTATGATCTCGTGTCCATCGGCCTTCGCACGCACAGGATAGAGAATATCGTGCTGGGCGATCCGGCCCGCCCCGATCTCACCGCCAAATGGGTGGAGGTCGACCTGACGCTCAGCGGCCTGACCCCTGGCGTGGCGGCCGTCCGCGCGGGCGGGGTCCGGCTGCGCGGCCGGGTCCATGACGGCGCGTTGTCGCTTGGCGAGCTGGACAAGTTTCGCGACCCCAAATCCACCGCGCCGTTCAGCCTGCCAAACATGGCCGTCGCGCTTCAGGATGTACGGATGCGTCTGGATACGGACGCGGGGCAGCTCGGCATTCATCTCGATGGCCGGGGCAATCTGCAGGACGGGTTTGCGGGCAAGCTCGCCGCGGTCATGCCCAATGCCCGCTTCGGCGGCTGCGGCGTCGGCGGTGCGACCGCCTATGTCGACGTCACGATGCGCGAGGGCCAGCCAAGGCTGTCCGGCCCGGTGCGCGCCCGTGCGCTGGGCTGCTCGGCGAGCGGCATCGCGCTCGCCGCGCCGCAGGCCGATATGGACGTGACATTCGGCAAGGCGCTGGACCGCTGGACCGGGCATGCAAGCCTTGCCGGATCGGCGCTTCGCGTTCCCGGCCTTGCGGCGTCCCGTCCTTCCGGGCGCGTCCTTTTCGACGGCAGCGCCTACGCCGCGCGTGGGCAGTTCGACCTTGCGTCGGCCGCGTTCAAGGGCGCTGGCGCGACCGCCGCCGCGTCCAGGGCATCGGGATCCTGGTCCTACACCAGCGCGCCGCAGGGGCTGCGCGCACGGGCGGAGGGGATGCTGACCGTCCAGAATGCGGCCTATGGCGGCGATGATCCGGCGGGTTCGCTGCGGCGGCTTGGCGCGGATATGCCCTTTGGCCCGCTGGGCGTGAAGTTCGCCAACGCCGTGCAGGGCATAGGCCGCGAGAACCGGATCAGCACCCGATTCGCTTTGTCCCAGCGCGGCGGGACCGGCGCGCTCATCCTGTCGGACTCCAACCTCGCCAGCCGCAGCGGCGCGCGCATCGCACTGGGGGAGGGCGGCCGCTTCTCCCTGTCCTGGCCGAAGGTCGACTGGGCGCTGGATGGCAGCGCGACGATGGAGGGCGGCGGCCTGCCCAAGGCGGCGTTGCGTCTTTCCAAGCGGCCGGGCGGCGGATTTGGCGGCCAGCTTTTCATGGACCCCTACACGGCGGAGGGCGGCGCCAGCCTCGCGCTCGAACCCGTGCGCTTCACTGCCGGGGGAGGCGGCGTCACCCGCTTTCAGACGGAGGCCCGCCTGGATGGCCCCTTGCCCGGCGGCGGCCTGCGCGGGCTGACCCTGCCCATCGACGGCAGCGTGGACGGGCGCGGCAACCTGCGGGTCAATCCGGCGTGCGCGCCCGTAGCGCTCACCAGCCTCGCCTATGAAAATGTCTCGCTCGGCCGCACCCGGATGACGCTGTGCCCGGCGGACGGCGCGATCCTCGCTTATGGGCCGAATGGCCTGTCCGGCGGCGCATCGGTCCGCGCGCCCTTGCTTGAGGGGCGGCTGGGGCAAAGTCCGCTGCGCCTCTCCGCCGATCTGATCCGCGTCGCCTTCGCCAGACCGGGATTTGAGGCGCGCAACGCCGACCTGCGTATCGGTCCCGCTGATTCGCCGGTGCGCATCACCGCCGCCCAGCTTACCGGACTGGCGGCGGGCGGCGGGATGGGCGGCCAGCTAAGCGGCGGCGCAGGCCGGATCGGCGCGGTGCCGCTGGCGGCCAGCAATTTCTCCGGCCGCTGGGGCTTTGCGAAGGGTGCGCTCACGGTCAATGGCGGCCTGACGCTCAGCGATACCGCCGCGCCGGACCGCTTCAATCCGCTCGACAGCCGCAATTTCCGCCTGACCATGCAGAATGGCCGCATCACGGCAAAGGGAACGCTGGCCGAACCGGCCAGCGGCGCGACGGTCCTGCTCGCCGACATCGTGCATGATCTGGGACCGGGCCGGGGCCATGCCGATCTCGACGTGCCGGGCATCACCTTCTCCCCCACGCTACAGCCGGAGGCGATCACCCGGCTTGCGCTCGGCGTCGTCGCCAATGCCGCCGGCACAGTGTCGGGCAAGGGGCAGGTGCGCTGGAATGGCAATGCCGTCACCAGCGACGGCGTATTTAGAACCGACAAGATGGACCTTGCCGCCGCCTTCGGCCCGGTCAGCGGCCTTTCGGGCGAGATTCGCTTCACTGACCTTGTCGGTCTCGTCACCGCGCCGCATCAGGAAGTGCGCATCGCCAGCGTCAATCCGGGTATCGAGGCGACGGACGGCATCGTCTATTACCGGCTGGAACCGGGGCAGAAGGTGCATATAGAGGGCGGCGCATGGCCCTTTTCCGGCGGCGATCTGAAGCTTTTGCCGACTACGATGGATTTCAGCGCCGATACGGAGCGCTATCTGACCTTCCGGGTCATCGGCCTCGATGCGGGGGCCTTCATTCAGAAGATGGAGCTGGAGAATATCTCCGCGACCGGCACCTTTGACGGCATCATGCCGCTGATCTTCAACATGGACGGCGGCCGGATCGCGGGCGGCGTCCTTGTCGCCCGGCAGGATGGGCTTCCGCCGCTGATCATGCCGGAAGGGGTTCTGCCCTCCATTCCCTGCGATCCGCAGCGCCAGTCCGGCACCCTTTCCTATGTCGGCCCCGTTTCCAACGAGCAGGTCGGCGTTTTCGGCAAGATGGCCTTCGATGCGCTCAAGAATCTCCAGTATAAATGCCTGTCCATCCTGATGGACGGCGCGCTGGACGGAGAAGTCGTGACCAATGTCGTGTTCAACGGCATCAACCGGGGTCAGCCGGAGCAGAAGGGCATCGCCAGCAATTTCCTGGGCCTGCCCTTCCTGTTCAACATCCGCATACAGGCGCCCTTCCGCGGGCTGATGAGCACGGCCAAGTCCTTCGTCGATCCGAGCGGCCTCATCCGCAACAGCGTGGGCGACCAATATCAGGAACAGGTGTTGAAGGGGCTTGCGGTTCAGCCTGCCGAAAGCGACAAAGTGCCATCTGGGGAGCAGAAATGAAGACAGCAGGATATTTTGCGGCCGCCATCGCGGGCCTTTCCTTGGGAGGGTGCATTCAGGTGCGCGCGCCGGACAAGCCGATTGAGATCAACCTCAACGTGAAGGTTCAACAGGAAGTGGTCGTGCGCCTGCAACGCGACGCACAGGATCTGATCCAGAATAACCCGGAGTTGTTCCCGCAATGACACGCAAGTTTATCGCTCTCGCCGCAACCGCCGCCGTCATCGTCGCCGGAGGGCTTGTCCTCACAGCACCCGCGCGCGCCCAGTCCGGCGCTGTCGCGGCCGCCATGGCCGCCGGAACCGTCGGCGAGCAGGCGGACGGCTATCTCGGCATCGTTGGCTCGGTCGGCGCGGACGTGAAGTCGGAAGTGGATTCGATCAACATCAAGCGCCGCGCGGTCTATACCGATCTGGCGTCGAAGCGCGGCGTAACCGTCGCCGATGTGGCCGCCGCCACGGGCTGTCAGACCCTCGCCAGCCGGGTGAAGGACGGGCAGATGTATAAGCTGTCCGGCGGTGGTTGGCAGAAGAAAAGCGGCGCGATCGCGCTGCCGGACTATTGCGCAACCGCTGGCTGATCGCCCGCGATTCCGTCCCGAAATCGGCCTGCCGCACTGTCCTTTTGGCCGGGGTTGGCAGAAGTGTTGACTCGGACACACACCCTTTCTAAACGGGCCGCGCCTTGACGGGTGCAGCCGCACGGGCCATGCCGCCTCCATACGGGAAATGTGGAGAGGATGATGGTCGAGGATGCGCCCGGGGAAGACCCAGTCGGCGAGGACGCGCGGATCAAATCGCTCAGAGAGCGGATTGTCCGGGCCGAGCATGACGAAGCGGTCAGGACCGGAAAGGGGCAGGTGCACGGGGCGGACGAAAGCTATCGCCTTGGCAACCGCGTCCTTGCGGAACTGATCGGCGGTCTTGCCGGCGGCGCGCTGATCGGCTGGTTGCTTGACCGCTGGTTCGGAACGTCCCCCTGGCTCCTGTTGGCGCTCCTCGCTCTGGGGACCATCGCCGCCTTCAGGAACATCATTAGGATTTCGACGAAGCGTCCTGATAAATAAGGGCGCTTTTGTCGCAGTATTGGAAGGCTTGGAGTAAGCGTGGCAGAGGCAGGCAAAATCGACCCGATGCACCAGTTTGCGATCGAGCCTTTGTTCGGCACGGAACATTGGGCGATCGGCGGCTATAATATCGCCTTCACCAACAGCGCGCTGTGGATGGTCATTACTGCCGTCGCGCTCTGGGCTTTCATGCTGCTGGGCATGAAGCGGGAACTGGTTCCCGGCCGCTGGCAGGCCGCTGCGGAAACGATGACCGGGTTCATCGACAATCTGCTGCTCGCCAATGTCGGGCCGGAGGGGAAGCGCTACGTTCCCTACGTATTCTCGCTGTTCATGTTCATCCTGTTCGCGAACCTGCTGGGCCTGCTGCCCCTCGGCCTCGTCGGCAGCCATGCCTTCACCTTCACCAGCCACTTCACCGCCACCGGCGTCCTCGCGATCCTCAGCTTCTCGATCGTCCTGATCGTCGGCTTCGCGCGCCACGGCCTGCACTTCTTCTCGCTGTTCGTGCCGCATGGCACGCCCGTCTGGCTGCTGTGGCTGATCCCCTTCATTGAACTCGTGTCCTTCATGGTTCGCCCGTTCAGCCTTGGCCTGCGACTCTTCGTCGCCATGATGGCCGGCCACATCCTTCTGGAAGTGCTGTCCAGCTTCGTCATCAACAGCGGCAACGCCGGCGCTGGCTGGGGCCTGATGATCGGCGTGCCCAGCTTCATCCTGATGATCGGCATCAGCGCGCTGGAACTGCTGGTCGCCGTGATCCAGGCTTATGTTTTCGCACTTCTGACCTCGCTCTACATCAACGACGCGGTCAATCTTCACTGAGTTTTATTGGTTGTTTTTCAAAGTTTCTTAGAAGGAGTTACGTAAAATGGACGCAGAAGCCGCAAAGCTGATCGGTGCCGGTCTGGCTGCTATCGGTGCCGGCATGGCCGCGCTCGGCGTGGGCAACGTCTTCGGTTCTTTCCTTGAGAGCGCGCTGCGCAATCCGTCGGCCGCCGACGGTCAGCAGGGCCGCCTGTTCATCGGCTTCGCCGCTGCCGAACTTCTCGGCCTGCTGGCGTTCGTTGTGTCGATGATCCTGATCTTCGTCGCCTAAGATCAAACGCATAATCCGTTCGCCCTGAGCGAAGTCGAAGGGTTCGGCCGAGCGTAAGCGAGGCGCCTTCGCTCCGCTCAGGCGGGGACTTCGACAAGCTCAGTCGGAACGGGTTAAGGTATCGCGGAGTTCCAATGCCTCAAATCGCGCAACTTGCTGAAGTATGGTCGTCCCAGATCTTCTGGATGCTGGTGACCTTCGGCTTCGTTTTCTTCGTCGTTGGACGCGGCATGGTGCCAAAGATCCAGTCGACCGTGGAAGCGCGGGACAGCAAGATCGCCGGGGATCTGGAAGCCGCCAAGGCCGCTTTCGCCCGCGGCGACGAGATCGAGGCGGACTATCGCGCTCGTGAGAATGAAAGCCGCGCCGCAGCGCAGGCCCTGGTCGCAGAGGCCAAGGCCAAGGCCGCCAAGGATGCGGAGAAGAAGATCGCGGCGGCCGACGCCAAGATAGCGGACAAGATCGCCGCTGCGGAAGCGGGAATCCGCGCCGCCAGCGCGTCCGCCATGGCGGAGATCGAGGCGGTCGCCGCCGAGGCTGCGCAGGACATGGTGGTCAAGATTTCCGGCGTTCAGCCCACCGCGGCTGCGGCCAAGAAAGCAGTAAAGGCAGCCCTCGCTCATGGCTGAACAACTCGACGCAGGCTCGGCGGAAGTCGCGCACAATCTGGCGCAGGCCGATCATCAGGAAGGGCTTGTCGCTCATGGCGGCGAAACCCATTCGGAGCTGGCGCTTTTCGGGGTCCTGACTCCCGGCGCTCTGGTCAGCGGCGCGATGGCGGTATTCCTCCTGGTGCTGGTGTTCAAGAAGGTGCCTGCCCTGATCGGCAAGGCGCTGGACGGCAAGATCGCCGGCATCCGCGCCCAGCTTGACGAAGCGTCCAAGCTGCGCGCCGAAGCCGAAGCGCTCAAGGCCGAATATGAGAAGAAGCTTTCCGGCGCCGCCGCCGAAGCCGACGCTCTGCGGTCGCGCGCGGAGGAAGAAGCCGCCCAGCTCGTTGACGACGCCAAGACCCGCGCCGCCGCGCTGGTGAAGCGCCACCAGAAGATGGCCGAGGAAAAGATCGCCGCCGCCGAGCGCAGCGCCGTCTCCGACATCCGCGCCAAGGCGGTTCAGGCGGCGACCAGCGCCGCTGCCTCGATCATCGCCGAAACGCATGATGCGAAGGCTGACAAGCTGCTGGTGGATGGCGCCATCAAGGGTCTTGGCCCGGTCGTCTGACCGCCATCCCCGAAGAAACGAAAAAGGCCGCCCGGAATGCCGGAGCGGCCTTTTCTTTTGCTGCCGGTCCGTTTGCTATCGGTCCGGCCGCCTATCTGTCCCGCATCACCACAGCACGCCTCCGGCATCGGGCTTCAACGGTTCGGGCGCGGCTTCGCCAATCGCCTGCAGCAGGTCGATCTCGATCGTGCGGCACATGGCGGTCAGGGGCACGTCATGCGGCGTATTGGCGAAGGGATCGACCAGATCGTCCCCAATGGCCAGCACCGCCAGGAACATCAGCCCCGCCATCGTCGATCCCAGCGGCGTCGCAAAGCCCAGCGTCTCCACCAGTCCGATGGGCAGCAATATGCACAACAGATGCGTGAACAGCGTCGGGAAGAACCGGTAATGGCTCGGCAATGGCGTATTCTTCAGCCGCTCCATGCCGCCCTGCGCATTGGCGATGTCCACCAGCACGCTTTCCATCGACGTTTGCTGGATCGTGTCTATCCAGCCCTTTTCCCGCGCGACATTGATGCGCCGTCCCGTGCCGTCGACAATGCCGTTCGCCACATTGGTCCGCGCCAGCGCGAAATCCGCTTCGCCCCGCGTCAGGAAGCGATGCACTTCGTCATCCGGCTTCTGCCGGCGTAGCTGGCAGCGCAGGGCGTTCACATAGGCGATCTGGCGCAGGACGATGGACCGCTTCAACTCGTCGGCTTCGTCGGGCAGGAAGTTGCGCGCCTGCCGGGCGAGGCTGCGGCTGGCGTTGATCATCAGTCCCCACAGACCGCGCGCCTCCCACCAGCGCTGATAGGCCGAGTTGCTGCGAAAACCCAGAAACAGGACCAGGGCCGATCCGAACAGGGTCAGCGGCAGGGAAGGGGCCGTGAACGGCAGCACATAATAGGTGACGGTTACGAATACGTCCCACACGAAAAGCAGGGCCAGCGGCTTCCATACTTCCCGGATAATCTGTTTGAAACTTGGTGCGGCGGTAATGATCATAGGCCCTCTGGGTCATGGACGCGCTCGTCAAACGACGAACGGCGGAAATGTTCCTGAAACAGCAGCCGTTGTCAGGCTATTCTGTACCCTCCGGCATCCTCTCCCTCTCATGACGGCCGGCTTTATGCGGTCCGTGGCGGCATGCCTGCGCCGCTTATTTATGTGGGGCGAAGTTGGACGCCTTGGACATGGCGGCGGCGGTGCCGGACGCCGGGCGCAGGCTGAACCATTCGGGGTGATCGATCGCGATCAGGAACGCCAATATGCCCAGACCGAATGACAGCAGCATCAGCGATCCCACTATCGTTTCCAATTTGCTCTTGCCTCTCTCATCGTCGAATTGACCCATGCATAGTCTCCTCTGTTGGGGGAGCGCCTATGTAGGTTCGGCCAAAGCGAATATATGTTAGCCTATTGTGAGGTGTGATTGCTGCAACGCAACGTAATGGAGAGTTATAAAATTGCGACGATAAATCACCGGTTATTCAATATATTGTAGGAAATTATCAGCATATTCGTCGCGAACATGTCTGCTGCAATTCGCAACCGCAATAATTTTAAAGGCTTGATTGCTGCCTTGCGTGGAACAGGGCGCTTGATGCGCGCAAGGCGCGTCAGCCCGGCCGGAATTGCAGCGATCCATCGCCGTCCTGATGCAGAAACTGGCTCCAGCATATCTCCCAGCTATTGCCTTCGGGGTCGGCGACATATCCCGAATAGACGCCGAAATCCCGCTCGCGCACAGGACTTGTCTCTGTCGCGCCAGCGTTCAGCGCCTTTTGAAAAGCGGCATCGACTTCCGCCTTGCTGGACAGGAACATCGCCAGGCTGACATTGCCCTGGGGCGTCGCGGAAACGCCTCTCTCGGCCTCCAGATAGGGCAGGGGCAGGAACACGAGTACTGTCCCGCCAAGCCTGTATTGCACCTGATTGTCGTCGGCTGGCGTCCAGGGCGTCCAGCCAAGCCCATCCTCATAGAAACGGCGAAGCGCGCCAATATCCTTGGCCCCGGCCATCACCATGCCCAACATCTGCTTCATCGACACTCTCCCCAATCCACGCCTATGCCCATTTCTATGCCTACGGTCATTTCACATGCCATTGGAATGTGAAATGGCCATCGCGATCAGGGACGCGGGGATCGCCATGGATACGCTGCTCGACAATCCGGCGTAGGGGAGAGGCGAACGGCTTCCGTCCCGCCCGATGGCCAAACCGTCCCCGCCGCCATTCCCGGCCTTTGCTTTCCCGCTCCCGCGCTCTATCTCCCCACCATGTCCCGCCCCCAATCTCCAGACCGTTTCAACGAGGATCAGGCGACCTATGCCGTGCGCGGCGCGGGCCAGCCGGACATCGACGCCGGTGTCGAAGCCATCCGTAACGTCCTGAAAACCCTTCCCGCGCGCCCCGGCGTCTACCGCATGCAGGACGCGCGCGGCGACGTGCTCTATGTCGGCAAGGCCCGCGCCCTCCGCAACCGGGTCACCAATTATACGCAGGTCGACCGCCTGCCGAAGCGGCTGCAGCGCATGGTGGCCCAGACCCGATCGATGACCATCGTCACGACCAATAATGAGGCGGAGGCGCTGCTGCTGGAGGCGCAGCTCATCAAGCGGTTCCGGCCCGCCTATAATGTGCTGCTGCGCGACGACAAAAGCTTCCCCTTCATCCTGCTGCGGGAGGATCACGCCTTCCCCCGCATTCAGAAGCATCGCGGCGCGCGCAAGGCGAAGGGACGCTATTATGGTCCCTTCGCCAGCGCCGGGTCTGTCACCCGCACGATCAATGCGCTGCAGAAGCTGTTCCTGCTGAGAAGCTGCACCGACAGCTTCTTCGCCAACCGCTCCCGTCCCTGCCTGCTCTATCAGATCAAGCGCTGCTCCGCCCCCTGCGTCGGCCGCATAGAGGACGCCGCCTATGGTGAACTGGTGCAGGATGCGCAGGATTTCCTCGGCGGCAAATCGACCAAGGTGCAGCAGAAGCTGGGGCAGGCGATGCAGGCGGCGTCCGACGCGATGGATTTCGAGCAGGCCGCCGTCATCCGGGACCGGCTGAAGGCTTTGACCTTCATTCAGGGGTCGCAGGCGATCAATGCGGAGGGACTGGGCGACGCCGACCTGTTCGCCCTCGCGTCGAAGAACGGCGCGATGTGCATTCAGGCGTTCTTCATTCGCGGCGGCCAGAATTGGGGCCATCGCAGCTTCTTCCCCGTCCACACGGCGGAGGTCGCGGAGGATGAGGTGCTGGCCAGCTTCATGGCGCAATTTTACGAGGAAGTGCCGCCGCCGCGCCTGATCCTCGCCGACCGCGCGCCCGCCGAATGCGACCTGATGGCCGAGGCGCTGACGGAACGGATCGGCGTCAAGGTGCGGATAGAGGTGCCCCAGCGCGGCGAGCGGATGAAGCTGATCCGTCAGGCGCAGCGCAACGCCGTGGAGGCGCTGGACCGCCGCCTCGCCGAATCCACGACGCAGACCAGGGTGCTGAACGATATGGTCGACGTCTTTGGGCTGGACGGCGTGCCGGACCGGATAGAGGTCTATGACAACAGCCATATCCAGGGGACCAACGCGCTGGGGGCCATGGTCGTCGCCGGGCCGGAGGGCTTCCGCAAGAACGCCTACCGGAAATTCAACATCAAGCGGCCCGAAACCATCGCCGGGGACGATTTCGGCATGATGCGCGAAGTGTTCGAACGCAGATTCGCTCGCGCCAAGGATGAGGACCCGGACCGCGACAGCGGCGAATGGCCGGATCTTGTGCTGATCGACGGCGGCAAGGGTCAGCTCAACGCCGCACGCGCCGTGCTGGAAAATCTCGGCATAGAGGATGTCTGCATGATCGGCATCGCCAAGGGACCGCATCATGGCCGCGACGGGCGGGAAGTGTTCCACCTGATGGACGGGCGGGAGATCAGCCTGCCGGTCAATGATCCGGTGCTGTTCTACATGCAGCGCCTGCGCGACGAGGTGCACCGCTTCGCCATCGGCGCGCACCGGCAGAAGCGCAGCAAGGCGATCACCGTCAGTTCGCTGGACGAGGTGCCCGGCATCGGTCCCGCCCGCAAGAAGGCGCTGCTGATGCATTTCGGCACCGCCAAGGCCGTGAAGGGCGCAACGCTGGAGGATCTGCAAAAGGCCCCCGGCGTCTCCACCCAGGTCGCCCAGACGGTCTATGACTATTTTCATGGCTAGGGGATCGGGCGGGCTGAGCCAGCGTTTGAAAACCAATCCCTTCTCCGTTCGGGCTGAGCCTGTCGAAGCCTTGACCTGAGCGAAGCGAAGGCGCCTCGCTATGCTCGGCAGCCCCCTTCGACTTCGCTCAGGGTGAACGGTTATATGAGTGTGTCTGAGGAAAACTGATGAAAAGCATAAACCCCGCCACCGGCGAACAGATCGCCACCCATGCCGAACTCGACGCCGCCGGGATCGCCACGAAACTCGACCGCGCCTCCGCCGCCTTTGACCATTGGCGCACTGTCGATGTCGCGGACCGCGCTGCGCTGCTCGTCAGGATCGCCGACGCCTATGAGGCGAACAAGGACCGGCTCGCCCGCATGGCGACGTTGGAAATGGGCAAGACGCTGAAATCCGCCGTGGCGGAGGTCGACAAATGCATCGCCGCCTTCCGCTATTATGCGAAGGCCGGTCCGGCCATGCTGGACAGCAACGCTATTCCGCTTGCGTCGGGCGGCTCCGCGACCGTCACCTGGCTGCCCATAGGCCCTGTGCTGGCGGTCATGCCCTGGAACTTCCCCTATTGGCAGGTCGTCCGTTTCCTCGCTCCGGCGCTGCTGGTCGGCAATACCGGCCTCCTGAAGCACGCCAGCAATGTGCAGGGCTGCGCTGCGCTGATGGAGGAGATGGTCCTGGCCGCCGGCGGGGCGGAGGGCCTGTTCCAGAACCTTCCCATCCGGTCCGACGCCGTGGCCGCCATCATCGCCGACGATCGCGTCGCCGCCGTCACCCTGACCGGCAGCGAGGGCGCGGGCAAGGCGGTCGCCGAGCAGGCGGGCAGGGCGCTCAAGAAGGTCGTGCTGGAACTGGGCGGGTCGGACCCGTTCATCGTCATGCCCTCGGCCGATCTCGACAAGGCGGCGGAGCAGGCCGTCACCGCCCGCATCCAGAATAGCGGCCAGTCCTGCATCTGCGCCAAGCGGATGATCGTCCATACCGCCGTCTATGACGCCTTCCTGGAGAAATTCTCCGCCCGGATGCAGGCGGTAAAGACCGGCGATCCCCTGGACCCGGTCACAGGCATGGGTCCGCTCTCCAGCGCGGAGCAGCGCGATACCGTGCTGGGCCAGCTTGCCGAGGCGGAGAAGGCCGGGGCGAAGCTGCTGCTCGGCGGAGAACCGCTCCCCGGTCCCGGCGCTTATCTCTCACCGGGCATCCTGACGGACGTCCCGCTCGACAGCCCCTTCATGGAGGAGGAGATTTTCGGCCCCGTCGCCATGCTGTTCCGCGCCGCCGACATTGACGAGGCGATACGGATCGCCAACGCCATCCCCTTCGGCCTCGGCTCCTCTGTCTGGACGCAGGATGAAGGCGAGAAGGCCCGCTTCGTCCGCGACATCGCCGCCGGAATGACGGCGGTGAACCAGATGCTCGCCTCCGCGCCGGAAGCGCCCTTCGGCGGCATCAAGCGCTCCGGCCACGGCCGCGAACTTGGCCCCTATGGCGTCCATGAATTTATGAACCTCAAGACGGTCTATTCCGGCGCCTGATATTACGCCTGACATGGCGCGCGCGATGGCGCCGGGGCCGGGGAGGCTGTAAGCACCTCCCATGCCCGCTTTGCTCACAGAGGCGATTGTCTGCGCCGTCCGCCCGCATGGGGAGCATGGCGCCATCGCCCGCCTGATGACGCCGGACAACGGCCTGACGGCGGGCTATGTGCGCGGCGGCCGCTCCCGCCGCATCCGGCCCGTCCTGTCCCCCGCCAATCTGGTGCAGGCCGAGTTCCGCGCCCGCACGGAGACCCAGCTCGCCGGCCTGACCGTGGAACTGATCCACAGCCGCGCGCCTTTGCTCTCCGAACCGCTCCCCGCCGCCGCGATCGACTGGACCTGCGCCTTCACGGCCGCCGCGCTGCCGGAGGAGAATGGCTATCCCGCCGTCTATCAGGCGCTGTCCGGCGTCCTCGCCGCCATCGAAGCTGCTCCCGCCGCCCGCGGCTGGGCAACGGCGCTGGTGCGCTATGAGTTGCTCGTCCTCACCGAACTGGGTTTCGGCCTGGACCTTTCCGCCTGCGTGGCATCCGGCGCGACGCAGGAGCTGGTCTATGTCAGCCCGAAAAGCGCCGCCGCGGTCAGCCGCCGCGCGGCGGAGGGCTATGAAACCCGCCTCCTGCCGCTCCCCTCCTTCCTCTCCACGGCAGATCCCGCCGACTGGAGCGCCATCCTGGACGGCTTCCGCCTCACCGGCCATTTCCTGGAGCGCAATATCCTCACCGACCGCCGCGCCGATGTTCTCGCGGCGCGGGAACGGCTGATCGACCGTCTCAAAAGAGCGGTTGCGTGAGCGTTCCGATTCCTGCATTCGCGCGCCGGTAAATCACACCCGTTCGCCCTGAGCTTGTCGAAGGGCTGCCCTTTCTTCCTTAGAAGCGCAGGGCTTCGACAAGCTCAGCCCGAACGGATTTTCAAGGAGCGCGCAGGCATGTTGGTAGCATTGTTTCCCGGTGACGGCATCGGCCCGGAAGTCATCGCGCAGGCGCGGCGCGTGCTGGACGCCCTCAAAATCGACGGATTGACCTATGAGGAAGGGCTTGTCGGCGGCGTCGCCTACAAGGCGACCGGCCATCCGCTGCCGCCCGAAACCCTGGACATCGCGCGCCGCGCCGACGCCATCCTGTTCGGCGCCGTGGGCGATTTCGACTGCGATTCGCTCGAACGCCGCCTTCGCCCGGAGCAGGCGATCCTGGGTCTGCGGAAGGAACTGACGCTTTTTTCCAACCTGCGTCCTGCAAAGATGTTTCCCGAATTGTCGGAAGCTTCCACGCTCCGCCCTGAAATCGCCGCCGCCATCGACCTGATGATCGTGCGCGAACTGAACGGGGACGTCTATTTCGGCGAGAAGGGCCTGCGCACCACCGCGACCGGTCTGCGCGAGGGCTATGACATCATGTCCTATAATGAGGATGAGGTGCGCCGCATCGCCCATAGCGCCTTCCGCACCGCGCGGGCGCGCCGGGGCAAGCTCTGCTCGGTGGACAAGGCGAACGTGCTCGACACGTCGCAGCTCTGGCGCGACGTGGTGATCGAGACGGCGAAGGAGTATCCCGACGTCGCGCTCACCCACATGTATGTCGACAATGCCGCCATGCAGCTCGTCCGCAACCCCGCCCAGTTCGACGTCATCGTTACCGGCAACCTGTTCGGCGATATCCTGTCGGATCAGGCGAGCATGTGCGTCGGCTCCATCGGCATGCTGGCCTCCGCCTCGCTCGATGCGAACGGCAAGGGGCTGTATGAGCCGATCCACGGCAGCGCCCCCGACATCGCCGGCCAGGGTAAGGCCAATCCGCTGGCAACGGTCCTGTCCGCCGCAATGATGCTCCGCTACTCGCTCGGCATGGCCGCGCAGGCCGACCGGATCGAGGCGGCCGTTGCCAAGGCCCTCGCCGGCGGCGCGCGCAGCCCCGACCTCGGCGGCTCGCTGACGACCGCCCAAATGGGAGATGCCGTGCTGGCGGCACTTGGAGACTGATGGACGATTTTACCCTGACTTCGCTGCGCGCGGCCGCCGATCTGGTGCATGCGCAGGTTCCGCCCACCCCCCAATATGCCTGGCCGCTGCTGGCCGCGCGCACGGGATGCGAAGTCTGGGTAAAGCATGAAAACCATACGCCCACCGGCGCGTTCAAGGTGCGCGGCGCGATCACCTATATCGACTGGCTGACCCGCGCCCACCCGGAGGTGCGCGGCATCATCACCGCCACGCGCGGCAATCATGGCCAGGCGCAGGTGCGCGCCGCGACCGCCGCCGGGATCAGCGCGACGATCATCGTGCCCCACGGCAATGCGCTGGAAAAGAACGCCGCCATGCGCGCGTTCGGCGCCACCCTGATCGAACATGGCCAGGATTTCGACAGCGCGAAGGCGGAGGCGATGTCCCGCGCCGCGCAATATGGCCTTTACATGGTCCCCGCCTATCATGATCAGCTCGTGCGCGGCGTCGCCAGTTACGGGCTGGAGCTGTTCGATGCCGTGCCGGACCTCGATACCGTTTATGTCCCCGTCGGCTGCGGATCGGGCCTGTGCGGCACGATTGCGGCGCGCGACGCGCTGGGCCTCAGGACGAAGGTGGTCGGCGTCGTCTCCGCCCATGTCGACGGCGCGAAACAATCCTTTGAGCAGGGCCGCCTGGTCGGCACCGAGTCCGCCTGGACCTTTGCCGATGGCGTCGCCGTCTGCACCCCGGTTCAGGCCGCGCTCGACTATTTCGGTCCGCGCGCCGACCGCTTCGTGGCCGTCACCGACGATGAGGTTGCGGAGGCGGTGCGCATCTACTGGCAGGACACCCATAATCTGGCGGAGGGGGCAGGGGCCGTCGCGCTCGCCGCCTTGATACAGGAAAAAGAGGCGATGCGCGGCAAGAAGGTTGCAGTCATCCTGTCTGGCGGTAATTGCGACATGACGCAGGCGGCGGAAATATTGGCGGGGGGCACGCCGGACGTCCGGCCCGCCCATCTACGGACGAAGGCATCATGAAAAGACGGACTGGACAGGACAAGAGCATCACCGCCAACTGGCGGCCCGCGACCCTTGCGGTGCGCGGCGGCACGGCGCGGTCGGAATGGGGCGAAACGTCGGAGGCGCTGTTCCTGACCTCCGGCTATGCCTATGACTGCGCGGAGGATGCGGCCGCCCGTTTCGCCGGCGAACAGCAGGGCATGACCTACAGCCGCCTGCAGAACCCGACCGTGGAGATGCTGGAAAAGCGCATCGCCCTTCTGGAAGGGGCGGAGGCATGCCGCGCCACCGCCACCGGCATGGCGGCGATGACCGCCGCTCTCCTGTGCCAGTTGTCGCAGGGCGATCATGTCGTCGCCGCAAAGGCCGCTTTCGGCTCCTGCCGCTGGCTGACCGACACGCTGTTCCCGCGCTTCGGCATAGAGGTGACGACCATCCACGCCCATGACACCGATGCATGGGAAAAGGCGGTGCGCCCGAATACGAAGGTTTTCTTCTTCGAAACCCCCGCCAACCCGACGATGGATCTGGTGGATCTGGAGGCGGTCTGCGGCATCGCGAAGAAGCATGGGATCACCTCGGTTGTCGACAACGCCTTCGCCACGCCCTCGCTGCAGCGGCCGATGGATTATGGCGCCGATGTCGTCGCCTATAGCGCGACCAAGATGATGGACGGGCAGGGCAGGGTGCTCGCGGGCGCGATCTGCGGCACGGAGAAGTTCATCACCGAAACCCTGTTGCCCTTCCATCGCAACACCGGCCCGACGCTCAGCCCGTTCAACGCCTGGGTGGTGCTGAAGGGGTTGGAGACGCTCGACCTGCGCATCCGCCGCCAGAGCGAAAGCGCGCTGAAGGTCGCGACATTCCTGGAAGGACGCTTGCCCAAGGTCCTGTATCCGGGTCTCGCCAGCCATCCCCAGCATGCGCTGGCCGCAAAGCAGATGGTCGCCGCCGGTCCCATCTTCTCCATCTACACCGGTGGCGGACGGAAGGAGGCGCACGGGCTTTTGAATGGCCTCAACCTCATCGACATCAGCAACAATATCGGCGACTCGCGCTCGCTGATGACGCACCCGGCGTCGACCACCCATTATGGCATGGCGGCCGAGGCCCGGCTGGAAGTCGGCATCACCGAGGACATGCTGCGTCTCAACGTGGGACTGGAAGATGTGGACGATCTGATCGAGGACCTTGATCGGGCCTTGACCGGGATCGGTCTCTAGTCGATTTTCACTGGATGACTCCGAAGGCCATCAGCGGATTCTTCCCTTTCTCTGCAACCACGCGCGGCATCACTGTGCGCGTGTCGGTCAGCTTTTTGCCGGAACAGTCGGAACCGGACCGGGGCCGCTGGTTCTGGGCCTATCATATCCGCATCGAGAATGAGGGGCCGGAGCCGGTTCAGCTTCTCACCCGCCGCTGGCTGATCACGGACGGGCGCGGCGTGCAGCATCGTGTCGAGGGGGAGGGCGTGGTTGGCGAGCAGCCTGTCGTCCAGCCCGGCAAATCCTATGATTATGTCTCCGGCTGCCCGCTGGCGACGCCCACCGGGGCGATGCAGGGCAGCTATCATATGGTCGGATCGCTGGGCGAAACCTTCGACGTCGCCATTCCCCGCTTCTCTCTCATCGCACCGGCTGTCGCGGAATGAAGCGCACCCATTTGCCGTTGAACGGCCTGCGCGTGCTTGACGCCGCTGCAAGGCATCTGTCCTTCACCCGCGCCGCTGACGAACTGGCCGTGACGCCCGCCGCCGTCGGGCAGCAGATTCGCGCGCTGGAGGATATGCTGGGCGTCGTCCTGTTCCGCCGCACGCCCAAGGGGCTGGAGATGACGCCGGAGACGGAGGCGGGACTGGAGGCGCTGCGCGGCGGCTTCCTGATGTTCGAGGAATCGGTGCGCGCGATGCAGGCGGGGCAATCCAGCCTGTCGCTGACGATCGCCGCCCCGCGCGACATCACCGCCAAATGGCTGCAGACGCGCCTTGCCGCCTATGCCGCGGGCGTGCCCGAACTGTCCTTTTCGCTCGTCGCCGCCGATGAGGCGCTGGACTTCACGGAGGCAAATCTCGATCTCGCCCTGCGCCTGACCGATGGCCCCGGCGAGCATGAGGGGATCAGGATCGGCGACGCCGCCTTCGTCACGGTGGAGGCGCCCAATGGCGGCCCGGAGACCCGCATCGACTGGCCCGGATGCCCTGCTGGCACATTGCCCACCGTCATGCGCGTCGCCGATGGTGGGCTTGCAATAGAGGCGGCCGCCAACGGCTTTGGTCAGGCGTCCGTCCCGGCGCTCCTCGCCGCTCGCGACATTGCGGAAGGGAGGGTGCGCCCGGTTGGGGACGCCCGCCCATCCGAGCGCAGCTACTGGCTGATCGCCCCCTTGCCCCAATGGCGCCAGAAAAAGGTGAAGGCGCTGGTCGAGGCGCTGACGGCCTGACGCCGCTCAGCATTAAAAGAGCCAGAATGGGCATATTTACATCGCGTTAAAGCATGGAAAGCTACCTCCTGACGGTTCTCAAAGGGTGCGGGATGATGGTAAGATCATTGCTCATGCTTGCGTTGACAGGCGCTGCCATCATGTATTTTTCGGGTGGCTCCCCGGCCGACCTCGTATCTTCGGCCTTCCACACGACCAGGCCCGTTACAGGGGCAGGCTGGCGGCCCGATTGCGAAGCCATGATGCAGCAGTTCGAATCAGGATCGGACGCGCCGCCCGATCAGGGCCAGGGACAATCCGGCAATTTGGCCCAGTCCATGGGAACGACATTCAAGTCAGTTATGCAAATCAGCGCTTTTACGACAAAATTGCGCGCCGCCGGATGCAGTCCCGAAAGCCGGCTGGCCAATTATGAGGCCATGACGGCGCAGTTGGAGGAAGAACCCGCAGCATCGGGTTGGACCACAAAGCAGGAAATCGTTTTCGAGCCCGGTAAGCCAATGGTGGATGTCTCGATGGATCGGCCGGCCAAACCATAGGGCGGAATGTTGGATCGCGATGCCCGATATGGTCAGCCAATCCAACTTGCGGCTGCGACACTCGAAAATGTAAATTTTATTCAATAATATCAAATATTTACAACGAATTTTGCCCATTCGCGCATGCAAATGCAATAGCCCGCACGAGCCGATTCCTCCAACGTCTTGAATCTACGCGCATAAATGCCTGTTTAAAACCCCGGATACCCTCGCATTCCCCGTCGCATTTGCTGCGCGGCGGAGACCGCCGGATCAGCGTTCAGGCGTCGATCGCTTCCTCGTCCACCGCCGCCGCATTCTCCTGAATGAAGGCGTAGCGGTGCGCCGGGTTGTTGCCCATCAACCGGTCGACCAGATCGCGGACCGCCGCCCTGTCCTCGACATCGGGGGGCAGGGTGATGCGGATCATGCCCCGGGTCTTTGGGTCCATCGTCGTCTCGCGCAACTGGCCGGGGTTCATCTCGCCCAGGCCCTTGAAGCGGCTGACATCGACCTTCTTGCCCTTGAACTCGCCGGTCATGATCTCCGCCCGGTGCGCATCGTCCCGCGCATAGAGGCTCTTGCCGCCTGACACGAGACGATAGAGCGGCGGTTGCGCCAGATAAAGGTGCCCCCGCCGCACCAGCTCCGGCATCTCCTGAAAGAAGAAGGTCATGAGCAGCGTGGCGATATGCGCGCCGTCGACGTCCGCGTCCGTCATGATGACGATCCGCTCGTACCGCAGCGTGTCCGGGTTGCAGTCCTTGCGCGTCCCGCAGCCCAGCGCCAGGATCATGTCGGCGATTTCCTGATTGGCCAGGATCTTCGCATTATTGGCCGAAGCGACGTTCAATATCTTGCCGCGGATGGGCAGGATCGCCTGCGTCTTGCGGTCCCGCGCCTGCTTGGCGGACCCGCCCGCGCTGTCACCCTCGACGATGAACAATTCCGTCCCCTCCGGATCGTCGGCGGAACAGTCGGTCAGCTTGCCGGGCAGGCGCAGCTTGCGGGCGGAAGTCGCGGTCTTGCGCTTGACCTCCTTCTCCTGCTTGCGCTTCAGCCGCTCGTCCATGCGGTCGAGCACATAGGCGAGCAGCGCCTTGCCCCGGTCCATATGGTCGGACAGGAAATGGTCGAAATGGTCGCGCACGGCGTTCTCGACCAGCCGCGCGGCCTCCGGGGAGGTCAGCCGGTCCTTGGTCTGGCTCTGAAACTGCGGATCGCGGATGAACACGGACAGCATGATTTCGGAGGAGGTCATGATGTCCTCCGCCGTAATGTCCTTGCCCTTCTTTTGCCCCACCAGATCGGCAAAGGCGCGAATGCCCTTGGTCAGCGCGGCGCGCAGGCCATTCTCATGCGTGCCGCCATCGGGCGTCGGGATGGTGTTGCAATACCAGCTATAGCTGCCGTCCGACCAGAGCGGCCACGCCACCGCCCATTCGACCCGGCCCGCAGTGCCGGGGAAGTCCTGACTGCCGGAAAAGAACTGGCTGGTCGCGCATTCCCGTTCGCCAATCTGCTCCTTCAGATGGTCGGACAGGCCGCCGGGGAACTGGAACACCGCCTCGGCAGGCGTATCGTCGGTGATCAGCTCCGGCGCACATTTCCACCGTATCTCGACCCCGGCGAACAGATAGGCTTTTGACCGGGCAAGCTTGTGAAGCCGCCCCGGCTTGAACTTCATCTCGCCGAAAATCTCGCTGTCCGGCACGAAGCTGACCGACGTGCCCCGGCGATTGGGCGCGGCGCCGACCTTCTCCAGCGGGCCTTTCGGATGCCCCTGGCTGAACGACTGGCGGTAAAGCTCCCGGTTGCGGGCCACCTCTATCGTCGTGTCGACCGACAGCGCATTGACCACGCTGACGCCCACGCCGTGCAGGCCGCCGGACGTCGCATAGGCCTTGTCGGAAAATTTGCCGCCCGAATGCAGCGTGGTCAGGATGACTTCCAGCGCTGACTTGTCGGGGAATTTCGGATGGGGATCGACCGGGATGCCGCGCCCATTGTCGATAATGGTCAGGCGGTTGCCCGGCTCCAGGATCAGGTCGATCCGCGTCGCATGGCCCGCCACCGCCTCATCCATGGCGTTGTCGAGCACTTCGGAGGCGAGGTGATGGAAAGCGCGCTCGTCGGTGCCGCCGATATACATGCCTGGTCGGCGGCGCACCGGCTCCAGCCCCTCCAGCACTTCGATGGAGGAGGCGTCATAATCGGTCGAGGTCTTGGGCGAATTGGCGAACAGATCGTCGGACATGGAAAGGCTATAGGGTGCCGGGGGCATGGGGCGCAATGCGCCGTTAACGAAAAAAGGCCGCCTCGCGGGCGGCCTTCAATCCATTCAATGCGTTGCGCCGTTCAGCGGACGCGGGGTCCGCCGAAGGGCAGGGGCGGCGGCGGGCGGCGCGTGCCGCGCGGCAACTGTGCCTGATAGGCCCGGCCGCAATGCTCGACGCAATAGGGAAAGCCCGGATTGACCTTCTCGCCGCAGAAGTGGAAGTCCGGCTCGCCCGGATGCCCCATCGGCCATTTGCAGATCTTCTCGGTCAGGTCGAGCAGGCTGGTCTTGCCGATAATGTCCGCGCTCGGCTTGGCCGGGACAAGGCGGCGGGGCGGGGCGGGGGGGATCGGCGCCTGCTGATCGCCCGGCCCCTGCCGAAGGAAGCCGCCCGGACCCACGGACACGATGCGCGGCTGCTGCGGAACGACCGGAGCCGCAGGCTCCGCGCTGACCGCCGCAGCCGGACGCTGCGGCGCGGGCGCGGCCGACTGGACGGCGGGGCGCGCTTCCGGTTCCTGCCTTGGCGGCGGCGCGGGCTTTTTCACCGGGGCGGCCGCCTTCTTGCGCGGCGTCTCGGTCGCCTTCACCGGCGACGGGCGCGACTGCAGGCCCAGGCGATGCGCCTTTCCGATCACGGCGTTGCGGCTGACGCCACCCAGCTCGTCCGCGATCTGGCTGGCAGTCATGCCCTTTTCCCACATCGTTCTAAGCTGGTCGATCCGTTCGTCGGTCCAGGACAAGGCAGGCTCCTAAAATTCGGTGATTAACAGGGTGAAGGTCATATGGTGTGCCAACCACCATCCTTCAATTCGTCAAAAGATGCAGGATGCGGCGTGGACGGCCAATTCGCACTTGCCGCATCTGGCCGCACCCGATAGTCGATCCAGCAATGAACGACCATAGCAAAAATGCGGCCGGCGCGGCGGAAACGATGATCCGGCACGAACCGGGCGTTCCCGTCATCAAGAATATCAACTGGCCGGGCATGCGCGCGCTCTACCGCAAGGAGGTGCGCCGCTTCATGAAGGTGCAGCTTCAGACCGTCTGGGCGCCCGCGCTGACCACATTGCTGTTCCTGATCATCTTCCTGCTCGCGCTGGGCGGGGAGGGGCGGATGCTGAGCCTGAAAGGGCAGCAGGTCCATTTCGCCGACTTCATCGCCCCTGGCCTGATCATCATGGGCATGATCAACGCCTGCTTCGCCAATTCCAGCTTCTCCCTGCTCGTCGGCAAGATCCAAGGGACATTGGTGGACTATCTGATGCCGCCGATTTCGGTGGGTGAGATGCTGTTCGCGCTTGTCGCCTCGTCGGTCACGCGCGCGGTCATGGTCGGCTTCGCCCTCTGGCTCGCGATGGCGCTCTGGCCAAGCGTGCATGTGACGCCGGTGCATTTCTGGGCGATTTTGTGGTTCGGCCTGCTTGGCTGCTCCTTTATCGCCTTCCTTGGCGTGCTGACCTCGATCTGGGCGGAGAAGTTTGACCATGCCGCCGCCGTGACCAATTTCGTCATCGGCCCCTTCGCCCTCCTGTCGGGCACCTTCTATTCGATCGACCGCCTGCCGCCACTGTTTCAGGCGATCAGCCACGCTAACCCGTTCTTCTACATCATTTCGGGTTTCCGCTATGGCTTCGTGTCGGCCGCCGACACCAATGTCATGGTGGGCAGCGCCGTCATCCTGACGCTGAACATCGTGGTGGGATGCGCGACCTACGGGCTGCTGCGCCGGGGCTGGAAGCTCAAGGCCTGAGCCTGCGGCCCAGTGAATCTGCAGTGAACCTGCGGCGGGACGGGCCGCCGCCGGCCATCAAT
Source organism: Sphingobium phenoxybenzoativorans (assembly GCF_018286635.1). NCBI lineage: Bacteria > Pseudomonadati > Pseudomonadota > Alphaproteobacteria > Sphingomonadales > Sphingobiaceae > Sphingobium > Sphingobium phenoxybenzoativorans. The sequence goes on from NZ_CP073910.1 coordinate 2,444,452, forward strand.
GCCGGTGGAGCGGCCTCAGGCGATATTTGCCATCCGCATAGGCGCCGAAGATGCCGCCGATCGCCGGATGATCGACAGGCTCATCGCTGTCGTCGCTGACCAGATTCTGCTGGCTGACATAGGCGACATAGCTCGCCTCGCCATTTTCGGCGAGCAGGTGGTAGAAGGGCTGGTCCCTGTCCGGCCGCATCTCCTCCGGGATCGCCTCATACCATTCCTCTGTATTGGCGAATACGGGATCGATATCGAAGATGACGCCGCGAAAACCGAACATCCGGTGCTTCACCACATCGCCGATGCTGAAGCGCGCATGGGAGATGAAGGGAGCATTGCGCGCGATATTGGCGCCGAAGGCGGGAGGATTCGTGCTGGACATGACGTTAATGTAGGGATGCATTACGCAGGCGCAAGAAAAATGCCGAAAGCCCCGCTTGGCAAAGCCAATTTCATTCGCTAATGCCCGCCCCTCGACTTGGGTAGCCCCCAATCGGAAGGCATCTTCCGACGGACAGACCCCTCGCGGAGAGGTGGCAGAGTGGTCGAATGCACCGCACTCGAAATGCGGCGTGCCCGCGAGGGTACCCAGGGTTCGAATCCCTGCCTCTCCGCCACCTACCTGAACCAGGACGCAGCGGTTATCGGCCATGTATTGTGATGCATGCGCAGGCGGGAGGCGCGCGGGGATTCAGCCTTTGGGCCAGAAGCGGCATGCGTGGTCGCCGATACCGCTCCCGGTCGCGGCGTCCTATTCGCCCTTTGACCAGGCGATGGCGTCGGCGCCTGCCGGCAATACCGCCGGACAGTCCGGATCGGTTGCCGCCCGGAAGATCGCCTCTGCAACGTCCCGCGACGTGGTGACGACGCCATTTCCTGCGCTCTGCATCATGGCCAGCGTCCTCTGCGCAAAATCGGCATAAGGCTCCGGGAATCCTCCCGCCTCCATGATATGCCCCTGCGCCGTGGCGGCGAAGGCGGTCGAAGGGGCCATGCCGGGCAGGACGACCCGCGCCCGGATGCCGAATTCCGCAAGTTCCAGCGCGGCGGATTCGGTCAGCGCCGTCATCGCCGCCTTGCTCGCGCGATATACGGAAAGCAGCGGCAAGGGCTTGTAGGTCGAGCTGGAACTGACATTAATGATCGTGCCGGAACGCCGCGCGCGCATGCCTGGCAGGACCGCCTGCATCATGGCCATTGCGCCGAACAGATTGGCTTCGAATATCTCGCGCACCGTTTCCATCGGCGTGCCCTCGACGGCGTTGAGCCAGCCTATGCCGGCATTGTTGACCAATATGTCGATAGCGCCAGCCTCCGCGACGGCCGCGGCTATGCTGTCGGGATCGGTGACGTCCAGCGGCAATAGCCGTAATCTGTCCGAGGCGGGGAGGGTGCTTGCGGCGGGGTTGCGCATCGTTGCGATGACGCTCCAGCCTTTTTCGAGGAAATAGAGGGCCGTTTCCCGGCCGAAACCGGTCGAACAGCCGGTAATGAGGACGCTATTCATCGCATGACTCCTTGCGGGGGAATGAGTGAGCCGCCAAGATATGAACGATCCTTCAGTTTCGGAATTCGCATATGAATCGCCCCGCGCCTTCGCTCCTCAAGCCCCGGAAAGCGCCGCAACAGGCGCGCTCCGCCGCGACAATCGAGGCGATACATATCGCCACCATTCAGGTTTTGCTGGCAGGTGGAGTGGGGCGTCTCACAACGACGCGGGTGGCCGAACGGGCGGGCGTGTCGGTTGGCACCATGTACCAATATTATCCGCACAAGCAGGCGCTGTTGTTCGCCCTGGTGGAACGTCAGTTCGACCTGATCGAGAGCGCGATGCAGGCCGCGGCGGAGCGCCTCATGGGATGCGACCTGCAGACGATCGCGGCAGGGCTGGCTACGGCATGGCTCGACGCCAAAATGGCGGACAGGGTCGCCTCACGCGCAATCTATGGCATCGCCGCCGAATTTGACCTGTCGGAACTGATGAGCAGGGCAGCCTCGTGCATGGCGCAAATGATCGACGCCCTGCTCGCCAATGCGCCCGGCGCGCACTTTGCCGACCGGGCCTCCGTGGCATTCATGCTTGCGGCATTGCTCGGAGGCTCGGTGCGCGTGGTCATGGAGGCCGAGGCGTCCGAAGACAATTTCACGCGCCTGCGCCGCGAGTTGCCGCAAGCATGCCATGCCTATCTGGCCGCAGCCAATCAAATGGCTGCGGCCCAATCTCAATAGGCCGCCGACAGGGTCAGGAACCATTGGCGCGGCGCGATGGGCAGGCGGCTGAGAACTACAGAATATCGGCGTTCGGCGAATGCTTCCCGCGACCCTGAACGCCGTCTGGAGGACCAAAAGGGTCCCAAAAGTGTTGCATAGGTACAACGACTTCGGGGTTTACAAGATATCCTGTGAGCATATGCTCAATTGCGATTTCGCGCCGCAGAGCTGAATAAATCGGCCGGCGCAAAGGGGAAGCGCATTGGCGCATGGAGAGAACAAGATATTGACCGGGCGCCGTCCATTGGAGATTGATGCCCGTGATGGAACGTCCGTTCTTGGCGTGGACCTGTTCCAGCCAAGCTGCTTTGATGACATCGACCACCATTTCCGGCGCCCTTTACGGGGTTATTTCTTGCGGCGATCCGTGTCTCCTACCGATGCGGACGATTTAACGCAGGATGTGTTTCTTCGCCTGCTCAGCAGGCGGAAGGACAATGCGATCGATAATTTCGAAGGCTATGTCTATCGGATCGCTACCAACGTCCTGAATGATTTCCGGCGCCGGTCAGCGATTTTCGATGACAAGCCGTTCGAGGATCATTGCCACGAAAATCACGAGTGGCTGATCGACAGGATCGATGCCGAGCGTATAGTCCTGGCGAGGGAGGCTTTGATGACCCTTCGCGCGGCGCTGGATGGACTGGACGAACGGACCCGCACAGTGATCCTCCTGTACCGGCTCGACCGCATGCGGCAGCGCGAGATTGCGAAAAAGATCGGCCTCTCGGTGAGCAGCGTGGAAAAGATCATCGTCAAGGCGATGGTGCATCTTGCGCGGGCGATGCGATCTTCATGAGCGACGCAGAAACCCGTCAGTTGGAAGCCGCTGCGCGCTGGTATTTCGAACTCGATCAGGCGGGACACGATCCGCAGCTTGAGCGCCGCTTTCATGCATGGCTGCAGCGCGATCCAGACCATGCCTCAGCTTTCAATGACATTGTTCGGTCGCTGGCGGCCATTGATGGCCAGGAGGACAGATCGGAGCTGTCGGCGGCGGCCCATGAGGCAACGATTGGCCTTCGCCGCAGGAACAGGCTTGTTACTGGATACAAGCTCGCGGGTCTCGGCGCCCTGTTATTGGCCGTAACGGGCAGTCTGGCTTTTCGTAGCGCGCCCGCGCCGGTTGAATATGCGAACTTCCAGGATGGCGTCAGAACCGTTCGACTGGCGGACAATTCGGAAATCGTCCTCGACCGGCGAACCGTTGTCCAGGTGAACTATGCCAGCGGGGTGCGCCATATCGATCTTCTGGCCGGGCAGGCGCGGTTCAAGGTGGCTCATGATCCGGAACGTCCGTTCGAAGTGTTAGCGAACCGCCGGGTGGTGGTCGCAAAGGGCACCGATTTCGTGGTCAGCAGACCGGATGAGACTCTTTCCGTCACATTGCTATCCGGCCGGGTTGATGTCGCCATAGACCCGCCATGCATCAATTCGCTGGTATCGCTTTGCCGTTTTCTGCGGCGGGATAATCTGGTCATGCGGCCCGGCGAACGTCTTTCCGGCCCACTTGACGACGGCGCGATGGTGCGCGACCGGGTGAACGCCACGAATGCGACGGCCTGGCAGGTGGGGCTGTTGATCGCCGATAATGAGCGGCTTGGCGCATTGGTTCAGCAACTCAACCGCTATGCCGGGAAAAATATAATCGAGCTGGCCGACCCCTCCCTGAAAGACCTGCGTGTCGACGGCGCGTTCCGTATAGGAAAGCCCGTTGCGGTAGCCGAAGCGCTCCAGCAGCTCTTCGACATCGACGCACAGTTCCGCCCCTACGGACGAGTCATCCTGACGAAAAAAATGCATCCCCCCAAAAATAATCTTTGAGGGTTTTCACCGCGCTCCGGTCTTTCCCATGAAACCAAAGCGGGAGACGGATAATGCTAAGAGAGGGAAGCAGCGCGTTGGCGCTGGTCATCGGCCTTTGCGCCAGCGCGCCATCAGCATATGCGCAACAAGGCCGGATCACCATACCAGCGATGGAAATGGGGCAGGCGCTTCGTGAATTTGCCGTGCAGACAAACCGGCAGGTGGTTTTTCAGGCGTCCCAACTGCGCGGCCAGCGCAGCAACGCGATTTCGGGATATGAAGATCCAGCGACCGCTTTGCGGTATCTAATTGGTGATTCCGCTCTGGAAATCCGGCCGATGACTGACGGCGGATATGTGATCGCGCCCAGAGTCCAATCGCGCAGTCTGCTGCAGCCGACCCGATTTCAACCCAGCCCGGAACCGGCCGCGCCCTTAGCGCCGGCTTCCTTCAATCCAGCGCCGCCGGAGGAGCCGGTGGCCGATGACATCATCGTCACCGCGCAAGGGCGCGCCGAGCGGCTTCAGGATGTTCCCATCTCTGTCAGTGTGACCCAGGGATCGCTTCTGCAGGAAAAGAACATCAACAATCTGCAGGATCTTTCCGCGCGCCTGCCCAATGTGCGCATATCGTCCGCGCCGACGGCGGACTTCATCAATGTCCGGGGCGTCGGCTCATCGCTCAACTATGGCTTTGAACAATCGGTCGCCACCTTCGTCGATGGCGCTTATCGGTCACGATCGCGCGCCAGCCGCGCGGCCATGTTCGACATTGATCGCGTCGAAGTGCTGAAAGGGCCGCAGACCACCTATTTCGGCAACAACGCCATTGCCGGCGCGCTCAACATCACCACGCGCAAGCCCGGCGACAAGCTGGAGTTCAACGGAACGGCCTTCTACGCGCCGGCCTTCGGCGAATATGCGGTTGAAGCGGGCATTTCCGTGCCGCTCACGGAAACGCTCAGCGTTCGCATTTCCGGCCGCCAGTCGGGCATGGATGGCTATCTCAAGAATACCTATAGCGGCAATGACGGCCCGCACCTGAATGACAGGATCGGCCGCTTCTCCTTCGCCTGGAATCCCAGCGAAAGCCTGGAGAGCAATTTCCGCATCGACCATGTGCGTATGCGCGATGACGAAACCTGGGGAGCGGAAATCACCGACTGCCCTGCGCCCGCGCCTTTCACGACGGCAGGCGCATGCGCCCGCTATCTGGCAAATCAGGGGGCCGCCGCCGATACGAAGTTCGACCGCCGCTTCGCCAACAGCCCGTCCTTGCTCGACCTCAATCAGACGGAGGCGGTCTGGACCAACAAGCTCAGCTTCGGCGACCACAGCCTGCGGTCTATCACCAGCTATCTCGACATGGACTATCATCTCGTGAACGCGGTGATCCCCGTGCCGGGCAAGCAGGGCGGCAGCCCCATTGGCGCTGACTATGGCATCGTCAGCAGCTATTTTGAGAACTACAAGCAATTCTCGCAGGAACTGCGGTTCCAGTCGGAGCATGACGGCCCGATCACCTACATGGCCGGCCTCTATTATATGCACGGCGACCTCGATATCGACGGTTATGCGGGCCTGTATTCCGCGCCGTTCGGTAATTTCGGCGCACCCGTCACCAATGCGGCGACGCCGATCGTGTCCTTGCTGCGGGCCAATGAAAAGACCGACAATATGTCGGCTTTCGGGTCGATCACCGTCCGCCCGGTCGACCGCCTGCGCATCAGCGGCGGCCTGCGCTACAGCGTCGTCGACAAGCATGACCATCGCTCCGTCACCTATGGAACGGGGACGACGGCGAATAATTACATCCCCACGGCCGACAGTTTCACCGTTTTGCCTATCGCTACGCAGATGCAGATCGGCGCGATCACCGGGGCCAATTTCCTTGATTACAGCCCCTCGCACCGGTCGGACAGCAAGCTGATGCCGTCGGTCAACGTCCAGTATGAACTAACGTCCAGGGCGATGGCCTACGCCTCTTATGTCAAAGGCTTCAAGTCCGGCGGCTTTGCCATTGGCGAGAGCGAGCGGAGCCTGTTCGACCCTGAGACGGTGGACGCCTATGAAATCGGCCTGAAGTCGCAGCTTTTCAACAACCGGCTGACGCTGAACATCGCGGGCTTCTACAGCAAATATGACGATATGCAGGAAACCACGACCGTCGACCGGCCTTCGGGATCGCCCGGCCAGGTCACCGGCAATGTCGCGGCGTCGATCTCCAAGGGGATCGAGGTCGGCTTCTCGCTGCGGGCGACGGACGAACTGAGCTTCAACGCCGATCTCGCCTATCTCGACTCCCGCTATGACAGATATCCCGGCGCGCCGTGCACGCCACTCCAGACCCTGAATACGCCGGTGAACTGCAAGCAGGACCTTTCCGGCAAGCGGCGCGCCTTCGCGCCCAAGTTCAGCGGCAATATCGGCGTGACATACCGGCGCGACATCGGCAGCGACTATGAACTGCTGTTTGACAACAGCCTGTTCTTCACGTCCCGCTATTTCCAGCAGACCACGGCCGATCCAACGCTGGTTCAACCGGGCTTCGCTAAGTGGGACGCGCGACTGGCGTTCGGACGTCAGGACAAGCTGTGGCAACTCGCGATCGTCGGCCGGAACCTGACCGACAAGCTGACGGCGTCCTACCGCCAGTTCGTGCCCAGTTCTCCCGGATCGATCCAGGCAATGGCCGATCCGCCCCGGTCGTTCGGCCTGCAATTGAACGTCAAATACTGATCTCAGCTTCGGCCCTCCCACCTCCTCTCATGGAGGGCCGCTTTTTCTCTGGAGGCGCACATGCCGTTCTGGCGTAAATTTTCGATACTTATGTTGCCGCTCACGCTCGGCGCTGGCGCATGGGCCGCCGCGCCCGCCGCCGAAACCGGCGGAGGTGCGCCACAGGCGACGACATTGACCCTTTTGGGCACCGCGGGCGGCCCGATCATCCGCACATACCGGTCGCAGCCCTCGTCGATGTTGACGGTCAATGGACGGCATTTCCTGATCGATGCCGGGGAGGGGACGGTGCGCCGCCTTCAGGAAGCGGGCGTTCAGGCCAGCGAGATCGAAAAGGTGTTCCTGACCCACCTGCATTTCGACCATACGGCGGGGCTTGGTTCGCTTTTCGCCTTCGCCTGGACGATGCCGACCGGCAAGCCGATCGAGGTGATCGGCCCCGCCGGCACTCAGGCGATCGTGGCGGATGCGCTGAACGCGAACCGGACGTCGAAAACGCTCTATGAAGCGATCACGCCGGGCGCGCCCGACTGGATGAGGACCGCCGTCGCCAAACCGGTCGAGGCGGACAAGCCGACTATCGTCTACAAGGATGGCGATGTGACGGTGACAGCCGTCGCCAACAGCCATTTCGACGCCGTGCCCGTGCCCGATCAGCCCTATGGCAAGGTGCGCGCCTACGCCTACAGGTTCGAAACGAAGGATCGCGTCATCGTGTTCACGGGCGACACCGGCCCTTCGCCCGCCGTGGTCAGGCTTGCGGAAGGCGCGGACATTCTGGTCAGCGAGATCATCGATCTCGACCACGCAGTTGAGGTGGCCAAGGCTCAGGGCAGGACGGGCCGCGATCTGGAAGGGATCGTCGCGCACCACACCCGGGAACATCTTATCCCGGAGGAGGTCGGCAAGCTGGCGGCGGCCGCAAAAGTCAAAATGGTCGTGCTCAACCATATGGCGTTCGCTCTGGATCGCGAAGGCGCAGCGGCGCCATTCCTTGCCGGCGTGCGGAAATATTATAACGGACCCGTGGTCGCCGGCCGGGATCTCGACCAGTTCTGATATCGCCATTCATGCGGTATTGCGCCTCACGGCCGGGTTGGGCGGATACTCTCCGGAATAGCCTTCGCCAGCCCGGCCGAACGATCCCTCACGCTTCCGCGAGTCCGCCGCCATGCAACAGCCGCGCGGCGTCGCGCAGGGGAGGGAGGCCGAACAGGCGGGTATATTCCCGGCTGAACTGGGACGGGCTTTCATAGCCAACGGCATAGGCCACCCGCGCCGCCTCTGCAGGGGCCATGATCAGGCGGCGGCGCGCTTCCTGCAGGCGGATGCTCTTTTGATAGGCGAGGGGACTCATCGCCGTCACCGCCTTGAAATGCCGGTGAAAGGACGATGCGCTCATCCCGGCCAGACTGGCCAGATGATCGATCTTGAGGGAGTCGGCGTAATTCTGCCCGATCCAGTCGATCGCGCGCCTTATGCGCGACAGGCGGCTGTCCGATTGCGCGATCTGGCGCAATATCGGTCCCTGCGGCCCCTGCAGGACGCGGTAAAGTATCTCGCGCTCAAGCATCGGCGCCATGACTGGCACATCCTCCGGCGCATCCAGAAGGCGCGCGATGCGCAGCAGGGGATCGATCAGTCCGGGGGTAATCGGGCTGATGCTGATCCCGGCTTCGGCGGCGCTTTCTCCGCTATTCGGCATATCGATCAGCAGCGCCGCAATCGATGCCGGATCGAGCGCCAGCGCCACGATCATCAGCGGCTTCTCCGGGCTGGCTTCTATCACCTGGCCGATCACCGGCAGATCGATGGAGGCGACGAGCAATTCTCCGGCGCGATACTCCAGCGTCCGGCCGCCAATGATCACCCGCTTGGCGCCCTGAAGCACGAAATAGAGCATCGGCTTGTAGAGGCCGTGAGTCAGCGGCGTCGGCTCGAACGCCTGCCCCACGCTCAGCGGCAGGCGCGGCGGCGCCGGCTTCCCCGCATGACGCGCGACCAGCGCCCGCATCTCCTCCAGAATCATCTGCATGGGCATTTAGATCGGCGCGAGACGACGCAAAGGCAAGCGTGCAGAAACAGCGATTGAGAGGATCAGGCAAGGATCGGGCAGCATCGGGCGCTCCGAATGCGCGTGAAAAGCCTATCTGGGAGAAAGTTTGAAGGAGGCGTTCATGACTGACATTTTTACAGGCTTTGGCCCGGACTCGACGACCGACGAGGTGCTGGAGGGCATTGATCTTTCCGGCAAGCGCGTTCTGGTAACCGGCGTTTCCGCCGGTCTTGGCGTGGAAACGGCGCGCACCCTCGTCGCCCATGGCGCCAATGTCGTGGGCAGCGTCCGCGATCTGGACAAGGCGCGTCGCGCCACTGCCGGGATCGAGGGTCCCGGAACGCTGGAATTTGTGGAATGCGACCTGTCCTCGCTCGCCAGCGTGCGCGCCTGCACCGACGCGCTGAATGCGAAGGGGGACCGCTTCGATGCCATCATCGCCAATGCCGGCGTCATGGCGATGCCGGAGAAGCGCGAAACCGCCGACGGTTTTGAAATGCAGTTCGGCGTCAACCATCTTGGCCACTTCGTTCTGGTGAACCGCATCGCCGGTCTCATCAAGGATGGCGGGCGTCTGGTGAATCTCTCGTCCGCCGGGCACTGCTATTCCGACGTCAATCTAGACGATCCGAATTTCGACAGCACGGAATATACGCCTTTTGGGGCCTATGGCCGTTCAAAGACCGCCAACATCCTGTTCGCGGTCGAGTTTGACAGGCGGCATCGCGGCCGTGGCGTGCGCGCTGCAGCGGTGCATCCCGGCGGCATCCAGACTGAGCTTGGCCGCTATATGAGCGAAGCGGACATGAACGCCCTGGTCGAAAGCCTGAAGGAAGCGGAGGCCAAGGGTTCGCCATTCAAGTTCAAGACCGTCCCCCAGGGCGCGGCAACGTCCGTCTGGGCCGGGTTCAAGGCCGACGCCGATGAGATCGGCGGGCGCTATTGCGAGGATTGCCATGTCGCGGCGCTGAGTGTCTCGGTGGATATCCTGGAAGGCTATGAACCCTATGCGCTGGACCCGGACAACGCCAGGGCGCTCTGGGCCAAGAGCGAGGAATTGGTCGGCGAGCGCTTTTAGGGAGCGAACGCGATCCCGCCCGGCCATCGCGCGCTGCACCGCTGCGATGGCCGGAATTGGGGCCGGAATTGGGGCCGGAAATATTTGCTTTGAAGCGCCATCCCGATCCGAAATAGCCGGGCTGTACGCCCCAGCCTCTAGAATGGCAGGGGCGCATTCTCCTTCACCTCTTTCATGACGAAGAAGGTGCGCGTCTGCCGGACGCCGGGAAGCGCGATCAGATGCTGCCCGTGCAGCTTGTTGAAATCCACCATATCGCGGACCCGGATCTTCAACAGATAATCAAAGTCTCCTGCAACCAGATTGCAGTCGAGCACTTCGTCCATCCGCACTATCGCGGCTTCGAACTCGGCAAAGCTGTCGGGAGTCGACCGGTCGAGCACAACGCCGACCATTACCAGTGCGCCAAGCCCGACAGCCGATGGCGAGATTTCCGCGCGGACTCCCGTGATATATCCCTCCTCGAAAAGCCGTTGCGAACGCCGGTGACAGGTGGCTGCGCTCACGCTGACGCGCTGCGCCAGCTCGGCATTTGTCAGGCGTCCGTCGGTCTGCAGCAGGCGCAGCATGCGGAAATCGATTCGGTCCAATTTGGTCATGAAAGAAGCTTCCGATTTTCTTTGAAATGATGCGCCCGGAATAGCGCATATGCCTGGATATTTGTCCAGACCCAACAAATCGAATGCAAAGTTAGAAAGCACCTTTCCCTACATATTGCTCATACTGTCCCCGTGAATCGCATCATGGAGACCCGGAAAATGTCGCTCCTGAGAGTGAATGTTCACCGGCAGATCATCGCCGGAATCCTGCTGGCCGCCACCCGGCCGGTTCAGGGTCGTCCGGCAAATCCCGAATAGAAAAATACAAAGGCCGTTCGCAGCGAAGAACAACGGACTGCTCACATGCGAGCATATTTAAGGGAGGGAATATATGATCAGACATATGACAAGGGGAACGGTGGCCGCCAGGCTGCTGGGCACCAGCATGCTGGCCGCCGCGGCGGTTTCGGGGATGCCGGCCCTCGCGCAATCGGCGCCTCCGGCAAGCGGCGCAGGGACTGCGGACAGCGAACAGATCGTCGTTATCGGCACGCGGCGGACAGACCGCAGCGCCACCAATTCGGCCTCTCCGGTCGATGTGATCAGCGCTCAGGAAATCACGTCCCAGCCGGCCGCCAACATGCTGGACGCGGTGAAGAACATCATCCCGTCCTTCTTCGTCGGCCAGAACACCATTTCGGACGCCTCCACTTTCGTACGCGCCCCGTCTCTGCGCGGCCTGCCGGGCGACGAGGTTCTCGTGATGCTCAACGGCAAGCGGTATAACCGCTCGGCGCTGGTGCAGGTGTTTGTCGGCGGCGACACTGGCCTGTCCTTCGGCTCGCAGGGGTCGGACATCTCGGCCATCCCAGCGATCGCGATCAACAATCTCCAGGTGCTTCGCGACGGCGCAACAGCGCAATATGGGTCGGATGCAATCGCAGGCGTGCTCAACTATGGCCTGCGTGAAGACGCCGGATTGGAAATCCAGGCGCGCTACGGCCAATATTATGACAATGGCGGAGACGGAAAGAGCCGCCAGATCGCCGCGAATGCGGGTGTGAAGCTTGGCGAGATCGGCTTCATCAACCTCAGCGGCGAATATTTTGACGACAATGGCACGAGCCGCGGGGAGACCCGCCCCATCGCGCTGGTGTTCGCTCAGAATAATCCGTCACTGGCGACGCAGCTTCCCAATTATCCCGGCCCGGTCCAGATCTGGGGATCATCGCCCAGCAAGGGCTATAAGCTGCTCCTGAATTCCGGCTTGGACGTCACCGACAACAGCAACCTTTATCTGTTTGTGAACGTGGCGCATTCGAAAGGCGATCAGAGCTTCAACTACCGTTCCCCAATCAGCGCGACCGGATTGCAGATCGACAATGGCGCGACGACTACGCTGACCGACCTGGGCGCCAATTCGGCATTCGCCCATCCCATCTATCTGACCCAATGCCCGGCCGGCAATGCGTCCTGCCCGGCGGGAGGTTTCGTGAAAGACGGAAACGTCTACAACTTCACGGCGCTGTATCCCGCGGGCTTTACGCCGCGCTTCATCGGCATCACCGATCAGGCCTATGGAACGCTGGGCTATAAGGGCAAGGCGGATTCAGGCTTCACCTGGGACATCGCCGCCAGCCTCGCGCGCAATTCGCTCGACCTTTCCATGTATAACTCGCTCAGTCCGTCCTTCGGGCCGCAAACTCAGACCGAATTTGAATTCGGCAAATTGATCCAGAAGGAATTCACCGCAACGCTCGACCTCACCTATCCCGTCGAGCTAGCCGGCCTGGCCAGCCCCGTAACGCTGGCCTTCGGCGCCGAATATCGAAAGGAAACCTACGAACAGACCGAGGGCGATCTTCAATCCTACGCCGCCGGGCCGTATGCCGTGCAAAATCTCTACGTGCCGACCGGTCCTGGGACCTATGCCTTCGATTCCACCGTCACCATGCCTCCTGCGGCCAGCGGATATGGCGGCACCAGTCCGCAGGCGGCCGGTTCCTACTCGCAGAAAAGCTATGGCTTCTATGGCGCGGCGGAAACCGACATCACGGATCGCCTGACCGTTGGCGTTGCGGGACGCTACGAACATTATGACAGCTTCGGCAGCGCCACAGTCGGCAAGGCGAATGCGATCTATAAATTCTCCGACGGGCTTTCGCTTCGCGGCACTGTCGGCACCGGCTTTCATGCGCCTTCGCCGGGGCAGAACAGCGTGCAGATCCTGACCACAAACTTCCGCGCCGGTAACCAGGTTCAGACCGGCACTTACCCCGTCACCAGCCAGATCGCCCAATTCTACGGCGGTCAACCGCTCAAACCGGCAAAAGCGACCAATTTCGGCCTTGGCGTCGTCCTGAACCCCGCACCGGCCTTCACGCTCACCGTGGACGGCTACATCATCAAGGTGCGGGACCGGATCGGCATCTCCCAGACATTCAGCGTCACCGCCGCAGACATTGCCGCGCTACCGGCGCTTGCCGCTGTCGGTGCGGGAGGCGACGTCAATTATTTCACCAATGCTTTTGATACGATCACGCGCGGCGTCGATGTCGTCGGCACCTACCGGACCGATCTGGCGGGCGGCAAGCTGAACCTCACACTGGCCTATAACTATAATAAGAGCAAAGTGAGCAATTATGATCCCGCCGTCATCGGCGCGGACCAGATCGTCAATGTCGCGCATCTGGCGCCCAACCACAGGGCCAATCTCGCCGCGAACTGGACCATCGGCGATTTCACGATCAATGCGCGTGAAAATTATCATAGCTGGTGGCAGGTGGAGACCGACTATCCGGGTCAACGCTTCAGTTCGAAGTTCACGACCGATCTGGACGTCAGCTACACCTTCCAGGATCGCTACACGCTGACGGTCGGCGCAAATAATCTGTTCAACACCTATCCTGAACGGATCACAGCATCGGCGACCAACCCGATTTTCCTATCCACCAACAGTCTTGCCGACGGGCAAGTCTATCCACGCAACGGGGGTCCCTTCGGGATCAACGGTGGCTTTTGGTATGCACGTTTGCGCGTGAAATACTGATCCCGGCTCCTCCGAGTGGGTAGACTGTGGCAGGAAATCCCTTGGTTTCCTGCCACTTTTTTTTGGTGGGGAGGGGTGGGTCCCTCCGGTCAGTATCTCCAGCGTTCCGCCACCTCGACATGATCGAACAGGTGCAGGCCCAGCATCATCAGCACAGCGCTGATGCTCGCCGACAGGAACAGGGCCATGGCTATCGCCAGTTCCGGCGGAGACACTGTTTCGGGACGGCTGGCGGTAACAATCGGGGAGAATGATCGCCCTGCGAACCAAACCGCTGCAAGCATGGACGCGCCGCAGAGGCGAAGGGTGATATCGACGCCGATCGGGTTGCGCGAATGTGGCAAGGCATCCTCCAATATCAGGAAGCCTCCAGATACGCCCCTCGACATAGCTATTCGAGATTGAAGGACGGCTCAGGCCGTAGTGATTCCATATGGGTTAGTCGGGCAGGGCAGCCAAAAAAGCCGTGATCACCGCCGCGGAATTGGCGGACGCCAGGGCCATGAATGCGTGCATCTGGTTCGCCTCCGCATCCCCTCCGGCCAGATCGGATAAGCTGCGAAACCCAAGGAAGGGGATGCCATTGGCGAAGGCGACCTGCGCGACAGCGGCGCTCTCCATATCCAGCACGCGGGCACGATATGTGTCGAACAGATAGCTTCTGTACGCAGCGTTATCGACAAAGGCCGGACCGCTAATGCCTTGCCCGCCAACCACGATTACAGGCTTCCGGTCCAGGCATTGCTGCGCCGCCGCCGCGCACTGGTTCAGCCGAATCTCCCCGGCGACCTTGCTTGCCAAAGCGAGAAGGGTGGGGTCGACGGAAAAGGATGCGCGCGTCACAGGCCCCGTGGCCGTGCTGCTGGTGGTGACCAGCCGGGGGTGCATCATGCCGTAATTGGGCCTGCCGCCGTCAGTGAGCGCCGCGACGGGGGCAAAACCGTCCGCCGTTTCGCGCGCCATCAGCACTTCCAGATATTGTCCCCAACTGTCCGGGATGACGACATCGCCAATATGCAGGGACGGGTCGACTCCGCCGGCAATGCCGGAAAACAGGATGCGGGACACGGCGAAACGGTCGATCAGCAACTGCGCGTTCATGGCGGCGTTGACCATGCTTACGCCGCTTTCCATCAGGATTACTGGTTTGCCCGCGAGCGTGCCCGTGACGATAATCTTGCCGTTGACGGTTTCGTCCCTGCGATCGGCTATCGCGCCTTCCAAAGCGGCGCGCTCCGGGGGGAAGGCGATCATGATGGCGGTGCGTTTCGTTCCGTCGCGCTCTCCCGCCAAGACCGGAGGAGCAATCGCCGTCAGCAGAAGCCACAGCGCAATCACGGCAATTCTCATTACGTCCCTTTCCGAAGCGCGGAATCGCGTCGCGGGGCATAATGTTCTTCAGCATATGCCCGGTTGCAAGAAGACCCTTGCCCGGAAATGAAAAAGGGGCGGACCATATGAGCGGTCCACCCCTTTTCCGAAAACTGTGCTGACGCGAAATTACATCGCGTTGGCAGCGTTCTCCGCAACATTTGCAGCGTTCGCAGCCACGTCAGCGGCGTTGTCTGCAACAGCAGCGGCGTTGTCCACAACATTTTCGATGGCTTCGTTAGAAGCGTTCGCGGTCTCGTTGGCGGGCGTCCCACCGCAAGCGGCGAGCGCCATCAGGCCGGCCGAAGCGAAAACAATGGCGATCTTCTTCATCTTGTATGGCTCCCATAGCATTTGCCGCGCGGACGTTTCAGGCCCGACGCGAGTGACCGGCATTACCGTGTGCGGTGCACAAATCAATGTTTTTTTGGGTCGATGAAACGAAGGTTAGCGGCGATGACATGTTGTCTATCAGCAAACTTCACTTTGCGGACAGGCTTTCCGGGGCATTGGCGGCCACTGCCAGCATGGCGGTCCAGGCCGCCACATTCTGCCGCACCTGTTGCGGATCGACCTTGTCGAACGTGTCATCTGCGGTGTGATGCAGATCGAAATAACGGGTGCCGTCCTGCTGCAGATCGACCGTCGCGACTCCGGCTTTCACGAACAGCGCATTGTCCGCGCCGCCGGACGCCGGATGCTCTCCCTTGCCGATCCCAAGGGGGATGAGCGCTGTTGCGATTCGGTCCGCAACCGCCTTGGCGGATTCGGGGAAGGCGAAGTCGACGCGCCAGATGCGATCCGCGCCGAAATCCGATTCAGACGTCAGGACATGCAGTTCGCTCTTGTGCGCTTCGAAATAGGCGTTGCCGCCATACGACCCGACTTCCTCCGCCCCGGCGAGAAGGACGCGGATGGTCCGGCGCGGGGTTCCGGCGTCCATGATGCGCTTCGCCGCCGCGCTGACGATGGCGACGCCCGCCGCATCGTCGATGGCGCCGGTGCCCAGATCCCAACTGTCGAGATGGCCGGCCACCATGATGATGCCAGCCGAGGGATCGCTGCCCGGAACTTCGGCAATGACATTGCCCGATTCCTGCTTGCCATTGAATTGCGGCGTCAGCAGCAGCTTCATCGTAATCGGCTTGCCGCGCTTGACCATGCGTTCGATCTGATCGGCGTCGGGGCCGGACAGGGCGGCCGCGGGAATCGGCTGCACGCCCTCCTCGAACCGGGTGACGCCGGTATGCGGCATGCGATGACGGTCTGTGCCGATCGATTTGATGACGATCGCCGCCGCGCCCTTCTTGGCCGCCATGTTCGGCCCCACGAAGCGCGCCATGCCATAAGCGCCATAGCTCGACCCATCCTGTGTCGGCATCATCTGGTTGCTGACGAAGGCGATCTTGCCTTTCAGGCTGCCGTCCGGCGCGGCCTGAAGATCGGCGACCGTCGGGAAATAGACGATTTCGGCTTCAAGCCCCTTCTTGCCGGTCGACCCGCTGTTGCCCAGCGCCGCGACGATCAGCTTTTGCGGGAAGGGGGCGACGATGCTCGCCTCCTCCTCGCCGCGCACCCAGGCGGGCATCATATAGGTTTCGATCCGCACATTGCTGAAACCCAGCGCCTTCAGCTTCGCGGCGGCCCAGGTCCTTGCCTCCGCTTCTTTTGCCGTTGCGGCCGGGCGGGGTCCGACTTCGGTCGTCAGCCCCTCGATAATGTCCATGGCCACATCGTCACGCAACGCCGCCTCGCGCATCGCCGCCACATTGGAGAGGGTGGCGGGGACCATATCCGGCCCCTTGTCGAGAGCAGGCGGAGCGGCATGGGCGAGGCTGGCGATGAGGAGGGACAGGGCGGCGGCGGGGAGGGCGATTTTCTGCATGGCGGCCATGCTAACCGGCATTTCGCCATTTGCCAACGCGCCCCGCCTTCGCTAACTCGGCCCGGATTCCCCCTATCCGCACATTCCGGAGCAGCCGAACCCATGTCCGCCTCCTCGCAATACGCCTATGTCATGAAGAGCATGACCAAGAGCTTCCCCGGCGCCGCGAAGCCGGTGCTGAGCAACATCAACCTGCAATTCTATCGCGGGTCCAAGATCGGCATTGTCGGCCCCAACGGCGCGGGCAAGTCGACCCTGATCAAGATCATGGCCGGCATCGACAAGGATTTCAGCGGTGAGGCGTGGCCGGGCGAGAATATCACCGTCGGCTATCTGCCGCAGGAGCCGCAGCTCGACCCGAACAAGACGGTGCTGGAAAACGTCAAGGACGGCGCGCGCGACATCGCGGACAAGATGGACCGGTTCAACGAGATCAGCATGATCATGGCCGATCCGCCGGAGGACGTCGATTTCGACGCCCTGATGGAGGAAATGGGCACGCTGCAGGAGCAGATCGACGCCGTTGACGGCTGGACGCTCGACAACCAGTTGGAAATCGCGATGGAGGCCCTGCGCTGCCCGCCGTCGGACTGGAGCGTCGAGAACCTGTCGGGCGGTGAAAAGCGCCGCATCGCGCTCACCCGCCTGCTGATCCAGAAGCCGGACATCCTGCTGCTGGACGAACCGACCAACCATCTCGACGCCGAAAGCGTCACCTGGCTGGAAAACCATCTGAAGGAATATGCGGGTTCGGTGCTGATGATCACCCACGACCGATACTTCCTCGACAATGTCGTCGGCTGGATCCTGGAACTCGATCGCGGGAAATATTTCCCGTACGAGGGCAACTACTCCACCTATCTGGAGAAGAAGGCCAAGCGTCTAGAGCAGGAGGACCGCGAGGCCACCGGCCGCCAGAAGGCGATCAATGACGAGCTGGAGTGGATTCGCGCCGGCGTGAAGGGGCGTCAGACCAAATCGAAGGCCCGTATCCGGAAGTTCGAGGAACTGGTCGCTGGTCAGGAAAATCGCTCGCCCGGCAAGGCCCAGATCGTCATCCAGGTGCCTGAGCGCCTTGGCGGCAAGGTGATCGAGGCCAAGAACATCTCCAAGGCCTATGGCGACAAGCTGCTTTTCGAAAACCTCTCCTTCCTGCTGCCGCCGGGCGGCATTGTGGGCGTGATCGGTCCGAACGGCGCGGGTAAATCGACCCTGTTCAAGCTCCTCACCGGTCAGGAGCAGCCCGATTCCGGTGAGATCGACATCGGTTCGACCGTGCGCCTCGGCTATGTCGATCAGAGCCGCGACCATCTCGACGGGTCGAAGAATGTCTGGGAGGAGATTTCGGACGGCCTCGACTATGTGAAGGTCAACGGCCACGACATGTCGACCCGCGCCTATGTCGGCGCGTTCAACTTCAAGGGGCAGGATCAGCAGAAGAATGTCGGCAAGCTGTCCGGCGGTGAGCGCAACCGCGTCCACATCGCCAAGATGCTGAAAAAGGGCGGCAACGTCCTGCTGCTCGACGAACCGACCAACGACCTCGACGTGGAAACGCTGGGCGCGCTTGAGGAAGCGATCGAGAATTTCGCCGGGTGCGCCGTGGTCATCAGCCACGACCGCTTCTTCCTTGACCGCTTGGCGACACACATCCTCGCCTTTGAGGGCGATAGCCATGTCGAATGGTTCGAAGGCAATTTCGAAGCCTATGAGGAAGACAAGCGCCGCCGCCTGGGCGACGCGGCGGATCGCCCAACCCGGTTGGCCTATAAGAAGCTGACGCGTTAGAGGCGGGATAGAGGGCCGGCGAACGTCGTTCGGTCCAATAAACCGCCGCCATCCCGGATTTGATCCGGGATCCATGAGCGCAGGCGCTTGTGCGGTCACGCCGGCGTGGAGCCAATAGATCCCGCATCAGGTGCGGGATGACGAAGGGGTGGAGAGGGGACTGACCGCTTTTCAAAAGCGACGTGTTCCTGCGCACGCAGGAACCCAGGGTTGCGGTAGTACGATATAACCCTAGGCTCCTGCCTCCGCAGGAGCACAATGCTATTCAAAACGTCCGCGTCTGGTTGTTTGAGACCCAGCGGAAAAAGCCAAATTCCTGTCCTACACACTGGCCTCGATGCTCTACTCTCGCGCATGGAATGGCATCCACGATCCGCTGATAGGAACGACAAATCACGAACAGGTGCGGACATCGTTCGGTCTAATAAACCGCCGTCATCCCGGACTTGATCCGGGATCCATGGGCGCAGGCGCTTGTGTAGTCACGCCGTCGTGGAGCCAATAGATCCCGCATCAGGTGCGGGATGACGAAGGAGGCGGGCCTGAGTGCGACCTACATGAGACGCACACGCGACGTATGTGAGACCAACATGCGACTTTTCTGCGACTTTGCCGCTCGAAACGCGTCACAACCCGCAACTTCCGCAACTTCGCTCGATCATCCTCTTTTCAATCGAGGGGCAGGAGACGGCCGGGCGACCCGAAGGCGCGGGAAAGTGAAGGCTGTTGTATCCTTGCCAATCCGGCCGGAAGCCGGGCTGTCACACCGTGGCGCGCTTCTCAAATCCCGTCAGTTCGGTCATGGCGGCATCGCTTACTGCAATCCCGGCGACCCGCGCCGCCGATGGCCCGTCATGCGCCAGCGCGACAAACCGCTCGACCACATCGGCTTCGCCCTGCACCACCGCCTCGACGGACCCGTCCATCCGGTTCCGCACCCATCCGGTCAGGCCCAGTCCCTTGGCGGTGTCCACCGTCCAGTTGCGGTAAAACACGCCTTGCACTCTGCCGCTTATCAACAGATGCCGGGCGATTACGGCCACTTACCGCACCCGCTTTACATAGACTTGCCCGCCCTCGCGCTTTTCCGTGACGAAATTGGGCACGGCTTCCATAAGGTCGGACAGCCGCTTGAAGCCATAATTGCGCGAATCAAAGCTGGACCGGTTCCCCGCGAGCTGACCCACCGTGCCGAGCAGCGCAAAGCCCCGTTCGTCCCGCTTGGCGCTGTCATAAGCATCGACCAGCAGCTTGATAAGTTCATCATCAAGCTTGAGCGGGGCAGGGGCCTCCGCCGCGCCCGCCGTCAATTCCTGGGAGGCTTCGGCAGGGGCCGTCTCTCGCCCACCCAGCGCGGCAACGTCGATAAACCGCGTGCAGGCCCGCCGGAATCCCTCCGGCGTATTGGCGGTGCCGAAGCCATAGACGGGAATGCCATCCTGCCTGATCCGCGTGACCAGTGGCGTAAAGTCGCTGTCACTCGACATCAGGCCGAAACCCTGAACCCGGCCGCTGAACAGCAGGTCCATGGCGTCGATCGTCATCTTCATATCGGTGGCGTTCTTGCCTTTGGTCAGGTCGAACTGCTGTTGCGGCTCGATCGCCTGGGTAATGGACAGGTTCGCCCATGTCTTGAGCGCGGGCTTGCTCCAATTGCCATAGGCGCGGCGGATATTCACCGTGCCCAGCTCTGCCAGTACGGTCAGCACCGGGTCGAAATGCGCCGCCGACGCATTGTCCGCATCGATCAGCAGGGCGACATTGCCGCTGGGCGCTCCGTTGGACGACATGGCTTATCCTCTCCTGCCGGAACCGGCTCAGGCGGGCGA
Organism: Sphingobium phenoxybenzoativorans; assembly: GCF_018286635.1. NCBI lineage: Bacteria > Pseudomonadati > Pseudomonadota > Alphaproteobacteria > Sphingomonadales > Sphingobiaceae > Sphingobium > Sphingobium phenoxybenzoativorans. The sequence goes on from NZ_CP073910.1 coordinate 2,464,856, forward strand.
GAACGCGCCGCTCTGTTCGTCCAGCACATGCAATTGTCCGTCCGCGATCGCGAAGAACGCGCCGACCAGCTTCAGGCTACCATTGCGTTCCTTGGACCGGACGCAGGGGAAGGTGCGCAGATTGTCGAGCGACACCTTCACGCCTTCCTGCTCCATCGCCCGGTGCGCATCGCGGCCCCGGTCATCACCATATTCGGCAACCACCTTCTCCCGTGCGCCGTCCAGAAGGTCGATCCAGTTGGCGATGAAGCCGCCTTCGCCGGGAGGGGCATCCTTCAGCTCCTGGCTCAGCGCGGCCTTGCATCCGCCGCATTTTCCGTGGCCCATCACCACGATCTCGCCGACCTTCAGCACCTGCACCGCAAACTCCAGCGCCGCAGACACGCCATGGTGGCCGGGATTGGTCTCAAAAGGAGGAACCAGCGCAGCCACATTCCGTACGACGAAAATCTCGCCGGGACTGGTGTCGAATATCTGCGTCGGATCGACCCGGCTGTCGGAGCAGGCGATCACCATCACCTTGGGGCTTTGCCCTTCGCTCAGTTCGTCCCAGCGTTCACGCTGCTGCGCCCAGCCTGTTTCGCGAAAACGCCGGTAACCGGCCAGCATGCCATTGAAATCGGTCATCGTAGATGCTCCTAACTGGCACAGGCGTTAGGATGCGCGCGCGGCACTGGCAAGACTCGATGGGGATCGCTATGTGAACGCAATGAACGAAATCTCCCGCATCGACACGCCGCAGCCCCGCCAGCGCAAGCCCGACTGGATTCGCGTGAAAGCGCCGACCAGCCCCGGCTATGTCGAAACCAAGAAATTGATGCGCGAAAAGGGCCTTGCGACCGTCTGCGAGGAGGCCGCATGCCCCAATATCGGCGAATGCTGGAGCAAAAAGCACGCCACGGTGATGATCCTGGGCGACACCTGCACCCGCGCCTGCGCCTTCTGCAACGTCAAGACAGGCATGCCCCGCCGGGTCGATCCGCTGGAGCCGATGCATCTGGCGGAGGCTGCTGCGGAAATGGGCCTGGAGCATATCGTCATCACCTCGGTCGACCGGGACGATCTGCCGGACGGCGGCGCATCACAATTCGTCAAGGTTATCAATGAACTGCGCCGAACGACGCCGGACACGACGATCGAAATCCTGACGCCTGACTTCCGCAACAAACATGAGGCCGCCGTAGCCGCCATCGTGGAGGCGCGGCCGGACGTCTATAATCATAATCTGGAAACCGTCCCCCGCCTGTATCCGACGATCCGGCCCGGCGCGCGCTATTATGCCTCGCTCCGTCTGCTGGAGATGGTGAAGCGGCTTGATCCGTCCATCTTCACCAAGTCCGGCATCATGGTCGGATTGGGCGAGGAACGGCTGGAGGTGCATCAGGTGATGGACGATATGCGCTCGGCCGATATCGATTTCCTGACCATGGGCCAGTATCTGCAGCCCACGCCGAAGCACGCCAAGGTCATGGATTTCGTGACCCCGCAGACCTTCAACGCCTATGCCGCAATCGCGCGGGCGAAGGGCTTCCTGCAGGTCGCCGCCAGTCCGCTCACCCGGTCCAGCTATCATGCGGGCAAGGATTTCGCGGAAATGCGCGCCGCGCGCGAGGCGCAACTGGCAAAGGCCGCCAATGCCCACGCATAAGGAAACGCGGCGTCTTCCCTATACTCCTGAACAGATGTTCGACCTTGTCGCGGACGTCCAGCGCTACGAAGACTTCCTGCCTTGGGTAAGCGCGATCCGGGTGCGCTCGGATAGCGAGACCGAAATGGTCGCGGACATGATCGTGGGCTTCAAGGGCCTGCGGGAGACGGTGACGTCAAAGGTCAACAAGCGCCGCCCGGAGGAGATCCATGTCGATTATGTCGATGGCCCTCTCAAGCATCTTCACAACCATTGGCGCTTCCGGCCGGATGACGGGGACGGCGTGCTGGTTGATTTCGAGGTGGCGTTTGAATTCAAGAACAAGCTGTTCGAGATGATCGCCGGCCAGATGTTCGACAGCGCCCTGCGCAAGATGATTGGCGCATTTGAGGCGCGGGCTGTGGCGCTCTACGGAACGGGCGAGTCTGGCAGCAGCAAATCGAGCGCGACCAACGCGGCCTGAAGGCGGACGCCACCGCGCCCATTATCTTCGAAATGCCGCATATCCGCGACAACATTGTCCGGGCTTGAGCCTCTTTCCGCACGCGCGAATACGACCGTGCCCACCGGCTTATTGTCTGACCCGCCGCCAGGACCGGCAACTCCGGTGATCGCAACAGCCACATGCGCGTGCGATTTCTCCAGCGCGCCCTGCGCCATCGCCCAGGCTGTCGCGATGGAAACCGCGCCGAAAGTATCAAGCACATCGTGCGATACCTTCAGGACTTCATTCTTCATGCCGTTGGAATAGGTGATAAAACCGGCGTCGAAAACCTCCGACGATCCCGGAATTTCCGTGATCGCGGCCGACACCAGCCCCCCTGTGCAGCTTTCGGCGACCGCAATGGTGCGTCCCGCCCGGCGGTTGGCGGCAACCACATCCTGAGCCTTGCGCACAAGTTCTGGGGGAAGGATCGTATCGGGCATCCGGCTACTCTATGTCGGGAAGGGAGAGGGTGGCAATCGCCTGTGCGGCAATGCCTTCACCGCGGCCAGTAAAACCCAGCCGTTCAGTCGTGGTGGCCTTTACGCTGACCCGGCCTATCGAAACACCTAGCAGTTCCGCAACCCGTGCCCGCATCGCATCCCGATACGGACCAACCTTCGGCCGCTCGCAAATGATCGTCAGGTCGACATGAGAGATCACGCCGCCCCGCGCCTCCACCCGCTGCCGGGCGAATTCCAGGAAACGCCATGACGCCGCGCCCCGCCACTGCGGGTCAGATGGCGGAAAGTGGCTGCCAATATCGCCTTCGGCCAGCGCGCCCAGCAACGCATCGACCAGCGCATGCAACGCTACATCAGCGTCGCTATGCCCGGACAATCCTTTGTCATGCGGAACTTGTATTCCGCACAGCCACAATTCTTCCTTCTCGACCAATCGGTGAACGTCATATCCCATACCGGTGCGCATGCTCCGGCTTCCGGCGAAAACCTTCTCCGCCGCGGAGAAATCCTCCGGCAATGTTAGTTTCTCAAGCATTCGATCACCCATAACGAGCGCGACGTCATGACCCGCCGCACGCAATATCTGCGCATCGTCGGTGGCATCCGTTTCAGCGCTCCACAGCCGATGCGCGGCCAGAATTTCCGCGAAGGCAAATGCCTGAGGGGTTTGCACCCGGTTGATCACCGACCGGTCGACAACTTCGCCCAGGACATTGTCGCCCAGCGCAATCGTATCCACGACCGGAAGAACCGGAATGGCTCCCTTGGCATCATCCAACGCGCCGAGCAGCCGGTCGATAACGGCGGAGGAAAGAAAGGGCCGCGCCGCATCATGGATCAATACCGTGGAAGGTGATCCTGCCGACGCCAGATGCTCCAGCGCGGCGCGCACCGATTTTTGCCGGGTGGCGCCGCCAAGGATGGTCGCGATCGGGCTACGCCCACCCATCGCCTCCATGACAGCCTGTTCCTGCCCCTCACCGGTCACAAGCAGAATCCCATCGATTTCGCTATGCTCGACCAGCCGGTCAAAGGCATGGGCCAGCACCGCCCTGCCGCCAATCCTGCGAAATTGCTTCGGGATATCGCCACCGGCGCGCTCGCCTCGGCCCGCTGCGACGATAATGGCGATAGTTGCGCCGTCGATGGACCCCAATGTCATGACGCGCCGCATAGCCCAGCAGGATGGGTCCCGCCAGTATCTTGCTGATTTGCCCTATACAGGCTAAGGCGCTGCCTGATTTTTAGGCAGAGCAATGCAGCAGTTGAAGTCCATTTCCATTGGCGGCGTCATTATCGACTCCCCCGTTATCCTCGCGCCAATGACTGGCGTGACCGATATGCCGTTCCGTACTCTCGTGCGGCGCTATGGCTGCGGCCTCAACGTGACCGAGATGATCGCCTCCGCGGCCATGATTCGCGAAACCCGCCAGTCATTGCAGAAGGCCGCCTGGCACCCGGTGGAGGAACCGGTGTCGATGCAGCTTGCCGGATGTTCGCCCGTTGAGATGGCAGAGGCAGCAAAGCTTAACGCCGACCGGGGCGCCGCGATCATCGATATCAATATGGGCTGCCCGGTGAAGAAGGTCGTCAATGGCGATGCGGGCAGCGCCCTGATGCGCGACCTGCCTCTCGCCGCCGCCCTCATCGAAGCCACCGTCAAGGCTGTCGATGTGCCGGTAACGGTCAAGATGCGCATGGGCTGGGACCATGCCAGCCTCAACGCCCCGGAACTGGCCCGCATCGCGCAGGATCTTGGTGCAAAGATGATCACCGTACATGGCCGGACCCGGAACCAGATGTATAAGGGTTCTGCCGACTGGGCGTTCGTACGGAAGGTCAAGGACGCCGTTTCGCTTCCGGTCATCGTCAATGGCGACATCTGTTCGATCGAGGATGCTGAGACCGCGCTGGCGCAGAGCGGTGCCGATGGCGTCATGATCGGGCGGGGCGCTTATGGCCGGCCTTGGCTGATCGGGCAGGTGATGCACTGGTTCGCCAGCGGCCAGCGCCGCCCGGACCCATCGATCGATGAACAATATGCGGTGATCTCCGGCCACTATCGCGCGATGCTCGACCATTATGGGCGCGAAACTGGCGTCAACATGGCGCGCAAGCATATCGGCTGGTACACAAAGGGGCTGCCCGGTTCGGCGGAATTTCGCAATGCCGTTAATCAGGAACCGGATGCGGACAAGGCGCTGGCCATGCTCGCCCGTTTCTACGATCCCTTTCTGGCGCGCGCGGCCGCTTGACGGTGGCCGTCGGGCCGGCCCCCCCTAGCAGACAGGGCCGCGAGCAGCCATCGCTCGCTGATATCGTAACCGCCTATCCGGTGGCGACCCTGGTGGTCGACCCGGACAACCGGATCGCCAACGCCAATGTCCGGGCAGAAACCCTGCTGAATATGGCGCGATCAGCCATTGTTGGCAGCGATATTACGCGCACCATCCGCATGGCGGACGTCCAGGGCCGTTTCGATATCTGGCACACCGACAAGCCGCTTTCCGCCTATGACGTGCAGGTTCATGCCGGACGGACCGCGGCGATGGAGGTCGACCTTATGGTCGCGCCAATTCCCGATCATGAGGGCTGGCGCGTCGTATCCATCCATGTGCAGAGCGAGGCGCAGAAAATCGCTCAGCGCCGCACAGCCGGCGGAACGCGATCGGCCATGGGCGCCGCGGCGATACTGGCGCATGAGATCAAGAATCCGCTCTCCGGCATCAGGGGCGCTGCCCAATTGCTGGAAAGCGAGAATGACGCTGGCGCATCGACCCTCACCCAACTCATATGCAATGAAGTCGATCGGATTGCGGCGCTGATCGACCGCATGCAGGATTTCACGACCGACCGTCCCCTGACATGCGGGCCGGAGAATATTTACCCCTTGATCGACAGAGCCGCACGGCTGGCATCGGCAGGGTTCGGTCAGAATATCAAGATCACCAAGAGATATGATCCCTCCTTGCCTTTCGCGATCATCAATGACGATGCGCTGGTGCAGGTGATGATCAACCTCCTCAAAAATGCGGCGGAGGCGCTGGAGGGCGTAGAGAAGCCGCAGGTCCGCATCGTCACCGCTTTCCGTCACGGCGTCTCCGTCATGATGGGCAGCGGCAAGGGTAATGCTGTCCTGCCGATAGAGATATTGGTGATCGACAATGGTCCCGGCGTGCCGGAGAATATCCGGGATCATCTTTTCAATCCCTTCATCACGGGCAAACGCGACGGGCAGGGGCTTGGACTGGCGCTCGTAGACAAGCTCGTGCGCGACATGAACGGATTTGTGCAGCATATGCGGGACGATGATGCAGGCGAGACGACCTTTCGCATCCTGCTTCCGATGGGGATGGGATGATGGGGCAAGCCACCGGCAAGATTCTGGTCGTCGATGACGATCCCGCCATTTGCATCGTGGTGGGCGAGGCGCTCCGGCGTCAAGGGCACAAGGTCAAAACCGCCGCATCCATAAGAGAGCGCACAGCCCTTATGAGCGATTTTGCGCCGGACGTCCTCATCACCGACGTCATGCTGCCGGACGGGGATGGGTTGGAAGGGGTTGCGGATCTGATCGCGCAGGATCCGGCCATGAACGTGATCATCCTGTCTGCGCAAAACACCCTCAACACTGCCGTTCGCGCCACGGAGAAGGGGGCCTTTGAATATCTTCCCAAGCCCTTCGATCTGAATGAACTGACCCGCGCGGTGGCCGACGCCATCACCATCCGTCAGCAGTCGGATGGCGACGAGGAAAGAGACTCGCTCGGCGCCAGCAACGACGGCATGCCGCTGGTTGGCCGCTCTCCGGCGATGCAGGAAGTTTACAGGACGATCGCCAGGGTCATCTCCAACGATCTGAGCATTCTGGTGCTCGGCGAGTCCGGCACCGGCAAGGAACTGGTGGCGCAGGCCATCCACGGTCTCGGCCGACGGCGGGCAAAGCCCTTCGTAGCCATCAACATGGCCGCAATTCCCCGCGAACTTATCGAGGCCGAACTGTTCGGCTATGAGCGCGGCGCCTTTACCGGCGCGCATACCCGGACCGCCGGCAAATTCGAACAGGCCGAGGGCGGCACGCTGTTCCTGGACGAAATTGGCGACATGCCCATGGAGGCCCAGACGCGGCTGCTGCGCGTGCTTCAATCGGGAGAGGTTACCACGGTTGGCGGTTCAACGCCGGTCAAGGTCAATGTCCGCATCATCGCTGCGACCAATCAGCAATTGCCTGCACTGATCGCCGAGAACCGTTTTCGCGAAGATCTCTATTATCGCCTTAACGTGGTCCCAATCTCCTTGCCCGCGTTGCGGGAGCGCGGCGAGGATGTCGCTCTCCTTGCCCGCCATTTCCTGGATATCGCTGCCAATGAGGGGCTGCCGCGCAAGACCCTGGCCGACGATGCCGCAGGATTGCTCGGTGGCTATCATTGGCCGGGCAATGTGCGTGAACTACAGAATCTGATGCAGCGTATGGCCGTGCTGAGCCGGGAAAATGTCATTACGGGCGAGATCGTCCGGCAAAATCTCTCGCTCGATTCCATTGCGGGCGCGCATGCCAGCGCCAGTGCGGATAATCTGGCCGCGTCCATGCGGGAATGGCTTCGTAGCCAGTTGGGTGTCGGCCAGACGCCGCGGGAAACACTACATGACGATATGCTGGCGATCGTTGAGCCAGTGCTGCTACGGGAAACCTTACGCAGTGTGGATGGCAATCAGATACGCGCGGCCAGTCTGCTTGGGATCAACCGGAACACCCTGCGCAAAAAGCTGACGGACTATGGACTCAATCCGGCGAATATCCGGCAGGGCGAATAACCCGACCATGGTCCATTTCGACCAACCGGCCAAGGCTGTCGTCCAACGGGAGATTGACAGCAAATTGCTGTGTTTGATTGGGCACGCTATTGTTGTATTGATGCAACGATGACGGACGAAGCGATTGATCCTGCCGGCGATGGCGAGGCCACGGACTGGCGTCGATTCCTGCCGGCGAGCATGCGGTCGCGCGATTTTGCCGTCCTGCTGGAAATCGGCACGTTATTGCTGTTTCTGTGCACGGCCGGCCTTACCTACATGCTGGTTTCCAGCCAGGGCCAATCATATACACTGTTGACCCCGCCAATCGTTGCGCTCCTGCTCGTCGCCAATCTGGTGCCTGCAATCGCCTTGCTCGTGCTGCTCGGACGGCGCGTGGCGAAGCGTAGAGCGGCGCGTTCCGCCGTGGGCAGCGACGGGCAGCTTCATGTCCGACTTGTCGCCATTTTCTCAACGATCGCCAGCGTGCCGATGCTCCTGGTCGTGATCTTCGCTTCGCTGCTATTTCAATACGGTGTGCAATTCTGGTTCTCGGACAGCGCGCGCGGGATGCTGCAGAATGCCAGCGACTTCGCGCGCGGATATTATGAGCAAAATGTCCGTGAGGTCGGTGACGAGACGCTGACGATGGCCAGCGATCTGCGTGACTATCTCGCCCAGCAAAGCGTCTCCAGCCCGAAGTTCGCGGAAGGTTATATCTATCAGGTCGTAACCCGGAAGTTGAATCGCTCTGCGATCATAGAGATTGGCAAGGACGGCGTCGCGCGTACCGCCGCCACGGTCGATCCAGACAGCCGGCCGGCAGAACAGATCCTGTCCAAGGCCGTTATCGAAAAGCTTTCTGGTGGAGAAAATGTCGTCGTCAATACGCGGCCGGACCAAATCGAAGCCTTCACGCTGCTCGACCCGGACGCGAAAATCTATCTCTACGCCACCCGCGACGCCGACGCCCCTGCGTTCAGCCAGGTGGAGCGAGCACAGGCCGTGCTCACCGACTATGACGCCTTTGCCGCGCGTTCCCGCCAGTTGCAGCTTCGTTTCAACATCGCCCTGTTTTTCGGATCGCTGCTCCTGGTGGGCATAGCGGTCTGGATCGCGCTGAAAGTCGCCGACTGGCTTGTCCGTCCAGTGAATGAGTTGGTGGATGCCGCCCGCCGTATCACGGCAGGAGATCTCTCGACCCGCGTCTCCGGCCCACATGCCCGCGACGAGATCGGCACTCTCGCCAGCGCCTTCAATCGCATGACGCAGCGGCTGGAGGCGCAGACCGGCGCGCTGGTCGCCGCCAACGGCCAACTCGACAATCGCCGCGCCTTCATCGAGGCAATCCTGTCCGGCGTAACGGCGGGCGTGCTGTCGGTTGACCAGGCAGGCATGGTCCGACTGATGAACAGTTCCGCCCTCGCCATATTGGTGGAGGAGGGGGACGCCCCCCTGGGCAAGCCGCTGTCGGCGCTATCTGTCGAACTGGCGGAGTTGGTTGATGGCGGAGAGAATGCCGCGATCGTCCAGGTACGGGCGCATAGCGACCTGCGCACCCTTGCCGTCAAGGTGTCGAAGGACGCATCGGGCCACGTCCTCACCTTTGACGACATCACCCAACAACTCTCCGACCAGCGCCGCGCCGCCTGGTCTGATGTCGCACGCCGCATCGCTCATGAAATCAAGAACCCGCTGACGCCCATCCAACTCGCCGCCGAACGGCTGCAGCGGCGCTATGCGGGCGAGATCACTAATGATCCCAGCACCTTTACTCGACTTACCGGCACCATAGTCCGTCAGGTGAGCGACTTGCGCCGGATCGTTGACGAATTCTCGTCCTTTGCGCGTATGCCCAAGCCGTTATTCCGGCGGGAAGCCATTGCGGATATCGCTCGCCATTCGCTGTTCCTTCACGAGGTCGCGCATCCCAATATCGCTTTCGAATTTCATTCGGACGTTGGCGGCATGGAAATCGTCTGCGACCGGCGGCAGATCGCCCAGGCTCTGACCAACATCGTCAAGAACGCAGTCGAGGCGATCGAACCCAAACCCGCGCGAGAGGATGGCGGCATGGCGGGCCATGTGCGCATGGACCTGTCGCTCGAAGATGATGGGAAACTGCTCATCATGGTGACTGATGACGGCATCGGCCTGCCGCCCGAACGGGACCGCATTTTGGAACCCTATATGACAACGCGGGCGAAGGGAACGGGGCTTGGACTCGCCATCGTCCAGAAGATCATCGAGGAACATGCCGGAGAATTGTCATTCACTGATGCGATTGGTGGCGGCGCGTGCGTGTCGATCTCGCTCGACCTGACTGCGCTGGAAAAAATGGAAGAAGGCCGGGATACGGCACCTGTGAAAGGAATAGTGACGGCTCATGACGCTTGATGTTCTGATTGTCGACGATGAGGAGGATATCCGGGATCTCGTCGCCGGCGTGCTGGAGGATGAGGGGTACGAGACTCGCACCGCCGCCCACAGTGACGCCGCCATCGAAGCGCTCAGCATGCGCCGGCCCTCGCTGGTCTTGCTTGATGTCTGGTTGCAAGGCTCCCGATTGGATGGCCTTGAGCTGCTGGAGGAGATCAAGAAGCGCGATCCGTCCATTCCCGTTCTCATGATTTCCGGTCATGGCAATATCGATACGGCCGTGGCGGCAATCCGCCGGGGTGCCGCCGATTTCATTGAAAAGCCGTTCGAGGCGGACCGGCTGCTCCACCTGGTCGCCCGTGCGACGGAGACGGAACGGCTGCGGCGCGAAAATCAGGTCCTGCGCGCCCGCGTCGGTCAGGATGACGAACTCACCGGGAATTCCAGCGCCATCAACACTGTGCGTGCCACCATCAAGAAAGTGGCAGGCACTGGCAGCAGGGTGCTCATCTCCGGTCCGGCGGGCGTCGGCAAGGAAGTCGCCGCCCGTATGCTTCACGCCTGGAGCGGCCGCGCCGACGCGCCCTTTATCATCGTCTCCGCCGCCCGCATGGACCCGGAAAGAGTGGAGGAGGAATTGTTCGGCATAGAGGATCAGGGCGGCATGGTGCGCCCCGGATTCCTTGAACAGGCGCATGGCGGCACCCTCTATCTGGACGAGATAGCGGACATGCCGATCACCACCCAGGGAAAGATTCTGCGCGTTCTCACTGAGCAGAGCTTCACCCGCGTCGGCGGCCAGCGGGTGGTCAAGGTGGATGTGCGCGTTATCTCCTCCACCGCTCTCGACCTTGCGTCGGAAATTGAGGAAAAGCGCTTCCGCGAGGATCTGTTTTACCGCCTTAATGTCGTCCCACTCACCATCCCCCCCCTGTCGGAACGGCGGGACGATATTCCGCCATTGGTCGAGCATTATTTCGCCCGTTTCGCTGCAGAACGGCGGGTGCCCGCGCCGGACGTGGCAACGGACGCCATGGCTGCGCTGCAGGCTGGCGAATGGCCAGGCAATGTGCGGCAACTGCGCAATGTCATCGAACGGACCATGATCCTGGCGCCCGGCGACCGCATCGGACGGATCGAGCTGGACATGCTTCCCGCGGAAACCACTGGCGGCGGATCGGCCGAGAGCATGGGGCAGGGGGCCATTATGGGTGCCCCGCTAAGGGAAGCGCGGGAAAGCTTCGAGCGGGAGTATCTGCGGGTTCAGATACGCCGCTTTTCCGGCAATATCTCGCGCACCGCGACCTTCATCGGCATGGAAAGGTCCGCTCTCCACCGGAAACTCAAGCTGCTGGGAATCACCGACGGTAAGGATGGCGGTTGACGGAGAAGGGGACGCATTCATATTGGCCGGACGTGCTGGTTGCATGCCCGATGGACGTCCCTTCGCAATTGCGATATGACCTGATCCGCTCCCCCCGATGCGCGGGGGACGGCACGATGCCCTGCAAGGGCGCGAGAGCGGGCAACGTCCCGCCAATAAGGAAAGGCTCGATCATGGCCGATAAACTCAATAATCTTCAGGATATTTTCCTGAACAGCCTCCGCAAGAGCAAGACCCCCGTCACCATGTTTTTGGTCAAGGGCGTAAAGCTTCAGGGCATCATCACCTGGTTCGACAACTTCTCCGTTCTGCTGCGGCGCGATGGACAATCGCAGCTCGTCTACAAGCACGCCATCTCCACGGTTATGCCCGCGCAACCGATGGATATGACCGAGGTGCGCAAGAGCGCCGAAGCCAATGACCGCAAGCCCAAGCTGCTCCAGGAAATCTTCCTGAACGCTGTGCGCAAGTCCGGCGACTCCGTCACCATGTTCCTCGTGAACGGCGTGATGCTTCAGGGTGAGATTGCCGCTTACGACCTGTTCTGCATGCTGCTCGGACGCGACGGCATGGTGCAACTGGTCTATAAGCACGCCATATCGACCGTTCAGCCCGCCCATGCGCTCGACCTCACGGCCGAGGGTGAAGGCGAGGACTGATCCCTTCACGGCAGTATCGGCATGAGTGTGTTCGAGCGCGACAGCGATGACGAGGTCACGCGCGGCGCACGCGCCATCGTGGTGCATGGCGACATGCGTGCGGATCGGCGCGATGTCGATGCCCGGCTGGAGGAGGCGAGGGGACTCGCGCTCGCCATCGGCATCGACGTCCGCGCGTCGCAAAGCTTTCGCGTGCGGGAGAAGCGCCCGGCCACGCTGTTTGGCAGCGGGCAGGTGGACAGCATCGCCGCGCTGGCGATGGACCATGAGGCAGAGTTGGTCATCGTCGACAATGCCCTGACCCCAGTCCAGCAAAGCAATCTGGAAAAGGGCACGAAGGCTAAGGTCATCGACCGCACCGGCCTAATCCTGGAAATCTTCGGTGAACGGGCCGCGACCAATGAGGGGCGGTTGCAGGTGGAGCTTGCCCATCTCGACTATCAGGCCGGACGCCTCGTCAGAAGCTGGACTCACCTTGAAAGGCAGAGGGGTGGTTTCGGCTTTCTCGGCGGTCCCGGTGAAACCCAGATAGAGGCTGACCGGCGGATGATCCGCGACCGGATGGCGAAGATCCGCCGCGAACTGGATCAGGTGACCCGCACCCGCGGCCTTCACCGCGCCCGGCGGCAAAAGGCGCCATGGCCGGTGATCGCCTTGGTCGGCTACACCAACGCCGGAAAATCAACGCTTTTCAACCGCTTGACGGGTTCTGACGTCATGGCGGAAGACCTGTTGTTCGCAACGCTCGACCCCACCATGCGGCAGATCGCACTACCCGGTCTCGACAAAGCGATCCTGTCTGACACGGTAGGTTTCGTCTCGGACCTGCCGACCCAATTGATCGCAGCTTTCCGCGCAACGCTGGAGGAGGTGATGTCCGCCGACTTGATCGTGCACGTCCGCGATGTCGCCCATCCCGATACAGAGGCGCAGCGCGCCGATGTTCTGGAGGTTCTGGCGGAACTTGGCGTTATCGGCGAGGCTGCCGACACGCGCCAACCGCCGATCATAGAGGCATGGAACAAACTCGACCTGCTCGATTCCGAAACGGCCGCCCATGCCCGTGAGGTCGCTGCCCGTCAGGATAATGTCGCGCTCGTATCGGCCATGACTGGGGAAGGGGTGGCCAGCCTCCAGCGGCGCATGAGTGATAGCCTGACCGCTGGCAGTACCGTCTATCACCTGACGCTTGATCCCACCGACGGCGCCTCGCTCGCTTGGCTGCATGAGCATGGCGAAGTCCTGGCTACGAAGGGAGAGGGGGATATTTTGCAAGTCGATGCTCGTCTGAGCGACGCTGCTGCGGCGCGGTTTGGCGCGCGCAAGGCATGAAAACTAAAGCGCGCGCCACATCACCAGCGCGTCAACGGAACCAAGGGCAGGGTGATCAAATGCGCCCGGAAGCCGCCCTACCTCTGCAAAGCCGAGGCTCCGCCACAGGGCGGCCGCGCGAACATTGCTGCTCACCACAAAGTTAAATTGCATGGCCCGGAAGCCACGCCCGCGAGCTTCGTCCAGCGAATCGAGACACATGGCCCGCGCCACGCCCCTGCCGGTAGCAGCTTGGGCCGTCGCATAACCCGCATTCGCGACGTGAGCGCCGCCGCCCATTTGATTGGGACGAATATAATAACTTCCTATAATTTCATCATTTTCTTCGGCAATGAACGGTATGTGGTCTCCACCAAGCCAATAGGCTATGGCGTCATCCCGAACCATGTTACGTGGAAGGGCGAAAACGTCTCCGGCACGAATAACAGGTTCGATAATCGCCCAGATCGCTTCGGCGTCATCCGACGTCGCAGGGCGAATGGAGAGGGCGGTCATACCTGCTTGGCGGCCTGCCAGAGCTTTTCTTTATCGTCCAAAGACAGGGCAGCAAAGCCAGCGCCGGCCTGATCCTCCATCGCCCTGAACCGCTTTTCAAACTTCACATTCGCGCCACGCAGCGCCGTTTCCGGGTCGATCCTGTGATGCCGGGCAAGGTTGACGACCGCAAACAGCAGGTCGCCGATCTCCTCCTCTCGATGCGCCGGGGAGGTGGCGGTCTCCACCTCGACAATCTCCTCCTGAATCTTGGCGATGACCCCTCCGGTATCCGGCCAATCAAATCCCGTCCGCGCAGCCCGCTTCTGCAACTTCTCCGCACGCAACAATGCGGGAAGCGCGATGGCAACGCCAGCCAGGGCGCTGGGATCACTCTCTTTCTCCGCGCGCTCGGCTGCCTTGATCGCTTCCCAGTTCATTTGCGCCGCTACACCATCCTGCGCATGCACATCGCCAAACACATGGGGATGACGCCGGACCATCTTGGCGCAAATATTCTCGATGACGTCCTGCAGCGCGAAATACCCGGCCTGCTCCGCCATGCGCGCGTGGAACACCGTCTGCAGGAGCAAATCGCCCAGTTCATCCTTGAGCGCGGCCATGTCGTCACGCTGTATGGCGTCAGCGACCTCATAGGCTTCCTCGATCGTATAGGGCGCGATCGTGGAGAAGTTCTGTTCGATGTCCCAAGGGCATCCCGTCACAGGATCACGCAAACGCGCCATGACACGCGCCAGCGGCATAATGTCCGCGACGCTGGCTTCTCTACCGTCCGAAAGCGGGAGGGGAGTGCTGGAACTGCCCTGAGAATCACGCATATCTAAATCCGATAATATATATTATGTTAAATAATCGCAGGGTCGGTGTCAGGCGAGCGAACCGTCATTTAGGCTCCAGGATCATCTCGCCATCCTCCACACGCCAGCTTTTCAGTTGTGACAGGAAATTCATGCCGAGCACATTGACCTCGCCAAAAGCTGGCGACACGACGACAGTCAAATCGCTTGTCTTGATAGCGCCGACCGCCAATGTAGGCACGACCGAATATTTGGCCTCTACCGGACCATTGGCTGTCTGCATCATCGCGATGCGCTGCTGATCGACAATGAGGCCCGCCAGACGCGTGGTAGCCTCCGACAGCGCCGTAATACTCGCGCCGCTATCGACCAGGAAGCGCGCGGGCACGCCATTCACATTGCCCTCGACCCAATAATGGCCGTCAGCCGCCAGCGCGATGCGAATAGCATTGCCTTCCATTTGCTGGCGCGGCGCGCCGGTAACCTTGGTCTGAACGCGGGTAGCGACAAGCCCCAGCTCCTGACGGTAGCTGAATGCGATTAGCACCAGAAGGAATATGCCAACCCATATCAACGCCATGCCAAGCGCGCCCTTCAGGCTGACCCGGCGCGAAAGCAATGCGGACCCGACGAGCGTCAGCGCCAGGACATACCAGATCACCTGCGCCGTCTGGTCGCCGCTCATGAAAGATCCACCACCATGCCGTCATATCCAGGTTCAACACCGGGCGGAAGCGTCGCGCGCAGCGTCGCATAGTCCATGCTCTGATCCATATGGATCAGCACCGCACGGCTGGGCTTCGCCTGCGCAATGGCATCCAATGTCAACGCCAGATGCGGATGGCTTGGGTGTGGCTCCCGGCGCAGGCCGTCGACAACCCACAGGTCGATATCCGCAAACAGCGACGCCATGGCGGTCGTAACTTCATGGAAGTCCGTTGCATATCCCACTGATTTTCCGTCATATTCGAACCGGAATCCAGTGGAAAATATCTCGCCATGAGGCTGATCTACGCTATGGATCATAATATCTCCGATCATGATCTCCATGGGCAGATCATGGCCAGCGATGATTGGAGGATAGCCGCCATGTCCTTCAAAAGCATAAACAAACCGGCGCTGTAATAGTCTCAGCGTCTCTGCGCGGGCATAGCCTGGCATGGGACTGCGGCGGTGGTGCGCAAGTTGTCGCACATCGTCCAGGCCATGACTGTGGTCGGCATGATCGTGCGTCCATAAAACGGCATCGATATCGATCACGCCAGCAGCGAGGAGCTGCTCGCGCAGATCCGGCGAGGTATCAACCAGCAGGCGGGTGCTTGCCGTCTCGACAAGGATGGAAGGCCGTGTCCTGCGATTTTTCGGTTCAGCGGGATCGCATGCGCCCCAGTCATTGCCTATGCGCGGAACACCCGATGAGGTGCCGCTACCCAGGATCGTGACCTTCAGACCCATTGCACCGTCTTGGCGAATAGCCTGCGGAAGTTTTCCGCGCTGTAGGCGGCAAGGTCATCGACATCTTCCCCACGCAAACCGGCGAGGAAGCGTGCGGTGTCGGCCACGAAAGCCGGCTCGCATGGCCTCCCCCGGTGCGGGACAGGAGACAGGAACGGAGAATCGGTCTCGATCAGTAGCCTGTCCTGCGGCAACCGGGCGGCGGTTTCCTGCAAGTCCTTTGCATTGCGGAACGTCACGATGCCAGAAATGCTGATGTAAAAGCCGATTTCCATCGCCATGTCGGCAAAGGCGCCGCTTGCGGTGAAACAGTGGATGACGCCGGTATAGGCCCCCTTCCCCATTTCCTCCCGCAATATCGCGATCGTATCTTCCTCCGCCTCCCGCGTATGGACGACAAGCGGCAGGCCGGTCTCGCGGGACGCGGCGATATGGGCGCGGAAGGACGCCCTCTGCCGGTCGCGATCGCTATGGTCGTAATAATAATCTAGTCCGGTCTCGCCGATACCGACGACGCGCGGATGAGCGGCGCGCTCCACCAGCTTGGCCGTATCGATATGGGGGTGCTCATCGGCCTCATGCGGATGAATACCCACCGTGGCCCATACATCCGCCTCACGTTCGGCCGTCGCGAGCACAGCGTCCCATTCGCTTTCCCGTGTGGCGATGTTGAGCATGACGCCAACCCCCGCCCCACGCGCCCGCTCCAGCACAGCCTGCTGGTCCTCGACCAGCCCCTTATAATTCAGGTGGCAATGGCTATCGACAAGCATGGATCACCCCTCGGATTCTGCAAGCTCAAGGCGTGGAAACAAAGGCTTAGGAGGAGATAATATAAAACTGCTTGAGGATAGCGCGTCATACCATGCGCCATCGATGGCGGCACGGCCACGCGCATCGGCGGGCAAGCCCATCTGGTCAAGCAGCGCCGTGGCGCTTGCCGGAATTACTGGCTGAATGATGATCGCAAGGTTGCCAATAGCCTGGTAGAGCGTCGCCAACACTGCCGTCATCCTGTCCGGGTCGGTCTTGCGCAGCGCCCAAGGCGCCTGCGCGTCGATATAGGCGTTACAGGCGAATACGGCTTTCATCCATGCCTCGATCGCTTGTGAAGGCGCCAGGTCGCCCATGGCGGCGGCAAAGTCGGCTCCTGCGCCGCTCACAAAATCGCGCAATTCCGCGTCGGCGGGATCGGATGCGCCTCCCGCCGGCAGCGCGCCATCCAGATTCTTGGCAATGAAGCTCAGGGTCCGTTGCGCCAGATTGCCGAAACTGTTGGCGAGATCGCTATTGGCGCGGCCAATAATCGCCTCCGCACTGTAACTGCCATCATTGCCGAAAGTAACTTCTGACAGCAGGAAATAACGGAGTTGATCCACACCGAACCGTTCCGCCAGTTCCAACGGGTCGGCGACATTGCCGACGGACTTCGACATTTTCTCCCCCCGATTGAGCAGAAAACCATGGCCAAACACCTGTTTCGGCAGCGGCAATTTTGCGCTCATCAGAAAGGCCGGCCAGTAAACCGTATGAAAACGCACAATATCCTTGCCAATGATATGGATGATATCGCCGCCCTCCGCCCAATAGCGGGCCATGCGTTCCGGGTCGTCGGGATAACCGCAGCCTGTAATATAGTTGGTCAGCGCATCGACCCAGACATACATGACATGGGATGTGTCGCTCTCGTGGCCACCAGGCACCTTCACGCCCCAGTCAAAACTGGTGCGCGAAACGCTGAGGTCGCTTAAGCCCCCCTCGACAAAACGCATGATCTCATTCCGGCGGCTGTCTGGGCGGATGAAATCGGGCTGCGCAGCATAGAGGTCCAGCAAGGGTTGCTGATATTTGGACAGACGGAAGAACCAGCTCTCCTCGACAGTCCATTCGACAGGTGTGCCTTGGGGCGAAAGTCTTGTGCCCCCCTCCCCGTCGATCAGCTCCTTCTCGTCATAAAAGGCTTCGTCACGAACGGAGTACCAGCCCTCATATCGGCCGAGATACAGATCGCCATTGGCCTCCATTGCCTGCCAGATCGCCTGGCTGGCGCGATGGTGCGCGGGTTCGCTGGTGCGGATAAAACGATCATAGCTGATGTTCAGAGCGTCATCCATTTCTTTGAAATAGGATGACATTTCGTCTGCCAGGGCGCGAGGCTCAATTCCCCTCGCCCGCGCCGTCTGATCCATTTTCAGGCCATGCTCGTCCGTACCGGTCTGAAAAAACACGTCGCGGCCCATCATGCGTTGAAAGCGTGCGATGGCGTCGCTTGCAATCGCTTCATAGGCGTGGCCGATATGCGGGCGGCCATTGGGATAGCTGATCGCGGTCGTAAGGGTGAAGGGCTTTGACATAGCGTCGTGCTCTACGGTCGAAAATCGCGCAGGACAAGGCGGCTATGCGCGGATAACCGCGTGATTTGCGCGGGCCGTGGCGGCGTCAGGCGGCCTCTCGCACATCAGCGATCCCAGCGATGAGGCTGCACAGCTCGAATACCACAGAAGACGGGTCCAGTGACAATATGACGGCGCCCGCCGCGAGGCTGCGCGCCTGCTCCCACGCATCGACGGCAGTGGCAAGCGCCCTTCCCTCGCGCGCACGAGCGGCCGCGGCGATGAAGGCGGGCCCACGTTCCAGCAGCGCCTCATACCGTGGCCGGGCGGCCTTGGGCGACAGCATCTTCGCGAGCATCAACCGCCGGCTATTGTCGGGGTCTCCGGTCGTCAGGATTTCGCGCATCAGCGATTCCACCTGCGCCAGACCGAGACCGGCAAATTCCAGGGCGCGGCCGGGCGACCCCTGCCCCATCGCGATCAGCGCCTCCATCTCGCCATCATCTGCAAGGTCAGGCAGATTCTGCCTCAGCACCTGCCGCATCTGATCATCGGGGAGCGGCGAGAAGCGCAATAACCGGCAGCGCGAACGGATGGTGGGGAGAAGGCGCGCAGGCGCATGCGACACCAACAGGAAAATCGTTCCGGCCGGCGGTTCCTCCAGATTCTTGAGCAGAGCGTTGGCGGCTCCGCGCTCCAGATCGTCGGCGCTGTCTATGACGATGACGCGGCGATCGGAAAAGGACGGCACATTGGAGAATAGCCGTTGCAGTCCGCGCACCTGGTCCACGCTGATATTGCGGGCATAGTCGCCATTGTCCTTTTCCAGCCGCTCCAGCTCGGCATAGTCAGGGTGCGCGCCCGAAACGAAAAGGCGGGCGATCCGATGATCGTCCGGCACATCCAGCCCAGAGGACTGAAAAGACGGACCTGCTGCGTCAGCCAGTAACCGCAGCGCCGCGGCGCGGGCAAAGGCGGCCTTGCCTATGCCCTTCGGTCCAGCGAGTATCCAGCCATGATGCATTCGCCCGCCAGCGGCCGCATCCATTAGGGTGCGGGCTTGCTCATCCTGTCCGAAATATGGCGTCATGGCATAAGGTCCGACAAGGCGTCCCAGAGGCGGGCGGTAACCTCATCCGGTTGCCCCGATGCATCGATCAGGCGGATGCGGCCCGGTTCCTGACAGGCATAGGCGCGAAAAGCATCCGCCACCCGGCGGTGAAATGCCGTATCGCGCGCGCCGATCCGGTCGGCCGCGCCACGATCCCGCTTTGCGGCGCGGGCAGCGGCTTCCGCCTCATCCAGCGTGAGGACCAATGTCCTGTCGGGCAGCAATCCTTCGCTGCCAATGCGGTGCAGCGCCAATATATCGGCATCGGCAAGACCGCTCGCTCCGCTTTGATAGGCGCGGCTGCTGTCGAGGAACCGATCCGACAACACCCAAGCCCCGCGGCGGAGCCCAGGAAGGATCGTCTTTTCAAGATGATCGGCGCGGGCGGCGGCAAAGAGCAAAGCTTCGGCGCGCGCATTCCAGCGATCCTCCGCGCCGGTGAGCAAAAGGCTGCGGATCGCTTCCGCCCCCGCGCTTCCGCCCGGCTCGCGGGTTTCAACGACCTCAAGGCCGGTGCCGCGCAACCTTTGCGCCAGCGCCTTCAACTGGGTCGACTTTCCCGCGCCCTCACCGCCCTCAAGGGTGATGAAGCGGCCCGTCACCCGAACAGCGACTTCAGGCCGTTCCACAAGCGGCCGAACATGCCTGCCTCCGTCACGTCATCGGCGGCGACCAGCGGCATGATCTGCGCGGGCGTGTCTGGCGTGGAAACCACGAGTTGCGCAATTTCCTGGCCCTTCTTGATCGGCGCCTTGATCGGCCCGGTATAGATCACCTTCACGCCGATATTGGACGAAGCCGTACGGGGCAGCGTGACGGCGAGATCGCGCGGGGCGACAAGGCCGACCTCGGTCGCTCCGCCAAGCTGCACTTCGGCCGTTTCGACCAGAGCACCCTTCTTGAACAGGGGCTGCGCTTTCCATGCGCGGAAACCCCAGTCCATGAACCGCACCGACTCCTCGATCCGGCCATTGAAGCTGGTAAGACCCGCAACGACCATGACCAGCCGCCGCCCATCCTGAACCGCCGATCCGGTGAAACCATAACCCGCTTCTTCGGTGTGCCCGGTTTTCAGGCCGTCCGCGCCGGTGATGCGGCCCAGGATCGGGTTGCGGTTCGCCTGCGCGATGTCCGCGCCGCCCATCGTCTTGCCCCAGGTGAACGACCGGGTGGCATAGAAGCGCTTATATAGGTCGGGCGTCTCCTGGATTGTGCCTTCCGCCAGCTTGGCGAGGTCGCGCGCGGTGACATAGGTCACACCCTCGTCGGGCCAGCCATTGCTCGTGCCGAAATGGCTGTCGGTCAGGCCCATGCGCTCGGCCTCCTGGTTCATCTGCGCGACGAAGGCCTCCTCCGTTCCCGCAATGCCCTCCGCCAGCACGACGCAGGCGTCATTGCCGGATAGGGTGACGATGCCATGCAACAGGTCGTTCACCGACACCTGCTCGCCGGGTGAAAGAAACATGGTCGATCCCGCCTGCGGGCCGTGCCATTTCTGCCATGTCTCCGGACGCACGGTGAATTTCGTGTCCAGCTTCAACTCGCCCCGCTGGATCAGGCGGAATGCGACATGCGCCGTCATCATCTTCGCCATGGACGCGGGCGGCATCCGCTTCTCGCCACCCTTGTCATACAGCACGGCGCCGGAGGACAGATCCTTCATATAGGCGATCGGCGCTTCGCTGGTATAGGGCGGCGCCTCTGCCGCGAGCGGCTGCGCCGCAAGAGTGAACAGGAGAGCGGCGGAGGAAATTCTTTTCATTGTCAGTCCCGGATCATGCCCCGGCGGGAGCCGTTAAGGCCGTTCATTAGCCACAATGCGCGAGTCCGCAAACCCCTTCGATGCGGAGACGGCGCTCTCCTGCGCCAGACGGGTGCGCAGGGCGGCAAGTTCCGCCGCCGGGACGGGAGGGCGCGCCACCGCCGGCTTTCCCGCGCGCAATTTCGCCTTGTCGCTTTCCGGTGGTTCGACGAGCCGGACATGCACAGCCGCCACGCCCTTCCTGACCACGCCAAGCTGCTCCGCCGCGCCTTGCGACAGGTCGATAATCCGGGTCCCCACGAAAGGGCCGCGATCGTTCACGCGGACTAATATGGTCCTGCCAGTGTCCAGCGCCGTAACCTCCAGATAGCTGGGCAAGGGTAAAGTCTTGTGCGCGGCGGACACGCCCGACGGCCTGAACCGCTCTCCATTGGCCGTCGGATTGCCTGACTGCTCCTTCCCATACCAGGAAGCATAGCCGGTGGCGTCATATGCGGCGACAGCCTGCGGCGTATAGGTGACGCCCTTGACCGTGTAAGGCTTTCCGATCTTCACCGGCGTATCCGAGACGGCGCGAAAGCCGCCCCTGCCCCCGCCCACCGTGCCGCAAGAGGCCAATGCAAGCGACGCAAAGGCGATGAGGAACGCGACGCTATTGGGCAACCGCATCAGCCAGCAAACCCACTGAAAGCGCATAGAAATTCGAGCAATTATAGTCGAGGATGACGCGATAGTTATTCGTCAATAGATAAGCCGTCTTTCCCGGCCCATCCGGCTCCAGCAGCGTCGCCAGCACAGTGTCCCCCGGCCAGGCCCGCCCCTTCATCACCACGCCCCGCCTGCGCCATTCGGCCATGGTCAGCCAGCGGCTGTGCCGCTCCATCACGCGGGGGCAGCGGGCGGCGTTGGTGCGGTTCGCCACGCCGGCCCGGTCGAACGAGGCAGGCAGGGTGACGGCGACGCCCCATGGCTGCCCCTTGCGCCACCCGGCGCGTACGAAATAATTGGCGATGGAGGCGAGAGCATCGGCCTCGCTGGTCCAGATATCCGCCTTCCCATCGCCGTCGCCGTCGCGGGCGACGCGCAGATAGACGGACGGCAGGAATTGCGGATAGCCCGTGGCCCCCGCCCAGCTTCCTACCAGACGGGAGCGCGGCACGCCGCTGTCCAGCATCTTCAGCGTCGCCAGAAATTCCGGCTCGAACAGGGTGCGCCTGCGCCCCTCATAGGCCAAGGTGCCAAGCGACCGGAGCAGATCGAAATCGCCGGTGTAGGAGCCATAATTGGTCTCATGGCCGTAGATCGCGACCATGATCGCTTCGGGAACGCCGGTCTGCGCCTCTATCTGCGATAATCTGGGCCGGTTTGACTGCCACGCCACCCGACCGCGAGAGATACGCGCGGCATCGACATGCTGGAGCCGGTAAGGCTCAAAATTGGGAATCGGGGAATCGAAGCTGCCTCCGGGCTGCGACTGGTCCAGGGCTATGACGCGCGGATTGGGCGTGAGACCGGGAAAAACCGTGTTCATCGTGGCTTCTGAAACACCCATCGCCCGCGCCTTTGGCCGCAGCCCGGCGAGATAGGATTGAAAGCCCGCATCCGGCAAAGGCGATGCGGATTGCGCGGGAATGGGCTGCACCATCTGCGCGCCCGATGGCGCGGATTGCGGCACGGCGCTGCCGGGAATGAGTGCGGCGGCCAGAAACCCGGCCAGCATGATCGGTCGCATGATAGTCTCCCTGACCGCCTTGTTGCACAGGCGGGCGATAAGGTGAATCCCCTAAAGCCTTCAAGGCGCGATGAAGATTTGCCTTGGCAATGGCTGCAGGGGCGATAAGAAGCGCGACACGCGGAAGGGCGGCGGAGAGGTCGATTGCAGCGGCCTTGAAAGCTGCTGGAGCTTGCGACCTGTGTGCAAAATTAGGAGTGTGGTTACAAGGGGTTAGTGTAGGTCGGGTTCACCGGGTGCAATCACCCATAAGCCTGTCGTAAGCTGCCAGCCCCGAAACGGCGTGGAAGAGTGTCCGAGTGGTTTAAGGAACCGGTCTTGAAAACCGGCGACGGGGCAACCCGTCCGTGGGTTCGAATCCCACCTCTTCCGCCATCGCCGAAATTTTGGCACAGGGGTATGCCATGAGTGAAGTTTCAACCGTCACATTGTGGAGGCCGGTCGGACCCGCCGAACTTCGTTTGATCGAAGAGACTGGCATGAAGGCGTTCCCGCCCCGCCTGCCTGAACAGCCGATCTTCTATCCGGTCATTACCGAAGATTATGCGGTCAAGATCGCACGCGACTGGAACGTCCCTGCGAGCGGGGCCGGTTTTGTAACGCGCTTTCAAGTGCGCAAGGATTACCTCGACCAATATTCGGTGCAGGATGCCGGCGGCAGAGCGCATCAGGAATATTGGATACCGGCAGAGGAAATGGATGCTTTCAACGATGCGATCGTTGGGCAAATTGAAGTAGTGCGCCAGTTCCCCGAGCAATCATAACAACACCCCACGCCCGAGGGCGTAGGGTGCCGGCAGCGTCAGGGCGGAAGGAGGTGTCGCCTACCCCCGCTGCTGCGGATGTTCGATTAACGAGGGACCGTCCGCTGGTCCTCGGCGCAGGCAGCCGAATAGTGCCCCGCGCAACCCTATGCTGGCACCTGCGGGCACCGTCAGCGAGCATGTGCGCCGCTCCATGTCCCGTCCTACTCCCGGCCGCGCAGAGCAGCGACTACCGCCCCATGTCCTCAGCAGCCAGCGCCACACTCTCCAATCCCGGCAGAATCTCGCGCTGAACCCATGCGTCAAATGATCCGAACCAGTGCGCCCACGGCGATGTTGCCGGCAGGGCGCGCGTCGCCTGCCGCTCACGTCTGAGGCGTGGGCGCGAAGCCAATAGCGAGGGTCGTGGGAGAGGGAGCAATTCATTTTCCAGCGCCACCTCTCCGCCGCTTGCAAATATTGCATGCAAAACTAATCCTATTTTCGAAAGCGTTGTGCCGCGCGCACCCTACGGAGAGAGATTATGACGATTTTACAGGCGAGCGCGATGGGGTTGGCGCTATGCGCGACGATAATCGGAACGGCGCAGACCCCCGTGCATGCAAAGGGAAATGATATGAAGGTTGCGACATCCTATAGCTTGCAGACGCTTTCCGACCGCGCCGAGATTCAGGAGCGGCTCGCGCGTTGGCCGGATATTGTCGACAGCATGAAGCTGGACCTGCTGCCCGAAGTGTTTCAGCCCGATGTCGTCTGGGACTTTGGCGGCGGCACGGTGGAATATAGCCTGGCGGCGGTGCGCAAGAAGATCGAAGGCCATCTGGGCGACAACGCTCCAACCTTTTGCGGCCATACCCGGCACGACCTGTCGAACATGATGATCGATGTCGATGGGGACAAGGCGCACAGCAAGGTCAACGTCTTTGCGTCGCACGAAGGGGTCGGGCCATATGCCGGGAAAATCCTGTATATCTGGCTGACCTATACGGACGATTGGGTCAGGACCGCCAATGGCTGGCGCATTGGCCATCGGGAATATCGTATCCAGTTCATGAATGGCCCCAAGGAGATTGTGTATGGTGACGACTCTCCACCAATCGACCCCTCCCAGATATTAAAGAAATAGAACGGCGGAGGCTGCGGGCGCATTTCCATCGATGGCCGCAAGTAAAGATGCGACCGCCAGCGCAATCGCGCGCAAGGGCGGCCCAATATAGCAAGGAAACATTAGCATATTCGCGTTAAGTCCGGATCGGACGAAAGGCAAAATGCTATGAAGACAGCATTGCTGACATGGGCGGAACAGGAGATAGACGCCCGCCGCGACCACCGGCTGGAGATATTCCTGCCGGTCAAGCTGCTATGGGCGGGAACCCGCAGGAGCGCCCAGATCGTCAACATCTCCCAGAGCGGAGCCAAGCTCTATTGCGCCATCACGCCTTCGCATGGCGACCTGCTGGGCATTGAATGGCAGGGCAAACTCATCCTCGGCCGGTGCGTCTGGTCGCGATCCCACCTCGCCGGGATCGCCTTTGAGGAGCGGCTGACCGATGAGCAGATGCGGGCGATGATCGCCTGACATCATCGTCATATTTCCGCTTTGTTACGACAAAATCCCTTTAATTCACGATAGATAGCGGAACCGAAGGCTGCATCTCAGCGTCTGTTAACCATGTTTGCAAGATGATTGCGGCCATAAGAGGCCGACCCTCGCGCCGTCAGGCCGGGGATAATCCCACCGTCAGCCGGAGATTTGCATGATCATTCGCACACGTTCAGCCATGGAGTCGGCAAGGCGCAGAAAGCCCGAAGATGTCGCCGCATGCGTCCGCAGAATCATAGGGGCAGGAGACGACCGGTTGACCCACCGCCCCCTGCCCTCGCCCCGCCGTCAGGCGGCGGGCTGAACAGCATGGCGGGACCGGCTGACCAGCCCCGCCATGCCTTGCATCAGAATGCCGCCGAGATCGAGAATACGACCTGACCCGAAGCGATCGACGAGCCATTCTTGGTCGACGAGAAGTTCGGCTGCAGGTAGAGCGATTCCGAGCTGCTGATGTTGGTGTCGACATAGGCGACGCCAAGGGTCAGCGGGCCGAGTGCGACGTCACCGCCAACCATCCAGTCCAGATACTTGCCGGTGGGCGCGACGCTGGTGCCGTTCGGGCCAAGGCCGGAGTTGCCGTTCGAATAGCCAAGGTGCGCCTTGACGGTCAGCGGCGTGGACGGAATGCCGGAGCTGATGTCGCCCCAGATGTAGAGATTGTCTTCCTTGTCGCCCGGCGCGTCAGGAATGCCGGTGCCGTAGGAAGCGCCGCTCAGATACCAGCGGCCAAGAGCCTCCTGCTTGGGCGCATAGGCGACGCCCGCGAGCAGCTTTGCCGGGCCGACGGTGCCGCTGACCTTCACATAGGGTTCGGCGAAGTCGGTCTTGTCCGAGCCGCCCGGATACATGTACCAGGTCAGGCCGACGTCGATGGTCGCGCCGCCAACGGGAATGGCGTAACCGGCGAACAGGTCAAGCTCCATGCTGGAGCCGCCGAAGGTGCCCCAACCCGCGAGGTTCGATCCCCAGGTGCCGACATAGGCGCCGCTTTCGTGGGAGACGGTGATGCCGCCCTGGATCGCCATTTCCTCATCGGTCTGCGAAACGCCGCGGAAGCGGTAGTCGGAAACCAGGCCAACCGAGCCGGTGACGGAAATGGGGCTGGAGGGCTCTTCCTGAGCCAGGGCCGGAGTTGCCGCCGAGAGAAGAGCGATGGCCGCGCAAGCCAGATGATAGCGCATGAACATTTCCCCTTTATTTGAAAGAAATGTTCCGTCCTGCGTCCGAGCCGTGCCTCAATCTCATCAGTGATGGTGAAACATCGGATCGAATGAGGCGAGGATAATATTGCGGCGCAGCATCCTGAAATCAATTCGGCCCGATGAAGGGCATATCCCGCCCGCTAGTGACCTATCGGCAACGGTTTATTTCTATATTATTTCTTGTTTGATTCATCTGGTTAACTGATCGCGGCGGAATATTTCCACTCGCCTGTTCAGCCTTTTGGGGAGGCGTTTATCGCTCCGAATCACCAAAAGGAAATTGCCCGCCGCATGGGTCATGCGGCGGGCAATATCGGCTGGATCGGGGCAAGCCCGGTCCGTTCATGCCGCGTCGGCGAACGTCTTTAACCGGCCCGTGGCGCCCAGCAGCTCGACGCGCTCGCCCGACTGGCGGCGGCGCTGCAGCCACTCCTTCACCATCTCAGCGCAGGTATGGTCGATATGCGACAGGCGCTCGATGTTGAGCTTCAGCGCCCCGGTTGCGGGGATGGCATCCAGCTTGGCGGACAGTTTCGGCAATGTGAGGAAGGTCGCCGATCCATCCAGCGTGATCTCCCGCGCTTCCCCGTCCTGACGCTCGCCAACCTTCAGGCCAAGCTTACGCAGATGAGGCAGCAGTTCGACCATCGACAGGCCCAGGCCGACCAGCACGCCGGTCAACAGGTCCGTCGCCACCACCATGATCAGCGTCGCCGCCCATACGACGGCGGGCAGAGGTCCATAGCTGTGGAACAGGTGCCGGACATGCTGGATGCTGACCAGGCGAACGCCTGTCACCACCAATATGCCCGCCAGCGCCGCCATCGGGATCTCCTGAAGCAGCCACGGCAGCAGCGCAACAAAGCCCAGGATCCAGATGCCATGCAGGATAGCCGACAAGCGCGTCATGGCGCCCGCCTGGACGTTGGCGGAACTGCGCACGATAACGCCCGTCATCGGGAGCGCGCCGGCCACGCCGCAAAGCAGGTTGCCAACGCCCTGCGCGCGCAGCTCCTTATTATAGTCGGTGCGCACGCCATTATGCATCCGGTCCACCGCCGCCGCAGACAGCAGCGTTTCCGCGCTGGCGATAAAGGCGATGGCCAGCGCCGTCGCAATGATCGTCGGGTTCAGGAACTGGCTCCAAATCCCTTCATCGGGCAGTGCGATCGCGCTGACGATCGACTCCGGCACCGTGACCCGCGCCACTTCCAGGCCCATAAAGAAGGCGACGAGCGTCGCGGCCACAACGCCGACAAGCGCGCCCGGCACCAGCTTCATCGAGGCCGGGCGGAGCTTTTCCCAACCCAGCATGCTGACGATAGTGACCAGGCCGACCGCGAAGGCGATGAACGCGGGTTCATTATCAAGACCCAGCAGCTTGCTTGGCATCGCCATCAGATTGGCGAGGCCGCTGGGCAAGGGCCGGTCGTCGAACAGCACATGGAACTGACCGACGACGATAAGGACGCCAATACCCGCAAGCATGCCGTGCACGACCGCGGGAGAGATGGCGCGGAACCAGCCCCCCACGCGCAATATGCCCGCGACGAACTGGATAATGCCGGCCAGAATCAGAATGGGGCCAAGAGCCGAAAGCCCCTGATCCCGCACGATTTCGAACACGATCACCGCAAGGCCCGCAGCAGGACCGCTGACCTGCAGCGGCGATCCCGCCAGCAGGCCGACGATCACGCCGCCGATAATGCCAGTGATCAGGCCCCTTTCAGGCGGCACGCCCGACGCGATCGCAATGCCCATACAAAGGGGCATCGCGACCAGGAACACCACGATGGATGCAGTGAAGTCGCGGCTGAAGGTGCCGCCGGAAAGGGCCTTCATCATTGGATTATTCCGCCGCCTGGAGGGTGGGAGCGATATCGCCGGCAAGGCGGCGCGCCTGCGGCAGGGCAACCGGCAGCGGCTCGCCTTCACGCAGCGGCACGAAGCGGCCGCTTTCGCCGTCCATGCCCAGCACCTGACCCGCATGAATGTCTACATACCAGCCATGCAGGGCGATCTCGCCGCGGGCGATGCCGGACGCGACCGACGGATGGGTGCGCAGGTGCGAGAGCTGCACCACGACATTCTCCAGCGCCATGTTGCGGAGCTTTTCCGCCGGGCTGAGGTCAGCCGGATAATTTTCGCGGCAAACTTTCTGCGCAGCGTGCGAGTGGCGCAACCATGCAGCAACATTCGGCATCGATCCCAGATCGGCGTCGGTCGCCAGCGCCTTCATCGCGCCGCAGTCGCTATGCCCGCAAACGATGATGTCGCGCACGCCCAGCACCATGACGGCATATTCGACCGTCGCGGTGACGCCGCCCAACTGGCTGGCGTGCGGCGGAACGATGTTGCCGGCGTTGCGGCACACGAACAGATCGCCGGGATCCGCCTGCATGATATGTTCAGGGACGATGCGGGAGTCCGCGCAGGAGATCATCAACGCCTTGGGGCTTTGACCATCGCTGGCCAGGCGGCCGTAAAGCTCGCTCTGGGTGGGGAAAACGTGGCTCTCGAAGCTGAAAACTCGACCGATGAGCTCGTTCATGGCTCTATTCCTCAGATAAAATGGCCCAGACGGGGGGTGTCCGGGCAGTCATCAAAGGATAGGGATCGACTTTTGCTGCGCCGCAGCAGTTTTGTTAAAAATTATGTCTGATTTCCGATATATGGCAGAAAAACCTGCGCCAGCAGGCCGCCTTCCGGTCTGTTGGAGAGGCGAAGCGTGCCGCCTTCCCGCTCGATTGCGCGCAAGGCTATGGCAAGACCCAGCCCCAGCCCCTTTGTGTTCCTGCCCCGCGCAGCGTCCAGACGAACGAACGGCCGGAGCGCATCGACCAGCCGGTCCGGCGGAATGCCCGGACCGTCATCAGCGATCGACAGAATGATGGAGTCGGCGTCCCGTTCCAGCGAGACACGCACAGTTTCGCCATATTTTGACGCATTTTCAATGAGATTGCGGATCGCCCTCTTGAACCCGACCGGCCGGACCGACAGGTCGAGATTGTCTGGGCCAGCATATTCGGCCCGCCCGCCGCTATCCGTAATCTCATCCACCAGCGTCGCGGCCATGATGGCGATATCCATTGTCTGCGGCTTTTCCGGGTCATCCTCTCCGCCCAGATAGGCGAGCAGCGACGAGACCATCGCCGACATTTCCGTCACATCATTGCCGATTTCCTGCCGCAGCGCCTCGTCGCCTATGCCCTCCGCGCGCAATTGCAGCCGGGCCAGCGGCGTGCGCAGATCATGGCCGACCGCCGCCAGCGCCTCCACCCGGTCATTGATCAGCGAATGAATGCGCGCCTGCATCTCGTTAAAGGCGCGCACCAGGCCGCGCACCTCAACGCCGCCGGTCTCCTCGATCGGCTCCACCTGCTCCCCATGGCCGATGCGAGCCGCGGCCTCCGACAATTTGCGCACCGGGCGCAGGGTCGAACGCACCATCAGTCCCGCGATCAGGCTGAGGCCAAGCGCGACGACCACCATCATGACGATCCAGGTGAAGCGAAACTTCTTTTCGTCCACCAGTTGAGGCGCCTTGAACGTCACCCAACTGCCGTCCGCGAGTTGCAGGGACCCCATCACGATCCCTCCCCGCCCCGGCTCCTTGAGATACAGCCGCAGGTCGTGGCGGGCCAGCACAGGCTCCCATCGCGTAATCTGGTCCCGCATCTCGGTCAGGTCGGCGGACATAGGCGGCGCCGGCGGCAAGGTTGGAACCCAGCGTATGGTGAAATTCTTGCTGGAAAGCCGCCCAGCGATAGCGGGCCGTTCCGCGGGCGGCCTCTGAATCATCACGCGGCTTGCGCCAGCGAGATGTTCGGCCACGCGATGCACCTCATCTTCCCTGACGCGCAGCTTGCTAGCGCGGTCGTAAAGGATCGTGCTGGCGCAAAATTCGATGAGGATCGTCAGCAGGACGATCCCCAGAATACGGCCGAGCAGGCCGACGGAAGGGTGCAGCAATGCCCTCAAACGCGCTCGACTTCAGCGCTGAACATATATCCGATGCCACGCACCGTGACGATCGGCGCCTTGCCGCCCTTGTGCGACAATTTCCGCCGCAGCCGGCTGATGAGAACATCGACGCTACGGTCGGAGCTATCGCCCAGGCGGGTGCGGGACAGTTCGATCAACCGTTCGCGGGCGATCACCCGCTGCGGATTGTCGATGAAGCTCGCCAGCAGATCAAATTCCGCCCCGGTCAGATCGACAACCGCATTAGTCGGCGAGGTCACTTCCCGGCGCGGGAAATTGATCGTCCAGCCGTCAAAATGCGCTTCCCGGCGGCCGCCGCCCTCATGCTGACGATCCATCCGGCCCCGGCGCAATATCGCGCGGATGCGCGCGATCAGTTCGCGGGTGTCGAACGGCTTGGTCAGATAATCGTCCGCGCCCAGTTCAAGCCCGACGACGCGATCGACCTCCGCCGCCTTGGCGCTGACGAAGATGATGGGCACATCGCTCTTTTGGCGGATCTGGCGGCACAGGTCGAGACCGTTGGTGCCCGGCAGCATGATGTCCAGCACCACCACATCAACCGGCAGTTCCGTCATGATATTCCACATTTCCGGCGCGGAACCGGCGGGACGGACATTAAAACCGTTTTGCTGCAGCGATCGCATGACCAGGGTGCGCAGTGCCGGATCATCCTCGACGATCAGAACATTGGGGGCGGTCATGTTATGGAAATTCCAGACAGTTTCTGGTCCCCCATGTAAGGCACGGAGAGACCTGGATCAATGATGGCCGATCCGGATGCCCATGCGCCCATATTGGGGGGAAGCGCAATTAGACATCCGGATAGGTTGACGAAGAACGGGCTGGCGGCCTCAGCCGCCCTTGGCCCGGTTCAGCGCGGCAACGCCGTCCAGCTCCGCGACCAGCGCGCTCTGATCGCGCTGGGCAACGGCAGTAGCCTGCGAGGCGAGCTTGTCGGACTGACGCGCGACGGCGGCGGCAATACGCTTCTCGGCGGCCTGGCAAGTGCCGATCTCATAGCCGGACAGGGGCGCAAACTGATGAATGGGTTTGGCCAGCGCCGCGACAGCCGTGCTGTCGGCGGTGTGGACGGCGCGGTTCACCACGACATTGGCTTTCCAGCGGCAGGCGGACTGACCAGCGCGGCTCGCGGGGATGGCCGCGATTTCGCGGGTGCTGGTCTGCGAATCCAGGCTGTAGGACGCATTTACCGGCAGCACATTATGCTGGACGGCAGCCTGATGGACCGGCTGAGCATAGGCAGCGGGAGCGGCGACCGCAGCCAGCATCGCAATCCCCGAAAGGATGGTGAGTTTCATAAAAGTCTCCTGCTAGATCCCGGCGACTGGTTCGCGCCGGTAACTGATCATTGAGGTAATCAAGCAGGATGTCCGGCCCATTTTCCGGTTGTAACAAAGTGTTGCCCCGAAATGGCTGATTTACAATTCTTGTAAATTCAGAAGCTTAGAAACAATCGCATCGGGCGATCGAAGCCATACCCGGATCACGAGAGCGTAAAAGCCCGCCCCTCCCGACACAATATCCGCAGGCTTACCGGTTTTACCACAACGGCCGGTCGCTTTGTGAAAGGGCGAAGCGGCCGGCTATTCGCCTATTGCGGAACGGAAAAGCCCAGGCGCCATTTTGCTCCGAGCAGCAGATCATATTCCTTCGGCTCAAAAGCGTCGAAGCCGCCGCCGGGATATAGGGTCAGTTCCCCTACCCTGACCCATTCGTCGCAGGCGTAGAGATCGACGCGCAGGAAATCGAACCCCTTGCCCAGCCGTTCGGCGAGGCGGATCATCTCCTCCAGCCGGGCCGGTTTTTCGACCTCGCCCAGAAAGAAACCGTCATAATCGGGGTCGTGGAACGGCAGCTTTCGCCATTCGGGGTCATAATTACAGTAGGATGTCTGGCCCTCGCTCTCAAAATCCACCTCGATATGGGAAACGACGCCATCGAAGGTGAACAGGCGGTAGTCGGGCGGAATGGCACCGCGCGAAAGCAGCATCGGTTCGATGATGATGCGCGGCTCCAACTGGCTATAGGCCCATTCGCGATTATAGGAGGCATGATCGATCGCCAGCCAGGCTTCCGAAGGGTCGTCGGCCATCAGCGCGTCGACATCATCCCAATCGTGCAAAAGACGCCCGACGCCGCTGGCATGCGTGGGCTTCACGACCGCAGGCAGGGCGATCTTCCGCCAGTCGACGCTGGACAGCGACGTGCCCACCCATTGCGTCGGCACGACATAGCGGGGACCGGCCACCTCGGTAATCAGCGCCTTCACATCCGCCTTGTCGACGATGGTCGGGAAAAGTGGGTTGCGGTCATAAAGCTTGCGCGCCTGAACCTTGTCGGTAAAGGTCCGCGGGTTGCGAAGGTCGGGGAACCGGCCCCGGAACGTGAAATATTTCAGCGCGCAGAAGGTCGCGTCGGGAAGCGGCGCGATGATCCTGCAGATCGCGCTGCGCGCCACGTCCTTCCAGCTTTTCTGGGTATGTCCGGTATTGAGGAAAACATCCCTGTCCGTAACCGCCGCCGTCACTTGCGCCCTTTCCTCGCTTTGCTGCGGCGATTGTAACAGCGGCCGTTTAACAGGCGGTTATGGACTCGCGATAAAGACGCGCTGATGGCAAATATCCTGCGCTCCTCCCTGATCAGCATAGCGGCGACCGGCGCATCGCTGGCGGCCGGCTTCGTAAGCAACATCATTGCCAGCCGGATGCTGGGGCCGTCCGGCGCGGGCCTTATCGCCTTTTCGCTATGGGCCGCGACATCCGCCTCGGCCGTCGCCGATCTTGGCCTTCCGCAGACGATGCTCCGCAATGCCGGGGCCGCTTCGGGACCGGGCGATGCCTGGAAGGGGCTGGTGCATTCGGCGCTGCGCACCTTCCTCCTCTCCGTGATGCTGGTGGGTGCGGGCATGCTTGGCTATGCCGCGTGGCTGGGCCGTCACGAGGATGGAGGCGCATGGCGCTGGGCGGTCACTGCGGCATTGTTTGTCGCCTATGCGCTGTCCGCCTTCTCCACGGCGGTCGCGCGGGGACGCGGGCGCTTCGGGCAAACAGCGGTCAGCACGGCGATAGGCGGCGCGCTGCAGGTGCCGCTCGTACTTATCGGAGCATGGTTCTGGGGGGCGGCGGGGGCGCTGATCGGCCATGTCGCCCGCTACCTGCCCCAAGCTTTGCGCCTGCGGGGCTATTTCAGGCACCCCGCTCGTCCCCTCACGCCGGAGATGCGGTCCTATGCGGGGAATATGTGGCTGAGCGACCTGGTGGAAAATATGATCCTCTCGCGGATCGAGTTTCTTTTCCTGGGCATCTTCTTCGCCTCTACCCAGATTGGCTATTTCGCATCCGGCCTTGCGCTGGCCGGGCTGGTCGAGCAGATCATGCTGCAGATATCCCCCGCGCTTATCGTGGGATTTGCCGATGCGCATTCGCGCGGCGACATGAAGTCGCTGCAGACCTCCTACAGCCGCGTGATGCGCATGGTCAGCCTGATCATCTTTCCCGTGACTTTCGGCGGAGCCGCGATCATCCCCGCGCTTTTGCCGCTGGTGTTCGGTGAGCCTTTCATCCCCGCCATTCCCGCCGCCGTCATACTGATGGCGACGGTCGGCGCGGCGGCGCTCGCCGTCATTCCCTGGGGCCTGATCAGCGCCGCCAGCCAGAGCCAGCAGATCCTGCGCATCCAGATATTCAGCGGCTTTCTGACGATCATCCTGCTGCTGGCCATCGTCCCCTGGGCAGGGTTGGAGGGGGCAGCCTGTTCGCGCGCCGGGGTCAGCCTCCTGACGCTTGCGATACTCCTCTATATCGCCGCCCGGCATATCGGGATCGCGACGCCCTGGGCAGCGTTGATCCGCACGATGATCGCAGGCGGCCTGTGCGCCGCTGCGGCGGCTATTCCGGTGATGATGATCCCGCCCATTCCCGCCATCGCCGTCGGGGTGATTGCGGGCGCTCTGGTCTATATCTTCGCGATCCGTCTACTTCGGCTGGTCGATCCGGACGATGCCGGCCTTTTGCTGGCCGCTGTGGAGGGCAAATTGCCTGGCCCTGCGAAGCGGATCGCGGCCAGCCTCTCAGCCTTCATCGCGCCACGATAGCGGCAGCATCCAGCGTTAGCCCTCGAAGGCCGCCTCAAGCGTCTGCCGGGCTACATCGTGCCAGGTCATGATCCCCTTGCGCAAAGATGCCGAGTGGGGAAGCGCCAGCGCCGCATCGATCTTGCCCCGCCAGTCATCCTCTCCATCCAGCCGGTAGGTAATGGCGTTCTTGCCGGTATAGGGGATGAGGTCCGGCATCAGGATCGGCAGCCTGCAATAGCTATATTGGGGCAGCTTTAGGCTGGATTCCGAGAGATACACCTCCCCCGCCGTCATCCTGTACGGCGCCAGACCGATGTCGGCGTGGCGGATATAGGGCACGATGCTGTCGAAATCCCGCTCGCCATAGATGACGACATTGGCGGGCAGCGGCCCGTGCCACTGCGCGCCGAAGATATGGAAGGTCACTTCCGGGGCGGCCGCCGCCATTGCGGCAACGGCATCCTCATCGAACAGCATATTGCCCACGGACACGGCGTTCCGGCTGCCCGCCGGATAGGGCGATGGCTGCTTCTTGTCGAACAGGCGCGCATCGACGCCCTGCGGAATGAAACGCACATTGCCGCCCGCGGGCAGGCGCTCGGCCAGCAGGCGGGATGGCACGCAGATAGTATCGAACTGCGGGATAGCCCGCTCCTGGATGCTTTCCAGCACTGATGCCGCCCCCACGCTTTTCAGCAGATCGCGGCAGAAATAGAGCAGGCGCGCTTCGGGATTGTAACGATGCACCGTGTCGAAGAAGCACAGGGCGGAGCCGCTCTCGATGACGACAAGGTCGGCGTCGGCGATCTGCTCGCGCGCAAATTTGGGCAGATAACTGCCATATAGCCGGAACGCGCCCTCGCTCAGCCGGTCGAGCACCGCGTTGCCCGAACTGAAGGCGTGAATGGGCGGCAGATAGGCTCCTGCCCACAGATTTTGCCGCACCAGCTCGAAATGGTTCGCCTGATGCGCGGACAGCGCCAGGAAACGCGGCCTGTCCTTGGCGTAGGTCAGCCAACTATGTCCGACGGTAGTGAAATAGACCTGGTTGCCCTGCTCCGCCCAATTCTGCGCCACGAAATGGACGGACGCCTTACGATAGCCGGGCAGGAATACATGGGAGGTCAGGATCACGATCTTCCGCGGCGTCGCGGCGGCGATGGTCTCTTGAATGGCCTTGTGATGAAACACAGTCGCGATCCTGCACCGCCAGCGCACGGCGCGCTGACTTTCAGGGTGACCGGACAGATGCGTTCACCCACTCGACCTACAATCACGGCACGGATAATGGCGGGTTAAGCCCGTTCGGGGCTTTTTCTGCTGTCAGAAAATGGGACAAATCCTACGTTTCTGGACTGTTTCGGCATTTCGGAGCGGCGGCTGCGCCGGGGACGGAATGCAGGACATGTCGCCCCCGGCGCAGCCGCCGCGCGCGTACCAGCGGCGCGACTTTCAGAAGAGGGCCGCCGCCATGACCGGAGCCCCGCTTTCCTGCGGCACAATATGGTTAACATTCATTTCCCATCGCCGGTAAACTCCTGTAGAAATTCAACGGGTAACCGCATGAATCATAAAATGCGGGGGGCGTTCATGATCGGGTCTATTGTTGCTCCATTATTGTTGCTGGCTCCGGCTCCGGTCCAGGCGCCTCCAAAGGCGCCGTCGGTTTTTATGTTTGAAACCGGCGCGAGCCTGCTGGAGAAATGCCAGAACAAGGCGCCGGAATATGCGCTGGCCTGCACGGCCTATGTTGTCGGGGTGGTCGATGGCATTAAGAAGGACATCTATCTGGGTCGCGCGCCCACCACATGCTGGCCCGACCGGCTGGGCGCGACGCAGGTGCGCGATATCGTCGTCAAATATCTGAAAACATACGCCGATCAGCGCAATTTCCCCGCGTCGCTGATCGTCAGCGTCGCGCTGGCCGACGCCTTCCCCTGCCACCCCTGAAAAGACCGTCGAAGCATTTGCATCGCCGCCTTCGCTAACGCACAATGGCGTCACCATCAGCGGCATGCAGGAGAATCATGAGCGACAGCCAAAGCGATCGCTGGTGGCGGGGCGCCGTCATCTATCAGGTCTATCCGCGCAGCTTCGCAGATTCCAACGGCGACGGCATAGGCGACCTTCCGGGCATCACCGCAAAGCTTGATCATATCGCGTCGCTCGGCGTCGACGCCATCTGGCTGTCCCCCTTCTTCACGTCTCCGATGCGCGACTTCGGCTATGACGTGTCCGACTATTGCGACGTCGACCCGATTTTCGGGACGCTGGCCGATTTCGACGCCCTGATCGCCCGCGCCCATGCGCTGAATCTGAAGGTGATCATCGACCAGGTTTACTCGCATACCTCGGATCAGCACGCCTGGTTCGTGGAAAGCCGGTCCAGCCAGGACAATCCAAAGGCCGACTGGTATGTTTGGGCCGATCCCAAGCCCGAAGGCTCCCCGCCCTCCAACTGGCAATCCGTGTTCGGTGGTCCGGCATGGACGTGGGATTCACGGCGGCGGCAATATTATCTGCATAATTTCCTGAAAGATCAGCCGCAGCTTAACGGTCATAACCCGGACGTGCGGCAGGCGCTGCTCGACACGGCGCGCTTCTGGCTGGACCGGGGAGCCGACGGGTTCCGGCTCGACGCCCTGAACTTCGCGATGCATGACCTGCAGTTGCGGGACAATCCGCCGGAAACCAAGGAAGGGCCAAGGACCCGCCCGTTCGATTATCAGCAACGGCTTTATAATCAGGGGCATCCCGGCATTCCGCTGTTCATCGAGTCCCTTGCCGGCCTGATCATCGGCCATGGCGACCATTTCACGGTGGCGGAAGTCGGCGGCGAGGACGCCGACCGGGAGATGAAGGAGTTCACCCGCCTGCCCGGACGCCTGAACAGCGCCTATGGCTTCACCTATCTCTATGCCCCGGATCTGACGGCGGAGGTCGTGCGGGAGGCGATAGCGGAATGGCCGGGGAAGGATGCATTGGAAGGATGGCCAAGCTGGGCCTTTTCCAACCATGACGCCCCCCGCCATGTCACCCGCTGGGGCGAGGGCCGCGAGCGTGACCGGTTGGCGCGGCTGACCATGTTGCTGCTGACGAGCCTGCGCGGGAATATTTTCATCTATCAGGGCGAGGAGCTTGGCCTGCCGCAAGCGCATGTGCCCTATGACCGGCTGGTCGACCCGGAGGCGATAGCGAACTGGCCGCTGACGCTCGGACGGGATGGCGCACGGACGCCCATGCCGTGGACCGGGGAAGCGCCGTGGGGCGATTTCTCGGTCGTTGAGCCGTGGTTGCCGATGGACCCGGAGCATTTAAGGCTTGCCGTAGCGACGCAAGAGGCAGACCCGGACTCAATGCTGGTCTGGACGCGCCGGATGATGGCGCTGCGCAAGGCGCATGCAGCCATCCGCACGGGCAGCATAAAGGTCAGAAAGACACCGAAGGCGCTGCTGGTCTTTGACCGGATTATGGGCGACGAAACCGTGACCTGCGCGTTCAACCTGACCGACGCGCCCATCGCGTGGCAGCCGGATGATGCAGAATTGAGGATATTGGCGGCTGTGGGTTTTGAGGGTGAAGGCGTTCCGGCGAACTTGCCTGCCCTGTCAGGCTATATTGCTATTTGAGGATAAATCCGCTCGTCCTGAGCTTCTCGAAGGACTGTCCTTACTCCTGAAGAATAGGACAGGGCTTCGACAGGCTCAGCCCGAACGGAAATGAGGCTGGCACGTCCGTTTTTCGACTTCGGAACGGCAGTGGAGCGTCCGGGCAGCTAGTCGACCAGCTTGCCGCCCTTCACGACATCGGTGACATGTTCGAGGACGGTCACATCCTTTAACGGATCGCCGGCGACAGCGATGATGTCGCCATAGCGGCCGACCGCGATCGCGCCCACGTCGCCCTCCTGCCCCAGCGCCTTCGCGCTGCTGACGGTCGCCGCCTGGATCGCCTGCAGCGGGGTCATGCCCCATTCCACCATCTTGGCGAACTGCTTGCCATTGTCGCCATGCGGATAGACGCCTGCGTCAGTGCCGAACAGCATCGGCACGCCCGCCTTCACCGCCTTGCGGAAGGTTTCGCGCTGCAGACGGCCGATCATCTTTTCCTTGTCCAGACTTTCCTGCTCGGTGCCGTTGGCCGTGCCGGTCGCAAGGATATAGTCGTCATTATAGATATCCATGTCGAACCAGGTCTTTTTCTGGGCCGCGAGTTTGATGGTCTCGTCGCCCGCCAGACTGCAATGTTCGATCGTATCGATCCCGGCGAGGATGGCGGTCCGGATGCCCTCATCACCATGTGCATGCGCGGCGACCTTAAGCCCCAGCATATGCGCCTCATCGGCAATCGCCTTCATCTCCTCCAAAGTGAGCTGCTGTGTGCCAACCCCGTCGCCCAGCGAAAATACGCCGCCGGTGGCGCAAATCTTGATCGCGCGGGCGCCATATTTGTGGAGCCAGCGGACCTTGGCCCGCGCTTCCTCCGGGCCATTCACGACGGACGGCTGCTTGACGTCCATCGATGGAGGCAGGCCGCCCTCGTCACAATGGCCGCCGGTCGCGCCGATGGCATAGCCTGCGGGCACGATCCGTGGCCCCTCGACATAGCCGCCCTCAATCGCCTGTTTCAGCCCGACATCGCCAAAGTCCGATGCGCCGACATTACGCACGGTCGTAAAGCCCGCCTTCAACGTCTTTTTCGCATTGGCGACGCCAACCGCCGTCCAGAAACTGTCGGTATAACGCAGGCCCTGATAACCGCCGACTTCCGCCAGGCTGGTCAGGTGGACATGCATATCGATAAGGCCGGGGAGGATCGTCTTGCCGGACAGATTGATATGCCTGACCGTATCGGCCCAGCGGACGGTTCTGGCATCGGCGATGCTGGTGATCCGGCCATCTTCGATAAACACCGCTGGGCTGTCGACCTCCCTGCCGGTCAATACGTCGACCATTTTGTCGGCGGTGACGACCACGGTTTCGGCGCTGGCGGCTATGGGCGTCAGAGAGGCGAGGAGACCAGCGGCGACGGCGAACTTCTTCATGCGATTCCTCCGCATATTTTTTTGAGATAACACCGGCCTACCGCGCGATCACATTATAATACAGATGTAAAATTATCGGCCGGATGCGATGTCGATGGCGAAGCCGATCCACATGGCCGAAAGTATGGCGCAGGACAGAGCGTAGACGGCAAAGCGCGCCATCACCGGGCCTCTGGTCGCATGGATGACGCTGTGCGCCACGCGCAAAAGAACGAAAATCCAGGCGAGAAAGATCTGGAGATGATCGGCGTGGCGGGTGATCAGCAGTAGCGGCACCAGCGCGAAATAGAGCACCGGCATCTCGAACAGGTTGCGCAGGTTATTTGCGGGCATCTCGACCGGCGAGAAATAACGAAGCGCCGCTTCGCCCGTCGCCAAATCCTCCTTAGCCGGGGGATTGGCCTTCATATGGCCGGATCGCTTGACGAACATCAGCAACCACACGGCATAGACCAATGCGACCAGCAGGAATGTGGGCCAGAGAATATCGACTTGCATGATTGCCTCCCCTTGCTGTTTGACTGAAGCAATACAGCATGGACGCGCAGCGGCGGCAAGCAGGTCAGCAACGACGGATCAGCGGCGCAACCACCCGCCGCACAGGAACAACCACCCTATTCCCAATATCCAGCCGGCCAGGACATCGGTGGGCCAGTGAACGCCCAGCCACACCCGGCTGAAACCAATGGGGAGAATCATCGCGGAAGCGGCGATCCATGCCCACCCCCGGCCGATCAACATAGCCAGCGCGCCGAAGAAGATCATATTTCCCGACGCATGGCCGGACGGAAAGCTGTAGCTTTTTACGATGTCCAGATGCGGCAGAAGGTCGGGACGCGGCGCGGCGAACACCTGCTTCAGTCCGGCGTTCAGCAATGTGCCGCCCACCACGACAAGAACCAGCCAGACTGTCTGACGCCCTCTGCCGCGCCAGAACAACATGGCGCAGGCG
This sequence comes from Sphingobium phenoxybenzoativorans, assembly GCF_018286635.1. NCBI lineage: Bacteria > Pseudomonadati > Pseudomonadota > Alphaproteobacteria > Sphingomonadales > Sphingobiaceae > Sphingobium > Sphingobium phenoxybenzoativorans. Next base: position 2,505,336 of record NZ_CP073910.1, read on the forward strand.
ACCAGACTCATGCCGATCCGCGCCGCTGTATCGCCGATCTCGCTCAGCCCAACCATTGTCAGGGTGACGGGCGGACCGATGGCGGTGTCGCGCCATGCTCCCGCCCCCCCCATAAGGCCGTGATTGAAGGGCCTGAGCCATCCCCAGCGCTGCGCGAGGGCGATGGCCAGAACCAGCAGCAGCGACAGGATGAACAGCAGCGCCCGGCGACCAAGATCGCGCCGATGTCTCACCCCCGCCATCCCGTCACCCGCACTCCAATTCCTCAGATATGGAGCGCGCGGCCATAGGCGCTCAGCACGCCTTCATGCATGACTTCCGAAATGGTCGGATGCGGGAAGATCGTGCCCATCAGCTCCGCCTCGGTCGTTTCCAGCGTCTTGCCGATGACATAGCCCTGGATCAGTTCGGTGACTTCCGCGCCGATCATGTGCGCGCCAAGCAATTCGCCCGTTGCCTCATCAAACACGGTCTTTACGAAGCCCTCGGTCTCGCCGAGCGCAATCGCCTTGCCATTGCCGATGAAGGGGAATTTGCCGACCTTCACCTTGTATCCCGCTTCCTTCGCCTTGGCCTCCGTCAAGCCGACCGAGGCGACCTGCGGACGGGAATAGGTGCAGCCGGGGATATTCTTCACGTCCATCTCATGCGGATGTTCGCCGGCCATCGCCTCGACGCAGATGACCGCCTCATGCATCGCCTTGTGCGCGAGCCAGGGTGCGCCGGTGACATCGCCAAACGCGTAGACACCCTCGACATTGGTCTTGCCGTAACCGTCCGTGACGATGTGGCCGCGATCGGTCTTAACGCCCAGCGCTTCCAGCCCGATATTCTCCGTATTGGGGACGATGCCGATGGCGACGATGGCGTGGCTGAACTCCTCGGTGGTGACCGTACCGTCCTTCGCCTTGATCTCCGCCTTCACGCCTTTGGGCGTAGCCTCCAGCTTCTGCAGGCCGGTGGAAGTGCGGATATCCATCCCGAATTTCTTGAGCTGCTTTTCCATGAACGCGCTGATTTCCGCGTCCTCGACCGGCAGGATGCGATCCAGCATCTCCACCACGGTCACTTTCGCGCCCATGTCGCCATAGAAGCTGGCGAACTCCAGCCCGATCGCGCCGGAACCGATGACCAACAGATTGGTCGGCATTTCCGGCGGTGTCATGGCGGTGCGGTAGGTCCAGATCTTCTTGCCGTCGGCCGGCGCGAAAGGCAGATCGCGGGCGCGGGCACCGGTGGCGACGATGATCTTCTTGCCCTCCAGAACGGTCTTTTGATCTCCCTGCGTGACTTCCAGCTTGCCCTTGCCGACAAGCTTGCCAACGCCCTCATGCACGGCGATCTTGTGCTTCTTCATCAGCATCTTGACGCCGCCGTTAAGCTGATCGGCAACCTTGCGCGAACGCTGGACGACCTTTTCCAGATCATAGGCGGGTTTGGGCGCGGACAGCCCATAGGCTTCGGCATGGGTGATGTAATGATAGATTTCCGAGGAGCGCAGCAACGCCTTGGTCGGAATGCAGCCCCAGTTGAGGCAAATGCCGCCGAGCCGTTCACGCTCAACGATGGCGACCTTCATGCCAAGCTGCGCCGCGCGGATCGCGCCGACATAACCGCCGGGACCGGAACCAAGGATGATAAGGTCGTAAGTGTCAGCCATGATGCAGAACTTTCTTTGCTGATTATTGCGCCAGGGGGGGCACGCTGCGGGTTTGGCGATCCTCTCCGATCGCCACGAAAGTAAAGGTAGCTTGTGTCACGCGGTAGGAGCGATCGTCATGCCGGGTGCGGCGCCAGGCCTCCACCGCTATATTCATGGACGTGCGGCCTACGCTTTTCAGGGTTGCGAATACGGACACCTCATCTCCCACGACGACGGGCCGGAGGAACTCCATGCCCTCCACCGCGATCGTCACCGCCCTACCCTTTGAATGACGGGCGGCGACGGAACCAGCTGCCGAATCCATCAGGCTCATCAGCCAGCCGCCGAAAATATCCCCATAGGGATTGGTGTCGGCGGGCATGGCGATGACGCGGACGGCCGGATCGATCGCTGGAGGAGCCTCGTCGGATTTGCTCATCAGGCGAGCATGCTCAGCGGATTTTCGACGAGCGCCTGGAACGCCTGCATGAGCTGCGCCCCCACTGCGCCGTCAATGGCGCGGTGGTCGAAGCTGCCCGTCGCGGTCATGACCGTTGCAACGGCCAGGGCGCCGTCCACCACATGCGGACGCTTGTCGCCAGCGCCAACCGCCAGGATCATGCCCTGCGGGGGATTGATCACAGCGTCGAACTGCTTGATGCCGAACATGCCGAGGTTGGAGATGGAGGCGGTGCCGCCCTGATATTCCTGCGGCTGCAGCTTGCCGTCGCGGGCGCGGGCGGCGAGGTCCTTGGCCTCTGTCGCGATCTTGGACAGGGATTTGCCGCCAACATCAGTGATAACCGGCGTGATCAGGCCGCCGGGGATCGCAACGGCCATGGATATGTCCGCGCGATGGAATTTGATGAGATTATCGCCGGAAAACTGGACATTTGCATCCGGCACCTGCGTCAGCGCAATGCCAAGCGCTTTAATCAGCAGGTCGTTGACCGAAAGCTTCACGCCGCGGCTTTCGAGACCCTTGTTGAGATCACCGCGCAGCTTTAGCAACTTGTCGAGATTGCAGTCGAGAGTCAGATAGAAATGCGGAACGGTCTGCTTGGATTCCGTCAGGCGGCGCGCAATGACCTTCCGCATCGACGACAGCTTGATCGTCTCCGAAGGTACGCCTTCCGGCGCGGGAGCGGGCGCCGCAGCCGAAGGAGCAGCGGCCTGCGACGAGGGAGAGGGCGCGGCAGTTGCTGCGGACGGCTTCGCGCCATCAAGGTCAGCCTTGACGATGCGACCGTTCGGACCGCTGCCTTCGATCGTCGAAAGGTCCAGACCCGACTGCTCGGCAAGGCGGCGTGCAAGCGGGCTTGCCTTCAAACGGTCACCGTCGGAAACGGATTTTTCCGCCTTCGCGGGTACAGGATCGGCCTTGGCGACTGGCGCGGGTTCAGCCTTGGCAGGCGTGGCGTCCGCTTTCGGCTCGGCCTTCTCCGCTAAGGGCGCGGCGGCCGGTGTAGGCGCTTCCGCAGCATCCTCGCCTTCGCCTGCGAGCGTGGCGATAACAGTTCCGACCTTCACGCCTTCGCTGCCTTCGGGCACCATGATCTTGGTGATCGTGCCTTCGTCGACAGCCTCAAATTCCATCGTGGCCTTGTCCGTCTCGATCTCGGCCAAAAGGTCGCCGGATTTTACCGTGTCGCCTTCCTTGACGAGCCATTTGGCCAGCGTGCCCTCCTCCATGGTCGGGGAGAGCGCCGGCATCTGGATGTTGATCGTCATGGGGTGTGCAGCCCTTTATTAAGGTGATTCCAGGGGAGGTTGGTGCGGTTTTGACGCTTTGGCCGCATGGGTCAAGGGTAGCCTTGTTTTCCGCAAAGATATGCCCCAGATTCAGGCTTCACAAGCGGGGCGGGCCTCCATGCGCATTTATCTTGTGGTCGTTGACGAAACACGGGAGGCCGAGGCCGCCCTGCGCTTTGCCGCGCGCCGCGCCGCCAAGACGGGCGGAGCGGTCCAGATCCTCGCTTTGGTGCCCCCTACCGAGTTCGTCCAGTGGGGCGGCGTGCAGGCGACGATCGAGGAGGAGGCGCGGCAACGGGCCGAGGCCCTGGTGACGGGCGCGGCGGGAACGCTGGTTGAAGAATCTGGGATAAGGCCGGTCATCACCGTGCGGCAGGGCGACCCCGTAACCGTTGTGCGCAAGATGCTGGACGATAATGACGATATTGCAGCGCTGGTGCTGGGCGCGGCGGCCGTGGGGCCTCCCGGACCGCTGGTTGCGCATTTCGCGGGGGCCGAGGCAGGACGCCTGCCCTGCCCTGTCATGGTCATACCGGGATCGCTGGACCGGGAAACATTGGATCGGCTGAGTTAGGCTTTTTCGCAGCCTACTCGTCCGTTCAGGCTGAGCAAAGTCGAAGCCTTTTACTGAGCGAAGCGAAGTGCCTTCGCCTTTCGGCTCTGGCGGCCCCTTCGACTTCGCTCAGGGTGAACGGATTTTCTGGATCAAACCATCTCCGGGATCACTTCTTGCGATGCTTGCCCCGCGCGCTGCCGATATGCCGGATATTCGACGGGCGGCCCCGTCTTTGCAATGGTTTGCCCCGCAACCGGTCGCCGCGCACCGGCAGATGGTTCGCGCCTTCGGGAATTTCGAAGCGCAGCGCGCCGTTGATCGGGTCGGCCTCCACCAGCCGCAGCGGAAGATGCTGCCCGACGGTATAGCGGTCGCCGCTGCTCATGCCCTCCAGCGCCTTGCCCGCCTCGTCAAAGAAGAAACGCTCCGCGCCCAATGTCGACACAGGCACCAGCCCGTCGCCGCCAAGCCCCTCCACCGTCGCGAAGAAACCGAAATTCTGGACGCCGGTGATGCGGCACTCAACCACCTCGCCCACGCGCGTCGCCAGGAAGGCGGCGACATAGCGGTCGATCGTTTCGCGCTCCGCTTCCATCGCTCGCCGTTCATGCTGGCTGATGAGCTCGCCGACGCGGCCCATATTCGCCATATCCTCGCCACTGAGCGAGCTTCTCTCCGGGATCGCCTTGTCCTTCGGCGCAGGCAGTTCGAGGCCATAGGCGCCAACAAGCGCGCGGTGGACAAGCAGGTCCGAATAGCGGCGGATCGGCGAGGTGAAATGCGCGTATGACCCCAGAGCCAGACCGAAATGGCCTGCATTTTGCGGACCATAATAAGCCTGGGTCTGGGTGCGCAGTATCTGCTCCATGATCTGCGGCCGCGCCTCATTGTCGCCAAGCTTCGCGATCAGGCGGTTGAAGGTCGACGGCTGGATGACCTGCCCCAGCGCGAACTCCATGTCGAAGGTCTTGAGATATTCCTTCAGCGCCACCAGCTTTTCCCGTCCCGGCGGCTCATGGATGCGGTACATGACGGGCGCCTTCTTCGCTTCCAGCGCCTTGGCCGCCGCGACATTGGCGGCGATCATATAGTCCTCGATCAGACGATGGGCATCCAGCCGCTCCCGCACGGCAACGCTGACGATCCGCCCATTCTCATCCAGCACGACCCGCCGTTCCGGCAGGTCGAGGTCGAGCGGACTGCGCGCATCCCGCGCCTTGGCCAACAATGCCCAGCACGCCCAGAGCGGGCGAAGCGCGGTGTCGAGCAACGGGTTTTCCACCTCGCCGTCGATCGCCGCCTGCGCTTGCTCGTAGGGAATATTGGCGGCGACGCGAATGACGGCGCGGGTGAAGCGCCAGGATGTGACCTTCCCCTTCGCGTCGATAACAAGGTGGCAGGCCATCGCCGCCCGGTCCTCCTCGGCGCGCAATGAACACATGTCCGAAGAAAGCTGATGCGGCAGCATGGGGACCACGCGGTCGGGGAAATAGACGCTGTTGCCCCGCTTGCGCGCTTCCCTGTCCAGGGATCCGCCGGGCCGGACATAATAGGACACGTCAGCGATGGCGACGATGGCGCGGAAACCGCCCGGATTGGCGGGGTCCTCATCTGGCGCGGCCCAGACCGCATCATCGAAATCGCGGGCATCGACGGGATCGATGGCGACGATAGGCAAATGGCGCAGATCCTCCCGCTTGTCCTCATGCAGGGGAAGGCTGGCGACGCGCACTGCCTCCTCCTCCGTGGCGTCGGGAAAGACAAAGGGGATACCATGTTTATGGATCGCGATCAGGCTGAAGCTTTTCGGCGCGAAGGGATCGCCGAGGATATCCGTGATACGCGCGCTGATGCGGGGCGGACGGCCGCTCGCCTCCGCCAGCACCAGGTCGCCGGGTTTGGCGTCCCCCGCGTCGCTGATGGGCGTAGCATTGCGGATGCGCTTGTCGACGGGACGCAGCCAGAGCTTGCCGCCCTCCTTCGCCTCGATCACGCCGAGCATGAGGTCGGAGCCCTTGGCAAGCTTCTTCATCGGGTGGGCGATCCAGCCATTGCCCGCTTCTTCCGTGCGGGCGAGGATGCGGTCGCCGACGGTCAGCGCGCTCCGCTTGCCGCGCTCCACAATGCGCAGGCGTGGCGGGGGAATGCCCTCCCCCTCCCACTTGTCCGGCACGCCCAGAAGCTGATTGCCATCGACATCGACGATGCGCAGCACCGTCACCTTCGGCACGCCGCCCATCTTGTGAAAGGCGCGGGCGGGACCAATGTCGATCAACCCTTCATCGGCCATGTCCTTGAGCAGCGCCTTGAGCGCGATCTTTTCCTGCCCTTTCAGCCCGAAAGCGCGGGCGATCTCCCGCTTGCCCGCAGGCGTATCGGAGGTCGCGATGAAATCCATGATCTGATCGCGGGTGGGAAAGCCGGCGGGCTTCACCTTTGAGGGCTTGCGGGTGGGGGGTGCCATGCATCCGCTATAGGGAGGCGGCGGCACGGTTGCCAGCGCCGTTCCGCTTGGCCACAAGATAGGCGGTGACCTATGACCTCATCATCGTCGGCGGCGGAATAAATGGATGCGCCATTGCGCGCGAAGCCGCGGTCAACGGGCTGAACGTCCTGCTGGTCGAAAAGGATGATCTGGCGGCGCATACCTCGTCGGCCTCCACCAAGCTGATCCACGGCGGATTGCGCTATCTGGAATATTATCAGTTCAAGCTGGTGCGCGAGGCGCTGCAGGAGCGCGAACGGTTGCTGAAGGCCGCGCCTCACCTGATCCGGCCGATGCATTTCGTACTGCCGCATGAGAATGCTATCCGTCCGTGGTGGATGGTGCGGCTGGGCCTCGCGTTCTACGACCGGATCGGGGGCAGGATCAGCCTGTCACGATCGCGCAGTTTGAAGCGGCGCGACGATCTTTTCCTCGCCCCGCTGCGGCGCAAGGGAAAGGGCTTCGTCTATTCAGACTGTTGGGTCGATGACGCCCGGTTGACGTTGCTGAACGCGATGGACGCCGCGCAACATGGCGCGCGGATCATGACGCGGACCGCCCTGGTTTCTGCGCAGCGCCGGGATGGCGTGTGGCAGGCCGAGCTTTCGGACGGGCAGCGGATCGCGGCGCGCGCGATCGTCAATGCCGCAGGTCCCTGGGTCGCGGAGATGCTCGCCGATATCCATGTGCAGAGCCGCAGCAAGGTTCGGCTGGTGAAGGGCAGCCACATCATCGTACCCCGCCTGTTCGAAGGTGAGCATGCCTATATGCTGCAGCAGCCGGACCGCAGGATCGTGTTCGCCATCCCCTATCAGGGAACGAGCACATTGATCGGAACCACCGATGTCCCGGTCGCCCGGCCGGAGGATGCCGGGATCAGCGAAGATGAAGCGCTTTATCTTTGCGCAGCGGCCAATCGCTATCTGGGGCGGCAGATAACGCCGCGCGACGTGACTTCGAGCTATAGCGGCGTCCGGCCGCTTTATGACGATGGCGCGCCGGAAAGCCGGGCTGTGACGCGGGACTATGTGCTGGAATTGGATAGCGAGGGTCCGCCCGCCCTGTCGGTATTCGGCGGCAAGATCACGACCGCGCGGAGGCTGGCGCAGCAGGCTTTCGATACGCTGGCGGGCGCCATGAACTGGCGGCGCAACGCGTCGACGGAGGACAGACCCTTTCCCGGCGGCGAAATGGCGAATTTCTCGCGCTATCTGGAGGAAGTCCGCAAAGGCTGGCCCTTTCTGGGTGAGGCGCGTTCGCTGCGGATGGCGCGGGCTTATGGCGTGATGCTGGGCGAGATGCTCGACGGCGTGAGCAGCGCAGAGGCAATGGGCAGGGATTTCGGGAGCGGCTTTACGGAGATTGAGGCCCGGTGGATGCGCGACCGCGAATGGGCGGCAACGGCCGACGATTGCCTCATGCGACGTAGCAAGCTGGGCCTGGCCATGAGCAATGCCGAACAAATTTCATTCCAGGTATGGTGGGAAAATCTCTCCTGATCGTTGAAAGGCGAAAGGGAGAAAAACATGGGTCACATCTACAGATCCGGCTTGGCGCTCGCGGCGCTTCTTCTTCACGGCGCGGCCGATGCGCGCGACGACAAAACCCGCCTTGCATACGCCATCAACAAGGATGGGGCCGACCATTATGTCTGGGGCGGAAAGAATGACGGATGGTATCTGGTCAAACGCCAGGACATGACCGTCATTCAGGAACGCATGGTGTCCGGCGGCGAGGAAGTGGCCCATTATCACAAGAAAGCCCGCCAGTTCTTCTATGTCCTGTCAGGCGAGCTGGTGATGGAGGCCGATGATTATTCCAACGTCGTCAAGGCCGGCGAAGGCATAGAGATCGAACCGGGCAAGGTGCACCAGGCCCGCAACCCCAGCGGAGCGCCGCTGGAGATGCTGGTGATCTCCTTCCCCAACAGCCATGCCGACCTGGTGGAAATCAAGCCCGCGCGCCGGGAAACGCGATTGGCGCAGGCGGACTGATACAATTTAATAGGCGCGGCCCACGAGGACGCGCTCCACGGCGGCATCGCCGGTAAAGATGCATGCGCCATCGGCGGGCCCGGCATCGGATGGCACGTTGCGCAGCGTCAGTTTCAGGCCCTTGAGCGTTTCCACCACCTTGTCGAGCGCCGCGCCGGTGGGCTTGCTCCACTGCACTTCCAGCCAGCCGGGACGCGCGGCCGAGAACCACGCCTTCAACCCTTCCATGTCTTTCACGTCGCGGTTTATGTTGCGCGAAATGAACGCGGTCGCCTCCTCATGCAATGCCGTCTGGATTTCGGCGAGCAGTTGCACTGCGCCACCAATAAAGTCGCCCTTCGCCATGATGGCGCTGTCGAGCTTTCCATCCGCCTTGTAGAGCCGGTCACGGCGCAGCACGGAAACATTGCCCGCCGCCAGATCGCGGCCGCCAACCTCGACAATGACCGGCGCGCCCTTTTTCACCCAACCCCAGCGCTTGTTCGCAGCCTTGGCCGACTTGCGGTCGAGATGCGCGCGGACCGGTTCGCGGAAAACATCCTGCGCGTTGAGCGCTTCGGTGATTTCCGCGCAATAGGCGAGAATATCCTCATCCTCCGGCGTATCGCGCAGCATGGGCACAATGACGATCTGATGTGGCGCGATGCGCGGCGGACAGCGCAGCCCGTCATCGTCGCCATGCACCATGATGACGCCGCCAATCATGCGGGTGGACACGCCCCAACTTGTGGTGTGCGCCAGTTCCTGCTGCCCCTCGCTATTCTGGAAGCGGATATTCTGGGCGCTTGAGAAGGTGGTGCCAAGGAAATGCGAGGTGCCCGCCTGCAGGGCTTTGCCGTCCTGCATCATCGCCTCAATCGAATAGGTCGAAACAGCGCCGGGAAAACGCTCATTCTCCGGCTTCTCGCCCGCGATCACCGGCATCGCCAGACAATCTTCGGCGAAGCTGCGATAGACCTCCAGCATCTTGAGGGTTTCCTCGCGCGCTTCCTCCGGCGTAGCGTGCGCGGTGTGCCCCTCCTGCCAGAGAAACTCGCTGGTACGCAGGAACATGCGGGTGCGCATTTCCCAGCGCACGACATTGGCCCATTGGTTGATCAGCACGGGCAGGTCGCGCCAGCTCTGCACCCAGCGGGAGAATGCCGCGCCGATAACGGTTTCGGACGTAGGCCGCACGACCAGCGGCTCCTCCAGCTTCGCTTCCGGGTCGGGAACCAGCCGGCCGTCCTTCTGGATCAGCCGGTGATGCGTGACGACCGCCATTTCCTTGGCGAAACCGTCGACATGCTCCGCTTCTTTCTCGAAGAAGGAAAGCGGGATGAACAGCGGGAAATAGCAATTCTCATGTCCGGTCGCCTTGATCTCGGCGTCCAGAAGCTTCTGCATACGCTCCCATATGCCATAGCCCCAGGGGCGGATGACCATGCAGCCCCGTACGCCGGATTCCTCGGCAAGATCGGCCTCGGAAATGACCGCCTGATACCAGGCGGCGAAATCCTGTTCGCGGGTGACGTTGAGAGCGTGTTTCACTTACCTGACCTGAATTTGCGGGAATCCCTCGCCCATAGGCAAGCAGGCCGGTCATGTCGAGGCTGGCGGCACGCGCACGTCCGGTCAGCCCATGCAGACCGGACGAGGGAGATTATTTGGCCAGCTTCTCGATCTTGGCGTTAAGGCTGGCGAGTTGCGCCTTCAACTGCGCGATCTCGTCATCCTTGTCGTCCCCCTGCTCGGCCGGAGCGTCCTTGCCCTGAAATGCGCTCGTCGCGGCTTCGAACAGCTTCATGTTGCGCTTGGCGATCTCCGCCAGCGGGCCGCCGGCAAAGGCGCCCTGCATGGCGTCCTGAAACTGTTTCTGATTCTTGCGGAACGCCTCCATCGAGGCTTCCAGATATTGCGGCACCATCGATTGCATCGAATCGCCGTACATGGAGATAAGCTGGCGCAGGAAGTTCACCGGCAGCATATTCTTGCCGCGCTGTTCCTCCTCCATGATGATCTGGGTCAGGACATTGTGCGTGATGTCCTCGCCGGTCTTGGCGTCGACAACAACGAACTCCCGGCCTTCGCGCGTCATCTGCGAAAGCAGGTCGAGCGTGATATAGCTTGATGTTTCGGTGTTGTAGAGCCGCCTGTTAGCGTACTTCTTGATCGTCACCGGTTCCGAATCGCCCGCCACCTTAGACTTGGCCATGAATGAAGCTCCCATCCCAGTTGATGCTGCAATAGCACCAAAGGTTTCTGCACCGCAACATGGACCGCGGCCATTACCGCTGTTTCTCGACATATTGTGGCGTGAAACGCACGGCGATCCAGCGTTGCGGCAGCGCGCGTTCACGGGATTGGCGCGATATCAGAACGCTTCACGGCCGCTTCCGCCTCCCCCGCCCCGCGCCGCAGCATCCGCGCAAAATACGCGATTGTTGCATTATGGCACGGAAAACCGCCCAAAAATCACGAAATCCCAATCTCTTACCGCACCGGCGCCAGTGGTTTTCATCCCTTCGCTGATCAACCCGCCTACTGTGCTCGACCTTTCCGAAAGGCAATCCATGTTGCGCTACCTTGCTGCGCGCGGTCATGATCCGTGGCTGATCGATTGGGGAACGCCGAAAGCTGGCGAGACCGGGCTGGACCTGGCGGGCCATATTGAACGGAAGCTGGTTCCCCTGATTGAAAGCATCGGCCGCCCCGTCATCCTCGCCGGCTATTGCCTGGGCGGCACATTGGCCCTGGGGCTTGCCGCCATCATGCCCGTAGCCGCCGTCGCCGCGATTGCATCGCCATGGAACTTCGACGGCTTCCCGCCCGACGCGCGGGAGGAAGTCGCCCGGCTGTGGAGCAACGCCAAGCCGGTGTGCGCCCGGCTGGGCTATGTCCCGATGGAGGTGCTGCAATCGGGTTTCTGGTCGCTCGATCCGGCGCGGACGATCCGCAAATATGCCGCGTTCGGAGACATGGCCCCCGGCTCTCACGCCGAGCAGGCGTTTCTGGCGCTGGAGGACTGGGCCAATGAGGGGCCGCCCCTGACCTATGCGGCCGGGGAGCAATTGTTCGAGCATCTCTATGCAGGCAACGCCACCGGCCTGGGCCAGTGGACAATCGGCGGCCAGCACGCCTCGGTCACGGACCTGCCCTGCCCCACCCTGTCGATCGCATCGCTGACCGACCGAATCGTGCCGGCGGCGTCATCGCCCGTGCTGGACGAGAACTGGACGCTGAAGCTGGGCCATGTCGGCATGATCATCAGCAGCCGCGCGCAGGAAACCCTGTGGGACCGGCTCTCCGGGTGGCTATCCAAGCATGGAGGCTGATGCTAAGGCCCGCCCAGTTTGAGATAGTGTCCTCAGGATAGTGGGAGGTTTCATCATGACCGACATCGTCATCACCGCAGCCAAACGTACGGCCGTTGGAAGCTTCCTTGGCGCATTCGGGACGACCCCGGCGCATGAGTTGGGCCGGGTCGCCATAGAGGCGGCGCTGGCGCAGGCGGGCGTGGCTCCAGCAGAAGTGGACGAAGTGATTCTGGGACAGGTGCTGACCGCCGCCCAGGGCCAGAACCCGGCGCGGCAGGCGTCCGTCAATGCGGGCATCCCCATCGAACGCACCGCGTTCGGCATCAACCAGGTTTGCGGATCGGGCCTGCGCGCCGTGGCGCTGGCGGCGCAGGCGATCCAGACCGGCGACGCCGCGATCATGATCGCGGGCGGCCAGGAGAGCATGTCGCTTTCCCCCCACGCGCAGGCGATGCGTGCGGGCACCAAGATGGGCAATGCCAGCCTGGTCGATACGATGATCCTCGACGGTCTGACCGACGCCTTCAACGCCTATCATATGGGCATCACGGCCGAGAATGTGGCCGAGAAATATCAGGTGACCCGCGAGGAGCAGGATTCCTTCGCCGTCGCCAGCCAGAACAAGGCGGAAGCGGCGCGCGCCGCCGGCCGCTTCGTTGACGAGATCGCCCCCGTGACCGTCAAGGGCCGCAAGGGCGACACCATCGTCGATGCCGACGAATATATCCGCGCCGGGGCGACCATCGATGCGATGCAGGGCCTGCGCCCGGCCTTCAAGAAGGACGGCACGGTAACGGCCGCCAACGCCAGCGGGATCAATGACGGCGCAGCGGCGCTGGTGCTGATGTCCGCCGCCGAAGCCGCCAAGCGGGGAAGCCCGGTTCTGGGACGGATCGCGTCCTGGGCGACCTGCGGCGTTGATCCCTCCATCATGGGCATCGGCCCGGCTCCGGCGAGCCGCAAGGCGCTGGAAAAGGCGGGCTGGAAACTGTCCGACCTCGACCTGATCGAAGCGAACGAAGCTTTCGCCGCGCAGGCGCTGGCCGTTGGCAAGGAACTTGGCTGGGATGCGGAGAAGGTGAACGTCAATGGCGGCGCGATCGCCATCGGCCACCCGATTGGCGCATCCGGCGCGCGGGTACTGACAACCCTGCTTTATGAAATGGGCAAGCGGGACGCCAAGAAGGGCCTCGTCACCCTCTGCATCGGCGGCGGCATGGGCATCGCCATGTGCGTCGAGCGCTGAGGCGAAGTTTCCCGAATAAACCGTTCGTCCTGAGCGTGTCGAAGGACCGTACTGTTCTTTGGAGAAGGCAGGACTTCGATACGCTCAGGACGAACGGAAAAACGGCCTACGCCCATATCCGGTCGTACCGTGCACCGAGGCCAGTCAGCAGTTCATAATGCGACAGGCCCGACTGCGCAGACGCAATCCGCAGATCATATTCGATGTCGACCCAGTCGCCCTCGGCGAGATCCGGCTGCGCGCTGACATCGATGATCAGCAAGTCCATCGACACCCGGCCAAGGACAGGCAAGCGCACGCCTTCCACCAGCGCAGCGCCACGGCCCGAAAAACCCCTCAGATACCCGTCGGCATAGCCAAGGTTTAGGATCGCCGCCTCTACGTCCTGCGTGGCCGTGAAGGTCGCGCTGTACCCAGCCGTATCGCCGGCCCGTATCTTCCGGCGCTGGAGTATCTGCGCCTGGGGAAACACGACCTGGCGAATGCCGCTTTCCGCTTCAGCGCGGGGCATGCCGCCATAAAGCGCCAGCCCAGGGCGGGTAAGACCGAAACGATAGGACTCACCGAGCAAAATCCCGGCGCTGTTGGAAAGGCTGAGGCGTCCGGCTTTCACCTTCTGCGCGACATCCGCAAAGCGATCCCGCTGTTGGGCGTTGAGGGCATGATCCTCATCCGCGCAGGCCAGATGGCTCATCAGCGTATGGATCGTCAGACCCTCGGTCAGCGCCGCGCAATCCTGTCGCCAGTCGAGGCCGAGACGATTGATCCCGGTATCGATCATCACGTCGCAAGCGCCACCGCCAGCCTTCCGCCAGCGCGCAACCTGCTCCGGCGTGTTCAGCACGGGCCTGGCCACGCCCGAAAGCGCAGCAGGCATATCCTCGGCACGGACGCCGTGCAGTACGGACAGCGACACGCCCTCCGGCAAGGGCATGAGCGCCTCCGCCTCCGCCCAGGTCGCCACAAAGAAATCCCGGCATCCGGCGGCAGCGAGATGTGCCATAACCTGCCGTGAGCCAAGGCCATAACCATTGGCCTTGATCGCCGCGCCGCATGCAGCATCCCCGCCCACAGCGCGCAGCCAGCGCCAGTTGGAAACCAGCGCCTCCCTATCAAGGCGCAGGCGAAGCGGAGCGGCGGACGATGAACTCATGGCCGAGCCGATAGCGGCCTCAACCAGTCGCGTCCAGTTTCGCGCCGCGCGTCTCCGGGAGGCCCCACAGGGCGACGGCCAGCGCCATCGCAACCACCGCTATCGTATACCAGAGGCCCGAATAGGGATCGCCGGTCTTTGCAACGATATATTGGCTGACCAGCGGCAGGAACCCGCCGAAATAGCCCGTCCCGATATGATAGGGGATCGACATGGAGCTGTAACGGATGCGCGCCGGGAATAATTCCGATAGCATCGCCGCGACAGGCCCATAGGTTGCGCCAGAAAGGGCCGAGAGCGCCAGCACGCCCACGAATATCATGAACAGTTGCGCACCAGACGGCGTGACCTTGGCGAAGTCATAGCCCTGAGCGACCAGCGCTGCGTCCAGCGCGGCGGGACTGGTGTCAGCCTGAACCGCGCCCGCGATACTAACCTGCGCCGTGGGCGATACCGCCTTGGTGTAATGCACACCCTTTTTGGAGAAATAGTCCAGCAGCTTGCCGCAGTCGGTCGGCTGAACCTTCGCAAACGGATCATAGCTGCAATTGGGGCCGCTGACGACGACCGGTGCGCGGGCCGACAATTTGGCTAGATCGGGATTTGCGGCGCTGCCGATCAGGTGGAAAATGGGAAAAAGTAGGAGCAGCGTGGCGGCATAGCCAATGACCACCGGCTTCTTGCGCCCGATCTTGTCCGACAAATGCCCGAAGAACAGGAAGAAGACGAGGCCGGTCGTCGCCCCGAATCCCACCACCATCTGTGCGACAACCGGTTCGACCTTGAGCGCGTTCTGGAGGAAATAGAGAACCTGGAACATCGCGGTGTACCAGATGACCGTCAGCCCCGCGGCGACGCCGAACAGCGCGACGAAGATCCGCTTCTTGTTGCCCGGATAGGTGAAGGTCTCCTTCAGCGGGTTCTTCGCCTGCTCACCGGCGGCCTTCATGGCGACGAACACCGGACTTTCCTTGAGCTTCAGGCGCATCCAGAGCGAGAAAGCGAGCAGCGCCAGCGAGAACAGGAACGGGAAGCGCCAGCCCCATGCGTCCCACGCCTCCTGGCCAAGCACCCATTGCGTGCCAAGCACGACGATAAGCGACAGGATGAAGCCGCCGACAACGCCCGCCTGAATGAAGCTGGTATAGAAGCCGCGCTTTCCCGGCGGCGCATGTTCCGCGACATAGATGGCCGCGCCACCATATTCGCCACCAAGCGCCAGTCCCTGACATATGCGCAGCAGGATCAGGATCGCGGGTGCGGCATAGCCGATCGTCGCGGCGGAAGGCAGGATGCCCACGCCTGCCGTGGCGACGCCCATGAGGACAATCGTCGCCAGGAAGGTATATTTGCGGCCCAGCTTGTCACCCAGATATCCGAAAAGCACTGCGCCAAGGGGACGAAAACCGAAACCAACGGCAAAACCGGCAAGCGAGTAGAGCAGTTCGACCGTCGGGTTATCGGTCGGGAAGAAGGTCCTGCCGATGATTGCGGCGAGCGTGCCGTAGATGAAGAAATCATACCATTCGAACACGGTGCCGAGCGACGATGCGGCGATGACCAGCCGGTCACGCTTCGCATTCATCACATAATCAGCACCAACCCCCGCGGCTTCCGCCATTATGCGCCCCTATTTCCGATCATTGCTCATATCCTGTATGTTTCCTGCACCCTGCACAAGGGTCAGAACAGCCGGGAGCCATCCGGCACGTCCCGATCCGGCGCGAACAGGACGACCGCCCCGGCCTCATCGGCAAAGCCCAGGGTCAGCACCTCCGACATGAATTTGCCGATTTGCCGCCGGGGAAAATTGACGACCGCCGCGACCTTCCGCCCGGCAAGGCTTTCCAGCGCGTAATTTTCCGTAATCTGCGCGCTGCTCTTTTTATGTCCCAGCACCGGGCCGAAATCGATCACAAGCTTGAACGCGGGTTTGCGTGCTTCGGGAAAAGGCTCTGCCGAAACGATGGTACCGATACGGATATCGACCTTCAGAAAATCCTCGAAGCTGATTTCCGGGGCGGCTGGGGCAGATGGATCGTGATTGAGGTGCATATTAGCCCCTTATCCGTTCGGGCCGGGCTTGTCGAAGCCTGTCCTGAGCACCCGCCTTGCAGGCAGTCGAACGGCTCAGCCCGAACGGAGAAGATTATTCCATCTCCAGAATGATGGCGTCGACGGGCAGGCTGTCGCCCTGCTTGGCGGAAACGGATTTCACCACACCCGCCTTCTGCGCGCGCAGAATGTTTTCCATCTTCATCGCCTCGATCACCGCGAGCGGCTGACCAGCCTCAACCTTCTCGCCTTCGCCGACATGCAGCTTCACCAGCAGGCCCGGCATCGGACAGATCAGGAAGCGCGAAAGGTCCGGCGGAATCTTCTCGATCATGTGCGCGGCGAACGGGGCGATATGGGCCGGCAGCACGCGCAGCACATGACTCGCGCCATGCGCCGTCAGGCGGAAGCCGCTGCGGACCGGGGCGATCTTGACCGCCAGCGGAACGCCATCGAATTCCGCCTCCACCAGCCTGTCGCCCGGCGTATATTCCAGGCTCATGTCCATCACTTCGCCATCGACGACCACTTCATCGACGTCGAAGCCGACCTGATGCACAGCGCCGCCAATCTTCACTTCCCACATGCTGGGCGGGCGAAGGCGCTTGCCGAGTTGGCCATCGATGCGGCGCGCACGGTCGGCATAGGCGGTGGCGGCGAATGCGCCGACAGCGGCAAGCTTCCTGAGCAATTCCGGTGACGCGGGCGCGCCCTCGAACCCTTCGGGATATTCCTCCGCAATGAAGCCGGTGGTGATGTTGCCGCTGCGGAACCGCTCATGCTGCATAATGGCGGACAGGAAATCGATATTGTGACCGGGACCGTCGATTTCGAACTTGTCGAGCGCGTCGATCTGCTTGTCGATCGCCTCCAGCCGGGTCGGCGCATAGGTGATCAGCTTGGCGATCATCGGGTCGTAGAACATGCTGACCTCGCCGCCTTCGGCAACGCCGTCATCTACGCGCACGCCGTCGCCTTCCTCTGGCGGGCTGTAGCGCGACAGACGGCCCGTGGAGGGCAGGAAGCCGCGATACGGGTCCTCGGCATAGACGCGGTTCTCGACCGACCAGCCGTTGATCTTCACATCCGCCTGCGTGAACGCGAGCTTCTCGCCATTGGCGACGCGGATCATCTGCTCGACCAGATCGACGCCCGTAATCTGCTCGGTAACCGGATGCTCCACCTGCAGGCGGGTATTCATCTCCAGGAAGTAGAAACCGTCGCCGGTCTTGTCCTCGCCCGACACGATCAGCTCGACCGTGCCCGCACTGAAATAGCCGACGGCGCGGGCCAGCGCGACGCACTGCTCGCCCATCTTCTTGCGCATTTCCGGGCTGACGAAGGGCGACGGCGCTTCCTCGACCACCTTCTGATGGCGACGCTGGATCGAGCATTCGCGCTCGTTGAGGTAGACGATATTGCCATGCTGGTCGCCCAGCACCTGGATCTCGATATGGCGCGGGCTTTCGATGAACTTCTCGATGAACACGCGGTCATCGCCGAAGCTGTTCAGTCCCTCGCGCTTGGTGGCCTCGAAACCCTCGCGGACATCCTGCTCGCTGTAGGCAAGACGCATGCCCTTGCCGCCGCCGCCAGCCGACGCCTTCATCATTACCGGATAGCCGATCTCGTTGGAGATTTTCACGGCATGCTCGGTGTCCTCGATCACGCCGACGAAACCGGGGACGACGTTGACGCCCGCTTCCATGGCGAGCTTCTTGGACTCGATCTTGTCGCCCATCGCGGCGATCGCATTGGCGGGCGGGCCGACAAAGATGATGCCCTCAGCGTCGAGCGCGTTTCGGAAGCTTTCGCGTTCCGAGAGGAAGCCATAGCCGGGGTGGACTGCATCAGCGCCGGTCTGCTTGCATGCCGCGATGATCTTGTCGGCGATCAGGTAGGACTGGGCGGCGGGCGAAGGCCCGATATGCACGGCCTCATCCGCCATCAGGACATGGGGCGCGCGGGAGTCAGCGTCGGAATAGACAGCGACGGTCTTGATGCCCATCTTCTTGGCGGTGCGCATGACCCGGCATGCGATCTCGCCACGGTTCGCGATCAGGATTTTCGTGATTGCCATTTAGGTTTTGCTCTCTCGCCTATATATAAACCATGTGGAAATGAGTAGCGTCGCCGACACGATCACGTTGATCGTCGGGAGGGCCAGCATGAATAAGTTGGCGCCGTTGACGTCACAATTGTCTGGTCCGGGCGTTTCCACGCCAACGCAAAGCGGATCGCTCATTGGACGCATCTGCCCGCCAAACCCCATCGAGAAGTAGAGTGCGCCAAAGAGGGCGAACCAAATTACCAGCGTAAGAAACGCGCTCATTCTAAGCGACGAAGTTTCACCGTCTGGTTTGCGCAGGAGCGTAATGCAGGCGACTGGAACGGCGACTATGGCGGTCGCAACTACAGAGCCCAGTGCCCAGTATCCTCCCCAAGTGCGCGAATTGCGGAAAATGGACTCCATCTCATTCAAGCGCCAGTTCAAAGGATCAAACGCGCGCTCGGCGAATACACCAATGGCTGGACCGCCATTGGCTATAGCCCAGACCAGCAGCAAAAAGGCCAAAACCCATCTGGCATTTATAGCGACGGATGGCTGATAGCTCATTTTGCTGCCACAAACTCACTCGCCCTCGTCATGCCGGACTTGATCCGGCATCCCGCTTTCTTCCTACGCAACAGCAGAGAAGAGGCGGGACCCCGGATCAAGTCCGGGGTGACGAAGGAAACGCGCGCCAAGATCACTCAGCCGCCTCCAGATGCGCCTTCACTTCCGCCTGCATAGGCACGACGCCCAGCTTGGCGAACAGCGCCGCGTCGGCATTGTCGCCCGCATTGGGAGTGGTGAGCAGCTTGTCGCCAGTGAAGATGCTGTTCGCGCCCGCCATGAAGCAGAGCGCCTGGCAAGCTTCGGTCATGCTCTCGCGACCGGCCGACAGGCGGACCATGCTTTCCGGCATGACGACGCGCGCGACCGCGACCGTGCGGACGAACTCGATCTCGTCAATCTTCGCGAGGGGCGTGTCGGCCAGCATATTGCCCAGCACCGTGCCCTTCACGGGGACGAGCGCATTGATCGGCACGCTGTCGGGATGTTTGGGAAGGGTCGCCAGCGCATGGAGGAAGCCGACCCGGTCCTCGCGCTTCTCGCCCATGCCGACGATACCGCCCGAGCAGACATTGATGCCCGAATTGCGGACATTCTCCAGCGTTTCCAGCCGGTCGTCGAACGTCCGGGTGGTGATCACCTTCTCATAATGTTCGGGCGAGGTGTCGATATTATGGTTGTAATAGTCCAGCCCCGCATCGGCGAGCGTCTTGGCCTGCCCCTCGGTCAGCATGCCGAGCGTCATGCAGGTTTCCATGCCCATCTGGCGGACGCCCTTCACCATCGAGACGATGGCCGGCATGTCCCGCTCCTTGGGGTTGCGCCAGGCGGCGCCCATGCAGAAGCGCGAGCTGCCCGCGTCCTTCGCCTGCGCTGCCGCCTGCATGACGGCCTGTACGCTCATCAGCTTTTCGG
The DNA here is from genome assembly GCF_018286635.1 of Sphingobium phenoxybenzoativorans. Classification (NCBI taxonomy): domain Bacteria; kingdom Pseudomonadati; phylum Pseudomonadota; class Alphaproteobacteria; order Sphingomonadales; family Sphingobiaceae; genus Sphingobium; species Sphingobium phenoxybenzoativorans. Next base: position 2,525,047 of record NZ_CP073910.1, read on the forward strand.
CCTTCAAACCCGATTCAGCGGACGCGGACTGGTTGCAATAGCCGCAATCCTCCGGGCAACCGCCGGTCTTGATCGACAGCAAGGTGGAAAGTTGAACCTCATTGCACGGATGGTTCGCACGGTGAACGGTCTGCGCCTCAAACATCAGGTCGTTGAAGGGCAGGTCGAACAGCGCGGCGATCTCCTCGCGCGTCCAGTCGGTACGAACTTCTACGGTCATTACGCGGCTTCCTCCAGCCCGGCAGGGGGCATGTTGTGGCCGAGGAGGCGCAGCACGTCTGCGGCGCATTCCACGACGTTGGAGCCAGGGCCATAAATCCCCTGGACGCCTGCGTCACGCAGATAGTCATAGTCCTGCGGCGGGATGACGCCGCCTGCGATGACCTTGATGTCGTTGCGGCCCTGTTCGCGCAGCTTCTGGATCAGCTCCGGGATCAGCGTCTTGTGACCCGCCGCCAGGCTGGACGCGCCGACCACATCGACCTCGCTCTCCAGCGCAAGAACGACCGTCTCGTCGGGCGTCTGGAACAGCGGGCCGGACACGACATCGAACCCCATGTCGCCAAAGGCCGAGGCGATGATATTCGCGCCGCGATCATGCCCGTCCTGACCCATTTTGGCCACGAGAAGCTTGGGTTTGCGGCCCATCCGGCGCTCGACCGCCTTCACGCCGTCCAGCACCTGCTGCCAGCGGCTGTCGCCTTCATAGGGCTTGGCGTAAACGCCTTTCACCGGCGTCGGCTGCGTCCCATAGCGGTCGAAGCTTTCCTCCATGGCGGAAGAAATCTCACCCAGCGTCGCGCGCGCGCGGGCGCATTCGACGGCAAGGGCAAGCAGATTATTCTCCAGGCTGGCTGGCGCAGCCGCGCCTTCTCGCAGCGCCTGCAAAGCAGCTTCGCATTTTGCGCTGTCACGCTCCGCCTTCACCTTGTTGATGCGGGCGATCTGGCCTTCGCGCACCTTGGCGTTGTCGACTTCCAGCGTTTCGAGAAGGTCCTCATTGGCGAGGCGATATTTGTTGACGCCCACGATCACGTCGTCGCCGCGGTCGACCCGCGCCTGCCGCGCGGCGGCGGCGGTTTCGATCATCGCCTTGGGCCAGCCAGCCGCAACGGCCTTCGCCATGCCGCCTTCCGCCTCGACGCGCTCGATAATCTCCCACGCCTCGTCCACGAGCTGCTGGGTCAGGGCCTCGACATAATAGCTGCCGCCCAGGGGATCGACGACATTGCACATGCCGGTCTCCTCCTGGATGACGATCTGCGTATTGCGGGCGATGCGGGCGGAGAAATCCGTCGGCAGCGCAATCGCCTCGTCCAGCGCGTTGGTGTGGAGCGACTGGGTGCCGCCCAGCATCGCCGCCATCGCCTCGATCGTGGTGCGCATGACGTTGTTGTACGGGTCCTGCTCGGTCAGCGACACGCCGCTGGTCTGGCAGTGGGTGCGCAGCATCTTGGACCGTTCGTCCTTCGCGCCCATCTTTGTCATCACCCGGTGCCACAGCACCCGCGCGGCGCGCAGCTTGGCGATTTCCATGAAGAAGTTCATGCCGATGGCGAAGAAGAAGCTGAGGCGTCCGGCGAACTTGTCGATGTCAAGGCCCGACGCCACGCCATAACGCACATATTCCGCGCCGTCGGCGATGGTGAAGGCCAGCTCCTGCACCTGCGTCGCCCCGGCCTCCTGCATATGGTAGCCGGAGATGGAGATGCTGTTGAACTTGGGCATCTCGCGAGAGGTGTAGCCGAAGATGTCGGAAATGATCCGCATCGAGGGTTCGGGCGGATAGATATAGGTGTTGCGGACCATGAACTCCTTGAGGATGTCGTTCTGGACCGTCCCGTCGAGCAGCTTCCTGTCGACGCCCTGCTCCTCACCCGCGACAATGAAGAAGGCGAGGATCGGGATCACAGCGCCGTTCATGGTCATGGAGACCGACATCTTGTCGAGCGGAATGCCGTCGAACAGGATTTTCATATCCTCCAGCGTGTCGATCGCCACGCCGGCCTTGCCGACGTCACCGGTCACACGGGGATGATCGCTGTCATAGCCGCGATGCGTCGCCAGGTCGAAAGCGACCGACAGACCCTTCTGACCCGCCGCCAGATTGCGGCGGTAAAAGGCGTTGGATTCCTCGGCCGTCGAGAATCCCGCATATTGCCGGATCGTCCAGGGGCGGCCTGCATACATGGATGCGCGCACGCCGCGCGTGAACGGCGCAAAACCGGGAAGGCCCGGATCGACGGTGACATCCTCCGCCGTGTAGAGCGGCTTGACGGTAATCCCTTCCGGGGTTTCCCAGTTCAGGTCCTTGCCCTTCACTTCCTTGGAAGCTGCGGCTGACCATTGATCGAGGGTTGGCTTGTCCGTCATGTCACTTACCCTTGAAAACCGGCTTGCGCTTCTCGCCGAAGGCGGTGATCGCCTCCCGCGCATCCTCGGTGCGGCCTGCGGCGCGCTGATCGTCGCGTTCGGAATCGAGAACGGTGTCGAGCGATGAATCCAGCGCGGAATTGATCGCCTTGCGTATCATGCCCAGCGCCACCACAGGTCCCGCCGCAAGCTTCTTCGCCAATGCCAGCGCCGCGTCATGCAGCGCCTCGTCATCGACAACCTTGTGGATCAGCCCCCAGTCAGCAGCCTTTTCCGCCGGGATTTTCTCCCCCAGCAAGGCCATCTCCATGGCGCGCGAGCGCCCCACGGCCTTGGCCAGCATCCATGTCGCACCGGCGTCAGGAACCAGACCGATATTGGCGAAAGCCAGCAGGAAATAGGCGGAACGCGCCGCCACCGTCAGGTCGGCCGCCAGCGCGAGGGAACAGCCAGCCCCGGCGGCGGCGCCCTGCACTGCGCTCACCACCGGGACCGGGATCGCCGCAAATTTGCGGACGAGAGGATTGTAATGTTCTTCCAGAAGCTGGCCCAGATCATCGGGCAGGCCGCCGGTGGAGACGAGATCGGCGCCGGACGAGAAGGCGCGCCCCTCCCCCTTCAACAGTACGCAGCGCGCGCCATCGGCAACTGCGCGATCGAGCGCCGCGCCGATATCGCCCAGAAGGGCCGTGCTGAGCGCATTCAGCCGGTCAGGCCGGTTAAGCGTCAGGATCGCGACGCCCTCATCCAGCGTGTAGAGGAGATGCTGTTCGCTCAATGCGCGCCCTCCTTCGGCGTTTCCATGATCTCGGTCAGAACGCCGTTCATGTCCTTGGGGTGGACGAAGAAGATCAGCGTCCCATGCGCACCGATGCGCGGCTCGCCCAGAACGCGCGCGCCCTTGCCCTCGAACCACGCCTTGGCCTCATGGATGTCGGGGACTTCATAGCACATATGATGCTGGCCACCGGCAGGGTTCTTGGCGATAAAAGCCGTGATCGGCGAGCTTTCGTCGAACGGTTCGATAAGCTCGATCTGCGTCCCCGCCGTGCCGTTCTCACCGGGCGTATCGACGAAGCAAACCTTCACGCCTTGCGCGGGCAAGTCGAAAGGCGCGTGAATCTTCGTCGCGCCCATCACGTCGCGATAGTAAGCGATGCTCTTTTCGAGCGAAGGCGTGGCGACGCCGATATGATTGAGACGGCCGAGTTTCATTCTAGTCACCCCTTCCGCTTGCGGGAGGGGACGGGGGAGGGCCTGTCCAATCCATCAGCGGCATCAATCAATCGAGAGGAACATGCCCTCCCCTAACCCCTCCCGCACGCGGGAGGGGAACAAGTCACAGCGGAATATTGTCGTGCTTCTTCCAGGGATTCTCCAGGCTCTTGTTCTTGAGCTTGCGCAGGCCCAGCGCGATCCGCTTGCGCGTGGAATGCGGCTGGATCACTTCGTCGATGAAGCCTTTGGATGCAGCGACAAACGGGTTGGCGAAACGCGCTTCATATTCGGCAGTGCGTTCAGCGATTTCTTCCGGCGTCTTGCCACGGAAGATGATCTCCACCGCGCCCTTTGCGCCCATCACCGCGATTTCCGCGGTCGGCCAGGCATAGTTGAGGTCGCCGCGCAGATGCTTGGACGACATAACGTCATAGGCGCCGCCATAGGCCTTGCGCGTGATGACGGTAATCTTCGGCACGGTCGCCTCGGCATAGGCGAACAACAGCTTCGCGCCATGCTTGATGATGCCGTTATGCTCCTGTCCCACGCCCGGCAGGAAGCCCGGCACATCGACAAAGGTGATGATCGGAATATCGAACGCATCGCAGAAGCGCACGAAGCGCCCCGCCTTCTTCGACGAACCGATATCAAGGCAACCCGCCAGCACCATAGGCTGGTTGGCGACGATGCCGATGGTCTTACCCTCGATCCGTCCGAAGCCGCAGATGATATTGCCAGCATGGGCGGGCTGCACCTCGAAGAAGTCGCCTTCATCGACGACCTTCCGGATCAGCTCATGCATGTCATAGGGCTGGTTGGCGTTGGCCGGGACCAGCGTGTCCAGGCTTTCCTCGATCCGGTCCCATGCATCGGCGGTGGGACGCTCCGGCACCGGCTCCTGGTTCGATCCGGGCAGGAAGTCGATAAAGTCGCGGGTGGCCAGCAGCGCCTCGATATCATTTTCGAACGCCACGTCGGCGACGCCGGACTTGGTGGTGTGCGTCACCGCGCCGCCCAGTTCCTCCTGCGTCACGATCTCATTCGTCACGGTCTTCACGACGTCGGGACCCGTGACGAACATGTAGCTGCTGTCCTTCACCATGAAGATGAAGTCGGTCATCGCCGGCGAATAGACCGCGCCGCCCGCGCACGGCCCCATGATGACGCTGATCTGCGGGATGACGCCGCTGGCGTTCACATTGCGCTGGAACACTTCGGCATAGCCGGCAAGCGAAGCGACGCCTTCCTGGATGCGCGCGCCGCCGGAATCGTTGAGGCCGATCACCGGCGCGCCGACCTTCATGGCCATGTCCATGATCTTGCAGATCTTCTGCGCATGCCGTTCGGACAGCGAGCCGCCGAACACGGTGAAATCCTGGCTGAACACGAAAACCAGACGTCCGTTGACGGTGCCCGATCCGGTGACAACACCGTCGCCGGGGATATGCTGCTCGTCCATGCCGAAGTCGGTGCAGTTATGCTCGACATACATGTCGAGTTCTTCGAAGCTGCCTTCGTCCAGCAGCACGTCCAGCCGTTCGCGCGCTGTCAACCGGCCCTTGGAATGCTGGGCGGCGATTCGCCTTTCGCCCCCGCCAAGGCGGGCCGCCTCCCGTTTCGCTTCCAATTGTTCGACGACAGCGAGCTTCGACATGCGCATCCTCTCTTGCAACCGCCACGCGGCAAGCCGCTCCCTTTCCATGCCTTTATCCGCAGTGCAAATGTGAATTTGCGGAATTGCAAACATCCGTTTTGCAAACTATTGCGGAAAAATGGCACGTGGCGCACGGATTTTCGCGGGACAAAAGCTTCGGCAACTTCGGTTGGACCAGCGTATGGACCAGGCCGCCATGGCCGCGATGCTGGGCATTTCCGTATCCTATCTCAGCCAGCTAGAAAATGACGATCGCCCCCTGACGGCGAAGGTGAAGGCGGCGCTTGCAGAAGCATTCCCCCTGGATTGGGCGGCTTTCGACCCGCGGGAGGAGGAACAGCTTCTTGGCGCCTTCACCTTCGCGCTTGCGCATCCGGAGGTATCGCGCGCGCCGCTGGAGCCGGAACGGATCGAGAAGCTGCACCTGCAATTCCCAGAGTTCGCCGCCCGCTATGTCGATCTGCATCGCGCCTACCGGCAGGCCAACGAACGGCTGAACATGATCGAGGAAGCGATCGCCAATGACACGGCAACACAAGCCCGCATGCCCTGGGAAGCCGTGCGCGACTGGTTTCATGACGCGGGTAATTATGTCCATTCCATCGATTGCCTTGCCGAGGATATGGCGGCCAAGCTGTGGGCGGGGGACGAGCTTGACGAGGGCATGCTGGTTGAGGCGCTGGCGCGGCGGCACGGGCTGGAAACGCTGATCGCTGAAACGCCTGATTCCGCGCTGCGCACCTATGAGAGCGTGAGCAAGCGGCTGTTTATCAACGCCGCCCTTCCCACCGAAAGCCGCAAGTTCATGCTGGCGCACCAGTTGATGATGCTGGAGGGATCGGCGCTGATCGCGGATGTCGCGCGGCAGGCGAACCTGCCGATCCTGGAGGCGGACCGGCTGCTGACCATTGGTCTTGCCAATTATGCCGCCGGAGCCTTGCTGATGCCCTATGCCCGGTTCCGGGAAAGCGCACGGGAATTGCGGCATGATATCGACAGGCTCGCCCGCCGCTTCGGCGTGAGCTTCGAACAGGCGTGCCACCGCCTCTCTACCCTGCAGCGGCCAGGCATGCGGGGCATTCCCTTCTTCTTCTGCCGTGTGGACATGGCGGGCAACATCACCAAACGGCACAGCGCCACCCGGCTGCAATTTGCGCGCTTCGGCGGCGCCTGCCCGCTATGGAACGTGCATGAGACGGTCGCCATTCCCGACCGGATCAACGTGCAACTCGGCGAGACGCCCGATGGCGTCCGCTATGTCTCCATGGCCAAGGGGCTGGTGAAGCCTTCCGGCAGCTATGCGCGATCACCGCGCCGCTATGCCGTTGTTCTGGGCTGTGAAGTCGAACATGCGGGCAATTTTGTCTATGCCGATGGCTTACGCCTGAACGATGAGGCGTCAGCGACGCCGATAGGCGTGACCTGCCGCCTGTGCTCCCGGCATAGCTGTGATCAGCGCGCCTTCCCGCCCGCTGACCGGGCGATCCGCATCGACCCGGATAATCGCCAGATCGTTCCCTACCTCATTGACTAAAACAATCCGGCTATTTGCCGTTAATTAACTGGATTCACTCTCATAACGGGATGAATGCTCCGCCTGACGGCAGAATGAGAGTTTACGCCGAATGCTTCGCCCGCGCGTCCTTGTGATCGACGACTCTCTCACCATCCGCGCCATGTTCGAGGAGTTGCTGCTCGCTGACCCCGAACTCAAGCTTGTGGGCCTTGCCGAGAGCGCGGAGGAAGCCCTGGCCATGATCGATCAGGTGACGCCGGACGTCATAGCCGTCGATCTCCATCTGCCGGGCCTCAACGGCCTGGATTTCCTGGATCGTATCAAAGACCATTGGCATCCTATGTCGGCGGTGCTGGTCTCCTCCTCCGCCAAGCATAAATCGGACATTTGCAAGGAAGCGTTCGCTAGGGGCGCGGTCGCCTGTTTTGACAAGTCAAAGCTCATCGCCAATGGCGCAAAGCTTTGCCAACTGCTGAAAGACGCCGCCCAGGGGCATTTCAATCACGCCTCCTACCGCACCTGCGGCACCACCCTCCCCACCAAGGCGGAGGCAGCGCCGGCTGCGACGGACGCGGAAGACGCCAAAGCGGCCTCAGACCCCGCTTATTTCAGCAGCACCAGCTCCTCCGCCATGCTGGGGTGAAGCGCGACGGTATCGTCGAAATCCTGCTTGGTCAGCCCGGCCTTCACGGCGACCGCCGCCGCCTGCAGAATCTCCGGCGCATCTGGCCCGATCATGTGCAGGCCAACCACCCGGTCGGTCGTCGCATCGACAATCATCTTGTAGAGCGCGCGCTCGTTGCGATTGGCGAGGACATTCTTCATCGCCCGGAAATCCGACGTGTAGACCTTGACCGTGCCCAGCTTGTTGCGCGCCTCAGCCTCCGTCATGCCGACCGCGGCAAGCGGCGGGTGGCTGAACACGGCGGAAGGGATGCAGCCATAGTCGACAGTGCGCGGATTGCCGCCGAACACTGTGTCCGCAAAGGCATGCCCCTCGCGGATGGCCACCGGTGTCAATTGCACCCTGTTGGTGACGTCGCCCACCGCGTAGATACTTTCGACATTGGTCCGGTTATGGTCGTCGACCTTGATCGCGCCCTTGTCGTCAATCTCGACCCCTACCTCCTCTAGGCCCAGACTGTCGCTCTTGGGCTTGCGGCCGGTGGCGAACAGCAGCAGATCGCAAGCGATGGGGTCGCCATCCTTGATGCGGATGCACATGGTGCCATCCTCATTCTTTTCGATCCGCTCCATCTGCGCATTGAAGCGGAAATTGATCCCTTTCCCCATGCTGATCTGCAGCAGGCGGTCGCGGATTTGCGCGTCATAGCTGCGCAGCATCTGATCCGACCGGTTTACGAGCGTCACATGCGCGCCAAATTCGTGGAAGATGCCGGCGAACTCATTGGCGATATAACCGCCGCCAGCGATCACGACGCGTTTAGGGCATTCATCCAGATGAAACACCTCGTTTGAGGTCACGCCATGCTCAGCGCCCTCTACCTCCGGCACCATCGGCCAGGCGCCGGTGGCGACGAGAATATATTTCGCAGTGACCGTCTTGCCGCTGGCCAGCTTCACTTCATGCGGCCCGGCGATTGTCGCCCGCTCCGGGATGATCTCGACCTTATGATTGCCCAGCGTCTGGGTATAGAGACCCTCCAGCCTGTCGACATCGGCCAGCACATTGTCGCGCAGCGTTTTCCAGTCGAAATCGCAATCCGGTACATTCCACCCGAAACGGCGCGCATCTTTCAGATCCTCGGCGAAATGCGCGCCGAACACGAGCAGCTTCTTGGGCACGCAACCGCGAATGACGCAGGTGCCGCCAACGCGATATTCCTCGGCGATCGCAACCCTGGCCCCATGCGCGGAGGAGACGCGGGCGGCCCTTACCCCTCCCGATCCAGCGCCGATGACGAACAGGTCATAGTCATAATCGCTCATGCACAATCTCCACTTGGCGCGGGATATGGCGTGGCTTGGTTCGCGTTACAAATGGGAAATCGTCTTAAAGGACAACGCAGGCCAACCATCATGGCATTCGGTAGGTATGCGATCGGCCGGGTCGGCCAATCACGCCTTGATGCGATTAGCTCAAGGCGAGATCGATCAGGGCCATGGTCGAGGGATCGAAACCAGTCGGACCATCCTTTTCGATCGATTTGGCGATCTCCTTGCCCAGTTCCACGCCGAACTGGTCGAAGGGGTTAATCTCCATCAGCATGGCGTTGGCGAAGGTGCGATGCTCGTAAAAGGCGATCAGAGCGCCCAGCGCCTCCGGCGTCACATCGTCGAGCAGGATCGTGGTCGAAGGGCGATTGCCCGGATAGGCGCGCGCCGGATCGCTCGCATTCTCCTTGCCCCGCATCAGCGCCGCGCCTTGCGCGAAGCAGTTGACGAGCAACGTCCGGTGATGGGCGGGATCGAGGCTGTGGCCCGGCTCCTTCGACGCAATGAACTCGACCGGCACGACATGCGTGCCCTGATGCAGCAACTGGAACACCGCATGCTGCGCATCCGTGCCTACGCCGCCCCAGGTGATGGCGGAGGTCGGCCCATCGACGGGAGAGCCGTCCGCCTTCACGCTCTTGCCATTGCTCTCCATCTCAAGCTGTTGAAGATAGGAGGGAAGCAGCTTGAGCCGCTCATCATAGGCAAAGACTGCACGGGTCTGGCATTTCAGGATGCGGGCGTAGAATTGATCCACAAACGCAGCGATCAGCGGCGCATTTTCGCGTGGCGCGGCAAGCCGGAAATGACGGTCCATCGCCGCCGCCCCTTCCAGCAGGCTTTCGAACGCCCCCCAGCCGAGCGCCAGAGCAGCGGGAAAACCGATTGACGACCAAAGCGAATAGCGGCCGCCGACGGATTCGTTGAATGGTAATATGCGGGTTTCATCCACGCCCCATTCCATCGCCTTCTCCGGCGATGCGGTCAGCGCGATCACCCGGCCATAAGGATCGTCCACGCCCGCCTCCTGCATCCAGGCGATGGCGCTGGCGGCATTCAGCATGGTCTCGGTCGTGGTGAAGGTCTTGGAAGCGACCGCCAGGATCGTCGCATGCGGATCGAACCGCGCCATCGCCTTTTCCAGCGCCACGCCATCGACATTGGAAACGATGGCGACGTCATACCGCCCGGCTTCATCGCTCAGGGCATCGACGATCACGTCCGGTCCGAGCGCCGATCCGCCGATGCCGACATGCAGAATATGCCGCACGGGTCCCAGGGCATCAGCCTCTATGACGTCGATCAGGCCTCGCATCCGCCCATGCAGCGCCTTGGCCTGCGCGACGCTTTCCGCATTGCCCTCGCCGCGCTCTGCCGGATGTTCCGCGGCGCGGCCCTCCGTGTTGTTGATCTTCTCGCCGTTGAACAGGGCGTCCCGGCGGCCGGCGAAATCCACTTCCTCGGCCAATCCGACAAAGGCGTCGATCAGTCCATCCGTCAGATGCGTCTTGGACCAGTCGAACCGCAGCGGCCCTTGGGTCAGCGTCAGCTTGGACAACCGGCCGGGATCGGACTCGAATATGGTCTTGAGTTCGGGAATGGGCTGGTTCGAAATGGCTGTCCAGGCTTGGCTCGGCATAGGGTCGGATGCTCCTGACGATGGGCGATTCCCGGCCTTCTTAGCGGAAGGAAAGCGCAGAAACTATGCGGGTCCCTTGACCATTACGCCGCGACCTTACAAATGCGCGACAAATGGCGGAAAAGGATGTACGGGGCGCAATGGCCAAACAATCCGAAACGCGGGACTTCCTCTGGTTTCTCGCAAAGCTCGCACTCTTTGTCTTTATCCTGCGCAGCTTCATCGTCTCCCCCTTCAATATCCCTTCGGAATCGATGCAGCCGCGCCTGTTGATCGGCGACTATCTGCTGGTGGCGAAATGGCCCTATGGCTATTCGCGCTACAGCCTGCCTTTCTCTGCGCCGCTGATCCCTGGGCGAGTGCTGGCGTCGCGGCCCGAACGCGGTGACGTCGTGGTGTTCAAGGCCCCGCCGACCGTGAAGCAGGACTATATAAAGCGCGTCATCGGCCTGCCGGGCGATCTGATATCGGTACAGAATGGCACGGTCATCCTGAACGGCCAGGCGATCCCGAAGCAGAAAATCGCCGATCTTGTTATCCCCGCTTCCCAGAACATGATCGACGCGGCGGAGAAAGAAGGCAATCGCTCCCCCTGCTATCGCCCGGAATTTGAGGAGATGACGGCTGGAGGCATGAATTGCCGCTACCCGCAATATCGCGAAACGCTGCCCAACGGCAAAAGCTACAATGTCCTCGATCTGGTGCAGGACGGCTCGGCCGACAATCGCGATACCGTCGTTGTACCCGAAGGCCATCTGTTCCTGATGGGCGACAACCGCGACCGCAGCGCCGACAGCCGTTTCCCGGCCGAGGAAGGCGGCGGCATTGGCCTGGTGCCAGAGAAAAATCTGGTCGGCCGCGCGCTGGTGTCGGTATTCTCGACAGACGGCAGCGCCAACTGGCTGCTCCCCTGGACCTGGTTCACGGCTGCCCGCTGGGACCGCATCGGGGAAGGCTTTTGAGCCGATCCGGCATGGGCGCGTGGATTGAGGAGCTGATCGGGCGCGCGCCGGGGGCGCCCGCGCTGTTCACCCAGGCGCTCACGCATGGCAGCGCAGGCGGCAGCGATTATCAGCGGCTGGAGTTTCTGGGCGACCGCGTGCTCGGCATCGTCATGGCGGAATGGCTTTTCACCCTGTTCCCGACGGAGCCTGAAGGGTCGCTGTCCCGGCGGTTCAACGCGCTGGTCTCCGGTGAAACCTGCGCGGAGGTCGCCCGCTCGATCAGCGTGCAACCGCATCTGGTGCTCGGCAAGCAGGCGCGCGACGATGGCGCGGCGGACAGCGACAATGTGCTGGGGGACGTTATGGAGGCGATCATCGGCGCGCTGTTCCTGGATGGCGGGATCGATGAAGCGCGGACGCTGGTGAAGCGCCTGTGGAGCGACCGGGTGCACACCCAGAACAGCGCGCCCAAACATCCCAAGTCCGCGCTGCAGGAATGGGCGGCCGCCAATCGCCGCAAGCCGCCTGAATATGTTATGACCGGCAAATCCGGCCCCCATCACGCCCTGCGCTTCACCGTCACGGTGTCGATCAAGGGAGCGGGCGACGCATCGGCCGAAGGCGGGTCCAAGCAGGAGGCGGAGACCGCCGCCGCCAAGGCTCTTTTGGAGAAATTATCATGAGCCAGAGCTGCGGCATCGTTGCCGTTGTCGGCGCGCCCAATGCGGGCAAATCCACCTTGGTCAATGCGCTGGTGGGGCAGAAGGTCGCGATCACCAGCCCAAAGGCGCAGACCACCCGCACCCGCGTCATGGGCGTTGCGATGGAGGGTGAGGCGCAGATCGTTCTGGTCGACACGCCCGGCATTTTCGAACCCAAGCGCCGGCTGGACCGCGCAATGGTGCAGGCCGCCTGGGGCGGCGCGCAGAATGCCGACCTCATCGCTTTGGTGATCGACGGCAAGGCGGGGCTTGGCGAGAAGCTGGCGCGGGCGGTCGAAGGACTGCAGGAGCGCAAGGAACGCAAATGGCTGATCATCAACAAGGTCGATATCGCCATCAAGGAAAAGCTGCTCGTCCATGCCGAACGGCTGAACGGTTCCGTCGGTTTTGAGGAGATATTCTTCGTCAGCGCCGCGACGGGCGACGGCCTGCCGGAACTCAAGTCCGCGCTGGCGAAGGCGATGCCGGAGGGGCCATGGCATTTCCCGGAGGATCAGGTGTCGGACGCGACCGACCGCATGCTGGCCGCGGAAATCACGCGTGAACAGCTTTACCACCAGCTTCACGCCGAACTGCCCTATGCGGCGGCGGTAGAGACGGAGAAATATTCCGAGCGGCCGGACGGTTCGGTCGAGATCCACCAGCAGATCCTGATCGGCCGGACCAGCCAGCGCGCGATTGTGCTGGGCAAGGGCGGCGCGCGCCTGAAGGAAATAGGGTCTAAGGCGCGGGCGGAACTGGCGGCGCTGCTCGGCGTGCCTGTCCACCTCTACCTGCATGTGAAGGTGAAGGCGGACTGGGAGGATGACCGGGGCGTGTACCGCGACATCGGCCTCGACTGGGTAGAATAAAGCCCCCCAGAATCCCTTTGAATAACGCCGCGCGGGCGCTAAGCGGGATGGCATGATCCTCGTCATCGACAATTATGACAGCTTCACCTGGAACCTGGTCCATTATCTGATGGAATTGGGCGCGCAGGTTGAGGTCGTCCGCAACGACGCCATGTCGGCGGGGCAGGCCCTGTCATCGGGCGCGCAGGCTTTTCTGCTTTCGCCCGGTCCCTGCACGCCCAATGAAGCGGGCATCAGCCTTGATATGGTTTCCGCCTGCGCGGAAACCGGCAAGCCGCTGCTGGGCGTGTGCCTCGGCCATCAGGCGATCGGCCAGCATTTCGGCGGCAAGGTGGTGCGCGGCGGCCTGATGCACGGCAAGACGTCACCGGTCAATCATGACGGCACCGGCATGTTCGAGGGGCTGCCCTCCCCCTTCACCGCCACCCGCTACCACTCACTGATCGTCGAGGATATTCCTGACTGCCTGGCGGTCAACGCCACGGCGGAGGATGGATCGGTCATGGCGTTCCGGCACAAGACGCTGCCGATACATAGCGTGCAGTTCCACCCGGAAAGCATCGCGACGGAACATGGCCACGCCATGCTGGCCAATTTCATGACGATCGCAGGCATGCGGGTGAAGGAGCGAGCCTGAACCACCCCTCTTGATCCTGCCCCTCTCGACTCATCGGGCTTTCCGCCGCTAAGGCACGCCCGATGACCACCCTGCCCGATCCTTCCCGGCCTCTCGATGCCGATGAAGCCGCGTCCGCATTCACGGCTATACTGGACGGCACGGTAAGCGATGAGGCAATCGCGGCTTTCCTGACCGGTATGAGCCAGCGCGGTGAGACCGCCCCGGAGATCGCCGCCGCGGCGCAGGCGATGCGGGCGCGCATGATCCCTATCGAAGCGCCGGAGGGCGCAATCGACGTGTGCGGCACCGGCGGCGACGGCCATCACACGCTGAACGTATCGACGGCCGTGTCGCTTGTCGTTGCGGCCTGCGACGTGCCGGTCGCTAAGCATGGCAACCGGGCTGCCTCGTCCAAGGCGGGGGCGGCCGACACGCTGGAGGCTCTGGGCCTTGATCTCAACCATGTGGCGGAACAGGCCGAGCGTTCGCTGGCGGATATCGGCATCTGCTTCCTGTTCGCGCAGAATCACCACCCCGCGCTGAAACGGCTGGGGCCGATCCGCAAGGCCATCGGCCAGCGGACGATTTTCAACCTGATGGGTCCTCTCGCCAATCCCGCGCGGGTGAACAGGCAACTGGTCGGCATCGCCCGCCCCTCCTATGTTCCCATCTATGCCGAAGCATTGGCGCAACTTGGCATCAACCGCGCGATGGTGGTGTCGGGCGACGAGGGACTGGACGAGCTTTCGGTCGCAGGCGGCAACGACATTGCGGACGTAACGGACGATGGCGTCGTCGCCATGCGCCGCTGGTCGCCCGCCGATGCCGGCCTGCCCACACATCCCATCTCCGCCATCCGGGGAGGCGACCCGGCGCATAATGCCGCCGCCCTGCGCGCCTTGCTGCTTGGCGAGACCGGCCCCTATCGTGACGCCGTACTGTTCAACGCCGCCGCCGCGCTGATGGTCGCGGGCGAGGCGAACGACCTGCGCGAAGGCGTGGAGGAGGCCGCTGAGGCCATCGACAAGGGCCTTGCCAATGCCCTGCTCAATTGCTGGATAGCCTATAAATGACCAACAAGCTGATCGAAATCTGCGATGTGAAGCGGGACGAGGTCGCCCGCCGCAAGGCCGCAACCTCCCTCTCCAGCCTGCATGAGCGCGCCGCCGGGCAAACGCCGCCGCGCGGCTTCCGCGCCGCTCTGGATGCAAAGGCGCAAAGCGGATATGGCCTGATCGCGGAGATCAAGAAAGCCAGCCCGTCCAAGGGCCTGATCCGCCCCGATTTCGATCCGCCAGCTCATGCCAAGGCCTATGAAGCGGCGGGCGCGGCCTGCCTCTCGGTTCTTACCGACGAGCCATATTTTCAGGGGCATGACGATTATCTGATCGCCGCGCGCGCCGCCTGCACCCTGCCTGTCTTGCGCAAGGATTTCATGGTCGATCCCTGGCAGGTGCTGGAGGCCCGCGCGTTGGGCGCCGATGCCATCCTGATCATAGCCGCCGCTCTGGATGACGCGGAAATGGCGGAGATTGAGGCAGTGGCGTTGGATCTGGGCATGGACGCTCTTGTCGAGGTGCACGACGCGCAGGAACTGGAGCGTGCGCTGAAGCTCAAATCGAGGCTGATCGGCGTCAATAATCGCGACCTGCGCGATTTTACCGTGGATTTCGCCCGCACCTATGAACTGGTTGGGCAAGCGCCGGAGGGATGCACCTTCGTCGCGGAAAGCGGCCTGACCTCCCATGCCGATCTCGCCGCTATGGCCGGGCATGACGTGCGCTGCTTCCTGGTTGGCGAGGCGCTCATGCGGCAAGCCGATGTCGAAGCGGCGACGCGCATGCTATTGACGGGGACATGAGCGGCCTCACCCATATCGACGCCGATGGCAGCGCGCGTATGGTCGATGTGTCGGCCAAGGATATGACCGTGCGCGAAGCGGTGGCGACCGGCCGGATCAGCATGTCCGCGGACGCCGCCAGGGCGATCGCCGATGGCCTGGTGAAAAAGGGCGATGTGCTTGCCGTCGCTCGCGTCGCCGGCATCATGGCCGCGAAAAAGACCGCCGACCTGATCCCGCTTTGCCATCCCCTGCCGCTCAGCGCAGTGACGGTGGAATTCGCGCTGGACGAAAGCGGCGTCACCGCGACCGCGACGGCGCGCATCGCCGCGCAGACAGGGGTTGAGATGGAGGCGATGACCGCCGTCTCCGTCGCCTTGCTGACCGTCTATGACATGGCGAAGGCGATGGACAAGGCCATGGTCATCGGCAATGTCCGCCTCCTTTCCAAGACCGGCGGCAAGTCTGGCGACTGGCGGGCGGAACCGTGAGCCTCCGCCCATGAGTTTGCTGCCCGTCACGGAGGCGCAAAGGCGATTGCTCGACGCGGCCCCCCCTCTGGGCGGGGAAACGACACCGCTGGACCAGTGCATCGGACGGTGGCTGACCGGGGATGTGCTTGCGCGACGCGACCAACCCTGGGCCGACCTGTCCGCCATGGATGGTTACGCCATCCGGCATTCTGACTTGCCCGGACCTTGGCAGGTCGCAGGCGAAAGCGCGGCGGGCGACGCCTCCCTGGCTCCTCTGAGCAGTGGACAGGCGATGCGGATTTTCACCGGCGCGCCATTACCGTCCGGCGCGGACATGGTGGTGATGCAGGAGGATGTGACCCGGACCGGCGACGTCATGCGGCTAGCTCCCGGCGTCACGCCGCGCGCGGGCGCGCATGTGCGCCGGGCCAGATCGGACTTCGCCATTGGCGACACGCTGATCGAAGGCGGCACCCGGCTCAATCCCGCCCATATAGCGCTAGCAGCGATCGGCGGATATGGCGCGCTGCCGGTCGGACGCAAGCCGCGGATCGCCATAATCTCCACCGGCAGCGAACTGGTCGAGCCGGGCGAGGATGCGCCGCCGGGCCGCCTGCCCGCGTCCAACGCTGTGATGCTGGGCGCTATGCTGTCCGCTTTCCCGTGCGAGGTGGAGCAGGTGGGGATCATCTCCGATTCGCTGGACATACTGACCCACGCCTTCATTCGTGCGAAAAGCGCCGACATCATCGTCACCACCGGCGGCGCGTCGGTTGGCGATCATGATCTTGTGCGCCCTGCTCTGGAAGCGGCCGGTGGCGCGATCGATTTCTGGAAAATCGCCATGCGCCCCGGCAAGCCGCTCATTTCGGGCAAGCTGGATTCCGCGCTTGTGATCGGGTTGCCCGGCAATCCCGTATCGGCATTCGCCACGGCGACGCTTTTCCTGCTGCCCGTCATCCGCAAACTTGCAGGCAGCATCTCTCCCCTGCCCGTGCCGCTTATGACGCCGCTCGGCGAGGCGATGGACGCCAACGCCAGTCAGCGCGACGCCTATCTCCGAGCCACCCTGACCGACGGCTCAGTGGCGGTATCGGGCGAACAGGATAGCGCGATGCTGCAATCGCTTGCGCGCGCCAATTGCTTTATAATTCGTCCTGCGGGCGTACCGGCTGCGCACGCTGGAACGCTTGTACCGGTCATCACCTTCTGACGCCTGATCCCGCGCAATGGGCTTTTATTGATATTGGGCCTTGCCGGGGAAGAAATCGCGGCGGCGCTCGTCGCCCAACTGGCGCTGGCGCTTCTCATACGGGTTGCGGCGGCGGTCTTCCACCTTGCTGCGTTGTTCTGGCATTTCTGGCTCCGCCGTCATCATGACCGGAAAAACCGCTATCCCGGCTTTCCGGTTCCGCGGGATGCGACGAAGCGTTGCCGCTTGACTTGCCACCATGTGTTTCCTATGCGTTCTGCATCCGTTCCATAAATGGTGACAGATCATGATGACGTCGAAACAACAGGAACTGCTCAGCTTCATTCACCGGCGGCTTGAGGAGGGTGGCGTGTCGCCTTCTTTCGAGGAGATGAAGGATGCGCTGGACCTGCGTTCCAAGTCCGGGATCCACCGATTGATCAGCGCGCTGGAGGAACGCGGCTTCATCCGCCGCCTGCCCAACCGGGCGCGAGCGCTCGAAGTGCTCAAGCTGCCGGAGGGCATGGAGCGGGCGAAGAAGCCCGCGCTGGTTGCAGCGCCCAAAGCGCCTGCGCCGATCATGCCGATCGCGGCCAATGATATCATCGAAATTCCCATGCATGGCCGCATCGCCGCCGGTGTGCCGATAGAGGCGATGGAGGGGCAGAATATGCTGTCTGTTCCCGCCGCGCTGTTGGGTGCGGGCGATCATTATGCTCTGGAAGTGGCCGGGGACTCCATGATGGAGGCTGGCATTCTCGACGGCGACTTCGCGCTGATCCAGAAGACCGACGTCGCGCGCGAGGGGCAGATCGTCGTCGCCCTGATCGACGAGAGCGAGGCTACGCTCAAATATTTCCGCCGCGAGGGCCCTCGCGTCCGGCTCGATCCGGCAAATTCGGCCTATGAGCCGCAGCTTTATGATGCGGCGCAGGTGCGCATCCAGGGTAAGCTTGCCGGGCTGCTGCGCCGGTATAATTAAGGCGCAACTTTTCCGGCCTTTTGGCGGGAATATTGTGAGAAATGCGAGGGCGACGTCATCCATGGATGGGCGTCGCCTTTTCGTTTCACGGTCTTTATCACGCCCTGCCGCAAATAGACGGCGACGCCGCCTGTCCGGCGAAGCATGGACCGGTCGATCTTCAGCCAGCGCGGATTGCAGGTGCGCGGCAACCGCCTTTCGCTGACCACGACGTCGGCGGCGGCGCAATCGCGCGCAAGCTGGCTGGCGGGAACCAGATCGAAACTGCGGGTCGCGAGCATTCGCCAGCGGCGTTCTCCTCGTACGATATCGACATTGCACAGGTCCCGGCTGCATCGCGCCGCCGGGATATCCGCAAAGGCGGCGAGTTCACCGTCATAGCCCGCGCTTTCCGAAAGCGCGTCCCGCACATAGTCGCCCGCCTTGTCACGTAATATCGCCATGCCGCCATCGGGCAGGCGTATGGCGACATGGCGTCCGTCGCCCGTCACCATAATGTCGGGTTTTGGCGTCATGGCGATCATGGCCGCGCCCGTCAGCACGGGCAGCAGGCCGATCCAGCGCGCCCGGCTCCGCCACAACAGGCACCAGAGACCGCCCGCCACCGTCAGCCCGAACGCCACGGAAGAAGTCGCAGGCGTCAGCGCGACCGCGCCGGGACTGGCGGCGACCGCGTGCGCGACAATGAGCAGGAGCGCCAGCGCCTTCTCCACGATCCACCAGGCCGGGAAGCCAAGCCCCGCAAGATCGAGAAACAGCGCCAGCGCCTCGAACGGCATGATGATGAAGGTGGTCAGCGGAATGGCGATAAGATTTGCGATCGCTCCAAGCATGCCCGCCTGGTGGAAATGGAACAGAGCGATCGGCATCAGGGCAATTTCAATCGCGAGGCCAGTCAGGAAAAGGCCCAGCAGCTGACGCAGAAATCGCACAGGCATCCCCTCCTCCCGCGCCGATACCAGCGCGCGGAACCGGGGATGTTCGCCAAGGGCGACAATCACGGTCACGGCCGTAAAGCTCATCTGAAAACTTGGACCGGCGACCGATTCCGGCCACAACAGCAATATGAACAGCGCGCCCGCCGCCACCAGCCGGAGCGTCAGAGAATCCCGGCCAAGCGCAAGGCCGCCCAGCACGAGCAACGCGGCGACGCAGGAGCGCACCGTTGGCACGTCCGATCCCGTCAGCAGGGTGTAGCCGATGCCCGCCGCAGCGCCCCCCGCGGCGGATAGAAGCAGCAACGGCCATCGCAGCGCCAGCCTTGAACTGA
The DNA here is from genome assembly GCF_018286635.1 of Sphingobium phenoxybenzoativorans. NCBI lineage: Bacteria > Pseudomonadati > Pseudomonadota > Alphaproteobacteria > Sphingomonadales > Sphingobiaceae > Sphingobium > Sphingobium phenoxybenzoativorans. The sequence goes on from NZ_CP073910.1 coordinate 2,544,296, forward strand.
GCGCCAGCAGGCGGAGGATCAGGAAGATCACTGCGCCGATCAGCGCAGTGACGTGAAGGCCGCTGATCGACAGCAGATGGGCCAGACCGCTTCGCCGCATCGCTTCCGCATCGTCTTCGGGGATCGCTCCCCGATCACCGGTTGCAAGGGTTGCCGCGATTGCGCCCGGTCCGCCCTCTACCCGCGTCTGGATATGCGCGGAGAGGCGCTGCCGCAACGAGGGACCGCCACCAGCCGGCGTTTCGACAATCTCTATAGGCGGCAAAGCCTTCCCCGTCGCGCCGATCCCCACGAAGAAGGCGCGTTGCGCAAAATCATAGGCGCCCGGCACGGCGGGCGGCGCAGGCGGCATCATGCGCGCGCGAAAGGCGATGACAGCCCCCTCCGCCAGCCCCTCTGGCCGGTCGGCGTCCGCAATATTGACCCGGACCCTGGCGGGCAGGTCAGGCCGCTCCAATGGCGTCAGCACCAATCGCGTGCTGCCCTGCGCCGGAAGCGGCTCGATACGCGTGATACGGCCGGCCATCTGAACGAACGCCGCGCGCGCCAGCGGCGGCTCACCGAACGCCACCGCCTTGCCCCAGATGATCAGGCACCCCATGCAGGCCAGAAATCCGGCCGCGGCCAGCATCATGCGCAGGCGGGAACCGGCAGGAAGCAGCGCCGCCGCCACGATCAGCGCAGCGCACAGGAAACACCATCCCATCCATGCGAAAGGTCCCGGCAAGAGGAACCATGCCGTAATGCCGCCACCCAGCGCCACCGGCGCCCAGAGGGCAATATGTTCCCTCTCCTTTTCCAGCCAGCGCTCGATGACCGAAAACAGGACGGAAAAAGATAGTCCGCCCCAACGCTTAGTGGAGGTTTGTCGTGGCTCAAAAGCCATGCTAGGGGGCGTGCGATCCATGAGGTTAAGCAGGAATGTCGGGGAATCGTTGAGTGAGCGCAACAACTGAAAACGGCACAAAAACAGGGCCGGTCGTTACGCGTTTCGCTCCTTCACCCACTGGCTATCTGCATATTGGCGGCGCTCGCACCGCCCTTTTCAACTGGCTGTTCGCCCGTCACCATGGCGGCAAATTCCTGCTTCGCATCGAGGATACGGATCGCGCGCGCTCGACCGAGGCGGCGATCGACGCGATCTTTGACGGGTTGGACTGGCTTGGCCTGTCCGGCGACGAGCCGCCTGTTTTCCAGTTCGCCCGCGCCGCGCGCCATGCCGAGGTCGCCCACGCGATGCTGGAGGCGGGCCATGCCTATCGCTGCTATGCGACGCCGGAGGAACTGGCGGAATTGCGCGAACAGCAACGGGCCGCGAAGCAGCCCATGCGCTATGACGGCCGCTGGCGCGACCGCGATCCGTCCGAAGCGCCGGCGGGCGCGCCCTTCGTTATCCGCATCAAGGCCCCGCGAGAGGGCGAAACGGTCATCGAAGATGCCGTACAGGGCCGTGTCGTTGTCCAAAATGCTGAGCTGGACGACATGATCCTGCTGCGGTCGGATGGCACGCCCACCTATATGCTGGCCGTGGTGGTCGACGACAATGATATGGGCGTCACCCATGTCATTCGCGGCGACGACCATCTGAACAACGCCTTCCGCCAGCTTACGATCATCAAGGCGATGGACTGGAAGGTGCCGGTCTACGCCCATATCCCGCTGATCCACGGCGCAGATGGCGCGAAACTGTCGAAGCGTCACGGCGCGCTCGGCGTCGATGCCTATCGCGACGACATGGGCATGCTGCCGGAGGCGGTGATCAACTATCTGCTCCGTCTTGGCTGGGGTCATGGCGATGAGGAAATCATCAGCCGGGAACGGGCCGTCGAACTGTTCGACCTTGCCGGCGTCGGCCGCTCCCCGTCGCGCTTCGACATCAAGAAGCTGGAAAATCTGAACGGCCATTATCTGCGAGAAGCCGATGACGCCCGCCTCGCTACACTGGTCGCCCCACGAGTGGCTGCGCTGATCGGGCGGGAAATGTCCGCCAATGACAGCAGCTTGCTCGCACAGGCCATGCCGTCGCTCAAGCCCCGCGCCAAAACGCTGGACGAGATCGCCGACGGCGCTTTGTTTCTTGTCAAACAGCGCCCGCTGGATTTTGACGAGAAGGCCGCGCTTCTGCTAGACGATGCGGCGCGCACGCTGTTGCAGACAACTGCCGACGCCCTTGGCCAGGTTCCTTCCTGGACGATGGACGCGATCGAAGAAACAATACGCAGCGTAGCAGAGGACGCCGAACTGGGCCTTGGCAAGGTAGCTCAACCCCTGCGTGCAGCGCTGACGGGGCGGACCACTTCGCCGGGGATATTCGACGTACTCTTCCTCCTCGGGAAAGATGAAACATTATTGAGATTGTCGGACGCCCAACGGGTTTCCGCGAACTGACGCGAATGAAGGAGAACGAAGTGGCCGACACCAAAGCCAAACTGACCCTTGGAGAGAATAGCAAGGAATATCCGATCCTGAGCGGCACGGTCGGTCCGCAAGTGATCGACATCCGAAAGCTGTACGGCGATACGGAGATGTTCACATTCGACCCCGGCTTCACGTCGACGGCGAGTTGCGAATCCGCCATCACCTATATCGACGGCGACCAGGGCGTCCTTCTTCACCGGGGCTATCCCATTGATCAGCTCGCGGAAAAGTCGAGCTTCATGGAGGTCTCCTACCTGCTGCTACACGGCGAACTGCCGAGCAAAGCGGAGCTGGAGAAGTTCGAATATACCATCAACCGCCATACGATGGTGCATGAGCAGCTTTCGACCTTCTATCGCGGTTTCCGCCGCGATGCGCACCCGATGGCCATCATGTGCGGCGTGGTCGGCGCGCTTTCGTCCTTCTACCATGACTCCACCGACATCAACGATCCCAAGCAGCGGCTGATCGCCAGCCACCGCCTGATCGCGAAGATGCCGACGATTGCGGCCATGGCTTACAAATATTCGGTGGGCCAGCCCTTCCTCTATCCACGCAACGACCTGTCCTACGCCGGCAATTTCCTGCGCATGACCTTCGGCGTCCCGGCCGAGGAATATGTGGTCGACCCGGTGGTCGAGGATGCGATGGACAAGATCTTCATCCTGCATGCCGACCATGAGCAGAACGCATCGACTTCGACCGTCCGTCTTGCCGGTTCGTCGGGCGCCAACCCGTTCGCGTGCATCGCGGCCGGCATCGCCTGCCTCTGGGGTCCGGCGCATGGCGGCGCGAACGAAGCTGCACTCAACATGCTGCGGGAGATCGGCACCGTCGATCGCATCCCGGAATATATCGCCCGCGCCAAGAACAAGGACGATCCGTTCCGCCTGATGGGCTTCGGCCATCGCGTCTACAAGAATTTCGACCCCCGCGCGAAGGTGCTGTCGAAGGCCGCGACGGACGTGCTGGAGAAGCTGGGCATCAACGATCCCGTTCTCGAAGTTGCGCGCGAACTGGAGCAGATCGCCCTCAACGACTCCTACTTCATCGAGAAGAAGCTGTACCCGAACGTCGATTTCTACAGCGGCGTCATCCTGTCGGCCATTGGCTTCCCGACGGAGATGTTCACGGTGCTGTTCGCCCTCGCCCGCACCGTCGGCTGGGTCGCGCAGTGGAACGAAATGATTTCCGATCCAGGCCAGAAGATCGGCCGTCCGCGTCAGCTCTATACCGGCTCGGCGCAACGCGACTATGTTTCGGTCGACAAGCGCTGAACCACGCTGGACAATCTGCACAGAAGAAAGGCGGCCACCCTAGGGAGGCCGCCTTTCTTCTTGGTAGCAATGAAAAGCCGCTGCCGCTCAAGGCCGCGCTGGCATGGTGAAAATGAAACGGGCGCCCTGCCCCGGCGCGCTTTCGACGGTAATTTCTCCCCCCATCGCCCGCGCCAGCTTGCGGGAAATGTAGAGGCCAAGGCCGCTGCCATGGGAATCCTCCCGGCCCAGCCGCTCAAACTTGTCGAAGATGCGCTCCTGATCGTCCAGCGCAATGCCGCGGCCTTGATCCGCCACCACCACCCGCGCCATGCCCTCCTCATTTTCCAGCCGGACCCAGACCATCGATCCTTCGGGGGAATAGCGCAGGGCGTTGCCGAGCAGGTTGACCATCACCTGCAGCGCGCGGCGGAACTCGCCGATGGCCAGCAATTGCTCGTCCATGCGCGGGGCATCGATACGGATATGGCGATCGGCGGCCTTGACCGCCAGCAAGCCGGCCGTGCGGCGTGCAATATCGGCCAGGTCGACCTCCTCACGCGCCACAGTGAAGTCGGGACGGTCGATCGCCTGAAGGTCGGCAAGGTCGTCGACCAATTCCATCAGGTGACGGCCCGCCGATCCGATATCGGCGGCATAGGCGGCATAATCCTCCCGCAGTGGCCCTTCCAACTGGCCGCTGATCGTATCGGCATTGGCGATAATCCGGCCGAGCGGCTGGCGCAGAGCGCGATCGAGGCGGCGGCCGAACAGGGGCGAGAAAGAAGCGGCGATCTCACCCTCCTCTCCTTCCGAGTCCACGGCTTCTTCGACCGCTTCCGCCATGGTGGCGATGCCGCGATAGCCCATCAGGCGGCCGGTGATGTCGAACAGCGGAATGCCGGATAGAATCAGGTCCTCGCCAGCGCCGTTTACGGCCCTAGCCCGCTGGCCTGCAAATGGACGGCGTTCGGCGAGCGCTTCCAGGATCGGCATCTCGCCGGATTCCGCCGCCAGCAGCTTCAGGTGCGCCGTCAGGCGCGCGCCGGGACCGGGCAAGCCCGGCCCATCGCCATCAACCGTGACGAAACGCATCTGCGTATCGATCTGCCACGACCAGCCGTCATGCCCCGGCTTTTCCACCAGGGGATCGAGAAACGCCGTGCGCGGATGGAGAGGCCGCTCGCGCCAGTCCAGGATGGAAAGCTCAACCACATCGTCGCCCGGCTCCGCGCGCACCCAGAGGTCAAGGTCGACGTCCTGCCCCGCCGCGATCACGGGACGGGAGAGAATGACCTTCAACCGCCAACATAGCCGGGCAAGGGCGGCCAGTTGCGGCACAAGCAAGGCGTCGCCCAGATCACCGCCCGCATCATGTTGCAGGGCGAGAACGGGACCATCCGCGCTCAGCAGCACGCCTTCGGCCGAAACGGTCGCGGTGATGACATCGCTGTGCGCGGGCAACATGTTCATGCGCTGCTGGCGGGATCGATCAGGGCAAGCTTGGCGCGCAATTCCGCCGGGCCGCGCATGCTGGCGATGGCGACTTGGCCATCGGCGTCGGTCCAACCGTCAAAGGCGGCGGTGAGCGCGACAATCGCCGAATCGTCAAGATCGCGCCGCACAGGCTGAATCTGGAGCAGCAGATGGCGGCAATCGGATGCGGAACCGCCCAGCACATGACATAGCGCGGCAATCCGTTGCGCCGGAGCATGGACAAGCGCGTCCAGCACCGCATGCGCGGGCATGCCTGCGCGTTCGCCCGCAAACGCCGCGAACAGGAGCATGCGGCGATGGGCCAGCGCCTGCCCAAGCAATTCGCCTTCATCCGGCCGTCCGCGCAAGAGGCGCGCAATCCTGCTGGCCCGCGCAACCGGCGTCTCGCCCTCATCATGCGCGGCAATGATGTTGGCGGCGGCTGTGGCGATCAATGTCTGCACGGACAGCGGATCGGCCAAGCCGGTGCGGCCAATCCCCGCCACGCTGAGCGCGGTCACGGTCCAGACGATATCCGCGAACTGCTCGGCGGGAAGGTCGGCCGCCATTGCCGCATGTTCGCCCTGTACGGTCGCCCAGCGCAATTCAGCCAGGGAAAGCGCGCTTGCCTGCGCCGCCACATCGGGATCGGCGTCATAATGCAGCCAGGAAATATCCTCGCCATCGCGGGCGACGGGATTGTCGGCACCCAGACCCGCTTGGCGCGTGAGCAGACCGATGGCCGCCCGGATGCGCATCTGCGCGATCAGATCAGCGCCGATCAACTGCGGATTGGCCTGAAGGCCCACCCATGCAGATCCTTCCCTTATGGCCGAAAAAGCGGAAGCAAGCGCGGTGCCGGACAGCACATCGCGCAACTCAGCCTCCACGGCGTTCACGCATCCCGCCAGATGACGGCGGGTCTCGCTGATCAGCGCGTCCGTCCACAGGGAGCCGCCAACCGGCAAAAATTGTGCGAGATCAAGCATGTGCAGGATCGGCCCGCCGACCGAACCGATGGTCGCCATCAGGGGACGGGAGCCGACCGGAAAGGTCGCTCCATGATCTAGCGGCATGGCGCTCATGGACAGCACCATAGGGCTGCGTGGTTAATTTGCACTAAACCCCAGTTGTAAAACCCGTCCTCGAAAATCGCTTAGCTTTCCGGGCTTTCATTGCCCAGAACCGCCAACCCCAGCGACAGGATCGCGCAGGCGATCGCCAATGTCATGCCGAAGTGGAAATAGCCGCCGCCAGTGGTGACAAGAAGGATCAGCAGCGCCGATCCCGGCGTCAGTATCGCCCATTTCCGCGCGCCCGGAAAGCGGCCGGACCGCAGGCCCAGCATTAATATGGCGAGCAGTCCGGCCAGATAGAGCCCCTCCATCGTCCTGTCCGCCTCGCTGCCCAGAAGGGCGATGCCGGCCAGCACGATCAGATGCGGCATGACACCCATCCATCCCTCCAGGCCACCCCTGCGGGCCAGTTGCACCAGCCGGTCCACCGTCAGCGACAATAGGATCGCGGCGAGAAACAGGAGCAGCGCGATCATCGGCCAGGCCAGCAATGTGGCGACTATGCCGATCAGCGCCACGGCGATCGCTCCGGCGCGCACCTGCGCCGCCGGGACCTGACTGCGCAGAAATTCCGGGGCGATGCGCGCCGCCAGCGGGGCGATAAGCATCCGTTCCGCGCCCGCTTCCCCTGCAGGGGCGCGCTTCCCGGCCAGAAGCGCGCGGGACACCAGATCCGCCTCCGCCTGACTGCCGACAAGCGCCAGGCGCGCCTCCATCACATCTTCTGCAGGCACGGCGATACGCTGACTGCCCGCCTGAACGACGGCGCGGACCAGCGTCAATTCCAGATCCCAGTCGCCGATCATGTCCAGCGTGCCGAACAGCACGTCGGGCGACACGCGGGCAAGGCCGGCCCAGCGCTGCCCCGCATCAATCCGTTCGAACCGCGCGGTCGTGGCGCTATCCTCGGTCACCAGCAGCACATTGCCCGGCTGGGCGGCGACCGCGCCATAGAAGCGCTGCGGCACTATGGCTCCGTCCGCGACCAGCAGCATGTCGCGGTCACGCGGCGCTTCGCGCAGCAGCGACACCATGTCGCGGACGATGGAGACGGAAATGCCGTCAGCCGTCAGGCTGTCTATCGCCCGCGACAAGGACTGGGTGACCGCCCCCACCAATATCATCACCTGATCGGCGCCAGCCTCCGCCGCCTGCCGCACCTGATATTCCAACAGGCTATTGCCCGCGAAATGCAGGTTGGCGCGCAAAACGCCAAGCGAATCGCTCGCCGCCTGGCTGGCACAGATTATCGCCGAAAAAGACATGAAAGTGCGGACCCGGAAAGCAATGCTTTACCCGCCTTCTCGCAACAGCGGAGGCTGGGCGCAAGTGCGGGCTTTGCATGCTGTGCGTCTGCCATGCGGAGAGGCCGCACGCATGGAAATCAGCCGAGGGCGAATTCCGTCACGGCCGCGCGCAGGCGGCGCAGCATTTTGGGATCGCCCGGCGCGGACTGCGCGGCTTCATCGGCCAGCGCCATCAGGCCGGATACGCCAAAGCTCGCCGCCAGCCCTTTCAGGCGGTACGCGGCCAGTTGCCAGTTGGCGTCGCAACGCGCGCGGCTGAGAAGATCGAGCTGACGCTCCGCGCTTTCGAGGAACGCCGTGCGCAGATCCGCGATCAATCCCGCATCGTCGCCGACAGCAGCGGCAAGGGCGGCGTCCAAAGCTCCCGGATCATAAGACATAAGCCAATCGTTACCCGTCAGGAGGTTAACTTTTCGTTGCGAATAGGCGTTTGCGCGGACCAAAAACATGGTACAGAACGGGACATGAATGGGGGAAACAAGATCATTGGCCTGCGCCGCCAATCTGAGGCCGATGAGGCGCAGCCAGCCGTGACCGACGACGAGCTTCTGCTCGAGGAATATTATTCTTCCGAGTTCTCCGATCAGCCCGTCTCGGCGGGTTGGCCGGCCGTTGCGCGGGTCGTTTTGGCGGCAAGCGCCGCGATATGGACCATCTTCACTCTATGGGTGATGTTCGGGCGGGGTCAGCCCCTGCCTCCGGTCGAGGCGATCCCCGGCGCAGTCGCTACCTTCGCCATCCCCCTGGTGCTGATCGGGACGCTGTACCTCCTGCTGATTCGCAACAGCCACGCCGAATCGCGGCGGTTTCAGAAGGCCGCGGAAAGCCTGAGACTCGAAAGCGAAGCGCTTGAGCAGAAACTGTCCCGAATCGGCACACAATTGGCCAATGCCAAGGCAGCGATGCAGGAGCAGGCGCTGCTTCTGGAAAATTACGGCGCCGCCGCCAGCGCGAATATGGAAGCATCCGCCAAGCTGATCGCATCGAGCGCCGCCGAGGCCGCCGACCACACGATGACGGCGGAGAAGGCCGGGGCCGAACTCGCCGGACAGATGACAGAACTGGTGCGGACCCTCCCCTCCCTGCAGGAGCGGGCGAACTCCATGTCCGCGCATCTGATGGAAAGCAGCCAGGCGATGACCGGGCGCATCGATTCGCTGGAGCGGCGGCTGCAGGCGGTCATGGCGATCTCCGACGATGCGCGGCTCCGCACCCTGTCCGCGACCAAGAGCCTGACGACTCAATTGGCGCAGTTGCAGGAGGAAACCCGTTCCGCCTCCGACGAAATCAACGGCATGGCGGAACAGGCCGCCCAGCGGATCGACGCCGCGATCACCGGCGCGCGCGCCGCGCTGGAGGAAACGGGCACGGGCCTGGAAGCGCAGGCGACATCGCTCAACGCGCTCGTCGAACAGTCGCGCACCGCGATCACCGGCATAGGCGGTGAGGCCGTCACCGGTTTTCAGGGGCACAGCCAGAGCATCGAAGCCAGACTGCTTGAGCTTTCGCGCATCCTGGAGGGGCATCAGCAGATCAGTGCGGGGCTGAGCGACGACCTGACCGGCAAGCTGGATTTTGTCGAGAGCCGGTTCGGCGAATTTGAGAAGCAGGGCCTGGCGCGCAACGAACGCATCGCGTCCACGCTGGCGACCGTTGCTGCGGAGGCGGAACGGATGGACCGCGCCCTGGCGGCGGGCAACAGCACCGCCGAACAGCTTATTTCCCGGTCCGAAAGCTTGTTGATGGCGCTGGATTCCAGCGTGCGCGAGATTGAGGAAACCTATCCCGCGGCGCTGGGGCGGCTTGACGGCCGGGTCGAGGAGACGCGCAAGCTGCTGGCGAGCGCGGAGCCGGAGATCGAGAAGCTGGAAACGATCGCCCAATCCGTGCTCGGCCGCACGCAAGAGACCGAGGAACTGCTGCGCGATCAGGCCAAGCGGCTCAACGAGCTTCTGGAGACGACCGGCGAAAATCTCGCCAGCAACCGCAGCGAGGTCGAGATGCTGCGCGACGTGCTCTACAGCGCGGAAGAGGGCGCGGCACGGCTTAAGGAAAGCGCCGGGCCGCAACTGGTCGCGGCGCTTGTCCGGGTCAAGGATACGGCTGACCAGGCGGCGGAGCGCGCGCGGCAGTCGCTGGCGCGGGCCATTCCCGATGCGGCCGATGCGCTGGGCAAGGCCAGCGCGGACGCCTTGAAGAATGCCGTCAGCGAACAGGTGACCGCGCAGATCGCGCAGCTTTCAAGCGTTGCGGACCAGGCCATCGATGCCGTCAGCGCCGCGACCGAGCGGCTGGACCGGAAAATCCAGGCTGTGTCCGAGAGCAGCAGCAGCATCGAACAGAAGATCCTGCAGGCGGATGAAGCCGTCGCCGCGCGCGACCGCGATCATTATACGCGCCGTTCCAAGGACTTGATCGAATCGCTCAACAGCACGGCCATCGACATCACCAAGGTCTTGTCGAGCGACGTGACCGATCTTGACTGGGCCGATTATCTGAAGGGCGACCGGGGCGTATTCACCCGCCGGGCCGTCCGCCTTCTCGATGCCGGCGAAGCGCGCGAGATCGGCCTGCAATATGACGGCAATGCCGAGTTCCAAGAGCATGTGAACCGCTACATCCATGATTTTGAAGGGATGCTGCGGATCATCCTGGGCGCGCGCGACGGCAATGCCCTGGCCGTGACCCTGCTGTCGTCCGATATGGGCAAGCTGTATGTCGCGCTGGCGCAGGCGATCGACCGGCTGCGCTAAGGCCGCAACATCACTCCTGCGTCTTTCCCTGGGTTATAGTGCGTGCTCCGTTTAGACGGGCGCGTACTCCTGCGAAAGCAGGAGTCCAGTCCTAAGGCCGGAACCAGGCCCCTGCCTTCGCAGGAGCACAGTCTCTCGCCGAACGGTATAGCCAGCAGTGGAACCATTACGCGGGCCGCATAACATTGGCCCGATCAACCCCGCTCCACTCAGCGCCAACCCAGCCCTATCCGCCCTTGCTCATCGCAATCAGCGTATCCGCGCTGATCCAGCCATAGACATAATTGGCATAGTAGAGGCCAAACAGCGCGGCCGACAGGATCGTCGCGCGCAGGGCGACAAGGCCGGGCCGGAAATTGCTCGGCGCGCTGTCCGCCTGACCCGGCACCTTCACCTCCCCGGTTTCGTCCGGTGTCCTGATGCCCAGCGGCAGCATGATGAAGGCGCTGATCACCCAGAACAGCATGTAAATGGCGAATATGGCGTAGAGGTTCATGGGTCTGGTTCGGATCAGGCGTGGACGATCAGCACGTCTACCACAGGCTTCTTGCCCGTCCAGCGGGACGCCGTGCGGCGGACGGCAAGGCGCACGCGCTCACGCAGGGCTTCGGTCTCCTTTGATCCCTTTCCGACCGCGGAACCGGCCTCCTCCTCCGCCTCGCCGATAAAGGCGTCGCGGTCTTCCTCGACCGGCACGCCCTGAAGCCGGATGCTGGGCTTGCCGACCAGCGCCCCGCCCTTGTTCACGGCCACAGCCACGCTGATCTGCCCATGCAGGCCGAGCTTGCGCCGCTCGTTCATCGTCGATCCGTCAGCGGGCAGGATGACGTCGCCGTCCAGCACCAGCCGCCCGACCGTCTCGCGCCCCAACAGCTTCGGCCCATCGGGGGCCAGCCGGATGAGGTCACCATTGCCCTGGACAATCGCCTGCGGAATGCCCTCCGCCAGCCCAAGCCGCGCCTGCTCCGCCATATGGCGCATCTCGCCATGCACGGGCAGCAGGATTTGCGGCCTGATCCAGCGATACATGGCCTGCAGTTCCGGCCGGCCGGGATGGCCCGACACATGCACCTCGGCCTGGCGATCCGTCACCATCCCGATGCCCTTGGTCGCCAGCGCATTCTGGATGCGGCCGATGGCGATCTCATTGCCGGGGATCTGCTTGGAGGAAAAGACGACGAGATCGCCTTCGGAAAGCTTGATCGGATGGCTGTCGAAGGCGATGCGGGCCAGCGCCGCGCGCGCCTCGCCCTGCCCGCCGGTGGCGATGATCATCACCTTGTCGCGGGGCATGTCCATCACATCATCCCAATCGACCGTCGGCGGGAAATCCTTCAGATAACCGGCGCTCTTGGCAGTGGAGATGATGCGGTCCAGCGACCGGCCTGCCACACAGACGGAACGGCCGGTGGCGTTCGCGACCTCGCCCAATGTCTGCAAACGCGCAGCGTTGGACGCAAAGGTGGTGACAAGCACGCGCGCCTTGGCGTTCTTCACCACCTCCAGCAACCCTTCCCGCACCGCCCCTTCCGATCCGCTGGCTTCCGGGTTGAAGACATTGGTGCTGTCGCACACCAGCGCCAGCACGCCCTCGTCGCCAATGGCGGTCAACTGCTCCGGGGTGGAAGGGACGCCCAGCAATGGCCGCTCGTCCAGCTTCCAGTCGCCGGTATGGAATATGCGGCCGTGCGGCGTATCGATCACCAGCGCATTGCCCTCCGGGATCGAATGGGCCAGCGGCATATAGCGGAAACCGAATGGGCCAAGCTGAAAGCTCGCCTCATTCTCTATGACATGCAGCTTCACCTCATCGGCCAGCCCTTCCTCCTCCAGCTTCAGGCGGATCAGCCCGGCGGTGAAAGGAGTGGCGTAGAGCGGCACATCCAGGTCCGCGGCGAGATAAGGTATCGCGCCGATATGGTCCTCATGCCCATGGGTCAGGACGATGCCCAGAAGGTCGTCCCGCCGCTCCTCGATGAAGGACAGGTCGGGCAGGACCAGCTCGACGCCCGGATAGGCCGGATCGGCAAAGGTCAGGCCCAGATCGACCATCACCCATTTGCCTTGCGTGCCGTAGAGATTTACGTTCATGCCGATCTCCCCCGACCCGCCCAGGGCCAGGAAGAACAGCTCATCTTTGGGGGTCATTATCTATTCAAACTCCGCTCATGCATCAGCGCCAGCCCCTGAATGGTTAGGTCGGGCGCTATCGCATCGAAAATATCACTATGATCGTCGAACAGGACGGCCAAGCCGCCGGTCGAGATCACCTTTACCGGACGGCCGATCTGCGCGCGCATCCGCGCCACCAGCCCCTCCATCATCGCCACATAGCCCCAAAAGACGCCGATCAGCATCTGGTCCTCCGTCGTCCGCCCGATGACCGACCGGTCCTCTGGCGCGGCTATGGCGATACGGGGCAGCTTTGCGGCGGCGGCGACGAGCGCGTCCAGCGACAGGTTGATGCCCGGCGCGATAATGCCGCCCTTATAGGCGCCGCTGTAATCGACAACATCATAGGTAGTCGCCGTGCCGAAATCGATGACGATCAGGTCGCCCGGATATAGGTGGTGCGCCGCGATGGCGTTGACAACCCGGTCCGCGCCCACCGACGCCGGCTCGGCCACGTCCAGTTCAATGCCCCATTCGACCGGAGCGTGACCGGCGATCAGCGGCTCGACCCGGAAATATTTCGTCGCCAGCACCTCCAGATTATGGAGCGCGCGCGGCACCACCGTCGCAATGATCACGGCATCGACATTCTTCATCGAATAGCCGCCCAGTATCAGGAGCTGGTTCAGCCATACGGCATATTCATCGGCGGTGCGGCGGGGGTCGGTCGCGATGCGCCAGCGGGCGCGGATTCTCTGCCCGTCAACAAGCGCGAAAACGACATTGGTGTTGCCCGCATCGACGGCGAGAAGCATGGAATTTTCCTTGGCTGTCAGACCAGAAAGACGTCGCCGGCATGAATGGCACGGGTGGCCCCGTTATCCAAGCGCAGGATCAGCTCTCCACCCGAAGAAAGATCGTCGAACCGCCCGTCAAGAACCTCGCCATCGGGCAGGCTGACCCGCAGCGGCGTTCCGGGCCGGTGCGCGGCGGCAAGCCAGCGCACGCGGATGGGATCAAGGCCATAGGTGCGCCAGACATGGAGCGTGTCGGCGAAAACCAGCGCGATGGAGTCTATCAACGTCCCGGCGCTGCCCTCAACCGCGCCCAGCGCCCACAGGCTGGTGGTCGGCCGGTCCGCTATCTGCGGATGCGCCATCACATTGACGCCGATGCCGATGATGATCGCATCGCCTGTCCGCTCCAGCAGCATGCCGCACAGCTTCGCCGGTCCCGCCATGATGTCGTTGGGCCATTTGATCTGCGTACGGCCGGGGACCAGGGCATCGATCGCCTGATGCACGGCGACGGCCGTGACCAGCGCAAGCGTCGGCGGCGGCGGGTCGCCGGGGCGGATGCGTACGATGGTCGAGCAATAGAGATTTCCGGCCGGGCTTTCCCAGTCGCGGCCCAGACGCCCCCGGCCGCCGCTCTGCCGCTCGGCGCGCAGCCAAGTCCCCTCGCCCACGCCGTCCCTCGCCAACGTCCGCATGTCGGCGTTGGTGGAGACGGTCTCCGCGACTGTGCGGATATCGATCAGAACAGCGAGGCCGCAGCCGCAGCCGACACGCTGTCGAGGAAGGGATTGAGAAGATAGCCCAGAACCACCACCGCGGCGCATGCGGTCATGATCACGCCCTCAACCTTGCTGCCGCCCGGCGCATATTCCGCCGCCGGTTCGTCAAAGTAGATCGTCTTGATGATCTTGAGATAATAGAAGGCGCCGATCACCGACGCGGCGATGCCGAACACCGCCAGACCCGTCAGCCCGGCCGCCACGGCTGCATCGAACACCAGGAACTTCGCCCAGAAACCGAACAGCGGCGGAATGCCCGCAAGGCTGAACATGAAGATCGCAAAGCAGGCCGCAAGCCCCTTGCGGCTCTGTGACAGGCCGGACAGGCTGGCGATCGTCTCGACCGGATTGCCGTCCTTGTCGCGCATCTGCAGGACGCAGAGGAAGCTGCCCAGCGTCATCACGATGTAGATGGCCAGATAGCTCATGGTCGCGGCGACGCCGGCCGGGGTGCCGGCGGCAAGCCCCACCAGCGCGAAGCCGATATTGTTGATCGACGAATAGGCGAGCAGGCGCTTGATGTTGGTTTGGCCAATGGCGGCCACTGCGCCGAGCAAAATCGAAGCGAGCGCGACGAAAATCACGATCTGCTGCCACGCCATGCCCGCCGGTCCCATTGCCTCAATGGCGACGCGGATCGTCAGGCCAAGCGCCGCCACCTTGGGCGCGCTGGCGAAGAAGGCAGTGACCGGCGTCGGTGCACCCTCATAGACGTCCGGCGTCCACATGTGGAACGGCACGGCGCTGATCTTGAAGGCCAGGCCGGACAGCACGAACACCATACCGAACAGCTCGCCATTCGACACGCCGTCGCCCAGCGCAGCGGCGATGCCGCCAAAGCTGGTCGTGCCGGAGAAGCCGTAGAGCAGCGAAATGCCGTAGAGCAGGATGCCGCTGGCCAGCGCGCCGAGCACGAAATATTTCAGGCCCGCTTCCGACGAGCGCTCATCCTGCCGCATGAAGCTGGCAAGGACATAGGCGGCAAGGCTGTTCATCTCCAGCCCGACATAGAGCGTCAGCAGGTCGCTGGACGACACCATCATACCCATGCCGATGCAGGCGAACAGGATCAGGATGGGATATTCGGCCCGCAGCGCACCGCCCTGCGCAAAGAAGCGCGGCGCGACGATGATGCTGACGGCGGCCGCCAGATAGATCAGCACCTTGGCGAAACCGGCGAAGGCGTCGGCCTGGTACAGACCGTCAAAGGCGCTGCCGCCGGTCGTGGGCAGCCCGTTGAGCGACAGTGCGGCGGCGATCAGCACGCCGACCGAGGCCCAGGATACAGCAGGGGTCGTGCGATCACCGGCATAGGCGGCGACCATCAGAAGGACGAGGCCGCCGGCTGTCAGGACCAGCTCCGGCATGACCATCAGGAGGGAAGCAGTTTCGATCATCAGTGCGCCTCCCCCGGCGCTGCATGGGCGGCCGGTTCATGGCCCCCGGATTCAGGAGTAGAAGGTTCGTGCGTCGCAGCGCCATGGGCGTCGTGACCGGCGGGCTTGGGCGCACCCATCTTGATCTGCGCATCGCCCGGCGGCACGGCGCGTGCCAGTCGCGCTTCCAATGTCTGGATATCCGCGCGCATCGGGGCCAGGAAGCTTTCCGGATAGACGCCCATCCACAGCACGGCGGCGGCGATCGGGGCCAGCAGCCACATTTCGCGCCCTGACAGATCTTCCATCGCGGCCGCATCGGCATTCACCTGGTCGCCATAGCAGACCCGGCGATAGAGATAGAGCATATAGGCCGCGCCCAGGATGATGCCGGTCGTCGAAACCAGCGCGACCCAGCTCGACGCCTTGTAAACGCCCATCAGCGCCAGAAACTCGCCGACAAAGTTGCTCGTGCCCGGCAGGCCGACCGACGCCATGGTGAACAGCAGGAACAGCACGGCATATTTCGGCATGTTGATCGACAGGCCGCCATAGCGGCTGATCTCACGGGTATGCAGCCGGTCGTAGATGACGCCCACGCACAGGAACAGCGCGCCGGACACCAGACCGTGGCCCAGCATCACCATCATCGCGCCCTCAATGCCATGGGTGTTGAGCGCGAACAGGCCGACCGTCACGATCGCCATATGCGCGACCGAGGAATAGGCGATCAGCTTCTTCATGTCGTTCTGCACCAGCGCGACGAGGCTGGTGTAAACGACCGCGACCATCGACAGGCCGAACACCAGCGGCGCGAACTGCGCGGACGCCTCCGGGAACATCGGCATGGAGAAGCGGATAAAGCCGTAGCCACCCATCTTCAGCAGCACGCCCGCCAGGATCACGGAGCCAGCGGTCGGCGCCTGCACATGCGCGTCGGGCAACCAGGTGTGGACTGGCCACATCGGCATCTTGACCGCAAAGCTGGCGAAGAAGGCGAGCCACAGCCAGGTCTGCGCATGGACCGGGAAGTCATATTCCATCAGCACCGGAATGCTGGTCGTTCCCGCCTCATGCACCATCCACATCATCGCGATCAGCATCAGCACCGATCCGAGCAGGGTGTAGAGGAAGAATTTATAGCTGGCGTAGATGCGATCCGCGCCGCCCCAGATGCCGATGATGAGGTACATGGGGATCAACCCCGCCTCGAACATCACGTAAAAGAGGTAGATGTCCTGCGCCGTAAAGACGCCGATCATCAGCACCTCCATCAACAGGAAGGCCGCCATATATTCGCCGACGCGCTTGTCGATCGCCACCCAGCTCGCGCCGATGCAGATCGGCATCAGGAACACGGTCAGCGCGATCAGCATCAGGGCGATGCCGTCAATGCCGAGCGCCCAGGCGAACCGGCCGAAGATCGGCGCATATTCGGTGAACTGCCACTGCGCACCGCTGCCCGACTGGTCGAAATTGATCCACAGGATGATGCCCAGGACGAGATCGGCGAGCGTCGCCGCCAGCGCGATCCAGCGGGCGGTCTGCGCGCCGCTGAACAGGCAGGCGATGGCCCCCGCCATCGGCACCGCCATCATCAGGGAAAGGATAGGAAAGCCGCCCATTATCGTACGATCGCCCAGGTTGCAGCCGCGGCGAGCCCGATCAGCATCACCAGCGCATAGGTGTAGAGATAGCCCGACTGAAGCTTGCGGGTGACCTTGCCGCCCTGAACCACCAGCGCGGACAGGCCGTTCGGGCCGAAGCGGTCGATGAAGCCGACATCGCCGAACTTCCAGAAGAAGCGGCCAATGGCGAAGGCGGGCTTCACGAAGATCGCATTATACAGCTCGTCGAAATACCATTTGTTGAGCAGGAAATCGTAGAGGACGTTGAACTGCTCGACAAAGGCGCGCGGCCAGTCGGTATGGCGGATATAACTCAGCCACGCAATGGCCAGGCCCGTCAGCATCACGGTGAACGGCGAGAATTTAACCCAGACCGGCACCTCGTGCGCGGCATGCATCAGATGCGCGTCGAACGCGATCGCGCCCCGCCAGAACTCGCCGCCTTCTTCTGCGCCGATGAACTGGTGATGGAAGATGAAGCCCGCGAACACCGCGCCGAAGCTCAGCACGATCAGCGGGATCAGCATGACCCAGGGGCTTTCATGCGGATGATAGCCGCCCGTGCCCGTGGCCGGCGCATGATGCCCGTGATCATGACTATGGCCATGATCGTCATGCCCATGCGCATCGTGCAGCGCATGCTGGATATGCTCGGACGCCGCCCAGCGCGGCTTGCCGAAGAAGGTCAGGAACACCAGGCGCCAGCTATAGAAGCTGGTCAGCAACGCCGCAAACACGCCGACCAGGAAGGCCAACTGCCCGCCGCCGCCCGAAGCGTAGGCCGCCTCCAATATGCCGTCCTTCGAGAAGAAGCCGGCAAAACCGAAGGTGGTCAGCGGAATGCCGACGCCGGTGATCGCCAGCGTCCCCGCCGTCATCGCCCAGAAGGTGATCGGGATTTCCTTACGCAGCGCGCCATAATAGCGCATGTCCTGCTCATGATGCATCGCGTGGATCACCGAGCCAGCGCCGAGGAACAGCAGCGCCTTGAAGAAGGCGTGGGTGAACAGATGGAACATCGCCGCGCCATAGGCGCCAACGCCCGCCGCGAAGAACATATAGCCGAGCTGCGAGCAGGTCGAATAGGCGATCACGCGCTTGATGTCGTTCTGCACCGTGCCCACGGTCGCCGCGAACAGACAGGTCGCAGCGCCGACAAAGGTCACGACGCCCAGCGCCGTCTCGCTGGTTTCGAACATCGGCGACAGGCGGCACACCATGAACACACCCGCGGTCACCATCGTCGCCGCGTGGATCAGCGCCGACACCGGCGTCGGGCCTTCCATCGCGTCCGGCAGCCAGGTGTGCAGGCCGAGCTGCGCCGACTTGCCCATCGCGCCGATGAACAGCAGCAGGCAGAGGACCGTCATCGTGTCGAAGCGATGCCCCAGGAAACCGATGGTCGAACCGGCCATGGAGGGGGCAGCCGCCAGGATTTCAGGGATGGAGATGGTATTGAACACCAGATAGGTGCCGAAAATGCCCATCATGAAGCCAAGGTCGCCGACGCGGTTGACAACGAACGCCTTGATCGCAGCGGCATTGGCGCTCGGCTTCCTGAACCAGAAACCGATCAGCAGGTAGGAGGCAAGCCCCACGCCTTCCCAGCCGAAGAACATCTGCAGCAGGTTGTTCGCCGTCACCAGCATCAACATGGCGAAGGTAAAGAGCGACAGATAGGCGAAGAAGCGCGGCTGATCCGGGTCCTCGTCCATATAGCCCCAGCTATACAGGTGGACGAGCGCGGAGACCGAGGTGACCACGACAAGCATCATCGCCGTCATGGTGTCGACCCGCAGCGCCCACTGCGCATCGAAGCTGCCCGACTGGATCCAGGTGAATACCGGCGCGACATAAGGCTCGGCATGGCCGAACGCGAAGGACAGGAAGATCGGCCAGCTCATCGCACAGGACGCGAACAGCGCGCCCGTGGTGACGATCTTCGCCGGCACATTGCCGATCATGCGGTTGCCGAGGCCAGCGATGATCGCGGCCAGAAGCGGAAGAAGGACGATATAGAGGATCACTGGCCTTCAGCCCCCTTGAAAACAACTTCCGTTCGCCCTGAGCCTGTCGAAGGGCTCAGCCGAACGAAGTGAGGCACTTCGCTGCGCTCAGTAGAAGGCTTCGACAAGCTCAGCTTGAACGGTTGGTTGTGGTCGTTCTGCGGCACCGGGATCACCCCTTCATCCGGTTGACGTCGTCGACGGCGATGGTGCCCCGTCCGCGGAAGTAGATGACGAGGATCGCAAGCCCGATGGCCGCTTCGCCCGCCGCCACGGTCAGCACGAACATGGCGAACACCTGCCCCACCAGATCGCCCAGGAAGGCGCTGAAGGCGACGAGGTTGATGTTCACCGCAAGCAGGATCAACTCGATCGCCATCAGGATGATGATGACATTCTTGCGATTAATGAAGATGCCGAGCACCCCCATCACGAACAGGATCGCGCTGACGACAAGATAATGCTGAAGGCCGATCACAGCTTCATGCTCCCAATTTCGTCATGCTGAACTTGTTTCAGCATCCATGAGCAACAAAGGCTGCATTGACGATCAGTGATCAGAGCCAATGGATCCTGAAACATGTTCAGGATGACAGGTGTCGGGTTGAAGCTCACAGCTCCACCCCCTGCCCCACAGGCTGGTTGATATTGCGCACCGCATCCTGCGGACGGCGCTGGTTCTGCTTCGCGACATTCTGCCCGCGCACCCCGCCCCGCGCCCGGTGCGTCAGGACGATCGCGCCGATCATCGCGACCAGCAGGACAATGCCCGCCGCCTCGAACAGGAAGATGTAGCGGGTATAGAGCAATGCGCCGATCGCCTGGATGTTCGGCACGTCCGCGGCCGCCGGGGCCGCGCGTTGCGCGAACTGGATCGGTCCCGCCTGCCAGATGCCGACGCCCAGGATGATTTCCATCAACAGGATGATCGCCATGATCGCGCCGAACGGCAGATAGGCGACGAAGCCCGCCCGCAATTCAGCGAAATCAATGTCCAGCATCATGACGACGAACAGGAAAAGCACCGCTACCGCGCCGACATAGACGATGACAAGCAGCATCGCGATGAACTCGGCGCCCAGCAGGACCATCAGGCCCGCGGCGTTGAAGAAGGCGAGGATCAGCCACAATACCGAATGCACCGGATTGCGCGCGAAGATCGTCATCGCGCCGCTCGCGATCACCACGCAAGCAAAGAGATAAAAGGCGAAGACGTGGATCATTGGTCCGCAAGACCCCCCAGAATCCGTTCGCCCTGAGCTTGTCGAAGGGCACGCCTGAACGAAGTGAAGGCACCTCGCTGCGCTCGGCAGAAGGCTTCGACTTCGCTCAGCCCGAACGGGATTGAATCAGACACCGCGCCCATTACCGGTACGGCGCATCGGCGGCAAGGTTCGCGGCGATTGCCCGTTCCCACTTGTCACCATTCTCAAGAAGCTTCGACTTGTCGTAGATCAGTTCCTCACGGGTTTCCGTGGCGAACTCGAAATTCGGCCCTTCGACGATTGCGTCCACCGGGCATGCCTCCTGGCAGAAACCGCAATAGATGCACTTGGTCATGTCGATGTCGTAGCGGGTCGTGCGGCGGCTGCCATCGTCGCGCGGCTGCGCCTCGATGGTGATCGCCTGCGCCGGGCAGACGGCCTCGCACAGCTTGCACGCGATGCAGCGCTCCTCGCCATTGGGATAGCGGCGCAGCGCATGCTCACCCCGGAACCGCGGCGAAATCGGGTTCTTCTCATAGGGATAGTTGATCGTCGCCTTGGGCTTGAAGAAATATTTCAAGGTCAGCCAGTGCGCCTTCACAAACTCCCAGAGGGTGAAGCTCTTGACGTAGTAACCGAGGCTCATTGTGCGCCTCCATAGCGCGTCAGCATGAGGAAGCCCGAAACCAGGAAGACCCAGAAAAGCGAGACGGGAAGGAAAATCTTCCAGCCCAGCCGCATCAGTTGGTCATAGCGGTAACGGGGCACGGTCGCCTTCACCCAGGAGAAGACGAAGAAGAAGAACAGGATCTTGGCGAACAGCCAGATGATGCCCGGCACATAATAGAGCGGCGCCCAGTCGATCGGCGGCAGATACCCGCCCCAGAACAGGATGGCGTTCAGCGCGCACATCAGGATGACGTTGGCATATTCGCCGAGCCAGTAGAGCGCGAAGGCCATGGACGAATATTCGGTCTGGTAGCCCGCGACCAGCTCGCTCTCCGCCTCGGTCAGGTCGAACGGCGCGCGCGCGGTTTCGGCGAGGGCGGAGATCAGGAACATGATCGCCATTGGGAACAGCAGCGGGTTGAAGCCATTGCCGTTGATGAAACCGTAATAGCCCTTCTGGCTCTCGACGATCGTCGTCAGGTTGAACGACCCGGCCCACAGCACGACGCTGATCAGGATGAAACCGATCGAGACTTCGTAGCTGATCATCTGCGCAGAGGCGCGGATCGCCGAATAGAAGGGATATTTGGAGTTGGAGGCCCAGCCAGCCAGCACCACGCCATAAACGCCCAGCGAACTGATTGCGAGAATGTAGAGCAGGCCGACATTGATATTCGCCAGCACCACGCCGACATCGAAGGGCACCACCGCCCACGCCATCAGCGCGGCGGTGAAGGTGATGATCGGCGCGATCAGGAACAGCACGCGGTTGGCGGCCGTAGGGATGATGGTTTCCTGCAGGAACACCTTCGCGCCGTCCGCAAAGGACTGGAGCAGGCCGAAGGGACCGACGACGTTCGGCCCCCGGCGCAGCGCCATCGCCGCCCAGATCTTCCGGTCGGCATAGATGATCATCGCGACCGCCAGCATCAGCGGCAGCGCGATCACCAATATGCCGATGATCGTCGAGAGGAACCAGGCGAGCGCATAGGGCGCGCCGAGTGTGGATTGGAAGAAGGCGGTCACAGAATATATCCCCTAACCGTCACCCCTGCGAAGGCAGGGGTCCCGCTATTCTTGCGGCTATGGAAAGGAAGCGGGGTCCCTGCCTTCGCAGGGATGACGAAGAAAGAAGAGCGCATCACTCCGCCGCCTCCGCGAATGTCTCGCCATGCACCAGTTCGGCCGAGCATTGCTGCATCGTCGGGCTGGCGCGGCAGATGGCGTTGGTCAGGTAGAAATCCTTGATCGGATAGCCGAATTCGCCTTCCGGCTTCGCATCCAGCTTCGGTGCCGCCCAGGGATAGCTGGCCAGGCCAAGCTGGCCCAGCGCCGGAACCGCCTTCTCCATCTCCGCGCGCAATGCCTCGAACGTGTCGAAGGGCAGCTTCGCGCCCAGCACGTCCGACAGCGCCCGCAGGATCGACCAGTCCTCGCGCGCATCGCCGGGCGCGAACACGGCCTTGTCGCCGCGCTGCACGCGCCCTTCCAGATTGACGTAGGTGCCCGCCTTCTCGGCATAGGTTGCGCCCGGCAAGATGACGTCGGCCGCATGCGCGCCCTTGTCGCCATGATGGCCGATATAAACGGTGAAGCTCTTGTCGAACGCCGAATAATCGACCTCGTCCGCGCCGAGCGAGAACAGCAGCTTCGGCTTGGCCGCCGCCACCGCCTTGATGCCGCCTGTGGTTGCGTAACCCAGCATCAGGCCACCCATCCGCGCCGCCGCGAAGTGCAGGACATTGTAACCGTTCCAGCCCTCGCGAACCAGGTTCAGCGTCTTGGCCAGCGCCAGCGTCGCGCCATGCGCGCCATCCTTGGCCAGCACGCCGCCGCCCACGATCATCGCCGGACGCGCCGCGCCCGCAAACGCATCAACCACGGCTTTCGGCAGCTTTGTCAGCAGCTTGGCATCGTTACCCAGCCATTCGGCCTTGTAGGTCAGGTCCGTTTCCGGCCCGATCGCGAAAACCTTCGCGCCCTTCTTGATCGCCTTGCGGATGCGCGTGTTGACCAGCGGCGCTTCCCAACGGAGGTTGGTGCCGACCAGCAGGATCACGTCCGCCGTTTCGATGCCCGGCAGGGTTGTGTTGAAATTCACCGCCGACAGGCTGGACACATCATAGGCAAGGCCGGTCTGACGGCCCTCGAACAAGGACCCGCCCAGCTTCTCGACCAGCAGCTTGGCCGCAAACATCGTCTCGCAATCGAGCAGGTCGCCGGCCACCGCCGCAACGCTGCCCTTGGCGCTCTTGGCCGCTTCGGCAACAGCGGCGAACGCCTCGCCCCAGCTCGCCTCGACCAGCTTGCCGCCCTTGCGGACATAGGGCTTGTCCAGACGCTTGCGGATCAGGCCGTCCACGGCGTGCCGCGTCTTGTCCGACGCCCATTCCTCATTCACGTCATCATTGATCCGCGGCAGCGCGCGCAGCACCTGACGGCCCCGGCTGTCGAGCCGGATGTTCGTGCCCAGCGCGTCCATCACGTCAATGGCGTTGGTCTTTTTCAGCTCCCAGGGCCGCGCCTCGAACGCATAGGGCTTGCTCGTCAGCGCGCCGACCGGGCACAGGTCGACCACATTGCCGGACAGCTCGCTCTTGGCGGCATGCTCCAGATAGGTGGTGATCTGCATATTCTCGCCACGATAGATCGCGCCGATCTCCGGCACGCCCGCGACTTCCTCGGCGAAGCGCACGCAACGAGTGCACTGGATGCAGCGGGTCATCACCGTCTTGACGATGGGCCCCATATATTTCTCGGTGACGGCGCGCTTATTCTCCAGGAAGCGGCTGCCGCCCTTCCCATAGGCCATCGATTGGTCCTGCAGGTCGCATTCGCCACCCTGGTCGCAGATCGGGCAATCGAGCGGGTGGTTGATCAGGAGAAACTCCATCACCCCTTCCCGCGCCTTCTTCACCATCTGGCTGTCGGTGCGGATCTCCTGCCCTTCGGCGGCCGGCAGCGCGCAGCTTGCCTGCGGCTTGGGCGGTCCGGGCTTCACTTCGACCAGGCACATGCGGCAATTGCCGGCGATGCTCAGGCGCTCATGATAGCAGAAGCGCGGAATTTCCTTCCCCGCCAGCTCGCAAGCCTGCAGCACGGTCGCCCCCGCGGGGACCTCCAGCTCTACGCCATCTACGGTTAGCTTTGGCATATTATTCCGCCGCCTCCATCATCGGGGCGCCGCCCTTATTCTCGTTGATCCGCCGTTCGATCTCCGGGCGGAAATGGCGGATGAGACCCTGGATCGGCCATGCCGCCGCGTCGCCCAGCGCGCAGATGGTGTGGCCTTCGACCTGCTTGGTGACTTCCTGCAGGATGTCGATTTCGGACAGGTCGGCCTCGCCGGTGCGCAGCCGCTCCATCACCCGCCACATCCATCCGGTGCCCTCGCGGCACGGCGTGCACTGGCCGCAACTCTCATGCTTGTAGAAATAGCTGAGGCGCGAAATGGCGCGAACGATGTCGGTGGACTTGTCCATCACGATGACGGCGGCGGTGCCGAGACCGGAACCAAGCGCCTTCAACCCGTCAAAATCCATCGGCGCGTCCATGATCTCGCGCGCCGGGACCAGCGGCACGGAGGAGCCGCCGGGGATCACCGCCAGCAGATTGTCCCATCCGCCGCGAATGCCGCCGCAATGCCGGTCGATCAGCTCCCTGAACGGAATGCCCATGGCCTCCTCGACCACGCAGGGCTTGTTCACATGGCCGGAAATCTGGAACAGCTTTGTGCCCAGATTGCCCGGACGGCCGATGCCGGCGAACCATTCCGGCCCACGGCGCAGGATGGTCGGGCCGACCGCGATCGATTCCACATTGTTGACGGTGGTGGGGCAACCATAAAGACCCGCGCCCGCCGGGAAGGGCGGCTTCAGGCGCGGCTGGCCCTTCTTGCCCTCGATGCTCTCGATCTGCGCGGTTTCCTCGCCGCAGATGTACGCGCCCGCGCCGCGATGCACGAACACGTCGAAATCATAGCCGGAGCCGCAGGCGTTCTTGCCCAGAAAGCCCTTCTCATAGGCCTGCTCGACGGCGGCGAAGAGCACCTTCGCCTCATAGATGAACTCGCCGCGAATATAGATATAGGCGGCCCGCGCGCGCATCGCGAAGCCCGCGACCAGCGCGCCCTCGATCAGCTTGTGCGGATCGTGGCGGATGATCTCGCGGTCCTTGCAGGAACCCGGCTCGGATTCGTCGGCGTTGATGACCAGGAAGCTGGGACGGCCGTCCTTGCTTTCCTTGGGCATGAAGCTCCACTTCATCCCGGTCGGGAAGCCAGCGCCGCCACGGCCGCGCAGGCCGGACGCCTTGATCTTCTCGATGATCGCGTCCTGGCCGATCTCCAGCAGCTTCTTGGTATTGTCCCAATCGCCGCGCTTCATCGCCGCGTCTATGCCCCAGTCCTGGAAGCCGTGGACGTTGGTGAAGATGCGGTCCTTGTCGGCCAGCGGTCCCACAAAGGGCGGCGGCGCAGGGGGTGCGGCAGTGTCGGCCATTACCGGCCCTTTCCGATGAGTTTTTCAGCGATGAAATAAGCGCCAACGGCCAGCGCAAGGCCGATGACGAGACCGATCACCGCGCCAATAACCTTCAGCGCGATGACAAAGACAATGACGCCCAGGATGATGGCGATAAGGGCGCTCATGCGGCCGCGTCCAATTTCGTCACCCCAGCGCAGGCTGGGGTCTCATGAATTTGCGCGCTGAGGCTTGAGATCCCAGCCTTCGCTGGGATGACGCGGTGGGAGAAGCTCACGCCCACGCCCCCCGATAGTCATGATTCTCCGACACCATCTCTTTCAGCGTCGTCGGCCCGCCCTCCGGCGCGCTGGTCTGGCGGTCGATCTGCGGGCCGATCTTGGGCTGCCCGCCATTGGCGAGCGTCTCCAGGATCGCGCTCATACTGTCATAGGTCAGGTCTTCATAATTATCGTCGTTGATCTGGACCATCGGCGCATTGGCGCACGCGCCCAGACACTCGACCTCGGTCAGCGTGAACAGGCCGTCCGGCGTCGTCGCGCCCTTGACGAGACCCCGGTTCTTGCACGCCGCCAGCACATCGTCCGACCCGCGCAGCATGCACGGCGTCGTGCCGCACACCTGCACATGATAGCGGCCCACCGGCGCGAGGTTATACATGGTGTAGAAGGTCGCGACCTCATAGACGCGCATATAGGGCATATCGAGCTGACGGCCGATATATTCCATCACCGGCACGGGCAGCCACCCCTGCGTATGCGTCTCCGCGCCAACCTGCCGTTGCGCCAAGTCGAGCAGCGGCATCACCGCCGACTGCTGCCGTCCCGGAGGATAGCGGCCAATGATTTCCTTGACCTTGATCGCATTGGCGGGCGTCCACTCGAAATCGCCCCAGCGCGCGCGGGTCTCGGCTTCGTCGGGAATGTGGGCTGCGTCTGACATTTAAAGCACCGTCACCCCAGCGAAGGCTGGGGTCTCATGAGGTTGCGCGCCGTCGCCAGAGATACCAGCCTTCGCTGGCATGACGACTTTAAAAAGGGTCATGGCCATCACCGGTCACACTCCCCGAACACGATGTCCATCGCGCCAAGCACGGCGGTCGTATCCGCGAGCATATGGCCCTTCATCATGAAATCCATTGCCTGAAGGTGCGAGAAGGCCGTCGGGCGGATCTTGCAGCGGTACGGCTTGTTGGACCCGTCGCTGACCAGATAGACGCCGAACTCGCCCTTGGGGCTTTCCGTTGCGACATAGACCTCGCCCGCGGGCACATGGAAGCCCTCGGTATAAAGCTTGAAGTGATGGATCAGCGCTTCCATCGATCGCTTCATCTCGCCGCGCTTGGGCGGCACCACCTTGCGGTCGAAGCTGGCGATCGGCCCTTCCGGCATTTCGTTAAGGCACTGCTTCATGATCCGCGCAGACTGGCGGACCTCTTCCACGCGCACCATGAACCGGTCATAGCAGTCATAATTGGTGCCGACCGGCACGTCGAATTCCATCCGGTCATAGACGTCGTAAGGCTGCGCCTTGCGGATGTCCCAGGGGATGCCGGAGCCGCGGATCATCGGGCCGGAGAAGCCCCATTTCAGCGCGTCTTCCTTGCTCACCACGGCGATGTCGACATTCCGCTGCTTGAAGATGCGGTTATCGACGACCAGGCTCATCGCGTCCTCGAACAGGCGCGGCAATCGCGTGTCCAGCCAGTCGGCAATGTCGGTCAAGAGCTTCAGCGGCACATCCTGATGCACGCCGCCCGGCCGGTAATAGGCCGAATGCATGCGCGCGCCCGAAGCCCGCTCGAAGAAGTTGAGGCAATCCTCGCGAATCTCGAACAGCCACAGGTTCGGCGTCATCGCGCCCACGTCCATCACATGGCTGCCCAGGTTCAGCATGTGATTGCAGATGCGCGTCAGCTCCGCGAAGAACACGCGCAGATATTGCGCGCGCAGCGGCACTTCCAGGTTCAGCAGCTTCTCGATCGCCAGCACATAGCTATGCTCCATGCCGAGCGGCGAGCAATAATCCAGCCGGTCGAAATAGGGCAGCGCCTGCAGATAGGTTTTATATTCGATCAGCTTCTCGGTGCCGCGATGCAGCAGCCCGACATGCGGGTCGCACCGCTCCACAATCTCGCCGTCCAGCTCCATGACCAGGCGCAACACGCCATGGGCCGCCGGATGCTGCGGACCGAAATTGATGGTGTAGTTCTGAATCTGGGTGTCGCCATAGGACGGATCGGCATCGTCCGTCTTGTGCGCCAGTTCGTCGAGATAATCAGCCATGGTTGGCCTCCGCGGACACACACAGCATCCGTTCGGGCTGAGCCTGTCGAAGCCCTGCCCTTTCTTGAAGAAAAGTGCAGCCCTTCGACAAGCTCAGGGCGAACGGGGGTAGGTTTACGCTCATGCCCCGCCCTCCGTCTTTGGCTTGCGCGTCCGCTTCGGCTTTTCGGGAACAGCAGCCCCCTCGCCCGTCGCGGTTTCCGCCTTCGGCTTGCGCGGCGCGCGCGCGGACTTTTTCGCCGCCTCGCTGTTCGCCGGCTCGCCCGCGCCGGTATCGGATGGCTTCTCCGTCACTTTGGGCTTGGGCGCGGCCGGTTCGCCCTTGGGCGGCGCGGGCGGCGGCGGAGGCGCGGGAGCGGGCGAAGGCGCACCGGGCGCCTGTGGAGCCTTCTCGTCGCCGGGCAGCACATATTGCGCGCCTTCCCACGGGCTCATAAAGTCGAAGCTGCGGAAATCCTGGGCCAGACGCACCGGCTCATAGACGACGCGCTTATCCTCCTCGGAATAGCGCAGTTCGACATAGCCGGTCAGCGGGAAGTCCTTGCGCTGCGGATGCCCCTTGAAGCCATAGTCGGTCAGGATACGGCGCAGGTCGGTATTGCCGGAAAAGACAACGCCGTACATATCGAACACTTCGCGCTCCAGCCAGCCGGCGACCGGCCAGATGCCGGTGACGGAGGGAACGGGCGTGTCCTCGTCGGTCGACACCTTCACGCGAATGCGGTGGTTCCGCGTCACGCTGAGCAGATGGTAGCAGACCTCGAACCGGTCCGGCCGTTCGGGATAGTCGACGCCAGCCACTTCCATAAGCTGCTGATACTGCGCTTTGTCGCGCAGCGCCGTCATAGCCGCGACCAGTTCATCGCGCGCAACGGTGAAGCTCAGTTCATCGGCATGGTCCACAGTCTCGATCAGCGACGCGCCAAGCACGCCCGCAATCTCGTCCGCGATCCCGTCAATGACCGCAATTTTCGGAGCAGGATGGCCCATTATTCCCACCCCCCGTTCAGGCTGAGCTTATCGAAGCCCTCTGCCGAACGCAGTGAGGCGCCTCGCTTCACGCGGCGTGACCCTTCGACTTCGCTCAGGGCGAACGGAAAATATCGTTTCACCACGCTCACCGCTCAATCGTCCCGATGCGGCGGATCTTCCGCTGAAGCTGCATCACGCCATACAGCAGCGCTTCGGCGGTCGGCGGGCAGCCGGGCACATAGATGTCCACCGGCACGATCCGGTCGCATCCGCGCACGACGCTATAGCTATAGTGATAATAGCCGCCGCCATTGGCGCAGCTACCCATGGAGATGACGTATTTCGGCTCCGACATCTGGTCATAGACCTTGCGAAGCGCTGGCGCCATCTTGTTACAAAGCGTCCCCGCCACGATCATCACGTCGCTTTGGCGTGGACTTGCGCGCGGTGCGGCCCCGAAGCGCTCCATGTCGTACCGGGGCATATTTACATGAATCATTTCGACTGCGCAACAAGCAAGGCCGAACGTCATCCACCAGAGCGATCCGGTGCGCGCCCACTGGAACAGCTCCTCGGTGGAGGTGACCAGGAACCCCTTGTCGCTGACCTCATTATTGAGGTCGTTGAAGAAATCGATGTTGGGCTGCGTCCCCGGAGCCGGGACGGCCGGGTTGAGTTCTACTCCCAATCGAGCGCTCCCTTCTTCCACGCATAGACAAGGCCGAGCACCAGCTCGAAGATGAAGATCATCATGGTCGCCCATCCGGCCCAGCCGATCTGGTCAAGGCTGACGGCCCAGGGAAACAGGAACGCCGCTTCCAGGTCGAAAATGATGAAAAGTATGGCGACGAGGTAGAAACGCACGTCGAACTGGCTGCGCGGCTCTTCAAAAGCCGGGAAGCCGCATTCATATTCGCTCAGCTTGGCCACATCGGGCTTGTGCGCGCCGGTCAGGCGGCCAACCGCCATCGGCAGGAACACGAATGCGCTGGACAGGCCGAGGGCGACTGCAAGGAATAGCAGGATCGGCAGATATTGGGCGAGATCGACCAACGGAATCCCCTTGGCGGAAATTGGCTTTGATGGGGCGGCTTTAGGACTGCTGCATCTGCGAAGCAAGGGGCCGAAGGCATGAGAATGATTCGCAAAAAGCGGGCTTTTCAGCGGCTAAGACACGATCCCGCTCAGCGCAGCGCGCCCGCCACCAATTTGTGCAACTTGCTGTGGATCGCATCGTTGCCGGCAATCACTTCGCGGCGTTCGACCGGCTGGTCGCCGCCCCGGAAATCCGTAACGAATCCGCCTGCTTCGCGGACCAGCAATATGCCGGCGGCCACGTCCCAGGGCTGCAGGCCGCTCTCCCAGAAGCCGTCATACCGCCCCGCCGCGACATGGGCGAGGTCGAGCGCGGCCGACCCGAAACGCCGGATGCCCGCGACCGAAGGCGCCACCGCGCCGAATATCCGGGTCCATTGCGCCATGTCGCCATGTCCGAAAAAGGGAATGCCGGTGGCGATCAGGGAATCGGCCAGGTCGCGGCGGGCCGACACGCGCAGCCGCTGGTCATGCCGCCATGCGCCGCGATTCTTTTCCGCCCAATAGCTTTCGTCCGTGATCGGCTGATAGATCAGGCCGGTCGTGATTTCCTTCTTGCCGCCGTAAAGCGGTTCCTCGACGGCGATCGACATCGCGAAATGCGGGATACCGTGGAGAAAGTTGGTGGTGCCGTCCAGCGGATCGATGATCCAGCGCGGCTTGTTGGGATCGCCGGGAATCTCCCCGCCTTCCTCCAGCAGGAAGCCCCAGTCGGGCCGGGCCTTCTGCAATTCCTCGACCAGCGTCTGCTCGGCCCGCTTGTCGGCCATCGACACGAAGTCGGCCGGTCCCTTACGCGACACCTGCAAATGCTCGACCTCGCCGAAGTCGCGGCGCAAACGCGGCGCAGCCTTGCGCGCGGCGCGCTCCATGACGGTGAGAAGACCTGAGTGGGATACCATATCGCTTCCTAATTACCCTCTCACTTTATCCCCCCCTCCCGCTTGCGGGAGGGGTCGGGGGGAGGGTCTGTAAAGGAGAGGTTCGAACACGCCCTCCCCTAGCCCCTCCCACAAGTGGGAGGGGGATTCTCGCTTAATCCGCCCGCTTCACATATTCACGAGCATAGACATCGACCACGATCCGCGTGCCGCTGACGATGTGCGGCGGCACCATTACGCGCACGCCATTGTCCAGGATTGCGGGCTTGTAGGATGCAGAGGCGGTCTGCCCCTTCACCACGGCGTCGGCCTCGACGACGGTCGCCTCGATCGTGTCGGGAAGCTGCACCGAAATCGGCCGCTCCTCATACATTTCCAGGGTCACTTCCATGCCGTCCTGCAGAAATTCGGCGGCGTCGCCGATCAGCTCGGTGGACAGGTTGATCTGCTCATAGGTTTCCTGATCCATGAAGACCAGCATGTCGCCCTCGGCGTAGAGATACTGGAAATCCTTGGTGTCGAGGCGGATGCGCTCGACGCTCTCTGCGGAGCGGAAACGGACGTTGTTCTTGCGGCCGTCGATCAGGTTCTTCAGCTCCACCTGCATATAGGCGCCGCCCTTGCCGGGCTGGGTGTGCTGGATCTTCACGGCGCGCCACAGGCCGCCTTCATATTCGATATTGTTGCCGGGCCGGATTTCGACGCCGCTGATCTTCGCCATCGCGTTTCTCGCTATACAGATTTTGGAAAGAGCCGGTGGCGGCCTCTACAGTCATGCAGCGATTTGGGCAAGGGGCGTGGAGGGGGTTGCGGATATGGGGTAGCGACGCGCCTGTTGATTCCCCCTTCGTCATTCCCACGACCCGAAGGGCGACCGTAAGTCAACGCAGGAACCCATCTCTCCATATGCACCTGACATGTCAGAGGCGCACTGGGTCCCCGCCTTTGCGGGGATGACGCAATGGGTGGGAAGCTGACCTACCGCTTCCAGATGCTTCGACGACTTATCCAAAGGAAAAAGGGGTAAAGGGCAGTCGCTATGATCCAACCCCAACGCCACTGGGCATCCGACCTTGCGGCGCACTCTTGGGTTGGACAATGAGCGGTCATCAAAGCGAGAAGCCAGATTGCGACGAGTGTCACCACGAGATAACACAATGTGGCCGCGACGAGATTTCGTTTGCTAATATGGTGGGCGCTCATCCAGTATCCTGCTACATCCCGTGATGCCTGCTAATGGCCGCTTCCCTTCATGCAGATAGCCACCACCTACCCCAACACCGCCGCAAACGCCGCCACCCCTGCCGCCGCGCCGTCCGGATTCCCCCACACCGCACTACTCACCGCAAGGAAGTCCGCCCCCGCCTCCACCAGCGGCCGGGCATTCTCCGCCGTAATCCCGCCGATCGCCACGCAGGGTATCTCGAACACCGTCGTCCACCATCCCAGCAGGGACGGATCGGCGCGATGGGTCGTCTCCTTGGTCGTGGTCGGATAGAAGGCCCCGAACGCGACATAGTCCGCGCCAGCCTCTCCCGCCTCCATCGCCAGATGGCGGCTGTCGTGACAGGTGACGCCGATCTGCGCCTTCGGCCCCAGCAGCTTGCGCGCCTCGCGCGGGTCGCCATCGCCTTGCCCCAGATGCACGCCGTCCGCGCCCAGCCGCTTGGCCAGGCCCATGCTGTCATTGATGATGAAGGCGACCTCCCGCTCAGCGCAGATTTTCTGCAACGGCTCGGCCAGCCGGGCGATGGCGTGATCGTCGATCCCCTTCAGCCGCAACTGGAAAGCCGCCACGCGCCCCGCATCCAGCGCGGCGGCCAGGATATCGCCAAAACCCTCGTCGATGACGGGCGGAGAGATCAGGTAAAGCTGGCAGGCGGGGCGAAAGCCCGGCTCGCCAAACTGCGCGGCGAAATCGGGGTCGAGGGCCAGTTCGTCATCGGTAAAGTCGGTCATGCCTCGCCCTTACTGTAGAGCGGAACCGCGAACCAGTCCCCTCACCGCCTGAGCAGCGCAACCTCGCGCAGCGCCAGAAACAACGGCAGGCCGAAACTCACGCCGACAAGGAAAGTCCCGGCGATGGGCAGCCAGAGCGGCCTCACCCCGTCCCGCTTTCCCTGCGCGATGATGAACAGCGTCAGCACCGCGGCCGACACAATCACGTCCAGCGCGAAAAAGCTGCTGACCGGATTTGCAAAGAGAGCGGCGATAAACCGGGGAATGTTGATCCCCTCAATCGCCAGCCACGGCAGGAAGGCCGCCAGCGGCAAAAGAGCGCCGAGCGCCGCGAGCACCATATAGATGCCCGCCAGCGCCCGGCTGCCCTCTTTCATAGGATTGCCGTCACCGGCTCAGGCGTCGACCGTCTTCTTGGTCGAAGCGCCGTGGATCTCGTTGATCGCGCCGCCCAGAGAAGCTTCGAACTCGTCGTCGCTCATCTGGTGACGCAGATCGTTGAGCAGAGCGCGGCTGAAGCTGGCGATGATGCCGCGATTCTTGGCCAGCTCGACACAGGCTTCGGGGCGGGCGAAACCGCCCGACAGCGCCACGACGCGCAGCACGCGGGGGTGGTCGACCAGCGGATCGAACAGGCCCGGCTTGGTCGGCAGCGACAGCTTCAACATCACCTGGGCGTCGCCGGTCAGCGCGTCCAGTTCCTTCAGGATTTCCTCCAGCAGGATCTGGTCGGCTTCGGCGCGCTCTGGGCTCTTGATGTTCACTTCCGGCTCGATGATCGGCATCAGGCCGCCCGCAAGCACCTGCTTGCCGACTTCGAACTGCTGCTTCACCACGGCGGCGATGCCTTCGCGGTTGGCCAGGTTGATGACCGAACGCTCCTTGGTGCCGAACACGCCCAGCGCCTTGGAACGGGCGAGCAGCGCGTCCAGCTCCGGCATCGGCTTCATCAGTTGCACGCCATTGGCTTCGTCCTCAAGACCCTTGTCGATCTTGATGAAGGGCACGACGCCGCGCTCGATCAGCGCCTGCGGGGTTGGCTTGCCATCGACTTCGCCGTCCATCGTGCGCTCGAACAGGATCGCGCCGATAACCTTGTCGCCGGTGAAGCAGGGCGCGGTGATGACGCGGCTGCGCATGCCGTGGATCAGGCCGAACATTTCCTCGTCGTTCGACCAGGCGCCTTCCTCGATGCCATAGCCCTTCAGCGCCTTGGGCGTCGAACCGCCGCTCTGGTCGAGCGCTGCGATAAAGCCGTTCCCGTCCGCAATCTTCTTGGTCATCTCTTGATCGAGCATCTGCACATACCCTTGCTTGGTTGGCCGCCCCTCTGGCGGCGATGAATAAGGTGAAGGACTACAGGCTCCCGCCCTCTGGCCCCGGTCTGGGGGTTTGATAGCGGCATAGCCATTGGGCGGCAACGCCCGTGCTGCGGCGCAAAAGATCAAAACGGGACATCATGCCGGCTTTGGCCGCATCCCCGGCACGGCGCGGCGCAGCATGGAAAAGCAGGCACTTACGCATTGCCCGCCTCCCACGCCCACCAATTGCCTGTCAGTTCATCAGCGCCTTGACGCCGGGAAGGTCCTTGCCCTCCATCCATTCCAGGAAAGCGCCGCCTGCGGTCGACACGAAGCTGAAATCGGCGGCGACGCCCGCATGGTTGAGCGCCGCAACCGTGTCGCCGCCACCGGCGACCGATGTCAGCGATCCGTCCCGCGTCAGCGCGGCTGCGGTCTTGGCCAGCGCCACCGTCGCTGTGTCGAACGGCGCCATCTCGAACGCGCCCAGCGGGCCGTTCCATACCAGCGTGCGGCAGGTCTTGAGCGCATCGCCCAGCGCCTCGACGGCGGCGGGGCCAACGTCCAGGATCATCTCGTCGGCGGCGACTTCATGCACATTGCAGGTCCGCACCGATGGCGGATTGGCGGCAAATTCCTTCGACACCACCACATCATAGGGCAGATGGATGATGCAGCCGGATTTCTCCGCCGTATCCATGATCTTCTCGGCGGTCTCGGCCAGGTCATGCTCGCACAGCGACTTGCCGACATCCACGCCGCGCGCGGCCAGGAAGGTGTTGGCCATGCCGCCGCCGATGATCAGGTGATCGACCTTGGTGACAAGGTTGTTGAGAACGTCGAGCTTGCTCGACACCTTCGCCCCGCCGACGACGGCGGCGACCGGCTTAACCGGCTCGCCCAGCGCAGCCTGCAGCGCATCAAGCTCCTTCTCCATCGACCGCCCGGCGAAGGCGGGCAGCTTGTGCGCCAGTCCCTCGGTGGAGGCGTGGGCGCGGTGCGCCGCGGAGAAAGCGTCATTGACGTAGAAATCGGCGAGCGCGGCCATGGCGTCGACCAGCGCCGGATCATTCTTTTCCTCGCCCGCATGGAAACGGGTATTCTCCAGGATGGCGATGTCGCCGCCGCGCATCACGGCGATGCCGTCCGCCGCCGCCTGCCCCTGGCAATCGGGAATGAACTGCACGTCGCGGCCCAGCACATGGGTCAGCGCGCGGGTCACCAGGGATAGCGACATGTCCGGGCTTTTCTGCCCCTTGGGACGGCCGAAATGCGCAAGGATCAGCACCTTCGCGCCGCGATCGGCCAGTTCCAGGATAGTCGGCATCGCTGCGCGCAGGCGGTTGTCGTCAGTGACCGACCCGTCCTTCATCGGCACGTTCAGGTCCTCACGGACCAGCACCGCCTTGCCAGCGATGTCGCCCATATCGTCGAGTGTCTTGAACGGCTTGGTCATGTCACTTCCTTTGCTCCAATCACCGTTCAGGCTGAGCGAAGTCGAAGCCCTCACCCGAACGAAGTGAGGGGCTTCGCTACGCTCAGCAAAGCCCTTCGACTTCGCTCAGGGCGAACGGAAGTTAGCTTTACGCCTTACAGAAACTTCGCCACGATCCCGGTGGTGTCGATCATCCGGTTGGAGAAGCCCCATTCATTGTCGTACCAGCTCAGCACGCGGACCAGCTTGCCGTCCACGACCGCCGTCTCCAGGCTGTCGACGGTGGAGCTGCGCGGATCGCCATTATAGTCGATCGACACCAGCGGCTCGTCCGAATAGCCCAGAACGCCCTTCAGAGGGCCGGCTTCCGACGCAGCCTTCAGCAGTTCGTTGACCTCGGCGACGGTGGTGTCCTTCTTGGCGATGAACTTCAGGTCCACGACCGAGACGTTCGGCGTCGGCACGCGCACCGACGATCCGTCCAGCTTGCCCTTCAGCTCCGGCAGAACCTCGCCCACGGCGCGGGCTGCGCCGGTGGAGGTCGGGATCATCGAAACGGCGGCGGCGCGGGCGCGGCGCATATCCTTGTGAAGCTGATCCAGCGTATTCTGGTCGTTGGTGTAGCTGTGGATCGTCGTCATGAAGCCGCTCTCGATGCCGAGCGCATCGTTCAGCACCTTGGCGAGCGGCGCCAGGCAGTTGGTGGTGCAGCTTGCGTTGGAAATCACGATGTCGTCAGCGGTCAGCTTGTCATGGTTGACGCCGAACACGATGGTCTTGTCGACATTGGTGCCGGGGGCGGAGATGACGACGCGCTTTGCGCCGGCGGTCAGGTGCGCGCTGGCCTTCGCCTTGTCGGTGAAGATGCCGGTGCACTCCAGGGCGATATCCACGCCCAGATCCTTGTGCGGCAGGTTCGCGGGATCGCGCTCTGCGGTCACCTTGATCTTCTTGCCGTCGACGACCAGGAAATCGCCGTCAACCGACACGTCGCCGGCCCAGTTGCCGTGCACGGAATCGCGCTTGAACAGCAGGGCGTTCGACTTGGTGTCGCCCAGATCGTTGATCGCGACCAGCTCCAGGTCGTGATCGGTGCGGGTCAGGATGGCGCGCGCCACCAGGCGGCCGATGCGTCCGAAACCGTTGATTGCTACCTTCGTTGCCACTGCACTAGCCTCCTTGATTAGCCCTTGAGAGCCGCGATGATCTGCGGCGCGATCTTGCCTGCTGTCAGGCCGAAATGGTCGTAAAGCACTTCCGCCGGGGCGGACGCCCCGAAGCTGTCGATGCCAAAGCGCAGGCCGTCCCGGCCGGTATAGCGATCCCAGCCGAAGGTGACCCCCGCCTCGATGGACGCCTTAAGCGTATCGTCAGGCAACAGGCCAGCGCGGTAACCATCATCCTGTGCATCAAAATGGGACCAGCTCGGCATCGACACCACGTCCGCGCCAATGCCTTGTTCTTCCAGCAGATCGGCGGTCTGGACGGCGATCTCGACCTCTGATCCCGTGGCGAGCAGCACGACCTTGCGCGCGGCCTTTGCGGCGCGCAGGCGGTATGCGCCCTTGGCGCACAGATTGTCGGCGGAGGCTTCGGTGCGAAGCTGCGGCAGGTTCTGCCGGGTCAGCGCCAGCACGGCGGGACCATCGGCGTCGGCCAGCGCCAGCGCCCAGCATTCCGCCGTCTCCACCGCATCGGCGGGGCGATAGACATCGACGTTCGGCATCATGCGCAGGCTCATGACATGCTCGACCGGCTGATGGGTCGGACCATCTTCGCCCAGGCCGATGCTGTCATGCGTCATCACATAGACGACCCGCGCCTTCTGGAGCGCGGACAGGCGGATGGCCGCCCGGCAATAGTCGGAAAAGACCAGGAAGGTGCCGCCATAGGGGATCACGCCGCCATGCA
This sequence comes from Sphingobium phenoxybenzoativorans, assembly GCF_018286635.1. Taxonomy (NCBI): domain Bacteria; kingdom Pseudomonadati; phylum Pseudomonadota; class Alphaproteobacteria; order Sphingomonadales; family Sphingobiaceae; genus Sphingobium; species Sphingobium phenoxybenzoativorans. Next base: position 2,581,474 of record NZ_CP073910.1, read on the forward strand.
GCGCCATGCCGTTCATCGCGGCAGCCATGCCGAACTCGCGGATGCCATAATAGATATAGCGTCCGGAATAATCGTCCTTGGAAAGCGGCCCGGTGGTCTTGGTCTTGGTGTTGTTCGATCCCGTCAGGTCGGCCGATCCGCCCAGCGTGTCGGGCACGGCGGCGTTGATTGCCTCCAGCGCGATCTCGCTCGCCTTGCGGGTCGCGATCTTCTGCGGGCTGGCGATCAGGCTGGCGATATGCCCCGCCGTGCCGTCATCGGCCGGCAGTTCGCCCGCCATGCGACGGAGAAATTCGTCCTTTTGCGCGTGGCTTGCGAGGAGATTTTCCCACGCCGTGCGAGCTGTCGCACCGCGTTCTCCCGCCTTCTTCCACTCGGCCGCCACATCGTCGGGAATGACGAAAGGCGCGGCGTCCCAGCCCAGAAATTCGCGCGCGGCGGCGACTTCTGCATCACCCAGCGCAGACCCATGAACGCCGGACGTGCCCGCCTTGTTCGGCGCGCCATAACCGATCTTCGTCGCGCACTGGACCAGCGAGGGGCGCGGATCGACAATGGCGGCGTCGATCGCGCGGCGGATGTCGTCGGGATCATGCCCGTCGCAGGACACGACATGCCAGCCCGTCGCCTCGTAGCGGGCCGGTATGTCCTCGCTGCTCGACAGGCTGACCGCGCCGTCGATGGTGATCTTGTTATCGTCCCACAGCACGATCAGGCGGCCCAGGCCCAGATGCCCGGCCAGGCCGATCGCTTCATGGTTGATGCCTTCCATCAGGCATCCGTCGCCCGCGACCACCCAGGTCCGGTGATCGACGATGCCATCGCCGAAGGTCGCGTTCAGGTGCCGCTCGGCAATCGCCATGCCCACGGCCATCGCCAGGCCCTGCCCCAACGGCCCCGTGGTCGTCTCGACCCCGGCCAGTTCGAAATTCTCCGGGTGCCCGGCGCAGGGCGAGCCCAACTGCCGGAAATTGCGGATGTCCTCCATCGTCGGCCGGGCATAGCCGGTCAGGTGGAGAAGGCTGTAGATCAGCATCGATCCATGCCCGGCGGACAGGATGAACCGGTCACGGTCGGCCCATTTCGGCTGCGCGGGATCGAACTTCAGATACTCGCGGAACAGCACGGTGGCGACATCGGCCATGCCCATCGGCATGCCGGGGTGGCCGCTGTTTGCGGCCTGAACGGCGTCCATCGACAGCGCGCGAATGGCGTTGGCGAGAGTCTTTTCGGATACGGTCATGCGCCGGCGGGCTTCCCTGAATAGCGGTCCGGCTGGATAGCCGGGCGGGCGAGTCGATAAATCGGCACTCCTTTGTCGCCAGAAGGCAGATGCGTCAACCATAGCGGGGCGGGTCCGGAAAGCAGGCGCGCCCTCCCGACAACCCGCCGCCCGCCGCCCGCCCTTCCCGCAGGGGCGGGAATCCGGCCTTTTGCGTTCCTTCGCGGCGCGCGGCGGCATACTGCGCCGCTCTGGCGTCACATCGGACGATCCATCTCAAATTCGCCAGGATTCACGGAAATGACATCCGATTGTCACGCGCATGACCTGCCCCGCCCGTAGCGGGCAAGCCGCCGGACGATGGATTTCTCCTGCGGCTGGTAGAGTGAGGTGTTCGCGTTGGGCCGGAAAAGCATGACGACATGGGCGGTGATGCCGCTTGCCGCATTCTGCGCGCCTCTGGCCGCCGAAACCGGGTCGGCCTCCTTCGCCCGCGCAGCCAAGCCGGCCGCCCTATCGGCCACCCGCTCCGCCGTTTCGGCCGGCAATCTCAGCGCCACGCCGCTTCCCGCCGCTCCGGGATATGCGCAGAAGCCGCAGATCGTCAAAATCTCGCCCAGAGCCTCCTCCTCCTTCCGCATGGCGGCCAGCGCGACCATGCTTCAGGCGTCGTCATCCTGTCCGGCGTCCGGTTGCGACAGCGACCGGGTCGAGGCGCTTCCCGAAGGGTTCGAGGCGGAACGCCTCAAACGCACCGTCGAACTATATGCCGGCGACGTCGATATGGGCCGCACGCCCTCGCATCTCAGCGCGCGCATGGGCTATATCCGTCAGGGCAAGAACGCCGCCGAACCGACCCGGCGCGGCGCGCTGGCGCTGTGCGACCGGCATATCGACAATTGCCGGGCGGAGATAAACCCGCATGAAATGCAGCTTAACCCGATCGCGAAGGAGCTGATCTTCAACCGCAATCGCGCGGGCAAGAGCTTTGACGAGCATGTGGGCGTGAAGCTGACCTATCAATTTCGCTGAACGCTGGAAAATTCCTTATATCGCCGCCTTTTGCATCGCCGGAACTTCCTGCTATGCATGGTTAATGGCGAGTGACCGACTGACCGATGCGATCGCAAGGATGGACGCTGTTCTTGGCAGGCTGGAGGCGTTTGCCGCCGCGCCGCGCGCGCCGGACGTGTCCCCGGCCCAGGCTCCCACGCCGAAGGCGATGAACGACGACAGCCGCGCCCGCGCGGTCGAGGCGCTCAAATCCCTGGATTCCCTGATCGCGGAGATGAAGGCCCGTGGCTGATGTCGAGATCGGCGTCGGCGGCCGCCGTTACGCCATGTATTGCCGCGATGGCGACGAAGCCCATCTGGAGCGCCTCGCCGCGCTTGTGGATGTAAAGGTCGCGCAGGCGGCAAAGGCCGCGCCCGGTCTTACCGAGGTCCGCCAATTGCTGTTCGCCGCGATCTTCCTGGCGGACGAGCTTGAGGAACTGCGCCGGGGCGGCTCTGCCAGCGCCGCCGCTCCTGCGCCGTCGTCCCCCCAATCCAATGACGAACCGGCGGCCAGGGCGATGGAATCTCTCGCTGAAAGGCTGGAGGCATTGGCGCAAAGGCTTGTGCCGGAGGCCGCAGCGTCCTAGATTGGCGATGGCGGGTACTGCCTGGTACGAGCTTTTGCGAACATCCCTGAGGCGATATCAAATCCACGGGGGCTGTCCCTGACCGGACCCTGGTCCGACTTACATGGTCCCCACCTGACGTTGAGGCGTCAGAGGATCTTCCAGCAAACGGCCGAGGTGGTCCCGTCACCCTTCCCGGCTCCAGACCGATCGCGAGAGCCATTATCTTGACCGACAAGCAGGCATTGCGGGACATAGCGCGGCAAAGGCGGCGCAATTTCGTCGCTTCGCTCGATCCGCTGGCGCACCGGCTGGCGTTCAAGGCGCTTCCCTCCCCCTTCGCCCGCATGATCGCGGATGCAGAGACCGTGGCCCTTTATGTCCCGCTGGACGATGAGGCCCCGGTGCTCCGTCTCGCTGCGGCGTTGACGGACATGGGCAAGACATTGTGCCTCCCGCGCGTGATCGACAGGCTGGGCGGCATGGAGTTTCTGCGCTGGCGCAAAGAGGATCAGCTTTACCCCGGCCCCTTCGGCACCAGCCACCCGGAACCGGGAATCGGCCCGGTCGCGCCGGATGCGATCATCGCCCCGCTGCTTGGCTTCGACCGGCGGATGAATCGGCTGGGTCAGGGCGGCGGCTATTATGACCGGGCCTTCGCCCGTCACCCGGAGGCGTTGCGGATCGGCATCGCCTGGTCGATCCAGGAATATGAGGAAGTCCCGGCCGATGTCTGGGATCTGCCGCTGCAGGCGATATTGACCGAAGTCGAATTTATCGAGGAAGTGACGGCATGACCAGCGGACCACAGTCCTCCGGGCCGCAACCGAGCTGGCGCAAACCCGCCGGCATGTTCCTCATCCTGCTGCTCATCACGCTATGGGCCGTGATCATCGGCAGCCTCTCGCCCTGGATCGGCCAGTTGCACGCGCTGCTGCAGGGCGTCATCTACATCATAGCGGGCATAGTCTGGATATTGCCGCTCAAGCCCCTGCTGTCATGGATGGAAACCGGCCGCTGGCGGCCCTGACCCGATCGCCGCGGCGATGCGCCCCGTCCTGCGGCGCAAATCTTTTGCTTTCCCAATCGTTCATGATAAAGGTTAACGATAAACAGACCGCTTTTAGCGAGGATGCAGATGTTCGTTACCCGCCGTCCCCCGATCAAAGGCAATAAGCCAGTGCCCAGCCCGGCGCGGGCAAGCACCGGCGGGGCGGGAGAGGCCATCATATTCATTCTTGCCGCTCTGGGCGCGGTCGGCGGCCTGGGCTACATCTTCACCCAACTCTGACATCAGCCGCCGCGCGGAATGCGGCGCATGGGTCAGCGTGTCCACGCCATAAGAGCCTGCGCGGCCGCTTCATCAAATCTGTAAGATAAATCCCGTATTTTGATCGGCTTCTGGCGGCGATCAGGCCGGGAAATGGCGCGAGTGACGGGACTTGAACCCGCGACCTCCGGCGTGACAGGCCGGCGCTCTAACCAACTGAGCTACACCCGCGTTCGGTGTGGAAGCGCGCAGGTATAAGAGGCGACCGGCACTGTCAACCGTCCTGTTCGGGCCTTGTCGCTTTATCCTGATGTTCGCCCCTGTGCGGCGCGGTCAGCGTGCCCTGCTCGAACAGGAAACCGGCGATATCCGGCTTTCCTGCGGCCGCCAGCACGGTCTGGATGATGATGAGCAGCGGCACGGCGAGCAATGCGCCAGGCGTGCCCCACACCCATCCCCAGAAGCTCAGGGACACGAGAATCAGCAGCGGGTTCATCGTCAGGCGGCGGCCAAGCACCAGCGGCGTGATCGCATTCGCCTCGACCAGGTGAAAGCCCACCTGCACGGCGGCGGGCAGCAGGGCCACCCACACATCGTTGAACACCATAAGTCCCGCCAGCGCCAGCAGCGTCGCCGCCAGGATCGGCCCGAAATAGGGAACGAAGTTCAGCAGGGCGACGATGCCGCCCCACATCAGCGGTGAGGGCATGCCGATCAGGTACAGCGCCAGCGCCACCGACAGGCCCAGGCTGATATTGATCGTGGCGATCGTCATCACATAGGCCGATGTCGCATCGACGACATTCTGGATGACGCGGGCGATCGCCAGCGAATCGTCGAAGCTCGCCCGCCCGCGGATCGTGCGCTTGCGCAGGGAGGTCCAGCCGGACAGGAAGAAATAGATCACCAGCAGGGCGAAGAACATCTGGATGATCGCCGACGGGGCGGAGGTCGCGGCGAACTGCAGCAGGGACCGGGGCGCATCGACCGCGGCGGTCTGCGCGGCGGCAACCGGGCCGGACGCCAGCATCTGCACCGTCTCGTCGATGAATTTCTGAAGCTGCGAGTAAATGTCGATCACCGGCGCCAGATTCGCCTGTATCTGCGGGATGCGCTCCGGCAGGATGCGGAACCAGTCGGTCGCCGGCACCACGATCAGCACCAGCGCTGTATTCGCCACCAGCAGGAAGGTGATCAGCGCGATCAGCGCCGCCAGCGGCGAGGGCATGCCCCGGCCCTCCATCCATTCCAGGAACGGCACCAGGGCGATGGCGATGACCAGTGCGGCGGTCAGCGGCAGGAAGAACTCGGCGCCCGCCTTCAGGACGAACGGCAAGGCAAAGGCCAGCCCGACGCCGATGAACAGCGCCAGCGCCGCAAGCAGGCGGTCGCGCCGCTGGTCTATCTCCTGCCGGTCATCCCAACCGCCATTATCCTGCTTCACGTCGCTTCCGTTTCCCCTGCGTTCAAAATTCTCGCGCCCAAATGTTCACCTTTTGCACCCGCGCCTTGTGCGCCCGCGCGGGGCCGCTGGCAAGAGCGTCCTCCCTATATTTCACGCTATGGCTAACAGGCCGTTAACCAAATCTTGGGAAACCGGCCGATAGGTGTGCTGCCGTACCGAACGGAAACGGAACAGGCATATGCACCGCTGGACTATCCTCGCCGCCTCTCTCGTCACGCTGGCCCATCCGGCCGCCGCGCTGGCGCAGCAGCCGGTCACGCTCTCCTCCAATGTCTTTGTCGAAAAGGTCAGCAACGACCTGAATGGCGGGGAACGCCGCGTGCTCGCCGCGCCGGGGCAGCTTGGCCAGGGCGACAGGCTGGTGTTCGTCCTGCGCTATCGCAATGACGGGCCGGCGCCGGTCAGCCGCTTCGCCGTCACCAATCCCGTGCCGCAGTCGGTCCGCATCGACACCGCGCGGCAGGACATGCAGGTGTCCGTGGATGGCGGCCGCAACTGGGGCCGGCTGGACACGCTGCAGCTCCGCACCCCCTTTGGCGGCACCCGCCGCGCCACGGCCGATGACATCACCCATGTCCGCTGGACCGTGAACAGCCCGGTCTCCCCCGGCGCGACCGGCCAGATCGCCTATCGCGGGGTCGTGCGGTAAGCTTCCCATACCAACAGAAACTCCCCCGTTCGTCCTGAGCGAAGTCGAAGGACTGCCCTTCCACACCTGGCCATTTCCCACCCCCGTTCGTCTCGAACGGATGAAGGTGCATTTTTCCAAGGGCTTTGCCTCCGCCCGATACCACCCTATCCTCCCCAAGGGTTGAGGATCGGAAGGGCAAGACATCCATGAATGACGGACTGCTGCTGGTCCTGGACGAAGGCACCACCTCCACGCGGGCGATGCTGTTCGACCCCGCCGGAAACTGCCTTTCCACCGCCCAGTCCAGCATCGCCCAGCATTATCCCGCCTCCGGCCTTGTCGAACAGGACGCCGCCGAAATCTGGGACAAGACGCTCGCCTGCGCCCGGCAGGTCGTCGGCGAGGCGCAAGACCCGCCCCAAATCCGCGCGCTCGGCATCACCAACCAGCGCGAAACCATTGTTTTCTGGGACAGGAACACGGGCCAGCCGCTCGCCCCCGCGATCGTCTGGCAGGACCGGCGCACCGCCGACGCCTGTAACACGCTGCGCGACGCAGGCCATGAACCCATGCTGCGCGCCCGCACCGGCCTGCTGCTCGACCCCTATTTCTCCGCCAGCAAGATTCGCTGGGCGCTCGACCACTGGCCCGCGCTCAGGGATGCGGGAGATCGCCTCGCCGTCGGCACGATGGAAAGCTATCTCATCCACCGCCTGACCGGCGGCCTGCACATCAGCGACGCCACCAACGCCTCCCGCACGGCCCTGATGGATATTCACAAGGGCGGATGGGACGATGATCTGCTCGCCCTGTTCGGCGTGGATCGCCGCCTGTTGCCGGAAATCACGGACAGCCATGGCCGGTTCGGAACGGTCGACCCCAGCCATTTCGGCCTCCCCCTCCCCATTTGCGGCCTGGCGGGCGATCAGCAGGCCGCCGCCATCGGCCAGAACTGCCTGACCCCCGGCCAGTCGAAGGCGACCTATGGCACCGGCGCGTTCGTCATCGCGCCGACCGGCGCGACGGCGGTGGACAGCAATAACCGCCTTCTCTCCACCATCGCCCGGCAGGCGGGGGGAGAACGGCATTACGCCCTGGAAGGCTCCATCTTCGTGGCGGGCAGCCTGATCCAGTGGCTGCGCGATTCCCTGGGCCTGCTCGGCACGGCCGCGGAAACGGCGGAGCTGGCCCAAAGCGTGCCGGACAATGGCGGCGTCTATCTGATCCCGGCCATGACGGGCCTTGGCGCGCCGCACTGGCGGCCCGATGTGCGCGGCGTCCTGTCCGGCCTCAGCTTCGGCGCAGGCCGCGCGCACATCGCCCGCGCGGCGCTGGAGGCGATGGCCTACCAGACCCACGATCTGCAGGCCGCCTTCGCCGCCGATGGCACGCCCTGGACGGAATTGCGCATTGACGGCGGCATGGCCGCGAATGACTGGATGGCGCAGGACATTGCCGGCATATTGGACATGCCCGTCACCCGCCCCGCCTTCGTCGAAACCACCGCCAAGGGCGCCGCCATGCTCGCCGCTGTCGGCGCGGGCCTGTTCCCGGCGCTGGAGGACGCCTGCGAAGCGATGGCGGGACCGAGCGAACGGTTCGTCCCCGCGCTTGACGAGGAAACGAGAGCGAAGCGTCTGGCGGGCTGGGATGAGGCGTTGGCGGGGGTGTTGAGAGGCTAACTCCCACATCCGTCACCCCGGGCTTGACCCGGGGTCCCGCTTTTCTAGACTTGAACGATGGCGGGAACAAAGCAAGGCGGTTGGGTCTACATGATGGCTGACCGGTACCGCGGCACACTTTATGTTGGCGTTACGTCAGATCTTGCTTCCCGCATTCATCAGCACCGCACTGGATCAGGTTTTGATTTCTGCGGAAGATACAGCCTCTACCGACTGGTTTGGGCGGAACGCGGCGAAAACATCGTGGATTGCATCGAACAGGAAAAACGCCTCAAGCGTTGGCGTCGCCAGTGGAAATTCGACCTGATTGAGCGCAGCAACCCTGACTGGCGGGATATGTTCGAATTGCTAAACTGAGAGCAGCGGGACCCCGGCTCAGGGCCGGGGTGACAAGAGGAGAAATGGCGGTAATTTGGCCCTATCCGGCCCCCTACCCCAGCACCCCCTTCACCGCCGCCTCGGACCGCGCGTGCAGCGCCCAGAAATCGCGCACCTTCTCCCCGGAAAGCACGCCCTGCAGCACCGCCAGATGCGAATGCCATCCGCCGCCGAAATTCGCCATCGGCCCCGGCCCGCTGATGCCGCTATGGGTCAGGACCAGCCGGGTGCGTTCGCCCTCCGGGAACAGCCTGAACTCCGCCACGCCTTCCTTGCCGCCGTCCCATGTGAACGCCAGCAGCCGGGGGGCATCGAACTGCTCCACCGTCTCCCGCCCCACCGCGCCCTTGCTCGCGGCATATTTCGCCGGATAGGGCACATCGTCGGCCGACAGAGTGTCATGATCGAACAGCAGCTCGACAGTCCCGCCCACGCATGGCTCCATGGGTCCGCCCGCAAACCACTGGCCGCGCAGCTCCGCGTCCGTCAGGTAACGCCACACCGTTTCGACCGGCGCGTCCAATATCCGTTCGAACCGGATGGTGTCCGCGCCGATGCGTTCGATCTCAACCATGTCCATTCTCCAATAGCGTAGCCAGCGACCCAAGGATCATCGTCCAGCCCTTGCGGGTCTGCGCCTCATAGGCGGCCCATTGCGGGTCCATCTCATGCGTCAAAGTCAGGACGCATCCGCCCCCGTCAGCGGGCGCGATCGCGATCGACACCCGCGTCCATTCTTCTTCGCCGGAGGGGTCGGCGCGAAACAGGAAGACCAGCCGCTCCGGCCTGTCGATCACCTCATAGCGGCCATAATGATGCGCATCGCCGCTCCCTCCGTTCCCGCCGGGCCGCCGCTCTACAATCTCGAAACCGCCGCCCACGCGCGCATCGATCTCCACCTTCACCATCTCCCCGCCCGGCGTCGCGAACAGAAAGCGTCCCGCCATTGCGGGATCGAGCCAGGCGTCGAACACTCGCTCCGGCGCAGCGGCGAAGGCGCGCGTGACGGTCAAGATCACGGGGGCCTCGCTCATGCCTTCGGCTCCTTGTCAGCGGCGAGCAGAGCATCCAGCCGGTCGAGGCTGACCGTCCAGAACCGCTCCCATTGCGCGATCCAGCGCTCCGCCTCCGCCAGCGGTTCCGGCTGCAGGCTGCACATCTGCGTGCGGCCCACCTTGCGCCGCGACACCAGCCCCGCCCGCTCCAGCATCTTCACATGTTTGGATGCCCCGGCGAAGGACATGGCATAGGGCTGCGCCAGTTCGCCGATGCTCCGCTCGCCAAGCGCCAGCGCCGCCAGCATGCCGCGCCGGGTGGGATCGGCCAGGGCCATGAAGGTCATGTCGAGTCGTTCAACCATATGGTTTAATATTATGGATTGGCGGGAAAAAGTCAACCGATCGGTTTACTATTTATCCTGCGCCTCTTGGCCTGTCCGCCTATCCGCCAAATCCGTTCGTTTTGAGCCTGTCGAAAAGCCTTCACACCGGTTCCCGGTGCGCTCGAAATGCACGGGGAGGGCGTATCTTTGGCCATGCCGTTCATACCGAAGCTGCCGCAGATATCAGCCCCGATAGGCCGGACCAGTCCCGCGCCGCCTATCGCGCTGACAATTCCTGCCGCCCTTCCTTGCGCCAGGCCGCCAGCCGCACCTGATACACCGCATAGGCGTCGTAAAACTCCAGGAAAGGCGCCTCCAGGCTGACGATCGCTTCCGGCGCATAGGCGCTCAACTCGGACGATTTCCGCGCATTGACGACCCTTCCCACCGCAATCGCCCGGTCGCAGAACCTCTCCTGCACCGGCGGCAGCGCGAAGAAATTATAGACGCGCGTGTTCAACCGGTCGCGCGCGTCCACGCCCTTCGATCCAAGGCGCTCCCTATATTCCGCGTCGACGGCCTTGTTGGCTTTGGCCAGGACCGTCTTATGCGCGTTAAGGAACTGATTATATTGCACGCGCGCAGCATCTTGCTTCAGGCAGGACAGCGCCGCGACATTCAACGCCATGCGGACATGCCACAGCGTCGCCGCTTCGCTCAATTCCCGGTTCGGGGTGATCCGCTGGCCGTCCTTGCCGACGGCCGGGATGGTCATGCCCGCCGTTGCGCCCATGGGCGGCCTTGGCATGGATGAGGGCTTGGCGGCTGGTTTGGAGACGCTGGCGATCGGCTTTCGTTTGCCGCCTGCGCATCCGGCGAGCAAACCCGCCGTAACCGCCACAGCGATACAATGCCTGACAATGGGCCTGATAATGGCGTCCATGGAATAAGCCCCCTCTCCCGCTGGGCCTATTCATAACATTATGGTTAATTTAATTAGTTAATGATTCCATCATCTTATCGTAAAAGCGACTCGGATCACCGCTTTCGCGATATATATGCGAAGGCGTGTGTTGGATTTTCCTGCCAAACCCTTGAACCGCCACGATTAAACCGGCTTGAAAAAAGCCAGATACCGTCGCGTTCCTCATCGCATTTGTTGGGCGCAATGCGTTTAGTCGGCGAACAAAAGGACCGGCGTTTCCAGCAGCTTGCGGATCGCCTGAACGAAACTCGCGGCGTCCCATCCGTCCACGACCCTATGATCGCAACTGATTGACAGGTTCATCAGCTTCGCCGCCACGATCTCGCCATCCTTGATCACTGGCCGCTCAATCACCCGGTTGGGGCCTATGATCGCCACTTCCGGCCGGTTGATGACCGGCGTCGTCGCTACGCCGCCCAGCGGCCCCAGCGAAGTCAGCGTCAGGGTGGAGCCGGACAATTCCTCCGACTTCGCCTTGCCGCTCCGCGCCGCCTCGGCCAGCCGGACGATCTCGCTGGCCAATTGCCAGACATTGCGGTTCTGCGCGTCGCGGATCACCGGCACCATCAGGCCCGCATCGGTCTGCGTCGCCATGCCCAGATGCACCGCCCCATGCCGCGTCACCACGCCCGCCTCGTCATCATAGCGGGCATTGATCATCGGGAAGCCGGGCAACGCCTTGCAGATCGCGACGATCAGCAGCGGCAACATGGTCAGCTTCGGCCGGTCGCCCCGGTTCGCGTTCAGGTCCGCCCGCATCGCCTCCAGGTCGGTGACGTCGATCTCCTCGACATAGGTGAAATGCGGGATATTCCGCTTGGACGCTGCCATATTCTCGGCGATCCGTCGCCGCATGCCAATGACCTTGATCGCCTCGTCAGGCCGGGTCGCCGATCGTCCGGCAGGCCGGTATCCCTCGCCCGCGCCATAGAGCAGATAGGCGTCCAGATCGGCATGGCGGATGCGCCCGTCGGCGGTGCGCACCTGCGCCAGATCAACGCCCAGCGCCTTCGCCCGCGCCCGGACGGCCGGGGAAGCGAGGACTTTGACGCTCTCCTCTCCGTTCGGGCTGAGCTTGTCGAAGCCCTGCCCTTTCTCTTCCACAACAGTCGAAGCCAAGGGCAGCCCTTCGACAGGCTCAGGGCGAACGGGAGGGGGAACAGCAATCTGCTCAACCCCCGGATTCTCCGCCTCCAGAACATCTTCCTCAACCGCAGGCGATTCAACCGGTGCGGGCGGCGCGACCTCCCCCTCGCCTTCCGTCTCGATCACCACCAGCATCCCGCCAATGGCGATCTGGTCGCCCGGCTCGCCGGCCAATTCGACCACCGTCCCGGCGACCGGCGATTCCATCTCGACGGTGGCCTTGTCGGTCATCATGTCGGCGAGCGGCTGGTCCTCCTCGACCGTATCGCCCAGCTTCACATGCCAGCCGACAATCTCCGCCTCGGATATGCCTTCGCCAATGTCGGGAAGGCGGAACGTGAAACGCGCCATGCTGGTCAGTCCTTCAAAATCTTGGCTATGGCCTCGCGGATGCGGATCGGCCCCGGAAAATACGCCCATTCAAGGCTGTGCGGGTAAGGCGTGTCGAAACCGGTCACGCGCTCGATGGGCGCCTCCAGATGGTGGAAGCACCGCTCCTGCACCAGCGCCGACAGCTCCGCCCCGAACCCGCCGGTCCGCGTCGCCTCATGGACGATCAGGCAGCGGCCGGTTTTCCTGACGGACGCCTCTATCGCCTCGATATCCAGCGGCACCAAAGTCCGCAGGTCGATGATTTCCGCGTCGATATCCGCTTCCGCCACCGTGCTGGCGACGACATGCACCATCGTACCGTAGCAGAGGATGGTCAGCGCCTCGCCCTCGCGCACCGTGCGCGCCTTGCCCAGCGGTATCCGGTAATATCCCTCCGGCACCTGCGCATCGGCATGCCCGGCCCAGCTTTTGGCGGGCCGGTCGTAATGGCCGTCAAACGGGCCGTTATAGATGCGCTTGGGTTCGAAAAAGAGCGTCGGATCATTATCCTCGATCGCCGCGATCAACAGGCCCTTGGCGTCGTGAGGCGTGGACGGGATCACCGTCTTTATGCCCGATACATGGGTGAAGATGCCTTCCGGGCTTTGGCTGTGCGTCTGCCCGCCGAAAATGCCCCCGCCAAAAGGCGAGCGCACCGTCATCGGCGCGATAAACTCGCCCGCCGACCGATAGCGCAGCCGCGCCGCCTCGCTGACAAGCTGGTCCAACGCCGGATAGATGTAATCGGCGAACTGAATCTCCGGCACTGGCCGCAATCCATAGGCCCCCATGCCGACTGCGACGCCAATGATGCCGCATTCGGTGATCGGCGTGTCGAACACCCGGTTCTTGCCATATTTTGCCTGCAGCCCCGCCGTCGCGCGGAACACGCCCCCGAAAAAGCCGACATCCTCGCCCATGACGACGACGTCGGGGTCGCGGCCCATCATCACGTCCAGGGCGCTGTTGATCGCCTGGATCATGTTCATCTGTTTGGCATCGCCCGGCCCTACGGTCTCGGTTCCCGCGCCGGGGACGACTTCTGAAACAACCTCAGCCATGACGACCATACTCCACCCCACAGGCCGTCACCCCTGCGAAGGCAGGGGTCCCGCTTCCTTGGCTGCGCCGGAACAGTAGCAAGATCCTTGCCTTCGCCGGGATGACGGAATGAATGTGCGGCATGCTCATAGCCCGGCCGCCTTCTTTTCGTCGATCGCCTGCTGAAGCTGCTCCTTCAGGTGCCAGGGCATCTCCTCGAACACATCCTCGAACATGGTTTCGAACGGCTGATGCATGCCATGGCCCAATATGCCGTTCTTCTCGGCCTCGCGGGCGGCATCCTTCACCATGCTGGCCAGTTCCGCGTCCATCGCGGCGTGCCGCTCCTCGTCCCAGATACCCAGGCCAATGCAATGCTGCTTCAGCCGCGCGATCGGGTCGCCCAGCGGCCAGTGGCTGCCCTCGTCGGCGGAGCGATACTGGCCCGGATCGTCGGAGGTGCTGTGCCCCTCCACCCGATAGGTGAAATGCTCGATCAGCGTCGGTCCCGCATTACTGCGCGCCCGGTCCGCCGCCCAGCGGGTCGCAGCGTAGACGGCCAGCGCGTCATTGCCGTCAATCCGCAGCCCGGCGATGCCATAGCCCACGGCCCGCGCCGCGAAGGTGGTCGATTCGGCCCCGGCGAAACCCGAAAAGCTGCTGATCGCCCACTGGTTGTTCACGACATTCAGGATCACCGGCGCCCGATAAACGCTGGCGAAGGTGCAGGCGGAATGGAAGTCGCCCTCCGCCGTCGACCCTTCGCCGCACCAGGTCGCCGCGATCCGCGTATCCCCCCGCGCCGCACTGGCCATCGCCCAGCCGACCGCCTGCGGATATTGCGTGGTCAGGTTGCCGGAAATGGAGAAAAAGCCTGCTTCCCGGACCGAATACATGATCGGCAACTGCCGTCCGCGCATCCGGTCGGCCTTGTTCGAATAAATCTGGTTCATCATATCGACGATGGACCAGTCGCGCGCAATGAGCAGGCCCTGCTGACGATAGCTGGGAAAGCACATGTCATCACGGTCGAGCGCCATGGCCGCCGCAACCGCAACCGCCTCCTCGCCCGTGCACTTCATGTAGAAGCTGGTCTTGCCCTGCCGCTGCGCCCGGAACATCCGTTCGTCGAACGCACGGGTCAGCGCCATCGCCCTCAACATTTTCAATAGGGTTTCGGGCGGCAGGTTGGGGTTCCACGCGCCAACGGCATTGCCGCCCTCATCCAGCACGCGGACCAGGCCATAGGCCATGTCGCGCATATCCCCGGCTGCGCTCGTCTCGTCGGGTCGTGGAGCCGCATCTGCGGCGGGAATGTCGAACCCGGAAAAATCGGCCTGATCGCCCGGCCGGAAATGCGGCTCCGGCACATAGAGGCTCAACGGCGGCAGATTGCGCCCCGCACGATCCCCTGCTGTCCGATCTCCGGCTCCGTTTCGCTCAGCCATCCCAGCTCCAGTCAATGCATCGTAATATTGTTACCCTATAGCGTTATCATATTACAGACGTAGGAAAAGGCAAGTTTTGCTGACCTATCTGACTTTGCCTCCCGTCATTTTCCCTTTGCCGTTCCAGCCTAGACCGCGACCGGCGCTGCGATATGGCCCTGCGGCGCATAGTCCAGCACCTCGAAATCCTCGATCGCATAATCGAAAATGCTCGAAGGCCTGCGATTGATCCGCAGGCGGGGCGCGCCGGAGGGAACCCGCGCAATCTGCGCCTCCACCAGATCCGCATGGTTGAGATAGAGATGAACGTCGCCGCCGCTCCACACCACCTCGCCCGGCTCCAGGTCGCATTGCTGCGCCAGCATGCGGGTCAGCATGGAAAGGCCGAAGATATTGAATGCGAAGCCCAGCCCAAGGTCGCAACTGCGCTGGAACAGCATGCCGGAAAGCTTCCCGTTCGCCACATGGAATTGATAGGTCATGTGGCAGGGCGGAAGCGCCATCCCCGCCAGTTCCGCGACATTCCAGCCGGTGAACAGCAACCGGCGCGATCCGGGATTGGTGCGGATCGCCTGCACCAGTTCGGCGATCTGATTATATCCCTGCTCCGCGCGGCGGAACAGACCTTCTCCCGCCGGTTCATAACGCGGCCAGTTCACCCACTGCGCGCCATAGACGGGACCAAGGTCGCCCCAGCGGGTCGCGAAAGCCTCATCGTCGATGATCCGCCGTTCGAACGCATCGCGATCTATATCCTCGCCCGTTTCCCGGCGATAACTGTCCAGCGGCCAGTCCGTCCAGATATGGACCCCCTGCTCCACCAGCGGCCGGATATTCGTATTGCCCGTCAGGAACCACAGCATCTCCCGCGCGGCGGCCTTCCAGTAGACCCGCTTGGTGGTGAGCAGAGGAATTGCGTCGTCCGCCAGGGAAAAACGCATGGTCGCCCCCAGAATGGACCGCGTACCCACGCCCGTTCGGTCGACCCTCTCATCGCCATGCAGCCATATATGACGCATCAGGTCGAGATATTGTTGCTCATAATGGGGCGTTTGCCGGGCGTGCGAGTCTGCGATCATGACGCCGTTCTAGACGAGCGCGGGCGGCAGACCAAGCAGCGCGGACCTCCCTCCGAAATGGACAAGCATGATGCCGGTTGCCTCCATAACGGAGAAAGGCAGCGTGGCGCACGGACCACGCTTGCAGCCAAAATCCCCCCATGCGCTCCGATGAAGCCCTGCCGACGCTGGCGCCAGCGGCGACCGATAATGAACAAGCTCTGGTGATTTTCATCGACGAGGCATGCAGTCCGGTTCACCTCCTGCCGCTCCGAGGCCATCCGGGGCATGTCGCGCTTCCCATGCGGACGATCGTTGAGGAGGCGCTGGTCAGGCAGTGCCGCTTCCTGCTGCTCTACCATGGCCATGGCGCTGGCGATCCCTCGCCCAGCCCGGACGATATCCTGACGACGCGCTTGCTCTGCCGTTTGCTGAAACCCCTGCATATCCGTCTGGCCGACCACGTCATATATGCCGGAAAAAGGCGATTCAGCTTTCGCCAGTCGGGGCTGTTATAGGTCCCTGCAATAAACCCGGCCGGGACGCTTGCAACATCCAGACCCCGACTCTATAGACCGCCGCCTGCCTGCCGGACCCGCACATGCGATTCCGGCTCGGTCGGGGAGTAGCTCAGCCTGGTAGAGCACTGTCTTCGGGAGGCAGGGGCCGGAGGTTCGAATCCTCTCTCCCCGACCATTTTCTGCTCTGTTGATCACTGATTTCATTAGATATTCCCTGATGAATGTAGCTGTAAAGACAGTGGTCCGAAGTTCAAATTGAACCTCTTTTCTGTACCGGTTTGCGGGTGACGGCGTTGGCAACATCTCGCAGGAAATCGGGCGAAAAGCGGGCATAGTGCTTCTGAGTGGTGCGATCGTCGTCATGGCCCATGAATTGCGCCAGCTGCGTCATCGGCGCGCCGCCTTCGGCTGCCCAGACCGCCCCGGTATGTCGCAGCGTGTAGGGCGTCGCATGGACATTGCTCCTCTCGGACGCTGCCTGAAATGCTTTCTTGATGCTGGCGATCGGCTCGCCGCCCCGCTCGATCACATTGACTGAGGTCCGGCTTTTGTAGGCCGTCTGCAGCACTGGCATGAGATCGTCGCTGATCGGAACGATGGGCCGACGCTTGACCGTCTGATTTCGACCGGCAGGATTGAAGTCGATCAGGCCGCGCATGAAATTCACCCGGTCCCACGTCAGTTCCAGGATCGCGCTCGGCCGGGCCATCGTATGGATGCCGATCATTGCATAGAGCTTCGCATGAGGCGCCACGATCGCGTTCAGGAATCGATCGAATTGCTTACGCGTGAGGTGGCGGGTCTTGCGCTCCGGCTGCGGCGGAAGCCAGATCGTCGGCCGCGATAATATTTTCGTCACGTCCTTGTTGTCGATCGCCCATTGCAGGGCTGTCGAAAGCAGCATGAGTTCATATCGTGCAGTCGCGTCGGCGACTTTCCGTGTCGCCCGATAAGCTTTGGCCATCGGCTTATCGATGACGGCGGGCATGACGTTTTCCCAAAAGCCCTTCATAGCCTTCCAGGCGTCTTTGCGTCGCGGCACTGAGGGTTTGCCGTCGTCTTCGAGCGCGGTGATATATGCTGTCACGATCCGCCCCACGGTCCAGGGACTATCGTCGCTTCCTTCCCACTTAACTCGCGCTTCCGCCTTGGCGCTTTCGCGATCTCGCGACGCGAGTTGTTGACGGCGACGTTTCGGCTCGCCGTCGGCGACAGCCTCCCACCAGATGATGGCGAATCCGCCTCGGAATTTCTGGACCCGGTAGGGTTCTCCGCCGCCCCGCTGCTCTGACATCTTTCGTACCTTTCGACCTCATCCGCACCGATGCGGATAAGGACACCGACGCGCCAGGAGCGCAATTGCCCAGCGCGAATAATCTTGCGAACCACGGATTCGCTGCACTGCCAACGTGCGGCCAGGCTCTCTACCGTGTACGGGATGGCGTCCTCTGTCACCCCATCACCTCATCCGGCCGGGCGGCCACAATCGCCGCAACCCGCGCGCTCAGTTCACTGATCTCGCGCGCGACGTCATAATTCTCGGTCGCCCTCCGTCTCACCGCGGCGATGGCATGAACGACCGTGCTGTGATCGCGGCCACCGAACCGCCGCCCGATATCCGGCAGCGAATTGGGCGTAAGCTCGCGCGCCAGGAACATCGCCATCTGTCGCGGATGCGCCAATCGAGACGACCGATCCTTGCCCAGCAACTCGCCCATCTCGATCCCGAAATGGAAACAGGTCGCGCGTTGGATTTCGGACACCAGCGGGAGGCAGCGGCGAGGAAGCTGGGTCAAAACAAAATCCCCTGCACTGGGCCAGCCATGGCGGCTTCGACCTTTTTCATCCGCTCCAAATCTGCATGCATCAGTGGCCGGAATTTTTCGCGCGCCTGTTGGTTGAGCCATTCGGGGTAGGGCCAACCGGCGGGCCATTGCGTTTTCATCCAGCACGCAGCGGCGTAAGCGTTTTTGTGGATGATACGGAGGCGGGGAAGCTGGGTCATTGCTTCTCGGCCTCCATCAAGGTGACCTCTGTCATCTGGCGGCGCCGGATCAGTGCATTCAGACTTCCAATGGAACCGATGACGCGCTTGCGCCGATTGCCCCATGCAGGCGCACCGTCTGGGGCAAACCACTGGCGGTAGTAGATCGCGATCGTGCCTGATGAACTTGTTTCGACGATCTCGTGGACGGAAATCTCAAGATAGCCAAATCCCTCCTGAGGATCATCCTCCCCAGAAAATCGCCACAACTCAATCGTCAGGTCGCCGCGAAAATCAGGGGCATAATCGGTAAACATGCCGTAGCCTTCTGAGCGGTACACACCGCCTGATTTTGCGCGGATCATACCATCACCCCTTCCAGCACCTTCGCGCAGAACGAGCACGCCCGCTGCGGACTGGCCCCACGCACGCCGTCCCACTCCTTCGCGTAATCCGGGCCTTTGCCCCGGTCGCGGACATGAAAGCTGATCTGGCCGGTGGGTGCCTCGACATAGAGGACGTTACGGTGGAACTCCTGTTTCTCGTCGATCCGCCAGCCCCAGACGATGCCCAGCGCCTCGGCGTGCGCGGTCAGCACATCGACCAGATTGTCGATCGCCCACTGCTTGCGGTCATAGGCCATCGCCCGATAGGAGCCCTTGCCCCGGATGCCGCCGCGATAAACCTTCGCCCGCGCGCTGTTCTTGTTCGCGCGGAACAGGTTGAGGGCGACGATCCCGATGGGGCCGTGCTTTTCGAGCTCGGCGTAGAGCGCCTTGGTGGCGTCGCCGTTGGAGCCTTCGTAGATGGTGAGGATGTCGGCGATCGTCATGCCGGCACCCCGTTATGCTCGATGCCATCGAGGAGGCGGCCGGCGGCTTTCTTGCCGACGCGCTTCATTACATGGAGGCGTTCGCCGTGGAACCCGCACCCGCCCGCAAGGTTGAGGAAGGCGAACGAAACCGAACGTTCATAGTCGCTATACGGCCTGCGCCAATCAGGATCATCGCGGTCGCGGTCTAGGTAGCCGACCCATTCACCCCATTGTTTGAAGAGGAACGGGACTGGCGCTTCATCGCCGTGAATGGTTGCTTCGGCACACTGGCGACGTAGGTCGCGATACCAATCCGGATGCGAAGGACGTGAGCCCGACCCGCTTTCACCACCGGCTATAACCCAGTCGATCCGGTGTTGCCGGTAGGGCCCGTCGCCACAATCACCCGGAAAGCCATTTTCGCCATCGAACCAATAATGGTCTCCAGTTGTCAAAGCGTCGAACCGCCAATCGATTTCGAGGCTATCCTCCGGTTCATCAGGATATCGTGGAGCCTTGATAGAGGTCAGATCGATCGGTCCGAGCATCGGCTCGATCGATAGGAACCGCTTATGCGCCGGTACTGCTAGCAGCTTTGGAATATCCCGGTCAGCCTCTTGCTGATTGACGACGGTTGCGCCGAGCCAGACGTTCGATGGGGTGGGGCCGTCGAACGCTATTTGCAGCATTTCGGCGGCATTGCCGATGCGCTTCGTCAGCAAGAGCCAGTCTAAATCCGGAGTATCGCTGATCAGATTCGCCAAATCTGCCCGCCACATATCCTCAACCGCGTTGTCGAACACATCCGCGAGCGAGGCGCAGAACACGCGGGGCCGAATGCCCGTGCGCTTCGCCTCTGCCTGCCAAGCCAACGGCTTGCGCCAGTTAGCGGCGCTAGTCAGCCGGCGCGGTGCGCCCGGCCCCCAATTCACCGCCGTCCCGCCGCCGAAGCGCGCATTGCGAGTCTCGGCATAGCAATGGTCGCAGCCGGGGCCGACCTTCTGACAACCTTCCCATGGATTGAAGGTGTGGGTCGCCCATTCGATCTTGGTGTTTTCAGCCACCGATCAACTCCAGTTCAAGCATGTAAGGCAGGCAGGTCGCCGGACGCTTGCGCACACATCGCGCCATCGCATCTGTATCGACGTGGCGGCCGGTGACTTCGAAGAGCAACGATGCGATCTTGGCCGCTGCGATGTCCGGCGCATGGATCATCGTCTCGAACGGCAGCGAAAGTGTCCGACTCAGATCGGAACCGCCGACGAGCATCGCCCGGTCGACCGCCTTCCGCGCGATCTGCGCATCCCTGCGGACGCTCGCCTCCATTGCGCGCCGCGCTTGCCGGTCATTGCGCTGCCCGATCAGCTTCAGCATGGATTTTGCCTGCTCGACCGGATGACGGGAGAGCCAGATCAGCGCGTAATTGCTATAGCCCGGCAGCGTCCAGCGGTGTGGATCGAGAGCCTTGACCGCCCTACCTTTCGCCAGCGGTAGCCATTCAGCATAATTGCCCGGCAGTCCGGTCGCGCTGCTGTGCTCGAAGTCGGGCCAATCGCCGACGGTCGGAACGCCAGCGGCGGCAAGCATCTGCATGGTCAGCGATGATCCGCAGCGGCCGAGACCGGCGACGAGGATGATGGGTTCAACCATTCGCCGCCTCCCAATGCTTATTGAGGATGTCGGCGATCCGCTGAGCAATCTGATCCCGCTTCGCAAAGCCCTCGAAGATCAGCAACGCCGGCACGCGGAGACCGTATGACGTTCCGACCTCAGTCTTTTTCGGCTTGGGCTCGTGGTAGACCGCCCAGCCCTTCGAGCTTTCCCCGGCCGACCAGCATTTATGGTCGGCGAACGGGTCGGGTTCTTCGGCAGGCGGGCCATTGAACTGCGCGACAATCGCGGCGGCGGATTCCTCATCCGTGGCGTCGGCGAAGTGCACGCCGTCGCGCAGGACCTGTTTGCCGCAGGTGGTAAAGGTCGTCATAGCCCGGCACTCCCAAAGAGCACCGCGACCGACGTCAAAAACGCCGACCCAATAATCACCGCAGTGATGGAAATCGTCATGCGCGGAAATTCCAGCGCATCGGCCAGATCATCACCGGCGAGCATATATTCCCGAAGGCACATCACCCCGCCGAAGACGCTGGAAACCAGCGTGATCGCCGCCGCTAATATGTATATCATGGCCGGACTCCCGTGCCGCTGCAGAGGTGGCAGGGATCGCTCGAAAGCATGGACTGCCCAGCGCCTGCGCATTGCGGGCACATCTCATTGACGCGCGGGACCAGCCCGGCGAGATCAGAGGTGCAGGATTTGCAGTTGCACTCGTCGCCCATCTGGGCCGGTTCGGACGGCGCGGCCATGCGTTCGAAGAAGTAACGGATGCTCATTTAAGTCCCCTCGCTCTGGCGGCATTGAGCCGCGCCATCCAATCGGCGCTGCCGCCGGGCATGTCGGGATGCGCTTTCTTCGCCAGCGCATTGAAGGCGGCGTTGATCTGATCGTTCGTCGCCTCATGCGAGACGCCAAGGACGTCATGCCAAGGCTCTGGTGCAGGGAGTGCGGTGAAACCCTTGAACGTCTGCCGGACGATATGCAGACCGCCATGCCTTATCTCGGTGCGGCGCGCTTCGAGGATGTGATAGATCGCCTGGAGATTATCCTCCGGCTTCGGATACCTGTCGACCGCGATGCAGCGTTGTTCGCCGTCCCAGGTGAACCATGCGGCGACGCCGGTATCCTTTGGGGTCTCCAGCGCGAGACCACCGACATTGGACGACAGAACGATGTCAGTGACCGCCCGGCCGCTATCACGGGCGAATGCTTCGAGCGCGCCCTTGACGTTTTTCAATGCCGTCGAGAGGCCAGTCTTGAATTGCGATGTCGCTTTGCGCTCGGTGCGCGGCAGACCATCCGGCCATTGCAGCGGGTAAGCTGGGACTGTCATGCGATTACCTCGCAGTCATCACAAAGATGCTTCCAGACATCGCCATCGCGCACCGGCCGCCAGCCCTGCGCCTTCGCCATGTCGAGCGCGGAATCGAAGGTGAACTTTTCCGTATCCAGACTGGTCCCGCAGCCGTCGCACTGGAAATTGATCGTGTGCGTATGCTGGTTGGTGAAGGTGCTCACGCTGCCTCCTTCGGCCGATCACGCTCGGCCAAGCAGTAGAATTCCGCGAATTCCTCCCATGTCCGCTTGCCGTCACGGACCAGCAACAGGTCCGCCTGCAGATCGCGCAGCATCGCGGCGTATGCGCCGGTGTCCGACCGCCGATGTTCAATGCAATCGGCGGCTTGGCGCAGGAGGTTCGGGGCGTTGACGCGCATCAGGCCCCGCCTTGTCGGATCATTTCGAGCCGGGACTGCGCCTCGCTGCGAGGAAGGAAAAACATTCCGGCGGCGTCGATACCAAGAAGGAGAGCGCCTGCCGTTCCTGGTCCAACCTCATCCTCAAGATCGTAACCCTGCTTGCCTTCGAGATGGATTGCCCAGCCCGCGATACAATGCGCTGTGCCGCAACGACCGCTTTCATTGTGCCAGCCATCCATGATGAAATTCGCAGGGTCAGCCAGGGCGTGTTCAGCGACAGCCGCAAGCCGTGTTTTTGCGATACCGGGATCAGGCAGCGGCTTTCCTGATATGGTTTCCAGCAGCGGAGCAACGAGCGTTGCACGCGGTTCAATACGGAGGTAGCCGCCGATGCTGGTGAGTGCCGGGACATCACAGGTCGCGCCCTGCCTGACGTCGAGGTAGCCGCCGATGCTGGTGAGTGCCGGGACATCACAGGTCGCGCCCTGCCTGACGTAGAGGGAGCCGCCGATGCTGGTGAGTGCCGGGACATCATAGGTCGCGCCCTGCCTGACGTAGAGGGAGCCGCCGATGCTGGTGAGTGCCGGGACATCATAGGTCGCGCCCTCGCTGACGTCGAGGTAGCCGCCGATGCTGGTGAGTGCCGGGACATCACAGGTCGCGCCCTGCCTGACGTAGAGGGAGCCGCCGATGCTGGTGAGTGCCGGGACATCACAGGTCGCGCCCTCGCTGACGTAGAGGGAGCCGCCGATGCTGGTGAGTGCCGGGACATCACAGGTCGCGCCCTGCCTGACGTCGAGGTAGCCGCCGATGCTGGTGAGTGCCGGGACATCACAGGTCGCGCCCTGCCTGACGTCGAGGTAGCCGCCGATGCTGGTGAGTGCCGGGACATCACAGGTCGCGCCCTGCCTGACGTAGAGGGAGCCGCCGATGCTGGTGACTTTGGTGGCGTCATCTCCCTTCTGGAAGACAAGATCGCCAGTGACCTTTCCTTTATATATTGCCATTTCGATCTCCTGAAAATTCAGTGCGTCAGGCCCCGCCCAACTCGCGGACACGGGCGTTCTTGAGACCGTTCGCCCGGTTCTGGACGCTCTCCGGTGCGTGGCGCAGGACCGGCACGGTGATCTTCCAGTAGCTTTCGACGTCGATGACGGTCTCGCGGGCGTCGAGCTCGGCGTCGATCTGGCTCAGGGTCGGACCCCAATCCTTGCCGTCATCGGCTTCGGGCTCAGGTTCGGCGCCGTTGTGCGCCTCACCCATGTCCTCATCGCCTCGCCCCTCTTGGGCGGCGGTCTGTTCGGCGTCTAGGGTGCGGGCTATTTCCTCCTCCGACTGCTCAACGACTTCGGCCTCACCGTTAATGACGACCTCCGCTTCCGGCTCAGGCTCCGCCGCCCGCGTCTTGCGCGCGGCAATCGATTTGCGCGTCGGTGCCGGCGTGACGTCGCGGGCGTTTTCGAGGCCCATCTCGGCTATTTCCTCGACGGTATAGACGCCGAGCAAGACCTCCGGCGCGTAAAGGCGCGCCCACATGCGTGCGGTATAATAGCCCAGCTGCTGGCGCGGCGACGACTGCCACAAGGGGCTGTTCTTCACCTTGACCTTGCTGAATTCCTGCTCGACCGACTTGTCGCGCGGATCGGCTTTCAGGGTCGCGGTTGCCCGGCAGATCAAATCCGTGTCGGTCTGCTCATAGTCGAAGTGCATGCGGCCTTTGAGCACGCCCGACGTGTTGAGCACGGCGACGACCAACTGCGCCTCGTAGGCCATGCGGTCGTTCACGAAGTAGCTTTTCGACGCGACGGCGAACGGGTCGAGACCCCAGCGCGCCGATTGCATCAGGACCGCCAGGCAGTCGGCAGGCTTGCCGCGCAGATGCGGTGGCACGGCGAAACCGGCGGCCATCAGCTTCGCGAGCTCCATTGCCTCGCCGAACCCAGAAGGCAGGAACAGCGCGCGCGGCGCGCCAAGATCACCACTGCTGGACTCGATACCCTTGAGGGCGGCGGCGTCGAACTTGGCGAGCGGGTTTTCGGTTTGAGCGTTCATGCTACTGCCTTCTCCATCGACATGAGGTGGAAATAGATGCGGCGCGCGGCATCGACGTCCGGCCGGGCGCGGTGGGCGTTGGGAAATTCTTCGTCGAAGAAGTGGCTGATGGCCTCGCCAAGGTTCGGCCACTTCCAGTCCTCGGAGAAGCGCGGCTTCGCCTTGAGAATCTGGCAGTGGTTGGTCGATTTCCGCATGGTGCAATAGATCGGCAGCGGGTTGTCCCACTTCTCGCCACGATGCCGGGCGGCTTCGATGCGCATCATGCGGATATCAAACGACACGTTATGGCCGACGACCAGATCGGCCCGGCTGACCATGTCAAAGAAGCGATCCAGCGCCTCGGTCATCGCGATACCCTGCGCAATGGCGATCTCTGTGGTAATGCCGTGCAACCCCGCGACATCCTCCGGAATCTCGACGCCGGGATTGATGATGGCATCATAGGTGTCGATGCAGTCTTCCGGCCCGGTCCAAAGGTCGCAGGCAAGATCGACAACATATGGCTGATCGGGATGGTCGGAAGGCTCCTTCCAATTGGGAAGTCCCGTCGTCTCTACGTCGAAGATGAGAATATTCATGGGATATGTCTCCGGTTAAAAGGGGATGCAATCGCATTCGAGCGCGGGATCGCCGCAGGTCGGACACCGCCCGGCCAATATGCGTTCGGCTTCCAATTCCTTGCGTTTCCGCGCCTTGGCCTCGATCCGCCGCCAGCGTTCATCCGCGTGCTCGCGCATTGGCAGCGCGCCCATCGCCTTGAGTTCGCGGTCAACCAGATCGCGCGCCTGCTCCCGCCGGCGACCGGTTAGGAGACCGACCTGCGCATGGAGGCCGCGCAACTGGAAGATTCGGAAATTCCGCTCGTTCGCTGCCTTCTGGGCGGGAGTCCGCGTATCCTTCCGGCTGGGATCGTAGGGGCGCGTCTTGAACATCACCGCACCACCGTCGTGGTTTCGGTCGTGATCGCGATGCCCTTGATCCGAGCATCCTTGTTCCCCTTGCGCATCTCGCGCGCGACGCTGATGATCGCCGCCGTCACCTTCTCGTGGCTCAGGATTTCGAGCGGCAGCGCATAGGGATCGACGATCGTGTAGACGTCGTTCGTCCGCTCGTAATAGGACGAGCCCATGTCGGACTGGACGGCCTTGACGGGCTTGCCGCGCGCCGGTTCCTTTTTCGGCTCCTCCGGCGGGAGCTCGACGCCCAGCGATTCCGCGCGATCTTCCAGCGCCTTGCGGTCGCGCGCCGCCTGCGCATCCTTCTCCGCCTGTTCATCGGCGAGGCGCTGGCGTTCCTTCTTGTCGAACTCGGCACCGAGGGCCGCGACCTTGCGCTTGGCATTATCTAGGTCGAGAAGGATTTTGCGCGGCGCATCGCGCATGACACCGATCGCATCGTCATAGGGCTTCTGCGCTTCCTTGCGCTTCCGGTCGATCTCATCGGTGCAGGCGCGGATCATCTTGACGAGATCAGCGCACTTGCCCGCGCTTTCGGCGTCCTCGGCGCTCGCCTTCTCAGCACTGGCCAGCAACTCGGCCGCGCGCTTGAACATCGGAGCAAGGGCTTCGCTGACCTCGATGAGGGCGACTTCCTTGACGGACGGAGGGTTGTTGTGCCCGATCGGAGCGGTTGCCACGGCGGTTCCTTTCAGAAAGATGGAGGGCTGCAGTTGAGAAGGTCGATCCGCGACGACGGCTTGCCGAACGGGTCGCGCGGATCATGCGCACGCGCGTAATTCATCCGCTCGATCAGATAGATATATTCGTCGCGGTCGATTGGATTGGCCCAGCAGGCGGGCCAGACAAGGCTGTGATCCCAGAGCAAGCGCCCGCAATAGAGCACCTGCCAACGGGGCGACCGATCCAGTTCCTCGCCGCTATCGGGATCAAGCGGCTGACCATGCCAGACGGCAATTGGCCGCCAGACACCGCGCCGGATGCGATAGAGACCTGCGATGAGGCCAAGCGCGGGATTGTCTTCCAGTCCGGCGGGCTCGACGCGAAAAACGCGGCGTAGCGAATAGTCGAGAGCGGCGCGGCTCATGGGCGATCCTCCCCTTTGGGCGGACGCTCTCGCTGTTCGACATATAGCGCGACATTTCGCACGCACTCATTGAACTCTGCGCGTGAGTGCGGTGGAGCGTCGCCGCGCATGATTTCCATCGCTCGATCAATGGCCCATTGGCGAGGTTCGTGCGTCATGCGGCCCGCTCCCGGCGCAGTGCCTTAGCGGCCTGCATCCTGCGATGGACACAGATGACGGGCATATCCGCCTGGCCGTGCCAGTGGCCGCAATATTCCCCGGCAGGCTTTCCGCACGGCGCGCAGGCGATCATGTCGCGCACGTCCTCGTTGCGAAGCATGTCCATTGCCGGACCCAGGTCGCCGAACGACCGGCGCTCGATATGGTAGGACATGGCGTCCTCATGCGGCTGGGAACCTTCGTACAGGCTCATCGCGTCGCTCCCCGCCAGATGAGGAAGCAGGCAAACATGGTCAGTACGGCTTTGTTGAGCCAATAAATCGGACCGTGATCCGGGCCGTCCAGCAATATGGCGACGCCCGCCACGTTCAGAATGACGAACGTGCACATCGCCAGCGCAGTGAGGAGTCTGATGACGCTCATGCACCGAAGGCCACCGAGAGAAGGATCATCGCGCCGACGGCTGCGATAATGATCGCGGTGAAGAAATAGATACCCGCCTGCAGAAGCTGGCAGAGGATCGCGTGCTTGTAGGCGTCGCGGTCGAAACCCCAATGCCCACGCGGAAAGGTTGCCCCGTCGTCAGCCTCGACGACGACGGGGTTGGTTGAGCCGGTCAGGGGGGCAGTCGCAGCGGGGGCTTTGGGGGCTATGGGTTGCTGCGGCGAGGCATCGGCTAGGGAAAGGCGACGAAACATCTTCTCGATCTCCAGTTCACGGGAGACCGATTATCCGTATCGGACAATCCTTGCAATAGATATTTGTACTTTTAGGACAATAAGCAGCCCTAGACAGCCAACCTCATGCCGCGAAACAGCAACCAAGCTCGTTGAATTAGAACGGTAATTTGTCCGCGCTGCGCCGCGAAAAAAAATTTACAGCATCTTGCCCGCGAAGGTGACGCGGCCGATCGTCGTGAAGGGCTCCCGCCCTATCAAGATCGGTTCATGCGCCTTGTTCGAGGAGCAGGGCATCAGCATCGGTGGCGACGCGCTGAACATCTTGAACGTCGTTTCGCCCACCGCATTGGCGACAGCGTAATATTTCCGGTTGATCAGATCGATCTGGTCGGGATCGACAATGATATAGCCGTGGTCACCGACAATGAGATCCATAGAATCCCCGTCCGGCAAGAGCGCAAAAGCTTTGGGCCCAGCAACATCCGGGGGAATAGGCACCCAACCACGCGGATCGCGAACCGCTTCCGACCAGTTTCCGGCCGCGATCTTGCCCAGAATTGGCGCATAACGCACGGTTTTCTCCGGTTCGGCGAATATCTCGGTCGGCGACACGTTCAGCGCCTTGGCGAACGCCAGGATATAGTCGAGAGAAAGCGCGCGCATCCGCGTCTCGATCTTGGCCACCATCGAAAAAGACACTTCTTCTTCGCGGCCCAGATGCTCAGCGACCTTAGACCCAAGCATCTCCATGCTCAAATCGCGCGCCTCACGAAGTTCGCGGATACGGTTCGGCGCGTACAGCCGATTGCTTTCTTTCCTCGTCATTTGTCCGAAATACACCAGCCGCCCCTAGCGGTCTTTTCCGTAACGGACAATTACCGATTGACTTGTTTTTGTACTATACGGATAAAAGCGGCGCTATGCAGCTTAGAGCCTATCGCAAACTCACCGGACTGACCCTCGACCAGGTGGCCGAGATAGTCGGGGTCGCCAATGCTTCTGTTGTGTCACGGCACGAAAGAGGTGTCCAACGTCCTGAAACCGAGACCGTCGAGAAGTATCGCGATCTCACCGATGGCGCCGTCACCGAACGCGACTGGCACGAGCTCAGTCTACAGGTCCGCGAGAAGTCCTCTGCTGCTGAACCGCAGACAAAGGAGGCTTCTAGTGCCTGATACCCATGACCCCGAAACCGGGGAGATTATCGAACAGGTCGCCGCTGACGGTGGCCAGCGTTACCCTGCCGCTCATTCCCTCGCTGACTTTATCCGCATGCAGGAGGATGGCCAGTTCGATGCTGATGTCGCGTTCGACCTCAACGAGCTTGCCGCCGATCTGGAAGAACTCGCCGAAGCATCCGGCCAGGGCAAGCTGAAAGCGACGCTCAACATCAAGATCGAAATCGCCCGCGATCCGGCCGGATTCTACGTGTTCGCCGCATCCCACACGATCAAGCGCCCGACCGAAAAGCGCAAGCAGTCGGTCGGCTGGGTCACCGAGGACAACAAATTCACGCCCAACAAGCCGCGCCAGGGGAACCTGTTCGGCACCGTGCGTGACGTGACGCCCCGGCGCGAAGTCCGGAACTAATCCCCAGCTACATAAGGAGTTGTTTATATGAGTGATGAACTAGCGCCGCCCGACGTCATCCGCATGCGCGCGGAAGGCATCGGCGAAACGATCGAGCAAGCGATCCTAGCTGCTGAGGCATATCAGAAGCCTACTATGGTCCTGATTGAGGAGCCGGGTACGGGTCTGCAGGTGCCCGCACTCATCAGCAAAACCGGCATCATCGCAGTCGGGCGAGAGGTTTTCGATAATTTCCGCGATGGCCCGACGCGGCGCGGCGGAACCGCCGCCATGACGCGCCTCGACAGCTTCATCGATCACGTCAACCGATTCAAGGACAACGATAGCGCCCTGTTCGCGCGCGATGACCGCAAGTCGCCTGGTCTGTTGGCCGTGCTCGACTATCATCAAAGCCGCGTCGATGGGGAGGGCGTGTTCTTACCCTCGGCTCTGCCGCGCTTCGGCAAGCATCGGACATCATTCGCCTTCCCGCTCTCCGACGAATGGAAGACGTGGACTGCCGCCTCCGGCACGGTGATGTCGATGGTCGAGTTCTCGCTTTTCCTCGAAAACAACGTCGTCGATATCGATTATATCGACGATCCCTCGACGCTGGATGAGCGCGTTCGGCACTTCATGGGAACCACTGGCCTAGACAAGATCGCCAGCCCATCGCGCCTGCTGGAATTGGCGAAGGGCCTGCAAATCAACGAGGATAGCGTCGTCAAGCAGGTCCAGAACCTGCAAACCGGCGAGGGTCAGATCAGGTTTGAAAGCAGTCACACCGATGGCGCCGGTGCTCCGGTGGACGTGCCCGGCCTGTTCGTCATCTGCATCCCGGTCTTTGCCCATGACGGCTTTTATCGGATCCCGGCGCGACTGCGATACCGGAAGAAAGCCGATGGCATCGTCTTCTGGTTCGATCTTTGGAACACGGACGCCGTATTCGACGATGCTTTCGTGAAGGCGTGCGAGCGCGCCAAGGTCGAGACCGCTCTGCCGCTGTTTATCGGCGCGCCGGAATAACGCCCTACCCCTCCGGGCCTTCAGGGGCAGACGCCGCGCCGGCCTGCCTGAAAACAAGGTCATGATGCTGCTGGCGGCGGTTTGAGGGTTGCCGCCGCCAGACGTCAAAGCGGACCCGGCGGGGGGCATACGAAGCCGTAAATCATGACCACCGGCGCCCCCAGAAGCAGGAGGCTCAGATGCAGCAATATATTGGAACGAAGATCATCCAAGCATCGCCGCAGGATCGCGACGAACAGCCCGGCTATGCCGTCCGCTATCCCGACGGATATGATTCATGGTCGCCGCGCGACGTGTTCGAGGCCGCCTATCAGCCCATGACGGGCATGTCGTTCGGGCATGCGATCGTCTTGCTCAAGGCCGGTCATCGCGTCGCGCGCACGGGCTGGAACGGCAAAGGCATGTTCATCTACCATGTCCCGGCCAACAGCTACCCCGCCCAGACCGGTGTAGCCAAAGCGTATTTCGGTGCTGAAGCGCTGGTGCCTTACACCGCATACATCGCAATCAAGAGTGTGAACGAAACCGTAACGCCCTGGGTGGCCAGCCAAACTGATATTTTGGCAGATGACTGGTGGGTCATCGATTGATCCGCTGATTTCACCGGACCCCGGCCGCGCGCCGGGGCGAGGATGAGATCAGCCGGAGATCAACCATGCCAGATACGAAAATCCCAGTCAGCGAGTACGATGCGCTGAAAGCCCTCATGGCCGACCCCGAATATGCCTGGGGATGGCACTGCAATCTCGCGATGCCGATCTTGGACGCGATCGGCTGCTCGCACCAGCAGGCGAATGAGGCCGCCGCGCATCTTATGCAGCACCTCTGGTCGGTCGATATCACCATGTTCGAACAATATGCCTACGGCAAGTCGGGTGCCCAGTTTTATGCCGAGGCGCGCATAGCCGCCGATAAACGCGAAGATGCTGAAATGCGCGAGGCGGAGAACTATGCGGCCATGCCATGGGAGCCGCGCGGCCGGACGACGTCCCTCATCCAGATCGCCGAGCCGGACCTGACCCGCGCCCGGTCACTGCTGCGCGATCATCTCCGCGTCCTAGAAAAGGCCGGACAGAATGATTGCCATGCCGCACTGTCCCCTGCCCTCGCTATCCTCGACGATGCCGCCGAGGCCGATGCGGAACTTCGTAAGGTCGCGCCATGAGCAACCGGGCCAATTTGGGCCGTCGTTGGCGAGAGACGCCGTCGCTCGGCCCTAATCACAATATCGAGCTCCATACTGGGCAGGCCGAATTCCTCGCGCGAAAACGGGCGTCCGCGCTCGGATCGGAGGGCTTGGTCGACGCGATCGAGGACCTGGTGACCCGCACGGCGGCGCGTCTGGCGATCCCGCCAGAGTGGCAACATCGGCCGCTGGCGTTCGCGCGGGCCTATCTGGGGATGGAAGCGTGACGACACCCGGATTCCTGGTCCGGCTGATGACGTACGTCCGGTTATCCCGGAACGTCCGGCTCGGCCCTGAAGATTTCATGGCCTGCGAGTTCGCCAACCGCCTCCGCGTCGCGACGTTGGAGGGACGTCTCCATGCCGTCTGGACGCACCCCGCCCAGGAACTGGCTCACGGCCATCGCAATGGCGTCGCCGGGGCAATTTCCAAAGCGCTCGGCCTCGTCACCGGGACGTCCGATTACCTGTTCCTATGGGATGGCGGATCGGCCGCGCTGGAAGCGAAAAGCCAGACCGGCACCCTGACGCAGGCCCAGAAGGACTGGCGGGAGTGGTGTGCGCACCGGGGCGTGCCGTTTCATGTTTTCCGCACGGCCGATGAGGGTGAGGCGATCTTGCGTGGGTTGGGGGTGCTGACTCCGTGACAGCCCCGCTCACCCCGCCAGACTGTGACCTGCGCGGCATGCCGTTCATGCCGATGGACACGATCCGCGTCCTCGATTCCGACATGTTCGCGCTGGCGACCGGCGAGGAATTCAAAGCCGCTTTCGCCCTGTGGTGCAAGTCATGGCACCAGGTTCCGGCAGGCAGTTTGCCCGACGATGATCGCATTCTCGCTTTCCTTTCCGGTGCGCGTGACACGTGGTGTGACATGTCACGTGACATAATCATGCGGGGGTGGATCAAGTGCTCGGACGGGCGTCTCTATCACCCTGTCGTATGCGAAAAAGCGCTGGAAGCCTTGCCCCAACGCCGCGAGTATCAGAGCAAGCGCGCCGCCGACAACGAGCGGAAAGAGCGTGAACGGCAGGACCGTCGCGCCATCTTCGCTGCCCTAAAAGCTATTGGAATTACACCAGAATATTCCACAAAGACCGCTGAATTACGCAGGCTTGCGCAGGAGAATAATGTCACAATAAGTCACAGTGACATGTCCGTGACAGGTCACACGCATGTCACGGCTAAGAGAGAGACAGTAAAGGGAGAGGGAGAGGGATATAATAATAGTTCCGATACTAACGTATCGGGCGCAGACGCGCCGATTGATCCCTCAATCATCCCCGACCCCGCAAAAGTGATGTTCGATGCCGGGCGAAGATTGTTCGCCGAGCACGGCATTCCGAAGTCACAAGCGGGCAGCCTCTTGGGTAAATGGCGCAAGCATCATGGCGACGAAGCCGTGATCGTGGCCCTTGGCAGAGCGCATCGCGCCGGTCCCAGCGACATCATCGAATTCATGGAAGGAATTTTCCGACATGCACAACGTGCGAACGGCCGAGGGTTCGGCTCAGACATGGGATCAACCGAATGGGCTTTCCGCGAACTCGCGGAGGAGCTTGGAATCCAAGATCGCGGACCTGGCGGCGAAGCTCGGTCCCCCGGATCAGACGATAGCCTTGGCGCAACTGGCCAAATGCCTCGTCTTGGCGGTCCCGGTAGGCATGAAACCTGAGGAGCGATTATCTTGGGCGCGTGCCGCATTCGACGAGGTGCGCGACGTCCCCGCGGTGATATTCGAGGACGCCTGCCGACATGCGCGTCGCACTGCTGACCATCCGGCGAAGATCGTGCCAGCCATCTATGGGTATAAGCCCCGGTTTGATGTCGTAAGCGCGTTGCGCAGGCAGATGGAGCAGGCGCAGGCCCTGTTGGCGAATATCGATGCGCTACGGATCGCCCAGGCAGGCCCGCTCGATGACGGCGAGATGATGGGGATCGACGAGTTGCGCGACCTCATGCCCTCCATGCGGATCACAGCGGTCGCGAAAGGATGGGCGCGCCAATCGGATTTGGATGCATTGAAGCAGGAGGAATTTCCATGCTGATACGTCGAGGAACCGAATTCCAGGACGCGCAGGAGCGTCCCGTACATCCCAGCGTCGAGGCGGCACGAAAACGACGTGCGGCATACGAGGCAGGCGCGGAAAGTCGCGCGGAACGGCGGATTAAGGCGATGCGGGCAAGTATCGCGATGATGGGACGGGATGGGGCGGCATGAGTGAGTTATCGTCGCGCATAGCACGGTTCCGCAAACGCTTTCCCTGCCTGCTCGGCTTCCATGAGTGGCGGCTGTCAAAGTTCATGGTCCTGGGCAGCTTGGAACGCCACGAGGTTTGCGATCGGTGTTGGAAGCAGCGGAGGGCGCGTCCATGACCCCCTTATCCACCCGCATAGAAGCCCTTACCGGTCCAAGCAGGGAAGTGGATGCGGAGATATGGGCAGCGCACCACGGCTATTCACTTGAATGGCAGGGCAAGTGCCTGGTGATTGACGGGCATGTCGTTGGGGCAATCGATCCGGGAGAGTTCCAGCGGAACTTTAGCTGCAACCGGCCTAGCGCGGGGCCGGGAGCGATCCCCGCCTACACCGCCTCGATAGATTGCGCTGCGACTCTCGTCCCGGAATGGTGGTCGTGGAACTTGGGTGAGAACGCTGATGGATGGGAGGCGGTCATCACGTCCGTTGGAGATGGCGGCTTTGCCCACGTCCCCAGCGCACCCACCCCCGCCCTTGCTCTTGCCAGTGCAGCAATGAAGGCGAGGGATCTATGAAGGACCGTTTGCAGGCGTTGCACGACGCCGACAAGGAATGTTCTGAGCATGTTACGGAATTGTTCGGCCGCTATGGCAGTAACCGTATCAGCGTGACTGCCGAAGAATGGGACGCCAGCACGGACGTGTTCGCCGCCCGCGATGCAGCGCGCGCCGCCCTGATGCCGACAGAGCAAGATGCAATCAATCTTATGCATGAGGCTTACACGCGGCTGAAGGACCTGGGCTGGCGAGAAGCGATCTACTGCCCGAAGGACGGCAGCACGTTCGACGCGGTGGAGCCGGGCAGTACCGGCATCCATGAGACGCATTACTCAGGCACATGGCCAGACGGTCACTGGTATTGCTTTGACGGCGGCGATGTATGGCCATCACGCCCTGTCCTGTATTGCCCGACTGAAGCGGAGAAGGCTGAAAATGAGGCGCGCAAGGAAAGATTCCGTGCGCTCGCTTCCACACCCCAAGACCCAACCCATAAAGGTGAGCCATGACCGATAAGCAGATGATCGAACTTCATTGCCGCAAATGCAAGCGCTCGGTCGATTTCCGCCGCACGGACTTCCCGGATGTGCCGTCCTGGGTGGCTCGTATCGAGCACGACAAATGCAACATCTGTGATGACGGCGATTTTTCGGCTGAGCACTGGATCGGCGCGGAAGGCAAACAGCCTGACCCCGATACGCTTACCAACGGACAGCAGAATGCGAGCGATTACACCGCCGGGGCAGATTTGGCGCGGAACATAGCATCCTATGTGTCTGATCAGACTGAACGGCGCAATTGCTATCTGGCTGCCCGCAACATCCTAAACGAAATCCTTGCCGAGCCGGACATTGAAGCCGCGATAGACGCATTCATGAATGAAATAGTCGTCGATGGCAACGGTGGTCTTGAGCATCTGGACGATGCGCTTTTCTCGGCAATTCGAGCGGGTGCGCGGAGGAAGCCATGACCGATAGGACAGTAAAGCAGATAGCTGCCTGCCTCGGCGCTGCGCACGCGGACATTCTAAACCGCCTCACGAATGGGCAACGGCTTTTACCTGCCAGTCGCGCACAGGACAGTTTGCGACGAACGTTACGCCAGCGTGGCCTTATCGCGCACTGCGGCAAGCCTAAGCGGTGGCAGATTAGCGCCCTCGGCATCGCAGTCAGACACCATCTTCAGAAGGAGCAGGGCGAATGAGCACCTATGCACTGAGACCAAATTATCGCTGCCCGACTTGCAACAGCCGTGACCCGCATCTGCATCCGGCTACCGCGTTTGAAGGCGAGGTGGAGGTTTGCGCCGACGAATATCATCTCATTCCGACTGCCTCAAACACAGAGGCGCATCGCAAACCAGTGCTGGAAAAGCGTGCTGCGAAAGGACTGACCCCATGACGACAGACACCAAACCGCTGACCGGATACGCCGGACTTCCAATGTCCGATGCTGATATGACAATGTTCTACGAGGCGTCAAAGCGTGATGACGCGCCACCACTCGTGGGTTCAGAAGTGCGCCAGCTTATCGGAGAACTCCGTTACCACCGCCTCGCAGCAGCATCGCGGGAGGATGACGAAGAAGATATCTACCAGATCGGAAAGCGCGAGGGGTTCGAGGAAGCCATTCAGATGGTCGATCAACGTACCGGTGGCGATGGGGAGTATTTCGCCAGCACGATCCCGGGGCGGGGCTGTCCTGATTGGCAAACGATGCTCGCTAGCATTCTTGATCGCTTTGAGGCCCGCGCAGCCCTAGCAGCATCACCCGTGGGGGAGGTGAGTGAGTATGGCTGACGCCGCAACTGTTCGCTGCCCTGTTCACGGTCGACTAGAAACCTACGAACGCGTGGAAACCCGCTGCGGCAGGCGCGCCCGCGTGATCTACCCGGTCGAGAAGGAGCGTTCATGGGAGCAGCCAGTCTGCACATGCGGTCGCGATAATGGCTAAAATCATCCCCTTCCCCGCCAGCACCCGCCCTTCACCGCCGCCGGACATGGGTCTCGACGCCTTCGCCCCGGATCAGGACGGCCTGGGCGAATGGGTCCGCGAGACCTTCCTCGACGAGGACGGCCCACTGTTCAACGAGCGGCATGCACATCTGCGCGAGGCGCCGATCGGGTGGCTGTGGACGACGGCTGTTGCCACGAACCACGATCGCCAGGTCGCCGGGCAGTGCAAGCTGGTCGGCCCGATGTCGTCGAAATGGTCGTCGGCGATGGCGCATTTCCAGCTTCGCCAGTGGTTCGGGTACGTGCCGGACATCCTCATCACGATCTCGGCGCTGCATGCGCGGCAGGCGGATGACTGGGCGTTCTGCGCGCTGATCGAGCACGAGCTCTATCATGTCGGGCAAGCGACGGACATGTACGACATGCCGCGGTTCAATCGCGACGGCTATCCTATCCTCGAAATGCGCGCACACGACGTCGAGGAGTTCACCGATGTCGTCGCCCGCTATGGCGCGCAAGCAACAGGTGTTGCGGACATGGTGCGAGTTGCGAATAATGGGCCGACGGTGGGCGAGGCGCGGATGCGGCTGGCCTGCGGGACTTGTATGACAGCGAGGCGGGCGTGATGGGATGGCTCAGTGATTATGCTGCGGCGAAGGCGATTGATGTCGACATGACGCCGGATCGATCAATCGAACAACGGGCCGTAGACGAGATCGCCGAACGGACTGAGGACATGTGCCGGCAAGCCATTAGGAACGGTCCGGACTGGCGCGTGTGGCGAAGTTCGATCGACCTGAAACAGAATCCCGAAACCCTGCAATGGAGACACTTCTATTCGCTTCGCATGTTGCCGCCCGGCGTATCAGTGCCTGGCTCTGGCACTGTCTACGGCCCGTGGCCGGCAGGGTTTCAGGACATGGACAACGAAGAACGCACCCGCCTGGTCATGACACTGCCGACGCCAGACCACGATACCGACGAGTTCGATACGGCGATGGATGATCTTTCGTCCGTCCGCTCACCAATGGGCGAACGATTGAACGGATGGCGTCGAACGGTTGGTGAAGATCGTCGCGGCTATTTCTGGGTTGTGACCCCTGATTTTCCCAAAGACCCGCAGATCGTGCAGGTCTGGGGTGGAATCGTGCGGCCGATCGGTGGAAGTGCATGGCCTCCGACAACGGTGGATCAGTGTGACGATTGGCTGTGGAACGGCCCGATCCCCACTCCCGCGCTGCCTGAGCACCCTGCTCCAGAGTTCTACGACCCATTGGATAATGACGATGGCTAAGCTCACCGACGACCAGAAAGCCTACATCGTGTGCGCCTTCGCGCGCTACGTGACGGCGGCCGACATCGTGCAGGGCGTGCGCGAGGAGTTCGGCGTCGAGGTCAACGCCAACCAACTGGCCAATTACAATCTCGACGGCTGGCGTGCGCGTCGGATCAGCGAGGGCCGCAAGGACAGTCTCAAGAAATGGCGGGCGCTGTTCAACGAGACCCGCGAGAAGTTCAAGGCCGAGACCCTGGCGATCCCGATCGCGAATGCATCGGTGCGATTGAAGATGCTCAACGACATGGCGACCAAGGCCCATGCCAAAGGCAATTTCCCTCTCGCCGCCTCATTGCTGGAGCAGGCGGCCAAGGAGGCAGGCGGCGTCTACACCAACATTCGCAAGCACGAGGGCAAGGTCGAGGAGACGCACACCCACGTCGTCAAGTCCGACGTCGAGAAGCGAGAGCAGATCGCCGATGAGGTCGGCAAGGCCATAGCGCGCGCGCTGCAGGCGAAGAAGGCGGCAGCAGGACAGCCGACGATCCAGTAATGACGACGCTCCTCGATCAGGCCATCGACAAGATCCTCGCCCGGCCTGAATTCGACGGGGCGACCTTCGACGCGCAGGCGTTTGTCGCCGGGCTCGACATGGACACGATCGATGTCCTGTTGAGCGACCTGTTGGCCGAGGAGGAGCGGCGCAAGTTCCAGAAATTCAAGCTGCTGTTCCCCGATGACGGGCCGTTCCGGCGGGAGCTCTATCCCAAGCACATGGAGTTTTTTAAGGCTGGGGCCGAGTATATCGAGCGGCTGTTCCGGGCCGCCAATCGCTGCGTCACTCCATGGACTTATATTGAAACGCCGGCCGGATCGGTCCTGAGCGCAGAATTGATGACCTCGACTGCGCCGCATGTTCTTTCGTGGGACGGTGAATCTCAATGTGTTCGGCCAATGCAAGGCGGAATGGTTCTGGGGCTAGAGCCAGCGTTTCGCTTTCTCCTGGGCAATGGTCGATTTTTTGACTGCAACCGTAGGCACCGGGTATTGACGAGCGAGGGGTGGCTTTCAGTCGACCGGTTAATGTCGCGCGCAGGTGGTCTGCGTTTGTGGCATAGACATGAAGATTATCAGGCCAGTTGTGACGCGGATGGTCATCTTGGTGGTCAACCACTTCGTCTGATGTCAGGTATCGACATAGCACCACCTCCATCACGAGCCGATGTTCGCCAACGCGCCCCGTTGATTTTTTCGCTTGAGGATGAAGCGGCGCGTAAATTTCAACATACCCATGCTTGTCGAGGACACGACCGCCTTTCCAGTCATGATGATCTTCGCCACTACGCGGACCTGTTCGCGCGCTTTTCAGGCCCAGCCTCCGGCACGTCCTGTCTACGGCTGAGCGGCTACAGCCTAGCAGCTTCGCAATATCTGGCTGAGTCATCCGGTCTTGCTCAACTAGGCGACGCAAAATGTCTGGATCGAGGATCGGACGACTTCCATGTTTACGCGCTGAAAGGCCACGTCGCTGCATGTATGCCTGAACCGTATGTTGAGAGAGTCCTAATCGGTCAGCGATCTCACGAGCATATAAACCCTCACGCGATAGGCGGATTATCACTTCGTGATGAGCGGCGCACGGCGATGTTTTTCCCATCGGAACATATAACTCTTGTTGGTGGAGAACGCATAATATCCGTCATCCCACTCGGTTACCAGCCCATAATAGACGCACACGTTCCCGGCACAAATTGTTACCTCATCGGCGGCTCTGTTCATCATAACACAGGCAAAACCGTGGCGGGCGGGTATGAGTGCACCGCCCACATGACCGGCCAATATCCTGACTGGTGGGAGGGCAAGCGGTTCCGCCATCCCATCGACGCATGGGCGGCCGGCGACACCAACGAGACGACCCGCGACGTCATCCAGAAGGAACTGTTCGGCCAGGTCACATGGAACAGCGAGGGACGCAAAACGATGGACGGCTCCGGCATCGTGCCGCGTGAGACCTTCGGTCGGATCACATGGAAGCAGGGCGTGCAGGACATGATCGACACGATCCAGATCCGCCACGTCTCAGGCGGCTGGTCCCGGCTGGGTCTCAAGTCCTTCGATCAGGGCCGTCGCGTCTTTCAGGGCACGGCAAAGCATCTGATCTGGCTCGATGAGGAATGCCCGAAAGACGTCTATGACGAGTGCCTGACCCGCACCGGTACGACCGCCGGCATCCTCCTCACGACCTTCACCCCGCTCAATGGCCGCACCGAGGTCGTCAAGTCCTTCGACATGCAGCGCGCAGCCTGATTCGCCTATAAGGACAATTCCCCGCCACCCATATGATGACACCCTTCCAATTTGCCGCATATTTGGACTATACGGACAAATCAGGTCGGTTCGGGGGCGGGCGCAATGGTGGTCAATCGCAACAGTTTCAAGCGCGAGTCCGACCAGCGGGTCACGGAACGCATTGAGGACTTAAGCGCGCCGGGGTCTGTCATGGAGTGGTTCCAGCGCGGCGATGTCACCGTGCATCTGGCCGGAACCGCGACCGCTTTTGACGGCGTGGTAGAGCGTGCAACGCGCGACCCCAACAAGCCGAACCCCAATTGGGCGCTGGCGCAGGTCGAGCACATCACCGGCAACCTCACGACCGGCGTTCCATTCATGGTTTTCCAGGAGCCGTCGAAGGCGTGGTGGCGCTTCAGACTGATCTCAATCACCGGCGGCAATATCACTGTGTCGCTGGCTGGCGAGCAGGCATAGTCGATGCCCGCCGTCAGCGAGTCCAAATATCTGGTGACGGCGGGTTGGGAGCACGTCCCGCATCTAGACGAGGCGTGGAAGAAAAAGACCCTCGCCGCCTATCCGCCGCATATGCGCAAGGCGCGAACAGAGGGCGTGCCGTCGCTTGGTGTGGGCGCGATCTATCCCGTCGAGCCGGAGACGTTCACGGTCGAGCCCTTTGCGATCCCTCCGCACTGGCGGCGCGCCTATGGTCTCGACGTGGGCTGGAACAGAACTGCTGCGATTTGGGGCGCGCTCGATCCCGACGCGGACGTCCTTTACCTCAACGCCGAGCACTATCGCGGCCAGGCTGAGCCATCCATACATGCCGCAGCGATCAAGGCGCGAGGCGACTGGATACCTGGCGCTATCGACCCGGCCGCCAATGGCCGATCCCAGATCGACGGACAGCAGCTTTTCTCGCTCTATGTCGATCTTGGGTTGCTCATCACCAATGCCGACAACAGTGTCGAGGCTGGCATCTATGCCGTCTGGGAACGGCTCTCGACTGGACGGCTTAAGGTGTTCTCCACCCTCACCAACTGGCTGTCCGAATATCAGGACTATCACCGGGACGAGAACGGCAAGATCGCCAAGGACGACGATCACGCGATGGACGCCACCCGCTACCTCGTCATGACCGGCCTGAAACGCGCCATCGCCAAACCCGTGCAACAGATGAACGGCGGCGCCCGCACCATCGCCGATCGCGTCGGAGGCTATTGATGAAAGCTGTCGTTCCCTTCCGCGATCCCGAACAGGTAGCCCGTCGTCAGGAAGCATGGGAGCAGCTTAAGGCCGCGACCGCATCCCTCATTCAGGAGCTTGAGAGCGAGGCGACCGGCCGGGTCAGCCGCCGCCTCAACATCGAACAGCGCTGGCTCCGCGACCTCCGTCAATATCACGGGCTGTACGAGAAGGAGATCGAGGCGATCCTCAATAGCGATGAGGAGCGCTCGAAGATCTTCATCAACATCACGCGGCCGAAAACGACGTCATGGGAGGCGCGTCTCGGCGACATGCTGTTCCCGAATGATGACAAGAATTGGGGCATCGCCCCTACCCCGGTGCCAGAACTTGTCGAATCCGCGCGCCAGGCCGCGAAGGAAGCCGAGGAGATGGACGCGCAGGCGCAGCAGCTTGTCGACCAGAACAACCAGATGGTGGACGATGGCGCGCCTGATGAACAGCGTTTGCCTGTCCTGCAGCAAGCGCACCGCGCCGGCAGCATGGCGGCACTTCTCCGCCAGAAGGACACCGAAGCCCGCAAGATCATGGAGGAGGCCAAGCGCCGGTCCGAGGCGATGGCGCGCGAGATCGACGACCAGTTGACGGAAAGCCGGTATCCGGCGCGCAGCCGCGACGTCATCCAGGATGCGGTCAAGCTCGGTTCCGGTATCCTCAAGGGTCCGTTCACGGCATCGAAGCCCCGGCAGAAATGGGTGCGCGATCCCGATGCTGGCGACAATGTGTTCTATCTCGACCAGTCCCGCGACCCGAAGCCGGAGTTTCGCCGCGTCAATCCCTGGGCGTTCTTTCCCGACGACAATGCAACGTCGATGGAGGATTGCGAGGACACGTTCGAACGTCACCTGCTGA
Source organism: Sphingobium phenoxybenzoativorans (assembly GCF_018286635.1). Lineage (NCBI taxonomy): Bacteria > Pseudomonadati > Pseudomonadota > Alphaproteobacteria > Sphingomonadales > Sphingobiaceae > Sphingobium > Sphingobium phenoxybenzoativorans. The sequence goes on from NZ_CP073910.1 coordinate 2,622,834, forward strand.
ACAAGCGGCAGTTGCGCAAGATGGCGAAAATGCTGGGATTCCACGCCCTGACGGTCAAGGAATTGCTGGAAGATGCGCCAATGCCAATGGCGGGCGGGGACATGATGTGGCTCATGGAACTGCGCCAGCTTGAAGGCGAGCAGACCAATGGGTTCATGCATCGCTATATCGTCTGGGAATGGCATGGCAGCCTCGAATGCAAGCAGGTCGCGACGCTGATGCGCGGTCTCGGCCGGTTCGATGAGGCGCTGGATTATGAGGAAAATCACGATCCGCTCGAAGAAAGGATGGTCATCATCTATTTCAGCCAGGGCAAGCTTCTGAAAATCAGCGAGGACTTCCCGCTCGATAGCGGTGAGAGCCTTTACAGCGTGTTCAGCTTTGAGAAGGGCGAAGCCAGCGTGCTTGGCGGCGTCGGCGTCCCGTGGCTGATGCGCCACGAACAGGCGATGCTGAACAGCGCTGTCCGCATGATGATGGACAATGGCGCGCTCTCCATCGGCCCGCAGATCGTCATCGACAAGACCCAGGTCGAGCCGGAGAATGGCTCGTGGAAGCTCACCCCGCGCAAGGTCTGGAAGAAGAAGGGCCAGGAGGTCAACGCCAACAGCGAGCCGTTCAAGACCTATAATATCCCGATGAACCAGGCGCAGATAGCCGGGATCATCGACCTCGCCGTCAAGTTCATCGATGAGGTCGTATCCATGCCGACGATCGCCGAGGGCGAGCAGGGCGCGCATGTGACGCAGACGATGGGCGGCATGTCGATGCTGTTCAACTCCGCCAACGTCGTGTTCCGCCGTGTCGTCAAGAATTGGGATGACGACCTGACGACGCCAACGATCCGACGCGCCTATCATTGGAACATGCAGTTCAATGACAAGCCCGAGATCAAGGGCGACATGCAGACCGAGGCGCGCGGGACGTCCGTGCTCCTCGTCCGTGAGGTCCAGTCCCAGCAGTTGATGGTCATCGCCATGAACTGGTCGACCCACCCCGTCATCGGTCCCGCGCTCAAGGTCTATGAGACGATGCGGATGACGCTGCAGGCGCTCGCGATCAATCCCGATGATATCCTGAAATCCCCGGAGGAATTTGAGGCGGCCGTCAAGAAGATCGCCGAAGCCGAGGCCGGACAGCAGTCACCGGATATCATCCGTGCCCAGGCAACGGTCGAAGCCGCCAAGATCAGCGCCGCCAGCCACACCGAGCAGGTCACAGCCCAGCGCGAGATCGCCAAGCTCAACCAGCAGACAGAGATCCTGAAACTCATCCAGAAAGAGGGCGTCGATATCGCTAAGGTGCAGGCCCTCCTCGAAGGCAAGAAGATCGACACTGACAGCAAGGAACGCATGTTCGCCGCCGAAGCCGCGATGGAGCGGGAGAACCGGGATCATGCCGAGGCTATTGGTGCCGAGCCGACTGGCTCCGGCGGCTTCCTGTCAGCGGGGACCGTCAATTGAACGTCACCCCGCAATGGCCGCGCATCGTCGCGCACCTCACCGAGCGGTTGAGCGCCGTGCAGCACGCGCTGGAAACTGCCCCTGCCGACCGCGTGCCGGTTCTGCAGGGTGAAGCGAAGGCCCTGCGCGACCTCCTGAAACTCCCGGAAACCCTGTCCAGCGACGCCATTGAGCGGCGGCTGGAGACGGCAAAGGCCGGTTACTGATCCGCCCCCAGAACAAGAGGATTGAATTTCGATGTCAACTGAGCAATTATCACCTCCAGCGGGCCTACAGGTTCCTGCCGACCAGGCGGATACCGACGGCCCCAATGAGTTCGATCTTGAGATGGACGCGCTTGCGTCGGGCAACAAGCCTCCGGTGGATGACACTGCGGGCGAAGGTGCAGCCGATCCGGGCATAGGCCAACCGCAAGGCGATGCTCCGCCCGCCGATCACCCGGCCGGCCAAGACCCTGCTGCTGGCGAACAGCCCCCGGCCGGTGACCAACCCACAGATATTTGGGCAAATGCCCCTGCCGAACTCAAGGAAGCCCATCAAGCGGCGCTCCGTGATGCCGATCTTCGGTACAATTCGGTCAAGGGACGTCTGTCCACGGCGGATCGGCAACTTGCGGAGCTTCGTGCAGCGCAGGGTCAGCCGGCACCGGCGGGGGGACAGGAACCGGGACCGGCGCCAGCCGCGCAACCTGCTTCCAATCCGTTCGAGACTGAGGCGATCAAGAAATTGCGGGAGGATTATGGCGAGGTCGCCGGTCCTCTCATCGATGCAATGGTCGCTCAGGCGCAAGCGCATGCGGACGAGATCAATGCCCTCAAAGCGCCAGTGCAGCAGATGGGTCAGGAGCGCTTCCAAGCCGCCGTTGGCGAGCAGGAAAGCTTCCTCACCAGTCAGCACGCCGATTGGAAAAGTCACGTCGAGGACGAGCGGTTCAGTGGCTGGGTGCAATCCCAGCCCCAGATGATCCGGGACGCCATCGCACGGAACGCCAGCAATATCGTGGACGGTCGTGAAGCTGCCATGGTCATCGGCATGTTCAAGGCCGCGATAGGTGCTGGCACTCCGCCCCCGCCTCCGCCGCCCCCACCACCGCCGAACCCGCAGCCCTCTGCAATCGAACAGCGGCGTCAACGCCAGCTCGAAGCAGGGCGCGATGGAGGACAGGGCAATGCTGCCCCCGCCTCCTCCGGTGTCCCCGAAGACTTCGACAGCGCGATGGACGTCTTTATGGCCCGCAAGGCCGAGGCGTAAGCCCAGGGCGGACTGCAACTCCCCTTGGGCGTGATCCCAAGGGGGGATTATCATGACGATCAATACCTATGGCGACATCTCGCAGCGTACCGCGGCATGGGCCGCGACCGAGATGCTGGCCCACGCCACCCCGGTCTGCATCCTCTCGCTGTTCGGCCTTTCCAAGCCGATCCCGCGCAACAAGGCCGAGACCGTCAAGTTCCGCCGCGCAATCCCGTTCGCTCCGGCGACGACCCCGCTGCAGGAAGGCGTCACGCCGTCCGCAGGCACCATCCGCTACGAGGATGTGACGGTCAGTCTGCTGCAGTTCGGCGACGTCCGCGTCATCACCGATCGGGTCAATGACCTGGCCGAGGATCCGGTGCTCAAGGATGCGGCCGAACTATCCGGCGAACAGTCGGCGGCGACGCTGGAAAAGATCATCTGGGGCGTCGTGAAAGGCGGCACGTCGGTGTTCTACGCCAATGGCGCCAGCCGCGCGGCGGTGAACACCGCGATCAGCCTCAACAAGCAGCGCAAGGTGACCCGGTACCTCAAGGCCATGAAGGCCAAGAAGTTCACCAAGATCCTTGCTGGCTCCGTCCAGATCGGCACTAAGCCGATCGAAGCGGCCTATATCGCGGTCTGTCACACTGACCTGGAAGCGGACATCCGCAACCTCTCCGGCTTCAAGACGATCGCCGAATATGGCCAGCGCACTCCGGTCTCCGAATATGAGATCGGCTCGGTCGAGGACGTGCGTTATGTCGCCTCGCCGGACCTCGACGCCTTCCTGGATGCCGGTGGCACGCCGGGTTCGTCCGTGGTCTCGAACGGCGGTTCCGCTGCCGACGTCTATCCCATCCTGTATTTCGGCATGGAGGCTTACGGCCTGACCCCGCTGAAATCGGCGAAGGGCACCGACGGCAAGAACAACCTCGCGATCACGCCGACGGTCATCAACCCGGACACCGTTCAGAAATCCGACCCGCTGGGGCAGCGCGGCTATGTGGGCTGGAAAGCCTACTTCAACGCCGTGCGTCTCAACGAGACCTGGATGGCCCGTCTGGAAGTGGCGGCGTCCGCCCTGTGATGACGCGGGCGGGCCTTGGCTCGCCCCGTCCATCCCTCTCAAGGAGTTGAGACAATGAACGAATTCAAGTCCGGCGTCGTCACCGGGACCGGTGCCGCCATCAACATCGAACTCGGCTGGATCCCTGATTATGTGAAGGTGGTCAACATCACCGACGCCGATCAGATCGACGAGTGGTTCAACGGCATGGCCGCTGGCACGTCGATCCAGACGAACGCCGCTGTCGCCACCCGCGCCACGAACGGAATCAGCGCTTACGCCGGCACGCTCGGCGACAAGAAAAAGGGCTTCACCATCGGCTCTGGCATCTCGGAATCCGCCAAGGAACTCCGCTGGTTTGCCATACGCGGCGAAGACTGATCGCGCGCGGGGGCACCCGCCCCCGCCGCCTTCCCTCCTACAGGAGAATTTCCATGGTCGATATTTTGGGCATCGCGTTCTTCCCCGACGCGGACGTCGCGCGCTTCATCTGGCCCGCCGACAAGACCGAGACTCCGATCCCCATCCAGTTGGAGGGGCATAATTTCACGATCGCGCCAAACACCGAATATTCCGCGGTGTGGCCGATCTATGAGGTGCTGGCGAATTCCAGCCATCATGTCAGCCTCATCGAGGTCACACCAGCTTCGCCTGCCGCTGATGCGGAGGGTGGCGACGGCGCCGGAAGCTTTTCTGGGGGAAGCTCATCCGGCGCCGATACCTTTGACGCCGATGCCGTCATCCACGGCAATGTCAAAACCGTCGTCGAGCGGTTGCAGGGCCTGACGCCTGAGCAACTGACGCTCGTCATCGCCGCCGAGACTGATCGCGAAGTCTCCCGCAAGGGCGTCATCGACGCCGCGCAGGCCCTGCTCGATCCGGCGAGCAAGACCCCGATCGATCCGCCGGCCGAGGGCGAGACCGACGAGCCGCTGCCGGGCGGTGCGCCCGAAGACACCAACACCGACGAGGCTCCGGCTGAATAAGCCGGGGCTTCCCCCACCACTTTCAGGAGCTCCCCCATGTCCGACACTGTTATCATTCCAATCGGCGAAGCAACCAATGCGCAGTTGCTCTATTATGCGACTGCCGTTCTTGGTCTCGACGTAAAGCCGGGTGCCAACTCGACGACCTTCCGCGCGAAGATCGAGGCCGCCGCGCCGGGTACGACCGAAATCAGCGTGCCCGCAAAGCTGGCTGGCGTTCCTGAAGTGTCGGCGCCGGACGCGCCCGTTGCTGAGCAGGAGGCAATCCCGAACAGTCGCGAGGGTCTGCATTTCAAATATGACCCCAAGGTGCTCGTCGAAGTCCATGAGACTGCCGACAAGACCCGTTCGCGTGAGGTCCAGATCGCAGTGAATGGCGATGTCGTCATCCTCCAGCGCGGCAAGAAAGAGCCGATACCGTATCGTCATTATCTCGCGCTGCGCGATGCGGTGGAGACGATTGGCCGCGAAACCGATGAGATCAATCAGGTCACTGGTCTGCCGATCATCGAGTTTGTCGATCAGCCTTCCTATCCGCATTCGGCGATCCTGCCGGCCCAGGAGTTGATCGACGCCTGGCACAAGCGGGTTGACGCCCCCGAAATCGCATAACGCGATGTCGGTGCGGGGGCGCGGATGTCTACCTTCATAGAGTTGGTCAACGACCTGGAGCGTGAAAGCGGCACGATCTATCAGAACGCGCGCCTCACCTCCGTTCTGGATGCGCCCGGCCGTCAGGAGAAGATGGTCGAATGGATCATCGAAGCCTGGCGGCTTATCCAGACATCCCGCTCCGATTGGCCATGGATGCGCGCCGAGTTCACCTCCGCGCTCATTCCTGGCCAGAGCCGCTATGCCGCAGCGGATTTTGACATCGAGGATTTTGGCGGCTGGGCGAAGCATACACGGTCGTTCTCGCCATTCACGCTCTACGAGTATGCTCTCGGCCAAGGCGATGAGCGCGAGCTCTATCCTTCATTCTATCATGGCTGGAAGGCGCGTTGGGATCGCGGCGTCCATGAGGCGAACCGCCCGTGCGACTATGCCATCGATCAGGACAAGAAGCTCTGCCTCGGCCCCAAGCCGGACAAGGATTATGTGATCCGTGGCGCCTATCGCCGGGCGGCGCAGATCCTTGCCGCCGATACCGACGTGCCGATTTGCCCGGTCGATCATCATATGACGATCGTATGGCGCGCGGCCATGCTCATGGGCCAGCATGACGAGGCCATCCCGGTCGTCGCCGCAGCGCAATCGCTCTACGCGCAGGGCCTGCGCAACATGCTCGACGACATGGACGAGCAGGTGGAAGCGTGAGCGGCACGCCCAATACCTATGCTTTCGGGGGCGGCCTCGATGTCGTCAGCGCCGCGCTTGCGGTGCCGCCGTCACGCATCGTCAGCGGCATGAATTACGAGCCGTTGGCCGAGGGTTACGGCCGGGTGCAAGGATTTGAACGGTTCGATGGTCGGACGGCGCCATCAGCGGCGGTGTTCGGGACGCTCAAGTTTGATAGCGGCGTCGCCCCGATCGCCATGGGCAACCTCATCACCGGCGGCACGTCCGGCGCAACCGCCCATGTCGTGCTCAGCCCCATAGGATTCGAGGGAAGCTGGGATGCCGGGACCGCGCGCGGCTCCCTTATCATCACCGCGGTCACAGGTACGTTCGTCGACAATGAGACGCTGATCGTCGGAGGCGGCACCAAGGCTCTGGTCAATGGTCCCGCCACCTTCGACAGCGCTCCGAGCGAGGACATCCGTGCCCACTATGTCGAGGCGGCGCAGACCTATTATCGCGAGCTTGTCGGCAAGGTTCCGGGCAGCGGGCCGGTGCGCGGTGTCGCCGTCTATAATGGCAATGTCTACGCCTGGCGCGATAACATCATCGGATCAGCCGGCGCGATGTGGAAGGCGACAGCGCTTGGCTGGGTCGAGGTGCATCTTGGCTATCAAGCGCAGTTCACGCTCGGCACCAACGAGCTTGTCGAGGGCCAGACCATCTTTGGCGCCACCTCCGGCGCATCGGCGACGGTCGCGCGCGTCGTCCGTCGCAGTGGCAACTGGGGCACGAACGCGGCGGGCTATGTTGTCCTGACCAACATCGTCGGCGTGTTCACCAACGAAATTGCCGCCGGAGACGGCCACAGCGTCACCATCGCCCCCGTCACTTCGCACGTCCTGCCCGCCGGCGGCCGGTACATGACCATCGGCCATAACTTCTTCGGCGCATCCAACCGCTACCGCATGTATGGCTGCAACGGCGTCGGACGCGGCTTCGAGTTCGATGGCACCGTCTTTGCCTTCATCTACACCGGCAGCGCCGACGATCGGCCGCAGCGCGTTTTCGAGGCGGCCGAGCATCTGGGGTTCACCTTTCCCGGCGGCTCCATCCAATATAGCTCGATCACGGGCCCGCTGGATTGGGACGGCAATACCGGCGCAGGCGATCTTGGGTTCGGCACTGAGATCACGGACGTCGTACAGGCTGCGCAGACGTCGGTCCTGTTCTTCGGCGAGAAGAAGATCGCCTATCTCACCGGCACGGATTCCGAGAGCTTCATCCTCAACGAACTGACCGAGGAAGCGGGCGCTGATGCCTGGACGGCGCAGAAGATCGGCAAGATCATGTATCTCGACAAGCGGGGTCTGCGCGACGTCCAGGCGACGTCCGCGTTCGGCAACTTCAAGGCCGGATCGCTTTCCGAACTGATCGCGCCTTATTTCACGGCAAAGCGGAAAGCCGGGCGGGTGCCGGTCGCCAGTCACGTCTGCCGCAGCAAGTCGCAATATCGGCTCTATTGGAGCGACCGGACGGGTCTCTGTGTGTTCATGGGCCGCAAGACGCCGGAGGCGATCCCGTTCAGCACCGACGATATGCAGGTCTATTGCTCCGGCACCGGCGAGCTTGCCGATGGCGAGGGGATGTTTGTCGGGGCCGAGGATGGCTATGTCTATCGCATCGACAGCGGCAGCAGCTTCGATGGCACCGGAATCAAGGGGTTCGTCATGACCCCGTACAATCACATCGGTGCCGTCGGGTACGAGAAGCGCCTGCACAAGATCGTTGTCGAGATGCAGGCGGCGCCGCTGACCCGTCTCGGTATCACCGTCATGTTCAACTATTCTGATGGCTCGCAGCCCAATGCGGGCCGCAAGGACTTCACCGTCCAGGGATCCGGCGACGGCATCGACTTCCGCGTCACCGGCGGCGGTGGCATCTGGGATACGTCGGACTGGAACCAGTTTTTCTGGTCGGCCCCCTATTCCGGCAAGGCCGAGGCACACCCTGACGGCCAGGGCGAGAATATGTCCTGCATCTTCGCCTGTGATAGCCTGGTCGCGGAACCGCACCACGTCCTGCAAACCTATTCGCTCCACACCAGCCGCCGGAAGCTGGTGCGATGAGCTATTATAATCGCCACGAACTGGAGCGGAATACCCGCGCGACGGCCGAAGAAGTCAATGCCGAGCTTATCAAGGTCAAGGCGGCGTTCGATCAGGTGCAGGCCGCGATGGAGGCGCTATCGATCGGTGCTGGCCTGCCGTCCTTCACCTGGATCGCATACGCTGACAGCATCGATGGCACGGCGAATTTCACGACGGGAGAGCCGGGCAACCGCGAATATATCGGGATTGCCACCAACAAGACGATTCCGATCGAGAGCACGTCGCCGGACGATTATACCTGGTCGCACTACAAGGGTGGCATCGATGGCACGGATGGTGTCGACGGTGACAGTTTCTACGTGTGGATCGCCTATGCCGACAAGATCGATGGCACCGTCAATTTTACGACAGGCGCGCCGGGCGGACGTCATTTCATCGGTATCGCTGCCAACAAGCTGACCCCCACGGAAAGCACGAACCCGGCAGATTATCAGTGGTCTCAATATTCCGGCCCGCCCAATTTCGGGCTGGTCGCAACCGCTGGCGCAGCCGTGGCGGGCAATCGCATCATCAAGACCAGCGGCGCCTATACGTGGGGCGAGAGCGTCTATTCCAGCGAGAGCTATGCAGCCGGTGCTTTCGTGAGCTTCAGGCCGGAGTTGGACGATCAGATGATGATCGGTCTCAACACCGACCCGGCCACCGATGCCAGTTATACGTCGATCGATTATGCGATCTACATCCAGGTCGGCCACACCTTCCGCGTCTATGAAAGCGGGGTTTCGGTCCATGGGCCGGTCGCCTTCACCGCGGGCGACACCTTTGCCGTCCAATATGACAACAACAACGTCTATTATTCGCGCAACGGCATCATCTTCTATCAGCATGCCACGACGCCGAACCTGCAGCTATTCCTCGATAGCTCGATGGTGGGGCAAGGCACCAACGCCACCATCATCTCGTTCTCGGCTGGCGGGAGGATTGGCCCGGCCGGCGATGATGGCCCGCCCCTCCTAGGTTTCTACCAAGACAGTTCGCCGGGAGCAGGCGCTTTCGTCAATCAAACCTGGTACCGGCCATCATATAAGGAATGGTTCGTCTGGAATGGCAGTAGCTGGGTCCGGCTGCTCGGCGACGTCTCGGCGCTCAGCATCATCACCGATGCCTATATTTCGACGCTGCACGCCAACAAGATTCTCACGAATACGATCACGGCGAATAAATTCCTGACCGATGCCGGTGTCGATCGCGCTGCCGTTGTGCCGGGATCGCTCAATGCCGGTTCGATCGGCACCTATGCCGGAACCTACACCCTCAACCGCAAGTCCAATCCTGGCGATCCGCCGAACGAGGGGGCGATCTGCTACACCGCGACTATCACCGCCACGGACTTTGCGGATGCGATATTCATCAATTGGGGTGGCACTTTCTCCGGCCTGAATTCCGCCTGCAACATCTATCTTCAGGTGTCGGTCAATGGCGGCGGCTGGACGACCTATGACGATCCCAAGGTCACAACAAACCTCGTCGCCGGATTCTACAATCTGAGCCTTGAGTTTCAGGGCCATACGGCCGGGACCACGATTCAAGCCCGCATCTATGTGCAGAACGGCAGTTCGACCAGCGCAGGCAATGGTCAGGAAATCACCATCACCGATGGGTTCGCCAAGGTGCGGAGGTTCTTCGCAAAATCATGATGCAGGCATTCATCATAGACGCCGATGGCGTGGCGCGGCAGCGGATCAAGGCGACGGACGCATCGCAGTTCGATGCCATCCCGATCCCGGACGGTCATCAGCGCCTGTTCTATGACGGCGAGGGCGATATCGAGGACGTCGAGACCTATCTCGATGGCGATGACATCGCGATCCGGGTGCGCACGCCTGATCTCGCCGCCGCCTTTCTTGTCGCCCAGATCGGCAAGCGCAGCGCCATCATGAAGCGCCGGAACCTCGCGGAATGGGGCGGCGCAACCACCCCGCTCGGCGTCATGGACAGCGACCCGGACAGCCAGCGCAAGGTCAATGGCGCAGCCTCCATGGCGATGATCGCAGATGCGGCTGGTCAGCCGTTCAGCATCGACTGGACGATGCAGGACAACAGCATCGCGACACATGACGCCGCGGCAATGATGGCGGCGGGCACGGCGATGGGTGAACATGTCTCGGCCTGCCACGCCAACGCGCTTGTCCTCAAGGCGCAGGTCGATGCCGCAACTGATATCCCCATGCTCGACGCCATCGATATCGAGGTCGGCTGGCCATGAAGCGCGCAATCCTCATCGCCGCCGCCCTCCTGACGTCCTGCAATGATGCGCCGGACGGCTATCGCTTCGGCAAGCCGGAATATATCCGGGAGTCGATGACGCTCAACGTCGTCCAGCACAGCAGTCATGCAGAACTGCGCGGCGCCGCGCTGGCCGCTGGTGCCGATGCTGGCAACGACCGGGAGCTAATGGCCTTTTCGGTCATCACAGCGCGGGGGTCCACCTGCACAATCCACATCGTCGATCCGGCGGTTTCATATCAACCGCAGTGGATCGGACATGAGGTCGCGCACTGCATCTACGGCAGGTGGCATCCATGATCCTTACCGAAACCATCCTCGCCACACTGATCGCCGGGGTGCTCGGCTGGGTCGGCAAAGGCTGGCTCCAGGCGATGCGCAGCCGCGACAATCGGCATGGCGTCGATCGCAAGGTCGATGCCGAGCTCGAACAGCATTGGACGAAAACGACCCTTGAACTGGTCGACACGCTGCGGGTCGAATTGACCGAGGCGAAAAAGGAACTCTCGGCGCTGCGCCCGATGGAGTCCCGCCTCGCCCATTTCGAGGAGGCGCTTGACCATATCCATGCGTTGCTGAGCTCGGACACGGAGGCCGAGAAGGCCGCCGCCGAGCGCCGGGCGCGCGCCTTCATGCGCCGGATGCGCGGCGACGAGGCGGTCGGACAGGAGCGCCAGGTCGCGCAGCGGAAAATCAGCATCAAGCGGGCGGTCAAGGACATCGAGCAGAAAGAGGGCCTGTAAGGCCAGAGGGGGCGACATGAATATCAAGCCGAAAATCAAACTCGTCGATAACTGGCGGGCAAAGCTCAAACACGCTTGGTCGGTCCGCATTCTGGCGATCAGTGGCGTAATGGGTGTCGTTTTCCAGGCTTGGCCGACATGGCCGCTCGATATCTTCAACACGCTTCCGGACTTCATCACAGCGTGGATGCATCCGATCGTCATCAAGTTGATGCCAGCGGCGCTGACCGGCCTTGCGATCTGGGTGTCCGTCATCCGGCAGGAGAAGCTCAATGCCGGGAAATAAGGCTGTCGCGGCCGTAAAGGCAAATCCGGGCAAGACGACCGGGATCAGTGCCGCCATCCTCGCCATGATCGCGGCCACAATGGCGCTTGAGGGGGGATATGTGAACCATCCGAACGATCCCGGTGGCGAGACCAACAGGGGGATCACGAAGGCGGTCGCGGTCAAGCATGGCTACACCGGCCCGATGCGGGCGTTGCCGGAGGATGTCGCGACTTCGATCTACTACGCCGACTATATCGTCAAGCCGGGGTTCGGGCCGCTGTCCCATCTGGACGCGCCTGTCACGACGGAGCTTTACGACACGGGCACAAACATGGGGCCATACTGGCCGTCTCTGTTCCTGCAGCAGGCGATCAACGACACCTGCGCCATCAAGGTCAAGGCGGACGGCAAGGTCGGCCCCGCCACGATCAAGGCTTTCTCGCAGTGCCAGTCAGCCATCGGGGCCAGCAGGTTCTGCGTCATGATGCTGGATGCGCTCGATGCGCGGCAGAAGGCGCGATATGATTATCTCGTCCGGGTAAATCCTCGGCTGCGGGTATTCCATCGCGGCTGGATCAACCACCGCATCGGCAATGTCGATCGCAAGAAATGCGGAAGGACTTCGCCATGACAGGATCTGTCATGCTCGTGGGCGTAGCGATATTCGTGGCCGGATTCTGCATCGGCATGGGTCTCGGCGGATACTGCACGTTCCTCCTGTTCTCAGCGGGCAAGCGGCCATGATCATCCCGATCCAGGCCAAGCTGGCGATCGTCGCGGTCGGCGCAGCGGTATCCTTCTATGCAGGCTATCGCTGGCGCGACACGGATTTTCAGCGCCACCTCAAGGCCGACATGGAGCGCAGCGCTCGCCTGACCGCCAAGATCAGGAACATTGAGGCCGATGCGACTGCGATGGCGATCCAGATCCGCGACACGAATGACAGCCGCGAGGCCAATGTCCGCACCGTGTTCAAGACCATCATCAGAAAGGTGCCTGAATATGTCGAGAAAACTGCCGCATCCCGCGCGCTCGATGCTGCTGGCGGCCTGCCTGCTGGCTTTGTCCAACTGCACAACGCCGCCGCCCTCGGCGTCGATCCCGAAATTACCGCCCCCGCCAGTGCCTTCAGCCCAGACGCTCCCACGGGAATTGGACTGCCTCAAGCCGCGACAGTCATCGTCGGAAACTACGAAAATTATCATGTGTGCCGGGGCCGGCTCGAAGAATGGGACACATGGTACGCGCGACTAGACGCGGCTTACCGAAAGGCGGCAGCGGAGATAGCGGCTAAGCCGTGAGGCCAGTTGTACTATACGGACAAATTCGTATAGTGCTGACATCGGCGAAAGGGGCATGTCGTGGGCTGGCAACCGGATGGTTCTTACATTCCAGATTCGGAGTCCGTTTCCGGCCGCGTGGCGGGACTGACATCGACCGATAGCCCGCTGATGCGCAACGCCCGCGCCTCTGGTCTGGCGCAGGCAAACCGGCGCGGATTGGTCAATTCCTCTATCGCTGGACAGGCTTCCGAGACCGCTGCTCTGGCGGCCGCCACACCGATCGCCAGCCAAGAGGCAGCGCAGGCGGCCACGGCCAATACCGCGTGGGGAACGAACAAGGCGTCTCTCGCATCGAACGAGCGCAACACCGCCGCACAGATCGCGTCCGACGAAAAGACCAAGTTCGCGACATTGGCGGCGCAGGACCGTCAGGCACAGGCCGACGCCATTGCTCGCCTCAATGATACCTACACGGGCGGCATCGGCAACACCCTTCAGAATGACAAGATTCCGGCCGCGACGCGCTCTGCCGCCCAGCGCGATATCGCCAATCTCTACACCACGAGCATCGCCCGCATGCGCGCGCTCTATAACTATTCACCGGCATGGTGATGAGCACCATTCGCCCTGCCCGCACTACCGATGTGTTCGCCATGGTCGCACTGCTCCGCGACCAATATGCGCGCAGTCGCTATGTGGGCCGGGTCAATATCGACGACAAATATGCACGGTCTCTGCTTGCGCAGATGATCCAGCGTCACGGCGGCACCCATGCCGGCGCGACGCTCGTCAATGTCGTCGAAACCGGAGAGGGGGTGATTTGCGGATTTTGCGCCGGGCTGCTCGATCGTGTCCATATGATCGGCGACCGGCTCGTTGCCCAAGACATCTTTCTCGTCATCGATGAAGCATCGGGCTCACGGGGATCGATGCGGCTGCTCTCCCAATATTTTCAATGGGCCGAGGCTATCCCGGCGGTTCTGGAGATCACGCTCTCCCACACAGACGCCATCCCGGATGGTGAGCGCGTCGGGCAATTTTATGAGCGACTGGGGTTTGTCCGGTGCGGCGCACTCTATCGCCGCGATACGGCAAAGCGTGGGGAGGCGCTGGCGGCATGAGTGGTCTGCTGAAAGGCATCGGGAAAATTTTCAAGAAGGTCGTTCGTGTCGTCAAGAAGATCGCCCTGCCTGCCCTCGCGATCGGAGCCGTCGTCCTCACCGGAGGCGCGGCGATCGGCGCGCTGCCCGCTCTCTCCTCGACGATAGGGAGTCTCGGTTTAAGCACCGGCCTCACAAGTGTTTTAACCACCGCCGCCCAAGGCGCGACCATGGGCGCGCTGACGTCTGCGGTGACCGGCGGCAACATCATCAAAGGCGCGACGACTGGCCTCATCGCTGGCGGCGCGCTCGGCGGTATCAGCCAGGCCATCAAGCCCGCGACTGGACTTGCTGGCGCGGGCGGTGGTGGCGGTACCGCTCCCGTCATCGGCGCTTCGAAAGATGCCGCGATGCTGGGCCAGGCCGGGAGCACGCTGGGCAGCACAGCCGCCGCAACCGGCGGTGGCCTCGTACCCGCAGCCGCGGCGCCCGGACTGGTATCGACCGCACCGGCTGCCGGCGGCGGGGGCCTCATGGGCTTTATGAACCAAAACCCCTTGGTCGCGAGCCAGATGCTACAGGGTCTTGGCGGTGGCCTCATGGCTGGCGAGCAGGCGAAGGAGGAACGGCGGACCCTCAAGCGCCTCGGAGAAAACTATTCGGGGTATAGCGGGCTGGTCCCGGAAGGAGCCTCCGAAGAATTTGCAGGCGCGCCCATTGGCAAGATTGCTTATGACCGCGCAACCGGCCGCATCTATTCGGTGAAAAGCTGATGGTTGGCCTTGCTCCCCCGCCCCGCCCGGCCGCGCAGCCGAGCCCCGCTATGCAATCGGGGGCGGGCGGTGATGTAGATGGCGAAGCACCCAACGTCTCGCCCGAAGAACAGGCGCAATATGACAAGCTTGTCGGCAATGCGATGGAGATCATCTATCCGCAAGGCGAAGGCGCGACCGTCTCTCCCGCCGTTCTCGACCAGCTATCGGGCAAGCAGGATGAGGAGGCGATGCAGGTCTTTGCGCAGGCGCAGCCGCCACTCCAGAACGCGCCGATCGACAATCTCGCATCGACTGCAGTGATGATTCTGCTCACCCTTGAGGACAGCGCCGCGCAGGCGCAGGTCAATCTCGACGACGCCGTGCTCTACCATGGGGGGGCGGCGATCCTTGAGGAGCTTGCGGAAGTTGCCGAGGCGGCACAGATCCATGATTTCAGCGAGGAGGAGCTTGAAGGCGCTCTCTATCGCGGCCTCGACCTCTATCGGATCAGCAGCCAGCGCGTTGATCCCGAACAGTTGAGCCAGGAATTCGGCCAGATCGAACAAGCCGATAAGGCCGGTAATCTCGGCCAGCTTCTGCCCGGCATGGATCAGGCGATGCAGAGGGCCGGTTGATGGCAGGTCTCGGCTACATCGTTGGCGGTGCCCTGCAGGGTCTTGGTTCGGGTCTTGCAAAACAGGCTGAGCTTGACATCACGTCGCGGCGCGATGCTGCGCTGGAAGCTCTGCGGACCCAGAATCGCCGAGATGAGGCGACCTTGACCGCCGACCTCACCGATCGCAACAACGCTCGTTCGACCCAGCGCGATACGGACAAGCAGATTGCGATCGGTAAGGCCGCGACTGACAATCAGATCATCGTTGACGATCATAAAACAACTAATGATATCAAGCTTAAAAAGATCGATTTTAACAATTCTCAGAGCATGGCGCGGCTCAATTCGGCACTCTCGCAGCAGAATGATGCGGCAAGTCAGATGCTGCGCCGGAAATTGGAGTCGGGCGAAATCGCCCAGACCTTCGAAGCCGATGACGGTCAAATCTGGGGCCTGAGCAAGACCGGCGAGCGCAAGCCGACCGGTGTCTATTTCAATCCCAAACCGACCAAATCCGATCCGCTGGCCGGGCTCAGCATGGACGACGACGAGGATGGCAAGCCAGCCGCCCCTGCCCCACGTACGCGCCCAGCCGGTGGCGAGGCTCCGCCGACCAAGCCTGCCGCCCAGGGCGGTTCGAAGCCACAGGCGAAGGTCTACACGGCATCGGAGGTGCGCGAAGCGGCCAAGGCGATGGGTTGGACCGAGGATCAGGTGCGCCAGTGGGCGAAGGCGAACGGCTATAAGCTCAGCGTAAAATGAGCCTGCTCGACGATATCCGGGCATCGCAGTCCGGTTCCCGCCCGGCCGACGATCAGCCACTCTCGCTGCTTGACGCGATCCGCGCCCAGCAGGGCGGCAAGCCCGACACGGCGGCGGTGCGCCGCATCATCGATGCGCCGATCCCGCGCTCGGAAGCGGAGTCCCGCGCCCGCGACAACGCCGATCGCTCGATCGCTGATGCTTCGAAAGACGAGGGTTTCTTCGACCGGGCCGGATCGATCGTCTCCCGTGCCGCCGATGACATTGGCGCCGGACTTCGCCGCGTCGGCGGTGCCATCAACGAATGGTCGGCGGATACGCCCCTGCCCTGGACGTCGCAGGAAAATCTGGATCGCAACCGGCAGGCATCGCAGCAGCTTCGAGGGATTGCCCGGCAACAGGAGCGTGTCAGCGATGCGCCGATCGCAGGCGAGACCACGCTTGAAAGCTTCGTCGATAATCCATCCATCGGTGCCGTCCCCGGCCTGGTCTCTGACCTGACGCTCGGTTCTGTTCCCGGCATGGCCGTGTCGCTTCTGGCTCCGCCGATATCGGCCGCCAGCTACACCGGCAACATCGCACAGGCGCGGGCCGAGAATAACGGCGAGACCGATGCCGATATCGGCGACGTAGGCCGCGCCGCGCCAGCGGGCCTGCTGGCGGCCATCCTCGACCGCTATGGTGCTGAAAGCATTATCGGTGCCCAAGGTGGTAACGCGGCGATCCGCATCGGCCGTGCCGCGCTCGGCGAAGGCTTGACCGAAGGCGCGCAGGAAGGCGTGCAATATACCGGTGAGACGCTGGGCACCGATAAGGGCTTTGATCTGTCCGAAGGCGCGAAACGCTCCGGCATGGCGGCACTCGGCGGCGGTATCGTCGGTGGCGCGCTGCGCGGCGGCGAGGAGATAGGCAGCGCCGGGGTCCATGCGGTCAAGCCCGGCAAGGATTCCGCGCCGGTCGATGTCGTTGTCACCGATGAGGACGTCGCCAGCCCGATCCCGACCGACATGATCGCCAAGGGCCGTGGCGCGATCGTCGAGGCCAGTGGACCGCGTGCCTTGCCTTCGCCGCTGGCCGAAGCCGACGCCATCGATGCACGGTTGCGCGAACGGGCCAATGCGGTATCTGCGCCGACAGAGGGTGGCGTCGAAGACGGCTTAAGGTCGGCGCCGCCCTCCCCGACCCCGCCCAGCGGCAAGCCAACACCCATCGACAATGCCAAGGCCGTAACCGAGGAGCTATTTCCCGGCGCGCGCGTGACGTCATGGAACCGATCTGCCGACGACCCGCTGACAAAAGCCAACCCGACGTCGTGGCATGCCAAGTCCAAGGCCGCGATCGACATGGCTCCCATCAAGGGCATGACGTTCGAGCAGGCGCGCAAGCGCTATGAGGACGCTGGTTACACCATCATCGAGGCGCTGAACGAAACCGGCGCAGGCCGCTCCAAGCATGCGACGGGCGATCACTGGCATTTCGTGCTTGGTAAAGGCGACGGCCCAGCCGCGATCACCACCCCGGAACCGCAGAAGTCTGCGCCTTCGGAGGCAGAACCGGCGGTCGCGAACACCACCCCCGTCGAACGCGAGACGTCCCTGATCCCACCGGACGACGCCCCGGCCGGCGGCGACCTGCGCGGCGAGGCCATCGACAAGGATTGGGTAAAGTTCACCCCCGAATCCGGCACGCTCGATATTCCGCGCGACGATATGCCGCAGATCAAGTCCGAGCATCGCGGCGCAATGGTGAATTTCCTGCGCGGGCAAGGGATCGCCCATGAGGAAATCACCATCCCTTCGTCGAGCCTGAAACCAACACAGCGCGAATTCTCATCCGAGAAGGTCGCGGCGGCGCGCGCAAAAGCATCTGACGCTGATCGCGCTATCCTCATCAGCAGCGACGGCCACGTCCTTGACGGCCATCATCAATGGCTGGCCAAGCGGGATGCCGGCGAGGACGTCCGTGCCATCCGCCTCGATGCGCCGATCGCAGAGCTTGTCGATACGGTGAAGCGATTCCCTTCTGCGACCGACGCCGAAGGAAGCGCGTTCGCGGCGGAACCCGACGTGCAGCAGGCCGTTCCTGATCCTGAGCCGCCGGCCACATCACCGCCCCCCGCTGACCCTGATCCGGCGGCTCCACCCTCCCCGTCCCCACCCTCCCCGTCCTATGAGATCACGCCGGGCGGCAGCTTGCTCGTTCGCGGCGCGTCGGATGCTGACCTGGCCGCAATCCGCGAGGCCCTGCCGAAATCTGTGCGACCGATTCCCCATGGGTCGGGTGGTGTCACCTTCCCGAAGCGCTATCAAAACGCCGTCAAGGCCGCGATCGAGGGAAAGACGAAGCGAACCGCCGCGCCGCGCAATAAGACGCAGGACCTCAACAGCGATGTCCTGACCTTCATCGCAGCGAACGGCGGTATCCGGGATGACGAAAATCACAGCCTCCGCAAAGGCCGTAATCTCCAGCGGTTCATTCCCGGCAAAGGTGCGCTGATCCGGCCGGGCGGCAGGTCGATCGATTATGTCCGCGAACGTCTGGTCGAGGCGGGCTGGTTGCCAGAGGACGCCACCGAATCCGACACGCTGGACCTGATCGAGCGCGGCCATCGCAGTCCAGTCTATCATCCCGAAAGCGACCGCGGCGCGCGCGAGGCGGAAGCGAACCAGGAACCGGAGGATGAGGCGCGGGAGCGCGTCGTCTCGGCCGCGAACGATATTGATATCCCCGGCTTCGATGATGCTGATATCGATCGCGCCATCGAATTGATGAGCGATGGACTGACCGCCGAGGAGGCGATCATAGCCGCCATTGATGAGGCGGCGTCGCGTGAATATGGAGAATTCCTCGCCTCGACCGGCGATGACATCTATGATATCGATGCCGTCGATGAAGAAGGCGACACCTCCGACACGTCAATCCCTGCAGAGGTTCCGGCCGGGGATGCTGAAGGCGTCGACGGACGAGCG
This sequence comes from Sphingobium phenoxybenzoativorans, assembly GCF_018286635.1. Taxonomy (NCBI): domain Bacteria; kingdom Pseudomonadati; phylum Pseudomonadota; class Alphaproteobacteria; order Sphingomonadales; family Sphingobiaceae; genus Sphingobium; species Sphingobium phenoxybenzoativorans. Next base: position 2,641,756 of record NZ_CP073910.1, read on the forward strand.
TCTGACGCCGGAGCAGCGCGCCAAGGCCAAGACGAGGCTCGCCCAGATCGACGCCCTGAACCGCTAGACCGGCAACCCGCCGGCACCGAACCCCTATACGACGAAGATGGCGCGCAAATAGGCTGGCTGGATACGCAGTCCGGCCAGATGACGATGTTGTCCGATCCGGTGCAACCCGATCGCTCGATGACTCAGGCGCAGCGGTCAGAGCTTGAGGCGCGCCAGCAGCAGTCGATGGCGCGGCGCGGCGGTCAGGAGGCGGTCTCCGATCAGGATGGCGGACTGTTCAGCGCCGAGCGGGATCAGGGTGGCCTGTTCTCCATTCCCGATCTGCCAACCGTCGCGATCCAGGTCTCGGATTGGGGCAAGCTGCCGGACGGCGCGACCAGTCGCTATGCGATCCTGAAAGGCCGCGTCCTGCGCTGGTACAAGGGTCTGATCGGCACGACCGTCATGTCATCGGATGGCCGCGAGGTTCGGTTCAATCGCGTCGGGGCCGGAAAACTTAGCAGCGCGGCAGGCGAGGACCTGCTGATGGCGGCCCGCGCCATCCCCAAGATCATAGAGCGCGGCCAGGCTCTTGGGCCGCTGCCCGGCGATCGAACGGGCGTGAAGGCGGTACACCGCTATGCCGCCAATGTGCGGGTCGGGGATCAGGTCAAGCCGCTCATGGTGTTCGTCCGCGAAACCGATGGCGGCACGTTCCAGTATAGCTTCAACCATTATGTGAAGGCCCCGGACGCCTCGGCCAAGGCCGAAGGGGATACCAAATTGGCCATCGCACCTGCAATGGAAGGCGACGCCGGGGACCGCCTCAATCTATTCCTGTTGGATGAACAAAGCAATAACACCGCCCCGGATGCGTCCGGTTCGGATCGAATTGTCGTCCGTCAGCAGCTTGCCGACCGCGTGCGCCAACTCGGATTGGGGGATCGCGTCACCGTCAATGTCACCGACGTTATCGAGGGCCGGAAGGACGTAGCGGGCCGATATTGGAACGCCGTGATCGATGTTGCATTGCGCGCCAGCCAGGACCCGGAAACGACGTTCAATCATGAGGCTGTCCACGCTTTCAAGGACTTCGGGCTATTTCTTCCGCCTGAATGGAAGTCGCTGGAATCGGCCGCGCGCGCCGACCGGGCCATGATGGGATCGATCCGGAAGCGCTATCCCTCGCTCTCTGAGGAAGCGCAGGTCGAGGAGGCCATCGCAGACCGATACGCCCGCTGGGCCCGTGGGCAGAAGGAGCGCGGCTTCGTCGCCAGGGCGTTCGAGCGGGTGCGCGACTTCCTGCGCGGTGTCGGCCAGGTGCTGCGCGGCCAGGGCTTTACGACGGCCGAGAGCGTCATGCGGGCAATGGAGCGGGGTGACATTGGCTCGCGTGAGCCAGAAGTCGAAGAAACCGTCACAGAGCCGCGCTACAGCATCACGTCCGCTATCGACGCCATCGGCCAGGGTCAGGGCAAACTAGGCGACGCCGTCGACCGTTGGCGCACGGCGCTACAGGATCGCTACCTGCCCCTCCTCCGCACGCAACAGACCGTCGAGCAGCAGCTTGGCCGCCCGCTCACCGAAGCCGAGGACGTCTATCTGTCAGAGGAGTTGATGTCAGGTCGCATTGGCGCACGCCTCCAGGCGCTGGCGGATGATGTCGTGGAACCGCTGCTATCAGCCATCCATGAGGAAGGAACGACACCGGCGGAACTCGAAGAATATCTGTACGCCCGCCATGCGCCGGAGCGAAACGCCCAGATCGCCAAGATCAATCCGACATTCCAGGAGGGTGAAGGCTCAGGCATGACTGATGCCGAGGCCGCCGCGGTGATGGCCAGTGTCGAGAAATCCGGCAAGAAACCTGCCCTCGACCGCCTCGCTGCCCGTGTCGACAAGATGCTCGCGGATGCTCTGCAAACCCGCGTCGATGGCGGCCTCATGAGCGAGGCGGACGCCAACATCTGGAAACAGCAATATCAGTCCTATGTCCCGCTGCGCGGTCAAGGGCTGGCCGGTATGGGCACCGGGCTGGCTGCCAGGATCAGCCAGCAGAGTGGTCTCAGCGTCAAGGGCAAGGAATCCAAGCAGGCGTTCGGCCGGAAGTCGAAGGCCGACAATATCCTCGCCTATGCCGTCATGCAGGCCGAGGAGGCGATCGTGCGCGCGGAAAAGAACCGTGTCGCGCAATCCTTCCTCGAACTGGCTAAGGCCGCTCCCGATCCCGGCTTCTGCAAGGTCAACAAGATCGAGCGCCGCGCCGTGTTCAACAAGGCGAGCGGTCAGGTCCAATATCAGAACCAGAGCCGGATCAGCGCCGAGGACGCGCCCTACACGGTGTCGGCCAAGGTCGATGGCGTCGAGCACAGGATCACGATGGATCGGACCAACCCCGCCGCCGTCCGGCTGGCGACGTCCATGCGCAACCTCAACGAGCAGCAGGTCGAATTCGTCGTCAAATATATGGGGGCGGTCAATCGCTTCCTGTCCACGGTCAACACCAGCTGGAACCCGGAATTCGTCATCACGAACGCCTTCCGCGACATCCAGACCGCCAGCATCAATCTCGGCGCTGAAAAGGCGGGAATGGTTTCCGGCACGCTGCGCGACTATCGCAAGGCCCTCGCCGCGTCGGTCAAAGGCAGCTTCGGCAAGGGCTCCGGCGAATGGGATCGTTGGTACCGTGACTTCGTCATGGATGGAGGCCGCGTCTATTTCAACAATGTCGAGGATCTGGACGAGATCAAGGGCCGCCTGGCGAAGTCGTTCAAGGCCGCTGGCGACAAGGCGGCCGGGCGCCTATCGGTCAAGCGCGGTCTGGTCGCCACCCGCGATTTCATCGACAACCTCAATAACGGTGTCGAGAATGCGATCCGGCTGGCCGCATATAAGAACGCCGTGGAAGCCGGTATGTCCCGACGCAAGGCGGCGAGCCTCGCCAAGAACCTCACGGTAAACTTCAACCGGCGCGGCAGCTTCGGCCCGCTGGTCAACTCGATGTATCTGTTCTTCAATGCAGGCATCCAGGGCACGACACGGCTGTTCACGGCAATGAAGTCGCCCAAGGTGCGCAAGGTGCTGGCGGGCGTGGCGCTGACCGGCGCCGCGCTGGAAATCATGAACGCGCTGGTTTCCGGCGACGATGACGACGGCGAAAGCTTCTATGACAAGATCAGCGCGTTCGATAAATCGCGCAACCTCATCATCGTGTTGCCGGGCGGCAAGGGAGATTACATTAAAATCCCCCTGCCCTATGGCTATAACGTCTTTCACAATGCGGGCCGCACGATTGCCGAAATTGCGCGGCGCGGTGGTAACAATTGGCAGGCAAGCGCGGCTGACTTCGCCGGATCGGTGGTTGATGCCTTCAACCCGATCGGCGGCACCGAGAGTCTGCTCAACTTCATCGCTCCGACGATCGCCGACCCGTTCGTCGATCTGCAGCGGAATCGCGACTTCGCCGATCGGCCGATCATGCCGGAGCAAAACCAGTTCGGGCCGCAGGTGCCGAACGCGCAGCGCTATTTCAATTCCGTCAGCCCGATCTGGAAGGGTGTCACCGATGCTCTGACCGCGTTGACCGGCGGCGATGACGTGGTTGCCGGGAATATCGACGTCAGCCCTGAGACGCTGGAATATCTGTCCGGCGTCGTGTTCGGCGCTGCGGGCGCTTTCGTTGAGCGCAATGCCAATCTTACCGCCAAGCTGTTCGATCCTGAAGCCGAGGTGGATTCGAACGACCTGCCGCTTGCCCGCAAGGTGATCGGCAGCAAGCCGAGCTGGTATGACAAGTCCGCCTATTACGACCGGGTGAACCAGGTCGAGACCGCTGTTGCCAACGCCAAGGACTATCTGGAGCGCGGGCGCGCGGACGATGCCCGCGAATATGCGTCGGAGAACAAGGCGCTATTCGCCATGATCGACACGACAAAGGCAGCGAAAAAGCAGGTGCGGGCGATCCGCAAGGAACGGAATGCGGCCGATCTGGCGCACGAGATTGGCCGGATCGATGATGCGCAACTGCGCGAGGTCCGGGATCGACTTAAGACGGCCGAGGATGGTGTGATCGCCGCCTACAATACGCGGTGGAACAAGACGGTGCTTCGCGCGAAAGAGATGGATTAATACTGCTCGCCCGTCGTTTGCGGCGCGCAGGATGAGCCGACGCAATTCACATCGTCCTGGCCGCCGGTGACGGGCTTGGAGTCCACGATCCAAGAGCCAGCCGCCAGCCCGAAAGCTACCAATGCAAATGAGAGCGAATAGGCCGCCCCAGCCCGTGCCGATCCGGACACGAAGCGGCCAGCAAGGAAAATTAGGCCACACACGGCAACGAGATATAGGAGGACGGTGATATTCACCGCATCCATATAACGCCATCGCAACGGAAAATCTTATACCAAAAGGACAACCCAACAGAATGCGCCGATTCGGCTGCATAGGTCCCGCCCATGATGATCCATGATAATATCATCCGGATTCGGCGGAGGAAGCAATGAAGATCATCACCTCAATCATTCTGTTAACGGCGGCGGCATTGTCTGATTTAGCAGCAGCATGCTCGTTCAACACTGACTGCCAGCCTGGAAGTCAGTGCCTCAAACAGTCCGGCCAGATCTACGGGATATGTGCTGGCGGACTGAACCCCGGCAATTCCAATGATCGCGTCCCCGTACAGTCACCGCTCGACACCAACGGCACATATGGCGACACCTGTTCATTCAACACCGATTGCGGCCCCGGAAGCCAATGCATGAAGCGGTCCGGCAGCATCAATGGGGTCTGCGTCCGGCGGTAAAGACATCATCTCTTAGAGCGTGGGCCGGTCGTCTGGCCTAGGTCCCCAGTTATTCCCGGCCTTGGGGGACTCCACGCGACCCTTGCGGGTTTCTGCCATCTCAGGCTTCGTCAGGCGTATAGCGGCCGGCAAGATGTCTCCATGTCAACCAGACTGGGAGACCCACGCTCTAAAAAATGGTTGCGGGAGAGGGATTCGAACCCCCGACCTATAGGTTATGAGCCTATCGCGCTGACCGGACTGCGCCATCCCGACGCCTCGTTATTGTCCTATTAGTCCAGTCTCGCAATCCCCAAAATTATCCGTATAGTGCAAATCGGGTAACGGGGGCGAAGTTGGAAACGACGACAACCATCATTGTCGACCGCCGGGATTTCAACGGCTCGCCGATCTTCATCAACGGCGATCCCATTCGCATGCCCCTCGATACTCCTTTCGAAGCCGAGGCGACGCTGCTGGAAGTACTGACGCGGGCGAAGGTCACATATTCGGTGGTTCCAGCGCTGACAGATGCGCAGGTCCGCCGTGCGTTGCACAAGAATGACCTGACGACAGCCGATGTCTCTCTCTACGTGTCGGGCGCCGAGCGCGCCATACTTACGGGCCTGCGGGAAGTCGATATCATCGTCGATCCGCCGATCTTCCCTGATGCGATCGAGGGTCCGGGATCGCAGTGGCCTTTCTATCCTTTGCCTGGCCAACTCCTGAGCTCGATCGACGGCTCCCCCCTCTTTAGTTCCATCGACGGCAGCCCGTTGATGTCGACGCTCAACTAGCGGAGCTCCACCATGTCCAACTTAAGTGCAGCGGAACTGGCAGACGCCCTTCAGAAAAGCGTGTCTGACGCAGGGTCAATTGCTGCCATTCGCGAGATTTTGGGAATCACTGGTGACGGTGGGGGAACCCCAACACCTACGCAGACCGCGCCGGAGATGCCGCTCACGGCAAGTTTCATCGTGCCCGAAGCGCGGCCGAATGGCTCAATTATCGCGTATGTGCCCCCCAGTGTCGTTGGATTTCCCGCCCCTCAGTTCGCTGTGACTTCGATACCCGGCGCGACTGTAGATTCTGCGACAGGGGATCTTATCGTTCAAGATCGAACGTCTCTGTTTGCTGCTCTGGATGCCAGTCCACTGACCTACACGCTCACCGCATCCAACATTGAGGGGCAATCGCAGACTGCGGTCAGCCTGACTAAGGGGGGTGACTACAGGGACCTAGAAGAGTTCAACGCATACAGCGGCTATGACTGGGACATCCTCGATAATCGGCAGATGCTGATCGACGCCAGCACCAACGACATCTACGCGATCAAGGACAAAAGCCCCTACGCGCGGCACGCCACTAACTTTACGCCGCGCAAGAAAATGAACTATGTTCTCAATGGCCTTGCCGGTGCCGGCAAGCCGGGTGCGCGCATTAATGCCGTCAATGGCTCGATTACCGGCGACTTTTTCCCGGAAGCGCCGATCTGGCATGGCCTGCGCAGCTTCGACTTTGTCCAGACGACAAGCACCTATGATCGGGTGCGCCTGCATTTCGACGGCGTACATAATGTCACCAGCTACGATAACACGCTCGACATTCTGACGATCGATTTTCCTCCGGGGAGCTTTGTTGGCAAGACAACGCTGGTGGGCCTGACCTGGACCACCACCACGGTCAGCGGCTACATCAATGGGCAGCTCGTCATCGAAAATGCCGCGATCAGGCCGTTCTGTCGGCCGAAAAAGCCCGGCATGTTCTTCGCCCTGGTATCGATGAACACGTTTCAGGGCAGCATCGTGTTCACGTCCGCGATCGGCCAGCACACATGGTGGGACCTCACCTCGCTTAACGGCGATGTCCACCGCATCATCCAATATCCCCATGCAGTGGAGGCCGTATGAGGATCGGGCAAGATCATAAAGCCGTCGCAGAATCACTGCTAAACGATTTTCCAGACGGTCAACTACGATCCGTTCTGGTGATGACCCCTAGTGGTGTGGTCGATTTTGCCAGGCTTCGTGCTGATCAGCGGCGTCCAGAAATAGACGGCCAATATCTCTGGCGCTCTCAGGATCTAACCAAAATGTATATTCCATTTCTGGCGAATGCTCGTCGTTTCTTACCCTCAATCTGGCGAGCATCCGCTCAGACTGTAGTCCTACGGCGCCGGCTAGCAACGTGGGTATCTCAGGCATTTCGTTCTTTGGTTTATCGGCCACGCGAATCCTCCCAGGCTGCTCCGTCCCATGCATCATACGTGAATGCTGACTTCGAAACAGCGGTCGTAATTCGCGTCAATGGTGACAGCATTCGCCTTACCCGTGGTCAGTTGCGCACGCCGATCCATGTCGATGTCGGCGAGGCAGGCGAAGTCTACATCTCACCGCTCAAGCTGGAGGCCGCATAATGGTCCGCCCCCTCACGCACCAACAGGTCTATGACTATTTCATCAATCGAACCGCGCGAGACATCACACATCGCGGTGAATTGATTGCGAGCATGGGCTATAATGCTGGCACTTGGGTGCAGACCTTTCTCCAAGATTTTGCGGATGTCTCGACGGCGGTGGTCGATACAAGTGAGGCCACCCCGCATTCATCAAATCCTAGCCGGGTTTATGCGCGTGGTAGTTACGACAGCATCCGCATCGGCAAGATGGCAACGAAAGCGTTCGTTCCAACGGGTAATACCGAAGGCAAAAATTCGCTCTATGTTCAAGGCGATGCATCGGTCTTGCGGATGGGAGCGGGGCGGTTCACCGCCGTGGGGCCGCTAAATTACAGCACTAATCTAGAGACGATGCGCCTCATCCCCGGCGTTAATGTTCACGCCTGTGAGGACGGGGTTACCACCACTTCCGAAGGTTTCGAACAGCAGTATGGCTACTTCGCCTGCCGCATGAAGACCATGCCGACTTACCGGTCTGACACAATGATCGCATGGCCGGCATTCTGGACCTACAGCAACCGTTGGAACCTTCGTGACAAGCCAACCATCGAGGATGATTCAGCTGAGCTATATATCAGTTCTCGCGATAATGTTTTGCGTGGCGACGGCACACATCACACTGCGTGGCACTATCACAATCCTCCGAGCAGCGTTCTAGCGCCCGGCTATATCTCGACGGACTATAATATGTCCGGCCAGACAATGAGTATGAACCCTAACCCGACATTCGGTGCGGACGTGAATTTTGAGTGGGGCGACGCCTATCACGAGTTCGGCCTGCTTTATACGCCCGAATGGAAGATCAATTATATGGACGGCATCGAGATACAGCGTATCCCGATGATCGACGAATATCATCAGAAAATGCACATGTTGGTTTCCCATCAGACCAGCGAATATCTAATGGCCAGCAGCAATGTCCGGCTCACCAAAAATGGCGTCACAGGCTGGGAAGATAACGTCATCGTATGGATGGACGTCGATTGGCTGAAGTCCTGGCAGAATCCTGATTGGGACAATCTGGCCATCGGCGGAACCGCCGACGCGCTGACCATGACCAGCGGTCTACCCATGACCGGGGCCTATGAAAATGGCCGCATATTCAGCGGCACGGTCAATGCGCCGAACGGCACGGCAACGCCGACGCTGAACGTCAACGGCCTTGGTCCGAAGGTCATCAAGAAATACAGCAGCTTCCTGCTGCCCCCGCCCTGGAATGGCGGGTTTATCGCGGTGGCCCCTGGCGATCTGGTCGGGCGCTGCAACTTCAAATATGTCGCGTCAGAGAACGCCTTCATCCTGCTCAATCCGGGACGCTCGCTGGCGCAGCCAACCTATTATCAGCCGCCTCTGCTTACCGGCGATCCCATCGCCCTGCCCCGGCGCGACATTGAGGGCCGTATTGCAGCAGAGTGGAATAAGGTCGGCCAGCTGGTCGGCGATGATCATCCCGGAAAGGCGATCACATTCGATCCGAATGTGGTGCAGCCGCGCTGCCTGCCTAACCTCAATATCCAGACCGTTGAAACCCGAAAGGCGGGCGATCTGGCTGGCCAGTGTCGGGCAAGCAACAATCCGCCTGTCGCGCCACGCGCTACCTGGTCTGGCCCTTCGCAGTTCCGCGTCAATCGCGCGAACGGAGACCTTTATCATGCGACCGACAATCCGGCACCGGGGACCTATGAAGGCGATGTTTCTTTCTGGTCTCCTGGCATCCCGAGCAAGAAGGGCGCGAATGTCCGGCATGTAATCATTGAGGTGAAAGAAGACATTCCGTTCGACATGTCATTTTTCGGGGCAAACCTGAACCTGGAATATGACTTCGACAAACCGTCCTCGCTGACCTTGGTCGGCGGTAAAATATCCGCCGTGGCTGATCAGTCGAGCTTTGCAAATAATGCCTCGCAAACAGATGACACGAAGCGACCTGGGTACGATGCGGCCGGCCTGGTTGGTAAAGGATGCCTTGTTTCAACCATAGCGGGCGATGTCCTGGCTGCCACGTCGCTCGTTTATGGCGTCAATCTCGTCAACTTGTTCGGCTACTTCCCGGATGGAACAGCCGGGATCAGGGTCAACGGCTTCGATAATAAGACCCCAATTTTCGAATATACGGCCCCGCACATTATCATGTTCTATTGGTCTCCTCTGGGCGTGAAGTGCAAGATCAACGGGACATCCGTTGAAATACCAGAAGGAACGATCCCGACCACGTCCGGTTGGGCAATTGCTGTAGCGCAAGCAGACGGTCCCGCTGGCACTTACGGTGCCATCTATAGCCAGAATGAAGCAGCAGCCACCTTATTGGCGGCCCCATCCGGCGGAAGCACGACATTTAACGGCAAGGTCGGACGCCTGGCGCTCAGCAAGAGCAGTATCTCCGAGGTCAATGTGGATAAGGTGATCGGCTACTATGCCCACCAACGTGGCATGACCGGCCTTCTGCCCTCTGGCCATCCCTACAAGAACAACCCGCCGAGGTATTACTCATGAGCATAGAACAATCGGTACTTGATAGACTGCATGACGTTGTTGGTGAGGCTGATGCGCTGTCCGCCCTGCTTGCGGAAGACCCTCACGGCGTCCCTCCGCAGCATATCGACGTAGTGATCGGAGAGCTAAAAGCGATCCTGACCTACGAAGGGCTTGATGAGGGCGACGCGGAAACGGTGCGGGAGAAAATTGCCGCACTTCAGAACCCTTTGGCATCGGGAGGCTAAGCGATGGCAAAAGCATATATTACGAAATATTCGAATGGCTCCGTCAACGGTCCGCGATCGAGGGGCGGAATGCCGTTGCCCGTGTTGGGCGCGCAACTCGGGGTGAGCATCGATCTGGATTACACATCCGGTGTCCAAAACAGCGCGGCGCTGGATCAGGGGCTTTACGAAATTTCGATCGTCGGCGCCAATGCGCGCGTAGCTATTGGCGCCAGCGTCGTGGCTGATCAGACTGCGCGGTTCTGGCGCGACGGCCGGGATGATGTCGTGTTCGTCGAAGAAGGCCAGCGTATTTCTGTCATCGCAGCGACCTGATGGCTTACGGCTTCGGATACGGCTATCGGCTGGGCAAGCGCACCAAGGCGGCGGCTCTCTTGAGCACGGCGATCATACTGCCGTTTAGCGACGCTTCGCCGGTGTATCAGGTTGGGTCCGCGCAGAGTTCTAACCTGCTTGCCCTGGCTAGCTATTCTCGCTCAGGCGCGAAGTATGAATTGCTCGCCAATGGATCGCTCCTCTCCTGCGCCGCAGACGCCCCGGGCCTTCAGGCGGGCGAAGGTTATTGGTCGCGCGCGTCGATCACGAACTTGAATCCGTACAGCAATACGACCAGCGATGCCGGGTGGTCGGCAAATAATGTCACAAAAACAGCGGGTCAGTCTGATCCTGTCACCGGCACCGACGCAGCATTGGTTGCTTGCGGAGCTGGGAATTCGCCTCACTATCTAAATTCCCCTAGCGTGACATATGCGGGGTCAGGCACCGTCTTTACCGTCTCCAGATTGGTCAAACCCATTACTGGAAGCACTTGGTATCAGATGGTCCTCAACGGCACTCCGTTTGGTGCGAACGCCTACGCCAACTTCAACCTGACCGGCTCGGGGTCAATGGGGACGATCGGCGCCAATCTTTTAGCCGCTGGCATCCAGGTCATGGCGAATGGCTGGTATCGGATATGGGTTCGGGCCACCCTTCTCGCCAATAGCACCGCGAGCACGATTGTCGCATTTATAAACAGCGGGACCGACGCGCGATTGGCGGTTATAACCTCGACTGCGACATGCTATCAAACTGGCGCACAGGCTGTGGCTAGCACGACCGTAGGACCAATTATCGTGACCGGAGCAAGCAGCGCAGCCCTGGCTGCGGACGGCCTGACGCTGAACAATGTGGTGAACGGCACCTATGATTTCATCTTCACCTTTGACGATGATAGCACACAGACGATTTCCGGTGCCGTAGTGACAGGCGGAAGCTATACCCTTCCGGTCCATCCGACCGTGCTTAATCGACCGAAGGTGAAGCGTGTGCAGGGCACGAGGACAGCCTAAACTCGCACACCTCTAGAACGCCCGAGGAAATGCCGCCTCCAGTCTCTCCACATATTCAGGAGGGACTGGCACGGCGGTCTCACCATTGTGGGCAAGCCATCCTTTGGGGCTGCGGCTGAAGTAGCGGTTATCAGGTTGGCGCTCTGACACGCGGATATCGTTCACGCCGATGACGGTCCCGCGATCGGGAACATCGCGGGTAACCACGGCGTTTGCGCCGATCCGCACATCATTGCCGATCCGCACATTACCGATGATCTTCGCGCCGACACCGATATAGCAACGGTCGCCAATCACCGGCGCGCCCAGCCCTTTAGAATCGATCGAGGTGTTTGCACCGATGGTGACGTGATGGAAGATCACGCAATGCGCGCCAACCGTCGCTCGTTTCGATACGAAGACCCCATGCAGGCCGTGGGGGAAGTAGGGCTTGGTTTCGAACGGCGTCTCAAACGGAATGTAGAAGCCAAGCCGATTCTGAGCCAACGTATATAGGCGACGAACGAACCGGAACCGGAAGCGCTTCAACAATCCGGTGCGGGGCATTTTGGCAAGGCGCTCTTTCAGCTGCCATGCTTTGTCATGTTCGTTCATCAGTCCTGCATCAGCCGGAATTTGCGGCCAAACAATTTGAGGCTCAATAGCGGCTTGAGCCCCTTTCCGTCCAAAACGCTGATCCCGGAAAGATCCTTGTAGACCCCGCCGTCGGGCTCGTAGAAGCCGAGTTGCATGCCGTAGCGATCGTTGGGCACGTCCTCGTCAATGTGCGCGACGCCGTGGAAAGCGCTGCTGGTCTTAAAGAAAAGCAGGAAATTATTTGGCGCATAGTCGACGGTCTTGACCACCTCAAAATCCCTGGCGTCATGATGGCCATGACCCGAGCAGCGGCTGTTGCCATCAAGCGGGCGCAGAAATTGAGTGCCAAACTTTTCTCCGCCGGTCATTTGCGGGAAATAGAAAATGCAGGTGAAGACGCGCTTCGGTGCGTCCGTATGCGGGCCAATGCTGTAGCCGCGATCGTGCCGCTGTACGAACAGCATTGATTTCAGCTTATCGAAAAATTTGGGATCGCGCGCTTCCGGCCCGAACCGAATATCGAAATATTGCGGGTACTTATTATAGATCAGTTCCCCAAACCAATTATCCTCGAAGAAGACTCGCTCCAAATCCTTCCAGAAGGTCACTGCAACAGGGGGCGCCTCAAGCTCTCCGCGTATGTCGATCTGTTTACGGAGATGAAAGGGCGTCTCGGCATTTCGCCGTCCTATGTCCTTCTGCTTGATCCACTCCTCACCTTCACCGTAGTGGAACAAATTATATGTGTGGATTGCTTCATAAATTTCCGGTGGGAAGAACTCATTTACTACAAAGTGAGGTGACGGATCGGTTTCTAGAGCCGCCGCCATAACCTTGGATTGAATGTACTCTCGGACCGCAAAGATATCCATCTTGATCCCCGTCGAATTTGCCAGATTTAAAAGTAATCAAAAACGTAGCATGATTCTGGAAGACTCATCAATTCGGGGACAGTCACCTTTTACTGTTCATTTTGGACCTTTTGCCTGTAGAGGTCTGGAAGTATCGCGCATTGTCTTAAGCATATGAATTATGCCAAAATTCCAGCGATGGACCTCCGCCGCGCGCTCCTCCAACTCGAAGAATGCCACAGGGCCGGCGGCTATGGCCCGAGCTTCAAGTCGGAGGATCGCGCTGCCCTGGAATTGGTCTGGCGCGCCAGCGATAAGAAGCGCCCTGACCTATACCGAGATTTCAAGGACTATGCGGAATCACCGGACACGTCGCCGGGCTCCGGCATCGGCCGCTCTCAAATGCTGAATGCCATCCTGAATGGGATATACCGCAACGTGCGGGTCGAGCGAACAACCGAGATGATCTGCGATCCCGAAACATGGGAAAGGGCGAAGGCCAGGTTCCCCGATCCCCGCAAGACGCTTTAGCTATCCAGCCGCCTGATATCCGCTAGCACCGCCGCCGCATGATCCCGCCAGTCGCCATGTTGCATCACGGCGTCGAACTTGTTGCCTAGCTGCTGAAGGTCCACCGCCGGTATCCCGACCAGTGAGTCGACCGCGGCACAGACCCGCTCGATAGCATGGTCGATGAGCGCCTCTCCATCCCTTCCTAGTCGCTCCGCTTCGGAGCATTTTGTCGCCCAATATACGAACCGGCCGTAGGCTCTTTCGAATTCCGCTTCCCCTGCCTGCATCCTCGTTCCCTGCCTGTTTTCATGGTCTTGGGTCCCCACCGGATTATTTTCCGGCGACGAACCGATTGCACTAGAAAACTTACCTTCGCGGCGGGACGGCTCAGATCGGCACAACAAGGGTCGGATCGGAACAATCTGTGCCGAAATGGACGGATTATTGTGGGGCATCGGGGTCTGTCTCCGGGACGAGTCGTGGCCAGCCTATTTGCGTGTCACCCTGTAGGACAGATGCGGGGATGACGATCGGTCGCGGTGGCTTCCGCGCCTCGATCTCCGCGAGCTCGATCCGGTACGGCTCCATCTCGTCCCGCGCCTTGCGCATGATCATATCAATCGCCTCGCGCAGTTCCTGCTCGCGATGCGGATCGGGCAGCTTGCCCTCGCCGCAGATGAACCCCGGCTCCGGCAGGTCGTCCTGGATGTAATAGGGAAGCCCGTCCAAGAAGCGCTGGGGCACGTTCCTGGAGTCGTGGGTCATGTAGGGCTTCATGAGCGTGAGGAGCGTGCTCTCGACCTCGTGCGTCATGATCCAGTGGGTCGGCGTTCCACCGGCCTGGACGACGGCGCGGCGGGCCTGGCGGGTGGCGGGGATGATGTCGGTCATGGATGATCCTTCCAGTCGAGGAAGCCGATAGTGACGGGGCCGGTGTGCCCGTGCTCGAACACGAACCATGCGAAGGCGATGACGCCGTGGCCATCTCCCTCCTCCTGCAGCTTGCCGCGCTGCATGGGCACCCGCCGCGACATGACGTAGACACGGGCAAGAGGAACGGACTTGAACCACTTCCCGCGCTCTACGCCTTCGAGAAAGGCGAGGCGCAGGAAAACGGCGACCTTCCCTGTCGTGAGCATCAGCGCTCGGTCGATGAACTCGATTGCCCACCGGAAAGGCGGGTTGGTGACGATGTTCGCGGCAAGCGGCGCCCACTCCATGAGGAAGTCGCGTCCGCCTTCACCATAGCCGCGATCGATCAGATCGGTGGAGATGACCGTATAGCCAGCATCCTCCAGCACGCGGGACATATCGCCCGCGCCACATGCCGGCTCCCAGATATCGCCGTCGAATTCCTCAACCGCCAGCAGCGCGCGGGTGGCGCCGGGGTGCGTCGGGTAAAAGTCATGCTCCTCGCGATTGGCCGGGTCATCGGTCTGGGCGGTTGCATAGACTGAGCCGCCGGACCTCATGACTTCCACCCCTTCGCCCGCGCAAAGGCAATAACCTCCTTCTCAGTCTTGAACCGCTGCCGCCCGACGAGATGGACCCCATCGACCTTACAGACCGGCACGAAGCCCTTCTGACGCAGGAACGTCCGCGCCTTCTCGAATGGGTTGGTTCTTCTCCGCTCGTTCTCGGCAAGCCCGTCCATGATCTTTTTGGCGGCCTTGATATGCTGGTTGTTGTGCTTCGACTTCGCCTGCGCGACGATCATCCCGCGCTTGTTCTGCAGGATGGTGGCGAGTTCGAGGTTGGCGTCTGGCGGGATCGCGACGACCTGGCCAATGACGTAGGGCGGGGATGGCTGTTTCATGCTCGGGCCGCCTTCCATGTCTTGAACTCGGCCGCGTGCTTCGGGCACAGATCCTTGTCCGGCGCTGGTGACGTCGTGCAGCGGGCGCAGATCGGCGCGTCGCACGTCCCGGATTTCTTGGTCGGCACCTTCCAGTCGCAGAGCAGCGTCGCGCGTCGGCCGCACTTGCAGCGCCGGGTTGTGGTGCAGATGATGGCGGTGCCGCCGGCAGGGAGGCGGACTGGGGTGCAGGTCATGCGGCCATCTCCCGCTGTTCGGTGAGCGCCTTATCGGTCCACGTCAGGAAACTGCTGCGGTCGTTTTTGAGCCAGCCGCGCTCTATCCCGATGACCCGTGCCCACGTCGTCACCAGCCGGTCGCCATGCCAGTTGGTGTGCCGAACCTTCTTCTTATCCATGAAGGACTCAGTCATGCTGACCGTCTGCAGCGCCTCGTCGATTTCGGCTTTCAATGGAACTGGCTGCTCGATCGCGTCCAGAATCTCTCGTGCTACGGCGGTGGTGATGTGAGATTTGCCGCGACCCTTGCCCTCATAAGGGCCATAGTCGAGGCCATAGGCTACGGCATTGACGATATCGCCATCGGTAGTGAATTGACGGGTCGCCAGCAGATCGCGCCAGTGGCCGCTGCTCATAAGGTCGACGGCGTGGTGCCAATGCCCGTGGGTCGTGCCGAAATGATAGCCGTGCTTGTTCAGGCCCCGCGCATCGGGGTCGAACATATCGCCGAGCATCGCGGCAACCTCCTGGACCCATGGATGATCGATGAGGAGAGGATGCTTAATCCCGACACGGCGTTGGCTTTCGCCATCAAAATCGGAGCATGCGATGGGCGATCGGAACAAACGGCTGGGCAGGTTCCACGGCGAAGGAAGATCGAATCCCGCTGGCATATGGAAGCCGCCATTGAGCGACAGGATATAGTCGTTCGGGACCAGGCCGAGTTCTATCAAGCGCTCGCCCACGATGTCGCGGGTTGGCGCGGGTGCGAATAGGTCGAGCTGAATCATATCGATGCTCCCGAATTCAATCGGTCGATTTCTGCCTGAATTTCTGGCGTGAGCGTGAACCATTCCCCGACGGCCCGCGATCCGTGAAAGCGCCGGTGATACTTTTTCTCATCGTGGTGAGTACCGCGCGGCAAATGAGCCAGAAGGCGAAGGGTTACCGGGCTTCCAGATTGAAGCTGAGCAACGCGGTGCGCTAAATCGTTACTGAAACCGATCTTTACGTATGGTTCGACGCCTGCCAGGAAATAGACAATGCTGCCTTGCGGATAGACCGGTTGTTCCGCCGCAACCCCAGCCTGCGCCCAACGGTCTTTGACGTGCTGAGGTATTTTCGATTCCCAGACGCGGAATAGCGAGCCGACGCGAAAGCAGGGCACCTCGCCACGCTCTATTGCGGCCCAGACCGTGGAACTCGATACTCCATAGCGCTTTGCTGCTGTCGGAACTGACATGGCCAACTCTGTCATGGTTCACCAAGACAGGGGTCGGAGTATACATTTGAACCTACCGCCGTGAACCAACGGAGAACATCGGCTACTATAGCCCATGTAAAGTCACGGGAAACTAACGGAAAACCACTATGTACGGCTGGGATTAATGTCTTCGGGAGGCAGGGGCCGGAGGTTCGAATCCTCTCTCCCCGACCATTTTACATAACATCAGTCGTGTATCGCGCATTTGCCTGGTGGCGGCCGCCGTCCGGATGGGCAAGCCACTTCTGTCTCGATGGCTCGACCCGGGGGAAACTCCCCACCACGAAAAAGCCTGCGCCGCCAGAGCGACGCAGGCTTCTGCGGTCCCGAAAGGGATGCTTTTTCTTTTTCAGGCCCTTGCGGCTACAACCGTCGATTCTGTGAGCAGCGCATTCAGCGCGGCGGCCTGTGGGGAAAGACTGCCCACGCGGGACAGGGTTTCGGCCACTTCCTCCAGCTTCTCGCGCATGTCCCCGTTCAGCAGCTCCGGCGCGCCGGCAAATCCGGCAGCAACCGCATCCGCCAACAGGCTGATGACCTCACGGAATTTGACTGCGAGATGGGCGTTCGGCCCGGCCCATGCCGGAGCCGCGCCCCACCACAGGACATCGACGATGCGCGGCAACTCGGCCGCCGCGAAGATCGCCGCGGCAAGACCGCTCACCGCCTCAAGAAGCGCCTGCTTGAGCTGAGGAAAATCAAGCGATCCATCGTCCAAGCTGGCCTTCAGGCGATCCAGTTCCACCTGCAGCGCGGCAGGATCAAACATCTGGATGCGCGCGCCCGCCATGGTCCCGCTGCTGTCGCCAAAACCCGCCGGCGCTTCCAGCGCATTGATCAAGGGATGATATTCGACCTCATCGTTCCAGGAAAACTGGCCGCGGAAGAACACCTCGTCATAACCGCTGGGAACGCCGGAGAAATAGACCGCCGCCCGCTTGCCGCTCTGGACGATTTTGTAGAGCGCCAGTTCAAGCGTATTGACCGGCCAGCCAAGATCGACAGCGGACCAATAGCCGTCAACCGGAGTCGTTTCCGACAGGGCAAGGGCGTTGATCAGAAGATGCGTGGCCTGGCGCAGATTTTGCACATTGAAATGCCGGTCCGGCCCGTGCAGGCCGACCAACCCTCGGTCGATGCCGTCTGCGATATCCTGCGCAACCACGCCATTTTCCATGACATGGGTGAAACGCGTGCAGCGGAAGCGGGTCGATGTGCTGGCCCGTGCAGCCACCGCCCATTGCGCCTCGGCCAGCTTCTTGCTGCCGGTGTATACATGGTCGGTCACATAGGCGAAGCATTTGCCCGTGGAAGAATAGATCGCGTCCTCAACGCCATGCTTCAGGCAAAGGTCGATGACGTTCCGCGTACCAAAGACATTGGTGTCGATCGCCTCGCGCACCACCACCTCTGCGCGGCCGGGTTCGCGGATGCTGGCAAGGTGGAATATCACCTGCGGCCTGAACGCCGCGACAATCGCATCGAAAGCCGCAAGATCGTTGATATCGACCCGGTGCACCACTGGCTTCAGCGCGTGCGCCTCTCCGTCGGGCTGATAGTCATGTTCGGCAATGTCGACGATTGCGATCTCTGCAGCGCCCAGGCGCGCCAGGATCGGGATCAGCCGCGAACCAACTGCGCCCAGACCGCCAGTGACGAGAATCCGGTTGCCCTTGATACGGGCGGTCGCAGCCGCTTCATGCAGGTCGACGGTCCGGTTCATCGCCAGAGCGACCGGACTGTCATCCAGCTTCCCGTCCGCCTTGAACAAGGCGATCAACTGATCGGTCGCATTCTGCAGTTCTTCGGCGACCGCCGCCGATGGCGTGGCGCCGGCGGGGGCAATCGTCGATATCCAGCGAATGACGTCTTCACTCGTGGCGGCCTGCCGTTCCAAATCCATATACCATTCCCCCCGGAACATCCGACTTCAACTAAAAGGAGCGACCCGTTCAGTAGAGCGCGCAGCTTAACGGTTTGCTGCACCCGGTGGACAACGCCCCGCTTTTTTCGACGGCGCTATTCCGTTTCAACAGCGCCGGACCACGCATTCATGCCATTATCCAGATTATAAAGGCGTGAAGGCAGATATCCCGCCGCGGCCAGAGACTTGATGACGGCGCTGCTCCGCATGCCCGACTGGCAGACCAGCACCAGATCGCGATCCTTGGGCAGATCGGTCTCGCCAGTATCCTGCAGGACCTGTTCCAGATCCGGCTTGGAGAAAGCGCGGGACCCGGCGATCCTGCCCGACAGCCATTCAGACGGATTGCGGACGTCCACGATGATCATGTCGTCCCTGGCCGCCAGCCGTTCCTGCAGCTTCTCGCCAGAGATCGTCCGGCCCACCGGCGCTGCGCAGACCATCACGGTTTCCTTGAGCACGATATCCTCCGGCGCCTTGCTGCAGGTCGGGCAACTCTCGTCCTTGGCGAGTTGCACCGTCGTAAAGCTAAGGTCGAGACCGTCATAGATCAGCATGCGCCCGATCATAGGCGATCCGATGCCGCTGATCAGCTTGATGGCCTCTGTCGCCTGCAATGCTCCGATAACGCCGGGCATAACGCCCAGAACGCCGGCTTCCGCGCAGTTCGGCGCGAACTCGACCGGTGGGGCTTCCGGGAACATGCACCGATAGCAGGGGCCATGGCGCGCATCGAACACGCTAAGCTGGCCATCAAAGCGCAGAACGCCACCGAACACATTGGGCTTGCCCAATTTTACGCAGGTGTCGTTGACCAGATACCGGGTCGGGAAATTGTCCGTCCCGTCGATCACCACATCATATTGCGAGATCAGGTCCAGCGCATTGTCGATGCTCAGCCGGACGTCATGCCGCTCGATCACCACATCGGGATTGAGGTCCAGCATACGCGCCTCAGCCGAAGCGTTTTTCAGCGTACCGAGCACTTTATAGCCATGCGCGATCTGCCGCTGCAGATTGGTCTCCTCGACCACGTCCGCGTCCACCAGACCGATCCGGCCTATACCGGCCGCTGCCAGATAGAGCGAGGCCGGGCTGCCGAGACCGCCAAGGCCGATGAGCAGAACGCTGCCCGCTTTCAGGGCGCGTTGCCCCTCAATGCCGAATTCCGGCATGATGAGATGGCGGCCGAAGCGGCGAAGCTCCTGATCGCTCAATTCAGGCATCATGCCCATGGAGACGGGGGCGTTCATCCGCCGGCCACGCTGGCGATGATCTGCACTTCATCGTCATTCCCGATCGGGGTGGACAGGCCATCGAGAAGGCGGATGTCCTTGCCGTTCTTGCAAACCACTACGAATTTGCGCAGCGCATTGCCGGAAAAAAGGTGATTGCGAAGATCGGCGGAATTCTCGGAAAATCGCGCCAATGCTTCCTCAACTGTGTTGACCGGAATGGTTACGCGCGTCTGCTGCTCCGTGTAACGACGGAGCGAACTTGGTACTATGATGGTTGCCATATAATCCCCCTCAGAATTACCGCCCCTAATAGTAGGGAGCATAAATTTGAGTTAGCAAGGCGCTAGAATTGGCATGAATAGCCTTGCTGTTTCATTCCTGAACAACGTGAAAAAACATTAATGTCTGGCGTGTTTCTGAGTATGGTGCGCCGCTCCGGAAAGGACCATTCTGGAGGGAAATCTGCGAGGAAACAGTCGGCAACTATCCAGAAGGAAAGCTGTCCATAACATCTGGGCGCAAGGCTATGGAATGTCGGCTAAATATAGCGCTGGATTACCGCATCGGCTCTAATGCCGGAAGGTTGGCCTTAAACGGGCATGCCCGGAAAGCATGCAGCGCCCCGGACGAAAAATAATCAGCGTGGGCGGCTCTTTAACCCCACGAAGGCTCAGGCAAGCCAGTCGTCCCGGCCACCGTCCGCAACAAACCAGGCAACCAGCCCCGCTCCGATGATCAAGCCAGAAATAAACATCATGATCGCGACCTATTTTGGTTAATCTTCTTTTAACTAGAATCGCAGACGTGAAGAATAATGGTTAACAAATGGTTAATTTGAAGGGGCCACTCCCCGCACTAAGACCAAGGTATGCCGCTATTTTATCCTAAATGGCTGGTGAGCAGCGGAAAGATCGCCGGAGACTTGCTGCGGGATCGACCATCTCAACAACGATTCGCGCGAGTCGGTTTGTCCTAATTGAATACGACCTGCGGTCCTTGCGATCTTGCCGCACGCCGAGCGGCCAGCGCCAGCACCAGGCCGATAAGAACTGTGGACAATAGGGGTTTGGAAATAGGCATAAGGGTCCTCCGGTTCGCGACAACGCTGAAACGGACAGGAAATGGTTTTGCTCCCGAAACGGCTCAGGCAACCGGATCAAACGCCTCCTATTTCTGGCGGGCTGAGAGGTTCCGACCTCCCATCTGGTCAAGCAGCGGCGGGGCGGGGCGCAAACAACTCAGCCACCTGCCTCACAGACGTTTCGGCCGCCTGGCGATCGGGCGTCTCGTTCGCGTCATTATAGCCGAACCAGTCATTCTCTCCCACTTCCTGCACGACGATGCCGTCGCGCCGGGCCAGAATGTTCAGCGATTTGTGGTATACCCCATAGGTGACGCCAGCCTGAGGGATAAGCCACGCAATCTGGCCGCGGACGGGAATGACGCTCTCATCCTTCCATAGCGCCCTCGCGCCATAGCCGGTGCAGTTGATAATGACCTTCTGCTTCAGCTTCATGATGTCGTTCGGCTCGTGGAAGGTCATCGGCACCACCTTGCCGCCCGCGATCAGAAAGTCGCTCATCAGTTGCCGCGAAAGATCGGCGACGTTGAAGGTCAAAGAACTGTTGCGATAGGCGAACGCGGTCGGAAACGGATGTTCGCCCGGCCCCAGCGGCTGCGAACGCGGGGTGATGTCGTGAAGACGATGTTCGAGGCGCGAAAAGCCGGTTGCTTCTTCCGGCGGAGCCGCCTGCCGCTGAACAGGGGAAAGGTCGGAAAGGGCATAGCGATCCGTCCACTCGACCGGATCTCCGGCCGATCCCAGAAAACCCTGAAATGCGGCGAATGAGGTCCGCGCCATGCTTTCCCAGCGATCGCCAAAGCCGGAATCGACATCCTTCTCCATCGCGACGCGGGAATCGGGGGACCATGTTCCCGTGGCCCTGGCCGACCGGACATCGGGAAACTGTTCCTTCGCATAGATGGTGACCGCCAGCCCTGCCCGCTGCGCGGTCAATGCAGCGGTAAGACCCATCGCCCCCGCGCCGATCACCGCCACCTCTTTCGGGCTGACCTCCATGGCCTTTCCGACGGCCACTGCCGCCGATCCCCAGGACAACGACCATCCGCTCCCGCCATGCCCATAATTGTGGATGACCAGCTTGCGGCCGACTTCCTCGGCCTCAATCCTGGGTCCCGCCGCGCGAAACGGGCGCAGGCACACCGTCACGCGGAACATCCGGTCAATCGATGCACGGATGGGTATGATATGGGAATCGCGATCAAGCAGAAGCGATGCGGCGCGCGTCGGCCCGCCCGCCGACAGACCAAGAGCGCCGGCGCCCAGCATACCGCGACCGAGAAAGCTTCTTCTGTCCATCATTGTCCCCCTGAACATGTCGAGTCGGAATGACCAAGACCTTCATGACACAGGAACGGTCCAACCGCCGATATCCCTCACGCCATCCTCCCAAACGGCGCGTCCGGCCACGCCGCTACTGGCGCAAGCCGGCCAATGCTGTATTTCATCCGCCACCGGCAACGGGTGGAACTCACCACAAACATATTGGCCCAGGGCCGCAAGGACACAGACATGAGCGTCGCATTTCGCCGTGAAAGCGATGAGGAACATCTGGAACCCAAGTTTGAGATTCCGATACCTCCCGGCCCCAATCTCGTCACGCCGCGTGGGAAGGCGATATTGGCCCAGAAGGCAGAGGCGGTGCGCACCGCCATAGAAGAAGCCGCCACCGATGCGGAACGCGACCGGCTGAAACGCGACCTGCGTTACTGGGACACGCGCCTTACCACAGCGGAAATCGCGCCATCCCCTGCAGAGGGCGAGGCGGGCATCGGATCGCGCGTGACCTTCATGATGGGCGGCAAAAAACGCAGCATCGCCATTGTCGGTCATGACGAGGCAGACCCTGCATCTGGCCTCATCGCCTTCTCGGCTCCTCTGGCGCGCGCCCTGATCGGCGGAGCCGTGGGCGAGACCGCGCCATTTAACGGCGTTGCCGATGCACTGGAGATTCTCGACATCGAGGTCGCAGAAGGTTCGCTTGCCCCATAATTATGACGCGATAGTGCTTGGGGCCGGCGCGGCGGGACTGATGTGCGCGGCGACGGCCGGACAAAGGGGTCGCAAGATTCTTCTAATCGATCATGCCGATCAGGTGGGGAAGAAAATCCTCATTTCCGGCGGCGGCCGGTGCAACTTCACCAATCTGCATGTGGCGCCGGACCGCTACCTGTCCGCCAATCCGCATTTCGCCAAATCCGCGCTTGGCCGATACCGGCCGGAGGATTTCATCGCCCTGGTCGATCGCCATCGCATCGCCTGGCATGAAAAGACACTGGGCCAGCTTTTCTGTGACGGCTCCGCGCGACAGATCGTTGCGATGCTGCTGGAGGAGTGTCCGGCGGCAGCAGTCGACATAGCCGTAAATCGTACAATCACCGGCATCGACCATGCCGACGGACGGTATCGTATAAGCTGCGGCGCGGACGAGGCGTCCGCACCCGCCCTTGTGCTGGCCACGGGCGGCCCCTCCATTCCGAAAATGGGTGCGACCGGTTTTGCATATGACGTCGCCCGCCGGTTCGGCATGAAGATTGTGGAACCTCGCCCCGCCCTCGTGCCACTGACGCTGGGCGGCGAGGAGACCCTGTTCCGGGCGCTTTCCGGCGTATCCGCGCCAGTCGCCGCGCGGGCGGGCAAGGCCAGTTTCCGGGAAGCAGCGCTGTTCACGCACAAAGGGCTGTCCGGCCCAGCGATATTGCAGATATCCTCCTATTGGCGGCATGGCGAAGCCGTGGGCATCGATTTCCTGCCGGACCGCAACGCAGGCTGGCTGAAGGAAGCCAAGCGCGCACGGCCCCGCTCATCTCTGCGCTCGATATTGTCGGATTGCCTGCCGACCCGGCTTGCGGACGCCCTCGCCGATCAGGCGGCGCTTCCTGGCGAGCTTGGCAATCAGCCCGACCGGATGATCGACGCGGTGGAGCAGCGCATCGCCAACTGGCAATTCCATCCTAATGGCACGGAAGGATTCGCCAAGGCTGAGGTCACCGCTGGCGGCATCAGCACCGCGGACCTTTCATCCCAGACAATGGAAAGCCGCCGCCTGCCAGGTCTTTACGCCATCGGAGAAGCTGTCGACGTGACCGGCTGGCTGGGCGGATATAATTTCCAATGGGCCTGGGCGAGCGGATGGGCGGCGGGACAGGCGATATAGAAGGATGACGCCAAGGGGCGGCGATTACGCTTGTCCATAGCCCGCCCCCTGCCTAATTCAGACAACCATATAAAGGAGACATGCGATGACCACTGCCCTGCAGGATATCCCCCTCAAGACGATCCGCAACGAGGACAGTTCGCTGGGCGCCTATGCGGGCAAAGTGGTTCTTGTCGTGAATGTCGCGTCAAAATGCGGGCTGACGCCGCAATATGAGGGACTGGAAAAGCTCCACGAGACCTATGCTGATCAGGGCCTGGTGGTGACGGGGTTTCCGGCAAATGACTTCGCCGGACAGGAACCCGGCACCGAGGAAGAAATCGCCCAGTTCTGCCAGACCAATTATGCCGTGAAATTTCCGATGTTCGCCAAGATGAGCATCGTAGGGGAAGGCAAGCATCCGCTATATGAGGCACTGACATCCGCCATGCCAAAGGCGCAGGGCGATGGCGATTCTTTCCGGGAAAAATTGCGCGGATATGGCATGACGCCAAATCCCGAACCGGAAGTGCTGTGGAATTTCGAGAAATTTCTGATCGGACGGGACGGAAAAGTCGCGGCACGCTTCGCCCCGACGACTGCACCGGACGATGCAGCCCTTGTCGCCGCGATTGAAGCAGAATTGGCGCAATAAACTCTTGCAACCCGCTTGTCATGCCATCAGGCGGCGACTGCCTGATGGCCGCATAGGGTCGACATCATGACCGACAACCCGTCACAGCCATCGGAGGACTATCGTCCACCGGGCCCGTTTTCGATTCCCATCTTCCGCATGGTGTGGATCGCCAGCCTGGGGTCGAACCTGGGAGGATTGATCCAGTCCGTCGGCGCATCATGGATGATGACTTCGCTGGCGAGTTCACCCGCCATGGTGGCGCTGGTGCAATCGTCCACGACTCTGCCCATCATGCTACTGTCCCTCTGGGCGGGCGCGGTCGCCGACAATCTCGACCGGCGTCTTGTAATGCTGTGGGCGCAGATATTCATGCTCGCCGTATCGGCGGCGCTGGCGATCTTCGCCTGGTATGGCCTGCTGACGCCTTGGCTTTTGTTGACCTTCACTTTCCTGATTGGATGCGGGACAGCGCTGAACGGTCCGGCGTGGCAGGCGTCGGTGGGCGATATGGTGCCAAGACCGGCGCTGCCCGGAGCAGTGGCGCTGAACGCCATGGGTTTCAACATCGCCCGCAGCGCGGGGCCGGCGATCGGCGGCGCCATCGTCGCGGCAGCCGGAGCGGCAGCGGCCTTCCTTGTCAACGCGATCAGTTATATTGGCCTGATCGTGGTCCTCGCGCGCTGGCGGCCCACCCGGCCCGCCCGTGCGCTGCCGCGTGAAAATCTGGGCGCAGCGATGAATGCGGGCATCCGCTACGTCGCCATGTCTCCCAATCTCCGCAACATCATTTCCCGCGCCGGCCTGTTCGGCCTGGCCTCCAGCGCTGTGCCCGCCCTGATGCCGCTCGTCGCGCGCGACCTTGTGACGGGCGGCCCGCTTTCCTACGGCGCGCTGCTGGGCAGCTTCGGCGTCGGAGCGGTCATCGGGGCGCTCAACAGCCGTGCGCTGCGTGAGCGGTTTTCGACGGAATGGATCGTCCGGCTGGCGACGGTCGTCATCAGCGCCGGGGCGGCCATAGCCGCGATCAGCACATGGCTTCCCCTCACCCTTGCCGCGCTGCTGCTCGCTGGCGCCGGTTGGGTGGTCGCCCTTTCCACGCTCAATGTGTCGGTGCAGATGGCCGCGCCCCGATGGGTGGTCGCACGCGCAGTCGCCCTTTATCAGATGTCTGCTTTTGGCGGCATGGCGGCGGGAAGCTGGATATTCGGTGAAATCGCCGAGCTTCACAGCATTACCATGGCCCTTTTGCTGGCTGCGCTGCTTCAGCTTGTCGGAATGGTTCCCGGTTTCCTGAAACCGCTTCCGGAAGTTCATGATCTCAATCTCGATCTGCTGAACCTGTGGTCCGAGCCGGAAATCGCCGTATCGATCGAACCCCGCAGCGGCCCCATTGTCGTCACCATAGAATATCGCATTGCAGAGCAGGTCATCGTCGAGTTCCTCACCGCAATGAACGAGCGCCGCCGCATCCGCGTGCGCGATGGCGCACGGCACTGGACGTTGATGCGCGATCTGGGAGAGGCGGACCTGTGGGTGGAGCGCTATCATGTTGCGACCTGGCTGGATTATCTACGGCATAACCAGCGCCGCACACATGCCGATGCGGACAATTTCGCGATAATCCGGGAATTGCATTCCGGCCCGGACGCGCCGCGGGTTCATCGCATGATCGAACGTCAGACCGGCTCCCTGCCATTCGCGCTGACGGCGGGATCGCGGGAAATTTCCATTCCGCTTACCGACCCGTCCGGTTCGCGCTGATAGTGTACCAACGGGCAGTTTGGCGGATGCCGATCTTCGTGATAGCTTCGCCTTGCTATATCGGAGGCGCGCATTGGACAGGATTGCGATCGTCGATTTCGAAGCTTCCTGCTTGCCGGAGGATGGCGAGTCCTATCCCATAGAGGTGGCCTTGGTGCAGGTGGGCGGTCCAGCAAAAAGCTGGCTGATCCGCCCGGCCCAGAAATGGCAATATTGGGATTGGTCCGATGAGGCGGAAAAACTGCACGGCATCAGCCGCGAACTGCTGATCCGCAAGGGCCTGCCCGCGCAACAGGTGCTAACCGAACTGGCGCAAGCGGCGCAGGGATGCCGGGTGTTCGCCGACAGCGATCTGGACGCCTATTGGCTTGAAACCCTGGCGGAGGCATGCCGCCGTCCCCCGCCATTCCCGATCCTCTACCTGGGCGAGTTGTTCCAAGAAATGCGGACCACGACCGGCGCGATAGAGCGGGCCGAGGCCATCGCCACCGTCCGCCTGCCGCAACAGCATATCGCCTGCAAGGATGCGCGCAGGCTTGCTCTGGCGGTGGAATTGCTGGCGGCCGCCTGAATATATTCAGGTCAGGGCGCTGGCGGCGGGCACAAATTCCAGACCCAGATCGCGGGCCACGGCTTCATAGGTGACCTTGCCATCCCAGATATTCAGTCCGGCAAGCAAATGCGGGTCGCGGCGAAGGGCTTCCTTCCACCCCAGATCAGCAATGCGAAGGGCATGCGGCAGCGTTACATTGTTAAGGGCATAGGTGCTGGTGCGCGCGACTGCGCCAGGCATGTTCGCCACGCAATAATGCACCACGCCATCGACCACATAGGTCGGGGCGGCGTGGGTAGTCGCCCGGCTTGTTTCGAAACATCCGCCCTGATCGATCGCAACATCGACCAGCACGGCGCCCTTCTTCATGGTCTTAAGCATCGCTGCGCTGACCAGCTTGGGAGCGGCAGCGCCGGGGATCAGCACAGCGCCAATCACCAGATCGGCCTGGGCGACGCACTCGGCCAGATTGGCGCGGTTGGAAAAGCGTGTCTTGGCCCGCGCCTCAAAATAGGTGCCCAGTTTTTCCAGCACTTCCGGGCTGCGGTCCAGGATCGTGACGTCCGCGCCCAGTCCCGCCGCCATCTGCGCAGCGTTGAAGCCGACCACGCCGCCGCCGATCACAGTGACCTTTGCCGGCAGCACGCCCGGAACGCCGCCCAGAAGGACGCCGCGGCCGCCATGCGCCTTTTCCAGCGCCGTCGCGCCCGCCTGGATCGACATGCGTCCGGCGACCTGGCTCATCGGCTTCAACAGCGGCAGGCCGCCCGAGGAGTCCGTTACCGTTTCATAGGCGATGCAGGTCGCGCCGCTGGCGATAAGGTCGCGGGTCTGTTCGGGGTCGGGCGCAAGATGGAGATAGGTGTAGAGAATCTGTCCCGGACGCAGCATCGCCCGTTCCGCTTTCTGCGGTTCCTTGACCTTCACGATCATTTCCGCCCGCGCGAATATTTCGGCCGCCGTAGGGAGGAGCGTGGCCCCGGCCCGTTCATAGTCAGCGTCGCTGGCGCCTATACCCTCTCCGGCACCGGTCTCGACAAGCACGTCATGGCCATGGGCGGCGAGTTCATGGACGCTCTCCGGAGTGAGTCCGACGCGATATTCGTGATTCTTGATCTCCTTCACCGTGCCGACAATCATCATCCATCTCCCGAATATTCGTACTCCGGCAGTTTATCCCATCTTTGCTGGAATTAATTCCCCACTTACAATCCGATTTCACGCAATTCGGGAAAAAATTCCTACATCGAACGATTATCAGGAATATCTGCCATGAACCGCACCGACATCATCATTCTCAACGCGCTTCAGCGCGATTCGAACCAATCCATCGCCCAGATCGCGGAAAAAGCCGCTCTATCGACATCCGCCTGCCATCGCCGGCTGCGCGCGTTGGAGGAGGAGGGCTATATCCGCAATTATTCCGCCCGGCTCGATCCCCGCAAACTTGGCCTGGGGTTGCAGGTTTTCGTGGAAATCTCTCTCACCAGCCAGAGCCAGGACGACATGAACCGGTTTGAAGATGCCGTGGGACGGTTCGACGATATTCTGGAATGCCATCTGATGTCCGGGTCCGCCGACTATATGCTGCGCGTCGCGGCGGCGGACATGGACCATTTTGACGTCATCCATCGCACATGCCTGTCCCGCCTGCCCGGTGTTTCCGCCATGCATAGCAGCTTCGCCATCCGCCGGATCAAGGAATGGACGGGCTATTCACTGGAACGGCTTCAAACATAGAGTTGCGTCTGACCATCGCCTTTTCTATCCGGCCAGTTTTGCAGCCCGTTCCCGCCATGCCTCCGCAAGCAGCGGCATCGCCGCCAGTTCCCGCACCGCTGCGGGATCGGCTCTATGCCCCCCGCCGATCAGCAGGCGGAATACGCGTTCAACCGGCCATTCGGGCTGGGGCCTGTCGATCAGCGCCATGTGGGTATCGACCGAGGCATCGGCCTCCCCCTCCTGCACCACGCGGAAATATATGCCGCATCGCGCCGTTTTGACGATGGTCGCCATCACATCCTTCGCGCCGAAGCGATGATCGAGCTTCCAGCAGGGCTGCCGCCCGTGACTGACTTCCAAGACGGCACTGCCCAGGGTGAACCGGTCGCCAATGCATATCTCGCTTTCGGTGAGGCCGGATGAGGCAATATTCTCACCAAACGCCCCCGCTTGATCCAGCAGCACATGGCCCGGTTTGCGCTCCCGCCAGAACGGATAATGGTCCTGCGGGTAGAGATGGATGGCCTTATCCCACCCGCCATGATGCACCCGGTCGGCAACAGCGTCGCCCTCCAGACCGAGCCATCCGATTCTGACCGGACCGGAGATAGGCATTTTGGCTATGGCGCTATATTCCGCATCGCGGAACGGCACGGGTGTCCCTCTCAAAAGAGCATGTACGGTCATACCGGCCTGGATCATGACACCATGGTGGCAGATGATGCGCGCAAACAACAGAGCCGGAACGAACGCATTGGCCCCAAACCGCCCTTGGCGTTTCTTCCGCCCTCGTCTAAGGGGCGTCGATGGATGTCACCGGCCTCCGCATCGCCCTCTTTAGCGGAAACTATAATTATGTGCGCGATGGTGCGAACCAGGCGCTGAACCGGCTTGTCGGCTATCTTCTGCGGCAGGGCGCCCAGGTACGCGTCTATTCTCCAACGACCAGCACGCCCGCCTTTGAACCTGCCGGCGATCTGGTGAGCGCGCCCTCCTTTCCCATGCCTGGGCGGGGCGAATATCAGGTGCCCTATCGCATGTCCGCCCGATTGAGGCGGGACATCACGGCGTTCGCGCCCAATCTCATCCATGTCTCCAGCCCCGACCCTCTGGGTCATCGGGCTGTGTCCTATGCCCGCAAGCGCAACCTGCCGATTGTGGCCTCCGTCCATACCCGCTTCGAAACCTATCCCCGCTATTATGGTCTGGCTTTTCTGGAGCCGCTGATGGTGGCAGCGCTGCGGCGTTTCTACCGGCGATGCGATGCTCTGGTTGCGCCATCCGACTCCATGGCGCAGGTTCTGCGCGATCAGCGCATGAGCTATGACATCGGCATCTGGACGCGGGGCATCGACCGGGAGATTTTCAACCCTGGCCGCCGCGACATGGAATGGCGGCGTAGCCTGGGCATTCCGGATGACCTTCCCGTCATCGGCTTTACCGGCCGCCTGGTGATGGAAAAGGGCCTCGACGTATTTTCCGACGCCATCGATCTTCTTCAGGCGCGTCAAGTCCGCCATCGCGTTCTGGTGATCGGCGATGGTCCGGCGCGGAGCTGGTTCGAAAACCGCCTGCCGGACGCGACATTCCTCGGTTTCCAGCAGGGGCAAGATCTGGGCCGCGCGGTGGCCAGCATGGACATGCTGTTCAATCCGTCGGTCACAGAGACATTCGGCAATGTGACGCTGGAGGCGATGGCCTGCGCCCTGCCCGCCGTAGCCGCGCGCGCCACGGGAAGCGAATGCCTTGTCACCGATGGCGTCACCGGCCGCCTGATCCGCCCTGGCGCGATCAACCAGTTCGCGGACGCCCTCCAGCATTATTGCACCGATGCCGAAAGCCGCCACCGCGCGGGGCTGGAAGGCAAGATGGAAGCTGACCGCTACGGCTGGGATCAGGTCAATCAGGCGCTCGTAGACACCTATCTGCGCATCGTACGGCAGCGGCAACGAGGTGCGATGGCGGCCGCCAGCCCTGTTCCATAAGATGTCATTCTCCCTATATCCTCGATAGACCGGAGTAAGAATGGCTGATCTTTTCAGGGATGAACCTCAGGAGAGTGAAGGAGCGGTGCGAGAGGATGCCCCGCTCGCCGATCGCCTGCGCCCGCGCAATCTGGGCGAGGTTGTCGGGCAGGAACATCTGACGGGGCCGGAAGGCGCGATCGGCCGGATGATCGCGGCGGGACGGCTATCCTCAATCATCTTCTGGGGTCCGCCCGGCACAGGCAAGACGACGATTTCCCGCCTGCTTGCCGATGCGGTAGGCATGCGTTTCGAGCCAATCTCGGCCGTGTTTTCTGGCGTCGCCGATCTCAAGAAAGTTTTCGCCACGGCCCGTGAGCACGCAAAGCTCGGCCGCAAGACCCTCCTGTTCGTGGATGAAATCCACCGCTTCAATCGCGCCCAGCAGGATAGCTTCCTGCCTTTCGTCGAGGACGGCACCGTCACACTGGTCGGCGCAACAACCGAAAATCCCAGCTTCGAACTGAATGCCGCGCTTCTGTCGCGCGCGCAGGTGCTGATCCTCCGCAGGCTCGACAGCGATGCGCTGGAAAAGCTCCTCGACCGCGCGAAAGCGCTGACCGGGCGCCCGCTCCCGCTCAATCCCGCCGCGCGTGAGGCATTGGTTGCCAGCGCGGACGGCGACGGACGCTTTCTGCTCAATCAGGCAGAAACGCTCTATTCGGTGGATATCCCGGAACCGCTCGATCCTGCCGGTCTTTCCGCCCTGCTCCACCGCCGGGTCGCGGTTTATGACAAGGACCGGGAGGGGCATTATAATCTCATCTCCGCCCTGCATAAGGCGTTGCGCGGGTCCGATCCGCAGGCCGCGCTCTATTACCTCGCACGCATGCTGGTGGCTGGCGAACAGCCGCTCTACGTTCTGCGCCGCATCGTCCGTTTCGCCAGCGAGGATATCGGCCTTGCCGACCCACAGGCTCTGATCCAGTGCCTTGCCGCCAAGGACGCCTATGAGTTTCTGGGAAGCCCGGAGGGCGAACTCGCGATTGTGCAGGCATGCCTCTATTGCGCCACCGCGCCTAAATCCAATGCCGCTTACACTGCCCAGAAGGCCGCATGGAAATCCGCCCGCGACACAGGGTCGCTGATGCCGCCGCAAAACATCCTCAACGCGCCGACCAAGCTGATGAAGGAGATCGGCTACGGCAAAGGCTACGCCTACGACCATGATGCTCCAGAGGGGTTTTCCGGCGACAATTACTGGCCGGAGGAGATGCAGCCGCAATCATTCTATCGCCCGGCCGATCGCGGTTTCGAAAAACGCATCGCAGAACGCATCGCCTATTGGAACGATCTGCGGGCGAAGGCGCGGGGCTAATGGCGGCGAAACGCGATGTCGCGCGCAGATAATCGCTTTGCTCGGTTCGTAGCCGTTGATTGGTCGGGCGCGAAGGGATCGAAGCATAAGGGCATAGCGATCGCGACCTGCACGCCTGGCGAAGATGCGCCGATGCTGGTCACGCCACCCATGCCCACATGGTCGCGGCAGGCGGTTTCCGACTGGCTTGTGGCTCAGGCCGCCTGCGAGCCCACCTTGTTCGGTTTCGATTTCAGCTTCGCGCCGCCTTTTGTCGAGCGACAGGGCTATCTTCCCGGTGATGCCGTTCCCCAGACCGCGCAGGAATTCTGGGCCTATACCGACCAGTGTTGCGCCGACGAGGATCTGGGCGCCGCGAGTTTTCTGGAAAGTACGCACCGCCGCCATTTCTATTTTGGCAAGGCCGACGGCATTAAGGCGGACTATATGCACCTGCGCCGGTGCGAGGCCCACTACAACGCCGGTGGCGGAGGGAAACCCTCTACCGTCTACGACGCCATCGGCGCGGCGCAGGTCGCCAAAGCCAGCTTTTCCGGGATGCGCCTGCTCCACCAGGTGCGCCCTCATGTACCGGTATGGCCATTCGACCCATTATCCGGCGCAGGCTCTCTGATCGTTGAGATCTACACCAGCATCGCCGCCCGCGCCGCTGGCCGTCCAAAGGGCCGCACCAAGGTTCGGGACCCGGCGTTGTTGGACATGGCGCTCGCCGCCCTTGGCAGTGCGCCACACCAGCCGATGTCGCGATATGACGACCATAGCACCGATGCGATCATCACAGCGGCATGGATGCGCACAGCATCAGACGACGCCCGGCATTGGTCGCCACCGCCGCTCACCCGTGAAATAGCGGCAACCGAGGGCTGGACGTTCGGCGTCCTCTGATAGTAAGGGGGCGTCCGCGCCGGCTTAGCACAGTGGTAGTGCAGCGGTTTTGTAAACCGAAGGTCGGGGGTTCAAATCCCTCAGCCGGCACCAGCTTTCCCCGCCACGCCCTTGCACCACAAACGATGAAAGGCGATGCCTGAAGCATCGGGCGGATCGAATTTTGTCATGCCTCAGCAAAGGGCGGGAAATAGTGAGGACGTAAATCCGGCAGTGATGATCGGCAACATAGCCCGGCATCAAAGCAGGAGAAAGTCATGAGCTTCAGTCTTATCGCACTGGCCGCCGCGGCCGCGACTCATACCGTCCAGATCGAACATCGCGGCATGCAGATGGACGCCATCTACAGCGCGCGGACACAAATACAGACCCGCACCGTTGGCGCGGCAACGCCCAACCGGATGGATGGGCAGCGATGCCGCTGGACCGCGACTCTGGTGGTCGATCGCAAGCTCACCCACGGCCCGGCGCTGGCGCGCATATTGCCCAGCGACCACAAATTGTCGGGCAGCCAGCCTGGCGCCTGCACACGCGATCGCTCCGCTATCGAACGCGAGGTAGCGCGCCGTGATGATGCCGTGCGCGATCATCTGCTGGCTGTCGCGGCCAGAGATCGGGCGCCGCTGCTTGCGGAGCTGGATGCGATCCGCAACCTGGCGTCGAACTAGAATGCACCGGTGGGCGGCGGCGATCCTGTGCGGCATAGTATCGGCTGGGGCGTCCGCCGCCCACGCCCAATCCTTTGACGGGCCATCCTTCTACCTGGAGGCGGCAAGCGACGAGCGGCGGCGCGGATTGAGCTGGAGCGAAGGCGATCCGATTGTCCGGGGCGGCCTGTCATTGCCGGTAACCCACGACCTGACGCTGGATACGAACATATCGACCCTGTCCGATGGCAAACGCCATGGCGACGCTGCAGTAGTCGTCGATCTCAGAGCCGCCTATGCGCGGCAGATCGGCGCATGGCGTCTGGCGGCGGAGGGAAGTTATCATGCCTTTCCCGGCGCATCGGGTCAGGGCTATGGCGAATTGGGCTTAACGGGCGGCATCTTGCTTGGCCCCGCCAGTCTCGATCTTCTCGCCCAGTACGCACCCCGGCAGGCAGCGATTGGGGGAGATAATCTCTATCTTGGCGCGAAGCTTGGCGTCGGCATTCCCGGAACGCCACTTACCCTATCCGGCCATGCCGGCCATTCGTCCGGCGATACCCGGAACGCCATCCGCACGGCCCGCTTGCGGCCGGACGGAAGCTATTGGGATCATGGCGTTGCGCTCAATTACCATAAGGGCCTCTGGACCGCAGGGCTGGGCTACGCGAATAGCAGCATCGACAGCGCGGCTGACCGGCATGCGGGCGCAACCATCATCGGGCGGTTCGGCATCTCTTTTTAAGGCTCGCCGGACCAGCGCGTCTGCGGATCAGAATACCGCTTTTGCGTCACCGCCCATCATCTGCGCGCGCACAAGCGGAATGGGCGGGCCGCCATAGCTCAGGAAGCCATCATGGAAGGCTTTCCAGGCCGTGCGGCCGCCCTTGTCCTTGGTCCAGTCCTCGCGGAGCTTGCGGATCAACAGCTTGGCCATCGTATAGTTGAGATAAGCCGGGTCATAGGTACCCCGCGCCGCCTGCTGCCGCGCGTTGCCTTCATCCTGATAGCATTGCTCGACGAACATCTTGCGGGACTGTTCCTGGGTCATGCCCCGCGCATGCATGCCGATGGCCGACAGATAGCGGCAGTCTCGCAGCAGAGCGTTGGAAAGCTGGCCGATATGCGTTTCAGGATCGCCATTGCCCAGACCGGCGTCCCACATCATCTCCTCCGCATAATGCGCCCAGCCTTCTGCAAAAGCGTAGCCCACGAAAATCTTGCCAAAGGTGAATTTCGACCTGTTGCTGTGCAGGAAATTCAGGAAATGCCCAGGCCAAACCTCATGGACAGAGGTAAATAGCAGGTCCTTCTCACCCGGCACATATCCGTCCTGCACCGCCTTGCTCCACGCCGGATCGGGCGGCGAGATATAATAGACGGAAGGCAGCCCCTTCTCATAGGGGCCGGGTATATCGATATAGGCGCTGTTCTGCCGGTTATAGGGCGGCGATTCCTCGACCTGCGCCTCTTCCGTGCCGGGGATCGACACGATGTCCTTCTCGGCGATGAAAGCCTTCAGGCCGGGCAGTTGCTTGCGCGCTGCAGCGACCACGCCTCCTTCCGGCTTGCGCGCATTCATCTTCGCCATACAAGCGGGAATATCCGCACCCGGCGCGAATGTGGCGCATGCCGCTTTCAGGGCATCCTGATTCCGCTTCAGATCGGCCTGTCCCACCTTCTCCAATTCATCGAGCGGCGTATCGACCATCTCCGTCGCGCTCAGCATGCGGGAAAAGCGATCAGCCCCAAGCGCAAAATCCTGAGTTTGCGTTTTCCTGCCGTTCTCCAGCCAGATGGCCAGTTCGCGCATGGACTTCGACGCGGCGCCAGCAGCCTCGTCAAATTCCTTCTGCAGCGCCTCATCCTTCACAGAAGCAAAGGCGGCCTTTGCGTCGCCGGTATAATAGTCCGCCAGCCCCTTGAACCCTGCCGTGCCGAAATCAATGAAACTGGCGGGCATCGGCATTTTCAGGTTCGCCCGGATGTTGACCGCCGCGCCCGGCACCGTCTTGGCGAAGGCGATGAAAGCCTTCATCCGCGTCGCCGGATCGGCATAGGGCCTGGCGATGTAGACGTTCGGATCAAGCCCGCTCTCGATATAGAAGGACGGGTTGCGGTGCGGCTTGTCGGCATCCTCCAGCCAGAACAGCCTGCCCTTGACCACGGAGATCAGATATTCTCGTTCGAACGCCTGTTCCTTGGACAGCTTGCCAGTGTCGAACCCTTCCGCCTTATTTAGCGCGCCCTTCAGGAAATCTATCTGCGCTTTCAGACCCGCTTCGCTCCAGTCCGGCAGTTGTCCGTCAAAATCATGCCGCCCCTGATAGACCGCGAAATAAGGGTCATGCTTGAAATAGCCTTCGATGAATTCCTTGCTGAAACCATCCCATTGGGGGTCGACGACCGCGCCATCCGTCACTGTCACCGCCTGGTTGGACGGTCCTTCCGAACAAGCCGTGAGAGGAACGGCAGCAAGAAGCAGACTCAACAGGACATGACGCATCGGTGCGGCTCTCCTTCAAAAGCGCGATATTCCCGTGATTCGGGTGTATTAACTAACCATGCCACAAATAGCCCCGCGCGAAACACCCCCACCCGGCAGATGGCGCAGCTTTCCGGCGCGCAAGAAAAGCTGAGACGGATGCGGGCTTTGGCGGAAAAGCACCGCTTGCGAGGGGGGTACGGGTAAGACTAAGGACGTGGCGATGTCTTCCCCGCATACGCCCCATCCCCTGACCTTTCCCAATTTCCGCGCCTATATCGTCGCGCGGCTGGCGGCGGTTATCGCGCAGAACGGGATGATGATCGTCATCGCCTGGCAGGCATATAATATCGCCCGCCAGACGATGGGCACGCACGCCGCGGCCGCCCAATTGGGCCTGATCGGTCTGGCGCAGTTTCTGCCGCTGTTCCTGCTGACGCCAGTGACCGGATGGGCGGCCGACCATTTTGACCGCCGGATGATCGTGCGCAGCACGCTTTGCCTCATGATAACCGGCGTAGGCCTGCTCGCATTCGCGACCTATGAAGGCTGGATCACGCTGCCCCTGATCTTCGCCATGGCGGTGCTGGTCGGCATCGTCCGCGCATTCAACGGCCCGGCGTTCAGCGCCCTCGCGCCAAACCTGATCCCCAAGGAAGTGCTGCCCAACGCCATAGCGATCTCCAGCGTCGCATGGCAGGGCGGCGCGATCGTCGGTCCCGCCATTGGCGGATATATGTATGCGATCGAGCCTTGGGCGGCGTACGCGTGTAGCGCATCGTTGCTCTGCCTCGCGCTTCTGGCCATGCTGCTTGTCGGACGCGTGCCGCAATCGCCACGCGACACCAGCCGCCGCCCGATAGCCCAGATGATCGATGGACTTGCTTATGTCCGCCAGAACCGGCTGGTGCTCGCAGCGATCACGCTCGATCTGTTTGCCGTGCTGCTGGCCGGGGCTACGGCTTTGCTGCCGGTCTATGCGCGCGACATTCTGCATGTCGGTTCGCGCGGATTGGGCCATCTGGCCTCCGCGCCGGCAATCGGAGCTGCGGTAACGGCGCTCTGGTTCTCCTTCCGGCCGCTGAAAAATGAAGTCGGCCTGAAAATGCTGGCTTCCGTGGTCGTGTTCGGCCTCGCCACGATCACCTTCGGCGCGACGGCCTTCATCGCCGCGCCCTACGCCATGCCCGTCGCTCTTGCCGCCATGGTGGCATGGGGGTCGGCGGACATGTTCTCCGTCTATGTCCGCACATCGCTGATCCAGCTTCATACGCCGGACCAGATGCGCGGCCGGGTGGGCAGCCTTTCGCAACTGACCATTTCCGCGTCCAATGAACTGGGCGAAGCGGAATCGGGCTTTCTGGCCGCGCTGATCGGGCCGGTAGCCGCCGTCATTGCAGGCGGCGTGGGAGCCATTATCATTACACTTGTATGGGCGCGGCTTTTCCCGGAGCTTCGCCTTGCCCGAACCTTCGACCCACCCGACAAAAGGGAGGCGGACTACAGCCAGGAGAAAGTCACATGAAGGCGTCCAACATATTGGAAACCATCGGCAAGACCCCGCATATCCGCATCAATCGCTTGTTCGGCGACGCGCAGGTGTGGATCAAATCGGAACGCACGAATCCCGGCGGCTCCATCAAGGACCGCATCGCCCTAGCCATGATCGAGGCGGCCGAAGCATCCGGCGCGCTGAAACCCGGCGGCACGATCGTTGAACCGACATCGGGCAACACCGGCATCGGTCTTGCTATGGTGGCGGCGGTCAAGGGATATAAGCTGATCCTCGTCATGCCCGAAAGCATGTCGCTAGAACGGCGGCGTCTCATGCTCGCCTATGGTGCATCCTTCGACCTGACGCCGAAGGAAAAGGGCATGAAGGGCGCGATCGAGCGCGCGCTGGAGCTGATTGCGCAGACGCCCGATAGCTGGATGCCGCAGCAGTTCGAAAATCCCGCGAATATTGATGTGCATGTGCGCACGACGGCACAGGAAATCCTGGCCGACTTCGCCGATGCGCCACTCGATGCGCTGATCACCGGTGTCGGCACCGGCGGTCATATCACCGGTACGGCGGAAGTGTTGAAGAAAGCCTGGCCGAACCTGAAGGTATTCGCGGTCGAGCCAACCTTGTCGCCGGTCATCAGCGGCGGACAGCCCGGCCCGCACCCCATACAGGGGATCGGCGCGGGCTTCATCCCCGCCAATCTGCATACCCAGCTTCTGGATGGCGTGATCCAGGTCGATCCGGCGGTCGCCAAGGATTATGCCCGGCGGTCCGCCAGCGAGGAAGGCATGCTCGTCGGCATTTCCTCCGGTGCCACGCTGGCGGCCATCGCCCAGAAGCTGCCGGAGCTTGGCGCGGATGCGCGGGTGCTTGGGTTCAATTACGACACCGGCGAACGCTATCTGTCCGTGCCGGACTTCCTGCCCGAATAGCTTGCCTTTACAGCCCATCCGTCGCATCGCGGCGCGCAATCGATGACGGAGGATGGGCTGAAAGTGGACGTGACCGAGACGGCGGGGCAGCCCGGCGTTGCTGCGCTGCTGCTCTGGCTGGCTATCCTGGCGGGCGTGCCGATGGCGGTCGCATGGCATGACGGCCCGGCTGTGCGTGCGCCCGCAGCCCGCGCATATGCTTTCCGGCCGCGCACGCCACCTCCCGCAGTCGAGCCGATGGAACTGGTCGCGCTGGACAGGGATCAGGCGCGGGCATTCAACGCCGCCATCCCCTTCTCCACCCTGCCCAATCCTGCTGCGCGTCCGTTCAGGTTCGCCGGACTTGCCCCTGCCCTTGCGCGCGCTACCGACTGTCTGGCGGCGGCGATGCTCTATGAGGCGGGCGACGATCCAGTTGGGGAACGGGCAGTCGGGCAGGTCGTGCTCAATCGCCTGCGTCATCCGGCCTTCCCAAAAACGGTTTGCGGCGTGGTGTTCCAGGGGTCCGAGCGCACCACCGGCTGTCAGTTCACTTTCACATGCGATGGCGCATTAGCGCGCATGCCGTCCCCCGGCGGCTGGGATCGCGCCCGCGCTCTGGCGAAGAAGGCGCTTTCCGGCGCTGTCTATGGCAAGGTG
Source organism: Sphingobium phenoxybenzoativorans (assembly GCF_018286635.1). Classification (NCBI taxonomy): domain Bacteria; kingdom Pseudomonadati; phylum Pseudomonadota; class Alphaproteobacteria; order Sphingomonadales; family Sphingobiaceae; genus Sphingobium; species Sphingobium phenoxybenzoativorans. The sequence goes on from NZ_CP073910.1 coordinate 2,680,759, forward strand.
GGATATTCCACCCATTATCATACCGACTGGGTGGTCCCCTATTGGAGCGGCACGCTCGACAAGGTCGCCGCTGTCGAAACCCATCTGTTCTTCCGCTGGATTGGATGGTGGGGCACGCCACCGGCCTTCCGCCGTTCGGTAAGCGGGGACGAGCCGGTCATCGCCCTGCTTTCGCGCATCTCACCCGCTCATGCCACCGATGGTGAAGCAGCGCTGGGCGTGCCGGCATCAGCGGCAGCGGGGGCATTGGCGGCCGCGCCCCTGCGCTCCTTCGGCCCTGAACAAATCGGCAAGCCGTTCGGCGGAGCGCGCCTGGTCGCCGTGGATCAAGCATCCGCCGGTTTCATCGTCCTGGTGGACCGTAAGATGCCGCCGGACGATTTCCCGAAACTGGCCGACACCTTCTGCGGCGGGCGCATCCAGTGCCGGATTCTGGCATGGATGGAACCGGCAAAGGCGGCCGACAAATTCCCTGTCGATCCCGCCCTGCTGCCATCAATGGCGTTCAGCTATATCCACGATGCCGGAACCGGACTTCAGCGCGCATTGTGGAATTGCGGAGACTTTCCACGCGCAGCGCCCATCGAATGCATGCGGGACAGGGAACCGGTCCCCGCCGCCACGCCTGTCATTGTTCCACCCGCGCCAGCGAAGGCTCCACCCAAAAAGGTGGAGCATGTCGTCATCAGGCCGCCAGAAACATCTCCGGCTCCAGCGCCATAAGCGCTTCGGCGCCGCCCTCTATCTTCCGCCGCAGCGCCCCTGCATCGGGCATGATCCGCTCGGCAAAGAAGCGCGCCGTGATTAACTTGGCTTCGAGGAATTTCGCGTCACCCTCGCCTGCGTCCAGCAGTGCGGCGGCGGCGGTCGCCATGCGCAGCCACATCAGGCCGGTCGCGACGATGCCCATGATGTGCATATAGCTGTGCGCGCCCGCTCCCGCATTGTCGGGATTGGCCATGGCGTTCTGCATCAGCCACATGGTGGCGGCCTGCAATTGACCATTGGCCTTTTCCAGCGCCTCGGCAATGCCCGCAGTTTTGGGGTTGGCCTTGCCCGCAGCCACTTCGGCAGCGATGATCTTGAACAGGGCCTGGATCGCGCGTCCGCCATTGGCGGGCAGCTTCCGGCCGATGAGGTCCATCGCCTGAATGCCGTTTGTGCCCTCATATATCTGGGCGATGCGGGCGTCGCGCACATATTGCTCGACGCCATTCTCAACAATATAGCCATGGCCGCCATAGACCTGCTGACAGGCCACTGTGACATCAAACCCCTTGTCGGTGGTGTAGCCCTTGATGACGGGCGTGAGCAGCGAAACCAGATCGTCTGCGGCCTGCCGCTCCTCCTCCGTCTGGGCCTTCTCGCTAAGGTCCACCTGCAGGGCGCCCCACAGGCATAGCGCGCGCAATCCTTCGGTCAGCGCCTTGGCTTCCATCAGCATCCGGCGGACGTCAGGATGAACGAAAAGCGTGTCGGCCTTTTCCTGCGGCTCCTTGGGACCGGTCAGCGCCCGGCCCTGACGCCGTTCATGCGCATATTGGGCCGCATTTTGGTAAGCGATCTCGCCCTGCGCCAGCCCCTGCAGGCCGACGCCAAGCCGCGCGGCGTTCATCATGATGAACATTGCCGCCAGGCCCTTATTCTCCTCACCGACCAGCCAGCCGGTGGCGCCATCATAATTCATGACGCATGTCGCGTTCCCGTGCAGGCCCATCTTGTGCTCCAGCGAACCGCAGGACACCGCGTTACGCTCACCCAGCGATCCATCATCGCCCACCATGATCTTGGGCACTACGAACAGTGATATGCCTTTGCTGCTCTCCGGCGCGCCCGGCGTCTTGGCCAGAACGAGGTGGATGATATTCTCGGTCAGATCCTGCTCCCCCGACGAGATGAAGATCTTCGTGCCGGTGATGGAATAGCTGCCATCGGCGTTGGGGACCGCCTTTGTCTTGATAAGGCCCAGATCCGTACCGCAATGGGGTTCGGTCAGGTTCATAGTGCCGGTCCATTTGCCCAGCACCATGTTCGGCACATATTTGGCCTTCAGCTCGTCGCTGCCTTTCGCCAGCAAGGCGGAAATCGCCCCATTGGTCAGGCCGTTATACAGTTCGAACGACTGGTTGGCGGACAGCACAAACTCACCGAACGCCGTGGAGATCACAGCAGGCAGCCCCTGCCCGCCATATTCCTCCGGCCCGTGCAGGGTCGTCCAGCCGCCCTCGACGAACTGGGCATAGGCTTCCTTGAAGCCCGGCGGCGTGGTTACAGAGCCGTCGGCATTACGTACGCAGCCAACCTCATCGCCAATCTGGTTCAGGGGGAACAGAACCTCGGCCGCGAACTTGCCGCCTTCTTCCAGCACCGCATCCACCACATCGGAGGACAGGTTCGCAAATCCCGGTAGGTTGGCATATCTGTCCAAGCCGACGATATGGTCGAGGACAAAGCGGACGTCCCGCACCGGGGCCTTGTAGCTGGGCATCTCTATTCTCCGATTATGGTGATTTTTTAGCGGGGCTTCCGGCGAATCTAATGCCCGCCGCTGCCTTCAACCATGGCGACGAAGGACGACAGTTCGTGGATTGCCGCCTCGATATCTTCCTTCTGGCGCTCAAGAAGCGCGATCCTTGCCGTGCATTTGTCGACAGTCACGCGGCGTTGCGCCTCCCGCCCGTCGTCAAGATCATAAAGGTCGATCATCTCACGGATATCGGACAGGCTGAAGCCGACCCGCTTGCCCCGTAATATCCAGGCAAGGCGCGCCCGGTCTCTACGGGAATATATCCGGGACAGGCCCTGCCGCTCAGGAGCGATAAGCCCCTCATCCTCGTAGAAACGAAGCGCGCGGGCAGTGACGCCGAACTCAGCGGACAGATCCGAAATCGAATAGCTGTCCCGCTCATTAAGGTCGGGCATCTCGATGCCCGCGATCTGGACCATCTTGTTCATGACAATAAATTAGTTGACGTTTACGTTCACGTCAAGTGGTTCATCCACCCTCGCACAGCGGTTCGCCATTGCTATCCGGCAACGATCGCGCCGCGCTGGCGTCGGACAGCAGGCGCGGAAAGGCCACGCCTTCCAGCGATCCGCGACCGCTGCAAAATTCCGCGCATTTCATGTCGACAACACCGGGCATCGCGATCCGGTCACCATCATATTGGGCGACGATCAGGCATTGCGAACCGCCAGTGAAACGCAGGATCAGCTTGTCGCCCACCTGCCGCGCCGCGCCCTCGCCACGGCAATACTGCTCAGTGCCGAAGATCGCCTCCAGCCCAAAATGGTATCGCTTCCCGTCTCCATGCGTGATGCACAGCGAATCCCGCCCGGCTTCATGCCGCCGCTGATAGAGGCCCGGCACCGCCGTTTTTCCGGCATCGGCGATAACGCCAGCCTCCAGCGCGGCTTGCTCCAGAGCCGATCGTTCGCCAGATTGCCGACCTGTCGAGGCCGCGGAACTCCGTCCCTCCGGCAAAGGCGAAGGATCATGACAGGCGGCAAGCAGAAGAAGGAGCGCGAAACTAGATCGCAGCATCGACCCCTTCCAGGCCGTTGGGCGTCACCCGCCGGAAGAAGCAGCTCCGCTGTCCGGTATGGCAGGCTGGACCGGGCGCGTTCGCAATCACCCACACCGCGTCCTGGTCGCAATCGATGCGCACGTCCACGACCTGCAGCATGTTGCCGGAGGTCTCCCCCTTCTTCCAGAGCGCCTGCCGGCTGCGCGACCAGAAATGCGCGAAACCGCTCTCCACGGTCAGCGCCAGCGCCTGCGCGTTCATATGCGCAAGCATCAGGACCTGGCCATTGGCCGCGTCAGTCACCACGGCGGTTATCAATCCGTCGCGGTCATATTTGGGGTTCAGGGTAAGACCGGTATCGCGCATGTCATTCATTGCGCCGGTATAGAACGCCGCCCGGCCGATGCCAAAGCCCAAAAACCGGCAATCTCCTCTTCTGGACTGGCGCAAGCGGCAGGTGACGCGCCGTTATTTACAGCCGATCAGACCGCATCATCCTGGGAGTGCGTCATGCGGATATTGATTGCCGGCCATTTGACATTTGACGGGCAGGATTGCGCTGCGATCATCCGGGAAAGCCGGAATTTTATCGAAGCCAGCCGGGCGGAAAAGGGATGCATCGCCTATAACTGGTCGGTCGACCCGCTGATCCCCTCAACGATCCATGTATTTGAGGAATGGGAAAGTGAGACCGCCCTCGGCGCGCATTTCCGGGACCCATCCTACCTGTCCATGCGCGCGCATCTCGAAAGCTTCGCCCTGACCGGTTTCGACGTCTCGCTTTACAGCGCCAACGGCAAGGAAGCGGTCTATACCGAAGAGGGACAGCCGCGCAGCGCGATATTCGGCGTCCCGATCGGAAAATAGCCTCAACCGCGGCCGATCAGCTTCTGCGCCATGCTGTCCGCCACATCGGCGGCAGGCCGGTCGCTGGCGCGGCTTTCCGCCCATATCGTCCGCAGCCGGCCGGGAATCTGTTCGATCCGTCCGTTGACCTCATCCCGGTCGCCCTGCCCCAAATATTCGAGCGCCACATTGATGATGCCGCCCGCATTGATCACATAATCCGGAGCGTAGAGAATCCCGCGCCCATGCAAGCGCGCCGCGTCCGCCCTGGTCGCAAGCTGATTATTGGCGCCGCCCGCTACGATAGAGGCTTTGAGCAGGGGGATGCTATATTCGTTGAGGATCGCGCCAAGGGCGTTGGGACTGAACAGGTCGGCCTCCACCCCGATGATCGCATCGGCGGACACAGCGACCGCGCCAAGCTCATCCGCCAGCGCCTGCGCCCGTTCCGCATTCACATCGGCCAGCGTCAGCCGCGCCCCGTCCTTCGCCAGATAACGCGCCAGTCCGCCGCCTACGCTGCCCACGCCCTGAATGGCGACATGCACGCCCGCAACGCCATCCTTACCGGTGGCTTCGGCGATCGCTGCCTTGACGCCCAGATAGACGCCATAGGCGGTCAAAGGCCCCGGATCGCCGCCAGCCGCGCCTTCGCCCACCGGCAAGCCGGAGACATGGCGGGTGCTGCGCGCGATCGCGATCATGTCCGCTTCGGAAATGCCGACATCCTCGGCCGTCACATAGCGTCCGCCAAGGGAGTCGATCGCCTTGCCGAACGCCTCCAACATGGCCGGAGTCTTGGACCGGTCCGCATCCGCCAGGATGACGCCCTTCGCCCCGCCCATCGGCAGGCCCGCCATTGCATTTTTGTAGCTCATGCCGCGCGAGAGCCGCAGCGCATCAGTGATCGCGTCCGCCCGGTCGGCATAGTGCCAGAAACGCACCCCGCCCGCGCCCGGCCCAAGCGCGGTCGAATGCACGGCGATGATCGCGGTCAGCCCGCTCACGCGATCCCGGAAAAGGTGAACGCCCTCATGATCGTCAAAATCCGGCAAGTCCCAGGGAGCGGTCATTCAATCCTCGTAACTTAATTACAGGAGATCGCAATAATATGCCAACCGGCAAAAAGCCAGACGCTGAATAGCGTTAAATCGGGGAAGATGGGGCGATCGACGGGATCCGAACCCGCGACCTCCGGTACCACAAACCGGCGCTCTAACCAACTGAGCTACGATCGCCACGGGACCCGCAGGGTCCAGGAGAAGGCGGCTCATAGGGCGCGCGCCGCCCCAGCGTCAAGCATCGATTTGGCCTTTGCCGCAGCCTTGAATCAAAAAGACCGGGCTTTCGCCCGGCCTTTCCGAATCCTTGATGCGCAGCGCGCAAATCCCTTTCAGGCCCCTCTCCGGACCAGAATATGGATATTAGTTGACGGCGTCCTTCAGACCCTTGCCCGCCTTGAACTTCGGCTGGGTCGACGCCTTGATGGTCATCGTCTCGCCGGTGCGGGGGTTACGGCCGGTCGAAGCCTTGCGCTTCGAAACGGAAAAGGTGCCGAAACCGACCAGGCGGACTTCGTCACCCTTCTTCAGGGCAGCGGTGATCGAATCAAAAACGCCTTCGACCGCCTTGCTCGCATCGCTCTTGCTGAGCCCGCTACCATCGGCGACCGCGCTGATGAGATCCTGCTTGTTCATGCCTTGGGAACCCCCTTAGTTTCTCTGGTTAATGGGTGTGGTGAATTAGGAATCGGCTTAAGGCGCGACAATAAGGCTCAGGAAAATTCCAGAGTCAAAGGGAAAGCGACGAAAACCGTTCACCGACCCAAAATGCCCTGTTTTTCTGGTCTTTGACGGGCCGGTCAGTGCCGAATCGCCGCTTCCGACTCGCCGCCATGCGCCATTGGCGGCTGCGCAGCGAGGTCATCCTCCTCGGTCCAGCTTATCGCTTCGAGGGGCGAAGCCAGGGCCTTCGCCAGCACCTGATCGACATGGGAAACGGGAATGATCTCCAGCCCGTCGCGAATATTCGCCGGGATCTCGACCAGGTCCTTTTCATTGTCGGCAGGGATCAGCACCGTTTTGATGCCGCCGCGCAGCGCCGCAAGCAGCTTCTCCTTCAGGCCCCCGATCGGCAGCACCCGGCCGCGCAGCGTGACTTCGCCGGTCATCGCCACATCCTTGCGCACGGGGACGCCGGTCAGCGTGCTGACGATGGACGTCACCATGCCGATGCCCGCAGACGGACCATCCTTGGGCACCGCGCCTTCGGGCAGGTGGATGTGGATGTCCTTGCGGTTGAAGATGCTGGGCTTGATGCCATAGCCCGGCGAGCGCGCCTTCACATAGGAGAAGGCGGCCTGAATCGACTCGCTCATCACATCGCCCAGCTTGCCGGTCGACCTGATCATGCCCTTGCCGGGAACGGTCACCGCCTCGATGGTCAGCAGTTCGCCGCCAACCTCGGTCCAGGCAAGGCCGGTCACTGCCCCGATCTGATTTTCCTCCTCGCCGACGCCATGGCGGAATTTCCGCACGCCGGCATAATCGGCCAGATTTTCCGGCGTGATCGTGATCTGGGTGAATTCGCCCTCGACGATCTTGCGCAGAGCCTTGCGGGCCAGCCGGGCAACCTCGCGCTCCAGCGTACGGACGCCGGCTTCGCGGGTATAATAGCGGATCAGGTCGCGAACAGCCTCCTCGGTGACGATGAACTCGTCCTCCTTCAGACCATGCGCCTCGACCTGCTTGGCGATCAGGTGCCGCTGCGCGATCTCGACCTTCTCATCCTCGGTATAGCCCTCCAGCCGGATGATCTCCATGCGGTCCAGCAGAGGCTGAGGCAGGTTCAGGCTGTTGGCGGTCGTGACGAACATCACGTCGGACAGGTCGACGTCAATCTCAAGATAATGGTCCTGGAACTTCGCATTCTGTTCGGGATCGAGAACTTCGAGCAGGGCGGAGGCCGGATCGCCCCGGAAATCCTGGCCCAGCTTGTCGATCTCGTCGAGCAGGAACAGCGGGTTCATCGCGCCAGCCTTTTTCAGGTTGGTGACGATCTTGCCCGGCAGCGAGCCGATATAGGTCCGCCGATGGCCACGGATCTCCGCCTCGTCGCGCACGCCGCCCAGCGACTGGCGCACGAACTCGCGGCCCGTCGCCTTGGCGATGGAACGGCCAAGCGAGGTCTTGCCGACGCCCGGAGGGCCGACGAGGCACAGGATCGGACCCTTCAGCTTGTTGGTGCGCGCCTGAACGGCGAGATATTCGACGATGCGGTCCTTGACCTTCTCCAGCGCGAAATGATCCGCGTCCAGGATTTCCTGCGCCTTCTTGAGGTCAGTCTTGACCTTGCTTTTCTTGCCCCAGGGCAGGCCGAGCAACACGTCCAGATAGTTACGCACCACGGTCGCCTCAGCGGACATGGGCTGCATGGTCTTGAGCTTCTTCAGCTCGGCATTCGCCTTGGTCTTGGCTTCCTTGCTGAGCTTCAGCTTGTTGATCTTCGACTGCAGCTCGGCAAGTTCGTCGGCCTCCTCGGCCTCGCCATTGCCCAATTCGCGCTGAATCGCCTTCAACTGCTCGTTGAGATAATATTCGCGCTGCGTCTTTTCCATCTGGCGCTTCACGCGGCCGCGGATCTTCTTCTCGACCTGCAGCACGCCCAGTTCGCCCTCCATGAAGGCGAAGGCCATCTCCAGCCGCTTCATGGGGTCAGCCTCGACCAGCAGTGCCTGCTTGTCGGACACCTTCAGGTTGATGTTGGCAGCCACCGCATCGGACAGCTTGCCCGCATCCTCGATCTCGCGGAGCTGCACCGGCGTCTCGGCCGGCAGCTTCTTGTTGAGCTTCGCGTAATTTTCGAACTGCTCGGCGACCGACCGCATCAGGGCGGAGGCTTCCGGTCCCTCGGCGACAACATCCTCCAGCACCTCGACCTCGGCGCGCAGATAGCCCTCGTCCGGGATCAGCTCCTTGAGTAGAGCGCGCTGCTTGCCCTCGACCAGCACCCGCACGGTGCCGTCGGGCAGCTTCAGCAGTTGCAGGACCGTTGCGACAACGCCGGTGTCATAGAGCGAGTCGCGGTCGGGATCATCCTCGGCCGGGTCCAACTGGGACACCAGGAAGATGTCCTTGTTAGCTTCCATCGCCTTTTCCAGCGCAACGACGCTCTTGTCGCGGCCGACGAACAGGGGGACGATCATCTGCGGGAAAACCACGATGTCGCGCAGCGGAAGCAGAGGATAGGTAGTGGTCATGCAGTCTCCGTTGGCCGGTCCGTTCCGATGAACCGCCAGCCTTTGATGCAGCTATATGGGCGCACGGCCCCCGGCAATCAATCATGCACCATAGGACCGCCCGCCTTAACGGAAGGCGAACATACAGATCATGCCGGAGTAATCCCGCCGGTCAGAAAGGCAGCTTGAAGCCCGGCGGCAGGGAAAGGCCGCTCGTCATCTTGCTCATTTCCGACTGGCTGGCCTCATCCGCCTTCTTGCGCGCATCGTTGAACGCGGCGGCGATCAGGTCTTCCAATATCTGCTTTTCCGAAGGCGCAAGCAGCCCTTCGTCGATGGACACGCCGACGATGCGGCCCTTGGCGGTCGCCGTGACCCGCACGATGCCGCCGCCCGAAACGCCCTCAACCTCGATCTTGTCGAGATTTTCCTGCGCCTTGGTCAGCTCCTCCTGAACCCGGCTCGCCATGCCGAGTATCTCGTTGAGATCCTTCATCCGCTCGCACTCCATTGCTCATTGTCTTCGACCAGATCGGCGTCCGGGAACGCCGTCATCGCCGCCCGCACCACAGGCGTATCCAATATCGCCTGCCGGGCCTGCATCTCGCTCTCGGCCTTCTGCTCGCCAAGGGTTGGTTCGCCCTCGCCCTCCGCCAGCGTCACGACCCAGCGCTGACCGGTGGCGGTCTTGAGCGCCTCGGTCAGTTTCCGCAGGAAATCGTCCGCGACCGGCCGGGCCATGTTCAGCGCCAGCTCCGGCGGCGCATAGCGCACCAGCCGCGCCTCATGCTCGATCTGATCGGCGAGGAAACCGGAATTTTTCCACAAGGCATCGACCAGCGCGGCGAAGGTCGGCGGCCATTGCGCCGCGCTTTCGGAGCCAGCGCCGGGGGCATCCTTCGCTGGCGCAGCCTGTCCCGCGCCACCGGACACCCCGCCCTGCTGGATCATCCGCGCCAGATCGCTGGGATCGGGCAGGCTGGCGGCGTGAACGATACGCAGCAGCGCCATTTCGCACGCCTCGCGCGGCAGCCCGGCATTGGCGACCTCATCATGCCCCTTGAGCAAGAGCTGCCATATCCGGTGCAGCGGCGCGAAGCCGATCTGGCTGGCCCAGTCCGCCAGCATCTCCCGCTCCTCGGCCGATTGCGCCGGATCGTCGGCGCCGCGCCCTGCCTTCGCGATGGTCACGGCATGAACCAGCTCCAGCAGGCCGCGCATCAGCGCCAGCGGCTCGACGCCAAGCTGATGCTGCTCATCCAGCGCCGCCAGCATGTCCTGCGCCCTGCCCTCCAGCAACAGCCCCAGCAGCCTGCGGGTCGCGCCGCGATCGGACAGGCCCAGCATCTCGCGCACCTGCGCGGCGGTCACGGTCGGCGCGTCGCCGCTGGTGTCGGCATGAGCGATCGCCTGGTCGAGGATCGAAAGGCCGTCGCGCGCCGACCCCTCCGCCGCCTGCGCGATCAGCGCCAGCGCGTCCGGCTCCGCCTGCACATCCTCCGCCTGGGTCACATGGGCGAAGTGCGCGGCCAGCTTTTCCGCCGGGATGCGCCGCAGGTCGAAACGCTGGCAGCGGGAAAGCACCGTCACCGGCACCTTGTTCACCTCTGTCGTGGCGAACAGGAATTTCACATGCGCCGGCGGCTCCTCCAGCGTCTTGAGGAGCGCGTTGAAGGCATTCTTCGACAGCATGTGCACTTCGTCGATGATGTAGATCTTGTAGCGGGCGGACACCGCCGCATAGCGCACGGACTCGATGATCTCGCGCACATCGTCGACGCCGGTATGGCTGGCGGCGTCCATCTCGATCACGTCGATATGGCGGCCCTCGGCGATCGCCTTGCACGGCTCGCACACGCCGCACGGGTCGATGGTCGGACCGCCCTGCCCGTCCGGGCCGATGCAATTCAAAGCCTTGGCGATCAGCCGCGCCGTGGACGTCTTGCCGACCCCGCGCACGCCGGTCATCAGGAAGGCATGGGCCAGCCGGCCGCGCTTGATGGCGTTGGCCAGCGTCTGCACCATCGCATCCTGGCCGATCAGCTCGTCGAAATTCCGCGGGCGGTATTTGCGGGCAAGCACGCGATAGGGCTGAGGGGAATCGGTCATGAGGCCCTTATTAACCCTAAGCGCCGGGCCTGTCGAAAAGGCCCGTATCGCGTGGAAACGATGGCTTGCGGGACATGAGGTGGGAGCCGGAACGACCCGCGGCAAAATCGTTGTGGCTGCTTCCGTCAGGACCTGACCAGGTTGGCGACGACCGCGCCCGCCCGACTCCCGGCGCGGCATATGGGGGAAAGCTTATGGATTGGCAAGATCAGGCCGACACAGGCGCCGGGGCGGCTTTGCCCGGCCGCATTAAGCGCACGAATGCGAAACGGAATGCGAGGGTGTCAGCACTTTTTGCGCAAAGTCGTCCTTATATATCAGTGATTTAAAAATAGGCTTTTGTAGGAACCTTCGCCTTTGTTGGACTATAAACCGCAGCGCATGCCGCCCGTTTCCGGCCGGTTTTCAGGCAGCTTGTGCGGGAGAAACGACGTCCAACGGCGTCACATGCCCTGCATGTTCCGGCTTTCCGCAGGCATGCGCACGGTCAGCGTGTCATAACTCTCGTCGATCACGATCTGGCACGAAAGCCGGCTGTTGCGCGTGGCGGACGCGGCGAGGTCCAGCATATCCTCCTCCGCTTCACTGGCGCGCGGCAGCTTGGCGAAATCGGCGGGATCGATGATGACATGGCATGTGGAGCAGGCCATCTGCCCCTCGCATGTACCCTCCAGCGGCTGGCCGTTGGCCTGCGCCACGTCGAGAAGGATCTGCCCCGGCTGCGCGAAAACCTCATCGCGTTTCTTGCCGTCGGCACTGATGAACGTGACCCAGACCATAGATTACAGCGCCCCCTGCGGCGGCAGGTCCTGTTGGCCCGCCGCTCGATTGATCGCCTCTCCGGCCCTCTCCAATTCTTCCAGCGTCGTGTATCGGCCGAATCCGATCCGCACTGATCCCCCGGCCTCTTTCTGCGACAATCCAAGGGCTTGCAAGACATGGCTTGGCCTGCCTGACCCGCTTGCACAGGCAGAACCGAGCGAAAATGAGACATCCCGGCAATCGGAGAGCAATCTTGCCCCATCCAGACCCGCCCGGCGGATGTTGAGATTGCCATGATATCGCCGGGTCATACTGCCATTAACGGTCCATCCGGGAAACAGGGCCAGGGCCGCGTTCCAGAGCATCTCAACATGCGCGGCGTCACTCTGCATGTGGCTATCAAGCAGCCGCGCGGCCGCGCCGAAACCCGCACAAAGGGCAGGCGACAATGTGCCGGAACGCAATCCGCCCTCCTGCCCGCCGCCATGGATCAGCGGCGGCAGGGTGAGGCCGTCCCGCAGCCACAGGCCGCCAATGCCCTTCGGCCCATGCACCTTGTGGGCGCTTATCGCGATCATGTCGGCATTGGCGGGCATGGGAACCCTGCCGAAACCCTGCACCGCGTCGCACAGGAACAGCGCCCCGGCATCCCGCGCCAGGGACGCGAGCGCCTCGACCGGCTGGATCACGCCGATCTCATTATTCACCAGCATCGCCGCGACCAGAGCCGTGCCCGTGTCGATTTCCCGCCGCGCCCGCTCCAGATCGACAAGGCCGTCCGGGCCGACGGGCAGCAGCACAGCCTCATAGCCATGATGCGCCATCGCCTCCACCGTATCGCGCACCGCCGCATGCTCGGTCGCGATCGTGACGATCTTCCGCCGGTCCGGCCCGGCAAGGCGCGCGGCTCCGGAAATGGCGATATTCAGCGCCTCGGTCGCGCCGGAGGTGAAGACCAGCCGGCCGCCAGGCAACCCAAGCGCCGCCGAAACCGCGTCCCGCGCCACCTCCACAACCGCAGCCGCCTGACGCCCCATCCGGTGCGCGCTGTGCGGATTGCCGAACTGATCGCGCAGCAGCGGGACCATCGCCTCGAACGCCTCCGGCGCGAGCGGCGTTGTCGCCTGATAGTCGAGATAGACGGGCGTCACCGTGGCGCGCTTCCGGCGATCTTCCGCCATGCGTCCATGAACCGGGCGATATCCGCCGCGCCGGTCGATGGGCCGAAGCTGACCCGGATCACTTCGCCCGCCGCCGCTTCATCCCAGCCCATGGCCGTCAGCACATGGCTGGCCTTCAGCGTCCCGGACGAACAGGCGCTGCCCGCCGATACGGAGATCCCGGCCATGTCGAACTGGATAAGCTGCGCCCGCGCCGACACGCCCGGCATGCGGTAACTCGCAATGGTGGCGATGCGCGGGCTGGCCGCCGCGACCACCTCTCCGCCCGCCTCGACGATGGCGGCATCGAGAGTTTGCCGCAGGTCTGCCGCATCCTCCATCCACTCGAACGGCTCCTCCAGAGCGGCGGCCATGGCCAGCGCGGCGGGAAGATTCTCGGTGCCCGCCCGATAGCCCTGCTCCTGTCCGCCGGACGGATGTATCCGCGCCAGATTGCGGATCAGCAATGCGCCGATGCCCGGCGGCCCGCCGAACTTATGCGCGCTGATGGCGATCATGTCCGCATCCGGCAGGGGCAGCTTGCCCGCGCTCTGCGCGCAGTCGGCGAACAGATATCCGCCCGCCGTGCGGACAGCCGCGGCGATCCGCTCCAGCGGCAGGATAACGCCAGTCTCATTGTTGACATGCTGGATCGCGACCAGCGCACCGGCCATATCCTGCTCTGGCAATAGCGGCTTGCCCCGCCCGTCCAGCGCCAGCCTTTCGCGCCCCGGCGTCACCCGCAACACCGCGTCATGCTCTATGGGGGAGGTCAGGATGCGCTCCGCCTTGCTCCTGCCCAGCGCGATCGCAATCGCCTCGCTGGCCCCGGAAGTGAAGATCATGCCGCCGTCCCAATCCAGCGCAGCGCAAATCCTCTTGCGCGCATCCTCCAGCGCGGCCCGCGCCGCCCGCCCGTCGGCATGGGGAGAGGAGGGATTGGCCCAGCGCCCGAAGGCGTCCGACATGGCGGTTATCGCGGCTTTGGAAACAGGCGTTGTCGCGGCGTGATCAAGGTAAAGCCGGTCGTCCAAGGGGCGTGCTACTCATTTTATTGCTAATTGGATGCTCACTTCTATATAGGCCACCAATCCAGCGCCACCATCGAAACTATGGGGGTCGCATCCACCGTTGCCAGCCAGGTGCCATGCCAGACGTAATTTTCCCCGGTCCCGAAGGTCGACTGGAGGGGCGCTTCAGCCCTCCGCCGCGCCCCCGCGCACCCATCGCCATGATCCTGCACCCGCATCCGCAGGGCGGCGGCACGATGAACGACCGCATCACCCAGGCGCTCTACAAGACGTTCGTGAAGCGCGGCTTCGGCGTCCTGCGCTTCAACTTCCGCGGCGTCGGCCGCAGCCAGGGCACGTTCGACAATGGCATTGGCGAACTCAGCGATGCGGCGTCCGCGCTCGACTGGGTGCAGAGCTTCCACCCGGAGGCGCAGACGACATGGATCGCCGGCTTCTCCTTCGGCGCGTGGATCGGCATGCAGCTATTGATGCGCCGCCCGGAAGTGCGCGGCTTCATCTCCGTCGCGCCGCCCGCCAACATGTATGATTTCTCCTTCCTCGCGCCCTGCCCGGCGTCTGGCATCATCGTGCAGGGGACGTCGGACGAGGTGGTGACGGCTGGCGCGGTGCAGAAGCTGGTCGACAAGCTGCGCACGCAGAAGGGCATCACCATCCATCATGACGAGATTCGCGGCGCGAATCACTTTTTCGAGCATGAGCTGGACCAGCTCATGAAGTCGGTCGACAATTATCTCGACATGCGCCTGTCGCCGGATTCGCCCATTCGCTGAGCTAGTCACAACATCCGTTCACCCTGAGCGAAGTCGAAGGGTCCGGCCGAGCAAGGCGAGGCGCTTCACTGCGTTCAGCAGAATGCTTCGACTTCGCTCAGCCCGAACGGGAAAGTGGGACAGCCTAGACCGGCACGGCCCAGATGGCGACATTGCCGAACATCACCAGGCCCGCAATCACCATCAATATACCGCGCTTGCGGTCTATCTTCTTCACCAGAAGATAGACGCCGCCGCCGGTCAGGGCCACGCCGGCCAGCATCAGAAGGGACAGGATGGTTCCAGACATGGCCTCGCCATAGGGCGGGCTTTGTCCGGTGGCAATTGTGTGACAGCGCGCCTAGATAGGCGCCATTCGAATCACCGCATCGTTGAAGGGTCCGCAACAGGGTGAAAATCGCCATCGCCTCCGATCATGCAGCCATCGAGCTGAAAGCCCTGCTGACCGGCTGGTTGCGGGAGGAAGGGCATGAGGTCGACGACCTTGGTCCCGCCACCGACGCGCGGGTGGACTATCCCGATTTCGGCTACAAGCTGGCCCAGGCGGTTGCGAGCGGCGCGGCCGAGCGCGGCATTGCGCTGTGCGGGTCCGGCATCGGCATCTCCATCGCGGTCAACCGCAATCCGGCCTGCCGCGCGGCGCTGGTCTCCGAGCCGCTCTCCGCCGCCCTTGCGCGCGAGCATAACAATGCCAACGTCATCGCCATGGGCGCCCGCCTGACCGGGCCGGACATGGCGAAAGCCTGCGTCACTGCATTCCTCACCACCGATTTCGCCGGCGGGCGCCATGAAGGCCGCGTCGACAAACTCTCCCAGCCAGCGCTTTGAAAGGATCCACTCCATGAGCAGCAGCCCAGCCCTTTCCGCCGCCAATGACATCCGTCCCGACGGCTTCTTCACCCGCTCGCTTGCGGAGGTCGATCCCGCCGTCGCCGCCGGCGTCGCCCATGAGCTGAAGCGCGAAAAGACGCAGATCGAGCTGATCGCGTCGGAGAATATCGTGTCGAAGGCGGTGCTGGAGGCGCAGGGCAGCGTCTTTACCAACAAATATGCGGAAGGCTATCCGGGCAAGCGCTATTATCAGGGCTGCGCGCCCTCCGACGAGGTGGAGCAGCTCGCCATCGACCGCGCCAAGCAGTTGTTCAACTGCGGCTTCGTCAATGTCCAGCCGCATTCGGGCGCGCAGGCGAACGGCGGCGTCATGCTGGCGCTGGTGAAGCCCGGCGAGACGATCATGGGCCTCAGCCTGGACGCAGGCGGACACCTGACCCACGGGTCGAAGCCCAGCATGTCGGGCAAATGGTTCAACGCCGTGCAATATGGCGTGCGCGAGGACACGCATGTCATCGATTATGACGAGGTCGAGAAGATCGCCGTCGACAGCCAGCCCAAGCTGATCATCGCGGGCGGTTCCGCCTATCCGCGCCACATCGACTTCGCCCGCTTCCGCGCCATCGCGGACAAGGTCGGCGCGCTGCTGATGGTCGACATGGCGCATTTCGCGGGTCTGGTCGCGGGCGGCGCGCACCCGACGCCGTTCGGCCATGCCCATGTCGTCACCACCACCACGCACAAGACCCTGCGCGGCCCGCGCGGCGGCATGATCATGACCGATGACGAGGCGATCGCGAAGAAGATCAACTCGGCCATCTTCCCCGGCCTTCAGGGCGGCCCGCTGATGCATGTCATCGCCGCAAAGGCCGTGGCCTTCGGCGAGGCGCTGCGCCCTGAGTTCAAGACATACGCCCATGCCATCGTCGCCAATGCCAAGGCGCTGGCCAGCAAGCTGGAGGAGCGCGGGCTTGCCGTGGTTTCCGGCGGGACGGACACGCACCTCGCCCTCATCGACCTGCGCCCCTATGGCATCAGCGGCAAGGATGCGGACGAGGCGCTGGAGCGCAGCTTCATCACCTGCAACAAGAATGGCGTGCCGGGCGACCCCCTGCCCCCGACTAAGACCAGCGGCATCCGCGTCGGCTCTCCGGCGGGCACCACGCGCGGCTTCGGCATCGCGGAGTTCCAGGCGATCGGCGACATGATCGCCGACGTCCTCGCCGCCCTGCGCGACAAGGGCGAGGCGGGCGATGCAGCGGTCGAGGCCAATGTGCGCGAGCGCGTAGCCGCCCTTTGCGCCCGCTTCCCGATTTACGAGGGGTAGTATAGATTCCGCTCAGGCTGAGCTTGTCGAAGCCCTCGCCTGAGCGTTAGCGAAGGCAATCACCTCGCTAACGCTCGGCGGAGCCCTTCGACTTCGCTCAGGGCGAACGGAGTAAACTCAGTTCTATGCGTTGCCCCTTCTGCGCCCATGAAGACAGCCAGGTGAAGGACAGCCGTCCCACCGACGATGGCGCGGCCATCCGCCGCCGCCGCCAGTGCGAGGCGTGCGGCGCGCGCTTCACCACCTTCGAACGCATCCAGCTCCGCGAAATGTGGGTGGTGAAGAGCGAGGGCCGCCGGGAACCCTTCGAACGCGACAAACTCGCCCGCTCGATCGGCATTGCCTGCCGCAAGCGGCCGATCGACCCACAGCGCATGGAAAAGCTGATCTCCGGCATCCAGCGCCGCCTAGAAACCAGCGGCGACAACGAAGTCCCCGCCCAGCGCATCGGCGAAATGGTGATGGAGGGGCTGAAGGGCCTGGACAGCGTTGCCTATATAAGATTTGCCAGTGTTTACAAAGATTTCGGAGAAGCGAAGGATTTTGAGGACTTCGCCAGCACGGTGAAGGAGGTTGGGGGTGAGTGATACGGGCACGCCCCTCTCGCGCTGCAATCCCCCGTTCGCCCTGAGCGAAGTCGAAGGGCTTGGTCGAGCGAAGCGAGACCCCTGACCCCCCATGTCTTTCTATACCTACATCCTCAGATGCGCCGACGGCTCTTACTATACCGGTCATACGGACGATCTCGAAACACGGATCGGGCAGCATCAATCCGGCGCTTTAAAGGGATACACCCATGATCGCCGGCCGCTTGAACTTGTCTGGTCAGCCGAATTCACGTCGCGCGCTGAAGCAATGGCTTCAGAAATCCAGATCAAAGGCTGGTCACGCAAGAAGAAGGAAGCGTTGATCGCAGAAAACTGGGACCGATTGAGAAAGGCATCGGTATCGCAAGCCTCGCCTGCGCTCGGCGAAGCCCTTCGACTTCGCTCAGGGCGAACGGAGGAGACGGAACAATGTGAGGGCGCAGTTGATGAAACGTCCCCCTCCCCCATCATCGTCCTCGTCCGCCCCCAACTCGGCGAAAATATCGGCAAGGCTGCGCGGGCGATGCTGAACTTCGGCCTTACCGAAATGCGCCTTGTGTCACCCCGCGACGGCTGGCCCAATCCCGACGCAGGCCCCGCCGCATCGGGCGCGGACGTCGTGCTGGAAAAGGCGCAGGTCTTTGCCTCACTGGCGGAGGCGGTCGCCGATTGCCCGCATGTCTACGCGACCACCGTGCGCAAGCGGGGCGTGACCAAGCCGGTCGTGACGCCGGAGGAAGCCGCGCGCGAGATCCACAGCGCGCAGGGCCGCAGCGCCATCGTCTTTGGCCCGGAGCGGTCGGGGCTGGAGACCGACGATGTGGCCCTTGCCCGCAAGATACTGACGGTGCCGATCAACCCGGAATTCGGATCGCTCAATCTGGCCCAGGCAGTGATCCTGTGCGCCTATGAATGGTCGAAGGGGCAAACCCTTGCCTCGCCCACGATCAGCGACCTTGGCGTTCCCGCGCCGCAGGAGGAACTGGACGGCATGATCGCCCAGCTTGAGGCGATGCTGGACAAGGCCGGCTATTTCTATCCGCCGGACCGCACGCCCGCCACGAAGCGTACCTTGCGCGGCGTATTGACCAAGCCGGGCTGGAACAGCCTGGAGGTGCGGACCCTGCGCGGCGTTTGGTCCACCCTGGCGAACCCGCGGGAGCGGTAGGGAGCGCAGGCGTCCATCCCGCCTGGATCACTCCCCGCCCGTTCGCTTCGAGCTTGTCGAGAACCGAACGGAGGATGGAAGGCTTCCCGCCGACATCACCCCTTCAGCCGGTCGAACTCCGCCATCTCATAGGCGATCGACGCCTCGACCAGCCGGTCCCATATGTCGCGGATCGCGTCCGCGGGCAGCGCCAGCCGCTCCGCCTCCGCCCCGGCATTGGCGATCACCTGCGCCTTGCGCGGTTCGTCGCGCACATGGCCGCGTTCGGGTTTGATGCGGGCGGCGGCGCGCATATAGGCGAAGCGCTCGGCAAACAGCGCGACCAGCCGCATATCTACGCTGTCCACGCCGGCGCGGACATCGCGCATCGTCTGGCAGGCGTCAGGGCCGGGGACTTCAGAACCGGGAATATCGCTCATGCGCCCGCTCCTATGGCCTTGCCCGCCCGCTGTCGAGAGGGCCCGGCCAGACTCGACCCCGGACTTGACATGCCCGCCCGTCCCCGCCATAGGCCCGCCTTCGCAATTGGCCCCGCACCCCGGTGAAGCGGTGGCCCTTTCCGGCATGGCCCGGACAAGAGCGAAATACCGGGATCGATACCGCCTCTTTCATGGGGCGGATGACGTTGTAGCAATTGTAAGGACTATAGACATGTCGAAGCGCCAGAGCGCCAAGTATAAACTCGACCGCCGCATGGGCGAGAATATCTGGGGCCGCCCCAAATCGCCCGTCAACAAGCGCGAATATGGCCCCGGCCAGCACGGTCAGCGCCGCAAGGGCAAGATGTCCGACTATGGCATCCAGCTCCGCGCTAAGCAGAAGCTGAAGGGCTATTACGGCGACATAACCGAGAAGCAGTTCAAGAAGTCCTATGTCGAGGCATCGCGCATGAAGGGCGACACCGGCCAGAACATGATCGGCCTGCTGGAGCGCCGCCTGGATGCGGTCGTCTATCGCGCCAAGTTCGCGCCGACCATCTTCTCCGCCCGCCAGATCGTGTCGCACGGCCACATCTATGTGAACGGCGTGAAGTGCAACATCGCCAGCCGCCTGGTGAAGCCGGGCGACGAAATCACGCTGGGCAAGAAGGCGCAGGAAATGGCGCTGGTCATGGAAGCCCAGGGCCTCGCCGAGCGCGACATCCCCGACTATGTGGCGCCGGACGGCAACGCCAAGATCACCTATACCCGCGTTCCGACGCTGGACGAGGTGCCCTATCCGGTGAAGATGGAACCGAACCTGGTCGTCGAATTCTATTCGCGCTGATCGGTCCAAACCGAGGGCCAAACATTCGAAAGGGCGGTCCACCGGGCCGCCCTTTTTCATTTCCCCGGCGTGGCGGCCGCGAGGAAAGCGCTTATCTTGCCAAGCATGTCCGCCCGCGCGATGCTGTCGCCCAGGGCGTGGTCAAGGCCATCATAGGTGATGAGCGTCACCGGCTTACCCGCCTTTTTCAACCTCTCCTCCATAAGTCGCGACTGGCCGATGCCGACGTTGCGATCCATCGTCCCGTGAAAGATCAGGACAGGAGCCTTGATCCGCTCGGCATGGCGCGCCGGCGATCCCTCGTCGATATGGGGGCCATCGCCGATGAAGCGGCTGACGCTGCGGAAATTGGTCCAGTTCCGCCATTCTTCCTTCAGCCTGTTGAAATCCGTCACCGGAGCGATTGCGATCACTGCCTTGAACAAGTCCGGGTAGGTCACCGCCGATTGCAGAGCGGCATAGCCACCATAGGACCAGCCAAGCACAGATAGTTTCGCCGGATCGGCTATCCCCTCGGAAATCAGCCACCGGCCCGCATCGCTCACATCACCGATGGCCGTTCTCCACCCCCGGATGCCATTCTGCTGGAACCAGGCGTCGCCATAGCCGGCCGACCCGCGGAAATTGGGTTGCAGGACGGCGTAGCCCTGGCTCACAAGATATTGGGTCAGCCAGTCAAACCCCCATTCGTCGCGGGCGCTGGGGCCGCCATGGGGCAGCACTATGGCGGGCAACCCCTTCTTCGCGCCAGCGGCGGGCAGGGTCAGATATGCCGGCACCATGGTCCCGTCCGCAGCTTTATATGTGATCGCCCGGACCGGGGCCAAGGGAATGCCTGACAGGTCTCCCCGCTCTGGCATGAGCAGGTCGAGCGTGCCCGTCGCCTTGTCGAACAGATAATATTGCCCCGGATCGATATCGCTGCCTGCCCATATGAGCAGGCGCTTTTCATCCTGACTGGCGTCGAGAAAACGGATGAGCGGCTGGTTCGGCAACGCCTTGGCGAGACCTTTCGCCAGTTTTTCCAGAGCGGGATCAAAATAATAGGCTTCGCTCCGGTCCGTGACGAAGCGGACGCCCACAACGCGCCGTTCCCGCCCTACCGTCACGAAACCGTCCACATCCACACCGGGATGCGCGAAGATCAGTTGTTCCGCACCCGCGCCGTCCAGCGTTTTCGTCCAGGCGGCGAACCGCCCGTCCTTCCGCCGCAAGCCATAGGCGAGGTCGGCCTTCGGATCGACGAAATGCGGCGTAAATCCGTTCTGGTCGGCGTCAACCTCGCCCAGCGGTTCCCAGTTGCGGCTGCCCTTTCGCCTAAAGAGATAGCGCAACGATCCATCGTCCGTTTGCTGTTCTTTGGCCACCGCCATGATCCGAACGGAGCCGGCGCCGTCAGACAGGTAAATTCTGCCGGTGGTCCGGGGAGTCTCGACGATGCGCCCATTGCCCGTCGCCGTATCAAGATTGTCGACGCCCAGGCCGTCGCGGGTCTGCGCGCCCCGCGTGCCCAGCGATGACTCAGGCACGTAACGTCGCATCATCAGCACATGGCCGTCCTGTCCCGGCGACATATCAATAACGTCGCCGCCAAAGAGCGAATAGTTGAGCGCATCGCCAAATCCGCGCGGCGTCTCGATCATCTTCATGTTCGCGCCGTCCCGGTCGATGGCGATATAGCGCGATGCAGTCGCCAGTTCCCCCACGTCGAGCATCATTACGGCGTAAACTTTGCAGAGCAGCCGCTGATTGCTGGACCAGGCGCAGCTCACGATCCTCTCCGGCTTGCCTTCGGAGGCCAAAATGCGCTTGAGATCAAGTTGCTTGCCGGTATTGAGGTCGGCCACGAAAACGGCAGACCCGCGCGGGCCAAGCGGACCGACGATGGCAAGCCAGCCTCCATCGGGCGAGATGCTGGCATCCAGCACCGCCTGCCGCGCGCCAAACCGCGCAGCCGGACCAAGCTCCGCTTTCGCCGGCAGGGCCATGATTGCCGAAGCCAGCATGAAAATCGCGGCCAGCATCATCCGCGCGATCGCGCGCCGCTCATATCGTCTGACGCCCACGCCGTTCGTCCCCCAAATAACCCCGATTTTGGATGGGTCAGCCCCGGCCGGCAGGCAAGTGGAGATGAACCCTTATTGGATATATCGACCCCGATCCGGCGCGGGTCCGCTCCTTCCGGCAGTCGTCCTTTTCTTTGGACATTTATTTGCCCAGACCCAGCGACGCCCTCAGAAATTCGTCGCTCTGCCTGAGCATATCGGTTCTGGCGGCAGAGTCGAAAAGCTG
Source organism: Sphingobium phenoxybenzoativorans (assembly GCF_018286635.1). NCBI lineage: Bacteria > Pseudomonadati > Pseudomonadota > Alphaproteobacteria > Sphingomonadales > Sphingobiaceae > Sphingobium > Sphingobium phenoxybenzoativorans. The sequence continues at coordinate 2,702,675 of NZ_CP073910.1, forward strand.
ATGGTCGCGTTTGGAATAGACGACCAGGCGGCCCGTTTTCCCCGCATCGCGCAAACGATCCGCCATCAGGCGCGACTGGGCGATATTGACGTTGATGTCCTGATCCCCATGAAACATCAGGACGGGCGCCTTGATCTTGCTGGCGTTCAGCGCGGGGGACCCTTCGCGGACATGCGGGCCATTGCCGATGAATTGATCTACCTGCAGAAAATTCGAGAAATATCTCGACTGGTCTCTCAATCCGGGAAGGTCGGTGACTGGCGCAATGGCGACGATCGCCTTGAACAGATCAGGATCGAGCACCGCCGATTGAAGCGCGGCATAGCCGCCATAAGACCAGCCTATAATCGCCAGCTTTGCCGGATCGGCTATCCCCTGAGATACCAGCCAGCGGCCCCCGTCATTGACGTCGCTGATCGCGGTCCGCCAGGATTGAAACCCATTCTTCTCGAACCATGCCTCGCCATAGCCGGCTGAACCGCGAAAATTGGGCTGAAGAACCGCATAGCCGCGCGCGACAAAAAATTGCACCAGCCAGTCGAAGCCCCATTCATCGCGGGCGCCAGGGCCGCCATGCGGCATAACGATCGCGGGAATCCGTTTGCCTTCCGATCCCGGCGGCATCGAGAGATAGCCAGGAATTTGTGTGCCGTCAGCCGCCCGGTAACTGACCGGCTTCATGACCGCGAGCGGTTTATTTTCAAGCTGCGGACGCGCCAGCAATATCTCGGACAGCGTTTTCTTGTCGCGATCGAACACATAATATCTGCCTGGGTCGACATCGCTGCCTGCCCACAGCAGCAGCTTGCGCTCATCCACACTCGAATCCACGAAATTGACGAGCGGCGTATGAGGCAGGGCTTTTGACAGGGACGCGGAAAGGCTCTTGAGCGCGGGATCAAAATAGATGGCCATCCGCTTTTCGGTAGCAAATGTCGCGCCAACGACCCGGCGTTCCCGGCCAATGCGGATGAAGCCGTCCACATCAACCTGGGGGTGGGCGAATACCAGCTCCTTCTTGGCCGATCCATCAAGCGCTATGCGGTACGCGCCCTGGCGTCCATTCGCGTCATCAAAGCCGTATACGACGTCCAAGTCCGGATCGACTGCAACAGGATCAAACCCACGCTCTGTCGACACGTCCCGACTGGACAAATCCTGCCAGACCTCTGACCCCTTCGTACGGTAGGAATATTTGATGATATTTCCCGCATATCCATATCCGGAGGCGGGGGGCATGATCCCCATGATCCGGATTTTGCCGCGGCCATCGGAGATATATTCAACCGCTGTCCTCTTGGGGGACTCGGCATGCCGTACGGTCAGGTTCAGCGTATTGACCAGATCGACGCCAAGACCGTCCTTGGAATTGGCGAGCTTTGTGCCGATCTGCACCTCCGGGACATAGACGCGCGAAACAAAGACGGCGCCATCCTGTCCGCTCAGGTCGATCACTTGCCCGCCATATTGCGCATATCCCGTCGTTCGCATGTTGCTGCGATTGCTCACAACCTTCATATTGCCGCCATTGTCATCGATGGCGAAAAGGCGGGAATAGCCCAGGATTCCAGCCTCGGAATCGACCAGCATCCTGACATTGCAGAGCAAACGGCTGTTGGACACCCAGTCGCACCGTGACAGTTTTTCGGGATTGCCGTCCGTGCCGGTAACGCGAAAGGGCTGCGCGCCTCCCAAGACATTGGCGACAAACAGGGAGGCCCCCTGCCCTGCTGCGGGCGAAATGAAGGCGACTTTCGCGCCGTCGGGCGAAAGGCTGATCTGTTCGATATTTTCACGGGCGCCGAACAGGGCGGCATCGTCCCCCTGCGGCGCTGTATTTTCCTGCGCCAAGACCCCTGACTGCCCCAGTACCCCCAAGGCCGCGCAGCCTGCCAACCAAAGTCGCATGGTGTCCCCCTCTCAATATCGAAATTGCCTGCATCGCGGCTTGTATCCTTACAAGGACAAACGAACCCTTATTGGATATATCGATCCTGTTCCGGCGCAGGTCCGCCCCTCCTTGCCCTGCTTCGCCGCCGGTGGCATTCCTGCGCCATCCAAAAATCAAAAGAGGATCCTCCCCGACATGCGTATTTCCTCTCTGGCGCTGGCTTCCGCCGCGTCGCTCCTTGCCCTTTCCGCCTGCGCCACGACGCAGGGCAGCGGCCCGGCGGCTTCGGCATCGGCAGCCCCCGCAGCGCCCGCGCCAGCCCCGGCCGACATCGCGCCCTCCATCGACACGATGAAGCGTCTGGTGCAGGCGCTCTCGTCCGACGCCTTTGAGGGCCGCGCGCCGGGCACGCCGGGCGAGGAAAAGACCCTTGCCTTGCTCTCCGACGAGTTCGGCAAGCTTGGCCTGAAGCCCGGCAACAGGGGAAGCTGGTTTCAGGACGTGCCCTTGGTCGAGATCACCGCCAAGAATGTCTCTCCGCTGACCTTCACCGGCGGCAAGGGCAAGGTCAGCGCCGCCTATGGCCCGGAGATGGTCGTCGGCACCTATCGCGTGACGCCCAAGGTCGACATCAAGGACAGCCCCGTCGTCTTTGTCGGTTACGGAATCAATGCGCCCGAAAAGGGGTGGAACGACTATGCCGGTCTCGATGTGAAGGGAAAGACGGTCATCATTCTGGTGAACGACCCGGATTATGAGAATCCGACGCTGGACGGCCCCTTCAACGGCCGGGCGATGACCTATTATGGCCGCTGGACCTACAAGTTTGAGGAAGCCGCGCGGCAGGGCGCAGCAGCCGCGATCATCGTCCATGACACCGTGCCCGCCGCCTATGGATGGAATGTCGTCCAGTCGAGCTGGACCGGATCGCAGCAGGTGGCCGACAATCCCAACGGCAATATGGACCAGGCGTCGGCCGTCGGCTGGATACAGAAGGACAAGGCGGCGGCCTTGCTGAAAAGCGGCGGGCTTGATCTCATCGCCCTGACCGCCGCCGCCAAGCAGCCGGGATTCAAGGCCGTGCCGCTGAAGGGCGTGAAGGCGTCGCTCTCCTTCGAAAACGCCCTGCGCAAGCATATGTCGAAGAATGTCGTCGCCCTGCTGCCGGGCAAGACGCGGCCGGACGAATATGTGCTTTATACCGGCCATTGGGACCATCTGGGCCATTGCGAGAAGGCCCCGGACGGCGACGATATCTGCAACGGGGCGGTCGACAATGCGACCGGCACCGCCGCCCTCGTCGCGCTGGCGGAGGCCAATGTGAAGGCGGGACCGACCGATCGCAGCCAGATATTCGTCGCGGTGACGGGTGAGGAATCCGGCCTGCTGGGTTCGCAATATTATGGTGAGCATCCCGTCTTTCCGCTCGGCAAGACGGTCGGCGGCGTCAATATGGACGCGCTCAGCATGGCTGGCCCCGCGCATAATGTGATCGTCGTGGGCAAGGGCAAGTCAGACCTAGACGCCTATCTCGACCGCGCGCTGACCGCGCAGGGCCGCGTGGCGACGATGGAGCCGACCCCGGAAAAAGGCTTCTATTACCGCTCCGACCATTTCAGCCTGGCCAAGCAGGGCGTGCCGATGCTCTATTTTGAGGGCGGCGACGATCTGGTGACGGGCGGCAAGGCAGCCGGGGAAGCCGCCGCGAAGGATTATGAGGAGCATCGCTATCACGGGCCGAAGGACGAATATGATCCGGCCTGGGACTGGACAGGCGTCGCCGCCGACCTGAAGCTCTATTATACCGTCGGGCGGGACCTGGCGAATACGGCGGACTGGCCGAACTGGAAGGAAGGCGACGAATTCCGCGGCATTCGCGACAAGAGCAGGGCGGCCGCGCAATAGCGGCACATGCGCCATGCCCGTGGCCGGGGGGTCATTCCCCGGCGCGGGTATAGCTCCAGCTCTTGACCTGACTGCCGTCAGCGAGAGAGATTTCGGCCATCAGCCTGTCGCCCTCCCGCCAGTAACGGATGCGCTGCGGATAATCGTGGCGGCTGTTCTGGAAGGTGATCGACCGCTCGCTCTGATCGACCATGGGGAAGGCGACCGCCGCCTTCCCCTCCGGCATGGCGTAGAAGGTCAGCATGCCGTTCGCGCTTCGCGCGATGCGCATCGCCTCCCAGGAGGAAAGCGTTTCGCCCTTCCCCGCCCGTCCGCCGCCCAGCATCAGGCCCGCGCGCGGCGGCGTCCAATATTCCTCGACCCATTCGTCGCCCTGCGCACCGGTCCATCCCCCGGCGATCCAGGCAGGAAGCGCGCTCGCCGTTTCCTGCGCGCCAGCGCCGGAGATTAACAGCAGGGCTGGCAGGATTGCCCCTCCAGCAATGCGTCCGGCAAAGCGCATGCGCATCCCTCCCCTGAAATATCGATCAGGGAGTTTCCCGCTTTTCCGGCTGTCCCGCAAGCGCGGATCGTGTAGAGAGCGGCCGCGTTCCCCGCCTATGGCGAACGGCCGGACCATCGCGAACGACCGGAGTTGCTCATGACTTTCCGCATGCCCGCCGAATGGGCACTCCATGACTGGGTATGGATCGGCTTTCCCAGCAACGCCGCCGAATGGCCGGACGGCTTTGCCGGGGCGCAGCGGGAAATCGCCGCCTTCGCCGATGCCGTCCATGCCGACGGCCGGGGGGAGCAGGTGCGCCTTGTCGCGGCGAATGAAGCCAATGCCGATATCGCCAAGTCGCTGGTCGGCCCAAGCATCGTCGTTCAGACCGAAAGGCATGGCGATATCTGGCTGCGCGACACCGGGCCGATCTGCGTCGCCAATGGCGCGGCGCGGGCGCTTGTCGATTTCGATTTCAACGGCTGGGGCGGCAAATATCAGATGCCGGGCGATGAGGATATCGGCGCGCGCCTGGCGGCCCAGTCGGACCTTACCGTCCTGCGGCAAGAATGGATATTCGAAGGCGGCGCGGTCGACACCGACGGCACCGGCCTGTTCGTGACGACCGAGCAATGCCTGCTCAACCCGAACCGGAACCCCGCGCTGGACCGGTGCAAGATCGAGACGCTGCTCGCGGGCAGCCTTGGCCTGTCCGACATGCTCTGGCTGGGCGAGGGCCTGATGAACGACCATACCGATGGTCATGTCGACAATCTCGCCCGCTTCGTGGCGCCCGGCGTGCTTGGCATTCCGGAGGCAACCGCCGCCGATGACCCCAATGCCGCCATCTATGCCGACGCGCGCGACCGGGCGAAGGCGCATGGCGTGGAGGTCGCCTCCATCCCCTCCCCCGGCCGGGTCGAGGTGGACGGAGAGGCTATCCCCGCCAGCTATATGAATTTCTACGTCGGCAACGCCGCCGTCATCGTCCCCATCTATGGCCGCCCGAACGATCAGGCCGCGCTTGACGCGCTCCGCCCCTTCTTCCCCGGCCGGGATATTGTCGGGCTGCGCAGCGACGCCATATTGACCGGCGGCGGCAGCTTCCACTGCTCCAGCCAGCAAATGCCATCAGCAGGAACGCCATGACCAAGGTAACTGTCGCCGCCCTCCAGCTTCCTTTCTCGGATGACGCCGCCGATAATATCGCGCTTGTCGACTCCCATGTCCGCAAGGCGGCGGCGCGGGGGGCAAAGATCATCCTGCCGCCCGAACTGTTCGAAGGGCCTTATTTCTGCAAGGTGGAGGATGAGGCTTTGTTCGCCACCGCCCATCCGCTGGAGAGCCATCCGGCCGTCACCGCCATGCGGGCCGCGGCCAAGGATCTGGGCGTCTATATCCCGACCAGCTTTTTCGAGCGCGACGGCCAGCATTATTACAACTCCCTCGCCATGATCGACGACCAGGGCGAGATTATGGGGGTCTACCGCAAGAGCCACATTCCCGATGGGCCGGGATATGAGGAGAAATATTATTTCCGCCCCGGCAATACGGGGTTCAAGGTGTGGGAGACGCGCTACGGCACGATCGGCGTCGGCATCTGCTGGGACCAATGGTATCCGGAAACCGCCCGCGTCATGGCCCTGATGGGGGCGGAGATGCTGTTCTATCCCACCGCCATCGGGTCAGAGCCTTATGATGCGGACCTCGACACCAGCCGCATGTGGCGGCGGGCGATGATCGGCCATGCCGTCAGCAACTGCATGCCGGTGATCGCCGCCAACCGCATCGGCGAGGAGGATGGGCCGCAGGGACCGCAGCGCTTCTACGGCCACAGCTTCATCACCGACGAATGGGGCGATTTCGTCAGCGAGGCGGATGCGAAGGATCATGGCGCGCTGATCGCGACGCTGGACTTGGAACGCGCCCGCAAGCACCGCGCGGGCATGGGCTTCTTCCGCGACCGGCGGCCGGAACTGTACGGCCGGATTGCGCAGGATATTTGACGCCTGTCGCGCCCCGGCGATCGGGTCTGGAAAGAATTTCCTGTTCGGGCGGAGGCGTGCTCCTGCGAAAGCAGGAGCCCAGTTCGGAGGTCAGGTCTGGGCTCCTGCTTTCGCAGGAGCACGCTGTTTCTCCAGCCGATCAGAACAATCCTACCCCACCAACTCCAGCGCCCGCGCGAACACCGCCTCGAACATCGGCGCGGTCAGTCGCCCTGTGTTCGTATTGTAGCGCGAGCAGTGATAGCTATCGATCAGCATCCGCCCGTCCGGCATGCGATGTTCGGCCAGATGCGCGAAGCGGCATTTGGGCAGCCGCCCACCCAGCACCTTCACCGCGGACTGATGCGCGATCTGGCCCAGCGCGATAAATATCCGCGCATTGGGCAGCGCCTTCACGGCGTCGTTCAGGAACGGGCGGCAATTGCGCACCTCCTCCGGCGTCGGTTTGTTCTGCGGCGGGAGGCATTTCACCGAATTGACGATGATGATGTCCCGCAGGGCCAGGCCATCATCCACCCGCGCGTCATAGCTGCCGCTGGACAGCCCGTATTTCGACAGGGTCGCGAACAGCAGGTCGCCCGCATAATCCCCGGTGAAGGGCCGTCCGGTCCGGTTCGCGCCATGCTTGCCCGGCGCAAGGCCAACGATGGCGATCCGCGCCTCCGGGTCGCCAAAGGCCGGGACAGGCGCATTCCACCAATCGGGAAACTCGGCCCGGCACGCATGGCGATAGGCGACCAGCCGTTCGCATCGCGGGCAGTCATGCGGCGGTTCAGTGGTCGGCAACGGACTTTCCATAAGCATGGCCAGGCGATAGGCGCTCGGACGTGACCCGCGCAAGATACGCCCTCGCCCTCGGCTCCAATCGCCCCCTGTCGGCCAGCCTGCCGCCCCGCGCGCTGGCGGCGGCGGCGGCGCAGGCGCTCGGCCAGCCGCCGCTGCGCCTGATTGCGATCTCCCCGCTCATGACCTCCCGGCCGCTGGGGCCTTCCCAGCGTCTCTATATCAACGCCGCGGCGATCGTGGAGGCGGACCTTCCGCCGCCTGCGCTGCTGGCCCATCTCAAGGCGCTCGAGCGGCGTTTCGGCCGCCGCGGGGGACGCCGCTGGGGCGCGCGCACGCTCGATCTCGACATCATTCTGTGGTCCGGCGGCGCGTGGGCGAGCCGGACGCTTCAGGTGCCCCACCGCGCCTTTCGGGAACGGCGCTTCGTCCTCGCCCCCCTCGCCCAAATCGCTCCGGCATGGCGCGATCCGGCCACCGGCCTTACGATCCGGCACATTCTTGCGCGCACAAGCCGGTCAAAGCCGGTTGACCGCACCGGCAAGCGTCTCTAGGTGCCCATTACCGCATCGCCCGGCGCAACCCGGCGCACGTGGGCCCTTAGCTCAGTCGGTAGAGCAACTGACTTTTAATCAGTAGGTCGCTGGTTCGAATCCAGCAGGGCTCACCACCGGAGACCCGCAGAAAACCGCGCTTCTGAGAACGGGAGAGCTGTGTCGTTCCGAATCCATTCCAACATGTCATTCCGACAAATCCTCATTCTTATCGATCAATTTCTCGATATGCTCACGCCGTTTGAGGGCGATTCTTCTGCCCTTTTCAGCGGTCGCCTTATTATAGATCGCCGTGACGGCGAGCGTCTTGTGGCCGGAAATCGGGCGGACGTCCGCTTCCCCTGAGGCGCCGATCTCCGTGATGCCGCCGTGCCGGAAGCCGGTGAAGGTCATGTCCGTAGGAAGGCCTGCCTCATCACAGATCTCGCGATGCACCTTCGACATGCGGCGGTGCTTGTACTTTTCGCCGTTCCGCTCTTCCCGTATGATGATCCCAGTTAGGTTACCATCGGCGCCGCGACGCGCTTTGGCGGCCCAGGCCTCGAGCTCTTCCTCGAGCTCAGGATACAGCGCCGCCGATTCAGTCCCGCCGCCTTCGGCCGGCACGTCCGTCGTCAGTTCGAGCCACACGGGGTTGCCGGTCTTGGATTGAATGACGCTGATTGCCTTGCCCGGCTGATAATTCTCCCACGGTATGCCGGCGTGCTCCTCACCGTCGTCGTCCTTCAGCCCGAAAACATCCCAGACCCGCTGGCAGCATTCGAAGCACAGGGCGGCCGCCGTTGCCATGCTCTGGTAGCCCATGGCGCGGGCGGTCTTGCGGTAGAGGTCGTACTCCTCGCGGCTCGTCTCTCGGTTGCCTTTGAGCGACACGCTCTTGATGCCCATGCCCGCGAACGGGTTCTCTTTCACGCCAGTGATCTTGTGGTGTCGGACAGCCCAGCGCCAGACAAGGCGGCACACCTGCATGGCATAGGAGGCGTCGCGTTCACCCTTCTCCCGGAGCTTCTTATAAAGCGCATCGGCGGATGAAGCGTCGAATCGGGCGGCCATCTTCTTTCCGAGCAGAGTTCCACCTTTGGTCGGCATCGAGACGAGCCGGTCCATGTGCCGCTTATAGCCTGTCGCCCTGGGACAGCGCCGTTGCGCCTTCGGAAGATTCGCATATGCGGCTCGCGCCGTTACCCATGCGGAAATTGACATAGGTCCTTATGGTAACGTGGATATCGCCCGCGCTATCGCCAGGCGGATGATAGCGGCGCGGCACGGATTGCACAGACGTCACAGTGCCAAATTCGCCGCGCTTCATGCACGCCGTCGGCACAGGCCCGCCATTCTCTGCCGCTCCGCAAGCGCTCAGCAAGAGAAACGCGACACACCAGACTTTCTGAACCATCAAAGACATGCCCGCCCAAGCCGGCGGCCGGAGCGTCTATCGCCCTGCCGCCCATCACGCCGCCCATATCGCGGCCCGGCTCCATTAGCTGGACCACGATTATGAAAAGATTAGCCGCGCGTCCGGTGTTTGATCGAAAATGGAAGGATTATGCTGGCCGCTTTCCGTCCGCCGCGCCTTTTGGGCAAGATGCGCCGGACGCCATGGAGATCACGATTAACAGAAGCTGACCCGCTTGCCACCGCACCCGATTCTTAAGATGCTGCATCAGCCCGAACAGGAGGCCCAAACAGGAGGGTGTCACATGACCATGCGCAAACCGAGCAGGTTCATCGCCTTGTGGAAAGCGGAACTGAAAGCGGCCGAGGCGGCCGTCGATCATGTCACTGAAATGGCGCACCGCATGCTTGCGCGCCACTATGCCCGGCTGGCGGCGGCGGACTGCCGCCTTCCGGCAAGGTGCTGAATAAACCCCGGAATATGAAAAAACGGCCTGGTCAGCGGGTGCTGGCCAGGCCGTAAAGTGAAAGAGCCTGGAAAACCAGAGCCCTTCGGGTCGCACGCTCTAGCTAGGCCACATGACGCCTCACCGGAAGGGCCGCGATGCGTTTTCGTCGATAGGTCCGACATGTTCGTCGCAGAGATTAGCCGCGCCCGCCGGGGCCAACCCGACAATGGCTGTTATCCGCCATTTTTCCGTAACTTGGTCGCACTGGATGGCATGTTGATCCCTTGCGCCTGTCCCCGTCCGCCCATCTGGATAAAAAGAGGGTAAGCCAAGAATATCGGGACGCGACCGGATGACTGAAAATATACCGCTGACCGTCAAGGGCAGGCCGTTTCGCCTGCTTGACGCATTGGACGGAGCGGGAAACATTGCCGACATGTCCGGCTCCAGAGAAGATGCGCGCCCGTTAGAGGCAGTCCAGCTCACAGTGGCGCTGTGGCTGTTCGTCGCCGTGATCTATCTGCCCGTCCTGATCGACCGTCATAATGGCGAGGGCTGGCGGAGCATCGGCCTCGACGCATCGACCGTGTTCGTCTCCATGATCTTCGCGACGCCCCTGTTTCTGGTGTTCCGCAACACCATTGGCCTCAGCCTGCGGTATCGCGCGCTGATCCTGGGCGGCATGGTTGTGCTGACCGCGATCGTGCAGACCGCCTTCGACATCATGTTCACCGGCTGGGTGGCCAATAATGTCGAGCGCGCCTGGTATGCCCTGCCCCGCGACCTCAGCCGCGCCTATGGCGCCGCGTTCAACTATATCTGCGTATTCTCAGTCAATCTGGCGCTGTTCCAGCTTTCCTTCGCCCGCCGCCGCGAGTTCAGCCAGTCGCGGAAGCTGGTGGACGCCCAGTTCGCGGCCCAGCAGGCACAGCTTGCGGCGCTCCGCTTCCAGCTCAATCCCCACTTCCTGTTGAATACGCTCAACGCCATCTCCTCCATGATCGTGACCAACCGCAATGCGGAGGCGGAGAAGATGACGGAGAAGCTTTCGGGCTTCCTGCGCGCCTCGCTGGCCTCCGACCCGACCGAGTTGGTGCCGCTGGAGGATGAGTTCGGCCTGATCGAGGAATATCTCGATATCGAGAAGGTGCGTTTCGAGGAGCGGCTGACGATCGACATCGCCTGCACGGACGAGGCGGCGGCCATCTGGGTGCCCAGCTTCCTGCTTCAGCCGCTTGTCGAGAATGCCGTGAAATATGGCGTCGGCCGGTCGAGCGAGCCTGTAACCGTGAAGATTGACGGTCGGGTGAGCGGCGGCCAGCTCGTCATTACGGTGGAGGATGACGGGCGCTTTTCCGGCGATGGCGGGCCGACCGTCGGCGCCAGCGTGGGCCTGAACAATGTCCGGCACCGGCTTGAGGCGGTATATGGCAAGCGCTCCTCCCTTACTGCGCGCGCGCTGGACCGCGGTTTCCTCGCAGCGATCCATATCCCCATCTGATAGGCCATTGGCGCAGGCCATTGGCGCGTTCATTGTTATGGAGTAACCATTTCTGTTGGGCCGCGTAGAGACTCGCTCTCGCGCCGCCCGCCGGAGTTGGGGACATGCGCGTTTTTCTGGTGGATGATGAGAGCCTTGCGCTCGACAGGCTGCGGACATTGTTCGCGGACATCGAGGGCGTGGAAGTCGTCGGCCAGGCGCGCGACGGGGCGACCGCCCTGGAGATGATGGGCGAATTGCGGCCCGACCTGGTGATCCTGGACGTGCAGATGCCGGGCCGCAACGGCCTGCGCATTGCCGGCGACATTACGCTGGAGCCGCGGCCGGAGGTGGTGTTCGTCACTGCCCATGAACATTATGCGCCCGATGCGTTTGAAGTAGACGCCGCCGACTATCTGCTGAAACCCGTCCGGTTCGACCGGCTGCGTCACGCCGTGGAGCGCGCGCGCCGCCGCCGGGATCTGCGCGATCAGGCCGCCCGCGCGGGAATGCTGGAGGAGGAGTTGCGGGAGCTGCGCGCCCATGGCGCCGGATCGCATGACAGCGCGGAAATTTGGGTGCCGGAACGCCATGGCCACCGGCGCGTGCCGATCGGCACGATCGACTGGATAGAGGCTGCGCGGGACTATGTCCTGCTGCATACCGACGTGCGGAGCCATATGCTGCGCACCACCATGTCGGCCCTGGAGGAGAAGCTGGCCGGCACCTCTTTCGTGCGCGTGCACAGATCGGCTTTCGTCCAGCCCGACCGGGTGATGGAAATCCGGCGGGCGGGCCGCAGCGTCACCCTGATCCTGCGGGATTCGACCAATGTCACGGTGGGCCCAAGCTATACGGCGTCCATCGAACAGGCGCTTGGCCTGGCCAAGCCGCCGCTGTCAGGCGAGAACGCCATGCCCCAGGCCGGACGTTGAACAGGCGGCCGCCAGCAACATCGTCGTGACGTACAGGCCAGCCAGAGTCGTCATCGCGGTGCGGAAATAATTGCCGGTCATCTGTCGCTCCTTCCCATCATCTGCGCCTCATCGGGCGGTGGAGGCGCTATTTGCCCTTTCGGACGCAGATGCCTCTCCATTGCGACAATCGCGGTGCGGGAAGCGACCGGGACGCACATTCCGCGACGAACATGCATCATGGCCGGATGAAAATGCTTAACGCGGCGCACCCCAGAGGACCGCGAACGAATCGCATTTCCATTTTCCTTGAGTAAACAGCAATTTAAGTCCGTTCACTCCGAAACGGAACTATGCGGCCTGCAACAGTAAGCGCCGGATTCACCCATTCGTCCTGCCTCTTGGCAGCCTCCGTTCGCCGCCGCCCGATGGACCGCTCCGCTCCCGCGCCGCACCATTGGGGACAGGAAGCAAAGGGGGACAGACACCGGCAGGCTTCCGGCAAAGCCGTAGGAGCGCGGGGGCGCAACCACGCAATTTGCGTTTAAACGAATGGAGAAAAAGCCATGGATATGGCCATGCTCGCCGTTGGGGCGATGGGGAATGTCGCGTTCAGTCTGGCGCTTGGGGGCCTCGCCGCCCTGTGCGCATTAAGCGCAATGGCGCGGGAAGAAGGCTGCGCACAGCGATAATATCATGCCCGCAACCTGTAACCATCATCCCGGAGGGTCGCGCCTCTCCTTATCTTCGCCCTTCCAGATAATCATTGAGGACTTCATGGAAGAAGCGGACGCGGGTTTCTTGCCCGGTCAGATAAGCGTCCTCATAGCCGCGTGAATGCATGCCGCGCTGCATGCCCTCCGCCAGCATCATGTCCTGATACACGATCTGCCCTTCGATTTCGGGCACGCCGCGGCCGTCGTCGAATATCCGGTGCTGCATCTCCGCCTCGCGCAGCGGCTGCGGCCCCGCCATGATCGATTCCACTTCCGTCTGCCCGGCGACGGGGAAGGCCATGCACCACAGGTCGAACGTACACTTGTTGGGGTCCGTGGCATGCGGTTCGGTGCGGAAGAACACCAGATTGTCCGGCAGGAAGGATATGGTGACGTTGGGGAACATCACCGTGTGCGGGCTGTCAGTGATCTGCTCATCGTCCATATGCTCGTAATGGACATAGCCCCGCTCCTTCCACAGCCGCCGCTTGGCCGCCTTCAGGTCCAGCCACCCCTGCATCGCCTTGGTCTCATAGTCGGGATAGCTTTCGGGATCGATGTCCCACTGGCGCAGGAAATAGTCGAAGGGATGCGGCACGCCGTCGGGCAGGCGATCGGTCAGCGAGGGGCGCATCGGCTGAACCGTGCGGCCATGGCCATTCGGGTACATTTCATGCCGGGCGGTATCGACATCCTGGTCTATCCATGGCGGCACCTGCGGATGCGCGGTGCGGGTGTGGTAGCTTTCGGAGAAATTGTCGGTCGCGAACTTCCAGTTGGTGTTGAGGTCAACCTTCAGCCAATAGACCCGGACCGCCGTATCCATCGGGTAATTTTTGTAGATTTCGGGGATCGGCGAGAGGAAATCGAGCAGCTCCGGCGCATTCTCGTCCATCGTATACCAGACGAACCCGCCCCAGGTGGCGCAGCGCAGCTCCTTGAGCTTTAGCTTGCCGCACGGGTCGCCCTGCGGGAAGTCATGCGAGTCCTGCGCATAGGCGAGCACGCCGTCCTTGCCCCATATCCAGCCATGATAAGGGCACTGGAAACTGTCCGACGCCGCGCTGTCATTGACCAGCCGCATGCCGCGATGCCGGCAGCTATTATAGAAGGCCTTAATCGACCCGTCCTCCTGGGCCACGCAAAAGACGCTCTCATTCATGAAGTCGTGGACGATATAGTCGCCCGGCTCCTCCAGCTCCGCCGTGCGCCCGGCGACATGCCAGATGCGGGTCCACATATGGTCCCACTCACGCTGCATGAACTCTTTGGAGGTATAGCGGTCCCCGGTGATCGGGTCGCCGCGCAGGTTGGACGCCTCCCGCCCGTCAATCGTCAGCGGATGTTTTTCGGGCTGGCCCATCGCTCTGCTCTCCTCTCCGAAGGGAGGGACAGATTAGGCGCATATGCGTGCGGCAACGCCTCTCACTATTACTGGTTTTGCGCCTCGCCAGTGATCAGCCGGACCTGCGTTTCCAGAAAGGCGTGCTGCTTGTCCGCCGTCCATTGATCCTGATCGAACACGGCCTGCACCGCCAGCCCCTGCATCATGATCAGCAGCGACTGGGCGCACATCTCCAGATCGTCCCGCATGCCGAACCGGTCGCGGACGGTTTCCCCGATGATCCGCCGGGCGTTCGCCAGCCACCATTTCTGTTCGGCGGCCAGTTCCGGGTCGCTGGCGGTGACGCTCCAGAAAGCGAAATAGACCCGCCACGCCCGCGCGCTTTGCGCATCGATGGGCAGAAAAGCCTCCAGCGCGCCGGTAAGATCGCGAGGGTCTTTGGCGCGCGCCGCGTCGAACCGCCGCTGCGTCTCCTGCGCCGCCGCGCGGTATGCCAGCAACAGAAGCTCACGCTTGTCCGCGAAATAGTGGCTGACGACCGCCGTGCTATATCCCGCCGCGGCCGACACCTTGCGCACGGTCGCCTGGTCGAGACCGCCCTCCGCGATCAGGTCCGCCGCGATTTCGGCGATATGCCGCCTTCTGGCTTCATGGTCGACGGGGGGAGGCATGGACTGTCGGTAACCACCTATCACAAGCCCCAGCTTTGCCGCCGGGGCCATCAATATAACATCCGTTACAAATGCCGGAGTCCGCGCGTGAATGGAACCGGCAAGTGACTGGAAGGAGGTGGATATGGCGGATTTCGGGCATAATGCAACCGGGCGGCGCGCCCTGTGAGCGAGGTTTACGACTATATCATCGTCGGCGCCGGGTCCGCCGGTTGCGTGCTGGCGAACGGCCTTTCCGCCGATCCATCGGTCCGCGTCCTGCTGCTGGAAGCGGGCGGGCCGGACACAAGCCCGCTGATCCACATGCCCAAGGGCCTGGGCAAGCTGGTGCTGGACCCCAGACATGCCTGGCATTTCGCCATACAGCAGCCCCGCGAGGAGGGCATGGCTCCATCCGAAATGTGGGTGCGGGGCCGTGGGCTGGGCGGGTCAAGCTCCATCAATGGCATGATCTATATCCGGGGCCAACCGGAGGATTATGACGATTGGGAAGCGCGCGGCGGCACAGGCTGGGGCTGGGCCGAGATGAAGAAAGCCTTCATCGCCATAGAGGATCATGCGCTGGGCGCGGACGAGCAGCGCGGCGCGGGCGGTCCTGTCCATGTCACCACCGGCACCTTCCGCTATCCCGTGGCGGAGGCGCTGATCAAGGCGGGCGAGCAGATGGGCCTGACCCGCAAGGAGGACCTAAACCGGGAGGATCAGGAAGGGGTCGGCTACTACCCCCACAATATCAAGCGCGGCAAACGGCAGAGCGCCGCCGTCGCTTTCCTCAATCCCGCGCGAAGCCGCCCGAACCTGCGCATCGTCACCGGCGCCCTGGTTGACCGGGTGCTATTCGAAGGCAAGCGCGTAACCGGAGTCGCCGCGCGCGTGAATGGCCAGCGGATAGACTATCGCGCCCAGGGCGAGGTTATCCTGTCGGCCGGAACCTTACTCAGCCCCAAGCTGCTGCAGCTTTCGGGCATCGGCGACCCGGAGGGCCTGCGCGCCCTTGGCATTGCGCCTATCGCCGAAAGCCCCGATGTCGGCCGCCGCATGCGTGAGCATCTGGGCTTCTCCCTGCCCTACCGCCTCGTCAAGGATCGCGGCATCAATCATCATTTCCACGGGCTTGGCCTCGCCGTCAGCGTGCTGCGCTACTACACGACCCGCACCGGCCCGCTCGCCACCGGTCCGTTCGAGGTCGGCGCATTCGTGCGCACCGAGCCGCAGGTCGACCGGCCCGACGCGCAGCTTTACATGGGCGCGTTCACCTTTGCGCGCGGGGACGACAATTTCCCGGTGCCGCTCGCCGATGTCGAGCGGGTGCCCGGCCTCACCATCTATGGCCAGCTTCTGCGGCTCACCAGCGAGGGGGATGTCGCCATCACCTCACCGGACCCAGACGCGGCCCTCGCCATCACGCCCAACTGGCTGCAAACGGCAGAGGACCAGCATGCCGCCGTGGCCATGGTCCGCTACATGCGCACCTATATGCGCCAGCCCGCCATCGCCCCCTATGTCGGCGAGGAACTGGTGCCCGGCGCGCAATGTGAAAGCGACGCGGATATATTGCGCGCCTTCCGCCGCCTTTCGCTCTGCGGCACGCATGCGGTGGCGACCTGCCGCATGGGCAATGACAATCGCGCCGTGGTCGACGAACGGCTGCGGGTGCGCGGCGTCGACGGCCTGCGCGTCGTCGACTGCTCGATCATGCCAAGCCCGGTTTCGGGCAACACCAATGCGCCCGCCATGGCCGTCGGCTGGCGGGCGTCCGACCTGATCATCGAAGATCGCCGCAACGGCGCACCATCTGGAGGGATGCAATGAACGACTATGACGTGATTGTCCTGGGCACGGGGGCGGCGGGCCTTACCGCCGCCATCACCGCCCATGAAGGCGGCGCAAGGGTCGGCGTCTTTGAGAAGGCCGAGACGGTCGGCGGCACCAGCGCCTGGTCGGGCGGCCAGATATGGATTCCCAATAATCCGCATGAACTTGCCGAGGGGAAGGAGGACAGCCGGGAAAAGGCGCTGACCTACCTCATGTCGCTTTCCCACGGCATGATCGATCCGGCGATGGCCGAGGCCTATATCGACACCGGGCCGGAGATGATCCATTTCCTGGAGGCTCGCACTCCGGTCGAATTTTACGCGATCCCCGACTTCCCGGACTATCACCCGGAATTTCCGGGCGGCATGCCGGAGGGCGGACGCACGCTGGAATGCCCGACCTACCCCTATGGCGAGCTTGGCGCGTGGAAGGACCGGGTCGGCACATCGCCCTATTATCCCGACTTCACCTTCACCATCGGCGAGACCACGCTGGGCAAGCCTGTCCCCACCCCCGCCCCGCCGGAGGTGAAGGAGCAGCGCCGCCGCAATGATGAGCGCGGCATGGGCCTGGCCCTGATCGGCCGGTTGCTGAAGGGCTGCCTCGACCGCGGGATCGAGCCGCATACGGAGAGCCGCGCGCTTGAACTGGTGATCGAGGATGGCGCGGTCGCGGGCGTCCGCTTTGAAGGACCGGACGGTCCCTTCACCGTCAGAGCCGGGCAGGTCATCCTCGCCACCGGCGGCTTTGAATGGAACAAGGACATGATCCGCGCCTTTACGCGCGGTCCCCTGACCCATCCGGTCTCGATCAAGACCAATACCGGCGACGGCCTGAAAATGGCGATGCGCGCCGGCGCGATGCTCGGCAATATGCGCGAGGCGTGGTGGATGCCGGTGATCGAAGTGCCGACCGAGATCAACCCGATGGGGCGTCAGCTCCTCACCTATGAACGGACCATGCCCGGCACGCTGATGGTCAACCGCCACGGCAAACGCTTCACCAATGAGGCGTCCAACTACAACGCCTTCGGCGCGGCTTTTCATGAGCAGGATGTCAGCCGCTTCGAATATGGCAATCTGCCCTGCTGGCTGATCTTCAACCAGGATTTCTACGCCAAATGGCCCTTTGTCGGTGGCCTGCCCGACTCCTTCGGCGGCGATGCTCGTCCGCCGCAGTGGATACCGAGCGCCGACACGCTGGAGGGGCTGGCGGAGCGGGTCGGCATCGATCCGGCGCAGCTTGGCAAGACGGTCAAGACGTTCAACGCCTATGCCGAGGCTGGCGAGGACCCGGACTTCCGCCGGGGCGAAAGCGCCAACGACCTGTGGTGGGGCGACCCCGCCCATCGCGGCAGCAAGCGCGCGACGCTGGGGCCGCTGGGCGATGGCCCCTATTATGCGGTCGAGGTGAAAAGCGGATGCCTGGGCACAAAGGGCGGGCCGCAGACCGACACCCGCGCCCGCGTACTCGACGTGGATGGCGCGGCCATCCCCGGCCTGTTCGCGGCAGGCAATGTCATGGCGTCGCCCATGGGCATGACCTATGGCGGTGCGGGCGGCACGCTGGGGCCGGGCATGGTGTTCGGTTATCTGGCCGGAAAGACCGCGGGCGAGAATGTCGCTGCCGTCGGGAAGGCCACGGAAAGCGTATAGCCAGGCTAAGCCCGCTCTTTGGGCGTGTTCCTGCGAAAGCAGGAAACCAGTTCAGAGGGCGGGACTGGACTCCTGCTTTCGCAGGAGCACGTTCCGGTCCGAAATAGATAGGGCGGCACTCCCATTAGGAGCGCCGCCCTTTTCTTTTCATACTCCCCGCTCCTTCAACTCCCCAAAAAAGAGACCCCGCCGGAGACGGCGGGGTCAAGGGAGGAACTTCAAAGGGGAAATGAAGCGTCCTAGAATTCAAAGCCCAGTTGCAGACCGTAGCTGCGGGGTTCCCGCGCCGAGGCGAAGGAGAACAGCCCGGCCACCGTGAACGCCGCCGTCGGGCCGCGATCGTCGGCCAGGTTGCGGCCATAGGCGGTGATCCGCGCCTTGTGCCCGTTCAGGTCAAAGACCAGCGATGCGCTGGCGTCGAGCAAGCCCTGCCGGTCGGACCGCACGCGTGGATCATTGCCATTCACGATCACCACGCCATTGGCGTCGACCGTCGTCGGCCCCAGCGAGATTTGCTGATCATAGGGCGCGATATTCCGGTAGCTGACGTTGAACTTCGCTTCGCCGAAGCCGACGGGCACCGTGTAATCCGCCGTCACCGAGAAGGTCTCGCGCGGGTTGTAGATCAGGTTGTTTGCCGAATAGTCGAAGGTGGTCAGCACCCCGCCCACCGGCGCCTGGGTGATGAAGCCCTTGAATTTCGACCGCAGCAAGCCAAGCGATCCGGTAAGTGTCAGGCCGGGCACGGGCTTGGCCGTCAGTTCAGCCTCTATGCCCTTGATCGTCGCGGAGCCGACATTGGTCACAACTGTCTCATTGCCGATGCCGCCGGAAATGGGGATCGTCGTGTTCTGCTGCAGGCTCTGATAATCGGAGTAGAAGCCGGCGATGTTGAACAGCATCTTCTTGTCGAAGAAGGAGCTTTTCAGGCCGACTTCATAGGAATCCACCGTTTCCGGGCCATAGGGCGTGGTGGAGGAGATCAGCGTCTGCCCGCGCCCCGACAGGCCGCCCGAACGATAGCCCCGCGACCAGGAGGCATAGAGCATCAGGTCGTCGCTTGGGCGATAATCGAGGCCGATCTTCGGCGTGAACTTGCTGCCCGAATAGCCCGCCTTGGGGAACTGGTCCGGCGCAACAAAATTCTCGTTGGTCTTCTTGTCATGCGTCCAGCGGCCGCCGAACGACAGGCGTACCTGATCCATAAGTTGCAGGTTGAAATCGCCGAAGAAGGCATAGGATTGCGAAGTGCCCGTCACGTCCTGCGTCGGAGCCGGAGCGCCGAAAATCTGGGTTTCCTGCACCAGATTATATTTGGAGTCGTAGAAGAAGGCGCCGACCACATAGTCGAACCCGTCGCTGATCTTTCCCGCCGCGCGCAGTTCCTGGCTGAACTGGTGGAAACTCTGGACGCGGTTCACATAATAGAGGTCGGACGAGGACGCATCGAAGTCCTGAGTCTGCGCTTCCTTCGCCTCGCGATAGCCGGTGATGGAGGTCAGCTTCACACCGCCCAGATCCAGGTTCATTTCCAGCGTGGCGGCCGGAGCCTTGTAGTTGGAATGGGCCGGGCTGTTGAACACAGTGTAGAGATCGGTGGTCGTGTTCCGGTTGCACTGGTCGGCCGGTTCGAAAGCGCAGAATACCTCGCCCGTCTGGCTGATGTTGGAATTGACCGGATCGAAATCCTGCACCTGCTTTTCCAGGGTCAGCAAGGCGTCGAAATTGCTGCTCGGCGTCAACAGGAAGCTCGCGCCGAAATTCTCGTTATTGCTGGCGCCCACACGCCGGCCGGTAATGCCGTTGCGGTAGTAGCCGTCACTCTGATTGTGGAAATAGAAGGCCTTGGCCGCCAGCACGCCATCAATGATCGGCACGTTGACGACCGCGCGGCCCGCCCATGTGTCGTAATTGCCGTAGCTGAATTCGAACTTGCCGCCGAACTCGCCGGTCGGGCGGGTGCGGCGGATGTTGATGACGCCGCCAATCGTGTTGCGGCCGAACAGCGTGCCTTGCGGTCCGCGCAGCACCTCGATCTGGCTGATGTCGAAAAAGTCGAAGAACTGGCCGGTGCTGGTGCCGATGAACACGCCATCGACAACAACGCCCACGGTCGGCTCGAACGATTTCTCGACATCCGCGAAGGTCAGGCCGCGGATGGACACGTTGGCCGCCGCAGCGCCGCTATTCTGGTTGGTAATCAGCACGTTCGGCGCCGCACCCTGCAAATCGCCGATGTTGATCGACGCCTTGGATTCAAGCTGGGCGGGCGAGATGGCCGTGATGGCGATCGGCGTCTGCTGTAACGTCTCGTCGCGGCGGCGGGCGGTGACGACGATGTCGCGGATCTGCGCGTCGGTCGCCTCATCCCCTGCCTGTGGAGCGACGGCCGCTGCATCGGCCGGTCCCTCCTGCGCCATGGCGGGAAACATCAATGCTGAAAGGGCGAATGCGCCCAATGAAGATAGAATCCGGGCGTCTCGATGGATGTTCATTCAACCTCTCCCCGTTCTGCATGGTTTTCATGCAATGGCCTTTGTGGCCGCTATTCTTTGGTGTCGTTTATGACAGCCGTTACAGTGTGGCACCGCTTGGGTCGGGGAGAACCTAAAAGAAAGCATAGGTCGGGCCGTGACGGCTGCGCGCCGACCTGCGAGAAGTCATAGCTGACGCTACGGCCTCGCATGAAATGATCGCCCCGCCGATCCAAGGGATAACGGCATAAGGAGAGGCGGACATGTTCAAGACCCTGACGCTGCTGAAGCGCAAGCCCGGCCTCTCCATGGAAGCGTTCATCAGCCAATATGAGGGGGTGCACGCCCGCATCGGCGAGAAATATCTGGCCGGCCGCGCAATCCATTATGCCCGCCGTTTCCTGCATTCGCCTGGCGACGGGGAACCGGCCGACAAGCCCTATGACGTGGCGATGGAAATCTGGTTCGCCGACCGCGCCGCGTTCGACCGGACGTTGGAAGCGCTGGCGGACCCGGAAGTTGCGGCGGAAATCGCCGCCGATGAGGAGAGGCTGTTCGACCGGCCGCATAACCGCATGTTCGTGCTGGAGGAGCATGAGTCCGACCTGCCCGCCATCCTTGCGGCGCGCGCGTCATGATCCCTATTGGCTATTCCGGCCTGCCCATCCGGCAGGTCGCCTATTTCGTGCAGGATGTCCGCGCCGCCGCTGCCGCCCATGCCGCCGCCTTCGGTTCCGGTCCCTATTTCGTTGCGGACAATATCCCGCTGCGCCGCTGCCTGCATCGCGGCGTGGAGGCGCATCTCGACCATAGCTCCGCCTATGGCCAATGGGGCGAGCTGATGATCGAATTTGTGCAACAGAATAATCCCGGCCCCTCCGCCTTCCGCGACATGTTCAGCGAAGGACGGGAGGGCTTCCACCATGTCGCCATCATCGTGGACGATCTCGACGCCGCCAGGGCGCGGATGGAGGCGGCCGGTTTCCCTACGGCGCTGGAGGCGGAGATGCATGACGGCTTCCGCTTCCTGATGATGGACGCGGTGGAACGCCACGGCCACATGATCGAACTCTATGCGGGCGTCCCCACCCTCACCGGCTTCTATGATTTCGTGAAGAAGGCGGCGGCGGGCTGGGACGGAAGCAATCCCGTCCGCACCATCAGCCTGGGGTGATAGCTGCCTGCCAGTTCCCCTCCCCGTTCGGCTGAGCCTGTCGAAGCCCCCGCCCTGCCTTGAGGAGAAGGACAGCCTTTCGACAAACTCAAGGCGAACGGAAGCGGTTAGGCATCACCCAGCCATTTGTCGATCACCGGCTTCAACGCCGTCGACACCAGTTCCACCAGCAGCCCCGGAATGGGCGGGGCGAGATAGGCGATCACGCCCCAGCCATTTTCCGGCGCGTCGGCCGAGGCGATGGTCGTCCACCCTTGCGCCGTCAGCCGTTCCGCCTCGGCCGTCAGGTCATCGACCCACACGCCGATATGCCGGGCGTCCGGCGAACGGTCGGGATGATAGAAATCGCCCGTACCCTGCACCAGCTCGATCCGGGTCGGCCCCTCGATCGAATAGGTCGCGAACACATTCACCTCATGCTTGCCCTTTTCCGGCGTCCAGAAGGGCAGCGGATTGAAATTGCGGACCGGCGCGAAGGTCAGCCCCAGCGCCGCGCCGATCTGCTCCTGCGCCTTCTCTATGTCGGCGACGGCCATGCCGATATGGTGGGTACGCTGCAGGTTGATCATCGGTAACACCTCTCCAGTTCCATTGAATTTTCGGCCGCTCAGCGCCAGGGCACGATCAGTTGCTTCCCTTCCCAGCCTTCCGCTTCCTCCACAGTCTGCCGGTACATGCCCCGGATGATCGGGTCTTCGGGATAGAGTTCAAGGAAATGGCCGAACAGCGGGCGCGTGTCGATGTAGCATATGCTGACGCCAAATCCGGTCGTAAATTCGCTGACCACCGGATAGCCCGCCGCTGACCAGCGGTCCCGTTCCGCCGCATAATCGTCGCAGAACATGGCGCTGTGGTGCATTCCCTCCGCGTCGCCCGGAAACATGTCGCGAAAGGCGCAGGGGCCATCGGACAATAGCTGGATAAGTTCGATATTCAGGCCGCCCGACTGGACGAACACGCCGCGCAGCCGGATCGGATCGGCCGGACGCCCGCGATAATGATGCTGGTCCAGCACCACCTCCACGCCGCCGACAAAGGGGCCGATGCCGGTCATGCGATGCCATTGCGCGCACGCCGCATCCAGATCGCGAACGACATAGGCATTCTGGACGATCCGGCCCGCTTTCATCATCCGCTCCTCGCCCATCGGGCTTCCATGGCGAACAGGATGGACCGGTTGGCGCACAAGCGCAGCTAACAGCTTTGAGAGGCGATGGCAGACCCGCATCCGGCTAGACCCGGCCGATAAGGATGAGGGGATTGCGGCATGCGGATGCAGGCGAAATGGCGATGGCTGCTGTGCGCGGCCGGGGTTTCCGCGGCCCTTGCTTCCTGCGGCCAGCCCTCCTCTCCCGCCGCCCAGGCTGTGCTGGACGATGTGGGCGCATCGGACGATCCCAACAACTGGACGGGTTTCGGCCGGACATCGGGCGAACAGCATTACAGCCCGCTGGACGCGATTAATGACGGCACCGTGGCGAAGCTCGGTCTGCAATGGTCGATGGACCTGCCGCCGCAAAATTCCGTATCTGCCCCGCTCGCCATCAATGGCGTGCTATATGCCGCCACCGGTTACAGCGTCGTCCGCGCCATCGATGCCGTCACCGGCGCGCTCAAATGGGAATATGATTCGAAGGCGGCTGAACTGGCCGGGCGGAAGCTACGGCAGGGCTGGGGTATTCGCGGCATCGCCTATGGGCAGGGCCGCATCTTCGTCGGCACCCATGACGGCCGCCTCGTCGCGCTCGACGCCGCGACCGGCAAGCCGGCATGGACCGCCCGCACCCTGCCGCTGGACAATGCCAGCTTCATCAGCGGTCCGCCCCGTTATTTCGACGGCAAGGTCATCATTGGCTTCGGCGGCGGCGATGTCAGCGCCGTGCGCGGCTATGTGACCACCTATGACGCCGCCACCGGCAAGCAGCTCTGGCGCTTCCATACCGTGCCCGGCAATCCGGCGGACGGTTTCGAGAACAAGGCGATGGAGATGGCCGCCCGGACATGGGCGGGCAAATGGTGGACCTATGGCGGCGGCGGCACCGTGTGGAACGCCATGACCTATGACCCGACAACCGGCTCCATCATCCTGGGCGTCGGCAATGGCTCGCCCTGGAACCACAAGGTGCGCAGTTCGGGCAAGGGCGACAATCTGTTCCTGGCCTCAGTGGTGGCGCTCGACGCCAATAGCGGCGCATATAAATGGCACTATCAGGTCAATCCCGGCGAAAGCTGGGACTATAATGCCTCGATGGATATGGCGCTTGCCGACCTCCAGATCGACGGCAAGCCGCGCAAGGTTCTGATGACCGCGCCCAAGAACGGCTTCTTCTACGTCATCGACCGCACCAACGGAAAGCTGATCAGCGCCGAACCGATCGTGAAGGTAAGCTGGGCGAAGGGCATCGACCGCAAGACCGGCCGCCCCATCGAGAATCCTGACGCCCGCTACCCGGACGGCAAGACCTTCACCATGTGGCCCGGCCCGGTCGGCGCGCATACCTGGCTGCCCATGGCCTTCAATCCGAAGGCCGGCCTGATGTTCATCCCGGCGATCGAGATGGCGACCAGCTATAATGATGTCGGCATCACCCAGAAAAACTGGGTCCGCGCCCCCGGCAACGCCGTCGACGGCGCGGCGATCCCCAACTTCGTCGTGAAGGACGCCGGGCCGGAAAATGGCACAAGCTCCCTCCTCGCCTGGGACCCGGTACGCCAGCGCAAGGTGTGGAGCGTATCGACGCCCGGCCCGTGGAATGGCGGCATCCTGACGACCGGCGGCAATCTGGTGTTTCAGGGACGGATCGACGGCACCTTCAACGCCTATGCGGCAGACAATGGCAAGCCGCTCTGGCAATTCGCGGCGCAGGCCCCCGTCACGGCCCCGCCGATCAGCTATGCCTGGAAAGGCAAACAATATGTGACCGTGCTGACCGGCATGGGCACCAGCGGCGCGGCCTTCGGTGCGCTGCTCCCGGTCAATATCGACTATCGCACACAGGCCCGGCGCATCCTGACCTTCGCGATCGGCGGCACGGCGACTATCCCGAAATCCGATCCGGTGAAGATCGTTGCGGCGGCGGACCCCGGCTATGCGCCGGACAAGGCGCTGGCGGACAAGGGCATGCTGGTCTTTGCTCGCCACTGCGCCGTCTGCCATGGCGTCGACGTCATTGCGGCGGGGCAGGCACCGGATTTGCGCGCTTCGGCCGTGCCGCTCGACCCGGCCCTGTTCGCCTCAGTGGTGAAGGACGGGATGCTCGTCACCAACGGCATGCCGAGGTTCGAGGAGTTTAGCGGCGAGGAACTGGCGGCGGTGCGGCAATATATTCGCAGCCAAGGAGATGTGCTGCCGAAGAAGTGACTGCAGGTCGAGGGAATAAGCGAGACCTCGCCTAAATCGTCACCCCGGCCTTGAGCCGGGGTCCCGCTTTCTGCATGGCACATCTGGCTGAAATACAAGAAGAAGCGGGATCCCGGCCTTCGCCGGGATGACGGATAAAGCTAAGGGCGGATCGCGTTGCCAGGCAGACGCGCAAAGCCTGCTCTATAGCCTCAAACCCCCAGCATGCCCGCCGTCGACGCGCCGTCGATCACATATTCCGCGCCGGAGATGAAGCTCGCCTCGTCGGACGCCAGGAACGCCACCAGCGCGGCGATCTCCTCAAGCTTGCCCATGCGCTTGAGCGGCGACATGCCCTCATAGGCGGCGCGCGCCGCGGCGCTGTCGGGGGACTTGTTGATGATGCCGCGGATCATGTCGGTTTCGACCACGCCGGGAAGGATGGCGTTGCACCGGATCTGCATGCCCTCCGTCGCGCAATGGATCGCCGTGGATTTGGTCAGCGCCAGAACCGCCGTCTTGGTGGTGGAATAGGCGACGAAATTGCCCATCGCATTATGCGCGTTCATCGATGAGTTGACGATGATCGACCCCGTCGGGCCGCCCGGATTGTCGCGCATCAGCCGCACCGCCGTCTGCGCGGTCAGCATGACGCCGGTCAGGTTGACGGCGATCAGTTCTTCCCACGCCTCTATGGCGATCTTCTCCACGCTGCTGTCGCCCCGCTCCATGCCTGCATTGGCGAAGGCGATGTCCAGCCGGCCGAAATCGGAGCGCACCATCGCCTCGAACCGCACCCAGTCGTCCGTCGACTGCACCCGGCTCTTGAAGAATGTCGCGCCCGTCGCCGCCGTCACTTCGGCCGCCGCCGCCTCGTTCGATCCCGTGAAAATCACCTTCGCGCCGTCCGCGATGAGCCGTTCGACCGCGGCCCTGCCGATGCCGGAGGTTCCGCCGGTCACCAGCGCGACCTTGCCTGTCAGTTTGCCCATAGCCTCGCGATCCTCTCTCAACGCATCATGTTTACGCCCGTCACCATGCCGCCCGCAAAGCATTTTGCCGCCTCCCATTTCTGGCAGGCGGCAAGAAAGCGTCGGCGCATGGCACGACAATTCAGGCTTCGGTCAGCGCCCCGGTCGCCCGCGCAATCGCCACCGTATCGAAATAATAGGGGGTAATGCCGCTGAACTTGCCGTCGCGCAGGTGCATCACCTCGCACAGCGGCATTTCCAGCCGCTCGCCATTATAGCGCGACGTGGCGTGGACGGAGAGCAGCACGACGACATTATTCTCCGACACGGTCATGTCCTTGACGTCCAGCGACGGATCTTCCCAGAAACCGAACACTTTAGTGTAGAGCCGCTGCAGCGCATCCTTGCCCTCATAGACGCCGCCGAACGGCAGGCTATCCGCCTCGACGATACGGAAATCGTCGGTCAGTTGCGCCTCAACCGCATCCCATTGGCCCGAACCGGTCAGGGCGTAGAGATTTTCCACACTGGCCTTGATCGCGGCATAGCGTTCGGCGTCCATCTGCGTCTCCTCATGAAAAGAAACGGGCGCCCGGTTGAAGGGGCGCCCGCCAGTCTATCAGAATTTGGTCGAAACCTGCACCATCACCGTCCGGGGCAGCGTTCCGAAGCCCAATTGGTCGGCATGAGCGGCAACCAGCCCGCCCGATGCGCCGCCGGTAGAAGGACCGTCGACCGTGCCGGTGACATAGAATTTGTTGGTCAGGTTCTTGCCGATCACCGCCAACTGCCACCGCTCATCCTCGGAACCGAGGCGGATGCCCGCGTCGATCGTCGCATAGCTGCCCTGGCGCGAGTCCAGATTGCCGAAGCCCGACGCAAGGTAGGAGGAGCTGTACCGCACGTCCGCATTGACGCCGAACATCAGGCCATTGCCGACCGCCGTGTCATAGGCTGCGCCGACCGTGCCCGTCCATTTCGGCGCGACCGAGAGCGGTTGCCCCTTCAGGTCCTGACGGAAGGCGGCGCCGACAAGCACGCTGCACCCTTCCGCCTGGCTCTGGCCTGCATAGCAGGGCGCGTCGGGGAAGTTGGTGTATTTCGCCTTGTTATAGTTGATCGACCCGTGAAGGTTCAGACCTGGAACCGAACGCGGCGCGAACTCCGCCTCCAGCTCGACGCCCTTGGTGCGCGCATCCGCCGTGAGGGTCTGGAACGCGAAGATCGGCGAGTTGAAGAAATCGATCTGCAGGTTGTTATAGCCATAGGTGTAGACGCCCAGGTTCAAACGGAGCTGATTGTCCATCAGCGTCGATTTGATGCCCGCTTCGAAACCGCGCGCCTTTTCCGGGTCGAAGGTGAGGTCGTCGAACGGAACGGACGACAGCTTGGAGTTGATGCCGCCGTTCGAGAAGCCGCCGGACTTGTAGGCGGTCTTGTACGCGCCATAGACCAGCAGGTCGCGGCTCGGCTTCCAGGTGATCGTGGCTTCCGGCGACCAGTCGTTGAACGTCTGCGCGGCGGTCACGACGCCCAGGCCGTCCGGGTCATCCTGCGGACGGAAGATCGTGGTCAGGCCCGGATTATTGTAGGGCTGCGTGAAGAAGCTGTCCTTGGTCTCGTGCGTGTAGCGCACGCCGCCGGCGATTTCGACGGTCGGAATGACCTTCCACGTCACCTGGCCGAACGCCGCCAGCGTCTCGCCATTGGTGAAGCTGGTCTTGCGGGTTGCAAGGAACTCATCCTCCGGCGCTGCAGCGCTGTTGGTCAGGCCCGCCAGAACGATATACTGGTCAAACGTCCGCTTGGTCTTTTGATACAGGCCGCCAACCATCAGGTTCACCGGCGCGTCGAACGTCGTCAGCGCGCGGAATTCCGACGAGAAGGCGTGATAGGTCGAATTTTCGGTCGCCCAGTTGGCGGCCGGGCTGGACTGGAAGTCGCATGCGCAGGCCCACTGGTTGTTGTTCCAGTTATAGTTGGTGACCGAGGTCAGAGTGACATCATCCAGCTCATAGGCCAGCGTCGCCGTGGTCGCCCAGGACTTGTAGCGATTGTAGAGGCTGCCGTCGTCCTTGCCATAGGGGATCTGCGCCGCGAACTCCGCAGGCAGCTTGTTCTGGTGCGTCACGAAATCGCGGGCGCAGGCATAACCGTTAAGCTGGCTAACGCCGCTTGGGCAGTTATAGGCGACATAGTTCCAGCTATTATTGTTCGTCTTGTTGTAGGTGCCAGACGCCTTGATGGTCGCGGTCAGGCGGTCGGTCGGTTCCCATTTCAGCGTTACGCGGCCGAGCAGCTCCTTCTCGCCCGGCTCATCCTTGGGCGCCGGGTTGGCGACAACGCTGCCTGCCGTACCGGTCGCGACGTCAAGCGTCGCATAGTTGAAGGGCGCAGCGACATTCTTGTAATAGCCGCCCCACATCTTCGACCCGCGAACAGCAACGCGGATGCCCAGCGTATCGCTGAGCGGACCCGAAGCGATGAACTCGGCCTGGGCCTGCTCGGACTTGATTTCATAGCCCGCGCGCGCCTTGAACTCGACGGTGTCGGTCGGATCGGCGGTAGTGAGCGAGATCACGCCGGCGGTGGCGTTCTTGCCGAAGAACAGCGCCTGCGGGCCTTTCAGGATTTCAACGCGGGCGAGATCGAAAAAGCCCTCGTTGATGATGCGGCCCTGGCCGTAATAAACGCCGTCGACGACCACGGCGACCGACTGTTCGATGCCGATCGAGGTCGAGGAGGAGCCGATGCCGCGCATGGTGAGCTGTGCGCCCGAACCGTTGGAGGCGCGGCCGACATTCAGGTTCGGCGTGCGCGCGGCGATCTTCTCGATCGAGGTCAGGTCCTGACGGGTGACGGTCTCGGCGGAGATGGCGGTCACGGCGACGGGCACGTCCTGGACGCTCTCAACGCGCTTACGGGCGGTGACGACGATATCGGTCAGGCCGCCTTCCGCGGCTTCGGCCGCCTGCG
Source organism: Sphingobium phenoxybenzoativorans (assembly GCF_018286635.1). Lineage (NCBI taxonomy): Bacteria > Pseudomonadati > Pseudomonadota > Alphaproteobacteria > Sphingomonadales > Sphingobiaceae > Sphingobium > Sphingobium phenoxybenzoativorans. The sequence continues at coordinate 2,731,673 of NZ_CP073910.1, forward strand.
GAGCGGCGTCCTGAGCAAAGGCGGGAGCGGCGAGCGCGCCGGACAGCGCAATGACGCTGCCTGCGATGGTCAGCATGATACGGGCATTGGTGGTCGTGGTCATCGAAATGTACCTCCCCTAGAAAAACGCCGCCCGCCTGTTCTTGATCTTGATCGGGGCGCGATGCGGCAGTGAACCGGCGCCTCAATGCAATGTCCGCCCGAACCGTTCACCCTGTGAAAAGGTGCAGGTGTTGCCTTGATGCCAACAGGGGATGAAAAAAGACGGAAGCGCAAAGGCCGCCGGCCGCGCATCATAAGGAAGGGCGAGGACATGACCCAGAGAAGGCTTGAAGGAAGAATCGCGCTTGTTTCCGGGGGCTTACGCGGAATTGGCCGCGCCATTTCGGAATGTCTGGCCGCCGATGGCGCAACCGTTATCATCACCGATCTGGATGATGATGGCAGCACCGAAGTCTCCGCCGCTTGCGAAGCTATCGAAAACACTAGCTACGTCAAACTCGACGCCACGCAGGAAGATCAGTGGATCGCCGCCCGGCAATTGATCGAAAAGGATTATGGTCATCTTGATATATTGGTGAACAATGTCGGCGCGGACCTGACGGGGAAGGTGCAGGATCTGGCCCTTGCCGACTGGCGGCGGCTGATGACGCTGAATGTCGACACCGTTTTCCTGGGCACCAAGACCTTCCAGCCGCTGCTGGCGAAGGGTGGCGCGAGCACCCCCTATGGCTCCAGTGTCATCAATATCAGTTCGATCATGGGTCTGGTCGGCATGGGCGAAGTGTCGGCCTATAATGCGTCAAAGGGTGCGGTGCGCCTGTTCACCAAGTCGAACGCGCTGGAATTTGCCGATGCAGGCATCCCCATTCGCGTCAACAGCGTCCATCCCGGCTTTGTGGAAACGCCCCTGCTCCACAAGGGCATGGAAAGATGGGCGGCCCGCGAAGGCACCACGCCCCAGGCGCTGATCGACGCCATGGCCCAGACCACACCGATCAAGCGCCTCGCCCAGCCAGTGGAGATCGGCAAGGTCGTCGCTTTCCTCGCCAGCGACGACGCGAGCTATATGACGGGCAGCGAGGTCGTCGTCGATGGCGGCTGGACGGCGCGGTAGACGCACCCATTTCCTGTCCGTTCAGGCTGAGCCTGTCGAAGCCCGCAACCGAGCGAAGCGAGGTGTCTTCGCCTCCGCTCAGACAAATGCTTCGACTTCGCTCAGCCCGAACGGATTTGAGTGATCATATTTACCCGAAAGGTCCATCTCATGCCCGACTTCACCCTTAGCGGCACCGTCTCCCTCGTTTCCGGCGCAACCGGCGGCATTGGCCGCGCGACCTGCCTCGCGCTGCAGCAGGCCGGGTCCATCGTCATCGCCTCCGACCTAGCCGAAACGGCCGATGTGGCGGGCGCGGCGGAATATCACCGGCTGGACGTCACCGAAGAAGCCTCCTGGACCGCGCTGATCGCCCATATAGAGGCGCAACATGGCCGGCTCGACATCCTCGTCAACAATGCCGGCATCTCGATCACTGACAGCATCGCCGACACCACGCTCGCCGCGTTCCGCAGATGCATGGCCATCAATGTCGAGGGCGTGTTTCTGGGCACTCAGGCGGCGCAGGCGTTGCTGGCGAAAAGCGGGAAGGAGCGCAAGGGCGGCTCCTCCATCGTCAATCTGTCGTCGGTCGGCGGCCTGCGCGGCGCGGCCTTCATGAGCGCCTATTGCGCCAGCAAGGGTGCGGTGAAGCTGTTCACCAAGAGCGCTGGCGTCGAATATGCGATGCTTGGACTGCCGATCCGGGTGAACAGCATGCATCCGGGCGGCATCGACACGGCGATGATGGACGCCATCTACAGCCGCTATGTCGAGGGCGGCCTGTTCCCCGACATGGAAACCGCCCACGCCACCGTGTCGGCCGGACATGCGATGGGCCGCACCGGCAAGCCGGAGGAGATCGCGGCGGGCATCGTCTATCTCTGCACGCCGGCCGCCAGCTTCATGACTGGTTCGGAAATGGTGATCGACGGCGGCATGACGGCGAAATAGGCATATTCATCCGTTCGGGCTGAACGTGTCGAAGCCTTCCACCGAGCGCAGCGAGGCATCTTCGCCTCCGCTCAGACGAAGGCTTCGACTTCGCTCAGCCCGAACGGTTTTCGGACGCAGAATGGGCAAAAAAGACCCGGCGGTGCAGGGGAGCGCCGCCGGGCCATGCCGCCCCGTTTATGGAGAGCGGGGGCGGTATATGACGGGTCAGACGAGCATGCGCTGTGATCCGCTGACCTCGTGAATCTGGACGTCGTTGCTGAACTTGCCCTCAAAATCCTCCAGCAACGCCTTAATGGACGGCAGAGCGAGATGCGCGTCGAGCGACGCCTGATCGCGCCAGCCCTCCATAGCCATGATGGTGCCTTTCGCCTCATCCTCCATGCCCATATGATAGAACAGGCAGCCATCCTCCTGCCGCGAGGGGTCACAGAGCGACTTCAGCCGGGCATAGAGTTTCGGCAGGGTTTCGGGATCCGTATAAATCTGGCCGGTAATCACAATCATTCTGCGTCCCTCAGGTCTGGTGGATGATGGTGAAGGACCGGCTCTGCAGGAACCATTGGCCGTCGCGCTTGACCAGCTTGTCATTATAGCAGGCGCGTGCGCGCTTATCCTTCAGCGTGCCCGGTTCTTCGTAGATTTCGGAGATATAGGCGCGGGCATCGGCGGTATCGCCATGCACATGGATCATGCCGATACCGACCAGGAAACTGAGCTTGGGATAATGCGGCATGGCGTCGCGCCACAGCTTCACCACTGCCTCCTTGCCCTCGACGATGCCGAGTTCGGGATAGTGCGACAGGTCCCAATGGCTGTCCTCCACCCAGAGCGACGCCCATAGTTGCTCGTCCACGCGGTTCACTGCGTCCGCATAGGTTTCCAGCACTTCGCGGATCGCCATGCGGTCCTCCAGCGATCCGGTGAAATTCGCGGTCATGCGCGCTGCTCTCCTTGCATTGCTTCTTTGGATGCAGGCTAGACCGGCCGGAGCAGCGATGGACCTGCCGAAAAGCGCAGGTCAGCGATATTCGTCGCGGAGCAGGCGGCGGAGAATCTTACCGGAGGGATTGCGCGGCAGCGCCTCCCGGAAATCCACGGTCTTTGGGGCCTTGTACGCGGCGATCCGCTCCCGCGCCCAGGCGATGAGCGCGGCAGGTTCCGGCGCCTGTCCCTCGACCGGCACGACGATGGCCTTCACCGCCTCCCCCCATTTGGGGTCGGGCACGCCGATCACGGCGACGTCGCTGACCTGCGGGTGGCTGTAGAGCGCATTTTCGACCTCGGCCGGATAGACATTCTCGCCGCCGGTGATGATCATGTCCTTGATGCGGTCGGCCAGATAGATGTAGCCGTCCGCATCCATATAGCCGGCGTCGCCCGTGCGCAGCCAGCCATCGGCGTCGATCGCCTCCGCCGTCGCCTCCGGTCGGCCATGATAGCCGGTCATGTTGGACGGCGACCGGGTTGCGATCTCGCCCACCGTGCCGCGCTGCAGTTCCGCGCCATCCTCGCCGACGATGCGCATCTCGACACCCGGAAGCGGCACGCCGACACTGCGCATCCGATCATTGCCCTCCGGGTCGTGATCTTCCGGCGGCAGGCCGGTGATTGTGCCCGCCGTTTCCGTCATGCCGTACATCTGCGCGAAACCGCATCCGAACACGGCAATCGCCTGGCGCATCAGGTCCAGCGGGATCGCCGATCCGCCGTAGCATATATATTTGAGGAAGCTGAAATCCGTGCCCGCCGCATCGGGATGATCGCACACGATCCGCATCGCCGTGGGCACCATCATGATCTTGGTGATCCGGTATTTGACCAGCAGGTCGAGCACCTGATGCGGATCGAACTCGCGTACGACGACGCCCTTGCCGCCATGCTGCAGCGACCACATGCCCCATCCCGATCCGCTGATATGGAATACCGGCATGGCGATCAGTGCGACATCGTCCGCGCTCCACCGGTTCCATTCGGGCATGACGTCTGCCGGAGTTTCCTGCCGCAACGCGAGCAGGCTCCGGCTTGTCAGCATCGCGCCCTTGGGATTGCCGGTCGTGCCGGATGTGTAGAGTTGCAGCACCGGCTCGTCATAGCCCGCATCCAGGCGCGGATCATCAGAACCTGCGGCATCGCGCCAATCGGCGAACAAGGGCAGGTTCCCCGAAGGCTCCGTTACCACTATCCGGTATCCGTTCGCTTCATCCAGCCGGTCCAGAAACATGGGATCAGCCACTACGATCTTCGGCGCGCTGTCGCCCAGAACATAGGCGACCTCCGGCGGGGCCAGCCGCCAGTTGACCGGCACCAGCACCGCCCCGGCCTTTGCCGCGCCGAACCAATATTCGAAATAGAGATCGCTATTCTTGCCCAGAAATGCCACCCGGTCGCCCGGCCGCACGCCCGCCCCGATCAGCGCATTGGCCACGCGGCTGGCATGGACGTCGAACTGCGCATAGCTGCTCTCCCTCCCCTCGAAGATCAGGGCGGTTGCGTCAGGCCGCTCGGCCGCATGGCTGCGGATCATTTCTGCAAGAACCGGCTTGCCCATCTTCAGGCCCATCTCTCCATCATGTTCGGCCCATTGCAATAGGCCAGGACGATGCCGTCTGCGCCTATGAATTTCATGGGGTGCCCGCCGGTCGCCACACACTGACGGAAACGCCAGTGCAGATCGCCGCCGCCCACATTAAGGTGCGCCACAACCGCGCCGGGGAACCAACCCCGCCGCCATGATGGCAGAAGGAACGATGCTATGGATCTCGGTCTCAAGGGCAAGAAGGCAATTTTGGTCGGTGCAAGCCACGGCATAGGCCTTGCCACCGCGCACGCCCTCGCCGCGGAAGGCGTCGACATCGCGCTTTGTTCGCGTTCGCAGGGCAGCGTAGACGCCGCCCTCGCCGCTCTGGGCGGCTATGGCGTCAAGCTGACCGGCGCGTCCGTGGACGTCACCGACGCCGCAGCCCACAGCGCCTGGATTGCTGCCGCCGCAGAAGAACTGGGCGGCTGCGACATCTTCATCCCCTTCACCTCCGCCAATACCGGCGTTGATGACGAGGCAGGCTGGCGCACCGTGTTCGACACCGACACGCTGCCGCTGATGCGCGGGGTTCAGGCCGCCCTGCCATATCTGCAGAAATCCGACGCCGGGTCGATCGTCACCATCTCCTCCACCGCCGCCGTCGAGGAATTTATCGGCCCCGGCGCTTACAATGCGCTGAAGGCGGCAACGATCAACTACACCGCCGCCCTTGCCCAGAAATTCGCGCCGGAGGGAATCCGCGTCAATTGCATCACCCCCGGCCCGATCGAGATGGAAGGGCGCGCCTGGGACCAGATCAAGCAGGGCATGCCCGAATTTTACGACGGGATGCTGAAGCAGATCCCGTTCGGCCGCATGGGCACGGGCGAGGAAGTCGCAAAGGCCATCGTTTTCGTGGCTTCGCCTGTTTGCCGCTATATGACGGGGGCCAACCTTGTCATCGATGGCGGCTTCACCAAGCGCGTCCAGTTCTGACCGCCAGTTTGACCGGAGGCCGCGATGACCGACAAGCCCGCACGGATCGACTGCGTACTCGTCGCAGGCGGCCTGTATCATGACATTGATTTCGCGCGGCTTGAGCTGCTCAAGCTGCTGGCCGAAGACCCGCGCGTGCGCGTGCGCGTGTTCGAGGATTATGCGAATATAGACGCGATTACGAAGGCCGATTTCCTTATCACCTATACCTGCGACGTCGTGCCCTCGTTGGAAGCGCAGGAGGCGCTCAGGGAATGGGTGAAGGGCGGCGGGCGCTGGTATGCGCTGCACGGCACCAATTCGGTCCTGCGCCTGTTCGAAAACGGCCTGTACGGCAGCCCGCGCTGGGCACCGCTGTTCATGGAAACGCTGGGCACGCAGTTCATCGCCCACCCGCCGATCGCGCCCTATCCGGTCAGCGTCGCCGATCCCGATCACCCGATAACCAAAGGCATCGGGCCGTTCGAGACGACGGACGAACTCTATCTGGTGGAAAAGCATGGCGACCTGCACGTCCTGCTCGATACGGAATTTGGCGGCGATGCGACCGGCTTTGACGAGCATGAATGGGCGCATGACCGCCACCCGGTGCTCTACATCAAGAAGCAGGAGAAGGGCGCGGTCCTCTACAACACGCTGGGCCATTGCCGCGGCCATTATGACATGCAGCCCTTCCTGGACTGGTGGCCGACGGTGGACCGCTGCGCATGGGACCTGCCGGTCTTTTACGAGTTGCTCCGCCGCGGCATCGCCTGGGCCAAGGAGCCGAAGGCGGGGGCGTAAACGGGCGCTGAAAATCCAACGAAGTTGCGGAAGTTGCGGAAGTTGCGGGTTGCCATTGCATCCCGCAACTTTGCCGTTTGGAGGGCATTGCCAAGGGGTAGCCCGTGACGGCGGGCAACTGATGTGGCGGCGGATAGATGGTCTGGACAACGCGGCATTTTCAGATGCTCCGGCAAGTGCATGCGACAGGACGGCGCTATCATGGGAAGCGAGGCGTCGGACAGCCGCTGGCCTTAGGCTTTGCCTGTCCAGAGGGTGCGTGTTCCTGCGAAAGCAGGAACCCAGTTCCAACGTCTGAACTGGGCTCCTGCTTTCGCAGGAGCACAGCGCGTTAAATCGGCACCGCCATATCTTATCGGGGCTTCACCCAGTCCGGACTGAGTTGGATTTGGTCCCCATCCTCAATGAAAATCCCGCGACTTGGGCAATATCCGCACATTGCGCGGATGGACGCCGGTGCGTGGCTGCTGGGGATGGGCAAAGACATCGGCGCGGCACAGCGGCGGCTGCGCCCGGTGATTTTCGGACAGGCGGTCAAGCTCCTGCGTGCGGTCGATGACGCGCGACGCCATCAGGTGCACGACACCTTCCTTGCTTCGCTGCACCTCTCCCTCCACGACCATCAGCCGCGACGCCATGACGGGGCGGCGCTGCATTTCGAACAGGCGCGCCCATAGCAGGATGTTGGTGATGCCGGTCTCATCCTCCAGCGTGATGAAGATGGCGTTGCCCTTTCCCGGTCTCTGCCGGACCAGCACGATCCCCGCCGTACGGACCCGCGCGCCATTCTTGGCCTCGGACGTCTCCGCGCAACTCAGTACGCCCTCGCCCTGGAACAGGGGGCGCAGAAACTGCATCGGATGCCCTTTGAGCGACAGGCGGGTCATATGATAATCCGTGGCGACATGCTCCGACAGCGGCATGGCGGGCAGCGCGGCGTCGGGTTCCTCCCCCAGCTCCCGCGCATCGGCGGCGGCGAACAGGGGTAGCTGATTGGTCGGCGTCCGCCGCACTTCCCACAGGGCATTGCGGCGGTCATGACCCAGCGACCGGCAGGCGTCGGCGTCGGCAAGCAGGCGCAGCGCACGGGTCGGCAGGCGGGCGCGGCGGGCAAGATCCTCTATGCCCGCGAACCGCCCGGCGGCGCGGGCACCGGCAATGGATTTGGCCCATTCCTCCCGGAAGCCATCAATCTGCCGGAAACCCAGGCGCAGCGCCAGCGGCCCGCCCTCCGCCACGCGCTCTACATCATTGTCCCAGCAACTTGCATTCACATCCGCCCCGCGCACCTCCACCCCATGCTCCCGCGCATCCCGGACAAGCTGCGCCGGGGCATAGAAGCCCATTGGCTGGGAATTGAGCAGCGCACAGGCAAACACCGCCGGATGATGGCATTTGATCCAGGCCGACACATAGACGAGGCGGGCGAAGGACAGGGCGTGGCTTTCAGGGAAGCCGTAACTGCCGAAGCCCTCAATCTGTTTGAAGCAGCGCCGGGCGAAATCCGCTTCGTAACCGCGCGCCGTCATGCCGCCGACCAGTTTCTCCTCAAACTTGTCTATCCCGCCCAGATTGCGGAACGTCGCCATCGCGCGGCGAAGCTGGTTTGCCTCAGATGGCGTAAAACCAGCCGCGACGATAGCGAGTTTCATCGCCTGTTCCTGGAAAAGCGGAACGCCGTAGGTATCCTTCAACAGGTCGCGCAATTCATTCGGATTATGCGGCGCGGCCGGAGAAGGAAATTCAGGCTCCTCCAGCCCAGCGCGGCGGCGGAGATAGGGGTGCACCATATCGCCCTCGATCGGACCCGGCCGGACGATCGCAACCTGCACGGTCAGATCATAGAGGTTTCTGGGCCTTAGGCGCGGCAGCATGTTGATCTGCGCGCGGCTTTCCACCTGAAAGACACCGATACTGTCGCCCTTGCACAGCATGTCGTAAACGGCTTCATCCCCGGAGTTCAAATCCACCGTCAGATCATGGTCGCCCAGACCGTTGGCGCGCATCAGGTCATAGGCCTTGCGTATGCAGGTCAGCATTCCCAACGCCAGCACATCGACCTTCATCAGGCCAAGCGCATCGATGTCGTCCTTGTCCCATTCAATGAAGCTGCGATCCTTCATCGCGCCATTGTGGATGGGCACGGTTTCATCGAGACGATCCTGCGTCAGCACGAAGCCGCCCACATGTTGCGAGAGATGCCGCGGGAAAGGCCCATCCAGTAACTTGTCGACGAGCGATTTCAGGCGGGCAATTTCAGGATTATTCAGGTCGAACCCGGCCTCCGTGATCCGCTTGTCCTCCATATCCCCGGACCAACTGCCCCAGACCGTGCTGGCCATGCGCGCCGGGATATCCTCGCTCAGACCCAGCGCCTTGGCGACCTGCCTTACGGCGCTGCGAGACCGGTAGTGAATGACGGTTGCCGTGATGCCCGCACGATGGCGGCCATAGCGCTGATAGACATATTGCATCACCTCCTCGCGCCGCTCATGTTCGAAATCGACGTCGATGTCGGGAGGCTCCCGCCGTTCATCGGACACGAAGCGGGAAAACAACAAATCATGCTTCAGGGGATCGACCGAGGTGACGCCCAGCAGGAAACAGACGATGGAGTTGGCGGCCGACCCCCGCCCTTGACATAATATCGGCGGTTTGCGGGAACGCGCGAATGTGACGAGATCGTGGACGGTCAGGAAATAATAGGCGTAATTCTGCTTTCGGATGAGCTTGAGTTCCTGGCCGATAAGGGCGCGAACTTTTGGCGGCAGTGTGCGGCCATAACGCCGCTTCGCCGCGCGCCTGACCAAATCCTCCAGCCAGTCGTCGGGCGTCCAGCCATCAGGCACCGGCTCATGCGGATATTCATAGCTGAGATGCTGCAAGTCGAAGCTGATCCGCCGGGCGAAGCGAACGGTCTCCGCAACAGCCTCCGGGCAAGCGCGAAAAAGATGCGCCATATCGGCTGGAGATTTCAGATGCCGTTCGCCATTGGCTTCCAGCCTGCGCCCGGCATCGGCGATGGTGCTGCCGAGACGGATGCAGCTCAGTATATCATGCAGTGGCCGGTCGTCCGAAGTGGCGTAAAGCGCATCATTGGTTGCTATCAATGGCGTCCCGGCTTTCCGCGCAAGAGCACGCAATGTTTCCAGGCGCCGTGAATCGCGGCCTCCATAGCTGTTGCTCACGCCAAGCCAGACACGGCCGGGCGCGCGGGCCGAAAGACGCGACAGGGCATCATATAATGTCGCGGGCGCAGGATCTTCGACCAGGCGGATATGGCTGATTGTCTCTCGCGCCTGTGGCTCATCTTCGAACTGATAATCCGGAGCGCTCCCATGCGCGTCCTCCGGTTCCATCAGCGTGGAGACCGGCATCACGATCAACAACAGGTCATCAAGATAATCGAGAAGATCGGCAAAGCGCAGGATGCAGTCTCCCTTCACCGCCCGCATATTGCCCGCGGTCAGCAAACGGGTCAGCCGGCCCCAGCCAAGGCGCGTCATGGGATAGGCGATGATGTCCGGCGCGCCATCGGAAAATACCAGCCGCGCCCCCGTCAGGAGACGAAGGGCAGGGATGCAGGCAGCCTTCTCGGCATCTGTCAGTTCGGCGTCGGGGCCATTAATTGCCTGCTTGTCAGCCAGGAACGCGGCCTCCGCCTTTTCCCCCGCTTCCTTTAGGGCGGTCCATGCCCGCACCACGCCCGCCACGCTGTTGCGATCGGCAATACCGAGGGCAGTAAGGCCAAGCTCCATTGCGCGATGCACCATGTCCGATGGACGCGAAGCGCCCCGTAGGAAGCTGTAACTGGTCGCCGCCACCAACTCAGCGAAAGGCGGCGCTTCGGACGGTGGCAACGGGTGATCGGGCAATTCGCCCTTTTTCTGCGCGCGTTGCCGTTCCAACATTTCCTGCGCGCGCCTGTCGGTCGATTTTGGCAACGCCGGATCAGGGGATCGCCGCCCCTTCATGCAAATAGGCCATGCAAATACCAGAGAGGCTGGGGCGTCGCATCGCCATAGAGACCGTTGCGGAAAATCCAGAAGCGGCGGCCGCGCGCATCCTCCACCCGGAAATAGTCGCGGGTGCGCCGTGCTTCCGCCTCCCGTGGCGTGGTGTCGCGCCACCATTCAGGCGCGACCCTCTCCGGCCCCTCATATCGGGCAATCTGATGTAGGCTACGCCGCCATCGAAATTGCACCGGTGGTCCCTCCGGTATGCCCGCCATCACATCGATCCGTTGGGGCGGGTCGAAAAGATGGACGGGGCGCAGGGGCGGTTCGCCCGCTTCCGGCGCATCCCATGCGGCTGGCGCGCGCGCCTCCACCGCCGGGAGCGCGAGCTGCGCCTGTTCCGGGATATGCGTGTCGCAGGGGGCAAGGCGCAGGATGCGGTGGCGGCCCGCCCTGGTGCTGAGCGCATCCACCAGACCGGAAACCGTCCCCTCGCCCCCTTCCCTGCTGCGTTCCTCGCCCCCCTCCAACGCAAGCTGCGTCGGGCCAAGCGGTTCTGCGGCAGGGACGGCCAGCCGCACCAGATCGAACCCGAAACCAGGATCGATGGGATCGGACAGGCTGTCGATCCTCTCCCGGAACAGGCGCATCACCGCCTTGGGATCGCGCACCGGCAGGCTGGTCTCGACCCGCAGGGGAAAGGCCATGCCGTCGCTGCGGAAGAAAGTGGCGGCAAAACGGCGCCCACCCTGCCCCCGCTCGGCAAGCCGCCCGGCCGCTTCCCCCGCCAGTTCCTCCAGAACCGCAAGGGCATAGGCCGTGCGGGCGACCGGTTCGGGAAAGCGCCGCTCCAGGGCGATGGCCGGGGGCACATGGCGCGGGTCAAGCGGCCGGGCGGCCTCCCCCAGCAGGCGATGGAGCGCATCCACCGCCTCCGCCCCGAAGCGGGCCGCAAGCGCCGCGCTGGGCCGTGACGCCACATCCCCCACGGTCTTGAGGCCCGCCCGGCGCAGGGCCAGTTCGCTCTCATCCTCCAGCCGCAGGGCAGCGACCGGCAGGCGGCGGAGCGCGGACGCCTCGTCAGGCGCTGGCGCGGCGGGGAAGCGGGCAAGCGCATGCGCCGCCTCTGGCGTAGACCCCAGCGCATGACGCACGCGCATGCCGAAATGCGAAAGCCGCTCCAGGGCGTCATCGGCCAGTTCCTGCTCACCGCCGAACAGGTGCGCGCAACCAGTGATGTCGAGCGCCAGCCCATGCGGCGGGTCCAGGGCGGCCATCGGCGTATAGCGCCGCGCCCCGTCGCATAGCCGCTCCAGCCAGTCCTGATCGGCATAGGGATCACAATCGAACACGCGCAGTTCCGGAATGCGTGCGCGTGCGTCGGCAAGCGTCATGCCGGGGGAAATGCCAAGCGCCAGCGCATCGGCATCCACGGCCGACAGCCGCATCGCGCCCCGCACCTTTTCGACCGTGGCGGTTGGCAGGCCGCCCTGTTCAGCCGGTGGCGACCACCGTGCGGGTTCCGCTATCCGCAGCCGGTCCAGCGGCAGAAAGGGGAACCACAGCGCCAGAAAACGGCGGTTCGATGAAGCATCTTTGGTCACGATTCCACTCCAGCCGCCAGGCAAGGCCATCCGGCCCGGCGCGGCGGCGCAACAAGGCTATGTCGAAACTGCTGTGCCCCGGCGCATTGGCGGCCAGCGGGGCGGAGGGCGCGGCGGCGATGCGCCATCGCGTTTCTGCGGCGCTGGGCGACGGCTCGGCATCCAGCCGCAGAAGCAGGGCGGTCGTTCCCGCGCTTTCCGCCGCCAGGGTCAGGCGGCGGCTTGCCGTCAGGTCCAGAACCCCGGGATTTCCCCAGCATTCGATCACCACTGCGCACAGGACCGGGCACCGCAGCGCATCCGCCGCCGCCCGCAGCACCGTCGCATCGTCGGGCATCACGGCCAGCAGCATGTCGGCCGGGTCGATGCCCAGATCCGCAAGGCCGCGTCCATAGGGCATGCCCAACCGCCGCATCGCATCATCGGTCCGCAGCCAGAGAAAGCATCCTTTCCGCCGCCCTTCCGCCGGCGCATCATCGGCAAGCAGGGTCAGCAGAAGGGCGAAGGCGCTGGCGCTGCCCGCATCCTCCGGCTCGGCCCCGAACAGCTCATGCAAGCGGCCGCGCGCGAAGCCGCCGCCAATCGCCTTGTCCACCCCGGCATGGCCAGTGGCGAAACTGCCGCTGACGCGCCTGTTCCGCCCATCGCCGAGCCGTTCGATGCGCCGCCGGAGCGCCGCCAGGGTGGAGGACGAATCATGCACAATATATGTTCCCTATTTGTTCTATTCTGGACTTTCTTCCTTTCCTGTCAAGCGTGCGGCCTCTCATCTGCGGACAGGGCCAGTTACCCTGTTTAAACGCACCGTGCTCCTGCGAAAGTTCAGACGACGGTGGGACTGGGCTCCTGCTTTCGCAGGAGCACGCCGCAAACAAAAAAGGCGCCCGAAGGCGCCTTTCCCATTGTACCGGAAAACCGGATTACTTCTTCAGCGTCAGGCCGCCGAAACGCTTGTTGAAGCGCGCAACCTGGCCGCCCTGGTCAAGCTGACGCGTGCCGCCGGTCCAGGCCGGGTGCGACAGCGGATCGATGTCGAGCGCCAGCGTGTCGCCTTCCTTGCCCCAGGTGGTGCGGGTGCGGAAGGTGCTGCCATCGGTCATCTGAACCGTGACGAAGTGGTAATCGGGATGCGTATCGGCCTTCATGTTATGCTCCATAAATGGCCGGTTCCGACCGGCGCTGGATGCTGGAAATCTGTGCGAGCGGCGCGGTTAGCGGGTTTGCCGCGAAAATGCAAGCGGCCTGCCGCCGCCAACGCTCAGTCCTTGGGCGGGTCGGCGACCATGGCGACGCACTGCGCCTCCGCAGCCAGCTTGCCATTGACCATCGCCTTGCCGGAGAATTTGCAGACGGCGCCGCGTATCTGGGTGATTTCGATATGGAAATCGACCAGGCAGCCCGGCTCGATCGGCGCACGGAACTTCGCGCCCTCAATCCCCATGAAATAGACCAGCTTGCCCGATCCGCGCAGCCCAAGCGATTCGACCGCCAATATGCCCGCGGCCTGCGCGATCGCCTCGATAATCAGCACGCCGGGCATGATCGGCCGCCCAGGGAAATGACCCTGGAAAAAAGCCTCGTTGATCGATACCGCCTTTACCGCATGGATCGAGGTGTTGGGCACCATCGACACCACACGGTCGATCAGCAGCATCGGGTAACGGTGCGGCAGCGCCGCCATGACCCCCCGGATATCCAGGGGGCCAAGGTCGGCCGGAACGGCCGCGTCAGAACCGTCGGTCATCGGTTATCAGCGCGACTGGGGCTGCTGGCCGGGATTGGCGGGCGCGGCCTGCTGACCGGCCTGGCCCTGCTGCCCCGGCTGCCAACCGGCGGGCGGCGTGATGCTGACATTGGGCACCAGCGCATTGATCTCGGTCACGACGGCCGCCGTGATGTCGACGGTCGGCTGATAGGACACGGTCGCATCCGGCGCGAGCACCAGATCAACCTTCGCCTTCGTCATCGCAGTCTTGAGCGCATCGGACAGCTTGGCGCTGATCTGCTCCTCGACATATGCGTTGGCGAGTGCGATCGGCTGGCCCAGACGCTGCAATTCGGTCTGCGCATTCTGCTGGCTCTGCTGGAACTGCTCATACTGGGTCTGGAGCGCGGGGGTGGACTTGCCGCCCGCGGCCTTGACGCCAGCCTGCAGCGCTTCGCCCTTGGTCTTGAGGTCGGCATCAATGGCCGCCTTGCGCGTGTTGAAGGCGTCGATCTGCGCCTTGTACGTCGTCTGCATCTGCGTGCGGGCGGTGGTGTAGGCGGCGCTGGTGCCGACTGCGCGCTGCAGGTCGACGACGGCGATGCCCTGCTTCGACTGGGCAAGGGCGGGAGCAGCCGTCAGGGCGACTGCGGCGACGGGCGCAAGGCCAAGGGCCGCGGCTTTGAAAATGGTCTTCATCAGAATTGGGTTCCTACGTTGAAAGTAATAAGCTTGTTGTCGTCCCCTGGTTCCTTGAGCAGCGCCTTGGCGATGTCGATGCGGAACGGGCCGAAAGGCGAATTCCAGTTCACACCGAAACCAACGGAAAGGCGCGGCTTGAGCGTATCGCCCAAATATTCTTCCTCAAATCCGGTGCCGCTTACATGCGTGCCAGATGCGCAAATGGGATTGGAAGCCGTACCTGTAGCGCGCACGGTCGACGTTGTATTATCGGCAGCCGTAATCGAACAATAGCCGGGGAAATTGACCGTTGCAGGGTCTTTCAGACCTGCCACCGCACCAGCATCAACAAAAATAGACGGCCGCAGTCCCATCTCCCTAGCACCGGCGCCTAGCGGAATTTCCAGTTCAGCATGCGCCAAGTAATAGATCTTGCCGCCCAGAGCATCATCCGACCTGTTATTATTGCTTGCTGAGCGAACGCCGGTGATGACGCCATTATCTGTGACACTGTCGAAATAATAGCGCTTCACGCGCGGGCCGATGCCGCGAATGTCGAAACCGCGCATTTGCGGTTCGCCCAGGAAAAAGCGATCGGTCAGGCGGATCTTGTCGACCTCGGTCACGCCATCGGAGCTGAAGCGCTTGCCTTCCAGCGAATGGATGTAGCCGCCCTCGCCGCTGACCGAGAAAATGAAATTGCCCATCACGCGCCAATATTTCGCGGCGTTCAGGCGCGTGCGCACATAACGCACACTGCCGCCCAGACCGGCGAAATCCTGGCTGAGCGAGATGTTATGACCGCGCGACGGGCGGATGCGGTTGTCGCGATTGTCGAAGATCAGCGAATAGCCGATGGACGATGTCGTGCGCTTGCCGATGGCGTCGCAAAGATAGCGGCCCGCAAGGATGGGGTCGCACTCCAGGATGCCGTCGCCATTGGTGTCCGAATAATAATTGTTCCGGTTCAGCGTCACATCGTCGAGATTGAGGCTGTAGCGCAGCGCCAGCGACATATATTCCGTGATCGGCACGCCAGCGCGGATCTGGAAACCGGTCGTGGTCTGCTCATAGGTCGTGTTGCGGTCGTTATTCGCAAGATAGTTGAAGCTGTTCAGGTCGCGGCGATAAATGTCCCCGCCCAGCGCGATATTCTTGTCGAACAGGTAAGGCTCGGTGAAACCGACCTCCACCGACTTGGAATAGCTGGAATAATTGACGCTGGTGCGCAGTTCCTGGCCCTTGCCGCGGAAATTGCGCTGAGTGACGGACGCCGAGACGATGAAGCGCTCAAGGCTGGAGAAACCGGCCGATAGCGACAGTTCACCCGTCGATTTTTCCTCGACATTGGTTTCCAGGATGATGCGGTCCGGCGTGGAGCCGGGCTTCTGCTGGATATCCAGCTTGTCCTGGAAGAAACCGAGCGAGTTGATGCGGTCCTTCGAACGCTTGACCATGAAGCTGTTGAAGGCGTCGCCTTCGTTCAATCGGAACTCGCGGCGGACGACCTTGTCCTGCGTCAGCGTGTTGCCGTTGATGTCGACCCGTTCGACATAGACGCGCGGCGCATTCGCGATCTTGAAGTTGATGCCCATGGTCAGGCTGTCTTTGTCGCGCTGGAAGTCTGGCTGGACGTCCGCGAAGGCATAGCCGAACAGACCGGCGGTCTCGTTCAACTGGTCGACCGTATCCTCGACCTGCTTGGCGTTGTACCAGTTGCCCTTCTTCATCGGCAGCAATTTGGTCAGGCTGTCGCCGGACAGGTCGCGAATGTCGCTTTCGACCCTCACATCGCCGAATTTGTAGCGATCGCCTTCCTCTACCACATAGGTAATGATGAAGTCCTGCTTGTCCGGGGTCAGCTCCGCCACGGCGGAGATGACGCGGAAATCGGCATAGCCGTTGGTCAGGTAGAATTGCCGCAGCTTCTGCTGGTCATAGGCCAGGCGATCCGGATCATAGGACGTGCCGGAGGAGAAGATGCGGTACCAGCGCGCCGCCTTCGTCGCCATCTCGCCGCGCAGTTCGCCATCGGAGAATTTCTCGTTACCGATGATGTTGATCTGGCGGACCTTGGACTTGGGCCCTTCGGAAATCTCAAACACGATGTCGACGCGGTTCTGGTCGAGCTGCACCATCTTCGGCTCGACGGTCGCGGCGAAGCGGCCCTGCCGGCGATAGAGTTCGATGATGCGGGCAACGTCGGCGCGGACCTTCGACCGGGTATAGATCTGGCGCGGGGAAAGCTTGATCTCCGGCCGGATCTTGTCTTCCTTCAACCGCTTGTTGCCCTCAAGCACGATGCGGTTGATGACCGGGTTTTCCTTGACCTGGATTACAATGTCGCCGGTCTCTGCGCCGCTGATCTGCACATCGGCGAACAATTCGGTCTCGTAGAGTTCGCGCAGCGCCTGATCGAGCGATTCCCGCGTATAGGCCTGGCCCTGGCGCAGCTTGGTGTAGGACAGGACCGTATCCGGCTCCAGACGCTGCTGGCCGGAAACCGAAAGCGTCCGGATCGTTGTCGCAGGCACGGAAGCGGCGGGCACGGAGGGAG
Organism: Sphingobium phenoxybenzoativorans; assembly: GCF_018286635.1. Lineage (NCBI taxonomy): Bacteria > Pseudomonadati > Pseudomonadota > Alphaproteobacteria > Sphingomonadales > Sphingobiaceae > Sphingobium > Sphingobium phenoxybenzoativorans. The sequence continues at coordinate 2,748,526 of NZ_CP073910.1, forward strand.
CAGGCGACGGCGCCGACTGAGCCGCGGCTTGGGTAACGCCCAGCCCCGAAAGGACGGTGCCAGCCAACAGCGCGGCGATCACCGGCCTGTGGATGTTGCTGCGCTTGATCGCTGTCACCCGTTTTTCATCCTCAATTTTAACCATTAATGCGGCCTAGATCAGCCGATATCCCCACGCCGCCGACACTGGAACACCATATCAGCGAGCCTCCCTGCCCGAAGCCGCCTATCCGATCAAGCCGGACAGGCTTTTCCACAGTCCGAAAGACGATAAGTCGTTGAGAGTCACCAGAACCATTACAGTCAGCAGAACCGCCAGGCCGGAGCGGTAAGCCCATTCCTGCACCTGTGGACTGACCGGCCGCCTCTGAACCGCCTCGATCGCGTAGAACAGCAGGTGCCCGCCATCCAGCATCGGGATTGGCAAGAGGTTGATGAACCCCAAGTTAATCGAGATGAGCGCCATGAAGAAGATGAAGTCCTCAATGCCCCTGTCCGCCTGTTCGCCGGAAAGCTGGGCCATTTTCAGCGGTCCGCCAAGCTCGTCGAGCGGACGGCGGCCAGTGACCATCTGCCCCATCGTTTCCACCATCATGCGGACGATGGATACGGTGCGATCCACTGCGACGCCGGGCGCCTCCAGAAGCGAAACATTCCGCTGAACCGGCGCTGCGCTGCGGATGCCCAATTGCCCGAACCGGTAATGGTTGCCGAAGCGATCCTTCTCCTCCCGGACGCCGATCGTGATCGGCAGGATGATCGTCCGGCCGCCGCGATCCAGGGCAAAGCTCGACAGCTCGCCAGGACGGTGGAAAACCGATTGGGTGAGCTGGTCGAACCGGTCGATGCGGCGCCCGTCGATCGCCACGATGCGGTCGCCCGCGCGAATGCCCGCCTTTTCCGCCGCGCTGCCGGCCATGACCTTGCTTGCCACGGCGGGGGTGACATTTTCCCCATAGGCAAGGGCAAAGCCGGCCATGATGACAAGGGCGAACAGGAAGTTGATCGCCGGACCCGCAAAAACAATCGCCGCACGCTGCCACACCGGCTTGCCGGGAAAGCTCTGCGCGCGCTCGGCGGCGGGCAGCTCCAGCCATTTGGGATCGGCCTGACTTGCGACGCTCATGTCGCCCTTAAACTTCACATAGCCGCCCAAAGGCAGCAGACCGAGGCGCCAGCGCGCGCCGCGACTGTCCACCCATGCAGCGATTTCCTTGCCGAAGCCGATGGAAAAGGTCTCCGCCTTCACCCCGCACCAGCGGCCGACGATATAATGTCCAAACTCGTGCACGAACACGAGCGGGCCGATGACCGCGATGAAGGCGAGTACGGTCACGATAAAGCCGGGCGTTTCGATCAAACCTGCACTCTTTCCAAAATGCGCCCGGCGGCCGCTCTGGCTGACCGGTCTGCTTCCAATATATCCTCAATCCGGCGCGGCGCCGGCGCGCTATACGCCGTCAGGGTTTCCTCCACAATCATGGCGATTTCAAGGAAGCCGATCCGCTCGGCGAGAAAAGCCGCCACCGCGACTTCATTGGCTGCATTGAGCACCGCCGGATAGGCTCCGCCAGCCTCCGCCGCCTGCCGGGCGAGGCGCAGCGCAGGGAAACGGGCTTCGTCCGGCGCCTCAAAATCCAGTCGTCCGATCGCCGCCAGATCCAGGGGCGCGCATGGCGTCGCAATCCGTTCCGGCCAGGCCAGCGCATGCGCGATGGGGATGCGCATGTCCGGGCTGCCAAGCTGCGCCAGCGTGGAGCAATCGCGAAACTCGACCATCGAATGAATGACCGATTGCGGATGGACCAATATCTCGATGCGATCGAGACCCACCGGGAAAAGATGCGCGGCCTCAATAAATTCAAGGCCCTTGTTCATCATCGTGGCGCTGTCGACGCTGATCTTCGCGCCCATGGACCAGTTGGGGTGCTTGACCGCCTGCGCCGGCGTCACGGCCCGCATGGCCTCCTGCGACAAAGTGCGGAAAGGACCGCCGCTGGCGGTCAGCGTTATCTTGCGCACCTCCGCCAGCCTGCCCCCGGCAAGGCACTGGAATATCGCATTATGCTCACTGTCCACCGGCAGCAGGGTTGCGCCGGATGCGTGCGCGGCCTCCATCATCAGGCTGCCTGCGGAAACAAGCGACTCCTTGTTGGCGAGGGCAATGGTGCGTCCGCCCTCAAGCGCAGCCAAAGTCGGCTCCAGGCCAGCACAGCCAACGATGGCGGCCATCGTCCAGTCAACATCCCTGCGTGCCGCCTCGACCAACGCGGCCGGCCCTGCCGCGACCTCTATATCCGTACCGGACAGGGCATCGCGCAGGTCGGTATAAAGGGCCTCATCTCCGATCACCGCCAGCTTTGCGTCATGCTGGCGGGCAGCAGCGGCAAGCGCCGCCACATCGCGGTGCGCGGTCAGCGCAACGACCTGATATCCGTCGCGATCCCGGCCGATCAAATCGAGTGTCGATGTGCCGACCGATCCGGTGGCGCCGAATATCGAGACGCGCCGCATAGTCACAGCAGCCCCGGAATGGCGACCAACAGCGCCGCAAGCGGTGCAGAGGTGGCGACGCCGTCCAGCCGGTCCAGCACGCCGCCATGGCCCGGCAGAAGCGTTCCGCTGTCCTTGACCCCGGCCCGGCGCTTCAACCAGCTTTCAAACAGATCGCCGCCCTGCGCAGCCACGGCGAGTATGCCGCTCGCGGCCGCAAGCCGCACCGGCAGCCCGGCCGATATATGGAGCAGAAAACCGAACAGGAGCGCGCAGGCCACGCCGCCGCCAAGCCCGGCCCATGTCTTGCTGGGGCTGACCGAAGGCGCCAGCTTGGGACCGCCGATCGACCTGCCCGCGAAATAGGCCCCGATATCCGTCGCCCAGACAAGGCCAAGCGCCCAGAACGCCAGCAGCAACCCGTTCATATTCGGTAGCTGTTCCCTGAGAAACAGCAGGGCCAGCACGGGCAGCGAAATATACAAAATTCCAGCGGCGGTCATCAACGACCGCGCCGCCACCAGGGCGAACAGGAAGCCGCCAAGAGCAAGGCCCACCGCCAGAAACGAAGGGCCGGCCGCCCAAGGCGACATGATCGCCAGGGGAACGCAGACAGCGAACATGGACATGCGCTTCCCATGCGCGGACGCGCGCGTAAGGTCCGCCCATTCGGCCTGCATCAGGACGCCGGCGATCGACAGCAATATCCAGAAGACCACGCCGCCAGACAGCAGCGAACCGATCGCCACGCATATCAGCGCAATGCCTACCGTCGCACGGGTTTGAAGCTCATTGGCCACAAATAATCTCAAAGGCCGCCGAAGCGCCGCTCACGTTCTTTGAAGACCGACAGCGCAGCCGCAAGCGCCTCGCCATCGAAGTCCGGCCAGAGCATGTCGGTGAAATAAAGCTCGGCATAAGCCGCCTGCCAAAGCATGAAATTGCTCAGCCGCTGTTCACCGGACGTGCGGATAAGCAGATCCAGTGGAGGAAGCCCGGCGGTATACAGGCAATTGCTGATATCCTCCGCGCCGATATCGCCCGGCGCGATTTCTCCCGCAGCCGCCTTTGCCGCCAATGTCTGCGCCACCCGGACCATCTCGTCCTGGGACCCGTAATTCAGGGCGACCGCAAGAATGGACCCGCTGTTGCCCGCGGTCCTGTCCACCGCATTGTCGATCAGCTTGACCAGTGCGGGATCAAAGGCGCGATAATTGCCGATGATTTTCAGGCGGACGTCATTGGCGTCGAACTCGTCGATATCGGCCTGGATGAAATGGCTGAGCAATCCCATGAGGTCGGAAACCTCGGAGGCCGGCCGCTTCCAGTTTTCCGACGAGAAGGCATAGAGGGTAAGGCATTCCAGCCCCATCTCCCGCGCGGCGCGCGACGTGCGGCGCACCGCCTCCACCCCGGCCTTATGACCGGCGAGGCGCGGCATCAGGCGTTTCTTCGCCCAACGGCCGTTCCCGTCCATGATGATCGCGACATGCCGCGCGCCATGATTCACGGCGGGGAGAGGAATATCGCGCTTTGCCTTTGTTGCCACGGAAAACCCTATGCGCCGATTCGGCCGCTATTGGCCAAGGATTTCTTTCTCCTTGGCCTGGGCGGCGGCATCGATGTCGACGATGGTGGCGTCCGTCATCTTCTGGACCTCCGTCTCCAGGCGCTTGCGCTCGTCCTCGCTGATCTCGCCCTTCTTCTCGTCCACCTTCAGGCTGTCCATGCCGTCACGGCGCACGTTACGCACGGCAATCCGCGCGCCTTCGGCATATTTGCTGGCTAGCTTGGCCAGTTCCTTGCGGCGTTCCTCGGTCAGATCGGGGATCGGCAGGCGCAGCGTCGTGCCGTCGGTCACGGGGTTAAGGCCGAGACCAGCGGAGCGGATCGCCTTTTCGACCGGCGTCACATTGCTGCGGTCCCAAACCTGCACGGACAGCATGCGCGCTTCCGGCGCGGATACGGTCGCGACCTGGTTGAGCGGCATATGCGCGCCATAGACCTCCACCGTGATGGGATCGAGCAGGGCGACATTGGCCCGGCCGGTGCGCAGACCAGAAAGATCGCCCTTCAGCGATTCGACCGCGCCCGCCATACGGCGCTCCAGACCGGCCTTGTCATACTGCGCCATGTTCAGCTCTCCTGATTCTGTACGACCGTCGCCACGCCATCCCCCGCCAATACCTTGGCCAGATTATTGGTCTCGCGGATGTTGAAAACGACGATGGGAATATGGTTTTCGCGGCAAAGGGCGATGGCGCTGGCGTCCATCACCTTCAGATTGTCATTGAGGACCTTGTCAAAAGACACTGTTTCATAACGGGTGGCGGTCGCGACCTTCTTGGGGTCCGCATCATAGACGCCATCGACGCTGGTGCCCTTGAACAGCGCATCGCAATTCATTTCCGCCGCGCGCAGCGCCGCCGTCGTGTCTGTCGTGAAGAAAGGATTGCCGGTGCCCGCCGCGAAAATGACGATCCGGCCCTTCTCCATATGCCGCATCGCGCGGCGGCGGATATAGGGTTCACAGACCGACGCCATCGGAATGGCGGACTGAACGCGCGTGTCGCAACCGATCCGCTCCAGCGCATTCTGCACAGCCAGAGCGTTCATGACCGTAGCCAGCATGCCCATATAGTCGGCGCTGGTCCGGTCGAAGCCCTTGGCGGCCCCGGCCAATCCACGGAAAATATTGCCGCCGCCGACCACAACGCACAGCTCGAAGCCCGCATCCTTGGCCGCCGCAATCTCCCCCGCAACCCGGTCCACCGTTTCCGGGTCGATGCCGAACTGCCCCTGCCCCATCAGCACTTCGCCGGACAGTTTCAAAAGGATGCGTTTGAAGGTTGGCCGAGTCATGGGCGGTTCGAGAATCCCGAAAATGCTTGAAAAGTCGGCGGACCTTAGTCGGGAGCGGCGGAGATGCCAAGTGGCCTTCGGCGTGAGATTCCGGCTATTCGATCATCGCTTCCACGGTCTCGTGGGGATATAGGATAAATTCTCGATAAAGCCGGAAATGCGCCGTATCTTCTAGGGAGACAGGTCGCATGCCGAACTGCTCCATCTGCCACAGGTCGGCATCGGGAAGCGCCATCAGGATTGGCGAATGGGTCGCCATGATTACCTGCGCATTGCCTGCATATTGTATTCGGCGCAGAAGTTTAAGGAATTCGAATTGCTTCTGCGGCGAGAGAGCCGCTTCGGGTTCATCGAGGATATAGATGCCCTGGCGCGACAATCTGTCCTCGAAGAAATCTAAGAAGCCTTCTCCATGCGATGCTGACAGATAATCCATTCCCCCTGCGCCATCGAGATAGCGAGCAACCGAAAAGAAAGTCTCTGCTCGAAAGAACCAGCCTTGCTTGACCTGAGGGAGCCAAGCGCCACGAAGGCGGGCACCCAGCGCTCCACCCGAAGAGGATGACGGCTCTACAGCCTGCATGCCCTGTGCGCCGCCCGCATCGCTGAAACCCGCCAAATGTGCGATCGCCTCCAGTAATGTGGATTTTCCAGTGCCGTTTTCACCCACCAAAATGGTAACAGGCTTATCAAATTGCAGATCGAGACCACTGCGGACCAGTGGCAGGGAAAAGGGATAGGATGTCCAATCCGGCGCATCATCCCCTTGGCTCTCGGGCAGCCATATCCTTTTCAGAAATGGCGGCGGTAGAGAGGTCGTGCGCTGTCTGGATTCCATGGTCATCAGACTATCCCCTTGCGTCTCATCCGCAAGATGATGGGCCAGCTTGTTTGATCCGGTTTGAATGCATGAAAAAAGGGACGCTCGTTCGAGCGCCCCTTTCGACTTCAAAAATCAATTTCCAGTTGCGCGCTTAGATGCCTGCAGCCGCCGCGACTTCCGCAGCGAAGTCGCTGACTTCCTTCTCGATGCCTTCGCCCAGCTGGAAGCGGACATAGCTCTTAAGCGTGATCGACTTGCCGGCTTCCTTTGCCGCCTTGGCGACGACGTCGGCGACCGGGGTCTTGTTGTCCATCACGAACAACTGGCTGAGGAGAGCGTTCTCTTTGGCGTATTTCGCGACCGCGCCGTCGACCATCTTGGCGACGATCTCAGCAGGCTTACCGGATTCGGCGGCCTTCTCGGCGGCGATGCCGCGCTCGCGCTCCAGCAGGGCCGGATCGATATCGGCGGACGAGAGCGCCAGCGGGAAGGCGGCAGCGATGTGCATCGCAATCTGCTTGCCCAGCGGCTCCAGCACGTCTGCGGGCGCATCGCCCTCAAGCGCGACCAGCACGCCGATCTTGCCGAGGCCCGGCGCGGCGGCGTTGTGGACATAAGGAACGACAACGCCCTGACCGACCGACACATGCGCAACGCGGCGCAGCGTCTGGTTCTCGCCGATGGTGGCGATGTTGGCGACCAGCTTCTCCGAAACGGTGCCGCCCGACGGATAGGTTTCCGAAGCCAGCGCATCCGCATCGGCAGCCCCCTTGTCGAGCGCGATCTGCGCGACGGTGCGGACGAAATCCTGGAACTGGTCGTTCTTGGCGACGAAGTCGGTCTCGCTGTTCACTTCGACAGCGACGCCCTTGGTGCCAGCGACGGAAACGCCGACCAGACCCTCGGCCGCGGTGCGGCTCGACTTCTTCTGCGCAGCGGCAAGGCCCTTGGCGCGCAGCCAGTCGGTCGCCGCCTCGATGTCGCCGCCGGACTCGGTCAGCGCCTTCTTGCAATCCATCATGCCAGCGCCCGAACGGTCGCGCAGTTCCTTGACGGCGGCGGCGGTAATCTCAGCCATCTTTAATTCCTTTGTCAGTATTTCAAATGTGCGGGAGGGCGCGTCCCTGTAAAGAGCGCGCCCTACCCGGTCAGCTTTGCAGTTTTGCGAAAGCGATCAGGCTTCAGCGGCGACGGCCTCTTCGGCCGCCGGCTCGTCCAGCGCGCCGATGTCAACGCCCGACGCCTGCTGAGCGCCACGGTTGCCCTTGGTCGCGGCGGCCGCAATGGCGTCGCAATAGAGGCGGATGGCGCGGCTGGCGTCATCGTTCGCCGGAACCGGGAAAGCGATGCCGTCAGGCGACACGTTCGAATCGAGGATCGCCACGACCGGGATGCCCAGGGTGTTGGCTTCCTTGATCGCCAGTTCTTCCTTGTTGGCGTCGATCACGAACATCACGTCCGGGATGCCGCCCATGTCGCGGATGCCGCCGAGCGACAGCTCAAGCTTCTCGCGCTCACGGGTCATCTGGAGCACTTCCTTCTTGGTGAGGCCGTGGGTATCGCCCGACAGCTTCTCCTCAAGGGTCTTCAGACGCTTGATCGAACCGGAAATCGTCTTCCAGTTGGTGAGCATGCCGCCCAGCCAGCGATGGTTGACGAAATGCTGGCCCGAACGGCGGGCGGCCTCTGCGATCGGGTCCTGCGCCTGGCGCTTGGTGCCGACGAACAGCACCTTGCCGCCCGAAGCGACGCTGGCCGACACGAAGTCGAGGGCGCGCGCGAACAGCGGAACGGTCTGCGAGAGATCGAGGATGTGGATGCCGTTGCGGTCGCCGAAGATGTACGGCTTCATGCGCGGGTTCCAGCGGTGGGTCTGGTGGCCGAAATGCGCGCCGGCTTCAATCAATTGCTGCATGGTGACGACAGGTGCCGCCATAGTCATTCTCCTTACCGGTTGAGCCTCTGGGAATCAGTAACCGAAAGCCCTTGCGAGGCGGCCGGCACCGGGATGTGCGATTCCCATGTGGGTTAGGTGCGCGCCCTTACCCGTCCAAAAACGCATTTGCAAGGGTTGACAGGCGGAATAGAATAGAACATATCATGAACATACGGAACAAATGACGGATTTACGCGATTTACGGCACATTGTCGGCAGATGGTGTATCCGGCAGGATGAAAGGCTAAATAAAATGGTCGCTATCGTTGCAGCCCTTGTGTTCGCCGCCGCTTTTGCCCTGGCCGTGGGCACGATGACCTTCATGTTCGTCACCTATCGCGACAAGATGGTCGCAGCCCTGCTCTATCAGCCGGAACCGGCGCCTCAGCCCAGCTACTCTGTCGCCATCCTGCGCACGCGCCGCACCGTGATGGACGCACAGTTCGCCCTCGCGGCGTAAAGTTTAGCCCTGGGGAAAGGCTGACTTAATCAGACCACCGGCTTTGCCGCGATCGGCTTTGCGCGACGGACGCGGGCATAGCTGATCATGCCGAACGGGATCAGCAGGATATAGACGCCGCTGATTGCGAGCAGCGTCAGCCAGGGGTTGGTCATCAGCAGCGCGGCCAGCAAACCGGCGAGAGCGATCGCCTCCAGCCGCACGGTCTTGCGGAGCCGGAGCGCGGTCCAGCTATAGGTCGCGATGCTGGAGATCATCAGGAACGCGACAAATACCGCCCATGGCGCAACCACATACCAGGCGCGGAAAATATCCAGGCCGGTAACGAGCCACAGATATAAGGGCATGAATGTAAGCCCCGCGCCGGCTGGCGCCGGCACGCCGGTCAGAAAGCCCGCCGATTTATGCGGCTGCTCATCGGCATCGATATTGGCGTTGAAGCGCGCAAGCCGGAGCGCGCAGGACAGGGCATGGCACAGCGCGAATATCCATCCGGCCTGCGGCATGGCCTGCAGGGACCAGAGATAGAGGATCAACGCGGGGGCGACGCCGAACGCGATGACGTCCGACAGCGAATCCAATTCCGCCCCGAACCGGCTTTCCCCGCGCAGCATCCGCGCGATCCGCCCGTCCAGCCCGTCCAGCACGCCGGCAATGATGATCGCAGCGACCGCCCGCTCCCATTCCCCGGAAATGCCGTAGCGCACACCGGTCAGGCCAAAGCACAGGGCCATGGCGGTCACGGCGTTGGGCGCGACCATCCGCAGCGTTATGCCGCGGCGCAGTCCGCGGGGAATGGCGCGCCGCCGTCTCGTCACTGAAGCACGCCCGCCAGGCCCTGCCCGTCGCCAAGCCGCGCAATGACAGTCTCGCCCGCCACAGTGCGCTGCCCCAGCACGACCTTGGGCATGGTTCCGGCGGGGAGATAGACATCCACCCGGCTGCCGAAACGGATGAGGCCGATACGCTGGCCTGCGGCAACAATATCGCCGGGCTTCACAAAGGGCACGATCCGGCGGGCGACCAGGCCGGCAATCTGCGTGAAGCCGATTCGCACGCCATCGTCCCGCTCGACCAGGATATGCTGGCGCTCATTATCCTCGCTCGCCTTGTCGAGATCCGCGTTGATGAACTTGCCGGAGATATAGACGACCGATTTCACGGTGCCGGAAATGGGCGTGCGGTTGATGTGCACGTCGAACACGCTCATGAAAATCGACACCCGGACCATGGGATCTTCGCCCAGCCCCTGCGGCCCCGCCATTTCGCGCGGCGGCGGCACCTGCTGGATCAGGGTCACCAGCCCGTCGGCCGGCGCGATCACCAGCGCATCGTCGCGGGGCGTCGCGCGAACCGGATCGCGAAAAAAGGCCAGAACCCAGATAGTAACGCCAACCATTGGCCAGCCGAGCCAGGGCCAGCCCAGGATGAATATCAAAGCGGTGATCGCCGCGGCGATGGCGGCGAATTTGCGCCCCTCCGGATGGACGGCGGGGAAGCGCCACTTGACGCCGCCACCCGCGGCCATCGTGATTTCGTTATTTTCCATGCCCGGTCTTTACGGCCTCATATCCGCACTGACAACGCCGCCACTGCCTCATATATCCGAGATATATTCGAGTATGCCGCCCGCTATGCCGCAATGCCGTAAAATAGCGTGTGGAAAGGTTGAATATCGGCCGCGCTTTGCCTAGACGCCGGTGCATCCCATCCCCAGGCATAGAGAAAGCGGATACAGCGCATGGCGAAGATCAAAGTGAAAAACCCGGTCGTCGAGATTGACGGCGACGAGATGACCCGGATCATCTGGGAATGGATCCGCGAGCGCCTGATCAAACCCTATCTCGATATTGACCTGAAATATTACGACCTGAGCGTCGAGAAGCGCGACGAGACCAACGACCAGATCACCGTCGATTGCGCCAAGGCCATCCAGCAATATGGCGTCGGCGTGAAGTGCGCCACCATCACGCCGGACGAAGCCCGCGTCGAGGAGTTCAAGCTCAAGAAAATGTGGAAGTCGCCGAACGGCACCATCCGCAACATCCTGGGCGGCGTGGTTTTCCGCGAACCGATCGTCATCAAGAATGTGCCCCGCCTGGTGCCTGGCTGGACCGACCCGATCGTCGTGGGCCGTCATGCGTTCGGCGACCAGTATAAGGCGACCGACTTCCGCGTCCCCGGCCCCGGCAAGCTGACGCTGGTGTGGGATGGCGAGAATGGCGAGAAGATTGAGGAGGAAGTATTCCAGTTCCCCTCCGCCGGTGTCGCGATGGGCATGTATAACCTCGACGATTCGATCCGCGATTTCGCCAAGGCGAGCATGAACTATGCGCTCGACCGCAAGTGGCCGCTCTATCTTTCCACCAAGAACACGATCCTGAAGGCCTATGACGGTCGCTTCAAGGACCTGTTCCAGGAAGTGTTCGACGCCGAATTTGCCGACAAGTTCAAGGCAGCCGGCATCGTCTATGAGCATCGCCTGATTGACGACATGGTCGCCTCCGCACTCAAGTGGAGCGGCAAGTTCGTCTGGGCCTGCAAGAATTATGACGGCGACGTGCAGTCCGACACCGTGGCGCAGGGCTTCGGTTCGCTGGGCCTGATGACCTCGGTCCTGATGTCGCCGGACGGCAAGACGATCGAGGCGGAGGCCGCGCACGGCACCGTCACCCGTCACTACCGTATGCACCAGCAGGGCAAGTCGACCTCGACCAACCCCATCGCCTCCATCTTCGCCTGGACCCAGGGCCTGTCGTTCCGCGGTAAGTTCGACGACACGCCCGATGTCGTGAAGTTCGCCGAGACGCTGGAGGCGGTCTGCATCAAGACGGTCGAGAATGGCGCGATGACCAAGGATTTGGCGCTGCTGATCGGTCCGGATCAGGCATGGATGACCACGGAGCAGTTCTTCGAGGCGATCCGCGTCAATCTGGAAGCCGAAATGGCCTCATGGAACTGATTGCCGCAAAGGCGATTATTTCAGCATGACAACGACCGGACGGAAGCGCCTTGATGTTCGCAATGCGGTTCCGTCCGACGTCCGGGCGATCATCCGGCTGATCGATCGCGTCTACCCGGATATGCCCAGCTACGCTCCCGCTATGGTGCGGGGGCAGATCAACAATTTCCCGGAAGGCTGCTTCGTCGCGCTCTACGACAATCGCGTCGTGGGCTATTGCGCGACGATGCGGGTCAGCAAGACCATGGCCTTTTCCCCCCATGACTGGGAGGAGATCACCGCCAACGGTTTCGGCACGCGGCACAGCGCGGCGGGCGAGTGGCTCTACGGCTATGAAATGGCGGTGGACCCGAAACAGCGCGGCCTGCGCATTGGCCAGCGTCTCTATGACGAACGCAAGGAACTAGCCGAGCAATTGGATCTGCACGGCATCGTCATCGCCGGCCGCATGCCCGGCTATGCCCGCGCCCGCCGGAAAGTTTCCGGACCTGACGATTATCTGCATCAGGTGGTCACGGGAAAGCTGCCCGATCAGGTCATCAGTTTTCAGTTGAAAAACGGCTTTGAGCCTCTTGGTATCCTGCTGAAATATTTGCCGGAGGATAAGGCGTCGGCGGGCAACGCAGCCCACCTCGTCTGGCGCAATCCCTATGTCGACCCGGATGAAGCGCCGGAAATGCGGGTACCGCGCGGCGTCGAAAGCGTCCGCCTCGCCACCTGCCAGCTTCAGGCGCGCGCGGTCGGCGATTTCGACGAATTTATCCGCAACGTCGAATATTTCGTCGATGTCGCGGCGGACTATCGTTCCGACTTCATCGTATTCCCGGAATTGTTCACGCTGCCGCTGCTGTCGTTCGAAACCAAGAAGCTTTCACCGCCTGAGGCCATCGACCGCCTTACCGCCTACACGCCGCGCCTGACCAAGGAACTTGGACGGATGGCGCTGGAATATAATATCAACATCATCGGCGGCTCCCACCCGACCCGCACCGATGACGGCGACATCCAGAATGTCGCCTATGTCGCCCTGCGCGATGGATCGATCCGCGCGCAGGAGAAGATCCACCCCACGCCCAACGAGGCCTTCTGGTGGAACATCAAGGGCGGGGATTCGCTGGACGTCATTCAGACCGACTGCGGCCCAATAGGCGTCCTCATCTGCTATGACAGCGAGTTTCCGGAACTGGCCCGCCGCCTGGTGGATCAGGGGGCGCGCATGATCTTCGTGCCCTTCTGCACCGACAGCCGGTCCGGATATATGCGCGTGCGCTATTGCGCGCAGGCGCGGGCGATTGAAAATCAATGCTATGTCGTAATGTCCGGCAATGTCGGCAACCTGCCGAACGTCGACAATATGGACATCCAGTACGCGCAAAGCTGCATCCTGACGCCCTGCGACCTGCCCTTCGCGCGGGACGGCATCGCGGCGGAGGCAAGCGAGAATGTCGAGACGCTGACCATCGCCGACGTCAACCTGGCCGATCTGAGCTGGGCGCGGGCGGAGGGCACGGTGCGCAACCTGCGCGACCGGCGGTTCGACCTTTATCATATCGATTGGGACAGCAATCCGGGCGCGCATGCGCCGAGCGGCGGGCCTGTTCCGGCTGGCGGACATAACTCGCCGGGCGGCGGCTAATATCTGTGTAGGGGAGCGCGCTCCTGCGGAGGCAGGAGCCCAGTTCAGACGGCGGGATTGGCCTCCTGCTTTCGCAGGAGCACACTGTGAACGAACATGTGCGGTGTGCCAGATTCACACCGCGATACGCCCTAACTCAGCCCCGCATTCGGCGATCGTATATGCTCCCGCCGGACGCCCAGGCCCAGCACCCGCGCCGGAATAGCCTGCAACGCTGGATAACGGTCCAGCATGCGCAGCGCCAATGGGGGGCGCTCCAGCCGCGCCTCCGGCTTCAGCAAAGCGCCGATGATATTGTCATGCGCCATCTTCTGAATGCGCTGGATGACGCGGGTCGGGAACATCCGGCGTTGCTGCACCTTTGCCAGCAAAGGATCAGGGTCGCCCCCCGAAGCCAGCGTTTCCGCCAATATGTTGGCCGCCGCAACAGCGTCCTGCACCGCCAGATTTATGCCGACGCCGCCGACGGGCGACATCGCGTGCGCTGCATCGCCGATGGCGAGCAGGCCGGGACAGTGCCAGCGGGTCAGCCTGTCCAGCGACACGGTGAGCAGCTTCACCTGATCCCAATCCTGCAGCGCATCGAGGCCAGGCACCAGTTCCGGCACCAACTGTCCGATCTCGTCGCGAAACGCCGCCAACCCCCTTGACCGGACGGCATCCGCCTGCCCCTTGGCGAAAACATAGGCGGCCTGCCAATAATCGCCCCGGTCGATTAGCGCGATGATGCGCCCGGCCTCAAAGACGCCGGTCGTGCGATTGTCTCCCGGCTGTTTGGGCACGCGGAACCAGAATACGTCCATCGGCGCGCCCAGATCCTCCCGCGGCAGGGCGGCCGCATCCCGCAACACGGACCGCCGCCCGTCCGCGGCGATGACCAGCCGGGCGGGAATATGCTCGCCATCGGCAAGCGTCACGCCGTCCACCCGCCCGGCCGGGTCGAACGTAGCGCCTGTCGCTTCCGCTTCCATACGGAGCGAAAAACTGGGCAGCCGCCGCGCCTGATCCGCCAGAAAATCAAGAAAATCCCATTGCGGCATCAGGGCGATGAATTTGCTCTGCACCGGCAGCCGGGAAAAATCCGCGATATGGATGCTTTTCCCGGCCACCCGCCCGGTCAATGTCGATACCTCGTCATGCGGCCGCGCGAGCAGTCCGTCGACCAGACCAAGCTCCCTGAACAGTTCCAGCGTAGAGGGATGAACCGTGTCGCCCCGGAAGTCGCGAAGGAAATCCCGATGCTTTTCCAGCACCAAAGTCTCCACCCCGGCGCGCGCCATCAGATATCCCGTCATCATTCCGGCGGGTCCGCCGCCGACAACGACAATTTTTCCTGCATTCCGGGCCATTTTTCTTCCCTCCGCTACTGACACATAGCGCTGATGCTGATCTAATGCAGCGATGGCATTTGAATTGGACAATAAGGGGTTCAGCGACGCGCTGGTCATTCTCGGCGCGGCTGGTCTGGTCATTCCCGGTTTCGCGCGGTTCCGGATCAGCCCGGTCATCGGGTTCATCCTTGTCGGCATCCTTGTGGGTCCGGCCGGTCTCGGATCGCTGGTCGGGACATATCCCTGGCTTTATCATTTCACGATATCCGATCCGCATTCGATAGAACCCTTCGCCGAATTCGGCATCATCCTGCTGCTATTCTCCATCGGTCTGGAACTGAGTTTCAGGCGCTTATGGTCGATGCGGCGGCTCGTGTTCGGCGTAGGCGCGGCGGAATTGCTGGGCAGCGGCGCCATCCTGGCGATCGGTCTCTATTTTCTGGGGCAGCCGCTGGCGGGCGCGATAGGCCTTGGCCTGGCGATCGCTCTCTCCTCAACGGCGCTGGTGCTGCCAATGGCGGGCACGCAAAGCCCGGTCGGCCGATCCGCCTTTTCCATGCTGCTGTTCGAGGATCTGGCGCTGGTCCCGATCATCTTCATGCTGGGCGCGCTCGCGCCCACCGCATCGGACGCAGGTTTCGGCAATCTGGTCGAAACGCTGATCAAGGGCGGCATTACCGTCGCCATCATGCTGGTCGCGGGCAAATATCTGCTGACCCACATCTTCAGTCAGGCGGCGCGGACCAAAAGCCCGGAAGTTTTTCTGGCCGCCAGCCTGCTGGTCGTCATCGTTTCCAGCATGGTGACATCGCTGGTCGGTCTGTCCCCCATCGTCGGCGCGCTTCTCGCGGGGCTGCTGATCGCCGAAACTGAATATCATGGCGAGGTGGAAATCATCACCGCGCCGTTCAAGGGGCTGGCGCTGGGCGTTTTCCTGCTGACCGTGGGGATGAGCCTGGACATGCGGGTCATCCTGGCAAACTGGCCGATGCTGGTGACGGCGGTCATCGGCGTGGTGATCGTCAAGACCGTGGTAACCGCCCTGCTCCTGCGTTTCTCCGGCGCCCGGCGCGCCGTGGCGCTGGAGGTCGGCTTGCTGATGTCGAGTCCGTCCGAGACCACGCTGATCGTGCTGTCGGCGGCCTCTGCGGCGCAGTTGATCCTGCCCTCCACGGCTGCTTTCTGGCAGATCGTGACCGCCATCGGCCTCACCATCACACCCCTGCTTGCCCACCTGGGCCATGACGTCGCCCGCCGGATCGACCTTGCCAGCGGCGAGGAACCCCCGCCCATGGGCGATGACGGCAGCCGGCCGGCCGCAGTGGTGATCGGTTTCGGGCGCGTCGGCCGAATGGTCTGCGACCTGCTGAAAACCCACAACCAGCCCTTCGTCGTCGTGGAATCCGACGCCGATGTGGTCGCCGAAGGGCGACGGGGCGGCTATCCGATCATGTTCGGCGACGTGTCGCGGGCGGAGATGCTGGACAAGCTGCGCCTGGGCCATGCCCGCGCGCTGATCCTGACGATGGACGATCCGGTCCTGTCGATCCGGGTGACAAAGCGGGTGCGCGGCTGGGTGCCTGACCTGCCCATCATCGCCCGCGCCCGCGACCCCGACCATGCGGCCCAGCTCTACAAAGCGGGCGCAAGCGATGCGGTCCCGGAAACGCTGGAAAGTTCGCTGCAGCTTGCGGAGACGGCGCTGGTCGATCTTGGCGTCGCAATGGGGCCGGTGATCGCGTCGATCCACCAGACGCGGGAGGATCTGCGGCAGGAGATCAAGGAAGCCGGAGAGCTGGATTCCGCGCCCCGCCTGCGGCGTTTGCGCGAAAATGAAGCCTGAACGCGAGATCAAGCCCGCTTGGGAATATCCAGACCCCGCAGGACCGCAGGCCGGGCCAGGCCGCGCTCAAGCCAGGCGGGGACATGCTTCAGGCTTGCATAATCGACCAGTTCGCCCGCCTCATAGAAGCCCACCAGATTGCGGACCCAGCCAAGCGTGGAAATATCAGCGATGCTGAACGCATCGCCCATGATCCAGGATCGATCCGCCAATCGATCCTCCAACACGCCGAGCAAGCGTTTTGACTCCGTGACATAGCGCTCCAGGGGACGCTTATCCTCGATCGCCTTGCCCGCAAATTTGTGGAAGAATCCGATCTGTCCGAACATCGGTCCGATGGCTGCGTTCTGAAAAAATACCCACTGGATGGTTTCATAGCGCAGGGCGGGATCGGCGGACAGGAATTGCCCCGTCTTATCGGCAAGATAGATCAGGATCGCACCGGATTCGAACAGGGCCAGCGGCTTTCCGCCTGGCCCGTCCGGGTCGAGTATCGCGGGAATCTTCCCATTGGGATTGAGGGACAGAAACTCCGGCGTCCAGCTCTCATTCTTGGTGATATCAACCAGATGCACCTCATAGGGCAGCCCGGTTTCCTCCAGCATGATCGAGACCTTCACGCCATTGGGCGTCGGGAGACCATAATATTGCAGCCGATCCGGATGGGCGGCGGGCCAACGGGCAGTGATCGGGAAAGCGGAAAGGTCTGACATATGCTGCTCCATCAGCCGGCGACCCGTCAACAGATAGGGTTCCGGCATTCCTCAGCAACCCCAAAGCCCGAAACACAGGATTAACAATATTGGTCCGTTCCGGAGAAAATGATGCTTTCCAGTAAGTTAATTATGTTGCAGTGCAACAAATCCTTCTCCGATATGTTATCACCCCATCAAACGGGGAGATTATCATGGAATATCAGATTGGCGCGCCATCGCAGGCATGTTTCGACGTCGAGGCGTTCACCGCCATGCTCCGAGCCGATTTCGGCGCTGCGTCCGTGACGCTCGCTCATCAGTTGCTGGCGACGGCGCAGGGTGACGCCCGCGTCAACCTGCAACGGGTGATCGCGGCGCTGATGGCTGACGAAACGGCGCAGCAATGCTGACCCGCAGGGAAGGCGCGATCAGGCGGGAACCTTCAACAAGGCGGCCTTGACGGCCTCGATCGCGGCATCGGCCTTGTCGCCGTCCGGCCCGCCGCCCTGCGCCATGTCGGGGCGGCCGCCGCCGCCCTTGCCGCCAAGCGCCTCCACGCCCGCACGCACCAGATCAACGGCGCTGATGACGCCCGACAGATCATCGGTCACGCCCACGGCGATGCTTGCCCGTCCGTCCGTGACGGCGATGATAGCGGACACGCCCGACCCCAGCTTCTGCTTGTTACCATCAACCAGGCCACGCAATTCCTTGGGGTCGAGGCCATTGACGACTTGCCCCAGGAAGCTGACCGCGCCGACCTGCTCCGGTCCCGCCGCCGCCGCAGAACCGCCGCCGCCAAGCGCCAGCGCCTTCTTCGCCTCAGCCAGTTCGCGCTCCAGCTTGCGGGTCTGTTCCACCAGCGCGGCGATGCGCGACGGCACATCGTCCGGCGCAGTCTTCAGCGTCGCCGCCGCCTGCCGCAACCGCTCGTCGCGATCGGCCAGCCACAGCCGCGCCGCCTCGCCGGTCAGCGCCTCGATCCGGCGGATGCCGCTCGACACGGCGCTCTCCGAAATGATCTTGAACAAGGCGATGTCGCCGGTGGCGCGGACATGGGTGCCGCCGCACAGTTCGACCGAATAGTTGTTCTCGTCCGTCTTGCCCATCGACAGCACGCGAACCTCGTCGCCATATTTCTCGCCGAACAGCGCCATGGCGCCCGCCGCGACGGCGTCGTCCGGCGTCATCAGCCGCGTCGTCACTTCGTCATTATGGCGGATCTGCGCATTCACATCGGCTTCGATCTCGGCGATCTGGGCCGGGGTCAACGCTTCGGGGTGGGAGAAATCAAAGCGCAAGCGATCCGGCGCGACCAGGCTGCCCTTCTGGGTTACATGCCCACCCAGCCGGTTGCGTAATGCCGCATGGAGGAGATGCGTGGCGCTGTGGTTGGCGCGCACCCGGTCGCGATGGTCGACATCGACAACCAGTTGCACCGTGTCGCCCACCTTGACCGTGCCCGCCTTCACCACCGCCTTATGCCCGTGCAGGCGGCCAAGCGGCTTGGAGGTGTCGGTCACTTCGGCGAGCAGCCCCTCCAACGTCGATATCGTGCCGATATCGCCCATCTGGCCGCCGCTTTCGCCGTAAAATGGCGTCTGGTTGGTCAGGATCGTGACGGTATCGCCCGCCGAAGCGCTATCCACGCGCGCGCCGTCCTTCACCAGCGCGACGACCTGACCCTCGCCCTTGGTGGAGGTGTAGCCGGTAAACTCCGTGCTGCCCTCGCTCTCGGCTATGTCGTACCAGACTTCCTCGGACGCTTTGTCGCCCGACCCCTTCCACGCCGCCCGCGCCGCAGCCTTCTGGCCGGCCATGGCTGCGTCGAAACCGGCGCGGTCGACCAGCAGGCCCTGCCCGCGCAGCGCATCCTCGGTCAGATCATAGGGGAAACCATAAGTGTCGTAGAGCTTGAAGGCCGTCTCACCTGGCAGGGTATCGCCATCGCCCAGCCCGGCCGTCGCTTCATCGAGCAGCTTCAGGCCGTTTTCCAGAGTCTTGCGGAACCGGGTCTCCTCACGGAGCAGCGTCTCTTCGATCAGCGGCTGCGCACGCACCAGTTCGGGATAGGCGCCGCCCATTTCGCTGACCAGACCGCCGACCAGGCGGTACATCAGCGGCTCTTTCGCGCCGATGATATGCGCATGGCGCATCGCCCGCCGCATGATCCGGCGCAAAACATAGCCGCGCCCTTCATTGGCGGGCAGCACGCCGTCAGCGATCAGGAAGCCGGACGAGCGGAGATGGTCGGCGATCACACGATGGCTCGCCTTATGCTCGCCCGCCGTGTCGGTTTTGGTCAGCGCCCCGCTTTCCGCGATCAGCGCCTTGAACGTGTCGGTGTCATAATTGTCGGTGACGCCCTGCATGACGGCGGCGATGCGCTCCAGCCCCATGCCGGTGTCGATCGACGGGTGGGGCAGGTCGCGGACGATCTCATTCGCCTCCTGCTCATATTGCATGAACACCAGGTTCCAGATTTCGACGAAACGGTCGCCATCCTCCTCCGGCGATCCCGGCGGGCCGCCCCAGATATGGTCGCCATGGTCGTAGAAGATTTCGGAGCATGGCCCGCACGGACCGCTGTCGCCCATCGCCCAGAAATTATCCTTGGTGGGAATGCGGATGATCCGCGCCTCCGGCAACCCGGCGATCTTCTTCCACAGCGCAAACGCCTCATCATCCGTGTGATAGACGGTGGCGGTCAGCCGGTTCGGGTCGAGACCCCAATCCTTGGTCAGCAAGGTCCAGGCATGGGTGATCGCCTGTTCCTTGAAATAGTCCCCGAAGCTGAAATTCCCCAGCATTTCAAAGAAGGTATGGTGGCGCGCCGTATAACCCACATTGTCCAGGTCATTATGCTTGCCGCCTGCGCGCACGCATTTTTGCGACGAGGCCGCCGTGCTGTAGGGGCGCTTTTCGAGGCCCGTAAAAACATTCTTGAACGGCACCATGCCCGCATTGACGAACATCAGCGTCGGGTCATTATGCGGCACCAGCGGCGCGGACGGCACCGGGGTATGGCCGGTCTTCGCGAAATAGTCGAGAAAGGAGCGGCGAATGTCGTTTGTTGAGGTCATGCGCCGGATTTAGGGAAGTGTTTCGCGCTGCACAAGCGGGCGTTTCACGCCCAGCCGTGCGGCTGTGGCGGCGAAAGCACATCCCGTCCCCTGCCCTTCACGCCGCCGTTCATCCGGGGTTCCGATTCACCCCGCCAGCGCATCGATTGAAGCGGGCGGTTTGGAGAACCAGACCGGCCCTTCTCCCGTCATGTGGAAACAGTCCTCCAGCCGTACGCCGAAGCTGCCGGGAATGTAGATCCCCGGCTCATTGGAAAAGCACATGCCGGGCGCAAGCCTGGTGGTTTCGCCGCGCACCAGATTGACCGGCTCATGCCCCTCCATGCCGATGCCATGTCCGGTGCGGTGGGACAGGCCCGGCAACTTATAATCCGGCCCATATCCAAGGCCCTGATAATATTGACGAACGGCGTCATCCACCGACCCCGCCGGCGCGCCCGGCCGCGCGGCGGCGAAGGCGATCTGCTGCCCCCTCGCCACCTGCTCCCACACCTTGCGCTGCTCGGCGGTAGGGTCGGCGCCGACGACGAACGTGCGGGAGACGTCCGACTGATAGCCTTCCACGGTGCAGCCGCAATCCATGAGGACGATATCGCCCGCTTTCACCACCTGCGGCTTGTCGCTGCCATGCGGATAGGCCGCCGCCTCGCCGACCAGCACCAGCGAAAATTCGGGACTGCCGCCCAGCGCTTTCGTCGCCGCGGTCATCAGCGCGCCTATGTCCTTTGGCGTCATGCCCACGCGCACCAGCGGTATCGTCCAGCGATAGGCGGCGATTGTGACGTCAGTCGCGGCCTGCATCAGGGCGATTTCAGCCGCCGTCTTCACCATGCGGCACCCCCGGACCACAGGGTTGGCGGACACCAGCCGCGCTTTCGGCAGGGCGGTGCGTAATCCGTCAAAGGCGAAGAAACGCGCCGTCTCCTCGATCCCGATCGACGCCGCGCCAAGGCCCTGACCGGTCAGGACCGCCGCCGCGAGCGCGAGCGGGCTTTCATCCTCCTGCCAGACGCGAATATCCGCCGGGATGCCAAGCGATTGCTCGACGGACGGCTTTTCGAAAAAGGGCGTGATGATCACCGGCGTCCCTTCCGCCGGAATGATGGCGGCGGTCAGCCTTTCGCTGCGCCACCAATGGACGCCCGTGAAATAGATAAGGCTTGCGCCCGGCTCAATCAGGATCGCGCCGATGCCGTTGGCCTTCATCAGCGCCTGCGCGCGGGTCAGCCGCGCCTTGCGCTCGTCGGCGCTGATCGGCGCGACGCCGCCCGTGACGGGCTTCAGCTCCGCCGCTCCATTGTCTCCGGCAAGCAGGAGGCGGGGCATCCCGGCGGCGATCGCGCAGCCGGAGAGACCAGCGATCTGCAGCAGCCTCCTGCGATCAAGCATAAGCATAAGGGCCTCCCTTCGACAGCGCCGCCCGGTAAGCGGGCCGGGCGTGCATGCGTTGCAGCCAGTCATGCAGGCGCGGCCGCGATCCGTCCAGACCGCCGCGTGCGGCCGACGCCTCCAGCGGGAAGCTCATCATGATGTCGGCGGCGGTGAACTCGTCGCAGGCGAAGTGCGCCCGCGCCGCAAGTTCGGTCTCCAGCCAGTCCAGATGCTCGTCCAGCATGCCCTGGATCGCGCCCTTTGCCGGTTTGCCAAGCAGGCCCAGACGATTGACGACGAGCAGCGCCAGCAGCGGCGGCATCATCGATCCTTCGGCATAATGCAGGAACTGCCGGTATCGCAGCACCGTCTCGCGATGCGGCGGCGGCCCCAGCCTGCCATCCGCCTTTTCCACCAGATATTCGACGATCGCGCCGGTCTCGGCAAGGATCAGGCCGTCATCCTCGATCACCGGCGATTTGCCCAGCGGATGCACCGCCTTCAGCTCCGGCGGGGCGCGCATCGTGCGGGGATCGCGCTCATAGCGCTTGACCGTGTAGGGAAGCTCCAATTCCTCAAGCAGCCACAGCACGCGCTGGGAGCGGCTATTTTCCAGATGATGGACAATGATGGTCATGCCGATGCCTTTCGCGCTGTCCATATCCAGGCGGCTGCGGGAAACCGCACCACGCCTCCGGCGAGATGCGCGGCGCAGAAATCCTGCAGCCGCCGTAGGAAGGTCGCGCGCGCCTCGCCCGAAATCGACGCCAGGGCGCGAGCGGCGGGGCCGATCCGCTGGAAATAGGACATGGCGTCGGCGACGGGGTCATGGCCCGCGCCTGCGACATAGGGGAAGTCCACCGGCTCGGCGGCGGCCTGGGTCCATCCCGACGCAGCCAGTAGATGCTCGACATGGGCGGGATCGGCAAAGGCGAACGGCCCCGGCGCGCCAGGCGGTGGAACCGGGGCGGTCATATCAGGCAGCAGCGCGCCGATCCCGCTCGCCCAGCGATTTTCCTCGACGCTGCGAAAGCAGGAGAAGATCAGGCTCGCTCCGGGCCTTGCGCTTTGCCGGAGATTTTCGAACGCCGCGACAGGATCATCGAAGAACATGACGCCATGCCTGGAAAACAGCATGTCGGGAACAAAAGCCGGGTCGCGCCACCGGCTGGCGTCGGCGACGGCAAAGGCGATGCGCGGCGCGCCCCCGGCCCTTGCACGGGAAATGCCGACCAATGCCTCCGATATGTCGATACCCAGCAACCGGGCTCCGGATACGCCATCGGCAAGGGCCAGCGTCGTGCTGCCTGCGCCGCAGCCGATATCCAGAATGGCCCGTACATCGTTGCGATAAGCGATATCGACTGCACGATCGATCAGCAGGCGGTGCAGCCCTTCAAATGTCCGGTCGGTTCGAAGCCATTCATCGGCCCAGACATCGCCTGTCTTGCCCTGCCAATCCTGCATGAGAGTCATAGGTCATGCCTTTCCGCGCCGGGTAGCCGAGGCGAGGGATGCCTGAGCAGCCTCTGTATGACAATGGCTCTTTCCCGAAAGTGAGCTGGGCCGGGCAATAGCGGGACGATAAAAGGCCCGCCGGCTGGGGTAGCGCGGGCGGGCCTTTTCGGATCGTGAAGCCTGAAGGTCAGGCGAAACTGCGGTACGTCATACCGGCTGTACGGGCCGGCGGCGCGTTCCGCTATTCGCCGTCATCCTCCGCTTCGGGTCCTGTCATCATCGCTTCCGCGACGGCTTCCGTCTTGGCCCGCACCGCCTTTTCGATGCGGTCAGCCATTTCCGGATGTTCCTTGAGGTATATCTTGGCGTTCTCGCGACCCTGCCCGATGCGGACAGAATCGCAGGAGAACCATGCGCCGGACTTCTCAACGATTCCCGCCTTCACGCCCAGATCGAGTATCTCGCCGATCTTGGAAATGCCCTCGCCATACATGATGTCGAATTCGACCTGCTTGAACGGCGGAGCGACCTTGTTCTTCACCACCTTCACCCGCGTCGCATTGCCGACAATATCGTCGCGATCCTTGATCTGGCCGGTGCGGCGAATGTCCAGACGGACGGAGGCGTAGAATTTCAGCGCATTGCCGCCGGTCGTGGTTTCCGGGTTGCCGTACATCACGCCGATTTTCATGCGGAGCTGGTTGATGAAGATCACCATGCAGCGCGAACGGCTGATCGAACCGGTCAGCTTGCGCAGCGACTGGGACATGAGGCGCGCCTGCAGGCCGACATGGCTGTCGCCCATCTCGCCCTCGATTTCCGCCCGCGGCACCAGCGCCGCCACGGAGTCCACCACCAGCACATCAATGGCGTTGGAGCGCACCAGCGTATCGGTGATCTCCAGCGCCTGTTCACCGGTGTCGGGCTGGGAGACGATCAGTTCGTCGATATTGACGCCCAGCTTCTTGGCGTAAACCGGATCCAGCGCATGCTCGGCGTCGACAAAGGCGGCCGTACCGCCATTCTTCTGCGCCTCTGCAATGACATGCAGCGCCAGCGTCGTCTTGCCGGAGCTTTCCGGCCCATAGACCTCGATCACGCGGCCACGCGGCAAACCGCCAACGCCCAGCGCGATGTCGAGGCCAAGCGATCCGGTCGAGATCGCCTCCACCTGCATGGTTTCCTTCGAGCCCAGCTTCATTGCCGAACCCTTGCCGAAGGCGCGATCGATCTGGGCGAGCGCCGCCTCCAATGCTTTCTGTCTGTCCATTGTCCCCGTCTTCTTATCGGAATCGATGAGTTTCAGCATTGCGGTCATCGGCCTATCCCCTGTCAAGCGGATCACGCCATTATCGGCGTTCAAATAGCGATGTACCGGATTTGTTCACTTGGAACAATAGGAGAACGAAAATTATTTACGCTGCGTCCAAACGGCCGCTACCCAGCCGTTTCCAGCAGTTTTTCTAGGACGCGCTCGACCGAACCCATGGTGAACGGCTTGGCCAGCGTCATGCGGTCGGCAAATTGCGTCGGCACATCGTCCGCGCTGCCGCCGGTGGCGAATACGAACGGAATCCCCCGCCCGGCGAGTATCTCAGCGACCGGCCATGATTTTTCGCCGCGCAAATTGCAGTCGAGCACGGCGGCGTCGAACTCCGCGTTGCGCGCCAGATCGCATCCTTCCTGCAATGTTCCGGCAACGGCGTGGAGACGATAGCCGAGCGCGTCGAGGAAATCCTCCAGCATCATGCCGATCATGGCTTCGTCTTCAACGACAAGAATCGACTTGGCAGCGCTCATAGGCCCCTGTTGCATGCCTGTCCTTGACATTGGGCTAACGCAAAGCCGACGGCATTCCTAGTCTTTTCAGCTTGATCCAAATATATCAGGAAACAGCGGCGCCTGCGCCCATCGCGTCGCGCGCGGCCTCCGCCAACTGGCTTACTGAGAAAGGCTTGGGCAGGAAAGCGACATTGGCGATGTCGATCGATTTCCGAAGCTGCTCCTCGGCATAGCCGGACATGAACAGCACCGGCAGGTCGGGATGCGTCTTGCGCGCATGGCTGACCATTGTCGGCCCGTCCATATTCGGCATGACGACGTCGGAGATCAGCAGGTCGATGGTCTCTCCACCCCGCGCCAGCACCTCCAGCCCCTGTTCGCCGTCGGCGGCGGTCAGCACCGTATATCCCTGCCGGCTGAGCGCGCGCTCCGCCACGGCGCGGACCATATCCTCATCCTCGACGAGCAATATGGTGCCGGTGCCCCATGTCTCGCCGCGCTTGTCGGCGATGCGCGGCTTGTCCGCTGTCCGTTCGGGCGTCACGGCGGCGTGCACCGGCAGGTAGATCACGAAGCTCGCCCCGCGCCCGGCCTCGGATTCGGCGAAGATGAAGCCGCCCGACTGCTTCACGATGCCATAGACCGTCGACAGGCCCAGTCCCGTGCCCTTGCCCACTTCCTTCGTCGTGTAGAAAGGCTCGAAAATCTTGGAGATGACGTCAGGCGGAATGCCATGCCCGGTGTCCGACACCCGGAGCGCCGTGTAATCGCCGATGGGCAATATGTCGCTCCGCATCTCACGGACGCGCGCCGCCGGAACCGCATAGGTCTGGATATTGACGGTGCCGCCATTAGGCATGGCGTCGCGCGCATTGACGGCCAGATTGACGATCACCTGCTCCAACTGGCCGGGATCGGCGCGCACCGGGCCAAGGCTGCGGCCGTGGCTGACCTCCAGCTTCACATTCTCACCCAGCAGCCGGTTGAGCAGGTTGGATACGTCGGCCACAATATCGGGAAGCTGCAGCACCTGCGGCCGCAAGGTCTGCTGGCGCGAGAATGCCAGCAACTGCCGGGTCAGCCCCGCCGCGCGGTTGCTGTTCGACTTGATCTGCTGGATGTCGTCATAATCGCTATCGCCGGGCGTATGGCGCATCAGCATCAGGTCGCAATGGCCGATGATGGCCGTCAGGATATTGTTGAAATCATGGGCGACGCCACCGGCAAGCTGGCCGATCGCCTGCATCTTGGTCGCCTGCGCCACCTGCCGCTTCAGCTTCGATTCCTCGCTATTGTCCTTCAGGCTGAGCAGCACCGCCGCCTCACCCAGCCCGCGCACGCCCGCCATGCTGAGCGCCACCGGCTCGTCGGGCTGCGCCCGCATGCGGATGGCGATATCGCCCGACATTTGCGGGCCAACGGCATAGCGGCGCACGGAGTCGGCGACCACCGCCTGATCCTCGCGCACCACGATGTCGCCGGGATAGGCGGGCTTCTCACCCGGTTTCACGCCCGCCGCCCGCGCAAAGGCGTCGTTGAGGAACAGCACGCGCCCATCCCTGTCCGCCATTGCCAGGCCGAAAGGCAGCAGGGAAAGCAGGGTTTCTATGTAGGAAAGCGCCGAAGTCCCGTCTCCCGTCGCCGCGCCGCCCGGCTTTTCGTCTATCAACAGGATCAGGCGCGGCCCCTCCGTCGATCCCGGCTTCAGCGGCACCTGCAAAAGACGGATCGGAACGACGCCCCGCTCCTCTCGCGCGAAAAATACCTGGCCCTTGCCGTCGACCCGCAGATAGGAGGCGAAATCGCGCCCGGCGACATTGGCGTCTATCC
Organism: Sphingobium phenoxybenzoativorans; assembly: GCF_018286635.1. Taxonomy (NCBI): domain Bacteria; kingdom Pseudomonadati; phylum Pseudomonadota; class Alphaproteobacteria; order Sphingomonadales; family Sphingobiaceae; genus Sphingobium; species Sphingobium phenoxybenzoativorans. The sequence goes on from NZ_CP073910.1 coordinate 2,775,091, forward strand.
GCCCCGCCGCGCGCAGAAGGAAGGCGCCATTGGCGGCCCGCACCCGGCCCTCGCCGCCAATCATCGCGGCCATCACCCCCGCCTCGGAAAGCTGCCAGCCCGCGTCTCCGGTCAACAGCCGGTTGAAATCGTCCAGAATGCTCGCATGCTTTACGGGGGTGAAGCGCCAGAGCAGATAATCGTCCGACCGTCCGGTGCGGCAGATATCTGCGTCGATCCGCAACGCGCCCTTGCCAACACCCTCCACCCGGCCTGTTCCGTCCCGCCAGCCCGCGCGGCCCGCGCTGGACAGCCTGTCCGCATCGCCCTCATCCACGGGCAGATGCGGCGGCGCCGGATAGCCGGGAAACCATTCCCCATACAGATCGCTGGCGCAGACGAGGCGACCCGCCCGGTCGGTAATGGCGATAGCGACTCCAGAGGCGTCGGCGGCGGCCCGCGCAATGGTCCAGTCCGGCACAGCGTCGGCATCGGCGGAGGGCGGCGAAAAATTGCGGGTGAAGATATAGGCAAGCGCGCCTGCGCCGATCAGCGTCGCCGCAAAACCCGCAGCCAGCGCAGCCTCTCCAACGGCAAACCAGATGATCGCCGCACAGCCGGCGGCGGCCAGCAAAATCAGGGGCAACTGGCCCCATGCCGTCCGCTGCGCGGTCAACGCGACAATGTCATCCTTGCGTGGTGCCGCGCCTTGCCCGGCCATGCCCGCATCCCCCGGAAGAAACAGATCAGGCGGTCAGACCGCCGCTCTTTTCTCTATTGCGCCCGTTTCGGCGTGCTTGCCAATCCTCAATTTGCGCGCATGCCATTTGCGCCCCATGCGCGCGCGCCAGAACCAGATGGAGAGGAAATAGCCCACGGCCGCGCAGGCGGCGGAGATGATCAACAGGCCAAAAAGCAGGGCGGGCGCGGCTTCGGAGAACAACCATGCGCACCAGCGCCCAATGCCCGCGCCTTCATGAAACAGCGCCATCAGGCCGGACAGATCGGCGCTGCGCCCCAGGGTGATATTGCCGACATACACCGACGCCCACAGGATGAAGGGCGTCGTCGCGGGATTGCTAAGGAAGGTCATGGCGGCCGCCACCGGGATATTCGCCCGGAACGGCAGGGCAAGCAACGCCGCGCCGACAATCTGCAGGCCGGGGATCAGCAGGAATATGCCGACGAACAGGCCCAGCGCCACGCCGCGCGGCACCGAACGGCGCGTAAAGCGCCAGAGCGACGGTTCCAGCACCCGGTGCGCGACCGGCGCAAGGAAGCGGTTATGCTCCAGGGATTCGCGCGTCGGCGCGTTTTCATGCCACCAGCGGGTCAAACGATTGGTCACGGTCAGCCACGATCCTTCATGATGCGCGCCTGGTCGCGTTTCCAGTCGCGTTCCTTGATCGTCTCCCGTTTGTCCTGGGTCTTTTTGCCCTTGGCCAGCGCGAGTTCGACCTTCGCCCTGCCCTTGCTGTTGAAATAGACCATCAGCGGCACAAGCGTCATGCCCTGCCGTGATACCGCACTATGCATTTTAGTAATCTCGCGCTCGTGGAGCAGCAGCTTGCGCGGCCGTTTGGGTTCATGATTTTCGCGATTGCCGTGACTATATTCGGGGATGTTGCTGTTCACCAGAAACACCTGATTGCCCTTCACCTCGGCATAGCTTTCGGCGATCGACCCCTCGCCGCCGCGCAGCGCCTTCACTTCGGTTCCCTGCAGAGCGATGCCGGCCTCGAACGTGTCATCGATGAAATATTCGAAGCGCGCGCGCCGGTTCTCGGCGACGATCTTCTTCTTGTCGAAGGTTTCGGGGCGTGGGCGGGCCATTATCCAGCTATTCTCAAATCAACATGTGGTGCGGGCGTTACACTTATACCAGCCCCGCGATCTCCAGCGCCCGGTCGACTGCCGCCCTGCTCGATTCCGATGGCCAGGTAATCGGCAATCGCACCTCGTTGGGAAAATCGGGCCGGACCCTGGATAGCGCATATTTGACGGGGCCGGGTGAAGAATCGCTGAACAGGGCGTCGTGCAGCGGATAAAGTCTGTCCTGATATTCCAGCGCGCTGTCCCAATCCCCGTCGGCGCAAGACTTCTGGAACTCCGCGCACAGGCGCGGAGCGACATTGGCGGTCACCGATATGCAACCGGTTCCGCCCATCGCCATAAAGCCAAGGGCTGTTTCGTCATTGCCGGACAACTGACAGAAGTCCTTGCCGCAGGCGAGGCGCTGCGCGGTGACTCGCCCCAGATTTCCGGTGGCGTCCTTCACGCCGACGATGGACTGGAACTCCTCGGCCAGCCGGAACATCACCGGCACGCCAATGTCGGTTATCGTACGGCTCGGCACATTATACAGCACAATGGGCAGGTCGCACCGCTCCGCCAGATAGGCGAAATGGCGATATACGCCCTCCTGGTTCGGCTTGTTGTAATAGGGCGCAACCACCAGCGCCGCATCCGCTCCAGCCGCTTGCGCCGCGAACATATGCTCCAGCGCGATCTTCGTGTCGTTGGACCCGCACCCTGCGATCACGGGCACGCGCCCGGCGGCCTGCTTCACGCAGATGGCGACCACGCGGTTATGCTCCTCGACCGTCATGGTCGCGCTTTCGCCCGTGGTCCCGCAGGGTACGAGCGCTGCGCTGCCCTCGGAAATCTGCCAATCTACAAAGCCCCGAAATGCCTCTTCATCCAGCGGTCCGTCGCGAAAAGGGGTCACAAGAGCCGGTATGGAACCGGAAAACATGATAAAACTCCTTCAAAGCGCCGGACTTCGCGGGCATAAGCGGGCTGCCCCTATAGCGGCTTGTTCAGCGCCTGATAAGGAACCTATCGCCATAATGTCCAGCATGGTTTCACACGCTCCGCTGCTTCGCATTTCCGTGATCGCATTCCTGCTTTCCACGGCCTCCGCAGGGGCGCAGACGGGGGCGCCCACATCCATTCTTCCAGAGCAGATGGCGCAGCCCACCCCGGCGCCGGCGCCGCAACAGGCGCCGGGCATGGTTCAACCGGTTCCGGGAGCTGGGCAGCCAAGCCCCTGGAACCGGGCGAGCAGCCAGCTTGGCGTGCCGCGCGACGGACAGATTGTCAGCACCATCGCCCAGTGGCGCGCGCTGCAGCAAAGCGACACGCTGGGCTTTTCCACCTATGCCAGCTTCATTACGGCGAACCCGGACTGGCCGGGGCAGGACCGGATGCGCCGCCTGGCGGAAACGTCGATCAATCCCAATGCCTATGATCCCAATCAGGTCGCGGCCTTCTTCGCCCGCTATCCCGCAAAGACAGCCGTCGGCCGCGCCCGCAACGCCGTTGCCCTTTCCAGCCTGGGCCGCAGGGACGAAGCGAAGCTGGAGGCGCGGGCGGCATGGGTCGCGGGCGGCCTGACCGCCGATGACGAAAGCCGCCTGATCTCCCTGTTCGGCGGCAGCTTCACCACCGCTGACTATGACCAGCGCGCCGACGCCCTGCTTTGGCAGAAGAATACGGGCGGTGTAGACCGCATCCTCGCCTACACCTCACCCGCCCGCCGCCCCGTTTTCCAGGCGCGCTCGGCAATGCTTCGTAAGGCGCCCGACGCCGCAGCGAAAATGCAGGCCGCCGAAGCCTATGGGCAGAATGATGCGGGCTTCCTTGCGGACAAGGCGATGTGGCTGCGCGACAGCGGCAACAGCATCGCCGCCTGCACGCTTCTCGCCAACCGGCAATCCGTGTCCAACCGGCCGAGCGACGCGGAAAAATGGTATGAAGCGCTGCTGACCAATGCGCGCGCCGCCGCCAATGACAGCCAATGGTCGTTCGCCTGGGCCATCGCCAGCAAAGTGGATGACGCCTATGCGGCGGGAATAGATGTACGCGACCGGCCGATCGGCGAGCGCGACGATTATACCAGCCTCACCTGGCTCGCTGGCACGACGGCTTTCTACAATCTCAACCGGCCCTCGGACGCGCTCGGCATGTTCCAGCGTTACGCCACAGCCGCCCGCTCCCCCCAGACGATCAGCAAGGGCTATTACTGGGCCGGGCGCGCGGCGCTGGAAATGAACGACAAGGCGCGCGCCAATTCTTTCTTCGCTCAGGCTGCCGCCTATCCTGACCAGTTTTATGGCCAACTCGCGCTCGAACGGCTGGGCCGCCCGATTCCCGCGCCCGCCATGATCGACCGCCCGGTCGAAATCAGCGCGGCGGACCGCTCAGCCTTCGACAATCGCAGCGTCGTGCGCGCCGCCAAGGCGCTGGGCACGATGGGTCTTTATGAGGACCAGAGCAAATTCCTGCGCGCCATCGCCGCCAGCGCGGAAACCGACAAGGGTCATTTCATGTCTGCCGAACTGGCGCAAACCCTGTCGCGCCCCGATCTCGGCGTCATGGTCGGCCGCCGCGCCATATCCGATGGCCTTTCGGGCTATGGCACGTCCAGCTTCCCGCGCATTCCCGTACCATCCGGGCATCAGGCGAACTGGACGATGATCCACGCCATCGCCAGGCAGGAAAGCCAGTTCGATCGCGCCGCCGTCAGCCATGCGGGCGCGCGCGGTCTGATGCAGCTCATGCCCGGCACTGCGGCGCAAACCGCGGGCCGCATCGGTCTAAGCTACAACGCCGGGGCGCTGACCACCGACACCAGCTACAACATCCAGCTCGGCAGCACCTATTTCCAGCAGATGCTGAACTATTACAGCGGCAGCTATCCGCTTGCCGTAGCGGCCTATAATGCCGGTCCCGGCAATGTGAACAAATGGCTGGCGGCGAATGGCGACCCGCGCATCGCCGGTTCGGACGTGCTGCGATGGATAGAGCGCATCCCCATCTATGAGACGCGCAACTATGTCCAGCGGGTGCTCGAAAACGCCATAGTCTATGACGCCATGAACCCAGCCAATGCGCGCTTCCGTGGCAGCCAGACACCGCTCAGCCGCTATCTTGGCAAGAACACGCCCGGCTGATCCGGCGGGACTTCGCAAGGCGCTTGCTTCAGACGCACATACTGCTCCTGCTCTCGCAGGAGTGCGCGCCTGCGTTCACATACTTTCGCCCAGGCGCGACAAGCTCTAATGCTCACGCATGACGACCCAGCCCAACTATATCACGCCTGCGGGCTTTGCGGCCCTGCGCGCCGAATATGATCAGCTCTTGGGCGTGGAGCGCCCCCGCATTGTCGAAGTCGTAAGCTGGGCGGCGGGCAATGGCGACCGCTCGGAAAATGGCGACTATCTCTACGGCCGCAAGCGCATGCGGGAGATTGACGGTCAGCTCCGCCGCCTGTCGAAGAAGATGAAGGACGCCAAGGTCGTCGATCCGCGCCAGCAGCCGGACAAGAGCCGCGTCTATTTCGGCGCGACGGTGACCATAGCCGATGAGGACGACAATCACCGCACCGTGACGATCATGGGCAATGACGAAGCGGATGCCGGCGCGGGACGGATCGGCTGGGGATCGCCCATCGCGCGCGCTCTGCGCGGTTCTGCGGTGGGGGATCTCCGGCGGGTGATGCTTCCCGCCGGGGAAAAGGAATATGAGGTGATCGAAATCACCTATCCGGAATAGCAGGCGCGATTCTCAACTGTCGATCGCCTTGCGCACCCGGTCGCGCACGGCCTTGATGCGGTCGGCGGCCTCGGTGAAGGTCTGCACATCGGCACGGTTGCCGTTTGCGCGCGCATCCTTCGCCGAATCCTCGTATCCCTCCAGGTCGGTATCCAGCGCGTCGCAGAGGATCTCCGCCTCGTCTTCCGTGAAGGTCAGGGTGATCTTCTTGTCCATATGGCGTCTCCTTTGCGGGCACGCCTATTGCCCCTGCCCGGCTTTTTCAATCACCGATGATGCCATATGCGCGCACCGCGCCCCGGCTCAGCGCGCGGAGGGGAATCAATGCATGGTCTGGCGCCGCGGCCCCTTGCCCAATCCCGCAGCCTCCCGAATGGCGGACAGGAAGCGGGTTTGCTCATTGATCAACGTAAGCTTTTCGAAACAGGCAGTCGCGCCAAGCTGTATGGCGAGCTTATGCTGGCGGTCATCGCCCGACACCACGACTACGCCGCATGTGTCCTTGATTGTCAGCAGTTCCAGCATCTCCAGCCCGTCGCCATCCGGCAAGTCCAGATCGAGGGTGATAACGTCGATATTGTGGTTTTGCAGCTCCTCCCACGCTTCCTGTGCAGAGGAAGCGGACGCAGCAAGGTCTATCTCGCGATCGTTCGCGAGCAGAAGTGCTATAACCTGCCGGCTCACCGATGAGTCATCGATGGCCAAAACCTTTATAAGGTTCATGACGCACCTGTCCCAAGGCGCCGCTATTGGACCTTGGGCAACAGGAATAACGCGGCAATTCCCGTCTATTTCCCTAACAAGACCAAAATGGACGCAAAAAGGCCGCCCCACATCGAGGCGGCCTTTAACTAATCCACTAGAATATTAAAAAAAATCAGCCTGCCTGATCGGCCCGGCTTACGCCTTTACCATCCAGATTCTGGGCAACAAACTCCCAGTTCACGGCATTCTTCAAAATAGTGTCCGCGTAATCGGGGCGCACATTGCGATAGTCGATATAATAGGCGTGTTCCCACACATCGAGGATGAAAAGCGGCGTCGCATCATGCGCAACCGGCGTATCGGCGTCATGATAGGAGGTGACTTCCAGCTTGCCGTCCTTCAGGTTGAGCGCAGCCCAACCACTCGCGAAATGGCCGACGGCTTCGGCCTTCAGCTTGTCGATCAGGACATCGACAGAACCGAAGCCTTCATTGATCAGATCGAGCAGCTTGCCGGTCGGCTCCTGCTTTTCGGGCGACAGGCCAAGCCAGTAGAAGCTGTGGTTCCATATCTGGCCGACCTGGTTGAACAGTCCGCCCTTTGACGACTTGATCAACTCGACCAGCGATTTTCCCTGCAATGCCGGATCGGCTGCAACCAGTTCGTTCGCCTTCACGACATAGGCGTTATGATGCTTGCCATGATGATAATCGAAGGTCTCAGGAGACAAAATCTTGCCGAAGGCGTCTTTAGCATAGGGAAGTTCGGGCAGCACAAAGGGCATGAATAAGCTCCTGTCGAGGTGGGATATGTCCGGATGAAACGGCCGGACACGGGTAAGGTTCAATCGCCCTAGCAGTGCTGCATCGCAGCAGGAAACAGGAATATCCGATGAAGTGCGAACGAAATTATCAGTGTGACACAAGCGAAACTATGTCATAAACTTGCCCGTTCAGGCGGGACTGTTCATCGGTTCGCCCCGCCAAATCTGGGGGAGAAAACATGGTCAAGTTTTTCGGTAATCTGCATCTGGTGCTGGTGGCCGGCCTTGTGCTGGCGCTGCTCGTGATCTTCGCCGTACCTGTGAACACGACGCTGGAACAGGGCGTGCTGCGCTGGCTGCACCTGTTTTTCGGCATTACCTGGATCGGCCTCCTCTATTATTTCAATTTCGTCCAGATTCCGACCATGCCGAAAATTCCGGCGGAGCTGAAGCCGGGCGTGTCCAAGCATATCGCACCGTCCGCCCTTTTCTTCTTCCGCTGGGGCGCGGCGCTGACGGTGCTGACCGGGCTCATCATCGCATGGCGCGCGCAATATCTGGTCGAAGCGCTGACGCTCGCCCAGGGCTTTCTGCTGATCGGCATCGGCATGTGGCTGGCGCTCATCATGGCGTTCAACGTGTGGTTCGTGATCTGGCCGAACCAGAAAAAGGCGCTTGGCATCGTACCGGCTGAGGACGCCGTGAAGGCGAAGGCGGCGACCACCGCCATGATGTTCAGCCGCACCAATACGCTGCTGTCGATCCCGATGCTTTACTGCATGATCAACTTCAACGGCGGCTGACCTTCCGCCAAAGACTAGCTGATGGCGGATTTTAAAACGCTTTGCGTGACATCTCACTCCCGTTCGGGCTGAGCTTGTCGAAGCCTTGTCCTTCTTTTCGACGCTGAGAAAAGGACAGCCCTTCGATAGGCTCAGGGCGAACGGGGTCTAACGCACAGTTGGATACCCTAAGCCGTCATCAGGCCATGCTTTTTCAGGCAATGGCGTAGCTGGTCATAGCTCAGGCCCAGCGCCTTGGCCGTCGCCCGCTGGTTGAATCGATACCGCTCCAACGCGCTGCGGATGATGGCCACTTCATGCGCATCAACGGCGGCGCGCAGATCCGTCACATCATCGAAGGCCATCGGCTGCGCAGGCGCGGAAAACCGCGCATTCGCCTGCTCCGGCACTGGCGGATCGGCAGCCGCCCGCATCGATGCGCCCGGCTGCCATGGCGAAGCGAAGGGATCGAAGGCGATCCTGTCGATCGCCCGCGCCGGCTCCAGCCAGCGATACACGGCCCGCTCAACCACATTACGCAATTCCCGGACATTGCCGGGCCAGCGATACCCCTCCAGCTCCGCCATCGCCGCCGCCGCGAAGCCGGGCCATTGCGTCCAGCCAATCTCGGACGCCATGCGCCGCCCGAAATGGTCCACAAGCACCGCTACATCGCCCTCCCGCGCCCGCAGCGGCGGAAGGGTGATAACCTCAAAGGACAGCCGGTCGAGCAGGTCCGGCCGGAAACGCCCTTCCTCCGCCGCGCGCGGCAGATTCTCGTTGGTCGCGGCGACGATCCGGACGTCCACTATGATCGGCCTGGATGCGCCGATCCGCGATACCTCCCCATATTCGATGACGCGCAGCAGGCGCTCCTGCGCCGCCATGGACAGGGTGCCCAGCTCGTCAAGAAACAGCGTGCCTCCGTCCGCTTCCTCGAACCGCCCCGCCCGTGCGCGGGTCGCGCCGGTGAACGCGCCCGCCTCATGCCCGAAAAGCTCCGCCTCGATCAGCGTTTCGGGCAGCGCCGCGCAGTTCATGGTGATCAGCGGCTCGCCCCAGCGCGGCGACAGATGGTGCAGCCGCTCGGCGATCAGTTCCTTGCCGGTTCCACGTTCGCCGATGACCAGCACCGGCCGGTTGAGTTCGGCCGCCCGGCCAGCCTGCTCGACCGCATCGAGAAACGCTGTTGATTGCCCAACGAACTGCGTATTTTTCTCCATGCCCCAATCTATGGCGAAAATTCCCAACTCTTGGCAAGTGTTATATGGTGATTTGCGCCAACCCAGCTCCAAAAATCCCGGAAAACCGCCATTTCAAAAAACTGGCACGGGGTCTGCAGTGATGAGGACAATCCGCACAAAGCGGAACTGACATGAAGGCCAAATCCACGGGAGTATCGAAAGATGAGCGAAGCAAAGGAAATTGGCAGAAGCCTCTCGGTCGCCATCGCGGCGGTGCTGTTCGGATCAACCCTGATCCTCTCGGCCGTCGGACCCGCAAGGGCCAATGATGCGACCATTCTGGCCGACAACCATCTGACCCCCGGAGCCGCCCGCTATCTGGCGTAAGCGGCTCCTCCATGCCGGGGCGGGCATTGCCCCCAAAACCGCCCGCCCCGGCCCCGAACGAACAAGACCAGGAGTGATTTCAAAATGGGTATTTTCTCCCGCACCCGCGACATCATCGCCGCCAACGTCACCGACTTGCTGGACAAGGCGGAAGACCCGGCAAAGATGATCCGCATGATCATCCTCGAAATGGAGGAAACCCTCGTCGAGGTGCGCGCCTCCGCCGCCCGCACGATCGCCGACCAGAAGGAAATGCGCCGGCACATCATGAAGCTGGAAGCGCTGCAGGAAAGCTGGACCGAAAAGGCGCAGTTGGCGCTGAGCAAGGACCGCGAAGATCTTGCCAAGGCGGCCCTCGTCGAGAAGCAGAAGGCGACCGATATGGCCGAGCAGCTCAGCCATGAGATCGAGACGCTGGATGACGCACTGCGCGCTTCGGAAGAAGATATCGGCAAGCTGCAGGCGAAGCTGCGCGAAGCCCGCGCCCGCCAGAATGCGCTGGCCGCCCGCATGGAAAGCGCGCAGAACCGCCTGCGGGTGCGCGAAGCCTATGCCGGTGAGAAGGTCAACGACGCCTTCGCCCGCTTCGACATGCTGGAGCGCCGCGTGGACATGGCCGAGGGCCGCGCCGACGCGATGAACCTGGGCGCGACGCCCAAGACGCTTGAGGAGGAAATCGCCGAACTTAAGTCGAACGACAAGGTTGAGGCGGAACTCGCGGCGATGAAGGCCGCCCAGAACAAGGGAGCCTGACGCTATGGAGGATGTCTTTCTGCCTATCGTGATCGTGGGAATGCTCTTTATCGGGCTTCCCTGGATCATCTTCCACTATGTCACCAAGTGGCGGACTGCGGCAACGCTCACCAATGAGGATGAGGCGATGCTGGATCAGATGCACGACACCGCCCGCCGGCTTGAGGAGCGCCTCGCGACGATCGAACGCATCATCGCCGCCGACAATCCCGATTTCCGGCCCGCGCGCCCCGCGCCGTCCGACGACTATGACTTTGACCGGAGGAATTGAGATGACCCCGCGCCGCACGAAATTCTACCTCGACCCACAGAATGGCAAGTGGAAGGGCGTATGCTCCGGCATCGCCGAATATACCGGAATTGACGCCACCTGGGTCCGGATCGCCGCCGTGCTGGTGACGATCATGGGCGCCTTCCCCTGGACGCTGATCGCCTATGTCCTTGCCGCATGGCTGGCCGATAACAAGCCCTATGGCCTGTATCATGACAAGGAGGACGCCAAATTCTGGCAGGGCGTTCGCAGCAATCCGGCGCGCTCCACCCGCGACGTCCGCTCGAAGTTCCGGGATATCGACCGCCGGCTCGCCGACATTGAGGTCTATTACACCAGCCGCAACACCCGCCTGGCCAATGAGATCGACAATCTGCGCTAAGGCCAGCCCGGATTAGGGCCGGCTTAGATCAAGAATGGCCTGGTTCAGCATCGGGACGCCGTTCGTCGAAAGACCAATGACGCCGATCGAAAAAATCTGCTGAGCGTCGCCTTATGCCGGAAGCGGAAAGATCGCGACGCCACCGGATTGCCCCCGCACGATCCACCGCCCGGCCAGAGGCTGAAGCAGGACGCGCCACGGGAAACAACAGGGAGTTTGAACGATGATCAACAATCCTTTCACGATGGTCGTCTTCATTGTCGGCATCGTGATGATCGCGAAGGTTCTGCAGGCGAAATACCGGCATGATCATCGCAGCACCAGCCAGACCGCGGCCCTCCCCGACCCAGAGGCGCAGCGCCTGCGCGAGGAGGTGAAAGCGCTCAAGGAACGGGTTGCCGTTCTGGAGCGGCTCGCGACCGACAGTTCCACGGCGCTGGAACGCGAATTTGAGAAACTCAAGGGCCGCGACTGAGTGAGCGCGTCCCACGGACAAAGGGAATAGCATGATGCAGGACCCGGTTTTCTATCTCGTCATGGCGGGGGCGTGCCTTACCGGCACCATATCCGTCGCCCTGATCGCCCTTAAGGGCTGGACCGGCTGGCTGGACTTGAAGAAGGCGGAGATCGGCCAGCAAGGCGCCGACACCTCTCCTCCTTCCGCGGCCGCCCGGATTGAGGTCGCCGACCTCAAGGAGCGCATCCGCAAGCTGGAAGCGATCGCCGCCGGCGTCGAACTCTGAACGCCCGTTGCGCCATCCCGGTGAGAGCCGGGATGGCCGATAAGGGAAACTTCGCTTTCCTGCGATCGGTTTGGCCCTATATGACCCGCCATGACCGATCTTTCCGACCTTTACGAAGAATATGAATTTCTCGACGCAGACGATCGCTACCGGCTGCTGATCGATCTGGGCAAGGCGCTGGAGCCGATGCCGGATGCGCTCAAGACCGATGCGACGCTGGTACGGGGATGTTCTGCGGCGGTGTGGGTCTATCCCACGGTGCAGGAGGACGGCGCTCTGCATTTTCTGGCGGACAGCAATGCGGCCATCACCAAGGGGATTATCGCGCTGGTGCTGCTCACGGTCCAGGATCGCGCGCCGTCGGATATCTCGGCGACAGACATTGAGGCGGCGCTCGCGCCCTTCGATCTTAAAAATCAGCTCAGCTCCAACCGGACTCAGGGCATTCCCAATATGATCGCCCTGATCCGCGAGACGGCCGCGCGTTACGGGTGAGCCAGCTCCGCCGGGGCGACCCCGGAACGCCGCATCGCCAGAAGCCATTGGCGCGCCGTTTCTTCCTCCGGGAAGATGCGGCTTTCCTCTTTGCCGGATATCAGCCGGGTGACCTGCGCCCGGACCATCGCGCTTTGCGAATAGGCGGCCCGGCGGCGTAATCCGCGTTTCATGAACTGCTCATCCACCGCCATCAGCCGCGCCGCGACCTCCGCAGTCTGGGTGAGGCCCAGTCCCAGGTCCACCATCATGTCGAAACGCTTGATCTGATACAGGTCCAGAAGATTAAGGACGCCGGCCTCAAAATCTTCCGTATCCTGCATCGTCCACAGGCCTTGGCACCGGACCATGATCAGCAATTGGTCAGGGTCCCAATCCACGCTGAATTTCCATGTCATGCGACATCCACCCTTTTAATCGCTTTATCTTTTCGGTGCCGAATATACGCCGGAAATCCTTAATGTTCCTGCCATCAGACTTTGGTCGTAAGCATTGGGGGCCGTACGCATCAGGAACCGGCCGGCTCCCGATAGGCAAGGCCAAGCGTCTCCGCCAATGCATCCAGATCCGCGCCGGGCCGCACCAGCAGCCATTCGCGGCTATGCGCGCCATCGACCACCGTGACCGCCCCTTTGGGACATATGCCCAGACAGTTCACCTCGATGATCCCCGCCGCCGCCTTCCGTCCCTTTTTCAAGGCCAGATGCTTGCGCAGCGCCTTGGACAGCCGCTCATCCCCCTTGGGGCCGAAACCGCCATCCAGTTTCTTTGAACATTTGCGGCAGACGAGAACGGCTGTCCGCCACCCGGAGGAGACTCGATCTTTCAAAGGCGCGCCTTCAATCGGCCATCCCGGCCGCCCTGCCTGACGGTTTCCAGCTTTTGGCGTCCTCCGCCCGGCGCAGCACTTCATAGGCGGCCTGGATAGCCTGAAAACGCACGGCAGCCTCGCTGTCGCCGGGACGGACGTCCGGATGGTTCTCCTTGGCCAGTTTCCGCCAGCTTTTCTTCACCGCCTCGAAATCCGCGTCGCTCTCCAGTTCCAGTACGGAAAGCGCGCGCAATTCGTCGCGGGACCGGCTGCCGTCGCCCGGCCCGCCCCAGCCGTAGAAATCCTTGGCCTTATAGGCGCCTGCGTCGCGGGACTCCTCGCGCGTGCGCTTCTCCCGATCTTCGGCGTCCAAGCCTTCGAAATAGTCCCAGTTGCGATTATATTCGCCCGCATGCTCGGCGCAAAAATACCAGCGATCCCGGCTGTTTGGAGATTTGGGCGCAGGGCAATCCCCCGGCTTGTCGCATCCGTGACGATCGCACATGCGCACCTGCTGCGCCTCGCGGGAAGCGCCATAGCTGCGCCAGCGGGGAAATCCCCAGTCATTGGATCGGGTGGAACGCGCCATCTCTGCTATCTAGCGAGCGATCCCCGCCAAAGGAAGGAAGCGGCGCGGAAAAAATAGGATGCCGCGCCGTCCACCGGTTCCCGCGCGGGACGGGATCATAGATATTGCTGAAAACTGCCAGAGGGCCTGTAAGCCGGGTTCTGTCCACCGCCGCCTCTTGTGGAGGTAGGCGGATGGGCGACCATTCCTCTAGGGCCGGGATCGCTCCCGGCCTCAAGCAACCAACCCGGACGGTCTCGGCCGAAATCTGCCTAGGGGATTGCTCCCCGCGCCGTCCCTATTCGGTCTTGCTCCCGGTGGGGTTTACCATGCCGTCCCCGTTGCCGGGTCCGCGGTGCGCTCTTACCGCACCCTTTCACTTTCGCTTGGCCTAGGCCTTAGCGACCTGCTCTCTGTTGCACTGTCCCTTGGGTTTCCCCAGCCAGCCGTTAGCTGGCACCGTTATTTCGTGGAGCCCGGACTTTCCTCGCCGTGGAAGTTACCCGCCACGCCGCGGCCGCCCGGCCCTCTGACATGCGCGCTATAGGCGCTGCGGCGGGAGGAGTCATCCCCCGTCAGCATATCGCGTCAGTCGTCGCCCCTCGGCTTGGGCAGCAGCAGGGCAAGCAATATCGCCCGGCACTCGCCATCAATGATGCCATCGATCATCTCCGGGCGGAAACGCCGCTGAAACGCCACTACCGCCGCTTCCTGATCCGCAATGTCGTAACCGAACCGCTCCAGCGCCAGCATGAAGGCGCTGTCGGTCCAGAAAGGGTCCATCAGATTCTTGGTCGGACGAGGCAGCGCCAGGCGCAGCCGGGCAAGCATGCCCCATGGAAAAAGCTCGCCGGGGTCCTGCTTTCGCGCGGGCGCGATATCGCTGTGACCCACGATATTGCCGCGGGTAATGCCATAGCGCGTCACGATATCGTGGACGAGCGGGATCAGCGCGCTCATCTGCGTGTCGGGAAAGGGGCGGTATCCCCATTCATGGCCCGGATTGACGATCTCTATGCCGATGCTGGCGGAATTGATGTCCGTCGCGCCGCGCCACCACGCCTTCCCCGCATGCCAAGCACGCTTGGCTTCATCGACCATGCGGATGATCTGCCCGTCCTCGGTCACGACATAATGGGCGGAGACTTTCGATTCGGGGTTGGCCAGCCAGTTGATGGCGCTCGCCGCGTCCGGCATGCCGGTATAATGGAGCACCAGCATCGACACCGGCACGGAACGCTCGTCAAAATTGGGAGACGGCGTGTCGATCATGCCGGGAATGCTCATAGCTGCCGTCCGTTCACGTCATGCAGAGGTTCTGGGAGCGCTGCGCCCGGCAAGATGATCCCGGTGACCGGCATGTCGTACATGATGGCCGGCACAATGGACGAGAGCGTCATCCTGATCAAGCATTTGAACGGCCGCCCTTGCCCATCGGCGACGGCGCTGACGGTTAATCAGCCGGTTTTCCTGACCGGTTGATTGATCTTCTCCGTTTTCGCTGAGCGCTCATAGCTGCCCCGGAAGCTGCGGCTGGCCGCAAAGGCGTCGGTCTGGCCGATGACCGTTTCGCCGGCGCCCAGGATCAGATAGCTGCCCTGCCTGCTATGTTCGGCAAGGCGGGAAAACACCTTCTGCCGTCTTTCCAGCGAGAAATAGAGCATCACATTGCGGCACAATATCAGGTCATAATCGCCGCTCGACGCTTTCGGCTCCAGAAGATTATCGACCCTGAACTCGATCATCCGGCGCAGTTCGTCGCTGACCTTCCAATCGTCGCCAACCGGCTCGAACCAGCGCAGCAGATCATTGATCGCCAGGCCGCGCTGCACGTCGATCTGCGAAAATAGGCCGGATTGCGCCCGCGAAATGGCGGCGGTGGAGATGTCCGTCGCCAGAATCTGGATACGCCAGCCCTGCCAGCGGCCGGCATCCTTGCGCAACTGCATCGCCAGCGAATAGGCCTCCTGCCCCGTCGAACAGCCCGCGCACCAGATGCGCAACACCTTGTCCTGCTTGGACGAGGAAAGCTGCGGCAGCAGATCGCGATACAGCATGTCGAATGTCTGCAGATCGCGGAAGAAACTGGTCTCATTGTTGAGCAATGCGTTGATCACATCGTCGGTCAGATTCGATTCGGTGCTCGCCAGAAGCTGGGAAACCAGTTCCTCCAGATTCGCCATGCCGTTCATCCGCAACACGGGTTTCAGCGCGGTTTCGATGCGCCAGATCCGGCTTTCCGAAAGTATCTGTCCGGTCCGCGCTTCCAGCAGGCCGGCAAGTATCCGCATCGCGCCTGTAAACGCTGCGGAATTGCCCGGCGTGGCTCCAGGCGCGCTCATGCGGTCACCGCCATGCGCTTGGCGACGAAGCCCATAATTTCCTCCGGCGGCAGCAATGCGCTGGCAAGTCCGCTCCGCGCGATCGATCCCGGCATGCCCCAGACGACACTGCTCTGTTCATCCTGCGCCACGATCCAGCCACCCTCTTTCACAACCTCATGCCCCCCGGCTGTTCCGTCGCGTCCCATGCCGGTCAGGACGATCGCGCCGCTTTCGGGGCCATAGGACCGCGCCATCGCCGCGAACATGGGGTCGACCGCGGGCAGGCTGCCCGATGGCGCCCGTTCCGTCGTCAGCGTGACAAGCACATTGCCCGTGCGCGCGCGGCGGCATTCCAGATTGGCGCCGCCCGGCGCGATATAGACCTGATCCGGTCTCAGCGTCTCGCCCTGCTCCGCCACCTTGACCGGCAGGCGAGTCATGCGCGCCAATTGCGTGGCGAAGAACGGAATGAAGCTCGGCGGCAGATGCTGGGTCAGCAGGATGGGAACGCCCAAAGGCTCGCCCAGACCGCCAAAAAGCTGCCCAAGGGCGTGAATGCCCCCCGTCGATGCGCCGACGCCCAGGCAACCAAGCGTCCTGCCATGCTGGAAGGAACGCAGCTTGACCGGCGCAGTGCTTACCGGCGTGGGTATGGTTGGATTGACGATCCGCGCGATGCGCGAGAGCAGCGCTTCGGAAAACTGGTCGCCAAAGCTGCCGCGCCCCGGCTTTGACAGGATGTCGCTTGCGCCCAGCGCCAGCGCCTCGACGGCGGCGGCGCTGCCTTCTTCGCAATTGCCGGACAGGATGATGACGCGCGCGCCGCGCCCCGCCTTCAATATCGCGGGCAGCGCGACCAGACCGCTCTGGCCGGGCATTTCCACGTCCAGCAGGACGATATCGACCCTCTCGCGCTCCAGGAAGGCGAGCGCCTGTTCGGCGTTGCTGGTCTTGTGGGCCACCGCAAAGCGCGTGTCGGCGGCGATGATCCGCTCCAGCACCGTACGAACAACAACCGAATCATCGACGATCAGCACAGAGGCCGCCTTCTGATCCGTCATGTTCCAGGCCGAGGCCAGAATCGGTGCTGACATTATCGTGATACTTTCGGAGAAGCGTTGATCGAATGCGGTTATTGGCGGCCTGTCAGGACAGGGCCGTCAGATGACCCCCACGATCTGCAGCTTGCTCTCCAGCGTGTCCCTGTCGAAAGGTTTCATGACATATTCGTCCGCGCCCGCTTCAACGGCGGCCTTGATGTGGCCGATGCCGTTTTCGGTGGTGCAGAAGATGACCTTGGGCCGGGCGTCCATTTTCGTGCGCGACAGCTCCTGAAGAAACTCCATCCCGCTCATGACCGGCATGTTCCAGTCGAGCAGGACGACATCGGGGATCGCAGCTTCGCACTGGTTCAGGGCGTCACGGCCGTCACAGGCCTCCGTCACCTTGATATCGAGCGATTCCAGAATGTGGCGCGCGACCTTGCGGATAACCTTGGAGTCGTCGACGACGAGGCAGTTCTTCATGTGCGAAACCCTTTATGCGACCGAGAAGCAACAGGAAGCACGGTAGCGCACAAAGCTGAGGGATTGGTTAAACCGGGCGGCCCTCAGCGATATTCAGGCGGCAACGCTCAATTGCCGCGGTTCGATGAAACCGGCCAGCGATACGAGCAGATAGGGATTGCCTTCATTTTCGACGATCGCCTGCGCATAGGGCGCCCACGCGGCGTCGAGCTGGCCCCGCAACGGTAAAGCGCCGCCAGGAACCGTGCAGATATCGCTGACGGAATCGACCATCAGGCCGTAGCTATGGCCGCTGATGTCCGCGACAATCGCCAGCGGCCAGCTATCGCTCGACGTTTTCCGGCCATGGATCAGCGCGCCTATATCAACCATCGTCAACACCCGGCTGCGCAACGCCGAAAGCCCGGCGATGTGCACGGGCATGCCCGGCACAGGCGATATTTCCGTAACCTTGACCACCGCTTCGATCTCGGTGCTCCTCACCGCAATCGCGGTGCCCGCGACATGGGCGAACAGATATAGCTCGTTCATCAGGCTGCCCTCCCCTGCCGCGCCGCCTCAATGGCGGCCATCAGCGCATCCCGGTCATAGCGGTAGATGCTCTTGTCCTTCTTGCTTCCCGGTCCGCGCGCGCTGCGCAGGCGGACGACCGGCTGCCCCTTCGGAACGGTTTCCACATCGCTGTCCGCGCGGGTCGTCAGCACGATATCATCGGGGTGCATCGCCCCGCCCGCGGGAATGCCGAACACCACGTCATGCCCGGCGTGACGCAGCAGCGGGGCAAGTATTTCCTGCGCCCATATGTCGTCAGCGTCCGCCAGGATGCAGCGGCCCGCGCTCTTTTCCTCGATCGCCTCAGCCGGGAGGGAGGCAAATAGAGCGAAGGCATCGACCACCTCCAGATGCGTCCCGTCCACAACGGCGATGCCGCAGACCGGTCCGCGTGACAGCAGCATGTCGGGCACCGAGGGCATCTGCACGATGTCGATGACCCGTGCGACCGGATAATAGGCTTCATTCTCGCCATCACGCAGACGGAGCGAGGTGACCATTTCGCCCTCGAACCGGTGATGCGCATTTGCGACCGGCAGCAATCGTCCCTCTACCCGGACGAAGCCGCGCCCGCCCGAAGCGCCGAATTGGGCAGCGTCGATATCCTCCACCCGCTCGATCAGCGACAGCTTCAACAGCCGCTCCTCGCCGGTAATCTCTATGAAGCGCAGCGCGCCGACCGTCTGGATCTCGGCCTCTGCCGCAACCGCTTCATCCGCCTCGCGCGCGGCGCTGTCGTCAATGACGTTGGGCAGGCGCGCCGCATTGCTGAGGCCGCCCGCATCCAGCAACAGCATCGGCTGTCCATTGTCGGGGAGCGTCATGCCGGCATAGACGCCTGCAGCCATGATCGGCGGAGAGGCTGGCCGTATCACCAGTTCCTCGTGATTTTCGACCGCAGTCACGCCCATGGCGAAGGGGATGCCGGACGATGAGCGCACCACCATGATGGTGCGCGGTCCGGCATGGTCGGGCTTTTGCAGGCCCAGCACATCCTCCAGATCGATCATCGAATGGCGAACGCCGCGGATGCTGGCTATCGAAGCCCCGCCCACGGAGGAGAGCGACAGCGTATCGTTGCTGTCGTGCAGAATCTCGACAATCGCCGCGCGCGGAATCGCAAAATGCTGGCCGCCCGCCCGGATGATCAGGCCGGGAATGATGGTCAGAGTCAGCGGGACGCGGAGCGTGATCGAAAGGCCCTGCCCCGGCATATTGTCCAGCGTGATGACGCCGCCGATCCGCTCCACATTGGCGCGCACCACATCCATGCCGACGCCCCGGCCGGAAATCGCGGTCACCTGCTCGGCGGTCGACAGACCGGCGCGGAAGATCAGGTCAACCTTGTCCTGTTCACTCAGCCGGGCGGCGCTCTCGCTGGTCAGCGTGCCGTCACCGATCGCCTTGGCGACCAGCCGCGAGGTGTCGATGCCCTTGCCGTCGTCGCTGATCTCGATGACGATCTGGTTGCCGGACTGGCGGGCGGCGACACGCAGATGCCCGGCCTCCGGCTTGCCCGCTGCACGGCGTTGCGCGGGAAGTTCTATGCCATGATCGATGCTGTTGCGCACGATATGGGTGAGCGGGTCGACGACCATCTCCACCATCTCGCGGTCCATTTCGACGTCGCCGCCTTCCAGCTCCAGGTCGATAACCTTGCCCAGATCGCGGCCCAGGTCGCGGACCATGCGGGGAATAGCCGCAAACAGGCGATCGACCCGCTGCATGCGCGTTTTCGATATGGCGTCGCGCATATCGGCGACGCAGGTGGAAAGGCGCTCGAACGCGCTGTCCAGATCGGGATCGGACCGCTCGCGCAGTTTGCGAGACAGTTCATTGCGCGCCAGCACCATGTCCGACACGCCGTTCATCAACTGGTCGATCAGGGTCAGCGGCAGGCGAATGGTGCGCAACGGGCTTTGCTGCCCCTCGCGCCGGCCGTTATTGACCGGGGCGGCGGGCGCTTCCGCGCCATCTGGTCCGGCCGCCTGATGCAGGCTCTGGATCAGGAAATCGTCATTCTCGTTGGGCAGGGCCGCGCCTGAAGCGACAGCCTCTGCCAGTTCCCCGATCCGGTCCATCACAGCCAGCACGGCGCTGACGGTCGCGGGGTCGGCGACGCGCTTGCCCTCACGGATGTCGGACAGCACATCCTCCGCCGCATGGCTCAATTTCTCGAAGCGCGGGAGGTTTAGAAAGCCGCAGCTTCCCTTCACCGTATGGAAAAAACGAAAAATGGCGTCCAGGCGATCACGGTCGGTCGGATCGGTTTCCCAGGCGACGACCTCGGCGGCCAGCGCCTCAAGCGTTTCCTGTGTCTCCGAAATGAATTCCTGGAGTAGATCGTCCATAAGTCCCGTCCGATGCGACCGCTAGGCTCAGAGCCTTTCGGCCGCACTTTGGCGGAGCTGTGGTTAAATCAGCGTTAAAGCTTGGACATGTCGCCGACTTTTACGCCGGGAGGCTGGCCCCGAACAGCAGCACAGGGTCGGCGGGATCGGACAGCATGATATGGCCGTTGACGCCCGCGACCAAAGTGTGGACCATCCATGCCGCTGCCGAACGCGATGTCACGTCCGCGCTGGACGTCGCCCCGCCGAGCGCAGCGCGCAGTTCAGGATCGAGCACGATTTTCGGCCCTTCGGCGCGCACCACAATCTCGACGACGCTATCGCGATGCTCCGCGCCGATATCCAGTTGCCCGCCGCGCACCAGCGCATCGCCAGCGATCAGCGCCAGATTAAGCAGGATTTTGGCTGGAAGCTTGGCAAGAGATTCCTCCGCGACCATCCAGTTGACCGTCACCCGGCCAGCGGCGGCGTACATGCCCTCAATGGCGGTGCGCGCCTCATGCGCGGGAACGCTGTCGCCATATCCCCCGGCCGAACCGAAAGCGAGGCGGAAGAATTTCAGCTTGTTCGCGGAAGTCCGCGCACTGTCTCCAAGAAGATCGAGGCAGCGCTGGCGCATTTCCGGGTCGGTTTCATCGGCCATCAATTCAAGGCCGTTATTGAGCGCACCCACCGGACTGAGAAGATCATGACATAAACGGGAGCACAGAAGCGCTGCAAATTCCATGTTCGGATCGGTCATGCCGTGCTTTCTTCTGGCCTGCATCTTGTCCCATATTGGGCCGCTATCCACGCCTATTGCCGGGAAAGCCACGGGATGCAACCCCCGATCCAGCCGCACAGGCGCCCGGATCGGCGGATGCCGTTCAGATCAGTTCCATGATTTCAGGCGAAAAACGGCCATGAAGCCCTTCCTCTCCGGCCCGCCAGAGGCGGCAGCCTCCGCCAGCGACGATCAGCCATAACGCGCCGTCCGGCCGGGCCGCCGCAGCATCGGTCGCCGACGGTTCGGCCGCGCCGCTGGGGTGCGAGTGATAATGGCCGATCACTGCCGAACCGCCCCCCCGCGCGGCGCGGTGAGCGGCGATCAGCACGGCGGGATCAATCTCGAAATGGACGGCCGGGTCCTGCGCCACATTCGCGGCCGGAACGATCCCGGTGCACTCTGCCCCCTTCCCCAGCAACAAGCCGCAGATTTCGGCATCTTCCGCCCCCGCCAGCGCAACAATCCTGTCCAACAGCGACCTTGAAATCCGCACGATCATCCCCATATCCCGGACAATGGTTCCGGGGGCCTCAACCATAGAAGCGCTTATCGACGAGGCAAGCTCTGGCCTGCGTCTGGACAAGGCGCTGGCTGGCGTCGCGACGGATCTTTCGCGTGAGCGGCTGAAGGCCCTGATCCTCGACCAATGCGTCATGACCGCCGACGGCAGGATCGTTTCCGATCCGGCGAGAAAGGTCGCGGCGGGGGAGGTTTTCGCGATCACTCTGCCCCCGCCGGTGGCGGCGGAGGCAGTGGCGCAGGACATTCCGCTCTCCATCATCTATGAGGATGATCATCTGATCGTCGTCGACAAGCCCGCCGGGCTGGTCGTCCATCCGGCGGCCGGCAATCTGGACGGAACGCTGGTCAACGCGCTGCTGCACCATTGCCGGGGGCAGCTTTCGGGCATCGGCGGCGTCGCGCGGCCGGGCATCGTTCACCGGATCGACAAGGATACTTCCGGGCTTCTGGTCGTTGCAAAGACGGACAAGGCTCATGAAGGGTTGGCATCCCAGTTCAAGGCGCACAGCATAGAGAGGCTCTACGCCGCCATCGTCGCCGGGCGGCCTGCTCCCCCTTCCGGGACGATCGACACCTGGATCGGCCGATCCGACGCTGATCGAAAGAAAATGGCGGTTCAACGGGAAGGACGCGGCAAACATGCCGTCACCCATTATGCGACAAAACAGGCGCTGAACGGCGCCAGTCTTGTCGAATGCCGGCTGGAAACCGGGCGCACGCATCAGGTCCGGGTTCATATGGCGCATATAGGACACCCCTTGATCGGCGACCCGGTTTACGGTAAAGCGAAAAAAGGTTTCAAATCGATACTGGAAACGCTGGGTTTCGATAGACAGGCATTGCACGCCAAAACCCTGGGGTTCATACACCCCGTCGATAGGCGCGCTTTATCGTTCGAAAGCCGAATTCCGGCTGACATGCAGGAACTGTTAAGCCAGCTTAACGTATAGATAGTGCCAAGTTTGCCGCGGTGCAGCGACGCCTCATCTGGGTCCCGCCGCGCGCATGGAAGGGAAGGAAAAGTTGTCATGGCCAACAAGAGCAATGTCCCCGCGACGGTGCCAGCGCTTGGCGGCGACGCAAGTCTCAACAGGTATCTCAGCGAGATCCGCAAATTCCCGCTGCTGACGCCCGAACAGGAATATATGCTGGCGAAGCGCTACGCCGAGCATCAGGACCCTGATGCCGCCGCGCAGCTCGTCACTTCGCATCTGCGCCTCGTCGCCAAGATCGCGATGGGCTATCGCGGCTATGGCCTGCCGGTCAGCGAGCTGATCTCCGAAGGCAATATCGGCCTGATGCAGGGCGTGAAGAAATTCGAGCCGGATCGCGGCTTCCGCCTGGCGACCTACGCCATGTGGTGGATCCGCGCGTCGATTCAGGAATTCATCCTCCGCTCGTGGAGCCTCGTGAAGATGGGCACCACGGCTGCGCAAAAGAAGCTGTTCTTCAACCTGCGCCGGATGAAGAACAGCATCGAGGCGTTCGAGGATGGCGACCTGCATCCCGATGATGTCGAGAAGATCGCCACGCATCTGGGCGTGACCAACGAGGAAGTCATCTCCATGAACCGCCGGATGGCGATGGGCGGCGATACGTCGCTCAACGTCCCCCTGCGTGAGGATGGCGAAGGCCAGTGGCAGGATTGGCTGGCTGATGATGGCCCGCTGCAGGATGAGCGCGTCGCCGATGCGCAGGAGAAAGACCTGCGTCACGACATGCTGATCGAGGCGATGGACGATCTCAACGATCGCGAGAAGCACATCCTTGCCGAGCGCCGTCTGGCCGAAGAACCCAAGACGCTCGAAGAACTGAGCCAGGTCTATGGCGTATCGCGCGAGCGCGTCCGTCAGATCGAGGTGCGCGCCTTCGAAAAGCTGCAGAAGGCGATGACTCGCATCGCCGGCGACAAGCTGTCCGGCATCGGCGGACGCCTCGCGGCGATCTAACCAGTTAAATTGATCCCAAGCAGAAAGGCCCCGTCGAAAGGCGGGGCCTTTTTTATGCTTGCCCTGCAATCGCACCGGGCATCAAACCCGGCAATAGATCACCTGCCAGATCACCCGCCAAATCACCTGCCAGATCACCTGCCAGATCACCTGGGCGTCAGGATCGCCTTTCGCGCGGCCGCCAATATTTCCTCCGCCAAGGCCGGGTCAGCCGTCGCCCGCGCAAGGGTCATAGCGCCGCTCATCTGCGACAGGATCGCCAGCGCATCGGCCCGCCCGCCTTCGGGCAGAATCGAGACCAGAATATCCACCAGCGCATCCATGCCCGTGGACATCGCTTCGGCCATCGCCCCGCCCCTGCGCGCGGCGTCGGCGGCCAGCGTCGTAAAGGCGCAACCGGTTTCCGGTCCGTTCAGATGCCGGACCGACAGATAATCCTCCACGATCGTCCGCAGCGGATCTGCGTCATGCCCGTCTCTGGCCTGATCAAGAAGCCGCCGCCACCGTTCGACGCTGCGCCCGAAACTGCGCGTCACGCATTCCGCCGCGAGAGCATCCTTGGATTCGAACTGGCCATAAAAGCCGCCATGCGTCATGCCGCTGGCCTTCATCAGATCGGCAATGCCGATCCCATCCAGGCCCTTTTCGCGAAAAAGCCGGGAGCCGGTGTCAATCACCCGTTCCCGGTTCAACGCCGCCTGTTCCCTGCTGACCCTCAACCTTCTCTCCTTCGATTTGCGCTTGACCATTTACATGATGATCGACATTTAACGCAAGTCCCTTCCGGAGCATGTCATGTTCAGCCGTCCACTCAACGCATATCTTTCCGCCCGCAACCGCCACTACGCCTGGGTCGTGGCCTTCGTCACATTCTTGACGATGCTGGTGACGGCGGGCGCGGTGGGCGCGCCGGGCGTTTTCATGGTGCCGCTGCAGGAGGAGTTTCGCTGGAGCGCTTCGGAGGTTTCCGGCGCCCTCGCCATCCGCTTTGCGCTTTTCGGCCTGATGGGACCGTTCGCCGCCGCCTTCATGAACCGCTTCGGCGTCCGGCGGATGATGCTGATTTCCATGGGCATCGTTGTGTCGGCCCTGCTCCTCTCCCTTGGCATGAACAGGCTCTGGCAACTGGTGCTGCTCTGGGGCGTGGTCGTCGGCCTGGGCACGGGCCTTACCGCCGTCGTCCTTGGCGCGACCATTGCGACGCGCTGGTTTGCGCAGCGCCGCGGCCTTGTCATGGGCTTCCTTGCCGCCAGCACAGCGACGGGGCAGCTCGTTTTCCTGCCGCTGCTCGCCAGCCTCACCGAACATTCCGGCTGGCGCGTCGCGCTGGGCCTCGTCTGCGGCGCGATTCTGTTCTCCGCGCTTCTGGTCCTGCTTCTGATGCGCGATCGCCCCGCCGACCTGGGCCTCGCCCCCTATGGCGGCGACATGTCGGGCGCTCCGCCCGCCCCGTCCGGCGGCCTGGGCGCCGCCCTCCTCCTTCCCCTCATCATTTTGAAGGATGCCGCGCGCACCCCCACATTCTGGATATTGTTCGGCACATTCTTTGTCTGCGGGGCCAGCACCAATGGCCTGATCCAGATGCACTTCATCGCGCTATGCGGAGATTATGGGTTGGCCGCCGTCGGCGCGGCCGGATTCCTCGCCATGATGGGCCTGTTCGATTTCATCGGCACGGTTGGCTCTGGCTGGCTGTCCGACCGGTTCGACAATCGCTGGCTGCTGTTCTGGTATTATGGCCTGCGCGGCCTGTCCCTGCTCTATCTGCCCTTCAGCGGTTTCTCACTCTACGGCCTGTCCATTTTCGCCATCTTCTACGGCCTGGATTGGGTCGCGACCGTTCCGCCGACGGTGAAGCTCACGGCCGACCGCTTCGGGCCGGAGCGCGCCAATGTGGTCTTTGGGTGGATCTTCGCCGGGCATCAGCTTGGCGCAGCCAGCGCAGCCTTTGGTGGGGGCCTGTCCCGCACCGCGCTCAACAGCTACCTGCCCGCCTTCATCGCCGCCGGCGCGCTTTGCATCCTCGCAGCCCTGCTTGCCCTGGCGATCAGGCCCGGCGCGCGGCAGGGGCGCAGGCTGGCCGCAGCCTGACCATACTTGCGATCCCGGCGTTTCGCGCGCTAGGTTCGGCATATGGTCACAAAAGCTGCCGGGCGGCCGCGCCGCCGCTGGATATCGATACCGCTCAAGATCCTGATGTGGTTCGTCATCATCTCGCTGGTGCTGGTGGCTGTCTTTCGCTTCGTGCCGCCGGCCGTGACGATGACGATGATCATGGACGGCAATGGCATCACGAAGGACTGGATGCCGCTCAGCGAGATCGATCCGGACATGCCGCGCGCGGCGATCGCGGCGGAGGACAGCAAATTCTGCTCCCATCACGGCTTTGACGCCGTCGCCATCGCCCAGGCCATGCGCCACAACGCAAGCGGCGGCCGCGTCCGCGGCGGGTCGACGATCAGCCAGCAGACGGCGAAGAACGTCTTTCTGTTCCAGGGCGGCGGCTTCATCCGCAAGGGGTTTGAGGCGTGGTTCACTGTTCTTATCGAGGCGATCTGGGGCAAGCGGCGGATCATGGAAGTCTATCTGAACGTCGCGGAAACCGGCATCGGCACCTATGGCGTCAACGCCGGATCGATGCGCTATTTCCACCATGACGCCTCAAAGCTTTCGCCAAGCGAAGCCGCGCGCATCGCCGCCGTCCTACCCTTGCCCAAGAAGCGCGCCGCCATCGCCCCCCAGGGCTTTACCCGACGCTATGGCAACAGCATCCAGCGCCGCATCGGCATGGTGCGCAACGAAGGTCTGGACGACTGCCTGTAACAAAAAAGGGGCGCAAACCTCTCGGTCAGCGCCCCCTTCCTTGAAATGACGATCGATCAGAAGCCGACGATCAGCGACCCGATGAAGGTGCGCGGCGCGCCGATCTGGGCAAACGTCACAGAATTGTTCACGAGCGTACCGTCGAAGCCGCCGACATAGAATTTGTCGAACAGGTTGGTCACGTTAAGCTGTACGGCAACGCCGGGTGCGCCCAGCGCTTCCAGCGAATAACGCGCATCAAGGTCGACCAGCGTATAGGCCGGAGCTTTGGCGCCATAGACCTGCACCCCACTGATGACGACCGGCAGGTTCTGATCGTTGACGTAGCGGGGGCCAGTGCGCTTGGCTTGGATACCAAGCGTGAAGCCAGCGATATCGCCCTGTACGCGACCACCAAAGGTGTAGACCGGAGCGCCCGATTCCCGCTTGCCAGCCGTCAGCGCGAAGCTGGTCGACGACAGTTCGACATTATCCTTGATCTTCGATTTCAGATAGGAGCCGAATGCATAGACCATGACTTCGGGTATCGGCTGATAGCTGACGCTGCCATCGACGCCATATTTGTCGACTTGGCCCAGGTTCCGGTAGATGGTCTGGTCCAGTTCACGGTCATAGGCAGACGCCAGACGGTCCTTGTAGATCGTATACCAACCGGAAAGCTGCGCTTGCAGCTTACTGGACCGGTAGCGAATGCCGACATCGAAATTGTCCGTGGTTTCCGGACGCGGATTGGCATTGGCATTGTCCGGCGCGAAGAAGAAGGACTGGTAGAGGTTGTCCGTACCCGGCACCTGCAAGCCCTTCGAATAATTGCCGAACAGGCTGATCGCATCGCTGAAATCATAGACCAGACCGGCATTCGGCAGGATCTTGTCATATTTCAGCACTCGGCGCTGCGGCCCCTGAATGGTCGGGTTGGCAGCGGCATAGGCGGCCTGCGCAGCAGCATCGCCAAAGCAGCGCAGGTTGCCTGCCGCCGTTGCGGTGGCGCAGTAATTGTTCAAGTCGCGTTTGAAGAAAGGCGCACGCACGCCAAGGTTCACCGTCAGCGCATCGAAGAACTCGCCACGATACTCACCGGACACCTGATGCAGGATCGCGTAGGACAGGCGGTCACGCTTCTGCACCGCATTGCCGTTTCGGTCGACGATCGGATCATTAACCGGGAAGGGATCGATACCGAAGCCATCCTGCTGCAGATATCCAGCTTCACCCGTCTGGCGGTGGCGCCCACGGTCGAAGCTGTAGGCAATACGCACGGTGTGCTGGTCGTTAATGTCATAGCGAAGCGAGGAGATGACGCCGTAGCGGTGCGTCTGGGTCTGGCTGGGCGTCAGGATACGGACCGTATCCAGCGCATCGCCATCGCCGTTGATATCGCGACCGAAGAAATATTGCGGCGCGCTCGACGAACCCTGGATGAAACCGGCGTAACCGACGCCGCCCACAGGGGTCGTGCCTTCGCTGCCGATGCTGGTGCCGCCGCCATTGGCCTTCACATATTGGTAGCTGGGGTCGACGGTCAGGATCACGCCGTCAGCCAGCGTGAAACGCGAACTGATACGGATATTGCCCGTGTTGGAGGGATTGTAGCGATATTCGAAATCCGAACCGCATGCGCTGGCGGCATCAGCGACGCCGGTCACCGGAGCGGCAATCTGGCAGCGCGCCGTTTCGTAGAAACGCTCCCCCTTGGTCAGAGGAAAGCGGTTGGCGCTACCGCTGCCCACAACCCGGCCAGCGGTGTCCGTGCGGAGCGGCACTGAACCAAAGAAGTTGTTACGGTTCTGGTTATAATGGCCGGCCAGCGAAATGAAGTCGCCATTGCTGCCGATCGGCTGGTATATCTTGGCATTATATTGCTGCTTTTCGATCTTGCCGATGCCGCCGTAGATCGCATCGTTGGTCGCGCTGCTGGCCGAGAAGAAGGCCCGCGTACCCCATGGCGTGAATTCACCCGTATTGATCAAACCGAACGCACGGAAAAAGTTGAAATCACCGGCCGAGCCGACCAGCTTCACACCGAAGTCCTCGGTCGGCGTGATCGAGCGATAGTTGACCGTCGAACCGGTCGCCGCCGCCGTCGGGCTGTCGACATCGGTCGAGCCAAGGTTGACGTTGACCTGATCGATGATTTCAGGATCGACCTGCTGGTTGGAATAAAGCGCATAACCGCCCGTATCGTTCAGCGGGATACCGTCGAAGGTCTGAGAGATACGCTGATCGTCGAAACCGCGGATGGTCATCGTACCGCCAGCCGAACCAAAGGGATCGTTATTCTGGAAGCTGACGCCCGGAAGCTGGTTGATGATGTCGTTGATGGTCTGACCAGGTGTCTGCGCCTGAATGAACTCGGACGTCAGCACGGCCTTCGCCTTGCTGGTGTCAGGCACCACGACACCGCCCACGCCGTCATTGATGCGTGATCCTGTGACGATGATTTCATTGTCGAAATCGACCGAGCCTGTCGACTGTGCGAACGCGGCCATCGGCATTGCGACCGCGATGACGGCCGCTCCCTGCAACAGAATTTTTCTCATGCTTCCCTTGTCCTTGTCTGAGGAGAGCATTGCGCAAGGCACTGCTCTCCATTTCCCCGCACCAGGCGAGTCCGCGTCTCCCTAGGAGCGCATGACGACGCCCCTGTTCCGGTCCGGTTGCGCTTTTGTGACGTCGTCATTGTGCGATGCGTCGATTTATCGATCGCACCGCAAGGTTCGGCCGGCATTTCCGGCTCAATGACATTTGGATAATGCCGAAAATCGGCTGGTCCACGGGGATTCCGCTTCGATTTACCGCAATCTTGAAGGATGCGATAATTTTGCAACGCAGCAAAGAAATTACGCATGCGCAACAAAATGTAGACACTCAGACATGAAAAAGGCCGGAGCGAAAACTCCGGCCTGACTTTTCATTAAATTTTACGTGGGATCAGGCGGCGTCGCCGGCCTTGCGCTGTTCGCTGAATACGCGGACCGGTTCCTTGCGGCCCTCGACCACATCCTTGTCGATCACCACCTCGCCGACGCCTTGCATGGACGGCAGATCGAACATGGTATCCAGCAGGATCGATTCCATGATGGAACGCAGGCCACGCGCGCCGGTCTTGCGCTCGATCGCCTTCTTCGCAATCGCCACCAGGGCGTCGTCGGTGAAGGTCAGATCGACGCTCTCCATTTCGAACAGCTTGCGATACTGCTTCACCAGCGCATTCTTCGGTTCGCCCAGAATCTTGACCAGCGCAGTCACGTCCAGGTCCTCCAGCGTCGCGATGACCGGCAGACGGCCGACAAATTCCGGGATCAGGCCGAATTTCAGCAAGTCCTCAGGCTCCGACTGGCGAAGCAGTTCGCCGGTCCGGCGCTCCTCGGGAGCCGCCACATGGGCGCCGAAGCCGATCGACTTGGCTTCCAGACGGTCGCCGATGATCTTCTCCAGCCCAGCGAACGCGCCGCCGCAGATGAACAGGATGTTCGTCGTATCGACCTGCAGGAATTCCTGCTGCGGATGCTTGCGGCCGCCCTGCGGCGGAACGGAGGCCGTGGTGCCCTCCATCAGCTTCAGCAGCGCCTGTTGCACGCCTTCGCCCGACACGTCGCGCGTGATCGACGGATTCTCCGCCTTGCGGCTGATCTTGTCGATCTCGTCGATATAGACGATGCCGCGCTGCGCCTTCTCGACATTATAGTCGGACGCCTGCAGCAGCTTCAGGATGATGTTCTCCACATCCTCGCCGACATAGCCGGCTTCGGTCAGCGTCGTCGCATCAGCCATGGTGAAGGGCACGTCGAACGTCTTGGCGAGCGTCTGCGCCAGCAGCGTCTTGCCGCAGCCGGTCGGCCCCACGAGCAGGATGTTGGACTTGGCCAATTCGACCTCGCCCGCCTTAGTCCCGTGGTTCAGCCGCTTATAGTGGTTGTGGACCGCCACGGACAGGACGCGCTTCGCGCGGCTCTGGCCGATGACATAGTCGTCAAGGACGTCGCAAATCTCCTGCGGCGTGGGAACGCCGCCATCCTTCTTGCCGACGAGACCGCCCTTGGTCTCCTCGCGGATGATGTCGTTACACAGTTCCACGCATTCGTCGCAGATGAATACGGTCGGCCCCGCGATCAGCTTGCGCACCTCGTGCTGCGACTTGCCGCAGAACGAGCAGTAGAGCGTGCTCTTAGAATCGGAGCCGGTAAGCTTTGTCATTCCTTCAATCTTCCTCCCCGTGGCGGGGACGGAAATCCGCGCTCAGCCACGGGACATCTTGGTCCACGATCATCCTAGACCGTGGCGCATCGGTTTCACAAGGGCAGAAAATGATGCAACGGCGTAAAGATTTCCCTATTCCTGTGCCGTATCGGGCATTGCGGGACGCTGATCGAACACTTCGTCCACCAGTCCGAACGCCTTTGCCTCATCCGCTTCCAGGAAGGTGTCGCGGTCCATCGCCGCTTCAATCTTCTCAAGCGTCTGGCCGGTATATTTCACATACAGGTCGTTCATCCGGCGCTTAATACGCAGGATTTCCTTGGCCTGGATCTCGATATCGGACGCCATGCCCTGCGCGCCGCCGGAGGGCTGATGGATCATGATCCGGGCGTTGGAGAGCGCCACGCGCATGCCCGGCTCGCCGGCCGCCAGCAGGAAGCTGCCCATCGACGCGGCCTGACCGATGCAAACCGTGCCGACCTTGGGCCGGATATATTTCATCGTATCATGGATCGCCATGCCGGCCGTCACCACGCCGCCGGGCGAGTTGATATACATGTAGATGTCCTTCTTCGGATTTTCCGATTCGAGGAACAGCAACTGGGCGACGATCAGGGAGGCCATATGGTCCTCAACCTGTCCGGTCACGAAAATGATGCGCTCGCGCAGCAGGCGCGAGAAGATGTCGAAGCTGCGCTCGCCGCGGTTCGACTGCTCGATAACGATGGGAACCAGCGCAGACAGAGGGTCGGTCATACGGGAATCGAAATTATGGTCGTGCATGATGCTCTTTCAGACTTGCTTTTGCCCTGCCTTACATCGGCGCAATAGCGGGCCGGTTCAAGGGGGCAACGCGCCCGTAAGTCAGACGCCCGTCCCGGAACGGTCATCGGGCGCCCCGGAACGGCGATCCAGCTCAAAGTCGGCCGGCGCGCGGAATGTCAGATAGGCGAGCCGCCGGACCTCCCGGCGGCCGCGCACGACCGTATCGAGAATCAATCCGCACATCCCGTTCAGCACGGCGATGATCATGATGCCCGTGACCAGGATCGCGGTCGGAAAGCGGGGAACAAGGCCAGTCTGCAGCCATGTCCAGACCAGAGGCAGGGCAAGGATCGTTCCCGCCAGAGCAAAAACGCTACCGATCGCGCCGAAAAACCAGATTGGCCGCTCGACGCGGTAAAGCTGGACAATCGTCCGCAATATCCGCCAGCCGTCGCGATAGGTGCTGAGCTTGCTGACCGATCCCTCCGGCCGCGCGCTATATGCCGTCACCTGTTCGGACACCGGCATCGCCAGTTCCAGCGCATGAACGCTCATCTCCGTCTCGATCTCGAAGCCCACCGACAGGACGGGAAAGCTTTTCACGAAACGGCGCGAAAACACGCGGTAGCCGGAAAGAATATCGGTGAAGCTGCGCCCGAAAAGCTGCCGCAAAAGGCCCGTCAGCACCCGATTGCCCATCCGGTGTCCCCGGCGATAGGCGGCGTCCACCTCCGACTCGCGCGCGCCGACAACCATGTCGAAATTGTCGGCCAGCATGGCGGCGATCATGGAGGGCGCGGCGGCCGCCTCATAGGTCGCGTCGCCGTCCGCCATCACATAGATGTCGGCATCGACATCGGCGAACATCCGCCGGACGACATGGCCCTTGCCCTGCTGGCGGACCCGGCGGACGACGGCCCCCGCCTCGGCGGCCACGGCTTGACTGCCGTCGGTGCTGTTATTGTCGTAGACGAAGATCGTGGCGGTGGGCAGCGATGCCCTGAACGCATGCACTGTCTGCGCGATCGCCCCCGCCTCATTATAGCAGGGCAGGATCACGGCGATCCGCAGGCCGGGGGGAAGCAGTGTGCTCTCCATGCTCCGCCCCCGCCCTGCCGGACGTTATTCCGCTTTCGCGGCCGCCTTCTTCGGCGCAGCCTTTTTGGCCGGCTTTTCGGCGGCAGGCGCGTCCTCAGCCGTTTCGGCCTTCTTCGCGGCGGCCTTCTTGGGCGCAGCCTTCTTCTCGCCGCCTTCGGCTACTTCGTCGCTGGCCTCGGCCTTATCGGCCTTGTCGGCCTTCTTGGCTGCAGCCTTCTTCGCCTTGGGCTTCTCGTCATGGTCATGGTCGTGACCGCAGCCGGGGCCATGGACATGCGGCTTGGGCGAACCGTCATCCTCGGCCTCGATGGCGGCTTCCAGCTCCTCGCGGCTGACCGTGCGATCCGAAACTTCCGCCTTCTCGAACAGGAAGTCGACCACCTTGTCCTCGTACAGCGGCGCGCGCAACTGGGCGGCGGCCATCGGGTCCTGGCGGACATATTGGACGAAACGCTCGCGGTCCTGCGGCGAATATTGCTGAGCGGCCTGCATGATCAGGCGGTTCATTTCCTGCTGGCTGACCTCGACGCCATTGGCCTGACCGATCTCGGACAGGAGCAGGCCCAGACGGACGCGACGCACCGCGATGGCGCGATAGTCGTCCTTTTCCTTCTCCATCTCGGTCAGGGCGGCGGCAGGGTCCTCCTCATGCGAGGCTTCATGCTCAAGCTGCGCCCAGATCTGGCCGAACTCGGCCTCGACCATGCTCGGCGGCACGTCGAAGTCGTGGGCGGCGGCGAGCTGATCGAGCAGCTTGCGCTTCATATAGGTGCGGGTGAGGCCGTTATGCTCCTGCTCGATCTGCCCCTTGAGCAGCTCCTTCAGCTTGTCGAGACCCTCAAGGCCCAGCGACTTGGCGAAGTCCTCATCGACCTTGGGCTTGGACGAATCGAGGATCGATGTGACCTTGATGTCGAAGGTCGCGGCTTTGCCCTTCAGATTCTCGGCATTATAATCTACGGGGAAGGTCACATTGATGACCTTCTCGTCGCCGGTCTTTACGCCGACCAGTTGGTCCTCGAAGCCGGGAATCAGGCTGCCGGAGCCGATCTCGACCTTCATGCCCTCGCCGGTGCCGCCGTCAAACGCCACATCGTCGACCTTGCCGACGAAATCGATGACGACGGTGTCGCCGGTCTTGGCCTTGTGGCTGGCGGGCAGCGCGTCGAATGCGCCCTGCTGCTTGGCGATGCGCTCGGCGGCCTCGTCGATCGCGGCGTCGCCGACTTCCGCGGTCAGGCGCTCAAGCTTCAGGCCCTCGATGCTGGGCGCCGCGATTTCGGGCAGCACTTCCAGGGCGACCTTGATCTCGGCGTCCTTGCCGAACTCGAAACCTTCGTCCAGCTCGACCGAGGGCTGCATCGCGGGACGCAGCTTCTTCTCGGCGATCAGGCTCTGCACGCCTTCCTGGATCGAGCTGTTCAGCGCGTCGCGCTGCAGCGATTCACCGTGCATCTTCTTGACGAGGTTGGCCGGAACCTTGCCGGGGCGGAAGCCGGGCATCTTCACCTGCGGCGCGATGGTGGCTACTTCCTTCTCGACGCGCGCGTCGAGATCCTTGGCGGTGATCGTCAGGGTGTAGGCGCGCTTCAGGCCCTCATTCAACGTCTCGACAGTCTGCATCTTATCTCTCAAACGCTCTCTAAGCTGAATTCCGCTGGCTTCCCGTTTCTGGGCCGATTCAGGGCTGACGCCACTGGTGCGGGCGAAGGGACTCGAACCCCCACATCTTGCGATACCAGAACCTAAATCTGGCGCGTCTACCAGTTTCGCCACGCCCGCATCGGTCGCCGGTCGGCGCGTCCTAAGGGCATGATGGCCAAAAGGCAACATAATCCGTCGATCTGCTCCCGCTTTCAGGAACCCTCCCCCCGGTCAGCCGTATATCCGGCATCACAGGAGGCGTTCATGCAAGACAATATGAAGCCGGCCGGACTGGCCGCGATCAATCCTGTCCTGGCGTTCTGGACCTTGCCGCTCATCATGGCGCAAGGCTGGTGGACCATGGTTCTGGGCTTGTCGGCCCGCTCCGACCAGAAGGACCGCAATCCGAAGGGCACGAAGCAATTGCCCGTCCCGGTCGTCCATCAGGATGACAAGGATCGCGAACTGTTCGCCTGACTGCGAAATAAGGCCGGGCGTGGAACGTCCCCGCTCCGGAGGCGTAGGATCAGGGCATGGAATTACAAAGAAGGAGGTGAGCCTATGGCCACCCAACCCGAAGTGCCGCCGCCGGACACGATAGAGCCGCAATCGCCGCCGGAAACGCCGCCGATCGAGCGGCCGGAGGAAACCCCCTACCGGGAACCGCCCGAAATTCCGCCGGACGGGCCATCGCCCGACATAGATGAGCCGGGACGCGGACCGGATGAGATTCCGCCGCCCGATTGAAGATCACAAATTATGTTCAGGAGAAAAGCCATGAAATGCATGCTTTTTGCCGCGACCGCGATTTTCGCCGTCACCGCCATAACGCCCGCCGCCAACGCCCAGAATATCCGCGAACGGCAATGGCGGCAGCAGGAGCGGATCGAGCGCGGCTATCAGAATGGCGATATTACCGGGAAGGAATATCGCAAGCTGACCAAGCAGCAGCGCAAGATAGCGCGGCAGGCCCGGCATGACCGCCGCGACGGCTACGGCCTCAGCCGCAACGAGCGGGCAAGGATCGCGGCGAGGCAGGACGAGGCCAGCCGCGACATCCGCCGCCAGCGCCGTGACAATGACTATGACTATTGAGTGATTCCGGCAGCGGTTCAATGCCCGGCGTCAGCGTGCTCCTGCGCAGGCAGGAGCCCAGTTCAGAGCGTGGGACTGGGCTCCTGCCTGCGCAGGAGCACGCGCCACGTCTAGCGTTTTAGAGTCCGCTCGGCCTAGCCCAGCGCCTTCTTCAATATCTCGTTGACGACCTTGGGGTTGGCCTTGCCGCCCATCGCCTTCATCGTCTGGCCGACGAAGAAGCCGAACAGCGCTTCCTTACCGGCCTTATACTGCTCCACCTTGTCGGCGTTGTCGGCAATGACCTTCGCCGCCGCTTCCTCGATGGCGCCCGTATCGCTGGTCTGCTTCAGGCCCTTTTCCTCGACGATCTTGCCCGGCGCATCGCCCGTTTCCAGCATGATCTCGAACACCTGCTTGGCCAGCGTGCCGGACAGGGTGCCATCGGCGACCAAGGCAAGCAGCTCAGCGCCCTGTTCCGGGCTGACGGGACTGGTGTCCAGATCCTTGCCCAGACGGTTCAGCGCCCCGAACAGTTCGGAGAGCAGCCAGTTGGCAGCCGCCTTCGCGACCTCTCCCTCGCCCTTCTTCTGGACGCGGGCGCTTTCGGCCAGCAACATCTCGAACCAGCGCGCAGTCTCCGCCTCGGCGGTCAGGACTGCGGCGTTATAGGCGGAAAGGCCCAGCGCCTGCTCATAGCGCGCACGCTTGGCGTCCGGCAGTTCCGGCAGAGAGGCGCGGCATTCCTCAAGGAACGCATCGTCCAGTTCCAGCGGCAGCAGGTCCGGGTCCGGGAAATAGCGATAATCGTGCGCATCTTCCTTCGACCGCATGGAGCGGGTCTCGTTCCGGTCGGGGTCGTAGAGCCGGGTTTCCTGGACGATCTTTCCGCCACCCTCCAGCACGTCGACCTGCCGGTTCGCCTCATGCTCGACCACGGCCATCACGAAGCGCACGGAATTGACGTTCTTCGTCTCCGTCCGCGTGCCGAATGCCTCGCCCGGCCTGCGGACCGAGACATTGACGTCGGCGCGCATGGAGCCTTCCTCCATATTGCCGTCGCACGACCCCACATAGCGCAGGATCGTGCGGAGCTTGCGCAGATAGGCCCCCGCCTCGGCGGGCGAACGCATGTCGGGGCGGCTGACAATCTCCATCAGCGCCACGCCGGAGCGGTTGAGATCGACATAGCTGCGCGTCGGATGCTGGTCATGCATCAGCTTGCCGGCGTCCTGCTCGACATGGATGCGCTCAATGCCGATTCGCTTGGTCGCGCTGGCCGGGTCCTTCTCGTCCAGCGTCACCTCGATCGCGCCTTCGCCGACGATCGGATGGTAGAGCTGGCTGATCTGGTAGCCCTGCGGAAGATCGGCGTAGAAGTAGTTCTTCCGGTCGAACCGCGAATATTTGTTGATCTGCGCGTCGATCGCCATGCCGGTGCGGACCGCCTGGCGGATGCACTCGCGGTTGGGGACGGGCAGCATGCCGGGCATGGCCGCGTCCACCAGGCTGACCTGGCTGTTGGGTTCCGCGCCGAACGCTGTCGACGCGCCCGAAAAAAGCTTGGCCTGCGATGTGACCTGGGCATGGACCTCCAGGCCGATCACGACCTCCCAATCACCCGTGGCGCCCTGGATACGATATGCTGTTTCCGTCATGCCAGAGCCGATAGGCGGGAAAGCAGCGGCAGGCAAGACGAGTCCAGGGATAGGACGAAGGTCTGCCGCTTACCGCATTTGCCGGATTCCCTTGGACCGCAAGGCGGTCTAGAGCATATCGCCTGGAGACTGCCCTGTGGCGACGCTTTCATCCGAGACGCTTCACGCAACCACCGTGGCCATAGCCGGGCGGGCCGTCATGCTGTGCGGCGTCAGCGGGAGCGGCAAGTCGGACCTCGCCCTGCGCCTCATCGATCGCGGCGCTTCCCTCGTCAGCGACGATTATACCCTCGCGACACGGATCGGCCGGGGGGCGTCGGCGCATCTGGCGGTCTCCCCGCCCCGGAATATCGCGGGCAAGATGGAGATCCGCGGCATAGGCATCGTCGACGTGCCGCATCTGGCCGATATGCCGGTCGCCCTGATCGTCGACCTTTTCGATATTGTCGACCGCATGCCGGAGAAGCCATTGACCCGCCGGATTGCGGGCGTAGACGTGCCGGTCATGAAAATCGCGCCTCATGAGCCTTCGGCCCCCATCAAGGTGGAATATGCCCTGCGCGCCTTCGGACTGGACCTCGCCGGGCGATGACCGATCAGCCGCGCAAGACGATCCTGCTGGTGTCGGGCCTGTCGGGCGCGGGCAAGACGACCGCGCTCAAGACGCTGGAGGATATCGGGTGGGAAGTCGCCGACAATCTGCCCCTCCTGCTGCTCGACCGCCTGCTCGACATGCCCTTGCCAAAGGACGCGCAGGAGCGGCCCCTTGCTCTTGGAATCGACGCCCGCACCCGCGGCTTCGACGCCGCCGCCATTGTGCGCCGCATCAAGACTTTGCGGGAGGATCACGGACTGGACGTCGAGACATTATTTCTCGACTGTTCGGGGTCGGAGCTGGAGCGGCGCTTTTCCGAAACCCGCCGCCGCCATCCGCTTGCCGTGGACCGTCCGGCCACCGACGGCATTGCGCGGGACCGCGAACTGACCGAGCCGCTTCGCCGCTGGGCCACCCATGTCATCGACACGACGAC
This sequence comes from Sphingobium phenoxybenzoativorans, assembly GCF_018286635.1. Lineage (NCBI taxonomy): Bacteria > Pseudomonadati > Pseudomonadota > Alphaproteobacteria > Sphingomonadales > Sphingobiaceae > Sphingobium > Sphingobium phenoxybenzoativorans. The sequence goes on from NZ_CP073910.1 coordinate 2,812,753, forward strand.
ATTCAACAGCAATGGCCTGCAACAGGAAATCCGCGCGCGCTTCAGCCTCGACAAGCTGTCGGAGCCTGTGCTGACCGTCATTTCCTTCGGCTTTTCCCGCGGATTGCCGCGCAATGCGGACCTGGTGTTCGACATGCGCTTCCTGCGCAATCCGCATTGGGTGCCCGATCTGCGGCCGAAAACCGGGCGCGACCCGGACGTCGCCGCCTACATTGCGGGCGACCCCGCCTATGAGGCTGCCGTCGGACAGATCGAGCAACTGCTGCTCACCCTCCTCCCCCGCTATGCGGGAGAGGGAAAGGCCTATGTAACCGTCGCATTCGGGTGTACCGGCGGGAGACATCGGTCCGTGCATGTCGCGGAACGGGTGGCGGCAGCCTTGCGCCGGGAAGGATTTTCGCCCACGGTCTCGCACCGCAACATGGAATCAGCGCCCCAGGACGCCCTGGAGAAGCGCCGCGCAGGGGGTCCGGAACCAAAGCTATGACGCAGCATATAGGGCATATTCTCCCATGATCGGGCTGGTTCTTGTTACGCATGGGCGGCTGGCGGCGGAGTTCGTTGTCGCGATGGAGCATGTGGTCGGTCCTCAACAGGCGATCGAGACCATCTGCATCGGTCCCGATGACGATATGGAGCTGCGCCGGGCGGACATCGCCGCCGCCGTGGACAAGGTGAATGACGGCTCCGGCGTCATCCTGCTGACCGACCTGTTCGGCGGCACGCCCTCCAACCTCGCCATCTCCCTGCTCAAGACCGGCGAGATAGAGGTGATTGCGGGCATCAATCTGCCCATGCTCATCCGCCTGGAAAGCGCCCGCAAGGCGATGGATGTGCGCAAGGCGGTTGCAGCGGCGCGCGAAGCAGGGCAGAAATATATCAGCGTCGCATCGGAACTGCTGGGTAACACTCCATGACCGATCTCCGCCGGGAGGTTTTGATCAGTAACAAGCGTGGGCTCCACGCACGGGCAAGCGCCAAGTTCGTCACGCTGGCGAGCGGCCTGCCGTCGCAAATCGTCGTCGCCAAGGACGGATCGGAAGTGACCGGCACCTCCATCATGGGCCTGATGATGCTGGGCGCCGCCATGGGCGACAGCATCACGATCATGGCGACAGGCCCGGATGCCGAAGAATCGCTTGGAAAGCTGGTCACATTGGTCGAGGACAAGTTCGGGGAGGAGTAATCCCCGCCGCCATTCTGGAAGGCCGATCAGTGTCACGCGAAATTACCGGCTTCTCCAATCCGCTGGTCAAGCGCGTCCGCTCGCTCCGGGAAAAGAAGCATCGCAAGCGCGAGGGACTGTTCCTGGCTGAGGGGCTGCGCATCCTGACCGAAGCGCGCGAGGAAGGCGTGCTCCCGGAAATGCTGTTCCACGCCGGATCGCCGCACCCGCTGGCGCGTGAGCTGATCGCGGCGATGGAAGCGGCGGGCGGCGACGTCATCGAAACGACGGCCGACATATTGTCCAAGATTTCCGGCAAGGATAATCCGCAAGCGCTGGTCGGCGTCTATCGCGACCGGCTGACGCCGCTGGAGGCGCTGGACCGGAGCAGCGCAGACATCTGGATCGTTGCGCAGTCGCTGCGCGATCCCGGCAATCTGGGCACCATCCTGCGTACGGGCGACGCCGTGGGCGCGGGCGGCCTGATCCTTGTCGACGATTGCGTCGACCCCTTTTCCGTGGAGGCGGTGCGGGCCAGCATGGGCGCATTGTTCACCCAGACGATCTCGACCGCGCGCTGGGAGGATTTCATCGCCTGGCTGCGGCAGGGGCCGGGGCAGCTTGTCGGCACCAGCCTCAACACGACGTCCCATTACCGGGCGGCGCGTTATGCCAGCCCCACCTTCCTGCTGGTCGGCAATGAGGCGCAGGGCCTGCCCGAATCCTATGAAGCGGAATGCGACTTGCTCGTCAAAATGCCGATGCTGGGCAAGGCGGACAGCCTGAATGTGGCGGTGGCGACGGCCGTGATGGCCTATGAGATATTGAACCAGAACCAGGACCGGAAAGGATCGGCCCAATGAGCGACGGCATGGGCGCGATGCTCCGGAACAAGCGGGTGCTGATTGCCAGCCTGACCGGCACCTCGGTCGAATTTTACGATTTCTATATCTACGCCACGGCCGCCAGTCTGGTGTTCGGCCCGCTTTTCTTCGCCGCCGCCCCGCCCGCGACCCAGCTTCTCTTTTCCTACGCCAGCCTCGCCCTCGCCTTCTTCGCCCGGCCCCTGGGCGCTGCGGTGTTCGGCCATTATGGCGATCGCATCGGCCGCAAATCCACGCTGGTCGCATCCCTGATGCTGATGGGCGGATCGACCCTCGCCATCGCCTTCCTGCCGACATACCAGTCGATCGGCTGGTGGGCGCCGCTCATCCTGTGCATCCTGCGTTTCGGACAGGGTTTCGGCCTCGGCGGGGAATGGGGCGGCGCAGCGCTGCTCGCGGTGGAGAATGCGCCGCCGGGCTGGCGCGGCCGGTTCGGCATGTTCCCGCAACTGGGCGCGCCTGTCGGCTTCATCGCCGCGAACGGCATGTTCCTGCTGCTCGGCGCGATGCTGACGGAGGAGCAATTTATAAGCTGGGGATGGCGCCTGCCGTTTCTCGCCAGCGCGATCCTGGTCGGCCTTGGCCTGTGGATCCGGCTCAAACTGACGGAAACGCCGGAATTTTCCGCGGCGATGGCGGAGGCGCCTCCCTCGCATCTGCCGCTCGCCGACCTGCTGCGCGATCATCTGCGGCCCGCCATTGCAGGCACCTTCGCCGTGGTCGCCTGCTTCGCCATCTTCTACATCGCGACGGCCTTTGCGCTGGGATATGGCACCGCAACGCTGAAGATCGACCGTGAAGTCTTTCTGGGCGTCCAGCTTGGCGCGATCCTGTTCATGGCGGTGGGGATCATCCTGTCGGGATGGTGGTCGGACATCTTCACGCCGCGCGGCGTGCTGATCGCCGGATGTCTCGGCACGGTCCCGATGGGGGCGATCTTCGGATTGGCGATGGGCAGCGGATCGCTGCTTGCGATCTTCCTGATCCTTGCGCTGGCGCTGTTCCTGATGGGACTGGTCTATGGCCCGCTCGGCGCTTTCCTGCCTGCGCTTTTCCCAACGCAATTGCGCTATACAGGCGCATCTTTCGCCTTCAATCTGGGCGGCATTATCGGCGGCGCGCTCGCGCCTATCGTGGCGCAGCAGCTTGTGACGTTGAAACTGGGCAGTTTCGTCGGGCTGTATATGTCGGTCGCGGCGGTCATCAGCCTGGCCGCATTGTGGAGGCCCGGCGGACCTAAGGTCGCGCGGGAACGGGAAACGGGGGTTGAACAGCATGACGCCGCAGGAGCGGGAAGCCTTTTATGACCGGGAAATCGCCCCGGCCCTTTTGAGCCTCAGCCGCCGCTGCGCTCAACATGGCATATCCTTCATGGCGCTGGCGGAATGGGCGCCGGGATCGGTTGGCCGCACAGTGAACATGGCGCCCGGCCATAGCGACACCCTTCCCCTCGCCAACAAGGCGGTCGCCGTCAGCGGCAATACCGACGCCATGATCCATGCGCTGATAAAGGAGGGAAAGAAGGATGGGCACTCGTCCATCTATCTTTTTGAGCTGGGCGTGCCGTTCGAGGGCATGGCGGGCGACTGAGCCAGAGACGCCCCAAGGCGCGCTTCAACGCATCCTTCAAAAGTCCAACAAAGGCGAAGGTTCCAACAAATCCTATTTTTGCGCGGCCTGCGCAATCCATTGAAATACTTGAACTAATCAGACCGGCAAATTGCGCAAAATACCGAACACCCTCGCCTTTGTTGGGGTTTTTTCGCGCCTTATTTTCCAACGGCTTTCCCCATCCGGGCAATCACAGGGCGGATCGGATTTCCAGCCGGACAGGATCGCCTGACGGCCCGGATATTGCGGAAAAAGCAATATCAGAACGGGTTTTGCTTCGACCCGGGGGAAACCCGCTCTAGGGGGGCTTATGGACTATGGATTGGACATCATCGCACTGCTGGCCGGCGTGGCCTTTATCGCGGGTTTCATCGACGCGCTTGCGGGCGGCGGCGGACTGCTGACCATCCCGGCATTGATGGCCGCAGGCGTCTCTCCGGTCTCGGCGATCGCCACCAACAAGCTTCAGGGCACGTTCGGCACAGGTTCCGCCTTCCTCGCCTTTGCGCGCAAGGGGCATATTGATTTTCAACGGTTCCGCTGGCCCGCCATTGGCGCGATGATCGGCGCGGGGGCCGGTTCCTATGTCCTGCAACTGATCGATTCAGGGTTTCTGGCGGGCTTCATCCCCGTCCTGCTGATCGCGATGGCGATCTATTTCCTCGCCGCGCCGGACATGAGCGATGTGGATCGCCACAGCCGCGTCGGCATGGCGGGGCTGTTCGCCATCGTCGCGACGATCGGCTTTTATGACGGCTTTTTCGGTCCCGGCACCGGCTCCTTCTTCACCACCGCGCTGGTGGCGCTGGGCGGCCTGGGCCTCGTCCGGGCGATCGCCCACACCAAATTCCTGAACTTCTGCACCAACATGATGAGCCTTCTCGTCATGATAGCAGGAGGCAAGGTGGTCTGGATCATCGGATTGCCGATGGCGCTCGCCAGCATATTGGGCAATCAGGCCGGCGCACACACCGCCATGCGCTTCGGCGGCAAGGGCGTGCGTCCGGTGCTGGTGGTGATGTCGCTCGCCCTGACGGTCAAGCTGCTGTCCGACCCCGCCAACCCGCTCCGCATGATGCTGCATTTCTAGCCCTGAGAGCGGGGCCTTATCGCGTTTTCTACACCTATTGCGCGTTAAAAACGGCGACAAACCGCCCACCCTGTGCTATCCCACGCCCATCGCGCGAAAATCGCCCGCAAGCGTTCGCCGTGACAGAGAGACTAATCGCGCTCCCGCTTGCCTATCAGGAGCGCTTCTCATGGAAGACCTCAATTATCTCCTCCACCGTGAACAGGTGGAAATCCTTCTTGCGAGGGAAACGACAAACGCATCGGCGAAGGCGGCCCATGACACGCTTGCCAGGGCCTATGCCCGCCGGATCGACCAGCACCGGCTTTCCTATCGGACCCCGCAGAATGATGGTTCGAAAAGTTTCGATCCCGGCCGTTTCGGCGCGCCAAAGGCGGCAATCGCTTGAGCCGCGCAATCAACCTGGATGCGCCAATCCAGTCGGTCGAGGCGATGTGCGCCAAACACAGCATCGATATTTCGGCCATTGAACCGCTGCCATCGGGCGGCACGCGCGTCGTGCTGCGCACCAGCGATGGCGCAGCAGACCTCCGCCGGCGGATGAGCGGCAAGGTGCTGGAAGGCCGTGTGGTCCGCTCTGGTCTCTACATGGCCCGGCCGCCGCTCCCTGCAAAATAGGCATTCACGCGCACTGGCGAGGGCCGGACGGCGCGCGTGCATTATCGAAATCCGGCCCTGTATCAGCGCAGATCTCCGCCCCGCGGGCAGACTGCGGTCCACCAAAGGAAATACCCATGCCGATTGGCACAGTTAAGTTTTTCAACGCCGACAAGGGCTATGGCTTTATCGCGCCGGAAGATGGCGGCGCAGATGCCTTCGTCCATATCACGGCGGTCGAGAAGGCCGGTCTGCGTACGCTGACCAATGATCAGCGCGTGTCCTATGACCTTGAACCCGACAAGCGCGGCAAGCAGGCTGCGGTCAATATCCAGCCGGCCTGACGGTCCGTTGACCGGGGCGCCGCAGCTTTCCGCTGCCGGCGCCCCGGAGCAGCCATCTTTGCCGGGAGAGCATCAGCTACTGCTTCCCGTGTTCCGCTTCGCTATGGAGATAACGCACCAATCGCGCCTCACCCCAAAGGCGGCAAGCACCCGGATTGAAGCCCTATGCGATCGTAAGCTGCGCCACCTGCGTCGTCATGCCCGCATCGCTGTAGAAGGTGTAGTCGGAGCCAGACACTGAATAATGCGCCGCCGGATCGATCGTGATTGTGTCCGCCCCATCCTTCGCCAGCGTCAGATGCGAACTGTTGCCCGCCCCGACGATCGACTGGATGAAGCTGGAGTCCACGGTCAGGTTCGCCGTCACATTGCTGGCGGTGAAATCGATCCTCTCGACATTGCTCAACACGCCCAGCAGCGCGGCCTGATTCACCGTGCCGCTGTTCGCCGCCATCGTCACCGTATCCTGCCCCGCGCCGCCATCGACTGACCAGCCCGCCGAAAGATTGAGCGTGAAGCTGTCATTGTTGCCGCTGCCCAAGATATGTTCGATACCGCTCAGCGTATCGCCCTGCGCATCGCCGCCCGTGCCAGTGCCCGTCGCCGTTGACAGGTTCAGGTTGATCGCGCCGGAGCCGGAATAGTCGGCCGTGTCGATGCCCGATCCGCCCACCAGCGTATCCGCCCCCGCCCCGCCGCGCAGGATGTCGTCGCCATTGCCGCCGTCCAGCCGGTTTGCGCCGCTGTCGCCTGTCAGCGTATCGGCATAATCGGTGCCCAGCAGGTTCTCGACGCCATTATAGGTGTCGCCTGCCGCATCGGCGGTGTTCGCCGCGCTGTTGGCCAGGTTCGCGACGACCGCCGAACCGGCATTGCTGTAGCTTGCGGTGTCCGTGCCGTTGCCACCGATCAGCGAGTCAGCGCCCGCGCCGCCCGTCAGCACATCGTCGCCATTGCCGCCGTTCAGCGTGTTCGCGCCGCCATCGCCGGTCAATATGTCGGCGAAGGCCGAGCCGAGAAGATGCTCGATGCTGTTATAGCTGTCGCCCGACGCATCGCCGCTATTGGCGAGGCTGTTCGACAGATTGGCGGTCACGCCCGACGCAGCCGTCGTATAGCTCGCCGTATCAAAGCCCGCGCCGCCCTGCAGCGTGTCCGCGCCCGCGCCGCCGATCAACGTGTCGTCGCCATTGCCGCCGTTCAGCGTATTCGCGCCGCTGTCGCCGATCAGCGTGTCGGCGGAGGCCGAACCGATGACGACCTCTATGCTGGAAAGCGTGTCGCCCGCCGCGTCGCCGCCTGCGCCCGCCGTGCCATCCATATAGACGGTCACGCCGGAAGCGGAGGCAGAATAGTCGGCCGTATCCACGCCCGATCCGCCATTCAGCGCATCCGCGCCGCCGCCGCCGATCAGCGTATCGTCGCCATTGCCGCCATCGATGCTGTTCGCGCCGCTGTCGCCCGTCAGGATGTCGGCGAAGGCGGAGCCGATCAGGCCCTCTATGCTGCTATAGCTGTCGCCCGCCGCATCGCCGCTATTGCCCGCGGCGTTGGCGAGGCTGGCGGTCAGGCCGCTCGCGGCGTTCGCATAGCTCGCAATGTCCGTGCCCGATCCGCCGATCAGCACGTCGCCGCCAGCGCCGCCGATCAGTATGTCGTTGCCCAGCCCGCCGTCCAGGCTGTTCGCTCCGCCGTCGCCCGTCAGCGTATCGCCAAAGCCGGAACCGACGAGATTCTCGATGGCGGTCAGGCTGTCGCCCTGCGCGTCGCCGCCCGATCCCGTCACGCCGTTCAGATAGGCCATGACGCCGGACGAGGAATTGAGATAGCTGGCCGTGTCCGTGCCCGCGCCGCCATCCAGCGTATCCGCGCCCGCGCCGCCGGTCAGCGTATCATTGCCGCCCTCGCCATAGAGGAAGTCGGCCCCTGCGCCACCGTCGATCGCATCGTCGCCATTGCCGCCATAGAAGCTCTCATTGGCCGCCGTGCCGTAGAGCGCGTCGTTGAAGCCGCTGCCGACCGCGACTTCGAAGCCGGACAGGATGTCGCCCGCCGCATCGCCGCCTGTCCCCGCCGTCCCGTCCAGCCGAACGGTGACTGCACTGGCCGAAGCGCCGTAATTGATCGTGTCGGTGCCCGCGCCGCCAGTCAGCGTGTCCGCCCCCGCGCTGCCATATAGCGTGTCGTCTCCCGCGCCGCCGTCCATCGTCTCCGCGCCCGATCCGCCAGTCAGCGAGTCGGCATAGCCCGTGCCGATAATGCCCTCGATGGAGATGAACACATCCCCGGTGGCGTCTCCACCGCTGACGACCAGGCTGCCGCTGGCGAAGCTGGCGGTGATGCCCGCCGAGGAAGTGACATAGGACACGCTGTCCGTCCCCGCCCCGCCGTCGAGCGTATCCGCGCCCGCGCCGCCGATCAGGATGTCGTTGCCGCTGCCGCCCCGCAGCGTCTGCGCGCCGGCGGTGCCATAGAGGATGTCGTCATAATTGGAGCCGATCACCGTTTCGATGTTCGACAGGCGGTCTCCGGCCGCCTCGCCGCCCGTGCCCAGCGTCACGCCGTCGGTATAGACGGTCACACCGGACGTGGAGGTGATATAGGTCGCGCTGTCCATGCCCGCGCCGCCGTCCAATATGTCCGCGCCCGCGCCGCCCGACAATGTATCGTCGCCATTGCCGCCATTGATGACGTCATCGCCGACATTGCCCTGGATGATGTCATCGCCGTCATTGCCGTTCAGCGTCTCATTGGCGTTCCAGCCAGTGATCGTGTCGCCATAGGCCGAACCGTTGATATTCTCGATCGACTGCAGCAGGTCTCCTGCGGCGTAACCACCCGTCGAAACCGTGCCGCCGTCCAGATAGACGGTGATCGCAGCCGTCGAGTCCGTATAATCGGCCGTATCGGTCCCCAGCCCGCCATTCAGCGAGTCCGCGCCAGCGCCGCCGCGCAATATGTCATTGCCCGCGCCGCCGTTCAGGACATTGTCGTTGGCGTCGCCATACAGCGTATCGGCATTGGCGCTGCCGGTCGCATTTTCGATGCTGACATAGGTATCGCCCTGCGCATCGCCGCCCGTGCCGCTGCCGGTCGCCAGGTTGACGGTCACGGCGCTGGCCGAGTTGGTGTAATCCACCGTGTCGCGGCCATTGCCGCCGTCCATCAGGTCCGCGCCCGCATCGCCCCGGATGACGTCCGCGCCGTCAAAGCCATAAAGCTGATTGACGCCCGCGCTGCCCCAGATGACATCGTCATAATTGGACCCGCGCAGGATCTCGATGTTGATCAGCCGGTCGCCAGCCGCCTCGCCGCCCGTCCCGGCAACACCGTCCAGACCGATCTGAATGCCGTTCGTGCTGCCCAGATAGGATGCGGTATCCGTGCCCGCGCCGCCATCGATCGTATCCGCGCCGCCCAGGCCGCGGAACCATTCGTCCGCCGCCGTACCGGTAACGCTATCGTCCCTGTTGGTCAGATAGACATTCTGGATATTGGTATAGGTATCGCCCTGCGCATCCCAGCCGATGCCGGTGGTGACGCCGTTCAGGTTGATCGTGACGCCGGTGGTGGCCGACACATTGGTCGGATCGCCAGGGCTGGCGCCGAAATAGAGCGTGTTGTTGCCGGTGCCGCCGTCAATCTTGTCCGCGCCTGCGCCGCCGCTGATCAAGTCATCGCCCGCGCCGCCATTCAGCACGTCATCGCCGGCAAGGCCCGACAGATTGTCATCGCCATTGCCGCCGTTCAGCACGTTCGCCGCCGTGCTGCCGGTCAGCGTGTCGCTGCCGTTCGATCCGGTGATATTCTCGATCGTGTTGTAGCTGTCGCCCTGCGCATCGCCGCCGACGCCCGTGCCGCCATTCAGGCTGACCGTAACGGCCGAAGCGCTGGTCGAATAATCGACGGTATCGATGCCCGCGCCACCGATATTGGTGTCGTTCCCGGCGCTGCCCATGATGATGTCATCGCCATTGCCGCCGTTCAGCGTATTATTGCCCGCGTCGCCGGTCAGCGTATCGGCATATCCCGATCCGGTCAGGTTCTGGAAATTGATGAAAGTGTCGCCCAGCGCGTCGCCGGCCGTACCCGTCCCCGCCGCCAGCGAGACCGTCACGCCGGAACCGGCCGAGGCATAGCTCAGCGTGTTGATGTTCGCGCCGCCGTCCATATAGTCTGCGCCCGCGCCGCCATCGATCGTGTCGTCGCCCGCTTCGCCATACAGCGTATCGTTGCCGCCGCCGCCATTGATGGAATCGACGCCATTGCCGCCCCAGATGATGTTGGCGTTGGCGTCGCCGCTCAAATTGTCGTTGCCGCCCGAACCGATCAGATTTTCGAAGTTCGTCAGCACGTCGCCCGCGGCGTCCCCGGTCGCGCCGGTCGCCGTCGCAAGCGATACAGTCAGGCCAGAGGATGTCGCGTAGCTCACCGTATCGATGCCGCTGCCGCCGTCCAATATGTCCGCGCCAGCCCCGCCGATGATCGTATCGTCACCCGCGCCGCCCTGGATATTGTTGACGCCGCTGGTGCCGACGATCGTGTCGTTATAGGCTGAGCCGACGGCATTCTCGATGGAGCCGGGCGCGAAGATATCGTCCTGCGCATCGCCGCCGCTATTGCCGGTGCCCGTGGTCAGGTTGATGTTGATGCCCGCGCCGCTGGCGCTGTAATCCACCGTGTCGGTGCCAAGGCCGCCGTCGATCTGGTCCGCGCCTGCGCCGCCGATCAGCGTGTCATTACCGTCCTCGCCCTTCAGGATATCGTTGCCGTCGCCGCCGGTCAGGCTGTCATTGCCCGCGCCGCCGCGCACTTCCTCTGCGCCCACCGATCCGACGAAGATATCGGCCAGACCCGAAAGGACATAGCGCTCGATATTGGTGTAGGTGTCGCCCTGCGCCATGCCGGTCGAAAGCGCGCCGTTGGTCAGGTTTACGGTGAGACCCGTCGCCGAAGCGCTGAAGTCCACCACGTCGTCCGTGCCCGCGCCGCCGTCGATGGTGTCCGCGCCAAGGCTGCCATAGATGGTGTCGTTGCCGTCGCCGGCCATGATCGTATCCGCATTGGCGGACCCGTAGATGCCGTCGGCCAGCGACGATCCGATCACGCGCTCAATGCTGATCAATATGTCGCCATTGGCGTCGCCCGCAGAACCCGGCGTGCCATCCATACGCACGACCACGCCGCCGGACGAGGAATAATCCGCCGTGTCGAATCCAGCGCCGCCGTCCAATATGTCCGCGCCGGACCCGCCGATCAGCGTATCGTCGCCCGCGCCGCCCTCCAGCGTCTCATTCACGCCGGTGCCGTAAATGGTGTCGGCCTGGCTGGAGCCGATGACATGCTCGACATTGATGATGGTGTCGCCCGCCGCATCGCCGCCGGAGGAGGCCGTGCCGTCAAGGCGTACGGTTACACCGCTCGCGGATCCGCTATAGTCGATCGTGTCGGTGCCGGTGCCGCCGTCGATGCTGTCCGCCTGGCCATAGCTGACGAAATTGTCGTTGCCGCCCCAGCCCCACAAGACCGTGGAGACCAGCGTGCCGCCGCGCAGGGTGTCCGCATAGTTGAGCGATCCCTCGATCCGCTCGATGCTGGTCAGGATATCGCCCTGCGCCCAGCCGCCAACGCCCGCAGTGCCGTCGTTGGAGATGGTGACGGCCGCGTTCGAATTGCGATAGTCGGCCGTATCCGTGCCAAGGCCGCCAATCACCTGGTCAGCGCCCAGCCCGCTTGCGATCACGTCATCGCCGTCGCCGCCATTCAGGATATCGACGCCGCTATTGCCATAAAGCGTGTCATTGCCAGCCCCCGCCAGCAACGTCGATCCGGTGGCGTTCGCCGTCATCTCGTCATTCTGGGCGGAACCGATCGCGATCTCGATGTCGAACATCCGGTCGCCCGCAGCGTCGCCGCCGGTGCCGAAGCTGCCGTCGAGATAGATTTTCATGCCGCTGCTCGCAGAGGCCGAATAGTCCACCGTGTCGATGCCGTCGCCGCCGCGATAGACGTCCGCGCCGCCGCTGCTGATGAACTGGTCATCCCCGGCAAGGCCGCTAAACTCCTCGTCGGCGCTGCTGCCCTCGAACCGGTCGGCAAAGGCGGAACCGATGATCTTCTCGATCCCGGTCATGGTGTCGCCCTGCGCGTCGCCGCCGCTGGACGTGCCGCCAGTGCGGATGGTGACGGCGCTGGCCGAAGCGGAATAGTCCGCCGTATCGGTGCCCGACCCGCCCGACAGCGCATCCGCGCCCGCGCCGCCGATCAGCACGTCGTCGCCCAGACCGCCCGACAGCGTGTCGTCGCCGCCCTCGCCGCGCAACGTGTCGTCGCCGTCGAAGCCGTCAAAATTGTCGCTGCCCGCGCCGCCGATCATCATGTCGCTGAGGCGCGAGCCGACGAAGCGCTCGACATTGACGAAGGTGTCGCCCTGCGCATCGCCGCCTGTGGCAGTGCCCAGCGTCAAATCGATCGTGATGGCCGCGCTGGAGGTGGAGTAGCTCACGGTGTCGAAGCCCGCGCCGCCGTCCAGTTGATCCGCGCCGCCGTCGCCGCGCAGCGTGTCATCGCCATCCTGACCCATCAGAATGTCGCTGCCGGTCCCGCCGGACAGCACGTCATCGCCAAGGCCGCCCAGAAGCGTGTCGTCGGAGAAGGTGCCGGTGATGGTGTCGGCGAAGTCCGATCCGATCACGGATTCAATGCCGCTAAGGCGATCGCCGGCCGCAATATCCCCGCTGCTCGACGATCCGTCCAGATTGACGGTCACGCCTGCGGCTGCGGCGGCATAGCTGGCCGTGTCGAAACCCGCGCCGCCCGTCAGCGTATCCGCGCCAGCGCTGCCGATCAGCATGTCATCGCCCGCGCCGCCGTCCAGCGTCTCCGCCCCAGCGCCGCCCGTCAGCGTATCATTATAATCGGAACCCAGAAGCCGCTCGATGGAAACCAGCGTATCGCCATTGGCTTCGCCGCCCGTGCCGCTGTTCGTCGCCAGGCTGACGGTCACGCCCGCCGTCGCATGCTCGTAGGACGCCGTGTCGAAACCTGCGCCGCCGTCAATCGTGTCCGCGCCCGCGCGGCCCTCGATCACGTCATTGCCGTCCTGGCCGATCAGGATGTCGACGCCAGTGCTGCCGACCAGCGTGTCGCCATAAAGCGAACCCAGGACACGCTCGATATTGATCAGGACGTCGCCGGTCGCCGTGCCGCCCGCGCCCTGATCGACACCGTTGGTGTAGACCGTGACCGCCGCCGTGGATGCGCTGTAATCTGCGGTGTCGATGCCCGCGCCGCCATCCAGCGTGTCGCTGCCCTGACCGCCGACCAATATGTCGTCGCCGTCGCCGCCGTCGATCATGTCGCCGCCAGCGCCGCCGTCTATCGTGTCCGCGCCTGCACCGCCCAGCAGCGTGTCTGCATTGGCCGAACCGGTCATGACGTCGTTGAATGCCGAGCCGATCACGCGCTCGATGCCGGACAGCGTATCGCCCAGCGCGTCGCCCGCGCTGCCCGTACCATTGGCAAGGTTGATAGCAATGGCGCTGGCCGACGCCGAATAATCCGCCGTGTCGAACCCGTCGCCACCCGTCAGCACGTCCGCGCCCGCGCCACCGACCAGCATATCGTCGCCGGACTGGCCGATCAGCGTATCGTCGCCCGCGCCGCCATGCAGGATGTCGGCATTGGCCGAACCCCTCAATATTTCGATGCCGTTCAGCGTATCGCCCGCCGCATCGCCGCCAACGCCGACAGTGCCATCCAGATAGGCTGTGACGCCGGAGGCCGAGGCGGAATAGTCCGCGGTGTCGATGCCCGCACCGCCCGTCATGGCGTCGGCGCCCGCGCCGCCGGACAGGATGTCGTTGCCCGCATCGCCGTTCAGGATATCGTCGCCGTCCTGGCCCTGCAGCGTATCGTCGCCCGCACCGCCATCGATCCGGTCATTGCCGAAGCTGCCCGCAATCGTATCGGCAAAGGCGGAACCGACCACCCGCTCGATCGACGTCAATACGTCGCCCAGCGCCTCGCCGCCCGAACTGGCGACGCCGTCCATGCGCACGGAGACTGCCGCCGTCGCCGCCGAATAGTCGGCCGTGTCATAACCCGCGCCGCCATCCAGCGAGTCGGTGCCGAGGCCGCCGACCAGCGTGTCGTCGCCGTCGCCGCCGGTCAGGCTGTCATTGCCCGCTCCACCCGACAGTAGGTCGTCGCCCGCGCCGCCCAGGATGGTGTCGGCCAGGGCCGTGCCGTAAATGCTGTCATTCTGGCTGGTGCCGATGACCTGCTCAATGCCGCTCAGCGTGTCGCCCGCCGCATAACCGCCGCTGGAAACCGTGCCGTCCATATAGAGCGTGATCGCCACGCCATTGTTGGAATAGTCGGCAATGTCGAAACCCGCGCCACCGATCAGGACATCCGCGCCCGCGCTGGAATAGATGATGTCGTCGCCCGCGCCGGTGTCGATCTGGTCCGCGCCCGCAGACCCATAGACGCGATCCGCCTGGCTGGAGCCGATAACCTGTTCGATGGACGTCAGCACGTCGCCCTCGGCATCGCCGCCGGTGGACATCGTGCCATCCATGTAGAGCGTCACGCCCGAAAGGGAGGTCGCATAATTCGCCGTGTCGATGCCCGCGCCGCCATCCAGAAGGTCAGCGCCCGCGCCGCCGATCAGCACATCGTCGCCGCCTTCGCCATACAGAGAATCGTCGCCGCCACCGCCCGTAAGCACATCCGCGCCCAGGCCGCCGCGCAATATCTCCGCCGCATTGCCGCCATAGAGGCGGTCGTCATAGTCGGAGCCGATCAGTTGCTCGATGCTGACGAGGATGTCGCCCGCCGCATCGCCCCGGCTGCCGGTCGTACCGTCCAGATAGACGGTGACCGCCTGCAGCGCCCCGGCATAGCTCGCCGTGTCGAAGCCCGCGCCGCCGTCGAACTGGTCAGCACCCGCGCCGCCGATAAGGATGTCGTCGCCCGCGCCGCCGGAAAGAATATCGTTGCCCGCGCGGCCGGACAGCGTGTCCGATCCTGCGCCGCCAACCAGTTCGTCATCGCCCGTCGACCCGTTCAGCGTGTCGTCGAAGGAGGAGCCGACAAGCCGCTCGATCGTGTCGAGCACGTCGCCCGCCGCCTCGAAACCCACGCCCGCCGTGCCGTCCAGCGATACCGTCACTCCACCGGAGGCCGAACTATAGTCTGCGGTGTCCGCGCCCGCGCCGCCCGACAGCACATCCGCGCCGCCGCCGCCAATCAGCGTATCGTCCCCGGTATTGCCGTAGAGCGATTCATCCGCAGCGCCGCCCCGGATCAGGTCGGCGCCTGCGGAGCCCAGAACCCGCTCGACGCTGGTCAGCATGTCGCCGTCCGCGTCGCCGCCACTGCTGGCGATACCGTTCAGATTGACCGTTACCGCGCCGACCGACGCGGAATAGTCCGCCGTATCGATGCCAGCGCCGCCGTCGATCGTATCCGCGCCAGCGCCGCCGGTCAGGATATCGTCGCCCGCGCCGCCCTGCAGCGTGTCGTTGCCGAAAGCACCGGAAATGCTGTCATTGCCCGCGCCGCCGACCAGCGTGTCGTCGGCGGTGCCGCCGGTCAGAACGTCGTCGTGCGAGGAGCCGATGATCCGCTCGATGCTCGCCAGCGTATCGCCCTGCGCGTCGCCGCCCACGCCCGCCGCGCCGGTCAGTCCGACCGTAACGCCCGCCGCCGACGCCGAATAGTCCACGGTGTCCACGCCCGCGCCGCCGTCCAGAACGTCCGCGCCCGCCGATCCCATGATCATGTCGTCGCCGTCGCCGCCGGTGATCCGCTCCGCCGCAGCGCCGCCGCGCAGCGTGTCGTCATAGGCTGAACCGATCAGCCGCTCGACATTGGCGATTGTATCTCCGGCCGCGTCGCCGCCAACGCCTGTGCTGCCGTCCAGGCCGACATTCACCGCCGCGCCCGATGTCGCATAGCTGACCGTATCGGTGCCTGCGCCGCCGTCGATGCTGTCCGCATCCGCGCCGCCGACCAATATGTCGTCGCCCGCGCCGCCCAGCAGCGTATCCGCGCCCGCACCGCCAGACAGGGTATCCGCGCCGTCATTGCCCTCCAGCACGTCCGCGCCGTCCGACCCGTTCAGCGTGTCGTTGTTGAGCGAGCCGATGACCCGTTCGATGCTGGTCAGCGTATCGCCCGCCGCATCGCCGCCCAGCGAGACCGATCCGTCGAGATTGACGGTGACGCCAGCCGAGGACGCCGAATAGTCCGCCGTGTCAATGCCGATGCCGCCGTCCAGCTCATCCGCGCCAGCGCTGCCCACCAGAATGTCGTCGCCCGCGCCGCCCAGCAGCGTGTCGGTGCCCACCCGGCCCGACAGGCGGTCGGCAAAGGCCGAGCCTTCCAAGATTTCCGCGTTGGTGATGACGTCGCCCGCCGCGTCTCCGCCAACGCCGACAGCGCCCGCCAGCGAAGCCGTGACGCCAGCGGAGGAGGTCGCATAGCTCACCGTGTCCAGGCCGGTGCCGCCATCGATCTGGTCAGCGCCCGCGCCGCCCGAAATCATGTCGTCGCCCGACCCGCCGGACAGGCTGTCATTGCCCGCGCCGCCCGCGATAACGTCATCGCCCGCCGCGCCCAGCAGGATATCGTCCCCGGCGCCGCCGGTCAGCGTGTCTGCATTGCCGGAGCCAAGCACCCGCTCGATGCTGACATAGCTGTCGCCCTGCGCGTCGCCGCCGACGCCCAGGGAGCCGTCCAGCGCCACCGTGACGCCCGCCGCCGAAGTTGTGTAGTCCGCCGTATCGACGCCCGCGCCGCCGTCCAGCACGTCCGCGCCGGTGCCGCCGCTCAATATATCGTCGCCTGCGCCGCCCAGCAGCGTGTCGCCGCCGCCATTACCGGTCAGCGTATCCGCGCCCGCGCCGCCCTCAAGCGTTTCGCCAGCCGATCCGCCCGTGATGAAATCGTCGAAACCCGAACCGACAACACGTTCGATCCGCAGCAGCATGTCGCCCGCCGCGTCGCCGCCGGACGCGGCGGACCCGTCGAGGATCACCTGAATGCCTGCATTGGACGCGGAATAATCGGCCGTGTCGAAGCCTGCGCCGCCGTCGATCATGTCCGCGCCAGCGCCACCCGCCAGCACATCGTCGCCCGCGCCGCCATCCAGCGAGTCCGCGCCCGCGCCGCCGCTCAATATGTCATTGCCGACGCCGCCCTCGAACGTCTCGTCAGCAGTGGACCCGCTGATGACGTCGTCGAAATCCGACCCCACGATGCGCTCGACATTGGCGAAGCTGTCACCCTGGGCATCGCTGCCGCTGCCTGTGCCGGTCGCGAGGTTGATCGTCACCCCGCCTGCCGCCGCTGCATAGCTGACGGAATCGAAGCCGCTGCCGCCGTCAAAGGCGTCCGCGCCTGCGCCGCCCTCCATGACGTCATTGCCAGCGCCGCCCGCCAATATATCGTCGCCCGCCGCACCGGTCAGGACATCATCGCCCGCGCCGCCTTCCAGCGTGTCGTTGCTAGTGGAACCGGTCAGCGTGTCGCTGAACGCCGAACCGACAATCCGCTCGATCGACCAGAGACTGTCGCCCGATGCGTCGCCGCTGGCGCCGAAGCTACCGTCCAGGCCCACCGTGACGCCGGCCGAGGACGCCGAATAGTCCGCCGTATCGAATCCGGAGCCGCCGATCAGCGTATCGTTGCCCAGGCTGCCCGCCAGAACATCGTCGCCCGCGCCGCCGTCCAGCGTCTCGCTGTCCATGCCGCCGATCAGCCGGTCATTATAGGCCGAACCGACAATCCGCTCGATCTGGGATAGCGTGTCGCCCGCCGCGTCGCCGCCAACGCCGGCGCTGCCGTCCAGGCCCACCGTGACCGCCGCGCCAGAGGTCGAATAATCCGCCGTGTCTGTGCCGATGCCGCCGTCCAGCACATCCGCGCCCGCGCCGCCGCGCAAGATATCGTCGCCGTCCGCGCCGCGCAGCGTATCCGCGCCCGCGCCGCCGATCAGGGTGTCGTCAAAGCTGGAGCCGAGCAGAATTTCGACATTGGTCAGCACATCGCCCTGCGCGGTGCCGCCGATACCGGCGCTGCCGTCCAGCGAAGCCGTCACCGCCGACCCGGAGTCCGCATAGCTTGCAATGTCGACGCCTGCGCCGCCGTCGATCTGGTCAGCGCCATCGCCGCCAATGATCGTGTCATTTCCGTCGCCGCCGGAAAGCGCATCATCGCCGCCAGCGCCCTCTATATGGTCGTCGCCCGCGCCGCCGTCGATGCTGTCCGCCGCCGTGCCGCCGATCAGCGTATCGCCATTGGCGGACCCGACCAACCGTTCGATGCTCAGCAGCACGTCGCCCGCCGCATCGCCGCCGCTGCCCGCGCGCCCATCCAGATAGGCGGTGACCGCCGCGCCGGAATTGGCGTAGCTCGCCGTGTCGAAACCGCCTTCGCCGTCCAGCGTATCCGCGCCCGCGCTACCCTGCAGGATATCGTCGCCTGCGCCGCCCAGCAGCGTTTCCACGCCCGCGCCGCCGCCCAGCGTGTCGGCGAAGGCCGAACCCACCAGCCGTTCAATGTTGATCAGGCTGTCGCCCAGCGCCTCGCCGCCGGTGCCAGCCGCACCGGAAAGATCGACCGTCACGCTCGCTGCGGCGGAGGCGTAGCTCGCCGTATCGATGCCGGACCCACCGTCGATCGAATCCGCGCCCAGACCACCGGTCAGCACGTCATCGCCGCCGCCGCCGATCAGGCTGTCATTGCCCGCGCCGCCAGTGATGATGTCATCGCCGCCCGCGCCGTCCAGCACATCGTCCGCCGCGCCGCCGGTAATGACGTCATTCTGGCCGGAGCCTGTGATCCCCTCAATGCCCGTCAGCACATCGCCTTCGGCGTCGCCGCCCGTACTGGGTCCGCCGTCCAGGCGCACATTCACGCCTGCGGAGGAGCCTGCATAGTCAGCGGTGTCAAAGCCAGCGCCGCCCGTCAGTATGTCCGCGCCAGCGCCGCCGAAAAGCTGGTCGTCGCCATCGCCCCCCAACAGCGTGTCGGAGCCTGCGCCGCCGCGCAATATGTCATTGCCCGCGCCGCCTTCCAGCGTTTCATTCTGGCTGGTGCCCGTCAGCGTGTCGTCAAATGCCGAGCCGATGACGCGCTCGATCGAGGACAGCGTATCGCCCTGCGCATCGCCGCCCGCCGAAAGCGAACCGTCGAGGTTGATGGAAATCGCGCCCGTCGACGTGGAATAATCCGCCGTGTCGAATCCCGCGCCGCCGATAAGGGAGTCCGCGCCTGCCCCGCCGCGCAGCACATCGTCGCCAATGCCGCCGTCCAGCGTATCCGCGCCAGCCGCGCTGTCCAGGAAGTCGTCGCCCGCGCCACCGCGCAAGTCATCCGCCGCCGCGCCGCCGGTGATGGAATCGGCAAAGTCCGAGCCCTGCACGATCTCAATGCTGGTGAAGCTGTCGCCCAGCGCCTCGCCGCCGGTTCCCCCGCTGGTCAGGTCCAGCGTCACGCCAGCCGTCGCCTGCGAATAATCCGCTATGTCCGTCCCTGCGCCGCCGTCCAGCACATCCGCGCCCAAGCCGCCCCGCAATATGTCGTCGCCCGCGCCGCCATGCAGCCGCTCATCGGCATTGCCGCCGGTCAGCGTGTCGGCAAAGGCCGAACCCTGCACGGCCTC
Source organism: Sphingobium phenoxybenzoativorans (assembly GCF_018286635.1). Classification (NCBI taxonomy): domain Bacteria; kingdom Pseudomonadati; phylum Pseudomonadota; class Alphaproteobacteria; order Sphingomonadales; family Sphingobiaceae; genus Sphingobium; species Sphingobium phenoxybenzoativorans. The sequence continues at coordinate 2,832,116 of NZ_CP073910.1, forward strand.
GATGCTGGTAAGCTGGTCGCCTTCCGCCAGGCCGCCAGTGCTCGCGCCGCCGTCCAGCCGGACCTGTACGCCAGTGCCGGACGCCGAATAATCGGCCGTATCCATGCCCGCGCCGCCGTCCAATATGTCGGACCCGACGCCGCCGTCCAACATGTCGTCGCCATCGCCGCCGCGCAGCGTGTCGTCGCCGCCCGACCCGCGCATGGTATCCGCGCCCGCGCCGCCCTCCAGCACATCATTGGCCGACGATCCCGCGATCGTGTCGTCAAAGGCCGATCCGACGATCCGCTCGATGCTGTCGAGGATATCGCCGTTCGCGTCGCCCTGCGTACCAAGGCCGGTCGCCAGCGATACGCTGATCGCCGAGGATGCGTCCGAATAGTCGGCCGTATCGAAACCTGCGCCGCCATAGAGCCTGTCCGCTCCGCCGCGTCCGCCCAGCCGGTCGTCGCCCGCTCCACCGGTCAGCGTATCCGCCGCGCCAGTGCCGAGCAGCACGTCGTCAAAGTCCGAACCGATCAGATTTTCGATGTTGAGGAGCTGGTCTCCTTCCGCCGCGCCGCCGGTCGAGGTCGAACCATCGACCGATACGTTCACGCCGGATGTCGAACTGGAATAATCCACGGTGTCGATGCCCGCGCCGCCATCCAGAAGGTCAGCGCCCGCGCCGCCGTCCAGCAGGTCGTTGCCTGCGCCGCCCAGGATGACGTCATCACCGCCACCGCCGGTGATCGTGTCGTTGCCAGCGCCGCCCTCCAGCCGGTCGGCATTGGTGCCGCCGCCCAATATATCGTCCAGGCTGGAGCCGATGACGCCTTCGATGCTGATAAGCTGATCGCCCGCCGCGTCGCCGCCGATGCCGATCGATCCGTCGAGCTGGACGTTCACCGCGCCTGCCGACGCGCTGTAATCCACCATGTCGAACCCGGTGCCGCCATCCATGATGTCCGCGCCGACACTGCCCAGCAACCTGTCGTCGCCTGCGCCCGCTGTGATCGTGTCCGCCGCCGCGCCGCCGCCAAGAATATCGTTGAACGATGAACCGATCAGCTTCTCAATCTCGATCAGGCTGTCGCCCGCCGCATCGCCGCCGGTGCCCAGGCTGCCGTCCAGCGAGACCGCCACGCCGGCCGTCGCCCCGGCATAGCTCGCCGTGTCGATGCCGTTGCCGCCGATCAACTCGTCCGCGCCAGCGCCGCCGTTCAATATGTCGTCGCCGCCGCCGCCGCGCAGGATATCATTGCCTGCGCCGCCGGTGATCAGGTCGTCGCCCGCGCCGCCGCTCAGTTCCTCATCGGCGATGCTGCCATTCAGCACGTCGTCGAAGCTGGAGCCGATGACATTCTCGATGCCGATCAACTGGTCGCCCTGCGCGTCGCCGCCCGATCCGAGCGCGCCGTTCAGGTTGATCGTAACCGCCGCCGTGGACGAGGAATAATCGACCGTGTCGCGGCCAAGACCGCCATCCAATATGTCCGCGCCCGCACCGCCAAGCAGATTGTCGTCGCCAAGGCCACCCAGCAGCCGGTCATTGCCCGCGCCGCCTGCGATGAAGTCGTCGCCCGCGCCGCCGACCAGTTCGTCATCCAGAACGCCGCCTGTCAGCGTATCATTGAAAGCGGAACCGACAAGCCGCTCGATGCCGGTCATGACGTCGCCCTGCGCGTCGCCGCCTGCGCCCGTGCTGCCGTCAAGGCCAGCAGAGATCGCGACCGAGGACAGGGAGTAATCAACGGTGTCGAAACCCGCGCCGCCTTCCAGAAGGTCAGCGCCCGCGCCGCCGTCAAGCACATCGTTGCCCGCGCCGCCGATCAGGTGATCCGCGCCATCCCGGCCCACGAGCAGGTCGTCGCCCGCGCCGCCGTCAAGCTGATCGTCGCTCGCCGCGCCCGACAACATGTCCGCGCCGGAGGAGCCGATCAGCTTCTCGATCGATACCAGCGTATCGCCCTGCGCATCGCCGCCAATGCCGATGCCCGTCACCAGGTCGACAATGACGCCCAGCGCCGAACTGCTATAGTCCGCCGTGTCGATGCCCGCGCCGCCGTCCAGCAGGTCAGCGCCGCCACGGCCTTCCAGCCGGTCATCGCCACCGCCGCCCAGCAGATCCTCGTCCGCGGCCGCACCGATCAGGACGTCGGCCGATCCCGTGCCGATCACCCGCTCTATATTGAGCAGCGTGTCGCCGGTCGCATGGCCGCCCAGGCCCGCCGAACCGTCGAGCGACACCGTTACGCCGGAACCCGAAGCCGAATAATCGGCGGTGTCGCGCCCGGCGCCGCCGTCGATCAGGTCGCCGCCCGCGCCGCCCTCGATAAAATCATCGCCGCTGCCGCCCAGCAAGGTGTCGGCATTCGCGCCGCCCCGCAGGGTATCGTCACCCGCCCCGCCGGTCAGCGTGTCGGCAGCGTTGCCGCCGGTCAGCGTATCGCCGAACGCGGAACCGGTGATGGCTTCCACATCGGTCAGCGTGTCACCCTGCGCATCGCCACCGACGCCTGCCGACCCGTCAAGGCCGATAGTCACGGCGGCTGCAGAGCCGGAATAATCGGCGGTGTCGAAACCCGTTCCGCCCTGAAGCACGTCGGCGTCAGCGCCGCCGATCAGCACGTCGTCGCCCTCGCCGCCCTGCAGCAGGTCGATGCCAGCGCCGCCCAGCAAGCGGTCTGCACCGCTGCCGCCGATCAGCGTATCCTGCCCGCCATTGCCGGTCAGTATGTCATCGCCGCCGCCGCCCTCCAGCACTTCGTCAGCGCCGACGCCGGTGATGCTGTCGGCATATTCGGAACCGACGATATGCTCGATATTGGAAACATGGTCGCCCGCCGCGTCACCGCCTTGGCCGACGCTGCCGTCGAGCGTCAGGGTGATGCCGCTGGTGCTCGCCGAATAATCGGCGGTGTCGTAACCCGCGCCGCCGTCGAGAATGTCCGCACCCGCGCGCCCGGCCAGCGTGTCGTTGCCCAGGCCGCCCTGCAGCGTGTCGGCGCTCTCTCCGCCGGTCAGGAAATCGTCGAAGTCGGAACCGATCAATCCCTCAATGCTCGACAGCGTATCGCCGTCGGCATGGCCGCCGGATGCGTTGCCAGTGTTGAGATTGACGGAAACGCCCGCATCGGACGCGCTATAGTCGGCGGTATCGAAACCCGCGCCGCCCTCCAATATGTCCGCGCCCGCAAAGCCGATCAGCCGGTCATTGCCGCCCTGACCGCGCAAAATGTCGTCATTGCCGGAGCCATAGAGCGTGTCGGCAAAGGCCGACCCAGAAATCCCCTCAATATTGGCATAGGTGTCGCCCGCCGCATCGCCGCCGGTATTCGCGCGACCGTCCAGACCCGCGACGATGGCCGCGTTGGAATGGCTATAGTCCGCAATATCGGTGCCTGCGCCGCCGTCCAGGATATCCGCGCCGCCCGCGCCCTGCAGCGTGTCGTTGCCAAGGCCGCCGACCAGCGTATCCGCATTGGCCCCGCCAGTGATCTGGTCGTCAAAGGTCGAACCGATGATCCGTTCGATCCCGCTCAGCCGGTCGCCCTGCGCATCGCCGCCCAGGCCGATCGATCCGTCATTGGAAATGATGATGTTCGACGCGGACTGGGAATAGTCCGCCGTATCGAAACCCGCGCCGCCGATCAGTTCGTCGCCGCCCAGTCCACCACGCAGCGTGTCATCGCCCGCGCCGCCCGTCAGGCGGTTATTGGCGTCATTACCGGACAGGATGTCGTCGAAGGCGGAACCTGTCAGGCCCTCTATGTCGTAGAGGCTGTCGCCCTGCGCGTCGCCGCCGCTGCCCGCCGTCCCATCCAGCGAGACCTGCACCGCGCTGGCCGACGCCGAATAGTCGGCAATGTCGAAGCCGACGCCGCCTTCAAGGATATCCGCGCCGCCACGGCCGTTCAATATATCGTCGCCCGCGCCGCCCTGCAGCCGGTTGTCGCCCGCATCGCCGGTCAGCGTATCGGCATAGTTAGAGCCGATCAGGCCCTCTATGCCCGTCAGGACGTCGCCCTGCGCCGAACCGCCAGTGCCCCCGCCCGCCGCCAGATCGACATTCACGCCGGCTATCGAATCGCTGTAATCCGCGCTGTCGCTGCCTGCGCCGCCGATAAGCTGGTCCGCGCCCATGCCGCCGCGAAGGACGTCATCGCCCGCGCCGCCTTCCAGGATATTGTCGCCGCTATCGCCATTCAGATGGTCGGCATAGGCGCTGCCGATGACGCGCTCTATGCCTGACAGGCGGTCGCCCTGCGCCACGTCGCCGGATGACGCATTGCCGTCAAGGTTGACCGTGACCGCGCCCTGCGCCGACGAATAGTCCGCCGTATCCAGGCCATCGCCACCCTGCAGCGTGTCCGCGCCCATGCCGCCGATCAGCACATCGTCGCCAAGCCCGCCGCTCAGAATATTGTCGCCGGCGTCGCCGGTCAGCCGGTCGGCAAAGGCAGAACCCACCAGACGCTCTATGCCCGACAGCGTATCGCCCTGCGCATCCCCGCCAACGCCCGCGCTACCGTCCAGCGCGACGGTGACGGCGCTTGCGGAGGTGCTGTAATCGGCCGTGTCCTGGCCTTCGCCGCCCTGCAGGATGTCCGCGCCCGCGCCGCCCGACAATATATCGTCGCCCGCCCGGCCTTCCAGCCGGTCGTCGCCCGCACCGCCGATCAACCGGTCATCCAGCGTCGAACCGATCACATGTTCAATGCTGATCAGCTTGTCGCCGTCTGCGTCGCCGCCCTCGGAAATGCCGCCGTCCAGACGGACGGTGACGGCAAAGCGCGACAGGCTGTAATCCACCGCGTCATTGCCCGCGCCACCGTCCAGCACATCCGCGCCGCCCAGGCCGAGCAGGATATCGTCGCCCGCACCGCCGCGCAGCGTGTCCGCGCCCGCCGTGCCGATCAGCGTATCGTTGAAATTGGAGCCTTCGAGACCTTCGATGCTGACGAAGCGGTCGCCAACCGGATCGCCGCCATTCAAGGTCGATCCGTCAAGCGCGACCTGCACGCCGCTGGACGATCCGGCATAGCTGGCAATGTCGAACCCGTCACCGCCATCGATCAGGTCGGCGCCCGCGCCGCCCTCGATCACATCGTCGCCCTGTCCGCCATGCAGCGTATCCGCACCGGCGCTGCCAGTCAGGCGGTCGGCGAAATTGGAGCCGATCAGATTCTCGACATTGACGTAAGTGTCGCCCTGCGCGTCGCCGCCAATGCCCGCGCGCCCGTCCAGATAGACGGTCACGCCAACATTGCTGTAGCTGAAATCGGCCGTGTCGATCCCCGCGCCGCCGTCGATATGGTCCGCGCCCGCACCGCCCGTCAGCGTGTTGTTTCCGGCATCGCCGACCAGCGTATCGGCATGGGCCGATCCCTGGATCGCCTCGATATTGCGCAGGACATCGCCCTGCGCATCGCCGCCAACGCCCGCGCGCCCGTCCAGATAGGCGGTTACGCCCTGCGCCGACCCCGAATAATCCGCCACGTCGAAGTCCGCGCCGCCGTCCAGCAGGTCCGCGCCCGCGCCGCCGATCAGCCTGTCATTGCCACCCGCGCCTTCCAGCATATCGGCGGCAGCCGATCCGTGCAGGATGTCGTTCCGGCTTGTGCCAATGACATGCTCGACACCCGTGACGACATCGCCCTCGGCCTGGCCGCCGCGCGAAGCCGTGCCGTCCAGGAAAATCTCCACGCCCGTCCGGTCGCTATCGGCCGCGCCATCGCGCGCGCGCGTATAATCAACCGTGTCGAAACCCGCGCCGCCCTCGATCCGGTCGGCTCCTGCGCCGCCGTCGAAGCTGTTGTCGCGCGCATCGCCTGTCAGCGTATCGTTATAGGCCGAACCGATCAGCCCCTCGACATTGGTGTAGGTGTCGCCCCGCGCATAGCCGCCACTGCCAGTGCCGGTGCCCAGATTTGCGTTCACGCCCACATTGGACTGAACATAGCTTACAATGTCATTGCCGTTGCCGCCGTCGATCTGGTCCTCGCCCGCGCCCGCGACGATCCTGTCATTGCCGTCGCCAGCCGTGACGATGTTGCCGGGAGGATTGGAGTAAAGGACATAGACCGGATCGCCGCTGACCGGATCAGTGACGACCATGTCGCTGGCGCTGGTGACGACCTTGATGCCGAAATGGGTGGAGACCTCGACGCTGTTCGTGCTCGTCTTGCCATCCGTGGACAGGCCAAGCTGCACAGGCAGGAAAAACTCGTCCTGGAACCCGCTGGAGGCAACCGCCTTCCCTTCGGCCGGCAGCGCGTAGATCAACTGCACATCGAAGGAGAAATGCGACTGGTTGGCCGGCACCGGAACGGTGGCCCCAGTGGAATCTGTCATGGTGGTGATCTTGGTGATGTTCCCCGCATCCACCGTGACCAGCCAGCCCTTGTCGGTCAGGGTGGCGTTCGCAACCGAATAACCCTCCGGCAGCGAGGGCAGCAGAATGGACATCAATGTCAGGCCCTTGGCCGGGACCATCGCCTCGACATGCAGGGTGCGCAGCGACGTGCCGGACGGCGCCTGGGCCGGATTGTCGGCATAGATGACATCATCGCCCGACGTGCCGTTGACGATCTCCTTGGCCGATTGCGCCGAATAGGCCGCGTCCCTGGATGATGTCGCGCCGCCGGTGGAGCCTTGGACGACCGTCTGGCCGTCCTGAGTGCCGGTCGTCACGCCTTCCTTGTTATAGAGCGTGAAGGTCAGCTTCGGCACCAGCTTGCCGATGCCTGCGGGGCCGATCGCGTCGTCCGGGCTAGGCTCCACGGCGCGCGCGGAAGGCGGACTGGACGGCGCGCTCGATGAGGATGGCGTACTGCTGATCTTTTCGGTCAGGCGCTTCGATTCCTGATCGAACTTGTGCTGATTTTCTTCCTTCTGGGCTGCCGCCTGCTGCGATTCCGCCGCGTCCTGCGGCTGGATCGCGCCGGACTGGTCCTTGTGGCCATCCGCCTTGGTGTCGTTCGCTTCGTCGGACGAGGCGGAGGACAGGCCGAGCTTGATCGGCGTCGTCTGCTCCTTGATCTCGCCAACGCTGTCGATCGCCTGCTGGGCGGAGATTTCCTTGTCGGTGAACACCAGTACCGGCTTGCGGCCGGAGAATACGGCCAGCGCCATGCCGGGGATGACGATCTTGCTGCCGTCCTCGAACACAAGCACAACGTCGATATCAACGATTTCGACCTTGAACGGCTTATAGGCGATTTCAAGCTTCGCCAGGTCATCGTCACCTAGTTGAATGACCTTGGCGGCGCCATAATTGGCGGAACCCTGCGCCACGATCGCGGCGTCCGTGGGCGCTCCTGCTTCGGCTTGCGGCGCGGCCTTGGCGGCATGGGCTGCCCGGTCCATATCCGGCACGGACTTTCCCCTGCCCGCCATGATGTTCTTGAACCAAGCCATTTTCGCGCAAAATCCCCAATCTTGGACGATCAGACTAGCCGCGCTTGTGTTTAGGAATGGTAAACGCCGCGTTTACCTTGATGCCCCGGATCGGGGCCAGGCGGTCACTTGCCGCTGCGCGGCGCGGGCATGACGATCTGCGGCAGAGGCTCGCCGCTGCTGACGAGATCGAACAGGCCGCCCAGCTTCTGGAGGACCCGGTATTCGCTCAGCATTTTGGCGGTGTTGTTGGCGATCTGGTTGGCCCTCGCAGCAAATAAAATCTGCTGGCTGTCGAGCAGATCGAACACCGTCCGGCGGCCCTCGCGGAATTGCTGCGCATACAGGTCGACGACCTTTTCGGATGATCCGATTTCGGCGTCGATTGTCGCCATCTTGGCGCGCGCGGCTTCCAGAGCATTGAAATCTATACGGATATCCTGCTCCACCTCCCGGCGGCGGCGATCCAGCTCATAATCGGCTTCACGCAGGCGCGCGTTGATCCGGTTGCGGATGGCGATGTCCGCGCCGCCGTTGAAGAAGCTGTAGGTCAGGGTGACCATGGCGCGCGCGTCGCGGTTGACGCCGGTCGCGCCCTGCACGTCATCCTTCCAGTTGCCCTGCGCCTGAAAACCGATGCGGGGGAAGAAGGTGCCGGTTTGGCTGGCGCGCTGACGATCCAGCGAACGGCGATCCTCAACCGCCTGCGCCATGCGCGGGCTGTGATCGTCGATCATTGCGACAGCCGCATCGGCCGACATCGGCAGAGACGATGCCGTCGGCGGCAGGTCCACGGCGATGCCAGGCAGATGATTGGTCAGCCGGCGATAAGATTCACGCGCCTGCTCAAGCGCGCTCTTGCGGTCGAGCAGGTCGGCCTGGACATTTTCCAGCCGGGCCTTGGCGCGGCTGACGTCCGCAGGCGTGGTCAGGCCCAGTTCGTTCTGGATCTTGACCATCTTCAGGATTTTTTCGTGCGCGGTGATCTGCTGCTCGGCCAATTCGACCAGCTTCTGATTCTGCAGCAGGGTCATATAGGATGTGGTGATGTCGAAGGAGATCGCCTCGATCCGTTCGCGCGTGCTCCACTGGGCGCTGCGATAGTCCGCCCGCGCCCGCTTGATGTCATTGATGGTCGTGCCGAAGTCCCAGAGATTCTGGCTCAGCGTTACAATGCCCTCGCCCCGGCGCAGCTTCGTGATGTCGCCCAGCGCGGGATCGTTGAACTCGCCGCCAATCGCAACCGCCATGTCGAGATGCGGCATATAGCCCGCGCGCGCTTCATCGACGCCATATTTGGCGTCGTCCTGCCGCGCGAGGGCGATCTGGATTTCCGGGTTGCTCTTGAGCGCTTCGACAATCGCGTTGCGCAGCGATTCCTGCGCACCCGGCGGCGGCACGGCCGCTGGCGTCATGGCGTCGGCGATGCTGGTTGGAACCGGCGCGCTTGACGCGGAGATATCCGCCTGAACCGGCGGCGCCTGCGCGGGATCGGCAATGGCGGCCATCGCCACCGGCTTGTCCTGAGCTTCCGGCGCAGCCGGGGCTGGCGGCGCAGCTTCGGGTGCGGCCGCAGGTGCAGCAGCAATCAGTGCGGCATCGGCAGCCGGAACAGCGGCAGGCGCGGCATCGGCCTGCGCAACGCTGGTTGGGGCGACGCTGGCCGGAACAACGCTGACTGGCGCAGCATCTACTGGCGCAACGCTGGCCTGCGTGATCGTTGCCGGAACCGGCGTTTCTACCTTTACGGGATCGGCGGGCACAATGGCCGGTGCGGCGGCGGCCATCTGCGCAGGAACGGCCGCAGGCGTTTCCGCATAGGGGTCGACCATCTCCAGCCAGGGAGCCGGGCGCAGACCTACGGCGTCGGCCAGAGGCTGACCGTTCGGCATCGGCCCCGCGGGCGCTGCGTCATAATAATAGCGGTCGGCTGCTCCGGCGACCGAATGCAGCAGCAGGGGCGCACAGGCCGCCGCCGCCAGAATGTGGCGGGCGATGGTCGGTACGAACAGGCCCTTGCCCGTGCGAATCCGCATGTCCCCCAAAGAAAATCTCCTCGCAGCATGCCGAAGTCCGGCGCGCGTCCACACTGGATTGCGCCTGCGTGGTTAAAACGGAGTTAAGGATAAGCTGAAACAATTGCGCTTTTTGCGCGAAGATGGCTCAATCGGGCGCGTCGCACATGCGCCGATATTAAAATTTACTGCCAACTTCCTGATTCAAGCCACTGTTCAAGCGCCTTAAAATGCAGAGGCTGTGTGAATGATGCTCTGCAATGATCGTCCGCCGCCTCAATCACCGTGGCCAGCCGTTCTTCCAGACCCTCGATGCCCACGGTAATGATTTGACCCGCCGTCACGCCTTCACATCCCTGCAGGATGGCGTCGCCCAGCGACACAGTGACCAGATGGCAGCGGCCGCGGCGATGGTTGATCGTTACAAAGACGGACGCATCGCGCGCGAACCGCGGAAAAATGCCCGCCTCGGCGCTGACGTCCGTCTGCGCATGATCGGTCAGGATCATCTCGCCGCTTGCATCCACCAGCTCTATGCCCGCCCGGAAATGCTCGCTCCACCGGACCACGCCGGCGACGCAGAAACCGGACCGCAACTGCACAGCGACATCTTCATTGACGGCCAGCGGCATGCGCGTGTCGATCATCATTCCGGTGTCAGAGAGATTGCGGATGCGGCAGAGCGCACTGCGCCCTTCCTTGGCGACGCCCGCATTGATCAGCACGGATACGACGCGATCGTCGCTCCGCCGGTCGGTTTCGACCGCCTGGGCGCTGTTTATGGGCGACATCTCTGTCATCGGCCGCGCCCCCGGATGATCTTTCCCGCCATCATGCCGCCTTCGTCCCGCCGTTGCTGATCGCGGTGTCCCCCACCAGTTCGGTCAGCATATCCTCGTCGATCGGCTCGTCGAAACGGATGCCGAAACCCGCGGGCGTGGTGTTGACGATTCGCCCGAAAATCTCCTCGCTGCCCACTGTGAGGCAAACGGGCACGTCGCGCCGGGCCATCAGATAGGCAAGCTTGGGCCTGAACTGCGCGCCGCCGCAGGAAAAGTCGGTCACCCGGCCCTCATAATTGATCATCCGGTCGATCACGATCAGCGTCGCGTCAAGCTGACAGGCGAAACGCGCAGCCGACCGGCTGAATGCCGGTTTGCGGGAGAAGATACGGTGAAGGGAAATGCCCATGGTTCGATGCTCTCTCTTTCCGCCTCAGCCCTGACCCGCGCCCATGCCCGTGCCCGTGCCCGTCGCGCGCGTCTCTCCCTGCGCGGGGGGCGTGGAGCGCGCATTGCGCTCCGCCTCGGATTCCTCTGCAAGGTCGAGCCGCCGCTTCAACACGTCCAGTTCCAGCCGGGCGCCGTGCAGCCCCGTCGCCGCCAGCGGATCGCCGCTCTGGGCCGCCTGCGCCGCTTCGGTCGCCTGCAACCGGTCGAGCAACGCCAGCAGGCGCGCCTGATTGCCCTCATTCTGGGAGATCATTTGCGCCAGCACATCCTGGTCGCTTTTCCTTCCGGCCTCGATGCGCTCGATGGATTCGCCCAGCGATTTCTCCACCGCCTTGGCGATCTGGCCCTGATTGATGCTGGTGCGGCGGATTTCCGCGCGCAATTTCTTGCCGTCGCTCCGGGCTCCGCCGCCAAAGATGCGTGAGAATAGTCCGCCCTTTTCGCCACGCGAAAGGGTTTGGCTGGTCAGCAGAACCGGCTCCTTCTCCAGCATCGCCGCCTGCAGCGCGACCATGCGCTCCATCTGCGCATGCAACTGCGCGCCATCCAGAGCGGCGCGGCGGTCGGTCATGGTGCTCATCGCCTCCAGCATCTGGCGGATCGCCATGCGGTCCCGCTCAGCCATGTTGAACAGGCCGTGGAACTGGCTGACCATCATCGTCTGGTTCTGCGCAAGATCCTCCACCACGCGGGCGATAGGCTCCAGCAGCGGCGTCGGATCGGTCACCTTGTCGACGGATTGCGAAAGACGGGTGACGCTATGCGCCATCTGATTGATGGCGTGCTGGTTCTCGCCGGCGTTGCGGGTATTGCCCAGCACCGCCTCGCGCAATTCGCGCAACTGCTTGCCGCCGAACTCCAGCGCGCGGATGACGCCGCTGAAATCGACATTCGCGCCGTTCGCCTGCGCCTCATGCGGGTTTTCCAGCGCAGCGAGGTTGGACAGCCAATGCTCGAACTCGTTGCGCAGCGTTTTCATCGCGCTGGTCATGCAGCGTTCGAACGCGCCCAGCACCATCGACGTCATAAGACCGAACAGAGAGGAGCTGAAACCCACGGACATGCCGTTCAGCGGGCCTTTCATGCCCTCGATCAGCTTGCCGAAGCTGTCCGAACCGCCCGCGCCGGAGATATCCATGCCGCCAATCAGGTCGCCCACCGAGTGAACGGTCTTCATCAGGCCCATGAACGCGCCGAGCAGGCCCAGGAACACCATAAGGCCGGAGAAGTAGATGATCGTCGACTTGCGATCATTGATGCGCTGGTCGACGTCGTGCAGCAGCGTCTGCACGGTATGGTTGGAAATATGCAGGGAGCCGGACTTGCCCAGCTCCTCTGTGATCATCCGGTATCCCTGGCCAAGCAGTTCCGGTTCCTGGAACACGATGGCGGGATGGCGGTAGGGGTTGAGCGGCCGTTGCGAGCGCGATCCATAGTCGACCTGCAGCGCTTTGAGCGCCAGCACCTCATTTTTCAGCGCCAACACATGGCGAAACGCCAGGAAGGCGGCCAGCCCAAAGGTCGCGAAGATGGACAGGTTCAGCGCCGCCTTCGCCTTGATGCCGGAGATGACGAACTCATGCGCATAAATGCCAAGGCCGATCAGGACGACCATGATCGTGGTCATCTTCAGCAGTTCGGACCGGATTTTCTTTTCCATCGTCGCGTTCTTTCGCTGCTCGGCTCAGGTCATCGGTTCAGGGCTTCAGAACGACGCGCACATTGTGCCCGTCCTTTGCCGAAGGGTCGGTCACCCGCACCTGCGTATTGACGTCGGACGGGTTGATGCCCGCCTTGATCAGAAGGTTGCGGGTCATCGCCGCGCGGTAGAAGGCCAGGCGCTGCGCCTCGGAAATCGAGGAAGCCTGCGGCGCGAACGACCAGATTTCATATTTCATGCCCGGACGCTGCTTGGACTTCAGGAAGTCGGTCACCTGCTTGGCGTTGGCATCGTCATAGCGGACAGCCATCGGTTCGAAATCGACGCGCAGCAGGACGTCGGCGGTCTTTACCTCCACGCCCTTTGTGTCGTCGGCATTTTCCATCGCCTTGACCGCAATCTTCATCGTGTCGGGCGTCTCGCGCGTGCGGATGGTCAGCCTTTCCGCGCCGTTGACGGGATCGGACTTCAGGATGGAGCCGAGTTCCGCCACCGAGCTGCCGGTTTCGGCGTCCGGTGAGCGGATGGTCTGGTTCTGCTGCCCCGGCGCCCCGCCGGTCGCGCCGCCAGCCGCGCCTGCGTCGGCGCTGTTCTCGCTCGTCTTGCCCAGCGCTTCCTTAGCTTCGATCTGCTTCTTGAAATGCTCCATCGTGCGCTGCGACAGCACCATGACGGCGGCGCTCATGATGACGAGCAGGAAGGTCACGACCATGATGACGGTCGTCAGCACGTCGACGAACGCCGGCCAGTGATTGACTTCCCCCTCTGACGATGCCCCTGCCACTTCATACCCCCGAAAACCGCGGAAAATCGTCCCGCGAAAAAACTGGTAAATGCCGTTTAAACCAAATTGTCCTAATCAAGCCCTAACGCCGTAACGATTAGGCTGCGCGTACGCCGGATTGCTGATTGCGCATCATCGCAATGATTTCGGCGCGCGGCCGGTCGGCGACGATCTTGCCTTCATCCAACCAGATCACCCGGTCGACCAGATCGAGCAGCGCCATGCGGTGCGTCGCGACGATCAGCGTCTTGTCCCGCGCCGCCTCACGCAGCCCCTGGATCACGGATTGCTCGCTGGCGATATCCATCGAGGCGGTCGGTTCGTCGAGCAGCAGCACATTGGGATCGCGCACCAGCGCGCGGGCCAGGATGACCGACTGGCGCTGGCCGCCCGAAAGTTTGCTCCCGCGCGGGCCGACCTTGCGGCCATAGCCCTCGACGCTGCGGCTGACGAAGCCGTCCAGGCCCGACGCCATGATGGCGCGCTCGACGACCGCTTCCTCCGGTTCTTCCAGGCCGAGCAGGATATTTTCCCAGATCGACGTGTCGAACAGGGCGGCATCCTGGGCGGAATAGACAATGCTCTGGCGCAGATGCGCGGCGGCATATTGGCTGGCGGCATGGCCGTCGACCGTCATCGCGCCCGCCTGTGGCTCGATCATCCCGGCCAGCAATTGCAGCAGCGTCGACTTGCCCGAACCGGATTTGCCGATCAGCGCGATCTTCTCGCCCGGCTGGAAGGAAACGCTAAGGTCCTTCAGGCTCGGCGCCGCGCCCTCCGCATAGTTGAAGGCGACATTCTGCAGCCGGATATCGCCCTTGATCGCCCGGCGCTTGATCGACGGATCGGAAATGTCGCGTTCCGGCTCCATCGCCAGCAGCTTGGAGAGGCCCGCAAATTGCGACAGGCTCTGATAGCCCTTGGAAATCATCGAAATGGCGGACGACACCGGCACCATAGCCCGGCCGGTCAACATGGTGACGGCGATCATCGCGCCGGTCGTCATGACATTGTCCTTGATCTGAAACACGCCGATGACGACGACCATGACCGTCACCATCTGTACGATCAGCCCGGCCATCGATCCGGGCAGTTCGTTCCACTTGCGGGCAGACTGGGAGCTCATGCCGATATGGTCGGACACGATATCCCACTGGCGCAGGAAGCGGCCTTCCGCCTGATTGGCCTTGATGGTGGTCAGCCCCTCCGTCACATCGACGACGAGGTTATTACGGGCCTGCATCAGCTTGGACGCGCGCTTGCTGCTGAGCTTCAGCGCATAGCTGGCGACAAAGCCGACCATCACCAGCGCCGCCGCGCCCACCACGGGCCCAGCAACCGTCCAGCCGCCGATCAGCATGATCAGCGCCACATAGGCGAAGAAATAGGGCACATCGACCAGGAAGGTGACGATCGCCTGCGGCACCAGCAGCGCCAGCGCCTCGACATCGCGCAGCGCCGTCATCAGGCCGCCGACGGTATTTTCCGACTTGCCGGTGCGGCCATGCAGGAACGACGTCATCGCGCGATGCTGGATCGCCTGCCCCACGCGCACGCCGATGGCATCGACATAGCTGCCGCGCACATGTTTGAAGGTGAACTCAAACAGCAGCACCAGCACCACGCCCGCCGATAGCGCCCAGAGCGATTCAATGGCGAGGTTCGGCACCACCCGGTCGTAGATGGCGCGCATATAAAGCGGGATCGCAAGACCGCAGAGGTTGAGCAGCGCCGCCGCCAGCAGAAGCTGGCCCAGCCGCTTGCGTTCGCTCAGGAACACGCCGACCAGCCACAGGCGGGGATTGCGGCGGACGAAGGATCGCTCCTCCTCCATGCCAAGGCCGTTTGCCGGATCAACATGACCGCATACCAGTATCTCGGCGGCGATCACCGGCTGCAGCACGGCGGCCGGGATCATCTTGTCCCCTTCCGCATCCGCCATGACCAGCGCGCCGTCCGCCTTGACGTCGACGATCAGCACTGCGCCGCCCTCGACAAGCGCCAGCGCGGGCAGTTCATGCTTTTCCATCGTGGCCAGGCTGCGGCTGTCCCAGCGCGCATCGATATCCGCGCGGGCCATCGCCAGCGGCGCGAATTTTGGGTCCATATCGCCATTGGCGGCGGGCAGCGCGGCGACCAGCATATCGCGGGACGCGGGCTTGCCGCACCGGGCGCTCAGCCGTTCCAGCGCAATCACGAAGGGCAGCGGATAGACCGCCCCGCCCCATGCCTGCGCTGCCTCCGCCGCCTTGTGCGCGCGCCTGCCATAGCTGACCCGCGACAGCTTGGTGCCGATCCGGCCGACCAGGCTGACGCCCGCTTCCTGCTGTGAAACCTGCATAATAGGAACAATCCCCATTGGTCCGATCAAAGCATTAAGCATTTTTAAGGATAATGATTGGTAAACGCGGCTTCAGATTTTTTGGGGACCGTCACATGAACTTCAGCGCCATAAGGGACCGGATCATTCGCGCGGCAGGCGGCGAAAGCCTGTTCCAGGACGTCTCGGCCAAGGAAATGGCGTCCGCTTTTGCGGGCAATGTGAAGATCGCCAGCGCCCCGATTGACGGCATAGCGCCATGGAGCGCCCGGATCAGGACGGACAAGTCCCACCGCACGCTCAAGATTCTCGCGACACTGGTCGTCGCCTTCCTGATGTGGGCGGTGTTTTTTCAGGTGGACAAGGTCACGCGCGGCGGCGGCCGGGTCCTCCCTTCGGTCCAGAATCAGGTGGTCCAGCATCTTGAGGGCGGCATCGTGAAGCAATTGCTGGTCCAGGAGGGCGAGCGCGTCCGCAAGGGGCAGGTGCTGATGCGCGTCACCAACCAGACGACCATCGCCGATTTCCAGAACGCGCGGACCGATGTCGTGGCCAAGCGGATCGCCCTCGCGCGCATGGACGCGGAAGTCAGCGGTAAGGGCAGCTTCACCGTGCCGGACGAACTGCGCGACGCCGCGCCGGAAATCGCGGCTTCCGAAGAAGCGCTTTTCTATTCCACCCGTAACCAGCGGGGCCAGGAAACCGGCATTATAGACGAACAGGCCCGCGCCCGCCGCGCGGAAATCGGCACGCTGCAGTCGCGCCTTACCAATCTGCGCGGCGAGGAACGGCTGATGATCACCCAGCTCGACAAGCTGCAGCGCGCCTATGACGCGGAGGCGATTTCCGAGCGCGAGGTGCTGGACAAGAAGGCGATGCTGCTCGCCCTGCGCACCAAGATCGCGGACGTGCAGAACCAGATCCCGGAATCCATGGCGCAGCTCAGCGAAACCTCCGCCCGCCGCGGCGAGGTGTTCACCAAGTCGATCCAGGAGACGAAGGCGAAGGCCGCTGAACTGCGGCTGGAACTGTCCAAGGCAGACGAGAATCTGGGCGCCTATAGCGACAAGGAATCCCGCGAGGAAATCCGCGCGCCGATGGATGGCGTCGTCAACAAACTCTACGTCCAGACCGTGGGCGGCGTCGTGCGCGGCGGCGAACCGCTGGTCGAGATCGTGCCGGTCGACAAGGTCGTCATGGTCGAGGCCCGCGTGATGCCCAAGGACCGCGGCAACATCTGGCCCGGCCTTCCCGCCACCATCAAGATCTCCGCCTATGACTCCGCCATTTATGGCGGGCTGGACGGCAAGGTGATCGACGTGTCGCCCGACGTCATCCAGGACCAGAAAGGCGAAAGCTATTACCGCGTCCGCCTGCGCGCCGACACGACCAAGTTCGGCGTGGACAAGCCGGTCATCCCCGGCATGACCGCGGAAGTGAACATCAAGTCCGGTCGCCAGTCGATCATGGACTATATCCTCGGCCCGCTGATCCGCATCCGCGACAGCGCGATGCGGGAATAGGGGCTGGCCCCGGCAGATCGGCAGACAAGCGGCCGCCGGAGATCTCCGGCGGCCTTTTTGCGATCGGGCCTTGAAGTTCACCGGCGGGCAGTAGCCGCCTTGCGAGCAACCATATCGGGGGTTGCTGCTCGATTTGCGAATCGAAGTTGCGGGTTGTGATCGGTTTTCGCCGGAAAGTCGCATGTAGGTCGCACAAAGGTCGCATGTACGTCTCATATAGGTCTCATGTGCGTCGCACCTGCGTCCCATCCACGTCTCATATGCGTCGCACTTACGTCTCACATGCGTCTCACCAGAGTCGCATGTTGGTCTCAGGTACGTCCCGCTTGCGTCGCACCGGCGCGCTGGCGGGATCATCGACGTCGCACCTTGCGCGGCGAGTGGGGCATAGAGTTCCATATGGGGCAGTAGAGGCATGTAGGACAGGCGTTTGACCGGAGGCGGCCTCCCCCGTTCGGGCTGAGCCTGTCCAAGCCCTGTCTTTCTTAAAAAGAAGAGCAGCCCCCTTTGACTGCCTGCAAGGCCGGCGCTGAGGACAAGCTCAGGGCGAATGGCTTGTTACGACCAAAAGTCCGCCGTTCAGCCGCAGTTGTTTCCATCCTTGGAGCGGACATAAATTGCTGATCGGCCTTCCGCAGCAATGTCAATTCGACCACCAAAATCCTCTGGCGAATGCACTTTTCGAGGATTGTCGGAAGCTTCTGAAAGAAGCGGCCAGAAATAACCTATGCCTCGGCCCTGCTCGAAGCTGTAGCGCCCGCCCTCTGACGCTTTTAAGATAAGGGCTGGATGAACCGTCAGTCTGTAGCCCTCTTTACACGGCTCAGCGATATAGCTCAGAGACCGCCGGGTTCCGTCGACAATGCGTATCTTGCTCTCCTCCACTGAAATGGGAGGCGCATTGTCTGCTGTGTAGCAACCCCATACCAATCTCTGTTCAATCGGGGCGGGCCGCAAAAATATCGCACCTAGAAGAGCTAGTGTCGCCAAAGGAACTACGATGATTGCGCCGCCTATGATCTTAGCTCTGAACGGAACGTCTGCGAATAGCGATGCTGCCATAAGGGGGAGTATGCCAATCCGGGGGCCTAAGGTCACGCAGGAACGTCAGCTAAAGCCTGTTAGCAATCACAACCGGACTGTCGTAAACCCAGCCAAATAGGCCATCAAAGGCCCAAACAAAAAAGGCCGCCCTCACGGGCAGCCCTTATCGTTCCAATCCGGGTGAAGCGCCTTATCCGGCGATCATCGCCAGCAACTGGTTGTTGCTCAGCCGCTTGTCGAATTCCAGGCCGAAGCGTTCGCCCTTCACCCACACGACCTTGGCGGAGATCAACTTGCCTTCCCATTCGATTTCGATGGGTTGCTTGACCTGCGGATTGCCCAGCGTCTGGCCGCGCGCGCCCTCATTCGAAACTTCGATGAGCTTGCCGGGGGCCTTGGCGCCATTCTGCCTGATCGTGATTGGCAGCAGGACCTTGAACCTGCTTCCCTTGCGCGCTTCGTCGGGCTGACCCGGCCGAAACAAAGCTGCTAACCCCATGTCTGTCGGCTCCGCGAAAGTGTTGGCGCTGCCGAGTCCCCGGCTTCGCATGTCTTGACATGGGAGTAGAACGGTATTGGTTTCCAAAAGCTTAGCTTAACGCCGAAGCGGTGCGGCCTTCTGTCCCATATTAGGACGAACGCCACGAAACTCTCCGATCCGGCGCGCGTTTTCCTATCGAAACCATTGCCACCCCTGTCGCCAAGAGGAGCCATAATGGCCGCAAAATCTTTCATGCTGGTAAGCGTCGCCATGCTTGCCGCCTGCGGATCGACAAATTCGGACGAAGGCGGCGCGACTCAACGTCAGCAAATCGGCCAGGTCTGGAAATATGAGGCCAAGACCGATCCGGCGACCGGCAAGGCGACGCCGCTCGCCTATCTGGGCAGCGCCAACAGCGTAAAGACGATGACCGCGCCTGACACCTTCGCCGTCATCCTGCTCCAAAAGATGCGCAACGGGGAAACGGGCGTGACCGTGAAAGCGGTCGGCGCGCCCTTTACCTGCGACCTGTCGTCATGCGCGGTGGAGGCCAGCATGGACGGCGGCGCGCCCAAGAAATGGCAGGGCCGCATGACGGATACGAAGGACGGCATTTCCATCCCGCCCCCGCAAAATGCGTTCGAGGCGATCCGGGACAGCAAATCCGTAAAGGTGAAGATCGATCTGGGGACGGAAGGCGCTCAGGATTTCACCTTCAATACGGCAGGTTTCGCCTGGCCCAAGCCCTGAATGCCTGAAAAGCCCCAGAAGGCGGAGTAGCGCAGCGATCAGCCAGCCTGGCCGATCAGCGGCCACCATTGGGACGCAGAGGCGATAGCGAGCGCCAGCAAAACTATTCCTGCCCTTAACGCCACGTCTTGCCCCGATTCATCCCCGCTTCGGCGCATATCAGGCGGGGCTTGGGATTCATAACCCCTTAACCATGATTAGTTTTACGAACGTATTCCTTCACCGAATATCAATCCTTTGG
Source organism: Sphingobium phenoxybenzoativorans (assembly GCF_018286635.1). Classification (NCBI taxonomy): domain Bacteria; kingdom Pseudomonadati; phylum Pseudomonadota; class Alphaproteobacteria; order Sphingomonadales; family Sphingobiaceae; genus Sphingobium; species Sphingobium phenoxybenzoativorans. The sequence goes on from NZ_CP073910.1 coordinate 2,851,546, forward strand.
ACCTATCCGATGTTCAGCTTCCCATAGCTGGATGCGGCCTGCCGCATCACTCTTATCGTTCCCGGAGGGCGGATGTTGTGACCATCCGTTCTCCGGGATCGAATAGAGACCGGCGCAGCGCTCGCCTATATGCCGCAAATCCGGCAAATCCCTATCGGCCCGTCTCAACCGCTCTTTCCTTCGCCCTTTCGATCGCCCATAGTCGGGCGACTATGACCGACGACAAGAAAATAGCGGCCGGAGAGGCTGCCCCGCCCAAGGATACGCCAGCAAAATCCGCTGAAAACAGTCCGCCCTCCGCTGGCAACAAGACGTTGTGGATGGGGACGGCCGTGGGCATCGGCTCGGCCGCGATCGTCGCGGCGCTGCTCTATACGCGCCGCCAGAAATAAGGTTTTTCCTCGCCGCATATCACGAAGCCGGGAAGCGTCAGGCTCCCCGGCTCGATACGCCATGGTTTGACGGGCGGCTTATTGCTTGGGCGGAGCCGCTGGCGCGGGCGCTGCGGCCGGGCTTGCCGATGCTGCGGCCTGAATCTTCTGCTGCAGGGCGGGATCGCTCTGCGCCGCCTGGCCGATCGCGTTGAACTTCTGCGGATCAAGGCCGGTCGCCTGCACGGCCGCCAGCATCTTGGGCTGCTTCTGCTCGGCGGTCACCGTCGCGTCCGACTGGATTTTGTTCAGTTCGACGGCGGCGGCCGCAAACTTCTGAATCTCCTCATCGCTGAAGGTGGTGGCGCCTGCAGGCGCGGCGGGCGCCGGAGCCGCCTGCGCCGGGGCGGCTGGCTCGGCCGGGGCAGCGGCCTGCGCGAAGGCGGTTCCCGCGGCCGAAAGCGGCAGGATGGACATGATCATGAGCTTGGATATGCGGTTCAAGATGCTTCTCCTCTTAATAACCATCCCGAAATGTGGTCCCGCCGCCACCGGTCAAAGCCAATTCGGACGGGCTGTGGCATTTCGGGGATGTCGGGAGCCGCAATTGGCCGCTCGTCTTTGGCAGTTTGATCGAAAGCAAGAAGGATTGATAACGAATCGCGGGTGGAACCTCCGGCCTGCCGGGCGGTCTTGATGGCATCCACGTCAGCAGGAGATCATCATGGCTCAGGAATTTACCGACGCGATCGCACTTCTGAAAGCCGACCATCGCAAGGTCGAGGAATTGTTCGAGAAATTTGAAAGCGCAAGTGACGGCAAAAAGCAGGCCATCGCCCAGCAAATATGCGTCGAATTGAAGGTGCATACCTCCATCGAGGAGGAGATTTTCTATCCCGCGTTCCGCGGCAAGATAGAGGATGACACGCTGGACGAGGCGTATGTCGAACATGATGGCGCGAAAGTGCTGATCAACGATATTGAGGCAGGCAGCCCCGGCGATGATTTCTACGACGCCAAGGTCAAGGTGCTGTCCGCGGAGATCAAGCATCATGTGCATGAGGAGGAGATGCCTTCTGAAGGCATGTTCGCCCAGTGCCGCGCCACGGATGTCGATCTGGTCGCCCTGCGTGACGCCATGATGGCCCGCAAACAGGAGCTTCTGGTGCAGGCGGAGGCCGGCAAGCTTCCCGCCGCCCGGCCGACGGCGGTCAATCTGCAACCGGCGTGATCCGGGCTTTTTCCAAAGCATGGGCGCGGGGGAACCTTCCCTCGCGCCCTTTTTCATGCCCGTCGAACGCACTCCGAGATTTTTCTGCGGGAACAATGAACCAGAACCGCTCCGGGGCATTATCCTAATATGACCCAATATCGTTTCGTTACGCCCGATCGTTCAGGAAAATGGTACATTAGCGTTGAAGCCGCGCAAAAGGCCGCGGGAAAGATCGGCGCAGGGTTCCGGGACGACCGGTCCGGCAATTTCTACCCCTATCCCCATACCGTTCTGGAAACCCGCCAGCATGCGACTTGCGCGGCTGTCGTCGGGCAGAAAATGGGCAAGGCGCGTCAGGCCATGCGCGGCATGCTGATGCTGCCCGCCCCGGACAAAAGGCATCTGGTTACCGAATAGGCTTCGAACGCCGGCATTTTTTAGATGTTGGTGCGGGCGGTCGGAATCGAACCGACACTCCTTTCGGAACCGGATTTTGAGTCCGGCGCGTCTACCAGTTTCACCACGCCCGCACAAAGACGCCGCAATAGGGGCTTTTCACCCGATATTGGCTGGGCGGCCCCAATGGCAAAAACCGCTCGCCCCGTCCAGTCCAATTACGCGGGACATAGACATGCGCAAGGCTCGAAAACCGGAAAAACATATAGAGGCTAAGACCTTGGTCGTACCGGATGCGGCAGTTAGCATTTCGGAAACCTGAAAAGCGCAGGCGATGAATTCTTGCTCTAAATCAAGAAAACAGGATGGATCGGACGGAATATGATCGAACGCCTTCTTCAGGATCATGACAAGATGCGGTCCCTCGCCAAGGAGCTTTCCGAAATTTTGAGCCAGCCATATCCGGCGGACCTCGACCATCTGGCGGAATTGCGTTGGGACATGGCGAGCACGATCATGACCCACCTCGCTTTTGAGGACCGCGCCTTCTATAGCAAGATCGAGGCCGATCCCCGTGAACATGTCCGCGTGCTCGCCCTGAAATTCCGGGCGGAACTGTCCGAAAAATTCCGCGAATACAGCGCACATACGCGCAATTGGACGCCCGCGCGCCTGCAGATGGAATGGTCTGCCTATCGCGCCTGCGCCCTGGAATTCCTCAATTGGCTGATCGATCGCGCGGACCGGGAGGAGAAGCAGCTTTTCCCACTCATCACAACCGGCATGGTCGACAGCAGCTCGCGCAACCTGACCTCGGTCAATTGGGCGCGTGAAGCCTTTGCCATGAAGGATGCGATCGTCGGCATTTGAGGGCCGATCGGCCCTGCCCGTATTTCAGATACCGTTTCTTGCGCTTTTTCGCGCCTTTTCGTTGCGGTGCGGCAACCAGCCGCTATAAGCGTCCCTACGTGCAGAAAACCAGTTGATGAAAACGGTAAGGGGAACGCCTTTTGACCGAACAATCTGCCACGCTTATCCTGTTCGGCGCGACCGGGGATCTGGCGCACCGCATGCTCTTTCCCTCACTTTACAATCTTCTGGGTGACGGCCTCCTGCCCGACGATTTCCTGATCGTCGCATCGGGACGGACGGCGCTGGACGATGCCGGCTTCTGCAAGGATGTCGACGCCGCCCTGCGCAAGTTCCTGCCCGCCGACCGCTATGACGCGGATCTGGCGGAGAAGCTGTGCGGCATGGTCATCTATTCGCCGGTCGAGGCGGGCAATGCGGACCAGTTCCGCGCTCTTGCCGAACGGGTGTCGGACCGCATGGACAAGGGGATTTCCGTCTATCTCTCGACGCCGCCCGCCCTGTTCGCCCCGACCGCGCAGGGCCTGGCCGACGCTGGCCTCATCGGTCCCAAGACCCGGATCGCGATGGAAAAGCCCATCGGCAAGGATCTCGCCTCCTCAAAGCAGGTGAACGACGCCATCGGCGCGCTGTTCGACGAGGAATCGATTTTCCGCGTCGACCATTATCTCGGCAAGGAAACGGTCCAGAACCTGCTCGCCCTGCGCTTCGGCAATATGCTGTTCGAACCGCTGTGGAATGCGGGCGCGATCGACCATGTGCAGATCACCGTCGGCGAGACGGTCGGGCTTGAGGGCCGCGTTTCCTATTATGACGGCGTCGGCGCGCTGCGGGACATGGTGCAGAACCATATGCTCCAGATCCTGTCGATCATCGCGATGGAGCCGCCCGCCCGCTTCGATTCCACCGCCGTCCGCGACGAGAAGGTGAAGGTGCTGCGCTCGCTCCGCCCGATGGACGGCGACAGCGCCAAGACCCAGAGCGTGCGCGGCCAATATACGCCGGGCGCCGTCGCCGGGCAGATCGTCACCGGCTATGTCGATGAACTGGGTAAGCCCTCCGACACCGAAACCTTTGTCGCGCTGAAAGCCTATATCGACAATTGGCGCTGGACCGGCGTGCCCTTCTACCTGCGCACCGGCAAGCGCATGCCCGCGCGCCAGTCCGAAATCATGATCCAGTTCAAGCCGGTCGCCCACTCCATCTTCGGCAAGCGCGGCCCCAATGGCGTCGGCCGGACGGGCCTTGAACCCAACACCCTGATCATCCGCCTGCAGCCGGAGGAGAATATCCGCCTGCTGATCATGGCGAAGGAGCCGGGCCTGGATGGCGTCAAGCTGCGCGAGGTCGGCCTGGACGTGTCGCTCGACCATGAATTTGGCGGACAGCGCCGCCGCATCGCCTATGAACGCCTGCTGCTCGATTTGCTGGAGGGCGACCCCACCCTGTTCGTCCGCCGCGACGAGGTGGAGGCGCAGTGGATCTGGATCGATTCCATCATCGACGGATGGAAGGAGGCGGGCGTGAAGGTCGCCTCCTATGCGTCGGGGAACTGGGGACCATCCTCGGCCATTGCCCTCATCGAACGCGATGGAGCAAGCTGGCATGACTGATCTTCACCCCATTGTCGCCGCCGTCACGGAGCGGATCGTCAAGCGCAGCGCCCCGCGCCGCCGCAAATATCTGGACCTGATCGAGCGCGGCCGGGACGCGGGCACCAATCGCGCGCAACTCTCTTGCGGCAATCTGGCCCATGGCTTTGCCGCGTCGGGCGAGGACAAGGCGGTCATCCGCACCGGCGCGGCGATGAATATCGGCATCGTCACCGCCTATAACGACATGCTCTCCGCGCATCAGCCCTATGGCCGCTATCCCGAAGCGATCAAGATCGCCGCGCGGGAAGTGGGCGCGACGGCGCAGGTCGCGGGCGGCGTCCCCGCCATGTGTGACGGTGTGACGCAGGGACAGGCGGGCATGGACCTGTCGTTGTTCAGCCGCGACACCATCGCCATGGCCACCGCCATCGCGCTCAGCCATGCGATGTTCGAGGGCAATCTGATGCTCGGCATCTGCGACAAGATCGTGCCGGGCCTGCTGATCGGCGCGCTGCGTTTCGGGCATCTGCCGACGATCCTGATCCCCGCAGGCCCCATGCCCTCAGGCCTCGCCAACAAGGAAAAGGTCCGCATCCGACAGCTTTATGCGGAGGGCAAGGTCGGCACCGCCGAATTGCTTGAGGCGGAGAGCGCCTCCTATCATGGCGCTGGCACCTGCACCTTTTATGGCACGGCCAACAGCAACCAGATGATGATGGAGGTGATGGGCCTGCACATGCCCGGCGCTGCCTTCGTCAATCCGGGCACGAAGCTGCGCGGCGAACTGACCCGCGCCGCCGTGCATCGCGTCGCGTCGATTGGCTGGGATGGCGACGATTACCGCCCGCTCGGCCATTGCATCGATGAGAAGGCGATTGTGAACGCCATCATCGGCCTGCTTTCCACCGGCGGGTCGACCAACCATGCGATCCACCTGCCCGCCATTGCGCGTGCGGCGGGGATCAGCATTGACTGGACCGATTTCGCCGAACTGTCGGAGGTCATCCCTCTGCTCACCCGCGTCTATCCGAACGGTTCGGGCGATGTGAACCATTTCCACGCCGCTGGCGGCATGGCGTGGATCATCACACAATTGCTCGACAATGGCCTGCTCCACCGGGACATCCTGACCGTCGCCCGCCGCGACCTGACCGATTATGGCAAGGAACCGGCGCTGGAGAATGAGGCGCTGGTGTGGAACGCCTGTCCGGCCGAGCCGCGCGACACATCCATGCTGCGCCCCGTGTCGGACGCCTTCAGCCCCGATGGCGGCATGAAGCTGCTCTCCGGCAATCTCGGCCGTTGCATCATGAAGGTCAGCGCCGTCGATCCCGCCCGCTGGACCATAGAGGCCCCTGCCCGCGTCTTTTCCGATCAGGACGATGTGTTGAAGGCCTTCAAGGCCGGAGAACTGGAGCGCGATGTTGTCGTCGCCGTCCGGTTCCAGGGGCCGCGCGCCAACGGCATGCCGGAACTGCACAAGCTCACCCCTTCGCTCGGCGTGCTGCAGGATCGTGGGTTCAAGGTCGCGCTGCTGACGGACGGCCGCATGTCCGGCGCCAGCGGCAAGGTGCCCGCCGCCATCCACCTTTCGCCCGAAGCCCTTGGCGGCGGCCCGATCGGCAAGCTGCGCGACGGAGACATGGTGCGCGTCTGCGCGAACACGGGTGTGGTCGAGGCGCTCGTCGATCCGGCGGAATGGGAAGCCCGCGAAGGCGCGGACGCCCCGCCGCCGCCCTACGACACCGGACGGGAGCTGTTCGCCCTGTTCCGCCATCATAGCGACCTTGCCGAGGAGGGCGCGTCCGCGATGCTCGCGGCGATGGAAACGGAAATCTGACATGGTTGAGATTATCGCCGCCGACATTGGCGGCACCAACGCCCGTTTCGCACGGGCAACGCTGGACGACCGTGGCGTCCCCACTCTTGGCACAGTCCGCAAATATAAGGTCGCCGAGACGCCCAGCCTGCAGGCGGCGTGGGAGGCGTTCGCGCGTGACGACGGGCAGCCCCTGCCAAAGTCCGCATCCATCGCATTCGCCACCGCCATCGGCCGCGATGTCATCAAGCTGACCAACAGCAGTTGGGTGATCCGGCCCAAGACCCTGGCCGCCGATCTTGGCCTTGATCATCTCAAGCTCGTCAATGACTTCGAGGCCGTTGCTCACGCCGTGTCCAAACTGCCGCAGGATAATCTGGAGCTGCTGTTCGGCCCGGACGAACCCTTTCCGCAGGACGGTTCTGTCACCATCCTTGGCCCCGGCACCGGCCTTGGCGTCGGCATGATCGCCTATGATGACGGCATGCCCCATGTCGTCGCGACGGAGGGCGGGCATCTGGACTTCGCCCCGCTCGACCAGCTTGAGGGCAAGATACTCGACTATCTGCGCGACAAGTTCCTGCGCGTATCGACCGAGCGGATCGTCTCCGGCCCCGGCCTCAACAATCTCTACAAGGCGATTGCGACCATCAATCATGAACGGGTCGAGCTGATGAACGACGCCGATCTGTGGCAGGCGGCGCTCGACAATAGCGATCCCTTCGCCCGCACGGTGCTTGACCGCTTCTGCCTCTGCTATGGGTCGGTGGCGGGCGATCTCGCGCTGGCGCAGGGACCGCACAGCGTCGTGCTGGCGGGCGGCCTTACCCAGCGGATGAAGGATGTGCTGCTGGAAAGCGGCTTTCACGACCGTTTCACCGCCAAGGGGCGGTTTGCCGGGCTGATGGGGTCCGTCCCTGTCCGCCTTGCCGTCCATGAAGAAATCGGCCTGTTCGGCGCCGCCGCGGCCTTCCGGGAGTCCCACGCATGAGCATCACCGTCGATCAGGTCATGGAGCTTGCCCCCGTCATCCCCGTCCTAGTCATCGAACGGGTCGAGGATGCGGCGCCTATCGCCGAGGCGCTCGTAAAGGGCGGCCTCCCCGCCCTTGAGGTGACGATGCGCACCCCCGTCGCGCTGGAGGTCATGCGGGAAATGGCGCAGGTGAAGGGCGCGGTCGTGGGTGCGGGCACTGTCCTTAACCCCAAGGATCTGGAAAAGGCGTTGAAGGCAGGCGCGCAGTTCATCGTCAGCCCCGGCCTCACGGAACCGCTCGGCGAGGCGGCGATTGACGCAGGCGTCGCCTTCCTCCCCGGCACGGCAACGGCAGGGGACATCATGCGCGGCATGGACATGGGCCTGTCCCGCTTCAAATTCTTCCCGGCGGAAACGTCCGGCGGCCTGCCCGCGCTGAAGGCCCTGGCCGCCCCGCTCTACACCGCCCGTTTCTGCCCCACCGGCGGCATCACGGCGGAAAGCGCGCCCAAATGGCTGGCCGAACCGGCGGTCAAATGCGTCGGCGGGAGCTGGGTCGTACCCAAGGGACCGGTGGATGTCGCGAAGATCGAGGAACTGGCAAGGGCGGCTGCGGGGTTGCGGGATTAAGGCTCACTCTGCCCAACGGATCAGGGATATACCCGTTCGTTTCGAGCGTAGTCGAGAAACATATGCGCGAGGCTTCTCGACTGCGCTTGAAGCGAACGGGCATTGGGATGTTCCGCCAGGTCAAACGCTAATCCCAAATCCGTTCGGGCTGAGCTTGTCGAAGTTGAAACGAGGCACGTGACTCGTTTCAACGCCTGAACGAAGTGAAGGCACTTCGCTCCGCTCCAAAGCACCCCTCTCCGTTCGCCCTGAGCCTGTCGAAGGGCTGCACTTTCTTCAAGGAGGACAGGGCTTCGACAGGCTCAGCCCGAACGGAGAAGATATCAGTTCAAATTACTCCACCCCGCGTCCCGCGCCGCCTTCTCCCCAGCGGCATCCGCCGGATCGCCCGCGATCAGCGCCTCGACCGTCGCGCTGACCCGCGCATCGCCTGACGACGCCTGCCGGTAGTCACCCGCAGCGCCGCTCCCCGGCACCGCCTGTTCCAGCCGCCAGCCGCCGCCATCCCGGCAGGCCACGCCAGCCACAGCCGCGCCCTCGAAGCTCCGGCACCACCCGCCATCCTTCGCCCGGAAGCTGAGGCCGATCCGCACATCTCTCTCACCCTGCGCAGAGGCGAGCTGCGTATCCAGCGCCTTCGCCAGCGATCCCTGCGCCACCATCTTCCCGCCGGAAACGCCCACCGGCCCGGCCTCGCCGTTCATGCTCCGTCCAAGGCCAAGCCCCAGCACCAGACTGGCCGCGATCGCCGCGCCCATGCCCCATGAGGTCCACAGGCGGCCGCTGCGCTTCTCCCGGACATCCGAAAGGCTCACCACATTGTCCGCCGCGCCCTGCGGCTCCAGCAACGCCCGAAAACGGTCCGGCACAGCCTCCTGCGCCACCGGCGCGAAATGCCCGCTCAGCCGTTCGCGCAGCGCCACATGCGCCGCCAGCCGCTCGGCGAGCGCGTCATCATCCGCTATCGCCCGCTCCACGCGCCGCCGGTTCACCTCGTCCAGCTCGCCATCGGCATAGGCGACCAGCATGTTCTCGCTCACCGCGCTCACGCCGCCTCTCCCAGCAGTTCCAACAAGGCCCCGCGCCCGCGCACCAGCCGGGACGTCAGCGTCCCCATGGGAATGTCCAGCACCTCCGCCGCCTCCTTATAGGCCAGCCCCTCGACCAGCACGAGCGCGATCACCTCGCGCTGCTCGTCGGGCAGCTTCGCCATCGCCCGCGCCACGTCGGACAGTTCGACCGCCGCTTCGATGTCCCGGTCGCCCGCATGGCCGACATGTGCGCCCTCCTCCTCTGGCGCAAAGGTCTTTGCCGCCCGCTGGCGCGCCCGCGCCTCATCTATCCAAAGGTTACGCATGATCCGGTACATCCAGCTATCCAGCCTTGTGCCCTCCTGCCATTGCGCGCGGGATTTCAGCGCGCGTTCGATCGCCGCCTGGCACAGGTCGTCGCCATCGGCCGCATTGCGCGAGAGGCTCGCGGCAAAGCGGCGGAGGCGCGGCACCAGCGCCAGCAATTCGCTTTCGAAGGCCATTCAGGCTCCGTCTGTGGTTTCTGTGGGATGAAACGACACGGCACGGACGTTTCATCCCAAAGGCCGATAAAAATTGCGCATAAAAATCGCGCGAACAAAAATCCGCCTCAACCCGTTCTGCATGCGTAAGGATAAAGAGACAATGCCCCGCCCATCCATCCGCCTGTTGGCCATCGCCGCCGCGCTGTGCGTTCCCGCATGGGCGGGCGCGCAACTCGCATTGCCCGGCGGAGACCTGCGCGGCGGGATTGGAGGCGGCTTGCGCGACACGGTGCCGGACCTGATCGATACGGTTGGGGGAACGCTGCCGCTCGACCAGTTGGAGCGCCTGTCCCCGGCCCGCCTCGCCGAAAATCTGCTCGCAGTGCGCACGGACCGGCTCGCCAGCCTTGTGCGCCGGAACAGCGACAGCATCGCCTTTGACGACCGGGGACAGCCCGCCGTGCGCGACACCATATTGGTCATGGGCGCAGGCGCCGCTGCGCTGGAGGCGTTGCGCAAGGCCGGCTATGATCCGCAGGCCGAACGCATTGAGGGCCTGGACCTGCCCCTCACCCGGCTCACCGTTCCACGGGGTCAGCCGCTCGCCCGCGCCATAAAATCCGTGCGCAAACTCGCTCCCGGCGCAGAGGTAAGCGGCGACTCGCTTTATTTCCCCAGCGGCGCAGCCCCCTCGGCGTCGGGCGCTTCCCTCGCCAGCCGCCCCGGCTCCAGTTCCGGCGCATTGGGCCTGATCGATGGCGGCGTCGCGGCCATTGCCTCGCTCGGCGGCCCCATAGAACAGAAAGGCTTTGCAAGGGGCGCGCCCGTCCCCAGCACCCATGGCACCGCCGTCGCCAGCCTGCTAACCGGGTCCGGCCCGATCAGAGGCCCCGCTCCCGGCGCGCCATTGCTGGTCGCGGATGTCTATGGCGGCGATCCGGCGGGCGGCAACGCCCTCGCCCTCGCCCGCGCGCTGGGCTGGATGGCCAGCCGGGGCGTGCGCATCGTCACCATGAGCCTTGTCGGTCCGCCCAACCCGGTGCTGAACGGCGCAGTCCGCGCGGCACAGGGCAAGGGCGTCACAATCGTCGCCGCCGTCGGCAATGACGGCCCCGCCGCCCCGCCCGCCTATCCCGCTTCCTGGCCAGGCGTGATCGCCGTCACCGGCGTCGACGGCCGCGACCGCGCGCTGCTGGAGGCGGGCAAGTCGCTCCATCTCGATTTCGCCGCGCCGGGCGCGGACATGTTCGCCGCCGATATGAAGGGCAATGCGGCCAGGGTGCGCGGCACCTCTTTCGCCGCGCCGCTGGTCGCCGCGCGCCTGCACGGCGCGGGCAGTCTTTCCGCTCTTTCCAGAGAGGCCAGGGACCTGGGCAAAAAGGGACCGGACGCCACCTATGGCCGGGGGCTTATCTGCGGATCATGCAGAAATAATCGATAATTATCAGATATTTATAATATATTTTCATATGAGCGGGATTAAACCCGCTTTGCCTTCCGTTCCCAACACAGACCTGTTTGACGGAAGGAATTTCTCATGAAGCGCAACAGCATGACCACCCTTGCATTCCTCATCGCCTTTGCGGCGTCCACGCCTGCTTCCGCCCAGCTTCTGGGCGGCGGTGGCGGCCTGATGGGCGGCGGCGGACTTGGCGGCAGCCTCGGCGGCCTTTCGGGATCACTGAACGGCACGCTGGGCGGCGAAGGATCGCTTGGCCTCGACCGCAGCGTCGATCTGCGCAACGGATCGGTCAATGGTTCGGCCACCGGTTCCGGCAAGGGCAGCGGATCGGCCACTGGCTCCGCGACCCGCAGCGGCCGCGCCAAGAGCGCATCGGCCAATGGCAATGCCTCCGGTTCGGGCAATGCCGCCCTCGGCCTCGACACGCTGGGCACAAGCGATGTCCGCAATGCCGTGGGCGGCGTCCGAGATACGGCAACCAACACGGTTGGCACGGCCCGTGACCGCGCCGGAAACCTTGTCGGCAACGCCCGCAACACCGCGACCAACGCCGCCGGATCGGCCAGTGGCGCGGCCAGCGCAGCGGGCAATGCCAGCGGCAACGGCAACGCGACCGGCACGGGAGCCGCTTCGGGCGCGCTTGGTCAGCTCGCCCTTGCCGGGTCGGGAGCCGCCAACGGCGCAGGCAATTTCGCCGTCAGCCCCGGCATGATGGTCCAGGACGCCAGCGGCCGCGCCATCGGCACTGTCCGTTCGGCCAAGGCGGATGCGGATGGCCGGATCGATTCCCTGCTGGTGGACACGGGCGACCGCATCGCGTCGCTCCCCGCCTCCAACTTCACGGCTTCGGGTGACGTCGTGACGTCCGCGATGAGCAAGGGCGAGGTCCGCAAGGAAGCCAAACAGCAAGACGCGGGAACCAAGACCCAGGCCCCGTCCAGGGAATAAGGCATCCTCCAAACCGCAGGCGTTTAGGACCGCGACCCGATCCGCCTGCGGGAGATGCCCGCCGGAAGCACCCGCTCCGGCGGGCATCGCCTGTTTATGTCTTAAATCCTCATCCTAACATATTGCTGGGATGTAATCTTTTGTCCGCATCCGAACCGCGTGAACCGCTATTCGTTGGTAGCGGACAAGCCGGAATATCTCACGCAGCGATCACGCTCAGGGATCAACATGGCGCACAAAGGAGAGCAGACATGACAGCACCCGGACATGAGGGCAACATGCTGGCCGGCGTCGAACCGGATGACATGATGACGGCGGATCGCCCGCCCCACCCGCTGATCGAATCCGACCGGGTGGAAGGCACCACCGTCTATAACCGGGCCGGCGAAAAGATCGGTACGGTCAAACGCTTCCTCGTCGAAAAACGCTCCGGCAAGGCGCAATATGCCGAAATGGCGTTTGGCGGCTTTCTGGGCATCGGCAAGGACATCCATCCCCTGCCCTGGGAAATGCTCGACTATGACCGGCACAAGGGCGGCTATGTCGTCGATCTGACCGACGACCAGCTACGCAACGCCCCCCGCTTCGAGGATGCGGATCATCCGCCGATCGATCAGGTCTATGGCGCGCATATACGCGGCTATTATGGTTTGCCGCCAATCTGAGGAAGGATGAGCGGGACGATGGCGTCAGGGCGTAACCGCGCCCCAGATGCTGTCCGCCCGCACAAAGCCCTTCTTCCCGGCGACATCCAGCCTGCACCATCCGCCCGAACAATCGGACAGGCGGCCAACCACGCCCGGCTCCGCCCGGTACAGCGTCGCCGCGCCATCGCTGGGCGCGGCGCGCAGCGGCGTCACGCCGCCCGTCACCAGCGCTGTCGGCGTATCGCTCAGCAAGCGGACATGCATCCATCCCTGCACGCCCGCCGAGTCCTCGATCTTGCGCCAGTTCCCATGCACCTGCACCACCTTCACGGGCAGGTCGCGGCGGCGGTAAATCCAGTTGGAAGGATAATCGAGACTCGGCCCGACGCGCATGCGCGCCTCGCTCTGCGACAGCGACGCCCAATAGGGGAGCTTCTTCTTGGCCTGCCCCTGCGCCGGCGCCGCGATCATCAACGACACCCCCAGCAGCACGGCCAAAGCCGCGACCTTCTCCTGCCCGTTCATCACCGCATCACTTTCCGTCAGTCACGGGCCGTCATTCACGGGCCGTCATTCACCGGGGTTCGCGCCCCTGCGCGCATCCTTGCCGAATGTCCGACTCCCGCACAACTGCCGATCGCATCCTTTATTGCCTTGACCTGCCCCCCGCCACCGGCATAGCGCCTTCACCATGCCCAGACGAGAACGCCCGGCTACTCCAAAGGTCATCGTGACCCGCCGCCTGCCACCCTCTGTGGAGGCGCGGATGGGCGAATTGTTCGAGACGCGTTTCAATGTCGAGGACAGGCCGATGAACCGCGCGGAACTGGCCGCCGCAATGGCCGATTGCGACGTTCTTGTCCCGACCGTCACTGACCAGATCGATGCCGACCTGCTCGCCCAGGCGCCGGACCGGCTGCAGCTTCTCGCCAGTTTCGGCAATGGCGTCGACCATATCGACCTGAAGGCCGCGCGGAAGCGGCGGATCATCGTCACCAACACGCCCGGCGTGCTGACGGAGGATACCGCCGACATGACGATGGCGCTGATCCTGTCCGTTCCCCGCCGTCTGGCGGAGGGCGAGAAGCTGATCCGTTCCGGCGCCTGGAGCGGCTGGAGTCCCTCCGCCATGCTCGGCCACCGGATCGGGGACAAGCGGCTTGGCATTGTCGGCATGGGCCGCATCGGTCAGGCCGTCGCCCGCCGCGCGCGCGCCTTCGGTCTCTCCATCGCCTATCATAACCGCCACCGCCTGCCCGAAGCGGTGGAGGCGGAGACCGGCGCTGTCTATCACGCCGATCTGGACGATCTGCTGCGGGAGAGCGACATCCTCTCGGTCCACTGCCCGCTCAACGCCGACAGCAAGGGGTTGATCGACGCGGCGAAACTCGCGCTGCTGAAACCCAGCGCCTATGTTATCAACACCTCCCGCGCCGAAATCGCGGATGAGGGCGCGTTGATCGACGCGCTGGAAACCGGCCGGATCGCTGGCGCTGGCCTTGACGTCTATGCCCATGAGCCGGCGGTGGACCCCCGCCTGCTGGCCCTCTCCAACGTCACGCTGCTGCCGCATATGGGTTCCGCAACCTTCGAAGGGCGCGAAGCGACCGGCGCGCGCGTCATCGCCAATATCCGCACCTGGGTCGATGGCCACCGCCCGCCCGATCAGGTGCTGGAGGGCTGGATTTAACGAGCAGCCGAACGGAGGGTTCATCCCTTCGCCATGGCGTCATGATGCAAGGAGGAACGGGGGTCCATGCGTCTTGTCCTGCCTGTCCTTGCCCTGATCGCCCTCGCCTTCCCGGCCCCCGCCATGGCGCAGGTGCAAGTCGCCGACAGCGGCGACACCGCCTGGATGCTGATCTGCACGGCTCTTATGCTGTTCGCCGCCATTCCGGGCCTCGCCCTGCGCTTTGCGGGCGCGGTCCCCGCCCGTGACGCATCCGCCGCGATGGCGCGGATGGTGATCGCAGCAGCCATCGCCGCTTTGCTGTGGGCGGCGGCGGGCAATATGCTCGCCTATGCGCCCGGCCCGCTCTGGTTCGGCGACCTGCGCCACGTCTCCCCCCAGGACATGGCGGCGCTCCGTCCCGGCATGACGATCCCGGAAATTGCCTTCCTCTTTTTCCAGCTATCCGTCGCCTCCATGGCCTGCGGCCTGCTGACCGGGGCCTTTGGCGGTTACCGGCTGCTGCCAGTCACACTGCTGGTCATGCTGTGGCTGTTGCTGGTCTATACGCCTGTCGTGCGGGCCGTATCGGCGGGCGGCTGGCTGGCGCAGGCGGGCGTTGTCGATTTCTCCAGCGCCCTTGCCCTCCATCTGGCGACCGGCGTCTCGGCGCTGACCGCCGCCGTCATGCGCGGGCTGCGCCACCCGGCGGACGATCATGCGCCCGGCGCGCCCGTGCTGGGCCTCACCGGCTGCGCGCTCGTATGGCTGGGTTCGCTTGGGCTGAGCGGCGGCTGGACCTTCGGCGCCACGGCCGACGGGATCGCCGCCATCCTCAACACCCATCTCGCCGCCTGCGCCGCCGCGCTGGGATGGGCGGTCATGGAGCGCGTGCGCACTGGCCACGCCACGGCAGGCGGCATGGGCTGCGGCGCGCTGGCCGGTCTTGCCGCCATTTCCGCCTCCGCCGGTTTCACGGATATGCCGGGCGCGATCCTGACCGGCCTGTGCGCAGGCGTGCTGGGCCAGTTCGCCTCGGCAACGGCGCGCCTGCTTCGCGCCTGGGACCCTGCCAACATCTTCGCCGTCCATGCCGTTGGCGGCGCAACCGGCGCGCTCATGCTGGCGCTGGTGAACAGCCGCTCTCCGGTCGACGTGCGGCTCGTTAATCAGGCTGTTGGCGTGGGCGCAGTCATTCTCTGGTCCGCCGCCGTCACCGCTCTGCTGACGCTGCCGCTCCTGCTGCTGAAACCGGCCCGGAGCGAGAGCGGCCACAGCCCCTAGATGCCCCGATGCTTCCTGAATGCGGCGGTGGCCTCCACCGGCCCTTTATAGGCTTCCTGAAACTCGCCGCTCCAGTAGAGCAGCGAATCCAGATCGATCTTCTCGCCCGTCACCGCGCACAGGACGAAGGTCCCCGGCCGCACGATGTCATAATGCGGCGTATCGTATCGCAGCACCGCAAGTCCGGGAATGTCGGCCATGACGCCTCAATCGCCGGTCAGGATTCGATCCACCAACTGCTTCACCGTGGGGACGAAGCCGTTGGAGTAGAAAGGGTCCTGCTTGAAGCGGTAGGCGCTGTGCCCGGCGAAGGCGAGATTCTGGTCAACGGGACCGCCATGGGCGATGTCCTGCAGCGTTTTCTGGATGCAGAAGCTGCGCGGATCGGCCAGACGCCCGGTCGAATTGGTCTCGCTGTCCATCCAGCTTGAAAAGGCGCATTGCGACAGACAGCCCATGCAATCCGCCTGATCCTTGCGGATGACGCCCTTCTCCGGGTCAGTGACGAACACCAGCGTATTGTCCGGCGTCTTGAGCGCGGAGGTGAAGCCTAGCCCCACCCACTCGCGCGCGCGCAGCAGGTCGTTGCGCGTCACCCAGAAATTCTTGCCCTTCACGCCCACGTCGAGCTGGTGGGTATGGTCGCCCGCCTGCTCCAGACTGAAGGCGATCTGCCGCTCCGAACGCGCTTCTAGATTGCGCAGGAAGGGATTGCGGATCGCCGAGCTGTAAAAACCCGTGGGAGAGAAGCGGTGCAGCAGCACGTCGCCCTCGTCGAGTTGCGTCAGCCGCGCCTTCCATTCTTCGGGGATCGGGCTTTCCTGCGTCAGCAGCGGGCGGGTGCCGAACTGGAAGGCGATGGCGCCCAGTTCCGGGTTGTCGATCCAGTCGTTCCAGTCGCGCAGATGCCAGACGCCGCCGGCCATGATGATCGGCACTTCGTCCGAAATCCCGCCCTCGCGCATCGTTTCGCGCAGCGCCTTGACGCGCGGATAGGGGTTTTCCGGCTTCTGCGGATCTTCCGCATTGGACAGGCCATTATGGCCGCCCGCCAGCCACGGGTCCTCATAGACCACGCCCGCCAGCCATTCCGCCGCCTTCGAATAGGCCCGTTTCCACAGCGCGCGGAAGGCGCGGCCGGAGCTGACGATGGGCAGGTAGGACACATTATAGGAGGCGGCGATCTCGGACAGCTTGTACGGCATGCCCGCGCCGCAGGTGACGCCCGCCACCATGCCTTTGGTCTTTTCCAGAACGCCATGCAGCACCCGCTGCGCGCCGCCCATTTCCCACAGCACGTTGATGTTGATCGCGCCCTTGCCGCCCGCCAGCTCGAACGCGCGCTTCACCTGCTCGACCGCGCCGTCAATGGCGTAGGCGATCAGTTCCTCATGCCGGTCGCGGCGCGTACGGCCGTGGTAAAGCTGGGGAATGATCTTGCCCGTGGGATCGTAGCTGTCGGCGTTGACGGCGGAGACGGTGCCAATGCCCCCGGCAGCCGCCCATGCGCCGGAGCTTGCGTGGTTGGAAACTGCGACGCCCTTGCCACCTTCGATCAACGGCCACACTTCGCGTCCGCCATAGACGATGGGTTTCAAACCCTTGAACAATCTATTCTCCCAAGAAATTCGCGGCCGCCCCCTTTGGCCAGGGATGCGCTATATCAGCTTTCCTCGACCGGCGCGGTTAAAAATTGGACCGCGCCCTAAAGCAAAACATCCGGTCTGGCCAGCGATTTGCCATAGAGACTGGCGTAGGCCCCAAGCATTTGCGGCTCGCCAAAGGCATCCAGCGCCTTGGCTAGATTGGCCTTGCCCAGCGCATCGCGAAGCGCAGCGTTCGCCGCCAGTTCGCCCAGCGCCGCCGCCAGCCCCGTTTCCTCCTCCAAAGGAATGACAAACCGCCGATTCGCCGGGGCGACCATGTCTGCGACATCACCCACATCCGTCGAAACCACCGGCAGCCCCGCCGCCATCGCCTCGACCAGCGATATGGGGAATTGCTCGCTGTCGGACGACAGGGCGAAAATGTCGAAAAGGCCCACAAACTTCCATGGATCGGAAAGGAACCCGGCCATGTGAAGATCGGACAGCCCATGCGCCTCCGCTTCCCGCAGGATGGCGTCCCGCTCCGGTCCCTCGCCGACCACCACCAGTTGCAATCGCTCCCGATGCGCCGCGACCGCCCGCACCAGCCGGGGGATATTCTTCACCGCCCGCAACCCGGCCAGCGTCCCCACCACCAGCTTGCCAGGCGCGCGCACAAATCCCGGCAGTGCGTCGGCCTGTGGCGGCGCTGCATATCGCGCCAGATCAATGCCGTTCGGGATCAGGCGCACTTTGCCGCGCGGCTGACGCCAGGCGTTCAGAGCGATCCCCTCCAGCCGCCGCGAAGGCACCACCAGAGCATCCGCTCCCGCCAGCGCGATCCTGCGGTAGCGATTGCGGGCGGACTTCAAAACCGCCGCCTCATCCTCGTTAAAGCCGTCCTCATGATGGATCAGTGGCGGCAGCGCCAGAAGCCGGTGGAATATCCGGTGCGCCATCACGCCGTCCACCGCCCCCCAATTATAGGTGAGGACCAGATCATAGCCGCGCATGAACCGCGCCAGCGCCAGAAAGCGCGACAGGCCCGGCCGCCCGGTCAGCGGCGGTGCATCAGGGAAATCCACGGCAATGTCCGGCGCAATGGCCGCCCGCGCGCCCATAGCGCCCGGAACGCCGCTGACGATCGCATGCTCCGCCCGGTCGCCCCACAGGTTTATCAGGCGCACTGCCCTGGCTTCCTTGCCGCCCAGATTGAAACTGCTGTGAAGGTGGAGAAGGCGCGGCCGCCCGTCATACGGCCTATCAGCCATTGGCCAGCACGCGCTCCAGCAGGCGTCCTATCCCGGCGACGGCCTCCGCCTCGTCAAGCACCGGCGCATGGCCGACGCGCGGCACAGTGACGATCTCGGTTTCGCCGCCAATGTCGCGGCGCATCCGCTCGGCCGTCGCCGCGCTGAACAGGTCGGACAGCCCGCCGCGCACGATCAGCGTGGGAACATCCCTGAACCCCGCCAGAGTCGGCCACAGATCGACGCCCGTCTCGCCGCCGGGCACCCGCAGCGGCTCGGCGATCCGCATGTCATAGTCCAGCACCACGCGCCCACTGCTGTTCAGCCGGAACAGCCGCTTGGCCATCGCCAGCCACTGGTCCAGCTTGTAACCCGGATAAATGTCCGCATTGGCCTCTGCCAGCGCCCGCGCGGCATGCACCCAGGTTGGGTGGTTGCTGCCGGAGCCGACATAGCCCCTGATCCGGGCGAGGCCCGCTTCCTCTATCTGCGGCCCGACATCGTTCAGCACAGCGCCCGCCATCCTGTCCGGCCGGGTGGACGCCATGATCATCGCGATGATGCCGCCCAGAGACGTCCCAACCACCACGAACCGCGTCAGCGCCAGATCGGTCAACAACCGCTCCAGGTCATGCAGATAGGTGATCGGCACATAGCTCATCGCATCCTTGGCATAGGCGCTTTCCGACCGGCCCCGCAGGTCGGGGCAGATCATCCGCCATTGCCCGGCGAATTTCTCCGCCAGCGGCTCGAAGTCGCGCGCGTTGCGCGTCAATCCCGGCAGGCACAGCAGCGGCGGCCTGTCCTCCGGCCCCGCATAGTCCCGGTAATGCAGCCGCAGGCCATCGGGAGACCACCAATATCCGTCGCTATAGCTGGCCACGCTTGATCCTTCCGCCCTGCATGCCCCATATCGCCGCATGCGCACGCCCCTGCAAGCCAGCAAATTCCGTCCCGAAACGCTCATCACCGGCCTGGGGGACAGCTTTGCCGATCCCGTCGCCGCTGCGGATTTTCCGCAGACCATCCTGCGCTTCCGCAATGACCGGCACGCCGCGACAGTGGGCCTCGCCGATCTGAGCGATGAAGAATGGATCGCGCATTTCGGCCGGTTCCGGCCGCTTTCCGGTTCCCTGCCCCAGCCGCTTGCGCTCCGCTATCACGGCCATCAGTTTCAGGTCTATAATCCCGACATCGGCGACGGCCGCGGATTTCTCTTTGCCCAGTTGCGCGATGGCGCAGGCCGCCTGCTCGACCTTGGCACCAAGGGATCGGGCCAGACGCCCTGGAGCCGCTCTGGCGACGGCCGCCTGACGCTGAAAGGCGGGGTCCGCGAGATATTGGCGACCGAAATGCTGGAGGCGCTTGGCGTCAACACCAGCAAGACCTTCTCGCTTATCGAAACCGGCGAGCAACTCTATCGCGGTGACGAACCGTCCCCCACCCGCTCCGCCGTCCTCACCCGTCTCAGCCACAGCCATATCCGCATCGGTAGTTTTCAGCGCGCCGCCTATGAACGCAATGAGGCGTTGATGCAGGCGCTCGTCACCTATGCGCTGGAGCAGCTTTACGGCGAAGCGCCCGGCGACCACCCGCCCGCCCAGCTTCTCGGCCGGGTCGTGGAGCGCACCGCCGATCTCGCCGCCAGCTATATGATCGCGGGTTTCGTCCATGGCGTGCTCAACAGCGACAATATCAACGTCACTGGCGAAAGCTTCGACTACGGACCCTGGCGCTTCACGCCGCAATGGGACGCCGCCTTCACCGCCGCCTATTTCGATTATCAGGGCCTTTACGCTTTCGGTCGGCAGGCGGAGGCGATCCACTGGGACGTGGCGCAACTGGCCGTGTCCCTGCGCCTTTTGTCCGAAGCGCCCCCCCTGATCGAACAGCTTGAGCGTTTTCCCGATCTCTACGGCCAAATGCTGGTGAAGCGCTTCTTCTGGCGGCTGGGCCTCATGCCGGCTGGGCAAGACGAATCCGCCGCATTTGTTCAGGCAACGGTGCAGGGGATGATCGAAACCGGCACGCAGATCGACCGCTTCTTCCTCGACTGGCGGCATGGCGATATCAGGGGCGAAGGCTATGACGCAGAGGCGTGGCGGCCCGCCAGAAAGGCGCTCTCCGCCTTCCAGCCCACTGGCGCGCGCGCAGACCATGCCTACTGGCGGCAGGGCGCGCCCTGTTCCATGCATATCGACGAGGTGGAAGCGATCTGGTCGGCCATCGACCGGGACGACGATTGGGGGCCGCTGCATGCCAAGGTCGCCGCCATCCGGACCATGGGCGATGCGCTGGGGGATGCGCCGCCAACAGGCTGAACCGCTTCCCGGACTTGCCCCCTTTAAAGATCATGCCATTTCGGCCATATCGTACCCATGTCAGCCAAGATTGTTTCGACCGAACCTGCAACCGGCGCGCACCTCTGGGAATCCGAGATCAGCAACGTGGACCGGGAGGTCGAGCGCGCGCGCGCCGGCTGGCTCGGCTGGGCCGCAAAGCCGCTCACCTTCCGCGTGGAGACGCTGCGCCGCTTCGCCAATGCCGTCCGTGCGGCCGAGGACGATCTTGTCGACCTGATCTCCCGCGAAACCGGCAAGCCGCTGTGGGACGCCCGCACGGAAGTCGCCGCGGTCATCGGCAAGATCGACATCTCCGTCGCCGCCTATTCCGAACGCACCGGGCAGAAGCGCCTTGAAGGGGCAATGGGCGTGCGGCAGGCCGTCCGGCACAAGCCGCATGGCGTCATGGCCGTGCTTGGCCCCTATAATTTCCCCGCGCACCTGCCCAACGGCCATATCGTGCCTGCGCTGATCGCGGGCAATGCCGTCGTATTCAAGCCATCGGAAAAGACCCCGGCGGTCGGCGCGATGCTGGTCGATCTCTATCACAAGGCGGGCGTGCCGGAGGATGTGGTGCGGCTGGTGATCGGCGGCCCCGATGAAGGACGCGCCCTGACATCCCATCCCGGCATAGACGGCATCCTGTTCACCGGCTCCGCAGCAACCGGCATCGCCATCAACAAGGCATGCGCGGACAGGCCGGACAAGATCCTCGCCCTGGAAATGGGCGGCAACAATCCGATCATCGCCTGGGACACGCCCGATATCGCCAGCGCCGCCGTCCTCATCGCCCAGTCGGCCTTCCTGTCGGCGGGGCAGCGCTGCACGGCCGCCAAGCGTCTGATCGTCAAGGAAAGTCTCGCCCCGCTGCTGATCGCGGAGGTGAAGCAGCTTGCCGACCGGATGGTGATCGACCATCCCCATGCCGATCCCACGCCCTATATGGGTCCGGTCATCGACAATCTGGCGGCGGACGGCCTGACCGAAAGCTTCCTGATCCTGATGAGCAATGGCGGACGGCCGATCAAGCATATGGTCCGGCCGAAGGCGAACCTGCCCTTCGTCTCCCCCGCCATGATCGACGTGACGGACATGCCCGAACGGCCGGATATTGAGCTGTTCGGCCCGCTGCTGCAGATCATTCGCGTCCCCGATTTCGACACGGCGATTGCGGAGGCGAACAACACCCGCTTCGGCCTGTCCGCCTCGCTGATCGGCGGATCGCCTAGCCATTACGATCAGTTCTGGGCCAATATCCGCGCGGGCATCGTCAACTGGAACAAGCCGACCAACGGCGCATCCTCCGCCGCGCCGTTCGGCGGCGTCGGCATTTCGGGCAACCACCGCCCCAGCGCCTATTATGCCGCCGACTATTGCGCCTATCCGGTCGTGTCGTCGGAGGCGGACCAGCCGAGGGCGACGATGGGGGTTGGGTTGCGGGATGTGGAGACGGCTTCGGCAGTGAAGTGAGGGTGGGTTGGTCGGCTAACGACCAGTTGTAGACTCTCACAGGTAGTGTTTGGGCGGCCGTTAGTTGTCATATATCGTGTTGGGTTGGCGAAAATCGCGCGGTCGGTTACTGCCGATTATGCGGTCAAGCTCGCGGCTAAAAACTGCGCTGTCACCAGTCAGCACCCCATTACTAATTTGGCTCGCTGAAAAATGCTCGGGGCCGCCGGCCAAGATCAATCGCAACCGGTTGCCATTCTGCCAGAAACCAATGTCGCACGATGTCCTGACTTGGATATTGAAGGCTTTCTTCGGTATCCCCTTCCAAACCTTTAAGGCCTTCAGGACTGCACCGTTTCCTGTATCGTCCCCAACGGCGATTACCTCCACATCAGCTATCGTTTGTGCTGACTGGAAGGCCTTCCGTGCCATCACTTTCGTTTCCGATGTCGTTTGAGTTAATTTCGCAGGGCTACAGCCTATTGCCGCTTCAGCAGACAAGACGCCTAGAAGGGCGATAAATGATGTAATAAGACGTGCCACATGGCTTTATCTCCGCTGTGTTAGAGCAAAGCAACATCGTCCGCTTCATGCGAATGCTCTCTCATAACCAGACAGTCCCCTAACCACCCATTCCACCCGCCCCCGAACAGTCCCGCACATCCCGCAACGAAACATTTACTAGCCTCACGCATATACATTCTCCGTTGCGATGCAGCGAGACGGGGGGCATCTGGGCAGCATGAATAATTCTACGCCTGGAACAGTGTATCTGGTCGGCGCGGGTCCAGGCGACCCGGAGCTGCTGACGCTGCGCGCCGCGCGCCTTTTGGCCGCCGCATCCCTGGTGGTGCATGACGGGCTGGTCGATCCCGCGATCCTGGGCATGATCCGGCCTGATGCGCGCCGCATTTCCGTCGCCAAGAGCCGCAGCCGCCATTCGCTGCCTCAGGAGGAAATCAACGCCCTGCTGGTGCGCGAGGCGCTCTCCGGCAAGGATGTCGTTCGACTGAAGGGCGGAGACCCCTTCATCTTCGGCCGTGGTGGTGAGGAAGTAGAAGCCTGCCGCGCCGCCGGCGTGCGGGTGGAAGTCGTCCCCGGCATCAGCGCGGCGATCGGCTGCGCGGCGGAGGCTCAGCTTCCCCTCACCCATCGTGATGCCTCCAGCGCCGTCACCTTTGTCGCCGGGCAGTGCAAGGGCCTCACCGATCAGGACTGGTCGGGCCTTGCCGGCAAGGGCCGCACGCTGGTCATCTATATGGGCGTCGCGACAGCGTCCGACATTGCCGACAAGCTGATGGCGGACGGCGTTTCGCCCGCCACGCCGGTCGCGGTTCTCGAAAAGGGCACGCGCGGCGACAGCCGGGCCATGCGCTCGCTGCTGGCCGACCTGGGCGACATGGTCGTGCGCGAGGGCGTGAAAAGCCCCGCGCTGATCGTCGTCGGCGAAGTCGTGCTGCGTTCGAACGCCAAGGATAAACTGGCCGCCATTGCGGCATATGCGGAGAGTCTTGCGTGATTTTGCTGACTGGAAATGACCTGGCGTCGGGGGACGTGATCTGGTGGACGGGTTCCGGCTGGTCCCGCCATGTCGGCGAGGCCGTGGATGCGGGCAGCGAGGCGGACGCCATCCTTGCGCGCGAAAGCGCCGCGCGGAACGTCAATGCCGGTTATTCCGTGGAGGCCGAAGCCACCGCTTCCGGCCCCCTGCCCCTGCACATCAAGGAACGCATCCGGGCGAGCGGACCGACCGTCCGCACGGACCTCGCCATCAACGCCGATATCCCAATCGTGAAGGCCTGAACCCATGTATCGTTACGACCAATATGATCAGGAGATCGTCGACGCCCGCGTGGAGGAATTCCGCGACCAGGCCCGCCGCCGCCTTGCCGGTGAGATGACCGAGGATCAGTTCAAGCCCCTGCGCCTGATGAACGGCCTCTATCTCCAGCTACACGCCTATATGCTGCGCGTGGCCGTTCCCTATGGCACGATGTCGGGCAAGCAGATGCGCATGCTCGGCCATATCGCGCGCAAATATGACAAGGGCTACGGCCATTTCACCACCCGCCAGAACATCCAGTATAACTGGATCAAGCTGGAGGACGCCGCGGACATCCTGGCCGATCTCGCCACGGTGGAGATGCACGCCATCCAGACCAGCGGCAATTGCATCCGCAACATCAGCTCCGACCAATATGCCGGGGCCGCCGCTGACGAGGTCGCCGATCCCCGTCCCTGGGCGGAGCTGCTGCGCCAATGGTCGACCTTCCACCCGGAATTCACCTACCTGCCGCGCAAGTTCAAGATCGCCGTCATCGCCAGCGAAGAAGATCGCGCGGCGATGCGCCTGCATGACATCGGCATTGAGCTGGTGAAGCGCGACGGAAAGGTCGGCGCGAAATTCTTCGTCGGCGGCGGCATGGGCCGCACGCCTATGATCGCCCCGGAAATCCGCGACTTCGTGCCGGAGGAGGAGCTGATCTCCTATGCCGAGGCATGCCTGCGCGTCTACAACCGCTACGGCCGCCGCGACAACAAGTATAAGGCGCGGATCAAGATCCTCGTCCATGAACTCGGCGCTGACGAATATCGCCGTCAGGTCGAGGAAGAATTCGCCCATATGAAGACGCTGGGCATTGACCCGCCCGTGGCCGAGCTTGACCGTATTCGCGCCTATTTCGCCGATCCGGCCTATGAAACCGGCCTGCCGGAAGCGGTGGACCGCTCCGATCCCGACTTCGCTCTCTGGCTCGACCAGAATGTCGTCGCGCACAAGCAGCCCGGCTATGCGATCGTCAATATCAGCCTGAAGCCCACCGGCGGCATCCCCGGCGACGCCTCGGCCGAGCAGATTGAGCTGATCGCCGACCTGACCGAGCGCTATTCGATGGATGAGGTGCGCGTCACCCACGCCCAGAATATCGTCCTGCCCTATGTGAAGAAGGCGGACCTCTACACGCTGTGGCAGCAACTGGACGAGGCGGGCCTCGGCGCGTCGAACCTTGACCTCATCACCGACATGATCGCCTGTCCCGGCCTGGATTATTGCAGCCTCGCCAACGCCCGCTCCATCCCGGTCGCGCAGAAGATCGCGCAGCGCTTCGCCGACCCGCAGCGCCAGCGTGATCTCGGCGAGCTGAAGCTCAAGATTTCCGGCTGCATCAACGCCTGCGGCCACCATCATGCCGGTCATATCGGCATCCTTGGCGTCGACCGGAAGGGCGTGGAGAATTACCAGCTCCTGCTCGGCGGATCGGGTGCGGAGGACGCCAGCATCGGCACGATCACCGGCCCCGGCTTTGGCGAGGACGGCATTGTCGATGCCATCGAGAAAGTCACCGACCTCTATGTTTCCGAACGGCAGGAGGGCGAGCGTTTTCTCGATACCTATCGCCGTCTCGGCATGAAGCCTTTCAAGGAGGCCATCTATGGCTGAGTTCCTGTCCTTCCGCACCGGCGACGCCGCACAGGAGCCCGCCGTCACGGTCGAGGCCTTCACCGGCCAGTCGAACGCCACCGCCGTCCGCATCGAGCCGGGCGAGGATGCGCGCGACCTGCTGCCGCATCTGGATCGCCTATCGCTCGTGGAAGTGAACTTCCCCGCGTTCGGCGACGGCCGTGGCTATTCGGCCGCCCGTATTCTGCGCGAGGCAGGCTATGAGGGCGAACTGCGCGCCGTGGGCGACGTTCTGGTCGATCAGCTTCCCGCCATGCGCCGCTGCGGCTTCGACGTATTCAAGCCCAATCATCCGCTCGACGATGCCGTCGTGAAGGCGTCGCTGGAGCGTTACGATGACGTTTATCAAAAGACCATTGATGGCCGCACGCCCGTCTGGGCGAAGCGCCACCCGGAGAAAATAGATGGCTGAAGCCGCCGCCCGCCAGCTTGACGTGATCGACGCCCGCCCCGCCTTTACCCAGGCGGATGCGGATGCGCTCAACGCGCGGTTCGCGGGCGTGGAAACGGATGCGATGCTCCGCACCCTCTTTGCCGAGGGCGTGCTGGGCAATGTCGCGACCGTTTCGTCCTTCGGCACTGAAAGCGCCGTGCTGCTGCACCTGATCGCGCAGGCGGACCCCTCCGTGCCGGTGATTTTCGTCGATACGCTCAAGATGTTCCCGGAAACGCTGGAATATCGCGACACGCTGGTCGCCGCATTCGGCATCCAGAACAGCTTCACGGTCGTTCCCGATCCAGACGTGATTGCGAAGAAGGACGAGACCGGTCTGCGCTGGTCCTATGACCCGGACGGCTGCTGCGAAATCCGCAAGGTTGAGCCGATGGCCCGCGCCAAGGAGGGTCTCGACACCTGGATTTCCGGCCGCAAGGCGTTCCAGTCCGTCACCCGGCAGAACATCCCCCGTTTCGAGGTCGAGAATGGCCGCCTGAAGCTCAACCCGCTGGGCGACTGGACCAAGGCCGATCTGGAGACCTATTTCGAGGCGCACAACCTGCCCCGCCATCCGCTGGAGGCGCAGGGGTACCTCTCGATCGGCTGCGAACCCTGCACATCGAAAGTGCAGGAGGGCGAGGATCCCCGCGCCGGGCGCTGGCGCGGATGGGACAAGGTGGAATGCGGCATCCACACGCCGTCCACCCCCATTGGCGACGCGGAAGACCCGGCCAACCAGCCCGTTTTCTAAAGCGTCCAATCCATCTTCGGGCAAAACCGTGCTCCTGCGAAAGCAGGAGTCCAGGCCCCATGTCTGAACTGGACTCCTGCTTTCGCAGGAACACATCGCGATTCAGATAATGAAGGCGGCAAACTGGGGTTGATCCAGATCAGTGCAGCTTGTTCTGCTGCTGTTATGATACCTGTATGACAGGCGTTTTCCAGCTCACCTACATCAGTACCGCTCGCGACGGCATTGATGTCGCCGAATGCGAAACCATTCTGGCGGAGGCGCGTGGCCGGAACGCTGAACATGACGTCACGGGATTGTTGCTGTTCAACTCCCGCCGCTTTGTCCAGGTGCTGGAGGGTACGGAGGATGCGGTGAAACGCATCTATGCCCTCATCCAGCGCGACCCGCGCCATCATGGCCTTGTGATCGTCGGCGAGGAATATGTGACCGAACGGCAGTTCGGCCAGTGGGCGATGGCCTTTGACGATGGCACCGGCGATGATGGTCACTTGCCGGAACAGGTGGATCGCTTGCTCGATCGCGCCGGTCCATCGACGCGCGCCCTGTTCCAGACCAGCGCAAAACTCTACCGCCGTCAGATTTTCCTGGACTGACGGCTCACCGCAGCGGGGTTTTCCGCCGCGCCAATTCCGCCTAGACCCTCTTTTCGGGGGTAACAGGAGGAATGCGACGCATGGATCGCCGACACTTTATCGCCGCCGCCGGAGCCACCGTCCTTGCCGCAGGCGCGCGGGGCGTGCTGGCGCAGACCGGCAATGCTGACCAGCAACTCAATGCCGCCTTCGACACGATCTTTCAGCGGACATTGGACAACTCGCCCCAATTGGTGACCAGCCTCGGTCTCGCCAAGGGCGATCGCGCCACGGCGAAGGCGAAGCTGGACGATAATAGCGACACCGGCATCAAACGCCGCCTCGCGCTGGCGAAGCAGGGTCTGGCGGAGGTAAACGCCTTCAAGGGCAAGCCTCTCTCGCCCGCCGCCGCGCTCAACCGCGAGATTGTCGCCTACACGCTGGAGCAGCAGACCGTCGCGCCGGAACGCTTCGGCCTCGCCTCGGTCATCCGGCCCTACCGGATCTTCCAGCAGGGCGGCGCCTATTTCTCGACCCCCGATTTCCTCAACACCGCTCACACGATCGCGGCGAAGGACGATTGCGACGCCTATCTCGCCCGGCTCGACGCCTTCGCCGCATCGCTCGACACCGATACCGCCGTGCAGAAGGCGGAGGCGGCGCGCGGCTATCTCGCGCCCGGCTGGTCGCTGGACCTGACCCTGGCGCAGATGGAGAAGCTGCGCGGTCAGCCCGCCGCGTCGAGCAGCATCGTTCAGTCCCTCGCGAAACGCGCGGCCGCCAAAAACATCCCCGGCGACTGGCAGGCCCAGGCCGCCAAAATCGTCGAGGCCGCCGTCTATCCCGCCCTCGACCGCCAGATTGCGCTCCTCAGGGAACTGCGGCCGAAAACCGCGGCAGGCGATGGCGTCTGGCGCGTGCCGCAGGGGGACGCGATCTACGCTGCCGCGCTCAATCAGGCGACGACCACCGACCTGACGCCGGATCAGGTGCACCAGATGGGCTTGGATCAAGTCGCTGAAATCAGCGGCGCCCTTGATGCCATATTAAAGGCGCAGGGCATGACCCAGGGCGAAGTCGGCGCCCGCCTCGCCGCTCTCAACGTCTCACCGGAACAGCTTTATCCGAATACCGCCGAGGGCAGGACTACCCTGATCGACGGCCTGAACAGCAGCAACGCCGCCATGCAGGCGAAACTGGCGCAGGTCTTTGCGACCGTGCCCAACGTGCCGCTGGAAATCCGCGCCGTCCCCGTGGAGATTCAGGATGGCGCATCCAACGGCTATTATAACCGCGCCGCGCTCGACGGCTCCCGCCCGGCCATCTACTTCATCAACCTGAAGGATGTCGGCGACTGGCCGAAATATTCCCTGCCCTCGCTCACCTATCATGAGGGCGTTCCGGGCCATCATCTCCAGAATTCGATCGCGCAGCTTTCGACCGATATCCCGATGATCCGCAAGGTCGGCTTCATGAGCGCCTATGGCGAAGGCTGGGCGCTCTATGCCGAGCAGCTTGCCGACGAGCTTGGCGGCTACGCCACCCCGCTGGAGCGGGCGGGCTATCTCCAATCCTTCCTGTTCCGCGCCGCGCGGCTGGTTGTCGATACCGGCATCCATACGAAGAAATGGACCCGCGAACAGGCGACCGACTATCTGGTCCAGAAAACCGGCTTCGCCCGTCCCCGTTCGCAGCGCGAAGTCGAGCGCTACTGCACCCAGGGCGGGCAGGCGTGCAGCTACAAGGTCGGCCACGGCACATGGGTCGCTGCGCGGAAGAAGGCGCAGGATGCTCTAGGGAAACGCTTCGATATCAAGCAATTCCACGAGATTCTTAAGCAAGGCCCGATGCCGCTGTCGATATTGGAGCGGCAAGTCGACGGGTGGATCAAGAGCGTCGCGACATAGGCGGATATTCGCCGCCTACTTCCACAGTGCTCCTGCGAAAGCAGGAGCCCAGATCTGCCGCCTGAACTGGACTCCTGCTTTCGCAGGAACACTTGATCGCCTCGGCTACATCGACTCCGTTCGCCCCGAGCTTGTCGAAGGGCTGTCCTTTCCTTCGAAGTGCAGGACAAGGCTTCGACAGGCTCAGCCCGAACGGGAATGGGGATCGCCTGTCACCAGCACAGGTTAATCGTCGTAACTGGACCCCGCATAGGCGTCCTCGGCCAGATCGCTGAACCGCGTGATCTTGGCGTCGAATTTCATGCGCACCTTGCCGGTCGCGCCGTGGCGCTGCTTGGCGATGATCAATTCGGCCAGGCCATAGATGCGCTCCATCTCCTCCGCCCACTGCTTATGTTCCTCGCTCTCCGTATCGCGCGGCTGGCGGGCGGACACATAATAATCCTCGCGGAACACGAACCACACCATGTCGGCGTCTTGCTCGATCGATCCCGATTCGCGCAGGTCCGATAGCTGCGGCCGCTTGTCCTCGCGCTGTTCGACCGCGCGGCTGAGCTGGGACAGCGCCAGCACCGGCACGTTCAGCTCCTTGGCCAGCGTTTTCAATCCGCGCGAGATTTCGGAGATTTCCTGCACACGGTTGTCGCCCGATTTGGACGTGCCCTGAAGAAGCTGGAGATAGTCGACGACGATGAAGCCAATGTCGTGCCGCCGCTTCAAACGCCGCGCCCGCGTGCGCAGCGCCGCGATCGTCAGGCCCGGCGTATCGTCGATGTAGAGCGGCAATTCCTGCAATTCGCGAGCCGCACGCGACAGATTCTGGAAATCCTGCCGGCTGATCTTGCCCATGCGCAGCGCCTCGCCGCTGATCCCCGACTGTTCGGCGAGAACGCGGGTGGCGAGCTGATCCGCCGACATTTCCAGGCTGAAAAAGGCCGTGCGCGCGCCCATATTCTTGGCCGGCTCGATCCCGTCCGCATCGTCCCGCAGCCAGCGCGAGGCGGCGTTATAGGCGATGTTCGTCGCCAGCGACGTCTTGCCCATGCCCGGACGTCCCGCCAGGATCATGAGGTCCGAATTGTGCAGGCCGCCGATCTTCTCGTTGAGGCTGGTCAGGCCCGTGGTGATGCCCGACAAATGGCCGCCGCTGTTCAGCGCGCGCTCCGCCACCTGCACCGCCATGGTGCTCGCCTGCAGGAAGTTCTTGACCGATCCAGTCTCGCCGTCGCCTTCCGACACCTTGTAGAGCGCGACTTCCGCCGCCTCTATCTGCCCGCGCGGGTCGACATCCTCGCTGGTGTCCAGCGCCTGTTCAACCAGATCGCGGCCAACCTCCACCAATTGCCGCAGCAGGGCGAGGTCATAGATCTGCGCCGCAAAGTCCCGCGCGCCGATCAGCGCCGCGCCATTGCCAGTCAGTTGCGCCAGATAGGCCGGCCCGCCCAGTTCCTTGAGCGCCGGATCGCTCTCCACCAGCGGCTTCAACGTCACCGGATTGGCGATCATGTTCCGCTCAAGCAGTTTCATGATCGCTTCATAGACGCGCCCGTGCAGCGGCTCGTAGAAATGCTCGGCGCGCAGCTTCATCTGCACGTCCTCGGCGATTCGATTGTCGATCATCAGCGCGCCCAGAAGCGCCGCCTCCGCCTCGACATTGCGGGGAAGTTCAGGGCGCGCGGGGTCCGTCGCCTGTAATACTCTCATCGGTTCGACCATGGCCTTATCATCCTCCTCTTGGGCCAAGGGAGCAAGACCAAAGGCGCGACGGCCCTGTGGATCGGCATGGGAACAGGCTGTGGAGAAGCTGTGCAAAACTTGCCCGCCGCGCCGCGCCGCCGCGCAGCCCCTTGCAATTCCTGCCTTCCCGCCGCAGTGACTGTCCCCTCTTATGGCCGATCCGCGCATCATAGATATTGAGCTGGACCAGCGAACGATCATCTGGCGCAATGCCGATGTCGAGCAGGAACGGCGGATCGCGATCTTCGACCTGCTCGAAGAAAATCATTTCGCGCCCCAGCGCGAACAGCCGGACGGCTATGCCGGGCCATACAAGGTCCGCCTGCGCGTGGAGGAAGGCCGCCTGGCGATAGAGATCGACCGGGAGGACGGCACGCCGCTGGAGGCGATCATTCTCGGCCTCGCCCGGTTCCGCAGGCCGATCAAGGATTATTTCGCGATCTGCGACAGCTATTATCAGGCGATCCGCAACGCGACCGCCCAGCAGATCGAAACCGTGGACATGGCCCGGCGCGCGATTCACAACGAAGCCGCCGAAATCCTGAAGGAGCGGCTGGAGGGCAAGGTCACGGTCGATTTCGATACCGCCCGCCGCCTGTTCACGCTCATCTGCGTCCTGCACATCAAGGGCTGAGGCAATGGCGCGGACAACCTATCGCGGCACGCTGTTCCGTGCCGGGCTTGCTCTCATTCTCCTCGCCATGCTCGCCTCCGCCGCCTGGGTCTATGCCGGACGGTGGGAGCCGTCCCGCGGGGACTATCCCGTGCAGGGCGTGTCCGTCGACTCGACGTCGGGCGCGATCGACTGGGGCACGCTGCACGCCAGCCATGCCGATTTCGCCTATATCCGCGCGTCCGCCGGGGCGGCCTACCGGGACCCCGCCTTTGCCGCCAACTGGGCCGGCGCGCGGAAGGTCGGCCTGCGCTACGGCGCCATGCACGACTTTTCCTTGTGTGCCCCCGCCGCCGATCAGGCGACGATGTTCGTGACCACCGTGCCGCGCGACAATGCGGCGCTCCCGCCCGTGGTGCGATTGGCGTTCAATCCAGATTGCGGCAAGCGCCCGAGCCGGGATTCCGTGCTTGCCAGCCTCAACACCTTCCTCAACCTGATAGAGGCGCATAGCGGCAAGACGGCGGTGGTGCGCATGTCGAAGGATTTCAATGACCTGTACGATGTCGGCGGCGGCATTTACCGCACCCTGTGGCTGGACCGCAATTTCCTGAAGCCCGACTATGCCGGGCGCGCCTGGGTGATGTGGACGGCCTCGAACATGCGCCGCCTTGACGGGGTCGATGCGCCGGTGGAATGGGATGTCGTGGCGCCATGACAGACTCCCCCACCCCTGCTTCCGTCCAGTCCCTCGTCGCGGCCGCCCGCGCCGCCATGCATCACGCCCACGCGCCCTACAGCCGGTTCGCGGTCGGCGCCGCCGTGCGCCTGATCGACGGCACGATCATCCAGGGCAGCAATTTCGAGAATGCCAGCTACGGCCTGTCGCTCTGCGCCGAAACCGTCGCCATCGCCGCCGCCAATGCGCAGGGGCGGCTGACGGATATTGAGGCGATCGCCGTTGCGGGCGGTGCGATCGACGATGCGGGACGCATTGGGGGCGCGGCCGTCGTCACCCCCTGTGGCCGCTGCCGCCAGATCATGAACGAGGCCGAACAGATGGCCGGGCGCACCCTCGCTATCCTCTGTGCCGCTGCGGAGGGCGATGCCGTGCAGACGCACAGCGTCGCCGCCCTCCTGCCCGCCGCCTTCGGACCCGCCAATCTGGGCATAACCCCCGGCCTTGCCCGCGCCGCAATTGAATCAAGGGACGCCTGACGCTCATGGCCATACTTTCCGACAAGTGGATCCGCACCCAGGCCCTCGAAACCGGCATGATCGAGCCGTTCGTGGAGGCGCAGAAGCGCGACGGCTGCATCAGCTACGGCCTCTCCTCCTACGGCTATGATGCGCGCGTGTCGGACGAGTTCAAGATTTTCACCAATGTTAACAGCAGTATAGTCGATCCCAAGGACTTCGATGGCAACAGCCTGGTCGACCGCAAGACCGACTGCTGCATCATCCCCCCCAACAGCTTCGCGCTGGCCCGCACGGTCGAATATTTCCGCATTCCGCGCGACGTGCTGGTCATCTGCCTTGGCAAGTCCACCTATGCCCGTTGCGGCATTATCGTGAACGTCACGCCGCTGGAGCCAGGCTGGGAGGGGCATGTGACGCTGGAATTTTCCAACACCACGCCGCTGCCCGCGAAAATCTACGCCAATGAAGGGGCCTGCCAGTTCCTGTTCCTGCAGGGCAATGAGCCGTGCGAGACCAGCTATGCCGACCGCGCGGGCAAATATATGGGCCAGCGCGGCGTTACCCTGCCCCGGCTCTAAACTTCGCGCTGTCTCGCCTCTAGACTTTGCCCTGCTCCGACTGAGGCGTGCTCCTGCGAAAGCAGGAGCCCAGTTCAGAGGGCAGGACTGGGCTCCTGCTTTCGCAGGAGCACGCTAAATCTCCCACATATCAAGACAAACTCTGGGCGGCGGCATTGGTGTCCGGTTGAACCACGCCTGCGCAGGGGGCATGATGGCGTCATGAAACGCCTCCTCCCCCTGCTGCTGATCGCGGCCGCTCCAGCGCCCGCCAATAATCCGCAACCCAGCCCGGACCGGCTGAAAGCCACGGTCGAAAAGCTGGTCAGCTTCGGCACCCGCCATACCCTGTCCTCCACCACCGACAAGAAACGCGGGATCGGCGCCGCACGCCGCTGGGCCACCGCCGAGTTCGAAAGGATCGGCAAGGGCTGCGGCGGCTGTCTGACGGTCGAGAACATCGCCGGTCCCTTCTCCGGTCCGCGCGCTCCACAGGGGGTCGAGGTGGTGGACGTCCTCGCCATTCAGCGCGGCGCGGGCGATCCCAATCAGGTGGTCATCGTCGCCGGCCATATCGACAGCCGCGTCTCCGACGTCATGGATGTTACCAGCGACGCCCCTGGCGCGAACGACAATGCATCAGGCAGCGCCCTTGTCATGGAGGCCGCCCGCATCCTTGCCGGACGAAAGTTTGAGGCGACGATCGTCTACGCCCTGCTCTCCGGCGAGGAACAGGGGCTGTGGGGCGGACAGTTGCTCGCCCGCACCGCCAAGGAGCGCGGCTGGCAGGTGCGCGCCATGCTGAACAACGACATCGTCGGCAATACGGTCGGCCAGGACGGAACCCGCGTGGCTGACCGGGTCCGTGTCTTTTCCGAAGGCGCGCGCGCCTCCGAAGATCCCAAGGCGACCCTCGTCCGCCGCGCGATCGGCGGGGAGGATGACGGCCCGTCCCGCGCCCTGGCGAAGAAGGTCGACGCCATCGCCAAGGCGGAACCCTCCATCGGCCTTGACGTCTTCGCCATCCGCCGCCCGGACCGTTTCGGCCGCGGCGGCGACCATTCGCCTTTCCTCGACCTCGGCTTCCCGGCGGTCCGCTTCACCGTCGGCATCGAGAATTACGACCGCCAGCACCAAAATCTGCGGACCGAAAATGGCCGCGTCTATGGCGACACGGTTGACGGCATGGATTTCCCCTATCTGGCGAAGGTGACGGCGCTCAATATCGCTGCGCTCACCACCCTCGCCTCCGCCCCCGCCGCGCCCGCTACGGTCAATCTGGACGGCGCGCTATCGATGAATACCAAGGTAAGCTGGGACGCAGTGCCCGGCGCATCGGCTTATCGTGTCTACTGGCGGCGCGCCGATAGCCAGGACTGGGCGGACAGCCGGGTGGTTAAGGATGGAACCGCGACCACGCTCGACGTCATTGTCGACGATACCTTCATCGGCGTCGCGGCGGTCGGTGCTGACGGGTCGGAAAGCCTTGTCACTTTTGGCGGCATGGCCCCGCGCAAATAGGCGCTATTTGACGGCGTAAGGCAGGGAAACCGTGAAGGACGACCCTGCCGCCATGACGCCCTGCGGTTTCAGGCGGACATGAGTCACCGCCGACTGGCTGGTCGCATCTCCCGCCACTGGCACATAGGCCCAACTGCTGCCGCCGTCCGACGAAAACTCCACATTGTCGCTCGTGCTGCTGGGTGATGTGTAGGTGAAAGTCAGGTTGGATGTCGGATTGCCCTGCGTGAACTGGATCGCCGCCCCGCCTGAACTGCCATCGCCATCGAGCGCGATATAGGTGCCCGCCGGCGTCGGTACGACGACCGATACGGTATTGCTGTCCAGCGGCACGATATCGGGATTGGTCAACAGCACGGACGACCGCCGCTTGCTGCCCGGCAACGCCTTCGGATTGGTGGTGCTGTTCAGCGTGTCCCAGGTTGTCGTCGTGCTCATCACCATCGTCATATTCTGCGGCGCGACGGTCAGGTTGACGGTGATCACTGATTGCCCCGTGCCTTGATCCAGCGTGCCCAGCGTACAGACATTGGCCACATAGACGCCCGAACAGAGGCGCCAGCTCCAGTTGATCGTGATGACATCGCTATAGGTGCCCGCCGCCACCAAAGTAGCGCTGGACGGCTTGATGAAGAAGGGCAATGCCGCATTGCTTCCGCCAAGAAGTCCAAGTAAATTCAATAGGTTATTCTGCATATAGTCGACGGTCGCGCCTTGCGTGATCGGCACCGCCGCATTGGAATCGGCCGATGCCGTGTAGCTGATATTCGCGCCGCTGGATGGCTTCAGCAGGAAGTTGTTGGCGCTGGTGAAGGTCGCCCGGATATAGCTGCCGCCGAGCAGCACCAGCACAGCCGTACCGCAGCTAAGCCCCGCCTGATTGCTGATCGCGGGCACCGCCCCCGCCTTGACCGCCGCCGGGGAATAGGGGCCGACATTGTTCGTCACCGTGCCGCTGACCGTGCATGCGAGTGCCGGGGACGCAAAAAGGGCGGCGGCGCTGATCAGCAGCACCGTCAGGCACTTCCAGAAACCCTTAACCGTCAAGACCATCGACGCCCCTAGATATGGGGGTCAGAGATGCCAAATCGCCTTTAATGAAGCGTGAAATGCGCCATGGCCAAGGCCCTGAAGACCTTAGACTTTGGTCGCATTCCGTAGGGCTTACACCTTCGCTTTCCCCGTCGCCTTTGCAGCAGGCGCTTTCTTCGCGGCGGGCTTCTTGGCGGCCGCCTTTTTCGGTGCGGCCTTCTTCTTGCCCTTCTTCGCCGGGGCGGCTGCGGCGCGGGCGTCAATTAGCTGCGCTGCTTCCTCCAGCGTCAACTGGTCCTTGTCCACCGTCTTGGGCAGGGTGGCGTTGGTCGTGCCGTCCGTGACGTAGGCGCCATAACGGCCCTCCATCAGCTTGATCTCGGCTTCCGTGCGCGGATGCGCGCCCAGCACCTTGAGCGGTTCCCGCGATCCGCCCGCGCGCGGACCCTTGTTCGCTGCATCCGCCAGCTTCGCGACGGCGGCGTTCATGCCCGTCTCGAATATCTCGGCGGTCGAGGACAGCCGGGCATATTTGCCGTCATGCTGCAGATACGGCCCAAAACGGCCGATATTGGCGACGATCGGCTTGCCCGTTTCCGGGTGATCGCCCACCGTGCGCGGCAGGCTCAAAAGCTTCACCGCCCAGTCCAGCGTCATCTCGCCATCGGGCAGGTCCTTGGGGATGGAGCCGCGCTTGGCCTCCTTGCCCTCGCCCATCTCGATATAGGGGCCGAAACGGCCGCTCTTGCGGGTGATGTCCTGCCCGGTTTCGGGATGCTGGCCCAGAATCTCCGGCCCGCTGTCCGCCGCGCCATCGCTGCCGGGCTGGCCGAACTTCCGGGTATATTTGCACTCCGGATAGTTGGAGCAGGCGATGAACGCCCCAAACCGCCCGCCGCGCAGGCTCAGTCTGCCCTCGCCGCAATTGGGGCAGAGGCGCGGGTCGCTGCCGTCCGCCTTGGGCGGAAACAGCATGGGGGCGAGGAACTGGTCGATCTCGGCGGTGATGTCGGATGGCTTCTGCGCCATGACTTCTTCGGTCTTGGGCTTGAAATCGCGCCAGAAGGCTTCCAGCACTTTCTGCCACTGCGCCCGGCCGCCGGAAATATCGTCCAGTTCGTCCTCAAGGCCCGCCGTGAAGTCGTAAGAGACATAGCGCTCGAAGAAGCGCTCCAGGAACGCCGTCACCAGCCGCCCGCTCTCCTCGGCGAAGAAGCGGTTCTTCTCCACGCGCACATAGTCGCGGTCTTTCAGCACCTGCAGCGTGGAAGCGTAGGTGGACGGCCGCCCGATCCCCAATTCCTCCAGCCGCTTGACCAGGCTCGCCTCGCTGTAGCGCGGCGGCGGCTGGGTGAAATGCTGTTCGGCGCTGACGGATTTCTTGGCTGGAACATCGCCTTCGGACAGCCGCGGCAGCAGCTTGCCGTCCTCATCCTCGCTGTCGTCCCTGCCTTCTTCATAGAGCGCCAGAAAACCGGGAAAAATAACAACTTGCCCGGTGGCCCGCAGCGCATGCTGACCGGTGCCGTCGACCAGCTCAATCGTCGTGCGCTCCATCCGCGCCGACGCCATCTGGCTGGCCAGGGCGCGCTTGAAAACTAGGTCGTACAGACGCGCATGATCGCCCGATCCCACCTTGTCGCGGGAGAAGTCCGTGGGCCGGATCGCCTCATGCGCTTCCTGCGCATTCTTGGCCTTGGTCTGGTAGATGCGCGGCTTGTCCGGCACATAGGCGCCGTCATAGCGGTTGGAGATCGCCTTGCGCGCGGCGGAAATGGCGCTGCCGTCCATCTGCACGCCGTCGGTCCGCATATAGGTGATCGCGCCGTCCTCATAGAGCTGCTGCGCGATCCGCATGGTGTGGCTGGCGGAAAAGCCCAGCTTGCGCGCGGCCTCCTGCTGCAGCGTCGATGTCGTGAAGGGCGGCGGGGGGTTGCGGGTGACCGGCTTGGTCTCGACCTTCTCGACCGTGAAGCGTCCCGCCTCGACATCGGCCTTGGCGGCGAGCGCGTCGCCTTCCTTGCCGATGGTCAGCCGGTCGATCTTCTCGCCCTTCCAGCGAGTCAGGCGCGCGGTGAAGCCCTGCCCGCCCTGCTCCATTTCGGCCGCGACCGACCAATATTCCTGCGGCGTGAAGCTCTCAATCTCCCGTTCGCGCTCCACGACCAGCCGCAAGGCCACCGACTGCACGCGCCCGGCGGATTTCGCGCCCGGCAGCTTGCGCCACAACACCGGCGAAAGCGTGAACCCTACCAGATAGTCCAGCGCCCGCCGCGCCCGGTAGGCGTCGATCAAATCCTCGTCCAGCGCGCGCGGATGCGCCATCGCGTCCAGCACCGCCGTCTTGGTGATCGCATTGAACGTCACCCGGTCGACCGTCTGGGGCAGCGCCTTCTTGGCGCGCAGCACCTCCTGCACATGCCAGCTTATCGCTTCGCCCTCCCGGTCAGGGTCGGTCGCCAGGATCAGGCGGCTCGCGCCCTTGGCGGCGTCGCTGATCGCCTTGAGCTGCTTGCCCTTGTCGCCATAATTCTCCCAGGACATGGCGAAGCCGTCATCGGGGTTTACCGACCCGTCCTTGGCCGGCAGGTCCCGGATATGGCCATAGGACGCCAGCACATGGAAATCCCCGCCCAGATATTTCTCGATGGTCTTCGCCTTCGCCGGCGACTCTACGATGACTAGCTGCATGATATGCTGAATCGGTCCCTTACGTGTACGCGCGAGTCTGGAAACGGGTTGCGGCCGCCGTCAAGCGCCTAGACCTTGTCCGATTTTGATTGAATCAAAATCGCGGTCTAGCTTTGTATTGTGCCGTGATTTCCGAGCCGTGAAATGTTCCATTTCACTCGAAATCACTCTAGGCAATGACGCTCACCCGCCCCCCGGCGTGCCGCTCCAGCCGCCCCGCCAGCTCAAGCTCCAGCAAGATGGTCTGAACGATAGCCGGAACGATGCCGGACTGGCGGATAACCTCATCGACCGGCACCGGCACGGGGCCAAGCAGGTTCGCGACCGACCGCCGCGACGCCTCGTCGGCATCCGGCGACACCGGCCCGCCTTCGAAGTCCAAGCGCCCCTGCCGCACCATCCGGGGATCGATGGGGCCAATCGCCTCCAGCACATCCGCCGCCGACTGGATCAGCGTGGCGCCTTCACGGATCAACTGGTTGCACCCCTGCGCCCGTGGGTCGAGCGGAGATCCGGGCACGGCCATCACCTCCCGCCCCGCTTCTCCCGCAAGCCTTGCTGTGATCAGCGAGCCGGAGCGCGGCGCGGCTTCGACCACCACCGTCCCGGCGCTGACCCCGGCGATGATCCGGTTACGCCACGGGAAATGCCGCGCATGGGGCTGCGTTCCCGGCCGCATCTCGGCCAGCAACAGGCCGTCATTGGCGATCTTCTCCTGAAGCTCGGCATTTTCCGGCGGAAACACCACGTCGATGCCGCCCGCAATCACCGCCACCGTGCCGCCCGCCAGCGCGCCGATATGCGCCGCCGTATCGATGCCCCGCGCTAGGCCGGACACCACACTCGCCTGCTCGGCCAGTTCCTGCGCCAGCATCCGCGCGAACCGGCATGCCGCCGCCGATGCATTCCGCGCCCCCACCATGCCGATGCATCGGCGCGCCAGCAGGTCGATATTCCCCCGGTAAATCAGTGCCGGCGGCGGATTCTCTATCTCGCCCAGCAAAGTGGGATAGCCGGGATCGCCAAGGAACAGATAGCGCGCGCCCAGCCGCACCGTCTCCGCCACTTCCCGTTCCACATCATCGATGGATGCGATGCGCGGCGCCTTGCCGCCGCCCCGCGCCGCCAGATCCGGCAAAGCCTGTAGCGCCGCGCCCGCCGTGCCGAACCGCGCCAGCAACTGCAGGAAGGTCACCGGGCCGATCTGCGCCGACCGGATCAGGCGCAGCCGGTCGAACTGGTCAGCCTCCACGCTCAGGCGGCCTCGTCCGTTTTCTTCCCGACCTTGGGTTCCGTGCCCGCCATCAGCCGCGCGATATTCGCCCTGTGCCGCCACAACACCAGCAGCGCCATCGCCAGAAATGGCGGCAGAAATTCCAGATGCCCGAAGGCGAAGGCGCCGACCGGCGCGCTCACTGCGGCGGACATGCCGCCGACCGAGGAATAGCGCAGCAGATATAATGCGCCCAGCCACACCCCCGCGAACACCAGTCCGCTCGGCCAGTATAGCGCCGCGACCACGCCCATCATCGTCGCCACGCCCTTGCCGCCCGCAAAGCGCAGCCAGACGGGATAGCAATGGCCGATAAAGGCCATCACGCCCGCCATTGCACCGCCGCCGTCAACAATCTGCGCGCCGATCGCCACCGCCGCTGCGCCCTTGCCCAGATCAAGCAGCAGCGTCAGCGCCGCCAGCCACTTCTTGCCGGTGCGCAGGACATTGGTCGCGCCGATATTGCCGGACCCGATCTTGCGCAGGTCACCACCGCCCGACAAACGCGTGAGCAGCAGGCCGAAGGGTACAGACCCCAACAAATAGCCGATCAGCAGCGCCAGCGCCGGAGCCTGCCAGAGCGATTGCATGAATGTCCCCCGGTTTCGATTGCGGGCGGATCATAGAGGCGAAGTCCGCCGGGGCAACGGGATTCGTGGCGCTATGCCGCCAAACCTTGCCGTCATCCCAACTCGGGCCTGTTACCTCGTCCGTCACCCCTGCGAAGGCAGGGGTCCCGCTGTTCCTTCGATGCCGTCGGAAAAAAGAAGCGGGATCCCGGCCTTCGCCGGGATGACGATGGCGATATTCTACAACCGGAGACTGTTGACTCCCATCCGGCATCACCCGACATCACCTCCCCATGTCAGTCCCCGAAAATGCCCCCCTGCTCTTTTTCGATTCCGGCGTCGGTGGTCTCTCCATCCTCGGCCCCGCCCGCGAAACCCTGCCCAATGCGCCTATCGTCTACGCCGCCGACCGCGCCGGTTTCCCCTATGGCACCAAGAGCGAGGCGGAAATCGCCGCCCGCGTTCCGGCGCTTCTGGGCCGCCTGGTCGAACGCTACCGCCCCCGCCTTGCCGTCATCGCCTGCAACACTGCCTCCACCATTGCCCTGGCGGCCGTGCGATCGGCGCTCGATATCCCGGTCGTCGGCACTGTTCCCGCCATCAAGCCCGCCGCCCTGCAATCGAAAAGCCGCGTCATAGGCGTGCTCGGCACGGACGCCACCGTGCGTCAGCCCTATGTCGACCGGCTCGCCGCCGAACATGGCGCGGATTGCATCATTCTGCGTCATGGCTCCGCCGCACTGGTCGCGCTCGCCGAAGCGAAACTGCGCGGAGAGCCGCTCGATCCGGCCGTGGCGCGGGATGCGCTGGCGGGTCTGTTCGATCAACCCGGCGGCGACCGGATGGACGTGGTGGTGCTTGCCTGCACCCATTTCCCGCTGGTTCAGCCGGAACTGGAGGCCGCCAGTCTCCGGCCGCTGGTCTTCACCCATGGCGGTCCCGGCATTGCCCGGCGCATCGCCTATCTGACCCAGGGACAATCCTGGCCGGCGGCCCGGCAGGAAGGCATCGCCGTTTTCACCCGGCTCGACCCGGATGTGGAGGCGCTGCGCCCGGCGCTTATGGATTACGGCCTCACGCGCATTGAGGGATTATAGGGCGGATCGCCATTCGCCCCCCGGCAAGCCCCCTTTTGGTACATGGACCGAATGTCCGATTGCAGTGATCGGGAATAGCCATAAAGTTGCGAACCGTTATCGCTGGCAAATCCTTGGTTCAGCGTATAAATGCCCCGGATAAGGGGATGAGGAAGCGGGATTAAGGCGTGAATTACAAGCACATCTTCAGCCAGGCGATCGAGCGCCTTCATGGCGAGGGCCGTTACCGGGTCTTTATCGATATCCTGCGCAACAAGGGCGCTTACCCCAACGCACGCTGCTTTCACGGCCATAATGGGCCGAAGCCGATCACTGTATGGTGCTCCAACGATTATCTCGCCATGGGTCAGCATCCCAAGGTCATCGCCGCGATGGAAGAAGCGCTGCACGATGTCGGCGCTGGGTCCGGCGGCACTCGCAATATCGGCGGCAACACCCACTATCATGTTGATCTGGAAAGCGAACTTGCAGACCTGCATGGGAAGGAAGCGGCGCTGCTGTTCACAAGCGGCTATGTCTCGAATGAGGCGACCCTTTCCACGCTGGCAAAGCTGCTGCCGGGCTGCATCATCTTCTCGGACGAACTCAATCACGCCTCGATGATTGCGGGCATTCGCAATTCGGGCTGTGAGAAGCAGGTGTTCCGCCACAATGATGTCGAGCATCTGCGGGAGCTTCTGGCCGCCGCCGATCCCGAAGCGCCGAAGCTGATCGCGTTCGAATCGGTCTATTCGATGGATGGCGACGTCGCGCCGATCTCGGCGCTCTGCGACCTTGCCGACGAGTTCAATGCCCTCACTTATCTGGATGAGGTTCATGCGGTGGGCATGTATGGCCCGCGCGGCGGCGGCATTTCCGACCGGGATGAGGTTGCCGGCCGCCTGACCATCATTGAGGGAACGCTGGGCAAGGCGTTCGGCGTGATGGGCGGCTATATCGCCGCCGACCAGATGATCGTCGATGTGATCCGCAGCTATGCGCCCGGCTTCATTTTCACCACCTCTCTGTCGCCGGTTCTGGTTGCAGGCGCGCTCGCCAGCGTCCGCCATCTCAAGTCATCGAGCGAGGAGCGCCAGGGCCAGCAGGCCGCCGCCGCCCGGCTCAAGGCCATGATGGGTGAGGCCGGCCTGCCTGTCATGCCCTCCACCACCCATATCGTGCCCCTGATGGTCGGCGATCCGGTGAAGGCGAAGCGGATCAGCGATATCCTGCTCGCCGAATATGGCGTCTATGTGCAGCCCATCAATTATCCCACCGTCCCCCGCGGCACGGAACGGCTTCGCTTCACCCCTGGTCCGGCGCATGACGAGAGCATGATGCGGGAACTGGTCAGCGCGCTGGTGGAAATCTGGGACCGGCTTGAACTGCGCGAG
Source organism: Sphingobium phenoxybenzoativorans (assembly GCF_018286635.1). NCBI lineage: Bacteria > Pseudomonadati > Pseudomonadota > Alphaproteobacteria > Sphingomonadales > Sphingobiaceae > Sphingobium > Sphingobium phenoxybenzoativorans. Next base: position 2,894,360 of record NZ_CP073910.1, read on the forward strand.
GCGAAAGCCGCCTGAAGCGCCGTCCCGGCCGGGTTTCCGGCCGGAAAAAGCGGCTGACGGCCTCTTTTCATCGTTACGTTAGTGCAACCCATCGCTCCTTGGGTCATTGATAGCATGTGAGCGAATCGAAACCTCGGCGCCTGACGGAAAAACTGCCGTTTCTCGGCGCGCTTTGGCTCGCCATCGCAACCGCCTTGCTATGCGCGATTGTGCCGTCCGGCCTGCCGGGCAGCGAATCCCGCGGGTCCGCTTTCAATCCGTCCAATTCGGTCGTTGCCCTGCGCGCAAAATCGACCAAGGCCGTGCCAGCGGTAGAAAAGATTGCGGACAAGGACAGCATAAAGCCCGCACCCCATGGTGGTTGGCGATCCTGGCATGATCTGGCAATCGCGTCGGCAAACGCTGTTCAGACAATCGCCATCGCGACGCTATCGCCCGCATTCACGTCACAAAGCGACCAGATAGCGCCAACCGGCCTTTTCGCAGTCATCCTCCCTCGCGGCCCTCCCGCGGCCGGATGACAGTGGGCGGCCGTCACCGGCCGCCAATCCTTCATGGCCTGGCTGGCGCGAACGCTGGCGCCGATGGAACGCCATCCGCGCGCGGCCATAGAGCGAGGAATATCCATGATAAGAAAACGCAAGAAACCGCCCTGGTGGTTCATGCCGACCGTGCTGATGGGCATGGCCGGCGCCGCCGGCATCATGGCCGCGTTGGTCACCGTTTCGGCGGAATAGCAAATGCATAACGCCGCCGGGACGGCGCGGGCGTAAGCTGCGCGAAACCGTTCCGGCGGCCCATATTGGAATTAATCCGGGGAAGCCCATGCCGCATTATTCGCCGCTGATCGCCACTATCGTCGCTGGTCTGGTGGTCGCGTTCCTGATGGGCGCGATTGCCCAAAGGCTGAAAATTTCGCCGATCGCGGGCTATTTGCTGGCCGGCATCCTCGTCGGCCCGTTCACGCCGGGTTTTGTCGCCGACACAAAGCTGGCGAACGAACTCGCCGAGATCGGCGTGATCCTGCTGATGTTTGGCGTGGGGCTGCATTTCTCCCTGCGCGACCTGCTGTCCGTCCGGAAGATCGCCATTCCGGGGGCGATTGCGCAGATCGCCGTGGCGACATTGCTCGGCATGGGCCTTGCCTGGCTCATGGGCTGGAACATGCTGTCCGGCTTCGTCTTCGGCCTGGCGCTGTCCGTGGCAAGCACCGTAGTCCTGCTCCGAGCGCTTCAGGCGCGGGACCTGGTGGACACGGAACGGGGCCGCATCGCGGTCGGCTGGCTGATCGTCGAGGATCTTGTGATGGTTCTCGCCCTCGTTCTCCTGCCTGCGCTGGCCGAGATCAGGCATGGCTCCGAGGGCGCGGAGGCGGGCTTTTCCGCCATATTGAAACCTCTCGCAGTCACCATATTCAAGGTTACGGGCTTCCTCGCCCTGATGCTGGTGGTCGGACGGCGCGTCATCCCATCGGCCCTGCACTGGGTCGCACATACCGGATCGCGGGAGCTGTTTCGCCTCGCCGTGCTGGCGATCGCGCTTGGCGTCGCCTTTGGCGCAGCGATGATCTTCGACGTCTCCTTCGCGCTTGGCGCCTTCTTCGCGGGCATGATCCTGGGCGAGACGCCGCTCAGCCGCCGGGCGACGGAGGAAACGCTGCCCCTGCGCGACGCCTTTGCCGTGCTGTTCTTCGTGTCCGTCGGCATGCTGTTCAATCCCGCCATCCTGATGAAGCAGCCTGCGCCCTTGCTGGCCTCCGTCGCCATCATCATGATCGGCAAGTCCGTCGCGGCCTATTTCATCGTCCGCTTCTTCCGGCATTCCAGCCGGGTGGCCCTCACCATCGCCGCCAGCCTGGCCCAGATTGGCGAGTTCTCCTTCATTCTCGCCGCGCTGGGCACCGGTCTCAAGATATTGCCGCCCGACGCCCGTGACCTGATCCTGGCAAGCGCACTGATATCCATCTTCCTCAATCCGTTCCTGTTCTCCTTCGTCACGTCCGCGAAGGAGGAGGATGAGGAACCGGATGAGACAGCCGCGGCGAAGCAACCCGCGCGCAACGACCATATGATCCTCGTCGGCTATGGCCGGGTCGGCAGCATCATCGCGGCGGAACTGCGCAACCGCAGTGGCCATCTGGTCATCATCGAAGACAAGAACGAGCAGGCCAAACGCGCCGTCGAGGATGGATATGAGGTGGTGAAGGGCAACGCCGTGGAGGGGCGCGTCCTGGAGGCGGCCGGTATCGACAGGGCCGGAACGCTGCTTATCGCCATTCCCGAAGGCTATGAGGCCGGCGCGATCTTTCAGCGCGCGATGAAGCTGAACGCCGCCATCCGCGTGATCGCCCGCGCCCATTCCGATGGAGAGGTAGAACATCTCAGGCGGCTGGGTGTGCCCGATGTGGTCATGGGCGAGCGGGAGACCGCTTCGCGCATGCTCGGTATTTCCGCAACCGGCCGGACGGGTTGAACGGCGGCAAGGCGCGGCTTCTTCTCCCCCTTGCGGAACATCCACCCACGGTCCCACATTGATGGGCTATGCCGCCCGCCCCGCACTGGATCGAACCGCACCCAAGCGGCATTTATGTCCGCCCCGCCGACGCCTGGATCGACCCATCCCTTCCCCGCGAACGCGCGCTGGTCACGCACGGCCATGCCGATCATGCGCGCGGCGGCCACGGCCATGTCTGGGCGACGCGAGAGACGCTCGGCATCATGGCGCTGCGCTACGGCACGGCGGAGGGCACGCCGATGGCCTATGGCGAGAGCATCCGCCTGGGCGGCGTGGCCATCAGCTACATCCCCGCCGGCCATGTCCTGGGTTCCGCCCAGATCCTGCTAGAACATGCGGGCGAGCGCGTTGTCGTCACCGGCGATTACAAGCGCCGTCCTGACCCGACCTGCGCGCCGTTCGAAGTCACCCCCTGCGACATCTTCGTCACGGAGGCGACCTTCGGCTTGCCAGTGTTCCGCCATCCCGACACCGGCAGCGAGATCGACCGGTTGCTCGGCGCGCTCCACGCCAATCCGGATCGCTGCGTGCTGGTTGGCGCTTACGCCTTGGGCAAGGCGCAGCGGATCATCTGCGAACTGCGCGGCCGGGGCCACCATGACCCAATCTATATCCACGGGGCGCTCGAACGCATGTGCGCCCTCTATGCGGATTTCGGCATCGAGATGGGCGACCTGCGCCTCGCGACAGGCATCGACGCGAAGGAGATGCGCGGCGCCATCATCATCGCCCCGCCGTCGGCCCTTAACGACCGCTGGAGCCGCCGCCTGCCGGACCCTATCACGGCCATGGCGTCCGGCTGGATGCGCGTCCGCCAGCGCGCGCGGCAGAAGAATGTCGAACTGCCCCTCATCATCTCCGACCATGCCGATTGGGACGAGCTGACCGATACCATAGCCGAGGTCGCCCCTTCCGAAACCTGGGTCACTCACGGCCGCGACGATGCGCTGGTCCACTGGTGCACCATGCGCCAGATGCGCGCCAAGGCGCTGGCGCTAGTGGGGCGTGAAGATGAGGACGAGGGATGAAAGTTGCCGTCTCTCTCAGTGCTCCTGCGAACGCAGGAGCCCAGGGTCTAATGCGCAGCGTCCAGAATACTTGGCTCCTGCGTTCGCAGGAGCACGGGAGGGAGGAACGATGAGGCAATTCTCCCAGCTCCTCGACGGCCTCGTCTACACCCGCTCCCGCAACGGGAAGCTGGACCTGATCGCCGACTATATGCGCACCGCGCCAGATCCCGACCGTGGTTGGGCGCTGGCCGCGCTCACCGGCAATCTCGACCTGAAGGCCGTCAAGGCGTCCGCAATCGGCGATATGATCCGTGAGCGCGTCGATCCCATCCTGTTCGAAATGAGCCGGGACTATGTGGGCGACCTCGCGGAGACCGTCGCCCTGCTCTGGCCCAAGCGCGAGGATCAGCCAGCCGAGATTGATGATGGCTCCCTCACCGTCGGCGCCGTCGTTGAGCGTCTCTCCTCCGTCAGCCGCTCCGGTGCTCCTGCCGCACTTGCCGCCATGATGGACCATCTCGACGCCAGCGGCCGCTTCGCCCTGCTGAAGCTCGCCACCGGCGGACTTCGGGTCGGCATCTCCGCCCGCCTCGCCAAGACCGGCCTCGCCCAAGCGTTCGGCCTCGATATAGACGAGGTTGAGGAGGTCTGGCACGCCCTCACCCCGCCCTATGCGGCCCTGTTCGGCTGGGCGGAGGGACGCGGCGACCGCCCGGACCCTGCGGGCACGCCCTTCTTCCGCCCCTTCATGCTCGCCCATCCACTGGAGGACGGCACGGTCGACCTGGCCGACTATGCCGCCGAATGGAAATGGGACGGCATCCGCGTCCAGATCGTCGGCACGGGCAAGGAAACCCGCCTCTACAGCCGCGCCGGAGACGACATCACCGGCAGTTTTCCGGAAATTGCAGAGGCTTTCTCTGGCCATGCCGTGCTGGACGGCGAACTGCTGGTGAAGGGCGAGGTTCAGGGTGCGGAACAGCACGGCGGGTCCGCCGCCAGCTTCAACGCCCTGCAGCAACGCCTCGGCCGCAAGACCGTCTCGGCAAAGATGCTGGGCGACTATCCCGCCTTCGTCCGCCTCTACGACCTCTTGCTGGACGGCGAGGAGGATCTGCGCGCGCTGGGCTGGACCGAGCGCCGCGCCCGCCTGGAAGCCTTCATGACGTCACTCGATCCGGCCCGCTTCGATATCTCCGCCATCATCGACGCCCCGGATTTCGAGGCCCTGGGCGACATTCGCGCCGGCGCGCGCGAAGCCGCCATCGAGGGCGTGATGCTCAAGCGCCGGGACAGTCCCTATGTCGCGGGCCGTCGCACGGGCCTTTGGTACAAATGGAAGCGCGACCCGCTCACCGCCGACTGCGTGATGATGTACGCCCAGCGCGGTCATGGGAAACGCTCCTCCTTCTATTCCGACTATACCTTCGGTTGCTGGAATGCGGAGGGCGAACTGCTACCCGTCGGCAAGGCCTATTCGGGCTTCACAGACGAGGAGCTGAAGTGGCTGGACCGCTTCGTGCGGACCAACACAATCAAGACCTTTGGCCCGGTGCGCGAGGTAGAAAAGACGCTGGTGCTGGAAGTCGCTTTCGATTCCATCCACCAGAGCAAGCGCCACAAATCCGGCCTCGCCATGCGCTTCCCCCGCATCTCCCGCATCCGCCGCGACAAACCGGCGGCGGAGGCGGACGTGATCGAGACGCTGGAACGGATGATCAGCTAGGATATTGTCTCGGTATCGCCTCTCGCCTCCGTTCGTTTCGAGCGCAGTCGAGAAACAGGCGCGCGGTTTCTCGACTGCGCTCGAAACGAACGGCTATATTTGCCCAGCCATATGGGAGACAGAAACATGCCCTACGAAGGAAGCTGCCACTGCGGCAAGGTGATGTTCAGCGTGGACGCAGACCCGCCCTTGGAGGCCATGACCTGCAACTGCTCGCACTGTTCGCGCAAGGGCTTCGTCCTGACCTTCGTGCCCGCCGCTCAGTTCACCCTGAAAAGCGGGGCTGACGCGCTCGGCAGCTACGCATTCTATAAGCACAAGATCAACCATCAATTCTGCACCACCTGCGGAACCCAGGCTTTTGCAGCCAGCGCGATGCCAGACGGCACGGAGATGCGCGCGGTTAATCTGCGCTGCGTGCCGGAAGTCGATATCGACACGCTGAAAATCACAAAGGTCGACGGCGCAAGTTTTTGAGAGATTCCCATTTCGTGTTCCTGCGAAGGCAGGAACCCAGTTCCAGCGTTTGATCTGGACTCCTGCCTTCGCAGGAGCACAAGAGCTGGCTCAAACTAGGTCTCTGTCATCGCCCGGAACCGCCCCGGATCGACATTCCTCCCGGACAGCAGCACCGCCATCCCCTCGACCGGCGCGACCTTCCCCGCGACTACGGCCGCCAGCGCGACCGCCCCGCCTGGCTCCAGCACCAGCCCAAGCTGCGTCATCGCCAACCGCATCGCCGCGCCGATCTCCGCCTCGGTCACGCTGACGCCCACGGCGCCCCGGCCCTGCAATATCCCGAAGGTCAGCGGCGCAACCCGCACCGTCTGCAATGCATCGCAGCTTGTGAAAGGCGGATTTGGCCCGACCGGTACAATCTCTCCCGCACGGAGCGACTCGCCCATATCGGCCCAGCCCTCCGGCTCCACGGCCGTCACCTGCGCCTCCGGCAGTGCCAGCGCGCATCCGCTCGCCAGCCCGCCGCCGCCGCAGGGGATCACAAGGCGGCTTAGCGCCCCGCCCGGCATCTGCGCGCCAATCTCGATTCCCGCGCTCCCCTGCCCCTCGATCACCCAGGGATCGTCGAAGCTCGGCACCAGCACAGCGCCCTTTTCCGCCGCCAGCCGCCCCGCAATCTCCTCCCGGCTTTCGGTCATCCGGTCGTAGGTCACGACCATAGCCCCGAGCGCAATCGTCGAGGCCATTTTCGCGGCGGGCGCGTCTGCAGGCATCACAATCGTCGCCGGCACACCCAGCCGCCTCGCCGCCCAGGCAACGCCCTGCGCATGATTGCCGGAGGAGAAGGCAACGACGCCCGCCTGCCGCTCCTCATCACTCAGGTCAGACAGCCGGTGCCATGCGCCCCGTATCTTGAACGCGCCGATCGGTTGCAGGCATTCCGCCTTGCACCAGATCGTCACCCCGCCAATGTCCAGCGGCAGCAGAGGCGTCGGCGGCAGGATCGCAGCGATTTTTACCGCTGCGCGTTCCACCCCTTGCCTATCGGGGATACGCGCTACACTCTGACTTTGCGCTGTCATGTCACATCCCTATATGGGCGCTTTCGCGCGTCGCGCGGGTCAAGCATGGAGATTGGAATTGAGCAAGGTCCTTGTCATCGGTGCGGGCGGCGTCGGGTCGGTAGCGGTCCACAAGATGGCCATGAATCCTGACATTTTCAGCGACATCACCCTCGCCAGCCGTCGTGTCGCTAAGTGCGACGCCGTCGCCGAATCGGTGAAGGCGCGGACAGGAGTGGTGATCTCGACGGCGCAGGTTGACGCCGACAATGTCGAGGAAACCGCCGCTCTGATCGCGAAGGTGAAGCCGAAACTCGTCGTGAACCTCGCCCTTCCCTATCAGGACCTGTCCATCATGGACGCCTGCCTCAAGACCGGCGTGCACTATATGGACACCGCCAATTACGAGCCGCGCGACGAGGCGAAGTTCGAATATGGCTGGCAATGGGCCTATCAGGACCGTTTCAAGGAAGCAGGCCTGATGGCCCTGCTCGGCTCCGGCTTCGATCCCGGCGTCACCAGCGTTTTCGCCACCTATATCAAGAAGCATCTGCTCGACAGCATCGACACGCTCGATATTCTCGACTGCAATGGCGGCGACCATGGCCAGCATTTCGCCACCAACTTCAACCCGGAAATCAACATCCGCGAAGTCACCGCCCCCTCGCGCCACTGGGCGGACGGCGAATGGGTCGAGGGGCCTGCGCTCAGCCACAAGCAGCCCTTCCTGTTCGATCAGGTGGGTGAGAAGAACATGTACCTCATGTATCATGAGGAACTGGAGAGCCTCGCCAAATTCATGCCCGAAATCAAACGCATCCGTTTCTGGATGACCTTCGGCGACGCCTATCTCAAGCATCTGGAGGTGCTGCAGAATGTCGGCATGACCCGCATCGATCCGGTCATGTATGAAGGCCGGGAGATCATCCCGCTGCAGTTCCTGAAAGCCGTGCTGCCGGAGCCTGCGTCGCTTGGCGTCACGACGAAAGGCAAGACCAATATCGGCGACATCGCAACGGGCATGAAGGATGGCAAGCAGAAGACCGTCTATGTCTACAATGTCTGCGACCATGAGGATGCCTATGCCGAAACCGGCAACCAGGCGGTCAGCTACACCACCGGCGTCCCGGCGATGATCGGCGCTGCAATGGTGCTGACCGGCGCATGGTCGGGTGCGGGCGTATTCAATATCGAGCAGTTCGATCCCGATCCCTTCATGGATATGCTGAACAAGCACGGCCTGCCCTGGCAGTTGAAGGAACTGGACGCGCCGCTGGATTTCTGACGGCCGCAAAAAAGCGGAACACCCAATAAGCCGTTCGCCCTGAGCGAAGTCGAAGGGTACGCCTGAGCAATAGCGAAGGCATCTCACTACGTTCGATGAAGGGCTTCGACTTCGCTCAGCCCGGACGGAGGCAATAATGGAAACCAGAGCTGGCGACCCCGGCGCATTCGCGCGCTTCGACCTGTACCGCGTCCCCTCACCCGCCTTCGTGGTCGATGAGGCGGCGATCCGCCGCAACCTCGCCGTGCTCAAAGACGTTCGCGACCGCTCCGGCGCGAAGGTGCTGGGCGCGCTCAAGGCCTTCTCCATGTGGTCGCTGGGCGGGGTAGTGGGCGAATATCTCGACGGCGTCTGCGCCTCCGGCCTCTATGAGGCGCGCCTCGCCGATGAGGAATATCGCGGCGAGATCGCCACCTATTGCGCCGGATACAAGGCGGAGGACCTGCCCGAAATCCTGCGCATTTCCGATCATGTCATCTTCAACAGCCCCGGCCAGATCGCCCGTTTCCGTCCGCAGATCGACGCCGCCCGCGCGGCGGGCCATGCGTTCGACATCGGCCTGCGCATCAACCCGCTGCATGCAGAGGGAGAGGTAGCGAAATATGACCCCTGCCAGCCGCACAGCCGCCTTGGCTTCCCGATCACGCAATTGAAGCCGGAGCATCTTGCGGGCGTATCCGGCCTGCACTTCCATTCGCTGTGCGAGCAGGACTTCGCGCCGCTCCAGCGCACCTGGGCCGCGATCGAATCGCTGATCGCCCCGCATTATGCTCAGCTCAAATGGCTGAACATGGGCGGCGGCCATCACATCACCCGCGCGGATTATCAGCGCGACGATCTTGTTGAATTTATCCGGCAAATCCGTCTCAAATCGGGACTGGAGCTTTATATCGAACCCGGCGAGGCGATGGCGCTCGACGGCGGCATCCTGGTCGGAGAGATTCTCGACGTCATCGACAACGGAATGCCCGTCGCCATCACCGACATCTCGGCCACCTGCCACATGCCGGACGTCATAGAGGCCCCTTACAGGCCCGCCATGCTGCATGAGCCTCTGGATGGCCCAGCGACCCGTCTTGGCGGCCCTTCCTGCCTCGCAGGCGATATTATCGGCGATTATCGCGTTCCCGGCACGGCCGAACCGGGCGCGCGGATCGCTTTCCTCGATCAGGCGCATTACTCGATGGTCAAGACGACCATGTTCAACGGCGTCCCCCTTCCCGGCATCTGGCTGTGGAACAGCGACACCGATGCGCTTCGGGAGGTTCGCCGCTTTGGCTATGAGGATTTCAAGCACCGCCTTTCATGACATTTTTATGACACACTATTTTTACGCAGCCGCTTTACAGGACCCCCCCTTACTCATATATCGCACGTCCGCTGCCCCATGGGACTTCCACCGCAAGGCAGCTTATTTCTGCTGAACGACACTGGAGGTCCCTTGAATTGTACGAGCATCCCAGCGCGCTGGGGGTAGCAATTGCCCTCAAACCGGCAGCACCGGTAACGCTTATTCGCCCGCAGGCAGCCGCCCGCGCCGCCCGATTCTTCGTTGAGAAGTTTCCGGGGCGCTCGCTCTATGCCGTGAAGGCCAACCCGTCGCCGGAACTTCTCCGGACGCTCTGGGACAGCGGAATCACGCATTACGACGTCGCGTCGATCGCAGAGGTCCGACTCGTCGCCCGCACCCTGCCGGAAGCCAAGCTGTGCTTCATGCATCCGGTGAAGGCCGAGGAAGCGATCTTCGAGGCCTATCACACGCATGGCGTGCGCACCTTCTCGCTCGACACGATCGACGAGCTGGAAAAGATCATGCGCGCCACCGGCGACGCCACCGATCTGGAACTGTGCGTCCGCATCCGTGTCTCTTCTGAATATTCGGAGCTGAGCCTCGCGTCGAAATTCGGCGCGGAGATTGGCGAGACCAAGGAACTGCTGATGGCGACCCGCCAGGCGGCCGATGCCCTGGGCATCTGCTTCCATGTCGGCAGCCAGGCAATGACGCCCCACGCCTATACCCAGGCGATCGAGCGCGTGCGCGCCGCGATCGTCGAGGCGGCGGTCACGGTCGACATCATCGATGTCGGCGGCGGCTTCCCGTCCATTTATCCGGGCATGGAGCCTCCGGCGCTGGAACTGTATTTCGACGCGATCCATCGCGGCTTCGAAAGCCTGCCGGTGTCCTATTCGTCGGAACTGTGGTGCGAGCCGGGCCGGGCGCTGTCGGCGGAATATTCCTCGCTGATCGTGCGCGTCGAGCGCCGCCGCGGCGATGAGCTCTACATCAATGACGGCGCCTATGGCGCGCTGTTCGACGCCGCGCACATCGGCTGGCGTTTCCCCGTTGCGCTCCTGCGCGAACAGGAGAGCGAAGCGGAGATGAAGGGCTTCAGCTTCTACGGCCCGACCTGCGACGATATGGATCATATGGTCGGCCCGTTCATGCTGCCGGACGACGTCCAAGCGGGCGATTATATCGAGATCGGCATGCTCGGCGCCTATGGCTGCGCGATGCGGACCGGCTTCAACGGCTTCTCGTCGGAAACGGTGGTCGAGCTTGACGACGAGCCGATGGCCAGCCTTTACCGCGAGGAGGTCGAAACCCCGCGCCGCGCCAATGTGGTGAAGCTGGGGCAGTAAGCGCCTTTATCCGTTCGCCCTGAGCGAAGTCGAAGGGTTCAGCCGAACGGAGTGAGGCACTTCGCTTCGCTCAGCGGAAGGCTTCGACAAGCTCAGCCCGAACGGACCAAGTGCGCCTTCTTACCGTCGGAATATCCCGGCCAGTTCCACATGGGTCGACCATCGGAACTGGCCGACCGGCTTTACGCTCTCCAGCCGGTATCCACCTTCAATCAGCGTGACAGCATCGCGCGCGAAACTTCCGGGATTACAGGAAATATAGCCGATGACCGGCACCTTGCTCCGCGCGAGCTGCGCCGCCTGCTCCCGCGCGCCCGCTCTTGGCGGGTCGAGAATGATCGCGCCGAAGCGGTTCAGCTCATCGGGAGACAAGGGCCGCCGGAACAGATCGCGATGATCCGCCGCCAGCTTCCGCCCGCTCCGCCCTGCTGAGGCCTTGAGCGCCAGCACCAGATCCCGCCCCGCCTCCGCCGCATAGACAGCCTTTCCCGCGCCGAGCGTCAGCGCAAAGGTGCCAAGCCCGCAGAACAAATCGGCAAAGGCGGCAACGCCCTCCACCGCAGGTCTTACGGCATCGGCCAGCACAGCTTCCCCATCCGCTGTCGCCTGCAGGAAGGCGTAGGGCGGAAAGGCCACAGCCACGCCGCCAAAGCTCACTGTCACTGGCTCCGGCTCCCAGCAGGCTTGCGGCCCATAACCGTCATCCAAAGTCAGCCGCGCCAGCCCATGCGCCCGCGCAAACTCCGTCAGCGCCTCCCGCGCCGCCAGCCCCTCCGCCGTCACCCCCTCCAGCAGCAGGTCGACGCCTTGATCGGTCAGGCTCATCCGCACATGCGCAGCGCTCCTCTCGGCTATCATCGACCCCAGCAACCCGCGCAGCGGCGCCACCAGCACGAACAGGCGAGGATGGAGGATGCAGCACATCTCCATGTCAACTATCCGGTGGCTGCCTTCCTCTGCGAAGCCAAGCACCACATGTTTGCCCATCCGCATCGCGCGCAGCGACGCCCTGCGCCGCGTTTCAGGCGGCGAGACATGGGCGGGCAGCACGGTCCCGGCGGCCACCCCCTGCCCCGCCAGCGCGCCCGCCACACGGTCGGACACATAGCGGGCATAGGCGTCGTCGCCGACATGCTGGAGTTGGCATCCGCCGCATTCGGGAAAATGGCGGCAAGGCGGCTCGACATGCTCCGGCCCGTGGATCAGCGCGCCATCCTCGGCTATCCGGTCGCCCGGCGCACTCAGCGGCATATGCCGCCCATCGGCAGTCACGCCATCGCCCTTCGCGGCAATGCGCACGATCAATCCGGTATCGCTCATTGCGTTCGCGCTGCCACAGCCGCCGGAATATGCGCAATCAGATCGTCTGCGATGAAAGCCGCGCCGGCACGCCGCGCCGCCTCGCCATGCAGCCAGACGGCTTCGCACGCCGCCAGAAATGGGTCGCCCGTCACAGCCAGCCGGGCCGCGCAGATCCCCGCCAGCACATCGCCGGTCCCTGCCGTCGACAACCAGGGCGAACCTCCGTGCCATACAGCAATGCGTCCATCGGCCGATGCTATCGCCGTATCCGGCCCCTTATAGACGACTACACCTCCCATGCGCCGCGCGGCCTCCCGCGCGCGATCGATCTTGTTCCCGGTAATCTCGCCGAACAATCGGGAGAACTCCCCTTCATGCGGCGTGATGATCGTTCCGACAGGCAGCATGTCCGGGGCGGCCTCGAGCAGAGTGATCCCATCGGCATCCACCACCAACGGATGCCCCGCCGTCACTGCAGCGCTCAGCCGCTTCCTCGCCTCGTCCGATCTGCCAAGCCCCGGCCCAACAAGCACGGAGGCAATCCGCTCATCTTGCAGCGCCTTCGTCACCGCTCCTGCATCGGGGGCCGTGACCATGATGACGGCGTTGGGCAGGCGGCTGGTCGGTTCCGGTGCCAGGTGCCGGACACAGCCGGCCCCGGCATGCGCCGCTGCGGTAGCGGCAAGGATGCCCGCTCCCGCCATTGTCCCCGCCACAATATCCACCAGACCGCGCGTATATTTATGCGCATCAGGCGCAGGCTCGGCCAGATCGGGCGGCGTTAGCAGGAACGCCTTGGCGTCATTTGCCCCAATACCAATGTCGGCACATATCAGCCGCGCGAAAGTCCCTGCCGCAGGCTGCAGCACATGCGCCGGTTTCAACGCGCCCAGGGCAATGCAAAGATCAAAACGGGGCACAGGCGACAGCAGCACGCCGCCATCCGTATCCACGCCGCTCGGCACATCGATGGCGTAGCTCCGCTCTGCCGCATCGACCAGTTCGCCCAGTCGCTGCGCCAATGCGCCGTCCAGTCCCCGCGCCAGGCCAATGCCGAACAGGGCGTCGACAATCTGCGTGGCGGGAGCGGCATCGGCGATATTCTCGACCGGCCCGGCCCACGCCCGCCGCGCTTTTTGCGAAGAGTCCGTCTTGCTCTCGCCGGTCGCCGCCACCCGCACAGGAACGCCCCGCGCCTTCAGCAGCCGGGCGATCACGAACCCGTCCCCGCCATTATTCCCCGGGCCGCACAGCACCAGCGTGTCGCGTACGCCTCCCGCACGCCATATAACGTCCGCCGCCGCAGCGCCCGCCGTCTCCATCAGCGCATAGGGCGCGACGCCGCTATCGAATATGGCCTGCTCGGCCGCGCGCATTTCCTCTGCCGTCAGGATCGCCGCGCCACTCAATGCGCTATTTCCTTGGTAGCCTGCGGACCGGGCAGGAGATAGCGATCTCCTTCGACAGCAACCTCCATCTGCCCATTGCCTGCATCCGCGGTGACGGCGGCGAAGGCTCCGTCGGCGGCATCCCATACGCCCGCCACGCTGCGCAACCGCCTGAAACCGCCATCCGGTTGGCGAATGGTGAGCAATGGTCCCGCTTCGTCATGCCCGCGCTCTACGGCGCACACGGGAGCCATCTCGCTCCCCGCGCCTATGGCGCATGCGATGGCCTCACCTTCCGCCTTGCCACTCCCGTCAGCCTGACAGGCGGACAGCAACAGTAGGAGCAGAGTTTTAGATATCCGCGAATACATGGGTTTCGGCCTTGGCCCCAGGGTGCGTCACCGCCCCCTTATAGGCCGGACCGACATTCTGCGCATAGCGCCACAATGCGCCGGATTGATAGTCGTTCGTGCGGGGCGTCCACGCCTTGCGGCGCTCGGCCAGCACGGCCTCGTCCACCAGAAGGTCGATTGTGCCCGCCTCGGCGTCGATGGCGATCCGGTCGCCATTCTCGACCAGCGCGATCGGTCCGCCCTCGGCCGCTTCCGGCCCGACATGACCGATGCAGAAGCCGCGCGTGCCGCCGGAAAAGCGTCCATCAGTGATCAGCGCCACCTTCTCGCCCAGTCCCTGGCCGTAGAGCGCCGCCGTCGTCGCCAGCATTTCGCGCATGCCAGGTCCACCCTTGGGACCTTCATAGCGGATGACGACGACATCACCGTCGCCGATTTGCTGCGCCTCGACCGCTGCGAAGGCGTCCTCCTCGCGCTCGAACACCTTGGCGGTGCCGGTGAATTGCAGCCTGTGCATGCCAGCAACCTTCACGATTGCGCCATTGGGCGCCAGCGATCCCTTCAGGCCCACGACACCGCCTGTGGGCGTGATCGGCGTCTTTACGTCGTAGATGACCTTCTGATCCGGGTTCCAGGTAACCTCATCGATATTCTCGGCCAGCGTCTTGCCGGTCACCGTCAAGCAATCGCCATGCAGCATGCCATTTTGATGCATAGTCTTCATCAGCATGTAGATGCCGCCCGCCTCATACATGTCCTTGGCGACATATTGGCCGCCCGGCTTCAAGTCGGCGATATAGGGCGTGGTCTTGAATATCTCGGCAACGTCGAACAGGTCGAAATCAATGCCGCATTCATGCGCCATCGCGGGCAGGTGGAGTGCGCCATTGGTCGATCCGCCGGTTGCCGCCACGATCCGCGCCGCATTCTCGAACGCTTCCCGCGTGCAGATATCGCGCGGGCGGATATTGCGGGCGATCAGTTCCATCACCTGCTTGCCGGCGGCAACCGCGATTTCTTCACGACTCTTGTAAGGAGCGGGCGTCATATTGCTGTTTGGTAAGGACAATCCAATCGCTTCGGCGACGCAGGCCATGGTGTTGGCGGTATATTGCCCACCGCATGCGCCATGACCGGGGCAGGCCGCCTTTTCGATCGCCGTGACTTCCGACAAGGGACAGTTCCCGGCGGCGTAACGGCCCACAACTTCGAACACGTCGATGACGGTCAGGTCACGTTCCTGATAGCGCCCCGGCAGGATCGACCCACCATAGACAAAGATGGATGGCACGTTCAGACGCAGCATCGCCATCATCATGCCCGGCAGCGACTTGTCGCATCCGGCAAAGGTGACGAGCGCATCATAACAATGGCCACGCACGGAAAGCTCAACCGAGTCCGCAATGACTTCGCGGCTGACGAGCGAGCTTTTCATCCCCTGATGGCCCATGGCAATGCCGTCGGTCACGGTGATGGTGTTGAACCGGCGCGGCATGCCGCCCGCCGCATTCACGCCCTCGCGGCAGAAATCCGCCTGCATGTCCAGCGTCGTGTTGCAGGGCGCGCTGTCATTGCCCGCGGATGCGATGCCCACGAACGGCCGGGCGATTTCTTCTTCGGTCAGGCCCATGGCATAATAATAGCTGCGCTGGGGCGCGCGCTCCGGCCCGACCGAAACATAGCGGCTGGGCAGCTTCGACTTGTCAAATCTCTGAGTCATCGGAATCCTTCTTTCGGGCGCGCTTTCCCAGAATTGCACCCGTTACGCAAGTATGTTGCGGCATTCGATCAAAATTAATTTTAATATTTCAGAGAAGCGCTGCTGACCACCCGCGTCAGACACCAGATCCTGCCGCATTTCGACGCCCAGATAAGGGATGCCGTTCGCTTCCCCGTGCCGGTTCATCGTCGCATTCAACGTCTTGCCGGAATAGGGCAATTGATCACCAACATTCAGCCCTGCCGCCTCCAGCATCGGGATGGCAATCCGCGCCGCCCGGTCGTCCTCATTATAAAGGATGCCGATGTCCCAAGGGCGCTTCTCGTCCGGCTTGCTGGCGAGGCTAGGCGTGAAACTGTGCAGCGACAGGATGAAGGGTGACGTCATGCCGCCAAGCAATCGCCCCACTTCATGATGATAGGGGTGGTGAAAACGGATCATCCGCTCGGCAAGGTCTGCGGCCCGGTTGCCTGGAATGGCATGCCCGTCGCTCATCACCGGCAACAGCCCTGGCGCGTCATCCTCGCGGTTGAGATCAATCACCAGGCGCGAGACGCCGCCCAATATCGCCGTGCAGCCAAGCCCGGCCACCAGCAGCGCGCCGACCTCCGCCACACCGATATCGATGGCGACATGCGCGTCGAGCAGAGCCGGATCGATCCCCAGGTCGATATCGCCGGGCACCTTGTTCGACGCATGGTCGCCGATGATCAAAATCTGCGTGTCGCCGCCCCGCAATATTGTGAAGGCCTCGCTCATTCGCCTCTTATCCTTGTCGCCATGATCCACCATCGGGGATGATCCGTCCCGATCCGCGCCGCCGCCTCGTCCCGCGCGGCGGCATCGGCGAACAATGCGAAGCAGGTCGCGCCGGACCCGGACATGCGCGCGAGGGAGAGACCGGCGCAGCCCTTCAGCGCGCCAATCACCTCCCCGATCTCCGGGACCAGGGCAATGGCGGGCGGCTGCAGGTCGTTGCGGCCTTCACCGGCAATCGCGTCCAGGCGTGAGGCGTCAAGCGCGCCTCTGTCTACACCGTCCCACCCCCGGAACACCGGCCCGGTGGACAGCGCGACCCCTGGGTTGACCAGCAACAGCGGCGCGCCAGCCAGCCCCGGCAAATCGCGCACATCCAGCGCCTCGCCCCTTCCCGTGCCGACCAAGGTCCGGCTGACAAGACAGGCGGGCACATCCGACCCAAGCGGATCGGCGATCGCCAGCAAGGCGTCCCGCCCCGAACCAAGGCCCCACAAACGATCCAGCAGCCGGAGCGCGGCCGCAGCGTCCGCCGACCCGCCGCCAATACCCGAAGCAATGGGCAGGTTCTTTGTCAGGCGGATATCCGCGCCATTACCCGTCCCGCTCGCCGACTTCAGCGCCAGCGCGGCCTGCACGACCAGATTGCCCGCCCCTGCCTCAAGCCCCTGCGCGAACGGCCCGTCGATGGAAAGATGGATCGCCCCGTCATCGCGCGCCGACGCCCGCAACAGGTCGCCATCCTCGGCAAAGGCGAACAGGCTTTCCAGCTCATGAAATCCATCCGGCCGCCTGTTGCGGACATGCAGCGCCAGGTTGATCTTGGCGTAGGCTTTTTCTTCAATCACGCCCGCAATCGCCTCAATAGGCCGCGTCGCGCGGATTGAGCCCCTCGCGCATCTTCTGCGCGATCCGCTCCGCATCCGGGGCATCGGCAAAGGTGCTCGCCGCGGACCAGGCATAGCGCGCCTCGAAACGCCGCCCGACCACCCAGAGCACATCGCCCAGATGCTCGTTGATGGTCACATCGTCCGGCGCGGCTTCGGCCGCTCTCTGCAATACCGGCACTGCGCCCTGCGGATCGCCTGCCTTGTAGCGGCCCCACCCAAGGGAGTCCGTGATGGAGGGATCGTCCGGCTTCAACCGGCTGGCTTTTTCCAGCAGCGCCAGCGCCGCCTCGACATTCTGCCCCCGTTCGACCTGCGCATAGCCAAGATAGTTCAGCACCGCGGCTTCCTCCGGCGCAAGCGCCGCCGCCTTCTCCAGCGCCGCCTTGCCTTCCACCCACCGGCCGCCGCGCTCCAGTGCGCTGCCCTCCAGCAGATACAGGCTCCACGGCATGCCGCCCGCCGGATAGCGCGCCTTTGCCGCCCGGTAGGCGTCGACCGCGGCATCATATTGCTTGCCGTCAGCCAGGATATTGGCGAGCCGGATCTGTTCCGCCGCTCCCGCATCGGGCCGGGCGGCGATCTGCCGGGCCAGCGCGACCGCCGTTTCCTGGTCGCCACGCGCGACAAGGGCCGTCACCCGCACTTCCTGCGCCGCCAGATAGAAGGGGCTTTTCGCGGACACTTTTTCCGCTTCCATCAGCGCGCTGTCAGGGTGCCGCTGAATGACGAGCTGCCGGGCGACACCCGCGCGATATTCCGCATTCGCCGGGTCAGCGAAGCTCGCAAACCGCAGCAATACCAGTGAGATCGCGCGAGAATCCGTTGTCGAAAGATCTTCGCCCAGCCGCCCCAGCAACCGGCCAAACCCTTCCGCCGGCGTGATCGGCGGCACAGGGCGCCGCTTGCCCTGCCCTATTTCCTTCCGGACGCTTGCAACACCCGGCAATGTGGCGGGCAGCAGGGCCAGCGCCTCATTCTTCCGCCCTTGCGCAGCCAGCCGCGTCGCAAATGCCAATCGCATGCTCGCCGCAACCCCGCCGGACGTAACCAGCGCATGGCCGATAACCGGCATGGCCGCATCCGTCCGCCCTTGGGAAAGCAATTGAAGCGCCTTATGCTCATCGACATAGCGCTGGGTGAGTGCGCCCAGCCGTCCATCCGGCCCGGCCGAAGGCGCCGCATAAGAGCCGCTGGCTGTGGATATCCAGCTATCCAGGATCGGCGCGAGAAAGGCGAAATTATCTTCTTTGACCAGTCGCCGCGACAGCAGCCGCGCGGTCGCCCAATCCTTGCGATCCAGCGCATCGACCGTCATCAGCAGCGTGCCGTCCTTCGGCAGCGCGTTGGCGCGGTCCAGAATATAGGCTGACGACAGCGCCAGCTTCTTGTCACCGCTCTCGATCGCCTGCCGGTAGGAGCGCAGCGCCACCACCTTGCTGGACGGATCATTGGCCAGCGCCTGCCGGTAGCTGCTGACGGCCAGGTCCAGCGCGCCCTCCCCATCGGCTAGCCGCGCCCGCGCATAGGCGTTCAGCGCCGGGGTATCCACGTTCGCGCCAGCCGCCACGGGGTGCAGGCTTGCAGCCAGCAGCGGCAGGACGATCGAACGTGGCGGGCGCTTACATATTGGGATAATTCGGTCCTCCGCCGCCCTCCGGCACCACCCAGTTGATGTTCTGCGTGGGGTCTTTGATGTCGCACGTCTTGCAGTGCACGCAATTCTGCGCGTTGATCTGGAATCGCGGTGCGCCTTCGTCAAGGCCCACGACCTCATAAACCCCCGCCGGGCAATAACGCTGCGCTGGTTCGTCGAATACCGGCAGGTTATAGTCGATGGGGATCGCCGGGTCCTTGAGCTGCAGGTGGACCGGCTGATCCTCCTCATGATTTGTGTTGCTCAGGAACACGGATGACAGGCGGTCGAAACTGATCTTACCGTCCGGCTTGGGATAGTCGATCTTGGCGCAATGCTCCTTGCGCCACAGCTTCTCATTGTCCGGCTTGTGCTTCAGCGTGAAGGGCAGGCCGATCTTCAGCGTGCGCATCCACATGTCGATGCCCGCGATCAGCGTGCCGATGGTGTTGCCGAACTTCGACAGCGCCGGCTCCGCATTACGAACCAGCTTCAGCTCTTCGGCGATCCAGCTCTCGCGCACCGCGCTGCCATAGGCGGTCAGCTCGTCGCTCGTCCGGTCAGCCAATATGGCGGAGAAAGCCGCCTCGGCCGCCAGGATTCCCGACTTCATCGCCGTATGCGTGCCCTTGATGCGCGGCACATTGACGAAGCCCGCCGA
Source organism: Sphingobium phenoxybenzoativorans (assembly GCF_018286635.1). Lineage (NCBI taxonomy): Bacteria > Pseudomonadati > Pseudomonadota > Alphaproteobacteria > Sphingomonadales > Sphingobiaceae > Sphingobium > Sphingobium phenoxybenzoativorans. The sequence goes on from NZ_CP073910.1 coordinate 2,913,758, forward strand.
ACATCCGATCAGCGCGCCGCCGGGGAATTCCAGCTTCGGCACGGACTGCCAGCCGCCTTCGTTGATCGCGCGCGCGCCATAAGATACGCGGCGGCCGCCCTCCAGATATTGCCGGATCGCCGGATGCTGCTTCCAGCGCTGAAATTCCTCAAACGGATAAAGGTGCGGGTTGCGGTATCCCAGCCCGACCACAAAGCCCAAAGCCACCTGCCCATTGGCCTGATGATAGAGAAAACCGCCGCCATATGCGTCCGTTAGCGGCCACCCTTGCGTATGGATGACAAGTCCCGGCTGATGCTTGTCCGGGTCAATATCCCACAATTCCTTCATGCCCAGGCCATAGACCTGCGGCTCGCAATCAGCATCCAGCGCGAACTGGCGCTTGAGGATTTTGGTCAGGTGCCCCCGCGCGCCTTCCGCGAAGAAGGTGTAGCGGGCGTGCAGCTCCAGCCCAGGCTGCCAGTCGCCCTTCTTCTCGCCATCGCGGGCAATACCCATGTCGCCCGTTGCAACGCCCTTCACCGACCCGTCCTCATTATAGAGGATTTCTGCGGCGGCGAAGCCGGGGAATATCTCCACGCCCAGCCCTTCCGCCTGCTCGCCCAGCCAGCGGCACAGATTGCCCAGCGACCCGGTATAGGTGCCCTTATTGTGCATGAAGCCGGGCGTCATGATGTGCGGCATCGAAAACTGCTTGGTTTTCGTCAAAATCCAGTGCCGGTTGTCCGTCACCGGCACTTCCGCCAGCGGGCAGCCCTGCTCACGCCAATCGGGGATCAGCTCGTCCAGCGCCTTGGGGTCGATCACCGCGCCGGACAGGATATGGGCGCCGATTTCCGACCCCTTCTCCAGCACGCAGACGGACAATTCGCTGCCTGCCTCGTTCGCCAGTTGCTTCAACCGGATCGCTGCGGACAATCCGGCCGGTCCGCCGCCCACGATGACGATGTCATAGGGCATTGATTCCCGGTCGCTCATAATTCCTCCTCCTCACGACCGGCGGCATGCACGCCCCCCTGGTCAGCATGTCCGGTCATCGCACCCATCTAACGGTTTGACAGATTGGGCGATGACCATTCTTGACCCCCTCGTCAACCTCTGACCCTGTGCAGGTTATGCGGGGAATTGTGCAGAATGGACCGGCGGATGCCGCCGAGTCCCTCTTGTCGTGGTGGGCGCTCGCCGGGGTCGATCACGCCGTCAACGAACTGCCGGTCAATTGGCTCCGTCCCGCGGTTGCGCCCGCACGTGTCAGACCAGCGTCACCAGGCGGAGACGCACCTCGCGTTGATCGCCCGGACGCCCTGCCCAATGACCTGAGCGCCTTCCACGCATGGCTGACCACCCACCCGTCCATCCATGAGGCTGGCTGGTCGAGCCAGCGCATCCTGCCGGCCGGCGCGCAAAACGCCGCGATCATGGTCATTTGCGATTTGCCCGATCCGGAGGATGCCGAGACGGGGACATTGCTCTCCGGCAATTGCGGCGCGCTGTTCGACGCCATGATGGCCGCAATCGGCCGGTCCCGGCAGGATATCTACCTTTCTTCCCTGTCCGTGACCCGCGCGCCCGGCGGCATTTTGCATGATCAGGACCTGGAAATATTGGCGACCCGCATGCGCCATCACATCGCCCTGGCCGCTCCGCAGCGCCTGTTGCTGCTGGGAGAAAAGACGAACCGTGCACTATTGGCGGCGGACTCGCTCGAACGTCCGTCCGGTTTGCAGTCCGTTAACCATCCGGCGGGCACGGTGCCCGCAATAGCCAGCCGTCATCCCCGGTTTCTGCTGAAACACCCGGAGGCAAAGGCGCAAAGCTGGCGCGCTCTGCAATATCTGATTGAGGACCTGCCTTCGTGATCCGTACCGCTTTCGCCTGTTTGGTATCCCTGGCCGCTATATCGGTTATGCCGGTCGCTGCGGCGGCGGAAACCACCCCGGCCGGTCGCGAAAATGCCGTTCCGGCGCAGTTGAGCGAAACAGACGCCGTTCGCGCGCGGTCGATCTTCTCCGCGATTCGCGGCGGCCGATGGACCGAGGCGAAGGCGCTGGTCGCCGCCATGGGGGAGAAAGACCCGCTCCGTCCGGTCGTCCTGTCTGAAATCTATCTCGGCAAGAATTCGCCCAGGGTGGAGTTGTTCGATCTCCTCGCCCTCCTGAACAATTCCAACTGGCTGCCGGAAGCCGACCAGCTCAGCAAGCTGGCGCAGAAGCGCGGCGCGCAGACCCTGCCGGAACTGCCGCAGGTGCAGAAGCTAGTATGGATGGGCGCCGCCCCCCGCCGCGAATATGTCGCCTCGGTAAAGACCGACCTCGCCGCCCAGGCGCTCGGCACGCAGATTCTTCCGCTGATCAAGGCGGACAGCCCTGGCGCGGCGGAACCGCTGATCGACGCGGCCGCGCCTACCCTTACGGCCGAGGGCTTGATGGAATGGCGTCAGCGGGTCGCCTGGTCCTATTATATCGGCAATGACGACACCAATGCCCGCCGCCTCGCCGCCAAGGCTTTGGAGGGCGGCGCAGGCGGCGACTGGCGCGTTCAGGCGCACTGGACCACTGGTCTTGCCGCCTGGCGTCAGAATGACTGCAAGGCCGCCGCCCCCGCCTTCGCCAATGTCGCCGCGCTTGCAGGCAATGCGGACATGCGCTCGGCCGGGGCCTATTGGGCCGCCCGCGCCTATATGACGTGCGGCGAACCGGCGAAGGTCGAAAATCTGCTGCGCACCGCCGCCCGCGCGGATGAGACATTCTACGGCCTGCTCGCCCGCGAAACGCTGGGCATGCCGGTGGGCACGGCGGGCGCGGGCCGCTTCGGCGAGGCGGACTGGCGCATTCTGAAGGACAGTCCCGCCGTTCGCGCCGCCATCGCCCTGAACGAAATTGGCGAGAACGGCCTTGCCGATCAGGCGCTGCGACGTCAGGCGCAACTGGGCGGCACCGCCCAATATACCGCGCTTCTTCGCCTTTCCAGCGCGCTCGACCTGCCGCAGACCCAGCTTTGGCTCGCCCATAACGGACCAGGCGGCAAGCAGGCGGCGAGCTTCGCCCGCTTCCCCGCCCCGCATTGGCGGCCGGATGGCGGCTGGCGCGTCGATCCCTCGCTGATCTACGCCCATGCGCTGCAGGAATCCGGGTTTCGCGCCGATGCCGTCAGCCCGGCTGGCGCAGTCGGGCTGATGCAGGTGCTGCCCGGCACCGCTGGCGATGTCGCCGGTGGAGCGGTGGGCGCGGCCCAGCTCTACAATCCGTCGACCAACATGGAATATGGCCAGCGCTATCTGGAGCAGCTTCGCGACATGAGCGCGACCGGCGGGCTTCTGCCCAAGGTCATGGCCGCCTATAATGCCGGCCCGCTGCCGGTCTCGCGCTGGAACAGCCAGGTGAAGGATGGCGGCGACCCGCTGCTGTTCATTGAATCCCTGCCCTATTATGAAACCCGCGCCTATGTGAACATCGTGATGCGGAATTACTGGATGTATCAGATCCAGGCCAAGGGTTCCGCCGATTGCCTGACCGGCATGGCGCAGGGCATGTGGCCGAAATTCCCCGGCGCGAAGGGCACGAAACTTGTGCGCCTTGGCGCGCCAAGCGGGTTTTCCGCCGGTGCCGATTGACGAGAGCATAGCGTTTACGCCGGTACGGATCGCTGTCCTCACCGTATCGGACAGCCGGTCCCCCGCTGAGGATAAATCCGGCGACACGCTCGTCGCGCGGATAGAAGCGGCGGGCCATATCCTCGCCGCCCGCTATCTGGAGCGGGACGACAAATCCGCCATCATCGCCCATCTGCACGCCTGGATCGACGATCCGCAGATCGATTGCATCATAACCACTGGCGGTACGGGCGTCACCGGCCGCGATGTAACGCCCGAAGCGCTCGCCGCCGTACAGGACAAGGAAATCCCCGGCTTCGGCGAACTGTTCCGCTGGCTCAGCTTTCAGAAAATCGGCACCTCCACCATCCAGTCCCGCGCCACCGCCTGCGTCGCGCGCGGCACCTATATTTTTGCCCTCCCCGGTTCGACCGGCGCAGTGAAGGACGGCTGGGACGACATATTGGTCACTCAGCTCGACAACCGCTTCCGCCCCTGCAATTTCGTCGAACTGATGCCGCGTCTGCGCGAGGCATAGAGAGGCGCGAACGGCTGCCGGTCATCAGGCCGACGTGACGGCGCGTTCAGGATACATTCCTGTCCTACACACCCCGCCAATGCTATTTCTCCCGCGTCCTTGAAACCGTAGGAAGCGCCTTGTCATGCCATTGAAAATCGTGAATTTCCGCATGGCCAACGTACGACTTCTACGGCCAGCCAGCCGTGCAGCGCAGCCTTTCCCGGCAAATTTGAAAAACACGGTTCATACCCGCAACTTCCGCAACTTAGCAGGTTTGCCGCGGCATTCGCCTTGCCTATTTGTTCACTTTATGTTCCAATACGGTATGGGAAGAAACGGCGGGCGCGGCGCCACGCGCAACGAAGCAAGTACGCGCTTTCAGCTTCCCATGCGGGAGGCTGACGGCGATTGGCTCGACGCGCTGGAAAGCATTGACGGCCAACCGCCTAAACTTCGCACGACGGTAACTGTCGAGCATCCACGCACCATCATCACCCGCAACGCTTCTCCCGATATCGCCTTCGATCAGTCGATCAATCCCTACAGGGGCTGCGAGCATGGCTGCATCTACTGCTTCGCCCGGCCCACACACTCCTATCATGACCTGTCGCCAGGCATCGATTTCGAAACGAAGCTGTTTGCCAAGCCTGATGCGCCGATGCTGCTCCGCGCCGAGCTGATGAAGCCGGGGCACAGGGTCACGCCAATTGCGATGGGCACCAATACCGACCCCTATCAACCGATAGAGAAGGACTGGCGCATAACCCGGCAGATCATTGAAATCCTCTCGGAAACCCGCCACCCGCTCTACATAACGACCAAGTCGGACCGGGTGCTGCGCGATATCGACCTGCTGGCCGACATGGCCAGGGACAATCTTGTTGGCGTCATGCTGTCCGTCACCAGCCTCGACCCCAGGGTCGCCCGCACGCTCGAACCCCGCGCTCCGCACCCGGAGCGCCGGATTGCCGCGATCGCCAGGCTTAACGAAGCTGGCATCCCGGTTTACGCCTCCATCTCTCCCGTGGTCCCCGCGATCACGGATCATGAAATGGAGGCGTTGATAGAGCGTGTGGCGCAGGCTGGCGCCAGGGACGCCTTCTTCATTCCCGTCCGGTTGCCGCATGAGGTCGCTCCCCTGTTCCGCGCATGGTTGGAGACCCATTATCCCGATCGCGCGGGCAAGGTGATGAGCATTATCAGGGATCTGCGCGGCGGACGGGATAACGACCCCAATTTCGGCAACCGAATGCGTGGCCAGGGCATATGGGCGAAATTGCTGCGCACCCGTTTCGACAAGGCCCGCCAGCGCTTCGGCCTGGGCGGTCCGCGCATGGTCCTGCGCACCGACCTGTTCCGCCCGCCGGAGGGCGACCAGTTGCGGCTGTTCTAGACGCTACGAGGAAAGCTCCACATCCGCATATTGCGTGCGCAGGGCCGTCTTGAGCAGCTTGCCTGTCGCCGTATGTGGCAGGCTGTCGGCAAAGATCACCTTGTCCGGCAGCCACCATTTCGCGACGCGAGTGGACAGATGGTCGCGCACCTGCGTCTCGCACAGCGCCGCGCCCGGCTTGGGCACGACGATCAGCAATGGCCGCTCATCCCATTTGGGATGCGGCAGGCCGATCGCCGCCGCCTCGGCCACGCCGGGGCAGCCCAGCGCCTCATTCTCCAATATGACCGAACTGATCCACTCGCCGCCGGACTTGATGACATCCTTGGCCCGGTCGGTGATCCGCATCATCCCGTCCGGCGTGATGGTTGCGACATCGCCCGTATCGAACCAGCCCTCCTCATCGACCGCCGGGCCGCTCTCATCCTGGAAATAGCGCTCGATGACCCAAGGACCCCGCACCTGCAGCCGGCCACTGCTGATCCCGTCGCGGGGCAGCACATTCCCGGCGTCATCAACGGTCCGCATCGACACGCCATAGGGCGCACCCCCCTGATATTCGAGCAGGTCGAGTTGCTCCTCGCGCGACAGAGCCTCGAAATTCGCGCCCTTCCGCGACACGGTGCCGATAGGCGACAACTCGGTCATGCCCCACAAATGGCTGACGCCGATGCCCAGGTCCATCAAGCGCGACACCATGGCGCGCGGCGCCGCCGACCCGCCGATCACCACCCGCTGGAGGGGCGGCGGCGCGGTTCCGGTCGCGTCGGCATGGGCCAGCATGCCCATCCACACGGTCGGAACGGCCGCGCTGTGGGTCACCTGCTCGGCCTTCATCAGGTCGCACAGCGCTTCGGCCTCGTTCGTCGCGCTCAGCACCAATTTGCTGCCCGCCATCGCCGTGGCGAAGGGTATGCCCCAGGCGCAGACATGGAACATCGGCACGACCGGCAAAACCGCGCTCGCCGACCCAAGCCCCAGGCAATCGGGCTGTATGCCGCCAAAGGCGTGCAACACCGCCGACCGGTGAGAGAAAAGCACGCCCTTCGGGTTTCCGGTCGTCCCACTGGTATAGCAGAGCATGCAGGGGTCGCGCTCATCCCCCTCAGCCCAGCGGTAATCCCCATCTTCGGCCGCTGTCAGACGGACATATTCAAGCGGGGCTGGCCCATCGAAACAGATGAAATGCGCGATGGTCTGAAGCTGCGGCTTCAACCGGTCGACAAGCGGCGCAAGCGCTGCATCGTAGAACAGGACCCGGTCCTGCGCATGATTGGCGATATAGATGATCTGATCGTCGAACAGGCGCGGGTTGATCGTATGCAGCACCGCACCCATGCCGATCGCGCCATACCAGGCCGCGACATGCCGGCCATGGTTCATGGCCAGCGTCGCCACCCTGTCTCCCGGCCTGATGCCAAGACGTTCGAGCGCCTGCGCAACCCGCCGCGCTTCATGTGCGACCTCCGCCCAGTTGCTCCGCTCAATCGAACCATCGGCATAGCGGCTGACCACCGGCCGCGCCCCATGTTCCTGCGCGGCATGATCAATCAGCGTCGATATGCGCAGCGCGAAGTCCTGCATCCCGCCTATCATCATCGCTCTCCTTATGGCGTGATGATGCGACTGAATGATCCGCGACTCAAGCGGCTGTTATTCGGGCTGCTGCGCGCTTATCCGGCCGCCCGCATCGGGCTGACCGACCGCATCTGGGACCGGCGGGAACGCACCCGGTATCCATCCTTGTTGACCGGCATCGTTTCGAACCGGTGGATAGCGACGCCGGGCACATTGCCTATCGCCTCCACCAGATCGGCATCGATGGTGAAGTCGTCGCCGATGAACAGGTGGGCCATGCCCCCTTCCGGCAGAGGAGCGCGCAGGAATGCCTCGCTCCTGCCGCCGCGGCTCCGCCCCATAATGGCGGCAAGCGCATGCACAGCGCCATCATCAGCGACATCGATCCACAATTCCATCCGGGCCGAATTGGCAATCTGGCCCAGCGCCTGCGCCAGCCGGATGGTGACGCGCGGCGTCTCCTCGCCCGGCTGCCGGTCAAGCTCGACGGAAAAGAGCGCGCAATCGCCTTCCTTCCACAGCGCCTCGATCAGCTTGCAACTATCCTCATCGAAACAGCTTGCCTGGAACTGGCCGCTGGCGTCCGATAGCGTCGCCGCAACATACCGGCCGCCGCGCCTCGTGTCGCGCCACCGCACTTCCTCAATAAGCGCCGCCATCGTTGCCATCGTCCGTCCACCGGCGTCGCTTGTTGGTTGGGCGCAGATCAGGCCATAGCTGCGCGCGCCCTTCGCCTCGGCAATGTGACGATAACGGTCCACAGGGTGCGCAGAGAAATAGAAGCCGAAAGCATCCTTCTCCTGCGCCATCTTGTCGGCGTTCGACCATGTTTGATGCGGCGGAATGCGCACATCGGCATGGGCGATCTCCTCGCCGCCGAACAAGCCGCCCTGCCCATTCTGCCGCGCCTCGGCGGCGCTCGCGGCCACCGACAGGATCGTCTCCGCCGCCGCATGGACGCCTGCGCGGTCGGCATGAATGCTCTCAAACGCGCCCGCGGCCGCCAGGCTTTCCAGTTGCCGCCGGTTCAGCAGGCGCGGCTCCACCCGGTCTGCAAAATCGTCAAGACTGAGGAAGGGGCCATTGGCGTCGCGTTCGGCGACCAGCACCTCCATCGCCTTCTCACCCACGCCCTTCAGGCCGCCCAGCGCATAGCGGACAGCGAAGCCAAGCCTGGGATCGCCATCCTCCGGCAGTTCCACCGCTTGCACGGAAAAATCCGCTTCGCTGACATTCACATCGGGCGGCAGGCAGGTCAGGCCCATGCGCCGCATATCGTCGACGAACACCGTCAGCTTGTCGGTCAGGTGGATGTCATACGCCATGGATGCGGCATAGAATTCCGCTGGATAATGCGCCTTCAGCCAAGCCGTGTGATAGGCAAGCAGCGCGTAGGCAGCCGCGTGCGACTTGTTGAAGCCATATCCCGCAAACTTGTCGATCAAATCGAACAGTTCGTTCGCCTTCGCCTTGGGAATCTCGCTCCGTTCGGCGCAACCCTTCACGAAGCGTTCGCGCTGCGCGTCCATCTCCGCCTTGATCTTCTTGCCCATCGCGCGGCGCAGAAGGTCTGCGTCGCCTAGCGAATATCCCGCCAGGATCTGCGCGGCCTGCATCACCTGTTCCTGATAGACGAAGATGCCATAGGTCTCTTCCAGGATCGGCTTCAGCAGTATGTGGGGATATTCAATACTCTCCTGCCCGTTCTTGCGGCGGCCGAACATCGGGATATTGTCCATAGGACCAGGCCGGTAGAGTGACACGAGCGCGATGATGTCGCCGAAATTGGTCGGACGCACGGCGGCCAGCGTCTTGCGCATGCCCTCCGATTCCAACTGGAACACGCCGACCGTGTCGCCCCGCTGGAGAAGATCGTAAACCGCCCCGTCATCCCAGGCGAGCGTCTCCAGCTCGACGGTCACGCCGCGCTTCTTGAGCAACTGAACGGCTTTCTGCAGCACCGACAGTGTTTTTAGGCCAAGGAAGTCGAATTTCACCAACCCCGCACCCTCGACATATTTCATGTCGAACTGGGTCACCGGCATGTCGGAGCGAGGATCGCGATACAGCGGCACCAGCTTGGACAGCGGCCGGTCGCCGATCACCACGCCCGCTGCGTGAGTGGAGCTGTGCCGGGGCAAACCTTCCAGCTTCATCGCATAGTCGATCAGCCGACGCACCTGCCCATCGCCCTTATATTCCTGAACGAACTCGGTCACGCCGTTCATCGTGCGCTCCAGCGTCCACGGATCGGTCGGGTGGTTCGGCACCAGCTTGGCGAGGCGGTCGACCTGGCCATAGCTCATCTGGAGGACGCGCCCGGTATCCTTCAGCACGGCGCGGGCCTTCAGCTTACCGAAGGTGATGATCTGCGCCACATGGTCGCTGCCATATTTATTCTGGACATAGCGGATCACCTCGCCACGCCGGGTTTCGCAGAAGTCGATGTCGAAGTCCGGCATCGACACGCGTTCCGGATTAAGGAAACGCTCGAACAGCAGGCCAAGCTGCAAGGGATCGAGATCGGTGATCGTCAGCGCCCAGGCCACGACCGACCCCGCACCCGATCCACGCCCCGGCCCCACCGGAATGTCATTGTCCTTCGCCCATTTGATGAAGTCGGCAACGATCAGGAAGTATCCGGGGAAGCCCATCTGGATGATGATGTCGGTCTCAAACTTCAGCCGGTCGAGATAGGGCTGCCGTGCTTCCTCGCCGGTAATGCCCAGCTTCTCCAGCCGCGCCTCCAGCCCCGCCGCTGCATCCTCTCGAAGCTGCCGGGCCTCGCCCTCCAGATCGCCGGCAAGGCTGGGCAGGATCGGCTTGCGTTTTGGCGCCGCCACGGCGCAGCGCTGCGCGACGACCAGCGTATTGGCCAGCGCCTCCGGCAAATCCTCGAACAACCGCTTCATCTCGGCCGCCGGTTTCATCCAGGCGTCGGGAGAGCTTCTCCGGCGGTCGGCATTGTCGACATAGGCGCCGTCAGCAATGCAGAGCATCACGTCATGCGCCTCATGGAAATTCTGCTCGGCAAAGCAGGTGGGGTTCGTCGCCACCAAAGGCAGGTCGCGGGCATAGGCCAGATCCAGAAGGTGCGGTTCCGCCCGCCCCTCCACCGGATCAAGCCTGCGGACAATCTCGATATAGAGGCGGCCTGGAAACAAAGCCTCCAGATGGTCCGCCACGGCCTCCGCAGCGTCCGGCTGATCTTCGGCGAACAACCTTGCCAGCGCCCCCTCGCCCCCTGCGGTCAAAGCGATCAGGCCGTCCGTGCGCCCTTCCAGATCGTCCATCGACACATGCGCCTGCTCCTCGATCGGCCGGTCGAGATGCGCCATCGACACCAGCTCGCAGAGATTGTCGTACCCTCTGGCGTCCTGCGCGTAGAGCGCCAGCCAGTCGATGACGAGAGGCGCATTGGCCGGCCGCCCAGGCCGCGCGATACCCAGCATCGCGCCGACTACGGGTTGAACGCCTTCCCCCTTACATCCGTCGGAAAAGGCCATCGAGGCGTAGAGGCCGTTGCGGTCCGTAAGCGCAACCGCCGGGAAGCCCAGGGCCTTTGCCTGCTTGGCGATGGCTTTCGGTTCCATCGCGCCGTCGAGCATGGTGTAACAGGAAAATACGCGAAGCGGGACGAACGGCGCATGAGGCATGCAGCCAGTCTAGCAACGCCGTCGAGTCGTGATAACCCCCCGTGCATTAACTATCCGGGGATAATCCTGCTTTTCCGACCCAAACAGGTCATTGCACTTCGCGCCTTCCCGTGGGATCAAAAGCACACAAACAGTGGGGAGAAGAAGAATGATCGAAGGCGATCCGATTTCGCGCCCGAAATCCATAATCGATCGTGCGAAAGCCATCATCCTCAAGCCAAAGGAGGAATGGCCCGTCATAGATGTCGAGCCTGCGACGATTTCCGGCCTGTTTAAGGATTATGCCCTCATTCTTGCTGCAGTCCCTGCGGTGGCCCTTCTTCTGGGCAGCCAGATCTTCGGCTTCAGCGCGCTCGGCTTCCATTATCGCCCGTCGCTGATGAGTTCGGTCAGCATGGCGGTGACGCAATATGTGTTCGCGCTGGCCGGTATTGCGTTGCTCGCGTTCATCATCGATTTCCTCGCGCCGAATTTTGGCGGGACCAGCAATCGCATTCAGGCGTTCAAGGTGGCCGTCTACTCCGCGACGGCAGGATGGCTTGCCGGCATATTCTCGCTTATTCCATCGCTTTCCCTGCTGGGCATTGTCGGCCTCTACAGCCTTTATCTGCTTTATACCGGCCTGCCCGTGCTGATGAAATCGCCGGCGGACAAGGCCCTGTCTTATACGGTCGTCACGGTCATCTGCGGCGCGGTGGTTGGTGTCGTGCTCTACACGCTGCTTGGCCTTATCATGGCGCCGTTCGCCATGATGGGCGGAGGCATCGCCGGACCGGTGGCGACACAGGAGTCCGGCACCGTAACCGTTCCTGGCATGGGCGAAATCGACCTCGACAAGATGAAGGCCGCCTCAGCGAAGATGGAGGAGGCCGCCAAGAAAATGGAGGTCGCCGCCAAGACCGGCCAGGGCGGTGCTGTCGATCCCTCGGCGCTGCAGGCGTTCCTGCCGGGCGCTATCGGCGGCTACAAGCGCACGGAAATATCCAGCGCGGGGCTTGGCGCGGGGGGTTCCCATGCGGAGGCGCGCTATGAGGCGGGCGACCGCAGCTTTCGGGTGGAAATCACTGACATGGCCGCAATGGGCGCGCTCGCGGGCATGGGCGCTGCCATGAACGTCAATTCCAGCCGTCAGACAGAGACCGGCTATGAAAAGACCCAGACCATCAACGGTCAGATCGTGACCGAAGAATGGGACAAGAGCAGCAATGACGGCAAGTTCGGCACGACGGTCGCCAATCGCTTCATGGTGGAGGCGAATGGCACGGCCGCCAGCATCGACGAGCTGAAAGCTGCGGTTGCCGCCGTTGGCCCGGAAAAACTGGCGGCGCTGGCTAAATAATCGCCTGTATCGCGCGCTCAATCCCCTCCGGCTTAACAAGCGGGGCATAGCGATCCACCACCGCGCCGGTCCGGTCGATCAGGAATTTGGTGAAATTCCATTTGATCGCTTTTGTTCCCAGCAGGCCGCGCTTCCGCTCTTTCAACCATGTAAAGAGCGGATCAGCGTTGCCGCCGTTGACATCGATTTTCGCAAACAGTGGAAAGGTGACGTCATAGGTCAGCGAGCAGAAGCTGGCGATTTCCTCCGCGGTCCCTGGCTCCTGTTCGCCAAACTGGTTGCACGGAAACCCAAGCACGGCAAAACCGCTATTCCGGTATTTCCTGTATAACGCCTCAAGGCCCGCATATTGCGGCGTAAAGCCGCACTGACTGGCGACATTGACGATAAGGAGCGCCTCACCACGAAAGTCGTTGAGGGATTGCTCCTGGCCATCAACCGTGCGCACGGCGAAATCGTAAAGGGACGTCATGCCCTTTCCTAACACTTATCTCCGCAATGATTATGGTTTTAACCATTGGACAGGGCTTGGTGTCTATAATCCTATCCATGCGGATCGCCACGATCACGAACTGGGCCTACGGAGCCACTGTTCTTCTCACCGTCATGTCCGGTGTGACGATGTTGCTGGCATCCGGCGCGGAGGACCGTGAGCGAGCCGCCGTTGAGCAACGGGCACGTTTTGACGAACTGACCTCCACCCTCCGCGACGACTCGCTGCGTATGACAGAACAGGCGCGCTCTTATGCGGTTGGCGGCAACCCCGCGCACTTGGCGGCATGGAACGGGGAAGCAGGCCGACTGAAAAATGTGGAGGAGCGCCTTTCTCACCTCAAGGATACTGGCGCGCTTCCCTCCGAACTGACGGCCCTGCGCCTGGGCCTTCACTGGTCCGATGCCTTGCTGGATGAGCAGAAGGCAGCCATCGATGCCATGTCGGCCGGCGAAGCAGGAACTGCGCGCAAAATTCTGTTCAGCAATGAATATGAGCGGGAGCTGGACCGCATCGATACGCAGGTCAGCCGCTTTCAGTTTCTTATCGACCAGCGCACCGAAAGCGCCGTCGCGGAGGCGACAAAGGCGACGCGGATGCTGCGCTCCATGTCCGAAGTGATGGTCGGCATCACCGCCCTGCTCTTTCTTTGCGTCCTCTATTTCATCCTGAAACAGCGTATCCTGCGCCCCGTAGTGCGGCTCAGCGACGTTGTATCCCGCCTTGCCGCGGAAGATTTCGAGGTGCCCCTCCCCGAACTCGGCCAGGTGGACGAGATTGGCGACATGGCGCAGGCTATCGGCATCTTCCGCGAAAATGGCCTGGAACGGCAGCGGCTGGAGCGTGAGCGCGACACCGACCGGTCAATGCGCGACCTTCTGTCCCGTATGACCCAGCGACTTCAGGGCTGCGGCAGCACCGAGGATCTGGTCGGTGTCGTCGCCCGTTTCGCGCCGGAAATCGCGCCGGTCTTTGCTGGCCGCCTCTATATTTTCGACGAGCGCCGGAACAGCATGACAGAGGCGTGCAACTGGCTTTCTCCGCATGACTCCAGGGAAGAATTTCCTCCCAACGCCTGTTGGGCGCTCCGTCGCGGGCAAACGCACCGGCCGGAAGGCGAACTGATCGACATTCCCTGCGCCCATCTGGACGGGCCGAAATATCACCGGCCGATCTGCGTGCCGCTGACGGCGCAGGGCGAGACGATGGGATTGCTCTATTTCGAGCTGCGTGACGGCGCGGACGAAGACAGCGCGAATCCGGCCGGGAAATATGTCGAGATGCTGGCGGAGAATATCAGCCTGGCCCTCGCCAATCTGCGGCTGCGCGACACTTTGCGCGATATGGCGATGGCCGATCCGCTTACTGGGCTTGGCAACCGGCGGCAGCTCGACGCCATGCTCAAGACCCAGACCATTGAGGCCGACCGTAACGGCCTTCCCCTCAGTTGCCTGATGATCGACGTGGATCATTTCAAGCGGTTCAACGACGAGCATGGACATGACGCCGGCGATGCAGTTTTGCGCGCCGTAGGCTCCGTACTCGCCAACGCGACGCGGGAAGAAGGCATGGCCTTCCGCTATGGCGGGGAAGAATTCGTGCTTCTCATGCCCGGATTTGACACCGAAACAGCCCGGAAGCGCGCGGAAAAGATCCGGCAGAAGATATTCGAGCTGAAAATCGATCATCATCAGAAGTCACTGCGGAGCGTGACAATTTCCATTGGCCTCGCCTCGACGCCGGACCATGGCCGCCCAGACGCCTTGCTCCGCACCGCCGACGCCGCCCTGCTGCGTGCCAAGGCGGAAGGACGGGACAGGGTTCTCGTCGCCAATATCCGCGATACGACATCCGCAGCGGCCTGACGGCGGACCGCTCAGTTATCGAGCACGCCTTCGTGCAGGCGGACAACCCGGTCCATTTTCGCTGCCAGCCGCTCATTATGCGTAGCGACCAGCGCTGCTGATCCCTCGCCACGCACCAGCCGCAAAAACTCGGCCAGCACGACATCGGCGGTGCGCTCATCCAAATTGCCTGTCGGCTCGTCGGCCAGCACCAGCATGGGCTGGTTGGCCAGCGCCCGCGCCACGGCGACACGCTGCTGCTCACCACCCGATAGCTGGCTGGGCCGATGCTCCAGCCGGTGCCCCAGTCCCAGCGAAGTCAGCAGCGATTCCGCTCGCTCCCGCGCCTTGGCGGGCTCCGCATCACGGATCATCTGCGGCAGGATCACATTCTCCGCCGCGTTGAAATCAGGCAGCAGGTGGTGGAACTGATAAACGAAGCCGAGCGCATCACGCCGGACCCGCGTCCGCCCGTCATTATCGAGCTTCGCCGCCTCCTCGCCGCCGATCAGGATCGATCCCTCAAACCCGCCCTCCAGCAAGCCCACGGCTTGCAGCAGGGTGGATTTGCCTGAGCCGGATGGGCCAAGCAGCGCCACAATCTCTCCCGGCCCGACCGACAGGTCGACGCCGCGCAGCACGTCAATGGTCACGCCGCCCTGCGTGAAACTGCGGGTCAGGCCCGTCACTTTCAGGACGTCACTCATAACGCAGCACCTGCACGGGATCGGTATTGGCGGCCTTGAATGCGGGATAGAGCGTCGCCAGGAAGCTGAAAATCAGCGCCATCAGGCAGATGATCGCTATCTCCACCGGATCGGGCTTGGACGGCAATTCGGTCAGGAACCGGATGGATGGGTCCCACAGATTCTGCCCCGTGATGAACTGGATCGCATTCACGACCGCCTGGCGGAAGAACAGGAATATGAAACCAAGCACCATCCCGGCCACCATGCCCAGCGTGCCTATGGTGACGCCCACCGTCATGAATATCTTGATCAGGCCGCCCCGCGACGCGCCCATTGTCCGCAATATGGCAATGTCCCGCGTCTTGGCGCGCACCAGCATGATGAGGGACGACAATATATTGAACACCGCAACCAGCACGATGATGGAGAGCACGACAAACATCGCGACCCGCTCGACCGCCAGCGCCTCGAATAGCGAAGCATTCATCTGCCGCCAATCGTTGACGACGGCGCGCCCCGCAACCTTCTCGGCCAGCGGCGCCAATATGTCCTGCACCTTGTCCGGGTTGACCGTCTCGACTTCGATCATGGCCACGACATCGCCCATCAACAGCAAGGTTTGCGCGTCCTCCATCGGCATGACCACGAACGCCTTGTCATAGTCATAGACGCCGATTTCGAAGATCGCGGCGACCTCATAGCTGATCTCGCGCGGCACGGTGCCGAATGGCGTCGCCCGCCCCGCCGGATTGATAATGGTGATCCGGCTACCCAGCGTAATGCCCAGATTCTCCGCCAGCCGGGAGCCGATGGCGACCTTGCCGCTATTGGGCGTCAGCGCGTCAAGCTTGCCGGCCAGCACCTTCATCGTGGTATTGGAGCGGATGTCGTTGACGGTCATGCCACGCACCAGCAACGCCTCGACCCGCCCCTGATAGGTGCCAAGCAATGGCTGCTCGATCAACGGGGTGGCATTGGTGACGCCCGGCGTTGCCTTGGCTTCCTTCAGCACATTCCGCCAGTCGGGCAAGCGGCCATTATAGCCCTGCACCACGGCATGGCCATTCAGGCCGACAATCTTGTCGAACAGTTCCGCGCGGAACCCGTTCATGACGCTCATCACGATAATGAGAGCCGCGACGCCCAGCATCACGGCGACAAGGCTGATGCCCGCCACAAGGAAGATGAACCCTTCGCCCTTCCCTGGGAGCAGGTAGCGCTTGGCAATCATCCGTTCATAGCGCGAAAGAATCATGTCGGCGCGAGCAATCCTG
The DNA here is from genome assembly GCF_018286635.1 of Sphingobium phenoxybenzoativorans. Classification (NCBI taxonomy): domain Bacteria; kingdom Pseudomonadati; phylum Pseudomonadota; class Alphaproteobacteria; order Sphingomonadales; family Sphingobiaceae; genus Sphingobium; species Sphingobium phenoxybenzoativorans. The sequence continues at coordinate 2,930,136 of NZ_CP073910.1, forward strand.
TAATTTTCTACTGTCCCTCTAGGTCCGGGGGAACATGCAGGCAAGGCGATGCAGATTGTTGCGTAATAATCACAGCATGACTCCAAAATGAATCATCCCTCCACTTTGGAGATGACAGCGCCGCCGCTGCGCCATAGCACGGTTCCCGGAACACAGGCACAAAATGGCCGTGGTTCAGGGAAATCGCAGTCCTGGTCCGGAGCTTGGGGGCTAATGGATCGGTTGACGCGGTACCAAGGGGGAGACGAGCAATCGTCCATTAGTGCCCGGATCGGCGACGGTCCGGGTACTTTTGCATTCAGGCGACATCTTCCTGAGGGCCGCATTCCGTCACCCTCTTGAACAGGAAAATAGCTCAACCATATCAGCATGGTCCGGTCGCCAGTTCGGGATCGGACGTACTATTGCCGGGCGCCTCATATTTTCGGGTCCGGCATCGTTCATTATGCTCATTGGAGATATGACATGCGTGGTTTTGATCTTACCCCCTACCGCCGCTCCACCGTTGGATTCGATCGTCTGTTCGACTTGATCGAAAACAGCCGCGCGGCGCAGGGCGACAATTACCCCCCCTTCAATATCGAACGGATCAGTGAGGATCGCTATCGCGTCACTCTGGCCGTCGCGGGCTTCCGTGCCGAGGAACTGGACATCACGGCTCAGCAGAATCTGCTGCAGGTGACCGGCCGCAAGGAGGAAAGCTCCAGCGCCGACCGCGCCAAGTTCCTGCATGTCGGCATCGCGAATCGCAGCTTTGAGCGCCGCTTCGAACTGGCCGACTTCGTACGCGTCGACACCGCGGGACTTTCCGATGGCCTCCTGACCATTGAACTGGTCCGTGAAGTGCCCGAGGCGATGAAGCCGAAGAAGATCGCCATCAACGGCGGTCAGGTCGTCGACATCGTGGCAAATCGCGACGCCGCCTGAATTATCTCACTGATACGCATGAAAGGGGCCGCGTGATTGCGGCCCCTTTTTCTGTGGCGGTGACGTCACGCCGCCGCGCAATGTCATCAAAGCGTCATCTTAGAGATTGACAGTCCCGATCACCCCGATGTTAACCATATTTGGAGATCGGGGACACATCTTGGCGGTTTTGAAATTTTCAGGCTCGGCCCAACCTTGGACGTCGGGGGCGGGAAAGCATTTCCGGCTGGTTTCGGGCGCCCTAGTCTGCGGATGGGCGTTCGCCAGACCCGCTTATGCGCACAGCGTTGTCGAGACTGTCATCAGCCCGTGCCGGTCCGCCTGGGAAGGGATTCCCTGCGGGATAGAACCTGGCCGCACGGGCTTTGTGCAAAATGCCGATCCAAGCCTGGTCGACCAGCGCGATAGCGATCTTTCAACGGATCCGGGCAAGGCCGATCTTGACCGCAGCGACACCGCGGCGGCCCCTGCGGTGTATGGTCCGGGAGAGCCGCAGCCTCAAAAATATCCCGAAAACGCTGCCCGTTTCCGGTCCTTCGGTGGCCAGTTCCGCACGATCCGGTGGGAGGTCGCCGCCGCCGCAACCTATATGACGGTCCTCAATGTCGAGAAGATCGTCAAGGAAGGCGGCAAGAAGTTCCATTTCCAGAATGAAGGCTTTTTCGGGAAAAACACGATCAACCTCGGCCTGGACAAGTTGGCCCACGCCTATGACACCTATCTGTTCGCCGAAATTCTGCGCGCCCGCATCGACCGTAAGACGGGCGGCGAAGCGCGCGGCAGCGCAGTGACCGCAGCCCTGCTGGCATCCGGCCTGATGCTCTATGGCGAAGTCTATGACGGGCTGAAAAAATCCAGCGGCTTTTCCTGGCAGGACGTCGTGATGAACACGAGCGGCGCGGCCTTCTCCATTATCCGCAACGAGGTTCCGGGGCTGAAGGAGAAGCTCGACTTCCGTGTGCTGGTGACGCCGAATTCGGACGTCTACACGTTCGACGGCACCCGCCATTTCCGGCAGCAGCGCTATCTTGCGGCCTTCAAACTTGCGGGCGTCGAGAAATTCAAAAAGACGCCGCTGCGCCTTGTCGAACTGCATATGGGCTATATGGCGAGCGGCTTCACCGCGCGGGAGCGGGAGCGCGGCGACCCGCTCAAGCACCGGATATTCTTCGGCATCGGCCTCAACGTCGGCGAACTGCTGTTCGGCTCAACCAGCACCCGCGCAGGCCGCGCCGCCCGCTCGGTTCTGAACTATGTGCAGGTCCCCTATACGGCCGTACATGTTCACGACTGAAGCGCGTAACGCAGTAGCCAGCCGGGTGATAGCTGGCTATGCGCTGAAGCGACCTTAGCGGCAGGAACGGAATTGCATGTCAGTTGGAACACGTCCCAGCATATATGGCGCGGAAACATCTGGCGTGTATGCGACCCCGCGGACGGTAACGTCAGTCAAGGATTGCTATTTTTATCATACGATGGACATCCCCGGCCACGGAACGGTCAATGGCGAGTGGGATCTTCGCGGCCGCGTTGGTGAATATCTGGGTAATTTTGACTTTTCGGGCTGCAGAGTGCTCGATGTCGGCGCCGCGTCCGGCATCTTGACCTATCATATGGAGCAGCAAGGCGCCGACGTGGTCTCTTTCGATCTTTCGGAGGATTATGATTGGGACATCGTCCCATTTTTCGAAAATGACACTGCGGCGATGCGCGCGCAGCGGCGCCAGCATTTGCGGGCCATCAACAATGGCTATTGGTTCTGCCACCAGGCCCTGAAATCCCGCGCACGCATGGTGAATGGCGTCGTTTATGACATTCCGGAAGATATTGGCCCTGTGGATGTCGCTGTCTACGGCAGCATCCTGCTCCACTTGCGCGACCCGTTTCTCGCATTGGAAAATGGCGCGCGCCTTGCTCAAAAGACCATGATCGTCGCCGATGTGTCTCCATGGAGCCGGTTCATGAGCAGATTCCGCAAAACATCGAAATTCATGCCGAGCCATCTCAAACCGAAGGGCATTTCCGACGGCTGGCACCGCCTTCCGCCGCTTCTGGTGAAGGAATATCTCGCCATACTGGGCTTCAAAGACTCCAGCATAACATGGCGCAAGTTCGACTATGCCGGCAGGAGCACCCCTATCTACACAATCATCGCCAACCGATAATTCGGGGCGAGAACAGAGATTCGGGCCGCTCTGCCGCCTGCAAAGAACTCTAGATTTTCTCCGGATAGCTTGGCTGGATATCCACCGGGATGGATTGCATGGTCGCGACCACGGCCTGCGCTTCCGCATCCAGCTTCGCATAGCGCGTGTAGAAGGCTTTTACGCCCTCATAATCGCCATCGCCCTGCAGCTTCACGATCGCCGCGATAAGAGCGCCCAGCGCCGCCTCCATCTTGTCGTCATTGACCCGGAACCGCTTCGCGCCGCTGTCCCATGAGAAAGCGCCCTGTTCGCGCAGGAACGTATATTGCGCGGCCGCCCCCTGCCCATGCGCTTCCCCCAGGCCGAAGCGCATCGCCCGGAAAATGCCGGTGAAATAGGTCGCATAGAGTTGCGGGCGCTCCGCCGCCGGAATTTCGCCCTTCTTCATCATGAACAATATGTTCCAGGCGCCCATCACATCAGCCTTGCACTCCTCAAGGCTCGATGCCTGCTCCTTCAACTCCTGCGTAACGGTCGTCTTGCGGCCATCCTTGACGATGGTGCCCGGCCCCAGGCTGTGCGACAGCTCATGGAACAGCGTCTCATTCTCCATATAGTCCTTGGAAAGCAGGGCCGCCTGTTCGGGCACCAGCACCAACGCGCCCATCGGCTTCAATATGCGCTCGAACTTCGCGCCCAGCACGTTGGAGAGGATGACTTTCTTCGCGCCCTTCGCCTCGCGCACCCGCTCATCATTGGGCAGGTTGAACGCGACCGTCTGTATGCCCGGAACATTCTCGCCGCCGCCATGCACCTGGTCGACGACGGCGATTGGGGACTCAAAGCCGCGCTGGAAATTCTTGTAGGTCTCGGCAACCGGCAGGTTCGCCTCCATGTCGCGAAGATAATGCTTATATTTGTCGAGCGCCGCCGACGCCTTCGGGTTGCGCAGCGTCACATAGGCTTCAAACGCTGTCTTTTGCCCATAAAGCTCGTCGCGATAGCTTTCATAGGGGCCGATGGTGATTTCGATCGGCGTGTCCTTCACGTCCATCCACGCCAGTTCCGATTCGAAATAATCGTCGGTGCGGAACGCCGTGGCGCGCAGCGTCAGGAATTTCTTGAGGCTGGCGTTGGTGGTGATCGCCGCCGCCTGTTCCAGCAGCTTCGCCGCAGGCTCCAGCCATTGCGCATAATGTTTCGAATAGGGGATAGCGACAAGCTTGCCGCCCTGCCGCTGCACGACCGTATAGGGGCTGAGCAGCGCGTCCTTCTCGGCCGGATGGGCGGCGATATAACTGTCCAGTTCCGTCTTGCTCAGGTCGACGGGGTAATAACCGCCGCCCGGAGGCTTGGGCTGCGTTCCCCAGAAAGGCGCGTCCTCGTTCAGCCGGTCCCATGGCCCCGTCATCAGATCGAACATGTCGAGCAGCAGAGGCTGGTCCGCCCGCCGGTTCCGCGCAATCGCGCTGCGCACCTGTGGATTGTCGGCGTAATTCTGGCGGAGGTAGATATCCGACATCTTGTTCGCCGCCTGGATCAACAGGTTCACGACCTGCCGCTCCTCGGCGTTCAGATAGCTGGTGTCCGGCCGCATCTCAATGCGCGCCATTTTCGCGCGCGTGGCGCTGAGGTCATGGACCGATTCGGTCGCGGCGATCGCCGGAGCGGCGAAAGGAAGCGCGGTGGCGAGCATCAGGCTCGCTATAAGGGTAGTACGCATGGGCCGATCCTATCGCCGCCATTCGGGCTGTCCAGCAAACACGATGCTGCGTCCGCGAATAGGCCGCCATCCCGGCAAACTGGACGAAAGATAAGCCGGCGCGGTGCGACCAATCCGGCCCGGCCGCGTTATGACGGCTATATTGAGAGGAGTCCGACATGAAACAGACGAAGCTCATGGCCGCAGCGCTTGCCGTGGCAGTGGTGGCCCCCGGCCTCGCCCCGCAGGTCAGTTTTGCCCGCGACCGTGAATATCGCGGCGACGACCGCCGCTATGATTCCCGCTGCAAGCGCAGCAAGGGCACGACCGGACTGATCGTCGGCGGCGCTGGCGGCGCGGTGGCGGGCAGCGCGCTGGGTGGCGGGACGCTGGGCACGATTGCCGGTGGCGTGGGCGGCGCATTGCTCGGCAAGCATATCGACAAGAAGAACAACGAAAAGAACAACCGCCGGCGCAATTGCTGACGATCTGGGTAGAATCCGTTCATGCTGGGCTAGCCGAAGCCTGTCCTGAGCGCCTGCCGCGAGCGGCAGTCGAAGGGAACTGCCCTTGCTCAAAGAGAAGGTCGGAGGTTCGGCAGGCCCAGCCCGAACGGATTTTCTATCTCTCGTCCGTTTTCAGACCAGCCGGCTATGCTTGACCGCCGCCTCGATAAAGCTGGCGAACAGCGGATGCGGATCGAACGGCTTGGACTTGAGTTCCGGGTGGAACTGCACGCCGACGAACCAGGGATGGTCCGGCCGTTCCACGATTTCGGGCAAGGTGCCGTCCGGTGACATGCCGGAAAACAGCAGGCCGCCCTTTTCCAGAGCGTCGCGATAGCCGACATTCACCTCATACCGGTGCCGGTGCCGTTCGCTGATATCCTCGCCCTGATAGATGCCGGCGACAACGCTGTTGCCCGCCAGCTTCGCCGGATAGGCGCCAAGCCGCATCGTACCGCCCAGATCGCCGCCGGCGGCGCGCTTCTGAAGGCCCTCAGTGCCCATCCATTCAGTGATCAGGCCGACGACCGGTTCGCTGGTGTCGCCGAACTCGGTGGTTGATGCATCCTTGATGCCCGCCGTGTTCCGCGCGCCCTCGATACAGGCCATCTGCATGCCCAGGCAGATGCCGAAGAAAGGCACGTCCCGCTCCCGCGCGAAACGGACGCTGGCGATCTTGCCCTCGCTGCCACGCACGCCGAAGCCGCCAGGCACGAGGATGCCATGCATCGGCTCCAGGCTGGCGGCGATGTCCCCGCCCTTCTCGAACAGTTCAGCGTCGATCCATTTGATGTTGACCTTCACCCGGTTGGCGAAGCCGCCGTGGGTCAGCGCCTCGTGCAGCGACTTATAGGCGTCGGGCAGCCCGACATATTTGCCGACAACGCCGATCGTCACCTCCCCTTCCGGGTTGGCCTGACGGTCCATAATGTCCAGCCAGCGGTCCAGCACCGGCTCCGGCGACCCGTCTATGCCGAAGGCGCGCAGGACTTCCTCGTCCAGCCCCTCGGCATGATATTGGGTCGGCACCGAATAGATGCTGGGCGCATCAAGCGCCGGGATCACCGCTTCCTTGCGGACGTTGCAGAACAGGGCGATCTTCGCCCGTTCGCTGTCCGGCAAAGGCTGCTCGCACCGGCACAGCAGGATATTGGGCTGGATACCGAGAGACGTCAGTTCGCGCACGCTATGCTGCGTCGGCTTGGTCTTCAGCTCACCGGCGGCCGCGATATACGGCACCAACGTCACATGGACGAAGATCGACTGCCCCCGGCCCAGATCGTTGTGGAGCTGGCGAATCGCCTCCATGAAGGGAAGGCTTTCGATGTCGCCGACAGTGCCGCCAATCTCGCACAGGACGAAATCCAGATTGTCGGTGTCGGCCATGGCGAAGGCCTTGATCTCGTCGGTGACGTGCGGGATCACCTGCACCGTCGCGCCAAGATAGTCGCCGCGGCGCTCCTTGGTGATGATCGTCTGATAGATGCGGCCCTGCGTCACATTGTCGGACTGATGCGAAGGGACACCGGTAAACCGTTCATAATGACCAAGGTCGAGGTCGGTTTCCGCCCCGTCATCGGTCACATAGACCTCGCCATGCTGATAGGGCGACATCGTGCCCGGATCGACATTGAGATAGGGATCGAACTTCCGGATACGCACGCGATATCCCCGCGCCTGCAGCAGAGCTGCAAGACTGGCGGCCATCAGGCCCTTGCCAAGCGAGGAGACCACGCCGCCGGTTATGAATATATACCGCGCCATGGGAATGAAGGCTTAGCCCCTAACAAAGCTGTTGGGCAAGCGCGCGAATCCGCCCGCCTGCAAAAATAGTCGGAAATAGTTTTTTGATCTGGATCAGTTGGCCAGCGGAACGGTCTGATTGCCCGTCGCCGCAGGAGCCGCGCTGTTGCCGACGGACTGCGCCGCGCCGGCCAGCGGGTCCTGACCCGCCATCGGCGGAGCGCCGTTCGCCGCCGCAGGAGCCTGCGTCTTGGACAGCGAGGTGTCGATGGTGCTCGGCGCATGCTTGACCGAGGCGATGACCGCCATGACGATCGACAGGCCAACGAACAGCGTCGCCAGGATCGTCGTCGACCGGGTCAGGAAATCCGCCGCGCCGCGCGCTGACATGAAGCCGGACGGGCTGCCGCCCATGCCCAGACCGCCGCCTTCCGACCGCTGCATCAGGATGACGGTGACCAGGATCGCGCCGATGATCGCCTGGACGACAAGGAGGAAGGTGAACATGCGGAAGTCAAAGCCCGGTTATGAAATGCGTTGGCGGGCACATAGCGATGATGTGGGCTGGGGGCAATGGCGGAGGAATGCGCTTATGGCCGGGGCATGTCCGCTATCGCCTTTGTGGGAAGCTGCTTCGCGTCCGGCCCGGCTGGCGCTGCGACCGCCGCCCAACTAATTTCCGCTCCGGCCGGTCGTTGCGGGCAATCAATGTCCGAACGGTTCGGTTGCGGCGTACGGCTTCGCTCACGGTCCATATACATAGGGATAGCGACGCCAGCGCCGGACAAAAAAGAAGGAGGAATGGATGCTGAAGATATTGACCTTTGCCCGCCGTCGCCCCGGAATGTCCCTGGAGGAGTTTGACGACTATTGGCGCAATCATCATGGTCCCCTGGTGTCGCAATATCTCGACCTGATCGGAGACGTTCGCTACGTCCAGACGCGGGTGGCTCACCCCAGGGTTTTCGACATGGTCAATGGCCCGCGAAACGCCAATCCTGGCGCCAGCCTTCCCTATGACGGCGTTGCCGAACATTGGTTTGAAAGCGAGGAAGCGCTGATTGCGGCGTGGCAGTCACCCGCCGGAAAGGAAGCGCTGGCCGCGATCGCCGCTGACGAGCCGAATTTCATCGACCATAAGACCAGTTACAATTTCGTCGGCGAACAGCGGCTGGTCTATTCTTCGCCGGGCTACAAATCTCCGCTGGGCTTTGGCTGAGAGCGTATTCGTCGCGGGCGCCCGGAAAACGGCATGCCCGCGACGGAACCCCCTAAATAAAGTATCAACCCTCCACCGGCGCGGCATGGAGCGCCCTATAGTCCCTCTGCGCCTGCATGCCCGCATTTTCGGGCGCAGTCGTCCATGCCGGTGCGGCAGACGGTATCGGGCAGGTGGCGTTATCCAGTTCCAAAACCGACAGGACGCGGCCGAACCCCAGATAGATGACGCTTACCATCACCAGCAGTTCGAGGATCTGGGCGTTGTCGAAATGCCTGCGCAGAACGGCGAAATCCGCGTCGGTGACGCTGAAATGATCGGTGGCCAGCTTGGCGGCGAACTGGACCGCCACGGCCTCCGCCGGGCTGAGTTTTTCCTGGGTTTCCGGATTATCGATATATTCGGCGACATCCTCGGAAATGGTGTCCGGCTGCTGGCGCGAGGCCTTGCACAGCCTGCAGCCGGTGAAGGTCGCGATCCGCAGACGGACCAGTTCCTTCAACCGCGCCGGAAGGCGGGCGGGCACCCCTTCTCCATTGGCGTGCCAGGGATAGTACCAGCCCATGAAGGATTGGATGAGTTCAGGCACGGGCGCGAAACCCTGCAACATGTTGACCATCATGGGATCATGGCCATGCTCCTCGCTCATGCGCTGCAGGGAGGGCGGCAGGTCTTGCGGTTCGCAGAGCGATATGCGGGCCATTCTTGTCTTCTCCTAAATTATCGAAACGCTTTAGTCGTCGTCCGAAAAGTCAGGGAAAGATCCACCTTAGTCAACGCACCAATTGACAGTCATCTGCATGACTTTTCCGCCAAGCGCGAGGGTTTCACACCATGATGATCGCAAAACGGTCTCCCGGTCGGGCGGAGGCCCAGCCGGGGGACCGTCCCTCGCCTATCCGCCGAACTTGAAGCGAATCCCGCCGTTCAGCACGAACCCGTCCGTCGGCGACCACACATCCGTCGTCCAGCGGCCATCCACCGCGCGGCTCGGCAGGAGCAGCGGATCATAGCGGGTCTGGCGGACGTTCAGTATATTCTCCGCGTTCAGGAACAGGCTGATCTTGCCCAGGATCAGCTCGCCCATCATCCCCATCTCGACATAGGGTTTGCTCGATTGGCGATAGGGATTGTCCTCCAGCGCCTGCCGCCCGGTATAATAGGTCTCCAGACCAATCCTGCCCTTGCCGGGCTTTTCCCATATGGCGACCAGCCCGCCTGTGTGGCGCGGCGTTAGCGGCACGGGCTGACGCCCTGCCCCGGACAGCGCCGGTTCGGACGCATGAACATGCACATAGCTGCCGGTCAGGGTAATCTGCCGCCAGCGATAACGGAGCAGAAGCTCCATGCCGCGCAGGCGCGTCTCTCCCGGCACATTGATCAGCCGCACGCGATCGGGCTGACCCGCGCCGGTCGAACTGAAAGGCTGCAGCCGGGTGCTGTCCTGAATGTTGGAGCCGAACAGCGTCACATTCGCGTCGACTGGCCCCTTGGCATAGCCGAAGTCCACCGAAGCGCCCTTGGCCGTCTCCGCCCTCAACCCGGCAAGCGGGTCCAGCCGGGATAGCCCAGCCGCCTCTATCTCATCGACAAAGGGCGTTGGCGCATAGAAACCCCGCCCGGCCGAGGCGCGGATTTTCCAGGGTCCAGGCCGGTAAAGGGCCGAGAATCGCGGACTGAACTGCGTGCCATATTCATTATGCGCATCCAGCCGCGCACTCCCGGCCAGGGTCAGATCGGGCGCCAGATCCTGTTCGACCTGACCGAATATGGCGGGGCTGGTGTAGCGGTAATCGAAGGCGGGAAATGTCCTTGACCGGTAACGGTCGGCCTGCACGGCGACACCGCCGATCCAGCTTGTTCCCGCGCCTTTGCCCGAAAGCGACGCCTCGCCGAACAACGTGCTGTGACGGTCATTCTCGATCACTGCGCCAAAGCCGTGCCGATGCTTCTGGGTCATCGCCGAGGCGCGGATATTCACCGTGCCCAGCCCCTCGACCGGCATCTCCGCCGTCAACCCGGCGTCATAGCGCCGCGTATCCTGGGCTTGGGGAAAGGGCGTGCCGTCGGGAGTCGTGCGCCACTTCAGGGTGCCGCCCCGCCTGCTTTCATCCATCGCACCGAGCGTAAGAAACGCCTTTCCTCCTTCGGTCCCTTCCCAGAACAGACGCGGGCGGACGGTCCAGCGATCATAACCCGGCATGTCGATCCAGCCGTCACCGTCCAGGTCGCGGCGCGTTTGCCGGTGAACGCCGCCCGTGATCGATGCGCCCAGGCCCTCCGCGATCGGCCCGGCGATATAGGCGGTCGCATCCTGTCCGTCGCGGCTGGTGATGTTGAGCAGCGCCTCGCCCCCGAATGTGTCGGTGGGGCGGCGCGACACCAGATTGATGACACCGCCCAGCGCCGAGGGACCATAGAGCGCAGACGCCGCCCCCTTGATCACCTCCACCTGGCCAAGGTCTGTCGGCGGTATCTGCAGCAAGCCGAGCGAAGCCGCCTGCCCATACAGCGGCAGCCCGTCCGCCAGCAATTGCGTGAAGCGCCCGTCCATCCCCTGAATGCGGACATTGGACGCGCCCAGCGCCGGGGACGTCACCTGCACCCGGACGCCGCCGGTCTCGCTGAGGATCATCGCCACATTGCCGGGCTTCATCAGCATCTTCTCCTCGATCTCCTCGCGATCGAGCACTTCGACACGGATCGGCTCATCGGCCAGCCGCCGCCCGGAACGGGTCGCCTGAACGACGATTTCGCCGCTTTCTTCTTCCTCGGCGCTCTCCTCATTGGCCTGCGCCATCGCCCCTTGCGGCGCGGCAAGAAACGCCAGCGCCAATGCTCCCGTAGCGGGAACAAATGATAGATATTTCATATAGATATCCTGAACCGTCGCCCGTCTGGAGACAGATGCGGGCGATCGCGGGCGCCAGTGCGCCCTTCAATGCCGTCCACTGGGAACGGCGCTACCGGTTTCAGGTCAGGCGCGCGGCGGCGGCGTGCGGGGCGGCAGGGCCATGCCAGACAAGGGCGTGACGCAATGCGCAGGCTCCACCGCCGCGATCTTCGCCCGGCTGGGCAACCGCGTTTCCGCCGTCGCCGTAAAGGCGAGGCTGGCGGAACAGCACATATGCGGCAGGGGCGCCTTGTGCGAATGGGATTCGGAATGACAGGGCAGCGTGGCGTGCACGGCGTCCGACGACGGCGGCGTGCTCGACACCGCCGGTTCAAGCACGCTCATCTGCCCCAGCAACAGCAGCAGCGCCATCAGGATTTGGCCGATCCGGTTCACAGATGCGCCTTAGCCGCCAAATCAGCGCTGCTCAACGATTTGCTGCATCAGCCCGCAGCGGCGATCACCGGCGCGAATTTGCCTGCCGTCAGGCTCGCGCCGCCGACCAGGCCGCCGTCGACATCCGCAATGGCCATCAACTCCGCGGCATTCTCGCCGTTCATAGAGCCGCCATAGAGGATGCGCATGCCGTCCGCCTCTGCGCCGATCTTCGTTGCAAGGGCCGCGCGCAGGGCGACATGCATGGTCTCCACCGCCTCCATCGTTGGAATACGGCCCGTCCCGATCGCCCAGATCGGCTCATAGGCGATGGCCAGCCAGTCCGCCGCCGCGCCTTCCGGCAGCGACGCCAGCAATTGCGCCGACACCACGCTTTCGGCATTGCCCGCGTCCCGCACGTCCAGGCTTTCGCCCACGCACAGGATGACCTTCAACCCTTCGGCTCTGGCGGCCAGCGCCTTGGCGGCGATGTCGGCGTCGGTCTCGCCTTGATCCATCCGCCGCTCGCTATGGCCGACGATCACCCAGCCCGCGCCCGCTTCCTTCAGCATCGCGGCGGAAACGCATCCCGTATGCGCGCCGCTCGCCTTCTGATGGCAATCCTGCCCACCGATGAAGGCTGCACCCGACACGCCGCTTGCCGCCTCGATCAGGGTCGCGGGTACGCACAATCCCACCTCGACCGCCGGATGCTGGCCCGCCAGTTCCCCGATCGCTGCTATTTCAGGCAATTGGGCGCGCAGCCCGTTCATCTTCCAGTTGCCGACAACCAGCTTGCGCCTGCCCATGAGCCTTCTTCTCCTGCACGAGAGGGTGAATGATGGGAGCGGCGATAGCGTCTGATGCCCACATGTCCAGTAACCGCTTGATGCTTCTCCCCAAGCGGCCTAGTGGGTGACCCGTAACGATACAGCCATTCCCGGACCCCCGATGCTCAGTTTTTTCCGCCGTTTTCTTGGATCGAAGGTCGGCACATGGATCGCCCTCGGCTTCCTGGCCATCATCGGCATCGCCTTTGCGATGGGCGATATCACCGGCAACAGCCAGGGCGGCGGGATCACCAGCCTGTTCGGCGGCGCGGGAAGCAACGCCGCCAAGGTAGGCGGATCGGCCCTCTCCTCCGCCGACCTGCAGAGCCGGTCGCAGCGCGTTTTCGAGCAGGAGCGCCGCAATAATCCGACATTGCAGATCGCATCCTTCCTCGCCCAGGGCGGCGTCGACCAGGTTTATGATCAGCTTGTTGCGGGCCTTTCCATCGCCGCCTTCGGCAAGAATGAGGGGATGAGCGTCAGCAAGCGGATGGTCGACGGGCAGATCGCCGCCATCCCGGCTTTCCAGGACGCATCGGGCAATTTCAGCCAAGACATCTTCCGCCGCGCTCTGGCCGGCCAGAATGTCAGCGAGAAGCTGCTGCGCGACGACATTACCCAGGAAATCATGGGCAAGCAGGTGGTGGGTCCGGCAACTCTGGGCGTCCGCCTGCCGGACAGCCTTGTCCTGCCCTATGCCTCGCTGCTGCTGGAGGCGCGCGCAGGGCGCATCGCGGCGATTCCTTCCGAAGCGTTCGTACCGGCGACTGCGCCCACCGATGCGCAGCTTGCCGCCTATTACAAGGCCAATGCCGGGCGCTATACGATCCCCGAACAACGCCGCCTGCGCTATGCCGTGATCGACCTCTCGCGCTTCGCTGCAGCCGCGCAGCCGAGCGACGCGGAAATCGGCAAATATTACAACGACAACAAGACCGCCTATGCCGCGACCGAGACGCGCAGCTTCGAGCAGTTGATCCTGCCGACCGAAGCCGCCGCCAAGACCGTCGCGGCGGACGTTACGGGCGGCAAGACCCTCGCCGCGGCTGCGCAGTCGGCTGGCCTGTCCGTCTCGACCCTGGCTGGCCAGACACAGGCGCAGCTTGCCGCCACCTCCTCCGCCGCAATCGCTGCCCAGGGTTTCGCCGCTCCGCAGGGCGGCCTGGTCGGCCCCGTCCGCGCCCCGCTTGGCTGGAGCCTGCTGCGCGTCACCGCCATCGACCGCAAGCCTGCCCAGACGCTGGATCAGGTGCGCCCGCAAATCACCGAGACGCTGCGCGGCCAGAAGGAACAGGCTCTGCTCTCCGACTTCACCGGCAAGATCGAGGATCAGATCGGCAATGGCGCGACCTTCGACGAGGCGGTGAAGGATAATGGCCTGACTATTGAGAACACGCCGCTGCTCGTCTCCAACGGCCAGAATGTCGAGGATCAGGCATATAAGGCCAACCCGGACGTGCTGCCGCTGTTGAAACCCGGTTTCGACATGGCCGCCGATGACGATGCGCAGATCGTGCCCATCGTTCAGGACAAGCGCTATGCCTTGCTCAAGGTGGGCGATATCGCCGCCGCCGCGCCGCCGCCGCTGGTCAAGGTTCGCGAACTGGTCGTTGCGCAATACAAACTCGCTCAGGGCGCGATCAAGGCGAAGGCGGTTGCCGAACAGATTCGCGCAAAGGTCGCCAAGGGCGCAAAGCTGGAGGAAGCGCTTGCCGCCGCCGGCGTGCCCCTGCCCCCGGTTCAGAAGGCCGCAGGCCGCCGCGCCGACCTGATGCGTGGCGACAAGGCGCCGCCTCCCCCGCTGGCGCTGATGTTCAACATGGCGAAGGGCACGATCAAGGCGCTGCCCATCGGCCAGGATCGCGGTTACTTCCTCGTCCAGCTTGACCAGGTTCAGCAGGAAGACGCCGCAGGGCAGCCGCAACTGGTGGAACAGGTGCGCGGTCAGCTCGGCAATGTCGTCGGCAATGAATATGCCCAGCAGTTTGAGAAGGCGATCGAGAAGGACCTGAAGGTCGCCCGCAACATGACCGTCGTCACCAGCGTAAAGCAGGAACTGCGCCGCGCCAATGGCGGCGGCGAGCAATAAGCCGGTCCGGGGGAATGCGCGACACCGACAGGCAGGCCATGGATCGCGCCCGCTCCGCTCTGGCGGCGGGCCGGTCCGCCTTCGTCTGGCGGCGGCAGATCGCGGACACCGACACGCCCATTTCCGCCGCGCTCAAGCTGATGGAGCAGGACCGGGGCGATTTCCTGTTGGAATCGGTGGAGGGCGGCGCAGTGCGTGGCCGCTACAGCCTGATCGGGCTTGCGCCTGACCTTGTTTTCCGCGCCGTCGGCGACAAGGCGGAGGTGAACCGCCACTGGGCCACCGATCGGGACGCTTTTGTCACCCAGCCTCAAGGCGCGCTTGCCGAACTGCGCGCGCTTGTCGCCGAATGCCGGGCGGAATTGGACCCGGACCTGCCGCCTGCCCTCTCCTGCCTTGTCGGCCATGCTGGCTATGAAACTGTCGGGCTGGTCGAGAAGCTGCCGCGCCCCGCGGAAAATCCCATCGGCGTGCCCGACATGCTGTTCGTGCGTCCCACCGTGATCCTGGTGTTCGACCGGTTGGCCGATATCCTGTTCCTGGTCGCGCCGGTCTGGGCCGATTCCACCCTTGATCCCCGGTCTGATCCCGACCGGGCGATTGCCGCCGCACTTGACCGGATCGACGCCACCGCCGCGCGCCTCGCCGGTCCGGTGCCGGATACCGCCCCGGCCGCCGATCCCGCCGAGATCATCGTTACGCCAGTGCTGCCCGAAGGCCGCTATGGCGAGATGGTTGCGCGGGCAAAGGATTATATCGTCGCGGGCGACATATTTCAGGTCGTGCTGGCGCAGCGCTTCACCAGCCCCTTCACCCTGCCGCCGATCGCGCTTTACCGCGCGCTTCGCCGCATTAATCCTTCGCCCTTCCTCTATTATCTCGACATGCCGGGCTTCGCCCTGATCGGCTCCAGCCCGGAAATTCTGGTGCGGATGCGCGACGGCGAAGTCACGATCCGCCCGATTGCGGGCACCCGGCCGCGCGGCAAGACCGCGATCGAGGACGCCGCAAACCGTGAAAGCCTGCTCGCCGATCCCAAGGAGCGCGCCGAGCATCTGATGCTGCTGGACCTGGGCCGGAACGATGTCGGCCGGGTCGCTGCCCCCGGCACGGTGAAGGTTACGGAAAGCTATACCGTCGAATTTTACAGCCACGTCATGCACATCGTCTCCAATGTGGTCGGCCGCCTCGCACCCGGCAAAGACGCGCTGGACGCCCTGTTTGCAGGCTTCCCGGCGGGCACGGTCTCCGGCGCGCCCAAAGTCCGCGCCTGCGAGATCATCGCCGAGTTGGAGAGCGAAACGCGGGGCGCCTATGCGGGCGCGGTCGGCTATTTCGGGCCAGACGGCAATATGGATAGCTGCATCGTCCTGCGCACCGCCGTATTGAAGGATGGCGTCATGCACGTCCAGGCGGGCGCCGGGATCGTCGCCGACAGCGACCCCGTCTACGAGCAGCGCGAATGTGAGGCGAAATCCGGCGCGCTCCTGGCCGCCGCCCGCGAAGCCGTCACCCTCGCACGGGAAGCGAAGTTCGGCCAATAACCCCTTGGCCTATCGTATATCGATGGATGCCAGCCAGCGGCGCATATTCGTCGCCAATATGCGCGCGCGCTCAAACGGGTCCGGGTATCGCCTTTCCCAGGCGATCGATCGCACCTCATTGCTCAGCGGAATGCCCGGCGGTAGCGCCCGATAGAAATCGCCGAGCGGCAATTGGCCCTCACCAATGTCCAGCCGGTAATGCCGCGCCTCTTCAAGCAGCAGTTCCGGCGTGGGGTTGGCGGGCGGTGGTCCTGCGTCGCAAATCTGCGCAAAGGGCAGGATAGCGGCTGGGATGCGCTTCAGATCGGCCGGCGCGCCCCCGCTCCGGGCGAGATGGATGGGATCGGGAAGGATATTAACGCCGCCCCCGGCGCGCGACACCGCGGCCAGGGCCGCATCCACATCCCGAATGGCGGTGAAAGCGCCAAATTCCAGAACCGGGCGAACCCCGGACGGCCGTGCCATTCCGGCCAGCTCCGCCAGCAGATCGGCGGCCCGGTCCCCGTCCCGCGCCATACTGACAACGATCAGATAGGGCAGACCAATGTCGGACGCGATGTCGATCAGCCTCCGTTCGTGCTCGCCGACAGCCTCCCACATCCGGATCACTTCCGCCTCCAGGGGCGCAACGCCGGTCTGGGCGAATGCGTTGCGGACCTCGCGCGTCATGGCCGGCGTCCAGCGGTCCAGATCGATATAGACGCCCGCCATATCGAACCCGGCCGCCCCGGCAGCACGCACCACATCGTCCGGCTCAAGCTCACGCACGACCTGCGCCTCAAGCCCGATCCTGTTCATGCCGTCCGCCCCTCCGATTCCTCGCCTGACATTGATCCTATGCGTGCTGTCGCGAATAAAATAAAGCAATTGCCTTATTATTTAGAAGGGCAGCGGAGCAGCCATTGCTGTATCGGGCGCCGCTTGGGTTTACGCATTTACCGGCGTGCTAGCGGTGGGAAACCTACCGTCTGCCATTGGAGTTTGTAGAGATATATGCGTTGAACCCAGGCGGCCTTGCGTTTCACAAGCCTGCGACCATAGCGTTATCTATACCGGTTCAAGACCGGCATGGCGGCAATGGCTGTGCCGTCATAGCCCATCCTTTGCCACCCCCTCGCTTCAGCCACATTCCAAAAGAAAAACCGGCGACCCTTTCGGATCGCCGGTTCTCACCCCCGGAGTCACTGTTGCGCATAAGCCGTGTCAGGCGACGCGCGATTCCAGTTCGATTTCCTCATCGGGATCGCGCAGCACATAACCGCGGCCCCAGACGGTTTCGATATAATTGTCGCCGCCGCAGGCAAGAGCGAGCTTCTTGCGCAGCTTGCAGATGAACACGTCGATGATCTTGAGTTCAGGCTCATCCATACCGCCATACAGGTGGTTGAGGAACATTTCCTTGGTGAGCGTCGTGCCCTTGCGGAGCGAAAGCAGCTCCAGCATCGCATATTCCTTGCCGGTCAGGTGAACGCGGTTGGCATCGACCTCGACGGTCTTGGCGTCCAGATTGACCGCCAGCTTGCCGGTGCGGATGACCGACTGGGAATGTCCCTTGGAACGGCGCACAACGGCATGGATGCGGGCGACCAGTTCTTCGCGGTGGAAAGGCTTGGTGACATAATCGTCAGCGCCGAAGCCGAAGGAGCGGACCTTGCTGTCCATTTCGCTGACCCCCGACAGGATCAGGACCGGCGTCTGCACCTTGGAGCTGCGCAGCTTCTTCAGCACGTCATAACCGTGCATGTCCGGCAGGTTCAGGTCCAGACAGATGATGTCGTAATCATACAACTTGCCCAGATCGAGGCCTTCCTCGCCAAGATCCGTGGTGTAGACGTTGAAGCCTTCCGTCGTGAGCATAAGCTCAATCGCCTTGGCAGTCGTCGGCTCGTCTTCGATCAGCAGCACGCGCATTATGCAGCCCCTTGCTTAAGAGTGCGTTGACCCAACAACGCCCCAATACCCCCATTGCGTTCCCTGCCGGGAAACCGCAGCGGCCCTATTCATTAACCAAACCATCTATGAACGCAAAAGGTTAATTTTTGCCTAAACGGCCTGAATCCACGAGTCGCGCTTTACCGAATCGCTTTTCCGGCGCTTAACCCCTGTCGAAGATTCTTTTTATTACGGCCAAAATGGGCGCAAAACCGCCATGTTTTGGAACCGCCAACGGCATGCTGGCGGCGAAAGATTAACGGCGGGCGCGGCCGATCCTTAATCCTGCCCTGCAGGAAAAAAATCCCATACAGGCCATATATTTACCAATGGCAGGGACCGATTATCCGCTCCAACGCCACGTCTTCGGGTGCCTCCCCGCCTCGCGATCAACAGTCGGCGGCAATCCGCGCCGCCAGGAAATCCAGCAGTGCTTCCACGCGCGCGGGCCGCAGGCGGGACGGCGGCGTCACCAGGTGAAGGCCGATCGGAGGCGGGGTCCATTCCTGCAATATCGCCTCCAGCCTGCCGCTCGCCACGTCCTCGCCGATGATGAAGTCGGGAAGCATCGCAACGCCAAGACCGGCATGCAGCGCTGACTGCATCGCCTCGCCGCTGTTCGCCATGAAGCGGGATCGAAGCTGCACCGATACCGATTGCCCGCCCGGCCCGCTGAACCGCCATACCTCAGGCGTCTTGGCATTGGAGTAGAGCAGCCCGTCATGATGGCCGAGGTCAGAGGGGTGGGCCGGCCGGCCGCGCGCATCCAGATAAGCGGGCGACGCGACGATGAACATATGGACATCGCCCAGCCGCCGGGCGCGCAATGAACTGTCCGGCATGGCGGCGACGCGCAGGGTGGCGTCCAGCCCCATCTCCACAATATCGATATGGGAGTCCGACAAATGCAGGTCGACGGTGACATGGGGATGCTGCGCCATGAACTCCGCCACGATCGGCGCGACCCTCTTAAGGCCGAACGTCATCGGCGCGGCCAGCCTGACCAGCCCGGCCAGCTCCGTAATCTCCTCGCGCGCGGCCTCCTCCGCCGCCAGGCCCTCCCCGACTATCCGGGCGGCATGGTCGGCAAGGCGGCGGCCGCTTTCGGTCAGGGCCAGGCGGCGGCTGGTGCGGCTGAACAGGCTGGTGTCCAGATGCTGCTCCAGCCGGCCGACCGCCTTGGATATGGTCGCCTTGGAGACGGACAGGGCCTTGGCCGCATCGGTGAAGGACCGATGCTCGACCACGGCGGCGAACATCGCCCAGGCCTCGAAATCTGGTAAGCGCATAGGGAAACAATCCGTTTCGACATTGCCTGTTTCGGAAACGATCCTGACGCCTATCTTGTAGGAAATCAAGCGGGACAAAAGGCGTGACACCCTCGCTTTCCCCGTCGACTTAACAAGGATTTTGGCACATGATCGAGAAACGCGCTTTCGCTACGCTCGGCCACGCCGACCACGGCTGGCTCAACGCACGGCATCATTTTTCCTTTGCAAATTATCATGATCCCGCCCGCATGGGCTGGGGCGCGATCCGGGTGTGGAATGACGATGAGATCGCCGCCCGCAACGGCTTTCCGCCCCATCCGCACAGCGACATGGAGATCATCACCTATGTCCGCACCGGCGCGATCACGCATCAGGACAGCATGGGCAACAAGGGCCGCACTGCGGCCGGCGATGTCCAGGTGATGAGCGCCGGCACGGGCGTCCGTCATGCCGAATATAATCTGGAGGACGAAACGACGACGCTGTTCCAGATCTGGGTCATCCCCCGCGAACGGGGCGGTGCGCCAAGCTGGGGGGCGAAGCCTTTCCCCAAGGAGGACCGGTCCGGCAAGCTTGTCGTTCTGGCCAGCGGTTATGACAATGACAATGAGGCGCTGCGCATCCGCGCCGACGCCCGGCTGCTCGGCGGTACGCTGAAGGCCGGGGAAAGCGTCACGCATGACAGCGCCGACGGCCGTCACCTCTATCTCGTCCCGGCCACGGGGAAGGTGGAAATCGATGGCGAGGTGTTCAACGCCCGCGATGGGGCGGCGATCACTGGCGGCAAGCCGATCACCATCACCGCTATCGAGGACAGCGAAATCGTCCTCGTAGACAGCGAATAGGCCCCGACAGGCCTGGCCGCCCGCGTCGAAGCGAGTCACTTGCCTCGCTTCGCCCCCGCGCGGGCGGCCCCCTTTTCATCAAGCAGCAGGAGACATCTCATGGCGAAGGTTCTGGTTCTCTATTATTCCGCTTACGGCCACATCGAAACGATGGCGAACGCCGTCGCGGAAGGCGCCCGGTCGGCTGGCGCCACCGTGGATGTGAAGCGCGTGCCGGAAACCGTCCCGGAGGAAATCGCCAAGGGCGCGCATTTCAAGCTGGACCAGTCCGCCCCGGTCGCGACCGTGGCCGAACTGGCGGACTATGACGCCATCATCGTCGGCACTGGCACCCGGTTCGGCCGCATTTCCAGCCAGATGGCGGCCTTCCTCGACCAGGCGGGCGGGCTCTGGGCCAAGGGCGCGCTGAACGGCAAGATCGGCGGCGCATTCACCTCGACGGCGACTCAGCACGGCGGACAGGAAACCACTCTGTTCTCCATCATCACCAACCTGCTGCACTTTGGCATGGTGATCGTGGGGCTGGACTATGGCCATGCCGGGCAGATGGGCCATGAGGATGTGGTCGGCGGCGCGCCTTACGGCGCCACCACCATCGCCGGTGGCGACGGCAGCCGCCAGCCGAGCGAGGTCGATCTGGAGGGCGCCCGCTATCAGGGCCGCCGCGTCGCCGAGGTCGCGAACAAGGTGCACGGCTGAACCGGACGAAACAGAATATGGGGAGGGGCCGGTTCGCCGGCCCCTTTCTATTTGGGCTGACCCAGAAAGACGGTGCGTGTCGGCCGGGTCAGGTTCAGAAGATAATAGACCAGCAGCGGAATGACCGTCGCCAGCGCCAGAATCCATGGCCGCGGCAGGTAGGACAGATAATGGATCACCGGCACATGGAGATACATAATCACCAGCGAAGCCCGGCCAAGCGCTGAAAAAGGCTTGAGCACGCCGCCGCCCCAATGACTGGCGCGAAAAATCAGCAGCGAGGTGGCGATCGCGCCCGCCATAGACAGAAGCGGCCAGCCATAATCCCCCCCCTTCATATTGAGCGCAGGCAGGAAGAAAAGACCCGCAATCGACAAAGGCGGCAGCAGCCACAGCATCCATCCCCGCCATCCGATGACATTGAGCGCGGCGCCGGCCCACAGCAGGAATAGCGCCATGGGCACCGTCAGCAGGCCGAGCGGCGAGACATCCGTCGCCCAACCCAGCAGATAGGCGACCGCCAGCGCCAGGGGCGCTATGAACCACCATGCCTTGCCCAACGGATCGGGAAAGCGCGCCGCCAGCGCATTGAACAGGATGCGCGCGAAGATCAGGCAGGGGACGAACCAGAATACCGTGAACGGCCCCCGCAGCTTCGACCCGCCAAAGGCCAGACGTCCAAGGTCCTGCGGCCAGGTGTGGAATATGCCGCGCCCGCCCCGGCTGCCCTCTATCAGCGTGTCAACGGCGACCAGCAGCGCCAGGAAAGCGCAATAGGACAGGCCCTGCCAGACGATCTGGCTGCGGGCGAATGCCACGATCGGCTTGGGCCGGAACAGATAGCCGGATAAAAGGAAAAACAGGGGCATGTGAAAGCTGTAGGTCAGCGTATGCGGCAGCCCGCGGCTCCACACATGACCGATGACGACTGCGACAATGCCTATGCCGCGGGCCACATCGACCCATTCATATCTTTGTGCGGCCGCGGCCCTTTCCCCACCCATGCCAAATGCCTATAGCAACCGCGACCCGCGTCAATTGTCCTGATGGCCGGCTTATAACCGCCGGGACCATCCCATTCATCGGAACCGCCCTTGACCCTGCTTACTGACCGCGTGCTGTTTATCGACGGGGAAGCGATCATCCTCGACAAGCCGGCTGGCCTGCCGGTCGATCCGCCGCGCGATGGAGCGATGAGCCTGGAAAACCATCTGGCCTCGCTCACCTTCGGATTTCAGCGCTGGCCGCTGGCCGTCCACCGGCTTGACCGGGACACCAGCGGATGCCTGCTCCTCGCCCGCAATCCCAAGGCGCACAAGCGTTTTACTGCCGCGTTCGAGGCGGGGACCGTGGAAAAGCGCTATATCGCCGTCGTCGATGGCGTGCCTGAAGGCGATGAAGGTACGATCGACCTGCCGCTGAAGAAGATCAGCAGCGCGCAGGATGGCTGGCGGATGGTGCCCGATCAGAAGGGCAAATCGGCAAAGACGCATTGGACATTGATCGCCATGCATGAGGGCCGGTCGCTCATCGCCTTCCGCCCGGAAACCGGCCGCACCCACCAGATCAGGGTCCACGCCCTGCACGGTCTGGGCGCGGGCATTGTCGGCGATCCGGTCTATGGCAAGGCCGGAGCGTCTGCTTCGACGAACCCGGCACGAGGCATGCTTCTGCACAGCCGCTTCCTGTCCATTCCGCGCGGGACCAAGGCCGCTGCGGAAGCGACGGCGCCCCTCCCCGCCACCTTCGCTCAGGCCGGATTCCCCACGAAACTGATCGACGATGCCGGTCTTTGACGTCCCGGAGGATGCGCTGGAGGAGCGGTTCATTACCGCTGGCGGACCCGGCGGCCAGAATGTCAACAAGGTCGCAACGGCCGTTCAGCTACGGATCGATGTCTATCGCCTGGGCCTGCCGCCCTATGCCTTCCGCAAACTGAGGGAACTGGCCGGCTCCCGCATGACGTCCGCCGGAACATTGGTCATTCAGGCCCAGCAATTCCGCACGCAGGAAGCCAATCGCAAGGATGCGCGGGAGAGGCTGGACGCCCTTCTGGTCAGGGCGCACGAACGCGACGCGCGCCGCATCGCGACCAAGCCCGGAAAAGCGGCCAAGGCGCGGCGGGTGGACGAAAAGAAGGCGCGCAGCGGGATCAAGCAAGGCCGCGGCAAGGTGCGGATGGACTAACGCACCGTCGATCCCTGCCTCACGCAGGGTCGCCCTCGTGAACGCAGAGACGCGATATGTCTTGATCCTGTATCGACACCTGTGCAGTTGGTGGACATGGCTCGCGGCGACTTCCGTACCGATCCCCTGATCCTGCATCTGGATGACCGTTACGGTGAACCTGCTCGTCCGGCATGGACGCCGCTCTTCTATGCCCTGTTCGCCAGCGCAGTGGTCATGTTGCTGCTCGGCCTCGCGGAATGGGCGAGAATCCCCGAAGGGGCCAAGCGGGATATGGGAGCGGTCAAGGCATGCCAGCAGCATCTGCGCTATAAATTGCCGCCGGAACCAGGGTTGGAAATCGTGAGCTTCGCTGTCCAGCCTGCGAAAGACATGCTCGAACCCAGATCCGTGCTTCTCGCCTATCGCGCCCTGAATGTGAAAGGACCCGATGGGCGGCCCCGCCAGGGCATGCAGCAATGTGCTTTCGCGACGGAAGCCGACGGCAATTTCCCACCCTTTAAGGAGCTTTCGCGGGCCGTATTCCGTTCCGAAGGCGAGATGCAGGCCTGGAAAGAGCAGTTTTTGCGCGGCGAAACGGTGGAGGAGCTGGAGGCCGGTCGTCCCGAATGCTGCCTACCCCTGCGCGAGGGCCGTGGAGGCAACATCGTGACCATAGGCTGAAACCGGGGGTGACGAAGCCCCATCGGCTGCTTACATAATGATGATGTTCGCTTTCGATCCAGATCGTGCCGCGCCCAAGGCCGTCTTGTATGACGATCTGTCGTCCGCAGCTATCGCGGTTACGGAGGGGGAAAACGATGCCATCGCGAATATGGCCAACCTGTCCGCGTTGATCTGGCAATATCTGCCCGGCCTTAACTGGGCCGGCTTCTATCGCCTGATCGGGGACGAACTGGTCCTCGGCCCGTTTCAGGGAAAGTCGGCCTGTATACGGATCGCCATGGGCAAGGGCGTTTGTGGAACGGCGGCGGCGACCCGAAAGACGCAATGCGTCGCCGATGTTCACGCCTTCCCCGGCCACATCGCTTGCGATGCTGATTCCCGGTCGGAAATCGTGGTCCCGATAGTCCATGAAGGCCGGTTGATCGGCGTGCTCGATCTCGATAGCCCGGAACCCGCGCGGTTCGACGGCGAAGATGCCGCTGCTCTGGAGGCGATTGTAGAGAGAATAGCGCCACGCCTCCTCTGACTATCGCTGATCCTCGGCTCCCACATCGCCGGAATCGCCAATCTTTTCTGACCTGTTTTGGGACAATATTCCCGCGAAGCCATTGGAAATGCAGGAAACCCGATGCTAAACTTTGGGTTAACCTGCTGGGCTTGCCCAGATGTCGTAGAACTGGGAGATGATGATGCGCGGCCTTCTGATTGCAGCGACAGGCGCCGGCATGCTCATTCTCGCCATGCCTGTGATGGCGGCGGGGGAGCAGCGCCCTAGACCCACAGCCCGGAATATGGCTCCGGTTGCGCCGCACGCCACACATCGCTGGGGGCAGCGGGTGGATGGCCGCTGGCGCGGAGGGCATGACGCGCCCGGAGGCTGGGCGGCTTACCGCCGTCCGGCTTATGGCTTCGCACTTCCCCGCTATTGGATTCAGCCGGCCTATTATATCGCCGATTATCGCGCTTACGGCCTTCCCGTTCCCAATTACGGTTATGGCTGGTCGCGCTATTATGACGATGCGGTGCTGACCGACCAATATGGCCGGGTGTATGACAGCCGGAGCGGCATCGACTGGGACCGGTATGAAGGCGGCTATGACCCAGATACGCGGCCCGTCCACGTTGAAACGCCCGCCGCGCATCACTCCCCTCCGCCGGAAGGCCCACCACCGCCCGGCCGCGCGCCCTATGACGAGAACAGCATAGCATCCAACGAATATCCGGGGCCTGCCGAATATCGCGGACAATGGCGCGGAACCTGGCGCGGCGACGACGGCCGCGTCTACAGCGGAACCTATGAGGGCACCTATAACGGCACTGCGGATGCCAGCCCGCCGCCTTATGTCGCACCGCCTTATACGGGTTCCCATTGGATGAACGGCGACGCCTATGGTCCCAATACCCAGGTCTATTATGCCGCGCCGGGTACGACGATTGTGATCCAGCCGGGAACCACGACCACCACAACCACTACCGAGGAGGAGGTCGTCCCTGTACGCAGGACGTGGAAGCGCTCCGGCAAAATCATTCGCTGCAACTGTTAGAAACAGGCGGCAGGATACCGGAATTTCCGGATCTTATCGAGAATTGAGCATTGGCCGCTGATTGGCCGCCTCGCCCTATTTGCGGAATATTCCGCTGGCCTCGACCGAAGGCAAAGGCGATGGAGAGCGAGCCGCCACATCACGGATCGCGTCAGCCTGCTCCTCCGGGTCGAACCGGGTCCAGCCGCCGCGGCCCAGCCGTTCGAGTGGCCGGTAACGAATCTTATATTGCATCCGCTTCGACCCCTCGACCCAATAGCCAAGATACACATAGGCAAGACCGGCGTCGCGGGCGCGCAGGATATGATCCATGATGATGAAATTGCCCATGCCCGGACGGCTGGCAAGTTCCGGATCGAAGAAGCTGTAGATCATCGACAGACCGTCAGCCTGACGATCCGTCAGACAGGCGCCGACCAGACGGCCGGGCCGCCCCCCTGCCCCGGGCTCCCGATATTCGATGACATGGCTGTCGACGGGGGTCTGCTCGACCATGTCGGCATAGTCCATCTCATCCATCTCGGTCATGCCGCCGCCCGGATGACGCGCGCGGAGGTAGCGCTGGAGCAGCGCATATTGCTCCTCGGTCGACCATGGCTTGCAGGCGGTAACCACCAGATCGCTGTTGCGCCTTATCAACTTGCGCTGGGTGGCGTTGGCGCGAAATTCATTGGCGACGACCCGCACGGAAACACAGGCGGAGCAGTCGGCGCAACTCGGACGATAGGCGACATTCTGACTGCGGCGGAAGCCGATACGGCCCAGCGCATCATTAAGCTCCCCGGCATGCTCGCCAGAAAGCTCGGTAAAGACCTTCCGCTCACTCCGGCCCGGCAGATAGGGGCAGGGACTGGGATTGGTTACGAAAAATCGCGGGAAACGGAATGGGGCGCTCACTGGCCTTCCCCTCCCGAACTGGCTCGAACATCTGTCACTTCCCGACTATGCCCCCCGCCCCCTGTGATGAAAAGCCCATTTACTAATAAAGCCCGATTGGATGCCCGTATCAGCCCATAGAGCGCATCCCTTAACATCATCTCATCGGCCCGCCCGTCAACGGCGCGACTCCGTCCACCCGCCAAAAAAACTCCCTCCGGCCGCCTCAATCAGCTATCTGTATAGCCTCTGTACCAGGAAACGAATTTTGGCACGCCTGCCTCTATGGGCGTGG
This sequence comes from Sphingobium phenoxybenzoativorans, assembly GCF_018286635.1. NCBI lineage: Bacteria > Pseudomonadati > Pseudomonadota > Alphaproteobacteria > Sphingomonadales > Sphingobiaceae > Sphingobium > Sphingobium phenoxybenzoativorans. The sequence goes on from NZ_CP073910.1 coordinate 2,956,426, forward strand.
TTGGCTGGAAGCCCAGGTCAGCGGAAATCGCACTAATGTCTGCATAGGTGGCGTGCACATCCCCCGGCTGCATGGGGAGCAGATCAACGATCGCCTCCTTGCCGCAAGCCTCCTCCAGAAGCGCGATCAGGCGCATCAGCTCCTCCGGCTTGTGATTACCGATATTATAGACGCGATGGGGGGAGCGGCTGCCTCCCGCCTTCCCCGCTCCGTCGTCCGGGGGCGGATTGTCATGAGCCGCGATAACCCCCGCGACGATATCATCGATATAGGTGAAGTCGCGCTGCATCTTGCCATGGTTGAACACGGGAATCGGGTCACCTGCGAGTATCTTCTTCGTAAATATCCACATCGCCATGTCGGGCCGGCCCCATGGGCCATAGACTGTGAAGAAGCGCAGGCCCGTCTGCGGCGTGCGGTAGAGATGCGCATAGGTCTCGCTCATCAACTCATCCGCTTTCTTGGTCGCCGCATAGAGGGAGACGGGATGATCGGCGCGATCCTCCACCCGGAACGGCAGACTGTCATTGCCGCCATAGACCGAAGATGACGAAGCATAGACCATGTGCCGCACCTGCCGGTGGCGGGCGAGTTCAAGCATGTTGACGTGCCCGACCAGATTCGATTGCACATAGGCATGGGGATTTTCCAGCGAATAGCGCACGCCGGCCTGGGCGCCCAGATGAATGATGCTCTCGATCGCATGCCCCTCAACAGCAGCCAGCAACGCCGCATTGTCGGCAAAGTCACATGCGATGAAAGAGAACAGCCCACCGTGAATCGCTTGCAACTGAGCGATACGGTCCTGTTTGAGCCGGACCGTATAATAATCGTTCATATTGTCGAGACCAATGACGGCGCGGCCGGCCGCCATCAGGACATCTGCCACATGCATGCCGATGAAACCGGCGACACCCGTAACCAGAACCGTCATTATCGCTCCAAATCCATTAACCTTATTGCCGTAAACTGTACCAAATCCGTCCAACGGCCTTCGAGGTCACTCATAAAGTCTTTAAAAATATTGCATAAGCGAAGAAGCCTAGGCATGGTAGCGCAAATGGGGTCGCTTCCTGCAAGGCAGCGAGGATTTATATGCTATTAAGCGCCCGGAACCAGAATGCTATGGTTGATGCCGGGACACTATCTACCGGCGTCGGCAATGACGTTTTAGGTGACCATAGTGTTCAAGCCAGCGACCGTGGTCGGAGCGGGAACAAGTTTCAGACGCGGTTGGCGCTGCGGTTTGCGCTTCTGGCGAGCGAGATTGCCGCGATCATCCTGACATTCGGGGTCGCAGCCTTCATGCGTCATGGCCTCGCTGGGCTGGACCAGTGGCTGACCGTCATGAGCGTGACCCTCCCTGTCTATCTGGGCACGGCGCTCAACAGCAAGGCGTATGATCTGGAGTCGATTCGCGATTTCCGCACGAGTGCGAAACGCGCAATCATGGCATTCCTGTTTACGATTGGCACGGTGACGCTGATGGTCTTCTTTCTGAAGGTCAGCTCCGATTTCTCGCGCCTGGTCTTTGGCATGGGCACAGTGATGTGCGTGCCAATCCTGCTGGGCCTGCGCCTGTTCTACATCCGGCTGACGCGGCGTGTTATGGGAACCAACCCCTTTTCCGAATTGATTATCCGAGATGGCGTGGCGCTGCCCGAACATTATGACGCGATGGTTATCGACGCGGCCGCCCATAATCTGCAGCCGTCCACTCGCGATCCTGTGAACATCCAGCGGCTGGGCAATTTCGTTCATAATATCGACCGTGTTGTGGTCGCCTGCCCGCCGGAGCGGCGCGTGCAGTGGGCTTTTGTGCTGAAGGCGCTGGATATCGATGCAGAGCTTTGCGTGCCGGAGCTTGATGAACTTGGCGCGGTTTCCATGTGCCAATTGGGCAACAGCTCTACGATGGTTGTCTCTGCCGGGCCGATGGGCCTGCGTAGCCGACTGATGAAGCGCGGATTCGATGTTGCGCTGGTTCTTACCGTGCTGCCTTTCCTGGCAATCCCGATGGCGCTGGTGGCGCTGGCCATCAAACTCGAATCGCCTGGACCGGTCCTGTTTCGTCAGGTACGCATCGGACGCGGCAACCGCCCCTTCCACATCCTCAAATTCCGTTCGATGCGGGTCGAGCTGTGCGATGCCCAAGGCAATCGCTCGGCTGGACGCGACGACGACCGGATCACGCGGGTCGGCAACTTCATCCGCAAGACCAGCATCGACGAACTGCCTCAGATTCTCAACGTCCTGATCGGCAATATGAGCATCGTTGGTCCTCGCCCGCATGCTGTAGGATCGCGGGCAGAAAACCTGCTGTTCTGGGACATCGACGACCGCTACTTCCACCGCCACGCCGTCAAGCCCGGCCTCACAGGCCTTGCACAGATCCGCGGTTTCCGGGGCGCCACCGAAGTACGCGAGGACTTGTCCAACCGGCTTCAGGCCGATCTGGAATATCGCGCGAACTGGTCGCTGCTCAATGACATCATGATCATTCTGGCGACGTTCAGAGTGCTGGTGCACCGCAACGCTTTTTAAAAAGGCATTGCGACACCGGAATTGAGCAGCCCTGCGCCTTGCTCCTAATCTGGGTGTTAGGCGCTGATTTTATAATCGTGAGCAAGCAGCCAAGTTTGCGCAGCGGAGTAGGAACAGAATAGCGCAGCCTGCGGCGAGACAGCCGCATCACGCGCATGCGCCTTATGGAGGATGTTCTTCACGACAACTGCCGACCGGTCGCCGGGTTGATGAAGTTGCAAGGAATGCGCATTGATCCGCGCTTCGACCTCCGGTGACTGTATATCCGCACCAGTAACATCTGATAGAAAACGGATCGGACGTCCCGACGCGCGGAAGTTGGCGACTATGGGTTCGAGTTTGTCAAAAAAAGCATCAACATCGGCGATGCTCCACCGCCCCGTACCCACGGCCTTTATAATCCCAGTAGGCTCGTCAATCTTCAATTCGATCATAGCGCTTCGCTTTCGAGACAAGATAAGCGCTAGAGCAGATATGTCAGCCGAATATTAATGGGCAGATATAACTCGGCCCTTTGCTACGAAAGTCTTAGGCAAACCATTCTTCAAGCGCGGCCGACGAAGATCAGCATTTCTCCCATCGAAACGGGAGCGTGTCTCATTACGCCACCTCAATCGGCGAGACATCATAGGAAGCTTCGCGCAGCGCTACGATCAACCGGTCAAGATGTTCACCGTCGCGCGTCTCGCATTCGACGTCGAGGCTCAAGCCTTTAACCGGCAAATTGGTAAAAATGCGCTGGTGCGCGAGTTCAAGGATATTCACCTGCTGCTCGTCGAAGATGCGCGCCACATGATAAAGCGCGCCCGGTCGATCCTGTAGCCGAATGCGCAGGCGCGCGAGGCGGCCGGATCGCGCAAGGTCGCGCAACAACACATTCGCCAATAGCCGCGTATCGATATTGCCGCCACACAGCACCAAACCGACCGTACGCCCGGCAAACATCTCACGGTGGCTGAGCATGGCGGCGAGGCCGGCCGCGCCGGCGCCCTCCACTACCGTCTTTTCTATCTGCAGGAGCAGGCTGACAGCTTGCTCCAGACTACGTTCGCTCACCAGCACAACATCATTGGCCAGCCGCTCGACAAACCTGCGCGTCAATTGACCTGGTTCCTTGACCGCGATGCCCTCGGCCAGAGTATCGCCGCTACAGGGGAGGTCAGCATCCTTGATATAGTCATACATCGACGGATAAAGTTCAGCCTGGATGCCGATCAGCCGCATGTCCGGTTTCATTGCCCGCGCGGCCGTTCCCATGCCGGAAAACAGCCCGCCGCCGCCGATCGGAATCGCCAGCGTATCGATGTCCGGCGCATCCTCCAGCATCTCCAGCGCAACCGTACCCTGCCCGGCTATGATATCCGGCTCATCAAAGGGGTGAACAAAGGTCAGGCCACGCTCAACCTCCAAGGCGCGAGCATGCGCATATGCATCATCAAAGGTTTCGCCATGCAGGACAACGGTCGCACCATGGCCTTCCGTTTGCATCACCTTCACGGTCGGCGTGGTGCGCGGCATGACGATAGTGACGGGCAGGCCAAGACGAGCGCCATGATAGGCCAGTCCCTGCGCATGATTACCCGCCGATGCTGCAATCACACCCTTGTCGCGCGCAGCATCGTCCAGAAGGAGCAGGCGATTGAGTGCGCCGCGTTCCTTGTAAGCGGCAGTGAACTGAAGATTTTCGAACTTCAGATAGACCTTTGCGCCCAGCATGTGCGACAGCGTCTTGCTCGTCAGCGTGGGCGTCCGCACGATCGCGCCGGAAATCCGGGCTCGCGCCGCCAATATGTCATCGACGGTGACGGGGAGCGGCAGTGCGCTTTCGATCTTGCTGAGCGTGTTCATGGGAGTTGCCCCTAACCGATATTGCAGCGAGAGGAAACTGGCCAAGAAGGGCTGGCTCTCACGCAAAACTGGCCTTATGCGAGGGACATGGCAAAGATCGCGTTTATCGGCCTTGGCGTCATGGGGGGACCCGTTGCCGGGCATCTGGCCAAGGCCGGGCATGAGCTAAGTGTCTACAACCGTTCCATCGCCAAGGCGAAGGCATGGAATGAAGCGCATGGCGGCACCGTGGCGATTAGTCCCGCCCACGCAGCGCAGGGGGCGGATATCGTCATCAGTTGCGTGGGCAATGACGATGACCTGTCAGCAGTGACGATGGGGAAAGATGGCGCCTTCCGCAGCATGGCGTCGGGTTCCCTGTTCATTGATCACACAACTGTTTCAGCGCGCATAGCCCGGCAGTTGTTTGTCGAGGGAGAAAGCCGGGGCATTCATTGCGTCGATGCACCCGTTTCCGGTGGGCAGGCCGGTGCGGAAAATGGCCGCCTGTCCATCATGTGCGGCGGAACGGAACCGGCAGTGAACGCCGCCAGGATCGTCATGGGCTGCTACGCTGCTCGCATCGTCCATGTTGGTGCCGCAGGCGCTGGGCAGACGACCAAGATGGTCAACCAGATCTGCATTGCGGGTGTATTGCAAGGATTATCCGAAGGCTTACGGTTTGCACAGGCTGCAGAGCTGGACATGGACAAAGTGTTCGAGGCAATTGCCGGCGGTGCAGCGCAAAGCTGGCAGATGGAAAATCGCTGGAAGACGATGGCGCAGGACAGTTTCGATTTCGGCTTCGCGGTCGACTGGATGCGCAAGGACCTGGGCCTGGCGCTGGAAGAAGCGCGAACAAGCGGGGCGACGCTGCCGGTGACAGCGATGGTCGATCAATTCTACGCGGATGTTCAGGCGCTGGGCGGCGGGCGGCAGGATACCAGTTCGCTGGTGAGACGGGTTACCCGCGCATGAGGGCGGCCGGGATCATCCTGGCGGTTGCTACCCTCGCCCTTGCCATCCCGCTGCACGCCGCAGGGGTTGTGGATAATGTCAACGGCATCGCCCTCGACCGCGACGGCAAGCTGATCCACTTCGATGCCTTGATCATCGACGATCAGGGCAAGATCACCAAGCTCGTGCAAGGCAAGGTTGAGGAGCCGCGCTCGCGTGAAAAGAAGCGACGGAAGAAGGGCGACGACACGCCCCCTGCCCCCTCCTACAGCTTCCGGCTCGATGGGCAGGGCCGCACTCTGATCCCCGGGATGATCGACGCGCACGGGCATGTAATGGGGCTGGGCCTTTCGCTGCTGACGCTGGACTTGACCGATACCAAGTCGCTGGCCGAGGCGCAGGCGAAGATCGCCGCCTATGTGAAGGATAATCCGGGCCGCAAGTGGATATTGGGCGGCGGCTGGAACCAGGAGAGTTGGGGTCTGGGCCGCTTCCCCACGGCAGCGGAACTGGACGCTGTCACCGGCGATGTCCCGACATGGCTGGAACGGGTGGACGGACATGCCGGTTGGGCCAACAGCGCGGCGATGCGGGCGGCGGGCATCACCCCTGCGACCAAGGCCCCCGCCGGCGGTCGGATCGAGACGGCGGCGGGCAAACCGGCAGGCGTGTTCGTGGATGCCGCCCGCGGTCTGATCGACCGCGTGGTTCCTCCCCCCGCACCCAAGGATCGCGACCTGGCGTTTGCGAAAGCCCAATATCTGCTGCTTTCTCAAGGTATCACCGGCATTGCCGATATGGGCGCGGACCTGAACGACTGGCAGACCTATCGCCGCGCGGGCGACAGGGACAGGTTGCGCGTCCGCATCATGGTCTATGCCAAGGGCATAGAGAATATGGTTGCGATTGCCGGGGCGGAACCGACGCCTTGGCTATATGGCGACCGGCTGCGCATGGGTGGCGTCAAGCTGTTGATGGATGGCGCTCTGGGATCGCGCGGCGCATGGCTGAAAGCGGATTACAGTGATGCGCCCGGCCAGCGCGGTCTGCCGCTGATGACCGGGGCACAGCTTCGCAACAATATGAGCCGGGCGGCCATGGATGGGTTTCAGGTGGCGGTCCACGCGATTGGCGACCAGGCCAATGCCGAGGTGGTGGACGCCATCGCCGAACTATCCGAAACCTACAAGGGCGACAGGCGCTGGCGCGTGGAACATGCCCAGATCATCGATCCGACAGACCTGCCCCGCTTTGCACAGAATGGCACTATCGCCTCCATGCAGCCCGTGCATGAAGCGTCCGACTGGCGCATGGCGATGGCGCGGATGGGCGAGGCCCGGCTGAAGGGGGCCTATGCATGGCGCACAATGCTGAACGCGCATGTCCCGCTGGCCTTCGGATCCGACGTGCCAGTCGAATCGTCCAACCCCTTCCCCGGCATATCCGTGGCGATGACGCGCGAGGACGCAAAGGGTGAACCCGCCGGCGGCTGGATGCCAGAGCAGCGGCTAACGCTCGAGGAAGCTATGGCCGCCTTTACACGCGGCGGAGCCTATGCCGGGTTTGCCGAGGACCGTTTCGGCACGCTGGCGCCAGGGGAACAAGCCGATTTCCTGATCATCGACCGGGATATCAGCACGACGCGGCCTGCAGAGATACGGAATATTCAGGTTATTGAGACATGGATCGGCGGGAAACGGGTCTATGTGAAGGGCGAGACTGCGCCTGTAGAAACACAGCCCAACGAAATAACGGGAATATCATCGCCGTGAGCGCTGTGAAGCTGCATACCAAATCAGTGGAAAAGCCATGGGGCCGGACCGATCTTCCGTCGATCTTTCCAAATCCTGAAAAGAAACAGATTGGCGAGATCTGGTTTGACGGACCGGAGGGCAGACACCCGCCCCTGTTGATCAAATATATCTTCACCAGCGAAAAACTGTCCATCCAGGTCCATCCCAATGATGCCGAAGCGAAGGAACGCGGCCTGCCCGGCGGCAAGTCCGAATGCTGGTATATATTGGATGCGGAGCCGGGTGCTGTGCTCGGCATCGGCCTGAAACGGCCATTGCACGCCGAGGAACTGCGCGCTGCCGCGATCGACGGATCCATCGAAGGACTGATCGACTGGAAGCCAGTCAGCAAGGGTAGCTTCTATTATATTCCGGCCGGGACGGTCCATGCCATTGGCGGCGGACTGACACTGGTGGAGGCACAGATCAACAATGACGTGACCTACCGCCTTTATGACTATGGGCGGCCACGCGAACTGCATCTGGACAATGGCGTGGCGGTGTCAAAGGCCGTCCCCCATCCCATGCAGGAGCAGGTGATCCCACTCGGCAGCGCCACGAGGATGCTGGAGGGGACCGACAAACCCTTTGCGCTCGACATGGCGTCATGGCCCGCAAAGGAGACCATCACCTTGGGCAATGGGCAGAGCTGGTTCATCCCCCTGACCGGTGATGGAACGATCGACGGCAAGGTGTGGCGGGAAGGCGAATGCTGGCTGGTCGATGGCGGTGCGCAGATCAGCGTAACATCCGACACGCAGGCGCTGGTCGCCACACTCTGACAGAATCGCCTTCTTTCTCATGAGATTGCCCCGCTGGCTGATCGTGTGCGCGCTGATAGCCTCCGGACTTGCCGGCCTAGTCGGCTACATGTTCTGGCTCGCGCAATCGATGCCGGTTGTCCGTACCGCCGATGTGATCTTGCCCTTTCCTCCGGGCACCCCTCAAACGCCGCTGCGTGTTGCCCTGATCACGGATACGCATCTGTCTGGGCCAGACAATTCCCCTGAGAGGCTGGCGAGAATCTTCGACCGGGTGAATGCGCTGCGGCCGGACCTGATCCTGCTGGGCGGGGATTATGTCAGCCGCAACAAGCCCTTTTCCAAGATATACAGCAATAGCGAGATGATCGCGCCGCTTGCGCGGCTGAAAGCGCCGCTGGGCGTCGTAGCTGTGCTCGGCAATCATGAAATATCCCATTTCGATGGCAGTTCAGCGCCCAAGATCCTGACAAGCTTTCAGGAAGCCGGCATCCGCCTGCTTACGAACGAAGCAGTGCGCCGTGGGCCGCTGGTCATCGGCGGTATCCCGGACTTCTATAAGAACGGCGCGGATGTCCCGGCGACCATCGCAGCGATGCGGCGTCTGGGCGGCGCGCCGATCTTTCTATCGCATAATGTTGATGCGGTGACGCAGCTTGGGGGATGGCGCGGACTTGTGGTGGCGGGTCACAGCCATTGCGGGCAGATTGCCCTTCCCTTCTACGGCCCCGTATTTGTACCGCAGAAGCTGCCCTTCACTTGCGGCCGATACGACATCGATGGAAAAACGATCATCGTGTCGGGCGGCGTGGGAACCAGCAGCCTCCCACTGCGGCTTGCTGCGCCACCGGACATCTGGATGATCACTATCCGCCCTGCGAATTGATTGGCCTGCCTCGTCAGCGGGGAAGGCGTTCCGCGCAACCTATGGCGTCCAGATGCGCCCGAAGCCTGTCGAGATAGCCGGGCTGCAAGCGCGATGCACGTAGGCCGAGCGGGCGAAAAGCGCTGCGGTCGAACAGGCGAACGCTGTAGTTGGCGCAGAGACGATCCAGCGCAGAAGGCGTTAGCATCGCCAGATTCATGACCATTGGCCGTTTCATGTCGCCATGCTCCGACCGGACGAGATCGGTGGCGAACAGCCCTCCACGCGGATCGACCAGCACGACATCGGCATTGGCGGCGTGGATCATCCTGTGGCTGGCCGCGTAGGGCGCGACATAATCATGGGCGCGGTCTGTCAAAAAGGCTCCTGTCACCAGCGCCAGGACGGAAGCGAACAGAACCGGCCAGAGCGAATGTGCGCCCAGCCTGACCCAGCCATAGGCTGCCAGCAGGCAGAATGGCCCAATAAAACCGTGGGCATAGCGGAACCCCCAGCCATAACCCTGCCACAGCGCGAAGACACAGGCGGCAATGCAGCCTATGGCGAGCGGCAGCACCACGGTTTCGCCACGGACTGCCCCGCGCCACTTCATCGCCGCGACGCCAAGCACCGCCAGCGGAACCATGAGAATATTGTTCCAGGCCATGAACCGGCTGAGGTTGAAAAGCGGTTGCCATTTGTTCCCCAGGCGGCGCAACAGGCTGGCGGCCTTGTCCCCGACCCCGGCGGAAGCGCGCACATCGGCGGGCGGCCCCAGTTCATGCAATAGAAATCCCGGCCAAAGCTTTGCCCAGAGGATGACCAGCACGACAAGCGCCGCGAAATGCACCAAAAATGCCGCCCATCGCCGCCCAAGCACCATCCACAGCAGGAAAGGCGCAAGGAAGATGGGCGGGAAATGATATTGATGCAGCCCTCCCGCGACGATCGCGACGACGACCGCACAGCCATGCCCCAACCAGCCGCCGCGCAAGGCCAGCGCCAGCCAGACCATGTTCAGCGCGAAATGGCCCGTCATGGCGTAGGGTGTCATGGCCGTGACCGAAAGCTGGGCGGAAGTGAAAGCCAGCAGCATCGCCACCCACACTGCGTCTGGCCGGTTCGGGAACAAATGCAGGGCCACCCGCCATAGCGCGATCAGGCCGATAGCGAGCAATATCGGACCAGACAGGTTGGGATCGCCCATATGCCAGAACAGCGCGCGAATGGCGCTGTTCACCGGAAGATAGGCAGCAGTCCAATGGTTCTCAGCGCCGAATGGTGAAAAGAATTCAGGCATGATCGCGCGGCGATACTCCAGCCATTCGGGCGGTATCGGGCGGGAAAGCAGTCCGTCACGAAGATAGGCGGCGCCAAACTCCGCAACCTCCTCGTCGCGGGACAGCGCATAGTCCTGGAAAACCAGATAATGGCCTGCCCAGCTCCAGAGCGCGCAGATCAGGATCAATGGCAGAACAAGGCGTGCTGTAGGCAGCGGCAGCGAAACATCGGTCGATCGCGCCAAAGGAGAAAATAGCACAAGACCTGTCAGCGCCAGCAGCAGGGCCGGAAAATCCTGATCAAGGAACAGGATATGCGTGATCTGCCGCCCGTGACCGAAGGTGAAATGCAACAGGAACAGGCCGACCAGCCACAGGGTTATAGCCCCCGCCGCCATGATCAGAAAGCGGCCAGGGTCAATCGGGCGAACGGAATCAGCCGAACGGAACGTCATGCTTGCGCGTCAGCCTGCGACCGGCTGATGAAAATGCCATCCATTTCAACCAGTAGCGGGAAATGCCCCTTATTATTAGCGAAGAAGGCGGAAGGGACGAAACCACGCTGCTCCAGCCATTCGATCATATCACAGTAACCGGTTGCGCCCTGATAAAGCGGACGGACGGCAAGCTCCGTCTGAAGGCCGAACATGCGGGAAAGCGTCTCCCCCGCTCCCACGCATACAGCGCGGTCATGGCCTTGCGTATCCATCTTCAGAAAGGGGCGGGAAAAACCGTGCGCGGACATTAGTTCGGGCAATAGGCTTTCCAACCGGCGGCATTCCATCTTCACCGTACGGGTGACCTTGTTGCGGTCCACAAAAATCTCATCCAGGTCCTCTGCAGGGCGTTCCAGGGAACTGAACTGGTCGGCGGCCATGATGTTGAAATCGGCTGTCCCGTCAAAATCCGACAGGGCGATGTTGAACACATGCCACTTCGCATCGGATGCAGCGGCCTTGGCAAGTGCCGCGAATACCTCCGGATTGGGTTCGAAAGAGAGAATGTGGCCGGCGAAGCCCGCCTCTCGCCGCAACATCTTCGCGTACTGGCCGGCATTGGCGCCGACATCCAATACACAATCTATCGCAAAGGCTGACAGGAACCGACGCAGCGCAAGGATTTCGGGATATTGATGCACCCGGCCGGACGCAGCGAGGCGCACAGCCAGCCAGCGGCGCGAAAGCTCCACGGTGACTCTACTACTCATCGTTCCGACTTACGCCTGATCGCCGCTTCATAAACCTTTGCCGTCCGCACTGCCACATCCTCCCAGTCGCCCAGCCGGCTGGCCAGACCCTTCGCCCTCATACCCGCCTGCTGCCGGACTGCGCCGCTCGTGATGAGCGGTAGGAGCGCATCGGCAAGGGCGTGCGCGTTGCCCGCCTCTACCAGTGACACCGCCTGTTCGCCATCGGCGTCGGCGGGCAGGCCGCGAAACATGCCGGCATTTGATGCTACCATCGCCTTCCCATAATGCAGCGCTGAGAGAAACGCGCCGCTTGAATCAATATGGCGATAGGGGAAGGCAATGATGTCCGCCTTGCGCAGATGAGCGTCGAGCCTTTCTTCCTTCAGAAACCCAAGGTCAAGAACGAGATCATTCTTGCGTCCGGCCTGTTCGACCGCATCCAGCAGCGGGCCGATATCCATGAAAGGTTTTCCCGCGACGGCCAGTTCGAAGCGGTGACCGGCGTTCCAGAGAGCGATGCAGGCGTCGATCAGCAGGTCAAACCCTTTGTAGGGGCGGATTGTACCGAAAAAGAGGATCCGTGGAAGCACTGGATCGGGCACAGTGTCCAGCATCGCTGCATCGGCCTGTGCCAGCCGCATTGGCGGGTGCGGCACCACATGGATGAGCGCCGGGTCGATTGACTGGCGGATCAGCGCATCCCGCGTCGGTTCGCCATGCGCAATAAGGGCGTCGAACTGATCCAGCAGAGCGCGATAGCCCCTGCCCTGCATCGCCGCCATCTTCCCGTCTCCATGATAGGGCGTGGCGTTGTGGACGGTGTGAATGAGCGCCGCCCGCCCCTGCAAGCGGCTGAGCATATGCCGGTCGGCGGCGGCGAAGGGCAACCACTGGACATGAACAGCGTCAACGCTAGCGATACGGCCGAGCGGCCCAATCATGCAATCGAGGCTATACTCAGCCGCCTTGACAGCGCGAAAGGCCCGCCCCTCACCGGTGAAGGCGCGTAACCGCTCGCTAAGTCCGAAGAAACGGGCCGAATAGGCATAGCTCTGAGGCTTTACCGCATCGGTGGCGCGCATCCTGCGGCCAAATAATATGACGTCATGTCCTTCCCCCGCCAGCGCCGCGCAGAGGCTGTCATCATAGCGGCCCGTGAACAGCGACGGATCAACCATCGCAACTCTCATGATGCGGCTTTCATCCCATGCAACAGCCGCGCCAGCGAGATACCATGCAAGGCCGCAGTCCCCACAAAAACCAGCGTGTATATGGCCAGGAACGCGAATGAAAAGGACAGGCCGACAAGCGGCGCAACAACCACCGCCACCGGCACGCTGAGCAAAGACCCAATCAGGAACGGTATGGACTGCCGCAGGACCACCGAAAAACGGCCAAGAGATCCCTGCAGAAACACCGATACACAGATGGTGGACAAAGTGAGCATGAGCAGGATGATGAGCCCAATCTCTGTATAGGCGATCTCGATCTCTCCATTAAAGAGATGCGTGACGATGAACTGCCCCAGAATCGCAAGGGACACGCCCGCGCCCATCGCGGCCACGGCAGCGACGCCCAGCGCCCGGAATAGCAGCTTGGCGAACTTGTCCCGCGCCTTGGCATAGTAGGTGGCGGTAAGGCCGGGCATCGCAGCCTCCGTCAACGCGCGCACTACCATCGTCAAAGCTCGCGACATCTTAAAGGTGAAGTCGAACAACAGCATCGGCCTGGCGTCATGCGTCGCCATCGCGATCGTGAAATAGGGCGCATTATAGGCCATCATCTCTGAGATCGTCAGGGACATGGTGGAACCGATATCACGCAGATAGCGCGCCTTCACATGGCGTCCACCCCGGCGGATCGCCACCCAGTGCCGCTTCTTCATACCCACGCGCCGGTGCAGCCGGACGCCAGCAATGCCTATCCCCAGAACTGCAAGAACGAACTGCAATGTGACGGAAAGGGTCAGATTAAAACCGACGAGCACAGCCAACAACAATATGAGCGTCACCCCACGGCGCACCAGATCAAGCAGTTCCCAGAACAGATTATGATCGGTTGCCATCAGGCCGCGCTTCACCAGCAGCAGCGGCAGGTTGATACAGGCGGACAGAAAATAGATGAAAAACAATAGCGGCAATCCGGTGGCGACCCATCCCGCCAACATCGCTCCGCCTAGCAGGAAACCCGCAACCACGACCATCGCGACCAGGAGGAAGAAAAGGAAACCGATCTCCTCCATCCGGAAATCATCGTCATCGGGATCCCCGGCCGAACGCAGCCAGTAACGGCGCAACCGCGAATAAATGATACTGGTCAGTCCGAATTCCGCCGACACCGTGAAGTTGCCGAACGCGACAAGCAACAGAAATGCCTGAAATTCCGACAGCGGCAGCGCGCGCACGAAAACATAGGTGACCGCGAATCCCCAAATCATCGTGATGCCGACATTGGCAAGCTTCGCGATCGCCAGGATGCGCGGGGATCGCTCCAGCCGGGATAGCAGACCGCTGGCAACCATCATTGCGCAATGCCTTCTGCCAACGGGGCCCCAGGCTTGCGCGCGCGAAACAGGATATCGCCAAGAGCATGGCGCGCGCGGTTGGCGGGGTCGAGATCCGCAGCGGCGATGGTTTCAACGATAAAGCCGGCGGCTGCGATCCGGTCAGCGAAATCCATTCCATATTGCCGGACATGATCCCACTGCCCGAAGCGCCGTTCCCGCTCGCGCGGGGGCATGGCATAGCTGCCATCCTCCGTCGCTTTCTCCCATAGCGGCACAATCAGCCAGGCTTCTCCGCCGGGTTTGAGTGCACGGAAGATATTGGAGAGGACCGCCGCATCATCGGGCACATGCTCCATGACGTGGCTCGCATAAAAAATATCGAACCTGTCGATGTCGGCCAACTCCATCAGGTCAACGCGGGTCGCTCCAGCAACAGTATAGCGCGATGGATCGAGGTCAGCCGGTACATAGTCCGAAGCGGATTCACGAAAACGCCGGACAAGCGTGCCCTCATTGGGAGCCATGTGGAGGATCACGCCGCCATTTAACGGCAACCGGCCCGAATCGATCAGATAGTTCATCAGCCGCTCGCGCGGCGACGCTCCACAACGCGGGCACCCCCAATCGGCGCAATCACCATAGCGGAAAAAGCCCACCACCGGCGCACCGCACGCCGGGCAGTCGAAGGCAGGCGCAGCGCCAAGCGCCGCGCGCAGGGCCAGCAAAGCCTTCGACACATGCTTGCCGGCCGCTTTCGCCACCCGCTTCGTCGTGATCACTTCTATCTCCGGCTGTCCCGTGCGATCGCGCTATACAATAGTCCCGGCGCTTTGCGAGGGGGATGACGCAATCACGCAAAGATTGCTTCAGAAGGGCACAACCCTATCATCTGGCGCTGCGTGGAAATACCACCAGAGCTATCGCGACTTGGCGGGATTCCACACGGCAAACGTGTCGCCGCGCATGGCCCGGAACACACCCTGAAGCGTTGCCATATAGGCAATCCATATGTCTGCGATCTTGGCAAGCGGCCCCCTGCGGCTCACTAATCCCAGCAATAGCAGCAGTATGCCGATGCCAAGCGCCGCGAGGAACAGCCGAACGTCTATCCACCAGGCGAGAGCCAAGGCGGCAGCGGTCCCGGAAAGGAGAAATACCCCGCCAAACCAGCGGACCACCTTGCGAGAGGCGTATTTGAAGCGGTCGATCGGCGACATCCGGCACAGTTGGGGACGCAAATAGCGGTGCGTGTGCCATGCGCGGGCGGCGATGCGCACCTTCCTGCGATATTCGTCGCCACGGGCCGACACCAGCCGTTCGAAGGCGATCACATCCCCCACCTTGATGAGGCGCCTGCCGGCGAACACCACGGACATGGACACGGTGAGATCATCGAGCACCGTATCGGGGAAATCCGGATATAGCGCCCGGCGAATGGAAAAGATCGAACCGTCAGCCCCCATGACATTGCCGCTGCGCGATTCGAGGTCCTTCAACCTCTCCTCCATCTTCCAGTAGGACTGACCGACAGATGCGGTAGCGCTGTTTTCCTCCTGCAGATAGTGCAGCGAGCCCAGCACCCCACCCACCTGCGCATCACCATAATAGGCGCTCAGATTGGCGATGGCTTCGGGCGCGAGCATCACATTGGCGTCAGTGAAAATGAGGATATCGCCGGTCGCCAAAGCAGCAAGGCGCTTCATCCCACGCGCCTTGCCTGAACGATTGCCCCGCACGAGCGTCAACAAATCCGGCCGCGCGGCGAGTTGCCGGGCGGTGTCATCCGAAGACCCATCATCGAAGGCAAGAATCTGAAGGTTCGGGTGAAGCCTCTTGAGCGCTTCCAGATTGGCGATTTTCTCCGGGACGACCGCCGCTTCATTATAAGCGCAAAACAACAGTGATGCGGAATGCGCGTTGGACGCACCATCCACAGGACGAACCGGCAAGAGCCGGAGGATGGCCGGATATATTAGAAACGGATACAGGACAGCCGCAATGCTCAGCAGCAGCACGGAGAGGAGAAATACATCCATGACCCGTGTTCACGCCCTTTGCGCGGCGCCCCTGCCGCCGGTCGTCCCATTAGTGCGATGCGCCGCAAAAGCAAGAAGCTGCCCGGTTAACATAAGCGCCTCACCTAAGGATATGTCATCCAATCCCAGGCCGCTCAGAGCTTGTCGTAATGATAATGCGCGTTGCGCTCGCCAAGCTTTGTCATGATCGCGCCTGATATGGGCGCATCGATGCCATCGAGACGATCCAGCGCGGAGCGGACAGCGCGAACGCCTGCCCCGCCAGCCTCCACGACAAACACCACCGCCTGAACCGAACGCGCAACCAGCGGAGCATCCTGCATGTCCAGCAATGGCGGGGCGTCGACGATGACGTGATCATATGCTTGAATGAGTTGTCCGATCAGGATCGTCATCCGGTCGCCGTTCAGAAGCTCCGCTACGCCAGGCGGTACGGGACCTGCAGGCAAAAGCGTAATGCCGCCCGACGTCGTGCGCCGCACCATCCCCTTCCAGTTATCATCGCCCGAAAGGAGATTGCTGAGGCCCCTGTCATTTTCCAGATTCATATAATTGTGCAGCACGGGGCGATGCATGTCCGCATCCACTAAAATCACTTTCTTCCCGGACCGTGACGCAGCAAGCGCCAGCCCCCACGCGCTGGTACTCTTGCCTTCATGTTCACGCGTGCTGGTGACCATGATTGCGCCGGGGGCGTCCTGTGTGCCAGCCGGGCTGAGACGGGACCATATGCGGGCATATGCTTCCGACAGGGCGGATTTGGGTTCGGCCAGAAGTTCCGCGACATCTTCGGCTTCCAATTCCCGTGTCGTGCCGAGGAGCGGGATACCCAATATCTCCTGGATATCGGAATTTTCCTCGACGCCATTGTCCGCCCGCGCCAGCATCACTGTCACTATCCCGGCCAACAGGCCACCAGACAGCAATGCAAGCAGCAGGTTGTTCAGCAGTTTGGGAGAGGAAGGCTTTTCGGGAACCTGGGCCAGATCGACGACAGACACGTCATTGGCCCCGACATCAGAAACGCTAAGCTGTTTGTAGCGCTCAAGGAACCCGTCATAGAGCGCGCGATTGGTATCCGCATCACGCCGGTAGATATCATATTGCACGGTATCGCGATTCTGCTTGTCCAACCGCGCCTTTGACTGGCTCACTTCGCTGCGCAGGCGATTTTCAAGCTGCGCTGCATTCCGCGCTTGGGAAGCAAAGGATGCGCTGATGCGCCTTTCTTCCCCGGCGATGCTCTCATCCAGCGCCTTGAGCTGGCGCGCAACTGCTGCAACAGCGGGGTAAGCCGGCTTAAACTTAGCGGAAAGCCGCGCATACTCAGCCGCGGCCTCCCCCCGCCTGGCGCGCAGCAGGGCCAGCGTCTGCCCACTGCTTTCGGCGGCCAGCGCGCCGCTACCGTCACCGCTGGCCTGGCTCCCCGCGACGGCTCGCTCGACCATCGTCTTGTGCAGGGCATCGTTGAGTGCAGCGAAATCGGTAGACGCGAGCGTCTGTTCCTGTCGGGGACCATTGCGGCCATCGCTCCCCGGCGATAGCGGAATGATGCCGGACATGGATGCGTAGAGCGTGGCGTTCCGCTCGGAAAGCTCTATGCGCGTTCTTACTTCGGCCAGACGACGCTGGAGAAATTTGCGCGCGCCCGCCGTGGAGGCCATGCGCCTCTCGACGCCGGAGCTGACAAATTCCCCGATCCAGTCATTGACCACCCTGGCCGACCAGACAGGTGACCGGCTGGTGTAACTAACATCGATCAGGGACGATCCCCTGATCGGCTTCACCTCTATATTATCTTCCAGCAACTGGACCGCCAGACGCTCCCGCTCCCCCAAATTCTGTGGCGTGAAGCGAGGCTTGCCAAGCGTGGAAACCTCCGTCTTTCCGGGAGCCGACAAACCATGGGCGGCGAAGAAGTCGTCATTCTCCGCCAGTTTCATCACGCGCACGACCCGGATCGCCAAAGACTGAGCCTGAAGCAGATAATATTGGGTATTGTAGAAGTCCGTATCCTGATTCGCGTCCACCCCGCTACCCTGCGGAGGCGCGATCTTCTTCTGGTCCCGGCTTACCTCGATGCGGGAAGTCGCCGTGAACCGGGAACTCATCATCAGCGTCACCACAGCCCCAATGACCAGTGATGTGGCGATAATGCTGAAAATAATCGCTTTTCCGCGCCATGCGGCACGGCCCAGGCGACGAAAACGCTGCATCATCACATGGCCGAAAGATATGTGATCAGCCTCGGCGCGCGTGCGGGAAGCCATCCTATTCTCCCGCCCGGATCGCGACGACGAGCGGAGCGTCCATCAAGGACGCGGGAGCCTTTATGCCCTTGAATATTCTGCCGGTCTGGGAACTACCGACCACCACTATATCGCCGGCGAATATCTCCGGGTCAGCATAGGCGCCCCGATAAATGGCGGTCAGATTGTAAACGGCGGCCATGTCCTGATCGTTCACCTTGCGGTAGATGGCCACCCGGCCGAGGCGCGCGGCCGCCTTTGCTCCCTTCGCGGAGGCAATAGCCTTTCGCAAAGTCATCTGGCCGATCACGGGATAAAGGCCCGGTTCGTTAACCTCGCCATCGACGGTGACGACCTGACTGACCGTTTTTTGCAGGGAGACGGTAACCTGCGGATTTTTGACGAAATTCTCACGCAGCCGAGCCGCGACGATTGCGGCAAGCTCGTCCGTTGTCATGCCAGCAGCCTCTATGCTGCCGATCAACGGAAAGGCGATTGAGCCATCCGACGCCGCCTGAATTTCCTTGCCGCTCAGTTCGGGCACTTCAAAAACATCGACCAACAGCTGATCAAAGGGCCCAATCCGGTACCCCCGATCCGGCATCGAAACATCAATGCCGGGAGGGGGAGGCAGCTCGGTAAGATCCGTCAACTGCATCCGGCTATTGTGCGCCGTAAGCGAAAAGTCACTTAGAGAAGCGCAAGCACACAGCAGAACGATGCAAGGGAGGCTGATGAACTTGAGGAGCAACATCATCACCATCGTTAGGCGGTTCAGGCAAATGTTCAACCTTCAAACCTGCTCCAATGAACTTTTGTGGCAAGGACAAGGGTGACAAGGTCGGGTTTCGCGTTGAGTGATGACATGGCCAAGCATCCCGGACCTGCCAAATTCTGCTGCGGACGTAGCGTTGCTTAACCGTGTCCGACCGCAGCGGCAATGTCCTACAGGACAGGAGTTAAAACATCGAGCGTTAAGCGATTCGGCCCCGCCATAGATATTCCCAAGGCTATCAAGGATCTCACGCAGAATTCACAATATCATTCGACCAAATATCATTAAGTTTCATATCATATCAAAATTGAAAATTTTAAATCCATTTTGAATTATTACCCTTCTATCATAATTGATCACCAATTGTCATTAATTGCCTACTTGCTTCATCGCGTAACCTTGCCCTTAAACGCCAAATCAGGCCTTCTCCTGTCTCTTATGAGGAGAATTTACTATGCGTTTGACGGAGCAAAATGTGATCGAGGCCAAGGCCGGCGATTGCGCCCTTAAACTATGGGATGACGACGGACTGTACCTGCTAGTTCAGCCTAACGGCTCAAAAATTTGGCGCCTGAAATGCCATGGAGCTGGATTAAACCGCGTTCTACACTTCGGTCGATATCCGCAGATTTCGCTTGAGGAGGCAAGGATCAGACGCGACGACGCCCTCCGAGCGATGGCGGCGGGGAGAGATATATGGCGTGAAATAAAGGAGAGCCCAGTCCAAACTTTGAAATTTGAGGCTATTGCGCGAACTTGGCATCGCGACCGGGAGCATGTTCTTAACCCCTTTTACGCCTCTCGGTTGATGCAGAGGCTCGAACTCGACATATTCCCCATGCTGGGGGGAGAAATCATCACTCGCATCACGCCCTTTCAGGTCTTGGCGACTCTTCGCAAAATTGAAGAGCGCGGCGCCTTGACGATGGCCCTGCAGCTTAAACGAACAGTGGGAAAGATTTTCCGCTACGCCATGGCCAATGGTTGGGCCGAACGCGATCCGACTGCAGGGTTTAGCGATGCATTGAAGCCGCGCGTTCGGACGCAGCATTGCCGTCATGTGAGCTTTGCTGAGTTTCCTGGCTTTTTGCGCAAGGTGGCTGCGTACGAGGATCTGGGCCGGCTTTACAAGCCTCACATCGTACGGGAAGCGCTTATACTCACAATCCTCACCTGGGCCAGAACTGCGGAAATTCGTTTTGCAACATGGGATGAGTTTGAAGATATTGACGGTCCTACGCCACTCTGGCGGGTGCCGACGGAGCGCATGAAAATGCGACAGGAACATTTAGTTCCGCTGTCACGACAGGCTGCGAATTTAGTACGGAACTTGCGACAAGAAAGCAGAAGCAAATTTCTGTTTGCTGGCCGCAGCGGTGACAGGCCAATCTCGCAAAACACCATGATCAGCGCCTGTTATCGCATGGGCTATCGCCGCGCACAAACCATACATGGTCTTCGGGGGCTTGCTTCAACATGGGCTAATGAACAGCAGCGATATAACGCAGATTGCATCGAAATGGCGCTTTCGCATCATGTAGCGGACGTGCGTGGAGCCTATAACAGTGCATTGTATCTAGAACCGCGGAGGCGCTTGTTACAGGATTGGGCGGATACGGTCGCGAGGATGGGACTGTTTCCTGCAGATGCAATGGATCCCGCCAATCTATTTCAAACCCACATTGCGACGCCTGTACGAAAAACATTGTCCTTCACCACGTCGTTCAAAGGGCAATTTTTTTCGCAGACATGCAAATGATGAAAGCGCTCAGCGATTGCCAAGAATGCTTGAGGCGGGAAGTTGATCATCCGCTCGATAAAGATTGGGATTGCGTTGCCATGCCGCAACGGCAGATTCTCGCCATCCTACACAGCGCACAGCAATGCGGATCTGCCGCGGGAAGGTTCCTTGCCGGACCTTTCGATACAAGGTTGCTCGACTCAAGCCCGTGCGATCCAGCACGGCCTCAACACGCAAAAAACGATCAGCTGGCATGTCGTTCATGAAGTTTACCTTGTTCATCTTGTCGATCCCGATTTCTCACGCAGGCTAGCCCTCCGACTCAGCCAGACTGGATTATGTTATGAGGAGATTTGCCCAAATCAACGGGACCCGGAAGCGTGATCTGGGCACTGCGGACCTGTTATCTTTACAAAGGGTCCGGAAAGGATCGGAAGGGTCTTCAACGGCCCGCAAAGGTCCACAACTGCCCACCATAATGGGTGCAATTTTTCTGCGCTCAGCCATGAAATCTGGAACTTCCCAGCCAACGCGAGACGTCCTGAACCATGGCCACGCCGTCCCGTCCCCTGCGGGGCCGGCCGCGTTCTACCTCCCTTTGGTCGGCCGAGCCCCGCCTGGCGGGTCTCGTCGGTGCCCGTGACGATCACTGACGGTGGCGCAGGCCTGACGGCCTGGCGCTGGCGGTCGCGCTTTGCGCGGCGTTTGGGGATCGCGGCCACCTGAGGGCCGGGAGGTGGGCGTCGCTCGCCTCTGGACCCATCGCGACGGGGCGCAACCCCTCGCTGCGCTCAGGGTCCTCCACATGCGTTCCGGCCACAGGTGCCCCCCGCCTCATGCGCTGTGTCCGCTCACCGCTCTCCTTGCCGCCCACCCCCCGCCCCTCCGGCGGGCCGGTGCTGTGAAAGGCAGGAAGGTTAGACCGTAAGGACATGGACAAGCAGCCACGTGGCTCGAGAGCGAGCCTCCACGACGAAGTGACCGCCACCATCATTGCCCAGCTGGAAGAAGGATGCCTCCCCTGGGTACAGCCCTGGCAGACCGACGATGCCGCTTTTGGACTGCCCAGGAACGCAGTGACCGGACGGCCCTATAGCGGGATCAATATCCTCATCCTGTGGAACGCGCTGTTCGGATCAGGCTATGCGACACAGAAGTGGCTGACCTATCGTCAGGCCATGGCGCTGGGCGGCAGCGTCCGGAAGGGCGAGAGCGGTGTTGGCATCTGCTATGCCGACACCTTCGTGCCCAAAGGCGCGGATGGCCAGGCGGAGGTCGGGGCCGATGGCGGTCCCAGGCACATCCCCTTCCTCAAGCGCTTCACCATCTTCAACATCGACCAGTGCGTCGATCTGCCCGAAGATCTCTATGGCGAAGATACAGGCGCTGACCCTGCCATCATCGTCCCCCATGCCGAGACGCTGATCAAGGCAAGCGGGGCGGATATCCGCATTGGCGGAAGCCTTGCCTATTATGCCCCCGGCGAGGACCGGATTCATGTGCCGCGGCGGCAACTGTTCGGCGCCCCTATCGATTATTACCGCACGGTCCTTCATGAGCTGGGCCATAATGCCGCGATCCGGATTATGCCGCATGGCGTCTGTTGGAGGCTGGTTTTCCGGGCATCGGCCATGCGGCGGTTCGGCATAATCAGAGGCCTTCCAAGAACGCGAGGAGCTTGTCGTCGGGGCGGAACCGGCCTGACGGGGTGGCTGGAGGGGCGACGCGAGCGAGCGCCTTTTCCTTCATCCGCATGTCGGCGTGGATGTAGATCTGGGTGGTCTCGACATTCTCGTGACCAAGCCAGAGCGCGATCACCGCTGGATCGACGCCGTGGTGGAGCAGGTCCATTGCCGTGCTGTGGCGAAGCGTATGCGGTGTGACCCGCTTGGTGCCGATGCTCGGGCACGTGCGCGATGCCGTGAGGCAGTGCTTGCGGACCAGATGCTCGAGAGCGTCGCGGCTCAGTCGTTCTCCCCGGATCGACGGGAACAGCGGTCTGTTCTCATCCTTGTCGTTGCCTATCCACGCCCCCAGCAGCCTGGCCGTCTCGCGGCGAAGCGGGGTCGCACGCTCCTTCCGGCCCTTGCCCATGCAGCGGATGTGCGCGCCGTTCCCGAGCACAACATCACCGAGCGTGAGGCCGACCAGTTCGGATGCCCGCAGGCCGGTCTGGATCGCGAGCAGGAGCAGCGCATGATCGCGCCGCCCCGCCCATGTTGTGCGGTCCGGCGCTGCGAGCAACGCCGCCATCTCGTCGGCGTCGAGGAACGTCACCGTGCGCTTCACATAGCGCTTGTTGGGCATGGCGAGGATGCGCTGGCATTGCAGCAGCCAGGTCGGATCGCTCATCGCGACGTAGCGGAAGAACGATCGGATCGCGGCAAGCCGTGTGTTGCGGCTGCGCGCGCTGTTACCTCTCGCTGTCTCGGTATGGGCGAGGAAGTCGGCGACCAGATCGGCGTCGATATCCTCGACGGTGAGCTTGACCGGCGGCTTCCCGCATCGAGCGCCTGCGTACCGCAACAGCAGGCGGAACGTGTCGCGATAGCCCGCGACGGTGTGTGGGCTCGCTTCCATTTGGACGCACAACCGATCGGTGAAGAAGCGCTGGATCAGCGCGGGCAAGGCGGCGGCGCTCATTGCACAGCCTCCCGGCCATCGGCGGTGGCCCGCGCCATCGCCAGATCGAGCAGTTCCGGAACCGCTTCCAGATACCAGTACGTGTTGGAGGGATCGCTATGGCCCAGATAGGTCGTGAGCCGGATCATTTCGCGCGCCGGGTCTTTGCCGGTGCGATACCAGTCGATCATCGTCCTCACCGCGAAGCTGTGGCGAAGATCATGGATGCGCGGTCCTCTGCCATGCTTGCAGTATGGCTGAGGAGTCCGGAGCCCGATCTGCTGGCACGCGTGCGCGAAGTTGTATCGGGCGGCACAGTCGGTGAGGCGGGTGGCTTTGTCGGTGACGAACATCGGCGTAACCGGATGGCCGATCAGCCGGTCACGCTCGACACGATAGTCGATCATCCGGGTGACGACGCTCGGGTCGAGTGGCAGCAGCCGCTCTTTGCCGAGCTTACCCTGTCGAACGCGCAGCACGCCATGATTGATCTCGAGGTCTTCACCATCGAGTGCCAGCGCCTCGCTGATTCTCAGGCCCGTGACGGCGATGAGTCCGAACAACGTCGAGCAGGTCAGTCCGCGCAGACCATAAATGGACGGCAGCATCTTGGCCGCCATGATGATCGCTCCGATCTCGGCATCGCTGTAGATGTGCGGTCGAGACCGTGCGATGGCGCTCGGCAGCAGACCTCGCGGCAGTACTTCATGTGCCGGATCGAAGCTGCTCAACCACTGCGCGAACAGACGGACAGCGCTGAGCCTCGCCCCTCGAGTTGTCAACGGGCGCCGAAGATTCCGCAAAAGTGGGCATCTAAAATTCCCTAGTTTGGCGGGAGGGTTTGTTTCGGTGATCAGCCGTGATGGAGATCGGGCTTTTCCTTTGCTGGCGGGCGGCCGCGCCGTTTCGGCAAGGGCGGTGGGTTGATGGACGTTGCCATGCGCGCATGCTCGGGCAGGAGGTCGGCGTGCTGTCGCATGCGATAGCTGGAGCCCTCGATCTGGATGACGACAGCGTGGTGAAGAAGGCGGTCGAGCAGCGCGGTGGCCACCACCGGATCGCCAAAGACATCACCCCATTCGGCGAAGCCGCGGTTGGACGTCAGGATCATGGCACCCTTTTCATATCGGGCGTTGACGAGCTGGAAGAAGAGATTGCCGCCCCCGGGCGTGACGGAAGATACCCGATCTCATCTACGACGAGCAGGGAGGATCGGCATAGGAAGCGGATCCTCTCGCGCAGCGTGCCCTCCCGTTCCGCCTTGGTCAGTGAAGCGATCAGATCGGCGAGCGGGATGAAGTAGACGCTCTTGCCCGCCTTCACGGCCTCGACAGCAAGGGCAGTGGCGATATGGCTTTTTCCCGGTACCGGGAGGACCCAACAGATGCACCACCTCGGCCCGGTTTGATGAAGTCCAGGCCAGCGAGCGCCAGGATGCGGTTTCCGGTCGAGCGATGGCTGGAAGGAGAAGTCATATCCGTCCAGAGTCTTGATGATCGGCACCTTGCCATGCGCAGGGCCGCCTTGATCCTGCGGTTCTCCCGGAGCGACAGTTTCTTCGTTCAGCAATATGTCGATGGCTCGATGCCATCGATTTTGCCCTGCTCTATGCCGCGCAGGGTGGCGTCGAGCATCTCCAGGGCGCGTGGCATTTTTAAGATGGACCAGGCTGCGGCGGATATTATCGACGCGGGATGCGGCACCCCCATGGTTCATGGCCGTTTCTCCCCGCGCCAGTTGGCTGCCGATCGCCTGATAGATGGCCAGGGAGCGCACAGCGACATGCTGGCCTATACGACCGATGGCGATTAACCTCTTTGCCATGGATACGGCGCTTGGCGCCGCTGCCGCCTGTCCGATGCGTAGGATCGATCCTGTACTGTCGGCGCCCCTCAAGAACCGGGTTCGGCAATGACCTGGCCCAGGTCTACGATCCGGATCTTTGTCGGGCAACTGCTGGATTTCGACGACGCGCCGGTGCGATCGGGAACGCTGTAGTAATTGCCGCCGACCGAGACCATCCCATCGTGGCTGACGCGGCGCTCCAGCTTCAGAACAGCGTCAAAGCGGCCCGCCGGAAGCAGCTGCAACTCAGGCTGCTCGGCGGCGAAGGCTTCAGCAATAATCCGCTGCGTCGTGCCGTGGACACGGACGTTTGGCGACGGTATCGAGCCAGTCGATCAGCTGGACATGAGATCGTCCAGATTGCGGAAGCTCCGGCCCAGGAAGAAGTCTTTGGCGGATATAGCTGAATGGCCGCTCGACCTTTCCCTTGGTCTTGGCCCATAGGGACGGCAGGCGCGCCGGCACGAAGCGATAATGCCCGGCCAGAGCCAGCAATGATCGATTGTAGATGATGTGGCCCTGATCGTCTTCCCCGGTCACAGCGGTTTTCATGCGATCGTAGAGGATCTCGATCGGGACGCCGCCGAGCGCTTCAAAGGCCTGCATATGACAGCGCAACAGGCTTTGGAGATCCTGATGCATGACGTAGCGCGCAAACAGGAAGCGCGAATGTCCCCAGCACCAGGCTGAACAGCCAGACGATCCGGCTGACGCCGGGCTCATCGGTAAATTCGACGACGAACGGG
This sequence comes from Sphingobium phenoxybenzoativorans, assembly GCF_018286635.1. Taxonomy (NCBI): domain Bacteria; kingdom Pseudomonadati; phylum Pseudomonadota; class Alphaproteobacteria; order Sphingomonadales; family Sphingobiaceae; genus Sphingobium; species Sphingobium phenoxybenzoativorans. Next base: position 2,982,162 of record NZ_CP073910.1, read on the forward strand.
CAAAGTCGACCTGTGCCTGCACGCCAGGCGGCGTCTCGAACCGAACCTCAAAGGGCTAGGGCCGTTTTTCCGGCCGGATCGCTGCCAGGAACCGCTTTACCGCGGTATAGGCGCCCATATACCCCAGCTCACGGATTTCCCGCGTCAGACGCGCCGCCGTCAGATCGGGAAAGGCCGTCACTCGCTCACGCAAAATATCCAGATAGGGTGCCAGTTTGTTCGGTCGCCCCAGCATGCGAGGGCCGTAAACCGGGGCCTCGATGCCCCGTTCGATATATTTTCGGATGGTTTTGGGGTCGCGACCAGTGCGTCGGGCAATGGCGGATATCGATACGCCCTGCCGATGTAGTTCGAGGATCATCATCAATTCTCCAAGTCGGATCATCGGCCCCGTCTCCGTGTCTGCAAAGGAGATGAGGACAATGTCGGCTCATCTCATTCTGCCGGGGCTAGCCCCGGCAGAATGAGATGAAGGGGCCACCAACTAGGGAATTTTCAAAGCCCACTTTTGCGGAGAATTGCACGACCGATGACACGAGTCGAGGTCTGGGCCTCCGCCAGCGTGGCATGCCAGCGCAGGAACAGCGGCGTGTCGATATAAGCGGCACCCTCGCCGTCAGCGAACCGGGTAAAGCGGCGGAGGATGCGCTCGCTGGTGCCAAGATCGTAGCCGAGGCCGCGCCGGACGCTCAGATAGCGGTCGAGCTGGTCGGTGAGGCTCATAGCGTGCCTCCCGCAACCGGCCAGGGCTGCGCGATCGACCGCAGCCCGTCGATGTCGAGCCGCGCATATATCATCGTCGATGACCGCGATCGGTGTCGCAACATGTCGCCCACCTCGTCGAGCGATGCACCCGTGTTCACCAGTTGGGTGGCAAGGCTATGACGCAGCAGGTGCGATCCCACATAAGGCGTCACCGGCTTTTGGCCGGTCGCTTTCAAGGCATCTTTGAGGATGGCGTTGACGATCGTCCCATCCTTGAACGGCCGATGTGGCGCGCGATGCGCGACGAACAGCGTGCGACAGGTCGCCGGTCCTCGCTCCTCACGAAGATACCCGGCTCAGCGCGTCGCCGACCTCCGCGGTGAGCGGCAGACGGTCGTGCAGCTTGCCCTTGCCGCGCACCATCAGTTCGCCCGCGCGCCAGTCGATATCGTCGAGTTGGATCGCGACGACCTCGGCCGCACGCCCCGAGCCGGGCCATAACCAACAGCATCGCATAATCCCGCGCACCATGCCGGTGATTGTCGCGAACGGACGCAAGCACGGCCTCGACACCATCGGGCGACAAGTGGCGCGGCAGTCGTGCAGCCCAGCGTTTCGCCGTTTTTGGAACGCTCAGCGCCAGATTGGTCGCGGTCGCGCCGCACGCGAACAGGTATTGAAGGAAGATACGGACGTGGGTCGCCACCGTCTGTCGCGACGCGCGCTGGCCAGCACATGCTCCATGAAGCCGATTACATCGGCGGGGCACAGGCGCCCCGGATCGGGCAATGCCTTGCCAAACCGATAGTCGAGAAAGCGGCGCGCAAAACCCACCGAGTGCGGGATACTGCGCGGACTGAGGCCGCGCTGTTTGATGAGATAGGTCTCGAAGTCCGCCAGCAAAGTCGCACGCGCGATCTCATTGTCTGTCAGCGGCACCGGCTGCGCCACGCCGATATCGACCAAGTGCTGGACGAACCGGCGCGCGATGGTGTCGAGGCGTATTGTATTCTTCCGCTCCCTTGGAAGGTCGCGCGTCAGCGGCTCGACGCAGTCGAGCGTTACGGACGGGGGTGCGATACCCGCTTCGTCCAGAACCGCGCCGAACTTCCTCGCCAGACACCGATAAGCGATGATCGTCCGAGCTTTGTAGTTCTCTGCGGCATAGGTCTGCTCGAACGCCGCCAGATACGGCTCAACGCAGGTTTTCAGATTTTCGGACATGATCTTCGTGCTCCATGTTGTCGGAGCGACGAAGATTATGCCGAATGGCCCGCACGTAATCATGCCGCCAGCCGCGCTAATTCAGCGACATGCGGCATAATCCGGATCGCGGCATTATGGGTATTATGCCGATATCGGCATAACACCCACTGGACCGGACATGCACGCAGGCTTGACCGTTTCCATGGCGTCGCGGCCATCGATCCCCAGCATTGGTATGCACGGGAGGAGCTGGTTGCCGAGATGGCCGCAGCGTTCCTGTGTGCCGAGCTCGGGATCATCCCCACGGTCCGGCATGCTGATTATATCGGATCCTGGCTGGCCATCCTCAGGCAAGATAATCGCGCCATCTTCCGGGCCGCTGCCCAGGCGAGCAAGGCGGCCCGCTATCTGATGGCGTTCCTTATCCCCGAGGATGGCGAGTCATGAGCCGCCCCCCTCATCCCGCCCTCACCCCCGAGCGCCTCGAACAGGCGCTCGGGAGCATCGATCCCACATCTGCGCGGGTGTTCCACCTCCATGCGGTCGAGGGTCATGACTATGGTGCCATATCCCGCATCACCGGCCTTTCCATGCAGGAGGTGGAACGGCATCTGGCCAAGGCGCTGGCGGCGCTGGCCAGGGCGCTGGAGGACCCATCCTCATGATTATGGTCAAAGCGGGTCCATCTCCTCATCCTCAGCCTCTCGTCATGAGGCCGTGGATCGGTCTAAGGGATAAGTCGCATGCGAACCGATCTTGATCATCTTCCCCCGGCCAAGGTGCGTGAGCTTGAGCGTGTTGTGCAGATCCTGTTCGAGGAGTTTGGCGATGCGCTGGCGGGGGCGACCGGCCGCAAGCGGCTGGGGCGTATCGGCAAGATCATTTTGTACGGCTCCTATGCGCGAGGCGGCTGGGTGGATGAGCCGCATACCGCCAAGGGCTATCAGTCGGACTTTGATCTGCTGATCATTGTGAGCGGCAAGGAGCTGACGGACCGGGTTGCCTATTGGGCGCGTGCGGAGGAGCGTCTGAACCGGGAGCGGGCGATCACGGGCACGCTGCGCACGCCAGTGAACTTCATCGTGCACAGTCTGCAGGAGGTGAATGACGGTCTGGCGCATGGGCGGTACTTTTTCATGGACGTGGCCCGTGACGGCATCGCCCTCTATCAGGCCAATGACAGTGAGCTCCACACCCCCAAGCCCAAGACACCCGATCAGGCCCTCGCCATGGCCAGGGAGTATTTTGAGGAGTGGTTTCCAACGGCGAGTCATTTTCATGGCTCTGCCCAACATTCAATTTCCCAAGGTTGGCAGAAGAAAGCAGCTTTTGATCTGCACCAAGCAACTGAACGCCTCTATCACTGCGTGCTTCTGGTCTGCACCTTCTATACACCTCACGTGCACAATCTCGGGTTTCTGCGTACGCAGGCGGAGCGGATCGACCGGCGGCTGGTCCATGTTGTCATCGGTCGTGCAATTCTCCGCAAAAGTGGGCTTTGAAAATTCCCTAGTTGGTGGCCCCTTCATCTCATTCTGCCGGGGCTAGCCCCGGCAGAATGAGATGAGCCGACATTGTCCTCATCTCCTTTGCAGACGCGGAGACGGGGCCGATGATCCGACTTGGAGAATTGATGATGATCCTCGAACTACATCGGCAGGGTGTATCGATATCCGCCATTGCCCGACGCACTGGTCGCGATCCCAAGACCATCCGAAAATAATCGAACGGGGCATCGAGGCCCCGGTTTACGGCCCTCGCATGCTGGGTCGACCGAACAAACCTGGCACCCTATCTGGAATTTTTTGCGTGAGCGAGTGACGGCCTTTCCCGATCTGACTGCGGCGCGCCTGACGCGGGAAATCCGTGAGCTGGGATATATGGGGCGCCTATACCGCGGTAAAGCGGTTCCTGGCAGCGATCCGGCCGGAAAACGGGCCTAAGCCCTTTGAGGTTCGGTTCGAGACGCCGCCTGGCGTGCAGGCACAGGTCGACTTTGCCCGGTTCGTCGTCGAATTTACGATGAGCCCGTCAGCCGGATCGTCTGGCTGTTCAGCCTGGTGCTGGGACATTCGCGCTTCCTGTTTGCGCGCTACGTCATGCATCAGGATCTCCAAAGCCTGTTGCGCTGTCATATGCAGGCCTTTGAAGCGCTCCGGCGGCGTCCCGATCGAGATCCTCTACGATCGCATGAAAACCGCTGTGACCGGGGAAGATGATCAGGGCCACATCATCTACAATCGATCATTGCTGGCTCTGGCCGGGCATTATCGCTTCGTGCCGCGCGCCTGCCGTCCCTATCGGGCCAAGACCAAGGGAAAGGTCGAGCGGCCATTCAGCTATATCCGCAAGGACTTCTTCCTGGGCCGGAGCTTCCGCAATCTGGACGATCTCAATGTCCAGCTGATCGACTGGCTCGATACCGTCGCCAACGTCCCGTGTCCACGGCACGACGCAGCGGATTATTGCTGAAGCCTTCGCCGCCGAGCAGCCTGAGTTGCAGCTGCTCCCGGCGGGCCGCTTTGACGCTGTTCTGAAGCTGGAGCGCCGCGTCAGCCACGATGGGATGGTCCTCGGTCGGCGGCAATTACTACAGCGTTCCCGATCGCACCCGGCGCGTCGTCGAAATCCAGCAGTTGCCCGACAAGATCCGGATCGTAGACCTGGGCCAGGTCATTGCCGAGCACCCGGTTCTTGAGGGGCGCCGGCAGTACAGGATCGATCCTGCGCACCGGACAGGCAAGCAGCGCGCCAAGCGCCGTATCCATGGCAAAGAGGTAATCGCCATCGGTCGTGTAGGCGAGCATGTCACCGTGCGCTCCCTGGCCATCTATCAAGCGATCGGCAGCCAACTGGCGCGGGGAGAACGGCCATGAACCATGGGGGTGCCGCATCCCGCGTCGATAATATCCGCCGCAGCCTGGTCCATCTCAAAATGCCACGCGCCCTGGAGATGCTCGACGCCACCCTGCGCGGCATAGAGCAGGGCAAAATCGATGGCATCGAGGCCATCGACATATTGCTGAACGAAGAACTGTCGCTCCGGAGAACCGCAGGATCAAGGCAGCCCCTGCGCATGGCAAGCTGCCGATCATCAAGACGCTGGACGGATATGACTTCTCCTTCCAGCCATCGCTCGACCGGAACCGCATCCTGGCGCTCGCTGGCCTGGACTTCATCAACCGGGCCGAGGTGGTGCATCTGCTGGGCCCGCCCCGGTACCGGGAAAAGCCATATCGCCACGGCCCTTGCCGTCGAGGCCGTGAAGGCGGGCAAGAGCGTCTACTTCATCCCGCTCGCCGATCTGATCGCTTCACTGACCAAGGCTGAACGCGAGGGCACGTTGCGCGAGAAGATCCGCTTCCTATGCCGATCCTCCCTGCTCGTCGTCGACGAGATCGGGTATCTTCCCGTCACGCCCGGCGGCGGCAATCTCTTCTTCCAGCTCGTCAACGCCCGATACGAAAAGGGTGCCATGATCCTGACATCCAACCGCGGCTTCGCCGAATGGGGTGATGTCTTTGGCGATCCGGTGGTGGCCACCGCGCTGCTCGACCGCCTTCTTCACCACGCTGTGGTCGTCCAGATCGAGGGCTCCAGCTATCGCATGCGACAGCACGCCGACCTGCTGCCCGAGCATGCGCGCATGGCACCGTCCATCAACCCACCGCCCTTGCCGAAACGGCGCGGCCGCCCGCCAGCAAAGGAAAAGCCCGATCTCCATCACGGCTGATCACCGACACCAACCCTCCCGCCAAACTAGGGAATTTTAGATGCCCACTTTTGCGGAATCTTCGGTGCCCGTTGACACATGTCTGGCCCTCCGACAATCGCAAGGAGCGGGCGATGTTCGAGAAACTGAAGGACGCCTATGTGAAGGCGCGCTACTCAAAGCACTACCGCATCAGTGAGGAGGAACTCACATGGCTTGGTACCCAGGTCGAGGAGCTTGGGCGTGTTGTGCATGCTGTGTGCAGCGAAAGGATCGCGGCGCTGGAAGAGGCTGCCAGGTGATCGAAATGCTGGCGGTCACTGCAGCATTGTCCGGTACCCGCCGGCGGCACATCCCCTTACATAATTGACGTATAGAACCATCGCACTTTAAGCTGCGGCACACCCGACAATTTGGCGCTGATTTTGAGGCCTCGACCAAATGCTCAGCACATGGGCTAATCGTGGAAGTTCGGGCTCAAAAAATTCAAGATCTCACAAAAACTCATCTATCAACGCTTAGAGACAATTGAGAGATAGGGGGTGGGACACAAGATTGAAGGCTTATCTCTCGGGATTCTCGAAAGCATTATTATATTTCAATATTTTTGAGAGCGAGTCTCTCCGATTAACGAGACTGTAGCGAGACTCTTTAGCCTTTTTGGCAGCATCAAAAATTCAAATAAAATGCGACAGATTTCGCGGCGTGAATCGCCCATTGCAAAGCTGATTTTTGTACAAATTTGTTTAGCGTAAACTGCTCTCGAAAAGTCACAAAATAAGCAAATCATTCCTCACGGACGATCGATCTACCTGATGAAAAAGAGGTCTGAATTTTTACAAGCATCACGAGAATCATTGGGAACATGAGGCGCCTCTGATACGCAGATTTTTGGCGAGAGATCCCGAGCCAACGAGCTTGAATGGGGCCGTGTATAAAGGACTGTCGCACCGCTGACCGCGTTGAACAAGTGGTCAATCCACAATTTCAGACTAAGAAATTCCAGAATGACATCTCTCAGCGAGCTTGCTCTCGACGCAAGATTTTTCCATGGAGGCGACCATGGAATCAAACAGCATACCTTCCCCCATAAAACTCATCACACCACGCCGATTTGGCGATGACCGAGGCTGGTTCTCCGAAACCTACAGTGAAAAAGGTTGGGCTGAAAAAGGCGTAAGATGTCGCTTTGTGCAAGATAACCACAGTTACTCCAGACCGGCGGGCACCGTTCGCGGCATCCACTTCCAATCACCGCCCCACGCGCAGGACAAGCTGGTGCGGTGCGTGCGCGGCAGGATCATGGATTATGCCGTTGATCTGCGCAAAGGATCGCCCACCTATGGCCAGCATGTGGCGGCTGAATTGACGGCGGATAACGGGCATCAGCTTTTCGTGCCCGTCGGCTTCGGCCATGCCTTTGTTACCCTCGAACCCGATGTCGAAGTCATCTACAAAGTGTCCGACATCTATGCACCGGATTGCGACGGTGGCGTCTTGTGGAACTGTCCGACGATCGGGATCAACTGGCCGCTCCCTGAGGGTGGACCAACTCTATCGCCCAAGGATATGGTGCTTCCGGCGCTTGCGGATTTCGACAGCCCCTTTACCTACGATGGCCAGCCCCTGCTGCCGCTGTGAAGCGAAGAGCCATAGACGGAGACTAATGTGCGTATTTTGGTGACTGGAGGGGCCGGTTTTATAGGATCGGCACTGATCCGTCATATCATCAATGACACGGATCATGAGGTGCTTAACCTCGACAAATTGACCTATGCGGGCGTTTTGACGTCGTTGGCTCCTGTGGACCAATCTCCACGATATCGCTTCGTTCAGGGGGACATTTGCGACGGAGAACTGATTGCGACTCTGCTGAACGAGTTTCAGCCGGACATAGTTGCGCATCTGGCTGCGGAGAGCCACGTCGACCGGTCCATCGATGGGCCTGGCGAATTCATTCAAACCAATGTGGTCGGCACATTCACCCTGCTGAATCAGGCACTGGGATATTGGCAAGGCCTCCCTGCCGACAAGCAGGACATGTTCCGTTTTCATCATATCTCAACGGACGAAGTATTCGGCTCGCTTGGTGAAGAGGGTTATTTTACCGAGGAAACCGCATACGATCCGCGTTCGCCCTATTCCGCTTCAAAGGCTTCCTCCGATCATCTGGTGCGTGCGTGGGGCCATACCTACGGCCTGCCCGTTCTGGTCACCAACTGTTCGAACAATTATGGTCCCTATCACTTCCCGGAAAAGCTGATTCCACTCATCATCATCCGGGCGCTCAACGGCGAACCGCTTCCTGTCTACGGCGATGGCAGCAATGTTCGCGATTGGCTGTTCGTCGAGGATCACGCGCGCGCCCTGCGCACGGTGTTCGAGACCGGTGAGCCAGGGCAGACCTATAATGTCGGCGGCAATTCCGAACGGCGTAATATCGACGTCGTGAACGCCATATGTGCGGCACTTGATGAGCAATTGCCACGTAAAGACGGCATATCCTATGCGACGCAGATCAGTTTCGTGGCAGACCGCCCCGGACATGATCATCGCTACGCGATCGATGCGACGAAGATCGCAACCGAATTGGGATGGAAGCCCGAAGAGACATTCGAGCACGGGATTGCAAAGACAGTGGCGTGGTATCTCGAAAATCGCGACTGGTGGGGCGCTATCCTCGCCGGGCGCTACAATACCGGCCGGCTCGGCCTCGCAAAGGCAAGTTGATGCTGGACATTCTGATTACGGGTGGCACCGGGCAGGTCGGTCTTGAACTTGCGCGCCAGGATTGGGGACAGGACGTAACCCTGCACCTGCCCGATCGCACAGAGCTGGACATCAGTTCGACTGCGAGTGTCACATCCTATTTCAGCCAACGCACTTTCGCCGCCGTGATCAATCCCGCTGCTTATACGGCCGTTGACAAGGCGGAAGATGACAGTGCCGCAGCATTTCTATCCAACGCGCAGGGGCCGGCCAATCTTGCTGAGGCAACCCGCAAAGCAGGCATACCGCTGGTTCATGTTTCGACCGACTATGTGTTTGCTGGTGACAAGACTGGTCCATATGATGAAACGGATCCGGTCGCCCCTCTTGGCATTTATGGAGCCTCAAAACTCGCTGGAGAAATTGCGGTCCGCGCCGGCAATTCTCGTTCGGTAGTCATGCGAACGGCCTGGGTGTTAAGCGCCCATCGGGGAAACTTCCTCAAGACGATGTTGCGCGTTGCGGCGGCCAATCCACAGCTCCGCGTAGTCGATGACCAGGTCGGCTGCCCGACGGCCGCGAGCGACATTGCCCAGGCGCTCAAGACAATCACATTGCGGATGATTGCGGACGAAAATGCTCCGGCAGGCATCTATCATTTCGTCAATGCGGGTGAAGTGAGCTGGTGCGGACTCGCCCGGGAAATCTTCGCGATGAGCAAGGCTCGCGGAGGCCCGGACGCAGACGTCCTGGCGATCACAACCGCTGAATACCCCACGCCAGCAAGACGGCCGGCAAATTCCCGTCTGGTTACGCAAAAAATTTCGGCGGACTATGGCATCACCCCGCGTCCATGGGAAAATGCCGTGTCTGAGATCATCACAGAACTGACCGCAACGGTTCCGCAAACGGCAGAGGTTTAGCAGCTCTTGAAAGGCATTATTCTCGCCGGCGGTTCGGGCACGCGGCTGCACCCCATGACGCTTGTCACATCCAAGCAACTGATGCCGGTCTACGACAAGCCGATGATCTATTATCCGCTGACAACGCTGATGCTGGCTGGCATTCGCGAGGTACTGATCATCTCGACTCCCCGAGACCTACCCAGTTTCGAAGCGCTTTTGGGTGACGGCTCGCAATGGGGCATGGATATTCAATATGCCGTACAACCCAGCCCGGACGGGTTGGCGCAGGCGTATATAATCGGCGCGGATTTTGTCGGTGCCTCCAATTCTGCCCTGATTCTGGGTGATAATATCTTCTACGGTCATGGCGCCACCGAACTCTTCACCCGGTCACTCGAACGGGCCAACGGCGCGACGGTGTTCGCCTACCACGTTACCGATCCAGAGCGATATGGTGTGGTAGAGTTCGATTCAGGAATGCGGGCCTTATCGATAGAAGAAAAGCCGGTTGCGCCGCGCTCCAACTGGGCGGTCACTGGATTGTATTTCTACGACAATCAGGTGGTCGATATCGCCCGGAACCTGCAGCCGTCATCGCGCGGTGAACTGGAAATCACCGATGTAAATCGCACCTATCTGAACATGGGGCAGCTGTCGGTCGAAATGATGGGCCGCGGCTATGCTTGGCTGGACACCGGCACTCCCGACAGCTTGATAGAAGCCGCCGAATTTGTCCGGACACTGGAGAAGCGACAAGGTTTCAAGATCGCCTGCCCTGAAGAAATCGCATTCGAACAGGGCTTTATCAATGCAGAGCAACTCGAGCGGCTCGCCGTTGCCTTGGGCAAGAGCGCCTATGGCGTATATCTCAAGGCCGTGGCGCTAAGGCGCAGCAGCTAAACCGCTTCGCTCATCCGCTGCGAGATCAGCTTACGGCGCGGATAGGCGCAGGCGCGGATGACTTTGGCTGGTCCGGCCAGATGCCGCGCGTATCGTAGACAATCTTGTTGAGACGCTCGGCCACAGGCACCGATTTGAAGATGTCGTGATCGACAAGAACGATCAGGATATCGCAGCTTTCAAGCGCGTCATCCAGATCGATCAGTTCTGCACCCGTGCCAATAAATTCGGCGGGAACGTCCCTGATATGGGGTTCGACCAGCTTTACCCGGCGGCCGTAGCGCTTTGCCAGGCGATGAGCGACCTTGATGGCCGGGCTTTCGCGGAAATCGTCAATGTTCGCCTTAAAAGCAAGCCCCAGGCAGGCGATCGTTGCACCCGGCAATTCATCGATCACGTCAGAGGCATGAGAGACGACATAGTCGGTTTTCCCGTCATTGACCTCACGCGCCATACGGATCATGCGGGCGTTTTCCGGGTCCGAGTGGACAATGAACCAGGGGTCAACCGCGATACAATGGCCGCCCACACCCGGACCAGGCTGGAGAATATTGACGCGCGGATGCCGGTTGGCGAGCCGGATGACTTCCCACACATCGATGCCCATGCCCTCCGCGATCACGGAAAGCTCGTTCGCGAAGGCGATGTTGACGTCCCGGAAGCTGTTTTCGATGAGCTTTACCATTTCGGCAGATCGCGAGGTGGTGGTGACACACTGCCCACGCACAAACTGACGGTAGAAACTCAGTGCCTTTCGCGCGCAACGCGGCGTTATGCCACCAATACAGCGATCATTGTCGATCAGTTCGACCAGGATGCGGCCGGGCAGAACCCGTTCCGGACAATAGGCGATGGCGATGTCCGCCGCGTTAGGGCTGGCAGCGCCGTCGCGCGGCATCCTGAGGTCCGGCCGGAGCTGCGCGAGCAGGTCGCGCATTGCTTCGGTCGTCCCGACAGGAGATGTCGATTCAAGAATGACTGTATCGCCAGCCTTCAGCACCGTCGAAACGGCACGGGCAGCGTCGAGAACATAGCTGATGTCCGGCGCGCGATCTTCGGCAACTGGTGTCGGCACCGCGATGACGAAAACGTCGCTGGCCTCGACCTGTGTCGCAGCGCGCAGGTTGCCCCGGGCAACGACGCCCTGCACCAGTCCGTCCAGATCCACCTCCTCGATATGCACTCGTCCGCTGTTGACGGTCTCAACCACCCGCGCATTGTTATCGATTCCCAGCACGTTCATCCCCGACCGGGCGATCAGGGCGGCGGTCGGCAGGCCAATATAGCCAAGGCCGATGACGGAAACCTTCAGCGAAACGTCTGCGGGCATAGGAAGAGAACCTCAATGCATAGGCAGCGATGCAACCATCGCCGACCCGCACTATTTGGCGCAAAACCATGAATATTCCGTAATTCTTGCCGAAGAGATCGCGACATCCGTCCACCCCGGAAGCCTCCCTTCCATCTTGCGGCACGGCGAAGGGTAGTTCACTTCAAAATTCGGGAGACTCGTCCTGAAAGAGATGTCAAAACCTCATGCGAGCCGCTGCGAAGCCAATGCCGGGAGAGGCTGATGGCCATCATCGATCTGAACACAGACATCCCGAACAATATTTTCCTCATTCCGTCGACAAGGCCCAGAGAGGTGAGAGCGCATTTCGAGCGCGGCGACGTGGTTATCCTGACGGACATCAGGATCGATGCCGATTTCGAATTTCTGTCGAATATAGAGCCACCTACGGGAACAGGCGCGCGGCGCGATAAATATGTATTCTGGCAGATGAGGAATAAGGTCCCAAGCAATCAAGACCATGTCTGGAAGCATTTCAAAGACGGTCCTCTTCGGGAGCGTCCATCAGACTACAGAAAATTCCAAAATTTGGTGCGCCACGTCGAAGACCAGATGAATGATATCGTCAAAATCATATTTTCTCGAAACAAGTTCAGGAATGAAATAATAACCTGGAAATTTCAAAGAAATACTGGAGAAAATCTTCACATAGACAATTTACAGGGATGCAATGAGATCGCTCAGGTCCGGGTTTTTGCCAATCTGGACACGAAGCCTCGGCATTGGGCCGTGGGGCAGCACTGGGATCATTATGCCGAGCGCTATTACGATACACATAGTCTGAAAGAATGCGTTCATAACGCCTTTGAATTCAACGGTCGGCTAAATCACGCTGCCTTCGGTCCGAGCTGGGAAACCAGCGATGAACCGCGACACAGGATTGCATTTGATCCGGGAGAAGTTTGGCTAACAAACTCGGCCCTCGTCGCGCATCAGGTACGTGGTGGGAACCTTATGTGCATCGCGCATCATGAATATCCATATCGGCAATATATTGACCGCTCCGTCAGCCTGCCTTCACGATTGAAAGCATTGTCCAGACACCATTCCAAGTCTCCGGTAACTTTGATCGACAGGATGAGAGGCGCGATGACGCGGATCACGCGGTGAGGAGTCGCTGAGCCAATGCCAAAACTGGTGATAAATCCACGGATTCCTAATCCGATCCGGATAATAGATTACCGGCATTACTGCCGTGCTCCGGAAGAAAAAAGCGAAGAACTCGCAAGATTCTATGAAAATGGCGATCTGATCGTCCTCAAAAATTATACATTCACCGCAGGCCGGGATACCTTCAACAAAGTAGTTCTCCCCAACAAGCGTGGGAAAACAAAGCTATTTCTTCATATCGACGAAAAGCGGCACGGTGAGCCGCCTCGTGAGAAGGAATGGAACTCCCTGAAAGAACAAATAGAAAATGCCGACGTGAGCATCGATGAATTCAAGTCCGCGGTTGGAAAAGCCAACGGCGACCTGATGGATTTATGCGAAAGCTTATTTCCATTTTATCACTATAAAAGAAGATATTGCATATATAATTTGTGCGAAATGCTCGCCCACAATCTGCATTTCGATAGCCCGGAGCATGCGGGAGACTTCACCCAACTTCGCGTATTCGTCAATCTCGACAATTTTCCAAGGATATGGCGCATTGGCGAGAAACTGGAGCAGGTCGTCGACGATTGCTACGATACCGGTCGCTTGAAAGACAGCATCGGCAAACATCCTAGAGAATTTACGCGACAGACAACCAGGTCGGCCTTCGGCGATCGTTACGAAAGCGGCGCGCACCGCTATTCCATGCACTCCATTGCGTTCCATCCCGGAGAGGTGTGGTTCCTGAACCCAAACATGCTGGCCCATGAAGTGGTCTATGGCCGGCGGATTCTGGATGGCGCCTTCCTTTTTGATGCCTCTTATCTGCGCAACCCGCAGCGCTTTTATCCCAGGATAGTCGAAACCCTTCACAAAGAGCATTTGGGAGCAGCAGCCTACACATGGCGCAAGGGCACAGAGAAGGTTCGCAGCCACCTCCGCGCGATCCTCCCAACAAGGATCGCGCCTAAGAGATAATACTCTGCCAGTCAGGCACGAACGCACAAAGCCTTGCTGACTGGCACCCCGACCATTCCGGGATGCCAAGCGTCAGATGAATGAGCAGGCTGTCGTCAATTATTGCTCAAGGTATTCTGAATGGACAGGATCGGGTAAACCAGTGACGCTACGATGTTCACAAATTTCTGAATATCCGCCAAAGGCGCGTTCGATACATAAAGGGTGTCGCCGTTACGGATGGGAAAACCCTGCGCGACGAAGAAGGTAGCGGGGTTTTTCAGATCGATCCGGTAAATCACGGGCACCTTTCCATCGGGAGTCGTCCTGATCGGGCCAGCGTTTGTCAGGTCTAGAGCAGACATGTCCTCCAACCTGAACAGGAAAACGCCTTTCACATCCGCCCGGTTATCCTGAAGGCCACCAACGCGACCAAGAGCCTGCGCGAGGGTAATACCCGTCGCTTCGAAAGGTACCTCAGCATTGGCACCGGTCGCGCCCAGTGCTGTGAAGCTGTATGGCTGGAACAGGACCGTGACGACATCATCCGCCTGAAGCCGGATATTCTGACGCGGATCGCGAATGACCGTTTCCATCGGCATGGACATGACTTTGCCAGCGCGCGTGACCTGAATGGTCGTCTTACCGACGGGCTGCTTGACACCTCCAGCACTCGCGAGCGCGTCAAGGAGTCTTTCTCCCTTGGATGTCAGGGGATAGAGGACGTTCGCGTTAACATCGCCGACTATAGTGGCGTTGGTGGCGACATTCCTGATCAGCCTTACCGAAACCTGAGGGTCATGCGCCTTGCCGGTAAGCCGCCTGACAATATCGCGCTCGATTTCCTGCGGCGTCTGGCCAGCAGCCTGAATGCTGCCAACGAAGGGGATAGATATCCGGCCATTGCTATCGACCATCTGTTCCGGGAGTGTCGTTCCCCGCGCAACGGAATTCGAAGATACGGATAGCGTCGCGTCCCCGCCGGTCGATCCAAAAAGGGCGGCGGGCGGAGCCTCCCAGATCGCTACATCCAGCACATCACCGCGGCCAATTTTCATACCAATCGGGACACCGTCTCCCAACCCGTCGGCAAAGGTCGCGCCTCTGCTGCTGGACATTACCCGGCGCGCAACGGAATCGGTAAGATCAATGATTTTGATATCGGCGTTCACGACCTCAGGATGGGATTCCGCGCGATTGACCGCACCAGCGGATGGCCCGGCCGCCGACGTCGTGCATCCGGAAAGTAAAGGGATCAAAAGACTACCCAACAAGCACATTTTAAGGCTGCGAGAGCCAGAAAACACGCTGGCTCTACCGTTGAAAAAACAAGTCTGCATTTATATCGCCTAGTTGGTTGGGTGCCCAGCATTCCCCTGAGCGACGCTTCTTGCACCAATGCCCCGGAGTGATCAACAATAAGCTCTAAACCTCCCCATTTCGGTCGCTCTCAGTGGTTAATGGTTGGGCATGAGCACTGATCGCCAATAGCGAATATGGGGAGAAAATGGGCAGGACAGCCGGCATTTGCAGTCTAGGTTTTTGTCGGTTTGTGCTATACTGCCGCAGGCATGACGCGATACTGTTGATCCGCATGCTCCTACTCTCTGCTCCCGGTCTCCCGAAAATTTAAGCCTGTCCCATGGATGCGTGCTCTCCATTGAAAAGATTCGTCATCGTGATGTGGCTGCGCGGCGCAGTGCTTCTGTTCGCTTTCAGGCGCGACCCGGCCATGTTCCTGCGCGCCATGATTTGGCGCATTCGTGGGTTAAAGGTCCGGTCGCGTAACACGCTTGCCGTTTTAGGGGGGCAATCCCCACAAGCCTATCGTCTCTGGATCGCTACAAGAGAGCCGGGATTCCCTCCGCAGCAAAAAGATGACGTGGTCGAGATTTCCTTGCTTGTGTTTGTGGATACCCAGTCGACACAAAACGCTCTGAAAGCCACGTTACAGTCGGCGTCGAACGCAGGAGCCACACAACATATTCTCCTATATGATCCAAATGGCGTAAGCAGTGAGTTGCAAGCCAGTGAAGCCGGGCAATTCAAACTGACGGTCATTCGCGACGGAGAGGCCCTGAAAGGCGCTCTCTCCTCTTTAGCCGAGACATGGGTTTGCCCGGTTATGGCCGGCGATCGACTGCATCGGAACAGCCTGGGATTTTATCAACACGCTCAACATGAAATGTCGCTACCCAAATGGGTAATTTATGGAGACGACGATCTTGTCGGCGATGAAGGCAATCGCTCCACACCCTATTTCAAACCTGATTGGAACGCTGAACTCTACAAGTTTCAGGACTATCTGCGGTTTTCATGTATCCTGCGGATCGATAGCTCTTGCATCCCGGGACACAGCATCGCGGAACCTGCAAATTTCGTGACATCCATGATCGGGCTTACGATCGACAAACATGCGACCCGGCCGACACATGTCGCTCAGATACTCCATCACCGGCAGCAACGCATAATGGATGTGGCAGGGGCAGAAATAGGGGCGTCATATCGGACTTCGTCAGCGCCAGTCGGCGAGAAGGTCAGCATAATCATTCCGACCAAGAATCAATACAAGCTGCTGAAGGCATGCATCGACGGAGTATTCCTGACGGATTATCCAAACAAAGAAATCATCATCATTGATCATGAGAGCGATGAGCAGGAAACCGTTGAGTATATCCGCCATCTCGAGACCCAGGGCGTTTCGGTCATGAAATGGCGGGGTATTTTCAACTATTCCGCAATGAACAACGAAGCCGTCAAGCTAGCCACCGGTAGCTATCTCTGCTTCCTGAACAACGATATTGAGATGACGAAACCGGATTGGCTGTCGAAGCTGATGGAGCGAGCCTCCCGGCCGGATATCGGGGCAACCGGTGCGAAATTATTATACCCCAATGGTACGATTCAGCATGCGGGTGTTACGATCGGCATCGGCGGCGCGGCGGGCCACGCCCATCGCTATTGCCCGGACACCAGCAGCGGATATTTCAATCGCCCCCACCTCCCACAATATATGATGGCAGTGACGGCCGCCTGCATGGTTGTGAAGAAAGAGAAATTCGAGAAGGTTGGAGGCTTCGACGAGGTCAGCTTTCCGGTTGCGTTCAACGACGTCGACCTTTGCCTGAAATTGGGCGAGGCGGGCTGGCAATCCTTCTATGAACCAAATGCGGTGCTGATCCACCATGAATCCATAAGCCGGGGCAGCGACATGCTTCGTAAAAATCGAACGAGATTTGCCCGTGAACTCGATACGCTCAAACAAAAATGGAGCACTGACGAGGTTCGCGACCCTTATCATAACCCCAATCTCAGTCGGCTGTCAGAACAGTTTGTAATCGATATCTGATCCTATGAAAAAGCTGTTGCTTCCCGATGTTACATTATGCGCTGCATCCTCGGTCAACGTGGAGCAGACCATATCCGCGATAAGACAGTGTCAGGCCGGCATCACATTCGGCCGATCCATCCTGCTGACAGATTTGCATTGCCCGCATGCCTCGACGGAGATGGAAGTCGTAAAAATCGCCCCCCTCCGGTCCGGGGCGGCATATTCGTCGTTCATTATCGAACAGCTCCCCGATCATATCGATACGGGTTTCGTCCTTTTGGTTCAGTGGGACGGGTTCATCATCAACCCGGAACTGTGGGATGCACGGTTTTGTGACTATGATTATATCGGCGCCAGCTGGCCACAGTTTCAGGATGGCTGCAGTGTCGGAAACGGCGGCTTCTCTCTGCGCAGCCGAGCTTTACTGCAGGCGTGCAAAGACCCGGAGTTCAGGGGCAGCCATCCAGAAGATGTCGCGATCTGCCGGGAGAACCGCACTCTGCTGGAAAAAAAGTTCAGTCTGAAATTTGCGGAACCAGCCCTCGCAGACAACTTCTCATTCGAGCGGCTGAAACCGGACAAACCAACTTTCGGTTTTCACGGCGCGTTCAACATGGTCCAGACGATGGGATCGGCCAGCTTTTGGGATGCTTATCAGACCCTCGATGACAAAGGCAGCCTCTTCACCGATTTCTGGGCAATTATGTGGGATGCGATCAAGCACGGAGGTCAGGCTGGCTGGCCAAGAACCCTGCGCATGATCGCCACCTTTTCAAAGGATTACATGCGCCATCGCCGCGGGATTACCCCGACGAGGCCTGGAAAAAGCTAAGCCGCAGTGCTCTTCGGGACTATCGCGGAAGCAAGGGATTCGAGATAATATGCCTGCTCCTGCAGCCACAGATCTCCAAATTCGACATCTTTGCATTCTTCAAACCAGGGTCCGCCATTTGTATAGTGGATTACCTTTGGCACCGTTGCAGGACGGGGATATTCGCCCTCCAAGAAGTTCCACTCCAGCGCCAGTTCCCCGATGTCATTATCGTCCCTGATCCAATTGAACCGATGCAGGAAGGCAGGCGGCGCCGAGTTGACGATGGACGGGGAAAGCGCACGCACATCGGGGTGGCTGCAGTTAATCACCATAAAAGATGACCAATTTTTTCGCGGATAGCTAGTCTGCTGCTTGCCGTCCATTTTCATATCATGCGCAGGCATATAGTCATGTTTTACGACATAGAGCGCCTTCGACGGATCAAGCCCTTCAAATACCTGCCTGATATCTGCAGTATACAGAAAATCGCAATCGCAGAACACGACCCATCCCGATTGCGCCGCGAGATAAGGCGTCAAAAACCGGGTCAGCGAAAACTCCGTCGATGACATTGGATCAAAGGGGCGGGTGTAAAGACCCAGCTCTCTCAAAGCGCTTTGCCGGATAGGAATGACGTTCAGTTGCTGATCGGCATGGCGCAGCAAGGAATAGCGGCAAACCTGCCAGGCAATATCTTCGCGCGTGTCATAACCCACAAAAATCTTGGGATTGGCGGGTTCAGCACTCATCAAAAGCTCCTCAGCAACTCGGTCGATATGGCAATTATGCGCAAATCCCTCAATACCCATGGGACCCGCGCTTGCCGGTTACAACCCAAAATCGCTGCGCCACCTCTTGCAAGGGACTCATGCCCTGCCCTATTGGAAAGCGCCGATGACCAAGGGCATAAAAGGTTAACCGTGCACGAGTTTCACAGATGAGCGCGGCCAACACCGACGTTGCGGCAATTATTCTGGGCATGCACAGGTCCGGAACTTCAGCCCTCACCCGTGTTCTCAGCCTCTATGGATTCACGTTGCCGGGCACGCTGCTGCCCGCGAGCGAGACCAATCAGAAGGGGTTCTGGGAATCCCCGAACGTCAATGCGCTTAACAACGAAATCATGGAGACGCTGGGGCAAACCTGGTTCAGCATGGATGCGATCCCGGCAGATTGGGCAAGAGGCCCAGCCGCCGCGGCATTCCAGGGCCGGGCAATTGCCCTGCTAAAGACAGAATATGGGGGGTTGGCCAACCCGATCCTGAAAGACCCACGAATCTGCCGCCTTGCCGATTTCTGGCAGGACGCCCTGCTTGCGATTACATCCCGCGTGGTCGCACCAACGATCATCAGAAACCCGATCGAGGTCGCACATTCCCTAACCAGCAGGAACGACTTCGACCCGGAACTTGGGCAATTGCTCTGGCTGAGATATTATCTCGACGCGGAAGCAAAGACGCGGGACATACCGCGGGCGTTCGTGAACTATAGCGCCTTGCTGGAGGACTGGCGGTCTGCCGTCAGCAGGTTGGGCGCAGCTCTTTCGATTTCCATCGAGACAACGGATGACGTCGAGGCGCAGATCGACGGTTTCCTGAGTGCAGACCTGCATCATCACAAAGTGACGCATGAGGCGGTCCTAGCCACGATCGCGAATGTTCCTTGGCTTCGCTCCGCCTATAGCATCCTTTACGGTTGGGGCGCTGGAAATAAGCCGACACAGGCCGAGCTTGCGGAACTGGACAATATTCGCGGCGAGATGGATGCCGCCGCCCCGGCTATAGCTGCACTTGCGACTAATGGCAGAGTGCATCGCAAGCGCGTCTCAGCCCTTCAAGACCAAGCGGGCATCCAGCGGACGGAACTGCACAATGCGTCGTCCGCGCTGAGAAAGGCGGAGAGAAAACTGGAGAAGGCTGAGAGCAATATTGCCCAAATGGAGACGCGGCATGCCGCCACGCGAGGACAGCTCGAAAACCTCTCCAAAGAGAAGAAGCTGACCGACCAGAAATATATTCGCAGCCAGCAGAAATACACTCACGCGCAGTCCAAGGCAGATGCGAACCGGCGCGAGGCGGACCGCGCCCTGGCGGAAATCGAGCGGATGCGGGCGACAAGAGCATGGCGCACGCATCTCTTCCTCGCCCGCCTTTCCAAAAAGCTGTCGATAACGAATCTGTCGAAAAAGAGGACCAAGCGGCAGCGGGAGCAGCTGAGTGCCAAAATCATAAGGGAAAGCCCCCTGTTCGATCAGGCCTGGTATCTTTCAAAATATCCCGATGTCGGCCACGGTGCGATAGATGCCGTCATGCATTATCTGCGTGATGGCTGGCGAGAGGGCCGTGACCCTGGCCCGCAGTTCAGCACCAGCCGTTATTTACGGGCCAATGCCGATGTCGCCGCCATGGACGTCAATCCACTTGTGCATTTCCTTGAGCACGGACAGGCTGAAGGGCGGGCGGTTATCGACCATGTTCCATCAGCCCCCGCAAAAAGCACCGAGGACTTTGGCCCAGCGCATCCGGTCACCCGTCATATAGTCCGTGGAAGTAATCCCGTCCGGTGGACGCGTCAGGCTTCGCTGACCGAAACAGCCGATCGAAAATCGCTGCGGCTGGGTGAGACGATGCTCGGATATTCCCCGGCACCATACGATGAGGCACTGGCAGCGCAGATCGAAGATATTATTGGGCTTTTCTGCCATCTGACCGGTGACCAGCACGCAACCGCCTTCACGGGACGGGAGGGGGTGGCGACTGATACCGCGCCACAGCTGCAGACCTCTACAGCGCCGGACCTGATCGATAGCTGGTACGCAAATGATCTGACATTACGGACGCGGTGGAGAGCCAATGACGCGACGCCGTTCGTCATTCGGGCATATCAGTTCGCAGCAGGATCGCCCTCGCCGCGATGCGTTGGCGAAGGCCGGATAGCCGACACCCTTGATCATGTGGACTTTGCGCTCGCTTCCCCCTTCTCCCCGGTCTTGATTATAGGGTCCAGGCTTGATGCCACGGTCTGTGGCGCCGCGCTCCTACCCTTTCCTTCTCTGTGCCGGGCCGGACTCCATTATGGAGAATTGTTGGCTCTCCACCCGGCGGACCATCCTCGGCAGGCAGTCGATATCATCGGCTCATCCCAGGCGCTCGTCGCAGGTCTACAGGCAGTGATAGCTGGGGCCAAGACGCCCGCAATATCAGCAATCGAGGCAGACCTAAGGCATGCCAAAGGAACCGAAGCGATTTTCGCTCCGGATTTCCAGCATTGGCTACGTCATACTATGCGTATGGATGTGTCAGCCGGAGAACCACACGAAGATCAAGACCCATCGGCAGCGGATTATCTTACGCAATCGCTTAGCGCGCCAGGTGCTGGAGAGTCGTCCAAAATAAGGAAAAACGGAGCATTTTTGCTCAATTTGCCCGCGAATTCGGTGCCTACGATCCAAGCCTTGACTGCAGCAGCATCTTCAAAAACGATGCCAATGGACGATCCGCAGAAGGCTGTTCCGGGGTCGTTCATATTTGCCGAGCAAGGGCCGTCTGCCTCCAAATATCTTGTGGAAATACCAGCCGGAACTGCCGATCTGATGGCGTTGCAGCCCTCCGGCCCCGCCAGCGGCTTTCCCTATTTAAGCGCCGCTCGGAGTGAGGGCACATGGCAGAACAAAGCCCCGGACGACCTAGCCGTCGCCATACGAATTAGCGACGGTCGAGAGCTGAGCGCGTCCGAATTGCTTAAACCGGTGGCGGAAAGCGGCCCTCCGTTGGCGCCAGCTGCATCGGCTCGAAAAATACTCGCATTGTTGCAATATCCCGGATGGGCAGATTGTGCGCCAAAGACGGCGATTGAAGCGCTCGCGCAGCAACAGGGCTCTGAAAATATCTCTCTGATGCTCGCAGACGCCCCCGATCCGCTGCCCGCTAATCTCGCGGATATCTGCGAACATCATTTCCCACAGCGATGGCGAGCCGTCCAGACGATTGATCCATCATGGTCCGCCTTCGACGCGGACGCCATTCTGTATCTTGGCCAGAACGTCATACCCCATGACAGCCGGACGTTGGCAACTCTGAGCGCGTTGATCGAGAACAGGGCGGTCGTCAGCGCCAGTTGCGTTATGATCAGGCCGGAGGAAGCGAAGAAAGGTTGGAAGATAAGTGCCGAGTCGGGTGGATTTGTTGGCTGGTCTGACTTCGAACAAGCTGAAACGCTGAAGCCAATCAAAGATTTGCGCATTCTGTCACGCTGCACTTATCCGGTCGCGGTACAAAGTGCAGACCTGTGGATGGCGAAAATAGAGCATCTGAAGACCATGGACATGCTGCCGGAAGCATTACGTGGTGACTCCGTATCGATGCCGCCTTCTCTGGACGGCGGTTATCATCTGATGACTTCAGCGATTTCCGCAAGCCTTGCCGGCCCTCCAAAGGACATCGATACGCATTTGAACGCGCAGGCGCTCCGGCATGCCTCAACGGTGCGGATCAAGGTTCTTCACGGGTGAAAATTTGCGTTCTCATTCCATCGGAGGATTATCGCGCGCAGGCTGGCGCGCGAATCCGCTACAGCAGAATCAGCGCGCCACTGATTGAAAGCGGCCATTCGATTATCCTGCAGGATATAAGCCAGTTCGACCCCGAAACGGCAGATCACGATACTTTTATCATCAGTAAATGCCATGACGCCCAATCCCTAATCTGCGCGCATATTCTGTCGGCTCGCGGCAAAGTTGTGGGCGTCGATCTGTTCGATGACTATTTCAGCCATTTCTCGGATGGGCGCTTTACCCGCTTCAGACTGTGGCTAACGGCGCTGATCGAAACGGTTGATTTCGTGATGTGCTCAACACCGGCGATGGCAGGTATCGCGCGTCGCTACAGTCCGAATGTCCCAATCCATGTCATGAACGACCCGGCGGATAATATCCGACCGAACGACATCGGGCGCATCGTTGACGCGAAATTGACCGAGGCGAGAAAAACCCGGACTCTCAAACTGGCCTGGTTCGGTGTTGGCGACAATCCGCATTTTCAGGTTGGCTTGTCCGACCTGGCCGCGCACGGGCGCATTCTGGGAGGTCTGCAGGACTCGGGCTGGACAGTCAGCCTGACGATCCTTACCAACCGGCGTGCCATGACGCCAGACGGGCTGGCCCAGTTGCGCCGGATATCTGTTCCTTTTTCGATAGAAGAATGGAGCGAAATGCGTGAGCAAGCCCTGCTCGACGAAAGCCTGATATGCTTTTTACCCGTCAATGCGCAAAACTTCAGTATCGTCAAATCGCTCAATCGCGCTGTTTCAGCGCTAACTTCAGGCTGCCAGGTTCTGTCGAACGGCTATCCACTTTATGCGCAGTTGAATCCCCTGATCTACGACGGGCTGACTTCACTGCTCGATGATCTGGACCAGGGCGAACTGCGGCTTGGGACTGCATCGATAGACCAGTATATATCGCTGATGCATTCACTGGCGTCGCGAAGCAATGAAGCGGCGAAGTTGATGGATTTTCTGAAAAATCGGCAAAAGGCCCCTCCCATGCCGGCGGGCAAGCAAACCATTGCCGTCCTGCATGGTGTAGCCACCAGCGGCGCAGCACATGATATGGCGAAAAAGGTTGATGGCCTTTCAATCGCCAGTCCGTTTTGTACCGCGCGCCTCGCTTTCGACGCAGTATTCCGGTACTCTCAAAAAGGAGAAATCACGCTGTTGGTCGCCGATAAGGCTTTGCATCGTCTCAAGTCGACGGAAACCAGGCGAACTACGCGGTCCCATACGATAGCCAATCAGACTTTCTGGACTTTGGAAGCGGTAGAGGTTGAAGACGCAGAAGTAACGTCCATATCCGAGCAGCTTACGCTATATGCCGGCTCCGTTCAGGACATGCAGGAAAAAATCGCCTGCGCCTTCGATGCGAGCCAGATCATCGTCAGCGAAAACTCACCTCTTCCCTTTCGAGACCTGACCATAATTCATGGAAAGGCGGCATCGTGAGGCCATCAAAAACCGCAGTTTTCCTGATAAATCTTGTTCAGGATGTGAACATCCTGCGGCCGCTTATCTTTATGGCGAGCCGGGATTTCGGTTTCGAAACGCGCTTGCTCATATCGTCGAAATTCCTGGGCCGGGATATGTTCGGTATATGGCAGTCCGAAGTCGACAGGATATGCGAGGAAACAGGCGCAACGCACGAAGTCTACGACGACGAGTTTACTGCCTTCCAAACACTGACTAACCGTTCGGGCCTCATTTTCGCTGGCAGTGATTCAAACCTTTCGGCGCATTCCACGTCTCATAACGTCCTGCGTAGCGCACCCCCCGGCTTCATCCGCATCGTCCTGCAACATGGATTTGAGTGTGTTGGATTTCGTCATAGCGGGGATCATGTCCGCGCGCACGGCACTACAGTTTCGTTCGGCGCAGACATAGTTTGCTCATGGTACGGTGGGGACAGCCTGACGGCGATGTCGCCTTCGCAACGGACGAAACTGCATGTCACGGGTCCGACGGCCGTGCTGCAGATGCCAACCCTGCCGATGACACGTCTTTCCGATGCTCCGGGCCTGGTCTGCGAAAATCTGCATTCGGTTCGCCTCAATATTTCCGGCGATTTCAAGAGTCAGTTCGTCAAGGCCTTTGAAGAATTCTGTGCCCTGCAAGCACAAGACGAATGCCAGGTGACTTTGCGGCCGCATCCGGGCGGCCAATATGTGTTGAAAAACAAACTGCCGCTGCCCGAGAATGCAACGATCAACAACGCCCCCATGTATCGAGTGGATCTGCGGCAATTCTCCTATGGCATCTCGGCACCGTCATCGGTGCTGATCGATATGTTGCTGGCCGACATCCCGACTGCAGTATGGCGCGATGGCAACGGCGTAATGGACTCGGCGAGCTATGATGGTCTGACCGAAATATCCTCACCCGCCGAGTGGAACGCGTTCAGTAAGGAAGCTGTCAATCATCCGGATCAGTTCATCGATCTCCAGCGAAAATTTCTTCAACGCCAGCAGATGCCACTCGACCCGCGCGACGTGTATGAGCGCTTCGCCCGGCTATTTCAGGCAGCCGAACGGATACAAACGTCACTCCGGCCAACCGAACCGGAGCGCGACCGCGTTCTCTTTATTGCCAATGGCATGGTTCCGACCCTGCAGTTGAGTTTCCTCAAACCACTTGCGCCGCTTTTCGATAACGGATCGCTGGTCAATGAGATCCTCACCGAAGTAAGGATCAGGGAAGAGATGCAAGTGTCCCCGGACAACATTGCATTGCGAGGTTGGCTGGAAGGATATCTGACAGACTATGCGCCCAGCATAATCGTCTTTTGCAGATATAGCGGCCCCGCGTCCGAAATCATTCTGAGTTGGGCACACAATAACGACGTGCCGGTTATATATCACATCGATGACGATCTGCTGAATATTCCGGCCGATATCGGCGAAAGAAAATCCGCATATCACAATCATCCCGATCGTGTTGGCGCCGTCAGTAACCTCATGACGAAGGCAGACCTCGTCTATGCGTCGACAGAGAGGCTGAATCAGCGTTTTTCCGGCCGATTTCCCGGAACCAATATTGTCGCCGGGCGCATATATTGTTCCGGATCAGTCCTTCGTGAGCCAGAGCAGCGCGAGATCACCAAGGTTGGTTATATGGCAAGCGCAGATCACGCCCATAACCTGGACATGATATTGCCCGCTATCGTCCAATTCCTCGACCGCAATCCTGACGTCGTGTTTGAACTGTTCGGTTCCATACCCGTGCCAACAGAGCTGGAGCGTTTTGGGGAAAGGATATCAACCGCTCCACCGATCGCGAATTATGACCGGTTCCTCCAAGAATTCTCAAGTTATGGATGGGATATCGGCATTTGCCCGTTGACCCCGATTGATTTCAATCTGGCCAAAGCCAATACAAAATGGGTGGAATATACTGCCGTTGGAACAGCTGTTATCGCCAGTCGCGATACGGTCTACGATGGCTGTTGTGAGGATGGGTGTGGCATTCTGGCCGAAACGCAGGAGGAGTGGCTGGCAGCCCTAGAATTGCTGGCCCGTAACCCGGACGAACGGATAAAACAAATCTCTCGCGCTCAGGAAAAGCTGAACGGAGACTATACAGTCGCCCGGCTTCGCGAGCAGGTACTGCATATCTTCGATCAGGCGAAAGAGATCGCCAAGCGGCGCGTAGCCGCTTAATTCCCAGCCAAAGGAACGTAATTTGCCTGCTCTAGTGAATATCGGCGCAGACATTGAATTCGCCAATGATCGGCCATTCGTCCTCATCGGAGGGATGAACGTCATTGAAGGACGCGAGATAGTGCTAAAAGTCGCAGCGCAGTTCGTGGAGATCACAAAAAAGCTTGGTATTCCGTACGTCTTTAAGGCCTCCTTCGACAAGGCGAACAGATCATCGATCACATCATTCCGCGGTCCGGGTCTGGACAAGGGGCTAGAGATATTGGCTGAAGTGAAGGCCCGGTTTGGTGTGCCGGTTCTCACAGACGTCCATGAGCCTCATCAGGCCGCTCCCGCCGCCGAGGTAGCGGATATCATCCAACTTCCCGCCTTCCTTGCCAGACAGACAGACCTTGTCACGGCGATGGCTAAGACCGGTTCGGCCATCAATATCAAGAAACCTCAATTTTTGGCCCCGGAAGAAATGCGGCATATCATCACCAAATTCCGTGAAGCAGGGAATGAGCGGATTATTCTGTGCGAGCGGGGCAGCTCGTTCGGATATAATAATCTGGTAGTCGATATGCTGGGCATGGACATTATGAAACCGATGGCTCCTGTCGTTTTCGACGCGACGCATGCGCTTCAGAAACCAGGCGGGCGGAGCGACAGTGCCGACGGTAGGCGGGCACAGGCCACCGCCCTCGCCCGTAGCGGCTTGGCTCTGGGCATTGCCGGGCTTTTTCTCGAAGCGCATCCTGACCCGGAAAAGGCGCTATGCGATGGCCCCTGCGCCCTGCCATTGAATGCTCTGGAACCCTATCTGACCCAGATGAAAGCGATCGACACGCTCGTAAAATCGCTTAAGCCGGTGATTACAGCATGAGGATGCAGGAAGTATATTCGTACCTTCGACACGTATGGCACGAGTGGGTATTTTCCCTATCGAAAAATCCCCGGATCATATTGCTCGGGGATAGTCATACCAACGCTGTGTTTCGTGCTTTTTCTTCAAAAGAACAAAAATTAAAAATCAAATATATGAAAATATACAGAATTTCTAAGATAAAGAACGGAAAAAAGTTTGGCGATATAGAATTTTCCAGTGCGCTGAGGAAAATAAGAAGATTAAAATCTAAGGATTATGTATTTTCTATGGTTGGCGGCAACCAATATGCTATATTCAGTACCATACAACATCCAGTTCCATTTGATTTTTTCTATGGCGGAAGCAGCATCATAGAGCATGATCGCGATGTAGAACTCATACCCGAGCGCGTGATCAGGACGCATTTGACATCCGGGGTACATGGCCGGGATGGAGTGACATTGCAGGCATTAAGGAAGGCCACTTCTGCGCAACTCTACCATATTCTGCCGCCTCCCCCGAAGATCGATAGCGATTACATATTGAACAATCATGAGACGCACTTTTCCAATGCGGAAATAGGCTCGCTTGGTGTTTCACCACCAGCATTACGTCTAAGAACTTGGCAAATGCAGAACGAAATACTCAGCACCCTTTGCAACAAGCTCGGTATCGGAATTATGGTACCGCCCGCCCAGTCGTGCACCGGGGAAGGATTTCTCAGAACGGAATACTATGCAAACGACGCAACCCACGCGAACCGCAGATATGGTGATCTGATTTTACGTCAGATAGAAGACATCGTTTCCTAACGTGCCGATTAATCAAATCCCGAATGGAGACAGGCTTTGCGAAAAATAGTCTGCTTCGGCAATAGCCACACGATGGCGCTATCTCAGGCAGTTTCACTACGCGAATACAATAAAAGTATTTTAGAAATTTATTGGCTTAAGAATAAATCAAAAGAATCGGAAAGAGGCGATATTACAGAAATTGAGGCCATTGATATAATCTCAAATTTAGGTGTAAATGATATAATTACAATATCGATAATTGGGACATATCATAATATTGTAGGTTTATTGAAACACGATACTCCATTTGATTTTCTACTAAAAGATGGAGATGATATTTACGCAAGTGACGACATCGCTGTAATACCGTACAATGCAATCCGCGACGAATTCGACCTCATTATCAATTCCAACCAGAGTATCGAGAAACTGATCAAGGCCGGATCATGCCCCACGTATCTTCTGGCGACCCCACCACCCAAAGAAGACAATTCATTTATGGCCAAATGTACCAAAAAATATCGTGGCCGCCCCTTGAATGAGGCCCTAATTAACGACGCCCATATCCGCCTAAGGCTCTGGACCCTCGAAATGCAACGCATCGAGATTTGGTGTCAAAAGATTGGCGCGAAATGGCTTTTTCCGCCGCAGCAAGCAATCACCAACAATGGGTATCTCAAACCGGAATATTATGCCGACGACATCACTCATGCAAATGCCAGATATGGCGAGTTGGTCCTTCAGCAAATCGAAGCCCTTTGAGCAGTCCGCAATCTAACATATAGAATGAAGCACGATGAACGAACATCCTTACAAATCTCTTCCCGACAAGGCCTTCTGGAAGCGATCCGTTGCCAGACCCGACCGGAGAGAGGTTGATCCTGTAGGTGAGTTCAACATCAGGATTGAGCAAGAAACCAAGGTTGCAACGGCCGGAAGTTGTTTCGCACAACATATTGCACGCTACCTTAGGAATTCCGGATTCTGTTATTATGTAACGGAACCAGGCCATCCCATTTTGTCCGAGGCATCTAGAGTCCAGAACAACTACGGTTTATATTCGGCGAGATACGGCAATATTTACACAGCACGACAATTGCTGCAGTTGTTCCAACGAGCTTATGGGCTCTTCACCCCTCAGGAAGACGTCTGGAGAGAGGCAGACGATGTTTTTCTCGATCCATTTCGTCCTTCATCTCAACCGGGCGGATTTATATCAGAGGCAGAAATGCGCGCAGATCGTGCGCAACATCTGGCCGCCGTTCGATACATGTTTGAAACGCTTGACGTCTTTGTCTTTACGCTCGGCCTGACCGAATGTTGGCGCTCCATGCGAGACGGCGCGGTATTTCCCATCTGTCCAGGTGTTGAGGGTGGAACTTTTGATCCATCGCGTCACCAATTCTACAATCAGACTACCGAAGATGTCATACAGGATCTTTCAACATTCCTAGTCCATCTCGCGCGAGTGAACCCCAAGGCCCAAATCATACTGACGGTATCCCCAGTTCCACTTATGGCGACAGCCGAACCCGGCGCTCATGTTCTTTCCGCAACGACCTACTCGAAATCGGTACTGCGGGTCGCTGCGGAAGCGTTGCGGTGCAGATATGATCATGTGCATTACTTCCCCTCTTACGAAATAATTACGGGATCGTATAACCGTGGCGCATATTATGCAGATGACTTGCGCAACGTGCTGGAGGATGGCGTATCTCACGTGATGCGTCTATTCATGCATTATGCAAGCGAAAGACATATTACGAATGCCCCAGCAGGCCTCAAAGCAGAGGCGCCACACATTCTCCGTCCTACGGCTACTGCCCGTGCATCGAGCAATCTATCAACGGATGCCTTCTTGATCCAAGCTCAGCAACTTGTCGACGTAGAATGCGACGAGATCGGCTTAGATAAAGAATGATTTCTGCATTTCAAATATACCTGAATATAAAATCTGTCATTTAACAATAATGGGAAATTATCATGCCGACTCCAGTATCAGCGATATATAAGCTAGGTATTCCGCATAATAAATTTTCCCTTACCATGCCTGATGGAACATATTATCCAGATTTCATAACCACCCCAGATAAAAGACCTGTTGAGTTTTTGAAGAATTTTAACAGGATAAGAACGAAACCTTGGGAAGATTGCAGCTTTCTTGATCTTGGATGCAGCGAGGGGACAACGACGCTTGGGCTGTCGCAGATGGGAAGCACCGTCTATGGTGTAGAAGGTCGAGCAGATGGGATAGACCGCGCCAATGTGCTTAAGGCTATTGTCGATTTCAAAAAGACTCACTTCTCAGTCGATAACGTAAACAATGAGAGCGCGTTTCGCGAAGTAGACGGCATCTTCAATGCAGGAATTCTCTATCATCTCGAGAACCCAGTAGAGATGATCGAACGATGCTGCAAATATGCAAAAAGCTTTGTTTATGTTGATACCGGACACGCCCCCAAAAATGAGGAAGAACGCCGGGATTCGAAATTCTCTCCATATTTTGGCCGTGAATTCACCATCGAATATCGGGGATTGAAACTAAAAGCGGTGGATTTTGCCGAGCCAGGTGACACCCGAGAAAAAGTAAACGGAATGCGCAGGGGACCACGTTCCGGCATCGGAAACTCAAATTCGGTCTGGCTCGCCCATGAATCGTTGATTGAGTTGATGGAAAAGCTCGGCTTTCCTTATCATGAGACAATTAAATACGTGCCGATCATCCCACGGCTACGCACTTGTTTTTTCCGGGAGCCCCCAACGGCGTCGGCAACATCTCTGACTCTGTTGCAGCCACTGCCGCCAGCTGAAAGCGTCGACGCCGCCATTCAACGGACCGTGGCGCGCGATCTGGAATTTCTCGCCCAGACTGATTCTGAAATCACCCTGGTCGGACGTGACCCGCTGATGACTCAGGTGCGTCAAATGCTTGAGGAAAACGGTATTGGGGTAAATAATGACGTTGTCGTACCCGGAGTTCATGGTGACGTTATACCGACCGGCGTGCTCAACAAGCTTTTGGCAGACAAAACCGGTATCATAGTAATTGCAGCGCCAAATCCTGCTAAAACAATCCACCCACTAGTGAAGATGGACCGGTTTGAGCTTGCAATAACCAGTCTCGCAATATCACTCAGTCCAAACTCAGACTAATATCAACAAGTAATATTTACTGCATCGATTTTTTCGCTAATATATTTTCTGCTGGCCATATTGCCGAGAGCTTCAAAATCCGCGGAGTGCTTCTCTGCGAAAATCAGAAGCTTGCACATGCGAAACTCGAACATTGGTAGCGCCGTGATTTGAGAAGCCATATTCGTAGCTTCCTGATTTTATGGCGCCGCCAACAGTAACATTGCTGATGGATATTTGAGTGGGCGTTCTACCTTCAGCTTCGGTTCCCCTTGAGCCTTCGTCAAGACAAACGCCCACGCGGGTTTGCGATGCCCATGGTTGCAACCTTGCTCCTGCAACAGTCAGGCTCCCCATCCCGCGAATATCAGCATTGGCGATGCTTACATCCCGCACAGGTCCGTAAACTAGAATTCCTGCCAGGCCGGCTCCGCTGATGACTGGCGCCCTGACCTTTGCACGAGAGAGCTTATATCCCAACTTTAGCCCGTAGCTGAAGCTGTTGGAGACCAAGATTCCATCCAACGCCAAACCATCTACCCCTTCCCCGCTGGCAACGACATCCACGCCCTCCCATGTTGAATCGATACTAGTTTTACCAGTGACAAGAATGTCACTGGACGATCGACCGATATCCAAACCATCCGCCTGCCAAGGCACGTCGCCCACGTCGAATCGCGCCATACATCGGGATATGCGCGCATTCCTGATCACGACATGCGTTACATCCGCAAGAAAGGCGCAGGTGACCTGTTCTTGGACCCTCACGCCGTAGAATTTGTTCTGGGTCGCTCCTTCGGCGGACCCGGCAGTGCGAAATTCGCGGATAGGAACCGCATTCCACCCTGCCGCCTCAACCTCGGCCAGCTTTAGCGCTGTATCCCCTTTATAGGGTGTCCAGACAATGTCATGAATATGGAGCCCGACAAGAGTTATATTGCGCGACCGGATCAAAAGCAGGCCATAACCCTTGCCGCCGCCACTTATCTCGACATTCCTGAAATCAACTCTTTCGGCGCCGTCAAGCCATATCCCAGCAGCGTCCTGCCGTGAACCCGCATCCGGGTAAGGGCCACGATCAATTTTCACACGATCAAGGTTTACTGCCAGAACATCACCCGGCTTTGCAGGTTTAATAAATAGGGTGCGTAAGGCGAGCGATTGACGCAGGATACCAAACTTGTCGTCAGGCACGTTAGCATCGCCACAATCCACAATAATAAAGGGATTACCAGTGGCCGGACACTTCCCCGAAATGTAGGGACTGGGATCGAATGGCTCAAGCGATTGACTGAGGGTCGCGCGACTGAGACACAAGCTGTTTGTGACCCGTAACGTTCCTGACACCCTGTAAGTCCGGTTTTGACCATCCAGACAATAGCGACCCGACTGCGATAGCGCTAGTTTCAAAGCATTGGTGTCATCAGATATGCCGTCTCCCACCGCGCCGAAATCAGCAAGCTTTTTTATGAGCTTAGGAGAAAATGGTTTGACAGCTTGCGCATGTGCTGACGACATGAGCGTGCCTATCGCGATCAAGAACCACGTCAATATGCTTTTCATTGACCTCTTCTTAATTTTGCGCGCAAGATTAAGAAGAGCAAGTTGCCTGACCATATAGATCCCGTCCTTCGGCTCTGTATTGGATGGTAGTCCATGAGAAGCGCTTCCCCAAGACAGCCCAATCCACCTTGAGACCAATCTGAACGCTATGATAGAAAACATTAAGCTGCCCAAAAAGACTTGAAGCGTGATGGCCGGCGCAGCTTACACGACGACAGGTTTTCGCTCCGAAGATAGCCTTCCTCATTGCTTATGGATCGCATACAGGTGCGGGTATGAACATCGTAGAACGCGCCGCACGGGCCATGTTTGCCACTGCTAACCAGCTTCATGACTGGAACGAGCCCAATGCAGAACCATTGAGAAAAATCTATCGAGAGAATGCGCGCGCTGCATTGCACGCGATACGAGAACCCGATGAGGAAATGATCGGTGCTGCAGATGACCTAACTGACACACATGCCAATATCCATCCAACCGGACTCGAAGTCTGGTACACAATGATCGATGTCGCATTGGATGAAAATGACGATTAGGCTCATCGTTAGCTTGGATTTGGAGTTTAACTGACAAATAGAAATATTCTAAAGAGGGCTCCTCCAATCAGGGGCGCGGCACTTGCATGACAATGCCACACCAAGCGCACGGCTTGCTTCAAAGGACAACCGCAATTGAATCTTTATGACATGTTTCGAAGGGGTGATCGCAATCTGGTTACGACTGGCGATGTAGCTCTTACGATCGGGCGTATAGCTGGCAACAATTGGCGCGGGCTTCGTTTGCCGTATAATGCCTCGATCCGCATTCCGGATGCACTCAGATTCCATAGCCTGCGGTCTTGGCCCGATACTTGCGGCTGGTTTGCCCAAGACCTCAATAAAGAGGAATGTCCGAAACGTCCCTTTTTTCACCCGGCTAATTGGCGCTCAGGAGCAATGGCAAGCGAGGTCACCCAGCCTCATCTGACTGTGTCTGTACGAGATCATAAAACGGACAAGATACTCAATAAGATTAGGATCGATTGTACGGAAAATCCGGTGCACCTGCCTTGGCCGAGAGGCGCTCACGATAAGATCGACATCGTCATTGAAATGCACGGAAAAGAGAGCGACGCTGTTTTCCTGGCTAATCACAGGGTATTGTCTCGAAAGTCGCTATTTGATGCAGCACGCGGCACAGGTGTAGAAATTGGCCCCGGCGCGCAGCCACAGATAATGCCCGGTTCTGGCGTGTCCGTTTCCTATGTGGAGCAGATGCCGCCGGCAGAATGGAATCGCTTATACAATAGCGGCGGAAAATATCCTGTGAAGCCCGAACTGTGGGACAATTATATCGTTGGAGATGCTTCCGATATTCCTGTGGCAGACTCCTCCCTTGATTTCATTTTCTCCAGCCACGTTTTCGAGCACCTTGCTAACCCGATTGGCCACCTTGAGCGTTGGGCGAGAAAACTGGCACCAGGCGGGCAACTCCTCTGCGTCATTCCTGATCTGGGGGGTACGAAGGATTCAGTTCAGTCTCGCAGCGACATGCATGAATGGATAAACGAGTATGAGCGGGCTATCTGGGAACCATCTCTCTCTCATTATATGCGGCATTTGAGGCAGGATGCCGATAGTCCTCGAGTAAGCGCAGCAATGGATCGCAAAGAATCGATCCATGTTCACTATTATGACAACGTCAATTTCCAATCGTTGGCAGATTTCGCTGTCCGAAATCTCGGTTACGCTAGCTATTCCATTGAGCATACGCCTAACCATAAAGATTTTCACATCATTCTTGTAAAATCCTAAGTTTTCGGATCCATATTATGAAATCAATGCTTATAACCGGCGGCGCCGGCTTTATCGGTACACACTTGGCTGCCGAAGCAATAAAGGCAGGCTATGTAGTCAAGATCATTGATAATCTATCGCCGCAGATCCATGGTACAGAAGCATCCTACAAGCCAAACCCAGAAGCTGAGTTCGTCAAGGGAGATGTGACGTCTCGCCAGGATATGCAAAATAGCCTCGATGGTGTCGACATTGTCGTTCATCTTGCGGCTGAGACCGGCACCGGACAATCCATGTACGAAATAGAGCGCTATTACGGCGTCAACGTACAGGCGACCGCTCTGCTGTTCGACATTCTGGCCAATCATCGTCATCGGGTGAGCAAAGTAATTCTCGCCTCCAGTCGTTCGGTATATGGCGAGGGCGCTTACTTGTGCCGCAACTGCTCTGCTGAAGGTAAGCGATGCTTCCCCTCCCCTCGCTCACCGGAGCAACTTGCATCCCATGACTGGGAACCGCGTTGCACGACGTGTCAAGGAACAGTCACGCCGACAGCCACCCGTGAGGACGATAAACTTGCACCTGCTTCAATATATGCGGCGACAAAGCTGGCTCAAGAAGATCTGGTACGGATTGGTTGTTCCTCATTAGGTATTTCACATGCCATATTGCGCTTCCAGAATGTGTACGGGGAAGGACAATCGCTTAGCAATCCCTACACTGGCATTCTCTCAATTTTCTCCACGCGGATTCGTTTAGGCCTGCCGCTACCGATCTTTGAGGATGGCCACGAAACCCGCGATTTTGTGCACGTTCAGGATATCGCGAACGCAGTTATTCGATGCGCCGAAGGAGAAATGCCGTCGGGGCACGTGGTAAATGCTGGCATGGGAAAACCTACTTCCATTATGGCGGTGGCGCAGCTTCTATGTCGTTTGATGGACTCTTCGATAGAACCTCATGTTTCGGCGCAATATCGCGTAGGCGACATACGCCACAATTTCGCTGATATCTCCCGATTGCAGAATATTGTCGGCTTTACCCCGGAAGTTTCCCTGGAGCAGGGCATGGCGAGATTCTGCCAGTGGGTAAGCACCCAACCCGTTCCGCAAGATCTTCTCGATAAAGCTAATGCGGAGTTGAAGGCCCGTAAAATGATGGGCTAATCTGATCAGCTATCTGCCTGCTGAGCTGAAAATCCGAACAAGGCAACACATCACCATGCTTAAAAACCTGTTTTCCCTTCTCGGTTACGAGCCAAAGAGGCTAGAAAATGCTTCTGTTGCACCAAGCAATGTTTCACAGGAGAATACAAGACACCATGTAAAGACGAAATGGATCGATCTCGACTATGCAGAGATTACGCATATCGGAAAAACAATGCGCTATGTAACGACTGGATCTTCAAGCGCCAAGAGGATCAGAAGTCTCTTTACAAAAGAACCCATAACTCTCGCCTGGATCGATAGTTTTAAAAGAGGTCAGACCCTTTACGATATTGGCGCAAATGTCGGTATGTATACAATCTACGCGGCGGTCATGCGTGACGCCAAAGTCATATCGTTCGAACCAGAATCTTTAAATTATGCTGAACTGAACAAGAATATTTATGTGAATGATCTTCACAATCAGGTTCTCGCTTACGGGTTGGCATTGAGCGATATCGACAAAGCTGACAGGCTCCTCCTGAGCGATTTCGGCCTGGGTATTGCCTATCACGATTTTGAGGAAAATTCTTGGGCAGAGGACAAGGAGTTCGCGCCGGACTGGAAAGTCAGCAAGGATAACCGCCGGCCGCAGGGTTGCATCGGACGCCGGGTCGATAGCCTGGTAGCAGATGGCATCCCCATCCCCGACCACATAAAAATCGATGTTGATGGCCTAGAGCATCGCGTGGTCGCAGGAATGATGGCAACGCTTCGCGAGCCTCAGCTCAAAACAATCTTGATCGAAATAAATTTCGACAATCCCAAAAACCTAGAAATTATAAATATAATGCAAGATCTTGGATGGCGATTCTCTTGGGATCAGTTACGCGTAAATCGTAAAGTTAAATTCACGGTAGAGCAGATCGAGGCTTATCAACGACGCCGGATTGGCGGCCTGAATTATATCTTCTACAAAGATGATTATTATGACAGGCTGTTTTCCGATATTTTTAAAGCCTATTCTCCAGGGCATCCCATAATAAAAGTTACACCGCCGTCAGATTAAACTTCTGCCTTTCTGTATCCCCATCAACTATCGGTCCATATCCTAAGTCGGCTCTGGGGCTGCGTTCATGACAAATTGGTCATGAGAGCGCTTTCCGCTGACAGGCCAAGCGGAACCGGTTAGCATTGTTGCATGGCGTGTATTCTACAGCATCAGGGAATGGACGATCCGCTTCAGAAAACGCATCACCAAGCTGGAGACCCGCAAAAACCGGTAGCGTTTGGACGGCTATGGTGATTCATTGAAGGCGCGCGATCACGGAGTGAGCTATGGATCCCAAGTCTCTGTTCAGTTTGAGCGAACACCTTGATGCATTGAGCAAGGAAGGCGATCCGCTCGAGGTTTTGCAGGAGACAGTGGATTTCGAGTATTTCCGGGCGTGGCTGGTTGAAGGGCTTGGCTATGGCGATGGTAGCAAAGGCGGCCGCCCACCATTCGATCCGGTGATGATGTTCAAGGCGCTGATCCTGCAGGCGCAGCATAATCTGTCAGACGCTCGGATGGAATTCATGATCCGGGATCGGCTTAGTTGGCTGCGGTTTCTGGGGCTGTCGCTCGGGGATCGAACGCCGGACGAGAACACGATCCGGCATTTTCGCAATCGCCTGACCGAGACGGGAACGCTCAAGCGTGTGATGAAGGCCTTTGACTGGCAACTCCAGAAGAAGGGCTACATCCCGATGTCCGGGCAGATCGTGGATGCCTCGCTGGTGCCTGCGCCAAGACAGCGGAACACCGAGGGCGAACGCGAAGCGATCAAGTCGGGCAAGAGCGCCAGGGATATCTGGCCGGACGGGGACTGTCAGGATTTCCGTGTGTGGGCGGGCGGTTAAACATTACGCCGCCATGGCCTTGATGAAGCGTTCGCCGAACAGGACGGCGAACTGGGCCTTGGCCATGGACCACTCACGCGGCGGCATTTTCCACTCTTTCTCGGATCTGTTCAAGATCAGATAGAGCAACTTGGTCGCGGCCTCGTCGTTGGGAAAGTGTCCTCTGGCTCTGACCGCCCGCCGGAGCTGGGCATTCAGGGCCTCAATGGCATTCGTGGTGTAGACGATCCTGCGGACCTCGTCGGGGAAGGCGAAGAAGGGAATAACTTCACTCCACGCCCGCCGCCAGCTCTGGCCGATTGCAGGGTAGCGCCGCCCCCATTCGCTGTCCTCGAAGGCCGTGAGTGCTTCCTCGGCGGCCTTGGCGTCGACGGCGCGGTAAATGCCCTTCAGTGCCGTGGCCAGCGGCTTGCGGTCCTTCCAGGAGACGAAGTCCATTGAGTTGCGCAGCAGATGGACGATGCACGTTTGGACCACGGCTTCTGGGAACACGGCGGTGATTGCGTCAGGGAAGCCCTTGAGGCCATCGACAACGGCCAGCATGATGTCCTCGACGCCACGGTTCTTCAGCTCGTTCATGACGCGCAGCCAGAATTTGGCGCCTTCGTTCTGCTCGATCCACAGGCCCAGAACGACCTTGGTGCCATCGGCCAGCACACCCAGCGCGATGTGGATCGCCTTGTTGCGGACCATGCCCTCATCGCGGATCTTGACCCGTGTCAACGGGCGCCGAAGATTCCGCAAAAGTGGGCATCTAAAATTCCCTAGTTTGGCGGGAGGGTTTGTTTCGGTGATCAGCCGTGATGGAGATCGGGCTTTTCCTTTGCTGGCGGGCGGCCGCGCCGTTTCGGCAAGGGCGGTGGGTTGATGGACGTTGCCATGCGCGCATGCTCGGGCAGGAGGTCGGCGTGCTGTCGCATGCGATAGCTGGAGCCCTCGATCTGGATGACGACAGCGTGGTGAAGAAGGCGGTCGAGCAGCGCGGTGGCCACCACCGGATCGCCAAAGACATCACCCCATTCGGCGAAGCCGCGGTTGGACGTCAGGATCATGGCACCCTTTTCATATCGGGCGTTGACGAGCTGGAAGAAGAGATTGCCGCCCCCGGGCGTGACGGGAAGATACCCGATCTCATCTACGACGAGCAGGGAGGATCGGCATAGGAAGCGGATCCTCTCGCGCAGCGTGCCCTCCCGTTCCGCCTTGGTCAGTGAAGCGATCAGATCGGCGAGCGGGATGAAGTAGACGCTCTTGCCCGCCTTCACGGCCTCGACAGCAAGGGCAGTGGCGATATGGCTTTTCCCGGTACCGGGAGGACCCAACAGATGCACCACCTCGGCCCGGTTGATGAAGTCCAGGCCAGCGAGCGCCAGGATGCGGTTCCGGTCGAGCGATGGCTGGAAGGAGAAGTCATATCCGTCCAGAGTCTTGATGATCGGCAGCCTTGCCATGCGCAGGGCCGCCTTGATCCTGCGGTTCTCCCGGAGCGACAGTTCTTCGTTCAGCAATATGTCGATGGCCTCGATGCCATCGATTTTGCCCTGCTCTATGCCGCGCAGGGTGGCGTCGAGCATCTCCAGGGCGCGTGGCATTTTAAGATGGACCAGGCTGCGGCGGATATTATCGACGCGGGATGCGGCACCCCCATGGTTCATGGCCGTTCTCCCCGCGCCAGTTGGCTGCCGATCGCCTGATAGATGGCCAGGGAGCGCACAGCGACATGCTGGCCTATACGACCGATGGCGATTACCTCTTTGCCATGGATACGGCGCTTGGCGCCGCTGCCGCCTGTCCGATGCGTAGGATCGATCCTGTACTGTCGGCGCCCCTCAAGAACCGGGTGCTCGGCAATGACCTGGCCCAGGTCTACGATCCGGATCTTGTCGGGCAACTGCTGGATTTCGACGACGCGCCGGGTGCGATCGGGAACGCTGTAGTAATTGCCGCCGACCGAGACCATCCCATCGTGGCTGACGCGGCGCTCCAGCTTCAGAACAGCGTCAAAGCGGCCCGCCGGAAGCAGCTGCAACTCAGGCTGCTCGGCGGCGAAGGCTTCAGCAATAATCCGCTGCGTCGTGCCGTGGACACGGACGTTGGCGACGGTATCGAGCCAGTCGATCAGCTGGACATTGAGATCGTCCAGATTGCGGAAGCTCCGGCCCAGGAAGAAGTCTTTGCGGATATAGCTGAATGGCCGCTCGACCTTTCCCTTGGTCTTGGCCCGATAGGGACGGCAGGCGCGCGGCACGAAGCGATAATGCCCGGCCAGAGCCAGCAATGATCGATTGTAGATGATGTGGCCCTGATCGTCTTCCCCGGTCACAGCGGTTTTCATGCGATCGTAGAGGATCTCGATCGGGACGCCGCCGAGCGCTTCAAAGGCCTGCATATGACAGCGCAACAGGCTTTGGAGATCCTGATGCATGACGTAGCGCGCAAACAGGAAGCGCGAATGTCCCAGCACCAGGCTGAACAGCCAGACGATCCGGCTGACGCCGGGCTCATCGGTAAATTCGACGACGAACCGGGCAAAGTCGACCTGTGCCTGCACGCCAGGCGGCGTCTCGAACCGAACCTCAAAGGGCTTAGGGCCGTTTTCCGGCCGGATCGCTGCCAGGAACCGCTTTACCGCGGTATAGGCGCCCATATACCCCAGCTCACGGATTTCCCGCGTCAGACGCGCCGCCGTCAGATCGGGAAAGGCCGTCACTCGCTCACGCAAAAATTCCAGATAGGGTGCCAGTTTGTTCGGTCGCCCCAGCATGCGAGGGCCGTAAACCGGGGCCTCGATGCCCCGTTCGATATATTTTCGGATGGTTTTGGGGTCGCGACCAGTGCGTCGGGCAATGGCGGATATCGATACGCCCTGCCGATGTAGTTCGAGGATCATCATCAATTCTCCAAGTCGGATCATCGGCCCCGTCTCCGTGTCTGCAAAGGAGATGAGGACAATGTCGGCTCATCTCATTCTGCCGGGGCTAGCCCCGGCAGAATGAGATGAAGGGGCCACCAACTAGGGAATTTTCAAAGCCCACTTTTGCGGAGAATTGCACGACCGATGACAACCCGAATGGCGTCGAAGAAAACCAGCGGATAGGCCGGATCGAGCGGGCGGGCCTGCCAGGCGGCGACCTCCTCGAGCACGGCGTCGGTGACGGTCGATATGAGGTCCGGCGAAACGTCGATGCCGTATAGCTCGCGCAGATGCCCGGTGATCTCCCGCGTGCTCATGCCGCGCGCGTACATCGACACGATCTTGTCGTCGAAGCCGGGGAACCGGCGCTGGTACTTGGCGATCAGTTGCGGATCAAAGCTGCCCTGCCGATCGCGGGGTACCTCGATCTCGATCTTGCCGGTGTCCGTGACCACCGTCTTGCGGCCATAGCCATTACGGTTGTTGCCGGCCTGGTCGCCGTGCCCAAGATGATGATCCATCTCAGCATTGAGGGCGCGTTCGGCCAGCGCCTTCTTCAGCGAATCCAGAAGGCCACCCTGCTGAAGGGCTGCCGTGGCATCGCCGCCAGCCAGAAGTTGATCCAGTAAATCAGCCGGAATTACCGGCTCCTTGCGTCGGGACATAGTGGGACTCCTTCTTGCCCATTATGCCCGCCCACACACGGAAATCCTGACAGTCCCGCCGGACGAACCGAACAAGGCAGCGCAGAAAGATACCGACGCCCGCTGGACTCTCAAAGTCGGCGGGAAGGTCCGGTATCGGGCGGATGGGACGCCGCTCCCCATGATCGCCCTGCCGGTCTTCGGCTACAAATCCCACATCAGCATCGACCGACGCTTCGGCTTCATCCGAGGCATGGCGGTGACTTCGGCGTCAGCAGCGGACGGGCGTCTTCTCCGGCAGGTCGTCAGCACGGACAATACCAGTTCCGAGGTCTGGGCTGACAGTGCCTATCGATCCAAGCGCAACGAGAAGTGGTTGTCGGATCAGATGCTCACGTCCCGAATTCATCGGCGCAAACCCATGGGCAAGCCGATGTCGAAGGCAACCGCACGGGCCAATGCCGTCAAATCCTCCATCCGTGCGCATGTTGAGCA
Organism: Sphingobium phenoxybenzoativorans; assembly: GCF_018286635.1. Lineage (NCBI taxonomy): Bacteria > Pseudomonadati > Pseudomonadota > Alphaproteobacteria > Sphingomonadales > Sphingobiaceae > Sphingobium > Sphingobium phenoxybenzoativorans. The sequence continues at coordinate 3,023,262 of NZ_CP073910.1, forward strand.
TGTCTTTGCGCATCAGAAGAACCGGTTCAACCTGTTTATCCGCACCATCGGCCTGGCCCGCGCTGAGGCGAAACTGACCCTTTGCAACCTGGCCTACAACTTCAATCGCCTGATCTTCCACGAGCGCCGAGAAACCGCAGGCTGACTCTGTCTGCAAGCCGGCAAAAACGGCGAAATCAACGCCAGGTATCTTGGAAATCGGTCCGAACGATGCCCTTGGTGCGCCGCGCAGCCTCGACGTCATCACGCCAGCCCGAAATTACCCGGTTTTTGCGGGTCTCCAGCTCTAGGAGACCTGTGCGCGGGTGGGTGTGGAGCTATGAAATCGCGCATATATTCGATGAGTTATCGATCCGGCCTGCGCTTTGCGGTCGGAGGCGATATTATGCTGGAACGGAGAGAATATTCATCGTGCGCTTGAGGTTGTAGGCGATGGCGGTGAGGTGGACTTGGACGGCGGCTTTGGCGAGGCCTCGCCATCGCATTCGGCGCAGGCCGTAGCATCGCTTCCATGTACCGAAGATCTTCTCGATGCGGGCGCGCACGCGATGGATCGGTTTATTCCATTCATGGAGCTTGCGGAGCGTTTCAGCTTCGTCGCGACCCCACATGCCGGTGGCGACGATCCGGGGAATGCCGCCCTTTGCCAGCACGGCATCACAAAAGTGATTGCCGCGATAGGCGCTGTCGGCAAACACCTCGCCGGGATTGTCGGGCAAGGCACCGGGACCTGCCTTACCGTCATTGATATTGGCTGAGGTGACGGAGACTTCCTCGACCAACGCGGTATCGGCATCGGCGCCCACGTGAGCCTTAAAGCCGTGAACAGCCCGTTTTCTTTTGTGCTTTACCCAGCGCGCATCATCATCGTCTTCACTGGCCGAGGCAATGATGGTGGCATCGACCAGTGTCCCGGTCTTGACCGTCACCGCCTTGGCCTTGAGCTGCATGGTCACGGTTTCAAACAGCGATCGGTCAAGTTGGTGCGCGACCAGCAGTCGACGGAATCTGACAAACGCGGTACGCTCTGGCGTCGCCTCATTCGCGGAAAACCCACAGAAGCGGCGAAATGAGGCCCGGTCGTCCAGGGCCTCAGCCAACTTCACATCGGACAGATCATACCAGATCGACAACAGGAGCGCTTTGAACATTGCCAGAGGCGGCCAGGCGGGCTCCCCTTTGGAGGCCGGATAAAGCGGATCGAGAAGAGCCGCGACCGCGTGCCAATCAATCAGCGATACCAGCGTATCGAGCGATGACGTCTTGCGCTCCGGCCCTGAAAACCCAAATCGCTCCTGACCAATCGAACGCTGCACCACGGCCGCTCTCCTCCTCGGAAAGCCGATAGAATCAGCAATTGGCACTCCTGTCTACACCCACCCGCGCACAGGTCTCCTAGACGCCGCAATAGACGGCGCCATTGCTTGGTTCTTTGACGGCTATGAAGAGATCATGACCGCCGATCTGCGTAGAACACTCGAAGCAGATGCCGTAGTTATCAGAGACAAGCTCTGAAAGGGCGAGGAATTCTTCTGCCAGAGATTCCAAGAGTGAATTTCAATTCATGAAACGGCTGACTAAAAGCATTCCAGATTTTCCAGAGCGATTGCATCGGCTACATCCAATCAGGAAACTGAAACAACCTCTCGGTCTTCCGCGGCCATCAACTCATGCAGATTTTCTATTCTTGCGTTGAAACGGTTATCGGCATTCGACATTGAAGCCGCCTTGACAAACCACATATACACCATTGCACTTTCGCCATAGAAAATCTGGTGGGAGATCATTCTGGATTCACCCAGCCAAAGCTCCCCAGAATCGAAAGCAATACGGTGCTTGGGCAAGGCTTCCATCCAAGTTTTGGTCGTTCCACCCAGCACATCGCCATTAATATAGCTCAGCATCAGATTCGGGTCTTTTCCAGCGAATCGGCCGAGATCATGTTCTCGATAGACACCCCGCATGTAATCAATAAAGCGGTGGCTGATGTGCCAAATCCGCGGACGGGTATCAAGATTGACGAATATCCGCGCCTGATGAAAATCATCATCAATCGAGTGATTGTCCCAATGCAGATTTTCAAACAGCGTCCGGGTAAGGCGGAGACTGGGAATGAACCGAAAGCTCTCATAATCCGGGAAGCAGATACCAAATATGCGTAATATCTCGCCGTGCGCAGATTCCAGCGCATGGCTTGCCCGGTCAAATATGACGCGGTCCCCGTTACAGAGGACATCAAACACCGCCTGACGAACAGGATCGGCGAAGAGAAGACGTCCGCCTTTGACGATCGGTGCTTCGCCTTGGAAAAAGACAGGCGCCTGTAATTTCTTGAGTGCCTTACGTATTTTGCCATCAAGCACACGATCCGTTGATTTGGTAAGACGACCTATTGCTTCAAAATCAAAAGCGAGCCTGTAATCCTTTAAAATGACCATCTGGCCATTCTCGAAAAGATCAGCGATGCCGCGACGCGCTTCGATTTCCGGCAGCGTCATTTCGACGATATAATCCGCAACATCTGGGTGTCGCTCGATCTTGGCCATGACAGTCTTTCCGTTTTATCGGCCCAATTGCCCGGATAGCACGAGCGTTACGAACGCAGCTTCCTATTGAGTAGTTGTTGCAGAGGCTGCAGCATCCTGCCCTTCAAGCATCATCTTATACTGCATGTAGGCTTCATCAAAATCAGTATATTCTTCGACTTTGCTGTCTCTGAGCAAAAGGAAACGGCTGCAAGTCCCTTTGAGATAGCGGTGACTGTGCGACACAACAATCATCGCCTTGTCCGCTCGCTTTTCGAAAAGCTCTACCCTGCATTTCTGGCGGAAAGATTCATCACCAACCGCAATCACCTCATCGATCAGATAACAATCGAAATCGATAGTCATGGAAATCGCAAAGGCCAAACGGGCGCGCATACCGGATGAATATATACCCACTGGCTCGTACAGATATGGACCGAGTTCCGAGAAATCCTGCACAAATGCTACGCGTTGAGCGTAATCAACATCATAAATCCGGCAGATGAATCGAAGATTATCCGCACCGGTGAGCGACGGCTGAAACCCGCCAGTAAACGCCAGCGGCCAAGACACAGTCATTCCCCGCTCCACCTGACCGGAACTTGGTTGTTCGGCCCCACCGATGATCCGCACTAGTGTAGACTTTCCGGCGCCGTTTCTGCCCAGCACCCCGACATGCTCGCCAGGCGATATGGAGAGGCTGATATTATCAAGCACAGCCCGCCGACCGCCCATCACCTCATAGTATTTCGAAATACCTGTAAGTTTGATCATTCTTCACTCACCGGCACGCCCACCTGCCGTACCTGGCCAAAAGCCAATAATGTCAAACCAATATTGCACAGCAGCAAATAGGGAATGTCATAATGAGCATGCATCTTTGATCCAAAATATCCTTCACGGAGAAATTCAATCCCGTTCAGCATCGGAAGATATAGCACAATATCCCTTACCCGCTCCGGCAGGGCATCGGCTATGAAAGCAGCGCCCGACATTGGAAAGATAAGGTAGGACATTGGAGGCCACAGTTTTTCAACTATGTCATATGCTTCGGACAATGCGCCCACGAAAATCCCGAATGCCGCGCCGAACCAGACTAGCAATATCCACCCGCCAAGCACCTGCAATGCATCCTCAGGGGGCTTCAACCAGTCGATAGACCAGAATAGAATTCCCAAGACCACGAAGCTTGTAGAGGCCGCGACGCATTCGATCATGACACGCGATATGTAAACATCAATAATCTTAACCTGCCGGTGAAATAGCAGAGCAACATTTGGCTTCAAGGCGTTCAGGCAGCGATTGGGCATGTTTCGCCAAACCAGAACGGATGAATAACCCGTTAGCGCGAAAGCAACGATCGGAATGTCGGAGCCGTGAACTGATCGTGTCGCAGTCCATAACGCCGTGATGGCAAGCGTAAATAACATCGGCTCGATGAAAAGCCAAAGAAATCCTATATTGTTACGCCCGTAGCGAGTTATGATCTCCCGCAGCAGAAGGGCGCCAATAACGCGCCTCTGCACTTTCCAGCTACGCGAAAGCTTTCGCCATTCGCCGGAGATCGATTCACTCACCATGCTCTCTTATGCCCGCGAACAACATTTTGAGGATACCCCATGCAACCAGTCCTAGGGCAAACGTAGCTAGAATGCCTCGCAGCCTCCGCGGCTCCAGAGGCTCATCAGGTAGATTGGGCTTCACGATCCGCTCAACATAAGCTTGTTTGCGGCGTGCTTCATTATTGGCTTCCTCCAACGAAGCCATCGCAGATGCCAGTTGCTTGTCGGAAAATTGGCTTTCCAGCAACAGGCGCTGATATTCGCCCGACGACGATGATAGCGATTTTCGTGCACCCACTATTTTCCCGGTCTCCTTATCGATTTCACGAGACAGGCCTTGCACACGCGATTCAAAAATTGGAATTTGCGGGTTCATTGGAGTGAACTGCCGAAGCTGCATCAACTGTGTCCGCGTGGCGATCAGTTCATCCTGCAATTTGGCAATCATCTGAAATTGCACCGCTGCCTGCTTCTCAGGATCTATGACCCCTTCGCGACTGCGAAAGTCAGTCAGAAGCAAAGTCGCCCGTTCCGACCTTTTCTTTGCTTCGTTGACCTCTACAGTGGCGTAACGGATCAAGTCAGCCCTGCCACGTTCGTTAAGCCTGTTTACCATTCCTTCGGAGCGATCAAGCAAAGCTTTGTTAATAATGTAGGCATCGCGAGCAGTGAACGCACGCACAGTTAACGTAGTAATCGATGATGTAACGTCGTGCTCAATCAAAATTTTTTTCTGAAAATATTTATATAATTCTTCGAATGAGGCGTACGAACCGAAAGGATTGAATCTATCGAGAAAGAACGCGCTACCATTTTGATAAGCGCGCATAACGAAGCCAGTTCGATTCAAATCAGCAAGCGCATCGCGGGATTCAGAATAATTCTGAACGGCAAAAACTTCATCCCCAGCGTTGGTGAAGCCAGCGCTTTTCAACAGCACGCCCAAACCGGTTGTCGATGGCTTGTCCGGACTACGGACCACAAATTTCGATTCAGAAATATAAATGTCTGACGCGAAAATGCCAAAATAGACCATGGCGACCACGGTCGGTAAGATCACTACCGCCAAAAACAGCCGACTGGTTCCACGTATTTTATCGATTATCTTTCGGCTCATGGCATTCCTGAATTTCTTAACTTTTGCACCGGGAAAGGAGCGAAAGAACCCGTTTGCGGCACGCGATCAGATGCGCGAGTTAACCAAGATTTGCAACATCAAAGCTGGCCCATATCCATCCGGTTCATACTGTTGCCCCAAGGCCACTCTCCGTAAATTTCTGCAGCGCCTCATCGCAGCTTTGCTCCACTGAAAACGCCGCCGATAATGACGCCGCCCACCGATCAGGACCGTACGTCTGTTTGAAACTTCTCGCCATCCGGAAAGTCCGCAGATGCTTGCAGAGAACAGGCGCTTTCCACGCATTTCAAAAACGAGACCTTGAAACACTCAATGCAAGCCATTGAGTTTGCGCTCTAAAAGAAAGCCCTGTAGACCAGTTGCCATCAATCTTCGTCCTACGATGCCCAGGATCAATCGCGAGCCTCTTAATTGATGACCATGCTGAAACTTGATTTTCTGGTTCCCGGAAGCGCGAACGATCATTTTTTTTCCAACATCGCTTTTTTGAAGCAAAGTTTGGCGGCGCTGGGCGGTCACTATGCCGACGCGCGCCTTGTTGCAGCGCTTGGAGAATGGGAAACACCTGAAATACCGCCACGCTGGATGCCGTATCTGGATGGCGTGGAAATCATTTGGTCGAATCCGGACAAACTCCCCAATCCCACTTATAATGCACAGCATTTCGATCGCTTCGATAACATCCGGCCCGATGCCGATGTGGCTGTAATCTGCGATGCTGACGTGTGCTTCATGCGTCCTTTTGACGACGTCCTTGCCCAGATCGTTCGGGATGACGTCATCGGCGGTGTCATGGCGCACTATCACTTCCCGATTGACGGGGTACGCGGCGATCCGGAGGAGGACTGGCGCAGAGTAGCGCTGGGTACGATCGGCAAGGATATTTCTCGGCCTCACCCGTATTTGTTTGGCCGATCACCGGAAGACCCGCGAGTATATGCTGCAGCCGATAGGCCGCTCGCGCCATTCTATATCAATTATGGCATTCTTGTCGGACCGCCCAAGAAATTGCAGCAAATGCATGCCAGGGAGCGGGAACTGATCCCCCTCGCATCTCAATTTGTCGAACCCTATTTTGCCGCGCAGGTAGCTGTCGCCCTTTCATGCGCAGACCTCGAATTGACGACCATCGCCCTGCCGGCGCGCTTCAATTTTCCCAATCGGCCTGAAGCGGACGACCTGCAACCCGGTGAATTAGATCAGGTCGTGATGTTGCATTACATGTTTGAGGAGAACTTCAAGCGCTCACGCCTTTTTACCCACGAAAGATTCTATAACGCCTTCATGCAAAAGGATTTATCGGGTGTTGATAGGGTGTTCCAAGATTACGTCCGGTCTATCTGCGGTGATGCCTATCCCTTTTCATAATCGGTAATGCCCTGAGCATATCGCTACGGTTCCAACTATGCGAAAGCCAAAATGCACATTGTAATCCATATCGGCGGCGGCAAAACCGGGACTACCGCAATCCAGCGGTATCTCGCATCCATTCGAAACAAACTCATGCCTGAAGGCCTGCTCTACCCCGCAGCGGCGGGCGGTTCCGACGGCAAAGGTCATGATGTCTTTGGCAAAGCGTTTATAGACGACCTGCCCTTCTACATGAAGCCGCCAGCTAACACCGAGACTGAACTTCACGCGCTTCGGGAAGAGATCGGAAACTCGCCTGCATCAACCGTACTTATCAGCAGTGAACAGCTCGAATTGGCCAATCCAACAAAGGTCAGAGAGTTTTTCGATGCTTTCCGCCGACCGCTTAGCTTCAAGATACTCTATTTCGTTCGCTCCCAGGACGAGTTGGCAGAATCGGAATATAATCAGTTAGTGAAATTACGGCGTTATCACGGCTCATTCTCTGATTTTGCGAGCAGGCATTTTAACGGCAATTTCTACCAAATCGCATCGGCATGGCGCTCAGTTTTCGGACCCAGGGCAGTGAAATGCCAAGTCTATGATCCCAATGCCGGAGACGCTGTCACGCGCCTCTTTACAATGGCAGGGCTGTCATTACCCGAAACGGAAACGCCACCACAAAATCGATCCACAAACTCGTCGTTGGGGTTTCTGGCGCTTACGGCCATGCGCATTGCGGGACGGCGCGGAAAAGCATTTCCGCCGGACCTGGCGGGCCAGTTGATTGAAATATTGGCCGACGATGACATGCCCGCCCTGCTGATGGACGCCAGAGAGGCAGCGCATTTCCGCTCGCGATTCCAGAATAGCAATGCAGCCTTCGCTCAGGAATTTCTCGAAACCCCTGTACCGGAACTCGGGGGACGGCGGTATAGTGACAGCGAGCGGGATAATGTTCGCGCCAAGATCCGGGAATTTGAGTTTGCCGGCGGGCTTCAAATGCCGACCAAAGCTTAGCGAGAAATGACCGAACTCCTGTTTTTCTCAACATATCAAGAAGCACCGAACCAGTTTGCAGGCAATGGCGAGCCATCGCGCAACGGCTCTCGAGAGACGATACAGGCATATTCATAGAGGCCATAATCGTGCATGATCCGGACTTGTCGCGTTCCAAGATTTTTACGGGCTATGTCTATCGCCTCGTCGCAAGGAAGATGGAACAGGTCTTCGCGTTCCCAGTCCACATGTTTGCTCATGACATTATAGGATAGCCCCTGCCTTACCGAAGGCCAGGTAGCCTCCAGCGTTTCCAGCATAAGCTTACGCATGTCGTCATTCGACAGCGAGAAGCGGACAGTAAATACGCCGCAGAGGATCGCATAGTCGAACACCCCGTCCGCAAAAGGGGTTTTGCGGATATCACGCAGCAGGAATTTCTGCTCCGGCCAACGGCGCTCAGCTTCCGCCAATATTTCCGGACTGAGATCGATACCGGTATAGTCGACCTTGTCGATCAGGCCTGCGTGCGACAGATAATCCAGAAGGAAGCCAGGGCCACAGCCCAGGTCCAAAAGACGCAATGGGTTTGCCGCCGTGAAACGGGACCAATCGATGCCGTTCATCAACGCACGAAACCGGTGAGGCAAGTCATCCGCATTCGGCCAGAGCACTGCTTCTGGCGTCACGGGACGGCCGCTAAAATGCTGGACAATCGGACGTATGATCTGCTCAACGTCCGGTGCCAGAACCGTGGCTTGATCTGAAGGCTGTTCGCCCATGACTTTCATTCCCGTACTCAAGCCGCGCGTTGCGGACGCGAATATCATGTTGCCACATATCCGCATGATTGATGACGCTTGCTGCTATACCAATCATGGTCCGCAGGAAAGAATGTTGCGCACCCAATTCGCCGCAGCCCTAGGTGATCGTGCTGTACAGGAAATATCGCTCTATTCGTCCGGTACGGCTGCCTTGATAGGCGCCATGCAGGCCTGGAATCTTCCGGCAGGGACGAAATGCCTTGTTCCTGCCTGGACGTTCATAGGATCGGCTTGCGCCGTGGCGCAGGCAGGACTCGAACCCGTCATCGTTGATGTTGACCCGGAAAGTTGGGCCATCGATCCGGACGTCATCGAGGAGATGGCGACGGACCAGAATATAAAGGCATGTCTGATCGTATCGCCATTCGGTGCGACGGTCCCTTATCCTGAACTGTCCGATATTCAGGAGAGAACAGGCATGCAAATCCTCGTAGATGGTGCCGCTTCATTCGATTTTGTCCATAAACTTGCTGAGACAAGGCTGGATTTGCCCGTACCGCTGATGGTCAGCCTGCACGCCACGAAGCTTGTCAGCTCGATTGAAGGCGGAATGGTCGTTACCAGCAACGCAGACATGACCCGGCGAATGATTTCCTGGAGCAATTTCGGGATCTTTGATGACGATCCAGTCACTCAAATAGGCACAAATGCAAAGCTGAGCGAAATTCATGCCGCCTATGGTCAGCATTCTTTGACATCCTGGCCGGAAATTCGTCAGACTCTCCTGACAATTGCCGACGGCTATGTTGAGCAGATTACCGCCCGCTTGCCGGATATCGCCTTTGCGCCGAATATCAGGGAAGGCATGGTCTCTTCGTCGTTCAATATCATATTGCCGAAACCGTTCCCGCAACTCGGTCATCAGCTCGCGGCGAATGGAATAGGGACCAGACGCTGGTGGAAAGACGGGGTGCATCGCTTCCCGGCATTCAAATCTTATGCCGCAGGCCCGCTACCCGTAACCGAGGATCTGGCGGCGCGCACTATCGGCTTGCCCTTCTATGTCGGGATGACATCCGACACGGTCGAGACCGTAGTGGCCGCGCTTGAAACGGCACTCGCGGATCAGTCGGTATCAGCTGGATAGATCAGCATGCCTGAGCCCGACCATGTTTTCGGCGATTTTTCCAAGCGCGTTGCAGTCATGCAACCCTACTTGTTCCCCTATTTTCCATATGTGCAGTTGCTTGCCTGCGTCGATATTTTCATCATCTTCGACACAGCGCAGTTCATCGCCAGAGGCTGGGCCAATCGAAATGCCATCAACCTCAATGGCAATAGGCATTCCTTCGCTCTGCCAGTGGAGAAGCATGCGCGCAGCGCGCCATTCACTGACATCCGTTTTGCCAATAATTTTGATGCCGAACTCTGCCGGATACGAACCACACTCGATCATGCCACGCGGGTGGGAGAATTTCGGTCAGCATCGCAGGCTTTGATCGACAAGACCTTTCCGGCGCCGTCCAACGCACAGACGCCTTTTGTCCTCGCGTTCGAAAGAATGGCTGGTGCCCTGATGCAATATATAGGCTTCGAGACAAAAATGCTGCGCGCCTCGCAATTCAGTCCGCGATCGGAAACATCAGCCCAGGACTATATCATGCGGTTGGTCAGGGAAGCTGGCGGGAATCATTACATCAATCCGATCGGCGGCACCGCGCTGTATGACAGCGGCTCTTTTGTCCAACAGGGCCTCAGTTTATCTTTTTTGAAAACGATGCCTAAGGGTGATGATGGGGAAAAGGCGCGTTCCCATCTGGACCTCGATCTATCCATTCTCGATAGCCTTGCTTATCATTCTCCCGAAGATATTCTTCACCGGCTTCGTGATTTTATTCTGATTGATGAAACTAGCCGGCAGACCTTTGGGAATTGATATAACCCCAATTTCGTAGATGATTTTCAACAAGGCCGCGCCAGGTTCAAGCTCTCCAAATGCCCTCAGCAAAATACCTTATAGATGTAAGCCGCCTTATCTGGCGTGTTTCGAGTGGGCGGCTTCCTACCGGGATTGATCGCGTATGTTTGGCCTATGTCATGCATTACCGGCATCAATCGCAGGCTGTGGTCCAGTGGAAAAACATGCGGAGAATACTGCCACGGCATATGTCCTCAACTTTGTTTGATCTGCTGTTGTCGGATACGCCCGAATTCAAAAAAGCAGTTGCGATCCTTGCCTTGCGTTCGCTTCCTCAATTGATCGAGCGAAATGCCGGCAGGGGCCGCCTCTATCTCAATATCGGACATAGCGGTCTGGATCAGCCAGGCCTTGCCGAATGGTTCAAAAAAGTGGACGTGAAACCGGTATTCATGATTCACGATCTCATACCGATCACGCATCCGGAATATTGCAGGTCAGGATCGACGGAAAAGCATGTGAAGCGGCTGGACACGATGCTAGCTTCTGGGTTCGGGATCATTGGAAACTCTCAAGCCACACTGGATATCCTAGCAAATTACGCGACGAATGGTGGATACGCCCTGCCCCACACGGTATCGGCATGGCTGGGTGCCACACCCTTACCTCTGTCTGACGCGGGCCAAACAGACATTGAAGCTCCCTATTTTGTCACCCTCGGCACGATAGAAGGCCGCAAGAACCATCTCTTGCTTGTAAGATTGTGGCAACGCTTGATCGCTCAATATGGCTCAGCAACGCCAAAACTGCTGATCATTGGCCAGCGGGGCTGGGAGAGCGAGGAGGTCCTTTCCCTCCTCGATACGGACAGTTCTCTGCGCAACCACGTAATAGAACTCCCCCGATGCACGGATACTGACCTGGCGCACCATCTGAAAGGCGCGCGCGCTCTCCTTTTTCCATCCTTCGTCGAAGGATATGGGATGCCACTCGTAGAAGCGCTGGGTCATGGCACGCCAGTCATAGCCAGCGACCTTCCAGTCTTTCGAGAATTGGCAGGCGAGATTCCCCTGTACCTCGATCCGACGGACTTAGAAGGCTGGCAGGCGGCCATCGAAGACTATAGCTCAAAAACGTCCAGCGCACGGCACAATCAGGTTCGACGGATGGGAAATTACAACATGCCGAACTGGCACGAGCATTTCGCCAAAGTCGACGACTGGCTAAGCAGCATAGACACGTAGATTTGGCCGATCAGGCCACGTTCTGCAGCTTGAATTTCTGCAGGGAATGCAATGGATCGTTGAAAAGCCGATCAACCACATTGCTGACGAGAGAATCCACAGCAGATTGGCTGGCGACACCGCCCCGGATCAGGCAACGCGCGTATAGAACGCGTTTGAAGGCATCATATACTTCTGGTTTGGGCCGCTGGGGAAGGTTCCAGAAACCATCGATATGCCCTTCATGCGTAATGCCGGGTATATTATAAATAGCCTCCCCCAAAACCAGCACAGGTATGCCAATCGTCAACGCCAGTGTGCCGGACGTGCTGTTGACGCATACCATCCCACGGGATTTTGTGGATAATTCTGCCAGATCGCACACATCGACATGCAGGATGCGATCCGACATGCCTAAAGCGCGCGCCTTTGCCAGCACGAAACGGCGCCAGTTGAAGAAGCTGCTATCCAGCGGGTGCTCCTTGACGACCAGATAGCTATCCTTGGGAGCATGGCGCGCGAAACTGACCATCATATATTCCGCTGCGGCCTGCATAGTGTCGAACGGAGAATGAATACGAATCTGGTAGTCTGCGCTCAATTGCAGAGGCAGCACGAAATAGGGCTTCCCCTCGATCGTTTTCAACGCTTCCCGTGTCTGGCGGGCACGGCGAGGCTGTAACGCAAACCGTTTCAGCCAGCCCACTCCCTCAACAATGGGCGATTCCGGCCGATGCGATTTATAGGGTAGGAACCGAAAACGGCCCAACGCGACATTGGTGTAGTAATGTAACCCATCCCTCGCCCGTCGCTGGAAACTGGCTGTCACCGGAGGGAGGTCGGGAAGCGGCGGCAGGTTCCTTGCTTCCGTCAGAAACCAGCGCGCATCCCGCGATAGGGTCGAATGGCCGTTCACACCATCAGGCTCAAAGGTCATCCAATCCGGGCGGATGTAACCTTCCTCTAACACGTGGACATTTACGCCCCGCAATTTTGCCATCCCCCGTGCTGCGATATGCATCGGGCGGCAATCGCCAAACAACATGAGATCCGTGATATTGTTATCGCGAAGATACCGGTCGATGAACAGCGGCCAACGCGATGGCAATCCGCGATAATCAACGGCAGCGGCGGGCCAGTCATGCTTGTCCCCCCCGTTCAGATTAATACGGTGCACACCACAGCCTAGCGCAAGTAATTCTTGCCCCAACATCCAGAAAACAGGTCCTGCAGGACCCTGAAGAAAAAGGAAATTACGCTGGCGGAGCAGGCCGGGCTTCATATAGTTATTCCCATTTTGGACAGTTTCTGCCTCGCGCTTCCTTGCAAACGTCTTAACGAGACGATTGCCCAATTTTCCTTGCGTACCCCGGCTGCCAGCCTTTTCACAAGCACTTCTGGCGGACATGGCAATGAAGTTATAGGGTCCAGATATCGCGGATATAGCAACAACACTGCCGCCACCAACTCGATGACGTTGCGGTGAGCCGTTCTCCGTGCGGGAATAACGCCCAGATCGGTTGTAAGTCCCCAGCCAGCATAGAAGGGTATGCCGTGTGTCACGACATCCTTGCCCCGGATCAGAGCTTCGAATCCGGCCAGGGAAGTAATGACGTGAATGCCATCGACCATGTCCAGCAGCGCCGAGATGGAGGCGTCTCGAACGATATCGTCCGCGAACGACAATATGTGTTCATCGGCCACGTGCCCCTTGCGATGCCCTGCCTCTACATCGGGATGGGGCTTGTAAATGATATAGGCATCGGGTTCCTGTGCGCGGGCACGCTTCAACAGGTCGAGATTGCCAGCCACCTCGCCGCCGCCGCATATAACCGAGCGATCGTCCTCGACTTGCCCCGTTACCAAAACATGCCGCCGTTCGCCCGCCGGCCGAGCCATCGATTGACCACCAGCGCTATATTTACTGACACCGGATTCGACGATCTGCCGGCGCAAAGCCTCCGCCCTGTCCAGAATCGCTGGCGGAAAGTTTCCGGCCTGCAACAGATTTTCCAGATCACTTGGCTGTGCCGGATCAAAATGCACCCCAACCTTGTCCACCACAATGGAAAGAGGCGGCACGCAGTCTGCGCCCAACCCGGCGGACCGGATGAACCCGTCCTCCACTTCATGTAAATCACAGCCCTGCTGCTCAACCTCATCGAGGAAGCGCTTCGAAACTCTCGACTTCCAGATGGCGATCGACTTGCCCCGCGGAATGGACTTCGTCGCCGACTCGCTGCCCCCCATGAAACGAACGGGTTCCGAGCCTCCCCATAACAGAGGTTCTACAACGGCTTTTTTCCAGTGCGCAAACCCGGCAGCAGCGCCGATCGACCGATTGGAATCGATCAAACCCCGCCAGAATTTGAGCAATTCTATTGTAGACAGAAAATCGCTGGGCGCTCCGGTAAACGGATCAATATAATCGATATCCGCGATCCTATGGCGCACGGCAGTTATGAAGAATTCCGCTAAGCTCTCTTGATTGATTGGCTCTCCATCACCCGAAAAGGTGGATGCCCGAACCCCGGCGATACGCGCCAGCAACAGATTTTCATCTGAGGGATCAAACCACATTTGCCCGGCCTGTGCGAACAGATGCCAGGGATCACAGCATTCTGTGAGGACAACAGCCCGTGAGGCTACTTGGCCTGCCCACGCAGCCAAATGCGGAGGCAGCCATAACACTAGCCTGTGCAGATGACCGTCATGCTCTATCCGCCCCAACATCTCGATGGCCTGCTCGGTCGTAGCTGGCCGCACGATGAAAGGATTCGGCATCTCCAGTTGAGGGTGAGTCCCCCAGAAAGTGCCCCCCACCCGCGCTTTGCGCAGGGCGTCCATGCAGGCTCGAACGTCGATGTCGGCATATTCTTTCGAACCGGCATCTTGGGATAGCCTGCTCACCACCGCATTGGCTGCGCCGGGAAATGGCGGCGCGCGTAAAATCGGTACGATACCCTGTCCTAAAGCTTGGAAATTCAGCGTTTCAGTCGCCATTACGCCAGCTTCCAGATAACAGCCTACGGCGCGGTTCTATTGAATTTCCCTCTCCAGGCATAGCGGAGGCTTATATTATTTTCCGGGCTGCTAGAATGGTCTCGATCGGTTCCAGATCGCTGGGATTGTTCAACTCTATCGCATCCCAGCCTGGCGGATCGCATTGCACCACCGCGACAGGGATGCCCGCATGGAGAAAACGGAGCTGCTCCAGCCCTTCCAGTTCTTCAAGCAACGTCGAGGGCGAATTTACATAATGTTCCAGAGCCGGCCGCCGGTATGCGTAAAGCCCCAAATGCATCAGGATCGGCGGCTTATTTTCCGCATCGCTCCCAGGCAGGATATGCGGAATGACCCGCTTCGAAAAATAGAGGGCTTCGCTCTGCGCATTGACGACGACTGTGGTTCCGCCACTCCGTCCCGCGGCCTGATCGGTCAAAAGATGCTGGTAAGCACTGGGAGAACAGCGAACTGCCACTGTAGCTACCTGGCATCCGGGATTTGCTGTCATATGTTCGATCAACGCCCTGACCAGTTCAGGCGGCGTTAGCAATGCGTCTCCCTGAAAATTTATGACAACATCATGTTCAGCAGGAATATCGGCAATCGCGGCTGCGACACGCTCGGTGCCGTTCGCACATGATTCAGGTGTCATTATGACCCGTCCGCCAAAGGCTGTTGCCGCCTCTGCGATACGGTCGTCATCGGTCGCCACATAGACCGGCAATCCGGGTGCTATACCACTCGCAGCCTCAAAGCTGCGCTGGATCAATGGCTTCGCAACGCCCGTTACGCCCCTGATTTCGGCAAGCGGCTTCCCTGGATAACGCGACGACTTGTACCGCGCCGGAATGACGATCGCCACACCGGCGAAATTTTGCTCGCGCATATGGTAAGCAGCCCAGCGATCAAATCGAAGCTATGTCGTGGATATGGATCACTCCGGCCGGCTTACGCGGATCATCCGCCCGCATCACGAACACCACCGTTATTTTCGCCTCGGACATCAAGGCGAGTGTTTCCTCTATTCTCGTACCGCTTGCCACGGTTTTGGGAGAAGCGGTCATAATCTCGCCAGCGGTGGCGATCAGCATCTTGTCGAACGAACGGCGCAAATCGCCATCCGTAATGATCCCGACCAGATTGCCTTCACCATCTACGACGCCCGCAACTCCTTTCCCCGTCGAGGTCATTTCCAGAACGACATCACGCATACCTGTGGTGGGCGTGACCAGCGGCAGCGTTCCGGTTTTGCGAAGCATGGAATCAACAGGTAGCAGTCTCCACCCAATCGACCCTCCAGGATGCCACTGCATCAATTCCGTCCTGGATATACCACGTTCGCGCATGGCAGCGATGGCCAAGGCATCACCAACCGCCAGCATCATCGTGGTAGAAGTGGTTGGCGCTATAAGTTCGGGGCAAGCCTCAGGAATCTTCGGCAGAAGAATTCGGAAGTCCGCTTCCCGCATCAAAAGGGAATCTGCGTCCGAGGCAATTCCGATCATCGGGGCGTTGAGGTTCTTCACATAGGCAATAAGCGGCCGAAGTTCCGATGTGGCGCCAGAGTTTGACAGGATCAACATGGTATCGGTCGGCTTCAGAAGGCCTAGATCTCCATGCGACGCCTCCGCTGGATGCACAAAGAATGCTGGCGAACCCGTCGCTGACAGGGTCGCCGCGATCTTTCGGCCAATATGCCCAGACTTACCCATCCCGGAGACGATGACACGTCCCTGCGTACTGACGATTTTCGAAACCGCACGGCTAAAATCATCATCCAGCTGATCCGCCAACTGAAGCAGCCCTTCAGCCTCTTGACGAATTACCGCCAAACCATGATCTTTTGTCTGGGAAATATCAGTCATTAGCATATTGAAAAACCACTGCTACTGTGAACCCTGAAGAAACTCGACGGTCTCTAGAAAACCTTTACAAGCTTGAAGCGCAATTTGTCGAGTATGTCGTTAACTATATTTTCTATTTACCGGACAGCTCGCACGCTTTAACTCCGAAGTAAAATATTCTTCATTCACTTCCCGGCACTTTCGGTCCTGCATCGTGCCAGGGGGCACCGAACAATTTTGGAAACCGGTCCTTCGCAGCCCATATCCAGGGAATGCGCCTCTCCGCCATGCCCCGTAAGGAAAGAGGATCAAACCCTGTCCAGGGGTAAAAAGGATTTCGCCGGCTGTATGCCCAGATCTCGACTCTTCGTGTCGGTTTTGATGCATGGCCACGCGCATGAAAGCCGAAAGTATCGGCAATAACCAGAGTGTTTGCCTTCACCCCAAGGGTCTTTGGCTCCGGCAATTTAAGCCCGGCCAATTCCGATTCCAGTATGCGCATGGACCCCCTGGCGGACAGGCGATCAACGCCCTCCGGAGCAGCGATGCTGCGCGCCTGTTCCCAGGCAAGCCGCTCAGCCGTCAATTTATGAGACCCCGGCACATAGCGGAAAGCCCCCGCATCCTCCGCCACATCCTCAAGAAAATACCAGGCCTTCATCGTGGGATGAAAGGTATCGGCATGGAATGTGGTTTGGGGGTCAGGGTCGGCTTTGGCCCGATGCGTCAATATCGTCTGGATATAATATAAAGGTTCGGATGCCGAGCTGGCAACATAGCGAACCAGGCTCCGCCAGCGACTGGCCGACGTCAACGCCCGCAACTGCGGCACACTCTCCAGATATTCAGGATCGATCGCAATCCGCCTAGTTATGGTATCGCCCTGCAACATTTCGCGCGCCGGGGCACGCGTTGACAGGACAGCGTCCCGCAAAGCCGCGAACTCATCGGCAGGAAGATAATCATCAATCCTTATGAAGCCATTTGCAGCAAACTCTGCGCGATACACCGCGGGAACATGACGGCCCAACCTCGATCTGCGCCATCGGGCCAGCAGGTGCGCGACGCGCACTCTCCCTGCATGTAAACCGAGCCGGTTTAGACGCTTGGACCCAATGACCGGATTATCCGCAAAAGATTTCGTACCCGAAACAATCTGAATAGCCCATAATGGCAACCCCAGAACCGTGCGCAATACAGACAAAATCTCGGTCCCCAGGCCCACTTCATGCCCCGAACGTGCAACTGCCACTCCCTGTTTGGAGGGCAACTGCAGAATCGGATGGCGATGACTATTCATTCCCGGTGAACTGTTCCAGCCCTCTTGTATCCGGAACACGTCGCCGTCTGCATAATCCCGTACCGATAGTCGAGCGATTTAAACAACCAATCTGGAGATATCCGCTGTCGCCAGTTATTTCTGCCGCCGGTTCGACCGCCTGCGAGCGATGAAAATGGACCCGGCAACCGTCATCATGATCGACAGCAGGGCTATAACCCCGCCAATCGCAATCAGATCGGATTGGCTCATCAACGCAGCCGCCCCCACTCCTCTCACGGCCAGATAACCCGGCGCAAAACTCGCCGGCACCCAGAGCAGCGCGGACAGGATATTCGCGGCCTGAAAGGTGCGCGCCTCCATGAAAGCCACGCCCGAAACCAGCGGGACAGTCGTACGGAACGGCCCCATGAACCGGCCGAAGAATATGGCCGCGAAGCCATAACGCTGGAAAAACAGCCGCGCCTTGGCGAACATCCCCCGGTGCCGGTTGAAGGGCGCGCGGTAATAGATGGACGGGCCGATATGCCTGCCAATCGCATATGACAGCGCGTCGCCCGCCACCGCGCCCAGCAGCCCACAGATCAGGACGGGAACCGGCTCCAGCGTGCCCGCACCCAACATGCCGCCGATAGCGAACATGATGGGCGTCGCGGGGAAAAACAGGCCGATAATGGCCAGCGACTCCGCGAATATGATCAGGCCTATCAGCGGTCCCGCCCATGCGCGATGCTCGGTGATGAACAGCGTAACGCCCGCCAATATATTTTCCAAAGGAGGACTTTCTGTAGCGCGGACGGTTCCGCTGCGGACGTTCCGCCGCCGCTTTGGAAAGATTGGAGGGCGCTGGCAAGAGCGAATTGCGCGGACCGGCGCGCATCGCAACCGTTGCGTATTCGCAACCATTTCACCTTTGCGCTGCGGCCATATTTTTCATAGGTGTCGGCCAGAAGCCGCGGTGGACCAATGAAACCATGACCTTGTTTGAGCGCGTATCGAAGCGCGAACACGCCATCGTCAGGCTCAATCTGATCATCGCCCTTGCCTTTGCCCTGTTTGTCGTTGCGCAGCCAGCGGTGCCCACATGGGAATTTCTGCGGCTGATCGGCACATTCCTGCTTTTGACCATCCCGCTGAGCGCTCTGTCGCTGCTCGGTTTTGCCCTGCTCAACGCGCGCGGGCCGGGCATGCTCGCCGCGCTGCAGGACCGGTGGCGGTCGGACCGGTTTGTCACATTGCTATGGCCAGTCCTTCTTTTTGCGATCGTCATGTCGAGCTTCAGCGCGTTCAAGCAGCGCATTCTGCCCCATGCCGGTTTCCATTTTGATCCCGCCCTCGCCGCAATAGACCGCAGCATATTCGGCGTGGATTTGGGATTATGGCTTCACAAGATCATCGGTTCGCCGCTGCTCACCTATTTCCTTGATGGCGTGTACCACGCCTGGTTCCTGCCCATGTCGGTGGGCGTCGGCATTGTGGCGCTCTGCACGGATGCGCGCACGCGCATGCAGTATATGACAGCCTTCACCATGACCTGGATCGGCCTTGGATCGATCCTGGCTTATCTGTTGCCCGCAGCGGGACCATGTTTCTACGGCGTTTTGGTCGGTCCCATCGGCAATGGCCCGTTCGAGGCGGTTAATGACGCGCTGGTCGCCGACCGGGCGGCGCGCGCTGCGGACTTCCTGTTCACGATCGAGGTGCGCGACATGCTCCTCGACCGCTTCAACGACCCCGATCTCAGCATCGGCGGCGGCATCTCCGCCATCCCGTCCATCCACAATGCTATGGCGGTGCTGTTCGCGCTGGTCGGCTATCGCTTCAATCGCGTGTTCGGCCTGTGCATGAGCGCGTTTGCAGCGCTGATCTGGCTGGGGTCAGTCTATCTGAACTGGCATTATGCGATTGACGGCATCGTTGGTGCGGCGGGCGCCATCGGCCTGTGGTATGGCGCGGGTTTCCTGACCGGCCCCGCCCATGCGAAGGAGCCAGCCGCGGAGCGGGTGCTGGCTGGCGGCACGACATTCGCCAAACGCTGAGTTTTTTCAGCCTTTAACCGCCCCGGCCATGATCTCGGCGATCCGGTCGCTGCCTTTGCCATCGCCAAAGGGATTATGCGCGCGGGACATCTCGGCATAGGCATCCGCATCGTCGAGCAGCCGGAACAACTCAGCCACGATTTTGCGCCGGTCAGTCCCCACCAGCCTGGCGGTTCCGGCGGCCACGCCTTCCGGCCGCTCTGTGGTCTCGCGCATCACCAGCACAGGCTTGCCCAGGGATGGAGCCTCCTCCTGCACGCCGCCGCTATCGGTCAGCACGATCTCGCACATGTCGAGCAGCTTGACGAAATGGGGGTAGTCGAGCGGATCAATCATCGCGACGTTATTGAGGCCGGCAAGTTCGACATCCATCACCGCCCGCACATTCGGGTTGGGATGCACGGGGAAGATTATGGCGACGTCCGGGCGCGCTGCGATGTCTTTCACCGCCTTGGCGATATTCTCCATGCCGCCGCCGAAATTTTCCCGCCTGTGGCTGGTCACGGCGATGATGCGCTTGCCCGAAAAGCGGGTGGCGAGCGGCGCCAGCCCTGCGGCAAGGGAGGGTTCAGCATCGATGCGCCGCTTGGTGGCGAGCAAGGCGTCGATAACCGTATTTCCGGTCACATATATGCCCGCCGGGTCGCGCCCCTCCGCCAGCAAGGCGTCTGCGGCGCCCTGGGTGGGCGCGAAGTTCATGTCTGCGATACAGGCGACCACGCGCCGGTTCACTTCCTCCGGCCAGGGATGGTGGATGTCGCCGCTGCGCAGTCCGGCCTCGACATGAGCGACGGGAATCTTGCGGTAATAGGCGGCCAGGCTGGCGACCATGGTCGTCAGCGTATCGCCATGGACAACCACCCGGTCGGGCTGTTCGCTGTCAAAAACTTTGCCCAGTTCCACGATCAGGCGCGCGGTCAGCCCGTCCAGCGTCTGATTCTCTTGCATGATATCCAGGTCGATGTCCGGCACGATGCCGCTCATCTCCAGCACCTGATCAAGCAGCCCGCGATGCTGGGCCGTGACGCAGACCCGTGTATCGATTTGCGGCCGCGCCTTTAGCGCGTGAATCACGGGAAACAGCTTGATGGCTTCGGGCCGCGTGCCAAAAACGATGATCACTTTCATGCCGGATTCCCCGCTTCGCGCGCCCGGCGCATCGGGACGTCCTTTCGCAAAAAATGGTATACAGCCTCTAAACGCTGACGAAATGATCTCCTCTGCCTTTCGCAGGTGCGAACGGCTATGCTAGGTGCGGCCGCGGGTCATCAGCAGAATCGCTAAGGAGCTTCATGAAAATCACGATGATTGGCACCGGCTATGTCGGGCTTGTATCGGGTGCATGCTTTGCCGATTTCGGTCACACCGTGACCTGCGTCGATAAGGATGAGAGCAAGATTGCCGCCATTCGCGGCGGGAAAATGCCGATTTATGAACCGGGCCTCGACGCGCTCGTGGCCAGCAATGTCGCAGCCAAGCGGCTGGATTTCACAACCGACCTAGCCGAAGGCGTCAAGGGCGCAGACGCGATCTTCATCGCCGTCGGAACCCCCTCCCGCCGCGGCGACGGCCATGCGGACCTGACCTATGTCTACGCCGCGGCGAAGGAAATCGCGGAGGCTCTGGACGGTCCGGCAGTCATCGTGACCAAATCGACGGTCCCGGTCGGCACGGGCGACGAAGTGGAGCGCATCATGCGCGAGGCGCGTCCCGACCTGGAGGTCGCGGCCGTGTCTAACCCGGAATTTCTGCGCGAGGGCGCGGCGATCGGCGATTTCAAGCGCCCGGACCGCATCGTCGTCGGCACGGACGATCCCCGCGCCACGGCCGTCATGCGTCAGATCTACCGCCCGCTCTATCTCGGAGAAGCGCCGTTGATCTTCACTGGCCGCCGGACGGCAGAGCTGATCAAATATGCCGCCAATGCCTTCCTCGCGACCAAGATCACCTTCATCAACGAGATTGCCGACCTTTGCGAAGCGGTGGGCGCGGAAGTGAAGGATGTCGCGCGCGGAATCGGTCTAGACAACCGCATCGGCTCCAAATTCCTGCATGCTGGCCCCGGCTATGGTGGCTCCTGCTTCCCGAAGGACACGCTGGCGCTCATCAAGACCGGCCAGGATTTCGATTCGCCGATCCGCATCGTGGAAGCGGTGGCGCAGGTGAACGACACCCGCAAGCGCGCCATGGGCCGTAAGGTCATCAAGGCGCTGGGCGGCGACGCCCGCGGCAAGAAGGTCGCCATCCTTGGCCTGACCTTCAAGCCGAATACCGACGACATGCGCGACGCGCCGTCGCTTGCCATCGTCCAGGCGCTCGAGGATTCAGGGGCGGATATCTGCGCCTATGATCCCGAAGGCATGGAGGCTGCCGCTTCGCTGATGCCGCGCGTGAAGATGATGTCCGACCCCTATGCCGCGGCCGAGGGCGCGGACGTTCTGGTCCTGGTGACCGAGTGGGACATCTTCCGCGCGCTCGACCTAAAGAAGATCGCCGGCCTCATGACCGCACCCGTTCTGGTCGACCTCCGCAACATCTATCCCGCGTCCGAGGCGGCTGCAGCGGGATTCAAGTTGTTCCGGGTTGGCGGCGTTGATGCGTCCAGTGAAATGTAGATGATCTCAAATCATCGCGGCAAGGTGAGTCTAATCTTAAGAATAGCAGGTCATGTCGTACCAGCATGAGTACAGGAGCGATTCGATGCCAGCGATAGAACAACCGTCCACGACCCCCGCGATCGTGCCGGTCATTCTGTCCGGCGGATCGGGAACGCGGCTTTGGCCGGTGTCCCGCCCCGAACGCCCCAAGCAGTTGCTCGCACTCACCGGCGAGGAGACAATGCTGCAGCTCACGGCTCTCCGCATGGAGGGCATTGTCGGGTCGGGCCGGCCGATCATCGTCGCCAATACGGCGCATGCGGCCATGATAGAGGAACAGCTTTCCGCCGTCGGTCTGCCCGATGGGCTGATCGTGCTGGAGCCGTTCGGCCGTAACACGGCCCCCGCCATCGCGCTCGCCGCCATCGCCGCCAATGATCCCGCCGCCGCGCTGCTCGTCATGCCAAGCGACCATGTGATCACTGATCTTCCTGCCTTCCACGCAGCCATTGCCAAGGCTCTACCCCTGGTGTCCGATGGCTGGCTGGTGACATTCGGTATAGAACCCGACGCCCCGGAGACCGGCTATGGCTATATCCGCATGGGCGACGCCCTCGCCGCCGGCGTCAACAAGGTCGCAAGCTTCGTCGAAAAGCCCAATGCCGATCGCGCCGCAGCCATGCTTGCCGAGGGCGGCTATGCCTGGAATGCAGGCATCTTCCTGTTCCGGGCCGACGCGTTTCTGGCGGCGCTGGCGCAATTCCAGCCCGACATGCTCACCGCCATTCAGGCTTCCGTCGATGGCGCCGTGCGGGAGGGCAGCCGCCTGTTCCCTGATGCGGAGGCCTTTGCGGCCAGCCCTTCCGATTCCATTGACTATGCCATCATGGAACGGGCGGAGAAGGTCGCCTGCGTACCGGTGGCGATGGGATGGTCGGACGTCGGTAGCTGGGACTCGCTTCACGCCATTTCCGCGCCCGATGCGGCAGGCAACACGGTTCGTGGTGACGTACTTGCCCTCGGCGCCTCGCGATGCCTTGTGCATACGGATGGGCCGCGCGTTGCGCTGGTCGATGTCGAGGATTTGATCGTCGTCGTCTCCGGTGCCGACATCCTCATCCTCCCGCGCGGCAAGGCGCAGGAGGTTCGCCGGGTTACGGACGCCCTGAAAGGCTGATGGGATTCAGCCCGTGCGCCTGAAACCGGACGACAAGATCCCGGAAATATCCAGCCCGGCAATGCGCCACTGGTTGATCGCTGCGTCCATCATCGTCATGGTCTTTCTGCTTGGGCCTGTCGCCGTTGGCATTTTGCGGAACTGACGGAAAACCTCCTTCGGGGGGCTTTTCAAAGTCCAACAATATCCCTATATGCGCTTCCGAAGGTCGATCGGCCCTGTGCCATAATGGTACGAAAACGGTCACCCTCCCCTCACCCGGGCCAAGGTTCGATTTGCGCACGAACCGAGACGAATGGGGTGCAAGTGGAGGTTCTACAAGACGCTGGCAGTGCGGTTCGGACAGTCCCGACCCGCACTTTTTTTCGTGGCTAAGGCTAACGAATCAGGCTGAAATTTCGCTGCGATGCGGAAAAAATTGCGACCAAAGCGACAGGAAAATACATGGCGACCAAGGCAGCTCTCCCCCAGACCGCAAAAAAGCGCATCCGCAAGGTCTTCGGCGACATCCACGAAGTGGTTCAGATGCCGAACCTGATTGAAGTGCAGCGCGAATCCTACGAGCAGTTCCTTCGTTCCGACCCTTCCATCGGCTATGTATCCGGCCTGGAAAAGACGCTCCGGTCGGTGTTCCCGATCCGCGATTTCGCCGGCACCGCCGAAATGGACTTCGTTCATTACGAGCTGGAAGACCCGAAATACGATACCGAGGAATGCCGCCAGCGTGGTATCACCTACGCCGCGCCGATGCGCGTAACCCTGCGCCTCATCGTGTTCGAGGTGGATCAGGACACCGACAGCCGCTCCGTGCTCGATATCAAGGAGCAGGACGTCTACATGGGCGACATGCCGCTCATGACCGGCAACGGCACCTTCATCATCAACGGCACCGAGCGCGTCATCGTGTCGCAGATGCACCGGTCGCCGGGCGTCCTGTTCGACCATGACCGTGGCAAGACCCACTCGTCGGGCAAATATCTCTTTGCCGCCCGCGTTATTCCCTATCGCGGTTCCTGGCTGGACTTCGAATTTGACGCCAAGGACATTGTGAACGTCCGCATCGACCGCAAGCGCAAGCTGCCGGTCACTGCGCTGCTGTTCGCGCTTGGCTTGAATGCCGAGGACATCCTTGGCTATTTCTACAACAAGGTCACGTTCCTGCGTGGCGAAGGCGGCTGGCAGATCCCGTTCGCCGTCGAGGCATGGCGCGGCCAGAAGCCGGCATTCGACATTGTTGACGCCAAGTCCGGCGAAGTCGTGTTCCCGGCGGGTCAGAAGATTTCGCCCCGCGCCGCCAACAAGGCCGGCAAGGACGGTCTTGAAACGCTGCTGATCCCGACCGAGGAAATTTTCGGCCGTTATTCGGCCTATGACCTCATCAACGAAAAGACCGGCGAGATCTACATCGAGGCTGGCGACGAGGTTTCTCCCGAAAATCTGGAGAAGCTGGACAAGGCTGGCATCGATCGCCTCGAACTGCTCGACATCGATCATGTCACCACCGGCCCCTGGATCCGCAACACGCTGAAGGCCGACAAGGCCGAGGATCGCGACCAGGCCCTGTCAGACATCTATCGCGTCATGCGCCCTGGCGAACCGCCGACGCGCGAGACCGCCGAAGCGCTGTTCGACGGCCTGTTCTTCGATCCGGAGCGCTACGATCTGTCGGCCGTGGGCCGTGTAAAGCTCAACATGCGCCTCGACCTTGATGCCGAGGATACGGTCACCACCCTGCGCCGCGAGGACATCCTTGCCGTCGTCAAGGAGCTGGTGAACCTGAAGGACGGCAAGGGCGAAATCGACGACATCGACAATCTCGGCAACCGCCGCGTGCGTTCGGTCGGCGAGCTTCTGGAGAACCAGTATCGCGTCGGCCTGCTCCGCATGGAGCGCGCCGTGAAGGAGCGCATGTCGTCGGTTGACGTGTCGACCGTGATGCCGAACGATCTGATCAACGCGAAGCCCGCCGTGGCCGCCGTGCGTGAATTTTTCGGCTCCTCGCAGCTTTCGCAGTTCATGGACCAGACGAACCCACTCTCGGAAGTCACCCACAAGCGCCGCGTTTCGGCCCTTGGGCCGGGCGGTCTGACCCGTGAGCGCGCAGGCTTCGAAGTCCGCGACGTTCACCCGACCCATTATGGCCGCATCTGCCCGATTGAGACGCCGGAAGGACCGAACATCGGTCTGATCAACTCGCTCGCCAGCTTCAGCCGGGTGAACAAGTACGGCTTCATCGAAACGCCGTACCGCAAGGTGATCGACGGCAAGGTGACCAGCGAGGTCGTCTACCTGTCGGCTATGGAAGAAGCCAAGCACACGATCGCGCAGGCGAACGCGGAACTCAATGCGGACAACAGCTTCGTCGAGGACCTGATATCCGCTCGTGAGGCCGGCGAATTCCTGATGGCGCCGAAGGACCACATCACGCTGATGGACGTCAGTCCCAAGCAGCTAGTGTCGGTTGCTGCATCGCTCATTCCGTTCCTGGAGAATGACGACGCCAACCGCGCGCTCATGGGATCGAACATGCAGCGTCAGGCGGTTCCGCTTGTCCGGGCCGAGGCGCCGTTCGTCGGCACCGGCATGGAGGAGACGGTTGCACGCGATTCCGGCGCCGCCATTTCGGCCAAGCGTTCGGGCATCGTCGATCAGGTCGACGCTACCCGTATCGTTATCCGCGCCACTGGCGACGTCGAACCCGGCAAGTCGGGCGTCGACATCTACACGCTGATGAAGTTCCAGCGGTCGAACCAGGACACCTGCATCAACCAGCGTCCGCTGGTGAAGGTCGGTGAGCTGGTCAACGCCGGCGACGTGATCGCCGACGGCCCGTCCACCGAATTTGGCGAACTGGCGCTGGGCCGGAACACGCTCGTCGCGTTCATGCCCTGGAACGGCTACAACTATGAGGACTCCATCCTGATCTCCGAGCGGATCGTGAAGGATGACGTCTTCACCTCGATCCACATCGAGGAGTTTGAGGTCATGGCCCGCGACACCAAGCTTGGGCCGGAAGACATCACCCGCGACATCCCGAACGTCGGCGAGGAGGCCCTGCGCAACCTCGACGAGGCGGGCATCGTCTATATCGGCGCAGAGGTTGAGCCGGGCGACATCCTGGTCGGCAAGATCACGCCGAAGGGCGAAAGCCCGATGACGCCGGAAGAAAAGCTGCTCCGCGCCATCTTCGGCGAAAAGGCCAGCGACGTGCGCGACACCTCGCTCCGCCTGCCGCCGGGCGTTGCCGGTACGGTTGTCGAGGTCCGCGTGTTCAACCGCCACGGCATCGACAAGGACGAGCGCGCGATGGCGATCGAGCGCGAGGAGATCGACCGTCTCGCGAAGGACCGTGAGGATGAGCGCGGCATTCTGAACCGTGCGACCTTCAACCGCCTGAAGGACATGCTGCTTGGCCAGACGGCCACCGCTGCCCCCAAGGGCGTCAAGAAGGGCGTTGAGATCGACGAGGCGCTGCTTGAGGAAGTCGAGCGTTACGAATGGTGGAAGTTCGCGGTTGCGGATGACAGCCGCCAGTCGGCGATCGAGGCCGTCAAGGCGCAGTATGACGAGGCGGTGAAGTCCATCGTCGAGAAGTTCGAGGATCGCGTCGACAAGCTGCAGCGCGGCGACGAGCTGCCTCCGGGCGTGCTCAAGATGGTGAAGGTTTTCGTCGCGGTGAAGCGCAAGCTGCAGCCGGGCGACAAGATGGCCGGCCGTCACGGCAACAAGGGCGTCATCTCGCGCATCCTGCCGATCGAGGACATGCCGTTCCTTGAAGATGGCACCCATGTCGACATCGTGCTGAACCCGCTGGGCGTGCCGTCGCGCATGAACGTCGGTCAAATCTTCGAAACGCATCTGGGCTGGGCCGCGCGCGGTCTTGGCCAGCAGATCAAGCATGCGCTCGAAGATTGGCGTGAGGCCAACCCGGACGGCGCCGGTGGCGCGATGCCGGAAGCGGTCAAGGATCGCCTCAAGACGGTGTATGGCGACCATTATGTCGCGGAGATCGAGGCGCGCGATGCCAAGCAGATCGTTGAACTGGCCGAAAATCTGACCAGCGGCGTTCCGATGGGTACGCCGGTATTTGACGGCGCGCGTGAAGGCGACGTGTCGGCGATGCTGGAACTGGCGGGTCTCCACTCGTCCGGCCAGTCGGACCTGTATGATGGACGCACGGGCGACAAGTTCGACCGCAAGGTGACCGTGGGCATCATCTACATGTTGAAGCTCCACCACCTTGTCGACGACAAGATCCACGCCCGTTCCATCGGCCCCTACTCGCTCGTCACCCAGCAGCCGCTGGGCGGCAAGGCGCAGTTCGGTGGCCAGCGCTTTGGTGAAATGGAGGTCTGGGCGCTCCAGGCTTACGGTGCCGCCTACACGCTGCAGGAAATGCTGACGGTGAAGTCGGACGACGTAGTCGGCCGCACCAAGGTCTACGAAGCCATCGTCAAGGGCGACGACACGTTCGAGGCCGGCATCCCGGAGAGCTTCAACGTGCTCGTGAAGGAAATGCGCTCGCTGGGTCTGAACGTCGAACTGGCTGCGCTGGAAGACATGAGCGGACCGGACGAACTGCCAGAGGCTGCGGAATAACCGGAATTGGGACGCTGCCCTGCAGAGGCGGCGTCCCTTCCAACCGCTCCGCCCGAAGATTTGCCCTCAATGGGGATTGAAACATGAACGAACTGACCAACTTCGCCAACCCGGTCGCCAAGCCGGAAACCTTCGACCAGATTCAAATCGGCCTTGCCTCGCCAGAGCGCATCCGGTCCTGGTCCTTCGGCGAGATCAAGAAGCCCGAAACGATCAACTACCGCACGTTCAAGCCGGAGCGTGACGGTCTGTTCTGCGCGCGCATCTTTGGTCCGATCAAGGATTATGAGTGCCTGTGCGGCAAGTATAAGCGCATGAAATATAAGGGCATCGTCTGCGAAAAATGCGGTGTCGAAGTCACGGTTTCAAAGGTCCGCCGTGAGCGTATGGGCCATATCGAACTGGCCGCGCCCGTCGCGCACATCTGGTTCCTGAAGTCCCTGCCCTCGCGCATCGGCCTGCTGCTCGACATGCAACTCAAGCAGCTTGAGCGCGTCCTCTATTTCGAGAGCTACATCGTCATCGAGCCGGGCCTGACCCCGCTGGAGAAGTATCAGCTTCTGAACGAAGACGAGCTGATCGACGCGCAGGACGAGTATGGCGAGGACGCCTTCTCGGCCGGCATCGGCGCGGAAGCCGTCAAGCAGATGCTGATGGACCTCGACCTGGAAGGCGAGAAGGAAATCCTGCTCAAGGACCTGGCCGAAACCAAGTCCGAGCTGAAGCCCAAGAAGATCATCAAGCGTTTGAAGGTCGTTGAGAGCTTCATCGATTCCGGCAACCGCCCGGAATGGATGATCCTGGACGTCGTTCCGGTCATTCCGCCGGAACTGCGTCCGCTGGTGCCGCTGGATGGCGGCCGCTTCGCGACTTCGGACCTTAACGACCTGTATCGCCGCGTCATCAACCGCAACAACCGCCTGAAGCGCCTGATGGAGCTGCGCGCGCCGGACATCATCGTCCGCAACGAAAAGCGCATGCTGCAGGAGGCTGTCGACGCCCTGTTCGACAATGGCCGCCGCGGCCGCATCATCACGGGCGCCAACAAACGTCCGCTTAAGTCGCTGTCCGACATGCTGAAGGGCAAGCAGGGCCGCTTCCGTCAGAACCTGCTCGGCAAGCGCGTCGACTATTCGGGCCGTTCGGTCATCGTGACCGGTCCGGAACTCAAGCTGCATCAGTGCGGCCTGCCCAAGAAGATGGCGCTCGAACTGTTCAAGCCGTTCATCTACGCACGCCTCGACGCCAAGGGTCTCTCCATGACCCTGAAGCAGGCGAAGAAGTGGGTCGAGAAGGAGCGCAAGGAAGTCTGGGACATCCTGGACGAGGTGATCCGCGAGCATCCGGTTCTCCTGAACCGCGCGCCGACGCTTCACCGTCTTGGCATCCAGGCCTTCGAACCGGTGCTGATCGAGGGCAAGGCGATCCAGCTTCACCCGCTGGTCTGCTCGGCCTTCAATGCCGACTTCGATGGTGACCAGATGGCCGTGCACGTCCCGCTGAGCCTTGAGGCCCAGTTGGAAGCGCGCGTCCTGATGATGTCGACCAACAACATCCTGTCGCCCGCCAACGGCAAGCCGATCATCGTGCCTTCGCAGGACATGGTCCTGGGCATCTATTACCTGTCGATGGAGCGCGAAGGCGAGCCGGGCGAAGGCATGATGCTGGGCGACCTGCAGGAAGTGCATCAGGCGCTGTTCACCAAGTCGGTGACGCTGCATTCGAAGATCATCAGCCGCGTGCCGCAGACCGACGAGAACGGCAATCGCTACATGAAGCGGTTCGAAACCACGCCGGGCCGCATGCTGATCGGCGAATGCCTGCCGCAAAGCCACAAGGTGCCCTTCGACACCGTCAACCGCCTCCTCACCAAGAAGGATGTGGGCGACGTGATCGACGAGGTGTATCGCCACACCGGTCAGAAGGACACGGTGCTGTTCGCCGACGCCATCATGGCGCTGGGCTTCCGCCACGCGTTCCAGGCCGGCATTTCGTTCGGCAAAGACGACATGGTGATCCCGGATTCGAAGGAAGCCACCGTCGACGAGACCAAGGCGATGGTCGCGGATTATGAGCAGCAGTATCAGGACGGCCTGATCACGCAGCAGGAAAAGTATAACAAGGTGATCGACGCCTGGAGCCGTTGCGGCGACCAGGTCGCGAACGCCATGATGGACGAAATCCGCGCTCAGCCCAAGGATCCGCAGACTGGCCGCATGGCCCCGATCAACTCCATCTACATGATGGCGCATTCGGGCGCTCGTGGATCGCAGGCTCAGATGAAGCAGCTTGCCGGTATGCGCGGCCTTATGGCCAAGCCGTCGGGCGAGATCATCGAAACGCCGATCATCTCGAACTTCAAGGAAGGTCTGACCGTTCTTGAATATTTCAACTCCACCCACGGCGCCCGTAAGGGTCTGGCCGACACCGCGCTCAAGACGGCAAACTCAGGATATCTGACCCGCCGTCTGGTCGACGTGTCGCAGGACTGCACCATCGTCGAGGAAGATTGCGGCACTGACCGCGCTCTGGAGATGAAGGCGATCGTTCAGGGCGGTTCCGTTATCGCGTCGCTCGGTGAGCGTATTCTGGGCCGCACCACGGCAGAGGATATCATCGATCCGAAGGATAACAGCGTCGCCATTCCTGAAGGCACGCTGCTTGACGAAGCCCTGATCACCAAGATCGAGGGTATCGGCACGCAGGCCGTCAAGATCCGCAGCCCGCTGATCTGCGAGAGCAAGATGGGCGTCTGCGGCAAGTGCTACGGCCGTGACCTTGCCCGCGGTACGCCGGTGAACATCGGTGAGGCTGTCGGCGTCATCGCCGCGCAGTCGATCGGTGAGCCGGGTACGCAGCTCACCATGCGCACCTTCCACATCGGCGGCGCGGCGCAGCTCAACGAAACGTCGAACCTGGAAGCGGTTGCGGACGGTACGCTGGAACTGCGCGACATGCCGACGATCACGGACAGCCGTGGCCGCCGCCTGTCGCTTGCCCGCAACGGTGAACTGGCGATCATCGATCAGGAAGGCCGCGAGCGAGCGGTCCATCGTCTGCCCTATGGCGCGACGATCCTGTTCGAAAACAACGCCAAGGTGAAGCTGGGCGATCGCATCGCTGAGTGGGATCCGTTCACCATGCCAGTGATCACGGAAAAGCCGGGTATCGTGAAATATGTCGACCTGATCGACGGCAAGACGCTGGCGGAGCAGACGGACGAAGCGACGGGTATCGCCCAGCGCGTCGTTACCGAGCATCGCGGCGCAGCGCGCACCAAGGAGGATCTGCGCCCCCGCCTCACCCTGCTCGACGACAGCAGCGGCGAAGCGGCGCGCTACATGCTCGCCATCGGCGCCACGCTCTCGGTCGAGGACGGTCAGCAGGTGCAGGCCGGCGACGTCCTGGCCCGTGTCAGCCGCGAAGCGGCCAAGACCCGCGACATCACGGGCGGTCTGCCGCGCGTGGCGGAGCTGTTCGAGGCCCGCAAGCCGAAGGACAACGCGATCATCGCGAAGATCTCCGGCCGCGTGCAGTTCCTCAAGGACTATAAGGCGAAGCGCAAGATCGCCATTGTGCCTGAGGATGGCAGCGATCCGGTCGAGTATCTGATCCCCAAGAGCAAGGTGATCGACGTTCAGGAAGGCGACTTCGTGAAGCGCGGTGACAACCTGATCGGCGGATCGCCCGACCCGCATGACATTCTGGAAGTCCTCGGCATCGAGCCGCTGGCCGAATATCTGGTCAGCGAAATCCAGGAAGTCTATCGGCTGCAGGGCGTGAAGATCAACGACAAGCACATTGAGACGATCGTTCGTCAAATGCTGCAGAAGGTTGAGATCACCGATGGCGGCGAGACCACGCTGCTTGCCGGCGAACAGGTCGACGCGGAGGAAATGCACGAGATCAACGCGAAGCTCGCACCCGGCCAGCAGCCGGCGCAGGGCAAGCCGGTCCTTCTCGGCATCACCAAGGCGTCGCTGCAGACCCGCAGCTTCATCTCGGCGGCATCCTTCCAGGAAACCACCCGCGTCCTCACCGAGGCGGCGGTCCAGGGCAAGAAGGACACGCTCGTCGGCCTGAAGGAGAATGTCATCGTCGGCCGCCTGATCCCGGCGGGCACTGGCGCTGGCATGAACCGCCTGCGCGTCGTCGCTTCCAGCCGCGACGCAGCCATGCGCGCTCAGCTCCGCACCTTCCAGGCTGATCTGATCGCGCCTGCCAGCGCGGCGGCCGAGCATGCGGCGGAACTGGCCCAAGGCCCGGAAGCGGCGATCGGCGACGATCCGCTTGGCGCGGTCCAGGGCGAGGACTTCACGACCGAGGATATGGAATAAACTCGGTCCGAAAGGACAAGGAAAAAGGCCCCGCCGGACAACCGGCGGGGCCTTTTTTATTTGATCATTATTCAGTACCGGGCGGTGACCAGCGCCAGTTATAATTCCGCTATCACTGTCGCTTAGCGGTCGAGCATCCGGAAAGGCCGTGCGCCGTGCCCCGTCCTGCGCCAATGCAGGATGCAAGCGTCCATCGCTTCCGCCATCGATCCGAATGTCCGCACCCGGCGCCCAAGACGAACCGTCAGCGGCACCCAGCCCTGCGGCCTCAGCACTTCTATGCCAAACAGCGTGTCCGCCAGCGCCGCGCTCTTTCTTGCAGGCGCAGCGACCCGACGTTTCGGGGCTGTAAGAGGCGCTTCAAGCTTCAGCGCATGCTTGCCGATGCGCAAAGGCGTCTGAACCATGGTCATCGCTGGAATTCTCCGCTGGACTGCCGCGCGGTATGGGATATTGCATGTGTAGAAGCTGCTGTTTCGACCGCGCTCCTTCCCGCAATCCGGGCGGTGATGCTGTCATCAAGCTTGGAAACCATAGCGACCCATTCCTTTGTTCCTTTGGCGCATCCGCAGCTGTCAGTAGGCGGCGCTCGGCCGGACTTTGCCAAAGGGCATTTTGGGTAAGTCAGGAGTCTCGAACGGGTCAACCCGAATGCGACTGTTCCAATCTGGAACAGGTAAGATTCGGCGTTGAGTCGTGCTAATTGCGGCTTGATTTGCAAGAATGGCCAGCAAATCCTTGTGTCACAATAGTTAATTTCGCTCGCGACGAACCGATTCTTTTCGTCGATAGGCCGAATCGGCGAATCCGAGTCGCTGAAAGATTTTTGCGGATATCAGAAGCCGATGGACGGTTGCTTGATGCATGCGCCCCCTCCCCTGGACGACGCCCCTCTCGTTAGAGCGCACCCTATCGCCCCGCCGCAAACATCACAGCAAAGTTTAGGTGACGAGAGAAATTGCTGCACGGCACATAAATAAACAAAAAAGCAGATAAAAGAATGTTCTTCATCTCAGAAGATAAAGAAAGTAATATCGCAAGAGATGAAAATTTTTTTCTCTATATATCCAGATCATAATCTGAACAGAAGAAAAGCTATACCGCAGATGCGAGATGTTTTCAAAGATTTCGATAGCTTAATGATATCTCAACCAATTTCCTCCATAGTCCGCCATGTGCCATAGTGGGCCATCGGGCCGAAGGTATGAATTCAATACGGAAAAGGTCGGTCCGTCCTGCTATGCATGGTTACGACCCGCGGGATGTCAGCATGCAGAACGATAAGTCACTGAAAATCATCCATGTTACGCGGCAGTTCTCCCCCGGAGTCGGAGGACTGGAGAATTTCGTCAAGGACCTCGCGCTGAAACAGGTCAGCGACGGCCATAATGTTCGCACCGTATCGCTCGACAGAATCTTCAACTCCAAGATTCCGGCGCCACTTCCAGACGTTGACAATCATCGCGGCATCGAAATCCGGCGCATCCCGTTTTTCGGAACCAAGCGCTATCCCATTGCGCCGACAGTGATAAATTACCTCGACGATGCGGATATTGTGCATGTGCACGCGATCGACTTCTTCTGCGATTATCTCTCCTTCACCCGCCTTCTTCATGGCAAGAAGCTGGTTCTGACGACGCATGGCGGTTTCTTCCACACGACCTTCATGCAGTTCTTCAAGCGCCTGTATTTCGAGACAATTACGCGGATGACGCTGACCGGCTATCGCGCCGTCATTGCGTGCAGCGCGGAGGATGCCCGCGTGTTCCGGCAGGTGCGCAAGGAGGGCGTCGTCGAAATCCAGAATGCCGTCGACATTGGCAAGTTTGCCGGCGTGTCCGCCCGCGCGGGACAGACCATCATCTATTTCGGCCGTCTTGCACCCAACAAGGGCCTTATCACCACCCTGCAATGGTTCGCCAATTTCCTTAAGGGTCAGCCCGGCTGGAACATGATCATCGCAGGTCAGCCGATGGGCGTGGAGATTGCCGATTTGAATGCGGAGATCGAGCGGCTGGGAATCGCCGGTCAAGTAACAATCGTCGAGTCACCGCCAGACGAGGAGCTGTCCGCTCTCATCGGACGCAGCAAGCTTTTTGTCAGTGCATCGACCTATGAAGGCTTCGGCCTCGCCGCGGTTGAGGCCGCGTCGGCCGGTCTTTATCCTCTACTCAGTTCCATTCCGCCTTATCACGCCATCGTCGAGCGGCTTGGATATGGCACACTCTTTGATTTCACAGACCCGAAAAGCTGGGCCGACGGGAATGCAAGGCTCATGAGCGACTTGAAAAAGTTTGAAAACAGCGCAACGGACGAAAATATCCAAAACGCGGTCAGTTCGTTCGCGTGGAAGGATGTCGCGGACAAATATGAACGGACCTATCGTGAGGTGCTGGGATTGACCCGCAGACGCATCGGCCGCGTGCATGTCGACGTCCACAGTTATGACAGCGCGACGGATTTCATCACCCGCGCGGCGCAATCGCGTACGCCGACCATGGTGACGTTCGCCAACGCGCATACGATCAACGTGGCCGCCCGCTATCCGGAGATGGAAAAGGCGCTGGAAAACGCCACCGTCCTGAACGACGGCGTAGGCGTCGATCTGGCCAGCAAGATTCTCTATCGCGAGAAATTCCCGGAAAATCTGAACGGCACGGACTTCGTGCCCCATCTGCTCGCGAAGGCGGGCGGCGCGCTTTCGGTTTTCGTCCTGGGCAGCACGCCGGAAGTGGCGCGCGCCGCAGCCGACCATATCGGTCAGAAGTTCCCGGCGGTCACTGTCGCTGGCTACCATCACGGCTTCTTCGGCGGCGATGAAGATGCCAATATCTGTGAGATGATCCGGGAATCGGGGGCCAATCTGGTGCTGGTGGGCATGGGCCAGCCGCGCCAGGAAATCTGGGCGTCACGCCATTATGCCGATATTCCGGGCGTCACCATCTGCGTCGGCGCCTTGCTGGACTTCATCACTGGCCGCTTCAAGCGCGCGCCGATGTCCTGGCGCCGCCGGAAGCTGGAATGGCTGTACCGCCTCATTCAGGAACCCCGCCGGCTGACCGGCCGCTACCTGATCGGCAATGTGATGTTCGTGGGCCGCATCCTGG
Source organism: Sphingobium phenoxybenzoativorans (assembly GCF_018286635.1). Lineage (NCBI taxonomy): Bacteria > Pseudomonadati > Pseudomonadota > Alphaproteobacteria > Sphingomonadales > Sphingobiaceae > Sphingobium > Sphingobium phenoxybenzoativorans. The sequence continues at coordinate 3,058,726 of NZ_CP073910.1, forward strand.
CGCAGCGGATCGCAGGTTACCGGGTCTAGAAGGGCAGGCTCCTGAAAGCCGCACCGTAACCGCCTAGCCCCGCTCCCCTTTCGGCAGCCGCATCTCGACGGAAAATCCTGCCGTCTCCCCTTCTCCATTGATCAGCGCAACCCTGCCGCCATGCAATTGCGCGACGGCCGATACCAGCGACAGTCCCAGCCCCGCCCCGCTGGTCGAGCGCGCCGGGTCCAACCGGCCGAAGCGGCGCAACGCTTCCTGCTGCCGGTCCGGCGCAATGCCCGGCCCCTGATCGGAAACGGCGATGACCGCATCCCCCTGATGCTCCGACAGGCGCACCTTGATGCCGCCCGTTCCATATTTCAGGGCATTGTCGATCAGGTTGGACACCGCCTGCCCCAGCAACTCGCGATGCACCGGCAGATGCGTTCCGGCCTCGACCTGCAGACTAATCTCCCTGCCCGTATCCTCGGCGACCGGCGCATATAGTTCGACCAGATCGGCCAGCATCACCGGCAGATCAGCGTCGACAAACCGCTCCCGCCCGATTCCGGCCTCCGCGCGGCTGATCTCCAGCGTGGTGCCTAGCATGGCCAGCAACTGGTCCGCCTCCCTGCCGATCCCCTCGATCGCGCCCTGCAGCGCCTCCCGGTCATCGGACAGCGCCGCCCGGTCGACCCGTGTCCGCAATCGCGTCAGGGGCGAACGCAGGTCATGCGCCATGCTGTCCGTCAGCAGACGCATCTCCGACATCAGCGCTTCGATCCGGTCGAGCATCGCGTTGATCGTTCCGCCAAGCTGGTCGAAACTGTCACCCGATCCGTCCAGAACCACCCTGCGTCCGAAATCGCCAGCGCGCACCCCCTGCGCGGTCGCGGTGACGCCGGCGATACGCCGGTCGATCATATAGACCACGAACCATGCGCCCGCGGCCGCGAGCGGCAAGGCCATCAGCAGCGCGGTCAGCAGCGCATCCTCCACCGTCCGGGTGAACTGGGCGCTGCCTTCGATCAGGTGCCCGGCCAGCAGCCTTTCGCCACCGGAAAGGCGCTCGGCAACCACGCCAAACCGCCCCGGCCGATCCCCGCCCACCCGGTAAAGGTCGATCTTTGTCCAGCGGGAGGGCGCAGCGATCGTCGGCGGCCAGCGCTCCAGATTGCCAGCGATGGCGCGGCCGTCCGCATCGGCCAGCAGGATCAATTCATCGCTGCGTCCCGCAATCCGCTTGGCGATCACCCGGCTCAGTCCCGGCACACCCTGATCATCCGCCACCGCCAGCAGATCGTCGCGCAGGCTGGCCGCGACGATGCTGTCCGACTGATTGATGCGGTTTTCGACCAGCCGGGTGACGGACAACAGCAACAGCCCGCCAAACAATAGTTCCAGCAGAAGGATCAGGCCGATGAACCGGGCGTGCGAAGACCGCGCCCATCGCCTGGCCGCAGCCATCATGCCTATGCGCCGATCCGGTAGCCGGCGCCACGCACCGTGTGGATCAGGGGCGGATCACCCTCCATGTCGATCTTGCGCCGCAACCGGCTGATATGGACGTCGATGACGTTGGTGCCGGGATCGAAATGATAATCCCACACGCCCTCCAGCAGCATGGTGCGCGTCACCACTTGCCCGGCATGGCGCAACAGATATTCGACAAGACGGAACTCGCGCGGTTGCAGGTCGATGACGCGATCGCCACGCCGCACCTCCCGCTTCAAAAGGTCCATGCGCAGATTTTCGCATGTCAGCGCGGTTTCCACGGGCGTCCCGCTGCCCCGCCGCCGCATCAGAAGCTCCAGCCGCGCCAGCAACTCGGCAAAGGCGAAGGGCTTGACCAGATAATCGTCCGACCCCGCCGTCAGCCCCGTCACCCGGTCGTCGACCGAACCCAGCGCGGACAGCAGGATGACAGGGGTCTCGATCCCCGCCACGCGCATCGCCTGCAATACGCTAAGTCCGTCCATCATCGGCAACATCCGGTCCAGGACTATGGCGTCATATTCGCCGCTGGTCGCATGGAACAGGCCGTCCCTGCCGTCCGCCGCATGATCCCCGACATGGCCATGCTCGGCCAGCCCTTTCAGGATGAAGTCGGCGGTTGTCCGGTCATCCTCGACGACCAGTATCTTGCGGCCCATGTCTCGTCCCGTCATCCCTGCACCTGTCCAATGTTGCCACATTCATCGCGCCGCCGCGAAGGAAATTGATCCGTATACGGCATGCTGCCGACTCGTTCAGCCAATGGCGGGCCATCATCCCGTCTGCGGGATGGCGTCCGCCGATACCGCTCAGCCGGTCCCCGGCGCGCAATCCGCCCCGCTCGGCCGGTCCCCCGGTCCTGACGCTGGTCACCACCACCTCATGCGCGTTGCTCATGTCCGCGACCGTCATGCCCGATGCGTCTGGCGGCTCATCGGCGTCGGGCGTATCGGACGGCATCTGCGTCAACAGCATCAGCGGGCTTGCCGACAGGATCAGCAACCCCGCCCATAATATGGCCGTGCGCGGGCGCAGCCTGCCCCTCGCGCCGGGCAGGCGCATGTCGGAACTGACGTGGATCGGCGGCTCTGCCATTGGGCCGCTCTACGTCAGTCCATCTCACCAGCCGCTTTCGGCCGGATGACGAAATTGTAATCCAACCGACACGGCGAAATCCGGGGCCGCGCGATAGGAAACGCCTCATCTTTCGGCAGACAGGCAGAGATGCGGGCAGGCAGATATGAAAAACCGGTACCGCTTTACGGTCGCCCTGTGCGTCGCCGCCCTGCTGGGATATTTTACCTGGCTGGGATATTTCGCCCGCGACCCCTTCGTCACGATCATGCCGCAACATCCCCGCACGGATGTCGCCGCTGTGGTGATGTCCGGGGATATGGGCTTCAAGGTCGGCATGGGCCGCCAGATCGCCCGCCGCCTCTCTGACGACGGCATTCCCGTGATCGGCGTCAATTCCCTCACCTATTTCCGGACCTGGCGCACGGTGGCGGAGGCGACCGCGCTGGTGCAGGACGCGATGGGGCGGGCGGAGGCCCTCACCCATGCCCGGCGGATCATCCTGATTGGCCAGTCTTTCGGCGCGGACATGCTGCATGTCGGGCTGGCGGGCCTTCCACCTGCGTCGCGGGCGCGGGTTGCAATGGTGACGCTGGTCGTGCCGGGCGCGACCGTGGAGTATCGCGCATCCCCCGGCGAGATGTTCACCTTCCTGATGCATGAGGATGATGCGCTGCCCACTGGCCGGGCGCTGACCTGGGCGCCGCTGCTCTGCATTTTCGGCGAACAGGAAAGCGCCAGCCTCTGCCCTCTGCTGTGGCAGGACAACGCCCATGCCGTTGCCCTGCCGGGCGGCCACCCGCTGCACTATGACGCCGACGCTGTATATCGGGAGGTCCGGCGCGAGATGGTCCGCGCCCGCCTCTCTCCCGCCTAACGGATTTGTAATCCGCCACCCACCTCCCCGCCAGCACAGACCGCATATCAGGCGGCAGGAGCCATAAGAGACGCGCAATGAGACAAGTGGGAAAGATCGGGACCGCCCTGGCCATGCTGTGCGTCATCGCCCCCGCTGCGCAAGCCGCCTCGCGCCCTGCCCTGTCGCCATCGGTGCAATCGCCGCTGCCTGTGGCCGGACTCTGGCTTAACCCGCGCGGATCGGTCGTAGTCCAGGCCGGGGATTGCAGCGGCAAGCTGTGCGGCTGGGTCAGTTGGGCGAGCCGGGCCGCGCTGGCCGACGCTGCGGCGGCGGATGTTCCCCATCTTGTCGGCACCGAACTGCTTCAGGATTACCGCCCATCCGGTCTCAAACGCTGGGCGGGCCGGGTTTATGTGCCCGACATGGGCCGCTCCTTCCAGTCCACGATAGAACAGATCGACCCACAGCATCTGAAGATTTCCGGCTGCATCCTCGCCGGCCTGCTGTGCAAGAGCCAGATATGGAGGCGCTCATGACCGCCCGTTACCGCACGCTTCTGACCGTCGGCGGCGTCCTGCTGCTGGCATGCCTCGGCTTCGCCGCGCTTGATCATCTGTTGCAGGAGGTCCGCCTGCGCGACATCCGCGCCGCCATCCATGCCCTCCCCTCCGCCGGGCTGTTGATGGCGCTTGGCCTGACGGTCATCAGCTACGTCACTCTGACTTTATATGACGTGCTGGCGCTGCGCATCATTGGCCGTCCGCTGCCCTATCGCACAGCCGCCCTCGCCTCCTTCACCAGCTACACGCTCAGCCATAATCTTGGCCTGTCGCTGCTGACCGGCGGATCGGCCCGCTACCGGGTCTATAGCGCGGCGGGATTGTCCGCAGCGGACACCGCGCGGGTGGTCGCCGTCGCCAGCATCACCTTCTGGGCAGGCGTCTTTTCCCTCGCCGGGCTGATGCTGACGGTGCATCCCGGCGCGCCATTGCTTACCGGCATCGGCCTGCCATCTTCCTGGCTGCGCGCCGCAGGAATCATTCTGCTGACCACCGTCGCATTCACCGTCGCCTTTGCAGGCAATGAAGGCCGCGTCCTTCGCCTATATCGCTGGTCGCTTCCGCTCCCCGGCCGCGCCCAGATCGCTGCGCAGATCGCCATCGCGGGGGTCGATCTCGCCGCCGCCAGCGCCGCCTTGTTCGTGCTGGTTCCCGGAGCGACAATCCACGCTTTTCCGCTATTCTTCATCGGCTACACATTGGCGATTATCGCCGTGCTGGTAACGCATGTTCCTGGCGGCATCGGCGTTTTTGAGGCGGTGATGCTGACTGCGCTGCCCGCCACCAACCGGCCGGAACTGGTGGCGGCGCTGCTCGCCTATCGCGTAATCTATTATCTCCTGCCGCTCGCGCTTGCGGCGGCCCTCGTCGCCGCGCAGGAGGGCTGGCGCTGGCGCAAGCCTGTCACCCGAACACTCCGCGGCGCACATATGATCGCGTCGGGCCTTGCGCCGGTCATGGTGTCCGCGCTCGTCTTCATGGGCGGCGTCGTACTACTTGTTTCCGGCGCGCTGCCCGCAGTGCCCGGCCGCATGCGCATCCTCTACGATATGCTGCCCCTGCCCTTTCTGGAGGCGTCGCATATGGCCGCCAGCCTTTCCGGCGCGGCGCTGCTGGTGCTCGCCGGGGGCCTTTATCGCCGCCTTGACGGTGCGTTCTGGATAACGCGCGCGCTGCTGCTGGCCGGGGCAGCCTTCTCGTTGCTCAAGGGCCTGGACTATGAAGAAGCCAGCGTCATGCTCGCCATCGCCGGCCTTCTGCAATGGACGCGCCCGGCCTTTTATCGCCGCACGATGCTGACCGCTGACGCGCTTTCTCCCGGTTGGCTGGCGACGGTCGCCATTGCATTGGGCCTCTCCGTCTGGATCGGCCTGTTTGCCTATCGCCATGTCGATTACCAAAGCGACCTCTGGTGGCATTTCGCTGAGAAAGGCGACGCCTCCCGTTTCCTGCGGTCCAGCTTTGCCGTGGCGGTGATGCTGGCCGCGACAAGTGTCTGGCGGCTGTTCCGTCCCGCGACGCCCGTGGGTGACGCGCATCCCGATGAAAGCCCCAGCCAGCCTGCGCTGAATCTCGCCACCCGCACCGATGCCAATCTGGCGCTGACCGGCGATAAGCGTTTCCTGACCTCCGCATCCGGCCGCGCCTTCCTGATGTATCAGCAGCGCGGGCATAGCTGGATCGTCATGGGCGACCCGGTCGGCGCGCGCGAGGAGTGGTCAGACCTGCTGTGGCAACTGCGCGAACAGGCCGATGCCGCCCAGGGCCGGATGCTCCTCTACCAGATCAGCGCCGAAGCGCTGCCCATCGCCGTCGAGCTGGGCTTCCAGATCGCCAAATATGGCGAGGAGGCGCGCGTCGATCTTTCCGCCTTCACGCTCGATGGTCCCGCCGCAAGGCCGCTGCGCTATGCCGAGCGCCGCGCCGAACGGGAGGGTGCGACGTTCGAGATGATTCCCGTCGCCGGCGTCCCGGCCGTCATGCGGGGACTCCAGGATATCTCGAACCGCTGGCTCGACGCCAAGGGTCACAAGGAAAAGGGGTTCAGCATCGGCCGTTTCGACCCCGCCTATATCGCCCAATGCGATTGCGCCGTTGTGCGGCATGAGGGCAGGATCGTCGCCTTCGCCAATCTCTGGAAAACCGCAAACCGGTCGGAGCTTTCGGTCGACCTGATGCGCCATGACGACGTCATGCCCTATGGCGCGATGGATTTCCTGTTCGTCCACATCATGGGCTGGGGCAAGGAGCAGGGTTATCGCTGGTTCAACCTGGGCATAGCGCCGCTTTCCGGGCTGGAGGCGCGCCGCCTTGCGCCACTATGGTCGAAACTCGGCGCGCTTCTCTACCGTCACGGGGAATCGCTCTACGGCTTTGAGGGGCTGCGCGCCTACAAGGACAAATTCTCGCCGGTCTGGGAGCCGCGCTTCGTCGCCGGGCCGCAGGGCCTGTCCCTCGGCCGCGCGCTGATCGATCTCCAGGCGCTGATCGCCAATGGCCCCACGCCGGGCCGCCGGGGCGGCCCCCTCCGTCTTGTCGCCAGTTCCGGGCGGCGGCTGGCGGCGGGCTGATCCGCGAGCATGACGGATTTGTCATCTCGCCGCCAAGCCGTGGAAGGGTGACAGCTTCCATACCCGCTTCAATAGTGAAGGAGGCATCTATGCGGGTTGGACGTTCCATAAGGTTGGCATCGGCTTTTGCGCTGATCGGCCTGTGCGGCCCCGCCCCAGCGCAATCGCCCGGGCCTCCCGCTCCACAGGTGGAAAAGACATATCCCGGCGAGAGCAGCTATGTGATGAAACCCTTCGGGAAAGTCGCGGTCTACCGGCCGCAGGGCAATCCTGTGGGCGTTGCGCTGTTCCTGTCCGGTGACGGCGGCTGGCAACCGGACGTCACCGGCATGTCCCGCGCGCTGGCCGACCATGGCATATTGGTCGCCGGCGTCTCGACCCCCGCCCTCCTCAGGACGATGGAGGCGGCCAAGGGCAAATGCATCAACGCCAACTATCCGCTGGTCGATCTGGCGCGCGACATCCAGCACCGCATGGGCGTCAAATCCTATATGAAGCCGATCATCTTCGGCTATTCGGAAGGCGCGACGCTCGCCTATGGCAGTCTGGCCCAATGGCCGAACGGCGGTTATCGCGGTGTCGTGTCCATGGGGTTCAGCGCCGACATCCCCGGCGCCAAGCCCTATTGCGCCGCCCCAGGCTTCGCCGCAAAGCGCATCGCCAAGCCGGAGAAGGGCTGGCTGTTCGCACCCAGCAGCAAGGTGAAAGTCCCCTGGATCGTGCTGCAGGGTCAAGACGATACGGTCGTGAACCCAGCCGAAGCCCGCGCCTTTGCCAATAAGGTGCCCTCGACAACCTTCGTGGCTCTGCCCAGGGTCGGCCATGGCTATCAGGTGCAGGCGAACTGGGTGCCGCAACTCATGACCGCAATCGCACCGATGCTTCAACCCACCTACGCCCTGCCGTCCGGTCCGCGCCCGCCGGTTGCGCTGCCGCCCGACCTCCCCCTTACTATCGTCCAGCCGAAGGGTGGCAAGCCGTCGGACACCATGGCCGTCATCTATTCCGGCGATGGCGGCTGGGTAGGGATAGACCGCGACGTCGCAGGCGAAATCGCAAGGGCCGGCATTCCTGTTGTCGGCATGGACAGCCTTTCTTATTTCTGGAGCGCCCGCACGCCGCGCGGCGCGGGCGCGGACCTTGGCAAGATCGTCAACGCCTTCAGCCAGCGCTGGCACCGGCCGAAGGTCGTGCTGATCGGCTACAGCTTCGGCGCGGACGTCATGCCCTATATGGTGGCGAATATGGACCCGGCCGCCCGCGCGAAAGTCGCTGCGGTCAACCTGCTGGGCCTCAGCCCGTCCGCAGACTTTCAGTTCCGCCTTGGCTCATGGCTGGACATCCCTTCGGCGCAGGCGATGCCCACCATTCCCGCCGTCACCCGCCTGCGCGGCCTGCCGATCCGCTGCGTGCGCGGCATGGATGAGGATGACAGCGCCTGCCCTGCCATTCCCAGGGGCATCGCCAGCATTTTCACGGTCCCCGGCGGCCACCATTTCAACCGCAACGCGCCACTGCTGGCCCGGATTATCCTGAGCGGGCGGACAACGGCGTGAATGGCGATCTACCGTGTTTTCTCCCGTTCGCCCTGAGCTTGTCGAAGGGTTGTCTTTCTTTTCAACGCTGGAAGGAGAGGCAGGGCTTCGACAAGCTTATGGCGAACGGGTTTTGACGGAAGCATCAAAATGCACCGCCAGCCACACGGTCGGCCCATGCGCATCGGTCCACGTCACCCGGTGCCGCCGGTTCGCCGGGATCAGCACATGATCGCCAGACCCCAGCACCGTCTCCCCCTCACCCTCGATCCACAACCCCGCCCTGCCTTTCAGCAGCAGCACCCACTCGTCATGCGGCTGGTCATAGGGCGCATCGACTGGCGTCGCCTGCCCATAGGACACGATCCGCTCGATCCTCACACCGGGACGGCTCAGTAAATCCGCAAAATCCTCGCGGGACCTGTCCTCCGGCAGCGCTTCAAAAAGATTGGGCATGGCGATCCTCCGAACGCCATGCCCAATCCCATCCCTTGTCCCGGCCCGCAAGCCGGACGAAAACAATCAGGCGAGCGCCTTCACCTTCGCGCGATATTTGTGCAGCAGCGGCTCGGTATAGCCGTTGGGCTGTTCCACGCCCTCAAACACCAGCGCCTTCGCCGCTTGAAACGCCAGGCTGTCGGCTTCTCGCCCGGCCATCGGGCTGTAGAGCGGGTCGCCCGCATTCTGCCCGTCGACCTTGGACGCCATGCGCGCGAAAGCGGCCTCCGCCTCCCCTTTCGAGCAGACGCCATGCAGCAGCCAGTTCGCCATATGCTGGGAGGAGATGCGCAGCGTCGCGCGATCTTCCATCAGGCCAACGTCATGGATATCGGGCACCTTCGAGCAGCCGACGCCCTGATCGATCCAGCGGACGACATAGCCCAATATGCCCTGCGCATTATTGTCCAGTTCGTCGCGGATCTCCTGCTCCGACCAGTTCTGCCCGGCGGCCAACGGAATGGTCAGCAGCGCTTCGATCGGCGCGATCGCTTCGGCTTTCCGTTCCTCCTGCCGCGCGAATACATCGACGGTGTGATAATGGGTGGCGTGCAGCGTCGCGGCGGTCGGGCTGGGCACCCAGGCGGTGTTCGCGCCGGTCTTCGGGTGGCCGATCTTCTGGTCCAGCATGTCCGCCATGCGGTCAGGCGCGGCCCACATGCCCTTGCCGATCTGCGCCTTGCCGGACAGGCCGCAGGCAAGGCCGATCTGGACGTTGCGGTCCTCATAGGCCTTGATCCAATCGGACGTTTTCATGTCGCCCTTGCGCTGCATCGGCCCGGCCTGCATCGAGGTATGCATCTCGTCGCCGGTGCGGTCGAGGAAGCCGGTGTTGATGAAGATGATCCGCTCACGCACGGCATGGATGCAGGCGGCGAGGTTCGCCGACGTGCGCCGCTCCTCGTCCATTACCCCGACCTTCAACGTGTGGCGGGACAGGCCAAGCAGATCCTCGATCGCATCGAACAGGTCGTTGGTGAACGCCGCTTCTTCCGGCCCGTGCATCTTGGGCTTCACGATATAGATCGACCCCTCGCGGCTGTTCACGAATGCGCCGTTCCGCTTCAGGTCATGCAGCGCAATCAGGCTGGTGATGATGCCATCGAGAATCCCTTCCGGTGCCTCGCTCCCATCGGCCAGCAGCACGGCGGGCGTGGTCATCAGATGGCCGACATTGCGCACGAACAACAGGCTGCGGCCCGGCAAAGTGAAGGTGCTGCCGTCCGGCGCGGTATAGGCGCGGTCGCCCTCCAGCGCGCGGGTCATGGTCTGGCCGCCCTTCTCGAAGCTGGCGGTCAGGTCGCCCTTCATCAGGCCCAGCCAGTTGGCATAGGCGGCGACCTTGTCCTCCGCGTCCACCGCCGCGACCGAATCTTCCAGATCGACGATGGTGGAGAGCGCCGACTCCAGGATGACGTCCGCCAGATTGGCGGGATCATCCTTGCCGATCGGATGGGCGGGATCGATCACTAGCTCGATATGGATGCCATTATTGCGCAGCAGGATATTGCTGCCAGACCGGCCGGCAAGCTGGCCCGCATCCTTCAGGTCAGGCTCGCCGCCAGTCCAGTCCGCCCAGCTCCCGCTCGCGAGCGGAACGGCCCCGTCCAGGAACGCTTTCGCCCAGGCAATGACCTTCGCCCCACGCTCGGCGTCATATCCCTTGCCCACGGCGGCGCCCGGAATGGCGTCGGTGCCGTAGAGCGCATCATAGAGGCTGCCCCAACGGGCATTGGCGGCGTTCAGCAGGAAGCGGGCGTTGAGGACCGGCACGACCAACTGCGGACCGGCCAGCCGCGCCAGTTCATCGTCGACATTCTGCGAGGTAATCGTGAAGGCGGCCGGTTCGGGAACCAGATAGCCGATCTCCTTCAGGAACGCCTGATAGGCGGCGCTGTCGATCGGCTGGCCCTTGCGCGCTTTATGCCAGGCGTCGATCTGCGCCTGGATCGTATCGCGCTTGGCCAGCAGAGCCGCATTGCGCGGCGCGAAGCGGGCGAAGATCGCCGCTGCGCCCGCCCAGAAATCCGCCGCCGCGATGCCAGTGCCCGGCAATGCCTGCTTCTCGACGAAATCGGCCAGTTCCGCCGCAACCTTCAGGCCGGATTTGTCCACGGTGATGCTCATGCAAAGGCTCCTGCTGCTTATGCTCGCACAGCTAGACCCACCCACCATCTTTCGGTAGACGATAAAAATTCATAACAGCTTTTCCTACGAAGAACAGATCATGATGGACCCGGACTATGACCTGTTTCTCGCCGTCGTGGAGGCGGGAAGCCTTTCGGCGGCGGGGCGATCCCGTCTCATGTCGCCCGCAATGGTCTCGAAACGGCTAAGCCGTCTGGAGCATAGGCTGCAGACCCGGTTGCTCCACCGCTCGACCCGCCGCATGGCGCTGACCCCGAAGGGAGAACAGCTCCATGCCGACCTCCTCGCCATTTCCGCCGCCATTGGAGAGGCGGAGGCGCGCGTCGCCGGCAACCCCGATCAGCCGGCAGGCCCCTTGCGCATCTCTGCGCCCACCTCCTTCGGGCGGATGCATCTCGCGCCGCATATCGCGCGATTCCTGGCGCTGAACCCGAAAATATCGCTGTCTCTGGATCTCAGCGACGCTTTCATTGACCTTTATTCCTCGCGCGTGGATGTGGCGATCCGCATCAGCGCCGCTGTCGATCCCGGCCTGACTGCCCACCGCCTCGCCACCAGCCGTCGCGTCCTGTGCGCCGCGCCCGCCTATCTTGCCGAGCATGGAGAACCGCATGGAATAGAATCCCTGGAGGATCACCGGTTGCTCGCCGCCAGCGGCCAACTTCCCTGGCAACTCACTGGCCCTGCCGGACCGGTCGGCCTTGACGCGAACAGCATCGTCTCAACCAATTCGAGCGAAGTGGTGCGCGAACTCGCCATCTCCGGCGCAGGAATCGCCCTTCGCTCCCTCTGGGATGTCAGCGAGGAGCTGGCGTCGGGCCAGCTTGTCCAGGTGCTGCCCGACCATGAAGGGTCATCGGACGTCGCCATTTTCGCGGTCCACCCGCCCATGCCTGCGCCAAGCCCAACCATCAGCGCGTTCGTCGCCTTCGCAAAATCGCTCTACGCGCCCTCTCCGCCGTGGGAATCCCGATAATCCCTATTCACCGTTCGGGCTGATCTTGTCGCAACCCTGCTCTTTCCTTCAGTAGGGCAGCCCTTCGACTAGCTCAGGGCGAACGGCTTATTATGAAGCGCCACGCTCATTTCGCGGGCAGGATGACCGCGCGGCATTCTCCCAATCCGATCGACGCGAATCCGGCCGCTTCGGCCCGGCCCCTCAGGATGATTTCATCGCCATCCTCCAGGAAAGCCCGCTCCTCGCCGGTTGGCAGCAGCACCTTGGTCTTGCCGCCTTCGGTCAGTTCCAGCAGGCTGCCATAACCCTCCCGTTCCGCCGCGGAGATCGTGCCAGTCCCCAGCAGATCGCCCGGCCGCAGGTCGCAGCCGTTGGACGCATGATGCGTCACGATCTGTTGCACGGTCCAATACATGTTTGACGCAGGACCATGCGACAGCCGGTGCGGCGGCATATTCGCCTCCCGCATCTTGGCGCTGGATATACAAACCTCCAGCGTGAGCGACAGAGCGCCCTGTGCCTGATCAGCTTCGTCCCACAAATAGGGCAAGGGCGCTGGATCGCCTTCCGGCCGCGCAGGCTGCGCTATGCGGAAAGGCGCCATCGCCTCGGCCGTCACCACCCAGGGCGATACGGTTGAATGAAAATTCTTCGCCAGGAACGGGCCAAGCGGCACATATTCCCACGCCTGAAAATCACGCGCGGACCAGTCGTTCAACAGGCAGAAGCCCGCCACATGTCCCGCCGCCTCGTTGATGGGGATTGCCTCGCCCGGCGCATTGCCCTGGCCGATCCACACGCCCAGTTCCAGTTCATAGTCCAGCCTGCCGGTCGGCCCCACCGTTGGCGCATCGGCATCGGGCGCCTTACGCTGTCCGCGCGGCCTGACGACCGGAACGCCGGATGACCGCACGGACGACGCCCGGCCATGATAGCCGATTGGCACATATTTATAGTTGGGCAGCAACGGATTGTCGGGCCGGAACAGCTTGCCGACATTGGTGGCGTGATGAATGCCGACATAGAAATCAGTATAATCGCCGATCGCCGCAGGCAGGTGCAGGGTGCAATCGGCGGCCGCGAACAGGCACGGTTCGATGCTTTCCCTGTGCTTCCCATCACTGAGCATCCGGCTCAGGCTCCGCCGCAGCGCCAGCCGGTCGGCTGAAGGCAATGCAAAAAGCGCATTTAGCGTCCTTCCTCGCACGGCATCCCGCACAGCCTCCGGCAGCAAGCCCCGTTCAGCGCACTGCGCCAAATCCAAGATATGATCGCCGATCGCCACGCCTGCGCGCGGCGCTCCAGCCTTTGGCGCAAAGATTCCCAGCGGGAGGTTCTGGACCGGGAAATCCGCATGCCCGTCCGCGCCGCTGACCCAGCTCGTCAGGGCCGGATCATGTGTATCGTCAATCTTAGGGAAGCTCATATCGCGCCGCTTCCGCCGCCCGGCACTTGCGCCTTTCGAAACCCGCTCCAGCACGCATCATAGTTCTGCTGGCGCAGAGGCGTCTCCATTGCGAACCGGCTCGGACGGAACGGAAAGCGGCTTTCGAACATGAAGGCGATCCCGTTGTCGATCTTGTGCGGCTTCAGTTCCGCCTCCACCGCCCGTTCATAGGTCGCCTGGTCTGGCCCATGTCCGGCCATGCAATTGTGCAGCGACGCGCCGCCCGGCACAAAGCCTTCCGCCTTCGCATCATAGGCGCCGCCGATCAGACCCATAAATTCGCTCATCACATTGCGGTGGAACCAGGGCGGCCGGAACGTGTCCTCTGCCACCATCCAACGCGGGGGGAAGATGACGAAATCGCAATTCGCCGTGCCGGGCGTCTCGGTGGGCGAAGTAAGCACGGTGAAGATCGAGGGATCGGGATGATCGAATGACACTGTGTTGATCGTATTGAACCGCCGCAGGTCATATCGGCACGGCGCCAGATTGCCGTGCCACGCCACAACATCAAAAGGCGAATGGGAAAGCGAGGCTGTCCATAGCCCACCGCAAAATTTGTGGACCAGTTCATATGGAGCGTCGATATCCTCGAACCACGCCTGCGGCGTCTCGAAATCACGGGGGTTGGCCAGGCCATTCGCGCCGATGGGACCAAGATCAGGCAACCGGAACAAGGCCCCATAATTCTCGCAGATATAGCCCCGTGCCGCGCCATCGGGCAGTTCGACCCGGAAACGCAGGCCGCGCGGAATAAGGGCCATCTGCTCTGGCGCGACAGTCATCACGCCCATTTCCGTGACCAACCGCAATCGTCCCTGCTGCGGCACGACCAGCATCTCGCTATCGGCGTTGCTGAAGGCGCGCGTCATTGACTGGTTGGCGGTGAAGATATGGATGCCCGTTCCCACGGCCATGGAGGGATCGCCATTGCCGCACAGGGTAACAAGGCCGTCGATAAAATCCGTTGGCCCGGCCGGAATTTCCATCGGGTCCCAACGCAAGCGGTTCGGTGTGGGCGGAGCCTCGTCAAATGGACCGGACCGCAGCAGCGACTCCCGCACATAAGGCATGAAGGCCGGATGGTTGGCCGCCGGACGGAGCCTGTAGAACCAGCTCCTCCGGTTTTCGGCGCGCGGCGCGGTAAACGCCGTGCCGGAAAACTGCTCCGCATACAGACCATAAGGCGCATGCTGCGGCGAGTTGCGACCCTGCGGCAATGCGCCATGCACAGCTTCCGTCGCGAAATGATTGCCGAACCCGGTCATCATTCCGCTGTCGCCATCTCCGCGCACAGCGGCGTCAAGCAATCCGGCAGGGACATGCGCCGTCATATTTCTCTCCTGCCGCCCGCTTGCTCAGGCATCGACCGTCACGACGCCGCGCCGGATCTGGTCCAATTCTATGGATTCATAGAGTGCCTGGAAATTACCGTTCCCGAAACCCTCATTGCCCTTGCGCTGGATGATCTCGAAGAAGATCGGGCCGAACATAGTCTCGGTGAATATCTGCAGCAGCAGCCCCTCATCATGGACATCCCCATCGATCAGGATGCGGTTCTGGCGCAACCGCGCCAGATCCTCGCCATGCCCCGGCACCCGCTTGTCGACCAGATCATAATAGGTGTCGATCGTATCCTGCAGCCGCACGCCATTGGCGCGCAGTTTCTCCACCGTGGAATAGATATCCGGCGTCGTCAGGGCGAGGTGTTGGATGCCCTCGCCATTATATTCGCGGATAAATTCCTCGATCTGGCTATTTTCATCCTGGCTCTCGTTCAGCGGGATGCGGATTTCATGATCCGGCGCGATCATCGCCTGGCTGAACAGGCCGGTCGCCTGCCCCTTGATGTCGAAAAACTTCTGTTCCTCGAAACCGAACAGCGTCGCGTAGAATTCGGACCAGACACGCATCTGCCCCCGGCGGACATTATGGGTCAGGTGGTCGAGCAGGTCGAGGCCGACGCCCCGCTCCGCCGACGCCTCTCGCCAACCGGGCACCTCATCCCAATCCGCAAAGGGATCACTGTCCACCAGATAGAGCAGCGAGCCGCCTATGCCCTCAATGGCATAAGTCCCCGGCAGAGCGCTCTGCGCGGTGTCGGCGTCGGTCGCCCCACTTTGAATGGCGTGGCGGTGCGCCGCTTTCGCGTCGGCGACGTTAAACGCCATGCCGTTGGCGGATGGGCCATGGGCGGCGCGAAACGCGCTGGCCTGTTCGCCCTCCCCGGCATTCAGGATGAACGCGATGCGCCCCTGCCGGTAAAGCGTCAGCCCCCTGTCCTTCCGGCGCGCGGCCGGAACAAATCCAAGCTGCTCGAACTGTCGCGCCATAGCGGCCGGATCGGGTGAGGTAAATTCAGCGAACGCAAAGCCATGCAGGCCCAACGGATTTTCGGAATCGGCGGCCATCGGCCCAGCTCCTATATAGTATCTATTGATACTATTATGGCGATTGGCCTAACTGGTGTCAAATGCTACCAGTTGGCATGCCTGCGAAAAAACTGCGCCTTGACGATTTCATCCCCTATCGGCTGTCATTCACCTCTAACCTTGTCAGTGACAGCATCGCTTCAGCCTATCAGGCGCTGTTCGCCATCAGTATTCCCGAATGGCGGGTTATCGCGCTGGTCGCCGAAAAGGATGCCGGCATCACGCAGCAGGAAATCTGCGCCAATTCCCGCATGGACAAGGTCACGGTCAGCCGGGCTGCGATCACGCTGGTCGAACGCGGCTTGCTGGACCGCATCCCCAATCCCGCGGACAAAAGATCGCACCTGCTCGTCCTGTCGACGGACGGTCAGCAGCTTTATGCCGCCATCGCGCCCAAGGCTCTGGAGCTGGAAGAACGGATTTTCGCTGAATTTGATGAGGCGGAGATTGCCGGTTTCACAACGATGCTGCGCCGGATCGACCGGATCGCACTTGGCCTCGCTCACGGATCCGACCGGAAATAGGGGTTACTGACCCGTCACTCCTCCCATTGTGCCGCCTTCGCATCATCTTCGGCCCGTGGCTCGACCCATGCTGACCGGCCATCGGCGAAGCTTTCCTTCTTCCAAAAGGGCGCATTGGTCTTGAGCCAGTCGATCAGGAAGGCGCAGCTTTCCAGAGCCGCCGTCCGGTGGCGGGAGGCGGTTCCGACAAATACGATCCGCTCGCCCGGCTTCAATGAACCGACACGATGTACGACCCGTATCCCCAGCAACGGCCAGCGCGCCATCGCCTTCGCCGCGATGCGATCCACCTGCGCCTGGGTCATTGCCGGATAATGGTCCAGCCGCAGCGTGACCAGCCCATCATCCCCCCGCACGATGCCGGTAAAGGTCGCCACGCCGCCGCCGCCGAGCGCCTCCAGCGCGGAAATTTCGGCGGCCGGATCGAAATCCGCCTCGCCTATCCGGCAGGATATGGTCATCCGCCTGTGACCGGAGGAAACAACGCCAGTTCCTTCGCGCCCTGCAATTTCGTGTCCATCGGCACGAATCGCTGGTCGATCGCGGCGCGCAGCTTGTCCGGCTTGCCCAGCGCCTCGGCATAGCCGCCGCCCCGCGCTGCAAGGGTCATCACCAGGTCAGCAACCGTCGCCATCGCGCCCGGATGGTCGATCCGTTCGCCATCCTTGCCGATGCTCTCGCGCACCCATGCGAAATACAGAATGTCGAGACCGGCCACGCCGGATCAATCCATATGGCGGACGCCGGCCCGCAGATAGTCCCAGCCAGTGATCAGCGTCAGAATCGCCGCCGCCCACAGGGTGAAGATGCCGGTCATATGCACGAATGGGAATTGCGGCATTGCCCCCGCCAGGATCAAAGCGCCCAAGCAGATGAGCTGGAATGTCGTTTTCCATTTCGCCAGCGCCGACACGGGAATCGACACCTGCAATCCGGCCAGAAACTCGCGCAGGCCGGACACGGCGATTTCCCGGAGCAGGATGATAAGCGCCGCGATCAGATGTACGCCGGTAATCGACGCCGCCTCATGCCGGGTGCCCACAAGCATCAGGATGACGGCCGCGACCATGATCTTGTCGGCGATAGGATCAAGGAACACGCCCAGTTTCGACACCGTGCCCTGCGCGCGCGCCAGATAACCATCGAAATAGTCGGTGATGCCCATCAGGCAGTAGAGCGCGAACGCCATGCCATAACCGGCGGTCCAGTGCGGCCACCAGAGCAGCCACACAAGCAAGGGCACGGCGAGGATTCGCGAAAGCGTCAGCAGGTTGGGCAGCGTCAGCATCGCCCACCGCCTGCCACAGCGCGAAAGCCGAAACAAGCAGGCGACGACGCCCGACAACAAAAGCGTCACGATCCGGGACTATCGGCGTCGGCAACAAAGGGCATTGGACAGGCCGACCGTCTGCCGCTAGACCCTGCGCCCAACGCCCGGAAACAGCGAGAAGACTTTTCCCATATGCAGGCCTCTCTCAGGCTTTTGTCCAAGCGTCGTTTCCTGCCGATTTTCGTCACTCAGCTCCTCGGCGCCTTCAACGACAACCTGTTCAAGAACGCGATGGTTCTGTTCGTGGTCTATGCCGTCTATAATGATGAGCGGGCCGAAACCTGGTTCAGCGCCATTGCGACGGGGTTGTTCATCCTCCCCTTCTTCCTGCTCTCCGCCCTGTCCGGCCAACTGGCCGATCAGCGGGACAAGGCGGGCATTATCCGCATCGTGAAACTGGCGGAAATCTTCATCATGGCGGTTGGCGCTACCGGCCTCTGGCTCGCCTGGGCGGACATCGCCGTCCATGTGCTCGCTATCCCGCTGATGCTGGCCGCGCTGTTCGCGATGGGCATCCATTCGACCTTCTTCGGGCCAATCAAATACGCGATCCTGCCCCAGCATCTTCAACCGCCCGAAGTGCTGGGCGGCACCGGCTTGGTCGAGGCCGGCACCTATATCGCGATTCTCGCCGGAACGATCCTCGCGGGGGTCATCTCGGTCAAGGTGGCGGCGATCGGCGTCGTGGTGATCGCCATTATCGGCTATGTGGCGGGCCGTCAGGTTCCCGCAGCACCGCCGATGGGCGCGCCCATGAAGCTCGACTTCCATTTCATCCGCGCGTCGATCACGCTGGTCCGCAACACCATGCATATTCGCCGACTCTATCTGGCGATTGTCGCGATCAGCTTCTTCTGGACGATTGGCGCGGTGCTGTTCATCCAGTTCCCGCCACTGGTGAAGAATGTGCTGACGGCCAACAAATCGGTCGCCAGCCTTTTCCTCGCCATCTTTTCCATTGGCATCGCCATTGGTTCGATTGCGATCAACCGGCTGCTTGGCGGCAAGGTTTCGGCGAAGTTCGCGCCCGCTTCGGTCATCGGCATGGGCATCTGCGTGTTCGCCTTCCATCTCGTCTGCCGTGGGTGGGAGGCAGCGCCGGAGGGGCAATATCTTTCCTTCTGGGATTTCCTCTATCATCCTGACGCTATTGCGATGACCGGCAGCCTGCTGGGCGTGGCGACATTTGGCGGCATGTTTGTGGTGCCGCTCTACGCCTTCCTGACGACAACGGTCGAAAAGCATGAGGCGGCGCGCACAGTCGCCGCCAACAATATCGTCAATTCCGGCGCGATGGTGGTCGGATCAGTGATCGCGATCACCCTGACCGCGATCGGCGTCGCGATTACTGATCAACTGGTTCTGGTATCGCTGCTGTGCCTGCCCTCGGCCTGGCTGGCCTGGAAGCTCCACTGCGCCTGCGACTGAACGACTGAAAAGTCGCCGCTTCAGGCGATAAAGCTGTAGAATACCGTGAAAAAGGCCGCAAAGCTCAACAGGAACAGCTTGAAGTCCTGATCATCGTCCCGCTGCGTCCTGGACGGCTTCGGCACGGAAAGGACATGGGGCGGCAGGGTCTGCCGGAAGGGGTGGCGGGCCGACTCGCTGGTCAGGACAAGTGCGCGTCTTTTCATATCGACCGGTTAACGCGCCGTTTACTTTTTCGGCCATCGGCATTGATGGTTAAGCCGGGGGCGTCCCCTTATGGCACATCGGCAAACGGGGTTAACGCGCGGAAAACCGCGATCATTCTCTGATCGTAAGCATTTTCCCTGTTTCATGGCAGAGCGGCGGGGTCCGGCTCTTGCACTTGCGAGGGGCAAGTCCGGCAACGAACTCGCGTGGAGAGCAAAGATGGAGCAAGTCGGAGCGGCAACGCCTTCCGTCGTCTCCCGGATTGAGCGCCAACCGAACACGGTGGAGCGGAGGTCCGACAAGAGGCATCTGACGGTACTGCGCGTCGGCAAGATCATGTCCGGCGGGCATGAAGAACTGTGCATGATCCGCAACATTTCCAGCGGCGGCCTGATGGCGCATATCTATTGCAGTCATGAAACCGGCGAGAGCGTGTCGATCGAGATCAAAAATGGTCATGTGATGACGGGCCGAATCGTGTGGACCGAAGGATTCATGGTCGGTGTCGAGTTTGACGAGCGGATCGACGTCCTCAACTTCCTTGCCAATGAGCAGACCGATCTGCTGTTCGGCAAGGTGCCCCGTGCGCCCCGTCTGCGGGCGAATATGGCGGTCGTGGTGCGCCGCGGCGCCCATTATGTGCATGCCGAGATCGAGGATATTTCCCAGGGCGGCGCCAAGGTGTCCGAGGGCGACGCCTTCGACGCCGACGATGACGTGGTGCTGATGGTCCATGGCCTGCCGCCCCGTCATGGCACCGTGCGCTGGCGGAAAAACGGCCAGGCGGGAATCAGTTTCAACGAACCGATTCCGTTCGAGGCCCTCGCCCAGTGGATCGCCCGCCAGGGACAACGCGACAGCGCTTCGAACTGACGGCCGCACAAGCGCAAAAAACCTCCGGCGGATCGTCCGCCGGAGGTTTTTTGCGTTTCGGGCTGCAAAGATCAGGGCGGATAGCACGCGCCCTTCAAAGATTCTGCCAGATGATTCTGGAGGGATGGTTGGTGGAGCCTAGCGGGATCGAACCGCTGACCTCCTGCATGCCATGCAGGCGCTCTCCCAGCTGAGCTAAGGCCCCGTAACCATGTCGCCGGCTGGGTAGCCCGGCGATGAGGCGCCGCCTTTAGGTCAGCGAGCGCCCCCTTTGCAAGAGTTAATTGTCGTCGTCGTCGCCGTCGTCGCCGCGCTCGACGCCCAGGTCGTCGTCGCCGCCCAGATCGACGTCATTGTCCGGCGAATCCTCGTCGTCATCGACGTCCAGATCGATATCCAGATCGTCATCGACCGTCTCATGCTCGCCGTCGGCGGTCTCAACCACCTTCTTCGGCGCGATTTCCTCATAGGGAAGCGGCTGCTTCGACTTGAGAACCGGCTCCGGCTCCCAGTGCGACTGGCAGTTGATGCAGGTGACGGGATCGTCCTTGCCCAGATCGTAGAAGCGCGTTGCGCATTTCGGGCAGGTCCGTTTCGTGCCCCATTCAGGCTTCACCATGTGCCGCCGTCCATCCTTGTTCAAATCAATGCTGAAATGCGCGGTCGAGGGCATCCCCGCCGCGAAGCGATGCGCGCCTTGCCATAGCTATGCCGCACTGTCAAAAGCCGGGTCGCTTTTTCTTGTTCCCTCCCGATCAACGGATACCGATGGCTCACCACGCCGACCCGCCTCAACCCGCAACCTTTCGCGCCGCGCCCGCCCTTTCAGGAACGGCCGCCATTCCCGGCGACAAGAGCATATCCCACCGTTCGCTGATGCTCTCTGCCCTGGCGGTTGGCGAAAGCCGTGTCGAGGGACTGCTGGAGGGTGAAGATGTGCTCGCCACCGCAGCGGCGATGCAAGCGATGGGCGCGCATATCGCGCGCGACGATACCGGCGCATGGCGGATCAGCGGAGTCGGCGTGGGCGGCCTGCTCCAACCCGCCACGGCGCTGGACATGGGCAATAGCGGCACCTCCACCCGGCTCCTCATGGGGCTTCTTTCCTCGCATGCGCTGACGGCGACCTTCATCGGCGATGCTTCGCTCAGCAAACGGCCGATGGGCCGGGTTATCGATCCGCTCAGCCTGATGGGCGCGGAATTTACGGCCAGTCCCGGCGGCCGCCTGCCGCTGACCTTGCGCGGCATCTGCCCCGCCGTGCCGATCGAATATCGCCTGCCTGTCGCCTCGGCTCAGGTGAAATCCGCCATTTTGCTGGCCGGTCTCAACGCGCCGGGCATTACCCGCGTGATCGAGCCTATACCGACCCGCGACCATAGCGAGCGGATGCTGCGCGGGTTCGGCGCGGATCTCACCGTCGAGACGCAGGTGGACGGCGCCCGCATCATCAGCCTGACCGGCGAGGCGGAGCTTTCCCCCCGCCACATCATCGTACCCGGAGACCCCTCCTCCGCCGCCTTCCCCGTTGTCGCCGCCTTGCTTGCGCCTGGATCGAAGGTGACCGTCACCAATGTCGGACTGAACCCCACCCGCGCCGGATTGTTTGACCTGCTGCGCGACATGGGGGGCAGCATCGAAGTGACCAACGCCCGCGATGTCGGAGGAGAGCCTGTAGGCGATCTGGTCGTGACCGCCTCCACCCTGCGCGGCGTCGAGCCGGACCCGGCGCGCGCGCCAAGCATGATCGACGAATATCCCGTCGCCTTCATCGCCGCCGCCATGGCGCAAGGGCGCAGCATCTTTCGCGGCCTTGAGGAACTGCGCGTCAAGGAATCGGACCGCATCGCCACAATGGCGACCGGCCTGCGCCTGATCGGCGCGCAGGTGGAGGAACTGGAGGACGGCCTGATCATCGACGGCACCGGCGGCGATCCGCTGCCCGGCGGAGGTCCCATCGCGACAAAACTCGACCATCGCATCGCCATGAGCTTCGCCATCGCCGGCCTTGTGTCCAGGAACGGCGTGGAGATCGACGACATGCGCCCCGTCGCCACCAGCTTCCCCGGCTTCATCGGCCTGCTGCGCGGGCTGGGGGCCGTTGCATGATCATTGCCGTCGATGGCCCCGCCGCTTCGGGCAAGGGCACCATAGCCAAGGCGCTCGCCCGCCATTACGGCCTCCCCCATCTTGATACCGGCCTGCTTTATCGCGCCGTGGGCCTTTCGGTGGCGCGGACAGGCGGGGACCCGGACGAGGAAAAAAGCGCCCTCGCCGCCTGCTATTTCGATGACACGCTGCTCGATGATCCGGACCTGCGTACTGAGGCTACGGGCGCGCTTGCGTCGCGGGTCTCCGTTCATGGCGCGGTGCGCGCGGCGCTCGTCCAGCGGCAACGCGACTTCGCCAATCAGGATGGCGGCGCCGTCCTCGACGGACGCGATATCGGCACGGTCATCGCGCCGGATGCGGACGCCAAGCTGTTCATCACCGCCAGCGCCCGCGAACGCGCCCGCCGCCGCGCGCTGGAGATGGAATCGCGCGGCGTCGCCGCCGACATCGAAAGCATCGTCGCGGAAATAGAGGCGCGGGACGCGCGCGACATGGGACGGGCTAACGCCCCACTCGTCCAGGCGGACGGCGCAGACTTGCTAGATACCAGCGATTTGGCTATAGACGCGGCCGTTCAACGGGCGATCGCGCTTGTGGACGCGCAACTGGAACGTCACCGCAAAGGGTGACCGTCAAGGCGCTTCGGGTTTCGAAGCGCCCTTTTCGCTTTTCGGGCATGGCGCGTTCCGGCACGGATTTCCCCGCGAATGCCCAGGCGGCATGCGGCCGTTTGGGCGGTTTGGCCAAAGACCGCCGGAGACAACCGGCCGGCCAGCAATGACGACGAAGGACTTTATATATGGCCTCTACGGCATTTCCGTCGCGTGATGATTTCGCGGCACTTCTCAATGATTCTCTCGGTGGCGAGGACGGCGGCTTCGAAGGCCGCGTGGTCAAGGGCACCATCACCGCCATCGAAAACGACCTGGCCGTCATCGACGTGGGCCTCAAGAGCGAAGGCCGCGTGCCGCTGCGCGAATTCGCAATGCCGGGCCAGAAGGCTGACCTGAAGGTCGGCGACGAAGTCGAAGTCTATGTCGATCGCGTCGAGAACGCCCACGGCGAAGCGATGCTGTCACGCGACCGCGCCCGCCGCGAAGCCGCCTGGGACAAGCTGGAAAGCGAGTTCACCGAGAATGCTCGCGTCGAAGGCGTCATCTTCGGCCGCGTCAAGGGCGGCTTCACTGTCGACCTCGACGGCGCCGTGGCGTTCCTTCCGGGTTCGCAGGTCGATATCCGCCCCGTGCGCGACGTCACCCCGCTGATGGACATCCCCCAGCCCTTCCAGATCCTCAAGATGGATCGCCGCCGCGGCAATATCGTCGTGTCGCGCCGCGCCATTCTGGAAGAAACCCGCGCCGAGCAGCGCAGCGGCCTCATCCAGACCCTGCACGAGGGTCAGGTCATCGAGGGCGTGGTCAAGAACATCACTGATTACGGCGCGTTCGTCGATCTGGGCGGCATTGACGGCCTGCTGCACGTCACCGACCTCAGCTACAAGCGCATCAACCACCCCAATGAGATGATCAACATCGGCGACACCGTCCGCGTGCAGATCATCCGCATCAACCGCGACACCCAGCGCATCTCGCTGGGCATGAAGCAGCTTGAGAGCGATCCGTGGGAAGGCGCGAGCGCCAAGTATCCGGTCGGCGCGAAGCTGTCGGGCCGCGTCACCAACATCACCGAATATGGCGCCTTTGTGGAGCTGGAAGCCGGTATCGAGGGTCTGGTCCATGTCAGCGAAATGAGCTGGACCAAGAAGAACGTCCATCCGGGGAAGATCGTCAGCACCAGCCAGGAAGTCGACGTGATCGTCCTGGAAGTCGACGAGGACAAGCGCCGCATTTCGCTCGGCCTCAAGCAGGCCCAGTCGAACCCGTGGGACAGCTTCGCAGAGAAGCACCCGGTCGGCTCGGTCGTCGAGGGCGAAGTCAAGAACGCCACCGAATTCGGCCTGTTCATCGGCCTGGACGGCGACGTCGACGGCATGGTCCACATGTCCGACATCGCCTGGGGCATTTCCGGCGAGGACGCGCTCAACCTGCACCGCAAGGGCGAGGCCGTTCAGGCCATCGTGCTCGACATCGACACCGAGAAGGAGCGCATCAGCCTTGGCATGAAGCAGCTTGAGCGTGGCGCTCCGGCCGCTGGCAGCGCTGGCGCCTCGTCCAGCTCCGGCCTCAACAAGAATGCGATCACCACGGTCACCGTTCTTGAAGTCCGCGACGGTGGCCTGGAAGTTCAGGCCGGCGAAGACGGCGCGACCGGCTTCATCAAGCGCAGCGACCTTGGCCGCGACCGCGACGAGCAGCGCCCCGATCGCTTCCAGGTCGGTCAGAAGTTCGACGCAATGGTCATCGGTTTCGACCGGGCCAAGAAGCCGAACTTCTCGGTCAAGGCTCTGCAGATCGCGGAAGAAAAGCAGGCTGTGGCGCAGTACGGCTCGTCCGACAGCGGCGCTTCGCTCGGCGACATTCTTGGCGAAGCATTGAAGGCCAAGAACGAAGGCTGATCGCTTACTGCATGATCTGAGTCGTTTCAGACTCGATACTTGCCGGGCCCGCCCTATCTTAAAGGATAGGGCGGGCCTTTCATTTTGACCCGAAACGGATCAATTATGACGACTTTAGCAGTCCAAATAGCAAAATATTGAATTAATGGGACAAGTCTTGGCCAATAGCGTGATTGTCATGCCCTGCACTTTTAGTTAAAAGACAATGAACATGACAGCGTGGGGGTGTCGTGTGCGCAGTGGAGGGGCAATGATCCGATCCGAACTCGTTCAGAAGCTGGCCGAAGATAATCAGGGACTGACACTGCAAGAAATAGAACGGATCGTTGATCTGTTCTTTCGCGAAATCATCGATCAACTGGCATCTGGCGGCCGCGTGGAACTGCGTGGCTTCGGGGCCTTCACGACACGTTCGCGTGATGCGCGCACGGGCCGCAATCCGCGCACTGGGGAAGCTGTCCCGGTCTCGGCGAAACGCGTCCCTTATTTCAAGCCCGGCAAGGAAATGCGCGAACGCCTCAACGAAGGCTGACGCTTCCCCCTTCTCCTCCTTGACGACCTCTGCTTGACGGTTGGAGCCGAACGCTTCACTGGCATCTGCGCGGGCGGTACTCCGGCCGGGATGCGGACGTGGCGAAATCGGTAGACGCAGCGGACTTAAAATCCGCCTCCCGTAAGGGAATGCGGGTTCAAGTCCCGCCGTCCGCACCAGACAAGTGATTGAAATATTTCCGGCGGCATTCCGCCTCCAAACTTGTCCTTGCCCGCGCAGATTGTCTCGATAACAATATTGTCAGTCATCGGCAGGGGGCGCTGGCGTGGGCAGGATCAAGCTGACATTCGATTGGGCGAATGCGCGCGCCAAGGACGGCGCGTTATGGATCGATTGCCATGACGGTTCCAACATTGTCGCGAAGATCAGCCAGGACACGATGAACGCCGCGATAAAGGGCGCCAGCAGCGACCTGATCGATCATGAGCGCGGCAGGCGGCAATGGCTCGAAACCGCCATCCGCCGCCGTTATATCGCCACCCGCGCCAGCGGCGGCGCAACCAAACGGCGGCCCGATCATGTCGAGGTACTGATCGTCGGCAAAGAGGATTTCGCCTGATCCTCCGGCATTGATCCTCTGGCACTGATGCTCCGGCATTGAACCTGACATTCGACCGCCCGCACCGGCCGGCCGGCGCGTCTCAGCCCGCCATTTCCTTCACCGCCTCCATCGCCACAAAGGTCGATGTGCTCGCCACATGCGGCAGGCTTGAGATTTTCTCGCCCAGCACGGCGCGATATTTGCGGATGTCGGCGGTTCTGACCTTCAGCAGATAATCGAAGCTGCTCGCCATCATATGGCACTCCTCCACTTCCCTGATCCTGCGCACGGCCGCATTGAACTCCTGCAGCGCCGCCTCCCGCGTGTCCGACAGCTTCACTTCCGTAAAGGCGATATGGTCCATGCCCAGCTTGACCGGGTCGACGATCGCCCGGAAGCCAGTGATATATTTCTCATCGATCAGGCGCTTCATCCGCACCTGGCAGGGCGTCTTGGAAAGCCCCACCCTTGCCGCAAGTTCGGTGACCGTCATGCGGCCTTCGCGCGACAATTGGTCGATGATCCTGATATCGAATTGGTCGATATGACCGCTATTTGCGAATTTTGAAGTCATATAAACTGCATACCTTCTGAATATCGATGATCTTATGCAATAATCGGCCAATCATAAGCCATAATGGCATAACGGAATATGCTATTGAGGGAAATCGATAGACTGCCTGCCTGACAGAGGTGCCCATGCCTGCCGAACCGACTTCCCCCTTCGCGTCTTTCGCCCCGCCGGTGCGTGAACCCTCCGCGTTGCGTCAGGCCATTACGGCGGCCTATCGCCGGGCCGAGCCGGATTGCGTTCAGGCGCTGCTGGAACAGGCCACACTTCCCGAAAACATCCGTCAGGCGGCGGCAGGCACCGCCACAACGCTGGTCACGGCCCTGCGCGCCAAACATAAAGGGACAGGCGTCGAGGGTCTGGTGCAGGAATATGCCCTTTCCAGTCAGGAGGGCGTTGCCCTCATGTGCCTCGCCGAAGCCCTTCTCCGCATCCCCGACGATGCGACCCGCGACGCGCTGATCCGGGACAAGATCGCCGACGGCGATTGGAAATCGCATATGGGGGGCGGCCGTTCGCTGTTCGTCAATGCGGCGACCTGGGGTCTTGTCGTCACGGGAAAGCTCGCCACCAGCGTCAATGATCGCGGTCTAGCCGCCGCCCTCACCCGCCTGATCGCCCGCTGCGGAGAGCCAGTGATCCGGCGCGGCGTCGATATGGCGATGCGGATGATGGGCGAGCAGTTCGTGACCGGCGAGACAATCGCCGAAGCCCTCAGGCGCTCCCGCCCGCTGGAGGCGCGCGGCTTCGCCTATAGTTACGACATGCTGGGCGAAGCGGCGACCACCGCCGCGGACGCCGCCCGCTATTATGCCGATTATGAGCAGGCCATCCACGCTATCGGCACGGCGTCCAACGGACGCGGCATCTATCAAGGCCCTGGCATTTCGATAAAGCTCTCCGCGCTCCACCCCCGCTATTCCCGCGCCCAGAGCGGCCGGGTGATGGGAGAATTGCTCCCGCGCGTGAAGGCGCTCGCGGCGATCGCCAAATCCTATGGCATCGGCTTCAACATCGATGCCGAGGAGGCGGACCGGCTGGAACTGTCCCTCGACATGCTGGAGGATCTGGCGCTCGACCCGGATCTTGCGAACTGGGATGGCCTGGGCTTCGTTGTGCAGGCTTATGGCAAGCGCTGCCCCTTCGTGCTCGACTGGATCATCGACCTTGCCCGGCGCGCCGAGCGGCGGATCATGGTCCGGCTGGTCAAGGGCGCCTATTGGGATGCGGAGATCAAACGGGCGCAGGTGGATGGCCTGGCCGATTTCCCGGTCTATACCCGTAAAGTCCATACCGACCTTGCCTATATCGCCTGCGCGCGGAAGCTTCTCGGCGCGCGCGACGTCATTTTTCCGCAATTCGCGACCCATAATGCTCAGACGCTGGCCACCATATACCAGATGGCGGGGCCTGGCTTTGCGACGGGCGATTATGAGTTCCAGTGCCTGCACGGCATGGGCGAACCGCTTTATGACGAGGTGGTGGGTCAGGACCGGCTGGACCGGCCCTGCCGCATCTATGCGCCCGTCGGCACGCATGAAACGCTGCTCGCCTATCTGGTGCGCCGCCTTCTGGAAAATGGCGCAAACTCCTCCTTCGTCAACCGCATCTCCGATCCCGACGTGCCGATTGCCGACCTGATCGCCGATCCGGTCGAGATTGTGCGCGCCATGCCCGTGCCCGGCCGCAAGCATGACCAGATCGACTTGCCTTCGGGCATCTATCGCGGCCGCCGCAACAGCGACGGGCTGGACCTGTCGGACGAAACCACCCTCGCCGTCCTGACCCAGACGCTTCAGGCCAGCGCTGCGCGGAACTGGACGGCGTCGCCATCCCTGGGCGGGATGGGCGAAAGTCCGCGCAATGTCCTCAATCCCGCTGATCATGGAGATGTCGTTGGGACAGTCGTGGAGGCATCGCCCGCTGATGTCGCCGCCGCTCTCGCCCGCGCCAACGACGCCGCCGCCATCTGGGCCGCTACGGCTCCCGCCGATCGCGCCGCCTGTCTGGACCGCGCCGCCGATCTTATGCAGCAAGCCATGCCCACCCTGCTCGGCCTCATCATGCGCGAGGCGGGAAAATCCCTGCCCAACGCCATTTCCGAAGTAAGGGAGGCCATTGATTTCCTGCGCTATTATGCCGATCAGGCCCGGCGCACCCTTGGACCGTCGCATGCGCCTCTTGGGCCTGTGACCTGCATCAGCCCGTGGAATTTCCCGCTGGCCATCTTCACGGGTCAGATCGCCGCCGCGCTCGTCACGGGCAATCCGGTGCTCGCCAAGCCCGCAGAGGAAACGCCGCTGATCGCTGCGGAGGGCGTCCGCATCCTGCATGAAGCGGGTATTCCTGCCGAGGTCCTGCAACTGCTGCCCGGCGAGGGCATTGTCGGCGCCGCGCTTGTTGCCGCGCCCGAAACCGCCGCCGTCATGTTCACCGGATCGACCGAGGTCGCCCGGCTCATCCAGAAGCAACTTGCGGCGCGCCTATCCGCCAATGGTAGGCCCATTCCCCTCATCGCCGAAACCGGTGGCCAGAACGCGATGATCGTCGACTCCTCCGCCCTCGCCGAACAGGTGGTCGCGGACGTCATCGCCTCCGCCTTCGACAGCGCCGGACAGCGTTGCTCCGCGCTCCGCATCCTCTGCCTGCAGGAAGAAGCCGCCGGCCGCATCCTCGCCATGCTGAAGGGCGCGCTCCACGAGCTCAGCATCGGCCGCACCGACCGCCTGTCCGTGGACATCGGCCCTGTCATCACCGGCGAAGCCAAGGCGACGATAGAGGCGCATATCGCCCGTATGCGCAGCCTGGGCCATTCCGTCGAGCAGATCGGCCTTGCCGCCGAGGCGAGCCGAGGCACTTTCGTCCCGCCGACGATCATTGAGATGGACAGCCTGTCCGACCTTGACCGGGAAGTGTTCGGCCCTGTGCTGCACGTCATCCGCTACCGCAGGGCGCAGCTTGACCGGCTGATCGATGACATCAACGCGACCGGCTACGGCCTGACCTTCGGCCTGCACACGCGCCTCGACGAAACGATCGCCCATGTCAGCGGCCGGATCAGGGCGGGCAACCTCTATGTCAATCGCAACATCATCGGCGCGGTGGTGGGGATGCAACCCTTTGGCGGACGCGGCCTGTCCGGCACTGGACCGAAGGCAGGCGGGCCGCTCTATCTCGGCCGCCTCGTCGCCAATCCGCCTGTGCCGCCACAGCATAGCTCCACCCGCATCGATCCTGCCTTGTCAGATTTCGCGCTATGGCTGGATGCTCAAGGCGATCCTGAACTGGCTGATAAGGCAAGGCATTATGGCAGCCTGTCAGCGCTCGGAATGCAGATTGCGCTTCCCGGCCCCGTGGGCGAAAGCAATGTCTATGCCCTTCATCCGCGCGGCCGCATCCTGCTGATGCCGCAAAGCCGCGCAGGTCTGATCGAACAGCTCGCCGCCATCCTTGCGGCCGGCAATGAAGCCGTCATCCATGGCAAGATCGCGCTGGAAAAGAATGTCCCGGCAAGCATCGCTACTCGTATAACGCATTCGGGCGATCTTGCCGCCTCCGGTCCCTATGCCGCCGCGCTGATCGAAGGCGACGCCGCACAGATCATCGCCGCGCAACAGGCCATCGCCGCCCTCCCCGGCCCGATCCCGCTTGTTCAGGTCCATGACGGCGCGGGCAGCTATTGCCTCGACTGGCTGCTGGAGGAAGTGTCGACCTCCATCAACACCACGGCGGCGGGCGGCAATGCCAGCCTGATGACGATCGCGTGATGCCACTTGACGCCATCCCCAAAACTTAGGATTGCGGGCGCATCGCGGGTGTAGCTCAATGGCAGAGCAGAAGCTTCCCAAGCTTACGACGAGGGTTCGATTCCCTTCACCCGCTCCAATCGTGCGACGTTCCCGAAAGGGGAGCTTGACTGTATCATGTCAATAATACAGTCTATCCGTCAGTCATGAACGAAGCACCCTCTGGCCCCGTGGACTTTGGCGCGACGCCGCATCCCGCGACGACGGGACCGGTTCCGTTTGGCGGCCCGCCCAGCTCCTTTCCGCCGCCAACGCCTTTCCGCAAGAAGCTGCGCATCCTCGCGTGGATCGCGGCCGGGTTGCTCGCCATCTTCTTCGCGCTGGTCGCCTGGCTGGCGGTCACTGCGCCGCTTTCGCGTTCGTTAAAGCCCATCGCGCCGCCCAGCATCACGCTGATCTCCGCCGACGCGAGGGTCATCGCGCGCAAGGGTGCGATTATCGACAAGCCAGTCGCCATCGCCGACCTGCCCAAACGCGTGCCCGAAGCCTTCATGGCGATCGAGGACCGCCGCTTCTACAGCCATTGGGGCATCGACCCGCGCGGCATCGCCCGCGCGATGTGGCGCAACCTGTGGGCGGGCGGCACCAAGGAAGGCGGCAGCACCATCACCCAGCAGCTTGCCAAGGGCGTGTTCCTCACCAATGACCGCACCGCGGGGCGTAAACTGCGCGAGGCGCTGATCGCCTTCTGGCTGGAGGCGTGGCTGACCAAGGACCAGATCCTCGAACGCTATCTGTCCAACGTCTATTTCGGCGACAATGTCTACGGCCTGCGCGCCGCCTCTCTCCACTATTTCAACCGGCAGCCAGAGAGGCTGACGGTCGCGCAGGCGGCCATGCTCGCCGGACTGCTCAAGGCGCCCTCCCGCCTTGCCCCGACCAGCAATCTGGAGGGGGCCCGCGCCCGCGCGAAGCTCGTCATCCATGCGATGGTCGAGGCCGGTTTCCTGACGCCGGAGCAGGAGCGCGAAACCCGCCCCGCTATCCTCGACGTGACGGAAGCGCCGGAATCGACCAGCGGCACTTATTTCGCCGACTGGGTGCTGCCGGAGGCGCGCGATCGCGCCGGGGCCGTCTATGGCGCGCAGGACGTGACCACGACGATGGACTCGAAGCTGCAGAAAATAGCCGAGGGCGCTGCCCGCCGCGCGCCGCTGGGCAAGGCGCAGGTCGCCATCGTCACCATGAAGCCGGACGGCAGCGTCGTCGCCATGATCGGCGGGAAAAGCTATCAGAAAAGCGCCTTCAACCGCGCCATTCAGGCGCGGCGGCAGCCCGGCTCCACCTTCAAGCTGTTCGTCTACCTTGCCGCCTTCCGCGCCGGGATGACCCCGGACGACATGATCGACGATACCCCGATCACGGAGGGCGAATATCGCCCCGCCAATCATGACCGCAAATATCGCGGCCGCATCACCTTGCGTCAGGCATTCGCCGTGTCCAGCAACGTCGCCGCCGTCCGCCTGGCGGAAAAGGTCGGAATCAGGAACGTGATCCGGGCGGCTCGCGACCTTGGCGTGCGCAGCCCGCTGGGCGAGGACCCCAGCCTTGCGCTCGGCACATCGGAAATCACCCTGCTGGAGCTGACACAAGCCTATGCGTCCGTCGCCGCGGGGGCCTATCCGGTTATCGGCCACGGCCTGCCGCCGGAGGAACAGAGCTGGCTCGCCAAGCTGATGGACCGGCAGAAGGCGTTCAGCGATGACGAGCTGGAGATGATCCGCGACCTTCTCTCCTCCGCCGCCAATCGCGGCACCGGCAGCGCAGCCGCGCTGCGCACCAGCACCTTCGGCAAGACCGGCACGACGCAGGATAATCGCGACGCCCTGTTCGTCGGCTATGCCGGGGGTCTGGTGACGGCGGTGTGGGTCGGTAATGACGACAACACCCCGCTCCCCGGCATAGCGGGCGGCGGCATCCCGGCGCGCATCTGGCGCGATTTCACCTCCCGCGCCATCGGCGAACCGACCGAAACGGAGACCCCCGCCGACAATGACGAGGATCTGGTCAACGCCATCGCCAATATCAGCGTGGAAACCAACATCGGCAATCTGTCGATCGGCGTCGGCCCCAACGGCCTAAACCTCGACATTGCGCCGCTGCGGCCCACCGAGCCTGCGCCCAGCGGACCGGTCGCGCCGCCGCCCCTTCCCGCCACTGCCCCGGCGCAACAACCGGCGGAAAAGCAGCAATAGCCCGCGCTTTGCGTTTTTCCTGTTTCCGCTCTGTTGCGGTGCGACAATCCCGCTGGCAATTCCGGTAAAGCCGGGGGATATTCCGTGCGCCGGCGGATCGCCGGGCAAAGCTTTTTACGGGAGACGCACTATGGCCCGCATGGTCCCGACCGCCAGCCTTTCCGCCCTGCTCGCCCTCGCTTGCCTGTCCGCCTCCGCAACGGCCCAGAACGGCAGCCAGACACCCGCCGGCAAGCCCGCCGCGCGCGAACCCGCACTCGCGGCGCTCTTTGTCGAGGATATCGCGCCAGCGGGAACCCCCATCCCCCGTTTCAAGGTCGATGCCGCCTGGCCGACCATGCCCGACGACATGATGCTGGGGCAGGTCAGCGGCGTAGCGGTCGACAAGGACGATGACGTCTGGGTGATCCACCGCCCCCATTCGCTGGGGGCTACCGACACCGGCCTGGCGCTCAACCCGCCCGCCGCCAAATGTTGCCGCCCCGCCCCGACCATCGTCCGCTTCAGCAAAGCGGGCGCTTATCTCGACGGCTGGGGCGGGCCGGACACTGGCCCTGTGATCGACGGCGTCAGCCAGTGGCCAAAATCCGGCCACGGCATCTATGTCGATGCGGACAAGACCGTCTGGTTCGGCGGCAATGGCGATGGCGACCACGCCGTCCTGAATTTCACCGCCGACGGCAAGTTCATCCGCAGCTTCGGCAGGCGCGAAAAGACGGCGGGCAATCAGGACAAGGCATCGCTCGGCAACCCGTCGGACATATTCCACGAGGGCAATGAGGTGCTGGTCGCCGATGGCTATATCAACAAGCGGATCATGGGCTTTGACGGCAAGGCGAACGGCTTTCGCGAATATTGGGGCGCTTATGCCACGCCGCCCGCCGACATCCCCTCGGACGGCCATTTCGACGTGAGCAAGGCGATGAGCGACGCGGATGGCGGCGCGAACCCGCAAGCGAAGAATTTCGGCGATATCGTCCACTGCATCGTCAAGACGAAGGGCGGCGACTATTATGTCTGCGACCGCCGCAACAACCGCGCCCAGCTTTTCCGCAGGGACGCCAAGGGCAAGATGCAGTTTGTCCGGGATGTCGCCATCGCTCCCGAAACGCGCGGCACCCGTACGGTGACGGACGTCGCCCTCTCTCCGGACGAAAAATATCTCTACATCGCGGACATGATGAACGGCCGCATCTGGATACTCCTGCGCGAGACGCATCAAGTGCTGGGCGCGATCGGCCGTAACGGTCGGCAGGCCGGGCAATTTACCTGGCTGCACAGCATCGCCACCGACTCGGCGGGCAATATTTATGCGACGGAAGTATCCACGGGCCGGCGAGTGCAGAAGCTGGTATTCACCGGCTTCGACTAAGTAGTGACTGGCCTGTGCGCCCTTCACGGGATGACGGGGGATGAGCGTCCTTCTATAGCGGCGCCAACGAATCATCCGCCGGAAGGGGCCGACCCATGAAATTCTTCGCCGACACCGCCGACATCGCCGACATCACTGAACTGGCCGACACCGGCCTGCTGGACGGCGTGACCACCAACCCGTCGCTGATCCACAAGTCCGGCCGCAAATTCGTCGAGGTCGTCGCGGAAATCTGTAAGCTCACCGATGGTCCGGTTTCCGCCGAAGTGGTCGCGCTCGATCATCCCACGATGATGAAGGAAGCGGAAATCCTGCGGAAGATTGCGGACAATGTCTGCATCAAGGTGCCGCTGACCATCGACGGCCTCAAGACCTGCAAGGCGCTGTCGGATGAGGGCACGATGGTCAATGTGACCCTCTGCTTCTCCGCCAATCAGGCGCTGCTCGCGGCGAAGGCTGGCGCGACCTTCATCTCGCCCTTCGTTGGCCGCCACGATGACAATGGCTTTGACGGCATGAAGCTGATCGAGGACATCCGCCTCATCTATGACAATTACGCCTTTGAGACCGAGATTCTGGTCGCCAGCGTACGCCACCCCATCCACGTCCTTGAGGCCGCAAAGATCGGCGCAGACGTGATGACCGCCCCCCCGGCCGTCATCAAGGCGCTGTTCAACCATGTCCTGACCGACAAGGGCATCGCCGGCTTCCTGGCGGACTGGGAAAAGACCGGCCAGACCATCGTTTGAGGAATGATCACCGCATTCCGTGCGCCCTGAGCGAAGTCGAAGCCTGTCCTGAGCGCCTGCCGCAGGCGGGCAGTCGAAGGGGGCTCTGCCGAGCGTAAGCGAGGCGCCTTCACTCCGTTCAGGTCAGGGCTTCGACTTCGCTCAGCCTGAACGGGAAGGAGCCTCAGGACTGTTCGCTGTGCTCTTACTGCCCAAACCCCCTGGGCGCCGCGTCAATCACGGTGAAGCTCCCCGGATTGATCTGGCTCACCTCCAGCGCCCGCTCGGCAACCCCGTTCGCGCCGAAGCGGAATGCCCCGTCGATCCCGGTGAAGCCGCCCGCATCGCTCAGCCGCCTGGCCGGGAACGGCGTGCCCGGCTTCCACTCCTGCGACATCTTCACCGTCAGCAGCACAGCGTCATAGCCGAGCGAGGACAGGCGGAACGGCGCGGCGCCGAACCGCGCGCGATATTTCGTCGCTAGCTGCCGGTAATAGGTGTCGGACACGCTCGCAAACCATGCGCCATTGACCGCGGCATTGCCCGCCAGCGCGCTTTCCGTGTTCCACAATTCCGTGCCCAGGATACGCGCGCCGGCCGCGCCGCGCTTGCGCACGAGCGGCGCGATCTGGATCGCCGTGCGGCCGCTGTCAGCGATCAGGATCGCGTCATAGGCGTCGCCCTGCGGCAGCTTCTGAACGGCCGCCGCAAATGATCCGGCCGACCGGTCGAACGTCTGCATGGACACCACCGTCCCGCCCGCGCTTTCGACCGTGCGCAGCAGCGCGTTGCCCGACCGCTCGCCATAGACGCCGCGCGGCACCAGCGCGGCGAACCGGGTCAGCCCCTTGCCCCGCGCATAGGTGATCACCCGCTCGATCGATTGGGTGGGGCTGTATCCCATCAGGTAGGTGCCGTTGCCCGCGACGCTGCTGTCGTTGGAAAAGCTGATGACCGGCACCCCGGCCTTCTGCGCGATCGGGCTGACGGCGCGCACGTCCGACGCGATCAGGGGACCGAGGATCAGCTTGTTGCCCTCCGCAATCGCCTTCTGCGCGGCAGCGCCAGCGCCCAGATTCGTGTCATAGGTGGTGACGCGCACCTTTTCCGTCCGGCTGTCCAGCAGCGCCAGCGTCGTTGCATTGGCGATGGACTGGCCGACACCGGCATTCGGTCCGGTCATCGGCACCAGCAGGGCGACGCGGTTGCGCAGCGTGTCGGTGGGCAGGCCCTGCTCCACGCCCGGCTGAGTCGTGACGGGCGGCGGCGTCGGACCGGTGCCCTTGGGAACGATGGACTGACAGGCGGCGACCAGCAGAGTGCAGGCGGCAAACAGAATGCGCCCGCTTCTTCCCATCGCGGACCATATGCCCGCTTGCCGTCCGGCACCCGTCTCTGTCATCTGCTTTCCTTATGAAGCCTTCTCTTGAACCCGGCCTTTACATCGTAGCAGGTCCGATCGGCAACCTTGCCGACCTGACCCCGCGCGCGGCCGAAATCCTGCGTCTGGCGGACGTGATCGCGGTAGAGGACACCCGCGTCAGCGCGAAACTGCTGCGCCATGCCGGGTCCGACCGGCCGATGGTCCCTTATCATGATCATTCCAGCGACACCCTCCGCGCCCGGCTTTTGGAACGCATGGTTAACGAATCGGTTGCACTGCTTTCCGACGCCGGAACGCCCCTCATCTCCGATCCGGGTTACAAGCTTGTGCGGGACGCGCGCGCCGCCGGGCGGTTCGTCACCAGCCTGCCCGGCCCCAGCGCCGCGATCACCGCCCTCACCCTTTCCGGCCTGCCTACCGACCGTTTCCTGTTCATGGGCTTCCTGCCCGCAAAGGTGAAGGCGCGCGCCGATGCCCTCGCGGAAGTCTCCGCCCTGCGCGCGACCCTCATTTTCTACGAAAGCGGCCCGCGCCTTTCCGCCAGCCTCGCCGCGATGGCGGAGGCGCTGGGCGACCGCGATGCCGCCGTCTCGCGGGAAATCAGCAAGACGTTTGAGGAAACCGTGACTGGTCCCCTCTCCGCGCTCTCCACCCGCTATGCCGATGCGCCGCCCAAGGGCGAGATCGTCGTCATCGTCGGCCCGCCGGGAGAAGCTGAACCTGCAAGCGAGGAAGACGCCGACGCCGCGCTGCTGGAGGCGATGGAGCGCCTGCCCGTCTCCAAGGCCGCCGGAGAAGTGGCGAAGAAGCTCGGCCTCGACCGCCGTGAGCTTTACGCCCGCGCCATGATCCTGAAGGGATGAGGCAACCCGAACCCGCCAGGCTGAGGGCGGAAAAGCGCGGCCGCCAGGCCGAGCGCATCTGCGGCTGGTGGCTGCGGCTGAAGGGCTGGAAAATCCTCGCCCGCCGCGTTCGTACCCCACTGGGCGAAGTCGACCTGATCGCCCGGCGCGGAAACATGGTCGCTTTTGTGGAGGTGAAGGCCCGCGCAACCGCCGCCGAACTCGATTTCGCCATCGACGAACGCCGCCTCTCCCGCGTTGCCCGCGCCGCCGAAATCCTGTGGCCGGACTATGCCCAGCCGGGCGATGACATGCGAATCGACGTGATGCTCCTTGCGCCCGGCCGCGCGCCGCGCCATCTGACCAACGTCTGGCATGGGGGGTGAGCCGTTCGCCCATTCCCCCTTCTTCGTCACCCTGAACTTGTTTCAGGGTCCATTGGCTCCGGCGGCGCATGGCAATGCAGCGTCCGTGCTCATGGATGCTGAAACAAGTTCAGCATGACGAACTTCGAAATGGATGAGGAAGAGAGAACCACATGACCCTGAATGTCGCCGTGCAGATGGACCCGATGGAAGGCATCAAGATCGGCGGGGATTCGACCTTCCACATCATGCTCGCGGCGCAGAAGCGCGGACACAAACTCTATCATTATCTTGCGCCCGACCTCACTTTCCGCGACGGCCGGGTCATTGCCGACGTTCGCCCGGTGGAGGTGCGCAAGGTTCAGGGCGATCATTTCACCTTCGGCGATCCCGTGAAGCTGGACCTTGGCCGCGACATAGACGTCGTGCTGATGCGGCAGGACCCGCCCTTCGACCTCTCCTACATCACCGCCACGCACCTGCTGGAGCGCATCCAGGGCGAAACGCTGGTCGTCAACGACCCCGCCGCCGTCCGCAACGCGCCGGAAAAGCTGTTCGTGCTCGACTATGCGCGCTTCATGCCCCCCACCATGATCACCCGCAGCCTTGCGGAAGTGAGAAGCTTCCTCGCCGAACATGGCGAGATCGTCGTGAAACCGCTCTACGGCAATGCCGGCAACGCGGTATTCCATGTCGATGGCAAAGGCTCAAACCTCTCCGCCCTTGTGGAACTGTTCAAGGCGTCATGGGTCGAACCCTTCATGGTTCAAGCGTTCATCCCCGGCGTCGCCAGCGGTGACAAGCGCATCGTCCTCGTCGACGGTGAAGTGGCGGGCGCGGTCAACCGCATTCCGGGCGCGGGCGAAATCCGGTCCAACCTCGCGGTCGGCGGTTCCGCTGCCAAGACCGAACTGACGGCGGAAGAACGCGAAATCTGCGCGGCCATGGGTCCTGAACTGAAGAGGCGCGGCCTGCTGTTCGTCGGCATAGATGTGATCGGCGGCAAATGGCTGACGGAAATCAACGTCACCTCGCCCACCGGCATCGTCTCCATTGACGCCTTTGACGGCACCGACACCGGCGGCATGATCTGGGACGCCATCGACGCGCGGCTGAAGGCGCGGGGATAAGAGCAGAGTTGTGCCTCCCCTCCTACGTCATCCCAGCGCAGGCTGGGATCTCAGGCCGGATGGCGCTTCCTTTCCTGAGATCCCAGCTTTCGCTGGGATGACGGAAGACGGATAAGCCATGACTGACTGGGTTCTCCACCTGATCGATTCCGGCGGATATTGGGGCATCGGCTTCCTGATGGTGCTGGAAAATGTCTTTCCGCCCATTCCGTCGGAACTCATCATGGGCGTCGGCGGCATTCGCGTGGGTCAGGGCAGGATGGAGATGCTCCCGCTGATGATCGCGGGAACGGTCGGCACCACGATCGGCAATTATTTCTGGTATCTGGTCGGGCTGAAACTGGGCATGCGGCGCATCAAGGCGCTGGTCGACCGCTTCGGCCGCTGGGCGACGCTGGACTGGGGTCATGTAAAGGCGCTCAATCGCCTGTTCGAACGCTATGGGCAGGTCATCGTGTTCGGCTTCCGCTTCATGCCGACCTTCCGCACAATGGTCTCGCTGCCCGCTGGCCTGTTCCGCATGGGGCATATCCGTTTCCTGCTCTGGACGGCGGCGGGCGCGACGATCTGGAACCTGATCCTTGCCTATGCAGGCTATGTGCTGGGCTATAATTTCCGCGAGATCGACAAATATATCGGCCCCATCTCGACCGCCGTGGTGGTGGTCATCGCCATCCTCTATGTCTGGCGGCTCATCACCTGGAAACCGTCAGCCACGAAAAAGGATTGAGACGGCCTCCTACGCCCGCGGATGGGCGTTGCGGTAGATATCGAGCAGATAGGCGGCGTCCACCTGGGTATAGACCTGCGTCGACGACAGGCTGGCATGGCCAAGCAGTTCCTGCAACGACCGCAAATCCGCGCCCCGGCCCAGCAGGTGCGTCGCGAAACTGTGCCTCAGGGCATGCGGTGTCGTCCGCTCCGACAGGCCCAGCCGTCCCCGCGCGCCCTGCACCGCCCGCCGGATCAGCGCCGGGTCCAGCACGCCGCCCCGCGCCCCGCGAAAGATCGCCTTTCCCTTCTCCGCCGGCCAGGGACATACCGCCAGATAGGCTTCGACGGCTTGCCTGACCTGCGGCAGCAACGGCACCACCCGCGTCTTGTTGCGCTTGCCGGTGACGCGCAGCGTCTCGCCCAGCGGCATGGCGTCGCCCGTGATTCCCAACGCCTCGCTGATCCGCAGGCCGCAACCATAAAGCAGCATCAGCACCGCCCAGTCGCGCGCGCCGATCCATCCGTCCCGCGCCGTTTCCGCCACATCCTCCGCCAGCGCGATCACCTCATCCGGCGAAACCGGGCGCGGCACGCCGCGCTTGACCCTTGGCCCCTTGACCGCCGGAACGCTGGCGCCCTCCCCACCGGCGAAACGCAGGAATCCCCGCACCGCCGACAGTTCGCGCGCCGCCGACAGGTTGCCGATGCCCTCGCCCCGCCGGTCGGCGAGGAAAGACCGGATATCCGCCGTCCCCAGCCGGGTCAGATCATTGCGCGAGACCGCTCCGCCCCTGTGCCGCGCCAGAAAATCCAGCAACCGCTCCGCCGTCGCGACATAGGCCCGCACCGTATGAACCGACCGCCGCCTGTCCTGGGCGAGGAACAGGCGATAGGCGTCAATCAGAGCGGCGGCGGCGGTCATAAGGCGCGCGTTGAGGAAAGCGCGGCCGCCAGTTGATCCACTGCAGCCGCAAGCCTCTCGTCGAGCACGGAGAGAAGCTCGGTCCACCCCCTAATGCCGTCAAGGTCGCCGGGTCCGTCAGACACGCCGCGTAAGCCCATGAGCGGCACGTTGAAATTCTGGCACACGCGCGCCACGGCGAAGGTTTCCATGTCCACCATGTCCGCGTCGATGGCAGCATAAGCGTCCCCTGTCACGATGTTCGCGCCAGTGGATAGCCTTACCGCCTTCAGGTCGATCGGCGTCACCAGGGGTATATCGGCCGGATGATCCAGAAACGGGGTCACGCCTTTCGGAAACCCCAGTGCGGAGGCATCCATGTCGCGCCACGATACGCTGGCGACCTGATATATCTCGCCAAGAGCGCATGCGCGCGACCCCGCCGAGCCGAGCGATACCACAAGATCGGGAAGCGTCTTTGACCGGGCCATATCGGCCAGGGCTATGCCGGTCGTGATCGCCGCCTCGATCGGTCCTACGCCGGTCAGGAGCGGCGTGAACCGCCTTTGCAGATGGACCCCATATTCGGCGCCGACCGCCATGACGAACAATATGCGGTGGCGGCCGATGATTTCGCAGTCGGCCAAGCCATTCTCCCATCGTGGCCATTCTCCCATCGGGGAAGGCGCGCAATCGCCAAGTCTGACGCCACTGTGCCATCGTATCCGCCAAAGGAAAAGATTGTCCCCATCGCGCTGGCGGCTTTCTTCGAATACCCTTTCGACGCGGCGATTCCCTTTCCCCGCCATCGTCCCTAACTAGGGGGCATGACTCGCGCCCGCGTCCTCCTCCTCAATGCAGCCCTCGGCCCGCTCGACTATCGCGTCCCCCACGGCATGCAGGTGGAGCCGGGCAGCATTGTCGTAGCGCCCCTCGGCCCGCGGCAGCTTGTCGGCGTGGTGTGGGAGCCGGAGAGTTTCCAGGAGGCGGAGACAGTGGGCGACAACCGGCTCCGTAACCTGCTGGCCGTGCTGGACGCGCCACCAATCCCCGCACCGCTCCGCCGCCTGATCGAATGGACGGCTGACTATTATCTCGCTCCGCCTGCCGCCGTGCTGCGCATGGCGCTTGCCTCCCTGTCCGCGCTGGAGGGCGCGCGCACCGTCATCGAATATCGCCCGACCGGCGACGCGCCCGACCGCATGACGGAGCAGCGCACCCAGGCCCTCGAACGCATCGGCGGGCGGCAGGGGCTGGTGCGCGAACTGGCGCTGATCGGCGGCGTGTCCGACGCCGTGATCCGGGGCCTCGTCAAATCCGGCGCGTTCGAACCCGTGGAGGTCTCCACCGACACCCCCTTCCCCGATCCCGATCCGGACTTCGCCCCGCCCGCGCTCAGCGAGGAACAATCCGCCGCCGCCGCCCGCTTCGTCGCGGCCGTCGATGCCCAGACATTCGAGCCTTTCCTGCTCGACGGCGTCACCGGCTCCGGCAAGACGGAAGTCTATTTCGAGGCGATCGCCAGCGCCATCCGCGGCGGGCGGCAGGTGCTTGTCCTGCTCCCCGAAATCGCCCTCACCGAACCTTTCCTCGAACGGTTCGAGAAACGCTTCGGCACCGTGCCCGTTAGCTGGCACAGCGGCCTGCGCCAGTCGGAGCGCCGCCGCGCGTGGCGCGCCATTTCGTCGGGCCAGGCGAAGGTCGTCGTCGGCGCCCGCTCCGCACTGTTCCTGCCCTATGCGGCCCTCGGCCTGATCGTCGTCGATGAGGCGCACGAGACCAGCTTCAAGCAGGAGGATGGCGTCCATTATCACGCCCGCGACGTGGCGGTGATGCGCGGACTTCAGGAAGGATGCCCGGTCATCCTCGCCTCCGCCACGCCCGCCATCGAAACCCGGCATCAGGTGGAGATCGGCCGCTATACGGAGATCAAGCTGCCCGGCCGCTATGGCGGCGCGGAAATGCCGGAGATTG
The DNA here is from genome assembly GCF_018286635.1 of Sphingobium phenoxybenzoativorans. Classification (NCBI taxonomy): domain Bacteria; kingdom Pseudomonadati; phylum Pseudomonadota; class Alphaproteobacteria; order Sphingomonadales; family Sphingobiaceae; genus Sphingobium; species Sphingobium phenoxybenzoativorans. The sequence goes on from NZ_CP073910.1 coordinate 3,100,336, forward strand.
TTGGCCTGGACCTGCTGTCCGATCCGCCGGAGCGCGGCCGCTGGATAGCGCCGCCGCTTGTGAAGGCCATCGACGAAGTGCTTGAAAAGGGGGAGCAGGCTCTCCTCTTTCTTAACCGCCGCGGTTATGCCCCGCTCACCCTGTGCCGCCATTGCGGCCATCGCTTCCAATGCCCCAACTGCACTGCATGGATGGTCGAGCACCGCCTCACCAGCCGCCTCGCCTGCCACCATTGCGGCCATGTCCTGCCAACGCCAAAGGTCTGCCCCGAATGCCGGGAGGAGGACAGCCTGGTCGCCTGCGGCCCCGGTGTCGAGCGTATCGCCGATGAGGTCGCCGCCCGCTGGCCCACCGCCCGCACCGCCATCGTAACATCGGACACGCTCTGGTCCCCGGCCAAGGCGGCCGAGTTCGTGAAAAGTGTCGAGGGCGGCGACATCGACATCATCGTCGGCACGCAGCTTGTGACGAAGGGCTATCATTTCCCCAACCTCACCCTCGTCGGCGTGATCGACGCGGATCTGGGGCTGGAGGGCGGCGACCTGCGCGCCTCCGAGCGCACTTTCCAGCAGATCGTGCAGGTCTCCGGCCGCGCCGGACGCGGGGAAAAGCCCGGCCGCGTATTCCTTCAGACGCGGATGATGGAGGCGGGCGTCATCAAGGCGCTGATCGCCGGGGATTCCGAACGCTTCTACGCCGCCGAAACCGAAAGCCGCCGCCGCGCCAATGCCCCGCCTTTCGGCCGCTTCGCCGCCATCATCATATCCAGCGAGGATTCGCGCGAGGCCGCCGAAACCGCCCGCCTGATCGGCAAGAGCGCGCCGCAGATCGACGGCATGAGCGTATATGGCCCCGCGCCCGCCCCGCTCTCCGTCCTGCGCGGCCGCCACCGCCACCGCCTGCTTGTCCACGCCACCCGCCAGCTCGACGTGCAGGCGGCGATCCGCGAATGGCTGGGCAATGTCGTCTGGAAATCCGGCACCCGCGTCGCCGTGGACGTCGACCCCTACAGTTTTGTCTAGAACCTGCTTGGCGGGGACATGATTCTCTAGGACTGGCGCATGGGCCGGAACATCGCCCGGACATCCTCGATGATTATGTCCGGCACCTCGATCGGCGCGAAATGTCCGCCCCGGTCATGGCGGCGCTCGAAGGTCAGATTGAACAGCCCGCCCGTACCCTTGCCAAGCCCCGTGGTGCCGTCATGGGTGAAATGACTGATGCCGGTCGGGGCCTGCACCATGGGCGACAGGGTGTGGGATGGTTGCCAGGGGTTGCGGGCGGCCTCCGCGTAGAAGCGCGCGGAGGTCACGAAGCTGTCCGTCAGCCAGTAGATCATGGCCGTCGTGATCAGGAAATCCCGGTCGAACGCGGCATAAAGTCCTTCCCTGCAATCGCCCCAGCTATGCCGCCGCTCGACGAGCCAGGCCAGCAGGCCCACCGGCGAGTCATGCAACGCATAGGCCAGCGTCTGCGGGTCGAGCACCTGGACGCACACATGCGCCGCGATGCGCGCCTGCCAGTCCAGAAACGCCCGCCGCTCGCTCTCCGGCAGCTCCTTGGGCGCCAGATTGCCGGCGGTGATGTCCCATGGCCGCTCATGGTTGAATAGGGTCAGCGGCGCGATCGTGGAGATATGGATGCCGTGCAGTTCGTCCGCATATTTATGGCCAAGCTGCGTCGTCGTCAGCGCGCCCCAGTCGCCGCCCTGCGCGGCATAGCGGGGGAAGCCGAGCGCCTGCGTCATCAGCTTGTGCCACAGGTCGGCGGTCGACCAGAAGTTGATGCCTGTCCTGGTCAGCGGCGTGGAAAGGCCAAAGCCCGGCATCGACGGCACGATGACCTCAAACGCATCGGCCGGATCGCCGCCGAAGGAGGCCGGGTCCGCCAGCGGCCGAATCACCCGGTGGAGATCCCAGAAGCTCCATGGCCATCCATGCGACAGGATGATCGGCATCGGCGCGGGGCCGCGTCCCGGCTCCCGGATGAAATGCACCGGCACATCGTCTATCGTCACCCGGTGATGCTTGAAGCTGTTGATGGCCTGCTGTTGCCCGTCCCAGTCATATCCGTCCCGCCAGTAATCCAGCAGGTCGCGCAGCACGTCGCCATTCATCCCATAGGACCAGTCGGCATTCGCAAAATCATGGGGCAGATGCGCGTTGGCGACCCGCTGCCGCAGATCGGCGAGCCGCGCGGGCGAAGGATCGAACTGGATTTCCTCTATGGTCATTGGCCATCCTCTCTTGCCCCAGATCTTGTGGAGGGGTCAGGGCGAGGCTTGCACAGCCTCCTATAAAAGACAATCATGAATGTATTTTTTAGAGAGAGCTGAAGATCTGTGCTCTTATGCGCTTCGCTCGCGCTCCAGCAACTTTTCCTTGCGCTCCAACCCATAGGCGTAACCGCCAATCCCGCCATCGCTGCGCAATACCCGGTGGCACGGCACCAGCACCGCCAGCACATTGTCGCCACAGGCCGTTCCCGTCGCCCGCACCGCGCCCGGCTTGCCGATGCTCTCCGCCACCTGCTTATAGGTGCGGGTCTGGCCTGGCGGAATCGCGCGCAATGCGTCCCAAACCGCCTGCTGGAACGCTGTGCCCTGTACGTCCACCGGCAGGTTCATCCGCCGCTCCGGGTGATCGGCCAGCGCCACCACTTCCTCCGCCAGATCAGCGAAATTCTTGTCCGCCGGCAGAATATCCGCATTGGGGAAACGCCGCTCCAACTCCGTCTCATCCTCGTCAAAGCTGATCCGGCACAATCCCCTGTCGGTCGCGGCGATCAGCATGGGGCCAAGGCTGCTGTCGGCGACGGTGTAGCGGATCGTCACGCCCTGCCCGCCATTCTTCCAGGCGCTCGGCGTCATGCCCAGCCGCCTGCCCGCATCCGCATAGGCGCGGCTCGGCGCATTATAGCCCGCATCATAGATCGCCTCGGTCACGCTCCCCCCTTCGGACAGCGCTGTCTCCAGCCGGTCTGCGCGCAGCTTCCGCGCATAGGCGGCCGGGGTGACGCCCGTATCGCGCTTGAACAGCCGGTGAAAATGATGCGGCGCATAGCCAACCGCCTCGGCCAGCGCCTCCAACGGCAAAGGCTCCTCGGCCGCCGCGATCAGCGCCAGCGCCTTCTCCACCGCCAGCCTGTCCCGTCCCGCCTCGTCGGGGCGGCAGCGCAGACATGCGCGAAAGCCTGCGTGCCGCGCGGCGGCGGCGTCGGGAAAGAACAGGACATTCTCCCGCTTCGGATGGCGCGCCGGGCAACTTGGCTTGCAATAGATGCCGGTTGTGAGCACCGCGCCCACAAAACGGCCGTCCTGATCGCGGTCCCGGCTGGAAAAGGCGGCCCATGCGGCATCGGCGTCGATCGCCGCTGGAGGGGCTTGGGGGTGAGTCATCTGGTTCATGCGTCTACCCTGCCCGCGCCGCGACGAGAAGGCTTCCCGCCCCTTGCGCTCAAACCTCGCTTGTAAGTTCCCTTCCGGGAGGGTGGAAAGGGTTTCCCGTTTACAAGCGTCCCGCAGCCCATATGTAGTGCGCGCGTAATGACTCTGATCCGCCGCCTCGCCCTGATTCTGTGCCTTGCCGGCTTTGCTTCCGTCGCGCGCGCCGATCAGCAGGACCTGACCGCCGCCGCGCGCGGGGTCGTCCGCGTGGCGATCGTCGCCACGGACGGCAACCAGTCCTATTTTGTCGGCCACGGCACTGGCTTTGCCGTCGCGCCCGACAAGATATTGACCAACGCCCATGTGGTGGAGCTTGTCCGCGAGGAAAGAAACCTCGTGATCGGCGTGGTCCCGTCGGAGGGCAAGAAAAGCTATGGCGGCAAGATCGTCGCTTTTTCGCCCGGCAATGATCTTGCCCTGATCCAGCTTGACGAGGGCGCTTTGCCCGTCAGCACCTTCTATGCCGGAGCGCCGCAGGACGGCCAGCATGTCACCGCCATCGGCTATCCCGGCACCGTGGACCGCGCCCAGGGCCTCGACCTGCAGCAGATGGTTCAACCGCTGATCCCGGTAAAGACCAGCGGCAACATCTCGTCCGGCCGCAGCAGCAAGGGTTACGACACCATCCTGCACACCGCGCCGCTCGCGGCGGGGAACAGCGGCGGCCCGTTGGTCGATGATTGCGGCCGGGTGCTTGGCGTCAACAGTTTCGGCTCGGTGTCCGATGGCGGCAATGACGCGGAATTCGGCTTTGCCGTGTCGAACCGGGAGATCGCAAATTTTCTCCGCCAGGCGGGCGTCCAGTTCCTGCGCACCACGGCCGAATGCAAGTCGATCGCCCAGATCACGGATGAGGACGCCCGCCGCACCGCGGAGGAAGCGGCGCAGAAGGACGCTGCTGCCCGCGCGCGCGACGAAGCCCATGACGCAGCCATGGCGAAGGCCCGCGAGTCGGCGGAGCAGCAGGTGATTTCCGGGCGTGAGAATGCGATGGCGATCGCCGCCGTCCTCCTCGCCCTGGCCGTACTCGGCATCGGCGCCGCCGGGCTGAACTATAATCAGGGCAAGCAGAAACCGGCGATGTGGTTCGGCATTGGCGGCGGCGCGCTCCTTCTCGGCGCGCTCCTCACCTTCCTGCTCCGGCCAAGCTTCTCCAGCATCGACGAGCGTGTTGTCATGCCCGATGATGGCCAGGTGACAAGCGCATCCACCTATGCGCCGCTTGGCGACAATATCTGCCTTATCGACACCGCGCGCAGCCGCATCACCGTGTCGGACATGAATGATGTGGCGATCAACTGGGCGGCGGGCGGCTGCGTTAACGGCAAGACGCAGTTCATTCCCACCCGCGGCCCCGCGGGGGAAATCTGGAGCCGCATCCTCGCCCCGGCCGAACAGGCGGTTCTGTCCGTCAACAGTTTCGATCCGCAAACCGGCACCTACCGGTCGGAACGCTATCTCGCCGACGCCGAAACGCTGGAACGGGCGCGGGAGGTAAGGGCCAAGTCGGATTCGGGCCAGTGCTCCACTGATCCGCAGGCCATTGAGAAGATCAAGCGCATGCAGGACGACCTGCGCGCCATCCTGCCGCCCCAACCCAATGAGCGTCTGGTCTATCACTGCCAGAAGGGCGCTGCGTCGGCGGCCAAGCCCGGCAATTAGAGACGCCGCCTACTCTCCACATCCCGTTCGTGCTGAGCCTGTCGAAGCACCGCCCTTCTTCGTTTCAAGAAAGCGCAACCCTTCGACACGCTCAGGGCGAACGGCGGTAGCTAAGCCCCCGCAACTGCCGATGAGTCGCTAACGCGGCATGTCCCTGCCCGCGCCTTAAGCCGCCGTCCTGACATCCTCCGCCAGCCGTCCGAACGCATTGCGCAGCCGCTCGGCCTTCCCCGCAATGGCGTCGGCGGTTTCCAGCAGGCCCTTCGCCGACTGGCGGACATCGCTCGCCCTGTCGCGCAATTCGCTGACCCCATTGGCCGTACTGCGCGCGCCGCCCCTGACATGGGCGACGGCGATCGCGATCTCCCGGCTCGAATGACCCTGACTGGTCACCGCCTCGACAATGCGGTCCGAATTGCGGCTGACGCCCGCCGCCATCTGCTCGACCAGCGAGACGCTGCCCAGCACGGCGTCGCTCGTGTCCGCGATCCGGCCTAGCTGCTCGCCAATTTCGCGCGCCGCCGCCTGCGTCTGCGAAGCAAGCTGCTTGATTTCCTGCGCCACCACGCCGAACCCCTGCCCCGCCGCCCCCGCGCGGCTTGCCTCGATTGCGGCGTTCAGCGCCAGCATGTCGGTCTGCTGGGCAATGCCGCTGATCTGGTCCAGCATGCCGGATATGCCTTGCACCAATTGCCGCAGGGCATTGGCGTGCGTCCGGTTGTCCTGGCTGCGGACATGGACGCTCGCCGCCTGCTCACGGGTCGAGGCGATGGTTTTCTCCACCTCGCCCATCATGCCGGTCAGCGCGGTGCTTGCGTCCTCGATCTGGGTCATCGTTGCCGCGATATCATCGACGTCCCGGCTCGCGGCCGTCGCCATGTCCTGCGACGTGCCGGAAATCAGCTCCATCCCCACCGCCATCTCGCGCATCGATTGCGCCGCCGCAGCAAGGCCCCCCGCCAGGTCGCGCAGCTCGGCGTCGGACCGGCCGAATATCTGGTCCAGCGACTCCGCGCGCCGCTGCGCCGCCTCGGCTGCGGCCTGCTCGCGGGACGTAAGGGCCGCCTCCGCCGCCCGCTTCTGCTCTCTCAGCCGCCTGCCTTCCTGCGCGCGTTGCCCGGCCAGCGCGATCGCCCGCGCGATGTCGCCGATTTCGTCGCTCCGGTCCTGATGCGGCACTTCGTCCTCTAGGCCGGTTGCGGCCGTGAAGGATGCAATGTCGGACAGGGGAATGATGATCTTGCGGTTCGCCAGCCGCAGCACATACCAGCCAATAGCGATTCCCAGGACGACGACGCCGCTGAACAGCGCCTGCGTGACGGTCGCTATGGCGGACAGCGTGCGCCGTTCGGACAACGCCATGCCGCGCAGCCCCTCCATATAATCGCCCGACACCGTAAGCAGCGGGTCGACATGGGTGTAGAAGGTGCCCGACAGGAAGAAATCCAGCCCGTCGCGATCGTTCCGCTCCAGCAGCATGCGCAATTGCGACATGCCCTTGTCCGCCGATTCCCGTTCCTGCAGCAATTCGCTCCAGACGATGCCGCCCGCCTGCTCCGGCACTTCCCCGTCCAGCGCGGACCAGGCCCGCGCGATTCTGTCCTGCAGGGACGACAGCGCGCTCGCGCCGCCTTCGGGCGTCATATTCCCGCTCTGCACCTTGTTGGCGATGCCCAGCGCCTGCTCATAGCTGCTGGTCACTGTCTGCAGGTCGCTCAGCGGGCCGAACCGGTGGTCGACCAGCCGCGCAACGCCCAGTTGGTTAATGGAGGCGACCGCCAGGACGAACAGCGAAAGGATCAGTAGCGCAACCGACATTCCGATTACGGCAACCCGCGCATGCCGGATCAGCGACCCGTCTGTACGCACCCGTCGATTCACGAAAGTTTTCAGAATGTTCCGAATGCGCACGCAAAGACCCTTTGTGGTGCGGAACTTCTCGCCCGCTGCGGCCCGTGTCTCATCTGCCCTTGAAAATATCGTTAACGGAATGCCGCTTTCCGCATTCGGAAAACCCCGGAAAACTGTCATAAATCAGTCATTTTTCTGTCATGAAAAGGTTAACGGCGGACGAGGCCGTCGCCGGTTCCGCCCGCATGAAGGCCGTGGGACGGGGCATCGCCCGTCATTGATCCGCGCCGCTCCGGCCGGCGGAGTGCAGGCGGAGTCCCGGCGGAGTCACTGTCCCATTTTGCTATCGCCCGCTTCCCTGTCACATATGGTCCATAGGCGTATTGCATCCCCGCCTCCCCCCTGCTAACCGGCCCGCACAACAGGGGGACGGGCTACCGCCTCCCTTTCTTTGCATGACCGGCACATCAGGTGGGAGGACGGTAAGCGCGTGGAGAATTCCGGCGGTATTCAGGCAAGCCTCAGCGGGCGCTATGCGCTGGCGCTGTTCGAGCTGGCCCGCGACGGCAAGAGCCTCGACTCGGTTGGCGACAGCCTCGGCGCGCTGAAGGCGGCGCTGACGCAATCCCCCGATTTCAAGGCATTGATCAACAATCCTCTGATCGGCCGTAAAGCCGCGACCCAGGCGGTCGCCGCTGTCGCTTCATCGATGGGCATTGATCAGCTTACGGCGAAATTCCTCGGCGTCCTCGCCCAGAACCGCCGCCTCTCGCAGCTCCCAGCGGTCATCCGCGCCTATGAGACGCTGCTTTCGAATCACAAGGGTGAGGCCCGCGCGGAAGTCACTTCCGCCCACGCCCTGACAAAGACTCAGATCACCGCCCTTCAGAAGAGCCTGAGGGCGCGCGTCGGCCGCGATGTTGCTGTTGATGCGAAAGTCGATCCTGCAATTCTCGGCGGGCTGGTCGTCAAGATCGGCAGCCAGATGATCGACAGCTCCATCCGTACCCGATTGAACACGCTAGCAATGGCGATGAAAGGCTGAACATGGATATCAACGCCGCAGAAATTTCGAAGGTCATCAAGGACCAGATCGCCAGCTTCGGCACGGAGGCGCAGGTCTCCGAGGTTGGCACCGTGCTCTCCGTCGGTGACGGCATCGCCCGCATCCACGGCCTCGACAATGTCCAGGCCGGTGAAATGGTCGAGTTCGCCAACGGCGTGCAGGGCATGGCCCTGAACCTGGAGGCTGACAATGTCGGCGTCGTGATCTTCGGCTCGGACAGCGAGATCAAGGAAGGCGACACCGTCAAGCGCACCGGCACCATCGTCGACGTTCCCGTCGGCAAGGGTCTGCTCGGCCGCGTCGTGGACGGCCTCGGCAACCCGATCGACGGCAAAGGGCCGATCGTTTCGGAAGCCCGCATGCGCGTCGAGAAGAAAGCGCCCGGCATCATCCCGCGCACCTCGGTGCATGAGCCTGTCCAGACCGGCCTGAAGGCGATTGACGCCCTCGTGCCCGTCGGCCGTGGCCAGCGCGAACTGATCATCGGCGACCGCCAGACCGGCAAGACCGCCGTCGCCATCGACACCTTCATCAACCAGAAAGGCGTCAATGCGGGCAAGGATGAGGGCAAGAAGCTCTACTGCATCTATGTCGCCATCGGCCAGAAGCGCTCGACCGTCGCGCAGATCGTGAAGCAGCTCGAAGAAAATGGCGCGATGGAATATTCCATCGTTGTCGCCGCGACCGCTTCGGAACCCGCTCCGCTCCAGTATCTCGCGCCCTACACCGGCGTCACCATGGGCGAATATTTCCGCGACAACGGCATGCACGCCCTGATCGTTTATGACGATCTGTCGAAGCAGGCCGTCGCCTATCGCCAGATGTCCCTGCTGCTGCGCCGTCCTCCGGGCCGCGAAGCCTATCCGGGCGACGTGTTCTATCTCCACAGCCGCCTGCTTGAGCGCGCTGCGAAGATGAACAGCGACAATGGCTCCGGTTCGCTGACCGCGCTGCCGATCATTGAAACGCAGGCGGGCGACGTGTCGGCCTACATCCCGACCAACGTGATCTCGATCACCGATGGCCAGATCTTCCTCGAAACCAACCTCTTCTATCAGGGCATCCGTCCGGCCATTAACGTGGGTCTGTCGGTGTCGCGCGTCGGCTCCGCCGCGCAGACCAAGGCGATGAAGAAGGTGTCCGGCTCGATCAAGCTGGAGCTGGCCCAGTATCGCGAAATGGCCGCCTTCGCCCAGTTCGGTTCGGACCTCGATGCCTCGACGCAGAAGCTGCTGAACCGTGGCGCGCGCCTGACCGAGCTGCTCAAGCAGCCCCAGTTCTCGCCGCTGCCCTTCGAGGAGCAGACCGCGTCGATCTTCGCGGGCACCAACGGCTATCTGGACAATATCGCTGTGTCGGACGTGAACCGCTATGAGGAGGCGATGCTTTCCTTCCTGCGTCACGACCATGCCGACCTGCTGAAGGATATCCGCGACAGCAAGGATCTGGGCGATGGTCCCAAGGAAAAGCTGAAGGCCGCGCTCGACACCTTCGGGAAGTCGTTCGCGTAACGCCTAACACCATATCGTCATCCCGGCGAAAGCCGGGACCCATCTCTCGACCAGGCGGCTATCCTGCCGAAGGCGAAATGGGTCCCGGATCAAGTCCGGGATGACGAAAGAGGAAAGAAGACGAACCAAGTTACGATGCTGACCCAACAGTCCCTCCTTGCCTGGACGATCCTTTCGATCGGTCTGGTGCTGCTTCCGGGGCCTGACACCATGCTGGTGGCGGGTCATGCGGCGCGGCGCGGGTTCAAGGCGGGTATGGCGGCGATTGGCGGCATCCAGCTTGGCGGTCTCCTCTACATGGCGCTTTGCGGCTTCGGCTTCCTGTCGGTGCTGAACGCGGTGCCGGGCCTGTTCATGACGGTGAAGATCGCCGGTGCGATCTATCTGCTGTGGCTGGGCGTGCAGATGCTGCGCGGCGCTGTCCGTCCGGCGCCTGCCGGTGAGGCGAAGGTTATGCCGGTCGGCGCGCCTTTCCGTCAGGGTTTCATCAGCACCGTCCTCAATCCGAAGGTCGCGGTGTTCTTCCTGGCCGCCCTGCCGCAGTTCGTTGGCACTGGCCCGGACGCGCCGCTGCATGGCGTGCTGCTGATCGCGATCGTTTACGGCCTTGGGCTTGTCTGGTGCGTTGCGCTGGCGGCTCTGGCGACACATGCCGGCCGCAAGGTCGGGCAAAGCAGCGCGATGCGCTGGTTCGAAGGCGCCCTTGGCGTCGCATTCATTGGTTTGGCGGGCCGTCTGGCCCTGGCTCGGAACGCATAAATGGCAAGTCTGAAGGAACTCAAGGGTCGTATCGCCTCGGTCAAGTCGACCCAGAAGATTACGAAGGCCAAGCAGATGGTCGCCGCGGCGAAGCTGCGCAAGGCGCAGGCAGCGGCGGAAGCCGCCCGCCCCTACGCCCAGCGGCTGGAGGGTGTCGTCGCCTCCCTCGCCTCGAAGGTCACGGTCAGCGAATCCAGCCCGAAGATCCTCGCCGGCACTGGCAAGGACGATGTCCAGCTTCTCGTCGTCGCCAATGGCGATAAGGGTCTGGCTGGCGCATTCAACGCCAACATCGTCAAGGCCGCCGTCCAGAAGGCGCGCGAGCTGATCGCCGCCGGCAAGACGGTGCAGTTCTACCTCGTCGGGCGCAAGGGTCGCGCGGTCATCAACCGCACCTTCCCCGGCAAGATCATCGGCCAGTTTGACACGACCGAGGTCCGCACCCCCGGCTTCACCGAGGCGCAGGCGATCGCCAAGGAAATCAGCGACCTGTTCTTCGCGGGCAAGTTCGACGTCGCGACCCTGTTCTTCTCGACCTTCAAGTCGGCGCTGGCGCAGATCCCGACCGAGCAGCAGCTTATCCCGGTGCTCGTTCCCGCCAATGCCGGTCCCAGCAACACCGCGGTGGAATATGAGCCGGACGAGGAGACCATCCTCGCTGACCTGCTCCCCCGCAACATCTCGATCCAGCTTTTCAAGGCGCTTCTGGAAAACCAGGCGTCGGAACAGGGCGCGTCGATGAGCGCGATGGACAACGCCACGCGCAATGCGGGCGAGCTGATCAACAAACTCACCATCCAGTATAACCGCAGCCGCCAGGCCGCGATCACCACCGAACTGATCGAAATCATCGCGGGCGCAGAGGCGCTGTAATTTCGCGAAAGACAAGAAGGCAAGGAAACTAGTCATGGCAAGAACCAAGAGTGCCGGCACCAACAATGTAGGCAACATTTCGCAGGTTATCGGCGCCGTCGTCGACGTGACCTTCCCGGACGCCCTCCCCGCCATTCTTTCGGCGCTGGAGACCAGCAACAACGGCCAGCGCCTCGTCCTTGAGGTTGCCCAGCACCTCGGCGAGAACACTGTCCGCACGATCGCGATGGACTCGACCGACGGTCTGACCCGCGGCCAGGAAGTCACCGACACCGGCGCGCAGATCTCGGTACCGGTCGGCCCCGCCACGCTCGGCCGCATCCTCAACGTCGTCGGCGAGCCGATCGACGAGCGCGGCCCGATCGCGACTGACCTGAAGGCGCCGATCCACGCCAAGGCCCCGGAATTTATCGACCAGTCGACCGAGGCGGGCATTCTCGTCACCGGCATCAAGGTCATCGACCTGATCGCTCCTTATGCAAAGGGCGGCAAGATCGGCCTGTTCGGCGGCGCGGGTGTCGGCAAGACCGTGCTCATTCAGGAGCTGATCAACAACATCGCGAAGGGCCATGGCGGCACCTCGGTGTTCGCGGGCGTCGGTGAGCGCACGCGTGAAGGCAACGATCTCTATCACGAATTCCTCGACGCCGGCGTTATCGCCAAGGACGCCGACGGCAACGCCATTTCCGAAGGCTCCAAGGTTGCCCTGGTCTATGGCCAGATGAACGAGCCGCCGGGCGCCCGCGCGCGCGTCGCCCTGTCGGGTCTGACCATCGCTGAATATTTCCGCGATCAGGAAGGCCAGGACGTGCTGTTCTTCGTCGACAACATCTTCCGCTTCACCCAGGCGGGTTCGGAAGTGTCGGCGCTGCTCGGCCGTATTCCTTCGGCCGTGGGCTATCAGCCGACCCTGTCGACCGACATGGGCGCGCTGCAGGAGCGCATCACCTCCACCAACAAGGGGTCGATCACCTCGGTTCAGGCGATCTACGTTCCCGCGGACGACTTGACCGACCCTGCGCCGGCCACCTCCTTCGCGCACTTGGACGCAACGACGACGCTGAACCGCGCCATTTCCGAACTCGGCATCTACCCGGCCGTCGACCCGCTCGACTCCACCAGCCGCGTTCTGGAGCCGCGCATCGTCGGTCAGGAGCATTATGAGACCGCCCGCGCCGTCCAGGCGATCCTGCAGAAGTATAAGTCGCTGCAGGACATCATCGCCATTCTGGGCATGGACGAGCTGTCCGAAGAGGACAAGCTGACCGTCGCCCGCGCGCGCAAGATCCAGAAGTTCCTGTCGCAGCCCTTCCACGTCGCCGAAGTCTTCACCGGCATCCCCGGCAAGTTCGTCCAGATCGAGGACACGGTGAAGTCGTTCAAGGCTGTCGTCGACGGCGAATATGACCACCTGCCCGAAGCCGCCTTCTACATGGTCGGCGGCATCGACGAAGCCGTCGAAAAGGGCAAGAAGCTGGCTGCGGAAGCGGCGTAAATTTTAGAGCCTCCCCTCCCTTTCAAGGGAGGGGATTGAGGGGTGGGTGGCGAGCGAAGCGAGCCTGCTCCTACGTTGAGTTGGCTTCGCCAGCCATTGCATCGCAATGGCACCCACCCTTGACCAGAGGCACGTGACTCTGGTCAACCCTCCCTTGAAAGGGAGGGAGGAGATTGTTGATGGCACTGCATTTCGAACTCGTGACCCCGGAAAAGCTCGTCCGTTCGGAGAGCGTCTATATGGTCGTCGTCCCCGGCAGCGAGGGCGATTTCGGCGTGCTTGAAGGGCATGCCCCCTTCATGTCGACCGTTCGCGACGGCGAGATTCAGGTCTTTTCCAGCGCCACCGCCGCGCCGGAGAGCATTCCCGTCGTCGGCGGTTTCGCCGAAGTCAATGAAAAGGGCCTGACCGTCCTCGCGGAGAAGGCCGGTTGAGGACAGCCGCCGCGGGACTTTCCCCCCGGTGACGCGCCCGGCTATCCCACGGGGTCATATCCCCACGGGGTGGCTGATCGGCATTCTCGCCACATGGCTTGGCCTCAGCCAGCTTCTTCTGTGGCGCTTCCTCAATGTCATGCCCGTCTGGGCCTATCCCCTCGGCCTGCTATTGCTTGGCGCGCTGGTCTGGGGCCTGATCCGCACGACCGCGCGCCTGCCCGCCCCTGAACAGACAGGCCCGGCGCCCGGCGCGCTGCTGATCTGCTTCGCCGTCGCGCTGCTGCTGCTCATCCTCGGCGGTGAGGGCCGCTTCTTCTATTCCAACATCGACTGGCAGGTGCGCGACGCCGTCCTGCGCGACATGGCGGTCAATCCCTGGCCTTTCGTCTACACCGCCCGCGCCGTCCCGGACGTGCTGCGAGCGCCCATCGGCATGTTCTTCGTCCCCGCCCTTGCCTGGAAAGCGGCCGGGCCACGGGCGGCCGACATCGCCCTGCTCCTTCAGAACGCCGCCCTGCTCTCGATCCTTCTGGCGCTCGGATCGCAGCTCTTCGCGCACCGCTGGCAGAAAGCCGCCGCCCTCCTCATCCTCATTTTCTTCAGCGGCCCGGATATTGTCGGCCAATATAGCATCTGGGGCACCGTCAACGACCGCATCGAAATCTGGTCAGGCCTGCAATATTCCTCCAACATCACCCTCGCATTCTGGGTGCCGCAACATGCGCTGGCCGGCTGGATCGCGGCGCTGCTGTTCCTGCTCTGGCGCGCCCGGCGCATTCCGCTGGGAGCATTTCTCGCGCTCCTGCCGCTGACGGCGCTCTGGTCGCCCTTCGGCCTGCTCGGCGGCCTGCCCTTCGCCGCCCTCGCAGCGTTTCAGGACCTGCGCAGCCGCCGGATAGTCCCTTCCGACATCGCCATTCCCGCTCTGGCGACCCTGCTGGTTATCCCCACCCTTCTCTATCTTGCGGCGGCGGGCGATGATGTCGGCATCCGCTTCTACCCCATCCCCTGGATACGCTACGCCTTCTTCGAGGCTGTGGAGGTTCTGCCCCTGCTCGTGCCGGTGTTGGTCTGGGCCATCCGCCAGCGCGCCGACATCGCCCTGCTGCTGGTCGTCGCCGCGTGCCTGGTCCTGATGCCCTTCGTGCAGATCGGCTGGTCGCTGGACTTCATGATGCGCGCCAGCATCCCCGCGCTCACCATCCTCGCGCTGCTCGTCATCCACCGCCTGTTTCAGCCCGGCATGGCGCCTGCAAAGCTGTGGCTGGTGATCATATTGCTGCTGGGTTCGGCGACCGGCATCATCCAGATCCGCCGGGCGCTCATCAACGAACCGTCACCACGCGGCGCCTGCACTTTCTTTAAGGCCTGGGACCAGAGTTTCGCGAAATTCCCGAAAGGCTCCTACCTCGCCCCCCTGCCGGACATGCCGTCATGGCTCCGCCCGGAAACCCCCGCCCGCGCCAGCGCGAACGAGCCGGAGAAATGCTGGCCCGGCAAATGGATGCAGACGCGCTGAGATTCGGTCACCATCTCCGTTCACCCTGAGCGAAGTCGAAGGGTTCAACTGAGCCGCAGGCGAAGTCACCTCACTGCGTTCAGTAGAAGGCTTCGACTTCGCTCAGCCCGAACGGAAATAAACCTATCTGGAAAGCACCGCGTACAGCGACAGCCCCACCGGAAACGGTACCTTGCCCAGCACATGCCGCTCCGCCGCGAAGATCGACTGAAGCAGCCCGTTCACCATCGGCGAGGGCCGCGCGTCCAGCGCCGTCTTGGATTTCAGCACCTGGTGTGCGATCCGCTGCACCACCGCCACCGGGAACAGCAGGCTGTTGAAATAGCCCGCCGCCTGCACGGTCAACCCCGCCTGCTCCGCCACCGCGCAGAACCCCGCGCGCGTATAGCGCCGCTTGTGATGATGCAGCTCGTCATGCTCGGACCACAGCCATGGCGCGGCGGGCACTGTCACCAGCAACCGCCCGTCATCGTTCAGCCGCCCGCCAAGCGCGGAGAGCGACGCCGCATCCTCGTCCACATGCTCCAGCACGTCGAGCAGCGCGATCATGTCATAGCGCGTATCGCCAAAGCCGATGCCATCCGGCAGCGCGCCCGCCGCGATCGTCCCGATGCCCAGCGCATCCGCCTGCGCCTGCGCCAGTCCCCGCGCCTCGCCATCATATTCGAACGCATCCAGCGTTCCATGACCCGCCAGCAGCGCCAGATTGCCGCCAGTGCCGCATCCCGCCTCCAGCACCCGCGCGCCGTCCTTCAGCGGCACATGGCTGCGGATCAATTCATCGATGATCATGCGCCGGGCGACGAACCACCAATGGTCCGCCTCCTGCGCACTCATGCTCGCATACGCGGATCGATCCATTCTATCTCTCTCTCGTCGTCCGGGGCCTGACCGATCTCACGGTCGACCACATAGATGGGCCTGCTTCTCACCTCATGGGCCACGCGGCCCAGATATTCCCCCATGATGCCAAGGCTCAGCAGGTTGAGCCCGCCCAGCATCAGCGTCACCACCATGATCGATGCGTAACCAGGCGTACTGTTACCGGTGAAGATCGTCAGCCCGACCAGGAAGAAGGCATAGGCGAAGGCGCACATGGCGATGGCGCCGCCAATATAGGACCAGATGCGCAGCGGCATCGTGGTCGAGGAGGTTATCCCGTCAATCGCCAGCGCCCACAGCTTGCGCAGCCGCCACTTTGTCTGGCCAGCACCACGCGTCGCCCGCTCATAATCGACCGTCGCCACGCGAAAGCCTATCCAGGAGAACAGCCCCTTGGTGAAGCGCGACTGCTCGCCCAATTGCTTGATGACGTCCACCGCCTGCCGGTCCAGCAAGCGGAAGTCGCCGACATTTTCGGGGATCGGGAAATCGGATAGCCGGTTGATGACGCGGTAGAAGGCATGGGCGCTCCACCGCTTGAACCACCCATCGCTCGACCGGTCGGCGCGCCGCGCGTTGACGACCTGCGCGCCCGCCAGCCACTCCTTCACCAGCGCGACAATGACTTCGGGCGGGTCTTGCAGATCCACATCGATGGGGATTACCGCATCGCCGGTCGCATGATCGATACCGGCGGCCAGCGCCGCCTCCTTCCCGAAATTGCGCGACAGCGAGACATGGCGGACATCGGGATTGAGGCGCGCCAGCACGGCAAGGATATCCCCCGTCCGGTCGGTGCTGCCATCGTCGACGAACAGATATTCTGCCCGTGCGCCCGGTCCCATCAGGGCCAGAGCCTCTGCCACTGCGGGCCGCGCATGGTCGAGGAACAGGGAGATCGACTCCTGTTCGTTGAACACGGGAATCACGATCGACAGCGATGTGCGTTCCGGCATGATGCGGCGTACCTTGGGTCCTTGACCGGGAAAGGTCCCGGATGAAGGGTAATCTATCGGTCAGAATGGTTAACAGCCGGTAAAAGGCGGAGGGGTTCCGGCCGCGCCAGCGACCCGAAATTTACGGTCCATTCACCATTTTCGTACATGAACCGGCTCCTGTTCGCAGATTTACCGGGGCTGGGGAAAAACAGGCGCATGAACCGCGGGGTGATTCCTCAATACGGGCCTCAACACTGGCCTCATTACGGCCTGCTGACCCTTTTCGCGCTTGTCGTGATGCTGCCCAGCTTCCTCTACGGTCCCGGCGCGACCCATTCCGTCAGCTTCAACTATATCTGGACCAGCCAGTTCGGCGCGGCGATGCAGCAGGGCGATCTCTACCCCCGCTGGCTGCCGGACAGTTTCGAAGGCCTGGGCAGCCCCGCCTTCTTCTTCTATCCCCCGCTCGCCTATTGGCTGACGGGCGGCCTCGATGCGCTTGGCCTGTCCACGCTTCAGGCGATCAATATGGGCGCGTTCCTGCTTCTAGCCGCGTCCGGCGTCACCATGCATATGTGGCTGACGCACCGGGGGACGCACCCGCTGGTGGGGTCGCTCATCTATATGCTGCTCCCCTATCATCAGCTCGATTTCTGGGTGCGCGGCGCGCTGGCGGAGTTCGCCGCCTTCGTCTGGATTCCTCTGATCGCCCTCGCCATTGACCGCCTGCCGCACCGGCGGGGCGTGTTACTGCTTGCGCTCTCCTATGCCGGACTGCTCATCACCCACCTGCCCACGGCGATGCTGGCGGGCTTTTTCCTGATCACGCCGTTTGTCGCCGTGCGGGCCTGGCCGGATCGTGCCATCCTGCTCTCCGCCGCCTCGGCAGGCGCGCTCGCCATCGCGCTCGCCGGTTTCTACCTCGTTCCTGCCCTGACGCTGCAGGACGCCATTTCGTCCCAGATGCTCTGGACTCCCGGCTATCAGCCCGCCGCCTGGACAATCTGGACGCTCAGCCCCGGCCTGATGCCTTGCATCGCGCTGGCGCTGGCGGCTCTCGCCTGGCCAACCCGCTCGGTCTGGGCGGTGATCGTGGTCGCGGGCGGCATGGCGGCGCTTAACCTCATCCCCTTCCTCTGGGACATCCCGCCGCTCGGCCGCGCGCAATTCCCGTGGCGACTGCTTAGCATCGTGGAGTTTGCGGCGGTGACGGCGCTCATGAGCTATTATCCCAGCATCGTCCGCGCCGGGATCGCGGCGGCGCTGCTGATCCCCCCCTATATCTACGTCACCGGCGTCGCGATCGCCAATATGGACCGGCCGGTCGACTATGCGAAAATGGCGCGGCAGATGCCCGATGCGGCCGAATATCTGCCCGCAGGGTTCGACCGCGCGCTGATCGGCGAGGGGCGCATCGCCAATCTCAGCCAATATCGCGACTTGCCCAAAGGGCCTGAGATCGAAGTGAAACAGGCGGGCAGCGTATCGCTGCATCGCGCCGCCTTCCCCATCTGGCGCGTGACGCGCGATGGGCGGGAGGTGCCCTCCACCGGCCCCGTCATTACCTTTGCCGCGCAGCCTGGCCTCTATCGCGTGGAGCGCGTCATGATCTGGCAGGAAGCCGCCGGCGCACTCTGCACCCTCGCCGCCGCGCTGCTAGCCCTGCTCGCCGGTCTTGGCCGTCTGCCGGGACTGCCCGCCCGCCGCCGCCACCCTCTGACGCCGGCGACGGCCTGACATGAACCGCCTGCGCTCCGTCCATCCCTATATCGTCCTGGCGCTGGCCGCCGTGGCGGCGATGCTGCCCAGCTTCCTGTTCGGGCCGGGGGAAACGCACTCGGCCAGCTATAATTTCGTCTGGATCCGCCAGTTTGGCGAGGCGATGGCGCAAGGCGATCTCTATCCCCGCTGGCTCCCCGGCAGTTTCGAAGGTCTGGGAAGCCCCGCTTTCTATTTCTACCCGCCCCTTGTCTACTGGATTGCGGGCGGCATCGACGCGCTGGGCGCGACAACGCTCCAGGCGATCAATATCACGGGACTGACGCTGATTTTCCTGTCCGGCGTCACGATGCATATCTGGCTGGCCGCACGGGGCACGCGGCCGCTGACCGGCGCGCTGCTCTATATGGTTCTCCCCTATCATCTCCTGGATTTCTACACCCGCGGCGCGCTGGCGGAGCTGGGGGCGTTCATCTCGCTGCCGCTGATCGCGCTGGGCATTTCCCGCCTGCCGGAACGGCGCGGCATAGTCCTGCTCGCCCTGTCCTATGGCGGCCTCAGCATCACCCATCTGCCCGTCGCCATGCTGACCGGCCTGTTCCTGATCGCGCCGCTCGTCGCCCATCGCTACTGGCAGGACCGGACGATCCTGTGGCCTGCGGTGATCGCGGGCGCGCTCGCCATCGGCCTCGCGGCCTTCTACCTGCTCCCCGCGCTCACGCTTCAGGATCGGATTTCCTCCGCCCTGCTCTGGGGCGGCCGCTACCGGCCCTCCACCTGGACGGTCGGGACCATGTATTTCGCGATCGTGCCCTGCATCGCGCTCGCAACCGCTGTGCTGTCCTTCGCCACGCGGTCGATCTGGACCGGCATAACGCTCCTGGCCTGCATCGCCGGGCTGAACCTCATCCCCTATCTCTGGGACATGCCGCCGCTGGACAAGGCCCAGTTCCCCTGGCGGCTGATGTGCATCGCCGAATTTGCCGCGATCACCTCGCTCATGGCCGGGCGGGCGAACATATGGATCGCCGGGATCGGCGCGGCCCTGCTGATGCCGCCCTATATCTATGCGGGCGCGCAGGCGGGCGTCTACATGACCCGCGACGTCGACTATGCGCAGATGGCCCGGTCCATGCCGGACGCCGTTGAATATCTCCCCGCCGGCTTTCCCATGTCCGCCGTGATGGAAAAGGACAGGTTGGCCGACCTCACCCCCTATCGCACGCTGCCTAGGGCGATGGAAATGGACGTGCAACAGGCGGGGCCTGCATCCTTCCGGCGCTTCGCCTTCCCGATCTGGCGCGTGACGCGGGACGGGCATGAGGTCGCCTCGACCGGTCCCCTCATCAGCTTTCAGGCGCAGCCCGGCCATTACCGGCTGGAGCGCGTGCGCATCTGGCAGGAGAGTGCAGGCGCAATCGTCAGCCTGCTCGCCATGGCCGCCCTGGCGCTCCTCGCCTTCGGGCGCCGCCCCGGCTCCGCCGCGCTGCCCCGTTCGCGCATGCCTTTGTCAGCATCCTTGCGACGAACCGCCTGACTATGAGGCGCTGCATTATCCTTTTGTCAAAGTTTCCGTCTTATTCACCTTTTTCAGCCATATCTTGTTGGCACCTAGAGCCCGAACATATCGGCGGAGACCTATGAGCGCTTTCGGACGGAAAAACGGACCCAGCGGTATTCGACCCGCTTTTGGCGTCGCACGGCCCATGCAGGGACCGGCGGGCAGCCGTGAGGTGGAAGCGCGCGGTGGCGAACAGTTCCCGCCGATCGAGCCGGAGGCCCTTCCCGCCGCAGCGGACCCGCTGTCCGCGCCGACCGCGGCGATGCAGCGCAATGCCGATGCGATGGCGCGCCTTACCGATCGCGCCAACACCGACCATACCGCCTCCAGCGCGCCTGAAGGCTTTGAGGCGTCGGTCCACAAGATCAAGGAGCAGGTGCTCCCCCGCCTTCTGGAGCGAGTCGACCCGGAAGCCGCGGCCACGCTGACCAAGGATGAGCTGGCGGAGGAATTTCGCCCGATCATCATGGAAGTGCTGGCGGAGCTGAAACTCACCCTCAACCGCCGCGAACAGTTCGCGCTGGAAAAGGTGCTGGTCGACGAGCTTCTCGGTCTCGGTCCGCTTGAGGAGCTGATCAACGATCCGGACATCTCCGATATCATGGTCAACGGCCCGGAACAGACCTACATCGAAAAGAAGGGCAAGCTGCAGATCGCGCCGATCCAGTTCCGGGACGAGGAGCATCTGTTCCAGATCGCCCAGCGGATCGTGAACAAGGTCGGCCGCCGCGTCGACCAGACGACGCCGCTTGCCGACGCCCGCCTGCCCGACGGCTCTCGTGTGAACGTCATCGTGCCGCCGCTCTCGCTGCGCGGCACCGCCATCTCCATCCGTAAATTCTCCGCCAAGCCGATCACCATCGACATGCTGGCGGGATGGGGCGCGATGAGCCCGAAGATGGCGACCGCGCTGAAGATCGCCGGCGCCTGCCGCATGAACATCGTCATCTCCGGCGGTACGGGTTCGGGCAAGACCACGATGCTCAACGCCCTGTCGAAGATGATCGATCCGGGCGAGCGCGTGCTGACCATTGAGGACGCGGCCGAACTCCGCCTGCAGCAGCCGCACTGGCTGCCGCTCGAAACCCGTCCGGCGAACCTGGAAGGGCAAGGCGCGATCACCATCGGCGATCTTGTCAAGAACGCCCTGCGTATGCGCCCTGACCGCATCATCCTGGGCGAAATTCGTGGCGCGGAGTGTTTCGACCTTCTGGCGGCGATGAACACGGGCCATGACGGCTCCATGTGTACGCTTCACTCCAACTCCCCGCGCGAATGTCTGGGCCGTATGGAAAACATGATCCTGATGGGCGACATCAAGATCCCCAAGGAAGCCATTTCCAAGCAGATCGCCGACTCGGTCGACCTGATCGTTCAGGTGAAGCGCCTGCGCGACGGTTCGCGCCGCGTGACCAACATTACCGAGGTCATCGGCATGGAAGGCGACGTCATCGTCACCCAGGAACTGTTCAAGTTCGAATATCTGGAGGAAGATGCCGACGGCAAGATCATCGGCGAATATCGCGCGATGGGCCTGCGCCCCTACACGCTGGACAAGGCGCGGCAGTACGGCTTCGACCAGCCATTCCTTGAGGCGTGCCTGTAAGGGCACGTCCCGGACCGCCATTCCCCGTCATAGCGACGGAGTTGGTGGTTAGCCTAATTTCGCCATCCCGGACTTGATCCGGGATCGATAAGCCTCAATCGATGCGTGAATGCTCTGCAGCAGAGCCAATGGATGCCGGGTCAAGCCCGGCATGACGATAAGGGTGGATAGCTGCCATTGCTCACCGCAATACACTGCCGTCATCCCGGACGTGATCCGGGGATCCATGAGCGTACGTGCTTGTGCATTCACGCCAGGGCGGAGCCAATAGATCCCGCATCACGTGCGGGATGACGAAGGGGTGGAATGCGGAAAAGCATTACGCGCCGCCCCAACGCTCGTCATTCCCGCGCAGGCGGGAACCCATCTCCCCTTCTTACGCCTTGCATGCCCAAGGCCCGTGGGTCCCCGCCTGCGCGGGGATGACGGCGCGGGGATGACGAAAAGGGTGGTTAAGGGAACGGCCGCAATTGGTTGCGAACGATGAAAATCGGTCGTTCGATAGGATAAACTGCCACTCCGCTACGATTGCCGAATTCGAGCCTGGACCTGCCCTAGCCAATTCTCAAAAACGTCTTCATCGACCGTCAGAAGTTCCGGGACTAGGGTGCTAGTGCGCTTGCTGCCGAGGATCCCCGCCTTTTTTGGCTCGTGGTGCAGCACCACAATTGGAACCTTGTGCCTTGTGCCGATCTCTTTCCGCTCGATCGAATGAATTTCGTTCCACTTCAGCGCTATGGGATGTCCGGCAGTGCGCAGTCGAACGCCAACCTCGTTGCTCTCGGCAACCACATAGCCCGAAGCAATTGGAAGAACGAGCTTGAGCGCTAAGTAGATCAGAATAGCTGTAGCGATTAAGAAAAAAGCCGTCATGCCATTATGGCCCAACAAGCCATACATAAGCGAATAACGTCCCCCGTGATGCGGCACCGGAACATGCAATCCGAACCAGCCACAAGCTACAGCAGCGGTTGCAGTGATTCCTGCAGCCCAAATCATGCGGGCGGGGCGATATCTCAGGATCATACACGCTCTCTATTGTGCGGAAGCGTCACCATGTGATCACACTGGTTAAATTCAGATGATGTTAGACAAGGCTGCATGCGCGGCGGCTTTCGGGTCGGCAAATATCCGGTTTGGACGACCGGAAGTGGTCGAAAGATGGCACTGTTATTCGTCATCCCGGCGAAAGCCGGGACCCATCCCGCCTTCGGCAGGCAGACGGCAAGGGGGAGATATGGGTCCCGGCTTTCGCCGGGATGACGGCCAATAGCAGAGTGGGACTTTGCACTTTTGGTCGAAACCGGCTGCATATTTCAGCCTGCCATGTCGAACCGCCGTAGCGACGCCTAATCCCTGTCCTACACGCCGGGAGCCATGCTCTACTTCTCCACATGGAACAGTATCCCGCGCTTGCCGCGCAAGCCGCCATGTCAATGATCCGGTCAATAGCAGGATGCGACCCAAGCGAGACTTGCCTGAGACCTACATGCGACTCTGGTGAGACGCAGATGAGACTCAAGTGCGACGTGGATGAGACGCATGTGAGACGCACATGCGACGCACATGGGACTCAGATGAGACCTGCATGCGACGCAAGTGAGACGTACATGAGACCAACATGCGACTTTTGCGCGACCTACATGCGACTTCCGGGCGAAAACCGCTCACAACCCGCAACTTCCGCAAATTCGGCCGATTATCGCCCATATTTCGGCGGCAACCTCAGCCCGGCCGCCTACCGCGCCAGCAACGCCAGCGCGAACAGGAACATCGCGCCCGCCGTGCCGATCAGCGACAGCGCCGGCCAGGGCATGAACCCCACCTTGTCCGGGTCATGCCGGGCCAGTCTGCGCCGGTCCGCCACATGCGCCAGCGCAGCAAGGCCGACGGCCGCCGCGCCAAGAATGGCAAAGGTCGCTTGCATCGGCTGGGACCATTCTCCACACTCCCCCCGCCAACCGAGAGGAGCCTCCCCCTATGCGTATCCCCCATGCGCTTGCAAGCGCCGCCGCATTGACGGCTATTGTCGCCATCCCCCTGTCCGGCGCCTTTGCGAAGAAGGAAGCGGCCGCGTCCAGCCCGATTGCCGCCGCAGCCGCCGCGCCGAGCCGCACGCCCGCCAACACCGCCCGCGACAAATATCGCCATCCTGTTGAAACGCTGACCTTTTTCGGCGTGAAACCGGGCCAGACGGTCGTCGAATATTCCCCCGGCGGCGGCGGCTGGTACACGGAAATCCTCGCTCCGCTGCTGAAGGACAAGGGCACGCTCTATGAGGCCCAGGCCAGCGGCAGGGGCTTCGACACGCTGAAGGCGAAGATGGACGCTGACGCCGCGACCTATGGCAAGGTCAAGCTGATCCCCTGGCCCGACACCACGGGCAGCATTCCGGCGGGCAGCGTGGACACGCTCCTGACCTTCCGCAATGTCCACAATATGGTGATGAACGGCACGGCGGACGCGACGTTCAAGGCTTTTTACGGCCTGTTGAAGCCCGGCGGCACGCTGGGCATCGTCGACCATCGCCTGCCCGAAGATCGCGATTCCGCGCTGGAAAAGAGCAGCGGTTATCTCAAGGTCTCGACGATCAAGGCGTTGGCGGCGGGCGCGGGCTTCACCTTCGTCGAAGCGTCGGAGATCAACGCCAATCCGAAGGACTCGGCCGACTGGGCGAAGGGCGTATGGACCCTGCCCCCGACGCTCACGACCGGAGAAGCCGATCCCGACCGCGCGAAATATCTCGCCATTGGCGAAAGCGACCGGATGACGCTGAAGTTCGTGAAGCCGAAATAAGGCTTTCCGGCGCGGCCATTGGTTGCGCACAGCGCCGATCGGTCTAAAGCGGCGGCATGGAAATGCCGTCCATGACATCGGAAACCATGCCCGCTCCTCCCGCGCCGCCCGTGCGGGAGGAGCGCCCGTTTTTCGCCATCGGCCTGCGTCTGGCGGCGATGTTTTCCATTTCCATCATGTTCGCGCTGGTGAAGCTGCTCGACACCCGCGGAGTCCACCTCGCCGAATCCCTGTTCTACCGGCAGGCGCTTGCCCTGCCCTTCGTATTCGGCTGGATCATGTTCGCGGAGGGCGCAGGCGCTATCCGCACCCGGCGGATCGGCACGCATTTCAGCCGCATGGCGCTCGGCCTGATCGGCATGGCGCTGAACTTCAGCTCCTATATCCTGCTGCCCCTGACGGAAGCGACCACGATCGGCTTCACCATGCCGATCTTCGGCACGATCCTCTCCGCCCTGCTGCTGCGCGAGATGACCGGCATTCACCGCTGGAGCGCTGTGATCCTGGGTTTTGTCGGCGTGCTCATCATGGTGCGGCCGGACGCCGGCCATTTCCCGCTCATGGGCGTCGCCGTGGCGCTCAGCGCTGCGATCGTGACCGCCGTGATCGCTATCCTGCTGCGGGAACTCGGCCGGACGGAGGGCGCCGCCGTCACGGTTTTCTGGTTCACCCTGCTTTCCATGCCGCCTCTCAGCATAGGGATGCTTTTCTTCGCCCAGCCCCATGATGGCGTGACATGGATGTTGCTGGCTCTGATGGGCATGTTCGGCGGGATTTCGCAGCTTTTCCTGACCGGCGCGCTACGATGGGCGCCGGTCTCGGTCGTGCTGCCGATGGATTATAGCGCAATATTGTGGGCGACGGCTTTCGGCTGGCTGATCTGGAACCAGTGGCCCCTGCCCACCACTTTCATGGGCGGCGCGCTGATCATTGCGAGCGGCCTCTACATCGCATGGCGCGAGCATGTCCGCACAAAGCGGATCAGGGAAGCCGCGGACGCCTCATCTGTCTGAGGCTCCATGCACCGGCGCTGTTACACTTTCTGACAATTGCCGACGCCAATCGGCACATCTCTGCGACAGACAATCCCTATTCCGCTCTTCATCGGAACATGAACGGGATGAGTCAGGCATGAAATATCTTTTCTACACCCTCGCCGCGCTGGGCGTCACGACAGCGCTGGTCGTCGTCAACGCCGCCGGGGCGAATGCCGGAAAGCCCGCCGCCGTCCGCACAATCTCGGTCACGGCCGACGGGAAGCCTATCCTCCTGAAACGCATGGTCGTCACCGCGACCGCGCTCCCGGACGCGCGCCCCGACGCACCTAAGCCCTGAACGCGCCGGACAGCCGCTTCCCCTCGTTCAAGCCTGACGGACGGCAATCATTGACGCGCGCGCCGCTTGTCCCAATTGTCGCTGGCGCAGGCTGGAAGGATTCGGGATGACGTTGCGGACATGGGGCTATCTTGGCGGCGCGGCCGCATTCGGGCTTTTCGCGACAGCCGCCAGCGCCGGTTTCTACAGCGGCAACGACCTTTACGAGATCTGCACGGTGGAGCGCGAGAGCAAGACCTATGTCGAAAAGACCTATGAATGCGTCGCTTATGTCACTGGCGCCGTCGATGCGTTCAACACCACGCGAGAGGCCAATAATCTCAAGAGCTGCATCCCGCCGGACGTGACGATCAGCCAGCTCAAGGATGTCACGGTCAAATATCTGGGCAACAACCCCATCGACCGCGCCAAATCCGCCTCCTCCCAGGTCTTCGCCGCAACGCGCAAGGCCTGGCCGTGCAGCGAAAGCGCGGGCAAGCCAACGACCAAGGCTAAGAGCGCCGTTAAGAAAAAGAGGAAATAATCCGGCAGGCTCCTGAGGAGCTGCCAATCTCTAAACCAATAAAATCCGTCATTTGCGCCGGAACATGACCGACAGATTATTTGCGGGCATGTCCACAACCGTCACGCACGCCAGCCCGGCCTCTGTCGCAATCCCAATCACTGCATCCAGATCGCGAAGTCCCCACGCCGGATCGCGCTCCCGCAATGACTGGTCGAAATCCATATTGCTCGGCGCTGTCGGCACGCCGGTTCTGATAAAGGGGCCATAGAGATACAGAACCCCTCCGGGCGGCAAGACAGCGCCTGCGCCTCGCATCAACCCGGCGGTCGCAGCCCAGGGGCTTATATGAATCATGTTGATGCAAAGCACGGCGTCCGCGCGATCCACTTGCCAAATTCCGGTAGAAGCATCGATCTTGAGGGGCGACCGCAGATTCGACAGCCCCGCCTCCCCGCTCCACGCCGCAATGGAGGCAAGCGCAGCCGGGTCAGGATCGCTCGGCTGCCAGTCCAATGCCGGGAAAGCGCGGGCGAAATGCACCGCATGCTCGCCGCTGCCGCTGGCGACTTCCAGCACCAGGCCGCGATCGGGCAATATCGCCCGCAACACCTCGACAATGGCGTCCCGGTTACGCAGCGTCGCGGGCGCGTAGCGCTTGTCCGCTTCGCTCCCGGCCCCTGTTTCCGCCATAGCCGGCACCCAGGGGCCAGATGCCTCGCTCACTCCGCTGCTTCCGCCAGAGCCTCCTCGATCCACACCAGCACCGGCTTGCGCGCCGCCAGCGTCTCGTCCAGCCGCCGCCGGGGCGCATGATAGGGCGCGCCCTTCAATGCCTCGTCGCCTGCCTTGGCCCGTTCGGCCAGCGAGCGCAGCGCCATGATGAACTGGTCCAGCGCCGCCTTGCTCTCCGTCTCGGTCGGCTCGATCAGCATCGCGCCATGCACCACCAGCGGGAAATACATGGTCATCGGGTGGAAGCCTTCGTCGATCAGGCCCTTGGCGATGTCGAGCGTGGTGAAGCCCTCGGCCAGTCCCTTGTCGCTGAACAGCGCCTCATGCATGCACGGCCCGCTGCCACCGAACGGCGCATCCAGCACGCCGTCCAGGCTGCGCAGGATATAATTGGCGTTCAGCACCGCATCGCCCGACACCTGCCGCAGCCCATCCGCGCCATGGCTCAGGATATAGGTCAGCGCGCGGGTGAACATGCCCATCTGCCCGTGGAAGGCGACCATGCGGCCGAAGCTGCCCGCATGATGTTCGCCCGCCGTCTCCTCCTCGACCAGCGCGAAGCTGCCGTCCGGCAGTTTCTCGACGAACGGCAAGGGCGCATAGGGCGCCAGCGCCTCGGACAGCACGACCGGACCGGAGCCGGGACCGCCGCCGCCATGCGGGGTGGAGAAGGTCTTGTGCAGGTTGATGTGCATGGCGTCGACGCCCAGGTCGCCGGGCCGCACCCGGCCGACAATGGCGTTGAAGTTCGCGCCATCGCAATAGACCAACGCGCCCGCCGCATGCACGGCGTCCGAAATCGCCTTCATGTCGCGCTCGAACAGGCCGCATGTGTTAGGATTGGTGATCATCACCGCCGCCACATCCGGTCCCAGCCGCGCCTTCAGCGCCGCCAGATCGACGCGCCCGTCCGGCGTTGCCGGAATATCCTCGACCTTGTAGCCGCAGAAGGCCGCCGTTGCCGGGTTCGTCCCATGCGCGCTTTCCGGCACCAGGATCACCGACCGCGCATCGCCCCGCGCCTCCAGAGCCGCACGGATCGCCAGCAGGCCGCACAGTTCGCCATGCGCGCCGGCCTTCGGGCTCATCGCCACCGCCGCCATGCCGGTCAGCGTCTTAAGCCATTCGGCCAGTTCATGGATCACCGCCAGCGCGCCCTGCACCGTCGCCACCGGGGCGAGCGGATGGATGTCCGCGAAGCCCGGCATCCGCGCCACCTTCTCGTTCAGGCGCGGATTATGCTTCATCGTGCAGGAGCCGAGCGGGAACAGGCCAAGATCGATGGCGTAATTCTGCCGCGAGAGGCGCGTATAGTGCCGCACTGTCTCCTGCTCGGACAGGCCCGGTAGGCCAATGGACCGCTTGCGCTCCAGCCCGCCAAGGCGCGACGCTGGCTTGTCGACCGGGGTGAAGTCGACGCCCGTCGTCTCCGTCGACCCGATCTCGAAGATCAGCGGCTCCTCCAGCATCAGCGCCCGGTTGCGGGTCGCCGTGGCGGGATCGGGATGTTCCTTGTTCACATGCGCCGGCGCGGTCGGGCGGCCTTCCTTCAACATGGTCATGCCAGCACCTCCTTCAGCGCATCGGCCAGCGCCCGGATATCCTCGCTGGTCGTCATCTCCGTCACCGCGACGATCAGGCCATTGGCCAGTTCCGGCGCGTCTGGCATCAACCGCCCAAGCGACACGCCGCCCAATATGCCGCGCTCCGCCAAGGTGCGCGCCACTTCCCGCGCATCCTTGCTCAGGACCAGCGTGAACTCGTTAAAAAAGCTCTCATTGAGGAGCCTGACCCCCGGCACCGCCGACAATATGTCCGCCGCCTCGCATGCCCTGGCGTGGTTGATCTCCGCCAGTTCGCGCAGCCCCGCCTCGCCCAGCAAGGTCATGTGGATGGAGAAGGCCAGCGCACACAGGCCGCTATTGGTGCAGATGTTCGATGTCGCCTTCTCGCGGCGGATATGCTGCTCACGGGTCGAAAGCGTCAGCACGAACCCGCGCTGGCCCGCGGCATCGACCGTCTCCCCGCACAGCCGTCCCGGCATTTGCCGCACATATTTGCTCTTGCAGGCGAACAGGCCAAGATACGGACCGCCAAATTGCAGGCCGACGCCGATCGACTGTCCTTCGCCCACAACGATATCCGCGCCCATCTCTCCGGGCGATTTCAAAGCGCCCAACGCAACCGGTTCGGTAACCACCACAATCAGCAGTGCTCCGGCTTCATGCGCTTTCTCAGCAATGCTCGATAAATCACTGATCCGGCCCAATATGTCGGGGTACTGCACCACCACACAACTCGTATCGCGGTCAATCTCGCGCAAAAGCTCTACACCGTCGCTTTCCCCGTCGCATTCGGGCGTGCGATAGACCAGATCATCGCCGGTGAATTTGGCCATCGTTCTGGCGACCGAGACGTAATGCGGGTGCAGTCCGTTCGACAGCAGCGCCTTGCCCCGCTTGGTGATCCGCCGCGCCATGCCGATCGCTTCCCAGCACGCCGTCGACCCGTCATACATTGACGCATTGGCGACATCGCACCCGAACAGCCGCGCCACCTGCGTCTGAAATTCGAACAGAACCTGTAGCGTCCCTTGCGCGATTTCCGGCTGATAGGGCGTGTAGGCCGTCAGGAACTCGCCGCGCTGGATCAGATGATCGACACTCGCCGGCACATGGTGCCGGTACGCCCCGGCCCCCAGGAAGAAGGGCGCATCCCCGGCCGACAGATTCTGCCGCGCCAGCTTCCCCATATGCCGTTCGACCGCCAGTTCGCTGGCATGGTCTGGCAGGCCGGCAATCTTGGCGGACAGCCGCGCCTCGGCAGGGACATCGACGAACAGGTCGTCAATGGAGGACGCGCCGACCACATCGAGCATCGCGCTCCGGTCAATATCGGTCAGGGGAAGGTAACGCATTCATGGATCTCCCTCCTCCCTGTTCAGGGAGGGGCTTTTCTTAAATCACAAACCGGCGACGAATGCCTTGTAGGCTTTCTCGTTCATCAGTCCCTCAAGCTCGGAGGCGTCGGTGATGCGCAGCTTGAAGAACCAGCCATCCTCCTCCGGGTCGCTGTTCACCAGGGCAGGCTCATCCTCCAGAGCGCCGTTCGACTCGACAACCTCGCCGGAGATAGGCGCATAGACGTCCGAAGCGGCCTTGACGGACTCGACGACGGCGGCATCGTCGCCCTTCTCAAAGGTAGCGCCCTCGGCAGGCAACTCGACGAACACGATGTCGCCAAGCTGCTCCTGCGCATAATCCGTAATCCCGACGGTGGCGATCTCGCCCTCTACGTCGATCCATTCATGTTCGTCGGTGAAGTAGCGGCTCATGAGATACTCCCTGTTAAATCTTTTGACGATGATAGCGGTGGGGAACGAACGGCATCGGCGCGACCGTGGCCGCAAGGCGCTTGCCCCGCACCTCGATCTCCAGCGCGGTGCCGATAGCGGCATGCCCGGCATCAACCCAGCCCATGGCGATCGGCGCGCCGACCGTGGGCGCGAATCCGCCTGATGTCACCTTGCCGGCCGGCTTGCCGCCCGCCAGGATCACGGCGCCCTCACGCGCAGGCAACCGTCCTTCTATCGCCAGGCCGACCCGGCGCGAGGGCGCGCCCTCGGCAAGCTCCCGCACGATGCGCGCATGCCCGAAGAAGCCGCCAGCCTCCCGGCGCTTCTTGGGAACGGCGAAACCCAGGTCAGCGCCAATCGGCCCGGCCTGCGTATCGATGTCATGGCCATAAAGCGGCAGACCGGCCTCCAGCCGCAGCGAATCCCGCGCGCCAAGGCCGATCGGCTTCACCGCGTCCAGCGCGCAAAGCGCGTCCGCGAACCGCACCGCGGCATCGCCCGGCAGGCTGATCTCGAACCCGTCCTCGCCCGTATAGCCCGACCGGCTGACCCACAGGTCGACGCCATCCCAGCTAAAGGGGCCGCACTGCATGAAAAACAGATCGGCCGTGCCGGGGATCAGGCTCGCCAATGCAGCGCCAGCTTCCGGCCCCTGCAGCGCCAGTAGCGCCTGATCATCCATATGGTTCATGGTGATTTCATCGGGCAGATGCTCGATGATCCAGCCGATATCGTCATATTTTGTGGCACCGTTGACGACCATATAGATGTCGTCCGGCCGCCTGCTGACCATCAGGTCGTCCAGAATCCCGCCATCCTCATCCAGCAGCAGCGAATAACGCTGGCGGAAGGTTTTCAGGCCGGTGATGTCTCCGGGGAGCAGGGCTTCGAGGGCCGCATCCGCGCCCTCTCCGGTGAAGCTGAGCTGGCCCATATGGCTGACATCGAACAGCCCCGCATGTTCGCGGGTCCACGCATGTTCGGCCATGATGCCTTCATATTGGATGGGCATTTCATAGCCTGCGAAACCGACCATCCGCCCGCCCTGCGCGCGATGCCAGGCATCGAGCGGCAGCTTGCCCAACGGAATCTCCGCTTCAAACTCTGCTACATCGTCTGTGGATATGCTCAAGGATCTGGCCTTCCGGTAACAAGGGGACGTCAAGCGACGGCACGTGGACACTCACCGCCCCTTTCGCGCCATCACCCCCTCTGTCACGGAAACCTGAGAGCTTTGACCGGTGGAACATTCCACACAGCTTACCCCTTCGGTGGGGCGGTCTTGCGGCCGCCCGCTTTCCAGAGTGCCTGCCCATGACGCGGTCCTTCGGGCCTGAGAGATTCCGGGGCGGTTGCTCCTTCGGCGGCAGCAAGGCCGAAACCCCGCTACGCTCTCCCGCGTCATGACCGGATCGAATCCTCGAACCGGAGACTCTTGCTGCATCGCGCAAAGACTTCGCGGCGTCAATCCACCGTGTCGGCGATCGCCCTGCCGAAAATCTCCTCATGCCGCTTCTGCGCGAAACGGTCGGTCATCCCGGCGATGTAATCGGCGATATGGCGGCTGCGCGCCGGTTCCGCCACGCTGCACTGACCGGACCAGTTTTCGGTCATCAGGCCGGGGTCGGAGCGGTAGGCGGCAAACAGATCGCTGACTATGCGCCGGGCTTTTTCCGCCGCGGCAAGCTGTTCGGGATGATGATAGAGCGTCGCATACATGAAGCGCTTCAACACGCGCTCATCCTCGGCGAGGCCGGGCGAGAATCCCGACAATGCCTTACCCGCGCTGCGCACATCGGCCACGTCCCGCACGCCCGCGTCCGTTATCGCCTTGCGCGTGGTTTCTATGACGTCATTGACCATCCCGCCAATCTGGTCCCGCACCAGTTCCCGGAGCAGCCGTTCGGGTGCCACGCCGGGATGACGCGCCTGGACCCGGTCCCAGCACGCCGCAACCATCGGGACTTCCAATATCTGGTCGAGCGTCAGCAATCCCGCCCGCAACCCGTCATCGATATCATGATTGTCATAGGCGATATCGTCGGAGATCGCCGCCACCTGCGCCTCCAGGCTGGGCCAGTGGCCGAGTTCCAGCGGGAACAGCGCATCCAGTTCCCGCATCGCCCATCCCGGATTGTCGACCGGTCCATTATGCTTGGCCAGCCCCTCCAGCATATCCCATGTCAGGTTCAGCCCCGGCCAACGCGGATAGGGCGATTCCAGCAGCATCAGCACGCGCAGCGTATGGGCATTATGGTCGAACCCGCCCTGCCCCTCCATCGCGGCTTCCAATGCATCCTCTCCGGCATGTCCGAAAGGCGGATGACCAATGTCATGGGCCAGGCACAGCGCCTCGGTCAGATCCTCGTTAAGCCCAAGCGCCCGCGCGATGGTGCGCCCGATCTGCGCCACCTCCAGGCTATGGGTCAGGCGGACGCGATAATGGTCGCCATCCGGCGCGACAAAGACCTGGGTCTTGTGCCGCAACCTTCGGAAGGCGATCGAATGGATGATCCGGTCCCTGTCACGCTGAAAGGCATCCCGTGGCCCCCGCGTTTCGCCGCCCGGTTCGGCATGCAAACGCCCACGCGTCCGTTCCGGCTGACAGGCATAAGGCGCAAGGGTCTGACTCATGCCCGCGCCCTAGCCGAGTTGACCGGATGCGTCGAGCGGGCCGGCCATTGCGCGCCTGTCAGTTGGCCAGCTTGTCCACGGCCTCGCCCGCGTCGCTGCGCCAGGCGAACGCATCCGCGCCCGCTTTTTTCAGCCGCTCCTCATATTCCTTCGCCTTGTCGAAACTGCCGAACGGCCCGACGATCAGCCGGTTGGTCTGTCCCCATGATGCCGTCCAGGCGTCCTTCGCGGCCAGCGACTCATATTTCTTGCGCAGCCCCTTCATCGTAAAGGCGAGTGCGGACAGATTGCGCCCCGTGCCGACCTGCACCCAGTTGCGGGAAGGGTTCTTGGCCAGTCTGGCTTTTTCCGCGGCCTCCGCCTTGGCCTTTGCATCGGCGGCCGCTTTTGCCTTCGCGGTTGCGTCAGCACGCGCCTTTTCGGCCGCCACAGCTTTGGCGGTCTTGCGCTGCTGCTGGATCATTTCCAGCTCGGCAAGGTTCACCGCCTCCGCATTCGCCTGCTTTTCCGCATCGGGAACCTGCAATTCACGCATGATGTCGGCCAGCGTCCGCGCCGCAATCTGCGTCGGCGGTGCGGGTGGTGGCGATGATGCGGGCGGCGGGACCGCCGGCGCGCGACTCTCCGAAGCTGCTGTCGGAGTGGCGGATACCAGTGCGGGTTCGGGCGCGGGCGGTCCCTGGATAGGTCGCGGCGCATCGGCCGCCGCCAGTTGCTGCGCGGGCTGCGCTTGCGGGGTGGGTTGCGCTTGCGGAGCGGGGTCTGCCGCCTTTGCAACCAGCGGCGGCGCGGGATTCGGAGCCATTGGCGGCGGCGCAGGCGGAACCGGTTGCGGCTCGATCCGGGCGGATGGGGACGCGGCGGGCGTTGCAGCGGCGATCGCTGTCTTTTGCGGCTGCCTTGGCGCTGTCGCAGCAGTCCGCGCTGCGGCCTCGGCGGCCTTCCGCGCTTCCTGTTGCTTGCGCTTTTCCGCCTTGCGCGCGGCGCGCTGATCCGCGGCAGTCTCCGCCACCGGCTTCTGCGGCGCGACAGGCTGGACGACCGGCTGCTGCGGCTGCACCGCCGCCATCCTGACTTCCGAGGGGAAATTGCCGAACTGCACGGCCGCCGCGCGCTGCGCCGGGGTCAATGCCTGCATCCTGTCCAGATAGGGCTGAATCGCCACGGCAAGCCTGGCGGGCATTGTCCTGCCCGCAATATCCCGCGCCTCGTCGCGCCTGCCGTTCATCGCCAATATGAAGGCCCGGTCCCGCCATGCGCCGCGGTCGCCCTTATAGAGCAAGGGCTTCAAGACCTTCTCCGATGCATCGAGTTGACCGGATATGCCGAGCGACACGGCGTAGCGGCGGATCAATTCCGCATCCTCCGGCGCGGCCCGCAAGGCCGCCTGATAGTCCTTCTGCGCGCCCGCCGTATCCCCCGTCAGATCGCGCGCAAGGCCGCGATCCGAAAGAAACCCCGTATCGGGAAAGCCCAGACGGGATGCTTCGCCAAAGAGTTTCAGCGCTTCGCCAGGATTCTGCATGTCGAGCATGGCATGGCCAAGCCCTGCCTTGATCCGCCCGTTATTCGGGCTGATTTCATTGGCGCGCGCAAGGAAGCCCGTCGCCGCGCGCGCATCATCCAGCGCCAGCGCCGCTTCGCCAGCGCCGATCAGCGCCGTGACATCGCGCGGATTTTCCGCCAGCCGCGCAAGATGGCCGTTCAATGTATTGACGTCCTGCGGGCGCTGCAGATCCAGTTGCGACACCGTCTGGTCCTGCGCGACGGCGCGGTGAGGCTGGCCTGCCCCAAGGCTGGCGAAGAGGAGAGCGGCGGCGAGAGTCGCGTGTCTGAAAGCAATCACGCAGCCGCTCTAGCAAGCGGCTGCGTGAATGGGAAATGTATCGCGATCGTCGATGCGACGAAACGCCCTACTGGTTGTTCTGGCGGTTTAGGAAGCGGGGAATATCCAGTCCGCCCTTATTCTCGTCCGCCTCATCATCGGCCGTCTTGCCGATGCCGCGCGACAGGCCAGACATGCGCTCGAACAGCGTTCCGCCAGCAACCGCGACACGCGGGGCGGCGGGAGCCGGACGCTCCGGTTCCGCCGGAGCGGGTTCCGCGCTTTCCGCGCCCAGGATCAACTCATCCTCCTGGTCATCGAAGTCCGAAATCACTGGAACAGGACGCGGCGGAGCAAAGGGCGCTGGCGGCGCGGGCGGTTCAGGCGCGGCCTGTACGGTTTCGGGTTCGGCTTTCGCTTCCGGCTCCTCTGCTGTTTCCGCAACCGGCGGCTCCAGCGTTACCGGCTCAGCGGCGGGCGCTGGCGCCGGAGCGGCTGGCGTCACCACCGTCGGACGATTGGCGAAGGTGAACGGCTGGCTGGCCGGGGCGGCCTTCGCCGAGGCTTCATTGTCGATGCCGGTGGCGACCACGGAAACGCGGATCTTGCCATTCAGATCGTCGTTGAACGCCGAGCCCCAGATGATGTTCGCATCGGGGTCCACCAGCTCACGGATATGGTTGGCGGCCTCGTCGACTTCCATCAGGCGCATGTCCTCGCCGCCGGTGATCGACACGATGACGCCCTTGGCCCCGCGCATCGACACGCCGTCGAGCAGCGGATTGGCGATCGCCTTTTCGGCGGCCTGCAGTGCGCGGCCATCGCCTTCCGCCTCACCCGTACCCATCATCGCCTTGCCCATCTCGCTCATCACGGAGCGGACGTCAGCAAAGTCCAGGTTGATGAGGCCCGGCATGACCATCAGGTCGGTGATGCCGCGAACGCCCTGCTGCAGCACCTCGTCGGCCATCTGGAAGGCTTCTTTGAAGGTGGTGTTCGGGTTCGCGATCAGGAACAGGTTCTGGTTCGGAATGACGATCAGCGTATCGACATGCTTCTGCAGCTCCTCAATGCCCGCTTCTGCGGAGCGGGCGCGGCGGGAGCCTTCGAAGGTGAACGGCTTGGTCACGACGCCAACGGTCAGGATGCCCTTCTCCCGCGCCGCCTTGGCAATAACCGGAGCAGCGCCTGTGCCAGTGCCGCCGCCCATGCCCGCGGCAATGAAGCACATATGCGCGCCCTGCAGCGCCTCATCGACGGTAGAGATCGTCTCCTCCGCCGCGGCGCGACCGATTTCCGGCCGCGATCCCGCGCCCAGACCCTCGGTAATGTGCGGGCCAAGCTGAATGCGCCGTTCGGCAGGCGACGCGTTCAGCGCCTGCGCATCGGTGTTGGCTACTATGAAATCGACGCCCTCCACGGCCGCGGCGATCATGTTGGCGATGGCGTTTCCACCAGCGCCCCCAACGCCGATGACCGCGATGCGCGGCTTTAGCTCATCCACATGGGGCGGGCCGATATCGATGCTCATACTTTTCGCTCCCTAAGCTTCTTTGCGGCGAAGCGGAACCGTCACAAAGGACTTCATGCACCAGTTGTTAAGGCAATTCATCACCTTTTTTAACCTTTGGCGCCCTCTCGACTTGGCAACATCTAATAATTCGCCTTCAGCGCACGCAACATGCGCTGCCACCATAGCGGAACGCCCAGCCGATGCACGGTTTGCGCGGCAGGCGCCATGCTGCGCAAGTCAACCGGATTGCTGGCGCCATACAGCGCAAGACCCACAAGGGTCGTGAACGCCGGTCCGCTATGCGCCTCCGGCAAGGCTGCAAGACCGCGCGGACGGCCGATACGCACAGCACGGCCGAGCGCCGTCTGGGCATAGTCGGCAATACCCTTCATCTCGGCCCCGCCGCCGGTCAGGACGACCTGCCGCCCGACAGGACTGTGGAAACCCATGCCCTTCAGCGACGCGTTCACCTCCGCCATGAGTTGATTGAGCCGCTCGCAGATCACACCGACTAACGCGGCGCGGGTAATGCGCCCGCTGTCGGCGCTCTCTCCGTCGCTCGCCACAGGTGCGATCTCGATCATGTCGCGAAAGTCGCGGCGCGACTGCATCGCCGAGCCATAGAAGCACTTCATACGTTCGGCCTGACTTCGCCGGATGCCGAATGCCGACGCAATGTCGTCCGTAATGTCGGCTGCGCCAATGGGAATGCTGTGCAGTCCGACGAGCATGCCACCCGCGTAAAGCGAGATATTTGTCACGCCTGCGCCAATCTCGACCAGCGCCACGCCCAGATCCCGCTCCTCCTCCGACAGGCAGGCGAAGCCGGTGGCGATGGGCGCCGCGACAATAGCGTTGACGTCCAGATAGGCGCCACGCACGCACATCTCCAGATTGGCGAGCGGCGCGCCATCGGCCAGCACCACATGGATGTCTACGCCCAGCCGGTCGGCATGCATGCCCAGGGGCCGCTTGACCCCATCCGACCCGTTGACGCTGAAACAGGTCGGCTGCGCGTGCAAAACGACACGGCCGTCAGGATCGATGCTCTGGCGTCCGGTATGCAGCAAATCGTCAATGTCGCCCTGCTCGACACGGATGCCGCCAAGCTCCCGCTCCACCGTCACCACGTCGCTCACCAGGCTTCCGCCGGAGAAGCTGACCCAGACATCCTCGATATTCATGCCGGCGACCCGCTCGGCCTGCTCGACGGTTTCCCGCACGGCCATTTCCGTGCGTTCCATGTCAACGATGAAGCCGCGCCTCACCCCCCGGCTCTCGCGTTGCCCAGTACCCAGGATGACGAGTTCGCCCGTATCGGTCTTGCCAGCGATAAGCGCGGAGACCTTCCACGATCCGATATCGACCGCAGTGATGACTTTCTCGACCTTGGGCGGCGGCATGGCCTTCAGACCTCCCCGTCTTTGGAGGCGGCCTCAGCCGCCTTCGTCTCCGTCTTTTCTTCCGGCTTGGGGCCACGATCCTTGGGCAATCTCAGCACAAATTTCGAGGGGTCGCGCATGTCGAAACGCACAATCCCGCGACCCAGCAGATGGTTGACGCCATCCAACCGCGCGAAGTTCAACAACGCAGCGGATGCCGGTTTTTCTCCCTCCGGCAGGGAGAGCGTTTCGCCCGACTGGAACCGCAGGTCCCAGCGGCGATCGCCAACCCATGTTGCGCCGGCCAGCATGGGCTTGAGCGCGGGCGCCGCATCCATCAACTTGCCAAGGTTCGCCGTCTGCAGATTGGCGCTTGGCCCCACCACCAGCGGGAGATCAGGCATGGTCTGCTGCGACACTGGCTGCAGCACCGCGCCAGTGACATCGATCAGGGCCAGATTGCCGCCATGCTGCCACACCGCCACCGGCTGACGCTCGACAATATCGACCACCAGCGTATCGGGCAGGCGGCGCGACACGCGCGCATCCTTGACCCAGCCCAGCTTCATCAGATCGCCGCGCAGCTTCGGCAGGTCGACATTGACCATAGACCGGTCGACCTGGCCCAACGCGATATTATAGACTTGCAGCTCGTCCATGCGCTCAACGCCGCGCACTTCAACCTTGTCGACCTCGAACCCAGCATGAGCGGCGGCCTGCGCAAATTCCATCCGCATCATGCCGGGCAGTCCGAAATAGCCCGCGCCGCCGACGGCCGCGACTATCACCGCCCCGACAATGCCCCATGTCGCCATGCGCTGCATCGTCGTCTCGCTGACCGGGATGGCGGAGATGACGCGATCCGCGAAACTCTGCCGCTTCAGGGTCCGGCCACCGCGCCGCGACGTAACCTTCGTCCCGCTCTTGCGCCGGGGCGGCGAAAGCCGGCTGGTGCTGCCACGTCTTATCCGTGCGTCACTCATAGCGCCTCCTCGACGATACGTTCGACCAGTTCGGCATAATCGATGCCCAATTTCGCCGCCTGCTCCGGCACAAGGCTGAGCGGCGTCATTCCCGGCTGGGTGTTGACCTCCAACAGGAACAGGCCCTCGACCCCTTGCGTATCATCCCACCGGAAATCGGACCGCGAGGTACCCTTGCAGCCAAGCAACTGGTGCGCGCGCAGGGCGATCGCCTTGCACTGTTCTGCAATGTCATCAGGAATGTCGGCGGGGCAGATATGCTCCGTAAGCCCATCGGTATATTTGGAATCGAAATCGTAAAAGCCGCTTTTCGGGCGCAATTCCGTGACCAGCAGGGCTTCATCGCCCAGAACGGCGGTGGTCAATTCACGGCCCCTGATATAGGGTTCCGCCAGCAGTTCGGTGAAATGCTGCCACGGCCCTTCGACATCCCGGCCGATCGGTGATCCGTAATTGCCCTGTTCAGTGACGATGGCCACGCCGACCGAGCTGCCCTCATTGACCGGCTTCACCACATAGGGGCGCGGCAGCGGGTCGCGTTCGAACAGCGCCGCGCTCTCCACCACCTGCCCGCCGGGCATCGGGATACCGTGAGGAACCAGCGCCTGTTTGGTCAACTGCTTGTCGATTGCGATAACGGAGGTCGCAAGGCCGGAATGGGTATATTTGACGCCCATCAGGTCCATAAGCCCCTGCACAGTGCCGTCTTCGCCCGGAACGCCATGAAGCGCATTGAACACGATGTCCGGCCGGGCTTCGGCAATCTTCATGGGGATGTCACGATCCATGTCGATGCGCGTGACTTTGTGCCCGCGCCCTTCCAGCGCCTTGGCGACGCCTTCACCGCTCATCAGCGAAACCGGCCGCTCCGCCGACCAGCCGCCCATCAGGACGGCGACATGCCAAGGCCCCCTCACTTGTCCACCCCTATGCGCTGTATTTCCCATTCAAGCGTCACGCCGCTTTTCTCTTTCACCCGCCGCCGGACTTCCTCGCCCAGCGCCTCAATGTCAGCGCTGCTCGCATTGCCCAGATTGAGCAGGAAGTTGGTGTGCTTTTCCGAAACCTGCGCGTCGCCGATCTTCAATCCCCGGCATCCCGCCGCATCGACCAGTTGCCAGGCCTTATGTCCTTCGGGATTCTTGAATGTCGATCCGCCGGTCTTGCTGCGTAGCGGCTGGCTTTCCTCGCGCGCGCTGGCGATCCGGTCCATCTCCGCCTGAATGGCGGCCGGATCAGCCCTATGCCCACGGAAAGTCGCGCCCACGACCACCGCCCCCTCCGGCAATGCGCTGTGCCGGTATGTATAGCCGAGTTGGTCGCGCGTCAGGCTCACCCGTTCACCCGATCGCAGCACAGCCTTGCAATCCACCAATATATCGCATGTTTCGCGGCCATAGGCGCCGCCGTTCATCCGCACGAAACCGCCAACAGTGCCCGGAATCGAGCGGAGAAACTCCAGTCCGCCTATCCCCGCATCGCGGGCGGTAGACGAAACGAGGATGCCCGAAGCGCCGCCGCCGCAATAGAGCGCCGTCTCGTCAACAGCCTCCACCTTGGCGAATGCCTTGCCAAGACGCACGACGACGCCCGGAACGCCGCCGTCGCGGACAATCAGGTTCGATCCAAGGCCGAGCGCCATCACCGGTATTGCCCGATCAAGATCGCGCAGGAACCCGGCAAGATCGTCCACATCCTTCGGCTCGAACAGCCATTGCGCCGCGCCGCCCGCCTTGAACCAGACGAGCGGGGCCAAAGGCGCCTGCGCGGTCAGGCGCCCGCGAACCGACGGGAGAGCAACCTCCAGCACCGTCATTTGCGCAGCCCCCACAGCGACAGCCACTTGCTCCACATATCCATGTTCGCCTTAGTCGCGTCGGCCATGGCCTGTTGCATGGCCACCGCCGCCTTCGCGCCGTCCATAGACTTCTTGGCCGCGTCGAGGCTCTTTTCATGCGCCTCGATCACGCGCTTCTGCATTTCCAAGCCAAGGTCGATGAACTCGATCATCAGGCCGCGACCTTCGCCTTCCCGGCAACTTCTCCCGCCAGGGCGGCCGCCCATTTGGTAATGTCGCCCGCACCAAGGCAGATGATCATGTCGTCCGGCTGCAAATCCGCCGCTAACACGCCCGCCAGCGCATCCGCCCCCTCAATGGTTGATGCAGCCCGATGGCCGCGCCCTTTGAGGCCAGCCACCAGCGCAGCGCTGTCCACGCCCTCTATCGGCTGTTCGCCGGCCGGATATACCGGCGCGGCATAGACGATATCAGCGTCATTGAAGGCTTGCTGGAACTCATCCATCAGGTCGCGCAACCGCGTGTAGCGATGCGGCTGGACAACTGCGATCACCCTGCCCTTCGCGCCCTCGCGCGCCGCGGCCAGCACGGCCCGGATTTCCACGGGATGATGCCCATAATCGTCGATAACGGTCGCCACGCCGCCGCTCACCGGGATTTCGCCGACCTTGGTGAAACGCCGCTTCACGCCGCCAAACTTGGCGAAGCCCGTCTGGATGGTGCGATCGTCGATTCCCATCTGCAGCGCCACGCCGATCGCCGCCATGGCGTTCAATACATTATGGC
Source organism: Sphingobium phenoxybenzoativorans (assembly GCF_018286635.1). Taxonomy (NCBI): domain Bacteria; kingdom Pseudomonadati; phylum Pseudomonadota; class Alphaproteobacteria; order Sphingomonadales; family Sphingobiaceae; genus Sphingobium; species Sphingobium phenoxybenzoativorans. Next base: position 3,141,304 of record NZ_CP073910.1, read on the forward strand.
GGCCCGGCATCGGCATCTCTATGCCTTCAATCTTGCGGATCGACCCATCCCGCTCCCTGATCTGCACATCGAAGCGGTTGCCGCCCAGCACAGGCTGGACATTCTCGCCCCTGATGTCGGCCTGCGCCGAAAAGCCGTAGGTGACGATCCGCCGGTCCTGAACACGCGGCAGGATCGCCTGCACCTCAGGATGATCGAGGCATAGGATCGCCGCGCCGTAGAAGGGCACATTCTCGACAAACTCGACGAAGGCGTCCTTCACCGCGTCAAAGTCGCCATAATGATCGAGATGTTCGGGATCGATATTGGTGACGACCGCGATCGTGCCGTCGAGCCGCAGGAAGCTGCCATCGCTCTCGTCAGCTTCCACCACCATCCAGTCGCTCGCGCCCAGGCGGGCGTTGGAGCCATAGCTGTTGATGATGCCGCCATTGATGACCGTCGGGTCGATGCCCCCTGCGTCCAGCAGCGCGGCAACCATCGACGTAGTCGTGGTCTTTCCGTGCGTTCCCGCCACGGCGACCGTGGATTTCAGGCGCATCAGCTCGGCCAACATCTCTGCCCGGCGAACCACCGGCACCCGCTTTTCCAGCGCCAGCTCCACCTCCGGGTTGCCGCGCTTGATGGCGGTCGACGTGACGACCACCGCGGCGTCGCCCAGATTCTCGGCCTTGTGGCCGATCATCACCGTGATGCCCTTCTTGCGCAGCCCCTCGACGACATAGCCCTCAGCCACGTCGGAGCCTTGCACCTTGTAGCCCAGATTATGCATCACCTCGGCGATGCCGGACATGCCGATGCCGCCAATGCCGATAAAATGAATCGTGCCGATGTCGGTCGCAACACCCTTCATGCCGGAACACCCTGCAGGTTCAGGCTGGTGGGCATGGGCGAGGAAACGGGAAGCGGGTCATTCATTATGGGCGCATATCCAATGCTTTCCAGGAGATCGGCCATGTCGCGCGCAGCGTTGGGCCGCCCGCAGGAGCGCGCGCGTCGCGCGGCATTCTGCATGGCGCCCGGCTCCATCGCCATTTTCTGCATCTGCTTGGCCAGTTCGACGGGCGTGAACTGCGATTGCGGAATCGACCGTGCGCCGCCGCAAGCAACCATTTCCCGGACATTGGCCGTTTGATGATCATCCATCGCGCTCGGCAGAGGCACCAGGATTGCGGGGCGGCCAGCCGTGGTCAGCTCCGCCAGCGTCGATGCGCCCGCGCGCCCGATGACGAGATGCGCCCAGCTCAGCTTTTCCGGCATGTCGCTAATATAGGTCGACAGATCCGCCGGGATCTCCATCTCGGCATAGGTGGCGCGCACCTTCTCGATATCCTCCTCCCGGCACTGCTGCGTAACCTGCAAGCGGCGGCGCAGGCTTAGCGGGAGCAAGGCAAGACCGCTTGGCACCACGCTGGACAGAACGGTTGCACCCTGGCTGCCGCCGGTTACGAGAACCCGGAACACGCTTTCATCGGTCAGCGCCGGAAATTCCTCGTCACGCAGGGCCAGCACTTCCTCGCGGACCGGGTTGCCGACCAGATGCACCTTCTCGGCAAAGCGATCCGGCAGTCTTTCCACCACGGGATAGGCAGTCGCGATGGCGCTAACCTTGCGCGCCAGCAGACGATTGACGCGGCCAAGCACGGCGTTCTGCTCATGCACCGCCGTCGGAATGCCGTCCTTCAATGCCGCCAGAAGCGCGGGCAGCGCCGGATAGCCGCCAAAGCCGACAACTGCCGTGGGTTCGAACGTCTCATAAAGGCGGCGGGCCATCGCCCTGCCCTCCAGGATCGCCTTGATCCCTTTGACCCAGCCACGCGGATTGCCCGTCAGACGGCCGGCCGGTAACACATGCACCTGCGCATTCTTGAATAGGTTGGGAATTTTCGCGCCGCGCTCGTCAGTGACCAGCGCTACCCTGTGCCCCCGCGCGATCAGTTCCTCCGCCACGGCATGCGCCGGGACCATATGTCCCCCGGTACCGCCAGCAGCGAGAACAAAATGACGGGAAATACTCATCGACCGCTCCATTTGACGACTGGGGTGCGGTCCATGAATGGATTTCGCCGCGTGAAGGCGAGAAGCAGGCCGACCCCGAAACAGAGCGCCAGCATAGAGGAGCCACCATAGCTGATAAAGGGCAGCGTCATGCCTTTCGACGGAAATATCTGCGCGTTGACGCCCATATTGATAATCGCCTGCAATCCGAATTCGGTCGTCAGGCCCGCAGCGGCGAGAATGGTGAAGCTGTCCTCCTCATCGAGCAGCCGCAGCAGCACGCGGACGACAATCGCGAGATAGACACAGGCGATCGCGATACAGGCCAATAGCCCGAATTCCTCGCCGATCACGGAAAAGATATAGTCGGTATGCGCCTCTGGCAGATGGAATTTCGCCTGGCCGCCGCCAGGCCCAACGCCAGTGAATCCGCCATTGGTGATCGTCCGGTGCGCCAGATCCGCCTGATCCGGTCCGGTCATCGGATCGTGACCGATGCCCAGAAAGTCGTTGATACGCTGCCGCCCATTTTCATAAAACATATAGGTCAGCACAAACAGGCCCAGCGCCGCACCGCACAGCAGCCCGATATAACGCATCGCTACACCCGACAGCAGCAGCAACGCCGCCCAGCAGGCGCAGAACACCACGGTCTGCCCGAAATCCGGCTGCCGCATCAGCAGCAGCGCGATCATCGCCGTAACGCCGAAGCTCAACGGAATGACTGGCAGAGTCTTGTCTTTTGCCCGCAGTGACAGGAGCCACGCAATCGATACGACATAGGCAGGCTTCAGAAATTCCGACGGCTGGAACCGCATGCCCGGCAGGTGAATCCACCGTTTTGCGCCATTCTTGACCTCACCCAGCACCGGGACGAGCATCAGCGCCACGAAGAATATCACCGCCGCAATCAGGGCCAGCCTGCGCGCCTGCGTGCGCGGCAGCATCGATACCACCAGCATGACTGGCAGGCCGATCGCCACCCACATGAGCTGGCGATAGAAATAGATGAGCGGCGTTACGGAAACGGCGTCAGTCGACCGGTCGATGGCCGCCACAGGCGAAGCAGCGGCGACGGCGACAAGACCGATCGCGATCAAGGCAACGATCAGCGACAACAGAACGCGATCAATCTCCCAGAACCAGATGGCGAGCGCCGTCCGTTCGCGGGGCACGGTCCTGCCGCCAAAACCCTTGGCGATCTTCGCCGGCCTGAACCGGTCGATGCCCAATCGATCCCCCTGCACGGCCCGCCCCCTTTCAGCCCAACGCCGCGACAGCGGCCGCAAAGGCGTCACCGCGCGCCTCAAAGTCGCGAAACTGGTCGAATGACGCACAGGCGGGCGACAGCAGCACGATATCGCCCGGCTCGGCCACGCGCGCCGCCCGTCTCACCGCGGTCAGCAGCATTTCCGAATCGTCCACGGGCATGTGCGGGCGCAGGATATCCGCAAACATGTGCCCCGCCTCCCCGATCGTATAGGCATGTTTGATATTGCCGAACTGGGCGGCGCACTCGTCCAGATTGTCGGTCTTGGCCAGGCCGCCGACGATCCAGTGGATGCGCGGACGCCCTCCAACCGCCGGATAGGCGGCAAGCGCAGGCGCCGTCGATGCCGGATTGGTCGCCTTGCTGTCATTGACATAGAGAACGCCGCCCACCTCGCCGACGCGCTGCATCCGGTGGGGCAGGCTGGCGTAGGTTGCGAGCGCAGGAAGCGTATCGTCGCGGGAAATATCCAGCGCATCGGCCACGGCAATGGCGACTGCGACATTCTGCGCATTATGCGGCCCCTGCAAGGCGGGCCAGGCGGCCTGTTCCATGGGCAGGATGTTGGCGGCCGACACGGTGCGAAGCTGCGCCACCGCCTTCGCGGCGATGCCCAGGCTCGGCTCATCGTCCGTGGCGATCACGGCGGCGTGCCCAGGCGTCTGCATAGCGAAAAGGCGCGCCTTCGACGCGACATATCCGGGGAAACCATCATAACGGTCGAGATGGTCGGGCGTGATGTTGAGCAGCACCGCGACATCGCAATCGAGACTGTGGGTCAGGTCGATCTGATAGCTGGAAAGCTCCAGCACATAAATGCCGACGCCCTTCAGGTTCGGCTCCAGCGGCTCCTGCCCCAAGATCGGCAGGCCGATATTGCCGCCCATCCGGGCCGGGAAACCCGCCTGCTCGACGATATGGTGGATCAATGCGGTGGTCGTCGACTTGCCGTTGGTGCCGGTAATGCCGACCACCTTGTGCGGCGGCAGGGTCGGCCGGGCCAGCGCGAACAGTTCGATATCGCCGATGATCGGCACGCCGGCCACCCGAGCCTTCTGGGCGATAGGATGCCGGTTAAGCGGTACGCCCGGCGAAACCACGATGCCGTCGAACCCGGTTAGGTCGATCTCCAGCGGATCGGCCAGCTCGGCCTTGTCACGAACAGCCTCCCGCGCTTCCTCCCGCGCATCCCAGGCCACTACGCGCGCGCCGCTGGCGGCCAGCGTCTCCACCGTCGCCAGTCCGGACCGGGCGAGGCCAAGCACGGCATAGGTCTTTCCCGCAAAGGCTTCGGAGACGATCACCGCAGCTTGAGCGTCGCAAGACCGGCAAGCGCCAGAACGAACGCCACGATCCAGAAGCGGATGACGACGGTCGGCTCAGACCAGCCAAGCTGCTCGAAATGATGATGGATGGGCGCCATGCGGAACACGCGTTTGCCGGTCCGCTTGTAGAAGAACACCTGGATGATGACGGAAAGCGCCTCAACCACGAACAGCCCGCCGATCACCCCCAGGACGATTTCATGATGCGCCGACACCGCGATGACGCCGATCGCACCGCCCAGGGCCAGGCTTCCAGTATCTCCCATGAACACGGCAGCAGGCGGCGCGTTGAACCAGAGGAAGGCAAGGCCCGCGCCGATGATCGCCCCGCACAATATCGTCAGATCCCCCGCGCCCGGCACATGCGGAATGCCCAGATAATTGGCGTAGTCCGCGCGTCCCACCAGATAAACGATCGCCATGAAGGCCATGCAGGCGATGATGACAGGCATGGTCGCGAGGCCGTCGAGACCGTCCGTCAGGTTCACCGCATTGCCGAAGGAAACGATAACGAAGGCGGCGAACAGGAAATAGAAGGGTCCAAGGTCGATCGCAGGACCGTTCCAGAATGGGACATAGAGCGCCGTGCCATTCTGCCCGACGATAAGCCATGCAGCGACCCCGGCGATGACGAATTCACACAGCAGGCGCAGCTTTCCCGACAGGCCCTTATGGCTCGCTTTCGTCACCTTGTCATAGTCGTCCAGGAAGCCGATCGCGCCGAAACCAAGCGTCACGAAGATGCACGCCCAGACATAGATCGACGCCAGATTCATCCACAGCAGAACCGACACAATCACTGATGTCAGGATCATCAGGCCGCCCATGGTCGGGGTGCCGCGCTTCGTGAGGTGGCTTTGGGGACCATCGTCGCGAATCGGCTGCCCCTTACCCTGCCGGACGCGGAGCCAGCCGATGAAGCGCGGGCCGATGATCAGCCCAATGATGAGCGCCGTAGCGATCGCCGCGCCAGCCCGGAAACTCAGATAGCGGACAAGATTGAATATCCCATGGAAATCCAGCGTCTGCGCCAGCCAATACAGCATCAGTCCTTATCTCCACCCGTCACCGCAGCCACCAGCCGTGACAGGCCGACACTATTGGAACCCTTGACCAGAATGGCGTCACCCGCCCGCATTTCCGCTTCGAGAAGATCGGTAGCGGCCTTCGCATCGGCGACATGCGCGTGGGATATGTCGTCCAGCGCATCGGCGAGCGGCGCCATTTCAGCGCCCACCAGGATGGCATAGTCGATCTTGCCCGCCGCAATCGGCTCGGCAAGGCGCGCGTGCAGTTCCGCGCTGCGCGTGCCCAGTTCCTTCATCGCGCCCAGAACAGCAATGCGGCGCGCGGCGCGTTCCTTGCCCAACTGGTTGAGCGTCGCCGTCATCGACAGCGGGTTGGCGTTGTAGCTTTCGTCGATCAGCAGCGCCTCGCCGCCCTCGACCGGCACAATTGCCCGCGCGCCGCGGCCGGGAAGGCCCGCCATTTCGGCCAAGGCCAGTCCGGCCGCCGCCAGATCGCCGCCCAGCGCCTCAACGACTCCCAACACGGCAAGCGCATTGGACACCCAATGCTCACCTGGCGGCGCGATGGTGCAGCACAGTTCCGCTTCGGGGAAGCGTGCGGTGATCAATGTTCCGCCATTGCTGGCTGGAACCGTCTCCACGGCCCTGACATCCGCGCCCTTGCCGATGCCGAACGTCATGATGCGCCCCGTGTAGCGCGCAGCCCGCATGCGCAACGCCGAGAGATGCGGACTGTCGAAAGGAATGATGGCGACGCCCTTTGGCTCCAGCCCTTCGAAAATCTCGGCCTTGGCCTCAGCTATTGCCGCTTCGCTGCCGAAAAATTCGATATGGGCGGGCGCGATTGCGGTGATCACCGCAATATGCGGCCGCACCAGGCGGGTGAGGACAGACAGCTCGCCCGAATGGTTCATGCCCATCTCAAACACGCCGAACGTCGCATCGCGGGGCATTCGCGCAAGGCTCAGCGGAACCCCGACATGATTATTATAGCTCTTGACCGACCGGTGCACCTTGCCCGGATTGGCCCGGTCCAGGGCGGCGAACAGCGCTTCCTTGGTGCCGGTTTTGCCGACCGACCCCGTCACGCCCACGATCTTGGCCGAAGACCGCTGCCGGGACGCCCGCGCCAGATCCTCCAGCGCAATCATCGTGTCGGCGACCAGCACATGCGGCTGGTCGATCGGCGCGCTGACAATCGCACCGGCCGCACCCGCAGCAAAGGCCTTCCCGACAAAATCATGCCCGTCGGCATGCTCGCCCTTAAGCGCGACGAACAGGTCGCCGGGTCCGATCTCTCGGCTGTCGAACGCGACGCCTGCAACGTCAAAGGCGGCGGACGCTTCACCGCCCGTCGCCTTCGCAATTTCTTCGGAGGTCCATAGCGGCATCATGTCGCGCATTCCCGCGCTACGGTTACATCGTCGAACGGTAACACGCGGTCGCCGATGATCTGCCCCTGCTCATGCCCCTTGCCAGCCAGCAGAACGATGTCGTCCGCGCCCGCCATTGCGATCGCCGCCGCAATGGCGGGGCGGCGGCCGCCAATCTCCTGCGCGCCCTGTGCGCCAGCCATGATGGCGGAGCGGATGGATGACGGTTCCTCTGACCGCGGATTATCGTCCGTCACGATGACATGATCGGACAGGTCTACAGCGACCTTGCCCATTTGCGGGCGCTTGCCTGCGTCCCTGTCTCCACCAGCGCCGAACAAGGTGATCAGCCGACCCTTGGTGTGCGGGCGCAAAGCCTCTATCGCAGCGCGCAGACCGTCCGGCGTATGGGCATAATCGACATAGACCGGCGCACCCGTCTTGGTGATGACCGCCCGCTCCAGCCGCCCGCGCACCGGCTGCACCCGGCCAAGCAGCTCCAGAACCTTCTTCGTCTCGCCGCACGTTGCAATGACCAGGCCAGCCGCCGTCAGCGCATTCGCCGCCTGATAAGCGCCGATCAGCGGCAGATTGATCTTGTGCGTCGCGCCATCGGCTTCAACGGTCAGCGTCTGTCCAAGCTGGGTCGGCGTCCGGTTTGTGAGGCGCAAAGCCTCTCCCCGCACGCCGACGCTCAGCAGGCGAAGCCCCCGCCTCGCAACGCGTTCCTTGACCTTGTCCGACCATTCGTCATCCGCCCAGACCACGGCCGCGCCATCACCGGCGACCACTTCATCGAACAGGCGCATCTTGGCGTCGAAATAGCTGTCCATGTCGCCATGATAGTCGAGATGGTCACGGCTGAGATTGGTGAAGGCGCCCGCCAGCACAGGCAGACCCTCGGTCCGGTACTGCGCAAGACCGTGGCTCGACGCCTCGAACGCCGCATGGGTAATGCCCTCGCGGCGCAACCCGGACATGTTCGACAAAAATGTAACGATGTCGGGCGTGGTAAGCCCCGTGGATACCTGATCGACCGATGTGGTAACACCAAGCGTCCCGATCGACGCCGACTTCTCGCCCATCATCCGCCACAACTGGCGCGTCAGTTCCACAGTGGAAGTCTTGCCGTTGGTGCCCGTGACCGCGACCGTCACATCGGGAAAAGGCGAAAAGAAACGCGCGGCTATCTGCGCGAACAGGCGGCGGGGATTGGCGTCGGCAATGTGCACCGCACCCTCGACCTTTGCCTCCGGGCGGGCAACGACAGCAACCGCTCCGGCTGCCACGGCGTCAGCGATAAAATCTTCGCCATTGACCCTAAGGCCCTGAAACGCGCCGAAAATCGTTCCGGGCGCAACCTTGCGATTGTCAATCGCAAAGCCAGTGACCTGGGCATCGGAGTCAACGGAGGCAAGATCGGACAGCTTCATTCCTTGTCGCTTTCCCCCGGAGCCTTCCACAGCAGCGGCATCAGCTCGGAAATATCCACGTCGCGCCGCTCATCGGGAATCACGCCCAGCATCGGTCCCGTACGCTCAATCACGCGCTTGACGACCGGCGCGGCGGTCCAGGCGGCCGTGCGCAGGCCGAAAGTTTCCGGGCTTCCCTTTGGCTCGTCCATCATCGCGAGCACGACATATTTCGGATTGTCCATGGGAAAGGCTGCGGCAAAGGTCGTCACAAGTGAGGTATGAGCATATCCGCCCTCGAAGGGCTTTTCCGCCGAGCCGGTTTTCCCGCCCACACGATAACCTTTGGCATCGGCGCTCCTGCCTGTACCGGCCGAGACGATCATGCGCAACAGTTGCCGCATGCGCGCGCTGGTCGCGGCGGAGAATACGCGGCGACCTTCGGGCGCCTGGCCGGGCTTGATTTTCTGCAGGGTCGCCGGACGCCAGATGCCGCCATTGACCAGCGCTGCATAGGCGCTGGCGAGATGCAGCGGGGTCACAGCGATGCCATGGCCATAGGAAACGGTCATCGTCGTGATCCGTCCCCAATTGACCGGCCACAGGGTGCGGGCGCGTTCATGCAGTTCGATGGTCGGGCGGCGGTCAAACTCCAGTTCACGATAGATTTTCTGGATCGGCCCCGGCCCCATTTCGTCGGCGATCCGCGCCGTGGCGATGTTGGAGCTGTGCACCAGCGTTTCCGGCACGTTCAGCCAGCGCTTGAGCGGATGGTCATCCTTGATCTTGAAGCCGCCGACCTGCAGCGGCGCGGTTGCGTCATAGCGCTTGCTCATGGACGTCACGACGCCGGCATCCATCGCTGCGGCGATGGAAATAGGCTTGAAGGTCGAACCAAGTTCATAGCGCGACTGCACCACGTCATTGCCCCGGCCGCGATCGTCCTTGCCAAGCTTGTTCGGGTCGAACACCGGCAGGGACGCCATTGCAATGACCTCGCCCGTATTCGCGTCCAGAATTATGCCCGCCGCACCACGCGCCTGCTGCTGCATCATCTGCGCGTAAAGTTCGCTTTCCAGCGCCGCCTGGACGCGGCCGTCGATGGACAGCATAAACGGCTCACCCCGGCGCGCGGGGTCGATAAGGCGGTCATTGAAGGCAGCCTCAGCGCCCATGCCGCCTACGCCATCGACCGGCGCGAAGCCCAGCACATGGGCGGCCAATGTGCGCTGCGGATAGATGCGCTCCTTCTCGCGCGGGAACTCAATGCCCGGTTCGCCCAGCGCATTCACCGCCGCCACCTGCTCCGGCAAGGCGCGGCGGCGCAGATAGGTCCAGCGCTTGCCGGAAAGCTTCGCCAACAGGACATCATAATGCTCGTCGGGGAATATCTCCGCCAGCTTCCGGGCAAGCTCATCCCGGTCGCCAATCAGCTTTTTGGGCTGAATCGCGATGGAATAGGCATCCATCGTGCGCGCCAGCGGGAAACCGTTGCGGTCGACGATGTCCGCGCGGGGCGGCAGCGAGGCGGAACCGATATTGCCGTCGCGGCCGCCGGAAACCACGCCCATCCAGCAGAGCCGCAATCCAATCAGCCCCGTAATCGCAATGAACAGCACGAGCAGGAGCATCAACCGCTGATGGGCAAGCGCCGTGACATTGACCCGCCCGCTACTGGGCGCTGGCCTATCCGACCTGACGACGATCGTGGCCATCAGCGCGCTCCCTTCTTGCGTTCGCGGGCCGCCTTGGCCGTAAGATCGCCGAGTGTGCTGTCATCGAGCAGCTTCGCGTCGAGCATGGCCACGCGCGCGGCATTGCGCGCTGTGGGCGTCGTTTCCGGCTTGTCGCCCAGATCAAGCTTCAGCTTTTTCTTGGGCGTGGGCAGCTTTTCCACCCGGTCGGCCGCCTGGGCCACCTTGATCACGCTGATTTCGGGCGCGCGGGGGGCTGCCGGAGCGTGCGTTTGCGCAGGAGCGCGAGTCGCGGCATCGGTGCGGATCTGCGCCGGCGCGGGACTGGCCGGCGCGGTCGGCTTAGCCGCCTGCAGTTCCTCCTGCGCATCGGCCATCGCAACCATTACCGGCGGCGCGACATAGACCGGCCCATTAGGCTCCACGCCATCCAGATTAGCCAGCGCGCGCTCGCCATTCAGATATTGCTGCGCTGTCGGCGCGGAATAGCGGAAATCCTCCTGGTTCCAGCGCTCAAGCTGCCGGAGGCTGGATCGCGCGCCGAATTCCGTTTCCAGATAGCGGATTTCCCCCTTGGTCGACGCGATCTGCGCGCGCACGCGGGCAAGTTCATTCTGCTCGGCCCCGACCCGCAGGGACACCAGATAAGCGCACAAAGCGCCAAGCGTCACCAGCATCACCCATAGCACGCTTTGAAGGCGCTTGACGGCGATCATGACCGCACCCCTTCCCAGGCCGGGGCCTGTGTCCGCACCGCACTGCGCAAAGTCGCTGACCGCGCGCGCGGATTGGCTGCAAGTTCCCGATCACCCGGCCGGATCGCCTTTGACGGGCGCTCGAAAGTCGGCGCGACAGCCGCCTCCTGCTGGGGACGATGGCGCGAGCCGCCGGATTCCGCGCCGCTGCGGCGACGCAGAAACTGCTTCACTATCCGGTCCTCAAGACTGTGGAATGTGACCACCGCCAGCCGTCCGCCAGCCTCCAGCAACGCTTCCGCTGCCTCCAGCCCGCGCTCCAGCTCCTCCAACTCCCGGTTCAGATGGATACGGATCGCCTGAAAGCTGCGAGTGGCCGGGTCCTTCTTGTCATGGGGCTTGTGGCCCAGCGCCTTGCGCACCACGGTAGCAAGCTGGCCGGTCCGTTCCAGCGGGCGCGCCGCGACGATCGCGCGCGCTACCCGCCGCGACCGCGGCTCCTCGCCATAGAGGTAGAGGACATCGGCGATCTCTTCCTCCGGCGCGGTGTTCAGGAAATCTGCAGCGCTGGTCCCCGCGCGGCTCATCCGCATGTCCAGCGGTCCATCCGCCTGAAAGGAGAAACCGCGATCGGCCTGATCAAGCTGCATGGACGATACGCCGATATCCAGCGTCACGCCCGACGCCTTCCGTACCCCCGCATCGGCCAGCAAAGCTTCCATGCGAGAAAACTCGCCTTCGATCAGGGTGATCGCGCCGTCACTCGCCGCAACGACCGTTTGACCGGCGGCAATCGCATCAGGGTCGCGGTCAAAAGCAAAGACGCGCGCGCCCTTGGCGGCCATCGCCTTGCTGTAGCCGCCAGCGCCAAAAGTGCCGTCGACATGGACTTCGCCGGGGGCGATGGCGAGGGCGTCGAGCACTTCATCAAGCAGGACGGGAATATGGGGAGCGGGCACAGTCATTTTCCGACGGCCTCCCGCTCAGCAAGAAATTTGACGACGCGCGCTTTTATGACTTCGCGGGCGGCGGGATATTCCAGATAGGCTTCAGGCTTCCACATCTGGATGAAGCGGCCGACGCCCAGGAACATGATGGCGTCGTCAATCCCGCAAAACTCCTTGATGTCGGCAGGCGGAAAGAAACGGCCGCCATCATCGAAGTTCAGCTCCTCCAGCGACGAGAAGGCCAGTTCGCGGGCAGTGTCCGCGTCATAGGCCTCGCCGCGATTGCGGGCGGCCTCCGCATTCTTGACGATCTCGTCCTCCATCTCCGCCTTGTGAGACGTGCCGAAACCCTTGGCGCAGCGATGTTTTTCGAGGAGGTCGATGCAAAGGCGATTATCGCCGCCACTGGCGGCCTTGACCATCTTGCGCATGTCGAGAGGCAATACGAAGCGGCCCTTGCTGTCCGCGACGCTGAAGGCATTGCCCGAAAAGAGATTAACGCCCGACACCCTTCGACAGTCCGCCCTTTGCCTTCGGGGCAAAGCCTTCCCGTGCGGAGAAACGCATGCGCTACGTCGCTCCGTTCACAGGAATCGCATCGGCTTGAACTGCCCCAGTAACAGCATGAATACCAAGGGAAGCATCGGGATGGAAGGGGAAATCTTGGGTAGAGCTGGGAATCTTCGTTCAGATCGGGTTTTCCTTGGTTTTGATGGGTTTCCATAGATGGCGTGAAGTAATTGTTCTTAATTCGTTCCGGCACTCCCAGACTTTTGTCGTAGATTTTTCGTCATTTTCCATGCCGTCCCGGCTTTTCCCGGACGAAAACGACTCCCGCACCCAGAATTGCCCAGGCCATCCCAGCCAGCAAAGCCCAACGCATTGCCTCAATCATCGCCGCATCATTGCCGATCCAGGGTCTCGACGGCGGGATCGGACGGGAAGACATGGGATCGCGCAGCCAATCGCTCAACAAGGCAGGCGTATCGCCAGAAAGCGACGCTGGGGACAAGGGATGGTCAGGGTCGGCAAGCCACAGCCGGTCGTCCGCCATATCGGCGTCAGCGATCAGGCGCACCCTCCCCTTGCCGATACGGCACAAAGCAAAAAGGCCCTGCTCTGCAAGACGGCAGCCACCCCTGGTCTTGAATGACGACGCACCGGCGATCGGCAATAGCGCACCGCTGGAAAGGAACCGCCTTTCGACCCCCCGCCCTTCCGATGGTAGAAGTTCCAGGCCCCAATGCGACAGGAGGGGGTCGAGCAGGCTGGTCACCGGAGGACGGCGGCGATCGCCAGGCGGCAATGCCATTGGCCAAAGAAGCAAGGGGTCCGCAAGAATGACCGCCGTCCCTCCCCCGCGCACCCATGCATCAATGAAGGCCAGGTCGGCTGGCGGCAAAGCCCTGGGATGCGCGACAAGCAACCGGCCGCCCTGCCGCAGAGGCGCGGCCGTCACGGAATCAACCGGCCTTATTTTGAAATCAAGCGCCAAACGATCAATGAGCGGCGCATGCTTTCCCATCAACTCGCCCGCAGGTCCGAAGATCGGCAGGGCCGAAAGAATCGCAAGCTCCGGCCTGGATGAAGATTTGGGAGCAGGCTTCCTCATCCACATATCTGCGCCAGCGACCCCGCCAATGAGCAACAACAGGCAGACAAAGCCTTTCAGTCGTGGAAGAAACCAAATGGCGGAAAGCGCCAGGACAGTAATCGCCAGCAGAACAAACATGGCTGCCAGCGACAGGGCCGACGCCGACACCCCGCAAAAAAGGGCGATTGCGGATAAGGAACCAGCCCCGGCGCACATTTGCCACGAGAATGCTCGCGCGCCCGGCCCCTGTTTTCGTCTCCAGCGGACTAGGGCGGCCAAGGCCATCATGCATATCGCTTGCGCCTTGGCCCAGAAAAGCGGGTCAGCCTGTCCAGTCGACAGCGGCCCGCCCAAGGCGAGTCCGCCGATCAGGCTCGCAAGAATCGCAAGGAATATGGTCGCGCCAGACCATGCCGCAGAGCGCATTGCGCTTGCGCCTCAGGGCTGCTGCTGGGGGTCGCGATCCATGGGCTTGCGCAGATTGGGGTCAGGCTGCAGGTCCGGCACAACCTGCGCAGCGCCAGGATCCGCCGACGGCGCCACCCCCAGCCTGGCCAGCGGGTCTTCCGGCTGCACCGCATTAACATCCGCGCCATTATTGAGCGTCGGAACGACCGGCGGCGGCGCTGCGCGCTCGTCGATACGCGCCTTTTCAATGACGATATTGGCCAGCCCCACAAGGAGCACAACACCGGCCAGCCCGGTCAGGCCGATCTGCACACGTTGCAGACCCTCCTGCTTGCGAGGACTGTCGACCATAGCTGGTCCCTTTTTTCTGCGCTCTACGACCCGTTAGAGGTCAACCATTCTGCGCCAGCCAGGGGAACACCGTCAACCCCTTGGATTTCAGCCATTCGCGATTGTAGAGGGTCGACAGATAGCGGAAGCCCGTATCGCACAGGATCGTCACAATGCGCTTGCCCGGCCCGACTTGCCGCGCCAGCGCCACCGCGCCAGCGACATTTATGCCGGACGACAGGCCCAGGCAAAGCCCTTCCTCCGACAGCAGGCGGCGGACCCATTCCAGCCCCTCGGCATCGGAAATGCGGAACTGGGTGTCGATGGGCGCGCCTTCCAGATTGGCGGTAATCCGGCCCTGGCCAATGCCCTCCGCCACGGATTCGCCTTCCGACTTGAGTTCGCCATGCGCGTAATAGGCGTAAAGCGCCGCGCCATGCGGGTCGGTCAGGGCGATGGTGATATTCTCATCCTTCGCCTTCAAACCCATGCCGACCCCGGCGATTGTGCCGCCCGTGCCTGCGGAACAGGTGAAGCCATCGATCCGCCCGTCCATCTGCGCCCAGATTTCCTCGGCCGTACCGACGATGTGCGCCTTGCGGTTGGCGATATTGTCAAACTGATTGGCCCAGATCGCGCCTTCCGTCTCCTCGGCGATCCGGCGGGATGTATGGACGAAATGGCCGGGGTTCGAATAGGGCGCGGCCGGCACCGTCACCAGTTCCGCGCCCAGCGCACGCAGCGTGTCCATCTTCTCCCGGCTCTGCGTTTCCGGCATGACGATGACTGTGCGATACCCCTTGGCGTTGGCGACCAGGGCAAGACCGATGCCGGTATTGCCCGCCGTCCCCTCAACGATGATCCCGCCGGGCTTGAGCAGCCCCTTTTCCTCCGCATCATTGACGATGAAAAGGGCGGCGCGATCCTTTACCGATGCGCCGGGATTGGCGAACTCGCACTTGGCGAAAATGTCGCAGCCTGTGGCCTCTGAAGGCCCTTTCAGCCGCACCATGGGGGTGTTGCCAATCAGTGCGAGCGTATCCTGTTGTAGAAGCATGCCGCTTCGATAGCGGAGTGCGCACGCCTTTGCCAAGCAAGCGATTTCACTATCCCTGAAAGAGCGTATTGCGCGCCGTGCCGCCAATTTTCCCGCCGTCCCATCCGGGTACAGCGCCGAAATCGAAGGAGAATATAAAGGGCCTCTAGGCTAAGGGCCAGCGACGGGAGCGGCATGGGCATGGCCAGAACAGAAACTGGGAAGCTTGCAACGCTGCTGCGTGCTGTGCTGTTCGCCGCCGCCATTGTCCTGCTCCCCCGGCTTTTGCCTTCCGGCTGGACGCAGCCGCTGGACAGCGCGGAAGCAAAACCGCCCATCATCCTGGCTGGCGTGGCAGCCGACAATTTTCCGGGATCGGCCTATTTCCTGGCGGAAGGTGCGTTCACGCCTATCCGGAACCTGACGGTCGGGCACAACGATCCATATATCTACAGGCTCGATAACGGTCCCGCCGCCCCCTCCGTCACCTTTCGCGGGATGACGCCGGTGGACCGGTATCGCGCCGCCAACTGCCTCGCCGCTGCAATTTATTATGAAGCGGGCAATGAAACTGAGGATGGCCAGCGCGCCGTGGCGCAGGTGGTGCTCAACCGGGTCCGTCACCCGGCATGGCCGAACAGCGTGTGCGCCGTCGTCTACCAAGGCTCGGAACGCAGCGACCTCAAATGCCAGTTCAGCTTCAGTTGCGATGGCGCAATGGCACGCACGCCGAACGCCACCGCCTGGGGCCGGGCCAGAAGGATCGCTGCAGAAGCGTTGGCGGGCAAGGCGTTTACGCCCGTCGGCCTTGCCACTTATTATCATACGCTGGCTGTGAGCCCTCCCTGGTCGGCCGACCTGCAGCCTGTGGCGGTGATCGGCGCGCATATCTTCTACCGGTGGAAAGGAGCGGCCGGTCAGCCCGCCGCCTTCAGCGACCGCTACGCCCGTTTCGAATTTCAGTCCGGCCCCGCCCCGCGTGCGGCGCTGCTTTCCGCGCCAGCGCTCGCGATAACGCCGCCGGTCGATCCTGTGCCTGCGCCGGGACCGGGCGCTGTCCAGCCGCCGCCGGATATCTGGAACAGCAATATTCGCCCCGAATATCGGTCCAGCGGCCGTCCGCTCGTCCCATGAAAGCCAAAAAAGTTAAAGTTAGCCGATAGTTAACTATCTAATTATCTGTTTTTAAACAGAAAAAAACTTAAAATTTTTTTGGAACAGCGGGAACCTCTATCGGCCTTCTGGGTTATAGCATTCGGATAGTAAATCTTTTGCCCCCCGCTCTTGCTATCCACTCATGGGCCCGGAACGCTTCTCCCCCCCCGACAGCGTTCCGGGCTCAAATTGCATCTGGCGTAAACTGCTTGGCCTCCCCGGCATTTCCACAATGAAGGTTTCGCGACCGGAACGCTTTCCAAAGCTCCGGGTTATTTATCATGTCGCTCGTCCGTCAGGGGCGCGGCGGGCGAACCTTTCAAGAGGAGTCCAACATGTCAAAGAAAATTGTCGCAGCACTTCTGCTTTCCAGCGCCCTGGTTCTCAGCGCCTGCAATACGGTCGAAGGCGCGGGCAAGGATGTTCAGAGCGCCGGCAAGGCCGTGGAAAACGCAGCGGACTAAAGCTTTCCCCAGGAATGCGGCCCGTTCCCAGTGGAGCGGGCCGTTTCCGTTCAGGCCGCTTCCGCCCGCTTTTCCGTGGCGTCGGCCTTGGCCGCGCGCCGGTCGGTGAACCAAATCGCGACGATCGTGATCTCGTACAGCAGGATCAGCGGTATCGCGAGCATGAGCTGCGACACGACGTCGGGCGGGGTCAGTACGGCGGCGACAATGAATGCGGCCACGACCATGTAGCGCCGAAGCCCGATAAGCTGCGCCCGGCTGACGATCCCGGCGCGGTTGAGCAGCATCAGCAGCACGGGCATTAGAAAGCTGATGCCGAACGCCAGGATGAACTGCATCACCAGGGTCAGATAGGCGTCCGTGCTGGGCAGCGCCTCAACCTTCAAGCCGCCGCTATTCCCCTGAAACCCAAGGAAAAAATGGAACGCCGTTGGCATCACCACGAAATAGGCCAGCGACGCCCCCATGGCGAACAGGATGGGCGTGGCGAATATGAAAGGCAGCAGCGCCCGCTTTTCCTTGGCGTATAATCCCGGCGCGACGAAGGCCCAGAGCTGGTTCGCGATAATCGGGAAGGACAGGCAGGAGGCCCCGAAAATGGCAACCTTGAGCTGCACGAAAAAGGCTTCATACAGCTTGGTGTAGACCAGCCGCCCTCCGGCGTCGCCAAAGGCCTCCTTCAGCGGATGCACAAGAATGGCGAAAAGCTGGTCCGAAAAATAGAAACAGATCGCGAAACAGACTGCGAGACCATAAACGCATTTGAGCAGACGGCCGCGCAGTTCGATCAGATGGTCGAGGAGCGGCGCCTTGCTGTCGTCGATCTCGCTCATGCCTGCGCGCCGCCTTTTGGCGCGGCATCGGCCTCCGCCTCCCCGCCATAACCCGGCACAGCGCTGGCCGGCTCAACGACTGCGGCAGACGCTGCAGCGGGCGCAGGAAGCGACGCCGGTTCCGCTTCCGGTTCAGCCGGATGCTCGTCCAAAATCCGCTGGTTCTGGGCCGCCCATTTCTTTTCCAACTCCTCAAGTTCCACCTCGCGGACCATAGCGTCGATGCCGGTGCGGAAATGACGGGCCATGCCGCGCGCCTTGCCGACGACCTGCCCGACTTTATAGAGCGCGCGCGGCAAGTCCTTGGGGCCGATCACGATCACGGCCACAATGACGATCAGCAGAAATTCGGACGATCCGATATCGAACATGCAACTGGCTCTGCCGGTTTTCGGATCAGACCTGCTTGCTGTCTTCGGTCACGCCCGCAGCGCTCTGCTCCGGCGCGCGCTGAGACTCGATCTTGGCGGCGGGGGCTGCGGGCCGCGCCTTGGGCAGGTCGTCCTCGTCGTCCTCCATGCCCTTCTTGAAGCTCTTGATGCCCTTGGCAACATCACCCATGAGACCTGAGATCCGTCCGCCGCCAAACAGCAGGACGATCACGAGGATCACGAGGACCCAGTGCATCATTGAAAAGGAACCCATTGATATTCTCCCAATCCGAAGGCTCTATCTAGTCGCCATCGGGGTCATTTTCCAGAACGGATTGCCCGTCCAGGCCCGCCATCGCCATATCGACAGGGTCAAGCAGCCCCGCCGCTTTCAGATCGTCGATTCCCGGCAGGTCGCGGCGGCTGGTAAGGCCGAAATGTGACAGAAAGTCGGGCGTGGTCGCATAAATTAGCGGCCTCCCCGGAACTTCGCGCCGCCCCGCCGGACGAATCCAGCCCGCTTCCATCAGCACGTCGATCGTCCCCTTGGCGACCTGCACGCCCCGGATCGCCTCTATTTCCGCGCGGCTGACCGGCTCATGATAAGCGATGATCGCCAGAGTCTCCATGCCCGCGCGGGACAGCTTGCGCGGCTCGTCCCGCTCCCGGCGCAGAATATGGGCCAGGTCCGGCGCGGTCTGGAAATGCCACCGCCCGCCCCGCTCCACCAGATTGACGCCGCGCCCGGCATAATCATCGGCGAGCGCCGCCAGCGCCGCGCCGATATCGCCATTGCCGACATGCTGGCGCAACTCCGCAAGGGCGAGCGGCTGGTCGGATGCGAACAGCGCGGCCTCCACAGCGCGCCGGAAATCGTCCGGCTCCCGGTTCGCCGCCATTCCGTTCACCATATCCGGCTCGTCATCGGCGCCCGCTTCTTCCATCTCATCGCTCATGCATTGCCCGCCGCACGCAAATAGATGGGGGAAAAAATCTCGTCCTGCCGGATATCGACCTTCCCCTGCCGCGCCAGTTCCAGCGCCGCGACGAAGCTGCTGGCAAGCGCAGACCGCCGCATCTCCCCGCTCACCTGCTCCGGCAGAAAGGCCTCCAGCACTGTCCAGTCGATCCGGCCGCCGACCAGCATGCCCACGCGCTCAATCGCCGCATCCAGCGTCATCACCGGACGGCGCGACACGACATGCACCATCGGCTGGGTCCGGGCGCGGACCTGCCCATAGGCCTGGATCAGATCGAATAGAGACGCCCTCCATTGGATGCTGCGGACGGTGCGCAGCCCCTCTGGCGCGGGCCGGACGAACACGTCGCGGCCTATGCGGTCCCGCGCCATCAGCCGCGCGCCCGCGTCGCGCATCGCGCTTAGGCGCTGCAGCCGCAATTGCAGACGCAGCGCCAATTCCTCCGGCGACGGGTCCTGCTGCTCGTCTCGCGGCAGCAACAGGCCGGATTTGAGATAGGCCAGCCATGCCGCCATCACCAGATAGTCGGCGGCCAGCTCCAGCTTCAGGTCCTGCGCATCCTCAATGAAGGCCAGATATTGTTCGACCAGCTCAAGGATCGATATCTCCCGCAGATCGACCTTCTGCGTGCGGGCCAGGGCGAGCAGCAGGTCCAGCGGCCCTTCCCACGCATCAAATGTCAGCGTCAGGGTTTCCGGGCCAACCGACGGCGGAGAGAAAAAGAGATCCTCCTCCATGGTTCAGCGCCCCTGAACCGTCACGCCAGGGCCAGCAATTCGTCGCGCCGGGCCAGCAGATCGCCCAGGGGCTCCGCATTCCCGCCATCGCCAACCGTAGCCATGGCCCGGTCAAGGCGCCGCCGGCCCTCCGCCGTGATGTCCGGCAGGGCGTCGGCGATGCCCACCATCTCCTCCATCCGGCCCCAGCAATTGAGCGCGATGTCGCACCCCGCGGCGACCACGCCAGCCGCCAGCGACGGGATGTCGCCTTTCAGCGCCTTCATATCGAGGTCGTCGGACATCAGCAGCCCGTCAAAGCCGATACGGTTGCGGATGATGTTGGCGATGACCGCCGGCGACAGGCTTGCGGGCCGTTCTGCATCCCAGGCGGTGTAGACGATATGCGCGGTCATCCCCATCGGCGCCCGGTTAAGCGCCCTGAACGGCGCGATATCGGTTTCCAGTTCCGCCTCGCTGGCCTCGACATGCGGCAGCTCATGATGGCTGTCGACCATCGCCCGGCCATGCCCCGGCATATGTTTGACGATGCCGACCACCCCGCCCTGCTTCAGCCCGTCCAGCACCGCCCGGCCCAGCGCCGCTACGCGCAGCGGCTCCGCGCCCAGCGTCCTGTCGCCCATAATGTCGCTCGCGCCCGGCTGACGCACGTCCAGCAAAGGCAAGGCATCCACATTGATGCCGCATTCACGCAGGGTGACGGCGATCGCCTGCGCGTTTGTCCGGGCAGCGACAATGGCGCTGGCCGGGGCGACATCATAGAGCGCGTCGAACACCGCCCCCGGAGGAAAGGCTGGCCACACCGGCGGCGGCATCCGCGCCACCCGCCCGCCTTCCTGATCGATCATGATCAGCAGATCGTCCCGGCCATGCAGCGCCCGCAGTTCGTCGGTCAGCGCGCGCAACTGCGCCTTGTCCGCGACGTTGCGGCGGAACAGGATGTAGCCCGCAGGCTCCGCCTCCCGGAAGAAAGCGCGCTCGTCGCTTGTCAGGGTTTCGCCCGCAAGGCCGAAGATGACGGGTTTCATGGGTTGGGTCACCTGGCTGATGTCATCTGCAATGGCCCCCTGTTATCGCGATTCCCGGCATCATCCCAGCAAAAGCGTCCCACCGAAGTTGCGGAAGTTGCGGGTTGCGAGCGATTTTGGCCGGAACGTCGCATGTAGGTCTCACAAAAGTCCCATGTTGGTCTCATGTGCGTCGCACCTGCGTCTCACTTAGGTCTCATGTGCGTCTCATCCACGTCGCATGTAGGTCGCAGATGCGTCGCACCTGAGTCTCACCCGCGTCGCACTTACGTCGCATGTTGGTCTCATCCAGGTCGCAGATGAGTCTCATGCGGGTCGCGGTTGGGTCGCACTGGCCAGTGGATCGAGAGCGCCATTTCATGCGCGGGAATAGAGCATGACATGGCTGGTGTAGGACAGGGATGCGGGGGTGTACGCCAATTCCCGTCATCCCGGACTTGATCCGGGATCCCGCTGCCTTTGACTACACTGACCCTGAAGAAAAGCCGGGTCCCCGGATCAAGTCCGGGCTGATGACCGAGGCAAGATCTCGCTTACTACTCATCGCAGCCTCCGGCCGCTAACAACCCACGCGGTCAGCGGACGACGATGCAGCTTTCGCCCGCCACCTTCAGCTTACCGCACAGGGTGTTGGCCTCCGCAACGCTCGGCGCGCTGGCACGCAGGCGATAGAATGTGCCGCTTCCCACCGTCGCCTTCTCAATCGATGTGCCAAGCGGCGCCAGATAGGCGAACCGCTTGGACAGCCGGCTCCACGCATCCTTCGCCACCGCTTCGCTGCCATAAGCGCCAAGCTGGATCATCGCCGCGCCCGATGGCGTCGCGACGGAGGGCGCTGCGGTCTTACCCTGCGCGTTCGTGGCGTTGACCACCGGGGCGCTGAACTTGGCCGCGGGCTTTGATCCCGGCTTTGTCGTGTCCACGGGCGCAGCGCCGCCGCTGACGGGCACTTCCGGCATACGCGACGGATCGATGCGGCTGCCGCGATCTTCGCCTTCGCTGACCGGGAAGCTGGCGTCGCCCTCTCCTTGGAACGCCTTGGCATCGGCTTCCTTGGCGGCGACCTTATAATCGCCCTTGGGCGCAGCGATCAGCGCGCCTTCGCCGCCGGAGGCCGCTTCCCGGTTTTTCACATACCAGATGCCGAAAACCACGGCCCCGACAAAGGCGAGGCCGGCAATGATGAAGGTCAGCAATTTTAGCGTCGAAATGCCGTCATCGGCGCCATCGTCGTCGGCGGGTTCAAGCCACGGCAGGCGGTCATCGTCATCCAGATCGAGACCGTCCCGCACATAGTCACCCATCATTGCATCTCCGTAAGCGCCGCCACGCCCATCAGCGCCAGCCCGTTGCGGATAATCTGCCCGATTCCCCTGCTCAAGAACAGTCTCGCGGATGTAGCGGCCGGATCGCCGGTCACGATCACACGGCGTTCGGGCCGGTCATTGCCGAGATTCCACCATGCGTGAAAATCGGCAGCCAAATCATTGAGATAGAATGCAATTCTATGCGGCTCGCGGGCCTGCGCGGCCCCCTCCACTACCCGTGGAAACTGGGCTGCGCGCTTGACCAGCTCCAGCTCCTCTGTCCCAAGTTGGGACATATCGGGATCAGGCAGGACAATCCCGGCCTCCTCCGCCCGCCGCTGCAGCGAGGCTATGCGCGCATGGGCATATTGGACGTAGAAAACCGGATTATCCTTCGACGCCTCGACCACTTTGGCGAAGTCGAAATCCATCTGCGCGTCGGCCTTGCGGGTCAGCATGGTGAAGCGGACGACATCCTTGCCGACTTCCCGCACGACGTCGGCCAGCGTGACGAAATTGCCCGCCCGCTTCGACATTTTCACCGGTTCGCCATCGCGCAGCAGGCGGACCATCTGGATCAGCTTCACGTCAAAGCGCGTCTTGCCCTCCGTCAGCGCGGCGACGGCCGCCTGGATGCGCTTGACGGTGCCAGCATGGTCCGCGCCCCAGATATCGATCAACTGGTCGGCAAGCTGCGCCTTCTGGAAATGATAGGCGAGGTCAGCGCCGAAATAGGTCCAGGCGCCGCTCGATTTGCGAATCGGCCGGTCCTGATCGTCGCCGAATTTCGTCGAGCGGAACAAGGGAAGCTCCACCGGTTCCCAGTCCTCCGGCGTTTCGCCCTTGGGCGCTTCCAGCACGCCGTCA
The DNA here is from genome assembly GCF_018286635.1 of Sphingobium phenoxybenzoativorans. Lineage (NCBI taxonomy): Bacteria > Pseudomonadati > Pseudomonadota > Alphaproteobacteria > Sphingomonadales > Sphingobiaceae > Sphingobium > Sphingobium phenoxybenzoativorans. The sequence continues at coordinate 3,164,156 of NZ_CP073910.1, forward strand.
TAAATGAGGTCGCGTTCGCGCAGCCATGCCTCGGCGGCTTCGGGTTTGCCCGCCGCCTGCAATTCCGCCTCCGACGAAAACAGGTCGTGATGAATGCCGAGCAGCGCCAGGTCGGCGCGGATCATCTCCATCATCGCATCGACGGCGAAGGCGCGGAACGTCGCCAGCCACTCGCTCTCCGGCGCGCCGACGAAGCGGTCGCCATATTCCTTTGCCAGCGCCTGCCCGACCGGGACCAGATAATCGCCGGGGTATAGACCCTCCGGAACCTCGCCGACATCCTCGCCCAGCGCCTCGCGATACCGCAGGTGCGCGGACCGGGCGAGCACATCCACCTGCCCGCCCGCATCGTTGATATAATATTCGCGGGTGACCCGGTGCCCGGCATATTCCAGCAGCGTCGCCAGCGCATCGCCCACCACCGCCCCCCGGCAATGTCCCATATGCATCGGACCTGTGGGATTGGCGGAGACATATTCGACATTGACGCGCAGGCCCTTGCCCATGTCGGACCGGCCATAATCCGCGCCATCGGCATGGATCGCCGCCAGTTCCGCCCGCCAGGTATCGTCCGTCAGCCGCAGGTTGATGAAGCCGGGGCCGGCGATGCCCGCCTCCGAGACTTCCGCCAGCGCGCCAAGACCGGCGACGATCTTCTCCGCCAGGGCGCGGGGATTGGTTCCGGCGGGCTTCGCCAGCACCATTGCGGCGTTCGTCGCAAGATCGCCATGGCTGGGATCGCGGGGCGGCTCCACCGTCACGGCCTTGCGGTCAAGTCCGGCGGGCAGATCCCCCGCCTCGACCAGCGCGTCGAGGACGGTATCGAGATAGGTCGCGAAACGCGCGTAAAGGGTCACGGCAAATCCTAAGTCTATCGAAATTCAGCTATGCGGAGCCGACCAGGTCGATGCCCCTTACGCGCTCTTTAGCGAAAGCGCAGCTTTTCGATAGGCTCGGCGGTACGGATGCTCAAGGGTTCAGCGCGTCATCGGGTGACGTTATATTTGAACTGATCCTGGGTAAGATTGAAGCCGATCAGCAGTTCGAAGGTCGTGCGCGCCAGCGCCGCCTTGACGTCAGGCTGCGACAGCGGGTCCAGCGCCGCGTCGGCGTCGCCCGCCTTGCGCTTGCTCGTGATTCGCTTCTGGATGTCGGCGGGAAGCGTCGCCACATCCTTGTCGACATAGGAACCGGCCTTGGCGCTCGCCGACGCGCGATATTCGCCGGGCGCGAAGTTAAGCGTCACCTGCCCGACCCGCTTCGACACCACTGCGTTGCCGCCGCGCACGATCGTCGAGAAATAAGGCAGCGTCACCTGCCGCGCAGCGGTCGCGTCGCGGCGGCGCGCCTGCACATCGAAAGTCGCTTCCGTGTAAAGCTGCGCGCCATCGGCGCAGGTCGATTTCAGGTTGGTGACGGTGGCCACCACATCGATGGCCGAAGCGTCGCGGCTTGACGCCGGATCGAACAGGGTGATGTCGCCCGTATAGGCGGGGATCGCCGCCACCGGGCATGCGGAGCGCACCGCCACGATGCCGCCGGTCGCGTCAATCTCGCCACGGCGCGAGCATGCGGACAGGGCGAGAAGGGAAAGACCGGCGAAGGTCAACGACTTGGCAAGGTTCACGGGCAATCCCTCGATATGGTCCCTGGATCGGACATCCGGGCTTCTTATCCATCCCCCATGAAGCGCGCAACCGAAAGGAAGCCGCTTTCATCGGGCGCGCCCTTCGCCTAAAGCCCAAAGCATGACAGACGCCGACATGACACAAGACGGGCGCAAGCTGCCTTTGCTGCTGCTGATCGCCGCGCCGCGCGGTTTTTGCGCCGGGGTGGACCGCGCCATCATCATCGTCGAGCGGGCGATCGAGAAATATGGCGCGCCGGTCTATGTCCGGCATGAGATCGTCCATAACAAATATGTCGTCGACCAGTTGAAGGCGAAGGGCGCGATCTTCGTCGAGGAACTGGATCAGGTGCCGGACGGCGTGCATGTGGTCTTTTCCGCGCATGGCGTGCCGAAGGCTGTCCCGGCGAAGGCCGAGGAGCGCGGCCTTTCCTATCTGGACGCCACCTGCCCGCTGGTGTCGAAGGTCCACCGTCAGGCGGAGCGGCAGGTCGAGGCCGGGCGGCACATCATCTTCATCGGGCATAAGGGCCACCCGGAAGTCATCGGCACCTTCGGCCAAGTGCCGGAAGGCACCATGACGCTGATCGAGACCGTGGCGGACGCGGAGGCGTTCACGCCCGCCGACCCGGAAAATCTGTCCTTCCTGACGCAGACGACCCTTTCGGTGGACGACACAGCCGCCGTCGTCGCGACGCTGAAACGCCGCTTTCCGGCCATCACGGCACCCAAGGGCGAGGACATCTGCTACGCGACGTCGAACCGGCAGAATTCCGTGAAGGCGATCGCCTCGTCCTGCGACGCGGTCTATGTGATCGGCGCGCCGAACAGCTCCAACTCGCTCCGGCTGGTCGAGGTGGCCGAGCGCGAGGGCACGCCCGCCCGCCTGATCGAACGGGCGGACGATATTGATTTCGACTGGTTGAGGGGCGTGGCGACGCTGGGCATCACTGCCGGCGCATCCGCGCCGGAAATATTGGTGCGCGAGGTCGTCGACCGCCTAGCAGAGCGTTTCGAGATAGAGGAACGGCAGGTGGAAACCGCGCAGGAGCGCATGGCGTTCAAACTGCCTCGCGGCCTCGAAGCGGCCTGAACCTCAATGGCGGTCTATACGCATGTTCCCGCGGAGGAGATCGACGCCTTCCTCACCCGCTATGACGCTGGCCGGCTTGTGTCCGCCAAGGGCATCGCCGAGGGCGTGGAGAACAGCAATTACCTGCTGGAAACCACCAATGGCCGCTATATCCTGACCCTGTACGAGAAGCGGGTGGATGAGGCGGACCTGCCCTTCTTCATCGATCTGCTGGACCATCTGGGCGAGCGCGGATGCCTTGTGCCGCGCTTCATTCCCGACCGGACGGGCAAAAGGCTGCAGCAGCTTTCCGGCCGCCCTGCCTGCCTTATCGAGTTCCTGACCGGCATTTCGGTGACGGAGCCGACGCCCGCGCAGGCAAAGGCGGCCGGCGCGGCGCTCGGCCAGATGCACCGCGCGGCGGAAGGCTTCTCCGGCCAGCGCCGCAACGCGCTCGACCTGCCCGGCTGGCATGACCTTGCCGGGAAATGCGGCGATCATTTCGACGAGATTGCGCCGGGCCTTGGCGACCGTGTGGCGCAGGAACTTGCATGGCTGGATGCGCACTGGCCTTCCGATCTGCCCCGCGCCGTCATCCATGCCGATCTTTTCCCCGACAATGTGCTGATGCTGGGCGATCAGGTCACGGGCCTGATAGACTTTTATTTCAGTTGCACTGACATCCGCGCTTATGACCTCGCCGTCACGCAGAGCGCCTGGTGCTTCTCGAATGACGGGTCGGCATGGCATGCGGACCGGGCGGCCGCGCTTGTCCAGGGCTATGTGGAGAGCTTTGGCCTGTCGGACGCGGAACGGCGCGGATTCCAGGCGCTGTGCCGTGGCGCCGCCCTGCGCTTCCTGCTGACGCGCGCCTATGACTGGATCAACACGCCCGCCGATGCGCTCGTGACCCGCAAGGACCCCCTCGCCTTCCTCCGCCGCCTCGACTTCTACGCAAGCGCCAGTCCTGCCGAACTGCTTGGCGCATGAGCGAACTCACCACGGTCGAAATCTTCACCGATGGAGCGTGCAAGGGCAATCCCGGCCCCGGCGGCTGGGGCGCGGTCATCCGGGCGGGCAGGAATGAGAAGGAAATCTCCGGCGGCGAAGCGCTGACCACCAACAACCGCATGGAGATGATGGCGGCGCTGGAGGCGCTGAACGCCCTGAAACGTCCCTGCCATGTCATCCTGTCCACCGACAGCAAATATGTGATGGACGGCATCACCAAATGGGTATTCGGCTGGCAGAAGAATGGCTGGAAAACGGCGGACAAGAAGCCGGTCAAGAACGCCGAACTGTGGCAGGCGCTGGTCGAAGCCACGCGCCGCCACCGCATCGAGTGGAAATGGGTGAAGGGCCATTCCGGCCACCCGGAAAATGAGCGCGCGGACCAGTTGGCCTGCGCCGCGGCGGAAAGTTTCCGGGGTTAGGTTTCCGCCGCATGTATAAATGCGTGCTCCTGCGAAAGCAGGAGCACGCCAGCGTTTCGGGCTGATCACTGTCCTCAGCGGCCTGAAGCCAGATTTATCATCGGACCGGACACGCATTTATAGTCGGTTTTCCGGTACATATTATGCGCCGGAACACTGACCTCGGAGGAGAGGATCAGCGTGCGCCTGTCCATCTCCTCGCCCATTGATATAGGCCCGGTCGTCGGGTCCTGCAGATCCACTTCGGTCTTTTCGGTCAGGACCAGGCTGGTCTCGCTGACCCTGGCGAGGCTGTAGGGCGCTTCGCCCTCGCGCTGATATCGCATGCCCGCCACATCTATGTTGAGACGCCGCACCTCGCCCGAGACGCTGGTGCAGATATAGCCCGTCCCATTGTCCATTGGCGGCAGACGGGGCTGGGCGTGGGAAGGTGCGGCAAGGGAGGCTGCGCCAAGGGAGGCTGGGCCAAGGGAGGCTGGGCCAAGGGAGAGCGCCGCCAACATAGAGATGCCTTGCGCCTTCATACCCTTCGCCCCTGCCGCCGGATGTTCGCTTCATTCCCACCCTATCGCGATTCGGGGCGGGGATGAAGTTGCTGAAACGGCGGCAGGGATAAGCCCCCTTAGAAATCCACCGTCGCAGATATCCAGAGGCGGCGCGGTTCCTCAAGATTGGCATATTCGGAGGCATAAGCCGTCGCCGTGGGGCTGCTCGCATAAGGCAGATAACCCACGAAATCGGTGTCGAAGATATTATAGACCGCCGCGCCCAGCCGGAAATTGTCGGTTAGCTGATAATTGGCGCCCAGGTGGAACAGTTCATACCCCTTGAAACTGCCCAGCGCGTTTTGCGCCGCGCCCGCGCCGCGATACCGCTTCGACCGTATCTCCGCGCGCACCCAGGTTGCGAGGCGATCGTTCAGTTTCCAGCGCAGATTGCCGTTCAGCATATGCTTGGGCGTGTTGACCAGCGGCTCGCCCGCTTCCGCCCCGCTCTTTTGCTCGCTTTCGGTGTAGGTATAGTTCAGTCCCAGCGACAGGGCCTCCGTGAACTGGAACTTCACCGCCGCTTCGCCGCCCCGCGTTACCGCATTGTCGACATTGACGGTCTGGCCGAAATTCTCCGCGCGCGGGAAATTGCCCAGGTTAAGGCAGCCCGGCAGGTTCGGCGCCACAGACCAGGTGCAGTTGGGTATCGGCGCACCCGCCGCGATCCTGTCCTTGAACTTGTTGTTGAAGATGGTGACGTTGCCCGACACGATGCCGCCATCGTCATAGTAAAGGCCCAGTTCCATGGAGGTGCTGGTTTCCGGCTTCAGGCCGGGCGTGCCGATCTGGGGAATGGTGCCCTGCCCGCCGAAACCGACGATGCCGGGCGCAATCTGGTCCAGCCTTGGCGTCTTGAAACCGCGGCTGACGCCGCCCTTGACCGTCACTGCGTCAGTGACGTTCCATACCGCATAGGCGCGGGGCGAGAATTTCCCGCCAAAGGTCTCATGATCGTCATAGCGCCCGCCAAGCGTCAGGGTGAAGCGGTCCACGATGCTCCAGGCCGCCTCGGCGAACAGCGCCCACTGGACGAACTCATATTTGTCGACGGCGACCGCATCGACCATCTCCGCCTTCCAATATTGGCCGCCGACCGTCGCGTTCACCGGGCCGAGCGGGATCACGGCCCGCGTGTCCGCGATGCTGTTCGTCGCCTTCAGGGTGCGCGGATCGCCCGCGACCTTCCCCGGCGTGCCCGGCGGAATGGTCCGGCCGAACGTCTCGGTGATGTTGCGGGTCAATGTGGTGTCGATCTGCGCGAAGCCGGCGCGCCAGCTATGGGCCAGCACATAATTGTCGCGGTTGAACTTCATCTCCGGGCCGTATCCACCCGCCACCGTCCCGGTGCCGAGCTGGGATTCCGAATTGTCGTACCACTGGCGGTTGACGTCCGCCTCGAACCAGATGTCATGGTCGGGATGCGGCGTCAGGGTGAGGCGGCCGCCCAGCGTATAGATTTCCGATTCCACCGGGCTGGGTCCGCGCGTGCTGACCTCGACCGGATTTCCATTGGCGTCGGTATAGGACAGGCCCGACGCCTCGCGCTTGAAATAGCTTCCCCGCACCGCAAGGCCCAGCAGGTCAGGCACGACCGGCCCGTGCAGATAGGCGTTGGCGGAATACATATTCCCGAAATCGCCATCCTCCTGCAACGTGCCTTCGGCGGTCACCGTTCCGGCCCAGCGCTTGCCGACCTTGCGGGTGATCAGGTTGATGACGCCGCCCATCGCGTCCGACCCGTAGAGCGTCGACATCGGCCCGCGCACCACCTCTATCCGCTCGATCGCGGAGAATGGCGGGAGGAAGCTGGTCGATGTTTCGCCAAAGCCGTTGGGCGTCACGTTGCCAGGCGCATTCTGCCGCCTGCCGTCGACCAGGATCAGCGTATAGTCGCTCGGCATGCCGCGGATCGAGATGTTGAGGCCGCCGGTCTTGCCCGCCGTCTGGCCGACATCAATGCCCTCCACATTGCTCAATGCCTCGGCGAGGCTACCAAAGCGCCGCTCCTGCAATTCCTCGCGGCTGATGACGCTGATGCTGGCGGGCGCGTCGACGATCTTCTGCTCGAACCCTGCGGCGGTCACCACGATCTCGTCTCCGGAAGCGCCCGCGTCCGCTGCCGCATCAGGCTGGATTGCCGTTTGGGCGAACACGCCACCGCCCATCGCAAGACAAAGGCCAAGCGTCGCCGTGCGCCCGAAAAGGCGCACGGAAGAAGTTCCGTAGGTCATGAATTTCCCCGCTAATGATAATGCTTATCAAACTCTGAGCGCGAGTTGCGCGGGGTGGTATGCGGCGTCAATCAAAAGCGCGCCCGTTAAGGCAGACGCAATAAATTGTTACATTTCAAAAGAATGTGAGCATTATCCGGCAACGCCCGTAATAGTCCCGGAATAATCGTTACGGAAACATCCTGACATTGGATTGGAGCTTGCTCTGCTCGGCCGGGACATGGTCCCGCGCAGGACTACAGTGCGTTTCCCACCAGTCAGACCGGCCCAGCCGCGGCCTATCAGGCCGGACGACAAGCGCGCAGATTCTTCGAGCGTGCAGATGACGCCCGAATATTTTGCAATGCTGGGAGAAGCATATCCCCTTGGCGGGGCCTCAGACTTCTTCGACGGGAGCGCCCGGCCCGTTTTTCAGGATCGATTCGATGGCGTTCTTGGCGGAGGCCTTGCTGCTGTACCCTTCGGTCCAGAAGATCACTTCGCTATTATATTTGAACTTGGCGACGAACTCTCCGGCCTTGTTCTTTTCGATCACGAACTTGTGCGCCATGGTCTACCCTCCGATCGTGGTAAACCCAGGTTAACCCGCGATTTTGATTAAGGCCAGCCTCATTCGAACCTGCCGGGATCAAAAAGCGCGGTGTCAATTGCCGCCACGGCGGGATCGGGCGCAGCGCCCGTGATGAGCGCAGCGGCAAGCTTGGCGGCGGCGGGGGCCGTCTGAATGCCGAAGCCCCCCTGCCCCGCAAACCAGAAGAAGCCCCGCGCCAGCGGATCAAAGCCATAGACCGGCAACCGGTCGGGCGCGAAGCTGCGCAGGCCCGCCCATTTCCGTTCAACCGCCGCGATGCGCCAGTCGACCGCGCTCTGGAAGCGTTCGATCGCCTCGGCCACCGCCAGTTCCTCCGGCGCGGCGTCGCATGGATCGGAGGGCGCTTCGTCATGCGGGCTGAGCCAGATCCTGCCAGCGCCATCCGGCTTGAAGTAAAATTGCCCTTCCAGGTCCATGATCACCGGCAAATCGGCGGACGGCGCAGGATCGACGCGCAATTGCACGACGGTCCGGCGATAGGGCGTTATGCCGACCGGGGCCACGCCGCAACTGCGCGCCACCACGTCCGCCCATGCTCCGGCCGCATTGATCAGGATGCCGCAATGGATCGCGCCGTCGCCGGTTTCCAGAAGCCACCCGTCGCCTGACCGCTGCGCGGACAACAAGGCGGCATTGGTCAGGATTTTCCCGCCGGACCGGCGCAATTTCCCAAGATAGGCCTGATGCAGCCCCGCGGCGTCGATGTCGGCGCAGCTTGGCTCCTCGATCCCGATGGTCCAGTCATGCCGCAGGCCCTTTATCCGTTCCCTCAGCGCAGCGGCATCGAGCGGTTTCAACCCCACGCTGCGTCCGAACGTATCGAGCAAGGCGTCGCGCGCCGGAGCGCTCTCCGCCCTTCCGATATGGATGGCTCCGCGCGGACCAAGGAAGGGACGATCCGACAGGTCCGCGTCCGGCTTCAGCATCAGCGGGCCGGATGCGGTCGTCAGCGGCTGCACCACAGGCCCGCCATAGCTTTCCTCCCAGAAAGCGACCGACCGGCCGGTGGCGTGATATCCCGGCTGCTCCTCCATCTCCAGGACCAGCACGGACGCCGAACCCGCCAGTTCCGCGCCAAGGCTTGCGCCCGCCATCCCTGCGCCAACGATCACAATGTCAAAAGATGTCATGCCGCGGGCGCCCGCTCATCCAGAAAGCTGTCGATCCGCGCGAAGGCGTCGAGCCGCACGCCATCGGCCTCGCGCAATATCTCATGCGCCGCTTCCGGGCCATAGGTATGAAGCCGCACATCCGGCAAGCGCGCCGCCACCCTGTTGATGGCGGCAGGCGACACCAGGCGGTCCGCACTGGCGGCGAGAATAAGTGTCGGCACGCGCATCTTCTCGACCGCCGGAGACCGCTCCAGCGCCCGTGTCGACCGGTAGGCTTCGCCGATCCACCCCCAGCTCGGCGCGCCCAGCGCTATGTCGGGCGTGTTTTCACGCCACCACAGATCATCGGCGAACCGTTCCGCACTGTGCGTCAGCCGCGCCGCGCGGAAGGGCGAATAGGGATTGTCCTTCCAGGCCGCCCGGCCCGACAGGCCCGCCCCGCCGATCGCCTGCGCAATCCAGGGAGCCACGCTCTCCGGTATCGGCGCGCTTTTCAGGCCCAGCATCGGCGCGGTCAGCACCGCCGCGTCGGGCTTGATCGCGCCTTCCACCATGGCGCGCAGGGCAAGGTGCCCGCCCATGCTGTGCGCGACGATGACATTGGGTCCCCGGCTGTCGCAAGATGCGCGATATATCGCCTCCAGATCGCCGACCAGCGCGCCGAAGTCGGTCATATGGCCGAGCAGAGGATCGTCGGTCATCCGGCCGGAGCCGCCCTGCCCGCGCCAGTCGAACGTCGTGACCCGCCATCCCTGCTCCGCCCAGTGCGCCACAGGCTCCAGATACTTCTCTATCATGTCGCCGCGCCCGCCGACGACAAGCATGCGCCCGCGCACGCCGCTTCCCATTCGGAAACGCCGCAGCGGCCAACCATCGGGGGTGAGCCAGGTGTCCAATGTGCCGCCGGCAGGCCAGGCGCGGCGATCGAAAGCAGAAAGGTCCATCAGGGGCATGGTTACGTTTTAGTAAGGCATGGGGTCTACACCCTTTATCCATGACGGGGGAATATTTGCGAATGGTCCTGCTTGGGGCGCTGGCATGCATGCTGGTCGCCGCCGCAGTCACTGACCTGCGCTCCCGGATCATCTCCAACCGCCTGAACCTGGCCATCGCCCTGCTGGCCCCCGCCTATTGGTGGGCGTGCGGCATCAGCTTCTGGCCTGATGCGGGCATCCAACTGGCGCTTGGCCTTGGCGTCTTTGCGCTGTTCGCCAGCCTTTTCGCCCTGGGCATGATGGGCGGCGGCGACGTGAAGATGCTCGCCGCCCTCGCCCTCTGGTTCCCGTGGCAGGCGCTGCTGACCCTTTTGGTGCTGATGGCGCTGATCGGCGGCGTCGTGACCGTTGTCACGGTCATCCACCATCGCGTCAGCCAACGGCTGGGCCAACCCGAAGTTCCCTATGGCGTGGCCATATCGCTGGCCGCCCTTTGGCTGGTTGGCGAACGATATATTAACCATTTTGTATGATGAGGGCGGGATCGGGAAAGTCGAACCCGCGTCAAGGAGGCGAATTTCGTCATGGATGCTAAGAGAGTAGCGCTGCTGGTAGGAGCCCTGGTCATCGCAATCGCGACGGCCCTTATCGCCCGCAACATGTTCAGCGCATCGGGTTCGCCGCTGGTCAACGCCGCGGCCATGCCGGATGGCCCGGACACGCCCCATGTGCTTGTCGCCGTAAAGGCGCTGCCGGTGGGCACCATCGTCGATGCCGAAAGCTTCCGCTTCCAGCCTTGGCCGAAGGATCTGGTCGAGGAAGCCTATTATCTTCAGGGCAAGGTCAATCCGCAGTCGCTCGCCGGCAGCGTGATCCGCAACCCGATCACCACGGGACAGCCGCTCACCCAGGGCGCGCTGATCAATCCGGGCGATCGCGGCTTCCTTGCCGCCGCGCTTGGCGCCGGCATGCGCGCCATCACCGTCCCGGTGAACGCGCAAAGCTCCGTTTCCGGCTTCATCTTTCCGGGCGATCGCGTCGACATGGTGCTGACCCAGTCCGTGGTCGGCGGCGGCGACGGCGAACCGCTGAAGGTTTCCGAAACGATCGTCCGCAATGTCCGCGTCCTGGCGACGGACCAGCGCACCGACGTCCTTGGCCCTGACGGCAAACCGCAGGTTCAGGCGTTCACCAACGTCACGCTGGAAGTGACGCCGAAGATCGCAGAGAAGGTCGCCGTTGCGCAGACCGTCGGCGCGCTTTCGCTGTCGCTCCGTTCGCTCGCCGACAATGCGTCGGAGCTGGATGCGGCCATCGCTGGCGACAATGGCGACCTGCCCGATGGCAGCGACCCGGCCGCCGAGAAAAAGGCGCTGGCTTCGCTCTCCGCGCGGCCGCTGGACAAGAAATCGACCTATGTCACGGGCGCCGACGTCTCGCGCTATCAGCGCAGCACCGTGCCCGCCACGAAGGTTGAGGGCGCGCCCGTAATCGTGGGACCCATGGTCCGCGTCGCGCGCGGAACCAATGTTACCGAAGTTCCTCTGGGGGGGAAATAACATGACGCTGGCCAATATCATGGCGCGCCGGATGCCCGCTGGGCGCCGCCTCGCCTCTGCCGCCGCCCTTGCGCTGGTCATCGGCGCTGGCATGGTCCCGGCCAACGCCCTGCAGGCGGCGCCTGGGTCCGCCAGCACGGACAATGCGCTGGAACTGTCGGTCGGCGACAGCCGGGTGATCAACCTTTCGACGAGCATGTCGGACGTCATCGTTGGCAACCCCAATGTGGCGGACGTCCATGTCCGGTCGCAGAAGCAGCTCTACATCATTGCCAAGACGCCCGGCGAGACAACCGTCTTCGCCACCGCGCCCAACGGCAAGATCCTGTATTCCGGCAAGATCCGGGTCGGCAACAACCTGACCAACATCGACCAGATGTTGAAGATGGCGATGCCGGAAGCGGACATTCAGACCGCGACGATGAACGGCATGGTCCTGCTGACCGGCACGATCAAGGCCCCTGAGGACGCCGCCGAGGCGGAGCGTCTGGTCCAGGCCTTCGTCGGCAAGGAAGTGACCGTCGTCAGCCGCATGCGCACCGCGACGCCGCTGCAGGTCAACCTTCAGGTGAAGATCGCTGAGGTCAGCCGCAACCTGCTGCATAAGGTAGGCACGAACATCTATGGCCTTGACGGCACATCCGGCTTTAGGGGGCATATCGCGCGCGGCGGCAGGGATTTTGTGTCTGTGGGCACCGACGGCCGCCTCGGATTCAACAGCCAGCCGGCCGATAACACCACGACCCTGGGATTTGTGGCCAAGATGTTCGGCGTGGACGTGGCCGGCGCGCTCGACCTTGCCGAAACGTCAGGTCTTGCGACGCTTCTCGCCCAGCCCAACCTGACATCGCTTTCGGGCGAAACCGCTGGTTTCCTTGCGGGCGGCGAATATCCTTATCAGGTGACGAACGGCACGCTGGGCAACAGCATCGAGTTCAAGCAATATGGTGTGCAGCTCTCCTTCACGCCTACGGTTCTTTCCGATGGCCGCATCTCGATGCGCGTTCGTCCGACCGTTTCGTCGCTGGACTTCTCGATCAACTCGGCCATTCCAGCGCTCAAAACCCGTAGCGCGGAAACAACGGTTGAACTGGGGTCTGGTCAAGCATTCATGATCGCCGGCCTTCTCACCGGCGACACCGCCAACAATATCGATAAAGTGCCTGGACTGGGCAATCTCCCCATTCTCGGCAGCCTGTTCAAGTCGCGCAACTTCCAGCGCAACGAAACCGAACTGGTGATCGTGGTCACGCCATATCTGGTGAAGCCCATGAACGCGGGCGACGTTCGCCTGCCTACCGATGGCTTCCGCACCGCGACCGAAGCGCAGGGTTTTTTCAATCAGCAAAACTCTGACGGCGTAAGCGGCGACAAGCGGCCGGAGCCAACGCTGGCTCCTTCCGCGCCGGGTCCGGTCGCGCGCAGCAATGCGCCCGCCGCGCCCGCCATTCAGGATCGCCGCAAACCGACCAAGTCCGCCGATGCAGCCGCACCCGGCTTCAGCTTCTGATGGGATCAAGGACATGATGCACAAGATCGTTCACCTGGCCTGCCCCGCCGCTCTCGCGCTGGCTCTCTCGGCCTGCTCCACGGACATGGCGACCTATAACCGCGGCCTGACCTCGGTTCATCAGCCCGTTGTCAGCCACACGAGCTACGTCTTTGACGTCAACGCCGCTGGCGGAGAGTTGACCGTCGCGGAGCGTCAGCGGCTGGAAGGCTGGCTGGACTCGATCGGCGCCAGCTATGGCGACACGGTCGCGATCGCCACCGAAAGCGGCTATTTCAGCAAGGGCGTCCGGAACGGCATCGCCGCCATCGTCGAGCGCCGCAGCCTGCTGCTTCAGGAAGACAATACGGCGCAGGCCGGCCGCGCTCTGGAGGGCTCCGTCCGCCTGATCGTGCGCCGCGCCAAGGCCGAAGTGCCTGGTTGCCCCGACTGGTCAATCAAGGATGAGAGCACCGGCATGACGGAAGTGTCGTCCAACTTCGGGTGCGGCGTGAACTCCAACATCGCCGCCATGGTCGCCAATCCCAATGACCTGGTCCTTGGCCAGGGCGGTTCGAGCGACCTGAGAACGGCCACATCCAACAAGGCGATCCAGGTCTATCGCGAGAAGATCCCGACCGGCTCCGGCGGCTTGATCGAAGTCTCGGCCAAGGGGGGTAACTGATCATGAACGCACCCTGGAAACCCGCCGGCAATGCGCTGCGTGATCCGTTTCAGGCTTTCGTCTGCGACGAGCACAGCTTTGACGTGGTGCGCAGCATCGCCATCGAAATGGGCTGGCCGCCGGAAAAAGTGAACAAGGGCGGCCTGCGCAATGCGGTGCAGTCCCTGTCCGTCAGCACCAGCCCGCAGATCCTGTTCGTCGACATGTCGGAAAGCGGCGATCCGCTGAACGACATTAACGGCCTCGCGGAAGTCTGCGAACCCGGCACCGTGGTTATCGCGGCGGGCCAGGTCAATGACGTCCGCCTGTATCGCGATCTGGTCGCCAGCGGCATTCAGGATTATCTGCTGAAGCCCTTCGGCCCCGATCAGCTTCGCGACGCCGTTGCGCAGGCGCAGGCCGTGTTCCTTGCTCCCCGTACCGACGCGGGCGCAGAGCGCGCTCACCTGGCGGTTGCGGTCATCGGCACGCGCGGCGGCGCTGGCGCATCCACCATTGCGACCTCGCTGTCATGGATGCTCAGCGACAAGGCCAAGCGGCTGACCGCCCTGCTGGACCTGGACGTCCATTTCGGCACCGGCGCGCTGGCGATGGATCTGGAGCCGGGCCGCGGCCTGACCGACGCCATCGACAATCCCAGCCGCATCGACGGCCTGTTCATTGAGCGCGCCATGGTGCGCGCCAGCGACAAGCTGGCCATCCTGTCGGCGGAAGCGCCGATCAGCCAGCCGATGATGACGGACGGCGGCGCTTTCTATCAGTTGCAGGAGGAATTCCGCAGCGCGTTTGAATGCAGCGTCCTCGACCTGCCCCGCGCCATGCTGATCCAGCATCCGCACCTGATGAACGAGGTGAATGTCGCGATCGTGGTGACGGAGCTCACCCTTGCGGCAGCGCGCGATTCGATCCGCATATTGTCCTGGCTGAAAAGCAACACGCCCCAGACTCGCGTTCTGGTGGTGGCGAACCGGGTGCATGCCAATGCGCTGGAAATCAGCCGCAAGGATTTCGAACAGTCGATCGAACGCAAGGTCGACATCGTGATCCCGTTCGACACGCGGATCGCCTCGCAGGCGGCGAAGCTGGGCAAGACGTTCGCGGAAGTCGCCAAGGGCAGCAAGGTCGGCATCGCCTGCACCGCGCTGATGACCGAGGTGCAGGGCGCTGTCGAGGAAAGCGACGGAGCGGCCAAGCCCGGCAAGGGCGGCGGTTCTCTCCTGGGCAAATTCGACCTGAAGGCCATGATGCCCAAGGGCAAAGGGGCCAAGAAGGTCGCCGCAGACTGATTGAATGCGCGACGTCCCCGCTGACGGGGCGCTGCGGATAATGGGACGGGCCGTCAGATGAACATGAACCTTATCCTGCTGGCTGGCTTGCTGACGACGATGGTGGCGCTCGTCTTTTTCGCCTTTGCCGGTCCGTCGGCGGACAAGGCCAGCACGCGGCGTCTCGCCCTGATCCGCGGACGCCACACGGATTCGGCCGAGGCGATGATGGAAGCGCGCATGCGCAAGGCCATCTCGACCCGCCAGACCGGGAATGAGATGAAGCTTCTCGTTTCCCTGATCCCTAACCCGGAAAATCTTGCCAAGCGCATCCGCATGACCGGCAGGAAGTGGACGCTGGCGCAGTATATGACTGTGTGCGCCTTCCTGTGCCTGGGCATCATAGCCCTGCTGGTTCTTCGCGGCTTTTCTCCGCTGACCGCCATTCTGCTTGGCGTCGCGGGCGGCCTGGGCATCCCGCACAAGGTCATCAGCAGCATGATCGCCAAGCGGATCGCTCAATTCACCGCCAAATTCCCCGACGCGCTCGAACTGCTTGTGCGCGGCTTGCGGTCCGGCCTTCCCATCACGGAAACGCTCGGCGTCGTCGCGACGGAAGTCCCCGGCCCTGTCGGCGAGGAATTTCGTCTGGTGACGGAGCGGATCAAGATCGGCAAGACCATGGATCAGGCCCTGATCGAAACCGCCGAGCGGCTGGGCACTGCCGAAATCCAGTTCTTCGTCATCACCCTCGCCATTCAGCGGGAGACTGGCGGCAACCTCGCCGAAACGCTCTCGAACCTCGCCACCGTGCTGCGCCAGCGTGCGCAGATGAAGCTGAAGATCAAGGCGATGTCGTCGGAATCCAAGGCTTCCGCCTATATCATCGGCGTCCTTCCCTTCGTCGTGTTCGGCCTGATCTGCTGGATCAACTACGGCTATATGGAACCCTTTTTCACGCCGGACCCGGAACGCATCTTCGGCCTGGGCCTGATGCAGATGATCGGCCTGGGGGGACTGTGCTGGATGAGCATCGGCGCCTTCATCATGGCCCAGATGATCAACTTCGAGATTTGAGCGGGAGAGCCTGAAATCATGCAAGCCGTCCCGCAAACCGGAGCCAAGCTTTTCGGCCTCACTTCGTCCGACATCGGCACGCTGATGGCGGCGGCGGCGATGTTCGCCGTGCTCGTCGCGCTCTATGCGGCCACGACGGTCCGCAACCCGATGGCGCGCCGCGTCAAGGCGCTGACCGAGCGGCGCGAACAGTTGAAGGCCGGCATCACCGCCTCCACGGCCAAGCGCCGGGCGAAACTGGTTCAGAAGAACCAGACGACTGACCAGATGCGGTCTTTCCTCAGCAGCCTCAAGGTGCTGCAGGACGATCAGTTGAAGGCTGCGCAGATCAAGCTTTCCCAGGCCGGCATCCGGTCAAAGGACTGGGCTGTCGCGGTCATCTTCGGACGCATGATCATGCCGATCGTCATCGGCGGCGGCGCTGCGCTGTACCTCTATGCGCTTGGCGGCGCGCCCGAATGGGGTCCGCTCAAGCGCTTCGGCTGCTTCGCGGTCCTGCTGCTCCTCTCCTACAAGGCGCCCGACCTTTTCATCGACAACAAGGTTTCGAAGCGCTCCGCCGCGATCCGAAAGGGCCTGCCGGATGCTCTGGACCTTCTCGTCATCTGCGCCGAAGCCGGTCTGACCGTCGACGCCGCATTCAACCGCGTGGCGCGTGAACTGGGCCGCGCCTATCCCGAACTGGGTGACGAGTTTCAGCTTACCGCCATCGAACTCAGCTTCCTGACCGAGCGGCGCATGGCGTTTGAGAATCTCGCGACGCGCGTAAAGCTGGATGCTGTGCGCGGCGTGGTGACGACCATGATCCAGACGGAAAAATATGGCACGCCCCTCGCCTCCGCCCTGCGCGTCCTTTCGGCGGAATTTCGCAACGAACGTATGATGCGGGCCGAAGAAAAGGCCGCGCGCCTGCCCGCGATCATGACCGTGCCGCTGATCCTTTTCATTCTGCCGGTGCTTTTCGTGGTCATTCTCGGCCCGGCGGCCTGCTCGATCAGCAAGGCTTTCTGAAACAAAAACGCCGGCGGATACCGCCGGCGTTTTCCTTGCCATCGAGGCTGTCTCAGCCCTTGATGAATTCCAGCACATCGGCATTGAACCGGTCGGCCTCGATCTGGGCAAGGCCATGGCTGGAGCCTTCATAGATTTTCAGCACCGATCCCTTGACCAGCTTCGCCGTCATCAGCGCCGAAGCGCCGATTGGCACGATCTGGTCATCATCGCCATGCAGGACCAGCGTCGGCACATCGATCTTCTTCAGATCCTCGGTGAAGTCGCTTTCCGAGAAGGCGCGGATCGAGTCCAGTTGCCCTTTCAGGCCGCCCATCATGCCTTCCCTCCAGAACTCCTCGCGCACCCCTTCGGACACTGCCGCGCCATCGCGGTTATAGCCGTAGAAGGGAATGGTCAGGTCCTTGAAGAACTGGCTGCGATTGTCATAGGTGCCCTTGCGGATGCCGTCGAAGACATCGATGGGCAGGCCGCCGGGATTGGCTTCGGTCTTGAGCATCAGCGGCGGGACAGCGCCGACCAGCACGGCCTTTGCGATGCGGGCGGTGCCATGACGGCCCAGATAGCGGGTGACTTCGCCGCCGCCGGTGGAATGTCCGATCAGGATGACATTCTTCAGGTCCAGCTTCTCGATCAGCTCAGCCAGATCGTCGGCATATTGGTCCATATTATTATTGTCCCAGACCTGAGCCGAGCGGCCGTGGCTGCGGCGGTCATGGGCGATGACGCGATATCCCTGCTTGCCGAAAAATACCAGCTGGCCTTCCCAGGCGTCCGACGACAGCGGCCAGCCGTGCGAAAATACGATGGGCTGCGCATCCTTGGGACCCTGGTCCTTGTAGAAAATTTCGGTGCCGTCCTTTGTGGTGATGGTGCTCATGATCTTATCCTTCATATCCAGTGTTCAGTCATTCGATGTCGTGAGGCTCTCGGCCTGTGCTTGTATATTTAGGCGGGGATGCGCAGGATCGGGATTGGCGGTTCTGACATTTTACGAGGCAAAAGTGACAATGACGGGAATGGGATCAGGACGAGATCAAACCCCGAGGGCGGAGGTCGGCATCCTCATCTATCCGGGTTGTCAGCAGGGAGCGGTTTTTGGTCTGAGCGACCTGTTCTGGATCGCCAATGAGCATGCCGCGCGATATGGCGCTGAGCCTGTCCGGGTCAGTTTCTGGGAAGCGCAGGGCGATGGACAGGTCGTGCGCACGCGGGACAGTCACCCCGAATGCGGCGACGCCGTACCGGCCGTGCTGATCGCCCCGCCCCGTCTCGATCACCCGGCCGATGCGGAGCAGACCGCGCCCTATGCCCGCTGGCTGCTTGACCGACACGCCGCCGGGTCGGTTCTCGCGTCCGTATGCGCCGGGGCTTTTCTGGTCGCGGCGACCGGACTGCTTGCCGGGCGGCCGGCGACAACGCACTGGTATTTTGAGGAGGCGTTCCGCGCCCGCTTCCCGGATGTGAAGCTGGACATCAACCGCCTGGTGATCGACGATGGCGATATCATCACCGCTGGCGGCATCACAGCGTGGATGGAGCTTGGACTGCGGATCGTCGACCGGCTGCTCGGCCCATCCGTGATGATGGAGACCGCCCGGTTCATGCTGGTCGATCCCGCAGGCCGGGAACAGCAGCATTATAGCAGCTTCTCCCCCCGCCTCACCCATGGCGACGAGGCCATATTGCGCGTGCAGCACTGGCTGCAGGCCAAGGGCGCGGTGCATGTCAATGTACGGGACATGGCGGCGGAGGCGCATATGGAGGAGCGGACATTCCTGCGCCGCTTCCGCGCCGCGACAGGATTGAAGCCCCTCGAATATTCCCAGCATCTGCGCGTGGGCAAGGCCCGCGAATTGCTGGAATTTACTGTCCGCCCCATTGATCAGGTCGCCTGGTCCTCCGGCTATGAGGACGCTGCGGCGTTCCGCAAGATCTTCCACAAGATCGTCGGGCTTACACCGGGGGATTATCGCAAGAGATTTGGCGTGCGGACCGCGGCCTAGGGGATGGGAGGGCCGGACGGCGAAGCGCCCCGCCAGCCCCTATGCCGACAGAATGAAATCCGCGCCCGCCTTTGCGTGGATGGACGTGCAATCATAGATGGGCAGCACATTGGCCTTCACATCGACGATCAGCTCCAGCTCCGTGCACGCCAGCACCACCGCCTGCACATCCTCTTTCGCAATGTCGGTCAGTTCGGACTTCATATAGCGTTCCGAATCCCGGCTGACCTTGCCGACGACCAGTTCGTCATAGACCATGCGGTCGATCCGGTCGGCCAGTTCCATGTCGGCGGGCAGCAGGGACACGCCATGCGCGACAAGGCGCTGGCGATAGAATTTCTCGGTCATGACGTTGCGCGTGCCGATCAGCGCGGCGGTCCTGATCCCGTCCGCCTTCATTTTCGCGCCAACCACTTCGGCGATATGCAGGATGGGAATCTTCACCGAATCCTGCACGCGCTCATAGACCTTGTGCATGGAATTGGCGCAGATCAGCAGCGCTTCGGCGCCCGCCGCCTCCAGCCGCATCGCCGCGCCGATCAGTTGTGACGAGGCGCAGTCCCAATCGTCCTGCGTAGCGCAGCGCGCGACCTCGGCGAAATCCAGGCTTTCAATCAGCAACGGCGCGCTGTGAAAGCCGCCCTTCGCCTTGTGGATCGCCTGGTTGATGATCTCATAATAGCGGGCGGTGGACGTCCAGCTCAGACCACCAATCAGACCGATCTTTTTCATGCAACTCCCAATCTCGTCATCCCGGACCTGATCCGGGATCCCGCTTTCTTCCTTTAAACCGAAAGGAAAGCGGGATTCCAGCCTTCGCTGGAATGACGGGTCAAAAAGCCGCTACGCTTAGTGCGCCAGTCCCTTGACGATTTCCTCGACCATCTTCTTGGCGTCGGCGAGGAGCATCATGGTGTTGTCCATGTAGAAAACCTCATTGTCGACGCCGGCATAGCCCGCGCCGCCCATCGAGCGCTTCACGAACAGCACCGACTTGGCGTTGGCGACGTCCAGGATCGGCATGCCGTAGATTGGCGAGGACTTGTCGGTCTTGGCGGCCGGATTGGTGACGTCATTCGCGCCGATGACGAAGGCGACGTCGGCCTGACCGAACTCGCCGTTGATGTCCTCCAGCTCGAACACCTCATCATAGGGGACGTTGGCCTCGGCCAGCAGCACGTTCATATGCCCCGGCATGCGGCCTGCGACCGGATGGATCGCATATTTGACCTTCACGCCTTCCTTCTTCAGCAGGTCGCCCATCTCGCGCAGCGCGTGCTGCGCCTGGCTGACCGCCATGCCGTAACCCGGCACGATGATCACACTGTCGGCCTGTTTCATCAGGAACGCCGCATCCTCGGCGCTGCCCCGCTTGTAGGCGCGGTCGATGACCGGACCACCGGCGCCCGCAGGCCCGGCGTCCGCACCGAAGCCGCCCGCGATGACGCTGATGAAGCCGCGGTTCATCGCCTTGCACATGATGTAGGAGAGGATCGCGCCCGACGAGCCGACCAGCGCGCCGGTGATGATCATCGCGCTGTTGCCCAGCGTGAAGCCCATCGCCGCCGCCGCCCAGCCGGAATAGCTGTTCAGCATCGACACCACGACCGGCATGTCCGCGCCGCCGATCGGGATGATCAGCAAGAAGCCGATGGCAAAGCTGAGCGCGATGACCGTCCAGAACAGCCAGGGCGCATCGATCGTCGGCGCGGCCATGGCGTAGAACCAGGCGATCAGGCCAAGGATCGCGACCAGCGTGCCCAGGTTGATGACATGCCGCGCGGGCAGCATGATCGGCTTGCCGGACATATTGCCGTTAAGCTTCAGGAACGCGATGACCGAGCCGGAGAAGGTGATCGCGCCAATGGCGACGCCCAGGCCCAGTTCGATCCGGCTGGCGTTGTGGATCTGGCCGGTCGCGTCGACGATGCCGAACGCTTCGGGCGTCAGATAAGCCGCCGCGCCCACCAGCACCGCGGCAAGGCCGACGAGGCTGTGGAAAGCCGCGACGAGCTGCGGCATGTCCGTCATCGCGATCTTGCGCGCGGTGACGAAGCCGATCACGCCGCCGATGGCGATCGCGCCGATGATTTCCGGCAGGTTCGCAATCTCATGCGTGTAGAGCGTCGTACCGACGGCGATGGCCATGCCGGCCATGCCGAAACGGTTGCCGGTGCGGCTGGACGCCGGGCTGGACAGTCCGCGCAGGGCGAGGATGAACAGGACGCCTGCAATCAGATAGGCGAGCGCCACGAAGGGCGGAACTGCGGCGACTTCATGCATGGACGTGCCCCCCGGCGAATAGGATATGTTCCGTCACCCCTGCGAAAGCAGGGGTCCCGCTAACTTTGACTGCGGTTGAGGGAGAAGAGAAAGCGGAATCCCGGACCAAGTCCGGGATGACGAGCAAAGAGAAGGGCCGCACCATCACTTGCGCTCCTTCTTCTTATACATGGCAAGCATGCGCTCGGTGACGGCAAAACCACCGAAGATATTGATCGACGCCAGCACCACGGCCAGCAGGCCCAGATATTTGGCCGTCGCGCCAATCGCCTCTGCCGAAGCCACCAGCGCGCCGACGATGATGACGGACGAAATGGCGTTGGTCACCGCCATCAGCGGCGTGTGCAGGGCCGGCGTCACCGACCAGACGACATAATAGCCCACAAAGCAGGCCATCACGAAGATGGATAGAACGGATACGAAGTCCATATTGACCCCCTAGTCGTCGCCCAAGGCCCTGCCCGGAGCGACTGGAAAAATCAGAGCAACCGCTCGTTGACGACCTTCCCGCCCTGCGTCAGGCGGATGGCGTTGCCGATCTCCTCGTCGAGCACCGGCGCATTCTTCTCCTTGTCCCAGAAGGCGGACAGGAAGTTGTAGAGATTGCGCGAGAACAGGGCGGAGGTATCGGCGGCAAGACGGCTGGGAACATTGCGGTGCCCCACAATCTTGACGCCATGACGCTCAACGACTTCGCCTGCGACGGCGCCCTCGACATTGCCGCCCTGCTCCACCGCCAGGTCGACGATGACGCTGCCCGGCTTCATCGTCGCGATCTGCGCGTCGCTGATCAGGCGCGGCGCGGGCCGGCCGGGGATCAGCGCGGTGGTGATCACGATGTCCTGCTTGGCGATGTGCGAGGAAACGAGTTCGGCCTGCGCCGCCTTATATTCGTCCGACATCTCGGTCGCGTAACCGCCCGTGCCCTCGCCCTCAATGCCCTTCACGGCCTCGACGAAGATCGCCTTGGCGCCAAGCGATTCGATCTGCTCCTTGGTCGCGGCGCGCACGTCGGTCGCCGACACCTGCGCGCCAAGGCGGCGTGCGGTCGCAATCGCCTGAAGTCCGGCGACGCCCACGCCCATGATGAAGGCGCGCGCGGCCGAAACCGTGCCAGCGGCGGTCATCATCATCGGAAAAGCCCTGCCATATTCGGCGGCGGCGTCGAGCACGGCCTTGTACCCGGCAAGGTTCGACTGCGACGACAGGATATCCATCGACTGCGCGCGGGTGATGCGCGGCATGAACTCCATCGCCAGCGCCTCCAGGCCCGCGGCCGCATAGCCGTCAACCTTCGCGCGCTCACCGAACGGGTTGAACGATGCGGCCACGATCGCGCCGGGCGCTGCGCCCGCCAGCGTCGCGGCGTCAGGGGCCTGCACGCCCAGAATGATTCCCGCGCCCTTCACCGTTGCGGCGCGGTCTCCAATGGTTGCGCCGGCGGCCGCATAATCGGCATCGGCAACGGACGCCTGCAGGCCGGCCCCGCCCTCCACCGCAACCGTTGCGCCAAGCGCAATAAACTTCTTCACGGTCTCCGCAGATGCAGAGACGCGGCGCTCGCCGGAGGCAAGCTCCTTCAACACGGCTATTTTCATTATTGTCCCCTCCTAGACGGGCGGGTTCAGGATGAGATCAGCAGAACGACGATCGCGCCGACAACCAGGGATGCAATCGTTCCCCACTTCATGAAACCGATAAAGCCCTCATAGGTCTGGTTTGCGCTTTTCATATCCATGCCGGACGCCACGTCATTTCCCCTCAATAAAATGCTATCACGGCCCTCTTATAAGCAAGATTACCTCCCCTCAACCCCACTAATTCGACAGGAGAAAACTATGATTCACGAAAATCGCCGCAATTAAGCGGGTCTTTACCCTGCCCGGTTAGAACTGTGCCCATTCGGGATTCACGGGGGTTAAATGGCACATAACGGTACGCCAATCGTCATGCTGATCGACGATGAACCGGCACAGCGCCGCCTGGTGGGCGCTCTGGCGTCCCGCGCCGGATGGCGCACGATCTTTGCAAATGACGGCGAAACCGCGCTCGCGACTCTGGGCACGCAGGACGGCATGCGCCTCGATGCGATCATCCTGGACCATTGGAGCCCGGATTATGAACCGGCCGACCTGATCCGGGACATCCGCGTGCTACGGCCGAACCTGCCTGTCCTGATCCTGACCGCCCATAACAGCGTCAATGTCGCCGTGGACGCCATGCGCGCGGGCGCTACCGACTATCTGTCCAAACCGGTCGCCCCGGATCGCCTGCTCGCCGCGCTGAACGCCACGCTCAATCACAGCGAGGAGGATGGCGAACTTCGTCCCCTAACGGAAAAAATCTCCGCCCCGCTCGCCTTTGAGGAAATTGTCGGCTCGGCTCCGCAATTCCGGGCCGCGCTGGCGATCGCGGCCAAGGCCGCCCGCGCCCGCATTCCCGTCCTGATCGAAGGCGAGAGCGGCGTCGGCAAGGACGTCATCGCCCGCGCCATCCACGCCGCCTCACCCCGTTTCCGCCAGGAAATGATCACGGTGAACTGCGGCGCTATGCCCACAAATCTGGTGGAATCCGAACTGTTCGGTCATGAGCGCGGCGCGTTCACCGGCGCGTTCGAACGGCAGGTCGGCCGCTTCGTCAGCGCCGACATGGGCACCATCTTCCTCGACGAGGTCAGCGAACTGCCGCTCGACGCCCAGGTCAAGCTGCTGCGCGTCCTGCAGGACGGGGAAGTCCAGCCGATCGGCGCGCGCATGCCGACCCATGTCGACGTGCGAGTCATCGCCGCGACCAATCGCAAGCTGATCGAGGAAGTGGAGGCCGGGCGTTTCCGCGAGGATCTCTATTACCGCCTCAATGTCGTCCAGCTCACCATTCCGCCGCTGCGCGAACGGATTGGCGACATTCCCGCCCTTTCCCGCCATTTGCTGGCGCGCATCGCGACCCAGCCGGGCCTGCGCAGCCTGGGCATCACGGCGGAGGCCGTCGCCCTTCTCATGCAGCATGACTGGCCCGGCAATGTCCGCCAGTTGCAGAACGCCCTGTTCCGCGCCGCCGTGCTGTGCGAGGGCGACGCCCTGACGCCGCAGGACTTCCCGCAGATTTCCGCGCAGATCACGACACGCCAGGGAGCCGGATCGCGCACCGCGTCGCACACCCATGACGACGCCGCCGGCATCACCCTGTTCGAAGCCGACGGCCATGTCCGCCAGCTTGCGGATATCGAAGCGGACGTCATCCGCCTCGCCATCGGCCATTATCGCGGCCGCATGACGGAGGTCGCCCGCCGCCTCGGCATCGGCCGCTCAACCCTCTACCGCAAACTCGCGGAACTGGGGATCGAAAGCGCGGCTTGAGGGCCACTCTGGAATTTTCGCTTCCGGCAGGCTATATGACCAACTAGATGGTCAGGAGCACAATATGGACGCGATCAGTTTGGCGGAAGCAAAGGCCCATCTGAGCGAATTGGTCGATCAGGCGGAAGCGGGCGCATCCATCGAGATCACCCGGCGCGGCAAGCCGGTCGCGCGGCTGACCGCTGTGGCCAAGCCGCGCAAGGCGATCGACGCCGCGCGACTTGCGGCATTGACGGCCTCCATGCCGCCGCAAACGGAAAACGCCGCCAGTCTGGTGCGCGCGATGCGGGATGGCGATCGCTACTGATGCTCTATCTCGACACGTCGCTTATCGTTGCGGCGCTCTCCAATGAAGCAATGACACCGCGCGTACAGGCATGGCTGGCGGAACAGGACCCCGCCCAGCTCCTGATCAGCGAATGGACGATTACCGAAATATCCTCCGCCCTGGCGATCAAACTGCGAACCGGTCAGGTAAATCTGGAGCAGCGCGCCGCGGCACTGGCCATGTTTAACCTGCTGATCGCCGAAAGCCTTACCACGCTCGGCGTGACGGGCGCGCACTTCCGAACCGCCGGCAAATTTGCCGATCAGCATATGCTTGGACTTCGTGCGGGAGATGCACTGCATTTGGCCGTAGCGTCGGACCATGGCGCAACCGTGCATACGCTTGATCAGCGCCTCGCCGACGCGGGGCCGCCGCTTGGAGTGCCGACACAATTGCTGGCATGAGGCGGCGCTTTGCAGCGCCGGGTAAATCGGATGAACGCGCCCCGCGCGTTCATTTGATCCGGCTCACTCCCACTCAATTGTTCAAAACCAAGTTAACGCATTGATCTATATAGGTTTTTCTTTGGGAGGCGAGTGGAAAGCCGACTCGCGGGCCGTCAAAAAGCTACGATGTTGATTTTTCAGGTAAATTTGATCGAAAAATTTTTTGCGTGATTTCGGCATCTATCGAGATCAGCCGCGCGAATTTTCAGTTTCGTTCGCCCAAGCACTCAAATCACGCAGCACCGAAAAGTACCGTCGGTAACCTTATCAGACACACGTCACCATTGCCATGTCCACCCAGAGTCTCGACGTCACGTATCGAGAAAATCCCATTCGCTGCCCATCACCCACCGCAAAGCGCTTAGCTTGCCGTTCAGCATGCCCCACTCAAAATCGCTCCAGGGTCCAAGGTTTTCCAAGCCGACCTCGTCCTCCGTTCGCTTTGCAGCAGCCAACGCCTTTTCCCAGA
Source organism: Sphingobium phenoxybenzoativorans (assembly GCF_018286635.1). Classification (NCBI taxonomy): domain Bacteria; kingdom Pseudomonadati; phylum Pseudomonadota; class Alphaproteobacteria; order Sphingomonadales; family Sphingobiaceae; genus Sphingobium; species Sphingobium phenoxybenzoativorans. The sequence continues at coordinate 3,189,680 of NZ_CP073910.1, forward strand.
CGGTATCGACGGTCGTCCGCTGATGGCGTTCGGGGTGCTTTTTCCATTCCGCTTCGCTGACGACCTTGTGCTTACCGCTTTCAATCGCCGATCTAAGATTCCAATGACGATTGTACCACACCTGACGAAATAGCAGGTTTTCGGCTTCCATGATCTCGCTCAGCAGGCGAGGTTCCTCACGGTATTCGAACTCCCATTTCACCTCTTCCATGAAGTCCGGCGCATACGCGTTCAGCACTTCACCGATGGCCAAGGAGTAGCTGGACTGTCCCGTTGTAAACAGGTCGGCAAGATCTGGATGCGGCTCACGCTCGTCGCGCGCCATGTCAGAAAAGTCGTGCTTGTTATGCGTTACGAACGCGTATCTCGAGTTTTTGTCAGCTCCAGACAGAATTTCGCGATAAACCTCGATGAGAATAGCATCGCCGATGCTATTCTTATCTTTGTGAAAGGGTGCGCGTTTTTCAACCGCACGCTCTGCAGCTCGAAGCTTTACCGCGTCACTCGTCTCGATAACTTCTGCCTGGCCAAAGATTTTCTCGATCCTCTGGACGCTCTCGTGAACGGCCTCGCCAAGTATGGTGATGCGGTGGTCGACATCATCCAAGCTGGCCAGGGCCTCCTCGCGGCCTTCTTCTTTGCCGAATTGCCGCACGGCCTCCTTGACCCGCTTGAAGGTGCTACTGAGACTCTTCCCGCTCTCCCGGATGATACGGTCTTTGTTACGAGCAAACTCATCAACTGATTGCTTCGGCAAGATCAGGTCAACCTCGCCGGCTTCGATCATTTGCTCCAAAGCGGCGAGCGTCGGCTGGTGGCGATAATCCTTGGCCATATCGAGCCACACGCAAGTATCAACTAAGAGATGCAGCACGAGTTCGCCTTCTTTGTTTGGTTTGCCTTGCACGTTCACGCGCTCACCAGATGTCTTAGGTTCTGGAGAACCGCGTCTTCCATGGCCTTCGCCGAAACGTTCCGAGCTTCCGCCAGTTCGGCGACCGTGTGGCCGACATCGCGTGGCCTGAGTGGCTGCCCATCCCTCTCCACAAACGGCCCGTCGGTTTCAGTCAGCAAACGGTCGAGCGGAAGACTCCCAACCAGTTGTCGGTGCTTGGGTGAGCGCAGCATCTCTCCGTTGATCGAGAAATAGCAGCCGAGCGCGACCGCCCGACGGGCTTCGGCCGACGTGCCGGTGAACCAATGCATGACAACGCGTCCCCGGTCCTGCGGCAGGGAGCTTTCAATATGATTCAGCACTTTACCGACTGCGCGGACGCTATGGACGGTTAGTATCTTCCCGCCCTGTTCAGCGCAGGCGCGGAGGATGCGCTCGAACACCCGCTCCTGTGCTGGAAAACTCCGATAGAAGCGAGGGCCGGCGTCCAGGCCAATCTCGCCTACATAGCGTGCATCCGAGAGGTAGCGCTCGAAGATCGGCAACTCATTCTCGCGTTCGGCGACGAGCTGCGGATGTAGCCCCAAGGCGATCCGGACATGCGCCGACTTCGCCGCAAGCTCCCGGTTTCGCGGCCAAGCCTTCGGCGTGGTCGTGACCGCAAGCGTCGCCACGCGTTCTCGATCGCATTCGGCAATAAGAGCCGAATGGTCTTTGTAGAGATCGACGTGGCAGTGGAAATCGACCCAGCGCGCGGCCGATTGATTGGATGTCTCTATCATAGCGGACGGGCCTGGACGCCGTGCAATAGTCTGCCGACCTCCTGCAGGCCGGCGACGTAGACGGCCTCATAATCGGAGAGCTTGCCAGGATGATCGATCAATGGCCCCGGTCGATGAATATCGAAACGGGCTCGCCCAGGCTTTCGTGCGAGGCGCGATAGCGCAAGCTGGAAGGAGCGCACATGCTCGCCCTCCGCCTTGTTTGTATCGAGGACCTGCGCTCGAAGATCGGGAATGCGGTACGACGTATCGTCGGTGCCCCAACCCTCGAGGATCGCAGCGCGCCGGATGAGACACGGCACACAACGTCCGCAATGTTTGGGGGTCCTCTCATTCGGGTCCGGATCGTAGCGGCGACTTCCAGGCGACGAGCACGACATCGTGTGCTTCGCTTCTTTCCGGAGGAACGGGATGTCGGCGCATTCTTTCGCCATTTGGCCCTTCGTCATGAAGGCGTAGGGATTTTCCAGTCGGACGCTCAGGCCGAGGCCTTTGAGTAGATCCTCGAAACGCGCCATGTAGAACGGATGTGTCGTGCGAGTGCTAAGTGCTCCGAGGCGGAGCGGATCCAGGGGCACGTTGAGCGAGATCAGGCCATTCTCCGGCACATGCATGACCATGTCGCCGCCGATCGCGTCGGCCGCCATGACCGCCAGCGAGAAGAACAGAAATGAACGCCCCCTCAGCGTGTCCTCGACCGCAGAATGCTCCACCGTGTCGGTCGGAAATCCCACTCTTGCCCGGATGTGATGAAGCGTTGTTCCGCCGAAGCGACGCTTCATCACCTCGGCGCAATAGGCTTGGTGCGTGCTGGTGATGCCGTCCCAATAGTGGCTCACCAACATCGGCGCCTCACCGCGCGCGAGCAGATCGATCGCACCAATGAAACTGTCCAGCCCGCCCGAAAACAGGCAGACCGTTGTCGGGTTAGCTGTGCGCAGCTTCGTCGGTCTGGGCGCCAGATCGCGAGCGCCGGCGGCGCGAGAACGAAAATAGACGCCCCAGCGGTCGCCGGTCAGGAAATTAAGCGTTGTCGCGATCAATGGCGCCAGCCCTTGCCAGCGAGCGGCATCATATACCGGCAAGTGGAGGTCGATCTCGCGGGTCCAGGCGTCCTGTGCGTCAGCGGCACGCGAGATACGCGTATCGGCGGCAGTGATCGCCGCGGCCAAAAGCGCCAGATCGACCGCTGTTTCTGAGGGGCGAAGGCCAAGCTCACAGAGTTGATCCAACGCCTGGCCCAGCCCATAGCCCAAACGGAACTCGCCATCGACGAAGTTGATCTCCGTCTCTTGTGTATCCACACGGCTCGGAGAAATGCTTGTGCCGTCTCCCGGACCAAGCCGCGCAATGATCGTATGATGCCTCATGCTGCGGCCTCCCCGGCGACGGCAACCAGCTCGAAAGCCGTCTCGTAAATCTGGTTGACGACATTCTCGATATCGCGGTCAGACAGACGCTCCAGGCTTTCGAGCCTTCCGGCGAGCTGACCGCGCGTTGCGCCCTCGACAAAATCATGAAGCTGCGCCTGGGCGCTTTCCACGGCAGCGATGTCATCAGGGAAGGTAATGCCCCGCCTGCCGAGGTCTGCCATCACCCGCCCTTCGATCGAACGCGAGATAAAGTCCAGGAAGACGTCCTGGAGCTGCTCCGGCGTAAGTGTATCGAAGCTGCCCAGTCCCGCTTCGGCAAGATCGCCGATCGTCTCCAGCATCGCCTGCCGCGCGATCGCGTCGTCGACCGCGCCGCCTGGTGGACAGATAAATTCCAGAATCGCTACGAAGACATCTGCCGCCGGCTGCGTTGCCAATCCGGCCAAGTTGAGTTGACGAAGCGTTTCGGTCGGTCCGAGACGTTGGAAGTCACGAACAACGCCCAACAATCCGCTGGCTGTGGCGCGGGATGAGCCCATGCGTCGCGCGGCCCGTCGGGCGCCGCCGGTGCTGCCGCGTACATAGCCCGACAGCGCACTTCCGAGCGCACTACGGCTGCCGGTCCTTGCGAAACGCGTGAAATTACCGCGAGCGCCACCAAGGCTACCGGTGCCCTTCGTATCCGGACGCGACGGCGTGCTCGGAGCGCCCGGAATAGCAGGCGCTGCCGGCTGTCCCGGTTGCGGGAATGACGGTCCGCCGGGCGCGCCCGGTGCGTTCGGACTCACCGGCGCTGTTGCCGGAGGTCGAGGCTGGGTCGGCGGCGTCGGGTCGTCCACGAAGGATGGAACGAGGCCGCTTGAGGGTCCGCCGTAGCTTTTTGACGTGCCCATCCGATCAACCCCGCTGCAGTTTGCTGATGCCCTGCGCGGCCTTTTGCAGAATCGAGTTTTCCGTCTGCTCGGCCCATGATCGCAGCGTCGTCTGGTATTCCGCCGCGATGCCCGTGTCCGTGAAGCACGCCCCCCAGCTCGACGCCGCCCAGCTCCCGACCTTGGCCACCGGCAACTCACGGATGAACTCCAAAAGCCGGCGTTGCAGCGCCGGATGCGCCTCGACCAGACGGACGAGGCCGTCCGCCCCCTTGGGCTTGGCCGCGAAGTTGTCGTCCTGAAGGATCCGGCCACGGATTGCCTCGAAAACCTCCTCGGGCTCTGGCCCTGTGAGTTTCGCGATCTCGCCGACGGCGCCCCGGACCATCATCGTCGGCCCCATCAGCTTCTCGACGAGGCTCTCAAGATGGCTTGCGGCGGCCAGCCCGCCCAACGAGCTGCGCTTGTCACGCGTAACGAACACATAAGGCCGCAGGTCTACGCCCGTTAGCGGTGGGTCGATTGCCGCCCAGCCCTTCGCCCACTCGTTCTTTTCCCATTCCATGGCTTCGGCCGGGAGAGGTGCAGGTGCCGAGCGCGCAGCCTTACGCCCGCCCTTCGCGGCAGGCTTCTCGTCGTCGTCCTCCTCCGGCGCGGGCGCCCGGACGTGCTCCTCGAAACGCCGCAGCGCCTCGGGTTGGCCATCAGGGTGATTAGCCGCGAGGCGTGCAATCTGTTCGTAGAAATCCGGATAGAACCGCTCGGCGAGCATGATCTTGGCCAACACCGGGCGCTGAATGTCGGCACCGAAACCGCGCTCCTCGGCAATGGCGTGTCGCAACATCATGGAATTGAGGAAGCGTTTTATCTGGCGTGGATTGCCGCGCGTGCCCTCGCTTAGGATCTTCGTCACGTGGGCGCTGATCACGAGTGCCTGATCTACGTCGGGCGGCATCTTGCCTGCCATGGCCTGTTCCACGGTCCTTCGATCGAGGCCACGGCTCTTCCACGGCCGTCGCATATCTTCCCGCGCCGATGCGAGCAGATTGAGGAATCGCGGGTCCTTCGAGCCGAGCGCGTTCTCCGCCAGCAGAAGGGTCACGTACACGCGCGTCTCGGCGACACCCAGCGCGGGAATTCGGAATGGAACCTGGATCAACTTTTCTAGGTAATTGCGCGCGTAGCTTACCGGGCCGGAGCTGGGCGGCAGGTCGGGGAAGTGCTCGCGCACTGCATACTCGATCATCAGTTCATCAGCGCCGATGACAAAGGCGGTGCGTTCGACAAACAGGAAAAGGCGGATCGCTTCGAGCGTCGCGATCGCCGTCTTCGGCAAGCACCGGTCGAGATCGTCGATGATGACGACGAGCTGGTCGATGTCGGCGGCGTCGAGAAGCTCCTTGAACTCCTCGCGGAAGGCATGAATGTGCTCGGGAAGATTATCGCTCTCGGCCGGCGCTTCCTTGAGGAACTCGCCCGCCTTTTCGGCGACCCCCTTCAGATCTTCGATCGAGACATGGTCCTGGGGTTTGGCCAGGAACGAGGTGGCAACATCATAGAGGCCCTTGACCTGATCGAAGGTCGGGATGCCGGTCGTCGCCGTAAACGCAAAGCCGCCAGCCTTGCGAGCAAGCTTCAGCCAGTCCACCCGCTTCAGGACCTTCTTCGCGGCGTCGGCCACCTTCGTCGACGTCGGACGGGCGCGACGAAGCTCGTCGACAATGGTCTCGATGACGACCGTTTTTGCGTCCTCGAAGCCCTCGAACGTCCAACCGTTGAACCAGAGGCAGAGGACACGATCGTCCTCCGCGAAGGCGCCCTCCAGCATTTTGAGAACGCTTGACTTGCCTGCGCCCCAATCACCGTGGACGCCGATCGTCACCGGCGCGTCGGGCGTCTTGCGGATCAGAGTGACGACCGTCTTTGCGATGGCCTCATAGTAGAGGAGATCGGTCGCCGTCTCCTGATCGTTCAAGAACATAGTTCCCCCCTTCGCCTACATTACGCGGGCCACAGCCTCAGCCGTTTTTTTCTTTTAATATACTTGATTAAGCCAACCAAATTCACCGACGCCTCCAATCCGCTGGTCTACACTGGCCCGCTATTGCCCAAGCTCCGCGGCCTGCGCGACCAAATCGACGAGTTTCCATCCCTGGTCTGTGGCGGGCCCGATCAAGGCCATTGCTTCGGATTTGCGCAGCGCAAGCCCGAGCAGCTCGCGGGGCCTGGTGACGCCAACGAAGACGTTTGTCGCGGCGGTGAGCCCCACCCCGGTGAATGGCGCATTGGTAACGCCGAACGCACGCGGAAGCACCGTGGTCAGGTCGATGCACTGCTCGTCCGCGCTATTGCCTTTCCAAATCTCGCTCTCAAGGACGAGAATGCCATCGACGCTCTTACCCTTAACCGAGTGGATCGACCCCAGCCGCAACGTGAGATCGTCGAATTGAACCTGTTTCGTGGAGCGGCGCTCGGGGTCGGCAAGATCGGCCTTCTGTTCGGCGACAAAGGTGCAAAAGTCCGCGATCTCGCCCTCGGAGCCCTGGGGAGCCGGACTGAACAGTGGTAGCAACGCTGCCATAAATGCCAGCCATGCCGCCTCTTCCCACACCGCAGCGCCGGTAAGCACATGGTCCCGCAACAATCGACGCACAGTGCGGGGCAACCCGAGGTCGCGATGCGCCATCGCCGCCCAGACATTGTGCGCGGTGATCGGACGATCATTCGCCGCTTTCCAACCATGAGCCCGCGCCAGCCCCGACACCCCCGCGGCGAGCATCTCACTGACCTCTGCGGGCGGTCGCGCCGCGGCATAGTGCACGGCAGCCTTCTGAAGCTGCCGGCAAAAGAGATTCGCTTTTGATCGAGACCCGCCCTCACTGCGATATGCGGGATGATAGTCGACGAGACTTTTAGGCCGCCATGCCCCTTTCTTGCCGGCCAGATTGTGGCGCGACGCGACCGCCCAAACGTCGCGCGTGCTGCAATCGCCACCCCACAGCGCGCGTGCTTCTTCGGCGAAGGCTCCAAGAACCCTACCGATCGAAGCTTCATCGAACAGGAACATCACCCGCGACGCCGGCCGTGGGCCCAGCCCGACAATGGTCTGAGCCTGGCGCGCGGTCAGCCGGCTTGCAAAACTGGCGATCTCCCCGCCGAACCGGCGGCTCGTATCGAGAGGGATGCAGTCGGCGCCCGGCGTCCAATATGCCGGTGCAGCTCCATCGTCCTCGTATAGCGTCTGATTGCTGTCCCCGAGACGCTGGAACGCCGCCCCGCCTTGCTTGAACACGTGCTCCAGCAGCCGGAGCTGGTCGCCATGCGTGTCCTGCGCCTCATCAAGAATGACGAGCGGAAACCGATCGCGAAGCCGCTCGGCCAGACCCGGGTTTTCACGGAGCGCACGCCACGCGAGCGCAGTCATGTCGGCATAGCGATAGATCCCACTCTTGACCATCGCGGCCTTGAGCTTTGATAGCGCCTTGCCGCAATCTGTATCAGCACCATGCTGACCCTTTTGCCGCTGCACTATCAGGCTTTCGGGTTCTTGCCTTACGTCATCGAAGGCTGGATCGAGCGTGAGATTACCAACCCATTTGGCGACAGTTGCGCTGGCCCTCTCGGCTTGCTTTTTCAGTGCCCAGAACGACGGATAGCGCCGCAAGGCCTCAGCCGCGAAAGCATCGTCGTCAATCTGGCGCACGTGCCAGCCCAGGCCTCGAAGATAGGGCAAGGCGAGATACTGGTTGATGAATGCCGTGACCGTGCCGGTGAAATGAGGATAGGCCATCAGCCGCGCCGCAGTCGGATGGCTGGCGATCAAATCTTCGACCTCGGTCCGCGCCGCGTTGGTGTGCGAGATGACGCATACGCCGCGCCTGCGGGTCGTCCAATTGCGCGACAGCAGCGCGAGCTTCGCCGCCAACAGTGTCGTCTTGCCGTTGCCCGGTGCCGCCTGCACGTCACAGGGAGCGGCCTTGGCCAAGAAGTCGATCTGGCTAGGATCGGTGAAATCGCAGCCGCCCAGCTCGTCACCAAGTTCAGCAAGCAGTTCAGGCGTGAGCGGCAGGATCTCGAACATTGCGCTATGCCCCCGCCGCGGCGGCGCCGTGCATACCAGCGACGCCAACCTCTTCGTCTTCCGGATCGGCAGCGATCGCCGGTGCCCCGGGGACATAGCCACCGGTCACGTAGTCGATCGCGCGCACCAGATAGGGCGGGAGTCGATCGCGCATCTGCTCCGGCGTATCGCTACGTTTGCGCAGTATTGCGGCGAGTTGCTCGGCGACTTCGGCCTTGGAGGCCTCCTTGTCATGGACGGGCTGGTAGATCTTGACGGCAATCTCGGTCGCAGAGAGGCTCGCCTCTTTCCAACCCGCGTAGGTCTCGCTGGCCTTCTCCACAATCTTCGCAAGCCGCTCGGGCTTGCGACTGCTGGTCTTTGCGAGTTGGACCGCCTGGTGAACGCTCTCGGCAAGCTCGGGCCGGAGCGCGAGATCGAACTCAAGAGTCCAGCTATCAGCGATGAAAGCGTCGACAGGGTCTCCGACGTCGCGCCGCAGCGTCTTCAGCCGCGCTGCGATGCCGTCCTGGGTCAACTCGTTCTCGGTCTTGCGGTCGCCGACAAGGTCTTTTGGACTTGTAACGGTTTTGCGCCGGTCACCTGAGCGATTAGAGCTCGCAACAGGAGACCGACGAGATGATCAAGCATACAGAAGAGTTCAAGCAAGAGGCGGTACGGATCGCGCTGACCAGCGGGTTGCCGCGCGATCGGGTTGCATCGGATTTGGGGATAGGGAAGTCGACGCTGGGCAAGTGGGTATCGCAGTATCGGCCCAGTGATCTGGTTTCAGCGCCGCAGGCAGATCTGGCGCGTGAGAATGAACGCCTTCGCCTTGAGAACCGTGTGCTGCGGGAGGAGAGGGAAGTGCTAAAAAAGGCCACGCAGTTCTTCGCGAGCCAAAGGCCGTGAAGTTCGCATTTGTGCATAGCTGGCGGCACCGGTGGCCCGTTGAACTGCTCTGCCGTGTCATGGATGTCAGTGAACGCGGCTATCGTTCCTGGCGCTCGCGCCCGATCAGCAGGCGGGAGCGGACAGATATGAAAGTGCTGGCCCATATCCGGGAACAGTACAGGCTGAGCCTTGGCAGCTACGGCCGTCCTCGCATGACGATGGAGTTGAAGGAGGTAGGGCTCGATGTTGGCGAGCGCCGGGTCGGGCGGCTGATGAAGATCAACGGGATCAAGCCAGTCCGCACGCGCAAGCACAAGGTTACGACTGACAGCCACCATCGCCTGGGTGTCGCAGCGAACTGGCTGGACGGCGATTTTGCCGCAGATGCGCCCAACCGTAAATGGGCCGGCGACATCACCTATATCTGGACGTCCGAAGGCTGGCTCTACCTTGCCGTCATTCTCGATCTGCATAGCCGTCGCGTCGTAGGCTGGGCAGTCAGCGACAGGATGAAGAAAGACCTGGCGATCAGGGCGCTGGATATGGCGGTGCGCCTGCGCCAGCCTCCCGAGGGCTGCCTTTTCCATTCGGATCGCGGTAGCCAATATTGCTCCTACGACTATCAGAAAAAGCTGCAGGCCTATGGCCTGCGTCCATCAATGAGCGGCAAGGGAAATTGCTACGACAATGCGTCCGTCGAGACCTTCTTCAAATCCCTGAAGGCGGAACTCATCTGGCGGCAGAGCTGGCCGACGCGGCGTCAGGCAGAAGCCGCCATCTTTCAGTACATCAATGGCTTCTACAACACCCGTCGCCGCCATTCATATCTAGGCGGCATCAGCCCGCTCGCGTTCGAAGCCAAGGTGGCATAATGAGATAGGTGACCGGCACAAAACCGTTACAAGTCCACTTTCGCTTCGGGCGGCGGGATGTCCCTGTCGGGGATCAGCGCCACGGGCACCGGGATAGCGTTCTCGGCCTTACGCTGCAGAATCCGGCTGTAGCGAAACAGACCACGGTGGCCGACATTGACGATCGACACGCCGTGACGGCTGAGCGGACGGTCGAGCTTCTCAGCGATTGCCGGCAGCAACAGGTGCTCACCGTCGCCCTCGACGACAATCAGCGCGCGGGCGAAGAACAGGTTGGCCTTCGTCGCGTCGAGGAACCGACGAAGGAACTCATAATCGTCCACTTCGAGCCGGGTATGGGTCGCGCCCAGCGGAAAGGCGCGGTGGCCGACGATCATCGTCATGGTCTCAAGCTCGGCGCCGGCCGCGAGCTGAGGACTATGGGTGGTGAGTAGCACCTGGACCTGCTGATGGGTCTCGCCCTTGTCGGGGTCCGGCTTGGCAGCACGGGCCGCGAGCACTTCCATGAAGAGGGTCTGGTGTTGCGGATGTAGATGCGCCTCTGGCTCCTCGATCAGCAGAAATGGTACCTGATCGGGATGGGACTGGAGCAACAACAGCTCGGCCGCCATGAATAGCAGGTTGTTGTAGCCCAGGCCGCGCTGGATGCGCTCGGTGCCCGCCTTGGCATTCAGGTAGAGTTCGAACCGCTCAAGAATTTGATCGAACGAACCGCCAGCGCCGAGGTCCAGCGTCGCGACGAGGCGATCGTCCACGAATGAAAGCTTGTCGAGGAAATCCGTGTTGACGCTGCTGGCGACGCCGCCAACCGCGGCGTTGTTTCGGACAGCCACATCAGCCGCCGTGAGCGTGTCATGGAGCGTTGCATCGCCGCCCTGCGCGGCGGGTTTGCTTTGCGGCCCCATCGTGGGCATGGCGCCGAGGATTCGCGACAGGCGCGACCGGCGCCCTGCTCGCATCTCGCGCTCGGCGTCTCGCAGAGGTTTGAGATAGGTGGCCTTCAGATACTCGCGCAGTTCCCCGTCGAGCGGCAGGCCATCGCCCTCGGCGCCAGCGCGGTGCTGGCTGGAGATGATGCTGCCACCGCCAGGAGAAACGCGCCGAGCGCCCCGCATACAGACGTGGAGACGGAGCTTCCCCTTTTCGTTGGTGCACCATTCGAGGAACCGAGCCTCTTCATCCGCGCTGAGATCGTCGAAGGTGCAGCGAACGACGAAGTCGCAACCCCGTGCGCCATCGGCGTCGACATGGAAATCGTGCTCGTCCGGGCGGATATAGTCGTCGCCACGCGTCCACAATACGTAGCGAGCAGCGTCGATAATGGCACTCTTTCCGGCGTCATTCGGTCCCACGAGAATGTTGAGACCAGGCGAGAGCTTAAGCTGCAACGGAGCGGTCGGATTGAAGCACCGGAAGCCGCTCGCATAGATTTCGGAAATGTACACCGCCGCCTCCCAGCCCCGTTTTTCTTATGCTGCCGCGCTGTTCGCTCGCGCGGCTATATCTGCGCACCGCTCCATGAGCGTCTCAAAAGGCTCGGCTTCCTCAAGGAGGAGCCCATCGTCGACCATCTGCGCGTAATCTTCTGCGAGAGCATTGGCGCCGTCGCCGGTTGGGACGAGCCGCAAGCCGCCGTTCACGGCTGCGGCGTAGTCAATCTGAGAGCGGTCTGCGGCTTTCTCGGCAAAGAACATCGTCTTATGACGGGCTACGGCGTTGGCCAGGTCACGATCTGCGAAGGCAGCGGCCGCGAAGCCGGCTTCATCGAGACGCACAACGTCATGCCAGTGCCGCGCGAAACGATCACCACGGAGTCGTTCCTGCAGGCAGAAGACGTGGATCGCGGTCGCCTTCTCCCAGAAGGTCCGTTCGGCATGCATGACCTTTGGCCGAGCGGTTGGAAAGACCACGCCATCCACCAGCCCGGCAGCATCGCAGACGACATCGCGCAGGCTCGCTGGCTCGCCCGTCGAGCGCGCGCCGAATTCGAGCATGACGCTCGGCGACACATAGCCCGAACCCGCCGTTGTCGCCTCGTAGTCGATGAAGAGCTTCTCGCCATCGACTCGGATTGCCGCTGACAGTGGGCTGCCCGCCAGCGCTTCGGCGATGACCGACTTAACCGTCCCCGCCACCCAATCCGGCAGGCGCTCCCGCACGGCGCTCGTCCAGCGCTTTTCCTCGCTTCGAGTTTTCGGCAGCGCTTCACCATTGTCGCCGACAAGGTCGGGGGCGAGCGCGCGAATGTCGTAGGTCAGATCGACATCCTCGGAGAACCGCCGGATGACGCCATAGGCCTTCGACAGCGAAGTGCCGCCCTTGAAGACTAGATGTTCGCCGAGCGGCGAACCGTAGAGCGTCGCCAACGCCCACACCACCCACGCATCCTTCTCAAGCAGGTGCGCCGGTCTGCCTGAGCGATCGGCAGCGACGCTCAGGGCTTCTCGGCGATCCTCGGCCGCAAGAAGGAGGAAGGCTTCAGCCATGGGCGACCTTCCCTACGCTGCGCGCGAGCCAGGTCGGAAGCTGAGGCGCGGCCGCCACCAACTCGCTGAAAGCGGCGGGCGGTAGCTTGCGCTTCAGGGTCTGGAGGGCCGACTCGGCCCTTTCCGGGCCGAGCCAGGCCAGCGCTCGAACTGCCTGTCCCGCCGGCCGATGCGCCATGGCGAGTTGCCAGCGCGGAGCGTGGCGAAGCTCGACGATCTGCTTGCCGAGGCTCATCTTCCGGGTGCGCCCCGAGGTTAGATAAACCGACCGGACCGGCACCTGCGTCGTAAGGCCGAGGCTGTTGGCCGCCGCCGCACCGCTTGAGACGATGACCTCGCCGCGCTGGGCGGCAAGCGCCTCGACCGCCTGCTCCACCGACGGCGCCCGGGTGCCGAACCGGCTCGTGACCGGCAGCAGATAAACACCGCGCCCAGCCCGAAGCAGGTGGCCCCGCTCGGTCAGACGCGACAAGGCCTGGTCTACCGCGGCGCGATTGCCAAGGTGGAGCAAGCTCTTAGCCGCGACCGGCGTGCCCTCCGGCAACCGCTTCGCGTGCTCAAGAATCTGTTCGGTCAGGCGCTGCATGGCGATTCTCCTGTCAGAAATATACACAGTTTTCTGACAGTTTTCAACCTTGGCGTGGCTTGTCGGCTAGAGGAGCGGCGCGCCCTTATCGAGAAGGTCGTCGAGAAAGTCCTCGCGCGAAGAGATAGGGCCGGCCTGGGTGGCGAGGATCAGCGCTTCCACCACCTCCCGAGCTAGCGATCGGGCCATCACTCGTTCCTTGGTCGAAATGGCTGCCATCGCGCGGCCGTGCAGGAAGGCGCTGCGCACGTCGAAGAGCTGCTCATACTGATCGGCGTAGCGACGGCCGCCCAGCAGTCCGGCGACACGGCCCCGCATCCTTTTCGTGGGGCTCATTCCCTTGTGCCGATCGGGCGCCATGCGGAAGTTCTTCTGATAGTCGGCGCGCAGGCCCAACGCGGCTTCGATCGTCGTGACATGCGCCAGAAACTCGTCAACGCCCTCCGCCAGGAACGCGCGGACCAGGAAGTGAACGATTGGTGTTTCGAACAGAACCGATTGCTTCGCCTGTTCGACAATCGCCCAGCGGCTCTGATCCCAGACCGGCAACTCAGTTGCGGCGGCGTCTTCGAGGCGCAGCTCGACCGGCCGCTCCTCCTCGATGGTCTCGCCATAGCCGTCGTCGTAGATATGAGGTTCCCAGCTCAGCGTATCCGGCGACGGCGGAGTGTTCAGGTGGACAAAGATGTCGCCATCGACGGTGTAGACCCACGGGACACGGAAGCCGCGCCAGTCGACCTCCGCCATCGTCGACCAGCTCTCCCACGGCGCTAGCAGCAGGAAGAACAGCGCCTCTTCGACCGCGCCGGGAAATCGCCCCTTGTGCGGCTCGATCTGGCCCAGATCTCGGCTCAGGTCCATGAACAGCACCGGGACGGCACGAGCCTCGGGCTCCTCTTCGAGCGCCACCGTTTCCTCGACAACCAGCCAGTGAAATTCGGAAAAGCGCTCGGCGTCGAAATCCTGCCGCGGATAGAGCCGCTTCAGCCTGGCCGCATCAACGAGGGTCCGCAGTTCGTCCGCGGTCAGCCGGCCGAGCTTCGCCGGACCGAATGCGATCGATGGCAGATCGGCGGCCAGATCGAGCGGTACGAGATGGACGCGTTTGGCGCTTGTCGCGCGCAGTGCTGCATCAAGGCCCTTTGCCGCCTCTGCTACCGGCAAGGCCAAATGGGCAGTCTCCTTTTGCAGACCACAGGGAAGGCCGAGAGCCCGCAAAGCGGTTGAAAGCGCAAAGGCCGGCCCCTTCTTGCCGGCGTTCGAATAACCGTCACGACACGCTTCGCGCAACCGCTCGAAGGCCGGATGCGCCAGGATGTTGTTGGGCCCTGGTGGGCGTAACCGCCACAGGTCCGACATCGCGGAGATCATCGCACTGCTGGGACCCGTCGCCGCCTCGTTCATCAGGCGATCCTTTCGCCCGCCAGTTCGACACTCACCTCCGGCTTGACGTCTATGACCTCGCCGCGGCTACCGACAAGGGCGATCTCGATGCCGGCCAATGCGCAGCGGGGCGCGAGCCGCTCGGCCAAGCGCAAGGTGCTGTCGGTCAGCGGCACAACGGCGATTTGGCGGCCCCGCGATGGCGTCGCCATCAGCAGCCCAATTGTCTCGCAAAGGCCGCGATAGAGCCGCGAGACCTGGCCGGGGTGCCGCGTGTTGATGATGCCGCCTTTGCACTCGGCCGAAATGACGCCGTTGCCGACGTCGGCGACGACGTCGCCGAGCCCAGACTTGGGATGGACGGTGATCGTCCGACCAGCCGGGTTTCGATAAACCCCGCCGTAGACCGTGCTGCCGAGGCTGGAGATCTTCGCGAACTCGCGCCGTTCAAGCCAGGCCGCGAAGTCGAACTGCTTTCCGTGTTCGCCGTCGGGATGGATGCGGACGTCTCGCGCGCCTTGCGTGCGAAGCAGATGCATCGCGTAGGCGAGCATGACTGCGCCTTCGTAAAGATGATGTTCGTCGGGACCGTCCGATTTTCCGACCCGGTTCGGTGGTGGCGCCAGGGCCGTCACGAGATCTTCGAAGTCCAACCCAGCCTCCCCGGCGGAACCAGCGGGCGCTCGTCGCCCCGCCATTGACATGAGTTTATAACCGTCCATATTTGCCCGGTAAAGGAGGGCCTGTCATGTTTGCCTATAGCCCCGAGAAATTTGCGTCGCTCTATGCGTCCGAACTTGGTCAGCGCATCTGGGCCTTTGTTACCCTGCCCGAAAACGTCGCCCGGCTAGAGACGGCGTCCGAACTCAGTAAGCCCGCGGTCGAAGGCATCGAGGAACAGCTCCTCGCCGAATTCCGCGAGGACATCCTGGCCGATCGCGTCAAGCAGATGGTCGGTCACATGGTTCGCCAGATCCTGGAGCAGCAGGGCTGGGTGCTCGACCAAGCCGACGTGAAGGTTCAGTCCGTGCCCTTCAGCAAGGCGGCGCGCTATCGGCGACCAGATTGGGTCACGTTCCACGCTTTCCGCAGCACCAGCGACCCGCGCGACGTAGCTATAACCGACCGCAGGCAAAACGCGCCGCTGCCTGCCGACACCCGCTGGACCTATTATGCGACCTTCGCCAGCCCGCTCAAAGCAGCCGTGGCCTTCAATATCGGCGACATTCGGCAACTGCGCCAGCAGGTCCATTCACACGGCTATCAGCGCGTGCGGATCGAACGCATGCTCCGCCGAGCCTGAGCACGGCGCGTTACAGGGGAGGAAACATGGCGATCACTGCCAAGGACGTCGAAGAACTGCACACATACGCTGCCGGCGTGATGGGGCGTGCCGATCATCATGCCGGCAAGGTGAAGGGTATCGCCCTGGCGCTGCTCGGCGGAATCATCTGGCGCGGCGAGCCCGATTCCATCCGGATCCGCCGCTTCGCCGGGAGCCCCGCCAATATGCTGTGGGTGAACATCGCGGGTAAGACCTACGTCTTCGCCTACAACCATGAGACCGAGAAGATCGAAATCCGCGGCCGCACTCAGACTGGTGCGGTGCTGCACGCATTCGACGACACCAACACGGCCGCTGATATCGAAGCGGCCTTTCGGGCGCTTTGAACGATGCTCGTCGCACGCGCCCAGCTCAACTTCGTCCGCGACCTTGTCGCCCGTTTCCAGCGCGACGATAGCATGATGCGGCCAGTCGCCGATTATCAATCCCAATATGTGGCGATCATAGCCCTCCTCCGCTCGGTCGGTCATGTGTTCGAGAAGGTGGACTGCGCCGACACCGACCGGCGTGCCTGGAGTAAGGTGCAGTGGCCGGCCTGGAAGCGGGATCCGATCTTCGGCGACTTCATCGAGCCGACGCGCAATGCCCTCTTGAAGGAATTCCAGGGTGGGCTGCAACTGCGCAGCGAGGCCTTCGGTCCGATTGCGGTGGTCGCCGATCCGTCGGTGCCGGGTGGCGTGTCTCACGTCGCTGGTTTCGATGCGCGCGAGGTTCGCGACCTCATGGGCAGACCGGTTCTACCGAACCTTCATGCCGCGATGGCCTTTTGGGATCGCTGCCTGAAGGAGGCCGAGGCCGCCTTCGGTGAAAGCTCTGCGCCCTCGCACTAGACAGCGCTGCACCGTCAAAAACGCAGGCGCCGCGCGCGCCGGAGAGATCGAATGACTGCACTACCGCCGCTTTGGCAAGCTCACAACGCGCCCTCCTATGATTCCACGATGACGACCCGATGCACGGCGCTGTTGGCGGAAATTGGAGCCGATCCCAAACGCCGACAGGCCATCTTCTCCGATCCGCGCGATCTTCATCGCGAGCTGTTCGCGTCTTTCGCACCACCGGACCACGGCGAATATGCCGGCGCCTATCGCGGCACCGCTGGAACCTCGCTGGCCAATCGGAGGATTTCCGCCGACAGCCAAATGGAGCCTGGAAACCAGTATGAATTCTGCCTGCCGGGCGAGGTGCCCGCCCGCATGGATCAGCTTCTGCGACAAACCCGCGACCTGATTGGCGATGAGAGCACTGACGACTTCGGCAAGCTGATAGCGTTGACCTACACCTTCTGCTGGTTCGGGAATATCCACCCGTTTCTTGATGGCAAAGGGCATGTGCAGCGCGCCATCTTCGCGGCGATGGCAACCGAATTCGGCTACCCGCTCTCTGCACGCTTCGCCATTCATCCGCGGCCCTATGACCGGTTGCTGGCGACAGCCCTGGAAATTTTTACACGAGCGCCCGTTGGCGAGGAGAATGGCGAACTGGGCTTGGTGGCCGAATATCTCGCCTTTTTTCTCGACGGTCCGTTCAACGCACCGCGCAAGCATGTCGGGACGGTGTCGCCTTACGCATAGACGAAGCCTCCGGACTGGTCCTTGAGGGGAAAGCCTTCCCCTGCGGTCGAGCCCTAGGTCTCGGCCGACCCCTTCTGCGGGGAGACCCCGCAACGCCCCGAGAGTGAGAGTGCGGACCGATTTTCCGTGACGGGTTGAAGGTTGGAGGAGAGGCCTCCGGCGCCCGTCATGGAGATTAGCCATGACCCATGTGGAGATTCTGGACGCCGCTCGCGACCGCGCTGGCGGCTACAAGGTGGATGTGAGTCGCGGCGAGCAGATCGGCCGCGTGTCCTCCGAATGGTTTTCACGGCCGGCGGACGAGCGCTTCCTCTCCCTGTCCGACCTCTATGCTTTCGTGCATGGACGGACCGAGCGGAGCCGCACCCGAACCGTCGAGAGCGCCGCGATCCGGGTGGAGGCCAGCCGCGACAACGCCGAGCGCCTGGCGCTGATGCTGCCCGGCTCCGACGTGCCGATCGCCCCGACCCATTGGAGCTTCGGCCAGCTCGCTGGCTTGGTCGGCGCGCCTGCGGCCTATCTGCGGCAGCTTCCGGCGCCGCTGGCCGGTATCAATCTGCAATACGGCTTGACGTCCCATCGCGCCGAGCAGGTGAAGACGCTCGAGATCGAAGGTGGTCGCGTCGAGCTGCGCGCCGTCACCGGCCCTGACTATGGCCGCATCTTCGACCACGAGCTGGTCGCGGCCGTGCAGCGGATCGCCGGCAACGGCACCGGAGACACGCGCTGGAAGGTGCCCGGCGTGCTCGACTGGTCGACGGGCATCTACAACCCGCGCGTCGACATCACCCAGGACACGACGACGCTCTACGCCTCCGATCGGGACGTCTTCCTCTTCCTGGTCGACGATCTCAATCCGATCGAGGCTGGGCGGTTGCCCGACGGTTCGCCCGACCTCTACTTCCGTGGCTTCTATTGCTGGAACTCGGAGGTTGGCGCGAAGACGCTCGGCATGGCGAGCTTCTATCTCCGCGCCGTCTGCCAGAACCGCAATCTCTGGGGCGTCGAGGATTTCGAGGAGATCACCATCCGCCACTCGAAATATGCCGCCTCGCGTTTCGCCCACGAAGCGGCGCCGGCGTTAACCCGCTTCGCCAATTCCTCGCCGATGGCCTTCGTCAACGGCATCAAAGCGGCGCGGGATAAGATCGTGGCCCGCACCGACGACGATCGTAGTGAGTTTCTGCGCAAGCGCGGCTTCTCGAAGACCGAGACGGCGAAGATCATCGAGACCGTCTTGGCCGAGGAAGGGCGCAAACCTGAGAGCGTGTTCGACTTCGTGCAGGGCATCACCGCCGTCGCGCGCGACAAGACCCACCAGGACGCCCGGCTCGACCTGGAGGCGCGCGCGAAGAAGCTGCTCGACCGGGTGGCCTGACTCCCGGAAAGCCGGAGATGCGGAAAAGCGTGTCTCCGGCTTCGTGCTTTTCTGTCTTTCCTGATCGTCGGTTCTGCGGCGCTGCGCTCCAGAGTGAGAGTGCGGCGCTGCGCTTCGTGACGAGTTGGTGCTGAGAGAGAGGCTTTCGGCGCTCGTCGCGGAGTACATCCCGATGGCTACCCCTGTTCAGAAGATCACCCTCTCGCCCTCGCGCGACATCCCCTTCAACAAGCTCTTGCTCTCCCAGTCGAACGTCCGGCGCGTGAAGGCCGGCGTCTCGGTGGAGGAGCTAGCCGACGATATCGCCCGCCGAGGCCTCTTGCAGGGCCTCAGCGTGCGCGCTGTCGTCGACCAGGCCGGCGTTGAGACCGGCATGTTCGAGATCCCGGCCGGTGGCCGGCGCTACCGGGCGCTGGAGCTGCTCGTGAAGCAGAAGCGCCTCGCCAAGACCGCGCCGGTGCCGTGCATCGTTCGCGAAAGCGGCATCGCCGAGGAGGACTCGCTCGCCGAGAACGTCCAGCGCGCACCGCTGCATCCGCTTGACCAGTTCCGGGCCTTCCTGGCGCTGCGCGAGAAAGGGCAGTCCGAAGAAGAGATCGCCGCCGCGTTTTTCGTTTCCGTCAACGTGGTGAAGCAGCGCCTGAAGCTTGCGTCGGTCTCGCCAGCCTTGCTCGACGTCTATGTCGACGACGGCATGACGCTCGACCAACTCATGGCCTTCACCGTCTCCGGTGACCATGAGCGTCAGGAGCAGGTGTTCGACCGGCTGAAAGCCTCTTACGACAAGCAGCCCTACGTCATCCGCCGCATGCTGACCGAGGGTGCGGTCCGCGCTTCCGACAAGCGGGTGCAGTTCATCGGCCTCGACGCCTATGTGGCGGCGGGCGGCAAGGTGCTGCGCGACCTGTTCCAGGGCGATGATGGCGGCTGGCTGCAGGATGTTCCGCTGATCGACCAGATGGTTGCCGATAAGCTGAAGGCGGACGCCGAGGCGATCGCCGCCCAGGGCTGGAAGTGGATCGAAGTCGCGCCGGACTTCGCCTATGGACACGCCTTCGGACTGCGCCAGCTTCGCGGCGAGGCCATGCCGCTGTCGGCCGAGGAGGAAGCGAGCCGCGACGCGCTGCAGACCGAGTTCGACCGGCTGTCCGAGGAATACCAGGACGCCTCCGAGCTTCCGAATGAAGTGGATGAGCGCCTGTCGGAGCTGGAGACGCTGATCGAGGGTTTCGACAACCGTCCCGCGGTGTTCGACGCCGCCGAGATCGCTCGCGCGGGTGCTTTCGTCAGCATCGGCGCCGACGGCCAGCTTCGCGTCGAGCGCGGCTATGTCCGACCGGAAGACGAATTGCCGGCCGAGCCTGGGTCCGAGCCGGACGCGGACGGTGACGACGAACGGGCTATGGCCGCCAGCTACGAGGGCGATGATGCCGTCGCGACGGCGGAGCCCGACGCCGAGCCGGAGGAGGATGAGGGTCTCTCGCCCATATCCGACCGCCTGATGACCGAGCTGACCTCGCACCGGACGCTTGGCCTGCGCAACGCACTCGGCGAGCGACCGGACGTCGCCTTCGTCGCAGCCCTGCACGTCCTGACGCTGAAGACTTTCTACCACTACGGCTCGGATAGCTGCCTCGAACTCGATCTGAAGAGCGTCAGCTTCGGGACGCAGGCGCCGGGGCTCAACGACAGCGCATCGGCCGAGGAGATCCGGGCTCGGCACGAAGGCTGGTCGAAGGCGCTTCCCAAGGAATCGGCCGACCTGTGGGACGCGCTGCAGGAATGGGACGGCGACAGCCAGGCGGGCCTGTTCGCCCATATCGTCAGCCTTTCGGTCAACGCGGTGTACGAGCCCTGGAACCGGCGGCCCCGTGCGGCCACCCATGCCGACCGGCTGGCGCAGTCGGTCGACCTCGACATGGCGGCGGCCGGGTGGAAGCCGACCGTGGACAACTTCCTCGGCAGGGTGACGAAGGCTGGCATCCTTCAGGCGGTTTCCCAGGCGAAGGGGCAACGCGCCGCCGATCGGATCGAGCATCTGAAGAAGGGCGACATGGCGGCCGAGGCGGAGACGCTGCTCGCCGATACCGGCTGGTTGCCCGAACCGTTGCGCACCGCCGATCGGGGCGCGTCGAATGTCGAGCCCACCGTGAGCAACGAATCTGTTGAGGCGGACGAACAATCGACGGCAATCGGCGGCGAAACGGCCATGGTCGAAGACGAGCCGCTCGCGGAAGATGAGATCGCCGACGCCGCTCCCCACGCGGTCGCGGCCGAATAACGTCAACGACTTGCGAGACTGGCCCGCCGGAGACGGCGGGCCTTTTCGCATGGGAAACGACCATGACCCAAAATCCGCATGATCTTGCACGTCGCCTTGCCGATCGTGCCGAGACGGTGTGCCGGCACTACCTCTCCAGCGGACGCCGCGAGGGTGGCTACTGGCTGGTTGGCGATGTGCGTAACACGCCCGGCCGCTCGATGTACGTCCGGCTGAAGGACACGCCCAAAGGCCCAGCCGGCAAATGGACCGACGCGGCGACCGGCGAGCATGGCGATCTCCTCGACGTCATCCGCGAAAGCTGCGGCCTGGTCGATTTCAAGGACGTCACGCACGAGGCGCGGACCTTCCTCAGCATGCCACCGCCGGAGCCGGAATCGCACCAGCAACCGCGGCAAAGCCCGACCCCGCAGGGCTCCCCCGAAGCGGCGCGCCGGCTGGTTCACATGTCGCAGCCAATCTACGGCACGCTCGTACAGGCGTATTTACGGAAACGCGGCATTACGAATTTACGCGGAACCGGAAGCCTGCATTTCCACCCGCGCTGCTACTATCGGCCCGACGAGCAATCGCCGACCGAGACCTGGCCGGCGATGATCGCGGCCGTCACCGACCTCGACGGCAAGATCACCGGGGCGCATCGCACTTGGCTCGATCCCCGCCGACGCGACAAGGCGCCGATCGACACGCCGAGGCGGGCAATGGGCGATCTTCTCGGCAACGCTGTTCACTTCGGCCTCCGCGGCGAGGTGATGGCGGCCGGCGAAGGCATCGAGACCGTCCTGTCGCTCCGCCAGGTCCTTCCCGAAATGCCGATGCTGGCGGCGCTCTCAGCGGCGCATCTCGCCGCCATCCTGTTCCCCGACACGCTGCGGCGGCTCTACATCGTCCGCGACAACGATCCGGCCGGCGACGGGGCGCGCGATAGCTTGATCGAACGGGCGAACGCGGTCGGGATCGAGGCGATTGTCATCTCGCCTGAGCTGGGCGACTTCAACGAGGATCTGCGCACCCTCGGCCTGGACACATTGCGCATGGAAGCCCGGTTGCAGGTCGCACCGCAGGACGTCGCCCGCTTCATGGCGTTGGCGGCATAGCCGGCAGGCGAACGGGCCTGCGGTTCGGCGCCGTGCCCGGAGGATGCGTCAATCCGTCGGAGGGGGACCGCGCCTCGGCCTTCGAGAGGGCGATCGGCCCACAAGCCGGCCAGCCGGGCAATGGCGGCGGCCGACTATTTTCCGGCGCGGCCTGATGGCCGCTTTCCATCGCGAGGCAAAATAGCCGGCCTTAGCCATCGAGCCCTGCGCTTGCGCTCCGGGTGCCCGGCCGTCCGGCCCGTGGGCTTCGTCGCCATGAAGGCCGCGACGGTCGCGGTCCCACCGACGGAGCATCCCATGCGCGATCACGACGACTTCGAACCGCACCACGAATCCTCACCCACCGACCATGTCCTCAACGAACTCCAGCTCCACGGCTACCGACCCTTCACCGACGAGCCCGACCAGCGGCTACTGCCCGACGGCAACCAGGTCGCGGGCGCTGTCGCCGACATCTTCGACGCCCTGATCGGCACCCTGGAGGACACGCGCCTCGAACCCGACCTCGACGATCTCCTCTGGTCGACCGTTAACGTCTTCCACCGCGCCACCGACCGGATCGGCCGGGAACTGGACGACAACGAGCAGGCCCAGAAGCGGGGGCAGCGCGAACAGGACGGCAGCGAGGTGAAATCCGTCGAACTGGAGCGCTTGATCGCCGAGGGCATGACGCTGATCGAGCGCCGGAACGCCTTCGAGCTAATGCGCGACCAAGCCGCGGAACACTACGAGCGCCACGTCGGAAAGACTTGGCTTCCGCGCAGCGGATCGAAGGTCAACCATCGCAATCTCACCTCGGCGATGATCGACAGCCGCGACTTCCTGATGGCGAAGAAGCGCGCAGACCAGGAGGTACTCCTGCCGCCGGGCCCGAAGATCGTCGTCACCGGCGGGCTCGACTTCGATGACCACCGGCTGATCTGGGCCAAGCTCGATCAGGTCCACGAGAAGCATCCCGACATGGTGCTGATCCACGGCAAATCGCCGAAGGGCGCCGAGAAGATCGCCTCGCTCTGGGCAAAGAATCGCAACGTCCCGCAGATCGGCTTCGCGCCCGACTGGACGAAGCACGGCCGAGCAGCACCCTTCAAGCGCAACGACGACATCCTGGAGATCGTGCCGAAGGGCGTGATGCACTTCCCCGGCACCGGCATCCACGACAACCTTGCCGACAAGGCCAAGAAGCTCGGCATCCCAGTCTGGAAGTTCGGCGGCGCGTGAGCGCCGCACGACTTCAAACGACTGACTACGATCGGGTATTATCGGCAGAAACACCAAGTTCTCGCCGACAGGAGGCACATCTGGACCTTGATCACATTCAACTCGCCGCGCGCGACGCGCCGCTGGTGATGCCATGGCCATCACCCGGGCTCCCCGGCGGAATGATCCAGTTCAACGAACCCGACGAATGGCGACGATTCATCGTCGGGCTCGGCATCGACGCGCGCATACCCGACATCGTCCAGCTCAAATTCCGGCGCGCACAGGCGCTCTATCTGCTCGGCTGGATTGGACTTGTAACGGTTTTGTGCCGGTCACTTGAGAGTTTAAGGCTCGTTCAAGGAGATCGACGAGATGATCAAGCATAGCGAAGAGTTCAAGCAGGAGGCGGTGCGCATTGCGCTGACCAGCGGGTTGCCGCGCGAAAGGGTCGCGTTGGATTTGGGGATCGGCAAATCGACCCTGAACAAATGGGTTTCGCATTATAGTCCGTCGGATCTGGTGTCCGCGCCGCAGGCCGATCTGGCCCGGGAGAATGAACGGCTCCGCCTGGAGAACCGTATTCTCAGGGAGGAGAGGGAAGTCCTAAAAAAGGCCACTCAGTTCTTCGCGAGCCAAAGGCCGTGAGGTTCGCCTTTGTGCACAGCTGGCGGCATCGCTGGCCTTTGGAGTTGATGTGCCGTGTCCTGCAGGTGAGTGAGCGCGGCTATCGGTCCTGGCGGTCGCGCCCGATCAGCCATCGGGAACGGACAGACATGAGGGTGCTGGCTCATATCCGGGAACAATATAGCCTGAGCCTTGGCAGCTACGGTCGCCCCAGGATGACGATGGAGCTCAAGGAAGCAGGCCTCGTCGTTGGCGAACGCCGGGTTGGCCGCCTCATGCGGATCAACGGGATCAAGCCGGTCCGCACCCGCAAGCACAAGATCACGACGGACAGCCACCATCGCCTGGGCGTCGCAGCGAACTGGCTGGACGGCGATTTCGCCACCGATGCGCCCAACCGAAAATGGGCGGGCGACATCACCTATGTCTGGACACAGGAAGGCTGGCTCTACCTTGCCGTCATCCTCGACCTGCACAGCCGTCGGGTCGTGGGCTGGGCGGTCAGCGACAGAATGAAAAAGGATCTGGCGATCCGGGCGCTCGATATGGCGGTGCGCCTGCGCCAGCCACCCAAGGGCTGCATTTTTCACTCCGATCGCGGCAGCCAATATTGCTCTTATGACTATCAGAAGAAGCTGCAGGCCTACGGCCTGCGTCCATCGATGAGCGGCAAGGGTAATTGCTACGACAACTCCGCCGTCGAGACATTCTTCAAATCCCTGAAGGCGGAGATGATCTGGCGGCGGAACTGGCCAACCCGGCGACAGGCAGAAGCCGCCATCTTCCAGTACATCAACGGCTTCTACAATTCCCGTCGCCGCCATTCATATCTGGGTGGCATCAGTCCGCTCGCATTCGAAGCCAAGGTGGCATAATGAGATAAGTGACCGGCGCAAAACCGTTACAAGTCCAACCTGATCCAGGCCGCATCCGGGTTTGCCGCGCTCTCGATTCCTATCACCGACGCTCCGAGCTACGCGCCGTCCGTCATTTGCGACAAGATCTCCGGGTTGGCGATTTCCAACGCTATTCTCGCCGGCCTGTTCGATCGGCAAAGGACCGGCGAAGGGCAAGAGATCGAGGTCCCGATGTTCGAGACCGCGATCGAATTCAACCTCATGGAAACCTTCGCCGGCGCAGCCTTCGAGCCTCCGCTCGGCAAGCCCGGATATGCTCGCATCCAGGTGCGTGAGCGAAAGCCCTTTCGTACCGCCGACGGCTTTGCGTGCATCATGCCCTATTCCGACAAAAACTGGCAGGATTTCTTCGCGTTTATCGGGCGTCACGACCTGATAGGAGACGCCCGTTTTCTTCTGCTTAGCGAACGGTCGTCGTGGTTTCCGTTTCTCTATGGACTCATTGCTGAAGCAGCTCCGCTCCATACGACAGACGAATGGGTCGCCTTCTGCGATGAGGCCAACATCCCGTGCATGCCTGTCATCGATCTCGCCGATATCGGCGATGACCCGCACGTCAAGGCCGTGGGGCTTTTTGAAACGGTCGAACATCCGTACGCCGGCAAGTATCATTCGATCAGGCGCCCTGCGAGTTACAGCGCCGCACCGTTCGAACTGCGATACCACGCTCCGATGCTCGGGCAGCACAGCCGAGAAGTCCTTCTCGAGGCGGGATTGACCGAAA
Organism: Sphingobium phenoxybenzoativorans; assembly: GCF_018286635.1. NCBI lineage: Bacteria > Pseudomonadati > Pseudomonadota > Alphaproteobacteria > Sphingomonadales > Sphingobiaceae > Sphingobium > Sphingobium phenoxybenzoativorans. Next base: position 3,215,023 of record NZ_CP073910.1, read on the forward strand.
GCGAGATTTCCGACGCTCTGTGCGAATCCGATCCAAAAGTTCCTGATACGCAAACCTTGTGAGCGCGCGATGACCGACGCAGAAGCCTCAAACCCGCTTTTCAGTCCGTATCAACTCGGGGAAATCGTGCTCCCCAATCGGGTGATCATGGCCCCGATGACGCGGTGGCGCTCAGGGCCAGGTTTCGTCCCACTCGCCAGCACAGTGGAATATTACGCGCAGCGCGCGAGTGCCGGGCTCATTATCACCGAAGGGAGCCCCATCAGCGAACAGGGACGCGGCTATCCCGACGCGCCGGGCATCTACACCCGCGACCAGATCAAGGGTTGGAAGGCCGTCACTGACGCGGTCCATCAAAAAGACGGCCGTATCTTCATCCAGATCTGGCACGTCGGTCGAATATCGTATGTCGCGCGGTTGCACGACCTTCCGCCGCCCGTCGCCCCGTCGGCCATTCCCGCTCCCAACCAGCAGATGAAGATCGGCGGGCAAATGGTCCGCCCTGCCGAGCCCCGCGCTCTCGAGCTGACCGAGATTCCCGGAATCGTCGATGATTTCCGGCGAGCCGCCGCGCATGCGCTGGAGGCGGGCTTTGACGGCGTCGAGCTTCACGGTGCCAACGGCTATCTCCTCGATGCCTTCGCCAAAACGGGGATGAACGCCCGAACCGATGCCTATGGCGGATCTATCGCCAATCGCTCACGGCTGATGCTGGAGGTGACCGAGGCCGTCGCAACGGAGGTCGGGAGAATGCGAACGGGAATTCGGATCGCTCCCGTCAATCCAACCAACGACAGCTCGACCGACGATGCCCAGGAGCTCTTCGAATATATCGCCGCGAAGCTGAACGACCTGCAAATCGCTTATCTCCATGTCGTTGAAGGCACCTCGATGGGAGATCGCAACACGCCACCGTTCGATTACTCCCGGCTTCGGAGCCTCTTCAAAGGTACCTATATCGGCAGCAACGGTTACGACCCTGAGCTGGCACGACATGCCATCGAAACCGGCAACGCGGACCTCATCTCCTTCGCGCGCTCGTTCGTCGCGAACCCCGATCTGGTCGAACGATTCAAGCGCGGACTGCCTCTGGCGAAGCTCGATCCTGAGACGCTCCTCGGCGGCTCCGACGCCGGCTATTCCGATTATCCCACTCTCACTTAGCCGCTTGCAATACCCACGCGTCGAGGTGAGATTGTTACCGCCATGCAGCACCGTTACGGACCTGAAAATCGATTGATGATCGTCCCGGGCTCACCACCGAACCCTGGGTCTTTTCGATGAGCAAACAGAATTTCTGGTCGTCGGTTTTAACCCCCAAGGATGTAGGCTCGGGCGTGCCGAGCGCAATCAAGTCTGCCGCGCGCGCCCTGAGGGTATTGGAGTTCTTTGCAGAAATACGCCGCGGCGCGAGGGCGAACGAAATCGCCGAACGGCTGGAGATGCCGCAGTCGTCCACCTCTGTGCTGCTGGCCAGCCTGGTCAAGCTGAACTACCTCGATTTCGATTATACGACGCACACCTACCAACCGACGCTAAGGGTAGCGATGCTGGGGGCATGGCTCGACACCGGGCCGTTCCGGGACGGCTCGATGCTGCAGATGCTCGAACGCGTCGCCGACGAGACTTCGGGCTTGGTCAGCTTGTCGCAAGGCAATGATATTTACGTGCGCTACCTGCACGTCATCCAATCTCACAATCAGGCGCTTCACCTCTCGTTGGCCCTGCGCCGCTATATCGTCTGGAGCTCCGCCGGCATCTCCCTGCTCGTCGGTCGATCTGAAACCGAGATCAAAAAGCTCGTGGCGATCACGCGCGCTCAGGATGATCCGCTGGTCGACCAGATTAAGTTCGAGGAGGTTCTGAAGATGGTCCGGGAAGCTGAACAGCAGGGCTATTTCTTCTCCCGCGGTATGGTGACCGAAGGCATGGGGACAATCTCGATGCGCTTGCCCGCATCACTCACCTCCAGCCAAGGGCCGCTCGTCTTCGGCATAGGCGGGCGCCTCGAAGTTCTCGAGCGATCCGAGAAGACTATCGTCGAGCAAATGCGCGGCGAACTGGACAAGCTGGAGCGCGACCGCAGGCGCTTCCAACAAGGATAAGGCTGGCCACCTCCGCGTTACCGCTGGCCGCGTAGACACATGCACACTGTAGCATCTGCGGGCTCATGCCGGCGTGCTCGTTGCCGCGGCGACAACTCCAGCGCACTCGAAAGCGCATCACGAATCTAATGTTTCTCGACCACGGTTGTCTGCGCCAAGCATCCCGACCAAGAAAGGGAGACGACATCAACCAACCGATACGGAGCGCTGACGAGTCCTCCGACGCCATCATTCCGAGCCCGACGTGAGCGTCGCGAATGAAGCGCTTCAATCGCGTGCCAAGTGACCAGGCAGCGTGCTGTAGATCGGGCGACATGAAACACGACGACACGCGATCATTCGCCGTGCCGTCTCGAACCAAGGAGTGCCGCCATGAGCGAGCCCGATATCTTGCTCTACACCGCCTCGACGCCAAACGGCTGGAAGGCCTCCGTTATGCTCGAGGAGCTCGGCGTTCCCTACGACGTGAAGTCGATGGATCTCGCGGCCAAGGAGCAGAAGGAAGAGGCATATCTCAAGATTTGCCCCAACGGACGCATCCCCGCCATCGTGGACCGGTCGAACGGCGACTTCGCGGTCTTCGAAACGGGCGCGATCCTCATCTATCTCGCTCGCAAGTACGACAGACTCCTCCCGACCGACGCCAACGAGGAATCGCGCGTCATCCAGTGGTTGATGTTCCAGATGTCCGGCGTTGGTCCGATGATGGGCCAGGCCAACGTTTTCTACCGGTATATGCCCGAGAAGATCCCGGTCGCGATCCAACGCTATCAGAGTGAATGCCGTCGCCTTTTCGAGGTGCTCGACCGTCAGTTGCAGGGCCGCGAATTTATCTGCGACGAATATAGCATCGCAGATATCGCGCACTGGTGCTGGGTTCGTCTCTACGATTGGGCGGGCGTCGACGTCACCGGCCTCGACAATTTGATGGCATGGGAGTCGCGAATGGCGGCCCGTCCCGCCTGCATTCGCGGAATCGAAGTCCCGGAACCGGCGGGAGTCCTGGACACGACCAACAAGCATGTCGAGGCCGCCAAGAGCCTCTTGCAGCGCTAACGTACAGCCACCGTGGAGAGGGCAGAATAATGCTGGAATACCGTAGCTTTGACGAGATCGTTAATCACCCCGGGCTGAGGATCGTGCTCGTTCAGGGAATGCCGAGCCCATGGGGCCAGGCCGCGAAGACGTTCTTCGAGATCAAGGGTCTCGATTATGTGGCCGCGCCCTGGACGGTCTTCGAGCCGAACGATCCGATCCGCGCCTGGGGCGCAGCCGACAGCGCGCCGATCGTCGCGTGGCGTGATGAGCGCCCGATTCACAGCTGGCTAGACATTCTGCTCCTCGTCGAGCGCATCAAGCCGTCTCCGGCGCTTCTTCCGTCGGAGGTCATGCTGCGCGCGCAGGCGATCGGCCTGTCGAACGAGATCTGCGGTCGCGGGGGGCTCGCCTGGAACAGGCGCCTTCAGATGGTGCAGCCCGCCTTTGCCGACGAAGCTGGGCCCAATCCGGTCGCTACGATGGGACTCAAATACGGCTATGCCGATGAAGAGGTCGCCCACGCCGGGGAGAGGGTTGCCAAATCCCTGCGTGCGCTGACGACCCAACTCAAAGCGCAATATGCGGCAGGCAATCCCTATTTCGTGGGTGATCAGCTGAGCGCCGTCGATATTTACTGGACTGCGTTTGGTAACTTCTTCGACCCGCTTCCAAGCCCCCACTGCCCAATGCCTGACGACTTCCGCCCCACCTTCACCGCGAGCGATCCAGTCGTGCTCGAAGCGCTCGATCCGATCCTGCTGGAGCATAGGGACCGGATCTTCAAGGAGCACTTCCGCGATCCCATGGAACTCTGACTTGGCGCCGGACCCGCGAACATTAACCCGAGGTCGGAAATGACCGTTCGATGTGAGCGGGTTCGCACAGACGTTGCGGGCGGAATTGCTACGGTCACCCTCGCCCGGCCGGCGAAGCTGAACGCTCTGGACATGGAGATGTTCGAGGCGTTGGCCCGCGTCGCGTCGGCCTTGGCCGAGAGCGCCGACGTCCACGCGGTGGTTCTGTCCGGCGAAGGCCGAGCCTTTTGCGCCGGCATCGACCTGGACGTCCTCCAGGCGCTCCCGCGGGAGGAAAACCGAAAGCTGCTCGCTACCCGATCACACGGCGCTTCGAACATCTTTCAGCACGCGGCCATGGCGTGGCGGACATTGCCTATGCCGGTGATCGCTGCGCTTCATGGATCAGTCTTCGGAGCCGGCCTGCAGATTGCGCTAGGCGCGGACATGAGGGTGGCGGCCCCGACTGCCCGCCTATCGGTCATGGAATTGAAGTGGGGATTGGTGCCGGACATGGGAGGCATCGCTCTCCTGCGCGGGCTCCTGCGCGACGATGTTGTCCGCCGGCTCGTCTATACCGGGCGCATCATCTCATCCGAAGAAGCGCTTGCTATCGGTCTGGTCACGCAACTCGACGAAGACCCGCTTCGCGCAGCTACCGCAGTCGCGAAGGATATTACGGAGCAGAGCCCTCAGGCGGTGCGAGCCGCTAAGCGGCTGATGAACGCGATGGCCGATGGAAGGACAGCCGATCTCCTTCGACAGGAGGCCGAGGAACAGCTCGGACTTCTCGGCAGGTCAGAGAACCTTGAAGCGATCGCTGCCAACCTCGAAGGACGGGCGCCCGCCTTCGCAGACCTTCCCTCCAGATCGTGATCGCCCGCCGCACAGGATATTCGGCCTGATTTATCGGGCTCCACGCCGCTTCGACAGACCTGGCGCAGTTTGAATTTAGGAGTGAGTTCGCTTGGCAACGTTTGATTTTGATCTTGTCGTCATCGGAGGCGGCTCCGGCGGAGTGCGCGCCGCGCGCATCGCCGCTGGTCATGGCGCGCGTGTGGCGCTCGCGGAGGAGCATCTTCTCGGCGGGACATGTGTCATCCGAGGCTGCGTCCCAAAGAAGCTTTTCGTCTATGGCTCCCATTTCGCGGAGGACCTCCGTGACGCTCGACGCTTCGGGTGGCGGGTACCGACACCGGAGTTCGACTGGATTACCTTACGGGACAACGTCCTGAGCGAAGTAATGCGTCTCGAGGGCCTTTATCGTCAGACGCTCGGAAATGCAGGAGTCACCATCTACGGCCAGAGAGCAACGCTGAGCGGCGAACATGAAGTGACCCTCGACGACGGGACGGTCCTTACCGCCGCCAAAATCCTCATAGCGACAGGCGCACGCCCGGCGCTCCCGCCCATCCCCGGAACGGATCTCGGAATCACGTCGAACGAGGTCTTTCACATCGATCACCTGCCCGAGCGGATTATCATCACGGGCGGTGGCTACATCGCCAACGAGTTTGCTGGCATCTTCAACAAGCTGGGCTCGAAGGTGACCCTCCTCAATCGAACGTCGACGATGCTGCGGGGTTATGACGAGCAGATCAGGGATCGCTTGATCCAGATCTCGACCTTGAAGGGCATCGACATCCGCTTCGAGGCGCAGATTGAACGCATCGAAAAGGCCGATGATGCGTCACTTAACGTCATGATCGCGAACGGCGAAGAGATACCGACCGACTGCGTGCTGTTCGCAACGGGCCGATTGCCCAACAGCGCCGGTATGGGGCTGGAGGACCTTGGGGTCGAATTCGACCCGGTCGGTGCGATCGTTGTAGATGAGCGCTTCCGCACCGCGGTCCCGTCAATCTTCGCAGTCGGTGACGTCATCAACCGCGTTCAACTCACGCCCGTCGCGATCCGCGAGGGGCACGCGTTCGCAGACACGGAATTCGGCGGCAAACCGCGCTCGGTGGACTATGACTGCATCCCGTCCGCGGTCTTCAGCCATCCGCCTCTTGCAGCGGTCGGTCTTACCGAGGCACAGGCACGCGAACAGTTCGGAGGGGCCAAGATCTACACTTCGGATTTCCGCCCGATGCGCAACGTTCTCGCGGACCGCAACGAGCGCGCCCTCTATAAAATGGTCTGCCACCCGGAAACGCACAGGGTTCTTGGCCTTCATATGATCGGGCCCGACGCTCCGGAAATCCTCCAGGCAGCAGCCGTCGCTGTGAAGGCAGGCCTCACAAAGGACGCCTTTGACGATACCGTAGCCCTTCATCCCAGCATGGCAGAAGAATTGGTGCTGATGCGGTGACACCCGCGGAGGTGACCGTCAAAGAGCGCGATATGAAACAGGCCGGCCGCGATCGCCATGTCGATCCGGCCGTGAGCGTCGGATATGGGCTCTTACTGCGCGCCGGCTTCGCACTCACGTATGTCATCTACGCGATGCTGTTCAAGCTCGCCAATCAACATGGCGGCAGCGGCCCCGTCGATATGTTGTTTTATCGCGCACTCTTTGCGCTGCCACTCGTGTTCGCTTGGTCGGCGCGACGATCGGGCATCGCTACACTGATTCCGAAAAGCCCGATCGCGCACCTATGTCGATCAGCACTTGGCGTTCTGGCGGTACTTTTTACCTATGAGAGCTTCATTCTCCTCCCACTACCGCTTGCCGTCACCATTAGCTTCACGGCGCCGATCTTCGCGACCTTGCTTTCCGCGCTGATATTACACGAACGTGTGGCACTCCACCATTGGCTTGCGGTTGCGATAGGCTTTGCCGGCATCGCCATCGCGAGCAATCCGGGGGCAACGAATATATCTTCAGGGTCAGTGGCGATTGCGATGACATCGGCCGTCTTGCAGGGCGCTGTAACCGTTACCTTGCGGCGCCTCGGGAGGAAGGAGACAGCAGGAAGCATCGCTTTCTGGTTTCTTGTCTGCTCGCTGTTTGTGGGGGCCGCAGCGATGCCAAGCTATGGCCACTGGCCAGATCGCACTGGGCTCGTGCTTCTTGCTGCCGGAGGCGTGGTGAGCGCGTTGATGCAAGTGATGATGACCGCCTCGCTACAGCATGCGCCAGTCGCGTTGTTGTCGCCGATCGATTACTCGCAGATCGTGTGGGCCGCTTTGTTAGGCTTGGCCATATTTGGCGCGATGCCGAGCGCAGAAACCCTGCTGGGCGCTACGCTCGTCACCGCGAGCGGCGTGATGGTGACCTGGTTCGATCGCAGGGCACGGCGACGAGCTGAGGCCTCATTCGTGCCTTAACAGGTCGCAAGTCTTCCTTCTTAATTTCCGTCCGGTGGCGACACGCGGCTTCAGGCACAGCCCTGTGGCCCCGTTCCTGCCGGCCTGATTTGGCTCATTCGGACTTCCTGAATTGCCAGGTTGGCACTCACCATCATGCGAAGCGCGGCGCCATCACAAGCATAATCTTTGACCCGGTTTCTTGTGCATCCCTCTCGAAGTGGAGCACAAGATGACAATCCAGCGGCTCAGTCGATGGCCAATGGCCCCTCGCCCCACATCTGAACTAATCGAACAAATCAAGATATCAGGAGAGACAATATGGGAAGGTTGGCCGGTCGAAACGTGGTGATTACGGGCGCTGCGGGAGGGATTGGCCTCGCCACCGCAAAGCTTTTTCTCGCGGAGGGCGCCAATTTGCTGCTCGTGGATCGCGAGCCCATCGAGCGCCCAGACTTGCCCGATGCCACCGACAGTCGATGGATCACGGTTCAAGCGGACCTTTCCATCATGTCCGAACTCGACAAGATTACCGACGCTGCGCGCAAGGCCTGGGACAGGATCGACGTCTATTTCGCTTGTGCGGGCCTCATCAAGATCGCGCCGCTCGGGGGCATTACTGAAGAGGTTTATGACAGGCACATGGCGGTCAACCTCAAAGCTGTCGTTTTCGGCGTCCAGAACATACTACCAATGATGAACGAAGGAGCATCGATCGTACTGATGAGCTCCTGCATGGCGGACATGGGAGCGCCGGGCTACAGCCCCTACGGCGCGACAAAGGCTGCGGTGCGATCGCTTGCTCGCAACTGGTCGCTTGATCTCAGCGATCGCAAAATTCGGGTCAATGCACTGATGCCGGGCGGTATACAGACGCCCTTGCTCCAGGATTCGCTGCCCGCCGACAACACGGAGGTTGTGGAAAGCCTGCTCCCGCGCATCCCAATGCATCGGATCGGGGATCCGGACGAAGTGGCGCAGGCCGCCCTTTTCCTTGCGTCGACCGCGAGCAGCTACATGACCGGCGCAGGTCTCGCGATCGATGGTGGCATCGGCCAGGTCTAGTCGCGGGCTTGCACGGCCAAGCGGGACGACACGAAGCTGGGAGATCAGCAGCCGATCGAACGTCGGGACATGAGTGGGGCCTGAGCAGTGAAGCAAGCCGCCGCCGGTCTATCTCGCGAATGATATTACAAGGAGTGCATAATGTCCGATCAGCAGGAATATAGCCCACCCCCAGTGTGGACTTGGGATCAGCCCAGCGGGGGCCGGTTCGCATCCATTAACCGCCCGATCGCCGGCCCCACGCACGACGAGGAGCTAAGGGTCGGCGAGCATCCGTTTCAGGTCTATTCGCTCGCGACGCCCAACGGTCAGAAAGTGACCATCTTCCTCGAGGAATTGCTCGCAGCGGGACACAAGGGTGCCGAATACGACGCTTGGCCGATCATGATCGAGAAGGGAGATCAGTTCGGATCCGGCTTCGTCGAGGTCAATCCAAACTCCAAGGTTCCAGCACTGCTCGACCGTTCCGGCGCCACGCCGGTCCGCGTCTTTGAGTCTGGGGCGATCCTGACTTACCTGGCCGAGAAGTTCGGCGCATTCCTGCCGACCGATCCAGCCAAGCGCGCGGAGACCTTCTCCTGGCTCTTCTGGCAGATGGGCAGTGCACCCTATCTCGGCGGTGGATTCGGCCATTTCTACGCTTATGCGCCGCAGAAGTTCGAATATCCTATCAATCGCTTCGCGATGGAGGCCAAGCGCCAGTACGACGTTCTCGACCGCCGGCTTGCGGAAACGCCCTACTTGGCCGGTGAAGAATACACGATTGCCGACATCGCGGCCTGGTGCTGGTACGGAAACGTTGTCCAGGGGCAGCTCTACGGCAACGCAGCTGAATTCTTGGCTCTTCACGAATACACGAACGTCCAGCGCTGGGTGGCGGCGATCGCCGACCGTCCCGCGGTAAAGCGCGGACGGATCGTCAACCGCTTCTTCGGTGAGCCGTCCTTGCAGCTCCACGAACGCCACGATGCAAGCGACTTCGAGCTGCGGACCGAGGACAAGAAGCCCGCAGCCTGATGGCGAAGTCCGAGCTGCACGCCGAGGTCGAGCGCCGTGTCGTCTCAGGCATTTCGGTGCTCATACCGTGAGTATCGCGCCCTTCGTTACAGCAGCGCGCTCGCCTGCCCGATATGCTTGTCAAGCGAAGCAAGGAAGCAGGCAGTATCCGGTGAAACTGGTTGTACGGAGTTGATGTCAAGTCAGGAAGAGCAGAAACGTGCAGCGCTGAACCCCACATCGAAATCCATCTTCAGCGTGCACTGCACCGACAAATCGGGAGTATTGGTCGTGAAAGCAGCTGCCATCTTCTGGTTACCGGTTGGAGCCCTACCTCTGCCATCAGCGGCCAAACGCATTTTTAATAGCGCCTCGAATCGCGATGCAGATGCGGAGGTCAGTGTATTGAATAAGTGTTATCTCATCGCGGCCATAACTGGAGCTTAGCAGGCGACCTACATCCCAGGCGATATCAACCCATTTGGAAAGGATCGTCATGAGACAGCTTTCAGGAAAAATCGCACTCGTCACCGGTGGCAGCACAGGCATCGGTCGCGCGACAGCGGAGAGGTTCGCTGAGGAAGGTGCGACCGTCTACATCTTCGCGCGGAACAAGAAAGACCTTGAGGCAGCCGCAAGCGAGATTGGTCACGGCGTCATTGCCGTTGCCGGCGACGTTACGAAGACGGGGGACCTCAAACGCCTTGTGGATCGTATCAAGTCGGGGCATGGCCGCTTGGACATCGTCGTGGCCAACGCGGGCACCGTTAAGTCCGAGACGCTCGCTGAAGCGACGGAGGAGACATTCGACGAAACGCTGGGCACCAATTTGCGCGGCGTCTATTTCACCGTCAGCAATGCCCTTCCCCTGATCTCGAAGGGCGGCTCAGTCGTCTTGACTTCGTCCGGCCTCGGTTACGCCTCGTTCCCCGGCTACGGACCCTATAGCGCTTCGAAGGCGGCGGTTCAGTCGCTGGCGCGGACTTGGGCGCTCGAGCTCGCCGAACGCGGCATCCGCGTGAACACGGTCAGCCCTGGCCCGATCGAGACGCCGATCATCGACAAGCAGGTCAAGCCGCCGGTTACGGGAGAGCAATTACGCGAGAATTTCGCGCAGCTCGTGCCGATGAAGCGGATCGGCGAGGCGCAGGAGGTCGCTGCCGCGGTGCTGTTCCTCGCCAGTGATGAGAGCAGCTACATCTCCGGAATCGACATTCCGGTTGATGGCGCCCTGTTGGCGTCGCTTTGAAGCCTGAAGGGCTCCCGGACCTATGCTCCGGGAGCCTTAGGCCCACCAACGGCGCCCGTCCGCCTTTTCCCCATCTCGCCCGGACCTAACCCATGGATCGGCGTGGCTCTGGTGCGGCCCAACTGGCGAACAAGCGCTCATGGGGGTAAGCGCCATGCCGCGGTCCCGATCAGCGCGCTAAGAGGAATGGTGCGGGTGGTCGGGCCCGAACCGACAGTTTTTGCGGAACCGGATTTTCAAGTAAGTTGAGTTTATTGAACGCGTCCTTCGGGTGGCGAGCCGACCCTTTTCGAGCTCGTTCAGCAACGCCTGCTCGCTCCTATGCTGCACCTGCAGATTAGAGCGAATCCGCCGATGTGTACGCCATTGCCCGAAATTGCCGCACGGCAGTTTAAGGGGACTTCCAGTACCTATACCTATCGGTATCAATCGCCTCAGCAATGAAGGAGATTGAGAATGCCAAAGACCGAAACCAACCAGATCAAGCGAACAATCCGGCGCCACCAATTGCGTGAAATGGTGCCAATGGCCGACAGCACTATTTATGAAATGGAGCAGCGCGGCGAGTTTCCCCGACGGTTCGCGCTCTCGCCACGTTGCATCGTGTGGGACCTAGCCGAGGTAGAGGCTTGGTTGATCGCACGACGGACCGCCACGATCCGTCGCGCGCAACACCCCGACGTGAACAAGCGCAAATCCCGTCCAGTCAGAGAGCGGGATCAAGCTCCATCGAAGGCATAGCTGGAGGCAGCAGCGTGGGGGCATGCCTGCAACCGTCCACCCAAGCATCCACGGTATCCGCCCACTCCTGCATCATATGCCGGCGCTGCACCTCGTATTCGGCCTTGTTGTAGACGCCGCGCGACGAGCGCCCATCCTCATGAGCCAAGCATTTCTCGATCCAATCCCGATTGAAACCAAGTTCGTTCAGCAGGGTCGACCCTGTTCGCCGCAGGTCGTGGACTGTGAATGGCTCGAGCGGCAGACCATCTTGTTTGGCCTGCTCAACGACCGAGTAAGAGACTCGGTTGAACGTCGCTCGAGACATTGGGGCATCGGCGTCGTAGCGTGACGGCAGCAGATAGCGGGAGTTGCCGGCGCAGGTCTTGAGCGCAATCATGATGTCGAGGGTCTGGCGGCATAGATAGACGTTGTGCGCCTTCGAGCGCTTCATTCGCTCCTTGGGTATCGTCCAAACGGCGTTCTCGAAGTCGACCTCATCCCATACGGCGTCTTGCAATTCGCTCTTGCGCACCATCGTCAGCAGGAAGAGCCGCATCCCCAAGCGGATCGTCGGCAGTGTGGCGACCTTTTCCAGCTCTTTCAGCATCACTCGAATTTCCGCTGGCGACAGAGCCCGATCTTTTGGCGTGAACGTCGCGATCGATGCTGGTCCGACGTCATCGGCCGGATTGGCAACCTTCTCGCCATGCAAGATCGCGAAGCCGTAAATTTGTTTCAGGATATCCCGGACGTGGATCGCCGTCGCTGGCGCGCCGCGATCGACAATTTTTCCACATTGGGCGCGCAGATCGTCCGGCGTGATCTCGGTAAGCAAGCGGTTGCGCCACACCGGCAGTAGCTCTCGTTCAAAGATGGAACGACGCATCGCTCGGGTGCTATCGGCCATCGGCGCGTTCACCAGCCACTTCTCGCCGAACTCGCCGAAGCTCTTCGCCTCCTTGATACGGCGTTTCTCGCGCTGCTTCTCAATGGCCGGTGAACGGCCTTCGCTGATCGCTCGCCGCGCGTCCAGGCACAGTTCCCGGGCCCGGGCCAGCGAAATTCCATCTCGCCCGTATTTGCCCAGGTAGACCGTCTCGCGTCGTCCATTGAGCCGATAGTCCAGCCTGAACGAGAGGGAGCCCGAGGGCGCAACGCGCACATACATGCCGTCGCGGTCCGTCACCTTGTAGATTTTCTCTTGTGGTTTCAGCGCCTTGAGCGCCGCATCCGTCAACATGATATGCCACCTCCAAAAAAGTACCGTCATGCGGCTTCGGGGGGCTCTCGTCGGAAAAGTCTGCGTATTGTCAGCAGCTTAGCGTGAAAAAAGTACCGTCAGGAGCCTCATCTGCCCTGACGGTACTTTCAAATTTGCGAGCGATCAATATGCGCAAGGGCCGTCGACCGGGCCGCCGGTTCTGATCGCTACCCGCCGATAGGTGCCGATAGATAGAGATGGAAATATTTATTTATATCAGTCGGTTAGATCGTACTCTGGCGTAGCTTCGGATACGCTCGGATAGGCAAAAATCATTCCCACTCGATCGTGCCGGGCGGTTTTGACGTATAGTCGTAGACCACCCGGTTGATGCCCTTCACCTCATTGATGATCCGGGTCGCGACGCGGCTCAGGAACGCCGCGTCGAAGGGGTAGATGTCGGCCGTCATGCCGTCCGTGGACGTCACCGCCCGCAGCGCGCACACGCTGTCATAGGTGCGGTAATCGCCCATCACGCCCACGGTCCGCACCGGCAGCAGCACGGCGAAAGCCTGCCAGATCGCGTCATAGAGGCCCGCATTGCGGATTTCCTCCAGATAGACGGCATCCGCCTTGCGCAATATGTCGCACCGCTCCTTGGTGACTTCGCCCGGAATGCGGATCGCAAGGCCCGGCCCCGGAAAAGGATGCCGCCCGACGAAGATGTCGGGAAGTCCCAGCTCACGGCCCAGCGCCCGCACCTCATCCTTGAACAGTTCGCGCAGCGGCTCGACCAGCTTCATGTTCATCCGCTCAGGCAGGCCGCCGACATTGTGATGGCTCTTGATCGTCACCGAAGGGCCGCCGGTAAAGCTGACGCTCTCGATCACGTCGGGATAGAGCGTGCCCTGCGCCAGGAACCCGGCGCCGCCGATCTTCTTCGCCTCATCCTCGAACACGTCGATGAAGGTCTTGCCGATGAACTTGCGCTTGGCCTCCGGGTCGGTGACGCCCGCCAGCCCGCTGAGGAACAGCGTCTCCGCATTCACATGGACGAGCGGGATGTTGTAGGCGTTGCGGAACAGCGAGACGACCTGCTCCGCCTCGCCCGCCCGCATCAGGCCATGGTCGACGAACACGCAGGTCAACTGGTCGCCAATCGCTTCATGGATCAGCACGGCGGCCACCGCGCTGTCGACGCCGCCGGACAGGCCGCAGATCACCTTGCCGTCGCCCACCTGCGCGCGGATTTCGGCGATCTTGGTGGCGCGGAACTCGGCCATCGTCCAATCGCCGGCGAGGCCGCACACATGGCGCGCGAAATTGGCGATCAGCTTGCCGCCATCGGGCGTATGCGCCACCTCCGGGTGGAACTGCATGGCGTAGAAGCGCTTCGCCTCATTCGCGACGATGGCGTAGGGCGCGCCCTCGCTGGTCGCGACCACCTCAAACCCTTCGGCAAGGCGCGTCACCTTGTCGCCATGGCTCATCCACACCTGATGCCGCTCGCCCGCCTTCCACAGACCGTCGAACAGGCTGCAGCTTTTCTTCACTTCAATGAAGGCGCGGCCGAACTCGCCGCTCTCGCCGCCTTCCACATTGCCGCCCATCTGCTGCATCATCGTCTGCTGGCCGTAGCAGATGCCCAGGATCGGAATGCCCGCGTCGAAGAAAGGCTGCGGCGCGCGCGGGCTGTCCTCCCACATGACGGAGGATGGCCCGCCCGACAGGATGATGCCCTTGGGCTTCATCCGTTCGAACGCTTCGGCGGCGCTGTTGAACGGGGCGATCTCGCTATAGACGCCCGCCTCGCGCACCCTGCGCGCGATGAGCTGGGTCACCTGGCTGCCGAAATCGACTATCAGGATGGAGTCCTGGACGGGGAGAGTCATCGAATCGCCTTTTCTCGCGCGCCGGTGGGGAATGCGGCGCGGTTAATGCGGCGGCGCGGCAAAGTCCAGCGAACCGCCTTCATCCCTGGCCGTTCCCCTCTGGCCGATGCAAGCGGCCAGGGCTAGCACCAGCGCCGCGATCAGGAACGCGCTGCCGATGAAGGGCAATGGCGCGCCGGACCCGGCCGACAGCGAATAGATGGTGCCGAAGAACAGAGGGGAGATGACGCCCGCTATGCTGCCCACGCTGTTGTTCGCGCCCTGAAGCTGGCCCTGTTCGGATTCCGACACGCGGCGGGTCATCAGCGCCTGTATGGTCGGCATGGCGAGGCCCCACAGCGCATTGGGGAACATCGCCGCCACGAACAGCCAGCCGGTCGGCGCGAACCCCATGCAGGCCAGACCGATCGCACCGAAACACAGGCCGATGATCATCGTCCGCCGGTCGCCCAGCCGCTTCACCACGGGGCCGACCAGCATCCCCTGCATGATCATGTCGAGACCGCCGGTCATCGCCAGCAGCGCGCCGACCTGCCACGCGCTCCAGCCATAGCGTTCGCCCGCATAAAGAACGAACACAGCGGAAAAGACATGATGGGCGAAGTAAAGCAGGAAATTCACGGTCGCCAGTCCCGCCAGTTCGGGGTGCGACTGCAGCAGGCGCATCGCGCCGAACGGATTGGCGCGTTTCCAGGAGAAAGCCATGCGCTTTTCCGGCGCCAGCGATTCCGGCAGGACGAAATATCCGTAGAGGAAGGCGATGCCGCACAGGCCCGACGCCGCCCAGAATGGCGCGCGCAGCGATATCTCACCCAGCGCGCCGCCGATCAGCGGCCCGGCGACGAAACCGGCGCTGAACGCCGCGCCAATCAGGCCATAGCCCCGCGCGCGATCCTCCGGCGCGGTGATGTCGGCCATATAGGCAAAGGCCGTGGTGAAGCTGGAGGAGGTGATCCCCCCCAATATCCGGCCGACCGCCAGCCACCACATGCTTGGCGCAACGGCCATCAGTAGGAAGTCCGCGGCCAGCCCGGCAACCGAAAGAAGGACGACCGGCCGCCGCCCGAACCGGTCGGAAAGCGACCCGATAATGGGCGAGCACAGAAACTGCATCGCGGCCCAGAGGGACACGAACACGCCGTTCCACACCCCGGCATAATGGGGCGAAGCGGCAAGCTGTTCGATCAGCGGCGCAAGCACGGGAATGACGATGCCCATCGACATGATGTCGAGCAGCGCTGTCACCAGGATGAAGGCGACCGCCGCCTTGCGATGGGTGTGGCCCACCAGGGGCATGGCAAACTCCGGACGCCCCGCGGGCAGTTATCGTGCCGTCCGGCGCCTACCGCTCGAAGCGGCGCGATGCAAGCTGATCAGAGTGGCGGGCGCGCCTCAGATAGTCGCCGGGTCGCGCGCCAGATAGACCTCGGCCACCCGGCCATCCTTCACCGTGCAGGTGAAGTTGCGCAGCTTGCCGCCGCCGTTGCGATAGCCGGAACGCTGCTCGACGCTGCCGTCGATATTCCATCCGCCATTGCCGGTCGCCTGCGGATTGCCGATGTCCTTGACCTCCGCATAGGTCCCGCCCGACGACGCCTTGTCGCGCGCCGCGACGGCGCAGGCGTCAACCGCCGCTTCCTCGCTGGCGATGTCGCCCTTACCGGCATAGTCATCCGAATAATCCCCGGCATCGCGATCGGCTGTGTTTCCGGCATAGGCGCCGCCAACGCCGGTGCTGCTGCCGCCGTCGGCCGTGACCGGGCCGCCATTGTCGCCCTCATAGGAGCGATCCCGCGAATCGCGGTCCTTCTTCATCGAATTGGCGACGATCACGGCCGCGCCCAGCAGGGCGGCGATGCCGACCGCATCGCCGAAGCCGAAGCCGTTGCCGCGATGATGCCTGTGACCGTAATCGCCCCAGCCGCGCCCATATCCACGGTCCCAGCGCCCGTCGCGCGCCATGGCGGGCGTGATGCTGCCAGCGATCAGCGCTGCGCCAACCAGTGAACTCACTGCAATCCGTCCGAGCCGCATGGCCATATCCTCTGCTGTACCGGACAGCATCTATACGCCCCCGGCTGTCGCATGTCTGAACAAATCGGGCTGCGGGTCAGTCGGGATCGGATATTTTGAGGCCGGTCCAATAAGCGGCGAAGGCGTATATGTCGGAATATTCGTCGATCACCTTGTCGACGGGCTTGCCCGATCCGTGGCCGGTGCGGGTCTCCACGCGGATCAGATGCGGCTTGCTCCCGATGTCCGCCGCCTGCAGGGCCGCGGCATATTTGAAGCTGTGGGCGGGCACCACGCGATCGTCCGTGTCCCCCGTCGTCACCAGTATCGCCGGATAATCCTTGCCCGGCAGGATGTTGTGATAGGGCGAGTAGCTGTAGAGGAGCGGAAAGTCCTCCGCCTTGCCCGGATCGCCATAATCGTCGATCCAGAACCGGCCGACGGTGAATTTGTCGAACCGCAGCATGTCCATCACGCCGACGCTGGGCAGCGCGGCAGCGAACAGGTCGGGCCGCTGGTTGACGACCGCGCCGACCAGCAATCCGCCATTGGACCGCCCCTCGACCGCCAACTGGTCCTTGCCCGTATAGCCGTTCGCCTTCAGATATTCGCCAGCGGCGATGAAGTCGTCAAAGACATTCTGCTTGTTCTGCAACCGCCCGGCATCGTGCCAGGACTGGCCGAACTCCCCACCTCCGCGCAGATTGGCGATGGCGACCGCCCCGCCCTGCTCCAGCCAGGCAAGGCGCGTGGCCGAAAAGCCGGGATTAAGGGAAATATTGAACCCGCCATAACCGTAGAGCAAGGTCGGCGCGGTGCGGCCGCTGATCGCTATGTCCCTGCGCCGGATGATGGTCATCGGGATCATCGTGCCGTCCTTCGACGGATAGGTGAGCTGCACCGTCACGAACGCTTCGGGATCGAAGGCGAGCCGCGGCTGGGCGAAAATCTCGATAGTCCCCGTCCCGGTGTCATAGCGATAGACGGTCGAGGGCATGGTGAAGCCGGAAAAGCTGAAGAAAGTCTCCGGGTCTCCGCCCTTCCCCGCAAATCCCGCCGCCGTCCCAATGCCGGGCAGCGGCACGTCGCCCACGCGCCGGCCGTCCATCTCCACCAGTTCGGCATAGGTCCGCGTATCGGCCAGATAGGCGATGACGATGCGGCTGCCGATCATCGATGCGCCCGACAGGGTTTGCGCGCGCTGCGCCACGATTTCCGCGGGTCTGCGGCGGCTTCGCTTGGCGTCCAGCGTCACCAGGCGGCTGTTGGGCGCATCCAGATTGGTGACGAACCACATGGTGTCGCCGCGGCTGCCGACGAAACGCCATTCATTCTGCAGGCCCCGCACCAGCGGCCGGGTCTTTACTGGTCCTCCGGCCAGGAAACCGTTCAGCGCGATCAGGGTGATTTCCTGCCGCGCCTCCGTCCCGCGCGACGATGTGATGACCAGCCATTGCCCGTCATCCGTAACCCGCGCGCGGTGATTCAACTCCGGCCTGTCGGGCGTTTCATAGACCATCCGGTCCTGCGCCGCCGGTGTGCCGACCCGATGATACCAGACCTTCTGCCCCCGGCTGGCGGACTGGAATGCTTCTCCCGGCGCGGGCGCTTCGAACCGCGAATAGAAGAAACCCTCGCTGCGCGCGTCCCAGCTCAGGCTGGAGAATTTCACCCAGGGGATATTCTCGTGGAATGTCCGGCCCGTGGCGACGTCCAGCATGTGCAGCGTACGCCAGTCCGTCCCGGCATCCTGCGTTGCGTAAAGCAGCAGGCGGCCATTGGGCGCAGGCTCCCACTCCGCCAGCGCCGTCGTCCCGTCATCCGCCAGCGCATTGGGGTCGAGCAGCAACCGCTGCTCGCCGTGCAGCCCCTGCCGCACATAGAGCGGCGACTGATTCTGCAGGCCGCTATTATAGGTGTAGAAATATAGCCCGGCGGCTTTGCGCGGCGTAGAAAAACGGCCATAATCGAATAGCTTGGCCATTCTTTTTCGCAACAGATCTCGACCGGGCAGCTTGTCGAGATAGCTGCGCGTCACCCGGTTTTCGGCCGCCACCCAATCCTCAACCGCCTTGTCCCGCCGCACATCCTGCTCAAGCCAGCGATAGGGATCACGGACCTTCACGCCGAAATGGTCTTCCACCAGGTCGAGAGCGCGCGTGGCGGGATAACGGATGAGCGGCTTTGCGGACGATCCAGCCGTCAGTCCGGCCGCTCCGCCCATCGCCGCCGGTTCTGCATATGCGCCGCCATGGATCAGCACGGACATCGCCAGAAGCGCGGCGATCAGCCTGGCGGGCAACTGCATCGATATCCTCTCCTGAGCGATTTCGGATGAAATGGAACATTTCATGGCCCGGAAATCACGGCGCGACAAAGGACTAAACCGCCACTTTGATCCTATCGAAATCGGACGGCGTCTAGACCAAAACAGGCCGCCGATCTACGGACCGGCGGCCTGTTTGTGAAGCATTTCCAGCCCTTACCGGGCCAGCCAAGCGGATTATGCGGCTTCCAGCTCGTCCTCGTCGGCATTCTGGACCGGACCGGAATCCTGACCCTTGGCCGAAACGTCGCGGTCGACCAGTTCGATGATCGCGATCGGCGCGGCGTCCGAAGCGCGGAAACCGGCCTTGATGACGCGGGTGTAACCGCCGTTGCGGCTCTTGTAGCGCTCGGCCAGCACGTCGAACAGCTTGGTGAGCTGCGCATCGTCCATCAGGCGGCTGTTCGCTAGACGACGGTTGGACAGGCCGCCCTTCTTCGCCAGCGTAATCAGCTTCTCGACGTAGGGACGCAGTTCCTTCGCCTTCGGGGTGGTGGTGAGGATCTGCTCATGCTTGATGAGCGAAGCCGCGAGGTTGCGGAGAAGCGCGGTGCGATGCCCGGCGCTGCGCTGCAGCTTGCGATGACCAACCTTGTGACGCATGTCTTTTTCCTTCGTTCGTTAAGGGACCGTATCAGGTATCCCAGACCAGGCGGTTTTGAAGGGACCGCCCATTTTCCCTGCTTCGTCACCCCAGCGCAGGCTGGGGTCTCATGCCGCCAAATATGACCTGGTGGCCCGAGATCCCAGCCTGCGCTGGGATGACGGTTGTTGTTATCCGAGCAGTTCCTGCTCCAGCTTCTTGGCCATTTCCTCGATATTTTCAGGCGGCCAGCCGGGGATGTCCATGCCAAGGCGCAGGCCCATGGACGACAGCACTTCCTTGATTTCGTTCAGCGACTTGCGGCCGAAATTCGGGGTGCGCAGCATCTCCGCCTCGGTCTTCTGAACCAGATCGCCGATATAGATGATGTTGTCGTTCTTGAGGCAGTTGGCCGAACGGACGGACAGTTCCAGCTCGTCCACCTTCTTGAGAAGGTAGCGGTTGATGGTGTTCGTGTCGCTCTCGCCTTCGGAAGCCGACGAAACGGCGCCGCCGCCGATCGAGGGAGCCGCTGCGGGCAGCGCGTCCTCGAAATGGACGAAAAGCTGCAACTGGTCCTGAAGGATGCGCGCGGCATAGGCCACGGCGTCTTCCGGGGTCACGGTGCCGTCGGTCTCGACGGTCAGCGACAGCTTGTCATAGTCCAGTTCCTGGCCGACGCGGGTATTGTCCACCTTGTAGGCGACCTGACGGACCGGCGAATAGAGCGCGTCGATCGGGATCAGGCCGATGGGCGCGTCCGCCGGACGGTTGGCGACGGCGGGGACATAGCCCTTACCGACGTCAGCGGTCAGTTCCATGTTGAGGGTCGCGCCCTCGTCCAGGTGGCAGATGACCAGGTTCGGGTTCATCACCTCGATGTCGCCGGACACGGCGATGTCGCCGGCCTTGACTTCCGCCGGGCCGGTCGCGGCCAGTTGCAGGCGCTTGGGGCCTTCGCCCTCCATGCGCAGGGCGATCTGCTTCACGTTGAGCACGATGTCGGTCACATCCTCGCGCACGCCGGCGAGCGAGGAGAATTCGTGCAGCACGTTCTCGATCTTGATCGAGGTCACTGCCGCGCCCTGCAGCGACGACAGAAGTACGCGGCGCAGCGCGTTGCCGAGCGTCAGGCCGAAACCGCGCTCCAGCGGCTCGGCGACGAACGTCGCCTTCCGCTTGCCTTCGCCGCTGACCTTGATCTCAAGGGCGTTCGGCTTCTTCAATTCCTGCCAGTTCTTCATGTTGACAGTCATGTAATTCCCCTGGGAATGTGGCCGGAACCGCTCTGGTGGTCCTTGGAAGCTCCGGCCGGTGCAAAATGTGGAGGGTGGCGCGTCCGCCGCCCCCGGTAACGGCTGGAACTGTTAAACGCGACGGCGTTTGGAAGGACGCACGCCATTGTGCGGGATCGGCGTCACGTCACGGATCGAGGTGATGGTGAAGCCAACCGCCTGCAGCGCGCGCAGGGCCGATTCACGGCCCGAACCCGGACCCTTGACCTCAACCTCCAGGGTGCGGACGCCATGCTCGGCCGCCTTGCGGCCCGCATCCTCGGCGCAGACCTGCGCGGCATAGGGGGTCGACTTGCGCGAACCCTTGAAGCCCATCATGCCGGCGGAGGACCAGGAGATCGCGTTGCCCTGGGCGTCGGTGATGGTGACCATCGTGTTGTTGAAGCTGGCGTTCACATGCGCGACGCCGCTGGAGATGTTTTTGCGCTCGCGCCGTTTGATGCGCTGAGGTTCACGTGCCATTTGCTAAATCCTACTCGAAACCTTGAGGAAAGCTGCGTCCAGACCCCGGACGGGGCCGCGCGGCTTACTTCTTCTTACCAGCGATCGGCTTGGCCTTGCCCTTGCGGGTGCGCGCATTGGTGTGCGTGCGCTGGCCGCGAACCGGAAGGCCCTTACGATGGCGCAGGCCACGATAGCAGGCGAGGTCCATCAAACGCTTGATGTTCATCGCCGTCTCGCGGCGCAGGTCGCCCTCAACCGTCAGGTCGGCGTCGATCGCTTCACGAATTTGAAGCACTTCGGCGTCAGAAAGGTCCTGGATACGGCGGCTCTGGTCGATGCCCAGCTTGGTCGCGATGTCCACGGCGGTCTTGCGGCCGATACCGTGAATGTAGGTGAGCGCAATGATAACGCGCTTGTTTGTGGGCAGGTTAACGCCCGCGATACGTGCCATGTAGTCTAGTCTCCTGCTCCACGGGGCGTGTGGCCTTGCCCCATCTCAAAGCTTCCATGACCCCGGACGCAAAAAAGACGGCCAGCGCGCTGCGCTGCCGGTACCAAGCGTGTCGGGATGGGTTGCCCTTACTGAGTCGGGCGTGGGGTGTCAAGCGGGCGGCGGGGAACCACCCGCTTCTCCACGTGTTCCAACCCCCGCCCCGCATCAGGCAAGCGGCGGGCGGATGGGGGACCAGCCAATGCAGCGTATAGCATGTCACGCCAGCCCTGTCGCCCTCTCTACCGCTCTCTCCGCCGCCCTCTGCTTCTGCGCGCTCCTCGCCTGCGCAGTACCGGTCAGCGCCCAAACCTCCCATGACCAGCCGCTGCGCGATCTCTGCGCTGACCGGCCTGGCCTCGACACCCCGCCATGCACTGTGGACAAGGGACATCTGGTGGTGGAGACCGGCCTTGGCGACTGGACGCATGAGAAGGACGCGGATACGCGAACCAGCACCCTGATCGCCGGGGATCTGCTCCTGCGGCTCGGCGTCACGGATGATATGGAGGTGCAGGCTGGATGGACCGCCTTCGGCCATGTCCGGGAGCGTGACCGCGAAACCGGCGCCCTCACGCATCGCTCCGGCTCCGGCGACCTGACGCTCGCCGTCCGCCAGAACCTGCGCAATCCCGACGGGTCGGGCTTTTCCGCGGCCATCATGCCCTATGTCACGCTGCCCACGGGCGGTCAGACCATCGGAGCGGGCGACACGGCCTTCGGATTGCTCATCCCTCTCAGCTTCAGCCTGAGCGACCGCATCACCCTCAGCCTGACGCCACAAGCCGACGCCGCCGTGGATGAGGATCGCAATGGCCGCCATCTCGCTTATGGCAGCGTCGTGGGCCTTGGCGTCGATCTTACGGACAGACTGACCGGCGCGCTGGAATTTCAGGCCACTCGCGACGATGACCCCTCCGGCCGTATGACCCAGGCCCTGGCCAGCCTCTCCTTCGGCTGGCAGCCGGGCGACGCCATGCAGTTCGACATTGGCGGCGTCGCCGGCCTCAACCATGACAGCCTGGACGCGGAAATATATGCAGGCATAACCCGCCGCTTCTGACCGATTGCGCGTGATCCCGCCGTCTGTTATAACATTTGTATGAACAAGCCGCTGAAACTCATCAAGATCGGCAATTCGACCGGCGTCATCCTCCCAAAAGAGGTGCTGTCGCGCCTGCGTGTCGATCTCGGAGACGATGTTTATCTGAGCGAAGCGCCGGATGGCCTGCGCCTGTCGGCATCCGATCCCGACTTTGAGAAGATCATGCAAAGCGCAGAGGACATCATGCGTAAGGATCGCGACATCCTGCGTGTTCTGGCAAAATGACGGAGACCGAAAGGCGCGAGCCTCGCTGGATCGCGCAGGATATCATCCTTGCCGTACATGATCGGCAACTTGCCGAACATGGCGGCGGATCGGGCATCCGTGACCAGGGCTTGCTCGAATCTGCTCTTGCTCGCCCGCTCAATCGCTGGAGCTATGGCGAGGATGATCTCGCGACGCTGGCCGCCTGCTATGCGTTCGGCATCGCACGCAACCACCCTTTCGTCGATGGGAACAAACGTACGGCCTGGGTCGCAGCGCGACTATTCCTGGTGATCAACGATGCGACGCTCATCTTCGAAAAAGCGGATGCGATCGCCACGATGCTCGCCCTCGCATCCGGCGATCTGCCGGAGGACGAACTCGCCCTCTGGTTCCGCGAGCGGCTGGCATAGGAACAAGACGAACGCCGAGCTGGTCAAAATTCAGTGCAGATGGAGCCGAAAAGTGGGATTTTTGAGCACCGGAGCGCAGCGTACTTAAGGTACGTGAGCACCGGAGCGCAGAAAATCGCGCTTTGCAGGCCCATATGCGCTGAATTTTGACCAGCCCTAGCCGGTCATCCGGCGCAGCACGCCATCCTTCAGCACGAAATGGTGGCGTAGCGCCGCGCCGATATGCAGCAGCGCGAGCAGGCCGAACAGCAATCCCAGCACCCCATGTCCGCCGCGCGATATGTCGACGATGGCCTCCCCCTTCGTCACGCCGAACTTGGGGATGTCGAACAGCCAGAACCAGGTCAGCGGGCGGTCTCCGGCGGAAGTCATGACCCATCCCGTCAGCGGCACGATCAACAGCAGGGCATAGAAAGCGAAATGCGTGGCGTTGGCCGCCAGCTTCTCCCAGGCGGGCATGGCCGATGGCAGGGGCGGCGCGGGATGCGACAAGCGCCAGACGATCCGCGCCAATGTCAGGAACAGGATGGTGATCCCCGCCGCCTTGTGCAGCGGCATGACCGGGAACGCCTTGCCCAGTGCGTCGTGGAATATCCCGCCTATTATGTTGAAGATCACCAGCACGGCTATCGTCCAGTGAAGCCAGCGCGCCACCTGGCTGTAACGGACGGTGTGATCTTCAATCATGCGCGCCTCATTCCTTTTCCGGCCCTCCCCCTGTCGAACGGCCGGGACGATCTTATGCTCCATTACCTCCGGGAAAAGGGGCCATCCGTCAAAGATACTTTCGGTCGGTTCACACCCCGGCGCATCTGGCAAGATGCGCGACATATTGGGTGCTTTTCCCACCGCGCAGATAGTGACAAACGAAACTATATTGCCCATATAGGCAGGGATGGCTGCTGACTCTCCCCCGCCTCCCGGCGCCGCCGCCGACTGGACCGTGCCTCAGGCGTGGGACAGCTACACGCCCGCTGAACATGCGATGTGGGACAGGCTGTTTGCGCGCCAGTCCGCAATGCTGCCGGGCCGCGTGACGCCGGCCTTCCTGGATGGCCTGGACGTGCTGCGCATGACCCGGCCGGGCATCCCGAATTTTGAGGAGTTGAACGACCGGCTGATGCAGCGGACCGGCTGGCAGGTCGTCGCCGCGCCCGGCCTTGTTCCGGACGCCGTGTTTTTCGATCATCTCGCCAATCGCCGTTTCGTCGCCGGGCGCTTCATCCGCACGCCGGAACAGATCGACTATCTGGAGGAGCCGGACATCTTCCATGATGTGTTCGGCCATGTGCCCCTGCTCGCCCATCCGGTCTTTGCCGATTATATGCAGGCCTATGGCCAGGGCGGCCTGCGCAGCCTGGGCTTCGGCGCGCTGCACAAGCTGGCCCGGCTTTACTGGTACACGGTGGAGTTCGGCCTGATCCGCGAGGATGGCGGCCTGCGCCTCTATGGCGCGGGGATCGTGTCGTCCTTCGGCGAGTCCAAATTCGCGCTGGATGATCCGTCGCCCAACCGGATCGGCTTTGACCTGAAGCGCCTGATGCGGACGAAATACCGGATCGATGATTATCAGCAGAGCTATTTCGTCATCGACAGCTTCGACGATCTGCTGCGCCAGACGATGGAGACGGACTTCGCCCCGCTTTATGCCGAGTTAGAGGATAGCGACGATCTGGAACCGGACGCCCTTCTTCCCGATGACCGGGTGATCACGCGCGGCACGCAGGCCTATGCCCTGGCGAAGGCGGCGGAATAACCGGCAAGCCGCGCTGCGCGTGATATTTGCCCGTGATATTTGGATGACAGGCCCTTAAGCATTTGCCATCTCTTTCGCATGAGGGAGAAGGAACTGAGGCTGGCGCTGGTCTGCTATGGCGGGGTCAGCCTCGCCATCTACATGCACGGCATCACCAAGGAAATCTGGCGCCTCGCCCGCGCCAGCCGCGCCTATCATGACGGCCTGCCCGCGCCGGACGGCAGCGGCGCGGTCTACCGCCGGATACTGGAGGATGTCGAGCGGGAGACCGGCACCCGGCTCCGCATCCTGCCCGATATCATAGCCGGGGCCAGCGCAGGCGGCATCAACGGCATCTTTCTGGCGCAGGCGATAGAGACCGGCCAGTCGCTCGAACCGCTGACCGACCTCTGGCTGAAAAATGCCGATGTCGACCGGCTTCTGGACCCGGACGCCCGGCCCGGCGCGCGGCTCACCAAATTCTGGGCCGCCCCCCTCGTCTGGATGGCCGCGCGCCGCCCCGGCGACACGGTGGAGCGCACGGTCGCCCCCGACACGCGGGAGGAAGTGCGGCAGAAGCTCTCCAATTTCATCCGCTCCCGCTGGTTCGAGCCGCCCTTTGGCGGGGCGGGCTTCACCGCCATGCTGCTGGAGGCGTTCGACGCGATGGCGGAAACGCCCTGCGACCTGCCGCTGCTGCCGCCCGGCCACCCGCTCGACCTGTTCGTCACCGTCACGGATTTTGAGGGCTATCCCGAAAGCCTGACCCTCAACAGCCCCGCCCATGTGATCGAGACGGAGCATCGCCTGACCATCGGCTTCCGCGCGCGCGGTGCGGAGGGCAGCCGCACCCTGGCGGACCCCGCCGAACTGGTGTTCGCCGCCCGCGCCACCGCCAGCTTCCCTGGCGCCTTCCCGCCCTTCACCGTGCGGGAACTGGACAAGGTGCTGGCGGACAAGGAACGCGCCTGGCCCGGCCGCGCGGACTTCCTCGCCCGCGCCCTGCCCCGGCACACCGTGCTCGGCACGGCGGAGGACGCGATCCTGATCGACGGATCAGTGCTCGCCAACGCCCCCTTCGCCCCCGCCATCGGCGCGCTGCGCAGCCGCCCGTCCCGGCGGGAGGTGGATCGCCGCTTCGTCTATATCGATCCCAAGCCCCGGCACCGCAGCATCCGCCTGACCCGCTCGGGCGAACAGGAGCCGCTGAAAGAAGGCGAGCATCCCCCGCCCCCCGGCTTTTTCCGCACGATCTTCGGTTCGCTGAGCGACATCCCGCGCGAACAGCCGATCCGCGACAATCTGGAGGCGATTGAAAGCCGCTCCCGCCGGATCAGGCGCATGCGCCGCATCACCGATGCGCTGCGCGAACAGATTGAGCAGGATGTCGAGGCCGCCGTGGGCCGCAGCCTGTTCCTCAACCGCCCCACGCCCGCGCGCCTTTCCGGCTGGCGCGCCAAGGCGCAGGGCCGCGCCGCGCAGGCCGCCGGTTTCGCCTATCCCGCTTATGGCCATCTCAAGCTGTCGGGCATTGTCGAGGATATCGCCGACCGGCTGTTCCGCCTGGGCGGGGACGGCAGCGGGATGATGCGCGAGCAATATCGCCAGGCCGTCTGGGCGCATATCCGCGAGGAAGGGATCGACCAGATCCGGGAGGATGCCGGCGGCGGCGTGAAGTCCAACCTCATCCTGTTCTTCCGCGCGCATGACTTGGGCTTCCGCGTCCGCCGCCTGCGCTTCCTCGCCCGCCGCCTCACCGACACGCTGGAGATTGAAAGCGCGGCGGAAAGCGACGCCGTAACCGCCCTGCACGACGCCATCTATGACGGCCTCGCCCTCTATCTGGAGTGCGAGGCGAGCGACTATTATGGCCCGGACGTCACCTACGCCGCGCGCGCAGCCCTGGACGACCCGGCGCGGGCGATGGCCGCGCTGGCCGACTCCCGCGACCTGCGCACCAAGGATGAGCGGACCGACATCATGCTGTCAGAGGCGCTCTGGGGTCTGCCGAAGGATGAGCGGCGGCTGATGCTCCTCGCCTATCTGGGCTTCCCCTTCTACGACATCGCCACCCTGCCCTTGCTTCAGGGCGAGGCGCTGGACGAATATGATCCGGTGAAGGTCGATCGCATTTCGCCCGAAGATTGCTCCGCCCTTCGCCCCGGCGGCGCCGACACGACCTTGAAAGGCATAGAATTCAATAATTTCGGCGCATTTTTTAGCAGGGCCTATCGGGAAAATGACTATCTCTGGGGCCGCCTGCATGGTGCGGAGAGGCTGATGGATATCGTGATTTCGGCTCTGCCTGCCGGAGCGCAGCTTTCCCCCGAAACAATCGCCGGATATAGGAAACGCGCCTTTAACGCGATCCTGGATGAGGAGGAGGAGAGGCTGAGCCTGACGTCGGACTTGATTGCGAGCCTGCGAAGGGAAATCGGGTGAGCATCCGCCTGTGGGGGGCGGTCCTGCCCGCATTGTCCTGCGCCCTGCTGCTGCCTGCCTGCACACCATCCCCGGCGGAAAAGCCCGCGGAGACGGAGCGCGGGTCTGCGCCATCGCCGCATGCCCTGTCCGCGGCCGGTCCATCCGCCGCCGAACCTGCGGAGGACAGCCCCGCCCCGCCCCCTCTGCCGAAGGTGACGCCCGCCGAAGTCGCGTTGGAGGAGCCGCTGCCGCCCCTGAAAACGCAGCCCAACGCCTTCCTGCCGCCGCCCGTCACGACCACCCTGCCGCAAGACCTGCCGCCGGGGGAAGGCGCCGCCGATCCCACGCCCTTCCCGCCCGCCGTCACCGCCTTCATGATCGACCGGGACGGTTGCGACCATTTCCGGGGCGAAGAAGCCTATGACGCCGACCGGGCGGCATTCCTTGAGGAAAATCTGCGGCAGCTTTGCACGGGCACCGACGCCCGCCTCGCCGCCCTGCGCGGCCGCTACGCCGGAAACCCGGACGTGATCGCCGCCCTCGCCCATTATGAGGACAGGATAGAGGGCGGCGCGGAATAGACAGGCCCGCAGAGAGGCTGAAGGGGGAGGAAGATTTGCCGGGAATAACAAGGTCGGTCGGCGACGGCGGCGACAATGACAGGGCGGACGTCGCACAGGTGCAGACGCTGCTCAACGCGGTCATCGGCCTTTTGGGCCTCGCGCCGCTCGATGCGGATGGGCTGTGCGGCAAGGGGATGATCGCCGCGATCAAGGCGTTCCAGTTCCGCTTCACCGGCCTCACCGCGCCTGACGGACGCATGGACCCCGGCGGCCGCACCTTCCTGAAGCTGCAGAGCGCCGCCGCAGCCGCCGCGCAGCAGCCCCCGCCAAAACCCGCCACCAAGCTCAGCGGCGCTGACTGGTGGAGGGCCAATCAGGGCAAATATGCCAACAGCGCCGCCCTGTCCGACCTCGCCCCCGCTTTCCGCGACAAGGCGAAGCGCTTCGTGGCCGCCCTGCGCGACGCGGGCGCCACCGTGACCATCGGCGCCACCCGCCGCAACCAGACGCGCGCCTGGCTGATGCATCACTGCTTCATGATCGCCAAAGGGCAGATGGAGCCGGCCGACGTGCCCCGCAATCCCGCCTGCGACATTGTGTGGGACCATGGCGACCCCGCCAAGTCGCGGCGGGGCGCGCAGGAAATGGCCGACCTGTTCTCGATCGTCTACCTCCCCTCGCTCACCTCGCGCCATATAGAGGGCAATGCGATCGACATGACGATCGCCTAGGCTGGAACGCTCAAAATCAAGGATGGGGGCGGCAACCGCGTCAGCCTCGACGCCCCCCGCACCGGAGACAACCGCGCGCTTCACAAGGTCGGCAAGAGCTATGGCGTGATAAAGCTCCTGTCCGACCCGCCGCACTGGTCATCGGACGGGCACTGAAGGCAGGCGGAGCATCTCTGGGCTGTTCTAGCCCACTCCGTTCCGGCTGAGCTTGTCGAAGCCCTGTCCTTATTTTTCAACGCTGCCGAGAAGGACAGCCCTTCGACAAGCTCAGGGCGAACGGTATTGGAGAATAAAAGTCCTCCCCCGCACCGCCCATCAATCGCTGAACATATCCTTCAGCTTGCTGAAGAAGCCGGTGGAGGCCGGGCATTCGTCGCCCGTCTCGGTCTCGCGGAACGCTTCCAGCAATTCGCGCTGGCGCGATGTCAGCTTGGTCGGCGTTTCGACATCGACCTGGATCACCATGTCGCCAAAGCCGCGGCTGTTCAGCACCGGCATGCCCGCGCCGCGCTGGCGCAATTGCTTGCCGGACTGGATGCCCGCGGGGATCGCGATCTTGTGAACCTGCTTGTCCAGCCCCGGCACCTCGATCGTACCGCCGAGCGCCGCCGTCGTGAAGCTGACGGGCGCGCGGCACAGCAGGACATTGCCCTCGCGCTCGAAAATCGGATGCCGCTTGATGTGCAGGAAGATGTAGAGGTCGCCCGGCGGCGCGCCGCGCGCGCCCGCCTCGCCCTTGCCGGACAGGCGGATGCGGTTGCCCTCATCCACGCCGGCGGGGATATTGACCTCCAGCGTCTTGTGCTGGTCGACGCGCCCCTCGCCCCGGCATGACCGGCACGGGCTGTCGATCACCTGGCCCGCGCCATGGCAGGACGGGCATGTCCGCTCGACGACGAAGAAGCCCTGCTGCGCCCGCACCTGCCCGCTGCCGCGGCAGGTCATGCACGCCTTGGCCTTGGTGCCCGGCTGCGCGCCGGTGCCGTCGCACGGTTCGCAATTTTCCGAAACCTCGATCTCGATCTGGGTGGACTTGCCCGCAAAGGCTTCCTCCAGCGTGATCTCCATGTCGTAGCGCAGGTCCGCGCCGCGCCGGTTCGCCTGCTGGCGTCCGCCACCGCCGAAACCGGACTGGCCGAATATCGTCTCGAAAATATCGCCAAGGTCGGAAAAGCCTCCCGCGCCGCCAGCGCCGAAGCCGCCCGGTCCGCCGCCACCGCCATTTTTGAAGGCGGCGTGGCCGAAACGGTCATAGGCCGCGCGCTTCTGCGGGTCTTTCAGGCATTCATAGGCCTCGCTGACGGCCTTGAACTTGTCCTCGCTGTCGGCGCATCCCCCGGTCTTGTCCGGGTGATATTTCATCGCCATCCGGCGGTACGCGCTCTTGATGGTGCCGGCATCCGCCGTGCGCTCCACCTCCAGCAGTTCGTAAAAATCGATTTCGGTGTTCATTCAGGCCCCCGCCCGCTTGTCCCGCCACCCTTAAAAAGGAAAGATGGCGGGAAAAGGGCTTAAGCTTACGCCTTGTTGTCTTCGTCCACTTCGGAGAATTCGGCGTCAACGACATCATCGTCGGCCGCCTTGGTTTCACCGGCTTCCTCGCCTGCGGGCGAAGCGGCCTGCGCCTGCTCCTTCTCGTAAATCGCCTGGCCCAGCTTCATGGCGACCGTGGCGAGTTCCTGCGCCTTGGTCTTCATGGCTTCGGGGTCGCCGCCCTCGACGGCCGCCTTGGTGTCCGCGATCGCCGCGGCGATTTCCGACTTCAGCGATTCGTCAACCTTGTCGCCATGCTCCTCAAGCTGACGCTCGGTGGTGTGGATCAGGCTCTCGGCGTTGTTCTTCGCCTCGGCGCCTTCGCGCTTCTTCTTGTCCTCGTCGGCGAAGCGCTCGGCGTCCTTCACCATCTGGTCGATGTCCGCGTCGGACAGACCGCCAGAGGCCTGGATCTTGATCTGCTGCTCCTTGCCGGTGCCCTTGTCGCGCGCCGACACGTTGACGATGCCGTTGGCGTCGATGTCGAAGGTGACCTCGATCTGCGGCACGCCGCGCGGTGCGGGCGGGATGCCGACCAGGTCGAACTGGCCGAGCAGCTTGTTGTCCAGCGCCATCTCGCGCTCGCCCTGGAACACGCGGATCGTCACCGCCTGCTGATTGTCGTCAGCGGTCGAATAGACCTGCGACTTCTTGGCCGGGATCGTCGTGTTGCGGTCGATCATGCGGGTGAACACGCCGCCCAGCGTCTCGATGCCCAGCGACAGCGGCGTCACGTCGAGCAGCAGCACGTCCTTGACGTCGCCCTGCAATACGCCCGCCTGGATCGCCGCGCCCATGGCGACGACTTCGTCCGGGTTGACGCCGGTGTGCGGCTCCTTGCCGAAGAATTCCTTCACGGCCTCGCGCACCTTGGGCATGCGGGTCATGCCGCCGACGAGCACCACTTCGCTGATCTCGCTCGCGGATACGCCGGCGTCGGCCAGCGCCTTGCGGCAAGGCTCCATCGTGCGCTTGATCAGGTCAGCGACCAGCTTCTCCAGGTCGGAGCGCGTGATCGTCTTGACCAGATGCTTCGGGCCGTTCTGGTCAGCGGTGATGAAGGGCAGGTTGACCTCGGTCGTCTGCGCCGACGACAGCTCGATCTTCGCCTTCTCCGCCGCTTCCTTCAGGCGCTGCAGGGCCAGCTTGTCCTTGGTCAGGTCAATGCCCTCGGCCTTCTTGAAGTCCTCGGCCAGGAACTCGACGACCTTGGCGTCGAAATCCTCGCCGCCCAGGAAAGTGTCGCCGTTGGTCGACTTCACCTCGAACACGCCGTCGCCGATCTCCAGCACGGAAATGTCGAACGTGCCGCCGCCAAGGTCGTATACGGCGATGGTCTTGCCGTCCTGCTTCTCCAGGCCATAGGCCAGAGCGGCCGCGGTCGGCTCGTTGATGATGCGCAGCACCTCAAGACCGGCGATCTTGCCCGCATCCTTGGTCGCCTGACGCTGGGCGTCGTTGAAATAGGCGGGCACGGTGATGACGGCCTGCGTGACGGTCTCGCCCAGATAGCTCTCGGCGGTCTCCTTCATCTTCTGCAGGATATAGGCGGAAATCTGCGACGGGCTGTAATCCTCGCCACCAGCCTTCACCCATGCGTCGCCATTGGGGCCGGAGGTGATGCTGTAGGGGACAAGCTCCATGTCCTTCTTGGTCAGCGGATCGTCGAAGCGGCGGCCGATCAGGCGCTTCACTGCGAAAACCGTGCTTTCCGGGTTGGTGACGGCCTGGCGCTTGGCCGGCTGGCCGATCAGGCGTTCGCCATCCTTGGCGAAGGCGACGATGGAGGGCGTCGTGCGCGCGCCTTCCGCATTCTCGATAACCTTGGGCTTGCCGCCATCCATGACTGCGATGCAGCTATTCGTCGTGCCCAGGTCGATACCGATAACTTTTGCCATTTCTTCCTCGTTTAACCCCAAATGCGTTCAGCGGTTGACGGCTCCGCCCCGCAAAGAGCGCCAGGCGCGGTCACCGTTCGGGTCTCGATATAGGCGCGCTTTTCCTTGGCACAAGGATGTATGATGATTAGGCAGTCCGGCGACCGGAAACGAGACAGTTGGAGTCGATGAAATGGGCGCTTTCAGCAGAATATCCGCGGCATGCGCGCTATTGGCGTCAACCCTGCTGCTCGCCGCCTGCGCCGACCCGCCGCCGCTTTATGTCGATCAGGCGTGGGTGCGCCTGTCCGCCAACCCGGATTCGCCCTCGGCCGGCTATTTCGTCGTGCATGGCGGCCCCGCGCCCGTGGCCCTGCGCGGCGTGATGTCGGACTATGCGCAGCGGATCGAAATGCATGAAAGCATGGCGATGGGCGGCATGATGACGATGAAGCCCGTGGACAAGGTGGACATCCCCGCCAGCCAGACCGTCGCCTTCGCGCCCGGCGGCAAGCATATCATGCTGTTCCGCATCAACCAGAATGCCGTGACCCAGGGCAAGATTCCCCTGACCTTCCTCTTTTCCAACGGCGACCGCATCCAGTTCGACGCGATGATCCAGAAAACCGGCGAACCGGCTCCTGCGGCGAAGGAAGGCGGATCGGGTCACGCAGGCAATGCGAGCGGCGCGGCGCACTAAGCCGCCCCTCCTCCGTTCGGGCTGAGCTTGTCGAAGCCCTGCCCTTTCTTTGACTTAGAGAAGGACAGTCCTTCGACAAGCTCAGGACGAACGGTTAATAGGATGCCGGTGAACACCACCCGCCCCCTCACCTCGGATGAACGCGCCCTCGCGGCCTCCATCTTCGGCGACGCCATCGATTATGACGCGGTGCGCATTCACAACCGCAAATGGTGGCCGCTTCAGCCCAAACGCATCACCATGGCCCCGGACGGCGACCTGTGGTTTCATCCGGCGAACGGGCTGTTCTGCGACGATTTCTGCGCAAGTCCGATGGAGCATCAGGGCCTGCTGATCCACGAAATGACTCATGTGTGGCAGGCGCAGCGGTCGGGCAAATACTGGCTCCCGTTGATGCGCCACCCCTTCTGCCGCTACAATTACACGCTGGAGCCGGGCAAGCCCTTCGCCCGCTACGGCATAGAGCAGCAGGCCGAAATCGTCCGCCACGCCTTCCTGCTGCGCCAGGGCGTCCGACTGAAGAACAGACCCCCACTGGAGGTTTATGAAGCGGTGCTGCCGTTTTAAGGCTTAACGTCATCCCAGCGTAGGCTGGGATCTCGTGAGGCTTGGTCGCGCGTCACGGGCTGAGATCCCAGCCTGCGATGGGATGACGCCGATGATATCAGCCCCTACCCGCCATCCTTGACGCCCGCACCAGCCGCATCACCATCGCCCGCAGGCTGCGATAATTGGCCCGGTGGTAGGATGTGCCCTCCGGCATCGCCGCGATCAGCCGCCTGTGCGCCTCACCCAGCGCATGATAGGGCAGGCCGGGCAGCAGATGGTGGATCGCATGATAGCGCAGGCCCACCGGCGCCCACAGCACGGGCAGATATCCCGGCGGCGGCACGTTCACGCTGTCGAGATATTGCGCGGTGATGCTCATCTCCTCGCCGTCATTCTCCCACAGATGGGCGACCAGCGTGCGCACCTGATTGACGATCATCGCGCCCGAAAGCACCGCCAGATAGACGAGGAACGCGCGCACCGGCACCACGCCCGCCGCCACCAGCGCGATCAGGCCGACGCTCCACAGGCTCGCCACGCCCTCCCACAGCGCCCAGGACCGGCGGAGTTTCGCGTCCGGCGCGGGACGGCGGAACTGCGGATTGATCGCCAGCGCCGAATATTTCTCCATGACCGCCCCGCGCAGGCGCGGCGACAGCAGCGACAGCGGCACCAGCACGGCATGGCGGATCAGGAAGCCGATGGGGGCGAGCGCCGCCGCCGCCATGAACACCGCCAGCGTCCCCGTCCGCATGCGCGAGAGCGGCAGATATTCGGGATCGTCCACCGTGCCATATCGCGCGCGATGATGATGCAGCGTATGCACGCCCTCATACATGAAGGACGGGATCATCAGCGGCACGCCCGCGATCAGGTTCCATACGGTATGAAATCCCGGCACGGCGTCCGGCTTCAGGTGCGAAATCTCGTGAATGAAGCTGCTCGCGCGATACAGCAGCAGCATCGCCGCCAGCGCGCCCGCAATCGCCACACCCATGGAGGGCGCGGTCATCGCCACGAACAGCCCGGCATAGCCCAGCGCCGCCGAAAACAGCATATCGGTCCAGTAGATTGCGGGCTTGGCGCGACTCAATTCCTGATTGAGCGCGGCCGCCGCGCGCAGCAGCGCCTTATCCTCATAGGATCGTGGCGGAAGCGCCGGTTTCCCGGACGCCGCGCCGCTATCAAGTTCGCTGAAATACATGCCGACCTACATAATGTTTGACGGCCGTTTAAACAAACTTTGGGGTGAGAATGAGGCAGATTTGGGCGAGGAACGGACGCGCCCCCGGCGGATCGGGAATGGCTCGGCCAATGGATCGGCCACCGGATCAGGGCGCCTTGGGCATCTCGAAACGCACCATGGCGCTCTGGACTGACGGCACGGCCGCGCCCGCCGCGTTCCGCGCCGGCGCAGGCTTGTAATCCTTGGCCAGCGCCTCGCACGCCGCCGGTCCCAGGGCCTCGACGGTCTGCATGAACCGCCGCCTTTCCCCGGCCATTGACGCGCAATGGCTGATCGCGCCGGTTTCATCGACCAGGAATGCAACCCTGGCATAGGCCGGACTGGTTGCGCCGCCGGGCAATGCATCGACCGCGACGGCCAGTTTCGAACGGTCGGGCCGCCGCGAAGTATTGCCGGGCATCAGGAAGCTCGCCACGCCTTCATGCCGGGCGAACGCCGGCCTGCCCTGATCGTCCTTGGCGGGCTGGAAACGGGCGCTTTTCATGACGATGTCGCATACCTTGCGGTCAAGATCGCCATTCTCCTGCGTTTCGCAGCGAATGGCCGCGCCATCGGGCGAGACGTCGATCATATAGGCGATGAAGCCCCGGTCGGCGACTGCGAGAGCCGTTTTCGGATGCTCCTTGCTGGTGAACCAGGTGTTAGGCTCGACGGGAGCAGCGGGCGCGAGCGCGCCTGCAAGCATGATGGATAACAAGGCTGTCATGGCAAGCGCCTCCCCCTACGCAATCACGTCCACTGGCGCGCCGCATGGCATTGTCCATGGCCGATGACAATGACGATCTGCGGGGGAGATTTATGGGGGAGATTTGCGGGGCGGCGTCCAGCGCTGCCGGATGGCCGGACGCCGCCCGCCTGAACCGCTTTATTTCCAGTCGAACGCCAGCGGCGCTTCCTTGAAGGCGAAGCGGTCCAGATGTTCGGCGACCACGCCCTTCATCCGGTCCAGCACCGCCGGGTCCTCCGCATCAATCGTGACGCGCAGGCTTCCCGCCTCCGCCACCATCGTCGTCAGCGCTTGCGGCAGGGCCACGGTGCCGCGCTGCGCGTCGAACGTGACGTCGAACTTGTGGCCCCAATGCTTGCACAGTTGCTGCAGGTAACGGCTGCCGCTTTCCGTCGGCACGCTTGCAGTGGTGGTCGCCATCATTTCAGCCTTTCGATCTTGGCGGCCGCCTCGTCGATCAGGGCGGCGACCTCCAGCATGGTGTCGGCATCCGCGCCTTCCTTTTCAAGGCGTCCGCGCAGGGCCATCTTCAGATTTTCCATCGCGCGGCGGATCGGCGCGCCGTCGGTGCGCTCGCTCATCTTCGCCAGCGTCTCCAGCCGGCTCATCGCCTCCAGCGCCGCATCGCGATTTTCCAGCAGATGCGCCTTGCCCGCGTCCGTAATGGCGAACAGCTTGCGCGTGCCCTCTCCGGGCTGCTCCTCCGCCAGTCCCATGTCGGACAGCAGGGTCAGCGTCGGATAGACGACGCCGGGGCTGGGCGCATAGGTCCCGCCGCTCAGCGCCTCGATCCCGCGGATCAGGTCATATCCGTGCCGCGGCTCGTCATCGATCAGCTTGAGCAGCACCAGCTTCAGCTCGCCCGCGTCGAAAACCCGGCGGCGGCCCCTGCCAAAAGGCCCTCCGCCCCCAAAGCCGCCGCCATGGCCATGGCGTCCGCCGCCGAAGCCGCCCCTACCAAAACCGCCACGCCCGAAGCCGTCCGGGGCGCATCCGCGCTCCCGCCCCGCCTCATGGGCAAATCCGTGGCCATGTCTGTGGCCGTGCATATGAAATCGCATGAGTCTCTTTCCAATATGTTTCATGATGCAGCTTAGATATATCTTATTGCAGAATGTTCAAGATATATCTTCGATATTTTTATTGGTGCTTTTGCTATGCAATAGCATTTTGCGCCTCGCACGCGCCAAACGCAATAAAAACGGCGGCAATCCATGGGGATAGCCGCCGTTTGCATCGTTCAAAAAAAGCGGAACACCGTCGCGTTCCTCGTCGCATTCAGGGCGCTTTCGCAACCCCGACCATCGCCGGGCGCAGCAGCCGGTCCTTGATCATATAGCCGGCCTGCATCTCCTGGACGATCGTGCCGGGCGCCTTGTCGGACGGGATTTCGACCATCGCCTGATGCTTGTTGGGGTCGAGGATCTGGTCCAGCGCCTCGATCTTCTCAATGCCATTCTTGCGGAACGTGCTTTCCAGTTCGCGGCCGGTCGCCTCCAGGCCGATGACCAGGCCCTTCATCTTGTCGTCGTCGCGCATTTCCGCCGGGATCGCCGCCAGGGCGCGGGACAGATTGTCCGCCACCGAGAGCATGTCGCGCGCAAAGGCCGTCGCGGCATAGGCCCGTGCGTCCTGCAATTCCTTCTCCAGCCGCCGCCGCACATTCTGCGTATCGGCATGGGCGTAGAGCACGTCCTGCTTGGCGGTCGCCAGTTCATTTTCCAGCGCAGTCAGCTTGCTTTCCAGCTCGTTCAGCGCCGTATCGGTTTCCGAAACTTCCGCCGCGTCATCGATCACGGCGTCGGGCTGGTCGTTGTGGATGTCTTTATTATCTTCGCTCATCTCATCAGTCTCGACAGGGTCTGTGCAGTGAAATCCACCATGGGTATCACGCGGGCATAGTTCAAGCGCGTGGGGCCGATCACGCCGACCACCCCCAATACCCGGCCGTCACCCCCACGGTAAGGGGCGGCTATGACGGAGGAACCCGAAAGAGAAAAGAGCTTGTTTTCCGAACCGATGAAGATTTTGGTGGCGGTTCCGGCCAGCGCGCTTTCCAGCAGGCGGGAAATTTCCTGCTTGCCCTCCAGTTCATCCAGCAATTGCCGCACCCGCTCCAGATCGGCCGAAGCGGTCTCGTCGATCAGGTTCGCCTGCCCCCGCACGATCAGCACCGGCCGGTTTTCCATGTCCGATGACCAGATGGCGATGCCGCGCTCGACCAGCTCCCGCGCCGCGCCGTTGATCGCCGCGCGGTCGGCGTCCAGTTCCGCGCGCAACCGCAGCCGCGCCTCGCCCAGCGTCAGGCCGGACAGCCGCGCCGACATATAATTCGCCGCCTCGTTGAGCGCGGAGGGCGTCACATTGTCGGGCAGGTCCACCACCCGGTTTTCCACCGACCCGTCCTCGCCCACCAGCACGGCGAGCGCCTGATTGCGGGACAAGGGCACAAAGCCGAACTGCCGCATCACCGGTTCGCGCTTGGGCACCATGACGATGCCCGCACAGGCCGACAGGCCGGACAGCGCCAGCGTCGCCGCGGACAGCGCCTCCTCGATCGGCCCACCATCCGACAGCCGCGCCTCTATCGCCCGCCGGTCCTCGGCCGAAGGCTCCGCCGTCTGCATCATCCCGTCGACGAACAGGCGCAATCCGCTTTCCGTCGGCATCCGCCCCGCCGAGGTGTGCGGCGCGGCGAGCAGGCCAAGCTCCTCCAGATCCTGCATGACGTTGCGGATGGAGGCCGGCGACAGGTTCAATCCGGCAAGCTTGCTGATCGTGCGCGATCCCACCGGCGCGCCGGTGCCCAGATAGCTTTCCACCACAACGCGGAAAATATCGCGGGCGCGGCTGTTAAGTTCAGTGATCGGCGTGATGGACATCAATGCTCATGTAGGGGGCAATGGCCGATCACTCAATCCGCCCTTATCGCCCGATCCTCCGGGACAGAAAGAGCATGCCCAGCCCCAGCAGGGCCAGACCGGCGCCGCGCCATGCCCAGGGACGGGCGTCAATCATGAAGCTGCTCTCCGGCCAGTGGACAAGGCCAAGCCCCTGCCCGATCCACAACAGCCCCGTCAGCAGGCAGACCATTCCCAAAATCCGGCACAGCCGCTTCACAATCGCCATCACGCCCTCCTCAACATGCTTGGGCCATGATTAGGCTATTTTCCGGCCGTCAGCATCTTTTCGATGTCCAGGATCTTCGGGACGGCCCGCACCGCCTCCCGCAGCTTCGCGTAGCGCGCATCGAAACAGCCGGAATAGAAATCCAGCTCCGTCTTGTCCTGTCCGGCACGCGTCCACACAATCTCGTAACCGGGCATGTCCGTCGCGGCGCGCTGGCAATTCTCGCCCTGCGCGATCCGCTTCTGCTTGCCGGTCAGCGGCCGGAAAGGCGCAAAGGCGTCACGCAGGCGCTTATATTGCAGCGGGGTGACGGCGAAACGGGTCTCGCCCGGAACGGAAGTGTTCCTCTGCGGGATCAGCACGCCCGACCCGTTGGGGTTCACCGTGACGCTGTAGACCGGGCAGACGCCGAAGCAGGGACCGGCGGAGAACCGGATGGTGTCCGCCTTCGCGACCGGCTTATCGGCCTTCGGCGCGGTCGCGCATCCCGAAAGGATCAGCATCGCCAAACCCGCCGCCATTATTTTTGTCATGCTGATCTCCTGCTCCACCCGCCTTGTCCGGCGCGGCCCCTGTATCAAGCCTTAACTCGTCACGCCTCAACTCATCGGGCCTTGCCTGATCGCGCCTCTACTGGCTTCGCCGCCTTTTTCTCAAGGCCCACTGGCAAGACGCCACCGACGGCGCTAAGCCCCCGCCAGTTTAACTGGAGTAAAGACCTATGCGCCCATCCGGCCGCGCCCCCGACCAAATGCGCACCATCACCATGGAGCCTGATTTCACTGTCCATGCAGAGGGCTGCTGCCTCGTCAGCTTCGGCCAGACGCGCGTGCTCGTCACGGCCTCGGTCGAGGAGCGCGTGCCGCCCTTCATGCGCGGCAAGGGCGAAGGCTGGGTGACGGCGGAATATGGCATGCTGCCCCGCGCCACCCACACCCGCGGCCAGCGTGAGGCGGCCAAGGGCAAGCAGTCGGGCCGCACCCAGGAAATCCAGCGCCTCATCGGCCGCTCCCTGCGCTCGGTCATGGACATGAAGAAGCTCGGCGAGCGTCAGATCACTCTCGACTGCGACGTCATCCAGGCCGATGGCGGCACCCGCACCGCGTCGATTTCCGGCGCATGGGTCGCGATGCGCATCGCCGTCGACAAGCTGCTCGCCTCCGGCGCGATCAAGGAGGACCCGATCCTCCAGAAGGTCGCGGCGATTAGCTGCGGCATCTACAAGGGCACGCCCGTCCTCGACCTCGACTATGACGAGGATTCGAATGCGGAGGCCGACGCCAACCTGATCCTGACCGGCGACGGCAAGTTCGCCGAAGTCCAGGCGACCGCCGAAGGCGCGACCTATGACGAGGAGGAGCTTCTGCGCCTCCTGCGGCTTGCCCGTATCGGCTGCACCCAGATTTTCGCGGCGCAGGACAAGGCTACCGGGCGTTAATCGGCGGCCATCGTCAAATATAGTGCTCCTGCGAAAGCAGGAGCCTAGGGTCATCGGGAGCGATTGCGCACTCTAGGCTCCTGCGTTCGCAGGAGCACAACAAGAGTAGGATAACAAACATGACAGACAATGCCGGTAACGAGCAAGCGATCCGCAAGCTGAAGCCCGGCAAGCTGGTCATCGCCAGTCACAATACCGGCAAGGTGCGGGAAATACAGGCGCTGCTCGGCCCCTATGGGATCGAGCCTGTATCCGCCGCCGCGCTCGACCTGCCCGAACCGGAAGAAACCGGCACGACCTTCGTCGCCAATGCGGAGTTGAAGGCGATGCAGGCCGCCGATCTGTCCGGCCTACCCGCTCTCGCCGACGACAGCGGGCTATGCGTTGAGGCGCTGGGCGGCGATCCCGGCATCTTCTCCGCCCGCTGGGCTGGGCCGGACAAGGATTTCGGCCTTGCGATGCGCCTGGTTCATGAAGCGGTGGAGGCGAAGGGACCGGATGCCGGGCATGACGCTCATTTCGTCTGCGCCCTCGCCCTTGCCTGGCCGGACGGCCATGTCGAGGTGTTTGAAGGCCGGGTCGACGGCGCCCTCGTCTGGCCCCCGCGCGGCGACAAGGGCTTCGGCTATGATCCCATATTCCAGCCCATCGGCCACGATATCAGCTTCGGCGAGATGGACCCGGACGCCAAGCACGCCATGAGCCATCGCGCCGACGCCTTCGCCAAGCTGGTCGCGGCGGCATTCTAGCGCGGATCATATAAAGCCAATCCACCCGGCCTCCATTCAGGCGGAGCGAGGCTGGAGCCTTAGACCTCGCCCAGGGCTAACGATTGGATTTCGGGCGCTATACCCTAAGGCTTCCCGGCCGTGGCGTTCTGGCCAAAGACATTGCCCGGCGGCGAATAGCGGCAGACCAGATAATCATCGTCGCCATTGGAGGCGAGGCCGCAGCCCACCGCCGTCGTGCTGCGCCAGATCACCTGCGTATAATGCCCCACATCGCGCCAGTCGCCGGTCGTGCTGATGTCCGGCAACACCGCGCGGGGGCGGTAATAGCGCTTCTCATTCACCCAGCTCGCCGCCATCTCGGCATAGGTGAAGCCGCCTTGGGACCCCATCCACAGATTTTCGCCCTGCGGCTTCGATCGCTGCGCCTTGCTGCTATGCTTGAACGTCCGGCTCCGCGCCAGCACGCGGGCATAGGCCCCCGCTTCGTTCGCCAACGCCTGGTCCCAGACAAGCGGCGGCACGTCCGCCGCCGCCCGCGCCCGGTTGTGGGCCGTCAGCATATGATATTTCAACAATCCCTCGCCGCGCGGCTGCGGCTTGTCCGGATTGTACCAGCGGTCCCGGACATCGCGCTGCAAATCCGTCTGCGCCTGCGCGGGAAAAGCGGCGAGCGCCAAGAATGTTGGCCAATATTTCGAAATGCGCTTAAGGAATCCGCCCGTCATGGCCGAAGCCCCTACCCTAGCCCCGATGAACAGCGGCCGAACCGGCGCGCCTTTAGCGCTCTATATTCATTGGCCTTTCTGCGTCTCCAAATGCCCCTATTGCGACTTCAACAGCCATGTGCGCGACAGCGTGGACCAGGCGGCATGGCAAAGCGCGCTGCTGGCGGACATGGCGCATGAGGCCGCGCTCACGCCAGGCCGCCGCTTATCCTCGATCTTCTTCGGCGGCGGCACGCCCTCGCTCATGCCCCCGCAAACGGCCGCCGCGCTTATCCAGGCGGCGGAACGGCATTGGGGTTTCGCGCCGGACATAGAGATCACGCTGGAGGCCAATCCAAGCTCGGTCGAGGCGGCGCGTTTCGCCGATCTGGCGTCCGCGGGCGTCAATCGCGTGTCGCTCGGCCTGCAGGCGCTGGATAATCAGGCGCTGCGCTTCCTCGGTCGCGCCCATGACGTGGAGGAGGCCCTTGCCGCCCTCGATCTGGCGCAGGCGACGTTCGGCCGCGTCACCTTCGACCTGATCTATGCCCGCCCCGGCCAGAGCGAAGCCGAGTGGGAAGCGGAGCTGGCGCGCGCGCTCGGCTTCGGCACCGGCCACCTCTCGCTCTATCAACTGACCATAGAGCCGGGCACCCGTTTCGAAACCATGGTGCGCCGGAACGACTTTATCCCGGCGGACCCTGATCATGCCGCGACGCTGTTTGAACTGACCCAGGCCATGATGGAGGGCGCTGGCCTGCCCGCCTATGAAATCAGCAATCATGCGCGCGCCGGGCAGGAAAGCCGTCACAACCTCACTTATTGGCGATATGGCGATTATGTGGGGATAGGACCCGGCGCGCACGGCCGCCGCGATGCAATGGCCACCCTGCGCCACCGCAAGCCGGAAAACTGGATCGATGCCGTTGCCCGCAACGGTCACGGACTGAAAAGCGAGGAGTCGCTGTCCGCCTCCGACCGCGCTGCCGAAGCGCTGCTGATGGGACTGCGCCTGCGCGAAGGAGTCGATCTGGAAAGGATCGGCGAACAAACCGGAATGACGAAGGCCCAGCTTGTCGATGCGCAGGCGATCGGCCGGTTAGGCGCCCTCGGCCTGCTGAAAGAAGATGGCGGCCGCCTGCGCGTCACCTCCGCCGGGATGCTCCTGCTGGACGCCGTCCTGCCGGAGATCGTCGTGGCGGACGGCCGGTCTACAGGTGCATGAAGTCGCGCGTGTAGCTCTGCATATGGGCGCCGCCGTCCACATACAGCACCTGCCCCGTCACTGCGGTCGCATTGGCCAGATACAGTACGGCCTCCGCAATCTGCTCCGCCAGCGGCAGGCGTCCAAGCGGCATGGCCTTCGCCAGATCCTGCATCTGATCGTCCGAATAATCGGGCGTCGCGATCGTCAGGCCGGGGG
Organism: Sphingobium phenoxybenzoativorans; assembly: GCF_018286635.1. Taxonomy (NCBI): domain Bacteria; kingdom Pseudomonadati; phylum Pseudomonadota; class Alphaproteobacteria; order Sphingomonadales; family Sphingobiaceae; genus Sphingobium; species Sphingobium phenoxybenzoativorans. The sequence continues at coordinate 3,257,721 of NZ_CP073910.1, forward strand.
CCACCCCGTTGACGCGGATTTGCGGGGCAAGTTCCCGCGCGGCCACCTGAGTCAGTCCGGCCAGCGCCATCTTGGACAGCGTATAGGATAGCTGGTCGCCATGCGGCTGCGCGATCCGCTGATCCAGGATGTTGACGATGCAGCGATCCGTCGGCCCCGCCGGCACCATGGCGAACGCCTTGGTCAGCAGGGTCGGCGCGGCGCAGTTCACGGCATAATGCTGCATCAGCGTGTCCGGCGTGACATTTTCCAGCCTGTCCTGCCCGAAGATCGCGGCGCTGTTGACCAGCAGGTCCGGCGGGCGGCCAAAGGCCGAGGACACATTGGCGATCAGTTCGTCGGCCGCTTCCAGATTGGTGAAATCCGCGACAAAGCCCTGCCAGGCCGTGTTGTTCTCCTCGAACAACTGCGCCATTCCACCATCCAGCAACGTGTCGTGGCTGCCATGGATGGCAAGGGTGAATCCGGCCTTCGCCAAAGCGGCGGCAATGATGCCGCCCAGCCGCCTGTGCCCCCCGGTGATCAGCGCCAAACGCCTTCCCGAAACCGGCAGGCCGGAAGTCACCTCCTGCGCGGCTGGCGCGCGGAGCGGACGATATGTGCCCCCATCTTCACTCACGCGCCGCTCATACACCCATCAGTTTGAGAACTTCCTTCCGGCTTTTCTCGTCATCCCGGAACGCACCCATCATCCGGCTGGTCTTCATGATGACGCCTGGCGTACGCACGCCGCGCCCCGTCATGCAGCCATGGGTCGCCTCTATGACCACCGCCACCCCTTGTGGCTTCAGATTTTCCCAGATGCAATCGGCAACCTCGGCCGTCAGCCGTTCCTGAACCTGTAACCGCTGGGCGAAGGCGTGCAGCACGCGCGCCAGCTTGGAAATCCCGACCACATAATCGCCGGGCAGATAGGCGATATGGGCGTGGCCGGTGATCGGCGCCATATGATGCTCGCAATGCGACTGGAACGGGATGTCCTTCAGCAGCACGATCTCGTCATAGCCGCCCACTTCATGGAAGATGCGGGACAGATGATAGGCGGGGTCCTCAGCATAGCCCCGGCAATATTCCTTCCACGCCCGCGCAACCCGCTTCGGCGTGTCGATCAGCCCTTCCCTGCTGGGGTCGTCGCCGGACCAGCGGATCAGGGTGCGGATGGCTTCCGCAACATCGTCGGGCACCGCCATCTTTTCCGGTGAAGAAACCTGACTGCCGTCTCCCAAGGCCGGATCACTCAATAGCTCATCCTCTTTTTTACCGTTTCCCGGCCCATATGGGGTGCAAAACCGGCAATAGCCAGTGCGAGGCGGGCATAACAGCTATGAAAGATGCCTGATTACAATCAGCGAAACGCAATCTGTCCGGTATGCGTCAAGGCAATTTTCCCGCAGCATCGAATGCGAAGGTCAGCGAAACATTGGGGGCCAACCCCCCGCTGCTGTCGCCATTGCCGACGCCGAACGCGGCCCGCGCGATCGTTCCCGTCCCCTCGACTTTCCGTTTCAGCCCGGTTCCCGAGAGGGTGAAGCGTATCGCCTGCGGCTTGGACACGCCCTTCAGGGTCAGGGTTCCCTTCGCGCGATAGCTATTGGCTCCCGTCTTCTCCGCGCCCTTGGCCACGAACTTCGCCCGGGGGTGCGCCGCGACGCCGAAAAATTCGTCACCCGCCAGCATGCTCGTCTGCGTCGGATCTCCGACGCTGGCGCTCGCCAGGTCGATATCGACCGAGATGGAGGCCGTTTCGGGATGGTCAGGGTCCATCACTATGTCGGCGGTCCAGCGTGAAAAGCCTCCGGCTATGGTGTCACCGTCATTGGTCACGGAGAAACCGATCTTGCCGCCCGGCTGGACAGTCCATACGGGTGGCGGTCCTGCGGGCGCTTCCTCCGCGGCTTCGGCGGCATTGTCCGCCACGGCTTCGACAACATTGCCCGCAGCCGCGTCGGCGACATTGGCCTCGGCCATATCCACCGCCTCGGCGGCATTGTCCGCCACGGCTGCGGGGGCGGATGCCGCCACGCCCTTCGGCAAAATCGCCTTGCCAAGGAACAGCCCCGCCGGGATCGCCGCGATCAGCGCCAGCATCATGCCCAGCGATCGCGCAGGCACCATCCGGTAGATAAGGCCATCCCGCATCAGCACATGATGCCGCAGTGCGCCCGCCACATGCAGCAGGAACAGGGCAATGCCGATCCAGGCGATCAGCCCATGCGCATTTTCCGCTGCCTCATGCACGCCATGCGGCAGCGGCAGGTGCGGCAAGGGGATAGTACCGAATATCAGCGTCGGCACCGTCACCTTGGCGGTGGAGACCAGCGCCCATCCCGTCAGCGGACCGCCCAGCATGAAAACATACAGGCCCAGATGCACCGCCTTGGCGAGAGCGCCGGTCAAGCCGCCTTCCATCGGCGCGGGCCTCGGCTTCCAATATCGCACCGCGATGCGCGCCAGCGTCAGGACCAGGATGCTGATGCCTATCGACTTGTGCAACTGGAACGCGGCAAAACCCCGCGCACCCGCTTCCTCAAGGCCCCAGCCCAGGGATATCTGGAACGCAAGCAAGGCCGCAATCGTCCAGTGCAGGATAATGGCGATCCGGCTATATCTTTCCATGCTGCGTCCCCGATGCTGTTTCGGTGGCGACTCCTAGCGGCTGGGCTTCGCCTTGAACAGCATGAGCCAGGGAAACACAGCGTTCGCGCATTCGCAAAAAATATTTTTGCGAAATAGCGTCAGCCGCTGTCGCTACGGCAACGCCTGCCTCGCGCGCATCCCGCCTTGTTTGCCGGGCTGCGGCCTTTGCGCGCCCTCTTGCACTTTCGTCCCGCCCGCGCACATTGGCCGCAGACGCGCTGCTTTCGCCAGGGCGCGAAATGGAGAGACCAGGCCATGGAAGCCTTCATCTACGACGCCGTTCGCACGCCCCGTGGGCGGGGCAAGAAGGACGGTTCGCTGCACGACATCACCCCGATCCAGCTTGCGACGCAAATGCTGGAGGCCGTGCGAGACCGCACCGCCATCGACACCGCCGATGTGGACGATGTGATATTGGGCTGCGTGACGCCCGTCGGCGAACAGGGCGCGGTCATTGGTCGCGCCGCTGTGCTGAACGCCGACTATGCCGAAACCACGGCGGGTATGCAGATCAACCGCTTCTGCGCGTCGGGGCTGGAGGCGGTGAACCTCGCTGCGGCCAAGGTGATCTCCGGCGAAGCGGATTTCGCCATCGGCGGCGGCGTGGAATCGATGAGCCGCGTGCCCATGGGGTCGGACGGCGGCGCACTGGCCATGGACCCCGCCGTCAACTGGAAAACCTATTTCGCGCCCCAGGGCATCGGGGCGGACCTGATTGCCACCAAGTTCGGCTTTTCCCGCACGGACGTCGACGCATATTCGGTCGAAAGCCAGAAGCGCGCCGCCCATGCCTGGAAGGAAGGGCGCTTCGCCCGCTCGGTCGTCCCGGTGAAGGATGTCATCGGCCTCGTCGCGCTCGACCATGACGAACATATGCGCCCCGACGCGGATATGCAGTCGCTTGCCTCGCTGAAACCCGCATTCACCGCGCTTGGCGAGGATATGCCCGGTTTCGACGCGGTGGCCCTGCTGAAATATCCGGAAATCGAGCGGATCAACCATGTCCATCATGCCGGCAACAGCTCCGGCATCGTCGACGGCGCCGCCGCGATCCTCATCGGCAACAAGGCGATGGGTGAGAAATATGGCCTGAAACCCCGCGCCCGCATCAAGGCGATGGCCTCGATAGGGTCGGAACCCACCATCATGCTGACCGGCCCGGAGTTTGTCGCGGGTAAGCTGCTCAAGAAATCCGGCATGAGCAAGACCGACATCGACCTGTGGGAATTGAACGAAGCGTTCGCCGCGGTCGTCCTGCGCTACATGCAGGCGCTCAACCTCGACCATGCGGACGTCAACGTGAATGGCGGCGCGATCGCCATGGGCCATCCGCTCGGCGCGACCGGCGCGATGATCCTGGGTATCGCGCTGGAGGAACTGGAACGCAGCGGCAAGGGCACCGCCCTCGTCAATCTGTGCATCGGCGCGGGCATGGGCACCGGCGCGATTATCGAGAGGGTTTGAGCCATGACCACCATCCAGTTCGAAACTGACGCCGACGGCATCGCCACACTCACCATCGATGTGCCCGGCCAGTCGATGAACGTCATCGGCCCTGAATTCATCGCGGACCTCTCGGCCGCTATCGACCGGATTGCGGGCGAGGATGCGATCAAGGGCGCCGTCATTCGCTCCGGCAAGGATAGCGGCTTCATGGGCGGCATGGACCTGAAGGCCCTGCCCGCCATGCTGGCCCCCGGCCCGGACGGAAAGACGGACATGGCGACCGTATTCGACAAGGTGTTCGTGCTCAACGCCCTGTTCCGCCGCCTGGAAACCTGCGGCAAGCCCGTGGCCTGCGCCATTGAAGGCACTTGCGTCGGCGGCGGTTTCGAACTGGCGCTCGCCTGCCACTATCGCGTCGTTGGCGACAGCGCCAAGACCCAGCTTGGCCTGCCCGAAATCATGATCGGCCTGTTCCCCGGCGGCGGCGGCAGCCAGCGCCTGCCCCGCATCACCGGCGTCCAGACCGCGCTGATCTACATGCTTCAGGGCAAGCTCTTTCGCCCGACTGAGGCGGCGATGCTGAAGGTCGTCGATGCGGTCGTACCGCAAGGGACCGCCACGGACGCGGCCAAGGCATGGCTGAAGGCGAACCCCGATTCCATCATTCAGCCGTGGGACAAGAAGGATTTCAAATTCCCCGGCGGCGCAGGCGGTTTTAACCCCGCCTTCATCCAAACCTTCATCGGCGCGGTGCCGATGACGATGAAGCAGACCCAGCGCACGATGAATGCGCCCATCGCCCTGCTTTCGGCCGTCTATGAAGGCGCTCTCCTGCCATTCGACCGCGCCATCCGCATCGAAAGCAAATATTTCGCGAAGGTTATTGTCGACCCGCAGGCGCGCAACATGATCCGCACCCTGTTCGTCAACAAGCAGGCGGCCGAACGCGGCGCGCGCCGTCCCAAGGGCGAAGCAAAAGCCCCGACGAAAAAGCTCGCCATGTTGGGCGCGGGCATGATGGGCGCGGGCATCGCCACCGTCTCGGCGCAGGCGGGGATCGATGTCATCCTGCTGGACCGTGACATGGCATCGGCCGAAAAAGGGAAGGCGCACGCCGAAAGCGTCCTGTCGAAGCGTCTGGGCAAGGGCATGACGCCGGAGAAGCTGGCCGCCACCCTCGCCCGCATTACCCCCACGGCGGACTTTGCGGACCTTGCCGGCGCCGATTTCGTGATTGAGGCCGTGTTCGAGGATCGCGCCATCAAGGCGGACGCTACACACAAGACGGAAGCCGTGCTGGGCGCGGACACCATCTTCGGCTCCAACACCTCCACCCTGCCCATCACGGGGCTTGCGCAGGCCTGGTCGAAACCGGAAAATTTCATCGGCGTGCATTTCTTCTCACCGGTTGAAAAAATGCCGCTGGTGGAGATTATCGTCGGTGAAAAGACAGGCCCGCAAGCCATTGCCAAGGCGCTGGATTTCGTTGCGCAGATCAAAAAGACGCCCATCGTCGTGCATGACAGCCGCGGCTTCTACACCTCGCGCTGCTTTGGGACATATGTGCAGGAGGGCGCCGAACTGATCGCGGAAGGCGTGACTCCTGCACTCATCGAAAATGCCGGCAAGCAGCTCGGCATGCCGGTTGGCCCTCTCGCCGTGTCCGACGAAGTGTCGATCGAGCTTGGCTACAAGGTCATGAAGGCGGCGAAGGCCGATCTGGGCGACGCCTACAAACATCAGGCGTCCGACGATGTCATGGCGACGATGGTCGAACTCGGCCGCCTTGGCCGCAAGAATGGCAAGGGCTATTACGATTATCCCGATGACGGAAAGAAACTGCTTTGGCCCGGCCTGGCCGATCAGTTCCCGCCCGCCGCCGCCCAGCCTTCCGTCGAGGAAGTGCGCGAGCGCCTGCTTTACCGCCAGCTCATCGAATGCGCGCGCTGCTTTGAGGAAGGCGTGCTGGAGACGCCGGAGGACGGAGACGTCGGCGCGGTGTTCGGCTGGGGCTTTGCGCCATCCACCGGCGGACCGTTCAGCCATATGGATACGGTCGGCATCGCGCATGTCGTGAAGGTGCTCGATCGGCTTGCACAAGCGCATGGAGACCGCTTCGCGCCGACCCAGCAACTCCGCGACATGGCGGCGCGCACCGTCTCATTCTATGACGAAGCGGTGCAAAAGGCGGCCTGACCCCTTCCAATTCCTTGCCAATCGATGCTGCGCTGCACTATCGCGGCGCTGGCAAGGAGTTGGAAACGGATGGGTAACAAACCGACTGTGCTGGTAACCGGCGGAGCGGGCTATATCGGCAGCCACGCGGTTCTCGCGCTGCAGGATGCCGGATGGCCGGTGGTCGTCATCGACAATCTGGTAACCGGCTTCCGCTGGGCGGTGCCGCAGGACGTGCCGTTCGTCGATGGCGATATCGCTGATCAGCCGATGGTCGAAAAGCTGCTGCGGGATCATGGAGTCGGGGCGATCATGCATTTCGCCGGATCGGTCGTGGTGCCGGAATCCGTGTCCGACCCGCTCAAATATTACCACAACAACACGGTGCGCAGCCGCGCGCTGATCGAAAGCGCCGTGCGTTGCGGCGTACCCCATTTCATCTTTTCCTCCACTGCCGCGACCTATGGCGTCCCGGAGGAAAGCCCGGTGCGGGAGGATACGCCCAAGCGGCCGATCAACCCTTACGGCATGTCGAAGCTGATGACGGAGATCATGCTGGAGGATGTGGCGAAGGCGCATCCCTTCACCTATTGCGCGCTGCGTTACTTCAATGTCGCTGGCGCTGATCCGCAGGGACGCTCCGGCCAGTCCACCGCCGGGGCCACGCATCTCATCAAGGTCGCCGTGGAGGCCGCCCTTGGCAAACGGAGCCATGTCTCCGTGTTCGGCACGGACTATGACACGCCCGACGGGACCGGCGTCCGCGACTATATCCATGTTTCCGATCTCGCCAACGCGCATGTGCTGGCGCTGGAGGCCCTGATCGCTGACCCGACCCGCAGCCACACCCTCAATTGCGGCTATGGCCGGGGCTTTTCCGTGCTGGAGGTGCTCGACGCGGTGGACCGGGTGACGAACATGACCGTCGACCGCCGCCTTGAGGCGCGGCGCGCTGGCGATCCCGATGCGCTGATATCGGACAATCGGGCAATCATGGCCCGCTTCCCGTGGAAACCGCAGCATGCGGACCTGAACACCATCGTTTCCCACGCGCTCGCCTGGGAACGGAAACTGGGCGAGATGCGCGGCGCATGAGCCTGGAGTCGGTTCAAAGCTTTCTGGCGCGCTCGGCCCCGGAACTGGCCATCATCGATCAGGGCGCAAGCACCGCCACCGTCGCCGAAGCAGCGATGGCGCTGGGGGTCGAACCCGCCCGGATCGCCAAGACCCTCTCCCTGAAGGTCGGGGACGAAACCCTGCTGGTCGTGGCGCGGGGCGACGCCCGTCTGGACAATCGCAAGACGCGGGATGCGCTGGGCGGCAAGCCCCGGATGCTCGATGCGGACACGGTGATGGCGCTTACCGGGCATCCGGTCGGCGGCGTTTGCCCGTTCGGCCTTGCGACGCCCCTGCCCGTCTATTGCGATATCTCGCTCCGCGCCTTCACTTCGGTTTTCCCGGCGGCCGGATCGCGCACCGCATCGGTCGAAGTCACGCCGGACCGGCTGGCGGAAATCACCAATGCGCAATGGGTGGACGTCTGCACGCTGCCTCCGGTCGGCGGCGACGCCGGATAAGCTCTTGTCACCGGCCACATTGCAATCGGAAGCGCGCCTGATAGGCTGATGATCGGGCATCGGTCAGAAATGCCGCGGGGCGGGGACGATATCGACCAAGGGGGTGTTTGATGATCCGTGCCGGTGGCTTGCGAACTGCGCTCGATCGCCGCTTCGCGCTTGTCGAACGCGGTACGACGGTGCGGACGGAAATTCTGGCCGGGGTCACGACCTTCCTGACCATGGCCTATATCGTGCTGGTCAATCCCGCCATTCTCGGACAGGCCGGCATGCCTCCTGCGGCCGTCGCCGCCGCCACCTGCTTCGCTGCGGCATTCGCCAGCATCCTGATGGGCTTTGCCGCAAACACGCCCTTGGCGCTTGCTCCGGGCATGGGTCTCAACGCCTATTTCAGCTTTACCGTCGTGCAGCAGATGGGCGTGCCCTGGCCCGTCGCCCTCGGCTGCGTCTTTCTCTCCGGCGTCGCTTTCCTGCTCCTGACATTGGCGGGCATACGCCAGTTGATCGTCACCACCATTCCCCTGCACCTGTTCGCCGCTGTGGCTGGCGGCATCGGCCTGTTTCTTGGCTTCATCGGGCTGCGCAATGCCGGGATCGTCGTCAGCAATCCAGCGACATCGGTCGGCTTGGGCGACCTGCGCACCCCCGCCGTCGGTCTGGCGCTGTTCGGCCTGTTGCTGATCGCGATACTCAGCGTGTGGAAAATACGCGGGGCCATGCTGATCGGCATCCTCGCGACCGCTGCGCTCGGCTGGGCAACCGGCATGGTCGAGATGAAGGTGGAGCCATATTCCCTGACGGCGCTCACGGGTACGGCATTCCAGCTCGATCTGGCGGGCGTATTCGGCATTGGCGGCAAGCATGGGCTGGGCCTGTTCGAAATCCTGTTCGTATTCCTGTTCGTGGACCTGTTCGACAATCTCGGCACGCTGGTCGCCGTGTCAAAACGCGCCGGACTGATCGGGCCGGATGGCCATATCCCCCGGCTGAAACCCATATTGCTGACCGATGCGACCGCCACGATGGTTGGCGCGGTTGCGGGAACGAGCACCGTCACCTCCTATGTGGAAAGCGCCGCGGGCGTGCAGGCCGGCGGGCGCACCGGCCTGACGGCGATCGTCACTGGCCTGCTGTTCCTGGCGACCATGCTGGTTGCGCCCTACGCCCAGCTCATCCCCATCGCCGCCACTGCGCCTGCGCTGATCCTGGTGGGCGGTCTGATGATGACTCCGCTGGCGGAAGTGGAATGGGATGATCCTGAAATCGCCATACCGGCATTTTTGACCGTGGCGCTGATCCCGCTGACCTTCTCAATCGCCAATGGGCTGGCCTTCGGCCTCATTGCGCATGCAGTGCTGAAGGTAATGCGGGGGCGGATCACGCGAGCCGACTGGCTGCTGCTGCTGCTGACCGCCCTGTTTATCGTCCGGTTCGCTTATATGGCTGCGGGCTGACCCCTTACGCCAGCCGTTCGGGGAGGGATTGCGCCTCCTCCATGATCGTTTCCGTCTCGCCCACTGCTTCCCAGGGGAAAACGAACCAGCGCTTATCTTCTGTCCGGTCTATTGCCTGCGCCTGATAATCCACCGCGGCTCGCGATGTTCGATTGGATATCAGGACGGCGAACCGCACATTGCCATTGCCATTGCCATCTCCGCCCAGTGCAGAACGGAAATGCGCAATGGTCGCGCCGCTGTCGTTGATATCGTCGACAAACAGGAATTTCTGACCTGCGCCGCTCCTGCCAGCTATGTCTCCCACCATATCCGCGCCGAACGCCGGCAAACCCGCCGAATGATCGATCGAAAGCATCGGCAGGTTCAAGCGGTGGGACACATAGACTGCGGGGACCAGCCCGCCCCTGCCAATGCCGACCACAAAATCCGGCCGCCAGTTATCTTGCTCTATCCCGGTAGCCAGCGTTTCTATGTCCCTCAAAAATTCCTCATGGGGAATGGGATGGAGCTTCGGCTTGCCTTGGGAACTCATCTGTCGCGCTGTTCGCCTTCTGAAATCGTGATGTTCAGGTCGTTAGACCATTTGCGGCCGATGATGAAGCTGATCCCGTTCGACGCTCCACGGGTCCTAGCCCCTTTTTACGACAAGGCCGGCCCATCCGTCATGGGAACTACAACATCGATTGCGCTGGCGGCCACCTTCACCTTGACCGGAGTCGTGGCCAGAACTTCGCCATCTATCGAAATGCGATGATGCGGGCGCGTGTCGAGCAAAAACTCCCGTCCGCGAAAATCCTCCGCATGAGCCTCACGCGACCGCAGCTTGAAGAATTTCGCGTACCAATCCAGCACCAGCCTCAACAGGCTCCGTCCGGTCACGGCCTGAATAATGATCTCGCCGCTATCGACATCGGCATCTTCCGTCAGCTCGACACCGCCATGAAACCGGCCGTTCAGGATACGCACTTCCGTCGCCCACATCCGCCGTTCGCCGGAACCATCATCAATGATAAGCCGAAACGGGCGGAGGCCGACAAAACATCGCACGGCCCAGGCAAGATACCCTATGCGGCCAAGATATCTCTTGAGCTTGTGGGGCACTGTCTCGCCGATCATCGGTGACAGGCCGATCGAGGCCGCATTCACGAAATAGTCGCCGTCGATCATCCCCAGATCGATCCTGCGCCGCCGGCCGTTCGCGATCACGGCAATAGCGCTGTCGAGGTCGAGCGGAACGCCGAGCGTCCGGGCGAAGCTGTTTGCGGTGCCAAGCGGTAGAACCGCAAACACGCACTGGCTTCCCACAAATTCGTCAACGGTGCCGGACATCGACCCGTCGCCGCCGCCTATGATGATCATCGGCGCATCGCTTTTCACGGCATCCCGCACCGTGGCGGCAAGCCGGTCCGGGTTCCGCACCGCATGAGCGGCAAGCAATTCCACGCCCGCCGCCTCCAGCTTTTGCCTGGCGTCATCAAAGAGCTTCTGCCCCTTTCGCGAATGCGCGTTGACGATGAGCACGGCCTGGCGCGGAACAGATTTCGTTGTCATGCCGCAACAACGCGCGCGGCGCGAACAAGGTCCAGACGGCATGGAAACAAGATGCGCAAAAACTCGTTCACTCTCCTATGGCGCGCATCGCACATCTTTCCGACATTCATTTTGGGGCGCATGATCCCAAAGTCGTCAGAGCCACGGAGGCATGGCTGGAGGAACATCGGCCCGACCTGGTGATCATCAGCGGCGATTTCACGCAGCGGGCCAGGGTCGACCAGTTCCGCGAAGCGTCCGCCTATCTCAACAGATTGCGCGCAGCGGGTTTCCAGACGCTCGTCGTGCCGGGCAACCATGATATCCCGCTCTATGACATCGCGCGCAGGTTTGGCGCGCCGCTCCGCCGGTACAGGCGCTATATCGACAACGACCTGTGCCCCTGGTTCGAAAATGATGAACTAGCCGTTTTGGGCATCAATACCGCGCGTTCGCTGACGATAAAGGACGGCCGCATCAACCGCGACCAGATGACCATCATCCACGAACGCTTCCAAAAGGTGGCGGCCCATAAAACGCGCATACTTGTCACCCATCATCCCCTTTTCGCCATGCCGATCGGCGAAGGCGGCGAACTGACGGAAGCAGTCGGCCGCCATGATGACGCAGTGCGATCCGTATGCGAGACCGGTGTCCACATTGCGCTCGCCGGTCATTTTCACCGTACCTATGCGGAAGCCGCGCGCAAGATGGTGGAAAATGCAGGCTCCGCCTTGGTTATCCAGGCCGGGACAGCGACGTCGACCCGGTTCAGGAACAATGAACTGCAAAGCTTCAACTGGCTGCATGTCGCGTGCAACAATGATCTGGAGCTACAGGTTATCGCCTGGGACGGTGAGCATTTCCGGCGCGGCAATCATGTCCGCTACACTTTTGAACAAGATAACTGGCATGCGCGTCCGGTGGCGACGCGCGATCCGATAACGGTTGAAGAAGATCATCGGCTGTCTGTCCTCTAAGGGGACTGATGCAGCTTAAACCCGCCGCCAGCTTTAGGCAGCGGTCCTTAAGGAAACGTCCCGCGATTTATCGGGTAGCGCAGGCTCACACATCTGGGGAATGCCTTCCCACCAGCAGGGTTCTTCGCGTGGAGACAGATGCCGCACGTCCGGTCCGTGCCTGGATTTGGCTATCCACATGCCATCTTCCTGAACATATCGCCAAACGGGATCACAGTTCAGGGGCACCTGCCTGAACCCGCCCAATATCATACCTTCATCGCCTTTGCGGCCAATTAGCTGGGCGGGAACATTGGAGCGGCTTCCATCGGGAAAGAGAACTGAAACCGCCATCCGCCATCTCCGATTGGACGCAGCACATCCTGCGTCAGATCATAACACGCCAACGCAATTTCGGTTCAATCTGAGGGTGGTAGCAACGAAGGGGAAAAAGAGGCTCTCCCATTCGTTGCCCCCATATGGATGATGAGGAGAGGATCGATGCCACGCGGAGACAAGGACGCCTATACCGACAAACAAAAGCGCAAAGCCCAGCATATTGAAGAAAGTTATGAAGATCGCGGCGTGCCCGAGAAAGAGGCCAAGAGCCGGGCATGGGCCACGGTTAACAAGGAATCTGGCGGCGGCAACAAATCCGGTTCCGGACGAGGCAAGCCCGACACGCATGTCTCCTCGTCACGCGGCGGACGCGCTGGCAAGCCAGGATCGCCAGAACAACGCTCCGCCGCCGCACGAAAAGGCTGGGTCACGCGCCGAAAGAACGCATCAAATTGAAGGCCAGCGGCAAGACAGATGGTGCACCCAACAGGATTCGAACCTGTGGCCTTCGGATTAGGAATCCGACGCTCTATCCTGCTGAGCTATGGGTGCGACGCCGGTTGCTCTAGGGCTGCGGCGCTTTCGGGTCAATTCTGCACGTCGGGCGGAATTACGGGGAATGGCAAGGGCGCTACCTCCACGCCTTCTTCGATCAGGGCGCGCGCCTCTGCGGGAGCAACCTCGCCATGCACATTTTGGTGCGGCTGCTCACCATAGTGGATGGCGCGCGCGGTTTCCGCGAATTTCCGGCCAACCCATTGGGAATCCTTCAACGCTTCGCTTTGCGCCTGAGCGAGCTTTTCCATGACCGCTTGCAGCTTCGCCATATCAGCGCCGGAGCTTACTGGTACCGGCGCGGACTGGCGATTGGATTTTGCCGGTACGGCAGGCGCCATGATCGCCTTCTCGACATCACCCACGCCACAGACCGGACAAGTGATGAGGCCCCGCGCCTTCTGGCTCTCAAAATCCTCGCTCGATCCGAACCAGCCTTCAAAAACATGACTGCCGGGCCGGCACTTCAGGTCAAAAACGATCATGATCTAGTGACTTCAAGGGGTAAGGAGCGGCGGTTTGCGATGGCTGGAACCCTGGCGCGTACTGCGTCGATGCGGGAAAGGTCAAGATCGGCGAAAGCCATCCCGCTCTCCTGTCCCATGTCCAGCAACACCTCTCCCCAAGGGTCGACCACCAGGCTGTGCCCATAAGTGGTGCGGCCGTCCGCATGCAAACCCGTCTGCGCCGGCGCAATGACAAAAGCCGCGCCCTCGATAGCCCGCGCGCGCTGCATGACGTGCCAGTGCGCCTCGCCGGTCGGGACCGTAAAGGCGGCGGGGATGAGGAGAATGGTCGCGCCCGCGTTGGTCAAAGCCCGGTAGAGATCGGGAAAGCGCAGATCATAGCAGATGGTCAGTCCCATACGCGCCCAGGGCGTATCGACCGTGACAACCTGTTCGCCCGGCCCATATACGTTCGATTCCCGCCAGCTTTCTCCGGTTGCGAGGTCGACGTCAAAGAGGTGGATCTTGTCGTATCGCGCGCGAATGGCGCCGCTGTCATCGATCACCAGACAACGGTTTGCCCAACGCCCATCGCTCCGCTCATCCTTCAAAGGCAGCGAACCCAGATGCACCCACAAGCCGGATTTGGCGGCGGCATTGCGCGCCTCGGCCAATAGGACGCTGTTCGCCTCATCGGTCAGCGTCGCCTCAGCCCTGCGCCGGTCGCGATCGAGATAACCAACCATCTCTGGCGTAAAAAGCATGTTTGCGCCGCCCTGCGCGGCGCGATCGATCGCATCCGCGATCATCCTGGCGTTTTCCGCCGGATCAATGCCGGTAGTCGTCTGGAGGATGGCGGCGCGCATCTTCGGTCTGCCGGCTATGCGTTCAACATGGGGTCCAGCTTGCCCGCGCGGTCGAGTGCGCTCAGATCATCGCTGCCGCCGACATGTGCGCCATCAATGAAGATTTGCGGCACGGTGACGCCGCCTGCCGATCGCTCCAGCATTTCAGCGCGCTTGGGCCCGCCCATGGTGATGTCATATTCCTCAAACGCAACGCCCTTGCTTTCCAACAGCGCCTTGGCCCGCGCGCAATACCCGCAAAAAGCCTTGGTGTAGATTTCGACATGAGCCATGAAATTGCGACGCTCCTTCTCTTATCATCAGGAGATTGGCGGTGTTGGGCGCATTGTCAATCTGTCCCGCCATCAATCGGCCTTGACAGCGGTCTCCGGCAATACGCGCGCCCAACAAATCAAGTGGACGGCGGCAGCCCCGTTTCGCAGCAGGATGCGCGCGCAGGCATCGGCCGTCGCTCCGCTGGTATGCACATCATCGATCAATATTATGGTTTTGCCCATCAGCCTGTGCTTCCGCGACAGAGACACAGAGAAGGCCCCTCGCACCGTCTTTTTCCTCCGTCCCGGGTCAAGCCCGCGCAGGGGCGGCGTCCGGCGGGTGCGCAACAACGCTTCCTTTTCCACCGCGATGCCGGACAGCCGGCCCAGATGATCCGCGATGAGGGCCGATTGATTGAAACCGCGCCACCACAGCCGCCAACGATGCAATGGAACTGGAACAAGCAACATCTCCGCCCGGCCCTCTACCGGTACAAATCTCCCCATTTGCCCTGCGATCAGGCGCGCAAGGCCGATACGGCGCCCATATTTCAACCGGAGTGCAACGGTTCGGGCGATGTCTCCATATGCGAGCACGGCTCGTGCGCGACCGACGACGGGCGGGTCGGACAGGCACGCGCCGCACAAAGCGCCCTCCCCCCGGTCATGATCGAACGGCGCTCCACAACGATCACAGCATGGTTCGCTGAGAAACCGCATCGATGACCAGCAGGTCAGGCAGAAGCGATGATCATCTTCCACGATCACGCCGCAGCCGGGGCAACGCGGCGGCAGGGCATAGCCGATTATTTTCCACCAGATCGTGCGGGAGACCGAGGCCATGCTCATACGCCTCTTGTCCTTCGTCGGGCGCTTCTGCACAAGGCGGCTCATGAATGAAGGGCAAATTCCGGAAATCTTTGATCGTCGCCTTCGCGCCATGCGCCGGGACCGCGCGGCAAGGGCCTTTGCCGATCACGACTTCCTGTATCGTCATATGCTTGATGAATTGCTCGACCGGCTGAACGACGTGCAGCGTGATTTACCGGACGTGCTTATCATCGGCTGCCCGGACGGGAGTGCGCGGGAACGGCTTTCCGCCATGGGCAAAAACATAATCTGCACCGACCCAGGCTTCGTCAATGCCAGCATCAACGGCGGGGTTCAGGCAGACGAAGACGCCCTGCCCTTTGCTGATAACAGCTTCGACCTCATCATCGCATGCGGCACGCTGGATGGCGTAAATGATCTGCCTGGCGCCCTTATCCTCATGAACCGTGTCTTGCGCCCGGATGGATTGATGCTTGCCGCCTTTACAGGCGCCGGCTCGCTGCCGGTGCTTCGCGCCGCCTTGCTGGACGCCGAGGGGAACCGGCCTGGCCAGCATATCCATCCCCAGGTCGATGTTCGCGCCACCGGTGATCTGCTAAGCCGGGCTGGCTTTGCTATGCCTGTCGCGGATGGGGAAACGCTGACCGTCCGTTATGGCGGGATGTTCCGCCTCCTGGACGATCTGCGCGGCATGGGAGCCGCCAACATATTGCTGTCCCGCCCGCCGCTTCTTTCTCGTGAAACATTGGCGAAGGCCGCCGCTCGCTTCGCCGACGCGGCAGATGCGGACGGCAAAACGGCAGAGCGTTTCGCGATCAATTATATGAGCGGCTGGAAACCTGATCCCTCTCAGGCAAAACCGGCCCGGCGGGGCAGCGCCACCATGTCGCTGGCTCAGGCGCTCAGCCCGAAAGCGTCATAACAAGGCGTCGAGCAGGCCTATCAGGGGAAGATCTGCCGGGGGCATATCCAGCGCATACATTTGCGCCGGCCTCACCCATCTCAAAGCCGTCGCATGCCGGGGTTCGGCTATTCCCGTCCATTTGCGGCAAACATACAGCAACAGCAGCAGGTGACGTTCGCCAAGCGTCTCGCTGGCGAACGCGGCCGGCGCAAGACAACTGCCTTGGGTGACGATGCCCAGTTCCTCGTGCAATTCACGGATCAGCGCAGCTTCCGGCGTCTCGCCCTGTTCAATCTTGCCGCCAGGAAATTCCCACAGCCCGGCCATCGGTTTTCCTTCAGGCCGTTGCTGCAACAGCACCCGGCCATCGGCGTCCACCAGGGCGGCCGCGACGACATGCAGGATGGAGGCAGGAGCCGGAAGGTCGGGCGATGTCATAGGATTTTGTTAACCGCCGCCGTTTTACAGATTGTCCATCCCTCCGCAACAGGTGAGATAGCATGCGCCATTTCCTGCAAATTTTTGCCTGCATGCGCCTTGTCCGCTGCCAGCGTGCGGCGACTGCTGTGGAATATGGCCTGATCCTCGCCCTCATCTTCCTCGTCATGTCGATCGCCCTGCGTCAAGTAGCGACCAAGACAACCAACATGTGGGGAAATGTCGCAAACGCCGTTAACAATAGTTAACCATCAATATCTGACACCTTGGCTCCCGCTGTTAAATATTTGTCAATAACCTGCCTCTAAATCGGTGATTGCTGACTTGGGATGCCCAGGAAGCCGGGTAGTTCTAGCGTATTACAGTTTCAAGGAGACCGAACATGAAGTCCATCCGCAAGTTCATGAAGAACAACAAGGGCGCGACCGCCATCGAATATGGCCTGATCGCTGCTCTGATCGCCGTTGCCGCCATCACCGCGATGTCGAACCTCGGCACCAAGCTGACCAACACCTTCTCGAAGGTTGCGAACAACATGTAATCCTGACGGATTACCTGACGCAAAGAAGGGCGGCGGGCACGATCCTGCCGCCCTTTTTCTTTGCGGAAATGGTGACCTTTTGGCCTTAGGCGAACATTAACCGATTTCATCCATAATGGCTCGGTTATCGCCATAGGCGTTTCCTGGAGGAATTTTCCGTATGTCGTGCATTCGCAAGATCATAAAGAATAACAAGGGCGCGACCGCCATTGAATATGGCCTGATCGCTGCTCTGATCGCCATCGCTGCGATCACCGCGATGTCGAACCTTGGCACGAAGGTCAAGAACACCTTCTCGAAGGTTTCCAATAACCTCTGATCCTCTGAGAAGCCGATAAGGGGCTGGCGCAGGACCAGCCCCCAGAATTTGGCTTGCAGCGTCAGTTTATAACGATCTTCACTTTCTGACCGGGCCTGAGCGCGTCGCCGGAACGCAGACCGTTCAGGGTCAAAAACCGGTCCTGCCGCATATCCGCATACGCCATGCGTCCGGCCAGAGAATCGACAGTATCGCCCGCTTTGACGGTAACGACCGAAATTCGCCTGGACCTGATGGCGGCTGCGTCCTGGGCGCTTAGCCTGCTTAGCGACCCCACCAGCGATGAGAATGGACCGATCCCCGCGCCCGCAGGCGTGACCAGCAGAAAATGATAGGCGCTGTTTGGACCGAATTCATATGCGAACACGGTGACGTCCACCTGACTCGACTGGCTCTGCGCCCTGACGGTCAGATAGCCGGCCGACAGGCCATTCACGGTCGTCCGGTTGATCTCGCCAAAACGGTTGCCTGAATCCTGACCCGCGATCGAACGGAAGATGCTTTCCACATAGGATTGCAAATTTCCTGAATATGGCGCGCCCGAAAATTGCGCCTGACCGCCTGACCCGGTGATGCTTACCGCGTCGCTGCCATTCTCCATGCCGAATCCTGCCGGGGCGGTGAAGGCAAGGCGTAGCTCAGGATGCAGGAAACGGCTTCCGCTTATGGTCCCTTGCTTTGGATCATCGCCATATAATATCCCATCTACGGCGGTCAGGAAGGCGTCCCGATTGCGAAAGCTGGATCGTGCGCCGGTTTCGCGCGCGCGCTGCGCCGCCCGGCCGACGCGAGCGGCGGGATCGGGGTGGGTGCTCGCCCATTCCGGGATGGATCGGGCATCGCCGGTCGCCCGCTGATCAAGGGCGTTCTGCGCGGCAAGCGACGCCAGCATCGAGGACATGGCTTGCGGATCATATCCAGCTTTCGCCAGATACCGAATGCCCAGATCATCCGCCTCATATTCCTGCGTTCGGGAGAAACGGAGCGTCAGCAACTGGCTTCCTGTGCCTATGCCCTTCTGCAACAGCCCGCCAAGCCCGGAATCACCCATGACTGCGCCGGTAAGCAAACCAAGGAGCGCCCCGCCAATCGCGTTGCGCTGCGCCGCCTGTTGCCGCCGTTGACCGTGCTGCGCGGCGACATGGCCTATCTCATGCCCCAGCACCCCCGCCATTTCGGCTTCATCATTGGCGAGCGCCATCAACTGCCGGGTGATGTAGACATAGCCCCCCGGTATCGCGAAAGCGTTATTCACCGGCGAATTCAGCAGAGTGACCGTAAAATCGCCGCCTGCATTGGACAGGCCCGACTGCACCGCAATCTTGCGCGCCACAGTGGTGACATAGCCAACCTGACTGCCGCTGTACGCGCCGCCATATTCCTTGACCAATTGCGGATGCGCCTTGGCCCCCGCCGCTTTGTCTGCAGCGGAGATCGAGGAAACCGTGCGTATCTGCTTTTGCTGGCCAATCGCGCCTGACGCCGCCAGCCCGATCGCACAGAGCGACGCCATCGCCAGCCATCCCCGTTTCGTCATTGCGCGTCTCTCCGTCGATTATCCGCGATAGATCCACAGAGTAGCGGCGTCTTTACGGCGCGTCAGCCACCCATCGCCAGGAATTTGTCGGCGCGCGACGAACGCAACGCAGCCGCATCCTGCCCGCTCAACCCATCCAATTCCTCTGCGATCGCCTTGCCCAGCGTCGCGATAGCTTCGCGAGGCAGACGATGCGCGCCGCCCTTGGGTTCCGGCACGATGCGGTCGATCACGCCCAGAGCCTTCAGATCCTGCGCCGTTACCTGCATCGCCGTCGCGGCATCGCTCGCCTTCTCGGCCGTGCGCCACAGGATCGACGCGCAGCCTTCGGGAGAAATCACTGAATAGACGGCATGTTCGAACATCAGGACCCGGTTGGCGGCCGCAAGCGCTATGGCGCCGCCCGATCCCCCTTCGCCCACCACCGCGGCGACCATAGGCACGCCTAGCGCCAGGCAGGCTTCGGTCGAACGGGCAATCGCTTCCGCCTGGCCGCGTTCTTCGGCCTGCACCCCCGGAAACGCGCCCGACGTGTCAACCAGCGTGACCACCGGCAAACCAAAGCGATCCGCCAACTGCATCAGCCGGATCGCCTTGCGGTAGCCCTCCGGCTTGCCCATGCCGAAATTATGTTTGAGGCGAGTGGCGGTGTCGTGACCCTTTTCATGGCCCATCACCATGACCTTACGGCCGTTGATTGTCGCGAAGCCGCCAAGGATCGCCTGATCGTCGCCAAAGGCGCGATCTCCGGCCAGAGGCACGAAATCCTGGAAAATTCCGGCTACATAATGGGTGAAGTGCGGCCGGTCTGGATGACGCGCCACCTGCGTTTTTTGCCAAGGCGTCAGTTTGGCATAAATGTCTGTCAGCATCTTCTGCGAACGCTGATGCAGCTTGTCTATCTCGCTGTCGATATTGAGATCGCCTTCATTGGCGGTCTCGCGCAGCTCGGCAACACGGGCTTCCAGTGCTGCTATCGGCTTCTCAAAATCCAGAAAACTGACCATGCGACGCTCGTTAGGACCGGGACGGCTTCAGGTCAACGAGGGGATGGCGACGGTTAACCAACTCGACCAGCCTGCGACTATCGACATGCGTGTAGATTTGGGTCGTCCCGATGTCCGCATGGCCGAGCATGGTCTGCAAGGCGCGCAAATCCGCACCTCCCTCCAACAAATGCGTGGCGAATGCGTGGCGCAACACATGCGGGCTTACCCTTTCCGGCGCTATTGCGGCCGCCACCGCCAGTTCCTTCACCATCTGATACAATCGAATGCGGCTCAGATGGCTCTTTCCGGACGGAAAGAGCCAGGCCGATTCCTTTGGCACATGCGCGCTCCAGGCAGCCACGGCGGCGCGCGCCCGATCCGAAATGGGGACCAGACGTTCACGCCCGCCCTTACCGCGCAAGATCAGGAAAGGGCGATCAGCCGCCAGGGCCCGGTGCGGCAGGGACACGAGTTCGGTCGCCCGCAGGCCCGATCCGTAAAGCAATTCGATCAGCGCGGAGAGGCGCAGGTCCAGAAAGGAAGGATGCTCGACCGCCAGCCGTTCCTCGATCACCTGGAAAAATCGGTCGACTTCCGCTGTGGTGAGGATTTTGGGGAGGGGCCGCCGCAAAGTTGGTTTTGGGAGCGCCGACGAAGGGTTTTCGCTCCGCAGCCCTTCCTCTTCCAGAAATGCATAGAAGCCGCGAAGCGCCGATACTTTGCGCGCGACCGTTGAGGCGGCAAGTGCAGCCCATTCCCCGGTCAACCCCTGCAGCGTGGCTGCGTCCGCGCCCTCCAATCCGCCAGACGCCTCCGACGCGGCCAGAAGATCAGTGCGATAGGCGGTCAGCGTGTTCCGCGCCGCCCCCCGCTCGGCCGCCATCATCTCCAGGAAGCGGTCGATCAGGATCAGGTCGCCGGACAAGATACCTGCTCTCCACTCTCTAACTGCGGGTGATCGCCTCTGCAGCGATCATCCGTGCTTCGGGGTCCAGCCCCACCCGGTGAAGCGCCGCGACGATATGGAAGACATGTTCAGGCGGCACTTTACCCCAGTCCGCCACTTGCAGGCCCACACCGGCAAGGATGGCGACCGTAGCACGCTCGCCCCTTTGCGCGGCGGCCCCGATAGCACGCGACCACCGGCTTTGCGCGGCCAGGGACACGCCGGCCGACTGCGCCGCCTGCCCTGCATCGGCCGCGCTCAACCGGTTAAGCGCCGCAAGTCCCGCCACCAGCATTTGTCCCTTGCGCGGTCCGGCGGCGGTTACATAGGCGGACACGCGATTGGCGGACATGTCGACCACATTCGATGGCGCGCCTACAGCCAACAACGCCCATGCATCCTGCGCGTTGGAATCGCCGCTGACTGCATTGCTCCACCGTATTGCGCTGCGATCATATCCCGCCGTCAGCATGGCGGCGATCAGATGCGCCATATCTTCGGAGGATGCCTGCATAACGGGAAGCGCCGCGGCAGCGCGCGCAACGGCTATCAAGCCGACATAATCGGCTCCGGCGGCGTTATCGACCGTCCAGATCGTTCGCATCGCATCCAGCCTGTCCGATGGATTCGCCCCGGAATAGGCCGTGCGCAGCGCATCCGCCCTGTCCTGAAAATCGGCAGGTGAAGCCGCATCTCCAGCCAGTTCGCTATAATAGCCGACCAGCGCCGCGCTGGAAAATACGCCCAATCGCGCGGCCGTTTCCACGCCCACGCGACGCCGGGGAACTGGCAGCACCGATGCGCGCGCTTCCCATGCCCGCACATGCGGACCGACGGTGGCATATAGAGTGTCGGGAATTTCGACATTCGTCGCCGTCGCAAGGCCGAAGCGCCACGCGGTGAGGTTATCCACCCCGTCCCATTCCACCTTGACCGACCGGCGCGCATTATTGCCAGCACCAACAACCTTTTCCGCGAGCCGGTAGTCGATGCCACGCGCAACCTTGTCTCGCTGCGCCTGATTGAGCGCGCCGCTGGCCGATCCCTGATCGCCCGAGAAGGATGCGCAAAAGGCGCGAGACATGACCCAGCCCGGCTCACGGCTTGTCCGCAGCGCCCCGTCCGAGAGCGGACATAATCCCGCTGGATCGGCCGTCGCGAGGTAGGTCTGCATCGCGATTGCGTAGAGGCGCGGCGTATATTTGTCTGCGTCGACGCTCTGGATCATCATCCGCGCGGCATCGGCCTCACCCATGCGCAACAGCAACCAGGCCCGTTCGGCAACCCAGTCCGCGCCATCGACATCGCCCGGCGTATCAGTTCCCGACAGGAGAGCGCGCCGCATCAGGATAGAGGCCCAGCGTGAAGCGAATGGCGCGCGGCTCTCCCGCATCAGGGCCATCAGGAACTTGCCCTGGGTGCTGCCAAATGCGTTGGCGGCAAAACCGCCGCTCTCCGGCGTCAGTGGTCCGATGCGCGTCAGCAGGCGCTTGGCGCTGTCGGGAAAATCATATTTTGCGCGCTCAGCCGCCAGTTCTTCCTCACTCATCGCCGCGGCGGCATTATTTCCTTCGCTATCGACCGGCGCAGCCAGATCCAGCGAAGGTATCGGCTGTATCAGGGAGGATGATTGTTGAGGAGATTGCCCCTGTTGCGCAGGCGGCGGGGTATCGGTCACCGGATCGCCGAAGCCCGGCGGCAAGAGCGATTCGGGCGCCTGCTGGGCGATAACCGGAATCGCCAGGGCAAGCGCGACCACGCCGCCAAGCACCTTCCATCTACGGGCGACCACGGGTCCGATCCTACTTGCCAAGCTTTTCGGCGGGAATCGCCTTCTCTACGCGTTGCTGCGGCTGCTCCCCGCCCCGCGACCAGATCAGCCATAGGAACCCGATCACAAGGACCACCAGCACGACGGGAATCAGCGGGGCCAGCGACAATCGGCTACGCCGCCGGCTGGTGTTTTCGAAGCTGCCGTAATTGCGATTGGTCTTCATATGTCTTTCTTTGGGCCGACGAGGCGCTGGCTTGCCATAGAAATGGCGTTGGTACGTGGGGCGGCTGGCTGTATAGCCCCGCTCGCCATGCAGCGAAACACCAAATCCGCCCCTGCCCTGCCCGGCCGCCCTCTGGACCGGCCGATTGTCCTTGTGGGCATGATGGGCGTAGGCAAATCCACTGTGGGTCGTCGGCTTGCCGTGCGCCTCGGCCTTGCGTTCGTTGACGCCGACGAGGAGATCGAGAAAGCGGCGGGCATGACAATCACGGAGATGTTCGAACGCTATGGCGAAGCGCATTTTCGCGACGGCGAGCGCCGGGTGATTGCGCGCTTGATTGAGGGAGCGCCGAAAGTCATCGCCACCGGCGGTGGCGCGTTCATGCAGGCGGATACGCGCGCGCTGATTCTGGCGGAGGCGCTGGCGGTATGGCTGGACGCTGATATCGACATTCTGGTCGACCGCGTATCCCGCCGGGAAGGACGCCCCTTGCTGAAGGGTAAGGACGCACGCACGGTGTTGTCCGATCTGGCGGCAGTGCGCAATCCGGTCTATGCGCTGGCCCCAATCCACATTCGCAGTATCGCCGCGCCTCATGAAGCTGCGGTTGAGAAGATCATGAAAGCCCTGGACAATTGGCAGTAATCTGATGGCTATAGTGCCCGTATCACTTGGCGACCGCAGCTACGATATATTGATCGCAGAGGGTGCAATCGACCAAGCGGCCGACCATCTTGCCCGGTTCGCGCGCAACGGACGGCTCGTGACCGTGACTGACGAGAATGTCGCGGCGACCCAGTTGGACAGGCTGGAGGCCGCCCTTTCCCAAGCCGGAATTGTGATCGAGCCGGTCGTGCTTCCCGCAGGCGAAGGCACAAAAAGCTGGCGGTTCCTCGAAACATTGCTGGATGGGCTGCTGGCGCTGGAAGTGGAGCGCGGCGACCACATCGTGGCGCTCGGCGGCGGCGTGATCGGCGATCTTGTCGGTTTCGCCGCGTCAATCCTGAAACGCGGCTGCGGCTTCGTCCAGGTGCCCACCACCTTGCTCGCTCAGGTCGACAGTTCGGTCGGTGGCAAGACCGCGATCAATACGACCGCGGGGAAAAATCTGGTCGGGGCCTTCTATCAGCCCTCCTTTGTCCTGATCGATCCTTCGACCCTCGACACATTGCCCCAACGGGAAGTGCGCGCGGGCTATGCCGAAGTCGTGAAATATGGACTGATCGACGACCCCGGCTTTTTCACCTGGTGCGAAATGCACGGCAATGCGCTGATCGCGGGCGAATCGGATGCGCGGCTTTACGCCATCGAAAAGAGCGTACGCGCCAAGGCCATGATCGTCGGCGATGATGAGCGCGAAACCAGCGGCCGCCGCGCATTACTGAACCTTGGCCATACCTTCGGCCATGCGCTTGAGGCGGAAACGGGCTTTTCCGACCTGCTGCTACATGGCGAGGGCGTGGCGGCGGGCATGGCGCTCGCCTTCCGTTTCTCCGCGCGTCAGGGGCTGTGCGACGAGGCGGAAGCGGCTCGGGTTACCGCCCATCTGCGCGACGCGGGATTGCCTAATGACCTACCCAGCGCCCATGTCGCGGCAAGCGGCGCCACACTTGTTGGCCATATGCTTCATGACAAGAAAATGGCGGGTGGAAATCTGCCGTTCCTGCTTGCCAGGGGGATCGGCCAGACCTTTCTGGACAAGAATGTCAGCCTGAAGGATGTCGAGACATTTCTGGACGAAGAAATGCGCGCCTAATTCCGCCAGTATATCCACGCCGCCCAAAGCCATCCAACGATCAGCAACGTCCCGCCAATCGGCGTTACAGCGCCGAGCCAGCGCGGTCCTCCAATCGCCATTACATAAAGTGTTACGGCGAAAATCGCGCCGCCCGCCAGGAAAAGCGCTGCAGGTCCGCGCGCGGTTCCCATCACCGCCAGCGCTGCAACGGCGTGTATGAGCTGATACATGCCACCGGTCTTCAGCCATTCCGCCGCCTGCGGACTGGACGCGCCATGCGCTCCGAATGCCCCGGCCATGACCGCGATCGCGGCCGAAAGCGCCGCCAAAAGTCCCAGCATCAGCCGCCCTCCTCCAACGGATTGGCATTGAACAAATTCATCGATCGTCCTGGACGGTACATCAGATCTTTGGCGGCGAGCAGCGTGCCCTGTTCGATCTGAACCGCCAGCCGCTGCCCGTCATTCGCGCGATACTGTCGCTCCACTTCAGCGATCTCGCGGTCAGGAACGCCCAGCGCCTGCATCGCCTGAATGCCCATGCAAATGGCCGATTCATACACCTCCCGCACCACGCCAGCGACGTCCAAGTCCTTCAGGCGCAGCAATTGACGCCGGTCATAGGCCCGCACGACGATGGCCGCATGAGGGAATGCCTCCATGATCGGCTCCAGCAATTTTCCATCGAAATCGGCGTCATCCATGCAGAAAGCGATCAGCCGCGCTTCCTCGGCTCCTGCCCGCCTCAAAAGATCGATGCGCGTGCCGTCACCATAATAGACCTTGATATCAAAACGCCCGCTCGCCTCGATCTGGGCGGGCTTCTTGTCCACCATGGTCACGGCGAAGCCATGCCCCATCAACATCTGGGCTACGGTTTGTCCGAACCGGCCATAACCAATGATAATCGCGCTGCCTTGCGGAGCGTTATCCAGGCTTTCCTGTTCCTTGTGCTTCGGCTGTGAGAATTCCAGCCGTCGCGCAAACAGCATCAGGAAAGGCGTCGTCGCCATCGAGAAGGTGACAATGGCCGAAAACAGGCTGGCGGCCTCCGGCCTGATCAGCATGGCGCTTTGCGCCTGCGCAAACAGCACAAAGCCAAATTCGCCGCCCTGGCTGAGCAGCAGGCCAAGACCGAACGCCTGCTTGCCGTCCATGCCGAACAACCGCGCCAGTCCCATGATCAGTGCCGCCTTGGTGATCACCAGCGCCGCCGCCATGCTGAGCACGAACAGCGGATTTGCAATCACGGCATGCACATCCAGCACCATGCCGACCGCCAGAAAGAACAAGCCGAGCAGGATCGACCTGAATGGCTCCACATCCGCTTCTATTTCATGCCTGTAGGGCGAATCCGCCAGCATGACGCCCGCGATGAAGGCCCCAAGCGCCGTTGAAAGATGCAGGCTGTGCATCAACGCCGCGCTCGCCAGCACCGTGAACAAGCCCACGGCGACGAACAGTTCCCGCTCACCCAGTCTTCCCACCAGCCCCAGCAAGGGGCGCAGAATGAAACGTCCGGCAAGAACCAGGCCAGCGATGGCGGCCACGGTCTCCGCCGCCAGCAACCATCCGGGGGGACCGCTTGCATCCGCGGGATTGCGAGACAGCGCCGCTATGATCGTGATCATGGGCACGATCGACAGGTCCTGGAACAGCAGGATCGAAAAAGCCTTTTCGCCAAAGGGAGAGTTGATCCGACCACTGCTTTTCAGACCGGGAAGCACCTGAGCCGTCGAGGAAAGACCCAGCGGAAGGCCGAGCGCAATGGCTGCGCCCCAAGTGAACCCGGTGAAAAAGAAGATGATGACCGACAAGGCCACACCGCACAAAACCACTTGCGCAAGGCCCAATCCGAATATGTCGCGCTTCAGTCGCCAAAGCCGGGCCGGATTCAGTTCCAGGCCGACTAGGAAAAGCAGCAGGACAATACCAATCTCTGCGATCTGCAGTTTCGACTGCGCACCGCCGACAAGGCCGAAGCCCTGCGGCCCAACCAGCGCCCCTGCGACCAGATATCCCAATACCGCGCCCAGGCCGAACCGGCGGAACAGCATCACGAACGCTACCGCCGCCCCCAGAAGGATGACGCCTTCGGACAGCAGAATTTCTGTCGCATTGATCGGAGAGGCGTGCTGTTCCATCAGCCTGCCGCCTTCTGAACAGCTTCCGCCAGAGCTTCAAAGGACAAGGCGATGGACGCATGTCTTGCGGGATAGGCCTTTGCCGGGGCAAGCACATTCAACCCCGGCCAAAACTCCAGGTCGCGCTCTCCCTTGTTAAGATAGGCCAGCAGCCGATCGCGCGCATCGACAAGCTCCCCGGCCGTCATTCCCATGGCGTGCGCCGCCATCAGCGATGCGGATGCCTGGCCCAGCGCGCACGCTCTCACCTCCAGACCCAGTTCCACCAGATGGCCGTCGTCATCCATTCTTACGTCCACGGTGACGCGGCTGCCGCATACCGGAGAGCGTTTTTCCACGCTTGCCTGCGGGTTTGCCAGCCGCGGATGATGCGGAATGCTGGCCGCAAGGCGGAGGATATCGGTGTTATAGAGGGACGCGCTCATGGCTTAGCCATGTAGGGCATGGAATGCCGAAAAACCAACCTTCTAAAGGTCAATCTCCGTAAACATTCTCACTCGGCATGTTCATCGACGCGCCCCGCATCGCGCCGCTCATCGACAAAAGCGCTGATCGCCGACCCGCTGGCGCTGAGCAATGGATAGCTCCGGGAATCCGCCAGCCAGTCGGGCCGCCGCGCTTCGCCACCATAGATAGCGTCATAGCCCAGGCTGAATGCGAGAAAGACGAGCGTCGCGCCGATCAATCCCTTGACCGCGCCGAAACCTCCACCCAGCACTCGATCTATCGGTCCCAGAATGGATGTGCGCGTCCGCGCTCCCAGTGAGCGGGCCAGAAATTTACCGGCGAAAAATGTCACGCCGAAAACCAGAATGAATGCGAGCAATGACGCTCCGCTTTCCGTGCCGAGAAATGGCGTCAACAATCCGGCCACAGGCTCCTGGAAAAGACGCACGGCAAAAATGCCCAGCACCCAGGCGATCATGGAAAGCGCCTCGCATACGAAGCCGCGCAACAGGCCGAACAATGCGCCGCCGCCAATGGCGAGAAGAACGAGAATATCGAGTGCAGTCATGCTGGCTGAAACCGCTATCCGCGCCCCAGCATATGGTCAACAAAATGCGCAAGCGTGCGGTAGCCGCTGACCGAAATCCCTTTCACCCCGTCCGCCACGGCAGCAGGAAGCAGCGCCCGGTTGAAGCCGAGCTTGGCCGCCTCCCGCAAGCGCAGCGGCGTATGCGATACCGGCCTGATCTCGCCGGACAGCGCGATTTCTCCGAACAATACCGCATCGGTCGCCACCGGCCTCTCTGCCAAGGCGGAAATCAGCGCGCCCGCCACAGCGAGATCGGCGGCAGGATCGGAGATACGATACCCGCCCGCAATGTTCAGATAGACTTCGCAGGTCGAGAAACTCAGGCCGCATCGCGCCTCCAGCACCGCCAAAATCATCGCCAGCCGCCCGGAATCCCATCCCACGACCGCC
Organism: Sphingobium phenoxybenzoativorans; assembly: GCF_018286635.1. NCBI lineage: Bacteria > Pseudomonadati > Pseudomonadota > Alphaproteobacteria > Sphingomonadales > Sphingobiaceae > Sphingobium > Sphingobium phenoxybenzoativorans. The sequence continues at coordinate 3,285,771 of NZ_CP073910.1, forward strand.
CTTCGCGGCGTCGCGCCGCTGGCCAGCCGCACAGTCAGCGCCTGAATCTCGACCAACACGGGCCGCGTTCCCTCCAGCGCCGGGAATACCGTCGCCCCCGTCACCGTCTCGTCGCGGTTTGTCAGGAATAGCGCGGAAGGATTGGCGACTTCTTCCAACCCCTCCTCCGCCATCGAGAATACGCCGATCTCGTCCGTCCCGCCGAACCGGTTCTTGATCGCGCGCAGGATGCGATATTGATGGCTTCGCTCCCCTTCAAAGCTCAGCACCGTGTCCACCATATGCTCCAGCACGCGTGGCCCGGCTATGCTGCCATCCTTTGTCACATGCCCGACCAGCACCACGGCCGTCCCCCGCTCCTTGGCGAAGCGGATCAACTCCTGCGCCGACGCGCGCACCTGACTGACTGTTCCCGGCGCGCCCTCGATCAGGTCGCTGTGCATCGTCTGGATGGAATCGATCACCACAAGCGCGGGTGGTGGCCCGTTCGCCAGCGTAGTCAATATATCGCGCACCGACGTAGCGCTTGCCAACTGCACCGGCGCATTGCCCAACCCCAGCCGCCGGGCGCGCAATCGCACCTGATCTGCGGCTTCCTCGCCGCTGATATAAGCGACCGAAAGGCCACGCATCGCCATACGCGCCGAAGCTTGCAACAAAAGTGTCGACTTACCGATGCCTGGATCGCCCCCGATCAGCGTCGCCGATCCAGACACCAGACCACCGCCCAACGCCCGGTCAAATTCGGCGATTCCGGTCATTTCGCGCGGCGGCAACGCGACGTCGCTATCAAGGCCGATCAGGGAGATCGCCCGCCCGCCCCCATGAAGGTCATGCTTCGCGGAAAAGACCGTCTCCGCCGCCTCCTCAACCAGACTGTTCCATTCGCCACATTCGTCGCACTGCCCCTGCCAGCGGTGCGCCACCGAACCGCATTGCTGACAGACAAATTTCCGCTTCGCTTTAGCCATGGACTTCTACATATCAGAACAAATGTGGAACACCAGCCCACTCCGCTCTATTGATTGGAAACAAGCGCCACTCTCAGGCATTGCATGGTGATGAGCCGTCAGACAATCCGCGTCGCCAGCTACAATATTAGGAAGGCCATAGGCACCGACCGCCGGCGTAACCCGGAACGCATTATAGAAGTGCTCAACGAAATTGACGCCGACATCATCGCTCTGCAGGAGGCCGACCGGCGCTATGGGCGGCGCGTGCCCGCCATCCCGCACTTGTTGCTCGAACAGCACAGCGCCTATTGCGCTGTCCCGCTAAACGTGAATGCCGACAGCATGGGGTGGCATGGCAACGCCATCCTGGTGCGGTTGGATGCTCAGATCCATGCGCATGATGCGCTCCACCTTCCATGCCTGGAACCACGCGGGGCAATCATGGCGGAAGTGGAGACCAACGACCATCATTTGCGTCTGTTCGGGATGCATCTGGATTTGTCAGGTCTATGGCGGCGCAAGCAAGCGGCTGCAGTGATCCACGCCGCTGCTCTGGGGCGGGAGATGCCCACAATACTTATGGGCGACCTTAACGAATGGAGCGCAAATCGCGGCTGCCTGGCAGACTTCGCGCACCATTACCGTTTCGCGCCATGCGGCCGAAGCTTCCACGCGAACCGCCCCGTCGCTCGCCTAGACCGGATCATGTATTGCGGCCGTCTTGAGTTGGTTGACTGCGGCGTGCATGAAAGCAGCGCCGCGCGCCGGGCATCGGACCATCTTCCGATCTGGGCCGAATTCAAACTCGCCAGCGCATAGCCCATCCCGCCTATGGGTAATGGCAGATCGAAAGTCATATTGCCGTTGGCTCATAGCATGGCTACATCCCCCTAAATGCCGGAAAAAGAAGACGTCTCAGCCATCGACCGCCCCCTATGGCCAGCGGTTCGACAAGGGTTATTGAATCAGTGCCCGGCATGCGGCGCTGCGCCCCTATTTCAACGCTTTCTGCGAACTGGCAGCCGTTGCGCGGGATGTGGACAATCCTGGGAGCATCACCAGGCCGACGATTTCCCCGCCTATATCGTCATCCTGCTCCTTGGCCATATTTTGGTGCCGCTGATGATAGAGGTGAATTTCGCCTTCGCCATACCTATGCCGGTGCAGGCCGTCCTATGGCCGGGGATCGCATTGGTGTTGGCCATTGCGATGATACAACCAGTAAAAGGCGCCGTTATCGCATTTCAGTGGAGCCGACGCATGAATGGCTTTGCCATTCCGAAGGACTGACTGCCGGCTCATGCCGCCAATATGCAAAACTGTCGCCACAGAGCCGTGGCCAGTCGGGGCAGCGTAGTGCTTGGCGGATCATCCTTGGACCTGTAAGGCCCTGGGATCGCTTTCCTCGAAGACTGGACTTCGATCGGCAATGCCTGCGCGTAACACCCTTACGTTTCTATTCTCTCTCGCAGTGGTGGCAATGCTGGGGAGCTGCTCGCGGGATGAACAGGTCGGCCCAGTCATTGTCAGCGTCATTGGAACGGACAAGCAACTTGCCGAACCGCTGAAATCGGTCATGTCGCCCGCATCCAAGCTGATCCTTGAAGCAACTGCGCAAGGCATTGTCGCGTTCGATGAGTCGGGCCAAATCGTACCGGCTCTCGCGCAGCGATGGATCGTGGAGGATGAAGGGCGAAGCTATATCTTCCGCCTGCGCCGCGCCCGCTGGCCGGACGGTAGTCATATAACCGCCCCAGAAGTCGCCCGGTTGCTGGAGGCGCGGATCAAATCCAATCTTGCCCTTGATCCACTTGGCGATCTGGAAGTCGTGCGGGAAGTGGTGCCCATGACAGGCGAAGTCATCGAAATCCGCTTGTCGGCAGCGCGGCCTTATTTTCTTCAAATGCTGGCGCAACCGCAGATGGCTATCACCGGCCCGGACGGCGGAACCGGTCCCTATCGCAAGCAGAAAAGAGCCAATACCTATTTCCTGCGCCCGGTTGACGATCCGATGGCGCACGCCGGGGAGGATATGCCCGAAATTCCTGCCTGGCATAACCGGGTCGTCAGGGCCGAGCGGGCCGCAAAGGCGATCAGCCGCTTCAAACTAGGGCTATCGCAATTGGTGCTCGGCGGCCGCCTTGCCGACCTCCCGCTGCTTTCCAAATCCGGCGTGGACAATTCATCGGTTCATATCGATCCCGTGCAGGGTCTACTGGGCCTAGCGGTGACGGGCCGAAGCGCGTTTCTGGATGATGATCCGATCCGTGAAGCCTTATCCGCCGCCATCGAACGAGAAAGGCTTCTGGCCAATTTCGCGATCGGCGGTTGGGGCATCACTGATATGCTCATGCCCCAGCAACTGGATCTGCCTCGCCCTCCCTCTGCACCGCGCTGGCACGGCCTGTCCATCAGTGAACGCAGGAACTTCGCGGCCAACGCCGTCAACCAGTGGCGCTCCGCAAATGGAGCGGTGCCAGTCCTGCGCATCGCACTGCCGGAGGGCGCGGGCGCGCGCATATTGTTCCAGCTCATATCGTCTGACCTCCGCCGAATTGGCGTCCCGTCGCGCCAGGTCCCAATCGATGATGATGAAGCGGACCTGCGCCTGATTGACGAAGTCGCCGCCTATGACAGCGCAGCATGGTATCTGGGCCGATTGAGTTGCGCCCGAAAGGTTCATTGCAGCGAGGCAGCCGACGTCAAGCTGAGCGAAGCGGCGATCGCGCCCACCGAAGACGCCCGCTTTGCGTTGCTGGCGGATGCAGAAGCGCTGGTAGTCGCGCATGCGGGATATATTCCCTTGGCTGCACCGGTCCGATGGTCCCTCGCCACTCGCCTGTTGAATGGCTTCACATCATCTCCCCGTGCGCGCCACCCATTGAATCACCTGTTTCGGGCCACCAATTAAAGGCAAAGGAGACATTCCGATGCCGGTCGCCCAGGATCAGTTCGAGCGTATAGCGAGGGATTTGCCTGGCTTCGGCAACGACCCGCATGCAATTCGTCAAAGGGTTGAGGCGATGGAAGCCCTTTTGGAGGGGCTTTTCGTTATTCCCGGCACCAATCGGCGCGTGGGGCTGGACAGCCTTGTCGGCCTAATCCCTGTCATTGGCGATTTCGTCACTGCGGCAATGGGCGCATGGATTGTGTGGGAAGCGAAAAACCTGGGCATGCCCAAGTGGCAGCTAGTTCGCATGTCCGCCAATGTCGGCGTCGATACGGTGCTGGGCGCCATTCCATTTGTTGGCGACGCCTTCGACTTCTTCTTCAAGTCCAATACGAAGAATTTGCGGATTATCCGCAAGCATCTGGATAGGCATCATCCCGAAACGATCATTATCGAGGGATAATGATTCATGCCTGAGGCAATTGAATCTTGATCGGGAGCGCTGGACGCGCGCCACTGGACCCGGCTTTGCAGGCAACAGCCCTGAAGCGCTTGTCCAGGCATAGCCAGATTTCGTCCAGCCATCCGCCGCGAGCGACCGTGATCCGCATCATGTTTGCCCGCATCCCGGGATTTGCCGCGGCAACCGCGTTGGCGACATCTCTCACTAGCAAATTCCGTCTACGCGACAGAATCGCCATATCCGGGAAATTCAGCTTCTCATAAAGCTTGCGGGACTGATCGAAGTAGGCGGACGGGCGCGTGGTCATGCAGGTTCCATGCTTCGCCCACTCATGCTGGATCAACTGCGCCGAAGGGGTGGAACATATGTTCGCGCGAATTACCGGAGGTGGCAGCGATGCCGCTGGCCGGCAATATTGCGGCCAAGTCTTTCCGGCTCCGTCCGGCCAAAGCCCATGCAGCGTAAAACCGAATCGCTTTCCCCCGCCGCCACAACGAAAGGCATCTCCGGCGCGGCTGGCATGTGCACAGATATGGGGGGACCAGGTCAAAGCAAGCGTGTAGCCAGCGATCGGGATATCCCGCTTCGGCTCCCTCGCCGTCGCACCTTCCACACGCACATGTGGAATGGTGCTGGGCGGCCTGCATTGCCAAGCCTGCGCTCGCGCCGTGGGCGCGAAAGTCATGGCGATCAGGACAAAGGCCAACGGCCTATGCATTGGTAAAATCCAATCCGACATCCGCCGCAGGAGCGGACTGGGTCAGACGTCCGACACTGATATAGGTCACTCCGGTCTCCGCAATCGCCCGGATGGTATCGAGACGCACGCCCCCTGAGGCTTCCGTGGGCACGCGCCCGCCAATCAGCGTCACTGCGCCGCGGAGGGTTGGCGGGTCCATATTATCCAGTAGGAGATGAGTCGCTCCGGCATGCAGCGCCGGTTCAATCTGGTCAATTTTGTCGACTTCAACGATTATGCTGGCGATGCCGGCCTCCGCCGCTCGTCTCACCGCTTCCTCCACCGACCCGGCAACCGCAACATGATTGTCCTTGATCATGGCTGCGTCCCATAAACCCATCCGGTGGTTTGTGGCGCCCCCCGTGCGCGTCGCGTATTTTTCCAGCACGCGAAGGCCTGGAATGGTTTTACGCGTATCCAGCAATATAGCGCCTGTTCCGGCGATCTTGTCGACATATTGCCGGGTCATGGTCGCGATGCCGGTCAGATGCTGCACGGTATTGAGTGCGGACCGTTCCGCAGTCAGCATCGCACGCGCCTTGCCCTTCAAGCGCATGATGTCCGTTCCGGCCGCCACTTGCTGCCCCTCGTCGACCAGGATTTCCACCGTCACCTGCGGATCGAGGTGCCGGAAGAACGCCTCCGCGATCGGCAGGCCGGCCACAGTCACCGCGTCCCGGCTATCCATCACGCCGGCAAATACCGCTTCTGCGGGGATTACTGCGTCAGAGGTAATATCTCCGCCTTCCCCCAGGTCTTCCGCCAGAGTGGACCGGATGAAGGCGTCAAGATCGAAACCGGGGAGCGTAAATGTCATGTGTGCGCCATAAACGAGGAAATGGCGCTGGAACAGCCGGATGCTCACTTCATTTCGGAGGTTGAACAGAAATTTCTTAACCGCCATCAACTATGTAGCGGTCATGACCCGACGCGCCGCACATTCATCCGCCTGCCCGCTCGACACGCATGACGAAGCCAGCCGATTGGCCGTACTTCAAAGCCTTGAGCTGCTCGATACGCCTCCCGAGCGGGAATTCGACGCCATCGTGCAATGCGCAAAGAGCGCGTTGGATTGTCAGATAGCGCTGGTATCCATCGTCGACGACCACCGGCAATGGTTCAAAGCCAAATGTGGTCTGGACGCCGCCCAAACACCGCGCGAGCAGGCATTTTGCGCCCATGTCGTAGCCGCAGAAGCTCTGCTCGTCGTGCCCGACGCCACGGCTGACCCACGATTTGCCGCCAATCCACTCGTGACTGGCGCTCCCCATATCCGATTCTATGCAGGCGTGCCGATCTATGCGGACGGCGGCGAGATGCATCCCGGCGCCCATCCTCTGGGCACGCTCTGCGTTATCGATGATAAACCGCGGAACCTCTCAGCAGTCGACGAGAAAATATTGCGGGATTTGGCCAGCCTAGTGGAATCGCTCATAGTCGCGAGGAATACGGCGGCCAACGCAATCCGCTTGTCGGAAGAACGGCGCGCTATGCTGCAGCAACTGGATCTCAATCACCGCCAGTTCAAGCAGGCGGAACGCATGGCCAATATCGGATCATGGCGGCTCGATCTGCTGGAGGAGAATCTGGAATGGTCTGATCAGGTCTACGCCATTCATGAGCTGGCGCGCAGCGCGATTCCCCCTTTGGTGAAAGCGCTGGAATATTATCCGCCCCAAGCGCGTGCGGCTGTCTCCGCCGCACTGACCCGGACGATCCAGACCGGCGAGTCGATGGATGAGGAGTCGGATTTCATCACGGCGCGTGGCGCCCTGCGCCGCGTTCGCACTATGGGAGAGCTTGAGATGCGCGATGGCCAGGCCGTCGCCGTCATCGGCGTGTTTCAGGACATTACGAGCCGCCATGCGCTGGAGCAGGCTTTGCGCGAAACGGCGCATGTCGATGACCTGACCAAAATCGCCAATCGCGCGCATTTCAATCAAGTCGCGGATCAGGAAATTTCAGCGGCCAGGCAGCGTGACGAGAGTCTGGCCCTGATCCTGATAGATCTCGACCATTTCAAGACTGTCAACGATCGCTGTGGCCACATGGCGGGGGATGATCTTCTGCGGTTGATGGCGGCCAAGCTGCGCGCGCCCTATCTGGCCGAATGCTTCGCTGCGCGGCTCGGTGGCGACGAATTTGTCTTGCTCGTCCCTGCGCGAAAGGCGGGAGGCAATCTCACACGCCTTATCGGCAGACTTCTGGGAGATTTGCGCCACCCCGTCAGACATGATGATGGCATAATTCCCGTTTCCGGGACCATAGGCGCAAGTTGGCTGGACGACACGGTCCGGGACCGTAGCGAATTGCTCCATAGGGCGGATGTGGCGCTTTATGAGGCGAAACGGATCAGTCGTGGGACGGCAACCATTTTCGGACAGGCGGGGCTGATCACGCCCGACGACGGCAAGTCGACGCCAGCCTTGAGAGCCGTTTACTAGCCGCCGGAATTATCGCCCAATCAGGTTGGGTATCCCAACGCCCCTACAGGGAAAACATGCCCTCGATCACCGTGCGGCATTGACCGGTCAGGACGACCCGGTCATCTGTAAGAAGGCAATCGATATACCCCCCGCGACGCGAAGCCTGAAAAGCCGTGATGCCAGGCTTGCCAAGGCGCTGCGCCCAATAAGGCACGATGATCGAATGGGCCGATCCCGTCACGGGGTCCTCGTCAATGCCAGCGCCCGGAGCGAATACGCGGCTTACAATATCAGTCCCTTTTCCGGGAGCTGTGGCGATAAGCAAAATGTCGCCATGCTCTTTCAGGGAGGAGAAATCAGGCGTCAGCGCCTCAATCGCATCCTGATCCCGATAGAGGAAAACGGCATAGCCGCCGTCGCGCCAGAGCGTTTCGACAACATCTCCTCCCATGGCTTGGGCCAGTTCAGGCAATGCTTTATGCACCGGCGCCCAGGCGGGGAGAGACAGGGCATATCCGTCCTCCCGTCGGCTGACATCCAATACCCCGGCATGGCGGGTACGGAACCTGACCGAGTCCCCAGCCATCAGAACATGCGCGCTCGCCAGCGTTGCATGGCCGCAAAGCTTTACCTCCACCGCCGGCGTAAACCAGCGCAGTTCGTAATCCGCATCAGCATCGCCCACTGCGGGAATGGTGAAGGCGGTTTCCGCAAGGTTATTTTCCGCGGCGATCGCTTGCATCACATCATCGGGTAGCCACTGCTCGAGCGGCATTACGGCAGCCGGATTGCCGGTAAATGGGTCAGAGGCGAAGGCGTCGACCTGGACGAATGGCAATTGCGGCATGATGAAGCTCCTGATCAGGCTTCCCTTTTCCATCGATGCTCACCGGCGCCAAGGGCCATCATCTTCGGATTGGACCGGTCAGGGATAAAGCAACCCTTCGTCCCAGCCTTGCCCCGCACGTTTGAATAGACGTCGTTCGTGAAGCCGGTATTCGCGGTCCTGCCAGAACTCGATATGGTCAGGCACAACGCGAAATCCCGACCAATGCGGCGGGCGGGTAACCTCCCTGCCTTCAAACCGGGACTTCTGCTCATCAAAACGATGGATGAAGGTCTCGCGCGATTCCAACGGCCGGGACTGATCCGAAGCCCATGCGCCAAGCTGTGAATCCCTGCTGCGCGTCGCAAAATAGGCGTCGGCTATCATGGGATCCACCGGCTCAACCCTGCCCTCAATCCGGATTTGCCTTCGGAGCGACTTCCAGTGAAACAACAATGCAGCGTTGGGATTGGCGAGAAGTTGCTCCGCCTTGCGTCCTTCAAAATTCGTGTAGAACACAAACCCTTCGGGGCCATGCCCTTTTAGCAGCACCATACGGACCGATGGCCTGCCCTGCTCATCTGCGGTCGCCAGAGCCATGGCATTGCTATCATTGATTTCGCTATCTCGCGCTTCGGCATACCAATCATCGAACAGGGAGAATGGGTCTGTTGGCATCCAGCTTGTCTAGAAAGGCTATGCAGGACTGTCGAGCGAAACGGCGAGATAGGCGCTCTCAAACGGGCAAAAGAAAAGCCCCTCAAAAGGGGCTTTTCCAAGAGTTGAGCTTGGCTCAGCTAGTGGCTTAAACGTAGCCGCCGCCGAAGAGCCAGCCCCAGAAACCTTTGTGACCGGTTGTCTGGGGAGTTTTCTTCTTCTGCATAAAAACCCCGAATCATAAACCGCAGCTTCCCTAGCTGCAGAATTGGGGTTAATCTAAACAGGGGTGGTTTACAAGATTTTAACCATCCATTTTAACCAGTAAATGCCCAGTGTTTCTGCGGTTCCAGAAGTTCGAGCAGCGATGTGCCGTCCGCAGGCCTGCCGATATGGTAACCTTGTCCGATGTCGCATCCCATGCCGGCGAGCATGTAAAGCGTCTCCGCCTGCTCGATTCCCTCGACCACAACCTTCATGCCCAGCGCATGCGCCAACTCAATGGTTGACCGCATAACCGCCTGATCCTGAGCATTGGTGGCAAGCGCCGAAGCGAAGCGCCTGTCCACCTTCAATTCGCTTGCCGGAATGCGGCGCAGATATTCGAGCGTCGACATGCCGGTGCCATAATCATCGATCGACAGACCGACGCCCTTTTCGCGCAATTCCTCTAGCAAAGCCTGCGCCGTGCCCTCTTCGGCCATGGCCGCAGACTCGGTGACTTCCAGAATCAGGCTCTCTGCCGGGATGTCGTGCCGCAGGAGCACGGCATCGACCATATCGATGACTTCGCGATTGGTAAGCTGGCTCGGAGATATATTGACGGACACCGTAAAGTTCGGAACCCATTGGCGCGCGTCTTTCACCAGTTGAGCGGCATCCTCCAGCACGAAGGATGTGATCTTTCCAATCCGGCCATGGCGATCGGCCACCTCAACAAACTCGGCAGGGTTGATCGGCCCGCGAGTGGCGTGGGTCCAGCGGACGAGCGCCTCCGCTCCTACGAATGTGCGCGTGGCAAGATCCAGCTTGGGCTGATAGGCTACCCATATCTGACCGCTCTGAATGGCTTGATCCAGTTCGCCCAGCAGCGATAGCGTCCATTCCTTTGCGCCAGATGTCGCCGGATCATGAACCTTCCAGCCGACGCCTTGCTGGCTCGCGGCATGCGCGGCCGCAAGCGCGCTTGCCAGACGATGCGACAGCGGCATATGCGTTTCCTGATCCAGCCCGAACGCCACATCCACGTCAAAGCTGCGATCGAAAACCTGGATCGGCGTACGGAAAATAAGCTGAAGCGCCTTGAACTGATCGATCACCGTCGCCTGTTCAGGGGAAGGCGCCAGCCAGAAGAAATTGCCATCATCGCCATGGAGCAATTGCGCCCCACCGGTCCCAAGCGTCATCCGCGTGACGATCTGTTTCAGCAGTTCCCTTTCCCGATCGGGCGGCAAGGCGCTGATGATGTCGATAAAATGCCGCACGCGCACGGCAACAAGGAAACCGGAATCCAGTTGGTCTCCATGCAGGATGGCCGTGGCCGTGGGCAGGCCCGACACGGGATTGGTCGCGCCCTGGCTGCGCTTGCGCGCGCCAAAGCGGAGCCAGGCAGCAGCAACCATCGCGGAAAGGATGAGCACGATCGCAGGCGCCACGTCGATGAAGATATTATTGGCCTCCAACAAAAGAGGCCCCACCAATACCGCAGTCAAAGTCACGAAGGCAGCCGCGCTGCCCCATATCCGGCGCTTGGCATAAAGCAGGCAAGCCGCACCGCCCACGGCCAAGAGCCAGCCAGGCCACCAGCCCAGCACCAGCGGGCGTCCGCGAAGCAAAGTTTCGGCGCCAGCCACCACAATGAACGGCCGCGCCGAGCGCGTCTGCCCCGGCACGAAGAACATGTCCCCCGTCGTGGGAGAGTTGATCCCGATCAGGACATCGCGCCCCTTCACCGAAACTGCAGCGTTCGTATCAGACAGGACGTGCGCAGCGCTCAGATAAGGGATGGACGCCACCCGGAACGAGTAATCGATGGGATATTTTTCGTCGACGCCACCGCTGACGTTCGCAATCGCCGATTCCATGGAGCGATGCGGTTTGCCGTCAATGCTGCTGGCATAAGTCAGTGTCGCCACGCCATTCCAGAACTCAAGCCATTTGAGTTCGCTGACGGTTTCGGACACCTTGGCAATCTCTGGCATAGGCAAAACGAACTTGCCGGCCTGCGCGGTGCCGGGATTACCCAACCCGCTGGTCACCAGAACGCGGCCGGGATAGCGCGCGACCACCTGCGCCAAGCGGCGATCGCCCTGCGGTTCACCGGAACGCAGAAAAATATCGATGAACACGCGGTTCGCGCCATTGTCGAACAGCCGCTGGGTCAGGGTCGCCAGCTTTTCCCGGTTCCACGGCCATGGGCCAACCTTCATCAGGGAATCGTCATCAATGCCGACGACCACCACTTTGCCGCTGACCGGCTGGGAGCGGATTTTATTTCTCAGGGTGTGAAGGGAAAGATCGAGAGGTTCACCAAAAGCCGTGACGCCAACGAGCAAAGACGCCAGCGCCAACCATATGAGAAGTTGGCGCTTCTTGAACAACGCTTTAGCGCGTGCGCGGAACGGTGCAGGCGGCATTGGTTAAATCCTTCCGCACCACAGTAGTCGGCAATCATTATCAAAGTGCAAACGCGCCTATGGGCTTCGCATGGCAACGATCTGAAAATTCAGCCTATAGTTGGGTGGCGGACACTGATTGTCTCCGAAACGGTCAGACTAGCGACACCCGGTTCAAAGCGCTCGGCCTAAAGCGCGCCACCCCCTTGACGCGCCGGACGCTCAACCGTAAACGCCGCCTCCTGCAAATGCCGGAAATTCGGCATAAGGCCCCTTCGTCTAGCGGTCAGGACGCGGCCCTCTCACGGCTGAAACACGGGTTCGATTCCCGTAGGGGTCACCAGAACAACGCTTACCGCCTCAATTCCACGCAATAGCCCGATCTTCGCCGGGCATGTCACGGCAGCGCCCTCCCCGTCATAATGGGGAGTGCTTCGCCTTTTTGATTTGGCCAAGGCTCACGGCGTCACACGCCGTGAGGAAGGCGATGCGGCGCGGGCTGCCCATTCCTTCCCGTGCCGCATCGGCCGCAGATCACTCCGCAAAAAGCGGGTTTATGTCGATATATATCCAGAGACGATCGAATTTGCCGCTGGCGTTACGCCGGATATGGCTCGCCACTGGCATGGAGACAGTTTTGCCGTCCTTCCTAGTGTAGGTGACAATACTCATCTGCGCGCCATTATCGCCTTTCACCACCAGTTCTTCGGCGCGATGGCTCATGCCGGAGAGATTGGCCCAGAAGTCGGCAAAGGATTTTTCCACGGCGGACCAGCCGATAACGGGCGGCATGTTCGCGATCCGCAGGTCGATGTCCTGGGCGAACCAACTCATCAACAAAGGCAGATCAAGCTTGTCTGCATCGCGAAAGAAATCGGTCATCCACTGACCTTCCGCATCCAATATGACGCTGCTCTCCGACATAAATAGGCTCCTGTTTTCAGTTAAAATTGATCGGCAGGATAGCAGCGCCGCTCAGCCGCCACCGCCCAGGCTCCGCAGCCCGGACTGAAAAAATCCATTCTCCCGCCTTCTGCCAAAACCGACCACATCATGTTAGTGCATACTCTTTTGTTGCGTCCACCCACTTTATTGATAAACGCCTTACACATCCTATTTTTCGGGATTATCCACGAGATTCATCACCATTCTTCGAGGATATCCTTCAAAATCGATTTCCGTCAATATGTATACAGATGTTGACAAATGAGCACCGTCAATAATAGTGCGTACACTTATTCAACGAAGGTGAGAGAGATGCCCAAGCTGCTGATTCTATATTATTCCTCCTTTGGGCATGTTGAGATGATGGCGCACGCCATTGCGGAGGGTGTCATATCAGCGGGTGCCGAAGCTGATGTTCGCCGCGTGGCGGAAACAGTGCCGGCCGAGGTGGCAAAGGCCATGCATTTCAAACTTGAGCAGACAGCCCCGCTTGCCGATCCGGCGGATCTGGCCGGATATGACGGCATAATCATGGGCGCACCGACACGCTTTGGGCGCATGCCGACCCAGATGACGGCGTTCTGGGATCAAACTGGCCCACTCTGGATGCAGGGCGCGCTGGTCGGGAAAGTGGGAGCGGCCTTCACGGCGACGGCCAGCCAGCATGGCGGCCAGGAAACCACGCTCTTTTCCATGCTGACCAATATGATGCATCACGGCATGGTGCTGGCTGGCCTTCCTTCGACGTTCCAGGGTCAGATGGGGGTCGATGAAATCCGTGGCGGCTCGCCCTATGGCCCGACCACAGTAACGGCCGGCGATGGATCGCGCCTCCCCAGCCCTTCTGAATTGGACGGCGCCCGGTTTCTCGGCGCGCATGTCGCCCGCATAGCGGCGAAACTTGCGTCTTGATCAGCCACCGCCAGCAAGGTGCATTGCGATGATCGACCTCTATTATCACTTCGGGCCCAATCCGACGAAAATCGTCCTCTTTCTTGAGGAGGCGGGACTTCCTTACAAATTGGTCCCCGTCGATACATTCAAGGGCGACCAGTTCACGCCGGAATTCACCCGGCTCAATCCAAACAACAAGGTGCCGGTCATAGTGGATGACGGCATTGTCGTTTTCGACAGCAGCGCGATCCTTATCCATCTGGGCGAAAAATCCGGCCAATTCTACCCGGTAGGCACAGCCGAAGAACGCGCCGAACTGCGCTCCTGGCTGATGTTCGCGGCGACCGGCCTCGGCCCTTATTGCGGTCAGGCAGTCCATTTTCGCCATTTCGCGCCGGAGCCAAAGGACTATGCGGTCAACCGTTACATGTTCGAAGCGCGGCGGCATTACGCCATTCTCGACGACCGGCTGAGTGAACGGGAATGGATCGTCAACGGCCAATATTCCATTGTCGATATGGCAGTCTGGGGCTGGACCCGGAATATCGATTTCATCCTGGGTGCTGACGCACGGCAGGAATATCCGTCGCTCATGGCGTTCGTTGACAGGATATCCGAACGCCCGGCGGCAAAGGTTGCGGCGAGCCTGCGCGACAGCGGCGTATTCAAACAGTCCTACGATCAGGAAGCCCATGACCACATGTACCGCCACGGCGGCACGCAATGATGATGAGGGCACCGCGAAACGGAACTTCAGCATGCACTTAAATGACAACCCAATGGGACGAGGCGGGGAATATAAATGACGGAATTATACCGTTTGGCGGTGGTAAGCGGCGCGGCCGGGAAAGAAGCGATGGTCGAACATGGTGGCATGTTGCTGCCGATCGACACCTTGCTTGATGGAAAAATTGGAAACAGCACTGGCCGCCCTGTGGATGACCTTGCCCCGGTTCTCGACCACTGGTCGGGATGGAACGCAAAAATCGCCGCGAAGGTTGAAGCTGGAAAGTCTCTATTTTTGGAAAAGGGCATCCCGGTTCATAGCGCGAAATTTGCTTCGCCTCTCGCCAATCCCGGCAAAATTGTCTGTATCGGTTCGAATTTTCACGATCATATCGCCGAAATGGCGATCCCGATGACGCCCTCTTACCCCTACAGTTTCTTGAAACCCGTAAATAATACGGTTCGCGGCAATGGCGATCCCGTGGCGGTACCGCGGCGGTCGCAGATGATGGATTGGGAGGCTGAGCTGGGCGTGGTCATTGGCAAGCGTTGCGCCAATGTCAGCGCAGCCGACGCGCTCAATATGGTCGCAGGCTATCTCAATTTTAACGACCTGTCCTGCCGCGACTGGTTGGCGACACGGCCGCCAGTGGGCATCGATTGGGTGCAGCATAAGGCATTTGACGGCTTTGCGCCTATGGGGCCTTTCCTGGTTCCGGCGCAGTTCGTGACCGATCCCCAGAATATACCGATGCGCCTTACAGTAAACGGGATCACCAAACAGGATTCAAATACCGCGCAAATGGTGTTCGGCGTTGCCGAAATCATCGAACATCTCAGTTCGATCATGACCCTGATGCCGGGAGACGTCATCGCGACCGGAACTCCGGCGGGTGTAGGCCATGGCGCAAAGCCGCCGCAATATCTGAAAGCCGGAGACATTGTGGAGTTGGAGATAGGCTCTCTGGGCAAGCTGGTGACGCCAATAGTCTGACGTGTGCGATGAGGCCGTTTCGCGCCCACCCCTGTCGCAATGTCGCGGAAATATAGCTCGATATCGACGGCTGCGCTCATCGGCGAACATGTTTGGGAGTATGATATGCAAGGCAAAATAGCCCTGGAAGAACATTTCGCCATTCCAGAAACGCTTCAGGATTCGGCTGGTTTTGTACCGGACGACTATTGGACGGAATTGTCGGCGCGCATTCTGGATATCCAGGATCGCCGTCTGCGGGAAATGGATGAAAACGGCATCGAAATGATGCTGCTCTCGCTCAACGCTCCCGCTGTGCAGGCCATATCCGATCCCGCCAAAGCCATAGAGATTGCGCAGCGCGCCAACGACTATCTGGCGGAGGAAATCGCCAAGCGGCCGGACCGATTCCAGGGGTTCGCCGCCCTCCCTCTGCAGGACCCCGATGCCGCGTCGCAGGAGGTGATACGCTGCGTCAAGGAACTGGGTTTCCGGGGAGCGCTCGTAAACGGTTTCTCCCAGTCCGGGGATGGCGACCAGACCCTATATTATGATCTGCCCATGTATCGCTCCTTCTGGGCAGAGGTCGAAAAGCTGGACGTCCCCTTCTATCTGCATCCGCGCAATCCCCTGCCTCAAAATGCCCAAATCTATGCTGGCCATGAATGGTTGCTTGGGCCGACATGGGCATTTGGGCAGGAAACCGCTGTGCACGCGCTGCGCCTGATGGGTTCCGGCCTATTCGACGAGCATCCCGGCCTTACGATCATCGTTGGTCACATGGGAGAAGGATTGCCCATATCCATGTGGCGGATCGATCATCGGAACGCATGGGTTAAAATGCCCAAGAAGCACCCGGCCAAGCAGCCCATATCCTATTATTTCCACAATAATTTCTACATCACGACCTCCGGCAATTTCCGGACGCAATCGCTGGTGGATGCGATGATGGAGATAGGATCGGACCGCATCCTGTTCTCGGCGGACTGGCCTTTCGAAAATGTCGACCATGCCGCGAACTGGTTCGACAACGCCACCATCAGCGAACACGACCGGTTGAAGATCGGCAGGACCAACGCCAACCGGCTCTTCCAGCTTGGCCTGGACGAAGGCAAGGCAATGGCGGCGACACCGCCCAATCCTTCCAATGTGGATTGAAGGGTAGCGTCGAAAGATATGCTTTTCTCCCCAGGCCAATCCTTCACCTACACCGCCAATCCGGGCCGCGTGATTTTCGGGCATGGCACGATTGCCCAATTGCCCGATGAAATAGAGCGGCTCGGCCTGAAACGGGTGCTGGTGCTATCCACGCCCTTCCAGCGGAGCGAGGCAGAAAAGCTAGCGCAACACATCGGCGAAAAAGCGGCAGGCATATTCGCTGGCGCTGTCATGCATACGCCGGTGAATGTCACACAGGACGCCGTGGCGGTCGTGAATGCGCTGGGCGCTGATGGCGTCGTCGCCATCGGTGGAGGATCGACCACCGGCTTGGGCAAGGCTATCGCTGTTCGCACCGGACTGCCCCAGATCGTGGTGCCGACCACCTATGCCGGATCGGAGATGACGCCCATCCTGGGCGAGACGTCTGACGGCACAAAGACCACCCGATCCGACCCGGCGATATTGCCCGAAGTGGTGATCTACGATGTGGATCTTACTCTCGGACTGCCACCCATGCTTTCGGGCACGAGCGGTATCAACGCGATCGCCCATGCCGCGGAAGCGCTATATGCGTGGGACCGCAATCCCGTGATTTCCTTGATGGCGCTGGAAGGCATCTCCGCCTTGTCTGGGGCGCTGCCAACCATCAACCACAACCCTTCGGATAGGGACGCGCGTGCTGCCGCGCTTTATGGCGCATGGCTGTGCGGCATCTGCCTCGGCGCGGTCGGCATGGCGCTGCATCACAAGCTCTGCCATGTGATCGGCGGCACGTTCGACCTGCCGCATGCAGAAACCCACACGATTATCCTGCCACATGCGCTTGCCTATAATGCGCCAGCGATTCCAGAAGCCTGGCAGCAGCTCCAATCCGTTCTCGGCGACGATCCGGCGCTTGCCCTTCACCAACTGGCGCTGAAGGTCGGTGCGCCGCACGGCCTGGGGGCCATCGGCATGCCGGAAGAGGGCATAGACGAGGCGACCGGCCGGGCATTCGCCAATCCTTATTGGAACCCCCGCCCCCTCGAAGAAAATCCCATACGCCAACTGATAGCGCGCGCCTGGCAAGGCGCTCCGCCCGCCAAGGATTGAGAGAAGTGAAATGACCGACATTTCCTGGTTCGAGGAAGATCGCTCTGCGGAGATCGTAAGCAGCCGCACTGGCCCCGCCGCCAATCCTCGCCTTCGTGAAGTGGTCGATACCCTGGTCCGCCACATGCACGCAGCGGTCAGGGAGGCGAAGGTTACGCCGGAAGAATGGATGACGGGCATCCAGTTCCTCACCGACACCGGCCATATGTGCAATGAATGGCGGCAGGAGTTCATCCTGTTGTCGGACGTATTGGGCGTGTCGATGCTGGTGGATGCTGTCAACCATCATCGCCCCAATGGATCGACCGAGAATACTGTGCTCGGCCCATTCCATGTCGCCAACGCGCCCGAATATCCGTTGGGCGCGAATATCTGCCTGGACGGAAAAGGAGAGCCGCTATTGGTGCGCGGCCGCGTGATCGATACGGAGGGGCAGCCCATAGCCGGCGTCACGCTGGATGTGTGGCAGGCCAATGAGGACGGCTTTTACGATGTGCAGCAGAAGGGCATCCAACCCGACTTCAACCTGCGCGGCATATTCAGGACAGATGCTGACGGTTATTACTGGTTCCGGTCGGTCAAACCCCGCTGGTATCCCATTCCGGATGACGGGCCGGTGGGCAAGATGCTGACGGCCCTTGATCGTCATCCGAACCGTGCGGCGCATCTGCACTTCATCGTGGAGGCTGCAGGCTATGACAGGTTGGTAACGCATATCTTCACACCCGACTGCCCTTATCTGCCCGGAGATGCGGTTTTTGGCGTAAAGCAGTCCCTTATCGCCGATTTTGAATTGATCGATGAACCGGGGGAAGCTGCAAAGCTGGGCTTCTCCAGCCCCTATTGGTCAGTCCAATGGGATTTCACGCTTGCGCGCGAAGGCCAGCTCCGTCCTACGGATATCTGATCCCCGCCCAACTACGAACCACAGATCAAGGACAAGCCATGACAATAATAACCCAGGACATCGCCTATACTGGTGACGGCCTAGCGATGAAGGCCACGCTCTATATTGACGACGCGCGGACGACCACGGCGCCGGGCGTGCTCCTCTATCCCGAAGCCTTTGGCCCCGGCCCGCATGTTCATGCCAAGGCCCGGCGTCTGGCTGACGAGGGCTTTGCAGCCATCGTATGCGACCTGCATGGCAACGCGCAGACATTCTCAGACATTGCGGAGGTGATGCCGCTGCTGGACATATTGCGCCCCGATCCAGCGCGTATTCGGTCACGCGCCGCGGGGGCGCTCGACGCCGTGATGAAAACGGAATGGGTCGATCCGCTCCGCATTGCGGCCATCGGTTTCTGCTTCGGCGGCACGATGGCGCTTGAACTTGGGCGGTCGGGCGCGCCGATAAAGGCCATAGTCGGCTTTCACAGCGGCCTCGCCACAAATGCTCCGCAGGATGCGTCCAACATCTCCTGCCCGGTACTCGTCTGCATTGGGGCGGACGATCCGGGCATTCCCGCCGAACAGCGCCTGACCTTTGAAAAGGAAATGCGTGAGGGTCAGGTTGACTGGACGATGCATCTTTATGGCGGCGTCGTGCATAGTTTCACCAACCCGGACGCTGACAAGATCGGCAGACCGGAATTTGCCCGTTATGACGCTGCAGCGGATGCGCATTCTTGGAAGGCGATGATGGAGCTGTTCAACAGGGTGCTGATATAAAACGGCTTCTTCACACTGTTTTCCCGACTGTCTCAAATCAACTGCGGATCGCACCGCCGTCGACATGGAGATTCTGTCCGGTGATGAACCGGGCGTCGTCGGTGCAGAGAAACGCAACGGTGCCGCCTACATCATCCGCTTCCATGACTTCGGGCACGGGTTGCTGCGAAGCAATCAGGTCGAACATCTCCGGTGACAAAGGCACTTGCGCGCCGGGAGTCCTTACCGGGTTCGGCGCAATGGCATTGACCGTAATGCCATGACGGCCAACCTCCGCCGCCAAAGTGCGCGTCAATCCCACCAAACCCGCCTTGCTGGCGACATAGGCTCCGCCCATCGGCGGTGAATTGTCCACAGAGGATGAGGAAATATTGATGATCCTGCCCCAGCCGAGCGCCTTCATTCCTGGCAGAAGCGCCCTGATCAACAGAAAAGGACCGTCCAGATTGACCGCCATCGTTTTCCGCCAGAAGGCTGGATCGATCTCCTCGAAAGCGACGGGCACGGGGTGAATGCCCGCATTGTTCACCAGGATCTGCACAGTCCCAAACATGGCGGTGACCCGGTCTGCGGCTTCGACGATGGATTCCGGGGCGGCCATATCCACCTGCATGGCGAGGCCCTTTCCGCCTGCCGCCTCAATCAAATTCACGGTTTCCGCACAATCCAGCACATCAAGCGCGGCGACCTGCGCACCCATAGCGGCCAGCCGCAGGGCAAAAACCCGCCCCATGCCTCTGGCTGCTCCTGTAACTACCGCCGTTTTTCCTTCGAGCATCAAAGGCCAGGCTCCCTAAAAATGGGCGGCAACGGCTTTCCAGCCATCGCCGCCTGCAGTTGCAATCAGAAGTTGAAGCCCGCGCGAATGCCGATCTGGCGGCCCTTGGACGGGAAAGCGACAAGGCCGTCCTTGGTGCCGGGCGAGATGCTGCCATATTCATTGTAACGGTTATCGGTCAGGTTCCTGCCGAACAGGGAGAAGGTCCATGTGCCGTCGCCCGCCTTCACGTCCAGATGCGCATCGACAGTGATATATCCCTTCTGCTCCAGCAGCGGCTCATCATTGGCGGATGTATTGTAGTGCGACCGTCCAGCGAGCACCGCGCCGCCGCCAAGCATCAAGTCGCCCACCGGCTGTTCATAGTCGATGGAGAAGGTGCCCACCCAACGGGACGACATGGGCGTCCGGTGTCCCGAAAGGTCCTGGACGCACACGGCAAAGGGATTTCCGGTCGCCAGAATGGTGTCGAGATCCTGCTGGCGCGTACAACTCCCGCCAGGAAAATCCTTATATTTTGCGTCGGTGAACGCGCCGGTGAAACCCAGTTTCAAACCTTCAATAGGCGCATAGTTGAACTCCCATTCAAACCCCTTGCTGCGCGCCTTGCCCACATTCGCCACCACTGCGACAGTCGCGGAACCGACATAGGCATTGGTCTGCAGATTGGTGAAGGTCGTATAGAAGGCGGCCAGCGCAAAACTGAGTTTGCGATCCGGCGTGATGCCCTTGTACCCGATTTCAAAAGACTCCGCCTTTTCAGGCAGGAAGCGCGTGCCTTCCGGTTCGACGATGACCGGCGTGCCAGTGGCCGGGTTGGCCGGAATGCCTTGATAGGCGACATCGAAACCACCAGCCTTGTCGCCCTTTACGAATTTGGCGTAGACCTGATCGTGACTGTTCACCTTATATTGGGCGATAACCTGCGGCTGAAAATGCGTTTCGCGCAGATGCAGGCCAGAGAAGCTGTGCGGCGGCACCCCGAAAAAGCCGAAAAACACCGGGTCGAGAGCAGGATTGAGATCCACCCAGCCCATGCCCTGCCCGAAACTCTTGTTAGGCACGATATTGCCCGCCAGCGCCGATTGATTGCCATCCCGCGTGATGATTGCGTAACGTGCGCCGGCTTCGATGCTGAATGCGTCGGTCAGGTGATAGGTGACGTCACCAAATCCCGAATAGCTTTTCGTCTTTTGCAGGGACAGGAGGTTAAGCGCGAAGGGCGGCAGCGGGACGCCAATGGCGGCCGCATTGAAATCCGCCACGGTAATATTGTCGCGCTTCTCCCACTGATAGAATCCGCCGAACAGGATATCGAAACTTCCATATTTACCGGCGAAGCGCAGTTCCTGGCTGAACTGTTTGTTGCGATAACCGATATAGCCGGAAAATAGCGGCACATCCTGCCCGCCTGCCGCGCCAAGACCCATCTCAAGGTCCCGGTATCCTGATGTTGAGGTAAGCGTGCCGCCTAGCAGATCGGCGTTCACATCCATCTGGTATGTCTGGTTATTGAGCGCCTGGAAATCATTCCCAAAAAGCGGCGCTACACTGTTGTCCGAATTTATCCGGCCGTCATAATTCACTTCCGGGAACTGATATCCGAATATGGGCGGGATAAAGAGGGGCTGCGCAACAGGTTCGCCAACCATCCCCTTGTTGCGGATATGATCATATTCGGCCTTCAGCATCACTTCGATGCCATCCGCAGGGTTCAGCCGCAAAATGGCGCGCGCTGCATAATTCTCGTCGGTGGAAACATGCTTGCCGGTCGCGACGTTGAAATTGGGACCTTTGTTCAGATCCTGATACATGCCCGAAACGCGAAGGCTCGCGCCTTCCGCAATGGGAAGCGTCATCCCGCCCTGAACCAGAATTTCCTGATGATAAAACTCATACGCGGCCGAACCATCCGCTTCGAAATCATCTCCCGGCTTACGGGTTGTGATATTGAGAGCGCCGGCGGTGGAGCTGTTGCCAAAGAGCAGAACCTGGGGACCCTTCAGGACCTCGACACGTTCGACATCGAATAAGGGCAGCCGCGCATCCTGATCCCGGCCATAGGATATATTGTCGATGAACTTACCGACCGCCTGATCGAAGGATTGGCTGTTTCCAGTGCCAAAGCCGCGAATGAGCACAGCAGGCTGGGTCGCGGAATAGGATACCACCAATTGCGGAATGCGCGATGTGAGGTCGCCAATCTGGGCAATCTTCGCTTCTGTCAATTGCTGGCCGGAGACTGCCGTTATCGCGACGGGAACGTCCCGTAAATTCTCCGACGCCTTGCGCGCCGTGACGATAATATCGTTCACTCCGGCATCGGCATTGTCCGCTGCAGGCGTCGTTTGCGCGACGGCAGGCAATGCGCAGCCAATCACCAACATCATTGCCGTACCGCAAGCCAATGCGCGGTGAATGCATGAGCCGCTCATACAAATCCTCCCCAGATTTTTATTGATCTCTGCGCACACTCTTGAATGCCGCAGAGGGATATTGACCATCCGAAAACGATTATGTATCCACTTGACTACTTTGTCAACGCCGATAAAAATCCCAGAAAATACGGGATATTTCGGTGATATTTTTGAGAATCGCCAGACTGGATCGAGTTTAAAAATATGGGATCGGAAAATCTTTCCGCCAAAACTTCATACAGTTTTGGCGGAGCTGACTGACGGCCGGGAGGGAATATGGAGCTTGAAGGAAAGACCTGCCTCATCACTGGCGGCGGATCGGGTATCGGCGCCGCAACGGCGATGCTGTTGGCAAAAAGAGGCGTCCATGTGGTCGTAAGTGGTCGCCGAGCCGACACGCTCAACGCTGTGGCGGCCGCTATTCAGAACGACGGCGGAAAGGCGTCCGTCCATCGAGCGGACTTCTCGGTGGAGAAAGAGGCTGAGGCAGTCGTGTCAGCCATCGCCGACACGCACGGTCAGTTGAACTTTGCCGTGAATGCCGCGGGCGCCGCGGCTGTGGGAACGGCAGTGGATTCGGACGAAGCGCTCTTTGCGCGCGTCATCGACGCAAATCTGAAAACCGCCTGGCTGGGCATGAAATATCAGATACCTGCCATTGCTGCGGCCGGCGGAGGCGCGATCGTCAATCTATCGTCTGTCGCCGGCCTTGGAGGAACGCCACACGGCTCTATCTACAGCGCCGCGAAACATGCGGTCATTGGCCTGACGAAATCTGCAGCATTGGAATTTGCTGCGCAAAATGTCCGCATCAACGTCGTCTGTCCCGGAACCACGCGCACTGAGCAATTTAACGGCATTGTAAGGCAGGTGATGGGCGAGATTTCGCCTGATGAAGCCGCCATTACGATGGGCAAGAAATATCCGCTGGGGCGCATTGCCCAGCCGGAGGACATTGCCGGCGCCATCGCTTGGCTGCTCAGCCCCGACGCCGCTTTCATGACCGGTTCTACGATTGTGGTCGATGGCGGCAAGCGCGCCGAATGACCGGCCCCGTCCCCCTAATATCTACCAACCAATTCATATCTGAATTTCTGAAAGGAGACCTTAAATGACCAGTACCATCAACCTGTTAGCAGACGACATCCAGGCAGCCGTGGATGCGGCCTATGAGCGGGGAGCGCCTGTAGCGGTCGCCTATGTCAATGAGAAGCAGGAGCCTTCTCTCTCCCTGCGCGGCAGCGCGCAAGTGCTCAACGCTAATGAAATAGGTCTTTGGGCGCGCAGCACCGACACGGGGCTGGCCGCTGCGATCGAGGAGAACGCCAATCTGTCGCTCATCTTTTTCGGCCCTCTGCCAAGCGGCGACAAAATGCTGTTGTCGATAAAGGGGCAGGCCCGCGCCGATGCCTCCCGGAATGATGAGGTCTATAACGGGATGATCGAGAATGAGCGGAATTTTGACCCGGACAAGAAAGGCGTCGCCATTATCGTGAATGTCGATTCCGCATCCGGCATGTCGATGAAGGGCGGCCCCTTCTCCCAACAGCGATAACATGACATCGGCCGCCGCGCCGGCACCTTCGGGCGGGATCGCCGCCCGATTTTATCCGGCGCGGCGACCCATGCGAATGCGGCTTGGTATTTGCATCCACATTCCAGTGGATGTTACACAAGGCGATGACCAAAGCAGCCGACAGCGCCCCTCCCCGCCCGCGAAATTCCACAAAGACGAAGGCCCGCATCCTGGAGGCTGCACAAAACGCCTTTTCGACGCGGGGATATCGCGATGTCGGCATTCGAGACATCTCGGCCGCTGCCGAAGTAAACCAGAACCTGATCACCCGATATTTCGGCGGCAAGGCCAGCCTGTTCCGGGAAGCGCTGGCTTCAATCCTGAAGCTTGACGATCTGCTGATCGAAGATCGCGCCGATTTCGGCAACAGGCAGGCCAATATTCTCCGGCAAAATCATGCCACGACGATGAATTCCGGTGCCATGCTGGCGCTTTCAATCGGCGACCCGCAGGCCAGAGCCATCAGCAGCGAAAAATGGAATCATCAACTGGTTGACGTGATCGCAGACTGGCTTGACGGCCCGGACGCCAAAGCCCGCGCGCGTTTGATATCCATGCTCTCTATGGGATTCACGGTCGTCCAGCTCCTCACCGCAGAGGAGAGTGAGGAAAGCCGGGAAGAACAGATTTTCATCGACCAATGGTTGGCGGAAACGCTGCAAAAGATCGTGGATATGCCGGAGGGTTCCGCTACCGGAACGCTGCCCAGCCCCTCAGACAAAATCTCCGGCAAAGTCGCCTGAATAGTATTCCAGCGCCTGCCTAAAATCGCGGGCGAAGTTTCAGACACAAGATGGCAAGCGGATGCCGGCAGACCTTCCATTCGGCCTGCCGGCAATCTTTATCAGACACCGATCACCGGTGTTTTCGCGCCTTCCACAAATGTCGGCGACCAGTCATTGCCAGGTTCCGCAGCCAAGGGCGGCACCCGCTCGCGCGAAAGGTCGCGGGCGGACAGATCGTAAAGGAACTGCCACCCATGGCTGAACAATTGGGAATAGTCGCGCCACAGCCGCTCCATCCGCTCACCGCGGCGAATTCTGGTCGAACCGCAGGTGCGGACAACCTCCTGAATCGCTTTCCACGCCAGATTGTTGACGACTTCATGGCCGATGCCGACGAAACGGACATCCTCCTCCCGCTTCCACGCCTTGCGGGCCGACAGATCAATCCATTCGCGGGCGACCGCATCGAGCGCGCATTCGGCAGTGGCGATCTGGCCGACTGAGCGGCCGAACCAGCGCTGATAATCGGCATCGCTCGACCGGGGTGTGAATGGCGGGCTGGGAATGGTTTTCGATCCCATCAGCTCCTCATAACAATCGACGGCGCCTTTCGCCGTGCCAGTCGCCACATTCGACCCACCGAGCATATAGAAGCTGAGCGTGCTGCCGCCGTAGAGCGGATTGCCGTGCAGATCCATGCCGATCGCGCTCTTGGGATCCATCGTCAGAAAGGTTTGCCCCGGCGTCGCGTAGTCGGAAGGAATGATGGCATCCACAACCTTGATGCTGTGCGATCCCGAACCGCGAAGCCCCAGCACATCGCCCCAGTCATCCATGATTTCATATGTGTCGCGGGGCGCGATGAACATCATCGGCGCGCCCTTCTTCCCCGTTTCGGGGTCGATGAGGAACACATGCGACATCATATGGGTGGAATAGGGCGCGCCCGAATTATAGTGGAAGAAGCCGTTGATCTTCCAGCCGCCCTCGACCTTCTCGGCCGTACCCTCCGGCTTTGCCGTGAGCGGGGCGCGAAACTCGCCGCTGGCGAAAATTTCCGCCTGCGCCCTTTCCGCGAAAAAGGACGCCACAGTCAGCGTGTGGTTGATCGACTGGCTGAGCATCCATCCGGTGGAGGGACAACCCCGCGCCACTTCACGCACAATCCTGAAATAGGTGAGGACATCGCATTCATATCCTCCATACCGCTTGGGCACGAGCATCTTGTAGAAGCCGGCGTTGGTGAACTCCTCATGCGTGGATTCGGGATAGAAGCTGCGCGCTTCGGTTTCCCCCTGGCGCTCCACCAGGCGAGGCCGGATTTCCCGCGCGCGTTCCAGTAATTCTTCATCCGTAGGTATCGCCGAAGCGGCGGATTTCATGTTCGCGTTGGAAGCCATTATCCCACTCTCCTAAAAATATCCGGTCAGGCGAACGCAGCAGATTTGGCTCAGCTTTGAACAAGCGCCCTGCTGCGGCCTTTCGCCGACATGTATCCACTTGCATACATATGTCAATAGTGTATGCAAGTGGATACGGCTAAGCCGCATGATCTTTTTGCTTATCGAGCACCACCGCATCCTGAAGGACCCGGCACAGAGCTGTGCGCGGACAGGCGTTCTGCGGCATTTGGATTCAGTTTTAGGCACCGTGGATTGGAGAGGATTGAAACATGGAAAAGACACATTCCGGGCGGGTGGCGATCGTCACTGGCGCGGCGCGCGGGATCGGCCAGGCCATCGCCGTCACCTTGGCCCGCCGTGGCGCCAAGCTCATTCTGGTCGATATGCTGGATTCGACCGAAACCAGTGAGATGATCGAAAAGGAAACGGGCGCCAAAAATACGAGCGTCACCGCAGATATTACATCACCGGATGCATGGCAGCAGCTTGCCAAAACCGCCGACGAAATGTTCGGAAGGGGCGATATCGTCGTCAACAATGCTGGCATCTATCCCATGTGCCCGCTGGACGAGTTGGACGATAAGCTCTGGCGGAAAACCTTTGCCGTGAACATCGATGCGCATTTCTATTCGGCCAAGGCCTTTGCGCCGCTCATGCGCCGCGAAAAATGGGGGCGCTTCGTCAACATCTCGTCCAACTCCATCGGTTACGCAATCCCCGGCATGAGCCATTATATGGCGAGCAAGATGGCGGTGCTGGGGTTTGTACGCGGACTGGCCAACGAATTGGGCGTCGACGGCATAACCGTGAATGCCGTATTGCCCGCCCCTACGGAAACGCCCGGGACTGCCTTCATGTCTGCGGAAAACAAGGAAATGCTGGCGCAAACCCAAGCGATCAAACGGATATCCGTGCCGGACGACCTGGCCGGACCAGTAGCGTTCCTGACTAGCGATGACGCGGCGTTCATCACCGGCCAGTCTGTTGTTGTCGACGGCGGGGCTTACAAGATTTCCTGACGCTCGTTGAAATTAGCCCCGCCTGCAAAGCTGCTGGCGGGGCGGCAACCTACAGCGCTGAAACGCGGCCTGGGTTCACTGCCGTTCGGGCTTCCACCGCCGGAGCGCCGTTGTCTTGTTATAGAGTTGCCCCTCTGGATAGGTCACGAGTTCGATCATCGCGCCAAACGGCGCCATGATAAAGCAGAAGCGGTTGCCATCGCCGCTCTCCGGGCCAATCATGTCCCACGGCTGGGCCATTTGCCGGCCGCCAGCGGCCACCATCTTCGCAGCGGCGGCGTCGATATCATCGACATATAACGCCACATGCTGCCAGCCGACATCGCACACCCTCAATGCCGGGCGCTGATCCTTCAATGTATATTGGAACAGCTCAATCGCGGGTCCCGTGGGCAGCTTATACATGCGCGCCACATTGATCTCCGCGCCTTCGGGTATGCCAACCAGCTTTTCCACTTCCGGCCCCTTAAGCGGGGGCATTCCGGCCCCCAGCAATTCATACATGAACTGCGCGCCCATCCCCTCCATCAGGAAGCTTTCGGCAGGCCCGATCTCCGGCACCGTCAGGCCGATATGATCCACTCCACGCACCACGTTTGTCATGTCGCACCTTTTCTGCGGAGCAGGGGCCTCCCCCCAACAATGTGTTCAGATGTCAGCCTTGCCACAACAAGTCAACAATCGTATACATAACGCGGCAACGCGGGGAATGTCAGCCGTGACGATGACCGCCCTAAAGAAAAACGGGTCGCCAGGAGGAGGAGGAGGAGTATGCCGGACCAAACGCCCATATTCCGCGAGATACGTCAGGAATCCCCTGCATCATATCTGTGGCGTGCCGTCTCCACGTCGCGCCGGTGGTCGCTGGCCCACGCCGCAAGAGCGGTGAGCGGCGCGCAGAGGGATTGGCCCAGAGCCGTAAGCCTATATTCCACCCGTGGAGGCACGGTGCCAAAAGACCGTCGATCCACCAACCCGTCGCGCTGCAGCCCCCGCAAGGTCAGCGTCAGCATCCGGTGGGAAATACCCGGAATCGCGCGCTGGATCGCATTGAAACGCATCGCGCCGGATGAAAGATGTCCAACGACCATCACAGTCCATTTGTCGCCGATGCGGTCAATGACCTGCGCCAGCGCCATGCATTCCCTGCCGGGATCCTCCGCATCTTCGCCCGTTATTCCTAAAGTTTCCGGATTTTTCATTCCATTTTCCCGATCCAATCTGGCGATCCGCAAACGAACAAATTTGTGCGTTCTTGTGCATCCACTTTCTGCCAAGCATATCCGCACGCACAAAATGTTCGTGTCAACTGTCTTGGAGTATCCAGCATGAAAATCGGTGTGAGCGGCGCTAGCGGCCAGTTGGGCAAAGTGGTGATTGCCGAACTGGCGTCCCGTGCGGGCGAAGCGTCCATAGTCGGCATTTCACGTACGCCGGATGCTGTACCCTCCCCTGCCGAGCCGCGCAGCGGCGACCAGGACGCCCCCCAGAGCCTTGTCAGCGCCTATGCCGGGCTTGACCGCCTCATCCTCATTCCTGGGCCTGACCTGATGCCGGGCGTGCGGGCGCGTCAGATCGTTGCAGCCATCGATGCCGCCATCGCGGCTGATGTCGGTCACATATTCCTGCTGTCTGCCGCAGGCACGCGCGAGAAATCCGAACCTGCGATCGGCGCGGCATATTGGATCGCCGAGCAGCATTTGATCCGGCAGGCCAGGAACAAATGGACGATCCTGCGGATGAATTTCTTTTCGGAGACGCTGGTCGAGGAAGCCCGGATGGGCCTGGGCATGGGAATGCTGGCGGGACTGGCGGAAAATCGCGTGTCTTATGTGTCTCGAAACGATGTCGGCGCAGCCATCGCCGGAGCGCTGACGAGTGAAGGGCATTCGGGCGCGATCTACAATCTTACCGGCCCTGTCGCGCTGACCGGTGCGGAACGTGTGGAAATTCTCGCTGCCGCAGCCGGCAAGCCTCTGGCCTTCATGGCGATGCCGGAGGATATGCTTCGCGGTGGCATGGAGAGCGCCGGTGTCCCCGGCTTCATTATCGATGCCGTGGTCAGCATGCAGCACAGCTTTGTCGATGGCGCCTATGACATCGTAACTGGCGATATCGAAAAACTGTCGGGCAAATCTCCCACGCCTTTAGCCGCGGCCATCGCTGGCGCTTTCTGATCCCCCAACAGGAGACCTTATGCAAATCCCCACCATATCGCCGCCACAACCCGCGCCGGCGAATGACAGTCCCGTAGATGGCCTTGACGGTTTTCGCCATTATTTTGCGGACGTGAACGGTACGCGCATACATTATGTGTCGGGAGGCGCTGGTCCTGCCGTCGTGCTCGTACATGGATGGCCCTACACCTGGGCGCTGTGGCGCCAACTCATGCCTTTGATCGCCGATGCGGGCTTTACCGTTATCGCCCCCGATCTGCGCGGACTGGGCTATTCCGCTCATGCTGAAGACGGCTTCTCAAAAGTCAGTGTTGCGGAAGATATCCGCGCGATCGTCCAGTCTTTGGGCTTTGCCACGATCAACCTTGTCGGCACGGATATCGGCACGATGGTCGCTTATGCCTATGCATCCCGGCATCCCGAAGAAATCGACCATCTTGTTCTGGCCGAATCCCTGATACCGGGCTTTGGTCTGGAAGAACTGATGAATCCCGCCACCGGCGGCTATTGGCATTTCGGTTTCCATGCCCAGGCGGACCTTGCCGCTTTTCTGACGGAAGGGAAGGAAAGCGGCTATCTTTTGCCGACAATGTCGATGATGTCCGCATCGCCGGACGCGGCCGAAACTGCGATGAGTTTGTTCCTCCCTCACTATGTCGCGCCGGGCGGCATGCGCCAAGGGTTCAAACATTATGCAACGATGGTCTCCGATGGGCAGGAGAACCGCGCCGCATTCACTGCCAAACTCGCCATGCCCGTTCTTGTGCTGAGCGGAGAACGCGGCATTCCTCAGGCCCAGACCTTGGCCTGCGTCGAAAAAGTTGCGGCCAACATACAGACCGACATCGTACCGGCGTCAGGGCACACCTTCTCCCTCGACAATCCAGTCTGGGTTGCGGATCGCCTGAACCGCTTCTTCAAGGATTAAACGGCTGGCTGTCAAAAATAGCAGGCATGCGCGCGCTGAAACCCTTGGCGGGAATGCGCCGCATGCCTCGGCCAGCGCGGCATCTGATCATGCCGCCTCCGCCCAGACGGGGCTTTGATCCAGATAGGCATATTGTTCGCAGATCTTGTCGCCACGGATGCGGATCACATCGCAGCATGGCACCATCACCCATTTCCCGTCGGAACGCTCATAATCGACATTGGCTTCTACAAAGACCATGTCGCCCGCTTCAGTGACCCGCCAGATATTATGCTTCAGCCTGCCGATCATGGACCAGAACAACAGCACCTGTTCGCGCGCATCGGCCTTGCCGATCACCGGCGGCCGGCCGCCAAAGACAAATTTATGATCGTCGGTCAGCATGTTGAGGAAACCGTCAATGTCCTTCCGGTCTACCGCCCGGAAACGCTCAAGCACCCAATGATCCTGCATGACCCTCTCCCTTTTTGTGGTTCCCGTTTAACGCAACGCCTCAAATGGTTCTGTACCGCATGTCTGCCTATACCATTGGTTCAGTTCGCCGCAGGTGCCGAGCCAAACCTGCTCATGCCCAACGACATGCTCCAGCGCGCGGCGCAAATGACGCGCCCTGAACGCATGTCCTGAAATAAAGGGGTGAAGGGAGATGGGCATGACACGAGGGATGTCCGCACCTTCCCGGTAAAGTTCATCGAACTGATCGATGATGACATCGGCGAAGTCGCTCGCAGTCAGCCCCTTGCCGAGAACACCCGGCACATCATTCAACTCCAACGTGTAAGGCATGGACAAAAGGCTGCCCTGCCGGACCCGCATGGCGAACGGCTGATCGTCGCAGGCATAATCGCACACATATTCTATTCCCGCCTCGGCCAAAAAGTCCGGCGTCGACCATGTTTCGGAGAGATGAGAGCTTAGCCAGCCCTTCGGCCGTATACCCGTAGCCTTCTCAATGGCGGCGACAGAGCTTTCAATGACAGCGCGGGCTTCATCTTCCCCCATGGCTCCCAGGATATTCGCGGCCGTATGCCCCTGCGCGATCCACTCCCACCCCAGCGCCTGTCCCGCCCGGACAAGTTCCGGATATTCGCGGCAGACATCGGCATGAAGGTTGACGCTCGCCCGCAAACCCAGAGAAGTCAGCAGGTCCATCAGCCGCCAGATACCGACCCGATTCCCATAATCCCGCCATCCATAGTTCAGGATATCGGGCACCAGATGCTGCGTGCCGGGATAGACCGCATGGGCAGGCGCTGGCACGTCTATCGGGAAATGTTCGATATTGAGGTAGATGACCGTCGCCACCCGCGCCCCGCCCGGCAAGGCAAAGCGCCGGTCGCGGGTGATCGGGCAATAAGGATAGCGGGGCGTCTGGGTCAGGCCCCCAACTTCCGCCATCACCGTCATAACGCGCCCAGCAAAGCCTTGGCGGCGTTGAAATTCTCCTCGCAGAAAATCTGCTGCATGGTTTTCATCAGTTCAGGCTCATGCACATCCAGCAGGGAGTCATTGCCCGACACCCATTGGAAATCATGCTTCACGCGATTGATAAGCCAGCCGTCCCCGGACCGTTCGAGCCAGAAATCATACCAGCCATATTGCGTATTGTCCGATGATCCCCGGTCCGTACCCTTCCAGTGGCGGGCGGTCATGTAGACAAGCGCATGCGCCTTGTCGCCATCCACCGTGATGTCCCAATTGGTATAGACATGATGACGGCGTACCGGCGTCAATATCTGCTCGGCGAATTTGGTCCACAGGTCGGCTTCAACGCTAACCTCGTCCATCCCGGTCAGCCTTTTGAAATCGATATTGACCGGGTTCGTGAAGCAGGACCGGTATGCCGGCCAATTGCCGGTATCGAGCGCGCGGCCGAAGCGAAGGAGGACCTTCGCGACCTGCTTGTCCTCCCACAGTTCGAGCAGTTTTTCCTCATTGGTCACTCGAACTCTCCTTCTTGTCATTTTGTCACAGGCTAGGCGTCAGAATGTATCTGCCGGAACCCGGTCACCAGGCGCGCACGCCGCCATCGACCGCTATGTCCGCTCCAGTCACATAGGAGGCATCATCGCTGGCGAGGAACGCCACCACGCTGGCGACCTCCTCCGGCTGACCCATGCGGTTCATCATCGCCCGGCCAAGCTGAACCTTGCACCATTCCGGGTCCTCCAGAATGAAGCGGGTCTGGTTGGTTTCGATCGTGCCGGGTGAAACCGAATTTGCGCGGATGCCGTGCTTGCGGCCCTCCATCGCGAGTTGACGCGTCATGGACAGCACGCCGCCCTTCGCTGCGGCATGGGCAAGGCCGGGCAATAATTCGATTCCCGCCCAGGCCGACAGAGAGGCCGTGTTGACGATCGCGCCCTGGCTCTTGATGAGTTCGGGCCACGCCGCCCTGGTCAGTAGAAAGACGAGATCAAGTTCCTCGTTGATCGTCTTGTTCCAGGTGATGTCGTCCATCTCCTCGATCCAGGCGAAATAGGCCATCGCACCATTGTTAAAGAGCACGTCGATACCGCCGAACCGCTCCACTGCAGCAGCAACCAGCCGCTCGCATTCGCTCTTGCTGGTCAGGTTGCATGGGTGGACGGACATGATTGAGCCGCCCGCTTCCTCGACCAGGCGCACCGTTTCCTCCGCCCCGGCCGCGACGACATCACAGCCGACGACATTCGCGCCCTCGGCGGCGAGGCGCAGCGCGGCTGCGCGGCCGATGCTTCCTCCTGAGCCAGTGACGACGCAGGTCTTTCCTTCAAACCGCCGCATACGGATAGTCTCTCCTGCTATGTCTTGTTTTTTAGAGTTCGCCGTCCTGCACCATCTGGCGCACCCGCTTCAGGGTAGCCTCCACAGCGCCGACATAGGCACCGCGCATGCTGTCCCCCTTCTCTTTTTCCGCAGCGCTATTTTCTTCGATACCGGGGAATTTGATGCCGAAGGTGAAGGTCAGTAGCAGGCCCTGCTCTGACTCGCTCAGCGTGTTGTCGATCCAACCTGTGCCATCCAGCCGTTCGAACTGGACTTTCACAGGTTCGAACAGCGTCAGGAATTCCTTGCTCTGCCCGCCCATGAAGGTGATTTCGCGCAGGATCGTATTGTCCTTGCGTTCCAGCACGTCGCATTGAGTCATGCCGTTGACGAACGGCACGGCATTCTCACACTTCATTTCCAGCCCGCGCCAGACCTGGGCCTGAGTGACCTTGGGTTCGATGCCCTCAGGATTTACGGGAATGGTATAGGACAGGGTATACATGTGCGTGACTCCGTTCAGATGGATAGATAGCCGCCGTCGACAGCAATGGCCGCGCCCGTGACGAAGGAGGCATGGTCGGACAACAGCCAGGCCACGGACTCGCCGATCTCGCCCGGTTCGCCGAACCGTCCCATGGAGTGCCTCAGCCGCAAGCGGTCAAATGTGGCGGACAATTGTGGATCCTCGCTCAGGCGCTGGATCATCGGCGTCCGGGTAATGCCTGGCAAGACAGCATTCACGCGCACGCCCTGCGTGCCATAATCGGCCCCCGCCGCACGGGTCAGGCCCAGGACGCCATGCTTCGCCGCACAATAGTCCGACGCCCCGGCCAGTCCCACCTGCGCCAGAGATGAGGCGGTATTGACGATGGAGCCGCCGCCCTGCTTCAACATTGCCCGCGCCTGATATTTCAGGCTTACGAATATCGCCGTCAGATTGACGCGGATGACGCGATCCCATGCTTCCATGCTGATCTCGTCCAGCGGCAGATTGCTCTGTTCGACCGCGGCATTATTGAACGCGCCGTCAATGCGTCCGAACTGCTTGACCGTGGCGTCAACCAGTCCCGCGATCTCCTGTTCGGAGGAAAGGTCGGCGGGCACGAAATAGGCTTCGCCGCCCTGGGCCTTGACCGCGGCGCAAGCGGCCTCGCCCCCTTCCCTGTTCACATCAGTCAGTATCAATCGCGCGCCGTGCCCCGCCAGCACCAGGGCGGAGGCGGACCCTATCCCGCCACCCGCGCCTGTCACCAATATCGCCTTGTCCTTCAGCATTGCACTCACATTTGTCTCCGCATTTAGAAATTGAAGGTTCCACGGACACCATAGGTGCGCGGCGCCTCCAGATAGGCGGTTGCAGGGCCGGGAATGCCTGCCGCAGCGGTCGCCGCGATAACCGCTTCATTGGTGATGTTCTTGATCCACGCGCCAAAGCTCCACCCGCCATTGTCGGCATAATAGGTGATGTTGGCGTTGGCCTTCACATAGGCTTTCTGGCGAACGCCGGGCGTGTGCACGAAGTCGGACCAGAAGGAGCTTTCATAACGGGCGTCGCCTTGAGCGCGCAGATAGCCGCTGCCGAAATGGAAGTCGTGATAATAGCCGCCGCTGATCGTCCAGTCCGCAGCATAGGGCGTGCTGAAACCGTTATAATTGTCACCGGCGGGCGTGATGAAGTCCTTGTTGCGCGCCTTGATGTAGCTGACGTTCAACTTGAGCTGGTCGTCTCGCGTCGGCTGGAACACTATGTCCAGTTCATTACCCGGAATGGTGACCTTGGCGGCGTTAAAGATCTGGTTATACGCCTTGCTCGCGTCATATTGCTGCATGAACAGATCTTTGTAGGTGTAGAAGAACACCTCATTGTTGATCTGCAACTTGTTGTCGAAGAAGCGCGCCTTGAAACCGCCGCTAATGGCATCCAGCGTAGCCGTCTTAACCGCATTGGTTTGCGTTGGCGTAGCGAAGGTTTCGTTATAGGTGCCTGGCTGATAACCGGTCTGATAGGTCGCATAGAGCATGATCTGCGGCGCCACGTCGAATTCGACGCCCACCTTATAGTCGAACCGCTTGTAGGTATTGCGGAAGGCGTAAGGCGTAACCTGATCCTCCAGCGAGATGCCGTTCGCCCGGCGCCGGTCGGTGCCAAGGCGGCCGCCGATGGTCACGCGCAGCGGATCGGAAATGCTATATGTGCCCTGGCCGAAGATAGCGGCGCCCTCCAGCTTGTTGGAAAGCACGTTGGATGAGAAGAATTCGAGCGGCGTATTGATCAGCACCCTGCCCTGTCCACGCCCGGTCACGCGATAGCCGTAGAGACCGAGCAACCAGTCCAGCTTCCCGCTATTCCCGCTCAGGCGCAGTTCCTGCGTAATCTCCTTGTACCGGTCCAACTTGTAGGCGGGAATGACGCCCAGCCAATAAGGCTCTACCTCCGAATGCAGGAAGAAATAGCCGGGAATATAGGTCAGCTTCACATCGTCGCTCAGGTTGAAGTTGACCTCTGCGCCCGTCACCCAGTTGCGATAATTTTGCTCCGACCGGGTCGGCTGGCCGAACGGCGCGGTTCCTGCCAGCGCGCCCGGACGCAGATCGTCCCAAGGGCGATCGCGCAGGAAAGCGTTCTCGCTGAAGGTGAAGGTATTCGGGTCCAGCCCCTTGTTCACAAGGTTCGGGGTCGATCCATATTTGTGCGCGGTATAACCCCACCAATAGATCGAAACGTCGGAGTTCGGCTCATAGAGCAGGCCGATCCTGGCCGATATCGTATCCTTGGAATCCGACCCGGTTTCCATGTAGCCCTTGTGATAGATGTAATCGACGGCAAGGCGGATCGCGAGCGTATCCGTGAGCGGCGCGTTGCCGACCACTGTGCCGTGGAGAAGGCTGTAATTGCCCGCCTCCAGAACGCCGGAAATTTCTGTCTTATGCTTCGGACGGGCAAAGCTGACATTGACCGTGCCGCCAATCGCGCTTCGGCCGTAAAGTGTACCCTGCGGCCCCGGAAGCGCTTCAATACGCTCCAGATCGTAAAGCGGCGCGCTGGTGCCCTCACGCGGGATGTAAATGCCGTTGAAGTTGAATGAGACTGACTGCTCGATGCTTGCAAAGTCCAGGTTCGAACCGATGCCGCGCAGGAAGACCTGCGTCGTGTTGCCTTCCGGCTGGAACCGCGCTGCTGGAACGAGCGCCTGCACCGAACGAAGGTCGGTGACGCCCGCCTGCGTCAGGACTTCCGGCGAGAGCGCCGTGACCGCCGCCGGGGTCTTTTGAAGATTTTCGCTGCGCTTCTGCGCGGTCACAACGATGTCCTCAATGCCGCCGCTGCTCTGCGCGCCTTCTTCGCCGGCCTGCGCAAACGCAGTCCCCGGCGTAACGATTGCGGCCAGACTCGCGCCCGCCAACCACAGCTTTCGAGTGCCCTTCATGTTCATCTTCGCCCTCCGGTAAGTTATATTTCGTTGACAGATCCACTCTCTGCATCCGGTTCATGCGATGGATCATCGAGAAAAGTGTATCCTCTTTTGATTCACATCCGTCAAGATGGGACTTATACCTCCAATTAATTTCCTGACATAAGGAGCCATCGGCGCGGCAAAGTGCGTTCAGAAGGGAGAGGTAGTCGGAACGCCGAGCCTGTCCTGACCGACCAGACTGTATATGGTTTGCACATCCAGCGTCGCGTGGCGGGCAGCAGCGTTTATATCCCGCCAGTATCGCTGGATTGGCGCATCCAGACTCGCAGCAGATGCCCCCGCACCCTCAAACAGCAGGTTGACCGCACGAACCGACTGCGCCGCGGCAAAGCCGATATCGCGGCGGATGCGAATCCGTTCCGTGACGGTCAGCGGCTGCCCCTCCATCACCTTTTTCTCCACCGGGGCGAGATCGGCCAACAAAAGACAAAGAGCGGAATCTATCGCCGCCGAGGCCTCACCGATTCGCGTCTGGGTGAACGGACTTTGGGCAGCCGTTCCTGCGCCACCCGGCTTCAGGCTGGTTTTCACCTTTTTCTGCATGGTGTCGGAAAACCAGTCCAAAGCGCCCTGGGCCATGCCCAGCAGCGGAGCCACAAGACCAAGCGCGCCAAAGGTCGTGAAGGCGAACATCGACATGTCCAGCCCGGCCTCCTTTGGCCCCGGCGTTGTCCCGCGCATGACATCCGAAAATCTGATGATCCTGTGATCGGGCACGAATAGCGGGTCGTTGGCGAACAGGGTCTTGCTGCCAGTGCCCTGCATGCCGCTCACCCGCCAGCTATCATGATCAATGCCCAGTTCGGCGCGCGGGATCATGAACCACCCCACATCCGCTGGCTTCCCGTCCGCATCGGGCAGCGCCGCACCAACGAACATCCATGCGGCGTGATCGCAATTGCTACCGAACGGCCACCGTCCGCTGACATGATATCCGCCAGGCGCCGGTGAACAGTTACCAGTCGGAACGAAGGTTCCAATCACCAGATCGTCGCTGCTCTCCGCCCAGATTTCCTGCTGCGCCTCGATCGGCCAGTAGGACGTCATCCACGCATTCACATTGCCTATCATGACGCACCAGGCGGTGCTTCCACATGCGCGGCCAAGCTCAAAGCCAACCTGCAACATGACCGAAGGCGGCAACCCGTATCCGCCAAACCGGCGAGGCTGGCAGATCCGGTATAGTCCTGCTCTAACCAGTTCGGCGGTGACCTCCCTGGACACGCACTGGTCCCGCTCCGTCTGCGCAGCGCGGTCGAACAGCATGGGGCGCAGAGCAGCGGCCCGCTCGATCAGTTCATCCACATCAGGCGCAGGCTCCATACTCCGCCAGTCATCGGCCTGCGGTGGATTGGTCATCCGGTTCATGTCCTCATCCCTTATGATTGTGATTGGATCGAAGGGTAAAGACGCCGCCTGTCGTTGAAAAATGCCCGGACCAAATGATGCTATCGGCTTTTCCGATAATTGGGTACACTTCTGAAACAACACGGCCGACAGGAGAGGTCATGGCTGAGCTGGATTTGAATCTGCTACCCGCCCTCGACGCCCTGTTGCACAGTCGGAATGTGACGGTGGCGGCGAGGCAGATTGGCGTATCCCAGCCGACGATGAGCGGCATGCTGGGCCGCCTTCGCGATCAGTTGCACGATCCCTTGCTGGTAAGAGTGGGAAAGTCGATGCAGTTGACGCAGCGCGCCGGCGCGCTTCTGCCAGAGGTGCGTCAGATGCTGCTGGCGGCGGAAAAGCTGACCCTCGATCCCGGTCCGTTTGAGCCTGAAAATCTGGAACGCCGATTCACAATGATGACGTCGGAATTTGGACTGTTCATCATTTTCCCGCAGGTCATGGACCAGATGATGGCGACGGCAAAAGGCGTGCAGTTTGACATCAGCGCCATCGATCAGCCTGTCGAGAGCGTATATAGCGGCAAGGTTGACCTGTGCGTGACCGGCGATCTCATCGACGATATTGGCGGAGAAGCGGCGCGATCAGTGCGCACAAAGACGCTGATGACCGACCGGTTCGTCGCCATCGTGGACAATGGCCATCCGTTGACAGGCCGGATCGGCCTCGACGAACTTCTCGCATATCCACATGTCGCCACCCAGTTTCTGGGCAGCAAACGGGCCGTCGAGGATGTCGGCAGCCGGAACCTGTCCAACCGGCATCCGCCGCGCGTGCGCGTGCCGAGCTTCCTGTCGATCGCGCCCATGGTGGCAGGCACCCATTCGATCGGCATCGTCCCAGCCCGCCTGGCTCCGCGGCTATGCTGCGATGCCGACGTCCGCCCCCTCATCCTGTCCGACGAGTTTGCGGAGATCGCCATAAAGATGCTGTGGCACATCCGTGACGATCATGATGCCGCGCATGCCTGGCTCAGAGGCATGATGGTCGCCAGATGCCAGGAGCTTGTCAGGGAAACAGCAATCTCCGCAGACGCGCACTGAATGGCCGGACGCATCCGCCTAGCTTGACAAACATACCCTCATCAGGAATCTGTATCCACAATTGGAAGCGCAACATCCTGCCGCGATGAAGCGCCTGCAATGCGCCATGAGCTTTGTCCATTCGCCAGAACCATAATCGGGCATGCGCAATCTCAAAGGCCATGGATGGATTGAGAGGGAACCATCGATCGGGTCGGCCGGAGCCGGCATTTCAACAGCATCGCGAACAGCTTTGCACCAACCACAACACCATCAGCATGACGGAGACTGGGCATGATCAGCTTCTATTATTGCATCGGTCCCAATCCGATGAAGGTCGCGCTTTTCCTTGAAGAATCCGGGGTGCCTTACGACGCGATCCCGGTGGACATATTGAAAGGCGAGCAGCTCAGCCCCGAATTTCTGCGCCTTAATCCGAATGGGAAACTGCCTGTTGTGGTGGATGAAGGCGTCACCATTTTCGACAGCAACGCCATCTTGCTTTATCTCGCCGAAAAATACGGGAAGTTCCTTCCGGGGGAATCCTTTGCTGCGCGCGGCACGCTTCTGTCCTGGCTGATGTTCGTGGCAACCGGACTTGGCCCCTATAGCGGGCAGGCCGTGCATTTTCAGCATTA
Source organism: Sphingobium phenoxybenzoativorans (assembly GCF_018286635.1). Lineage (NCBI taxonomy): Bacteria > Pseudomonadati > Pseudomonadota > Alphaproteobacteria > Sphingomonadales > Sphingobiaceae > Sphingobium > Sphingobium phenoxybenzoativorans. Next base: position 3,325,119 of record NZ_CP073910.1, read on the forward strand.
TGCGCCGGAACCGAAAAGTTACGGAGTCCAACGCTATGTGTTTGAAGCGCGCCGCCATTACGGGGTGCTCAACAATCATCTCGCAGATCGGGAATGGATGGTTGGTGACACCTATACCATAGTCGATATGGCGGTCTGGGGCTGGTGCGCCAATATCGACCGGGTGCTGGGCGTCGAAGCCCGGCAGGATTTCCCCCATCTGATGCGGCTGGTCGACAGGATCGGACAACGCCCCGCGGCCTTGGCCGTGCATGGCCTGCGCGAACGCCATGCATTTAAAATGCAGTTTGACGAGCAGGCGCGTGCGAACATGTTCCAGCACCTTCCCGCATGATCGCAGCTATCTAAAATTCCATAACTGCATCCACTATATTGCGCGATGCCACGAATTGGCTATTGAGGATGCACGACTCCGCATCTGAGCAGTCACGGAGAGGAAAAAGGGATGCCGCTAATTTCGGTGCAGATGATCCGTGGGCGCACGGCTGAACAAAAGAGGGCCTTCATGAAGGAACTCGCAGAAGCGGCCATTCGGACGCTGGGCGTTCCAGAGCAGTCCGTTCGCGTGATCGTTACGGAAATTGAGCCGGAACACTGGGGAATCGGCCTAACCACAAAAGCGGAAAGAGACGGGGGAAGCGCATGACGGACCAGTATCGCCTGGCGGTTGTCCAGATTGAAGGACAGAGCGCGCCCGTGGTGGAACATGCCGGCCATATGCTGCCCCTAGCGGATATTCTGCCGGGCGGCGAAGGCAAGGCGCTGGGCGACCTCCTGCCGCTATTGCAGAAATGGGGTGAGTCCGAGCGGATTATCTCCGCATATGTGGATGCAAATTTGTCGCGATTTTCCTCCGAGGGATTGTCTGCAGGCTCCGTCCGGTTCTTGTCCCCGATACAGGCCCCCGGAAAGATTGTGTGCATCGGCTCCAATTTTCACGATCATATCGCCGAAATGCCGATCCCGATGGTTCCGACTTATCCCTACAGCTTTCTGAAACCGGCGAACAACACGATCCGCGCTTCGGGCGAGCCCGTCGCCGTGCCACGCCGCTCCAGCATGATGGATTGGGAAGCCGAACTGGCTGTCGTCATCGGCAAGGAATGCGCGGATGTGCCAGCATCCGGCGCCCTTGATGTGATTGCCGGCTACGCGAATTTTAACGACCTGTCCGCCCGCGACTGGCTGGACAAGCGGCCGCCGGTTGGCGTCGATTGGGTGCAGCATAAGGCGTTCGACGGCTTTGCGCCCTTCGGGCCCTATATCGTCCCAGCACGTTTCGTTCCCGATCCGCAGGACTTGCAGATGCGGCTTAGCGTCAATGGCGTGACGAAACAGGATTCCAACACGCGGGAAATGGTTTTCGGCGTGGCCGCCATCATTGAGCATATCAGCTCGATCATGACCCTATATCCAGGCGACATCATCGCGACCGGCACGCCGGCGGGAACCGGACATGGCCGAGGCGAATATCTGAAATCCGGAGATACGATCGTCATGCAGGTTGGCCCACTGGGCGAGTTGGTCACGCCTATCGCTTAATATGGGCGCACTCCGCGCATTACCGCAGGCGGAATGGCGGTCAGCACCAGACGCGCAGACCTGAAATAAAAGCGGCGATTTCCTCCCCAGGCAAAACCAAGCCGCCGGCCTATCCGCATGTGAATACAATTTTGCGCCGCCCCCGCATGTCTGAATATTTCCGGCATCGCGGGGCTGGGGCAGGAATGGCCGATCCTCTTTGGGAATCCGGCGGCTGGCGGCGCGCGCCCTTCCCGTCCTCCGTGCCTATTGATTAAACTGCATCCGATGTTATCGGTCCTCTATGGCTTCTCTTGCGGACGTACTGAAACCTATCGATCGCAGCGATGGACGGCGCACGGCCGTTGAGGTCTATGAAACCCTGCAGCAATCCATTCTCAGCGGCCAACTGAAACCCGGCACGATCGTCTCGCAAGTCGAACTCGCAAAGACCCTGAATGTCAGCCGCACGCCCGTTCGGGAAGCGATGCGCATGCTGCAGGAGGGCGGCCTGCTCGTCGGTGAACCAAATTACCGCAGCCGCGTCGTCGGCTTCGATCCCGTCGATATCGAAGCGCTCTATATCAAGCGGCTCGCACTGGAATCGCTGGGCGTGGCCATCACCACAAAACGGATGACGCCTGCGCTGCTCGACGAATTGCGCGAGGTTATTCTCGCGCTTGAGAGCGAGGATGCGCACGACGTCTTTGAACAGTGGCAGAAACTGCATCGCAGGCTCCACCGGTTGATCGTTGCCGAGGCGGGCGAAGTTCTGGCGAATGAGCTTGAACAACTGGAATTGCGTAGCGAGCGATATCAATCCGCTTACAAGGGCGCTCATCTTGTCGGATGGTGGCAGCGCGGCGAAGCGGAACATCGGGAAATGTTCCAGGCCATGTCCAACGGTAACGCATCGCTGGCCGCCGAACTGGCGGCGCGCCATCTCGCGCGAACCGCCCTGGAATTGCTGGCCGCCCTTGCGCCGGAATATGACACGTCGCGCCTCAGGAGCTGCCTCAGCTTCTCCATCGCCGGCGCAAACGCCGCCTGATCCACATCACTGTGAAAAAAAAGGCCGGCGGTGATGCAGCACCGCCGGCCGTAGAGCGCCCTGTAACGCATCAGCATCGGCAAACCGGGCTGACACAGGGAGAGACACCAGAGATTCTGCGCCACCTCTGATTGCTGCATGATATTCTGGATACAGTTTGTGTCCACACCTTTTGTGCAGCCTCTCCCAAAATTATCGGAAATTTCCAGGTGGTGGTGGCTAGGCGTATCAATTAATCGCCATTTTCATGCGATTTCCATCATATGCACCCCCGGCGCATGGGCCAGAAAACACTATGCCCGCAATCTTCGTGGTATCAGGGTTGCATCCATATTCTTTAGGACGTATACATCCATAAACGACTCAAGATGGAGAGGTGAATGATCGCGCACGCAAGCCAGACCGCTCTTGCCAGCACGGCGGCGGAACGGCCGAAACGGATTCTGCGCAACTTCATCGGTGGCAAATTTATCGATGGCGGCACACCGTTCGATATCTTCGATCCAGCGACGGGGTCCGTTCACGCCACGGCCTATGAGGCCGATCGCGCCATCGTCGATGAAGCCGTTCGCGCCGCCCGGAAAGCGGTTGAGGGCGAATGGGGCAATATGACGCTGGCCAAGCGCCGCGCATTGCTGACGCGGGTCGCGGACCGCATCGAGGAGCGCTTCGACGAATTTCTGGAAGCTGAGATCGCCGACACGGGCAAGCCCCATGATCTGGCCCACCATCTCGATATTCCGCGAGGCGCGGCAAATTTCCGGGTTTTTGCGGACGCGATTGCCAACCTGTCCACCGAAACCTTTGAAATGGATACGCCCGATGGCGGCAAGGCTCTCAACTATGCAGTGCGCAAGCCGCTGGGCGTGGTTGGCGTCATCAGCCCCTGGAATCTGCCGCTGCTGCTCATGACGTGGAAGGTCGCCCCTGCCCTCGCCTGCGGCAATGCGGTGATCGTGAAGCCCTCTGAGGAAACGCCATCGACCACAACCCTGCTGGGGGAGGTCATGGCGGAAGTCGGCATGCCGGACGGCGTGTTCAACGTGATCCACGGCTTCGGCCCGGATTCCGCGGGCGAATTTCTAACGAGCCATCCCGGCGTGCGCGCGATCACCTTCACCGGCGAAACGCGCACCGGATCGGCGATCATGAAGGCCGCCGCTCCCACGGTGAAAGCGCTCTCCTTTGAACTTGGCGGCAAAAATGCCGCCATCGTCTTTGCGGACGCCGATATGGATGCGGCCGTTGCCGGACTTGCGCGTGCGGCCTTTCTCAATACCGGCCAGGTATGCCTCGCGCCTGAACGCATTTATGTGGAGCGTCCCGTGCTCGACCGCTTCGTCGCGGGGATGAAGGAGAAAGCCGAAGCATTGCTGCCGGGGTTGCCGAACGACCCCGGCGTCACTCTCGGCCCGGTGATCTCGGAAGAACATCGGGGCAAAGTTCTGGGTTATTATCAGCTCGCCGTGGAGGAAGGCGCCACGGTCATCACGGGCGGCGGCATCCCCGATTTGGCGGGCGATGCGGCGGGCGGCTATTTTGTCCAACCAACCATTTGGACCGGCCTTCCCCATGAGGCCCGGGTATGCCGCGAGGAAATCTTCGGCCCCGCATGCGCGATCATTCCTTTCGACACGGAGGAGGAAGCGGTTCGCATGGCCAATGACAGCGAATATGGCCTGGCATCCTCCATCTGGACCACAAATCTTTCGCGCGCGCATCGCGTGGGCAAGGCGATGGAGGTCGGCATATCCTGGGTAAATTGCTGGTTCCTGCGCGATCTGCGCACGCCCTTTGGCGGCGCCAAAATGTCGGGCGTAGGCCGCGAGGGCGGAGAGCATTCCATCAATTTCTACTCCGAGCCGACGAACATCTGCATCAAATTATGATCGAAGGAGCGGGCATGCCGATGCCCGATAGTCCAATGCGCTGCATCAACTTGACCAGGGATATGTAAAATGGGTGCCGACCTTCATGACATCCGCTATGTGCGGATCGGTTGCGACGATCTGGATACCAGCGTCCGCTTCGCCACCGATATCCTTGGTCTTGAACTTATGGAGCGGGATGGCAATCGCGCCTATCTGCGCGGCGACGATCGAGACCATAATATCTGCTATACGCAAGGGCGTGAGAGCGGCCAGGTCACTGGCTGGGAAGTGGCAAGCTTGGACGCGCTTGATGAGGCGGCAAAGGCGTTCGAGGCGTCGGGCGTCACAGTCCGGGCAGGCACGAGCGAGGAGCGCGAACTTCGCCGCGTGCGCGGTCTGATCGTCGTTTCCGATCCCACGGGAAATATCATCGAACTGGTCGCACGGCCGGACGCTTGCGGCAGACGCTATTTCCCAACGCGCGACGCGGGCATTTTGAATTTCAGCCATGTTGGCCTGCACACCCGTAACCCCAGCGCGGATGAAGCGTTCTGGGTCCGCAATCTGGGTGGGAAAGTCAGCGACTGGATCGGCGACGCGGCATTGATCCGCATCAACGACGTGCATCACAATGTCGCCCTGTTTCCCTCAACCCGCGCAGGCATCCAGCATGTGAATTTCCAGGTGGAGTCGATCGACGACATCATGCGGTCTTTCTACCATCTGCAGAAGAATAATGTGCGGATCGTGTTCGGCCCTGGCCGTCACCCCACATCCGGCGCCCGCTTCCTCTATTTTCAGGGACCGGACGATATCGTCTACGAATATTCTACGGGCGTCCGCCTGATCACGGCCGAGGACGAAAAGACCTATGTCCCCCGGCAGTTCCCCAAGGCGGAATCCAGTTTCTGCATGTGGGGATCGGTGCCGGACATCCCGGAATTCAGGGTGCCCCAGCCAAATGGCTCGGCGGTCGCCCGTGCAGCCTGAACCGTCATGCACGGTAAGGATGGCCGCGCGCGCAATGGGCAGGCATGGGCTTGCCCACGCCTATGGCCATGTGAGCGCGCGGTTGAACGCCGAAAGCTTTCTCGTATCTCCCGCGCAACCGTTGGGGACTGTCGGCCTGGACGAACCCGGCGTTCAGGTGCCACTCGACGGAGACCTGCCGCCCGGCGCCTTGCCGGAGGTTCGCATCCATCGCGAAATCTATCGGCGGCGGCCCTCCGTTGGCGGCATCTGCCGGGTGCAGTCTCCTGCGGTAATGGCGCTGTCCGCCCTTGGTGAAACGCCCCGCGCGCTGCACGGCCTGGGAACCTATTTCGCGCCTGCTCCGCCTTTGTGGCCTGGCGTCGCCTTGGTGCGGGACGACGCGCAGGCGGTTGCCGTGGCCGAGATGATGGGTGACGCCGCAGCGATCGTCCTGTCGGGGAATGGCGCGGTCATCGCGGGCGAGACGCTGGAGGAAGCGGCGAGCCTTGCCTTCTTCCTGGAGGATGCGGCCAAGATCGAACTGGCCCTGCTGCCCGCCCGCGCCGCTGGGCGGACCCCGCGTGAATATACCGCCGATGAGGTCGCGAAGCGCGCCGTCAGGGCGGGCGCTCTTTTCGAGCGCATGTGGCAATTTCTTTGTTTCGGAGATCCCGAATGGCAAGCGTAATGACTGCGCCCGCGCTGGGCAGCGATATGGTGGAACAGAAAGCCGCTTCCTTGCGCGGCGCATATGACACTCTGGTTCCGGTGGAGCCGATCCGCATCGATTTGCCAGACGCTTCGGTTGAGGACGCCTACGCCATTCAGGAGGCCAATACCGCCCACTGGCTGAAACAGGGGCGCGTGCTGGTCGGCGCGAAGATCGGTCTCACCGCAAAGACCGTGCAGAAGCAGTTGGGCGTGGACCAACCCGACTTCGGCGCGCTGTTTGCGGACATGGCGATCGCGGACGGCGATGACGTCGCTCCCGGACGCCTGCTGCAACCGAAGGTCGAGGCGGAAATCGCCTTCGTTCTTCGCCGGACGCCTAATGCGAAGGCGTTGACCACGGCCGAGCTGATCAACAGCGTCGACTATGCCCTGCCCGCCATCGAGATTGTCGACAGCCGCATCGCGGATTGGAACATCCGCATTGTCGACACGATCGCCGATAATGCGTCCTCTGGTCTGTTCGTGCTGGGCACGACGCCGGTCAAGCTTGATGCGCTGGACCTGCGTCTGTGCGGCATGGTGCTGGAGAAGAATGGCGAACAGGTATCCTTCGGCGCTGGTGCCGCATGCCTGGGCAATCCGCTGCATGCGCTGGGCTGGCTCGCCGCCAAGATGGCTGACGTGGGGCGGCCGCTCAAGGAGGGCGACATCGTCCTTGCCGGGGCGCTGGGCCCGATGGTCGCCGTCAAACCAGGGGATAAGGTTGAAGCCCGGATCGAAGGATTGGGCAGCGTTCGCGTAGGTTTTGGAAAGGAATGATGACGATGAGGACCAAGGTGGCTATCATCGGATCGGGCAATATCGGCACGGACCTGATGATCAAGATCATGCGGCTGTCCGACGTGCTGGAAATGGGAGCGTTCGTCGGCATCGACCCGGAATCCGATGGGTTGAAGCGTGCGGCGCGCATGGGCGTTCCCATCACTGCCGGCGGGCTGGATGGACTGATGGCCATGCCCGAATTTGCCGATATCGGCATCGTGTTCGATGCCACATCCGCAGGCGCGCACGCCCGGCATAGCGAAGCGCTGATCGCGCATGGCAAGCGGGTGATCGACCTTACGCCCGCCGCGATCGGCCCCTATACGATCCCGCCCGTCAATGGCGACGCCAATCTGGATGCGCCCAATGTGAACATGGTGACATGCGGCGGACAGGCGACAATCCCCATCGTCGCCGCCGTGAATCGCGTGGCGAAGGTGCGTTATGGCGAGATCGTTGCATCGATCGCGTCGAAATCGGCCGGTCCGGGCACCCGCGCCAATATCGATGAGTTTACTGAGACTACAAGCCAGGCGATCGTCGATGTCGGCGGCGCGGCGCGCGGCAAGGCCATCATCATATTGAACCCCGCGGAACCGCCCCTGATCATGCGCGACACCGTATATTGCCTCACCGACGACGCAGATCAGGAGGCTATCGCCGCGTCCGTCGAGCAGATGGTGAAGGAAGTGCAGAGCTATGTGCCGGGTTACCGCCTGAAACAGGCGGTGCAGTTCGAACATATCGGCTCCAACAAGCCGCTCCGCATCCCGGAAATGGATGGCGAATTTACCGGCCTCAAGGTCTCGGTGTTCCTGGAGGTGGAAGGCGCCGCCCACTATTTGCCCGCCTATGCCGGCAACCTCGACATCATGACTTCCGCGGCGCTCAAGACCGCGGAAAAGATCGCCCTGCGCGACCGTGAGCAGATCGCCGCTTAAGGCGCTATTGACCCCTTTTATCAGGACCGGACCATGGCCTTCGATCCCACAACACAAAAGCTTTACATTCAGGACGTGACGCTGCGCGACGGCATGCACGCCATTCGGCATCAATATGGCCTGGGCCATGTGCAGGCCATTGCCCGCGCGCTCGACCGCGCCAAGGTCGACGCCATAGAGGTCGCGCATGGCGACGGCCTTCAGGGGTCGAGCTTCAACTACGGCTTCGGCGCTCATACCGACTGGGACTGGATCGGCGCGGTTGCCGAGGTGCTGGAGCATTCCATCCTCACCACCCTGCTGCTGCCCGGCATCGGCACCGTACATGACCTGAAGCATGCCTATGAAATGGGCGTCCGGTCCGTGCGGATCGCGACCCATTGCACTGAAGCCGATGTGTCGAAACAGCATATCGAGGCCGCCCGCAATCTGGGCATGGACGTGTCCGGATTCCTGATGATGAGCCATATGAGCGAACCGGACGCGCTGGCGAGCCAAGCCAAGCTGATGGAAAGCTATGGCGCGCATTGCGTCTATGTGACTGACAGCGGCGGCGCATTGACGATGGACGGCTATGCCGCACGGTGCCAGGCCTATGACCGGGTGCTGAAGCCGGAGACGCAGCGCGGCGTCCACGCCCATCATAATCTGTCGCTCGGCGTCGCCAATTCCATCGTCGCTGTCCAGAATGGCATAGTCCGGGTCGACGCCAGTCTGGCGGGCATGGGCGCGGGCGCGGGCAATGCGCCGCTGGAAGTCTTTATCGCCGCCGCCGATACCTATGGCTGGAATCATGGCTGCGATCTCTATGCGCTGATGGACGCGGCCGAGGATCTGGTTCGGCCGCTGCAGGACCGCCCGGTGCGGGTAGACCGCGAGACGCTGACGCTCGGTTATGCGGGCGTCTATTCCTCCTTCCTGCGCCACGCCGAAAAGGCGGCGGCGGATCATGGCCTCGACACGCGGGCCATCCTTGTGGAGCTGGGCCGTCGCAAGATGGTCGGCGGACAGGAGGATATGATCGTCGACGTCGCGCTCGATATGTTGAAACAAAAGGAGCAGGCCGATGCCTGAGATCATGGACATCGCCACGCGGCTCGATGACGCCGCGCGCAACGCGACCGCCACCCCGCAGTTGGAAGACCCTCTGACGCTGGACGACGCTTACCGGGTTCAGGCGGCATCGCTGGGCCGCCGGTATCAGCGCGGCGAAAATCGCGTTGGCATAAAGATGGGTTTCACCAGCCGCGCCAAAATGGCCCAGATGGGCATCGATGAAATGATCTGGGGCCGCCTGACGGATCAGATGCTGGTCGAGGATGGCGGCAGCATCGATTTTTCCGCCTATGTGCACCCGCGCGTCGAACCGGAAATCGCCTTCGTCCTGAAGGCGCCCCTTGCCGGCAAGGTGACGCCGGCCGGAGCGCTGGCGGCGGTCGGCGGCATCGCCCCCGCACTGGAAATCATCGATTCCCGTTACAAGGATTTCAAATTCTCGCTGACCGATGTGGTTGCCGACAACAGTTCGTCATCCAGCTTCGTCGTCGGTCCATGGACCGACCCCGCGGCCGACATCTCCAATCTGGGAATGATATTGGAAATTGATGGGCAGCCGGTACAGATAGGATCGTCCGCAGCCATTCTGGGTCACCCGCTCCGCTCGCTCGTGGCGGCCGCGCGTCTGGCGGACAGCGCCGGCGAACCTTTGAAGGCGGGGGATATCGTCATGGCCGGGGGCGCCACCGCCGCCGAACATCTCGCGCCGGGACAGCATGTTCGCCTCCTTGTGCAGAAGCTTGGACGGGTGGAGTTTTCCGTGAGGGCGTGATTTCCTTCGTCCGATGCTGCATAGGGGCGGCGGTCGGACAAGGGAAAGAAAGCCGAAGACGTGAAGGATCACAATCTGCCCGCGAAATTGCGTCACTTCGACCTTATGTCCGCGCCGGGTCATTTGCTGCGCCGGAATCACCAGCGGTCATTCGATATCTTCACTCGCCTTGTCGGCGACGTCCTGACGCGGCAGCAATTCGCACTGATGCTGGCGCTGGGCCAGCGGCCGGGAGCGTCCCAGCGCGATCTTGTAGAGGCGACAGGCATCGACAAGAGCACCTTGAAGGAGATGCTTGGCCGCATGGTCGCGCGCGGCTGGGTGGAACGCGAACGGGACAAGGCCGACAGCCGGGCGTGGACCATGCACCTGACGGCCATGGGCACCGAGCTGCTGCTGGAAAATCTGCCCAAGGTGCAGGCCGCCCAGCGTGAAATACTTGCGCCATTGTCAGAGGAAGACCGCGCCACCTTCATGCGTTGCCTGCGCAAACTGATCGATCACGATATCGCGCCCGATGACCGGTAAGCGTCCCTAAAGGCCATCCGGCATCGCCTCGCAAAAGAAGCGATGCCGGTTCTTATCCCGATGATCAGTGCTACGCCTCCCGCGGCGCGAACGACACATGCAATTCTGGAATGAAGGAATAATCCCCGCCCCCGAACTGATAGACGGGAGCGCCGCTCTCGATCCGCATATCCGGTATCATCCTCAGCAATTCTTCCAGCATCACGCACAGCTCCATTCTGGCGAGGGGCGCGCCAGGGCAGATATGGATGCCGAAGCCGAAGCTGAAATGGCGGCTGGCCGGGCGATCGATCGAAAATTCGGCCGGGCGCTCGAATATCTGCGGATCGCGGTTGGCGGCCGCCCAGCCCATATACACGTCCTTGCCCGCCGGTATTTCCACGCCCTGCACGTCCACCGCCTTCGTCGTGCGCCGGAAAAAGCCGAAGAAAGGCGGCCTCAGCCGAAGCGCTTCCTCCACCGCCACCGGAATCTTGCCGGGGTCGCGGATCAAAAGGTCGCGGACATCCGGCCGGGAAAACACCTCATAGATCAGGCTGGCCATGGCGGATGTCGTGCTGTGATGCCCCGCCCCCAGGAAAGCGGAGAGGAGGACAACATAGTCATTGTCGTCCAGCGACCTGCCCTCAACCTCCACATCGGCAAGGGAGGTCAAGAAGTCCTCCCGCGGCCGCGCGCGCCGTTCATGGACCTCCGTCACCGTAAGCGCGCCGAAAACGGCCTGTCGCTTGCCGAATTCCTCCGGATCACCCTGCGCCGCGAACATGGCGAGGGCGGCTTCCCGGATCGGTGGAACCTTGTCATCATCTATGCCGACAAGGTGGCAGATGGTCTCGGCCGGTACGGGTTCCGCCAGTTCCGCAACGATGTCGCATGATCCCTTGCCGATGAAGCTTGCGATATGCCGCCGGACGTCCTGCCGCACAAAAGGCTCCATCGCAGCGGGCGTGGCGGTCGTGACGGCTGCATTGAACAGGGCGCGCCAGGCGCTGTGCCGGGGCGGGTCCATCTCCAGCGCCGGAATCTGCTTTCGCGGCAACATGGGGCGCAGCACCTGCGGCTCCGAAGAAAATGTGCGGTAATCCGCCATCGCCTTGCGGACATCCTTATGGTCGAGCAGCATGTAGAAGCCGTCATGTTCGCTGCTATGGGCGACCGGACAGCGCGCCCGCGCGCTTTCGAACAGCTCCAGGCTTTCCGCCGGAGGGGTCGTATAGCAACTCCAGCCCTTCGTATCCCGCGCCAGGTCATGGCCCGGCGCAACCTTGTCCTCACTCATGAAGCTCTCCCGAATCCTCTCTGCAGCACCTCAGGCTTACCGCCAAAGTGCACACAGTTTAATACGATACTATTGGGTATCGCATCAAGGTCTTTCTTCGGGGGTGACCTTTCCTATTCCGGACAGGATCAATTCCACCGCCAGACTGATCTGAGCGGGGAAGTCCGTCGCGCTTTGCGCGAAATCGATCTTGCCCAGGGCAAGGCGCTGATAGGTGTCTCCCATCAACAGATGCATGAATGCCCTGGCCCGCATATCGGCTTCGGCCGCGGGCAGCAGGCCGGAGAGGATGCGTTCGATCACGGCGATCGATCGCGCCGGAGCGGCGTCGTAGAAAAGGCGGCCAAGCTCTGGAAACCGGGCCATTTCGCCCATCAGCATGCGGAACAGGCCCAGCACGCCCGGTTCTGTGATGGCCATGACGAAGGTCTGGCCGAAATCCGACAGCGATTGCGCGGCTGCCTCCCGCGTGATCGCCGGGTCATGCTCCTCCACGGCATAGATTTGCGCGCAGTCCCGGTTGATCGCCGCCAGAAAGAGCGCCTCCTTGCTCTTGAAGTGGCGATACAGCGTCATTTTCGACGCGCCGGCTTCCTCAGCGATTCTGTCCATGCTCGCGGCCGAAAATCCTTCGGCCAGGAAGCGGTCGCGCGCGGCATCCAATATACGCTCGCGCTTGTCCGCCATCTGCTGCACCCGCGCATGCGATGCCGACCACGCCTTTCGCTTCATTCTGCCTTCGCTCGTAATGATCAGCCTCTCCGCTCAGAGGGAACAGCCGAAATCCAGCACCCGGCCTCGGCCGGTATCCACTTGGCATTGTCATAAGGCAATCGGAAACCCGCCCAGCCGATGCCCAGCCTGTCCGTCAGTCGCGGCTCTTGGCGCTTTTCTTCGAAAGGGCGGGCAACGCCGTCCGGTATACGACCGGGCGTAGCGCAAAACTCGTGGTCACCTGCGACACGCCGGGCATGCGGGTCAGATTATAGCGAAGAAAGTCCTCGAAGGACGCCAGCGAGTCGACCAGTACGCGCAGTTGATAATCGGCGTCGCCGGTCATCAGATAGCATTCCATCACCTCGGGAATTTCGGCGACCGCCTTTTCAAAAGCGTCGAGATGATGGTCCCCCTGCTGGTCCAGCCGGACGCGGATGAACGCGCTGACCCCCAGGCCGACCTGGCCGGGGTCCACCAGTGCGACATAGCGTGAGATCACCCCTTCGGCTTCCAGATGCTTCAGCCGCCGCAGACAGGGGCTTGGGGATAGGCCTATTCTCTCCGACAGTTCATGATTGGTGATGCGTCCGTCGGTCTGAACCTGCTCAAGAATCTTCCAGTCCAGCTCATCAAGATCGTATGTTGGCATATATATAATCCAAAACCTGATATATTGGCATTATATTCCAAAAATGCGCTGCCCGCCATGCGAATTCGCAAGGACATGCCGCCCATTGGGGCGCTAATCGACGATATTCCCGGTTTGGGCAGAGGACGAACATGATCAAGACCATCCCTAATGAGCGACAGGACGTCGTCAGCGCCATCAGCACGCTGGAAGTGCGCCTCAGATGGCTCTCCTCCTGGATGGTGCATAACGCCAACCACATCCGGCCCAAGCGGGACGGGCTGAAGGTCGGCGGCCATCAGGCGAGCTGCGCCTCGATGACGGCGATCATGTCCGCCCTCTATTTCCATGCGCTGCGCCCGCAGGACAAGGTTGCGGTCAAGCCGCACGCAGGCCCGGTCCTGCACGCCATCCACTATCTGCTGGGCAATCAGTCGCTGGACCGGATGCAGCGCTTCCGCGGCCTGGGCGGCGTCCAAAGCTATCCGTCCCGCACGAAGGACGCCATTCCTGTCGATTTCTCGACCGGATCGGTCGGCCTTGGCGTCGCTGTCACCGCCTTCAGCAGCTTGGTTCAGGACTATCTGATCGCGCATGGCCAGATGAAGGAGCAGGATGCGGGCCGCATGATCGCCCTGATGGGCGACGCCGAACTCGATGAGGGCAACATCTACGAATGCCTGATCGAGGGTTATAAGCACGACCTGCGTAACTGCTGGTGGATCGTCGACTATAATCGCCAGTCGCTGGACAATACCACCGCCGACCGCATGTTCCGCCGTTTCGACGACATTTTCGAAACCTGCGGATGGCGGGTCGTCACCCTGAAATATGGCAAGCGGCAGCGCGAAGCGTTTGAGCGGCCCGGCGGCAAGACGCTGGAACAGTGGATCGACAATTGCCCCAATGCGGATTTCGCGGCGCTGACCTATCAGGGCGGCGCGGCGTGGCGCGAACGGCTGATCGCCGACATTGGCGGCAAGCCGCACGTCAAGAAGCTGTTGGACAGTTTCGACGATGATGCGCTGGCCGTACTCATGACCAATCTGGGCGGCCACTGCGTCGAAACGCTGATCGAGGCGTTCGACGGCGCGAATGACGACCGGCCCACCCTGTTCATCGCCTATACCGTCAAGGGCTTTGGCCTGCCGCTGGCTGGCCACAAGGACAATCATTCGGGCATGATGAACCCGGCCCAGATGGAAAAATTCCGGGCCAGCCTGGGCATTGACGAGGGACGGGAATGGGAACCTTGGGGCGGCCTTGGCGACAATGCCGCTGCGCAGCTCAAGGCGTTTGTCGAGGCCAGCCCGCTGGCGTCGAAAGATCCGGAGCCGGTTGCCGCTGCCGTCCCGGTTCCCGCCCGCCTGCCTGTTCCCGACGGCGCGGAGCAATCCACCCAGGCTGCGTTCGGCAGGATTTTGCTGGACCTGGCCAAATCGGGCGAACCGCTGGGCGATCATATCGTCACGACCGCGCCGGACGTCACGCAGACCACCAATCTGGGCGGCTTCGTCAATCAGCGCGGACTGTTCCGTCGTCAGGAACTGGCCGACGTTTTCCACAAGGCCAAGATTCCTTCGGCGCAGAAATGGGCGCAGCATGCGGCCGGGCAGCACATCGAACTGGGCATTGCGGAGAATAACTTCTTCATCATGCTGACGTCGCTGGGTCTCGCCGCTCCGCATTTCGGCACCCGGCTCCTGCCTGTCGGCACGGTCTATGACCCGTTCATTTCGCGCGGCCTCGATGCGCTGAACTATGGCTGTTATCAGGACTCCCGCTTCCTGCTGGTGGGAACGCCATCGGGCATCACTTTGGCTGCCGAAGGCGGCGCGCATCAGTCGATCAACACGCCGTTGATCGGCATGGGTCAGCCCAACCTCACCTATTTCGAACCGGCCTATGCGGACGAGCTGGCGCTGATGATGCGCTTTGCCTTTGACGATATGCAGAAGCCGGATGGATCGTCCGTCTATCTGCGCCTTTCGACCCGCGCGATTGAACAGACGGTCCGGGAAGATGGCGGCTGGGAAGATGATGCCCTCAAGGGCGGCTACTGGCTGCGCAAGCCGGCGGCCGGCGCCGAGGCGGCGATCGTCTTTACGGGCGTCGTCGCGCCCGAAGCGCTCCAGGCATGGGAACAGCTTGTCGAGGATATTCCGGGGCTGGGCCTGCTCAATGTCACCTCGCCTGACCTGCTGCATCGCGGCTGGTCGGCAAAGGGCGCCGCGCGCTGGAACGGCAAGGACGCCGAACCCTGCCACGCCGACACATTGCTGTCATCGCTCGCGCCGGGCGCGGGTCTCATCACCGTGCTCGACGGATCGCCGGGCGCGCTGTCCTGGCTGGGCGGCGTGAAGGGCATGCGCGTCAGCCCGCTGGGCACGGACCGTTTCGGCCAGACCGGCGATCTTCCGGATCTCTACCGCACCTACCGGCTGGACGCCGACGCCATCGTCGAAGCGGCCGCCGAACTCTTCCTGGGGAACTGACATGCCGATCGAACTGAAAATGCCCGCCCTTTCCCCCACGATGGAGAAAGGCACGCTTGCCAAATGGCTCGTGACCGAAGGCGACAGCGTCAAGGCCGGGGATCTGATCGCGGAGATTGAGACCGACAAGGCGACGATGGAGTTTGAGGCTGTCGATGAAGGGCGCATCGCCCGGCTCGTCGTGACGGAGGGCACGGATGACGTCCCGGTCGGCACCGTCATCGCCCTGCTTGCCGAGGAAGGCGAATCCGTTCCAGCGCCGTCCGCCGCGCAACCCAGCGCTGCGGCCGAAGCGCCAAAGGCGTCGCCGCAACCGTCCGAAGCGGCAGTGGCCGTCATCGACACGCCCAAGCCGGCGCCAGCGGCGGCTCCTGCTCCTGCCCCCGCCGCCGCTCCACTGACGGTGGAAGCAGGCGTTAACGCGACCCCCCTCGCCCGCCGGGTTGCTGCGGCAAAGGGCATTTCTCTCGCGTCGATCACGGGATCGGGCGCGCGTGGAAAGATCGTTCAGGCCGACCTGCGCCTGCCGCCTCTGGTCCGTCCGGCGCCAGCCAATGACGCCGCCCCCCTCGCTCTGGCGGCCGCCAAAATCGCGCCGCCGCCCGCTGGCGTGCCGGTGGAAACGATCAAGCTCTCGAACATGCGGCGCACGATCGCCAAGCGCCTGACGGAGAGCAAGCAGACCGTTCCGCACTTCTACCTGACTGCGCGCTGCAATCTGGACAGCCTGCTTGCCCTGCGCGCCGATCTCAACGGCAGCCTCGCCGCGCGCGGCATCAAGCTCAGCGTCAATGATTTCCTGATCAAGGCGCTTGCGCTTGCGCTTCATCGGGTCCCCGACGCGAATGTGCAGTTCGGCGGCGATGATCTGCATCGCTTTAGCCGCGCCGACATTTCGATGGCCGTGGCTATTGAGGGCGGCCTGATCACGCCGGTCATCAAGGATGCCGGTTCGCTCTCGCTGTCGGCCATCGCTCTGGAAAGCAAGGCTCTGGCCGCCAAGGCGCGGGAGGGCAAATTGACGCCGGAGGAATATCAGGGCGGCACCGCCTCGATCTCCAACCTGGGCATGTTCGGCATTGATGAGATGTTCCCGGTCATCAATCCGCCCCAGGCGCTGATCCTGGGCGTTGCCGCAGGCGTCGAGCAGCCCTGGAAGGTGAATGGGGAGATCGCGCTGGCGACCATCATGGCCGCCACCGCCAGCTTCGATCATCGTGCGATAGACGGCGCGGTTGCCGCGCAATTCATGGCCGCCTTCCGCGATCTGGTTGAAACACCGCTTCAGATCGTCACCTGACCGGTCACGGCGAACACAAAAAGGCCGGGCCGGACTTCACTGTCCGGCCCGGCCTTTTGTATTTCGGGGCAATAGCCGATTAGTCGGAAACGCCCTTGGCCGCATCCTCGATCAGCGCCGCGACGGCCGCTGGCTGGGACATGAAAACGGCGTGGCTGGCCGCAACTTCGACAGACTTGCTGCCCGCGCGCTTGGCCATCATGCGCAGAAGATCGGGATGGATGGCGCGATCTTCGGACGCGACCAGCGCCCAGCTTTTCTTGGCTCTCCAGGCTGGCGCCTTTATCTTGGTGGCGAAGCTTTCCTGCGCCGGAAAAACCTGCGACCTGGCCATATATTCCGCATCGGCCTGCGGTACGTCCGCGGCGAAATCCTGCGCATAGACCTTCGGGTCGAGATACAGGAAGCCATCCGGGGTGCTCAATATGCCCTTGGTCGCGGCAGGCTGCTGACCCGCCAGGCTTAGCAGCGTTTCCCCGGCATCCGGCTGAAATGCGGCGATATAGACCAGGCCCGCGACATTCGGCGCATTGCCCGCCTCAGTGATGACGACACCGCCATAGCTGTGCCCGACCAGAATGGCTGGCCCGTCCTGCATGGCGAGAATGCGATGCGTCGCATTCACATCATCCTGCAAAGACGTCATCGGCTCCTGCACGATAGTCACCTTATAGCCCTTGGCGGAGAGCAGATCATACACTTTCCGCCATCCCGAACCGTCGGCAAGAGCGCCATGCACAATGACGACATTCTTGACCTCTGCGGCCTGCGCAGGCGTCAAAGCAGCGGCGGCCACGATAGCGGCCGTGGACAGAATGGAGGATTTCAACCACCGGAATATTTGCATGATACGCTCCCTTGCGTTTGAAATGTGCAGGTAAAATCCTTGCGCTTGCCGGGAGACCGGCAAGCGCAGGGGCACAATGGAAATGCGCGTGCGGCTTTGGATCAGGCTGGCCAGACGCCAGCCCTATCCCCAGTGCGAAACGTCAATGCTGGCGAAGCCCAAGGGCTTGCGAAGCGTAAGGTCAGCCGTTCCTGTAATAATAGCTGTAGCCATTGAGGGCGGGCGCGCCGCCCAGATGCGCGTAGAGCACCTTCGATCCTTCGGGGAAGAAGCCCTTCCGGGTCAGGTCGATCATGCCCTGCATCGATTTGCCCTCATATACAGGGTCGGTCATCATGGCTTCCGTGCGAGCGGCCAGGCGGATCGCCTCATTCGTCTCCTCGGAAGGGACGCCATAGGCGGGATAGGCATAGTCGGGATTGATGACGATTTCATCCTCGCGCACTTCCCGGCCAAGACCGACCAGTTCGGCCGTATTGTCGACAATTTGCCGGACCTGCGCGCGCGTCTGTTCAAGCGTGCCCGAAGCATCGATGCCGATCACCCGGTCCGCCCGGTCCTGGGCCGCAAAACCCACGACCATGCCGGCCTGGGTGGAGCCCGTCACAACGCACACCACGATATAATCGAAGGTGAAGCCAAGCTCCTTCTCCTGCTCGGCGACTTCCTCCGCAAAGCCGATATAGCCGAGCGCACCGAATTTATGCACCGAGGCGCCCGCCGGAATGGCGTAGGGCTTGCCGCCCGCATCTTTGACCGACTGGATCGCATCTTCCCAGCTTTTGCGGATGCCGATGTCGAACCCGTCCTCGACAAGGCGGCTGTCCGCGCCCATCAGGCGGGTCATCAGGATATTGCCCACCCGGTCATATACCGCGTCATGATGCGGCACCCATTTTTCCTGGATAACGACGCTTTTCATGCCGATCTTGGCGGCTGTCGCGGCGACCATGCGGGTGTGGTTGGACTGCACGCCACCGATAGATACCAATGTATCGGCGCCTGACGCGATCGCGTCGGGAACGATATATTCCAGCTTCCGCAGCTTGTTGCCGCCCATGGCGAGGCCGGAATTGCAATCCTCCCGCTTGGCGTAAATCTGCACCTTGCCGCCAAGGGCTTCGGTAAGCCTGGGCAGATGCTCAATCGGCGTCGCGCCGAATGTGAGCGGATACCGTTCGAACTTCTCCAGCAGGGACATTTAGGACACTCCATAAAGGCTTTTGACCTCGCCTTTATGCCGAACTTTCGATGAAAGGTGCTCTCTAATTCATCCGATTTTTTTCGTATATTTTTTCATGTTCCACGTAAATTCGAATGATATCCACCCTATTTATCCAACAATCGGAATATTCTTTCATATCGCAAAAAATCGAATCACCGTCGCATTCCCCGTCGCTTTTGTGGGCCGCTTTTTGGCGAGTCTCCGCTCTGACCGGGGGTCAGCATTTACTGGCTAAGCATCATATTTTTTTGCGACGGCAAAGGGCGTGGGTCATCACGGCGGGAGACTGGGCGGACAGGCGAATTTCGCGGCCTGTGTCGTCCATCTCAATCAATCCCTGCTGCTGCAGGGTGCGGGCGAAAGCCAGTGCGTTGCTGGCCTGGAAAGTCCCGCTGATCGTCAGGTTCGCGGCTGACGGACTGACCGTCAGCTTGCGTTGGGAATAGCGATTCATCTCCTCGGCGACATCGCTCAGGCACCGGCCGTCAAAGACGATCAGCCCCCTGGTCCAGATCGTTTCCTTGCGAACATCGACTTTGCCGACCTTCAGGGTATCGCACAGCATCGACAATTTGCTTCCTGCCGGCACCAGAGTCGGCTGCAGCGCAGCGGAACGCACATGCGGCTCGACGCGGACCAAACCCTCCATCGTCGTAATGTCCGCGCCATCCTGCCCCCTCCGCACGTCGAAGGCGGTGCCGACGGCAATCACCTTCAACGCGCCGGTATCAACCACGAAGGGGCGGCTCTTGTCCTTGCTCACGGAAAAGAGCGCCTGGCCCTTCACCAGCCGCACATCGCGGCGATGACTGGAAAAGGCGACCATGACTTCGCTGCCGCTGTTCAGTTCAATTGTCGATCCGTCGGACAGGCTCACAATCCTGCGCTGCCCCACATCCGACGCATAGATTTGCCGCATATAACCGTCGCGCGCCATGGCCGGAGCGGCCTTCACGCCGGGATCGTCCTTCTGGTGCAGACTCCACCAAATGACCGGCGCACAGATCAGCCCGATCAGACATGACGCCAACGCCATTGGCAACCACCGCCGGGACGCGGCAGAAGCCGGAACGGACGCAATATTGTCCTGTGTGCGCGCACGCATGCTGGCCAGCAGCGGCTCATGCCGGGCTTCACCAAGAAACGCCCATAGCGCAGCGACCTCCTGCCAGGCTTGTTCATTCTCGGCCGCCTCGCGCCGCCATATAGCGGCAGCCTCCCGATCCTCGCCGGTCGCGCCTTCATTCTGGAGCCGCGCAAAAAGCTCCGTCGCTCTTTCTATGCGCGCCTTGGCAGGATCTCCCTTCGCCATCCGTCAGCGACATCCATCAGCCGGCAGTCCGGCGCAGGATATGCCGCATTGCCTTGGCGACATGTTTTTCAACCGCGCTAACCGATATATCGAGTCTATGGGCGATCTCGGCATAAGATAGTTCCTCGAACCGTCTGAGAACAAAGACGTCCCGCGTACGCTCTGGCAGTTCTTCCAACGCTGCCGCGACAAGGGCTATCTGTTCCCTTCCTTGGAGGACGCGCTCTGGAGACAATTCCTCAACGGGATGATCCAATTCGGACAGTTCTCCATGAGACGACCGGTGACGGACTTTGTCCCGCCGCGCATTATCGGTCATCACACTCGCCGCAATTCGAAAGAGATAGCCTTCCATATTCTCTATGGCTGTCTTGTTTTCCTGGCGCACATGCAGGCGAAGCATGACTTCCTGGGTCATGTCATCGGCGAGGGTCTGATCGCGGACATTGCGGACGAAGAAGGCTCTGAGCGCCGGTATGTAACTGCTCAGCGTCATCCCGCCGCACGGCGCGGTCGATTTGTGCGCAGATTCCATTCCCTCATCCCCCTGAGTTCCTGTCCTCCTCTCCTCCGTTTTGCTGTGTCAGAACCGCCTCGCAATCGTGCCGCTTCGCTGTTCTCACCGCACATTTGATAACGAGCGGCGCCAGGAAGTGCGTTATCCGCGCGACCTCCAGTTTATCGGGTTTCTCCTTTGCATTTTTTGCAAAAATCCAATCATTCGTAACGAATTCAAGCCACTTTCCGTCATTCTAACGAAAACTAACATCACCTAACGCATCTCCGGCGATTTCCGGCATGCGGCTTCCCTTTGCGCCTGCGTCATCCTCCACAGGAAGCGGCAAGGGGCGAAAATGAAGGCTGGAATTGTACGACTGGCGGGGGCGTCCATTCTGGCGGCATTGTGCGCCGGGCTTGCTGCCGCTCAGGATTTTCATGATCGGCGGACAGTGCAGTTTCCCGATCAGGCGACGTCCGACAATCCCCAGCGCATACCGGTCATTCCAAAGAAACAGGGTTTCGACGGCACATTGGTATTGAAGGGCGGGCGCATCTTCGATTCCGTGAAAAGCGCCGCCTATCCCGGATCGCTCGTCATCAAGCAGAACAAGGTCGCGGCCGTGCTTCCGGCCGGATCGACTGATTGGCCTGCTGACGCAACGGTCATGGACGTGACCGGCAAGACGGTCATGCCCGGCATGATCGACATGCACGTCCATATCTATTCCCCGAACGTAACCTCGTCCGACACGCCGGCCGACCTTAAGGCCATGGAAGGCTATGCCGTTCTGCGCGGCCTCACCAATCTCCGCTATTCGCTGGAGAACGGCATTACATCCGTTCGCGACATGAGCGGCGTGATGAACGCATCCTATATCCTCAGCGAATGGCTGGAAAAGGACATGTCGCCGGGACCGCGCGTCTTTGCAGCCGGGCATATCATCACCGCCACGGGTGGTCATGCGGCCGAGCGTTCATCCACCTACAGCGCGATCTATGTGCGCGAGGCCGACGGCGCTGACGATTGGCGCAAGGCGGTGCGCGAGATGTTCAAGATGGGCGCCAGCCACATCAAGATCGCCAGCCACTTCGCCCCCGGCGAAGTGAAGGCCGCCGTTGAGGAAGCCCATAATCTGGGGCTTAAGGTCACCTGCGATTGCGAGACGATTTATACGCAAATGGCGGTTGAGGCAGGCGTCGATTCGATCGAGCACCCGCTGCCGCGCACCGACGAGACCATCAAGCTGATGGCCAAGAAGGGCGTAGCCGCCATCCCGACGATGCAGACCTATCAGGATCTGTTCGACATGCGCGGCGCCTACACAGGCTCCCCTTCGCGCCGGTTCTCCATGACGTCGCAATCCAATTTCGACATGCTCAAAAAGTTTATCGCCGCCGGCGTCACGATCGGCGTCGGTACGGACAGCCTGGGCCTTCCGGCATTCGAAAAGTCGCCCAATTACTACATCGCGGAACTCAAATTCCTTCAAAAAGCGGGCTACACGCCGGCCAAGGCGCTGATCGCCGCCACGCGGACCAATGCGCAGATCATGGACATGGGCGACAAGCTGGGAACGCTGGAGCCGGGCAAGCTTGCGGACGTCATCGTCGTTGACGGGCGACCCGATGAAAATCTGGACGATCTTGCGAAGGTCGAAACGGTGGTCCGCAACGGCAACATCGTGATCAAGGACGGCCGCCTGTTCGTCCCGCGCCATGAACCTAAGCCGCTGCTTAAACCCTCACCGCCTGAAACGCTGCGGTGACCGGCGCTTCTATCAGGGAGCGAATGCATGATTTCGGGGGTAAAGGAATGACGAATTTCGGACGGCTATTGGCGTGTCTGCTGGCCGGTCTATCAGTGCCGGCGCTGGCCCAGGATTTCCATGACAGGCGGACGGTACAGACCCCTGATCAGGTAACTGCGGATAATCCGCAGCGCGTGCCCGTTCTCCCTAAAAAGCAGGGCTTCGATGGCACGCTGGTCCTTCGCGGCGGCCGCATCTTCGATGCCGTGAAGGATGCGGCTTATGCCGGGTCGCTTGTCATCAGGCAGAACAAGGTCGTGGCCGTGCTTCCGGCCGCTTCGACCGATTGGCCGGCGGATGCGACCGTGATGGACGTAACCGGGAAAACAATCATGCCCGGCCTGATCGACATGCATGTTCATGCGACATATCCGATTCCGGAAACACCGGCTGATCAGATCGGCAGCGAAGGCAATGCAACCCTTCGGGCGCTACGCAACCTCCGCCTCTATCTGGAAAATGGCGTCACCTCGATACGCGACCTGGGCGGGCCGCGCGACGCCGGCACGATCATCAGCGAATGGCTGGAAAAGGATATGGCGCCGGGCCCCCGCGTCTTTGCGGCTGGCCATATCATTACCGGCACCGGCGGCCATAGCGCCAATCGGGGTTCCACCTATCATGCGATGATCCTGGAAACGCAAAGAGCTGGCGGTGAGCAGCCCGTCTATACGCGCGAAGCGAACGGGGCCGACGATTGGCGCAAGGCCGTGCGCGAGACGTTCAAGATGGGCGCCAGCCACATCAAGATCGCCAGCCACTTCGCCCCTGACGAAGTAAAGGCGGCCGTCGAGGAAGCCCATAGCCTTGGCCTGAAGGTCACCTGCAACTGCGAGACCATCTACACGCAGATGGCCGTTGAAGCAGGCGTTGATTCTATCGAACACCCGCTGCCGCGCACCGAAGAGACCATCAAGCTGATGGCCAAGAAGGGCGTGGCCGCCATTCCGACGATGCAGCTTTATCAACAGGTGCTCGACATGCGTGGCGGCCTCTATACCGGACCGACGTCGCGGCGCTTCTCGATGAATGCGCAGGGCAATTTCGATATGCTCAAGAAGCTGATCGCGGCCGGGGTAATCATCGGCGTTGGCACCGATACCGGCTCGGAAGGCTTTGAGCGCGCGCCCAATATCTACATCGCGGAACTGAAATTCCTGCAGAAAGCGGGCTACACGCCAGCCAAGGCGCTGATCGCCGCGACGCGGACCAATGCGCAGATCATGGATATGGACGACAAGCTGGGAACGCTGGAGGCAGGCAAGCTGGCCGACGTCATCGTCGTGGACGGCAACCCGGATCAAAATCTGGACGATCTTGCGAAGGTCGAAACGGTGATCCGCAACGGCAACATCGTGATCAAGGACGGCCGCCTGTTCGTCCCGCGCCATGTGCCCAAGCCGCTGCTCAAACCCTCACCGCCGGATGCGCTCAAATAGAGCAAGGATCTCCGGACAAAATTCGCGCGGATTGATTGGCGCACTCTCAGCGAAGCGTCGTGAACACACAGAAAAACAGACAAAAAACCAAACAGGGACGAGACAGGGAGAGGTTCTCGATTTTCAGTTTCAGCAAGTTGCGGAGAACCTAAAATGACATACAAGAGCCGACTTTGGGGAACTGTCGCCGCCCTGGCGTTCATGGGTAGCGGTCAGGCATTTGCGCAGGAAGAAACGCCAAGCGACGGCGTGCTCGTGGTCACGGGAACGCGTGGCCAGCCGCGGACGGTAACGGAAAGCGCCGCGCCGATCGATGTGGTCAGCGGCGATCAGCTCGAAAAAATGGGCGGCGCGACATCGCTCCGCGATGTGCTTACGCAGTTGGTCCCGTCCTTTCAGGCGCAGACAGTCGCCTCATCTTCATGGGACAGCCTTGCCCGCCCTGCGGGTCTCCGTGGCCTGGGCGGCGCCCATGTCCTCGTGCTGGTCAATGGCAAGCGGCGTCACAACAGCGCCCTTATCAACCTGTCCAGCTTCAGCATGTCGAGCGGCAGCAATCCCGTCGACCTGGACCTTATTCCGAACGGTGCGATCCGCAGCATAGAGGTGCTGCGTGACGGCGCGTCCGCGCAATATGGTTCGGACGCGATCGCTGGCGTCATCAATATCACCCTCAAGGAAGATGACAGCGGACAACTCGTCCTGAATGCGGGTCAGCGCTATAAATGGCATGACCGTTCCGATGGCGAAACCTACTCGTTCGATCTTTATAAGGGTTTCAAGCTCGGCGACGCCGGCTTCCTGTCGTTGACGGTCGCCGGACGCGACCAGAGCCGCACCGTCCGCAACTCCACCCACACCGAACAGCTCTATTTCCGGGTCAATGGCCAGCCCGATCCGCGCGAGACTACGGTTGACAGGAACTGGCTGGTCAAGGGCGGCCTGCCGCGCACCAGCTCGATCAACATGATCGCCAATGCCGGTTATGATTTCGGCGGCGTAGAGGCTTATGCAACCGGCACCCTCGGCTATCGTGACGCGACCATCGGCCAGGGTTTCCGCAAGCCGAACAGCAATCAGAACATCCTTCAGGTCCACCCGGATGGTTTCGCGCCGGACTACACACTGAGCGAGAAGGATTTCCAGTTCCTCGCCGGCGTGCGCAGCGAGGCGGGTCCGTGGAGCTGGGATCTCTCGTCCACCTTCGGCCGCAACTTCGACACCCATGGCTCGCAAAACTCGCTTAACGCATCGCTGGGTCCGCTAAGCCCCACGGAGTTCACGACGTTCACATCGGCGTTCAATCAGTGGACGACCAATTTCGACGTCACCCGTGATCTCGAACTCGGCTTCGCCAAGCCTCTCACCCTGGCCTTTGGGCTTGAGCACCGGTGGGAGAATTTCAAGACGGTGCCCAAGGATGAAGCGGCCTACAGAAATGGCGGATATATCTATCCCGCCAATTATGGCGGCCTGGTCGGTCAGGCGGCACAGGTGGGCGCGCAGGGCGCGATCACCCTTCATCCCAGCGATGCCGCAGACCTCTCGCGGAACAGCTATGCCGCCTATATCGATCTTGCCACCAACATCACTGATCCATGGTTTGTGAACGCCGCAGGACGCTTCGAGCATTATGATGACAGTTCCGGCGATGTGTTCAGCGGCAAATTGTCGACGCGCTATGAAATCATGGATGGCGTGGCGCTGCGCGCCACCGTCAGCAACGGCTTCCGCGCGCCGTCCCTGTCGCAGATCGGCTTCGCCCAGACCTCGACGCAGATTTTCGTCGTGAATGGCGTGATCCAGCCGATTGATTCTAAAACGGTAAAAACCGATTCCCCGGTCGGCATCGCGCTTGGCGCACAACCGCTGAAGCCGGAAAAATCGCTGAACCTCTCGGCTGGTCTTTCATTGACGCCATTGCCGGGATTCTCGGTAACGGCCGACGCCTATCGCATCGAACTGCGCGACCGCATCCTGCTGTCCAGCTTTTTGACCGGCGCGGGCGTCAACGCGATCCTCGCTACAAACGGGTTCCAGCCCTACTCCGTTCGCTACTTCACCAACGCGCTCGATACCAACACGCAGGGCGTCGATGTCGTCGCGACCTACAACACGCGGCTGGGTGATCTCGGATCGCTGCGACTATCTGCGGCATTCAACTATAACAAGACCAAGATTCACAAGCTTGCGGCCAATCCGCCGGAACTGTCCGGGCTGAACGTCACGATGTTCAACCGGCAGCAGCAGGGCTTCATCACCGACAATACGCCGACGACGAAGCTGGTCCTGAGCGGCGACTGGTCGCTGGGCGGCCTCAGCGTCAACCTGCGCGAAACGCGCTACGGCAAGATCGATTATATTCAGTCTGCCGCGGTGAACGACCAGCATTTCAGCGCGAAATGGATCACCGATCTCGATATAAGCTATAAATTGACGGAGAGCACGACGGTCGCAGTCGGCGCGAACAACCTGTTCAATATTTATCCCGACCTCATGACGCTGGTGAACACGATCGGCACCGGCAACTACGCCGCCAACTCGCCGTTCGGTTTCTACGGCGGTTATTATTACGGGCGTCTGAGCGTCAAATTCTGATCTGCCCCCTGGGGGAGCACGCGCCTACGGCGTGCTCCCTCCTTTTTCCCGTACACATTCCTCAACGGCATCTGGCTACTCCAAATGGCGTAGAGCATCCGATGTCGGTTATGCGACGGCGCCGCATTACAAGCGCAATGCGTGAGCGCCTGAAAATCTGCTCTGCTGTTGAAATGGACAGAGATTGAAATCCCAAGGATCGGGCGGCCGCCCACTCGACGGATGGAACAGATGCTAGCGCTGCTCTGCCCATGTGAGCAGCGCGTCCAGCGCGGGGCATAATGCCTGGCCCCAATCGGTCAGACCATATTCCACCTTCGGCGGCACCTGATGATGGACAATACGCCGCACGATGCCGTCGGCCTCCATCTGCCGCAACTGCTGGATCAGCATCTTCTGCGAAACCTTGGGGATCGCGCGCTCCAGTTCGGAAAAGCGCATGATCTGCCCGCCGAACAGGTGAAACAGGATGATGAGTTTCCAGCGCCCTTCGAGCAGGCTCAGCGCATTCTGCACGCCTTCGGCCGCCGTTTCCTGCGTATATTCCTTCTGCATACTTTTCCGTAAGTACCTTACTTTTTCGTGCGTTCTTGTTCTTTCCTACAGTAGGCGCGATGTCTCCGGCGCACAATCGATACCGGAGATCAATCATGCCCCTTGCCCTGCCAGATCCCATATCCGCCTATTTCGCCGCCGATGCCGCTGAGGGCCGCTCGATCGCGGCCTGCTTCACGATCGACGCTGTGGTGATTGACGAGAATGAGACCCATCATGGCCGGGAAGCGATCTCCCGCTGGAAGGCGGAAGCATCCGCGCGCTATCGCTACCTCGCCGAACCGATTGCGATCACTGCGGACGGCGGCGAACAGGTCGTCACCGCGCATCTGACTGGCGATTTCCCAGGAAGCCCTGTCGACCTGCGCTACGCCTTCACCCTTGCGGGCGACGAAATCGCCCGTCTGGAGATCAGGGCATGAGCTTTGACCTCGGCTTGAGCGGCCAGCGTGCGCTCGTCACCGGCGGCACGAAAGGCGTGGGCGCGGCGGTGGTCGCCAGCCTCCTCGAAGCGGGCGTTACCGTCATCGCTGCGGCCCGCACCGTGCCTTCCGAAGAACAGCACGGTCTGCATTACGTCGCTGCCGATCTGATGACGGCGCAAGGATGCGCCCACCTCGCCGCCGTGGCGCTCGACCGGCTTGGCGGCGTGGACATCCTCGTCAATGTGCTCGGTGGATCGAGCGCGCCCGGCGGCGGATTTGCCGTACTGGACGATGCGGAATGGGAAAAGGAGCTGAACCATAATCTCATGCCTGCGGTCCGGCTCGACCGCGCCTTGCTGCCCGCGATGATTGCGCAGGGAAAGGGCGTGATCATCCACGTCACGTCGATCCAGCACATATTGCCGCTGCCCGATTCCACCACCGCCTATGCCGCTGCAAAGGCCGCCCTTGCGACCTACAGCAAGAGCCTGTCGAAGGAAGTAACGCCAAAGGGTGTCCGCGTGGTTCGCGTCTCACCCGGCTGGGTCGAGACCGACGCCGCCGTGGCGATGGCGGAACGGCTCGCCGCAAAAGCCGGGACCGATTATGAAGGCGGCAAGAAAATCATCATGGATGCCCTCGGCGGCATCCCGCTGGGCCGGCCGGCTAAGCCTGAGGAAGTTGCCGATCTCATTACATTCATCTGCTCACCGCGCGCAGCGTCGATTTCCGGCGCCGAATATATAATCGACGGAGGCACGGTGCCCACGGCATGAGGCTTCGGGTGGAAGGCGTAGCCCTTCGGATAGCCGCCCGGCGGAGACCAGCGAAGGTGATTCTCCCCTGAGCGTAAGGGCCCAAACCGGCGTAGAATCACCTTCGTTATTTCTATAGTTCGGTTGGCTGGGGCGGCAGGATTCGAACCTGCGTATGGCGGCATCAAAAGCCGCTGCCTTACCGCTTGGCGACGCCCCAGCAGGCTCCGGTTCTCGCCGGAGCCACGGCCTATAGCGCTTCGGTCGTGAAATGGAACCCGGCAAATCCCTTTGCAATCCGGATTACATATCCGCCTTCCTATGCGAGATCAGCATTATGCAGACGGCGGAGAATCTGTATGAGAGACGCTCACCGATAGCCCGGCAAAAACAGATAGACATGACCGCTCAAATCTCACCCGCCTCCCCCCTGTTCCTGCGTGAGGATGAAATCCGTCGCGGCGTGGAACTGCTGTATTTCGGGTACAGCAACCTGATTCGTTCGATCGACCAGATGCTGGAGCCGCAAGGGCTTGGCCGCGCCCATCATCGCGCCCTCTATTTCATATCGCGCCAGCCGGATCTGACGGTCAGCGAACTTCTGCGGGTGCTGGCGATCACCAAGCAATCGCTGGGCCGCGTCCTCAATGAACTGATAGAGCGGAAATATATTGAGACCAGTCCTGGCATACGCGATCGCCGGCAAAAGCTGCTGCGATTGACGGAATCGGGCGTTGCGCTGGAGGCCGAACTGTTCCGCGCCCTGCGCGAAAGGATGGCCGCCGCCTATACGCAGGCGGGGCAAGGCTCCGTCACGGGATTCTGGCGCGTTCTGGAGGGGCTGATTCCCGTTGAGGACCGCTCAATGGTGGCGGCCCTCCGGGGCAATGGCTGACCTCTGCAGCATTGCAGAGGAACCCTTCCGCTAGCCCATCGATTGATAGCGCAGCCCAACAATCCCCAAAGGAGCAACCATGCGCATATCAATCATTACGGCAGCAGCAGTCCTGTCGCTGGGCCTCGCCGCATGTTCGGAAAAGGCGGCGGACAAGGTTGAGGATGCAGGCGATGCGATTGGCAGCGACATTACCCGCGGCGTCAACAACGCAGACGATCATATCCAGTCCGGCTTGCACAAGACAGGCAACGCCATTGAGCAAACCGGCGATCAGATCGGCGATGCAGCCTCCAATGCCGCCCGAAGGGCGGGGCACGAAGTGGACAAGGCGCAAAAGGACGTTGGGTCCACGCTGGAGCAGGCCGGCAAGGATATGAAGAAGGACTGACGCGCCTTGGCGCGGCCCGTTTTTTAGAAAACGACGTTGCGCACGAAGCGCACATTACCGGCCGATCCGTTGGAGAAAACATAGGGCCGGGCGCTGCTGAATATCAGATAGTCGCCCGGTTCCACCACATGCGCGCCCTCCGTCGTTTCCACCACAAGCGTCCCTTCGATCACGAACAGCATCTCATGCCAGTGACCCGCGTCCGCTTCCGCAGGATAGCGCTCCCCTTCACCCAGTGACCACAGCCACAGTTCCGCCTCCCGTGCGGCCGGGGTTGTCCCCAGCAGCGTCGCATGGCTGTCGGGGTGCGCGCCGGCCCATGCCAGCGTGCCTATTCGCCGGTTGTCCGGCGCATCCGGCGACCGCACCATTTCCGAAAAGCTGACGTCGAGCGCCGCGGCCAGACGATCCAGGCTGGAAAGGCTTATATTGGCCTCCCCGCTTTCCAGACCCACGATCATGCGGCGGCTGATGCCTGACTTCTCCGCAAGCGCTGACTGGCTCAGATCCTTTTCCTGCCGCATGCGGCGCAGATTGGTGCCGACATGCGCCAAAACATCGGGGCGCGAGCGATCGGCACTCTCCTCTTGACTGTGCAATATAGTGCTCATAACGGTCTGCGCAGTATGTTGCACAATCCTTCCCTAGACAAGACCCCTGCGCCGCGGCTGATGATCGGCCGCGCCGAACTTGCGCTGATCGGCATTACTTTGCTGTGGGGTGCAACTTTCCTGATCGTGAAGAACGCCATGACGGTTACCGGGCCGTTGTTCTTCGTCGGGTTGCGCTTCGCCACAGCCACCGTCGCGGCAGCCATTGTGGCCGCCCCCCTCCTGCGCGGCGTGACCCGCAAGGAATGGATTGCCGGCAGCGCGATCGGGCTTGGCATATTCATCGGCTACACGCTGCAGACCTGGGGGCTGCAGACCATTCCCAGCAGCACGTCGGCATTCATAACCGCTGTCTATGTGCCGCTGGTGCCGCTGCTCCAATGGGCAATATTACGCCGTCCCCCGCATCTGATGAGCTGGATCGGCGTTGCGCTGGCCTTTGGCGGACTGTTGCTGGTGGCGGGGCCGCAGCAGGGATTGGCGTTGGGCAAGGGGGAGTTGCTGACGCTCGTCAGCACGCTGGCCATTGCGGTGGAGATCATCCTGATCAGCATGTGGGCGGGTCAGGTCAATGTATTGCGGGTGACCGTCATTCAGCTTGGCTTTACATCCCTTGCGGCGTTCCTATGCATGGTCCCCGCTGGGGAAGCGATTCCGCATTTTTCCTGGCTGCTCCTTCTGTCCGCGTGCGGGCTTGGCCTGATGAGCGCCGTGATCCAGGTGGTGATGAACTGGGCGCAACGGACGGTTTCGCCTACGCGCGCGACGGTGATCTATGCCGGTGAGCCGGTCTGGGCAGGCATCATCGGCCGTATGGCGGGGGAACGCCTGCCCGCCGCGGCGCTGCTCGGCGGCTTCCTGATCGTCGCAGGCGTCATTGTCAGCGAATTGCGGTTCGGGCGTAAAGAGAAAGCCAGAATAGATTCTTGAGCCGTTCAACAGGCCCGCCCAACCGATCTTGCCCCTAAGCCTTCCGCGCCATTTCCTCGCCCCGATCACGCGCAGCGCGCAGGGTTTCGGTGAGGAGGGCAATCAAGCTCTCCCCCGCATCGAGCACATTCATGCCCTCCCGTGTCATTCCTCCCGGACTGGCGACACGATCGGCTAGTATGCCGGGACTCTCGCCCGCCTCCACGGCAAGGGTTGATGCCCCCCGCACGGTCGCCAGCGCCAGGCGAGCCGCCTGATCCTCCGGCAAGCCCAGCCGCGCCGCAGCAATGCCCAGCGCGTCAATGAAACGGAACAGATAGGCCGGTCCGCAGCCTGACAGGGCCGTCACCAGATTAAACTGCGCCTCATCCGCGATCCACTCAGCGAGGCCCAGCGGCCGCATCAGCGCTTCGGCTGCGGAGCGGGCGGCCAATTCCGTCAGCTCATCGGTATAGAGCGCGCACACCCCCTGCCCCACGCCCACCGGCGTATTCGGCATGACCCGAACGATATTCGCGCCTTCGGGCAGGGCAGCGCGCAGTTGCGCAGCGGTTGTACCGGCCAGGATGGAAATGAACATGGTCGGCGTGCCCGCGACCTTGGCAAGCTCTGCGGCCACATTTTCGAACTGATGGGGCTTCATGCCCAATATCAGCGCAGTCCCATCGGGAAAACGCGCGGGGAAATGCGTGATGACCTCAACGCCCGGCGCAACGGGCTTGCCGCTGGGTCGCAGCACCGTGACGCTGGCGGGGTCGAGGCCGCAAGCAAGCCAGCGGGACAGCATCTGCCCAGCCATATTGCCGCAGCCGACCATGAACAGATGCTGGGGCCAGGCATCGACCATTCAGGTTTCCTTCCGGCGGACGGCGGTCAGGCTTCGCCGCGCGTCTCGATCATGCTGGCCGAAATGGCCTCTGCCGGCGTCTTGCCCCCCCACAGCACGAACTGGAACACTGGATAGAAGCGTTCGCATTCGTCGAGGGCCGTCTCAACAAGGATCTGCGCCTGATCCAGCGTCATCGTTTCGCCCGCCGCCAACAGCGCGCCATGACGGAACAGGACAATACCGCTGGACGACCAAAGCTCGAAATGGCCAAGCCAGAGCTGCTCGTTGATCAGGCCGATGGTTTCATAGATCGCGCTGCGCTTGTCGTCCGCGACGCGAATGTCGGGCAGGACCAGAAGCTGCAGAACCTGATCATCCTCGCGCCAGATCGCGCGCAGTTCATATTGCGCCCAGCTTCCTTGCGTGTTGGCGATGATCTCATCCTCGCCAGCATGCTCGAACGCCCAGCCATGCGCCTCGAAATAGGCGGCCAGCATATCGATGGGAGCAGCCTCCTGCCCCTCATTTTCATATTCGTCGCTATCCATCATGCCACTTGTCTTTGTTCGGCTGATCCCTGCCCCATTCTCTTAGCACCAGCCCCCCGCAAAAGACAGGCGCGCGCTGTGAACGAATATGTGGACGGCCTGTGGATAATGCCGGTCAGTTTGCCTTGGATGCAGGCTTCTTCGCCGCAGCCTTGCGGGGCGCAGGCGCCTTGCCCTCCAGCGCGTCGAGGCGCGCCTTGAGGATTTCCACTTCCTCGCGCGCGGCTGCGGCCATCGCCTTTACGGCATCGAATTCTTCCCGGCTGACGAAATCCAGACCACCGATCCAGTCTTTCGCCCGCTCGCGCGCATTGGACTCAACCTCGCGGCCGACGCCCGCGATCGTCCCGGCCGCGCCGTTGATCAGCTTGGCGAGATCGTCGAAGAAACGGTTTTCACTTTGCATAACGCACCTGTCTGTTCAATCCGGTGACTTACATCACCAATACGGCTCTATATCTGGGTACGCAGAGCCGGTGTGACAAGGCTTTCGGCCTCCGGGTTCAGCCGCTTGATCTCATAGTTCAATGCAGCGGCGAAGCCCAACCAGATGAGATAGGGCAGCATCAGCAGCGCTGCAGCCCTGCGGATCTGGAGGAAAAGGATCGTGGTGATCAACGCCAGAACGAATATCCCGCCGATCAGGTAGAGCGCCGGGGTCACCTTGTGCATGGCGAAGAACAAGGGCGACCAGGCCAGATTGGCCACCAGTTGCAGCAGGAAAAACAGGATCGCCAGCCCTCGCAGGCGCGCGCCGCGCGCATGCAGGATCACCGCCAGCGCAAGACCCATCAGGATATAGAACGCCGTCCAGGCCACCGGGAAAACCCATGGCTGCGGCATGAAATCGGGTTTGACCAACTGCACGAACCAGCGATTGCCATAGCCGCTGTTCGACACGCGAGCCGACAGGAACCCAAGGAAAACAACGGCCGGTACGGTGAACAATGCCCACCGCAGATAGGACAACCGCAACTGCCCTTTCGACGCGATTTCGTTCATCGGCGGTGATTTCCTCCGGGAAGAAGGCTTTCAGGGAGCTTTATCCGGCGCATCCCCCAGCGCCGAATCGAGCCGTCGTCCTACCGTTTGCGGGGAAACGGTTCGCCCTGCAACCCGCGAATAGAGGATTGGGATCAGGAACAGGGTTAACAGTGTGGCGAAGGAAACGCCGAACACCACCACAACGCCAATGCTGGCGCGCGATGCCGCACCCGCCCCGGTGGCGATGACCAGCGGCACCGCGCCCATCACGGTCGCCACAGAGGTCATAAGGATCGGGCGGAGGCGGCGCGTCGCCGCGCGGCGGATCGCCTCGCCAAACTCCAGCCCTTCGTCCCGGAGCTGATTGGCGAATTCCACGATCAGAATGCCGTTCTTGGCCGCCAGGCCGACCAGCATGACGATACCGATCTGACTGTAGAGATTGATCGTACCCCCCGTCAGCGCAAGACCGATAATGCCGCCGCCCACCGCCAGCGGAACGGTGGCGATGATGATGCCGGGATGGATGAAGCTTTCAAACTGCGCCGCCAGCAGCAGGTAGACGATCAGGATGGTGAGGCCAAAGACCAGCCAGATGGCGCTTCCAGTTTCGCGCAGCGACTGGCTTTCGCCGCGATAGCCGATGGCCGAGACTTCGGGCGATTGACGCGCCTGATCCTCCAGGAACTGCAAGGCCGAACCCAGGGAATAGCCCGGCGCCAGACCAGCGGTGAGCGTTATGGCGCGCAACTTGTTGTAGCGGTTGAGCTGGCGGGGTCCGGCTATCTCGCGCACCGTCACCACCGATGACAAGGGCACCAGCGCGCCGTCCCGCGTCCGCACCTGTATTCGTGCGAGATCGGCCGTCGTCTGGCGTCCCGGTCTGTCCGCCTGCACCAGAACCCGATACTCCTCTCCCCTATCGACATAGGTCGATACGCGGCGTGAGCCCAGCATACTCTGCAGCGCTTGACTGACATCGTCGACCGATACGCCTAGGTCGCCCGCCCGCCGTGTATTCACGTCGATCCGCATCTGCGGCTTGGTTTCCTTGTAATCGCTGTCCAGATTGATGAGTCCGGGGTTGCTGGCGGCCGCCGCCATGATGCGGTCGCGCGCGGCGACCAGTCCTTCATAGGTGGAACCGGCGATAACAAGGTTGACCGGCTGGCCGCGTCCGCGCGACAGGCCGGAACGCGGCGCCACATTCCCACGCGTGCCGGGCTGCTGGGTAAGTATCCTGTTGATACGGTCAACCAATTGAGCGGTATTGGTTTTCCGTTCCTCCCACGGTCGCAGGAACACGATGACAGTGCCGCTGTTATAGTCGTCGCTGGGGCCAAAGCCGCCAGGCGTGATTATAACGACATTGCCGATTTCGCCTTCCTTCTTGATTGGCAACAGCACCTTTTCGATTTGCATCATATAATTGCGCATCTTGTCGAAACCGGTGCCTTCGGCCGCGATCACTGTGCCTTCGGCAACGCCAGTATCCTCTGCAGGGGCCAGTTCGTTGCCGAGCGTCAGGAAAAGTCCGCCGGATACGGAGAGAAACAGGACGATGACCACCACGGATAGAATAGGCCGCCTTATCACCCTGTCCAGAAAGTTTGCATAACGGGTCTCAAGCTTCTGAAATCTTTCATCAATCCACTGCGTAAAGCGGCCCCGTTCCGTCCGCCGTAGCAGTTTCGAGCACAGCATCGGGGCCAGGCTGAGCGAGATGAAGCCGGAAAAGGCGACAGCGGCGATCATCGCAATCGCAAGTTCGCGGAATAACAGGCCCGTCTGCCCGGCTAGAAACATGACAGGCACGAATACCGCGCAGACGACCAGCGTCGTCGAAAGGATGGCGAAGCCGACCTGACGCGTACCCAGGAAAGCCGCGACGAGTGGGTCCTCCCCTTGCTCGATCCGGTGATAGACATTCTCCAGCACCACGATCGCGTCATCGACAACCAGTCCAATGGCGAGCACGAAGGCGAGCAGCGTCAGCAAGTTCATCGACAGGCCGAGCAGCCACATCACCGCACATGTCGCCAACAGGCAGATAGGCACTGTGACCGCGGGGATTATCGTCGCGCGGATGCTGCCCAGGAATATGAAAATGACCAGGATGACGAGGACCGCCGCTTCGCCCAGCGTGTGATAGACATTCTCGATCGCGCGGCTGATGAACAGGGACTCGTCTGTGCCGATCGTTACCACCATGCCCTTGGGCAGAGTTGGACGTATCTCCTCGATCATCTGCTTGGCGTTGGCGGCGACGTCCAGCGTATTCGCGCCCGACTGCCTGATGATGCCCAGACCAACGGAGGTCGCGCCGTTCACGCGGAAGTCGCTATAGGGGTTTTCCGCTCCCTCCTCGATCCGGGCGACATCGCCCAGCTTGACCTGATACCCATCGGCGCTGCGCCGGACGACCAGCGTCGCAAAGTCTTCCGGCGACAGAAAGGCGCGCTCGACGCGCAGCGTTATATTCTGATCCTTCGATTCCAGCCGTCCGGCGGGCAGTTCCACATTCTGCGAGCGCAGCGCATTTTCCACATCGGCTGGCGTCAGGCCAAGCGCCGCCAGCTTTTCCGCATCCAGCCAAATGCGGGTCGATGGCCGCGCCTCGCCGCCTATGAACACGCGCGCTACGCCATTTATGGCGGAGAAGCGGTCGGAAAGGTTGCGGTCGACATAATCGCTGAGTTGGACATGGCTCCAGTCAGGCTTGGTGAACACGATAAACAATATGGGGCGCGCATCGGCGTCGACCTTGCGGATCTGCGGCGCCAGCGCTTCCTCCGGCAAATCCTGGACTGCCGATCCCACGCGGTCGCGCACGTCATTGGCGGCGGAGTCGATGTCGCGGCTGGGGTCGAATTCGATGCTGATGCGCGACTGGCCATCTTCCGACCGGGAGGAAATGGTCTGGATGCCCTGAACGCCGGAGATCGCATCCTCCAATATCTGGGTGATGCGGGTTTCGATGACTGATGCGGCCGCGCCTGTATAGGTCGTTTCGACGGACACGACGGGCGGGTCCGTATCCGGATATTCCCGGACGGACAGGCTGACATAGCCCACCACGCCCACGATGCAGAGCAGAACCGCCACGACGGCGGCGAATACCGGCCTGCGGACCGAGAGGTCGGAAAGTTGCATGGTTCAGCCGCTAATGCCCGGACGCCGCAGGCGCCGCGCCCTTTGCAGCCGGCGGCGTATCCTCCGCCAGGCGGAAAGGCAAGCCATCGGACAGTTTCACGACGCCTTCGGTCACGATCCGCTGTCCCGGCGAGATGCCGCTGATGATTTCCACCACGCCATTCTGATGCGTGCCGGTGACAACCTTGACCCGTTTCGCCTTCCGGTCGTCATTCACGACGAACACGTACCGGTCCTCGCCATCCCCGACCAGGGACAGTTCCGGCACGGCCATGGCCGTACGTTCCCGTGAAAGTATGCGCACAGTCATCAGCATGCCCGGCTTCAGCGCCTTGTCGGGATTGGGCAGGATCGCGCGCACGCGCACGGCGCGGGATGTCGGGTCGATCACGGGATCAATCGTCGCGATCGTGCCGCGGAAGGGCTTGTCCCCGAACGCGGAGGCCATCGCCACGATCGACTGGCCCTCCCTTATGGAGGTCAACTGCGTTTCCGGGACCGTGAAGTCCAGCTTGATCCTGGAAATATCGCTGATCGTGGCGATGGGCGTGCCCGCCGTGACGACAGCTCCCGCCGAAACGGTGCGCAGCGAGGCATAGCCGGCGAAGGGAGCGCGAATGATCCGGTCTCCGATCGTGGCATTGGCTTGCTGCGCCGTGGCGCGCGCTTCATCAGCTACCGCGATCTGGTTTTCCACGCTGGCGTTTGTCGCAAACCCGCGATCTTTCAACGCCTTGACGCGGGTAAGCTGCAGCCCGGACTCCTGCACGCGGGCCTGCGCCGCCGCCAGCTCTGCGCGCTCCTGCGCCTGCGCCAGCGTAGCGATGATCGCGCCGCGCGGAACAAAGCCGCCATCAGTGAAATGGATCGCCGTAATCCGCTCCGTCACCGGCGCGGACAATATCACCTGCTCATTGGCGAGCGCCGTGCCGACCGCATCCACGGCGTCGGAAAAGGTCGCCTGGCCAACCGGCTTCGCCTCGACCAGGGGCGCAGGACGCTCCCTCTTGTCGCCGCCATTGCCACATGCGGCAAGAAAGAGCGCCGCGACGCATGTAACCCCAAGATATCGCATGGATAGGTGCGCTACTCCGTGTCTTGCTGCCATGCAACAGTGCTTGCCTACTGCGCCTCAACGAAGTTTCGGTTACAGTCCACCATGCCCATGGCCATGCCGGGCGGCGATAAGAAATTCGACATTGCCTTCCGGCCCGGTGATCGGGCTTGGCACGATGCCATCGACGTGCCAGCCCAGACCTTCGACCCATGCGCGCACTTCGCCGCAAACCCGGTCATGGATGGCGGGATCGCGAACCACGCCGCCCTTCCCCACTTCCTCCCGCCCGGCCTCGAACTGCGGTTTGATAAGGGCGATAAGGCGCGCCTGCGGAGCCGCGAAGGTCAAGGGACGGTCCAGAACCTTGGCAAGACCAATGAAGCTGGCGTCGCACACGATGATATCGACACGCTCAGGAATATGGTCCGGGGTAAGGATGCGGGCGCTGGTCTTTTCATGGACGATGACGCGAGGGTCGGACCGCAATTTCCAGGCGAGCTGATTGGTGCCGCTATCGACCGCATAGACGCGGGCGGCGCCCTTGCTCAGCAATACGTCCGTGAACCCGCCCGTCGAGCTGCCGACATCCATGGCCACCGCGCCAGTCACATCCCAGCCGAAATGGTCGAGCGCATGGGCAAGCTTGATGCCGCCGCGCGACACCCAGGGATGGTCGCGGCCGCGCACCTCGATGGCGGCGTCCTCTGCGATCTGCTGCCCGGCCTTCTCGACCTTCCGGTCGCCCGAAAAAACGAGGCCCGCAAGGATCATCGCCTGGGCGCGGGAGCGGCTCTCCACCAGTCCCCGGTCGACCAGCATCTGGTCGGCGCGCTGCTTAGCCATTGACGAGCGCCGTCAAAGTGGCGGGGGTCAGCACCTGCGGCAAGACCTGCGCGTCTTTCCCCGGCGCATACCACAGATAGAGCGGAACGCCGGAGCGGCCATGACTTTCGAGGAAGCGCCCGATGGCGGGATCGGCATTGGTCCAGTCGCCGACCATCATGGTGACGCCCGCCTTTGCGAAGGCTTCGGCAACCTCTGAGCGGTCGATGGCGGCGGCTTCATTGGCCTTGCAGGTCAGGCACCAGTCGGCCGTGAAATAGAGGAACACCGGCTTTCCCTCGCCACGCAGTTGCGAGAGCCGGGCCTCGTCGAACGGGATGCTCGCAGTGGAGCTGCTGGCTGCGGCGGATGCCGATCCGGCGGGCGGCAGAAGGACCATTCCGCCCACAAGGATCAAGGCGGCAAGAACCGGCGCGACGATGGCGGTGGTCCGCCCCGCATGCTGACGCAGGCCGACCAGCCAAAGCAGCAGACCAGTCGCAAGCGCCGCCCCAAGGCCAATAGTCATCCCGCTGACGCCCACCTGCCGCCCCAGCAGCCAGGCGAGCGCAAGCGCGGTGACGAACATGGGAATGGAGAGCCAGCGCTGGAATGCGCCCATCCATGCGCCCGGCTTTGGCATATGGGCGCGGATCGAGGGCACGAGAGCGATGAGGAGGAAGGGCAGAGCCAGCCCAATTCCCAGCCCGGCGAATATCGCCAGCGCGGCGAGCACAGGCAACACCAGCGCAGCCCCCAACGCCGCGCCCATGAACGGTCCGGTGCAGGGCGTCGCAACGAACGCGACAAGCACGCCGGTCCAGAATGCGCCGGCGACGCCGCGCTTGCCGGCAAGTCCCTGCCCCGCGCCGATCGCCCGCAGTTCGAACAACCCCGCCAGATTAAGGGCGATGGCGGTGACAAGCACAAGCAGCAGCAGAATGACGCGCGGGTCCTGAAGCTGAAACGCCCAGCCCACGGCCGCCCCGCCCGCCCGCAGGGCGAGCAGGCCAGCGCCGAGCGCCAGGCAGGTCGCGATCACACCAGCGGCATAGGCCCATGCTTCCCGTTTCACCCCCGCCGCATCGCCGCCCGCCTTGGCGAGGCTTAATGCCTTGAGGCTGAGGATCGGAAAGACGCAAGGCATGATGTTGAGGATCAGGCCGCCGAGGATCGCGCCGCCAAATGCGAACAGGATCGTCGAAAGGCCACCGGGGCCTCCGGTTGCGCCTTGCCCGCCGCCTACCGGCGTTCCGGCGGCGGGGACGGCGCCGGGCCGGGCGTCGATCGACAGGCCGACATGATCGCCTGTGCGCAAAACGCCTTTCACTTCCTTAAGGGCCGTTTCCGCCGCATCGCTCTCGACGATCAGCATGTCGCCATTGCGCGTGACCCGCTGCGGCGTGGCATATTTGAACGCGCCGTCGGTCAGCGCGAAGAACCAGGGCTGGGAAATCTGCGCGGCGGCGGGAAAGGGAATGGCGAGGCGGAATTTGCCATTGGCCAACGCAAAGCGCGCCTGCGATCCAAGAGGTCGTGGCAAATGTGCGCGATAACCATCAAATACCGCACGCATTTTTGGAGAAATCGCGCCGTCGCCAACCGTCAGGTCGAGCGCAAGGTCGGCCCCGGCCGGTACGCATATCTGGTCCGTGCAAGCAAGCCAGTCCCCGCGGACACGCAGCGGAAGCTTCGTTCCCAGCTTCAGGGATGCAGGAATATCGAGTGTCGTGAGGATAGCATATCGCCCCTCATAGACATGGTTCATCAGGCCGGAGATCAACAGCGTTTCCGGCACTGGATAACGTAACGCTCCCACCGATACGCCGGACGGCAGCGTCCATTTGACCGTCATGCCCAGACCGGCGTCGCCTGGATTTTCCCAATAGCCGTGCCAACCGGGTTCCGGTTCCATGACAAAGGCCAGAGTCACGCGGCTGCCCGGCGCGGGCGCGTCGCTCTCCGCAACCAACCGGGCGGCGATGTGATCGGCGCCCGCAGCGCCCGGCAACTGCGCAACAGCCTGCACTGGAGCAAGCAGCAGCGCCGCCATTGTCATCAGGAGGAAATGAAAAATCCGCATCGGGCCTCTGTGCAGCACCCCCTGCGCGGGCTAGGTCTCGCCGGTGCAGCCGTCAAGCAAGGAGTTTCCCCCGTGATCTTTCGCCGCGCTCTTGCCACTGCCTCCGCGATGGCCGCCCTCTGCGCTCCAGCGTTGTTGAACGCCCAGAGCGCCGCTGCAAGCGCGACTCCGGCCGCCGCGACGCCCGCCGTGCCCGCCACGCCGCCGAAGCTGATCGTCGCGATCTCCGTAGACCAGTTTTCGGGCGATCTCTTTAACGAATATCGCCAGCATTATATCGCGGGCATGAAGCGTATGACGCAGGGCGCGGTATTCCCGCGCGGCTATCAAAGCCATGCCGCAACAGAAACCTGCCCCGGCCATTCCACCATCCTGACCGGCAGCCGCCCGTCGCGCACCGGCATCATCGCCAATACCTGGTTCGATCTGGAAACGGCGCGGGCGGACAAGGCCGTCTATTGCGCAGAAGATGAAAGCCAACCGGAAACGACTAGCGAGGCCTATGTCGCCTCCGCCCTCCATCTGAAAGTCCCGACGCTTGGCGGACGGATGAAGGCGGCGAACCCCGCAACCCGCGTCGTGTCCGTAGCGGGCAAGGACCGGGCGGCAATCATGATGGGCGGGCCGACCGCCGATCAGCTCTGGTGGTGGGGCGGCAAGGGTTATGTCACGCTGAAAGGAAGGGTGGACAACGCACTGGTAACGCAGGTGAATGCCGGCGTCGCCAAGATGCTGAACGAGGATCGTCCGGGAATGGAGCTTCCCGCCGAATGCGCGTCACGCGATTTCGCCGTCGATATCGGCGCGGGCAAGAGCGTCGGCACTGGCCGTTTCGCCCGCAAGGCGGGCGACGCCAGGGCGTTCCGCGCCTCCCCCGAACAGGATGCCGCAACGCTGGTGCTGGCGGCCGCACTGATCGAGAATATGGGCCTCGGCAAGCAGTCGCAGACCGATATCATCTCCATCGGCCTGTCGGCAAACGACTATATCGGCCACACCTACGGCACCGAGGGCGCGGAGATGTGCATTCAGCAATATTCGCTGGATCGCGAGCTCGGCGCCTTCTTTGACCGGTTGGATGCGGACGGCATCGACTATGAAGTGATGCTGACCGCCGATCATGGCGGTCACGACCTTCCCGAACGCCATCGCCAGAACGCCATGCCGATGGAAGCGCGCATCGACCCCGCG
Organism: Sphingobium phenoxybenzoativorans; assembly: GCF_018286635.1. Classification (NCBI taxonomy): domain Bacteria; kingdom Pseudomonadati; phylum Pseudomonadota; class Alphaproteobacteria; order Sphingomonadales; family Sphingobiaceae; genus Sphingobium; species Sphingobium phenoxybenzoativorans. Next base: position 3,366,703 of record NZ_CP073910.1, read on the forward strand.
CTCGAACCGAGGGCGCTGAACGCGACACTGGCGGCAAAGACGGGCCTGTCCGGCACGCTGCTCTATGGGGATGGTCCCGCTGGCGACATGTATTTGGCCAGGACGCTTTCGCCGGCTCAGCGCAAAAAAGTCGCCGATGCGCTGATGGCGATCTGGAAAACCCATCCGCAGATCCAGACAGTGCTGACCAATGCCGAGATCGCGGCGACGCCCAGCCCGTCCGGCCCGCCAGAAAGCTGGAGCCTGATCCAGGAGGCGCGCGCGAGCTTCTATCCCGGCCGGTCCGGCGACTTCCTCGTCATGCTGAAACCTCGCATCACGCCGATCGCCGATCCGACCAAAGGCTATGTCGCAACGCATGGCAGCCCATGGGACCTGGACCGGCGGGTGCCGATCCTGTTCTGGCGCAAAGGGCTGGCGGGCTTTGAACAGCCGTTGGGTGTGGAAACGGCGGACATCATGCCGACGCTCGCTGCAACCATCGGCCTTTCCGTGCCCAGGGGAGAGATTGACGGGCAATGCTTGGATATCATCGCCGGGCCAGAGGAAAGCTGCCCGAAATAAGGGGTGCTGCAGCCTGCGGGCCTGGGACAAAATGCGCAATTGAATGCGCCGCCGCGCCGTCCGATATCGCCGCCAAGGAGATTTCCGATGGACGCATGGAATAATGGCGCTGCGGCAGGCGAAGCAAATGGGACCCGGCGGATGCTTTCCCCGGTGCAGACCGGCGCGCTGGGGCGTTGTCCACGCTGCGGCGAGGGTCATATTTTTCAGGGCTTCCTGACCATCAGGGACCATTGCGAGGCGTGCGGGCTGGATTATTCCTTCGCCGATCCCGCCGATGGCCCGGCCGTGTTCGTACAGCTCTTCGCCTGCGTGCCGGGCGTGATCTTCATCGTGATGCTGGAGATACTGGCCCGCCCGCCGCTCTGGGTCCATTTGCTCGTCGGCCTGCCGATCTTGCTCATCACCACTGTCCTTCCGTTACGGCCCATCAAAGGATGGCTGGTGGCCGCGCAATATGTGAACAAGGCGCAGGAGGCCGGAACGGCGAAGCTGTGGGACTCCCTCCACGGCCGGACCGGCGCGGGTCAGGATCGCCCCAGATAGGGCGCGGCGAACCGCATCAGGCTGCGCGCCATGTCCGCGGCCAGCGGGGCCAGCAATCCGGTCAGGCCGAATAGCGCGATGGCCTGAACCAGATGCTGCAACCGGCCAAAGGACAGGGAGCGGGCCAGCGCGTCAGGCACTGACCGGTTCCGCTGCCAACATCGCTTTCCAGTTCGCGATGGTTGTGGTCGCGAAATATTCCCGCTGCATCTCGGATGTCAGAAGCTCGATCATCTGGCGGCCTTCTATCCACAATTCGATGACGCCGAACTGATCGCCGCGCTTGCGATATTTCGCTGGCCAGCCCTCCCGCGCGGCGATCGCCAGCACCTCATCCTGGGAAAGTATCGTCGCGATGGCGGCGTGGGTCGCCGTGTAGCGCCCCTCATGCCCCCGCTCGCCATAGGCGTCGGCGTCGCCATCCGCTTCCTTCAAGCGCGTGTCGATCGGATAGACCTCCATCGCGGTGGCGCGCTCATCCCCTGCAAAGGCGATCCAGCACCCTTCGCAAACCGGCGGAAAGGGCAGCGCCTCCCCTCCCCAAAATTCCGCGATAACCTCCGCCACATGGCGCGGCTCATGGGCTGCGATGGACAGATGAAACAACATGGGCTTGCCCCTTTCTCATTCGCTGTGGCAGCGCCTCATAAGGATGGCACAAAATGTGTCAATCATAATTTGACACTTTTTATGCCACGCACTATCGGGTCGGCATGACAGATAAGAATGATACGCCCGTTGGTCGCACGGACGCCAAGGAAAATGCACGATCGCGGATGGTCGACGCCCTGATCGCACTGATCGCCGAGGGCAGCGACATCAATCACGACCGGGTGGCGGAGCGCGCCGGAATCGGGCGGCGCACCGTCTATCGCTATTTCCCGGACCGCGAGAGCCTGATGCAGTCGGTGTGGGAGCGCGTGACGGGGCTGGCGGGACCATCGGTCACCTTTCCCCGGTCAGAGGAGGAGATGCTCTCATCCCTCCCCGCCATCTATGAAGGGTTTGACAGGATTGCGCCGCTGGCGACGGTCATCCGGTCCACCCCGCAAGGGCGCGCGGTCCGCATGTCGGAGCGCAAGCGCCGCACGGAAAGCTATCGCGCGGCGGCGGCGGACGCGACGCAGGATCTGAGCGAGGAAGATCAACTGCTCGCCACCGCCATGCTTCAGGTGCTGCACACGACGCCCTGGCTCGAAATGCGCGACCATTGGGGGCTGACTGGCGCGCAAATGGCCAAGGCGTGCGGATGGGCGATGCGCACGCTGCTGGCCGACCTGCGCGCGCGCAAGGGACGGCCGCTGGAGGATGTGGTTTGAACGCACGCGCCGCGTTGCTGGGCATGAACTGGCCTCCTGCCTCCGCAGGAGTTCACGGCATTTGCGGATAATCGCGCTGCGACGGATCGAACCCTAACGCGACCACCGCGCCCAGATGGCGGTGGGGAGCAGCAGCCCCCTCGCCTCCTCCCGCACGGCGAGTTCCCCTGCTTCGACCTTGCCCGGCAGGTCCGCGAAGGACTGGGCGAGCAACTCGCCAATCGCCAGCGCCGACATGCGGACGGCATAGACCGTCAGGAACAGGAAATTGCTGTCGGCGTCGAGCAAAGCGCGGCAATTGCCGATCAGGCCGGGCAAATCCTCCTCCAGCCGCCACACTTCGCCATCCGGCCCCCGGCCATATTTTGGCGGGTCGAGCAGGATGCCGTCATAGCGGCGGCCCCGGCGCACCTCCCGCGCGGCGAATTTGGCGGCGTCATCGACGATCCAGCGGATCGGGCGATCGCCAAGGCCCGATAGCTCGGCATTGGCGCGACCGGCGGAAACGGATTTCTTGGAGGCGTCGACATGCACCATCTGCGCGCCGCTGGCCGCCATCGCCAGCGTGCCGACGCCGGTATAGCCGAACAGGTTCATCACCTGCGGTTCCGCCTTGCCGGCTACCTGTCCGCGCATCCACTCCCAAACCGGCGCCATGTCCGGGAAGAAGCCAAGATGGCGGAATGGCGTACAGCTTGCCTGAAACGTCACTTCGTTCCACGCCAGCGGCCAGCCATCCTTCGGAACCGGCCTGTCATAATACCATCGGCCGCCGCCTTCATCGTCCGATCCGGGAATAAACTCGCCATCCGACGCCCAGTCGGTTGTGGCGGGCGCCCACATCGCCTGCGGTTCGGGGCGAATGAAACGGTAGGAGCCATAGCGCTCCAGCTTCCGCCCATTGCCCGAATCGATCAGGCCATAATCGGGCCAGGGTTCGCCGATGAGGGTTTGGAGGTCCATCTGTCATCCGTACGGGCTGTTCAAGCGAGACGCGTGGCTCGCCTGAATGTCGAAGCCCCGCACTTTCTTAAGAGGAAGGACAGTCCTTCGACAAGCTCAGGACGAACGGTGGAAGAAAAACGTCAGCCCCTCGCCGTCGCATGCTCCGCTACGAAGCCGGTAATCGCCTCGAACGTCGCGGGCAGCTTCGTGTAGGCTTCCTCGCGATCGAACAGGCTGCCGATGCGAGCGGGCAATGCAGGCCGGGTTCCGGTTGCGCGTTCCACGGCGTCGCGGAACTTCGCCGGATGCGCGGTCGCCAGCGTGACGATGGGGATTGCGGGATCGATATCCGCCCCCTTCGCAGCGCAGAGGCCAACTGCCGTATGCGGATCAATGACCTGCCCACCGCCCTCATAGGCCCAGCGCATCGCGAGCGTCATGCCATCGGCATCCACGCGCGCGGAGGAGAATAGCCCGGCGGCGCCCTCCCGCTGCGCATTGGTAAGGCGCATGGCCTTCGTCGCTTCAAACCCGCGCATCTGTTCGGCCAGCGCCGCGCCATCACGTCCGCCCGCATCGAACAGAAGCCGCTCAAAGTTGGAGCTGACCTGGATGTCCATGCTGGGTGTGGCGGTGGCGACGACCTTGCCCTGGCTGTAATCGCCATCGCTGAGCGCACGATGGAGAATATCGTTGACGTTGGTGGCCACGATAAGCTGCCTCACCGGAAGGCCCATGCGCGAGGCGACATAGCCGGCGAACACATCGCCGAAATTGCCGGTCGGCACGGAGAAGGCGATCTCCCGCTCGGGCGCGCCAAGCCGTACAGCGGCGTAGAAATAGTAGACGACCTGCGCCATCAGCCGCGCCCAGTTGATGCTGTTCACGGCCGACAGACGGAAGCGGCTGGAAAAGCCGGGATCGTTGAACATCTGCTTCACCAGCGCCTGCGCGTCGTCGAAGCTGCCATCAATGGCGATGTTATGGACATTGGGCGCGCGCACCGTTGTCATCTGGCGGCGCTGCACATCGGACACCCTGCCATCGGGATGCAGCATGAAGATGTCGATCTTCTCCCGCCCCGCGACGGCATCGATGGCGGCGGAGCCGGTGTCCCCGGACGTCGCGCCGACGATGGTCAGATGATCGTCACGGCGCGACAGGAACTTCTCGAACAACAGGCCCAGAAGCTGCAGCGCGACGTCCTTGAACGCCAGCGTCGGTCCGTGGAACAGTTCCAGCAGCCAATGCTGGTGATCGAGTTGAACCAGCGGCGTCACCGCATCCACGCTGAAACGGCCATAGGCCTGCGTGCACAGGTCGCGCAGTTCTTCTTCGCTGAGCGATCCGGCGACGAAGGGAGCCATAACGCGCACGGCGGTCTCGACATAGGAGAGACCCGCGAGGGCCGCGATCTGATCTCGCGTGAAAGACGGCCAGGCTTCGGGCAGATACAGCCCCCCGTCCGATCCGAGACCGGCGAGCGTGACCTCCTCAAATCCGAGCGCGGGCGCGCTCCCCCTGGTGCTTATATATTTCATGGTGGCTGGCGCGGTAGCGTTGTGCGGGCCGGGGAGCAAGGGTTTAGCGCTAAGGGAACTCCTATGTACCGTTCGGGCTGAGCCGGTCGAGACGCAGTCGACCGTAGGTCAACCTCTGTCCTTACCTTCAAAGAAGGACAGCCCCCTTCGACCGCCTGCCGAGGCAGGCGCTCAGGTTCGAACGAGGCGCGTGACTCGTTCGAAGCTTCGACAAGCTCAGGGCGAACGGGTGTCTGGAGTACCGGCGAGCCGCCTGCGCACCGCCAGCCCGTAGATCACTGCCGCGATCCCCGCGAACAGAAACCATTGCACGGCATAGGCGATATGGTTGTTCGGCACGTCCTCGACCTTCGGCGGTGCGGCCGCCTTCAGCCCAGCCGCAGGAGCGCTGGCGATCAGCATCGGGCGCAGCGGCATGGGCTTCTCAACCAGGCGCGAGAGCAGGGAGCGGTGATCAGGCTCCTCCGCGATCCAGCCTTCTACCTGTCCGCCAGTCCAGCCGGGCTTCAATCCGGGCTTGCCGCCCACGCCCAGATTGACGAGCACGCCCGGTCCCTCGGCCCCGGTCGCGCATTCGGCGATATAGCGAAAGCCCATGGAGCCGTCCGCCGCCCTTCCCGCCTCATCCCGCCAGCCGACGACGCGCAGGCAATGGGTCGACGAGCGGCGGAACAAGAGTTCCGGGGCAACCGGGCCAATGGCGGGGAAACTGGTGGAAGGCTTGGCGGGATTGGCGCGCAGGATCGCGATCATCGCCTCCTTCTCCCCGCTTCGCTGCCATTGCCAGACGCCAAGGCCGATCATGACCGCAATGGCGATAGCGACGAGGAGCGTCGGAATGAGCGGCAGACGGCGGATCATGACGCAGACCCCGGCCGCGCCAGCGTGCCCTCACGCGCCTTGTTGCGATATTCCAGGATCAGCAGCGCGCCCTTCGCGATGCGCAACAATCCCATCACAGCCACGATCGTCAGCGGCAACCACAGCAGGATATGCAGCCAGAAGGGCGGATGCGCCTTGACCTCCGTTATCACGGCCAGAGCGGTGACAAGCGCTCCAACGATCAGGATCAGGAAGGCCGCTGGCCCGTCGCCCACATTGAATTGCGCGAAGGAAAGCCCGCAGGCGCGGCAGTCCTTTGAGAAGCGAACCGTCGCAGCAAACAGGGTGGGCTGGCCGCATTGCGGGCACAATCCCCGCGCCGATGCGATGAGCAACGGCATCGCAGCCGACGCGCCGGCCTGCGGCTGGGTATCAGGCACGCCCCATGCACCAGGGGTCCGGCCGCAAATCCTGCGGCGGCCCGGCCAGACCCGGCTTGGGAAAACGCGACTTGAAGGTGAAGGCGTCAGCGCTTGGGCCGAAGCGATCGAGCAGCCAGAGCCGCGAGAGCGCGTCATTGACGGTGGGGACGGTTCCGGCGGGAATCCACCAGAGCGCCTGATATGCGCCCTGAAACCGCTCAAAAAATTCCCGGCGGCGGGCCATGACCGGGGTGTGGGCGCTGCGATAGACGAAATCGAACAGGGATTCGGCATCCGCCCAGACCGACATGTTGGGGATCAGCAACGGGTCCGGCGAATATTGGATATCGGTGGCGTTGCCGCCCTCATCCTTCAACCGCCAGATGAAGCCGGGCGACGCCTCCGCCAGCGCGTTGATGCGGTCCAGCGCGTCGAAGAAAGGCTGGACGCGCGGATCGCCCTTGGGAGCGACGAGGCGCCCGATGTTCACCTGAGCGAGATGGTAATCCTGCCCGGTCATCGAAGCGCCTCTCGCTCTATCAGCCAGCGTGAACGGGCGCGCCCCAGCCGCCCCAGACATAGACGGCGCAGAAAAGGAACAGCCACACCACGTCAACGAAGTGCCAGTACCAGGCTGCCGCCTCGAAACCGAAATGCTGGCGCGGGGTGAAATGCCCCTTATAGGCGCGGACCAGGTTCACGATCAGGAAGATCGTGCCTACGATAACGTGGAAACCGTGGAAACCGGTCGCCATGTAGAAGCCGGAGGAATAAGGCGTGCCGCCGAAGTCGAACGGCGCATGCGCATATTCATAGGCCTGGATGCAGGAAAAGAGCAGGCCCAGCAGGATGGTGCACCACAGGCCCTTGATCAGGCCGTCACGGTCGCCGTGGATCAGCGCATGGTGCGCCCAGGTGACGGTGGTGCCGGAGCAGAGCAGGATCAGCGTGTTGAGCAGCGGCAGTTCGAAGGCGTTCAATACCTCGATGCCCTTCGACGGGAACAGGCCGTCGATCGGCGGCAGGGCCGAAGGGAACAGCGAGAAATCGAAGAAGGCCCAGAACCAGCCGACGAAGAACATGACCTCCGACGCGATGAACAGGATCATGCCGTAGCGCAGGTGAAGCTGGACCACCGGAGTATGATCGCCGGCATGCGCCTCGCCAATGACCTTCGCCCACCAGCTATAGAAAGTGAACAGGACGCCCGCGACGCCAGCGAAGAAGACCCAGCCGCCATGCGCGGGCAGCGCATCGGGATGCATCCACATGATCGCGCCGAACGCCATGACCAGAGCCGACATCGAGCCGAACAGCGGCCAGATGCTGGGCGGGAGAATGTGGTAATCGTGGTTCTTGGCGCCTGCCATCGTCTCGTCTTCCCTGTTCGTTATCTATCGACTGCCTTAGCTTGGCTTTTTCCCGTTCTCAACCGGGTAGAAGGTGTAGCTCAAGGTAATTTGCTGCGTATCCTTATTGTCCGGGTCATCGAGGATCTTCGGGTCGACATAATAGAGGACCGGCATGCGGACCTCCTGCCCCGGCTGCAGCGTCTGCTCGGTGAAGCAGAAACACTGGATCTTCGTGAAATAGGCCCCGGCCTGCGTCGGCGTGACGTTGAAGGCGGCAGTGCCAGTCACCGGCTTGTCCGACATGTTCTTCGCCACGAATATCGCCATGTCGCGCGCGCCGACCGTCACGGTATCCGTGCGATGTTCGGGATAGAATTTCCACGGCATGCCCGGCGTCACATTGGAATCGAAGCGGATGGACAGGGTGTGCCCGGTCGCAACCTTGACCTTCGTGGCCGCGTCGGCGCGCTGGGTCGTCCCGCCAAAGCCGGTCTGTTCGCAGAATATGCGGTATAGCGGCACGGAGGCGAAGCCCATCGACAGCGAACCGATCGCCACGAGCAAGGCGATCCGCATGGTGCGGCGATTGCGATGCGCGAGCGTCTGGGGCGCCGTCGCCATCAGTGGTTCGCGATCTTTGCGATGGTGATGCCGTAGAACAGGATGACCAGCGCTCCCAGCAGCAGGCCCATGACCATAGCGCGCGACCGCTGGCGGGCGCGGACTTCCTTTTCCTCATCGGGCGTCATGCGAACACCCACCGGTCAATGACGATCGCCCCGAACAGCAGGAAAAGATAGAGGATGGAATATTTGAACAGGCGCCGCTCAGGCTGCATCTTTTCAGGATCGCTCTCGCGGCGGACGGACACCTGAAATGCGAATATCGCGAACAGCGCCGTGCCCAGGAACGCGACGGTGCCGTAAATCGGCCCGGTAAGCCGCAGGAGAACCGGCGCCATCGCCGCCGCGGCCATGATCGCGGTGTAGAGCCATATCTGGCGGCGGGTCGCCACTTCGCCCGCGACGACCGGCAGCATCGGGATGCCCGCCTTCGCATAGTCGGTCTTGACGAACAGGGCGAGCGCCCAGAAATGCGGCGGCGTCCAGAAGAAGATCAGGGCGAACAGCGCGACCGGAAGCGCGCTGACATCGCCTGTGACCGCCGCCCAGCCGATAACCGGCGGAAAGGCTCCGGCCGCGCCGCCAATGACGATATTCTGCGCGGTCCGGGGCTTCAGCCACATGGTGTAGACGATCACATAGAACAGGATCGACACCGCCAGGATCGCTGCCGCCAGCCAGTTGGCGGCGAGGCCGAGAAGAATGACCGAGAAGAAGGACAGGCCGACACCGAAATGCAGCGCCGATTGCCGGTCCATGCGGCCGGCGGGCAGCGGACGGCCGGCGGTGCGCTTCATCTGCGCGTCGATCTCCGCCTCATACCACTGATTGAGCGCGCCCGCTGCGCCAGCGCCAAGCGCGATGCACAATATGGTGGTGAAGCCCAGGATCGGGTGGATGCCGCCGGGCGCCGCAAGCAGTCCGCAAAGCCCCGTAAAAACGACAAGCGTCATCACCCTGGGCTTGGTCAACGCCAGGAAATCGCGCCAGTGGGCGGGCAAGGTGCGTGCGTCTAACGTAGCGGTCGTCATTTCAATTCCTCCCCTCCCCATTGAAGGGAGGGGTCGGGAAAGGCGCAGCGCCCGAAGGCGTGGGCCTTCCCACCCTGCCCCTTCCGCGAACGGAAGGGGCTATGCCTGTCAGTCGATAACCGGAAGGGTTTCGAACTGGTGGAACGGCGGCGGGCTGCTCAGCGTCCATTCCAGCGTCGTCGCGCCTTCGCCCCACGGGTTGTCGGCGGCCTTCTTGCCGGCGGCCAGCGACCAGATGAGGTTCACGAAGAAGATCAGCATGCCGACCGCCATGATCTCATAACCATGGCTGGCGAGCGTGTTCCACTTCTCAAAGGCCTCCGGATAGTCGGGATAGCGGCGGGGCATGCCCGACAGGCCCAGGAAGTGCATCGGGAAGAACAGCAGGTTCACGCCGATGAAGAACACCCAGAAGTGGAGCTGGCCGAGGAACTCGTTGTACATCTTGCCGCTCATCTTCGGGAACCAGTAGTAGAACCCGGCGAAGAGGCCAAAGACCGCGCCCAGCGACAGCACATAGTGGAAGTGCGCGACGACATAATAGGTGTCGTGCATCACGTCGTCGACGCCGCCATTGGCGAGGACCACGCCGGTCACGCCGCCGACGGTGAACATGAAGATGAAGCCGATCGCCCAGACCATCGGGGTCTTGAAACTCATCGATCCGCCCCACATCGTCGCGATCCACGAGAAGATCTTGATGCCGGTCGGAACCGCGATGACCATCGTGGCGGCGGTGAAATACATCTTCACATTCACGGACATGCCGGTGGTGAACATGTGGTGCGCCCACACGACGAAGCCGACGACGCCGATCGCGACCATGGCGTAGGCCATGCCGAGATAGCCGAACACCGGCTTGCGGCTGAAGGTCGAGACGATCTGGCTGATGATGCCGAAGCCCGGCAGGATCATGATGTAGACTTCGGGATGGCCGAAGAACCAGAACAGATGCTGGTACAGTTCAGGATCGCCGCCACCGGCCGCGTCATAGAAGGTGGTGCCGAAATTGCGGTCCGTCAGCAGCATGGTGATCGCGGCGGCGAGAACCGGCAGTGCCAGCAGCAGCAGGAAGGCGGTGACCAGAACCGACCATACGAACAGCGGCATCTTGTGCAGGGTCATGCCCGGCGCGCGCATGTTGAAGATGGTGGTGATGAAGTTGACTGCGCCCAGGATCGAGCTGGCACCCGCGATGTGCAGCGACAGGATCGCCATGTCCACGGCCGGACCGGCCGAACCGCTGGTCGAGAGCGGTGCATAGACCGTCCAGCCGGTGCCCGCGCCATTGCCGGTGCCGCCGGGCACGAAGGTCGAGCCGAGGAGAAGCACGAAGGCGGGGATCAGCAACCAGAAGGAGATGTTGTTCATCCGCGGGAACGCCATGTCCGGCGCGCCGATCATGATGGGCACGAACCAGTTGCCAAAGCCGCCGATCATCGCCGGCATGACCATGAAGAACACCATGATCAGGCCGTGGGCGGTGATCAGCACGTTCCACAGATGATAGGCCTGGTCGAGCGATGCGTCCGGGCCGTCCATCATCTGCGCCCAGGTGTGCAGATACTGGATGCCGGGATGCGCAAGCTCCGCGCGCATCAGGCCGGAAATGCTGCCGCCGATGATACCCGCGATGATCGCGAAGATCAGGTAGAGCGTGCCGATGTCCTTATGGTTCGTGGACATGAACCAGCGGGCGAAGAAGCCGGGCAGATGATCGCCATGATCGTCATGCGCGTGGGACCCGTGGAAATCGTCGGGATTGGCTGTGGTGGTCGTCATGGGTGTGGGGCCCTTACATCAAATCTTGGCTGGTGCGCTGGCGGGCGCTGCGGCTGCGGTCGTGGCCGGCGTTTCCGCCTTGCCCTTCGGGTTGCCGCCCTGCGACAGCACCCACTGGTCGAACTGCGCGGGGGGCAGAGCCTCGATCGCGATCGGCATGAAGCCATGGCGCGCGCCGCAAAGCTCGGAGCACTGGCCGTAATAGACGCCGGGCTTGTCGATGGTGAAGCTCTTTTCATTGAGACGGCCGGGAACGGCGTCCATCTTCACCCAGAGCGAGGGCACGGCGAAGCTGTGGATCACGTCAGCGCCGGTGATGATCAGCTTGATCGGCTTGCCAGCGGGCAGAACAAGGCGGTTGTCCGGCGCCAGCAGATAAGGTTCGCCATTTTCGGCGGCCTTTTCTTTCGTCAGCATGTTGGACACGAATTCAGGAATGCCCTGGTCGGGATATTCATAACCCCAATACCACTGATACCCAGTGACCTTGACGGTCAGCGCATCCTTCGGCGCGGGCTTATACTGGTCGGCAAGCAGGCCAATCGACGGCACCGCGATCACCAGCAGGATCAGGACCGGGGCGACCGTCCAGATGATCTCGATCAGGGTGTTGTGCGACGTTTTCGACGGCACAGGATTGGCCGCACGGCGATAGCGGAACATCGTCCACGCCAGGAGGACCAGCACGAAGATCGAGGTGAAGGTGATGATCGGCAGAAGCAGCCAGTCATGCATCCACAGCGCCTGACGGCCGGTGTCGGTGAACTGCTTCTGGATGGTGATTTCGCCCGGCATCGGCATGCCGATGCCCTCGGTGGGCTTCATGCGCGGCGGCGGGGCGACCTTTTCTGCAGGAGCAGCGGCGGGCGCGGCAGCCGATTCGGCGGGAGCCGCCGCAGCGGGGGCGGCGGCTTCAGCGACCGGGGCGGCGGCAGATTCGGCAGAGGCGGCATTGTCCTGCGCAAAGGCAGTCTGCGTCATTCCCAGGGCTGGCGAAAAGGCCAGCAATCCTGCGAGAACAAGCGATTTCACCATTTTCATAAGCGTTATGTACCCCTAGCCCCTTTTTCCGTCCACGCGGTCCAGTCGCGCCCCCTTTTCAGGAGCTATTAATCCTTGGACTGCGGCGGCTTATAGGGATGCTTATCCCATGCCTCAAGCGTCTAAAAGCCTATTTTCTTCGCTGTTGCAACGTGGCTTGCCGCCGCCTATCTGCCTTGCCGCACAACAAGGGGTAATGATGGCATGACAGAAGACGAGGCACTGGCCGAATTCAGGGCGGCGGGCGCGCTTCTGGAGGGCCATTTCATTCTTTCGTCCGGCAAGCGCAGCGCCAACTATCTGCAATGCGCGCGCGTACTGATGAATCCCGAACGCGCCTCGGCCCTCGCCCGCGGCCTTGCGCAGAAGCTGCCGCGCGAATTGCGCAATGAGATTGAAGCGGTGATTTCCCCCGCGATGGGCGGCATCATCATCGGGCATGAAATGGGCCGCGCCCTTGGCGTCGACGCGATGTTCCTGGAGCGGCCGGAAGGCACGTTCGAGCTGCGCCGGGGCTTTTCTCTGCGCAAGGGCGCCAAGGTGCTGATGGTCGAGGATGTCGTCACTACCGGCCTTTCCTCGCGGCAGGCTATGGATGCGGCGCGCGCGGAAGGCGCGGAAATACTGGCGGAGGTCGCGCTTGTGGACCGCTCCGCCGGCGAAGCGGATTTGGGCGTTCCCTTCTATCCGCTCGTTCAGATCAACTTTCCGGTCTACGATCCTGAAGACCTGCCGCCTGAACTGGCGGCGATCCCGGCGATCAAGCCCGGCAGCAGGAAGGTCTGATCGATGACGCCGGGCACTTTCCTGCGGCTAGGCGTCAATATCGACCATGTCGCGACCATCCGCAACGCGCGCGGCGGCGAACATCCCGATCCGGTGAAGGCGGCGCTGATCGCCGTAAAGGCGGGCGCTGACGGCATCACCGCCCATCTGCGGGAGGACCGGCGGCATATTCGCGATGAGGATATCGCATCGCTGATGGCGGCGCTGACCGTCCCCCTCAATCTGGAGATGGCGGCGACGGATGAGATGCTGGACATCGCCTTGCGCCACCGGCCGCACGCCGCCTGCATCGTGCCGGAAAAGCGCGAGGAGCGCACGACCGAGGGCGGACTGGACGCCGCCGGGCAATTCACGGCGCTGCAACCGATCGTCGGCAAGCTGCTGGACGCCGGCATTCGCGTCAGCCTGTTTATAGAGGCCGACCCCAAGCAGATCGACGCCGCGATCCGGCTGAATGCTCCGGTGGTGGAATTTCACACTGGCCGCTATGCCCATGTGACCGGCGCCGAACGCGCCGAGGAATTGCGCCGCATCGTCGATGGCGCGGCGCTGGCGGCGAAGAACGGGATCGAACCGCATGCCGGCCATGGCCTGACCTTTGACAATGTCGGTCCCGTCGCCGCGATCCCGCAACTGGCCGAACTCAATATCGGCCACTTCCTGATCGGCGAGGCGATCTTCGGCGGGCTGGAGGAAAGCATCCGCGAAATGCGGCGGCAGATGGACCTGGTGCGGTGAGGGGCGCAGCCTTTCATCTCAACACAGCGCGTCATCCCAGCGCAGGCTGGGATCTCAGGCCGTCATGATTATCGGCCTCGGCTCCGATCTCTGCAATATCGAGCGAATCCAGCAGTCTCTCGACCGCTTCGGCGAACGATTCGAGCGGCGCGTATTCACTGATGTCGAACAGGCCAAGGCCAATCGCCGCCCCTTCACCAAGGCTGGCACGCTGGCCAAGCGCTTCGCCGCCAAGGAGGCTTTTTCCAAGGCGGTCGGAACGGGGTTCAAGGCCGGCGTGTTCATGAAGGATATCGGCGTCGTCAATGCGCGCAGCGGCGCCCCCACCCTGCACCTGACGGGCGGCGCGCTGGCGCGGCTGGAGGCTATGGTGCCTGCGGGCCACCGCCCGGTCATTCACCTGACGCTCACCGACGATCATCCATGGGCGCAGGCATTTGTAATTATAGAAGCCTTGCCCCAATAAGGCGCAGGACACACATGGTGACTCCCTGATGACGACGGCAGCCGAGATGCAGACAGACGACCAACCGGCAGCCGCACCCGAGACGGCCGCACAGGAAAAGCCGCCGATCGACTGGTGGGGAGAGATAAAGAGCATATCGCTGCTGATCCTGGCGGTGCTCGCCTTTCACAGCTTCGTGGCCAAGCCTTTTTACATTCCATCGGAATCGATGATGCCGGTGTTGTTGAAGGGCGACCGGCTGGTGGTCAGCAAATATCCCTATGGCTGGTCCTATGTGTCGCCCAGCTTCCACCCGCTGCCGTTCATGAAGGGACGCATTTTCGGCAGCCTGCCGGAACGCGGCGACATCGTCATCGCCTCCCCGCAGAACAAGCGGGAGGATTATATCAAGCGCGTCATCGGCCTGCCCGGCGACATCATAGAGGTGCGCGGCGGTCAGGTGCTGCTGAACGGCGTACCGGTACCGCAACAGACGCTGGCCCCGCTGCGCATTCCCGTCGACGCCAACGCCCCCTGCCCGCCCAGCCAGTTCCCCGGCGCGCTGGTGGAGGACCGGGACGGACGCAAATATTGCGAACTGCCGGTGAAGCGCGAGACGCTGCCCAACGGCAAAAGCTATACGATCATAGACGTCGGGCCGAGCGAACTGGACTGGTACGGTCCGGTGCGCGTGGCGCCTAACCATGTTTTCCTGATGGGCGACAATCGCGACAACAGCGCGGACAGCCGCGCGACGCTCGCCGAAAACGGCCTTGGCGGCGCGGTGCCCTATGAGGCGATTGGCGGCCGGGCGGAATTTATCACATTCTCGCTGGACGGTGACGCGACCTTCAATCCGCTGAGCTGGATCACCTCGCTCCGCAGCGGCCGGGCCGGCAACAGCCTGCACCCCGCCACCGCCGGACCGGCGCAGCGATGAGCGATGCGCAGGACCATGTAGAGGCCCCCGGCCCCTCGGAAATGCGCAGCCCGCTGGTGCGGGAGGAATTGAAACGGGCGGGCGTCTGGTTCGGTCTGGGCATCATGGTGGCGCTGCTCGTCCTGCTGGCCCAGCCAATCATGCTGATCCTGGGCGCGCTCGTCCTCACAACGATGATGGACGGCGGCGCGCGGTTGTTGAAGCGGGTCCTGCCTATCTCGCGCGGCTGGCGGCTGGCTATCGTCCTGCTGGGCGTCGTCGCCTTCATGGGCTGGACGGTCTATCTGACCGGATCGAACCTCGCCGCGCAGGCGCAGGCGATGCGCCATATTGTGGAGCTGCAGGTCGGCCGCATCGGCGGCTGGGCGCAGCAACTGGGCATCACCACCACGCCGGAAGATCTGAAAACGCTAGGCAATCAGGCGCTCCGTTCGCTCGGCCGCGTGACTCAGGCGGTCAGCACCGCCGTCGGCGCGATCACCAGCATGGTCATGATGCTGGTGCTGGCGATCTTCATCGCGATCGAACCCAAACTCTACGAACGCGGCGTCGCCTGGATGCTGCCGATGGAAAAGCGGGAGAATTTCTACGTCATCGCTGACCGGATGGGCTGGACGCTGCGGCGGCTGATGTTCGGGCGATTGATCGGCATGTTGGTCGAGGGCATCGGCACCTGGCTGTTGCTGTGGGCGGGCGGCGTGCCGATGGCGGCGCTGCTGGGCGTGCTGACCGGCATCTTCGCCTTTCTGCCCAATATCGGCTCGATCATCTCCGGCATCCTGATCATCCTCGTCGGATTTTCCGGCGGCACGGATACGGGACTCTATGCGTTCGGGGTCTATCTGGCGGTGCAGATGGTCGACGGCTATCTGATCGTGCCGATGGTGGCGAAGCGCGCCACCGACCTCGCCCCCGCCCTCGTGCTGGGCGCGCAGATATTGTTCGGCGCGCTGTTCGGCATCATGGGCCTGTTCCTCGCCGACCCGATCGTCGCGATGATCAAGGTCTATCTGGAGGAGCGGTCGAAAGCGATGGCCGGGGCGAAGGGACGGCGAAAGGCGGCGTGATCCGCGCCGCGGGATCGCTTCACGCGACGCGGCCGTTCATCATGGAATAGGCCTGGAGCCACATTTCCGCAGCATCCATCGACAAAAACGCCTCGCGCGTGCCGACCATCAACGCTTTACGAAGCTGGATTTTGAAAACGGACGATTTCACCACCACGGCGATCCGGTCATCCTCCCGATAGATTTCGGAATTTGTCGATTGGAACCACAGGGCCGATTCCAGGGTCGGCCGGATCACGTCGCGCAAGTCGATCATCGCCTTGACGCTGCCGAAACGCAGCCGCGCTTCCCGGATGATCCGCTTATGCACCACCAATGACCGTTCGGCATCCGCCTGCGTCCATAGGCCGCCGCTTGAGACGCGGACGGTCTGCGTGTCCAGGTCCAGGCCGGAACTGAACTCCGCCTCGCCGATGGCAGATGGCGTCCACTGGACGTGCATCAACAATGAGCCGGATTCGGGGGTGGATGGAGATATGGCGCGCAAAACTGTCGATCCCACTGATGGAGAATCCTCAGTCGGCTCCATATCCTTTCGCAAAAATTAAGCGGGCGCGCCGTGGCGGCAACACCATACCAAAGTCGCAGAAAATTGCGACGCGCCGCCAAATCCGCGACAGCGCGGGCCTAAAATCCTGCGATCATTTCCAGAAAAACAGGCGATTCGGGCTTACTGGCCCGGCGCAGCGCCCGGCATCGGCGGGCCGCCTGTGCCACCCTGCATCATCTGCATCTGCTGCTGCATCCGCATGATTTCTTCCTTCGACTTGAAGTCGCGCAGATGCACGTCGAAGATCAGCGTGGAATTGGCGGGGATCGGGCCAGCCGCCTTCGCGCCATAGCCCAGGCGCGGCGGGATGGTGACCTTGTAATGGCCGCCCTTCTTCATCTTCAGCAGGGCCTGGCTGAAGCCGGGGACGACTTCGCCGACGGGGAATGCCTGCTGCTCGCTCTGGTCAAAGACCTTGCCGTCGGTCAGCTTGCCGACATAGGAGACCAGCACCACATCGTCGAGCGTCGGGCTGGGGCCTTCGCCTTCCTCCAGCACCTCGAAGCCCAGCGGCTGCAGAGACACGGTGCCCGCCCAGGCCAAGGCGCCGGCCGCCAGCAGAAGGATCGCAACGCCTATCCACAGCCGGGTCAGCGACCCCTTGGCGATCGGGAGAAGCGGGACAGCCGTAACGGTGGACATGGCGGGAGCCTTGCTATGTCGAGGGATAGGTCAGGAAGCGGCGGCAGCCGCGCCGCCCCCGATATTCGGTCTTACCGGCAGTCCTTACCGGACGCCGTCGCGCTCGGCGCGCTTGCGCTCCAGCTTGCGGGCGCGGCGCACGGCGGCGGCCTTTTCGCGAGCGCGCTTTTCAGACGGCTTCTCGTAATGACGGCGAAGCTTCATCTCGCGATACACGCCCTCGCGCTGCAGCTTCTTCTTGAGAGCGCGCAGCGCCTGGTCGACATTGTTATCGCGAACGATGATTTGCATAACGCCTTCAGTCTCCAATCGAAAAACGGTGGTTCGCCAGGACATTCCCTGCCTGACGGGCCAACCGAAATGCAATAAAACGGGTTCGCCGCAGGCGCAGCCCGCGTCGTGTGGCAGGCCCACTACCAGCAGAGTCGCGCAATTTCAACCCATATGCGGCAAAAATGCCGGACCGGCGGCCGCCTCCCGCCTTCCCTCATTCCGCCTTCGCCTGCTCCGCGAAGCTGCGCACCGTATCCGCCAGCGTCAGCGGATCGAAGGGTTTGGCGATAACGCCCAGCGCGCCCGCATCGATGAAACGGTCGATATCCCGCTGCCAGGCGCTGGCGGTGACGAACACGATCGGGATATTCGCGGTCCAGCCGCGCTCGCGCAGCGCCGCCATCACATCCGTGCCGGTCATGCCAGGCATCAGCATGTCGATAAGGGCAAGATCGGGAACCCATGCCCCCTGCTGCAACATCTCCAGCACGTCCTGCCCCGAACTGGCGAGGCGCACCTCCATCCCCGGATCGAGCGCGAGCGCCATTTCCACGATGGTTCGGATATCCGCTTCATCATCGACATATAAAATCTTCAACCTGTCGGTCATGACGCCCCCTCCCCCCGCTGGCGATCAAGAATCCCCATGACTGTTTCGACCAAATTAGGCAATGATTTCTTGGACTTGGTTAATATCACCTCGACATCGGCGGCCAGATCATGACCGGAATCCTGCGCTGAATAGATGATGACTGGCGTGGCCGGCCCGCCTGCCGGGGACAGGGCGGGAAGAATGTCCAGGCCTGATCCATCGGGCAGCGCAATGTCCACAATCGCGATATCGACGGCGTTCGTGGCGAGGAACGCCCGCGCGGAGGCGAGGTCCGTCGCCCGCGCGATCCGGGCAAGGCCGCTGAGCGCGTTGGCGGTGATCTCCAGCGTGTCGCTGTCGTCATCAATGTGCAGGACCAGCGGCATTGACGTCGATGCGCGCCGGATGGCCGCGTTCACCGCCTCGTCCAGCCGGTTGGCGGCAATCGGCTTGGCTATCCAGTCGATAATGTCCAGAGCGGCCATCTGCGCTGGCTCTACCACGGGGTCGCTGGGCGCGATCGCGATCACGGGCAGGTTGCGGCCCGCGGGATTGTCGCGGATCGCCTGCACGATTCCCACGGCGTCGCCATCGGCGAACTGGAAATCCAGAACGAACGCCAGATAGGGACGCGCAGAGATGGCCGCCAGCGCCTCCTGCTGCGTATGGACAAGGTCGGCGCGAATGGCGCGCACCGAAAAGCCTGTGCTGATCGCCTGCGCTTCCGCCGCATCGGCATAGATCAGCAGGCGGGGCGCGCCGTTCAGATCCTCCTGCCCGGTAAGGGCGTTCCAGAGGGGGACCGCAAAAGCAAACAGGCTTCCGCCTCCCTCCGCATCCTCAAACCAGATCGTACCCCCATGATTATGCACGATTTCCCGCGATATAGTGAGGCCGATGCCCGTCCCCGGCCCGGCCGTGTCCGACCGGCGCATCGCCTGAGCAAACCGCGTGAAAAGCCGCGCGCGCAACTCCGCGTCTATGCCCGGCCCCCGGTCGCGGACGGAAATGCACGCATCATTGTCCCGCACGCCAAGGGTCAGGGTGACGGCCGAACCGGCGGGCGAGAATTTGATCGCGTTGGACAGCAGGTTGGTGGCCACCTGCACGATACGATCCTGGTCTCCGCGGACGATGACCGGCTGGCCCGGCAGGTCGATCTCCAGCAAGACATTATGCAGGTCCGCGACGGGACGCACGCCGTCCAGCGCCTGTTGCGCCACGATGCGCAAATCCATCGGCTGGAAATCGAACCGCATCTCGCCCGACTGCATCTTCTCCACATCCAGCAGGTCGTTGACGATGCGGATAAGGCGGTTGGCGTTGTTTTCCGCGATGACGACCAGCCGCTGCACCGGCGCCGGAAGGTCATGCGCCGCCCCGCCGCGCAGCAGGCCGAGTGATCCGACAATGGAGGTCAGCGGCGTGCGCAGTTCATGGCTGACGGTGGAGAGAAACTGGTCCTTGAGCTGTTCAACCTTGTCCCGCTCCGACACGTCGCGGAAAGACGCCACGATATGCGCTCCGTCGGCCTGCTGCATGATGCCCAGCGCAACCTCCACCGGAACGGTCCCGCCATCGGCCGTTCGCGCCTTCACATGAGTCCGCAACGGCTGGGCCAGCCCTTCCGGGGTCAGGCCCAACCGGTCCAGAAACGCCCCTTCCCCCGGCGCGAGGTCGGCGATCAGCGATATGTCGCGGCGCATCAGCGCGGTCTTGGGATAGCCGAACAGCTTTTCCGCCGCCCCGTTCAATATCTCTATTCCGCCGCTGGGGTTGATCAGGACCACGGCGTTAAAGTCGCTTTCGAACAGCGCCGCCTGCCGATTATAGGCCTCCGCCGCGGCGCGGTTGGCCAAGTAGCGGCCACGCCGGTTGCTCCACATCACATAGGCGATCAGGAAACCTATGAGCGAGACGCACAACACCATGGACCAATAGATCAGCCGCGCCATGCCGGACCGGTCGGCGGCTTGCTGCTCGCTGCTGGCCACCCTGATATCCTGCAGGCGGATCAGCTTGGCGGTTTCCGCCTCTATGGAGTCCATCAGCGCCTTGCCGCGGCCGGAACCCACCATGGCGGCTGCGGCGGCAAGCCCGGACTGGTCGCGCGCCTCAATCACGCTGCGCATCTCGACGAACTTGGCTTCGGTCAGGCGGTCCAGATGCCGCAGGGTGGTCTGCGTATTGCTGTCGCTGGCGGCGGCGAGACGGTCCAGCGCGGAAAGCTGCGCCGCCAGCCCGCTTTCCACTCGCTCGAACGGCGCCAGGAAACTTCTGTCGCCGGTCAGCGCATAGCCGCGCTGGCTCCGCTCCGCATCCTTCACGTCGCGGAGCAGCGTCTGCGCCGCATTCGCCTGCCTCAGAGAGAGGGAGGCGTCATGCAGATTGTGGAGATTGCGCTGATAGGCCGAACTGAGAGACAGGCCCAATATCGTCAGCCCTATGGGCAATATCGCGGCAACCGCCAGGCTCCGCCAAAGCCTGGGCATTGCGCGACCGCGCTCATCAGCCAGGGGACCTGTGCTCTCCAGAAAATGGTTCCCTCATCCAAGGACGAACGACCTTGCTCAAAAAGTGAACCTGTCCGACCTCCAAGTCGAGCACAATGCCAACTGCAACCGTTACGAATGCTTCCCTTATTGAATTATCGAAACATTCATTATCTTAATCTGGATTAAGCCGCCTTCGCTTCCAGATCGAGCAGATGCTGTTTGGCGGCGAGACCGCCGGCAAAACCTGTCAGCTTGCCGGTCGATCCGATCACCCGGTGGCAGGGCGCAATGATGGAAATCGGATTCCTGCCATTTGCCGCGCCAACCGCACGTGATGCGGAGGGTTTGCCGATCTGGCTCGCAATCTCTCCATAGCTGCGGGTTTCGCCGAAGGGGATGGTGAGCAATGCGCCCCAGACCGCGCGCTGAAATTCGCTTCCCCGGAAATCGAGCGGCACGGAAAAGACTTTCAGCTTCCCCTCGAAATAGGCCGCCAACTGGCGCGCCGCTTCCTCCAGCACCGGATGATCCGCCGCGTCCGACACCGGCCCCAGGCGCACCCGGCCGGGATCGTCATCATGCCACAGGATCGCCGCCAGCCCCTTGTCGCTGGCGACCAGCGTCAGGGCGCCGACCGGCGAAGCAATGATCTTGCGCGAATAGGCCATGACATATCTCCTTGTCCTGCAGACGGGCCGCGAAAATCCGGGGCCGTCTGTTTTGCAGGACATCCTATGGCCGATGCGGTTCGCCTGCGCTTCCCGGCGATTGCGTTCAAAACCGGTGTGCGCGGTCAGTGAACGAAACGCGCCACGACATCGCGATAGGAGCGGCTGACCTTCACCTGCGCGCCGGATTCCAGCACAAGGAAGCATTCGCCGTTGGTGTGCGGCTTCACCTGCCGCACCTGGCTCAGATTGACGATGGTGGAGCGGTGGACGCGCTGGAAATTGCGCGGATCCAGCCGCTTTTCCAGATCCTTCATCGTCTCGCGCAGGATCAGCGAATTGTCGGCGGTGTAGATGCACATATAATCGCCGGCGGCGTCGATCCGCTCGATCGAATCCACGTCCACCCGGAATATCTGGCCGCGATCCTTGATGTTGATCAGCTTTTCGAACCGGCTGGAGGCAGGCGTATCCTCCTCCGTCACGAAATCGCTCATCGCCTGCGGCGCGACCTCGGCCAGCACCTCGCGCAGCCGTTCCGCTTCCTGCACCTGCCGCTTCTGGCCCAGCCGTTGGCGCACGCGGTCCAGCGCGTCGGCCAGGCGGTCCTGCTCCACCGGCTTCATCAGATAATCGACGGCCTGCGCCTCGAACGCGCGGATCGCATGATCGCTGAACGCGGTGACGAAGATGAACAGGGGCGGCTCGATCTCCATCATGCCCTGCACGACGGAAAAGCCGTCAAATCCGGGCATCTGGATGTCGAGGAAAACAAGGTCCGGTTTGTGGGTCTTGATTGACCGGATGGCTTCACGGCCGTTCATGCATGTGTCGATGATTTCGACATCTTCATGCGCCTCAAGGCGCAGTTTCAACCCCTGGATGGCAAGGCTTTCGTCATCCACGAGGATCGTTCTGATTGTCATGCGGCCACTTTCGTCTGTTCTTCCGTTACGAGGGGCATTTCTATGGTCACAGAAAAACCGCCTCCCGGCGTGGAACGCGCATCGAACGAATGTCGTTCCCCATAGGCCTGGAATAATCTGTCCTTGATATTCGCCAGGCCAACGCCGGTGGACAGGTTCGGCCTGACATTGGCTTCATTCAATCCCGGACCCGTATCGGACACGACGATCCGCACATTTTCACCGGCAGGCTGCGCCGTGACGGTGATTTCGGCGCCCTCCTCCTTTGGCGCGACGGCATATTTGATGGCGTTTTCCACCAACGGCTGCAGCAACAGGGACGGAAGCCGGGCCTGCGAGACGGAGGAGTCGATGGCGAAAACCGACTGCAGCCGATGCTCGAACCGCATCTTTTCAATGTCCAGATAGAGCTTCAGCGTCTCCACCTCCTGCTCCAGCGTCACCTGCGCCGTGGGTTCGTTGATCAGCGTGTAGCGCAGGAAGGATGACAGGCGGGACAGCATCGCGTTCGCCCGGTCGGTTTCCTTGAGCAGCACCAGGGTCGAGATGCTGTTGAGCGTGTTGAACAGGAAATGGGGATTGAGCTGGTAGCGCAGCATCGCGAGCTGCGCGGAACTCGCCTGGGTTTCCAGATGCAGCAACTGGTCCGCCTGTTGCTCGACCGTCAGATAGAAGTTGATCGCATAATAGAGGGCCGACCATGCGCCGAGCAGCGTGGTGCTGAGATAGGCAGCGCCCAGAAAAAGCTGCAGCCCCGCCGTATCGCTGCCCCGGTTCTGGGTGGAAAAGACCCAGGAGTCGATGAACGCGCACATGCCCGCCGCCACGAGAATCACCAGGATCGACACGCCCCAGGTGACGAGAGGCCGCTGGCGCAGCAGCAGGCGGAAGATCACCGCCATCAACAATGTCACGGAATAGCCGGTGACGGTGGAGATCAGCACCGGCACCAGACTGGACAATGGCTGCCCATTGGCCACGGTGGACGAAGCGCGAAGCAGGAAGGCGCCAAGCCAGCCCAGCGTCTGCAGATTCCAGAAAGCGCGATTCTTGTCCGCAAAAAACGGTTCGGCTTGAAGTGGCGTGACCGACATCCGGCAGAGACTAGCGAATTATCGGAAAAGGGTGAAGGGCAAGCTGACGCGCGGACGCAGGATCAGGCGGCGATTTCTTCTTCGCCGCCCACCGGCGCGATTTCGTCCGGGTAAATCCACACCAGATCGCACAGGCCGAGCGTGCGGCCGTCATGCGACAGGATGTGGATCGGCTGAATCGGCTGACCGTCGCGGCGGTCGGCAAGCGTCGGCACGGACGGCACGCCGCATTCCCACTTTTCGCCCCACTGCCGCAGGGCGATCATCACCGGGGCCAGTTCCTTGCCCTTTTCGGTCAGGCGATATTCCACCTTGCGCCGGTCGCAGGTCATCGTCTCCCGCACCATGATGCCCTTTTCGACCAGCCGCGCCAGGCGATTGGCCAGGATGTTGCGGGCGATGCCCAGCGTGGACTGAAAATCCTCGAAATGCCGGATACCGGCCAACGCGCCGCGCAGGATAAGGAACGACCATTTCTCCCCCATCGCCTCAAGCGCGCTGGGCAGGCCGCAAATCGGGGCGCAGGATAACTGCTCACGGGAAACTTCGTCCAGCATGACTCCGTAGATACTCCAAATCGCGCGGTGTTGCAAAATTGTGACCGCCGCGCGGAATCATTTTGCAATATAAGTTTACAATCAAAACGTATCAATGCCCTGAACGTCCGCCCGGCTTCTGGGGTGTGGCCAAAAAACCAAGGCGTTCCGCCAATATGCCTGACCGTGCCTTTTTTGTTGCATAGCGACAAAAATCCCCCACATCGGTAAACATATGTTGCGCCAGTATGAACTTGTTGAACGTGTGAAACGCTACGATCCGGACGCGGACGAAGCGATGATCAATCGCGCCTACGTCTTTTCCGTGCAGAAGCATGGCAGCCAGAAGCGCGCCAGCGGAGACCCCTATTTCAGCCATCCGATCGAGGTGGCGGGCATCCTCACCGACCTGTATCTGGACGATCAGACGATCGTGACGGCGCTGCTGCACGACACGATCGAGGATACGCTGGTCACGCATGACGAGATTGAGAGCGTGTTCGGCAAGGACGTCGCCCGACTGGTCGATGGTGTCACCAAGCTAAGCAAGATAGAGGCGCAATCCGAAACCGAGCGCGCCGCCGAAAATCTCCGCAAATTCCTGCTGGCGATGTCGGACGATATCCGCGTGCTGCTGGTGAAGCTGGCCGACCGGCTGCACAATATGCGCACGCTGCACTTCATCAAGAATGAGGAGAAGCGCCGCCGCATCGCCCGCGAGACGATGGATATCTACGCCCCGCTCGCGGAGCGGATCGGCATGTATGATTTCATGCGCGAGATGCAGTTGCTGGCGTTCCGCGAACTGGAACCGGAAGCCTATGACAGCATCACCCGGCGGCTGGAGCAACTGAAGGAAGGCGGCGGCGACAAGGTGGCGCGGATCGCCTCCGGCTTGCAGATGCTGCTGGGCAATGCGGGCATCCGCGTCACTGTGTCCGGCCGGGAAAAGCATCCCTATTCCATCTGGCGCAAGATGCAGGAGCGGCACATCAGCTTCGAGCAGCTTACCGACGTCATGGCGTTCCGCGTCATCACCGACAGCACGGAGGATTGCTATCGCGCCCTGGGCATCATCCATCAGAAGCACAAGATGGTGCCCGGCCGGTTCAAGGATTATATCTCCACGCCTAAGCGCAATGGCTACCGGTCGCTGCACACCACCGTCATCATGAGCGAGAATGCGCGGATCGAGGTTCAGATCCGCAGCCGCGAAATGCACCGGGACAGCGAGTTCGGTCTCGCCGCGCACTGGGCCTATAAGCAGAGTGAAGGCAAGCCGGACGGCCAGGCTGGCTGGCTCCGCGATCTGGTCGAAATCCTGGAGCAGAGCCAGGACCCGGACGAGCTTCTCGAACATACCCGCATGGCGATGTATCAGGATCGCATCTTCGCCTTCACGCCCAAGGGGGAGCTGCACCAGTTGCCCAAGGGGTCAACGCCGGTCGACTTCGCCTATGCCGTGCACACCAGCCTTGGCAACCAGACGGTCGGCGCGAAGGTAAACGGCCGGGTCGTGCCGCTGCGCACCACGCTGGAAAATGGCGATCAGGTCGATATCCTCAAATCCGACGGGCAGGAGCCGCAGCCCGGCTGGCTGACCTTTGCCATCACTGGCAAGGCGCGCGCCGCCATCCGCCGCTACATCCGCCACAAGCAGCGGGACGAGACAATCGCGCTGGGCGAGAAGCTGTTCGAGGAAATCGCCAGCCGCCTGCCCGTCGAGGTCGGCGAGAAGGCGATGAAGGCGGGCCTGAAGCGCCTGAAACTGACCGACCGCGCCGGACTGATGATCGCCATCGCGACGCATCGCGTCACTGACGGCGAGGTCATGGAGGCGTTGATCCCCGGCTCCACCAGCGGTGAGGGCGCGGAGGAAGCGCATCCCCGCCAGCATAACCCGGTGTCGATCCGCGGCCTGACGCCCGGCATCGCCTATCAGCTTGGCGATTGCTGCCACCCGGTGCCCGGCGACCGCATCGTCGGCATCCGACGCACGGGGGAACCGATCGAGGTCCACACGATCGACTGTTCATCGCTGGAGGCTGGCGCGGACGCCGACTGGGTCGACCTGGCCTGGGACGTGAAGTCGAAGGGCGGCACCGCCCGCCTGTCGATCATCGTCAAGAACCAGCCCGGCGCGCTGGCGTCGGTCGCCAACATCTTCGGCGCGAATAAGGCGAACATCCTCAACCTGCAGCTTGTGAACCGCGAAGGGCCGTTCCACACCGACATTATCGACCTGGAGGTGCAGGACGCCGCCCATCTGATGCGGATATTGTCGGCGCTGCGCTCGCTGGAAATCGTCGTGCAGGCTGACCGGGTCTGACACCCGCCTGATCAGGCGCACTCCCCCGCTTCCGTTCGCTTCGAGCGAAGTCGAGAAGCACAGACACGCGCCCTCTCGATGTCTGGCGTCCTATGTAAAAGCCGCGTGCGCCTGCGACCCGAAGGGCGGCGAAGCCAACGCAGGAGCCCAGTCCCCCCGTCTGAACTGGACTCCTGCCTTCGCAGGAGCACGCTGCATTCCCAACGCATCAGGCCGCCTAAAGCGCCGCCAGCTTCGCCTTTTCGCCAACCGCCGCATAGGCCCTGTCCAGATGCCCTTTCAGCATCGGATGCCCCGGCGCCAGCGCCAGCGCCTTTTCCAGCACATCGACGGCGCGCTGCTTCTGCCCGGCCTGCAGCATCGTCCAGCCATAGACGTCCGCCGCAACGGGATTGAGCGGCTGCAGCCTGTAGGCCTTGGCCGCATAAGCAAGCGCCCGCGGCTTGTCACCCTTGCCGAGCCATGCCCAGGCGAGGTCGGCCATCAACAGCGCGTCATTATTGCCCGCCCGCGCCGAAAGCGGCTCCAGCAGCGCGATCGCCCGGTCCCAGTTGCGGACGCTGAGCCATGCCGATGCGGCGATCCGGTTCGCTTCGAAACTTCCCGGATTCTGGCTGAGATAGAGGCTCAATATCTGCGCGGCGCGCTCCGGCTGCCCGGCCCGCCGCCACGCCGACACCAGCCGCAGCGCGACATCCTCCGAAAAACGCAGGTCCGCCGCCTGTTCATAGGCGCGCGCCGCTTTGTCCGGCTGCCCGGCCGCCAGCAGCGCATCGCCCAGAATGACATGCGCCGCCGGCGCGCCCATATTGGCGTTGCGCAGCGTGGTCGCGCGGGACACCGCAGCGCCCGCCTGACCCGTGGACAGCAGCGCCCGGACATAGGGGATCACCGCCGGCGCGGCATCGGGATGGGTCGAGGCTGCTTCGGCCAGCGCCGCCATGTCGCCGCCTGTCGCCAGCGCGCCGATGGCCGTCTGGCCGGGCGCGGCCGCCCTCGCCAGCAACATGTCCGCCATCGCCCGGTTGCCCAGAGCCTCCTGCGTCCGCGCGGCCAGCGTAAAGGCATAGCTCCCCGCCTCCCCCCGGTCGATCAGCGGGGCGAGCACCCCGGCGGCCTCAGCAAAATTCCCCTGGTCGAACAGCGCCCTGCCGAGCAGCAGGCGCGCCTGCGCATTGTCGGGCTGATCCGTCAGCAGCTTGGCGAAGGCGCCCTGCGCCAGCGCCGGATTGCC
The DNA here is from genome assembly GCF_018286635.1 of Sphingobium phenoxybenzoativorans. Lineage (NCBI taxonomy): Bacteria > Pseudomonadati > Pseudomonadota > Alphaproteobacteria > Sphingomonadales > Sphingobiaceae > Sphingobium > Sphingobium phenoxybenzoativorans. Next base: position 3,394,006 of record NZ_CP073910.1, read on the forward strand.
GCCCTTCAGATAGAGTATGCCGCTCACCAGCAGCGCCGAAGCCCCGCCATTGCCTCCAGCGCGGTTCAGCATCGCGCGCGCCAGATCATAGCGCCCCGCACGCGCCGCCATCAAAGCCTGCAGCGCAAAGGCCCGGCCGTTATGCGGCTCCAGGGCGATCACCCGGCGTGTCATCGCCAGCGCGCGCCGCGCCTCCCCGATGTCGGACAGCGTCGCGGCATATTCGGTCAGAGTGGGAACATGGTTGGCATCAAGCGCCAGCGCCCGGTCGAACCAGGGCAGAGCAGCCTTCAACCCATATTGATCGCGGATCAGCATCGCGCGCAACGTGACCGCCTCGACATTGCGGGGGGCGAGCGAAACCGCCTTTTCCGAAGCCTGAATGGCGCTTGCCTGATCCCCGCTGGCGATGCGCAGCCGCGCCACGTCATTCCATGCGGCCGGATCGCGCGGCGACAGGGCGACCGCCTGCGATAGCGCCTGCTCCGCCGCGCCGGTCTGCCCCTTGGCCAGCCGGGCGCGGCCGATGATGCGCAGCGCATAGCCGCGCTGCGCGGGCATGGCGTCCGGGGTCTGCGCCTCGGCAATCGCTTCGTCCGCCTCCCCCTGTAGCAGATAGGCGTTCGCCATCAGGTGCCGGGTCTTGCCGGGGGCGGAGCCAAGCGCCCGCGCCCGCCGCAGCTCAGCCTCCGCGCCGACGCCATCGCCCAGGTCGATCAGCACGCGCGCCTGCGCGATGCGCGCATCGGCCCAGTCCGGCCGCGCCTTGATGGCGTTCATCAACTCGACACGGGCGGTGCGCGGATCACCCTTCTGAAGCGCGTCTAGCCCCTTCGCCATGCTGGCCTGCGGATCGTGCGTCCCGGCGCGCAGCATCATCAACGGCACGCCCAGCGCCGGCACCGCGACCAGCGCCGCGCCCAGGAAAATCCAATGGCGGCGCATCAATCCTGCATCTCATATTGCTTGAGCAGGTCGTAGAGCGTCGGGCGGCTGATGCCGAGCATCTTGGCCGCGCTGGAGATATTGCCCTGGCTGCGGGCGATGGCGCGGCGGATGGACTTGCGGTCGGCGATCTCGCGCGCAGCCTTCAGGTTGATGACCTCCGCGCCCTCGCCGCCCTCTCCGTCCAGATCGAGGTCGGCGGCCGTCACCATCTTGCCGTCGGCCATGATAACCGCCCGCTTCATGCGATTTTCCAGCTCGCGCACATTGCCGGGCCAGGGCCAGGCGTCGAGCGCGGCCAGCGCGTCGGGGGACAGCCCCTTGACCGCAGGGTTGATCTCCCCGGCAAAGCGCGTGAGGAAATGGCGGGCCAGCAGCACGGAATCGCCCGGCCGGTCCTTCAGCGCCGGGATATGCACGACGATTTCCGCAAGCCGGTAATAGAGGTCCTCGCGGAATGTCTCGGCCGCGATCATCGCGTCCAGATTGCGGTGGGTGGCGCACACGATGCGGGTATTGACCGGAATCGCCTGACGCCCGCCAACCCGTTCGATCACCCGCTCCTGCAGGAACCGCAGCAGCTTCACCTGCAGCGGCAGCGGAATGTCGCCAATCTCGTCCAGGAACAGCGTGCCGCCCTCGGCTTGCTCGATCTTCCCCGGAGTCGTCTTGATCGCGCCGGTGAACGCGCCTTTTTCATGCCCGAACAGTTCGGATTCCAGCAGCGTTTCGGGAATGGCGGCGCAGTTTATGGCCACGAAGGCCCCCTCGCGGCGATGGCTGGCGTCATGCAGCCCGTGCGCCAGCAACTCCTTGCCGGTCCCACTGGCGCCCAGCAGCATGACGGAGACGTCCGCCGTGGCGACGCGCTCCAGCGTCCGCGTGACCTTCAGCATTTCCGGCGCTGCCGTGATCAGGCGGCCAAGGGCGCGATTATCCTCGCCCGGCCGGTCCGCCAGACGGGCATTTTCCTGCTCCAGCGCATGCACATGAAAAGCGCGGCCGACGATCAGGCCCAGTTCGTCGATGTCGACCGGCTTCTGGTAGAAATCATACGCCCCGCCGGAAATCGCATTCAGCGCGCTTTCCCGCGCGCCATGCCCTGACGCGACGATGACCTTGGTATCGGGCTTTACCTGCAATATTTCCGCCAGCGTCGCGAAACCTTCGGTCGTGCCGTCGGGATCGGGCGGCAGACCAAGGTCCAGCGTCACGACATCGGGCGCCTCGGCGCGCATGATCTCCATCGCTTCCTCACGGTCCCCCGCGATGAAAAGCTGATAATCCTCATACGCCCAACGCAACTGGCGCTGCAGGCCGGCATCGTCCTCGACGATCAGCAATTTGGGTCGCGTATCAGCCATCAGGCCGCCCTTTCACGATGATGATGGCCGCCATTCTGCGCCGCCAGCGGCAGGAACAGCGTGAAACAGCTTCCTTCGCCCGGACGGCTCAGCACCTCTATCCGGCCGTTCATGGCGCGGGCCAGTTCGCGCGCCTCGAATGCGCCGATGCCGAACCCGCCCGCCTTGCTGGAGGAAAAGGGCTTGAACAGGTCGCGGCGGATGAACTCGGCGGTCATGCCGCACCCCCGGTCCACGACATCGATCGTCGCGCAATCCCGGTTCCGGCCCAGCCGCACGATGACCGGCGCGCCGGGACCACTGGCGTCGATGGCGTTCTGCACCAGATGCCCCAATATCTGCTCGACGCGCGCGGGATCGGCGAAGGCGTCGACGCCCTCCCCGCTTATCTCGACCGGATGCGCCTTGCCCTTGGTCCGCACCACCCGCTCCGCAATCGGGCTGACCGGCATTGCGCGCGGCTCCTCCTGCGTCATCCTGTTATGCTGCGATAGGCGGGCCAGCATCTCGTTCATCCGGCCCACGGACTCGCGCAGCGTCAGCACCATGTCGGCGCGGAACTCAGGATTGTCGGCGTGACGCTCGGCATTACGGGCAAGCAGGGAAAGCTGGCTCACCAGATTCTTGATGTCATGCATGATGAAGGCGAAGCGGCGGTTGAATTCGTCGAACCGCTGCGCATCGTCCAGCGCCTGTTGCCCCTGCGCCTCGCGGATATAGCTTGCGACCTGCCGCCCCGCGGCGCGCAGCATGTCGAAATCCTCCCAGTCCAGCTTGCGATCGACCAGCGGACGCGCCAGCAGGATCGCCCCGGCCAGCCGGTCGAAATGGATCAGCGGCACCAGCGCCCAGGCATTGCGGTCCGCCAGCATCCATTCGGGCATCGCATAGTCGCTCTTGCCCGCGCGCACGCTGTCCAGATCAACGATCCAGCCGGTGCTCTCGATCGCTGCGGCATCGCTCGCCGAAATGGCGGGCACCGGAGCGCCCGAATCGCTCCAGTTCCACGACGCCTGCAGGACCAGGCCGCCGCTCTCGCTGGGCAGCATCAGCAAGGCTGCCTGGGATTCGGTGATGTCGGCCACCGCCTTGATGACGCGCTGGTCGAAGGGCGCGGCGTCCTCGCCGGGCCTGCCCATCGTATCGGTGAAGCGCATCCACTCCGCGCGATAATCATAGCGATGCTGGAAGAAATGCTTGGCGACCTGCACCTTGATCAGAGCGCGCAATCCCCGCGCCGGAACCAGGCCAAGCACGGCCACGGCGAGGAAGAAGATCGCGCCGATTTCTATGATCCGGGCATAGGGTCCGGCGATCCAGTCGATGCCCATCATGATGACCGCGACGACGATTATATAGACGCCGACCGCCACCAGCGAGAGCGAGCGGAAGGCCACCGTGCGGGACAAACGCAAGCGCCCGCCGCCCGCCGCCCGCGCGCTCAGCGCCATCACCGGCGCGACGAACGCCATGACGATGCCGCGCAGGGCGAACAGTTCATCGACATCGCCGCCGGACAGATAGCTCAGCGCATAGAGGTTGAGGTCATAAGTCCACATCGCCACCAGCGCCGCCATCAGCAGCCCGATGCGCGCGCGCCCCTCCGGCGCCGAAATGGTGAAAAGATGATGGACGAGCAGCAACGCGCCCGCCGCTACCATCATCCGCAGCACCTTCACCGTATCCAGCGCGGTCACGAAAAAGTCCGTGTCCCGGCCGATCTCCATCGCATAGAGCGCAATGCCGATCTGCAGGGCCAGCAATATGCCGAGCACGCCGTATATCACCGTCACGGCGCGCGGATGCGCCGTCTGCCGCCCCTCGCCCCGGTGCAGCAGCGCAAAGATGAACAGCAGCCATGCGGCGTTGCGCAGGCATTCGGAAATACCCAGGAATGCGCCGCGCATGCCGCTGAACGCCGCGTACAGCGCCCAGAAGGCGGTCATGCCCAGCGCCGTCACCAGCAGGCGGCGTTCCGCGCCGCTGCCCTGCCCGCGCGACACCCATACCGCCAGCGCCGCGAAAAGCGCCGCCGCCAGGGCATGTCCCCAGTCTCCCAGAAATTGCAGCATGCTGCTCATGGCCGCCTCAGCGCGCCCCCTCCGGCCACAGAATGACGCGCAGCGTCTGCAGCAGGATCAGCAGGTCCAGGAACGGCGTGTAATTCTTGGCGTAATAGAGATCATATTCCAGCTTGTGCCGGGCATCCTCGATGGACGCGCCATAGGGATAGTTGATCTGCGCCCAGCCGGTGATGCCCGGCTTCACCATATGGCGTTCGGCATAATAGCGCAGATGCTGTTCCAGATCCTCGACGAACTGGCGGCGCTCCGGCCGCGGGCCGACGAAGCTCATCTCGCCTTTCAGCACCGTCCAGCTCTGCGGCAGCTCATCGATGCGCAGCTTGCGCAGCCAGCGGCCAAGGCGGGTGATGCGGGGATCGTCGACCTCCGCCCAGATCGCCTGTCCATGCACCTCCGCATCCTGCCGCATCGTGCGCAGCTTGATGATCTGGAACTCCTGCCCGTAGAGACCGATGCGCAACTGCCGGTAGAAAGCCGGCCCCTTGCTGTCGAGCTTCACCCACAGCGCAGCGATCGCGATGATCGGCCCGGTCAGGATCAGCAGGATCGCGCTGGCCAGAATGTCGAACATCCGCTTGGCGAAGCTGGAAATGCGCCGCCCCGCCGAAAAGCCGTCGGAAAAGATCAGCCAGCTCGGGTTGACGGTGTCCAGGTCCACCCGGCCCGTCTCGCGCTCAAGGAAGGTGGACAGGTCGTTCACATGCACGCCGGTCGTCTTGATGCGGATCAGGTCCTGCATCGGCAGCGCGTTGCGCCGCTCCTCCAGCGCCAGTACCACCTCGCTCGCGCCCAGCTTCACGACGAAATCGGCCAGGTTGTAAATGGCGGTGCGGTTGATCGCCTCCGCCACCACCTGCTCGCCGTCATTCATGCCGATATAGCCGACGACGAGGAAGCCCGCGCCCCGGCGCTGTTCAAGCTGCCGGATGCGGTCGGCGCGATGCCCCGCGCCCAGCACGATCAGGCGGCGCTTGAACGCTTCCCCGCCCAGCATGGAGCCAAGCACGATGCGCAGGGTGACAAGGAACAGGAAGGCGAAGATCATCGCGTAAAGCGAGTTGGACCGCCACAGCGTCATGCCGGGGATCAGGAAATAGAGAACGGAGAGGAATATCACGCCAAGCGAGATGGCGACGATCAGCCGCGCCACGGCGAAGCGGATCGACTGCAGCGATTCCACGCCATAGACACCGACCGCGATCATCGCGACCTGCAGCGAAATGCCGAAGCTCAGCAGCGGCGCATAGCGTTCCTGAATGCCGTGGACCGCCATGCCGATCTGTTGCGCGCGCAGCACCCATCCGGCTTCGGCGGCCGCCAGAAGCAACATGAAATCGAGCAGGCCGAGCAGCAATACCGCATGGGGAACATAATGTTTGAACAGTCTGACCATGCGTTCATCGCTTCCTGCATTGTTCCGGCACCGGAGAGCGGGAAAGTTTACACACGCATGTCAATATTCCCGACACTGACAAGAGTGTCGCGCAAAATCACCAATATTTCCTGAATGACCGGCTAACTAGACCGTCTCCGGCCTGGATCTGGACCGTGTCCGGCCTGGATAAAGCGTGCTCCTGCGAAAGCAGGAGCACGCCGCATGTCCAACTGATCGGCCCTATCCAGAGCGGATTATCCAAACCCGTTCGGGCTGAGCCTGTCGAAGCCCTGCACTTCCTTTGAGACAAAGGACCCCTTTGGCGCGCACAGTCGAACGGCGTCACGAAAAGCCTGAGAAGGGCAGCCCCGCCCTACTCCCCGGACTGGAGCTTTTCCGCCGCCTTCTTGGTCGCGTCGCCCACATTCCGCGCGGCCTGGTCCACCGCTTCGGCCGCGCCGATCGCGGCATTGGAGCGCGCATCATCCCGGCGTTCCGACGCGACATAGAAAAAGCCTATGGCCAATATCAGCGCAATCGCCACAATGGCGATAATCACACCATTCCCGTGCAGCCGGGATTGCGCATTAAGGGGCAATGGAGAGTTGCAGCCCTCGCTGTCGTTGACCGACCTGTAGGCCATGAGAAATCTCCCTTCCTTAAGGGAGATAACGACCCGGCCGCCATGATCGTTCCAGCGGCCCGCCTCAATCCGCGGCAAAGGCGAAGGGGGACAGGCCCCGCTCCCGCTCGCTGAACTGCAGCGTCCGGCCGCGCGGCGGCGCGCTGCGCTGGGTGCAGTCCGGGCGCGTGCACGCTGGGCAGCCAAGGCCGACCGGCTGCGCCGCGCCGCCCTCTAGATCCAGCCCGCGCGCATGCAGCATCGGCGCTGCGAAACCGGCCTGCAACCCCAGCGCCACAGAAAATATCGACCGTTCCTGGCCCAGTCCCGCGCCCTGCCCTTCGACGGTGCGGGACAGGGTGAACCAGCGCTCGCCATCTTCAAGCGCGATCAGATGCGGGACGATCCGGCCGGGCGAATCGAAGGCGGCGTGAATATCCCAGAGCGGGCACCGCCCATCCGCCTCGACCAGCGGCGCTGCGCTGGCCCCGGCATAGCGTTTCGACACCTGCCCCGCCCGGTCGATGCGCAGCATGAAGAAGGGCAGCCCCCGCGCGCCGACACGCTGCAGGGTGGTCAGCCGGTGGGCGATCTGTTCAAAGCTCGCGCCGAACCGCCGCTGCAACAGCAGCAGGTCATAACCGCTGCCCTCGCAGGCCCGCAGGAAACGCGCATAGGGCATCATCACGGCGGCGGCGAAATAGGCGGTCAGGTGACGGCGGAACAGCCGGTCCGCCGTTCGGTCGGCAAAGCCCGCCCCCGCCACCAGCGCGTCGATCTGGTCCCGCGCCTCCAGGTCGCCGAGCAGATAGGCGGCGTGGAACAGCCGGGACGCGCCGTCCAGCATCTCCGACAACTGCAACTGGCGGGCATGCAGGTCCAGCCGGCGAATCTGGTCCGGCAAGGTGTCGGCCGGCAGGATTCGGATCGTAAGCTGGTGCCGCACGCGCAGCCGCTCGGACAGCGCGCCATACAGGTCTCCGGCGGTCAGGCGCAGTTCGTCGGCCGCCGTTTCCGCCTGCGCGTCCAGATCGGCGAAATGGTTGCGCCACCGCTCTATTTCCCGGCGAACCAGGGTGATCGATCCGGTATCCGGCGCCTGCGCGCCGCCGCCCTGCCCCATCCGGTCGAACGCGCGCGCGAAAGCCTCCGCCCCGCCCGGCGCAGCGGCCAGCCATTCCTCCATTTCCGCCCGGTCGATGCCAAGGTCCGCAAACATCGGATCGGCCAGACGGCGGCGCAGGCCGTCCATGCCGCCGCCCGGCTCCTCGCTTCCCAACCGGCGCGGATCGAAGTCGAACCGTTCGGCCAGGCGCAGCATCAGCGCGGCGGAGATCGATCGCTGGTTACGCTCGATCAGGTTCAAATAGCTGGGCGAAATATCGAGCGCGTCAGCCAACGCCACCTGCGTCAACCCGGCGGAACGGCGCAGCCGGCGGATGGCGTGCCCCGCGAAAAGCTTGCTATGCGCCGCCATGATTTACCCTGCCGCCCATTAAATCCTGCCGCCCCCGAAAGAGCACCCCGATATACCGCGTCCAACTTGTATGAATTTTTACAAATTTACAACCGATTTGCATTTCATCGCGACAGATACACATCAAATCTTTACAAAATTTCTCGCCTTGTTCCGCCGCCTCGGCCACATGCTTGGGACAGAAGGAGCAAGACCATGACCGAACCTACACGTTCCCGCGCCGTCTTCTCGACCGAAGATTTTGGGCTGATGAAGGAAGCGATTGCAGACTACATCAAGAAGATACAGGACAAGCCGGAGTCGGCGAAGTTCAGTAATCTTTATCATCGCCTGGGCCGCCTCGGCTAAACGCCGGGTCCGCCACACCGAGCTTTCCTGGGGAGGAAAGACTGGCCCGTCATGGCATTATTTGCCGTGGCGGGCCTTTTGATTTCCCTGCCCATCGCCGCCAAAGCCCGCTACAGCCCGGCGATGCTCAGCCGCCTGACCGTCAGCGACTTTCGCAATCATGAAGATGCGCTGATCGTCCCTGCGCACCCTTTTGTGGTGCTGACGGGGGACAATGGCGCGGGCAAGACCAATATATTGGAGGCCGTATCGCTGCTGGCCCCCGGCCGGGGCCTGCGCGGCGCGCCGCTGCGGGAAATGGCGCGGCAGGACGGCGGCGGCGGCTTCGGCATTGCGGCGCAGGTGGACGGCGTAACGCTGGGCACCGGCATCGTCGCGGACGCGCCGGACCGGCGGCAGGTGCGCGTTGGCGGAACCGCCAGCACCGCGACCGCCCTGCCCGAACATCTGGCCGTGCTGTGGCTGACACCGGCGATGGACCGGCTGTTCACTGAAGCGCCGGGGGGACGGCGGCGCTTTCTGGACCGGCTTACGCTGGCGCTGCACCCCGGCCACGCCACGCACAGCGCCCGGTATGAGGCGGCGATGCGCGCCCGCACCAAATTGCTGACCGACGACCGCCCGGCCGACCCGTCCTGGCTGGCGGCGCTGGAGGCGCAGATGGACGAGCATGGCGCGGCGCTGGCGGCCGCCCGTCAGGATACGGTAACGGCGCTCGGACTGGCTCTCATGGATCAGCCGGATGGTCCCTTCGCCCGCCCGCTCCTGTCCATACAGGGATGGCGTGCGGACGGCGAACCGCTGGTCGACCAATTGCGCGAAGGGCGGCGGAGGGACGCCGCCGCCGGGCGCGCGCTCAGCGGCCCGCACCGCAGCGACCTCTCCGTCATCCACGCGGAAAAGGGCCAGCCCGCCGCGCTTTGTTCGACGGGGGAGCAGAAGGCGCTGCTGCTGTCGATCATCATCGCCCATGCCGCCCTGGTGGCGCAGCGGTCCGGCCGTCCGCCCGTGCTGCTGCTGGACGAAGTGGCGGCGCATCTTGATCCCGCCCGGCGCGCGGCCCTGTTCGACCGGCTCGCTGCAACCGGCGGGCAGGTATGGATGACCGGCACCGAATCCGAACTTTTCTCGGCCCTCGGCGCGGCGACCCGCCTGCACGTCGAACAGGGGCATATCCGCCCCGCCTGACCATGGCCGGGTCGCGCCTTATGCGGCGAACCGTTCTTTGACGCGCTGCAGCAACGACTCATCGCAGGATCGACGTTCGTCGTATTTTCTTATTAACCGCGACCTGCCTTAACCCTTCCAACAAGAGAGCGAGGGGTCGCAATCGCATGATTAAAGGGTTTCGCGCAGCCATTGCGCTGGTGTTGGCGCTTGGCTGTCTGACGGTCGCAAATCCGGCCGTCGCTGGCGTTCTGCAATGCGCGCCCTATGCCCGTCAGGTTTCCGGCATTCAGCTTTTCGGCCGCGCCGCCAACTGGTGGGCGCAGGCGGACGGTCTGTACGACAAGGGTCAGGAACCCCGCGAGGGCGCGGTCCTCTCCTTCGCCGCCAGCCGCGCAATGCCCGCCGGCCATGTCGCCGTCGTCAGCCGCATCGTCAATTCCCGCGAAGTGCTGCTGGACCACGCCAACTGGTCCTATCGCGGCGGCATCGAACATGATGTGCGCGCCATCGACGTATCGCCGAACAATGACTGGACCGACGTGCGCGTCTGGTACGGCCCGATCAGCGACCTCGGCATCCGCAGCAACCCGGCCAACGGCTTCATCTATCCGGAAGCGCACAAGACGCCCGGCGCCCCCACCCAGATCGCCGCGCTCGGCAGGAACACCGGCGGCCGCTAATCGGCCGGTTCCGGGACGCCGCAGCGGCCCGGCGGAGCTGTCCAACAAAGGCGAGGGTTCCAACAAATCCAACTTGTGTTGGAATCGCGCAAATATATGAAATTTCTGGAGTAATCCGGAACCCGAAAAGCGCGAAAAAGCTATATACCCTCGCGTTCCCCGTCGCTTTCGGCCGCATTTTCGAACCAGGCTTCGACCGGTCCCGACAGCTTGATCGTCAGCGGCTGGCCATGCCGGTCGCGGGTCTTGCCCGCAGCGACGCGGATCCAGCCCTCGGAAATGCAATATTCCTCGACATCGGTGCGCACCCGGTCCTTGAAGCGGATGCCGATGCCCCGCTGAAGCACATCCATGTCGAAATGGGGGCTGCGCGGGTTGGTCGAAAGGCGATCTGGCGGCGTGTCTGTCATGGCAGAGCGCCTAGCGCCGATGCGGCCGGGCCGTCAACCGCCTGTAGGAGCGATCGACGGCCAAACCTCATGCCTGGCTTATGCTATCAGCGGCAGATGCGGACCCGGACATCGCGATGGCGATAGCGGTCATACCGCCACTCGTTCCAGCACCGGCGGCGGTCGCCGCGCCAGTTGGAACGGCGATGGTCCCGGCGCCAGTCGCGGCGGTCATACCGGTCCCAGCGGTCGCCGCGCCAGCGATCCCCGCGATAATAATCGCCACGGTAATTGTCGCCGCGCCAGCCGTACCGGTCATGCGCCTGCGCGGGGGCCGACGCCGCGATCATGGCGCTGCCCGCGATCAGGACCGCAGTCACGCCTTTCCACAAAATGTTCATCTTCACGCTCCTCCTCATCCGGGCTGGAGGGGGCGCCGCCAGCCTGTAGGAGAAGAAATATTCCCGCCCGGCTGAACCGGACGGGAATATGGCGTTAACTAGATGTTCAGCGGGCGGACGTCCGCCCGGCCCGATCAGGCCGCCTTGGAGCGGGACTGGCGCTTGCGCTCATTGGGGTCGAGCCAGCGCTTGCGCAGACGGATCGACTTGGGCGTCACCTCGACCATTTCGTCATCGTCGATATAGGCGATGGCCTGCTCCAGCGTCAGGCGGCGGGGCGGCGTCAGGCGCACCGTGTCGTCCTTGCCGCTGGCGCGGAAGTTGGTCAGCGCCTTCGACTTCATCGGATTGACCTCAAGGTCCTCCGGCTTGGCGTTCTCGCCGACGATCATGCCTTCATAGAGCGCCTCGCCAACGCCAACCATCAGGATGCCACGCTCCTCCAGCGGACCCAGCGCGTAGGCATTCGCCTCACCCGCGCCGTTGGAGATCAGCACGCCATTCTTGCGGCCCTCGATCTTGCCCTTGTGCGGACCATATTTCTCGAACAGCCGGTTCATGATGCCCGTGCCGCGCGTGTCGGACAGGAATTCGCCATGATAGCCGATCAGCCCGCGCGATGGGGCGGAGAAGGTGATGCGGGTCTTGCCGCCGCCGGACGGACGCATGTCGGTCATCTCGGCCTTGCGGATGTTCATCTTGTCGACGACGGTGCCGGAAAACTCCTCGTCCACGTCAATGACGACGGTTTCATACGGCTCGGTCTTGCCGCCATTCTCATCCTCGCCGAACAGCACGCGCGGACGGCTGATGCCCAGCTCATAGCCCTCGCGGCGCATCGTCTCGATCAGCACGCCAAGCTGAAGCTCGCCGCGGCCAGCGACTTCGAAGCTGTCCTTGTCGGCGCTCTCGGTCACCTTGATGGCGACGTTCGATTCTGCTTCGCGCTCCAGGCGGTCGCGGATCATGCGGCTCGTCACCTTGCTGCCCTCGCGGCCCGCCATCGGCGAGTCATTGACGGCAAAGCGCATCGACAGCGTAGGCGGATCGATCGGCTGCGCCTGGATCGGCTCGGTCACTGTGGTGTCGGCGATCGTGTTGGCGACAGTCGCGACGGTCAGGCCGGCAAGCGAGATGATGTCGCCCGCCTTCGCCTCGTCCACCGGCACGCGCTCCAGCCCACGGAACGACATGATCTTGGAGGCGCGGCCAGTCTCGATGATCTTGCCCTCCATATCGAGCGCATGGATCGCCTGATTGACCTTGACGGTGCCGCTGGTCACGCGGCCGGTCAACACGCGGCCCAGGAAATTGTCGCGGTCGAGCAGCGTCACCAGGAAGGTGAAAGGCGCATCGACGTCCAGCGCCGGCGGCGGCACATGGTCGACGATCTTCTGGAACAGCGGCGTCAGCGTGCCCGAACGCAGCGACGGATCCTCATTGGCGTAGCCGTTGCGGCCCGACGCATAGAGCACCGGGAAGTCGAGTTGCTCGTCAGTGGCCTCCAGGCTGACGAACAGGTCGAACACCTCGTCCAGCACTTCCTGGATGCGCTCGTCCGGACGGTCGACCTTGTTGACGACGACGATCGGGCGCAGGCCCAGCGCCAGCGCCTTGCCGGTCACGAACTTGGTCTGCGGCATCGCGCCTTCGGAGGAATCGACCAGCAGGATCACGCCGTCGACCATCGACAGGATGCGCTCCACCTCGCCGCCAAAGTCGGCGTGGCCGGGCGTGTCGACGATGTTGATCCGCGTGCCTTCCCACTCGATTGACGTCGGCTTGGCCAGAATGGTGATGCCCCGCTCTTTTTCCAGGTCGTTGCTGTCCATCGCGCGTTCTTCGACGCGCTGGTTTTCGCGGAACGTGCCGGACTGGCGGAACAACTGGTCAACCAGCGTGGTCTTGCCATGATCGACGTGCGCGATGATGGCCACATTGCGGAGGCTCATGAAGGATCTGCTCATTTTGTGAGGACTGTTGGGCGCGCCCTTAGCGGAAAGTCCGCTGCACCGCAACAGCGCGGTAAAATGGGCGGAAAGGACCCGGACGCCGGTGGGATCAGTGCTTTACGGTCTTTAACCCGCACTTCTTGCGGATATAGCGCGCCAGGTTCGGATCGCTCAGGCCGTTGCCCTTCTCATAGGCGGCATGCAGCTCATCGCGGATTTTCTGCGCAGCGCTCCGCCGATTGAGGTCGGCAAAACCGGCCTCCGACGCGACCAGCTTCTCCAGCGCCGCATGGATGCCTTCGCTCACCTTGGAGCGCGCGGCGGAAGCGGGCGCGGAGCTGACCGCCGCAACAGCCTCGACGACCGGGACCGGTGCTGGCGATGGCGTTTCCACCTTCGCTTTCCCTTTCGCCTTCGCCGGCTTTTCCGCCGCCTTCTTCGACGGCTGGACGGGTTTCGACGGGAGGACTGGCGGCTTCTTCGCCTTCACCTTTGCTTTGGGCTTTGACGGCTTGGCCTTCTTTTCCACCTTGGCGGCGGGCTTTTCCACCTTGGCGGCAGGCGGCGTTTCCGCGACCGGTTCCGCTTCGGCGATCGTCGCCAGTTCCAGCACGGGCTTGGCTGCAGCGGCGGGAATGGCGGCGGGATCGGTGATCCGCACCCGCTCATAGGTGGTGCCGTTCAGACGGACGACGCTGTTATCCCAATCCGCGCTGGCCTCGGCAAAAAAGGATGGATCGATGGGGACCGGGGCGGCCTTCTTGTCCTTCCCCGCATAACCGGTGGCGATCAGATGATCCGTCGCCAGAACCTCGATCAGCATGTCCTGCAGCAGCTTGCGGCTTTCCAGCTTGTCGAGATGCGCTTTTCCCACTTCCTGCAGGGCAGACAATATCTTCTTCCCGTCCCGCGTGCTCTGCGCCACGGCGACCAGATGCTGGAGCGTACCGGTGAACCCCGGCTTGCTCTCATGCTCCTCCCGCACCGCCTGTTCGGCAAAATGCAGCCAGGCGTCGCTGAGCGCGACACCGGCTTTCCATATCTGCCTTGATGGGTCGGTTGTCATCGGATGCCGTTAACCAAAGATCAGAAACAGGACAAACAGGATTCGCAAATAGCCACGTCTTGCGCCAATAGACTAGGGTGAAATCGCGGCATCATGGTTACTGGCCCCGTTAACAGCGAATTGTTTCATCTTGCAACATGTCAGACGCGCGGCATCCGGTTCCATGCATCAAGCGCCGCGATCTTGTACGCCTCCGCCAATGTCGGATAGTTGAATGTATTCTCGATAAAATAATCGAGCGTTCCGTGCAGGTTAAGCACTGCTTGGCCGATGTGGATCAGTTCCGTCGCGCCTTCGCCCAATATATGGACGCCAAGTAGACGCCGGGTCTTGAGCGAGAAGATCATCTTCATCAGGCCCTGATCGAGTCCCATGATGTGCCCGCGCGAGGTTTCGCGGAACCGCGCGACGCCGCACTCATATTTGATTCCCTTCTCGCGCACTTCCTGTTCGCTCATGCCGACCGTGGAGATTTCCGGAACGGCATAGATGCCATAGGGGAAATATTGGGGGGCGGGCGGCATCGGCAGATTGAAGGCGTGACAGGCGGCGATCCGCCCCTGCTCCATCGATGTCGAGGCGAGGCTGGGGAAACCGATCACATCGCCGGCGGCATAGATATGCGGCACGGAAGTCTGGAACGTCGCGGGATCGACCGTAAGGCGGCCGCGCCTATCGGTTTCAAGCCCGCATGTGTCCAGACCCAGCGTGGCTGTCGCCCCCACGCGCCCGGCTGCATAGAGCAGCATATCGGTGCGGATCGCCCGGCCATCCTCCAACGTGGTGACGACCTTTCCGCTGTCGTCCTTTTCCACCGTGGAGACCGGCGAACCCAGCCGGATGATCATGCCCCGGTCGCGCAACTGGTGGATGAATTCCTCGATGATTTCCCGATCGATGAAATCGAGGAAGGTCGTGCGCGGTTCGACCAGCGTAACGGCCACGTCCAGCGCGCTGAAGATGGTGGCGTATTCGATGCCGATGACTCCGGCGCCCACCACCGTAAGACTGCGCGGCACGCGCGGCGCTTCAATCACGGCGTCACTGTCGAGGATGGAGACGTCATCAAAGGGAATATCGGCCGGGCGGTACGGCGCTGTGCCGACCGCGATCAATATCTTCTCGCCCTGGACGATCAGCTCGCTCTCGTCCGGCGACGTGATCGCCACCCTGTGCGGGTCGAGGAAGCGGGCGAAACCGGACATGGTGCGCACGCCGTTGCGCTGAAACTGATGCTCCAGCACATCGACCTCATGCTCCAGCGTCTTGTTGAGGCGCGTGCCGAGGTCGCTGCCGTCGATATCCTTCTTCACGCGGTAGGAGCGGCCGTAAAAACCCCGCTCGCGCCATCCGGAAAGGTTGAGGACGGTTTCCCGCAATGTCTTGGAAGGAATAGTGCCGGTATGGACGGAAACGCCGCCCACCCGCCGGCGGCCCTCCACAACGAGAACCGACTTGCCAAGCTTCGCGGCCTGCACTGCGGCGCGGCGCCCTGCCGGGCCGCTGCCGATCACCACCAGATCATATGGCTCCATATGGCTTCCCCCCAATGCGCCGCCAAACGGCGCTTTGTCAGCCACAGGCATCCCCTAATATGGTTATCATTATGTGAAGCACGGCGGAATGCAACGGAAAGCGGCGGAATGGATGATGCTGTACGGCTTCCGTAGCGGGGCCATCACCGTTATACCGGTTGCCGCATCCCACTTGATGCCGAGGTGTTTTATATACATATAACACCAGAGGAGATGATATGGCTTCGACCGCGACCACGACCGACACGCAGCAAGAGATTGGCGCTCTCACCCTGGAGGCGCCCAATCCCGTGCCGACCGTGACGCCGGAAAAGGCGGCGGGACTGGTGCCGCTGGACGACGGCAAACGGTCGAAACTCGACGAGAAGGTTGACGCTTTTATCGAGGATCTGGTCGCCCAGGATGCGAACAGTCCCGAATTTGGCATGCGGGTCGACCAACTCACCAATATGGGCCGCAAGGAAATTGCCGACGCCGCCGGGCATAGCAACCGCTTCCTCGACCGTCCCGTGCGCGCCATGGATTCCGATAACAGCGTTGGCGCCGACCTCGCCGAACTGCGCCGCACGGTCGAGGACCTTGACCCGGCGAAGCGCGGCAGCCTGACCGCGCCCCGCAAGCTGTTTGGCATCATCCCGTTCGGCAACCGGATGCGCAATTATTTCGACGGCTACAAAAGCGCGCAAGGCCATATCAACGGCATCCTCGGCAGCCTGGCGGGCGGCAAGGACACGCTGATCAAGGACAATGCCGCCATCGACGTGGAGCGCCAGAATATGTGGGCGTCCATGGGCAAGCTGGAGCAGATGATCCATATCAGCAAGACGATGGACAGCCGCCTTGAAACCAAGGCGTTGGAGCTTGATTCCACCGATCCGGCCAAGGCGAAGGCCATCCGCGAGACTGCGCTTTTCTACGTCCGCCAGCGCAGCCAGGACCTGCTGACGCAGATGGCGGTGACAGTGCAGGGCTATCTGGCGCTCGATCTGGTCAAGAAGAATAATGTCGAGCTGGTGAAGGGAGTCGACCGCGCGTCGACCACCACCGTTGCGGCACTCCGCACCGCCGTCACTGTCGCCCAGGCGCTGGTCGGGCAGAAGCTGGTGCTGGAGCAGATCACCGCGCTCAACACCACGACCGCGAACATGATCGATTCCACCGGCGAGATGCTCAAGACCCAGACCGCGCAAATCCATGAGCAGGCCGCGTCGAGCACGATCCCAATCGAAACGCTGCAACGCGCCTTTCAGAATATATACGATACGATGGACAGCATCGACACGTTCAAGCTCAAGGCGCTGGAATCGATGAAGACGACGATCGGCACCCTCTCCAACGAAGTGGAGAAGTCGAAAGGCTATATCGCTCGCGCCGAGGGCCAGGCGCAGGCGCAACTGAGCGGCGGCGCGGCCAGCAATCCCCTGCTGAGCGCTATCGAGGCGTAAGCGATGGGCCGGTCCGATCAGGTTCTCGCCGATGCGGAGGCGATTTTACGCCGTCACAGCGAGCGTGGGCAAAGCCTGTCCTCACGCGCCCGCGCGCGGCGCAATGCGGGCATGCTGCGTAAGCTTGGACGAATAGCGGCGGCCGCCTTCGCCATATTGATTGCCGCTGTGGTGACTGGCTGGTTCCTGCCGCTCGGTCCTAATGGGGTGATGATCGTGCTCGGCGCAATCATTGCCGCCACCCTCCTGATCGCCGTCCTGCCGTCCGAACGGACAGTGAAGGCGGCGGCGCTTGCGGAAACCGACCTGAAGGCCCTGCCCCTCCAGACCGAAATATGGCTGGAAAGTCAGCGCAAGGCCCTGCCTCCGCCCGCGGTCAAGCTGATCGACAGCATTGGCGTGCGCCTGGAAACGCTTGCCCCCCAGCTCAGCCGGCTCAATCCGCACGAACCGGCGGCGGTGGAGGTGCGCAAGCTGCTGTCCGATCATTTGCCTGAACTGGTCACTGGCTATCAGAGCATTCCAGAGCCGCTGCGCCGCGAGGAACGTAATGGCCGCGTGCCGGAACAGCAGTTGATCGACGGCCTGTCCGTCATCGACGGCGAGATTGACCGGATGACAGAACAGCTCGCCAGCGGCGACCTCGACAAGTTGGCGACGCAGAATCGCTTTCTTGAACTGAAATATCAGGAAGCCAAGGCGCTGGGGGAGCCGGGGCAGTAGCCGTCCCGGAAGCGGCCCCTGATCCACCTAACCCTCATCCTCGTCGATTTCCTGACCGGCCTCATCGTGGCCGGCGCATGGGCGCTATTGGTCATCTCCGCAGGGATCGCCGCGATCGCCAGCGCGGTGGTCATGGGAGTGGCGGCTTTCCGGCGTTGGCGCGGACGTCAATAGGGTTAATGCTCCATTATTGCCTTTTTGCGGCGAATTGAGTAGAAAATGGGCAAGAGCAAGAATCGCCATAGGCAAACACGGCAGGTCGCGATGCCCGAATTTGCTGAGTCCATACGGGCAACCATCAAGCGCGAACCGTAAAGAACCGGTCCACCCCCGCCAGAAATTCAGGCGAAAATACAGGAAGCCGGTTCGCCCGAAAAGCGTATTGCAATGCGCAGATAGGGCACGAGGTAGGAGTGGTTAGATGAATTCCAGCCCCACGACAGATCTCCATCCGGTCGTCAGTGCGCCCGAGCAGGTGGAACTGGATTGGAACGACAAGCTGACCCTGTTCTACAAGGAACATGCCGACAGCGCGCGGTTCCTGTTCAAAATCGGCGCGACCTTCGCCTTCATTACTGCCACGATCTCGCTTCTCGCCTTGATGGCCTGAAACGGATTGCAGTCTGTCAGGCGAAATGCCTGACGGCGACAACGCCCAGAATGACTGACGCGCCAAGCGAAAGCCCGCACAGCACATAGCCGACATAGATGAGCACGGGCGGATGCGGCCGTTGCAGCTTGTTGTTGCGGCTTGCCGCCGACAGGATGAAGCTGGCCAGAAACCCGTAAGTCAGCGCTGCGAATGCCGTCATGATCCCTTTACCCCGAAAAGCCCGTTCATGGGCCAATGTGACGGGGAAAGATGAGAACATCATTAACTACGCCGCCGGAGGATCGAAAATTCTGCCGGACTGCGTATCCGGCGGCCCGGCGCGACGTCGGAATAGCAGACGGCGAAGGATGAGCAGCGCCGCAATCGTCCCTGCCAGGATTATCGCCGCGCATATGACCGCCAGCACCGGATTGGCCAGCACCGCGATAAGCATCCCGCCCGACACCACATCCTCCCCGGTCGACACGATGGCGTTGCTGAACGGCTCTGGACTGGTGTTCACAATGGCGCGTGTGCCGGCCTTGGCCGAATGGGTGAGCAGCGTCGCTCCGCCACCCAGCAGGAGCGTCGCGACCTGCCAGGCGGGATCGCCGGCGTCGACCAGCGCCAGCGCCAGCAACGCCCCGCCGACCGGGCGGACCAGCGTATGCACCGCGTCCCAGACCGTATCGACCACCGCCACCTTGTCCGCCAGGAACTCCGCCACGGCGCCGGTCCCGGCAATACCGATGATCCAGCCATTGGACAGCACGTTCAGCGCCTGAAGATGCTCCGGCGTCGCCACCCAGCCGAATCGCATCGCCATCCCGACCGCAAATATGCACAGATACAGACGCCAACCGGCCAGTAGGCTGACACTCGCGGCCACGCCAAGGATCTGCACGATGTCCATGGACAGGTTCTACCACAGGCGGGCGAACAAAATACAGCATGGGAAAGTGGATGCCCCGCGAGGATTCGAACCTCGATTGACGGAGTCAGAGTCCGTAGTCTTACCTTTAGACGACGGGGCACCAGCATCCGGCCACGGCCGGAGCGAAGGGCGCAGATAGGCCGGTGCTTTACGATGGTCAAGACCGTTCACGCTGCACTGTTCCGGGATATGACACAGCACGGGCGGCATAGCGCCAGAGGCCAACTTGCGCTTTGGCCGCCACCGGCTTACTCTGACATCAAGTACCGCCGCCTTTCCGGCGCGCGGAGAGCATAAGATGAGTACGGCCTTGGCGCAGCGCAGCAGCCCAACGCCGCAGACACCCCCAGCCGGTTCAGCAAAGGGCGGGGGCGCCCCTGCGGCTCACCAGATGGCCAAGGCAGCGGCGGTCAGACCCCGCGCGGGCTGGCAGAATCGCAAATCCTATGCCGCGATCGATCTTGGCACCAACAATTGCCGGCTGCTGATCGCACGCCCCTCTGCCGATGGCTTTGTCGTGGTTGACGCCTTTTCCCGCATTGTCAGGCTGGGCGAAGGGCTGGCAGGCACTGGCCGGATCAGCGACGCGGCGATTGAGCGCGCCATCGCCGCGCTCACCATCTGCGCGGAAAAGCTCAAGCGCCGTCATGTCACCCTCGCCCGCTCCGTGGCGACGGAGGCCTGCCGCCGCGCCAGCAACGGCAATGACTTCATCGAACGAGTCTATCGGGAAACGGGCATAGCGCTGGACATCATCACCGCGCAGGAAGAAGCGCGCCTGGCGGTGCTGGGATGCCATGCCCTGCTGGAGCCGGGAGACGGCCCGGCGCTCATCTTCGACATTGGCGGCGGATCGACGGAGCTGGTCCTGGTCGACACCAGCACGGAGACGCCCCGGATTCTCGACTGGCAAAGTGCGCCCTGGGGCGTGGTGTCGCTGACCGAAAGCGAGATATTCGACCCCGAAAGCCCGTCCGAGCGCCTGCTTGCCTATGACCGCATGCGCACGCGCGTAAAGGACGCGTTTCAGGCGCTCGCCAGCCGGTTGCCCAGGGATGCCGATGATATCCGCTTGCTCGGCACTTCGGGCACGGTCACGACGCTGGCCAGCATTCATCTGGAACTGCCGCGCTATGACCGGCAGGCGATCGACGGGCTGATCGTACCTGCCGAGGCCATGCGCGGCATCTCCTCCCGGCTGGCGGCCATGTCTATCGCCGAACGGCGGCAATTGCCCTGCATCGGCAATGAACGGGCCGATCTGGTCGTTGCGGGATGCGCGATACTGGAATGCATATTGGATATCTGGCCCGCCAAGAGCCTGGGAGTTGCTGATCGCGGCATTCGGGAGGGGATATTACGCGGCCTTATGGACCGGGATGGAAGCGCGCGATGAGGGGCGCAGGCGGCCGGGTAAAGGTCAAGACAAGCAAGGGACGCACGGCCCAGTCAAACCGCTGGCTGGAGCGGCAACTCAACGATCCTTATGTGCGCCGCGCCAAGGCGGAAGGATGGCGCAGCCGCGCCGCTTTCAAGCTGATCGAACTGGACGAGAAGTTCGCTCTCCTCCGCCGCGCCCGCCATGTCGTCGATCTGGGCGTAGCGCCGGGCGGCTGGGCGCAGGTGGTCCGCAAGCTTGCTCCCAAAGCGCAGGTGGTCGGCATCGATCTGCTGCCGGTGGACGCCATCAACGGCGTGACCCTGTTTCAGATGGATTTCATGGACGACAAGGCTCCGGACCTATTGCTCGATGCACTGGGCGGCGCGCCGGACCTGGTATTGTCGGACATGGCGGCCAATACGGTCGGCCACGCCCAGACCGATCATCTCCGCACCATGGGCCTTGTCGAGGCGGCCGCATGGTTCGCGATCGAAAATCTGCGTCCCGGCGGCGCGTTCGTCGCCAAGGCTTTTGCGGGCGGCACTGACACAGAGCTGCTGGCGGTGCTGAAGAAGCATTTCACCACGGTCAAACACGCCAAGCCGCCCGCGAGCCGCAAGGGCAGCGTGGAATGGTATGTGGTGGCTCAGGGCTTCAAGGGCGCGGCGCAGGAAAGCGGCGGCGAGTAGGCCACTTTCTCCTACAGCCGGATAGCGCGCACCGTATTTTCCGAATATTTCCGATCCGTGGGATCGAAGCCCTCCAGCGGCGTGAACCGCTGTCCTGTCATCGCCACATCGTTCAGTCCGGACAGCTTGAATGTGCCAAGCTTTGGTTCACGCGGCGCTTTCCCGTCGCATTCAACCGTCATCGCGTCGATGAACAGGTCATCATGCTTCGTATACAGGATATGCGGCGCCATCAGGAAAGACGCCTTGTTATATACAGCGGTCAAACACACCCGCACCTGAATGGCCTGAGCGATCAGATTGGCGGGATCGTCGGGCGAGAGATCAGGAAGCTGATCCTTCGCCATCTTGATTGATAAGGTTTTTCGATTCTGTTGCATCGCAACATCGGCCTTTATCGCCCTTCCGGCATGGTGGCAATCGGGTTCGCGCGGCCACTACCTTGCTAACGCTCCCCCGGAAAAATTCTAATCCAGCAATCTGAAGCAAAACAGCCTCTGTTCATCGTTAACAATTCAGAAACCGACGAATGTAGTATCGACAACTTCCGGCACTCAAGACTAACCATAGAAATCCGGTGTCGCTCGACGTAGAGTCGAAAGCATATGTCAGAAAACCTTATCGCAATGAGGGCGTCGGGGAAGGCTGTTTCGATGTATAAAGCTCGCGCCGCATTATCACGATGACGAATACGCCCCCTGATCACTCCTCCTCCATCCTGCGCATCCTGTGCGTCGATGATGAACCTGATATCAGGGCGGTTTTGGAACTTGCCTTGAAAATGGACCCCTTGATGGAGGTCCGGTCGGCGGGGTCAGCCGAAGAAGCGCTGGCGCTCCTAAATCAGCGGGAGTGGATACCTGACCTCGCCCTGCTGGACATGATGATGCCGGAAATGAACGGGTGTCAGCTTGCCAACGCCATGCGAGCGTCAGACCATATGGCGGATATCGCCATTATCTTTGTCAGCGCCAACGATCAGCCGTCCGATCTGGCCAAATACCGCGCCGTGGGAGCAATGGGGTTTATCCGCAAGCCTTTCGATCCCCTCAATATGGCACGGCACGTGCGGGACCATTTGACAGGGGCCATCACCAGTCTTTCCGAGTGACGGCCCCTGAAAAGCCCGCTGTCAGTCTATCGCATTCTTGATTCCCTTGCCGGCCAGAAGGCCCATGACAAGGAACAACGCAAAAATGGCGAGCGCGATAAAGAACAGAATCTTCGCAATTCCGACAAATGTGCCTGCCGCTCCACCGAAACCAAGAACGGCAAGTACGGCAGCGATGACGAGGGAAATTATAGCAAGCCGGATCATGGCGGCACCTCTCTGATTATAGTGCTTTCATAATCCGGCGACCTCTTTTTGGTTCCATTCGCCGGACGCCATCCAAACAGGGATCACTGGAATTTGTCCAGCGATGATGGCCTCTGGAACGGCATTCACAGCAACGCGTTAAGCATGATGCCGGACACGAACCGGTTTGCCCTCTCATGCTGGCCGCATGCCGGAAGGAATAGCGCATCTATGCTGATCCGCGCGGGATATGAGATCGCCTTCGATATACCGGCGCCCACGGCAATGCTGGCGCTTCTGAATATTCATCCCTCGCGCGAGAAGGATCTGCGCACGCCCCACCAGATCGCTGTGTCGCCGGATATCGCCATGCGCAACCATATCGACATGTTCGGTAACCTGTGCACGCGGCTGACGCTACCACCCGGCCGCGTCACCCTCTCGACCGATTTCGTAATAGCCGATAAGGGGGAGCCTGACGTGCGCGCACCCGATGGGCCGCAGATGCCGGTCGAGGACCTGCCCGACGACGTGCTCATCTACCTATTGGGAAGCCGCTACTGCGAAACGGACAGACTGATGCAGGTGGCATGGAACCAGTTCGGCGGCATTGCTTCGGCACGCGGCCGGATCGAGGCGATCGTGGATTTCGCCCATAACCATATATGTTTTGGCTATGAGCATGCCCGCGCTGATCGTACCGCCTGGAACGGCTATTCAGAACAGGTAGGCGTATGCCGCGATTTCGCGCATCTGGCGGTCACCCTGTGCCGCTGCATGAATATCCCGGCGCGCTATTGCACTGGCTATCTGGGGGATATCGGCATTCCGCCCGTCGATGCGCCGATGGATTTCAGCGCATGGTTCGAAGCCTATGTCGACGGTGCCTGGTACACCTATGACGCGCGGCATAATGTGCCGCGGATCGGGCGCATCCTCATGGCTTGTGGAAGGGACGCGACGGAAACAGCGCTAACCACTGCTTTCGGCACTGCCACGCTCGTCTCCTTCCAGGTCCATACCGATGAAGTCGACACGGATTCCTGAAAATCTCCCAATTTTTCAGCGCGGTGGAACTTTTTTATGGATCGCGCGATTTGCAGAAATGACCGAGCTTGAACGCCTCAGCGCCGCCGCGCGCAATTATCGCAAACTCGCCGGGCGCATGCCGCCGAGCCGTTCGCGAAAGGCTTTGCTGGAACTGGCCAATGAATGCGAGGTCAAGTCGCTGGCGTTCCAATAAGCTTTCCATGGCGCCGCCGCGCCAGATGCCCTGACTCGGCGGATAATTTGACAGGCTATTCGGCGACCATCGCCCGCGATGTCCACTCGTCCAGAAGGTCATAGGTCGTTCTGGACAAATGGAGATAGGTCCGGCGGCGATCATAGGGGTCTGCCACCCTCTCTATCATGCCCGCTTCCGTCATGGTGGTGATCCAGCGGATACCAGTGCTGGGCGGAACCGCGCCGGCAACCGACACAGCGGTCACGCTCAACTGACGCTTCTCCAACTCGGCGAGATAGAGTTCGAGGAGCATGTCCCACGCCGGATCTGCAAAGATTTCGCCGAACAGTTTCTCGCGGTAGCGGCGCATCCGCAGATAATGGCTCACGGCACCCGCCCGGCCTTCCTTGCGGGGCCGCGACGGGAATGAGACCGGCATCGCCATCCTGTCCGGATTCGCAGCGATTTCCTTGAGATGTTCAAGCGTGCGTTGTGCATGCTTTTTCGATTCAGGAATGCCCGGAAGGGCATTTGTGTGACCCTTTGTCATTGTCTTTTCCTGTAAAGTCCCGGAGCCTTTCTTGTTGAAAGACCTGCCGGGGTTATGTCAGCCGGCGTCCGGCTCTCGCCGGAACAGGCCCTTGGCGAACCGGGATCGCTGATCAGCCATGATCCCCGACAGCATCGCGAGCTGCATGGGAATGGTCCAAACCTGCTGGAGCGCCTGATAGGCCTTTGGAGCGACGTCGATCTGCCAGAATGTAGCCAGATGGATCAGCACCGCCACAAACTGGAAACCCGCAGCCCATAGGGGCCACAACCGATCGCTCCGCATGGCGAGCACCATGAAACAGGCAAGGCAAACGACGTCGATGAACAACAACGGATACATCGTTCCCTGCCAGGAGTAATCGATCCAGGCCGTAGACAGGTCCAGCACGGTCTTGATCAGGATGACTGCCGCCCCTGCCCTGCCGGTCACGCCGCCCGCCGCCAGTGCGTAACCGCAACAGCATAGGGTGAAGATCACATAGAGGTGCAGGAGCGTCATCTGTTGCTGCACTTTAGCAGCTCTCGATATCAGTCAAGACCGTCACGCTGCTTATGACACCTCGCGCAGGTGCGACGTTTGCGGCTGCACCGGCTGGAAGGGGTTGCAGATCGGGCCGGGCGAGCAGCCGATTTCCGTGTTCTTCAGGTTCGACGCGTTCTTCATTTCCACCATCTTGTGATGGGCGGACACGAACTGGCCGCGACCCTCTACGATCGTGGTCAGGCCTTTCACCATATCCTCCAGGGCAACCTGTGCAGCCGATGCCGGCAGCTTGGCTTCGTTGTTGGCGGCCAAGAAACTCGACGTAAGTTGGGTCATCCGCATCAGCGATGCGTCGATCGCCGCATGAGTGCGGTTGATTTCCACCACGATCCGGCGGGCGGTCATTGGATTATATCCTTGCATGAGTCCTCCTTCGCTGCCCGAAGGGTGCAGCGTTGTTTGCTTCTGGATGTCTGGGATAGGCGGCGCTGTTCTTACGAAAGAAGAATGAAGCCGCCTTTTGCGATAATGACGATGGCGATTGTAACCACCGTCGAAACAAGCGCGATCCGGAAGATCGCGAACAGTCTGGTTACGGAGTCGAGGTCATTTGGCTTTCCTCCTGTCGGTGGCAGCCTGAGCGCTGCCAACCAGTTCTTACCGCGAACTGTGACTGGAGGATTGGCGGATTCCTGCGGCTCCGCAACCGGCGTCGATTTGAATTCAAACCGTCTTAACTGCTGGGACGCCTCCCACTCGACGAATCGCCGCGCGGCTTCCCGCCTGCTCGTCGTCCCCAGAATCGCCATTGCCCGGTGCAGATACTGATCGACCGTCATGGGGGTCAGATCCGTTTCGATGGCGATTTCCTTGGATGTTTTTGCTTCGGCGACAAGACGCAGGCATTTTTTCTGCACCTCCGTCAGCCTTGCAATTTCATTATCCACGCCAGTCTCCACGGCATTCGGTGTGCGCGGTTCCATATGCAGCAATTAACCGTAATGTGAACAGCATTGCCGTCGCGGAATCGCGGATATTTGACGCGACTCCGCCGACAACGGTGTCATTCGCGAAAGACGACGGTCTTGTGTCCGTTGGTGAATGATCGCCCCTCCAGATGGGCGGCCACGGCGCGCGCCAGAACGCGCCGTTCAATGTCGCGCCCCTTGCGGATCAGGTCGTCGGGCGAGTCATGATGGCTGATGCGCTCGACATCCTGCGCGATGATCGGCCCCTCATCCAGGTCGGCGGTAACATAATGCGCCGTTGCGCCGATCAGTTTGACGCCCCGCGCATGCGCCTGATGATAGGGTTTGGCGCCTTTGAAGCCCGGCAGGAAACTGTGGTGGATGTTGATGCACCGCCCCGCCAGAAAAGCCGCCAGGTCATCCGACAATATCTGCATATAGCGGGCGAGCACCACCAGCTCTGCGCCGCTGGCCTGCACGATATGTTTTATCTGTGCTTCCTGTTCCGATTTCGTGCTGGGCGACACTGGCAGATAGTGGAAGGGAACCTCTCCAAAGTCCGCCGCGCCGAAAGTCTCTCTCGGATGGTTGGAGACGATGCCCACCACATCCATCTTCAACTCGCCATTGCGCCAGCGGTAGAGCAGATCGACCAGGCAATGATCGAATTTGGAAGCCAGCAGCAGCACTTTCCGCCGCGTGCTCGCAGGCCGGATCGCCCAGTCCATCCCATAATGTTCACCCACGGCATCGAAGTCCTCGATGAGCGGCCCGGCGCTGTCGCCAACGGTGAGATTGAACAGGATTCGGGTAAAGAAGCGGCCGGTTTCGGTGTCGTCGAACTGATGCGCTTCCAGAATATTGCCGCCATGCTCGAACAGCTTTGCGGTCACCCTCGCGACGATACCCGGCTGATTGGGGCAGGACAGGGTGAGAAGATAGGAACTGTCAGACATTGGCGACCTCGATATTTCGAAACCGTCTGAACCGCCAACCTCGCATCCGGTCAATAGGCAATGCCAGTTGCGGTGTCGCTGCATGTCCCAGCCAGGGCGGAGTCGGAACAGCCACCGCAGATTATGCGCCGTGAACAGCCGTTGGCCTAAAGTATAATGCGCCGAACCTCCGCTGGCTGTTAGCATCCCGCGGCCAGCTTGACCGCCCGACGGCCAGGCGCGTGGAGAGACGGGGCAGGCAAGGATATGACCTTCAGGACGACAATGGTCCTTAGCGCAATCGCGTTGCTGTCATCCCTCGGCATTCTCATTGCTACGTCCGTTTGGAGCCATTCGTCCGGCGCTCGCCTGCTGGCGCGCGTCGATATGGCGCACCGGCAGGCATTGCTGGTCACGCGGCTGGAGGCCGACATCATGGCGCGCACGGTCGCCGACAACCGGCAAAAGCATGTGCTGGACCAATCCGTCAGGATCAGCGTCCCCGACTATCTCGCCACAATCCAGAGCGAACGCGCGCTCATTGGTCAGGATGATGAAAGCCAGGAGCATCAGGCGCGGGAGGGGAATGCTGCGCAGCATCTTGCAGCGATGATCGATGGGCCTGACGAAACGCTGGACTGGATGAAGGCTCGCCGCCTGTCTCATGAAATCGCCCTGCGTGAGAAACAGGAAGCGGAGGAAGCGACCCTTTCGATTCAGGATGTTCAGGCGCGAATTGACGCGATGATCTGGAGTGTTGCGCTTTTCATCCTGCTTCTGTGCGCGATGATCGGCTTCCTCTTATGGCGGGGTATAGTGATGCCCATCGCGGCGCTTGTGGAAGGCACGGGCAAAATCGCCATAGAACAACGGCCCGCGCGAGTGAGACCCGCCGGTTTGGGCGAATTGCGAAACCTCGCCACCCGCTTCAACAGCATGGCGAGCGCAGTGGAGGATCAGGTCGCACGCCGCACCGGAGCGCTGCAACGCGCGAATGACGAGTTGAAGGACATTGACGGACGACGCCGCCTGTTCCTGTCCAAGGTCAGCCATGAATTGCGGACGCCCGTTACCGTAATGCGCGGAGAGGCGGAGGTGGCGTTGCGTCATCCTGGAGACAGAAACGCATTGCATGACGCACTCACGCATATTCTGGACAGCAGCCTGTTCCTCCAGCGCCGTCTTGACGATCTGCTGACGCTGGCACGCGCGGAGGATGGCGCGCTGGCGCTGAACAGCGACCGGTTCGATCTAGGCGAGGTCGTGCGTGACGCCTATGGCATGGCCGCGCCCTTCGCGCTGGCAAGCGGCATTACATTGAACCTAGACTGTGCGCCGGACATTGTACCGGTGGCCGGGGATCAGGAACGCCTGTGTCAGGCGCTGGTCGCAATCATCGACAATGGCGTCAAATTCTCGCCTCCAGCGGGGTCTGTAACGCTGCATCTGCAGGCCGATAAGGATCGTGCGCGGATTGCGATCAGCGATGAGGGACCAGGCGTGCCGGAGATTGAGCTGGATCGTATCTTTGATCCCTATGTGCAGACCGCCGCCGGCCGCAGTCGGGGGGGTACTGGCCTTGGCCTGTCACTGGCGCGCTGGATCGCCGACAAACATGGGGGGAATATCATGGCCGCCAATCATCGCAACGGCGACGGACTGTGCGTGTCCCTGTCTTTGCCGGTGTTGTCATGAATATCCTGCTGGTGGAGGATGATCCCGGCATCGGGCGGTTCATCCATCGCGGACTGATGGCGGAAGGCTACGCTGTGGAATGGCAGACGTCCGGCAAGCGCGCCCGCCCGCGCCTGTCCTCCGGCCTGTTCCACGCAGCTATCCTCGATCTGGGCCTGCCCGATATGGACGGGGCGGATTTGTGCAGGGTCCTGCGACTTGACGGCGTTGATGTGCCGATCTGCATGCTGACTGCGCGCGCCAGTCTGGACGAGAAGCTGGAGGGCTTTCGCTGCGGCGCGGACGATTATCTGACCAAGCCCTTCTCATTCGAAGAATTGCTCGCTCGACTGGCGGTGATGATCCGCCGCAGCGATGCGCGAAGCGAGGGCCGGCTGGTCATAGGGTCGCTGGCGCTGGACGTCCGGGGCCGCACCGCGCAGGTCGAGGGCCGTGATCTGGATCTCAGCCGCCGTGAGTTTGACGTGCTTCTGTTCCTCGCCCGTCAGCCGGGACAAGTCGTGACCCGCGGCCAGATATTGGACAGCGCATGGGGTGCCGATGCCGATGTTACCGAGAATGCGGTCGACGTCTATGTCGGCTATCTGCGCAAGCGGTTCGCCGACCACCCGTCCGCGCCCGATCTTGCGACTGTGCGCGGCATCGGATTTGCCCTGCGGCATGGGACCAAAGCATAAGTCATTCTGAGAGACTTCTCAGGATCATCTCAGGACCATCTCAGAAACCCTCTCTACTCTCCTCCCTGTAAGCGGCGACGAACGCTGCTGGTCAAAGGAGGATGCGATGGAAGGAAGACGGGGGCGTCTGGCGGTGTCCGCACTGGCGATGATGCTGGCGGGGCCGGTACTGGCGCAGAATGCAGCGCCCAAGCATGATTTCAAGCTGCCCGGCGTGACCTGGGAAGACATTCTCAATGACGAGAAAACCAACGACAATGTGCTGATGTACGGCCTTGGCGTGCGCGCCCAGCGGTACAGCACACTTGACCAGATCAATACCGATACAGCGAAAAAGCTGGTGCCCAAATGGGTATTCTCCTTCGGCGACGAACGGCAACGCGGGCAGGAGAGCCAAGCGCTTTTCTACGATGGCGTTATCTATGTGACCGCTTCCTACAGCCGCGTTTTTGCGCTCGACGCCAAGACCGGCAAGAAAATCTGGTCCTATGCCGCGCGTCTGCCGGATGACATCCGCCCCTGCTGCGACGTGGTGAACCGCGGCGCCGCCATTTATGGCGACAAGATCTTCATGGGCACGCTCGACGCCAGCATGGTCGCGCTGGACCGCAAGACCGGCAAGGTGATCTGGAACAAGAAGTTCCAGGATCACAAGGCGGGCTACACCATGACCGGCGCGCCGACGATTGTGAAGGACAAGAAAACCGGCAAGGTGTTGTTGATCCACGGATCATCAGGTGACGAATTCGGCGTAGTCGGCGAGCTCTACGCCCGAGACCCGGACACCGGTGAGGAAATCTGGATGCGTCCGATGGTCGAAGGGCATCAGGGCCGCCTGAACGGCAAGCCTTCGACCTTCACAGGCGATCCCAAGGCGCCCAGTTGGCCGAACGACAAGGACGGCAAGAAGGTTGAGGCATGGAATCATGGCGGCGGCGCTCCCTGGCAGTCGGCCACCTATGATGAGAAAACCAACACCATCATCATCGGCACCGGCAACCCCGCCCCCTGGAACACATGGAAGCGTTCGCCGGGCGACAGCCTCTACACGTCGGGGCAGGTCTATATTGAACCGTCGACAGGTGAGCCGGTCGGTTTCTTCCAGCACACGCCCAATGACGCCTGGGACTTTTCGGGCAACAACCCGATCGTGCTGTTCGATTACAAGAAGGACGGCAAGACCATCCGCGCCGGCGCGCATGCCGATCGCAACGGCTATTTCTTCCTGACAGATCTCGACAAGCTGACGAAGCGCGACGGCAAGATCAGCAAGCAGAAGGGATCGGCGCTGGGCATCTACCCGTTTGTGCCAGACATTAGCTGGGCCAGTAGTTGGGATGTGGCGAACGGCCGCCCGAATGAGAATCCCGGCCAGCGTCCGCCGCCCCCTGCCCCTGGCAAGGACAAGGGCGAAAGCATCAAGGTGACGCCAAACTTCCTTGGCGGCACCAACTGGATGCCGATGTCCTACAACCCCGGCACCGGATATTTCTACATCCCCTCGAACGATTGGTCGGAGGACTACTGGACGGAGAACGTCACCTATAACAAGGGCGCTGCCTATCTCGGTCAGGGGTTCCGCATCCGCAAGCAGTTCGACACGCATGTCGGCGTGCTGCGGGCCATGGACCCGGCGACCGGCAAGATCGCCTGGGAAGCCAAGGAGCATCTGCCGCTCTGGGGCGGCAACCTCACGACCAAGGGCAATATCGTCGTGCAGGGCACCAGCGATGGATATGTGAAGCTGTTCAATGCCAAGACAGGCGAAGAACTGTGGAAATTCCAGACCGGATCGGGCGTCGTGTCGGTGCCCATCACCTGGGAGTCGGAAGGCAAGCAATATATCGGCCTCGCCTCCGGCTATGGCGGCGCAGTTCCGCTCTGGGGCGGCGACATGGCGGACCTAACCAAGTCGGTCAGCCAAGGCGGGTCCTTCTGGGTATTTGAACTGCCCGAAGCCTGATTCCTACCGGTATTCCGGGTGCAGCGAACGCCCGGACATACCGCCGCCCGGCACGACCAGCGACCTCCCTCGCCGGTCGTGCCGGGCGGCCTTGCTTTCCGAGGATGACGCCATGCGAATAGCCAGTTTTATATATGCCGCCCTGTGCATCGCCGCCCCCGTTCAGGCGCAACAGGTGATCGTCAATGTCGAAGAACGCCCCGACCCATGGATCATCAATGGATGCCACATTGGACCCGCGGCGAAATGCCCCGGCGCGGACCTCCGCTTCGCCGACCTATCCAATGCCGACCTGACAGGCGCGGACCTTTCGCAAGCGAAACTGTCACGCGCCGATCTGCGGCATGCCAATCTCTCAGGCGCGAACCTGACTGGCGCAGACATGGAAGGCGCACGCATGACGACAGTGTTCATGGGAGGGGCGAACCTCACCGGCGCGTCCTTACGCGGCGCTGACCTCTCCTTCGTCCGGGCGGCAAAGGCCATATTCGACCGTAGCGATATGACGGCGGCGACTTTGGAAAAGGCTCTGCTGAAGGGCGCGACTTTTCATGGCGCGCGCTTCGTCAACACGGACCTCATGGAAGCGAAATTCTACGAGGCGAACCTGGAGGGTGCGACAATGGAGGGCGTCAAACTACGTTTCGCGGTATTCCAGGACGCCTGGATGAAGGACTGCAAGGGCTGCCCGACTCAATGGCAAACCGGCGAGACGGTGTGGCAAACGGAGGAAAAAGAAAGGCGGCGGAACGAGCAATAGACCTTGCCCGTCCTGCACATCACATCCAACATTCTGGAACGCTGGCCGGGCGTCCGGCAAACTCCTATATATGAACACCCCCAGCGACTTCGATACGCTGGGCATTGACCCAGCCAAATGCATCCGAGAGCAGCCCGGCAATCACCGGTCCTACATCTTCGGGCAAACCAGCGCGGCCAAGCGCCGTGTGGGCGGCGACCGCCTTGTTCACCTCCGGATTGTCCCGGACGATCCCACCGCTGAAATCGGTGGCGATCGCGCCTGGCGCAACGACATTCACAGCGATCCGGAGCGGCGCCAGTTCCAGAGCCATGTTCCGGCTCAAAGCCTCCACGGCCGCCTTGATCGGGCCATAGCCGATGCGCGCCGCCATAGCGAAACGGGCGAGACCGGAGGATATATTCACGATACGGCCGCCATCATTCATGAGCGGCAGCAGCTTCTGCGACAAGAACATCGCGCCCTTGAAATGCACATTGTAGAGCGCATCCATTTCCGCCTCGGTGATTGTCTCCAA
Source organism: Sphingobium phenoxybenzoativorans (assembly GCF_018286635.1). Classification (NCBI taxonomy): domain Bacteria; kingdom Pseudomonadati; phylum Pseudomonadota; class Alphaproteobacteria; order Sphingomonadales; family Sphingobiaceae; genus Sphingobium; species Sphingobium phenoxybenzoativorans. The sequence continues at coordinate 3,426,251 of NZ_CP073910.1, forward strand.
GGTCGCATTGGATGAGGTGCCTGCATTGTTGACGAGATAGTCGAACCGCTCCGTTCCCAGCACAGCCAAGGTGGCCCGCACTTGATCCACAAAGCTGTCAAACGACGCAACATCGCTGGCATCGAGAGGGAGAGCAACCGCCTCCCCGCCCGCTTCCAAAGCAAGCGCCACCACTTTCTCCGCTTCTGCACGATTAGACTTATACGTGAATATCGTGCGGACGCCGCGTGCGGCCAGGCAAAGCACAGTGTTCCGGCCAATTCCCCGGCTGCCGCCGGTAATGATTGCGATCTTACTATCTGACATAACTTCGCTTTCTTTCTCGAAAGGATGGAGAGGCGGAAAATTATGGCCACATAATGCAGCGTTCACGCCGTCACTCGGAATGCCAGAACCGATCTATTTCTTGCCTATTCCTGCTCTACATATATTGTCTGGATCAGGTTCAGCATGAAGGCATGGGTATGAATCCGTTGGCGGATGCGCTGTTGCGATATACAGAACGCCATCCCGGAGACTCTCCGTTCATGACGGCTATCGATGGCATGGCGATCATGCGGTCCGACCATCCCAAGCCGCCGGCGCACATGATTTTCAAACCTTCCATGTGCGTCGTGGCCCAGGGCGCAAAATGGGCGACGTTTGGAGGCACCCAGTTGGAGTACCGGGCGGGACAGGCGCTCGTCATTGGCGTGGAGACGCCCTCTGTCGGCCGTGTGATCGAGGCGACACCCGGCGAACCGTGCCTGGTTCTCGCGTTTGAGCTGGATGTCGCTATCATGCGAAGCGTCGCCGAAGGCCTGAAGGAACCGCCCAGATCGAATGGAGAGCCTGGCCGGGGCGTCCTCGTGACGGATTTTCAGGGACCGCTCGCCGATTGCGCGCTGCGCCTTGTGCGGTTGCTCGACACGCCGCAGGCGATATCGGCGCTATATCCCGTAATCATGCGGGAAATCTGCTACTGGCTACTCACCGGTCCGCATAGCGGCGACATCGCCAGAATGACCCTGGCGAACAGCCCGTCGCGTCCAGTGATGGACGCCTTGCACGATTTGCGGGATCGCTTCAGGGAAACTGTAAGGATTGAAGAACTCGCCGCCATCGCCCGGCTAAGCCCTTCCGCCTTTCACCGTAAGTTCAAGGCGCTGACCTCGATGACGCCGCTTCAATATCAAAAGCAACTGCGCTTGCTGGAGGCGCGCCGCCTTATGGTCTCGACCGCCGTCAATGTCGAAACGGCATGCTTTCAGGTCGGCTATGAAAGTCCTTCGCAATTCAGCCGCGAATATGCGCGCATGTTTGGCGCGCCGCCGAAGCGCAACGCCATCGCGATGCAGAACGCGCTGATCGAAGAACGGGCCTCAGCCGCTTGACCGCACGCTAAGCAGCCCATGCGTGGCGATAGATTTCCACCATCTGTTCGACGGTCGGGACAATGGGGTTATTACCTGGCGATCCGGAGGCGAGCGCCTGTTCCGCCATGAGGGGCAACAAGGCGAACCATTTGTCAGGATCAATGCCATAGGCTGCTGGAGACGGAACTTGCAGGTCTGCGTTTAACCGCTCCAGTTCTTCCAACAGCTTGCCGACCGCTCCCTGATTGCTTTCCTCATCCCCTGCAATGGCCATGGCGCGGGCGCAGTCGGCGTAACGGGCCAGTGCCGCAGGCGCGGAGAAGGCCGTCACCATTGGCAGCAGCATAGCATTCGACAATCCATGCGGCACATGGAAATGCGCACCGATCGGCCGGCTCATCCCATGCACAAGCGCAACGCTGGCGTTTGAAAAGGCTATCCCCGCCTGCGTCGAACCGAGCATCATCGCCTCGCGAGCCTGACGATTGCCCGGATCAGCCCAGACACGGCGGAGATTCGGCGCGATCGCTCGCATCGCTGATAGGGCAAATCCGTCCGAAAATGGGTTTGCGCGCCGCGACACATAGGCTTCCATCGCATGCGTCAACGCATCTATCCCCGTATCCGCAGTCAAGCGGGGCGGCATCGTCAGAGTCAGCTCAAAGTCAATGAGCGCCGCGACTGGAAGATAGGCGAGGCCCGCACAGAGCATTTTCTCGTCGCTGACTTCATCGGTGATGATTGTGAAGCGCGTAGCTTCCGAACCAGTGCCCGCAGTCGTCGGAATGGCGATGATAGGCAACCCCGGCATATCCTGGAGATGCGGCGCCTTATAGTCGCGGCAGCGCCCGCCATGAACGGCAAGCACGGCGATCGCCTTTGCACTGTCGATCGGGCTGCCGCCGCCGAAACCGACCACGCAATCATTATCGCCTTCCAGAAGAAAAGCCAGGGCCGCTTCAATGGATGCCGCCGTTGGCTCAGCCACTGTGTCGAAGAATATCCGAGCCTCCAGTCCTGCTGCGGCAACGGCATCCTGCAGCATCGCAGCCCGCCCTGTTTCAAACAGAAAGCGGTCGGTTACGATCAACGGACGGCTAAGCCCGAACGACGTTAGAACCTCGGTCAGATCCCGCACAGCGCCCGCGCCGATCCGCATCAATCGCGGCAGGGTGATATTGAACGCCATTCCTCTCTCCCCTCGGTCATCGCATCATGACGCCTGCTTCTGGAACCACAAGCTAATGGATCAGAGAGTGCTTGCGCCACTTATGCGTTATGGCGCTCAACTATGATGGCGGTTTCCACACCAGAGGGAGATGATCGATGGTGTTGACCGGCCCCGCACGCGCCGGGACTTCAGCACCTGCGGCGACCGAAAAGTCCGGGATGCGGCGGAGCCATTCCTCAATGAATATCTGAACCTCCATCCTAGCAAGCTGGGCGCCAGCGCAGCTATGCACGCCTGTACCGAAGCTGATGTGACGCGGCGGCCTGCCGAAATCGATCCGTTCGGGGTCGGGGAAGATCGCCGGATCAAGGTTATGGAGGCTCGGCGACAGCATGATATGATCGCCGCGCTTCATCGTCACGCCGTTATGCACCACATCTTCCGCCAGCACCCGGCCCATATTGCTGGTGGCATAACGGCGCAGTAGCTCCGGCACGATTGCGGACATATGGTCGGGATGGCCGACGATAAAGCGCCGCATCTCTGCGTTCCGCGCCAGAAAGAGCGCGATGAAGCCAAACATAGCCGCCACGGTATCAAGACCGGCAAAGGTAACCATGGTGCAGGTGGATAACAGTTCGCCGGAGTTCAACGGACGGCCATCGACCTCCGCCGACAGGAGATGGCTGATCAAATCGTCGCCCGGCTTGGAGCAGCGCTCGGCGATCCGGTCATCAAGATAAGCGCGCACTTCGCCATAAGCGGTAAGCTTGGCTTCAAGATCGGGATGGCGCGCAAAAACTTCGGTGCGGGCATGCAACCAGGCGCGATCGGCAATCGGAAGGTCGAGGAGCCGCAACACGATGATCAGCGGCAATCGATGCGCAAAGTCTCCAATAAATTCGCAAGCGCCAGCCGGAAGAAAGCCATCGATCAATTCGCCGGTAAGGACGCGAATGTCCTGTTCCAACGCGCGGACGCGGACAGGCGTAAGGAAGGACATGATCGCCCGGCGATAATCGCCATGCGTGGGCGGGTCCGCCTCCAGCGGCAGCAAGGGATCGGCGGGTACGCTTGGAATAGTAACGCTGGCGCTAGAGAAACGCTTGTGGTCGCGAAAGAAGGCTGCGACGTCGGCACCCTCCGTAGCAACCCAATGGCCACCATTATGCGGCGACCAGATGATCGGCCCGAAACCTCGAAAGTTAAGCCAGGCGCGCTGCGGGTCATCGCTGGCGCCCGGCAGGTCATAAATATCGAGGTCGACGACAAGTTCCGGTGGAATATGGTCGGGAATTGCCAGGGCAGCCATCAAGAATCTCCCATCGGGCTACTCTGCGGCAACCGCCTGCAGAGAGGTAATCCGAGGCCGAAGGCGCGTCAATCTTAACACGGATGCGCTTCTTTGGCATTGCCATGCATGGCCTCGTGATCGCCAAACTCTCGTTCATTGTTTCGAACCGGTTTTCTAGAAGGCCGGGCTGCGCTATCCGGGGCCGCATGACTGAGCCTCGCAAAAATCCAAGGAAGCGCCGCTCCCTCGGCCCTTATCTCAGTGCGGAGATGATCGCGCGGCGGTCACGGATATTGCGCACCGCCATCGAAATATTGGACGAGGGCGGCGAGGAGCATCTGACGATCGCCAGGCTCTGCGATAGGGCGGGAGTCGCAGCCCGGACGCTCTATCGCGCGTTTGGCGACCGTGAGGGCATTATCTATGCCGCGCTTGCCGAGCATATGGGATCGCTGACCACAGTGCTCTCGCACAAGCCGCGCGGGCAGGATGTCGATGCAGTGTTCCGGGAATATGACTGGATTGCGGAGGAACTATTCCGTGGACCGGAGTTTGCGCGGCTCATCATCAATTTTTATTTTGCGTCCAAGCCGCGCGAAGCCGTTTTACAGGATCTGCGCAGCGTGCCCTATCAACGCATCGAAAAATGGCTGGTCAATGCGCAACAGCGCGGGGAATTGCTACCCGGCATCGATCTGCAACGGATCGCCATGTATCAGACGGACACGGAATATGTCCTCTTTCACAAATGGGCGACCGGCCGGGTGCCGGACGAATGCATGGCCCGCGAGTTGAAAGTGAATTTCCTGATGACGGCGCTGAGCGTCGCGAATGACGCCTTCCGGCCGCGTATAGCGGACAGGCTGGAGAAATTGCACAAGGAGTTATCGGCACTGCGCGCCGAACTGGAAGTCGGTCCCGTAAAATAGGGCGGCCGGAGACATGCCCCGGCCGTCCAGTTTGTCAGTTGGCCGCTGAGGAGAATTTGAGGCCAACCTCCAGCCCGAAGTAACGCGGCGGACCATATTGGCTGTTCTGCCAAAGACCGCCCACCACCTGCGACGCGGTCTTGTAGCGCTTGTCCGCGAGATTCTGACCGATTAGGCGGACATAATAGCTGTCATCCTGTTGCGCCAAAGTGATCGAGGCATTCAGCAATGTGCGTGCGTTCAGGTAAGTATTGTCAGCAAGACTGTCGATCGACTGGGTGAACAGGTTGCGGCCGACATAGTTCACATTGCCATTAAGCAGCAGTTTGAAGTCGCTGATGGGCAATTCATAGGTTGCATCCGCCGACCAGGTGACCTTCGGCGCACGGTCCAGCGGCGCATCGGCGAGATTATAGCCCGCCGGAATCGGCGTCACATATTCCTTATATTTGCCGTCCTGATATCCAAATACGCCCCGCAACGTCAGGCCCCGTGCTGGGATTGCTGTCAGTTCCGCTTCAACCCCCTTCACCACGGCCTTGGCCGCATTGAAGAAGGTTGTGACCTGAAAAGGCTGGCCGTTCACTATCAACGGCACCACAATCTGCTTTTGCAGATTGCTATAGGTGACATGGAAGCCGGTGACGTTGAACCGGACCCTGCGATCCAGGAACTCGCTCTTTACGCCAATCTCGAAACTGTCGGCCGTTTCCGGCTTGGTCGCCGCCGCAGCCGCGGCGAACAAGGCGTTGTTGTCAGAGCCATCAGCGTTCAGGAAGGGATGAAACGTACCGATCTGGTCATTGAACCCACCACCTTTGAACCCCCGTGAATAGGTGCCGTAGAGAAACAGGTCTGGATTTGCCTGATAACTGATGCTTGCCCGCCATGTCGGATCGCTGCTTTTCGCCCCGATCTGGATGACGCCCGCAGGATAGTCGAAGACATTGGCGTCGAGCGCCTCATTGACGATGATTGAGGGATCGTTGCCGCCGTTGAGTTGCGGGATGAACACCTGTTGGCGGCCCCACCACCGTTTCTTTTCCCAGGTATAACGCGCGCCGCCAGTCAGGGTCAGCCCTTCCGCGAGCTTCAATGTGCCCTCGGCAAAGACCGCTGTAGAACGCCCCTTCTGCGCGTTGCAGAGGATATAGGGTGTCTGGTTCCAAGTCCCGTAGGGTGTCGGCGCAGTCACCAAATCCTGGAAGCCCAGCGTCTCGGTAACGCAATAGCTTGCTTCGTCATGCTGATAGAAACCGCCGGCCACGAAATCAAAGGCGCCGCCAAGGTCGGAAGCGAACCGAAGTTCCTGCTGCCATGTCTTGCGGTCGTCATCGCGCGATGCGTCGAACAGCGAAAGAATTTCCCCATCCGCCGCGACCGGCGCCTGATCCGGATAGGTGCTGGGCAAACGCGACTTCTGCTTACGGATGCCACTGACCGAGGTGAAGGTGCCGAACCCGACATTCAGGTTCATGTTGAGATAGAGGCCGTCCACATAAACGCGATGCCCCTTCTGCATGAACAGCAGGGTATCGTCACGGTTGCTGATGCCCGCATTGTTGAGCGGGTCCTTGCTTGCGGGATTGGACCGGCCGACGCCAAGAATATCGAACAGAACGCCCGTATTGGTTTCGTTGACGCCAGGAATGCTCTCGGAATCGTCCCGGATATTCTCATATTGCAGAAGGGCGTTGAAATTGCTGGACGGCTCCCACAGCAGCTTCGCCCGTGCGTTCCAAACGTCCCGGCCGCCAAGGCGCTCACCATCCCCACAGCCGGTGCGCCCGGCGAATTTTGAAGGAACAAAGGACACGACCAGCCCGTAACAGGCCCCGTTGCGATAGTAGCCGTCCGAATATTCGTAACCAATGACGCCGCGGAACGCGAGGGTATCGCCGATCGGCACATTGAACGCGCCCTGCAGCTTGCGTGTCTTGAAATCGCCAACCTGGCCACGCAGTTCCGCGCCGATGGTGCCGAGTTCGGGCTTCTTCGTTTTCACAACAACTGCGCCGCCGGTGGTATTCTTGCCGAACAGCGTCCCCTGTGGGCCGCGCAACACCTCCACCTGGGCGACATCGAATGTGTCGAGCAACTGGGTCTGGACCGAAGGCATGACGAAATCATCGACCAGAACGGCGACCGGCGGCTCGAAATAAATGATGATCGTGTTCTGGCCAATGCCGCGCATCGAGAAGGATGCGGCATTGAAGTTCGTCACGGTCGCCGCCGAGAAGTTGGGGACGAACACGGCCAGATCACCGAGCGAGCGAGGGTTGGACTGTTCGATGATCGACTGGTCCACCGCCGATACCGCGATGGCTGTGCGCTGCAGGTTGGTGTCGCGGCGGGTCGCCGTTACAACAATATCGGCCAGACCGCTGGTTTCTTCATCGGCCCCCTGTGGAGGCGCCGGTGTCGAAGCCGTCTGTGCCGAAGCCGGTATGTGTGCAGCGAGGGCGAGCGCCGCCGCTGAGACAAGCAGATATGCCGTCCTACTCATTCATCCTCTCCTGTTAAAATGGCCGCCGCATGTCGCCTGCGGTCGGACCGGTATTGCCTCAGCTTCCTGGGTCTGCGTCCCTCCACCATTGGGCGACAAGGATCGGGTAAAGGGCGAGTTGCGTCCTCAATTTCGCGGGCGCATCGTCATCCAGAGCCGCGCTAAGGGTCCGGGGCAGGCCCGAACCGCCATCGGTTACCGGATCAATCCATTCCAGCCGCATGTCGCTGAACATATCCGCGAAATCGTCGAGATAATGGTCGTGATAGGCGCTCACCTGATGCGCGTAGAAGGCTTGTACATCCTCGAAAGACAATAAGGCGTAGTAGCGCCCCGGCTCCTGTCCCCGCCAATATTCGTAGCGGAGGCATCCCGGCTCCTCGGCATGAGTGTGCCGCACCATATCGCGGAGGATTTCCTCCCATCGCTCCTGCGCGTGCGGTTTGACGAGGATGTGGGTCAGCAGCGTCGGCATGTCCTCACTCCTTCCCCTTTGCCTTGAGCTTGTCCGCCTGCGCCGAGACATAACCCCGGATCGTCTCCGCCTGTTGGGGCGAGAGATATTTGGCGAAACCGACCATGCCCTGGCTTTCAAGAGCGCCACCGATCACGATCTGTTGCCACATGTCCTTGTCGGCCAGCGCGCCGGAGCGCCGCAGATCGGGTACAATGCCGCCGCTGATAGTCCCCATGCCATGGCAGGCGGCGCATATCTGGCCAAAGAGCTGATTGCCTTCCTCCACCTGAGCCTGGGTGAAGCGGTCTGAAGACGGATTGGCATCCATGACGCCACCCTCGACCGGCGGTAACTTGGCGTTACCGTCAAGCTTGAACACTAGGACCCGTCCGGTCGGACGGGGGCGAGGTCCGTCGAAAGCGGGAAGCGACAGGGCAAAGCCGCCGCCATTGCCGGCTGCGATCGCGACATATTGCGTGCCCTTGACGCTATAGGAAATGGCGCCAGGCAGGATCGGCGTCTGCGCATCGAACTTCCACAATTCTTTGCCATTGTCCGCCTGATAGGCGCGAAAGGTGGCGTCGGAGAGGCCCTGGAAAACGAGATTGCCGGCGGTTGCGAGAATGCCGCCATTCCATGTGCCCGAATGGGGTGCGCGCCATACTTCCTTGCGCGCCACAGGGTCCCAGGCGATCAGGCGGCCCTGCAGCGCCTGCTTCATTGCCGCGATTTCGGCAGGCGTCTGGGGAAGCGGCGTGCTCATCATATCAACGCCAAGCGCCCAGAGACCGGGCTGATACCGGAATTTCGAGTCCTTGACGTAAAGGAAGGGCACCTGCTGCGCCGGAATATACATAAGGCCGGTTGCAGGGCTGTAAGCCATCGGGTGCCAGTTGTGCGCGCCCGATGCGCCGGAATTCGCCAGGAAGGGCTTGTCCTGAAACCGCGCGCCCTCCGACTCGACCGGACGGCCAGTGGCGAGATCGACTTTCTCCGCCCAGTTCACCGGCACAAATTTGTCGGCGGAGATCAGCTTCCCGGTTTCCCGGTCGATCACATAGAAAAAGCCGTTTTTCGGCGCGTGCATGATGACCTTGCGATCGCGCCCTTCGATCCTCAGCGTCGCAAGTGTGATCTGCTGGGTCGAAGTGAAGTCCCACGTGTCGCCCGGCGTCTCCTGATAATGCCAGATATAGGCGCCGGTGTCTGGGTCGAGCGCGACCACAGAACCAAGAAACAGATTGTCGCCCTTATCCTCAGACCGGATCTTGCGGTTCCATGGCCCGCCATTGCCGACGCCGATGTAGAGCCGGTTGAGATCGGGATCATAGACGATCGAATCCCAGACGGTGCCGCCACCGCCGAATTTCCAATAGGCGTCGCCGAACCAGGTGGCACGGCCCAGCTTCGCCATGATGGCGTCGGACGCTGCGTTGTCCGGCTTCGACGGGTCGCCGGGGACGGTATAAAAACGCCACGCCAGTTGCCCGGTCTTTTCATCATAAGCAGAAACATAGCCGCGCACGCCATATTCAGCGCCGCCATTGCCGATATAGACTTTACCACGCGCCACGCGCGGCGCGCCGGTGATGGTGTAGGGCTTGTCACGATCAGTCGTCTGCACGGACCAGACAAGCGTCCCGCTCTTTGCGTCCAGGGCGATCAGACGGCCGTCGATCGTGCCGACGAAAACGCGCCCGTCATGATATGCCGCGCCACGATTGACGACATCGCAGCAGGCGCTGACACCGAAGCTGCCGGGCACCTGCGGATCATAAGTCCAAATCTCGCGCCCGGTCTCCGCATCCAGTGCAACGACCTTGCTCCAAGGCATTGTGACATACATGACGCCGTCGACCACCAGCGGCGTCGCCTCCAGCCCGCGCGTGGTGCCCAGATCATGGAACCATGCAAGACCGAGCTGCCCAATATTTGTTGCGTTGATTGAGGCCAGGCTGGAGAAGCGCTGCTCATCATAGGTGCCGCCGTGGGTCAGCCAGTTTTGCGGTTCACTTGCGGCTTCGGCCAGCCGGTCGCGCGCGGGAGAGGAAACCTCCGCTTGCCGCGGGGCGCAAGAGGCAGTGGCAACAACTATCGCCACAAAAGCCGACGCCAATATCCAACGCGACTTACCCATCACCTTCTCCCTTTGGCGATTCGGCTCTGTGACCGGGTTACGCCGTCAGTTTCACGAATACCGACTTGACCTCCGTGAAGGCTGCGAACCCTTCCGCACCCATTTCCCGGCCCCACCCGCTTTCCTTGAACCCGCCGAACGGGAGCGAGGGGTGGACGACGCCATAGCAGTTCACCCAGACATTGCCCGCCTCCAGGCGGCGCGCAATCAGATGCACCTTGTTGACGTCACGCGAGAAAATCCCGGCGCCCAGCCCATAGCGGGTGTCGTTCGCGGCAGAGACGACCTCATCCATCCCGTCGAACGGCGTCGCCACCAGCACCGGGCCGAAAATCTCCTCACGCATGATGTCCATATTGCGATGGACGTTCGCGAAGATCGTCGGCTCGACGAAAAAGCCGCTGTCGCCGACCGCGTTTCCGCCAGTCACAACCTCGCCACCCTGCTCCCGGCCGCTACCGATAAAGCCGGTTACGCGGTCACGCTGTTTCCGGGAAATGAGGGGGCCGAGCATATTGGCCGGGTCGAAGCCGCTGCCGATCTTGAGCGAACGCGCGAAATCCGCCACGCCCGCAACCACCTTGTCATAGACGCCGCGCTGAACATACAGCCGGGACCCGGCGAAGCAGACCTGTCCGGTATTGGCGAAAATGCCCATGGCGACTTGCGGGATCGTGGCTTCCAGATCAGCGTCATCGAAAACGATAGCGGGTGATTTTCCCCCAAGCTCCAGCGTCACACGCTTCAAATTGCCGGCAGACGCCCGGACAATCTTCTTTCCCGTCTCAGTGGAGCCGGTGAACGAAATCTTGTCGACACCGGGATGATCCGCCAGAGCCTGCCCAGCGACATGCCCAAGGCCAAGGACGACGTTCAAAACGCCTTCGGGAATCCCGGCCTCCAGTGCCAGTTCGGCAAGCCGCAGCGTGGACAGCGGCGTTTCCTCAGCCGGTTTCACGACACAGCTATTGCCGGCGGCAAGCGCAGGCGCGAGCTTGATCATCAGGTTTCCGGCTGGCGCATTCCACGGGACAATCAGCGCAACGACGCCGACCGGACTGACCTCCGTATAGGCGTGCATATCCATGCCACCGCCCGACATCGCGCTGGACGCATTGCGGCCATAAAGCTGCGTAGCCAGACCTGCAGCATTACGGAGCCAATCGACGCACGCGCTGATCTCCCACTCCGCAAACGCCAGCGGCATGCCATTATCGATCACTTCGAGTTGCGTGAATTCGCCCTTATTTGCTTCGATAAGATCAGCGAAACGCCACAGAATGCGGCGACGCTCATTGGCGGGCAGGCCCCGCCAGCGGGCATCAGCGAAACTGGCCCTTGCGGCGACAACTGCCCGATCGACTTCCTGCTGCCCTCCCGCCGGAACCGACGCAACGGACGCCCCCGTCGCCGGGTCGAGTATAGACGTCTCGCCAGCGCTCGCATCGCGGACCCAATCGCCGCCAATGAGCATGGCGTGCGCGCGGTTGAGGAAAGCGGCGACCTGCGCCGTCGGCTGTTGCTGGCTCACGAACGCGGCTCCCGTCCGGTACGCGCGTTCACCCCCTTGGTAAGAGCGTTATCTGGCATGTCCTCTCCGTCCCATCGTTCTTATATCGATACGATTAAAACGCACACACATGTTACAGTTTATTAGGCAGCGTGCAACAAAAATTTCTGGCGGGGAAATGACCCACGTCAGATGGCTTAAATCACAGGCTTCAGGCGACCAAAGGGACGCGCATCACCAGGCAATCATTGCAATGGACTGTCCCGTGACCGGCGAAATATGGATTGCGGCATCGATCCGTTCGCGCGATTCTCAACAACGGTCTTGGCGAACTGCTCCCACATGACGCCACCGGAGAAATTGCCCCTTATTACGCCTGCACGCCATGGCCCGTCTGCCCGCGCCTTCCAGACATTCTGCTTGCCGGAATGCAAAAAATCAGGCGCCGCCTGGATACGGAGGACGGGAGCCGGACCATTCCGTCATTTGCGGCCGGCAACGAACAATGATGAACAGGGAAATGGTGCCCGGGGACGGAGTCGAACCGCCGACACTGCGATTTTCAGTCGCATGCTCTACCAACTGAGCTACCCGGGCGAGCGCGCCAGCGAAGTGTGGCGCGATTGGGAGCGCTGCCTATAGGCGCGGGCCGGGCCTGATGTCTACCCTTTAATCCTCGTCATTTTCATGATTGCTTGACTCGTTTGCAACGGGCCGTCCGGGAACCCGATACCCCTCCCCCAGCCACTGGAGAAGGTCCCGATCCCGGCAGGCGGTCGAGCAGAAGGGGCGTTGTTCCTGCGTCTGCGGCTTGCCGCAAACGGGGCAGACATGAGTCTTATTCGGCATAGCCAGCGGATATGGCGAGCGCAGCATCGGCGCGCAAGCTGACATGGCCACCGCGACGGCGCTCCAGGATGGCAATCCAGTCCGGCGCTTTGTGCAATCTGTCGATCACGGCCGGCGCGGAAACCAGCGTCACCGGGCCGCCATTGCCATGCCGTTCTCCCCGGCGGATAAGCGCAAGAGCTGCGGTCAGCACCTTATCCTCCCGCACAATCTCCATCAGGTTTGGCCGTTCCCGTTTGCGGATGATCTGGATGAACCCGAAACCGTTTACGGCGGTCCGCTCGAACGGCAGCGGCAAGATCTTGTCGATCTGCGCCGCTGCGATGGCGCGCTCATCCTTGTTGTTCATTGTCGGCAGATCGATGCCAATGGAACCTGCCAGCCCCATACGCCGGATCGCCTGCGCGGCCAGCTTCGCACCCTTCGGACCTAGCTGCGCCGGGGGCAACGAGCCGTCAACGTCGATCAGGATCATGGCGGGCGTCAGGAAAATGCGGAGCGCCGCATCTTCCGCGCCGACATCGCCGGTCATGGCCTCCTCCAGCGTTTCGGACCAGCCATGCGCCTCCAGCCGATCCTCCTCATGCGCCGGACAGGGGGTGATCGGGATGCCGGTCGCGCGCAGCCGCTGAAGCAGACTCGGTCCCGGCCGCGCCTTCGTCCCCGGCTGGGCAATGCGCCCCTTGGCCAGCTTGTCGCGTCCTTCCTCGCCAATGCGCTCGCGCAGAATATCGATGAGCACGACCGCGCCCTCGGCGATCTTCGGTGGGATCGGCTCGATCAGCACTTCCTCGCCGCTGTCGAGGCGGGCGATGCCGCGTTTTCGGGGAATGACGGTGCGGACCAGCCGCCCCTGCGCCACGGCCCCGGCCAGCACATGGCGTCCCTCACGCTCGACCAACGCCTCGGCCAGCCGGCCCTTTTCAATCAGCGCAGCCCGGCTTTCGCCAACGCCTTCCTCATATAGCCATTCAGTCACAAGGATATCCCACTGCAAGAAGCAAGGTCCGCACCTCATAGAGCGGCAGCCCCATGATCCCAGGATGACTGCCCTGAATAGTGCGGATCAGCCCGGCGGCGCGCCCCTGTATGGCGTATCCGCCCGCTTTCCCTTCCCACTCTCCGCTTGCGATATAAGCGTCGATCTCATCGGGATGCAGACGCTTGAACGTGACGATGCTCTCCGACAACCGATGACGCGCCTTTCCATCCGGCGCGATCAGGGTGACTGCGCTCAGCACACGATGACGGCGGCCGGATAACAGTTCCAGACACATGCGCGCATCCTGCACGGTTTCCGCTTTGGGCAATATGCGGCGGCCAGCGGCAACAATGGTGTCGCCGGACAGGATCAGGGCGCCGGGATGGCGCTCGGCCACGGCCGCGCCCTTCTCCGCCGCAACACGCGCGGCGTAACGCGCAGGCGGCTCGTCTTTGCGCGGAGTTTCGTCAATGTCGGCGGGATCAACGGCATCAGGAGTCACGCCGATCTGCTTCAGCAAATCGAGGCGGCGCGGCGATGCCGATGCAAGGATCAGGCGCATCTCGCCCAATTCCGATTATTTGAAGCGGTAGGTAATCCGACCCTTGGTCAGATCATAAGGCGTCAGTTCGACAAGCACTTCGTCGCCCACCAGCACGCGGATGCGGTTCTTGCGCATCTTGCCAGCGGTGTGGCCGAGGATTTCGTGATCATTTTCCAACTTCACGCGGAACATGGCGTTGGGGAGAAGCTCCACAACCGATCCGCGCATTTCAAGAAGTTCTTCTTTCGCCATATATTCCGATAAGCCTGAGAAAATTCGCGCCGCCATAGCGCCAAAAGCCGCGAATGAAAAGCCGAACCGTGCCCATCGTCGTCAGGACAAGGCTGCAGACTTTCCTATCGCATCGAAGATGTGCGCCAGTTGATCGTCATCGATACAATAAGGCGGCATGACATAGATGGTGTTGCCAAGCGGCCGCAGCAAGATACCGCGGTCCAGAAAGAATGCGCGGAGCTTTGGCACGAGATCGGAAAGATAGCCGGCATCCCTTACCTTCATGTCGATCGCAGCTATCGCACCGGCCTGACGTGAATTCTCGAATGCCGGGTGCGCAGCGAGTGTCGCCATATGCTCCGCGAGTCTACGCGACAGCCGGTCGACGGACGCGAGCACATCCTCCTCCCGCCATATCGCAATATTGGCGGCCGCGGCGGCGCAGGCGATCGGGTTCGCGGTATAGCTGCTGGAATGGAAGAATTGCCGCGACCGGTCGGTGGAATAATGGGCGTCGAAAATCGGCTTCGTCGCCAGCGTGACCGCCAGCGGCAGCGATCCACCGGTAATCCCTTTGGACAGGCATAAGATGTCCGGCGTCACGCCCGCCTGCTCGCAAGCCAGGAATGTGCCTGTCCGCCCCCATCCCGTCATCACCTCGTCGGCGATGAACAGGACACCATAGCGGGCGCAGATGTCGGCCATCTCGCGCAGGATCATAGCATCATAAGTAAGCATGCCGCCTGCACCCAGGATCAGCGGCTCCACAATGAAGGCAGCGGGCGGCTCACCGGCGGAACAGGCGGCCTCCAGCGCGAGCAACGTCTCTTTTTCGACACCAATCGCTGGAAAGGGAATTGTCGATACGTCGAACAGCAACGGAGCGTAGGCGCGATTATAGACCCCCCTTTCTCCCACTGACATCGTGCCGATCGTGTCGCCATGATAGCCATGCTGCAGCACCAGGATGCGGTGCCGGGGGTTTCCGATATTGTGCCAATATCCAAGCGCCATCTTCAGCGCGACTTCCACCGCCGTCGATCCGCTGTCGGAAAAAAAGACATGGGCCAGCGGCTCCGGCGTCATCTCCACAAGGCCCCGCGCGACCTCCTCTGCCGGATCGTGGGTGTATCCGGCGAAAATCACCTGATCCAGCCGAGACGCCTGCTCCGCAATGGCCGCCGCGATGCGCGGATGGCAATGGCCATGCGTGGTCACCCACCAGCTCGAAATGCCGTCGATCAGCGTCCGGCCATCAGCCGTATGGAGAACCGCTCCCTCGCCGCGCACGATGTGAGGGACCGCTTCCTTCAGCCCATGCTGGGTGAAGGGATGCCAGACCGGCGAGCTCAAGGCTTGCTCTCGATCGTCGCATCGAGCGCCGCCTCGATTGCCGATATATCAACGCATTCGCGCATCGCGCGCGCAAGGCCGCCGGGCGTCAGCGGGTCGATTACAGACAGCCTGCCCAGTGACCTGACTTGGCCCAGCATCGGCACGATCCGCTCATTCTCGCCATGCGGCTCGCCGATGAAGATGACGCCGAGCATGGGCACGCCCCGCGCCTTGAGCGCCTCTATGCTCAACAGGCTATGGTTGATCGTGCCCAGCCCTGTGCGGGCGCAAAGGATGACCGGCGCCTGCCACCTGGCGAACAGGTCCGCCATGCTGAGGCTTTCGGACAGCGGAACCAGTACGCCGCCCGCCCCCTCGACGACCAGCCGCTGCCTCCCCAGCACCGGCAGCGCGAGACGCGCAGGATCGATGGTCACGCCATCCATCCGGGCGGCAAGATGCGGCGAAGCGGGGACCGTCAGCCGATAAGCCTCCGGCAGAATATGATCGGGCGACAGACCGGAGAGGCGCGCGACGGTCTCGCTGTCTCCCTCTGGATCGACGCCCGCCTGCACCGGCTTCCAATAGTGCGCGCCGAGCGCACCCGCCAGACCGGCTGCAAAGACAGTCTTGCCTATGCCCGTATCGGTGCCAGTCACGACAAGGGCCTGGGTCATGGGATGATGCCTTGCACGATTTCGCCGAGTTCGCGGATATCGCCCTTCCCAACATTCAGCGTCAGGGAGATGCGCAATCGCGAAGTCCCGGTGGGAACGGTCGGTGGGCGAATGCCGCGCACGTCCAGGCCCGCCGCTTGCAGCGCCGCCGCAGCCGCCATGGTGCGCTTGTCGTCACCGATCATGATCGGGATGATCTGGCTGCGCGACATGGGCAGCCCCAGCCGCGCGCAGATCGCGTCATCCGCCTCCCCCCGCAATTCGGACAGCCGCGACCGCAGATCGTCTCCGTCGGCCACGCGATCCAACGCAGCGCTCGCCGCCACCGCCATCAAGGGCGATGGCGCGGTCGAGAAGATGAACGGCCTCGCACGATTGACCAGATAGTCGATCGCCAGCCGTGGGCCGCAGATCAACGCGCCCTCCGCACCCAGCGCCTTGCCGCAGGTATGGAGCGAGACGACATTGGCCTGCCCATCCAGATGCGCCGCGATGCCCTTGCCCTTGTGCCCGAACACACCTGTTCCATGAGCCTCATCCAGCACCAGCATGGCGCTATGGCGGTCGGCTATCGCCGCCAGCGCATCGATGGGCGCGATATCGCCATCCATGCTGTAGAGCGTTTCCGCGGCGATCCAGACTGTTCCCTTGCCCCCCTTCGCGCGCCATCCGGCGATGAGATCATGGAAGGATTGCGGATCATTGTGGCGAGCAAAGAGAGTTGCTGCTTTCGACTGGCGCAGCCCGTCATGAACGCTGGCATGGATCAGCTCGTCGGCCACCACAAGGTCGCCCCGCTGGGGCAGAGTGGAGAAAAGCGCGAGATTTGCGGCAAAACCATTGGCTAGGAACAGCGCCGCTTCCACCCCGAAAAATGCGGCCGCCTTCGCCTCCAGCGCCTCATGCTCCGGCGCATTGCCGCGCAACAGGCGCGACCCGCCGGAACCGACCGGCACGCCATTCCCGATCGCATCCGCCACCGCCTGCGCGATCGTCGGGTCCGACGCCAGGCCAAGATAATCGTTGGATGCGAAGTCCCGGCCAGTGCGCGGAGAAAGCGCGCGCAGGCGGCCTTTTTCTTCAAGCAGGGCAAGTTGCCGGATATGCGTTTCCCAGATCGCCATGCCGCCCCTTTAGGCGCTAGGGAAGGCGGTGCAAAGCGGCATCGAGCGCGCCAGAACGTCAGGCCGGATTATGCTCGGCCAGAAACGCCTCCAGCCTTTTCAGGAAGTCCAGCCTGTCGGCCTCGCGCGAAAAATGGTGATCGCCCAGCGGCTGCTCGACATAGATATAATCCTTGCCCGCCGCTTTCAGCCTTTCCGCCATTTCTCGCGACTGGCCAACCTGCACTCGCCGGTCCTTCTTGCCATGCATCAGCAGGATGGGCGTAGAGAAACTGGAGGCGAAATTTACGGGAGACACGGCGCGATAGTCGGGCGCTTGCGCCTTCAGCCAATCGCTGCGCGCGCCATGATACAGGAATCGGCTGTCATAGCGCATCATCGCCGCCAGATCGGATACCCCGGCATAGGATATGGCGCAGCGGAATTTGCCGCCGTCGCGTTGCGCGGCGCGCATGGCCGCATAGCCGCCATATGACGCGCCGGCGATACACACGCGCTTGGGATCCGCGATTCCCTCCTTCACCGCCCAGTCAACCGCGTCATTAAGGTCGTCCTGCATGGCCAGACCCCATTGCCCCTCGCCCTTTTCGGCAAAACTCGATCCATAGCCGGACGATCCGCGATAATTTGGCTGGAGCACCGCATAGCCACGATTGGCCAGGAACTGGACCCACCAGTCCCAACTCTCCTCATCCCGCGCAAACGGGCCGCCATGCGGCATGAGTATCAGGGGCAGGTTCTTTTCCGGGCGGCCTTCCGGCACGGTAAGCACGGCCGCGATCTCCAGTCCGTCCCGCGCCTTGTACCGGACGGTGCGGACAGGTGCGAGGCGCGCCAGACCTATCGTCTCATTCACCCTGGCGAGCAGGTTCATCGCGCCTGACGGACGATCAAAATAATAATAAGCGCCGGGGCGGTCGGGTCCCCCGACATGGACGAGCAGCTTGGACTGATCGCGCGACATGGATGTGATGGTGGCGCGACGAGTCCCGACCGCTTTGTCTATATCCGCCTGCACGGTGGCGAGATCAGAGTCGAACCAATGCACGCGCCGCCGCTCATCGGTATAGCGGACGCCGGCGAGCCCGGTCTGCGTGCGATCGGGGACGATCTCACCGATATCATAACCGGGAACCTCGAAAATCTTCTTGCCCAATTCCAGCGTGGTAAGATCGAACTCATATAGCGCTTCCGCGCCATCACTGTCGTCGCTGGCGATTGCCTTTCCCGCTTCGGGCAGAAAAAGTTGTGGAACGATCAGGGATTCATCTTTCCGCCGGTTCGCCCGCGCAACTGTCCTGAAAGCCGTCTTTGCGTCCGGTCGATAGAGCATCGTCGACGTGCGTTGGGCGTCATTGTATCCGATCCCTATGCGGACGGCGCCCGACGCGTCGGCATACCAGGACCTGACGTTACTATGAGACGGAACGACAGTGCGCAGCCTCCCAGTCGAGATGTCCACTTCGTCCACCTTCGGCCAGAATCCGACATTGTCGCCATAAATTGAGGTTTGATAGGACAGCAATATGCGCGGCGTTCCATCCCGCGCTATCCATATCGCGTCATCGCCATTCTGCGCGGCCGTGCGGGAGGCCAGCATATTGACCTTTGCGGTCTGGACGCTCAGCCCGACCGCCCGCGTAATGTACCAGGGCATGCCTTCCATCGGCTGTTCCGCGCCAAGGCCCAGAAGCAGCCAATCATCATTGACCCATGTCCACCAGTTCAGGTCATTGTCGCCCAGCGACATGATGCGCGACCTGTTATCATGCGCCCCATGAATATCCATGATGACGAAACGCTGTTCCGCATTGATGGCGACGCGGGCGGCGATCTTGTCTCCGGCGGGGGAAAGCTGGGGATTATCCATGAAGGGAAGCTCAGCGAAGGCTTCGACCGGCCACCGCTTGACTGCGGAACCCGCCGGGTCCTTGACAGCATCCTGCGCTCCGGCGGGATAGGCCGCAGCCAGCAACGCCGCTCCGGCCAAACCCGCACATTTTGTGAAAAACCGCACCCTGTCCCCCCAGAATAAAAGGCTCCCTCGCTGCCGGATAGCGAAAGAGCCTTCTATTTTCTTCAATGCATATTCGGGAGACTGATCCAGATTGGCCGGATCAGACGATCATGCCCCGTGCGCCAGCGCCGCCAGAAGAAGCAGCGCGACGATATTGGTGATCTTGATCATCGGGTTGACCGCGGGACCCGCCGTATCCTTGTACGGATCACCCACGGTGTCGCCGGTTACGGCCGCCTTGTGCGCGTCCGACCCCTTGCCGCCGTGATTGCCGTCCTCGATATATTTTTTGGCATTGTCCCATGCGCCGCCGCCGCTGGTCATGGAAATGGCGACGAACAGGCCGGAGACGATGACGCCCAGCAGCAACGCGCCGAGCGCCGCGAAGCCATTGGCTATCCCGGCGACCTTGGCGATCGCGAAATAGACGATGATCGGGGCAAGCACTGGCAGCAGGCTTGGGATGATCATCTCCTTGATCGCCGCCTTCGTCACCAGATCGACGGTGCGGGCATAGTCAGGCTTCGACGTGCCGGCCATGATGCCGGTGTTGGTGGCGAACTGCTCGCGCACATCCTTCACCACGTCGCCCGCCGCGCGGCCGACCGCAGTCATGCCCATTGCCCCGAACAGATAGGGCAGCAGCGCGCCGAGCAGCAGACCGACGATGACATAGGGATTGGAGAGGCTGAAATCGACCGGCTCGGTCAGGCCGAGCGCAGCGTTGTAGAATTTCAGATCCTCCGTATAGGCGCCGAACAGCACCAGCGCAGCAAGGCCCGCCGATCCAATGGCATAGCCCTTCGTCACAGCCTTGGTCGTGTTGCCCACGGCGTCGAGCGCATCGGTCTTGACGCGGACGCTGTCCTCCATGCCGGACATTTCGGCGATGCCGCCCGCATTGTCGGTCACCGGTCCATAGGCGTCGAGCGCCACGACCATGCCCGCCAGCGCCAGCATCGCGGTTGCGCCGAAAGCGATGCCGATCAGGCCCGCAAGCTGATAGGCGATGACGATGCCAACCACGATGACGAGCGTTGGCAGCGCCGTCGATTCCAGGCTGATCGCCAGGCCCTGAATGACATTGGTGCCGTGGCCGGTTTCCGAAGCCTTCGCGATGGACCGGACCGGGCGATAATTGGTGCCGGTATAATATTCGGTGATGACGACCAGCAGCCCGGTGACGCCCAGGCCCACCATCATCGACCAGAACAGCGCCATGCCGGTGTAGCCGCCATTGCCGTCCAAATCAGCGCCGAACACGATGTTCATGCCGCCCAGCACATAGTTTGTAACAACATAGATGGCAGGGATCGACAGCAGCGCTGTCGTCCAGAAGCCCTTGTAGAGCGCGCCCATGATCGATTGGCTGGAGCCGAGCCGGACCAGATAGGTGCCGATGATCGAGGTGATGATGCACACGCCGCCAACCAGCAGCGGCAGGGACATCAGCTTCATCAGTTCCGCATTGTCGATGCCTGTGACCAGCAAGGCCGTCAGCACCATCGTCGCGCCCACCGTGACCACATAGGTCTCGAAAAGATCGGCGGCCATGCCCGCGCAGTCGCCGACATTGTCGCCGACATTGTCCGCGATGACCGCCGGGTTGCGGGGGTCATCCTCCGGAATGCCGGCCTCGACCTTGCCGACCAGGTCAGCGCCCACGTCAGCGGCCTTGGTGAAGATGCCGCCGCCCAGACGGGCGAAGATGGAGATGAGCGAAGCGCCGAAGGCCAGCGCCACAAGGCTGTCGATGACCGCGCGATCATCCGGCGCGTGTCCGGCGGGGCCGGTCAGATACCAGAAGAAAACCGAGATCGCGAGCAGCGCAAGACCCGCCACCAGCATCCCCGTGATCGCGCCCGCCCGGAAAGCGACGGTGAGGCCGCTCTGCAGGGAACCGCGCGCAGCCTCCGCCGTCCGGACATTGGCGCGCACCGATATGTTCATGCCCGCGAATCCGGCCGCGCCGGACAGGACAGCGCCGATCAGGAAGCCGACAGCGGACGTCACGCCCAGGAAGATCAGCACCAATATCGCAACGACGATGCCGACCATGGCGATGGTGCGGTATTGCCGCGTCAGATAGGCCTTTGCGCCTTCCTGGATCGCGGCCGCGATCGCCTGCATCTTCTCATTGCCCGGCGATGCGCCGAGCACCTGCTGACTTGTCACTATGCCGTAGAGTACGGCGAGTACGCCGCACGCCATGGCGATATATACTATTGTCATTGTGGTTCCTCTCCCCCGTTGTTGTCTAGGTCATGGCCGCTCCGCAGGGAAAACCGGGCAGCATGATAGCGCAAAGGGGAAGCGCGGCCGGAAGGGTCCATTCCGGTCGCTCTGGCAGTCCGGGCATTGGGCGGCGCATGGGCATGGCCGGCCTCCTCATCCGAAGCTGAACAAATCGAAAGGTTAGAGTATCGGCGGGACGCGCCGCGTCAAGCCGCTTAACGGCCGATCATGTCCCGTGTTCGTACCCCAGCGCAGGCGGCAGAGGCACGGATGCCCCGTCCAGAAACAATGTCAGCCCCTCCCCAGCCTCGAAACGTCCGACCCGTATCGCGGCAACCAGTGGATCGACCCCATCGGGCAGAGCGAACAGAAGCTCATAATCATCCCCTGCGGTGGCGGCCGCCAGCAATGCGCCGATACCACCGCCCGCAAGTCCGGCGAGTTCCGTCGATACCGGGATATGTTCAATGACAGCCGCCAGACCGCTGGCTTGAGCCATCCGGGCGGTATCGATCAGAAGGCCGTCGGAAATATCCATCATCGCATGGACGGCGGAGACGAGGGTCCCGCCCTCCCGGACCCGCGGCCGAGGGCGGCGATAGGATTCGATCAGCGCGGCCGGCGCATCGCGGCCGGCCTGCAGCACTGTCAATCCCGCGCCCGCATCGCCGACAGGACCGGTGACGTAGAGAATATCGCCCGCCTGCGCCCCGGAGCGGGCCGGGATGACTTCGGAAGTCGCCTCCCCGATCGCCGTGAGGCTGAAACTGCGCGGCGCGCCCGCGGGCATCGCTACCGTGTCGCCGCCGACCAGCGGCATGCCATAGCGGTCAAGAGCCTCTTGCAAGCCGGACAGGAACGCCGCATCCCACGCCGCATCACCCGACAACGCATAGTTCATCAGGCAGGCCACCGGCTTCGCGCCCTTGGCGGCCAAATCGGACAGGTTCACCGCCGCGAGCTTCCACCCGATGGTTTCGGGCGGATCGCCGGGCAGAAAATGGACCGATTCGACCAATGTGTCGCTGGTGACGATCAGGCGCGCCCCGCCCACATCCAGCACCGCAACATCATCCATCAGCCCCCGGGCGGCGGGATCGGCGGCTCCGGCCCGGAGCAGGGAAAGGAAGGCGGACTCGCCGGTCAATCAGGCGCGGACCGTTTTCGCCACCGCGTCGAGCAGGCCGTTGACGAAACCCGATTCGCGCTTGTCGTAGAAAGCATGGGCGACATCGACATATTCGCTGATGACCGACCCGGTGGGCACATCGATCCGCGCCAGCAACTCATAGGTCCCCGCGCGCAATATCTGCCGCATCGGCTTGTCCAGTCGCTCCAGCGTCCACCCCTTGCCCAGCTTGCTCGCGATCAGCGCGTCGATTTCCTCCGCCCGCGCATCGACCCCCGAAACCACATCGTCGAAGAAGGACGCCTCCGCAGGGGCGTAGGTCACATCCTCAATTGTCGCGCCCAGCCGGTGCTGATGAAATTCATGCAGCAGGATCGGGAGCGGCGTCCCTTCCATTTCCTTTTGATACAGCGCCTGCACGGCGGCCAGACGCGCGGCGGAGCGGGATTTCGAGCGTTCGTTCATGGGTTCCCCCTACTCCGTCCGGTTCGGCCTTGTCGAGAACTGAAGGGCGGCTCCCTCGCCGCAAGGGAGAAGCCGAAGCGGGACGGCCACATCAGCGGGATCAGTTGCTCGCTTCGCTCGCTACCCACCCCCAACCCCTCCCTTGCAGGGAGGGGAGCTGCTTTGGTCGCTCCCTTTCCGGTAAAGGCGGGAGATAGAGCCTGCCACATCGGTAGTGGCTTTCATTCAGCCTTCCGTGCAATGGGGCAAGCCTCTCCTCCAGATAGAGGTCTTGCGCATGGATTTGCCGGAAGTCGCGGCCCCCGCGATAGCCATAGCCGGGTCGAGCGAGATGTTTCCCGTGCGGCGCATCTTCTGCGTTGGGCGCAACTATGCCGAGCATGCCCGTGAAATGGGCAGCGATCCGGAGCGGGAGCCTCCCTTCTTCTTCACCAAACCGGGCGACGCCGTGACGCCGGGCGGCCTGCTGCCCTACCCTTCCATGACAAAGGACCTGCATCATGAGGTCGAGCTGGTCGTGGCGCTGGGCAAAGGCGGCGGCGATATCGACCCTGCCGATGCGAATGCCCTGATATTCGGTCATGCTGTCGGGATCGACCTCACCCGGCGCGACCTTCAGGCGGAGGCCAAGAAGGGCGGCCGTCCATGGGACATGGCCAAGGGCTTCGACCAGTCCGCGCCGATGGGTCCGCTCAAAGCCGGCGCGCCACCGGCGGACGCCGCAATCGCCCTTACCATTGATGGCGCGTTGCGGCAGTCGGGGCGTATCGCCGACATGATCTGGAGCGTGCCGGAAGTTATCGCCATCCTGTCGACCTACGTCAGACTGGCTCCCGGCGACCTGATCTTCACGGGCACGCCGGCCGGCGTTGGACCGATCCTGCCGGGCGAAACCGTGGTGGGCATGATCGATGAGGTGGAGCCGGTCGAAATCCGGTACGGAGCGTGAGGCCAGAAACCCCCTGCTGACGGCGCTTTCGCGGCCCTCGCGCATGATCCGGGGGAGCGAAGTTGCGGAAGTTGCGGATTGTGCGCGAATTTGGCCGGAAAGTCGCATGTAGGTCGCACAAAAGTCGCATGTTGGTCTCATCTGCGTCGCACCTGCGTCGCATGTACGTCTCACATGCGTCTCACTTGCGTCGTATGTGCGTCTCACTTGAGTCTCACCCACGTCGCACTTGGGTCGCACGTGCGTCTCATCCACGTCGCATGTACGTCTCACTTGCGTCTCATTTACGTCGCAGTCGGGACGCCTCTGAAGCATCGGCGGGATCATCGCTACGGCGTGATGCGCGGCGGGGGCAGAATGCTGTTCCATGTGCGGAAGTAGAGCACGGACGCCCGGATGTAGGACAGGCATTTGGCGGAATGGCTGCAACTCGTCAGGCGGGCTGAATTAAGCAGCCGGTCTGGAAGCGACCAGAATTAGACGTTGGCTCGCTAAAAGCGCCTTACCAAAAGCGGCCCTTCCGCATTTCGTATGGCCCTGATAAATCCGTCTTAATGGGTTTGGGCATGATCATCTTTGCTATGTGGGGCTTGCTCGTCTTCTGGCTGATCTGGAGACGGCGGATGATGCTTTGGACGGCAGCATCAATCATACCTACCATCGCTGTTGCCACAGGATATTATTTCGACATTCAAAGCGGCGCGGATGATGAGTTTGGAACGCGGCCCCTCACGCAAATTCTATTTCTCGGAATGTGCTTTGTGATCGCCAGCAGCGGAATATTAAGCATGGTGCTTCCACGCAAAGTTTAAGGCGGACAGCGACCATTTGAGGACATCCAGCGACTATCTCCGTCTTTCCCCAACCTGCCGCAGCCAGCTATATCCTGATCCATGAGAATGTTTCGACTAGACCCATTTGATCGCTATGTCCCGTGGACAGGCGTCTTGGGCTTGATCGGATTTGCGGCTGTCTTCTTTATCCCGTCTCATACAAGTGGTGATGACCCCACCTCTGACCGACTTGCTTTTGAGGGCTAAACCGAACGATCATTAGACGAAATCGCCTTTTGTCTGGGAAAAAACTGGGGAGGCCGCTTGTCTTTGCGACAGCGAAAGAACCCCAAAGCTGGAATGGTGCGCCTGACCAACTCGGTAGAATACTATACCGTAGATGTGATTGATGGCGGGCGCAGTCGGCGATTGCAGGCATATTCGCGATATGGTGCAACATTCAATAATCAAGAGATCGAAGCCCTTGACGGTTGTCTTACCGGCAAGGCTTTCTCGTTAGGCTTTCCGCAAAATCGCTGGTCCGCTTTAGCCCTGATTTGTCCAGAAAGCTGTCGGTCCGCAATCCACCCTTTTCCGTCATCCCTGCGAAAGCGGGGACCCAACACGCCTTGGGCACACAAGGCGTGGGAGGCGAGATGGGTTCCCGCGTTGACCTACGGTCGCCCTTCGGGTCGCGGGAATGACGAGGCATGGAATAGATGAGGCAGCTAACCACCCATTCCAGCCTTCAGGTCCCCTCCCTGCAAGGGAGGGGAGCGTCCCTCGCCAGTCGTCAGCGGCCCCGTCAACAGGGGACAGCGACAGGGACGCCCCTATTTCAGGCGCAGCGCCACCGATGCGGCATGGGCGGGCAGGCCCTCCGCTTTGGCGAGCGCCACCGCGGCCGGGCCGATCGCGTCGATCGCGCGCTGATCGAGCGCAAGGAAGCTGGTGCGCTTCATGAAGTCCAGCACCGAAAGCCCGGAGGAGAAACGGGCGCGGCGGCCGGTCGGCAGGACATGG
Organism: Sphingobium phenoxybenzoativorans; assembly: GCF_018286635.1. NCBI lineage: Bacteria > Pseudomonadati > Pseudomonadota > Alphaproteobacteria > Sphingomonadales > Sphingobiaceae > Sphingobium > Sphingobium phenoxybenzoativorans. The sequence goes on from NZ_CP073910.1 coordinate 3,451,946, forward strand.
TTGGGACCCGCGACATAATCGCCCACCGCTTCCGGGGTCATGCGGCCCAGGAACACGGACCCCGCATGACGGACCAGCGCGAACAGCGCATCGGGATCGTCCACGGCCAGCTCCAGATGTTCCGGCGCAAGGCGGTCGACAAACGGCATTGCGGAAACCAGATCCTCGACAAGGATGATCGCGCCATTGGCGTTCCAGCTCGTCGTCGCCGTTTCCCTCGTCGTAAGCTTGGGAAGCTTCCGCTCCACCGCCGTCGCCACGGCGTCGGCAAAGGCCGCATCGTCAGTGAACAGGATCGACTGGCTAGTCGGGTCATGTTCGGATTGGCTGAGCAGGTCGGCGGCGGTCCAGTCGGGATCATTCCTGCCGTCCGCCACCACCACGATTTCCGACGGCCCGGCGACCATATCGATGCCCACCACGCCATAAAGCTGGCGCTTCGCCTCCGCGACCCAGGCGTTGCCGGGCCCCACGATCACATCGACGGGACGGATTTTTTCCGTGCCATAGGCCAGAGCCGCCACCGCCTGCGCGCCGCCGACCCGCCACACTTCGCCAATCCCGGCAATCTCCGCCGCCGCCAGGACAAGCGGGTTCATCTCGCCGCCGGGCGTCGGCGTCACCATCGCGATGCGCTCGACACCCGCAACCCTGGCCGGGATGACGTTCATCAGCAGCGACGAGGGATAGGCCGCGCGGCCGCCCGGCACATACAAACCAGCCGCATCCACCGCGCTCCAGCGCGCGCCAAGGCGGACCCCGGCGCTGTCCGTTCCGTCGCTGTCCTGCGGCCGCTGTTTTTCATGATAGGCGGCGATGCGCGCGGCGGCGAGTTCCAGCGCGTCGCGCAATTCCGTCGAAAGGCCATCGAGCGCGGCGCGGCGCTCGGCGGCGGTCACGCTCCAGCCGCTCGCTTCCAGATCATGCCGGTCAAACCGCTGCGTATAGTCCGCCAGCGCCGCGTCGCCCTCGGCGCGAACGCGCTTCAGGATCGCGGTCACATCCCGCGACACATCCTCGTCGGCCTCACGCCGGGCATCGACCAGCGCGGAGAAGGCGGCGGCGAAACCGGCATCCCGACTGTCCAGCCTAAGCGGCATCCTTGACCCCCACGGCCCGCCGGAACGCCTCGACCAGCGGCGTCAGTTCGCCCGACCGCATCTTGAACGCCGCCCGGTTGACGATCAGCCGGGCGGACACGTCCATGATGACGCTGGTCTCGACCAGGCCATTAGCCTTCAGCGTCGCGCCCGACGACACAAGATCGACGATCCGGCGGGACAGGCCGAGCGAAGGCGCAAGCTCCATCGCGCCGTTCAGCTTCACGCATTCCGCCTGCACGCCCATCGCCTCGAAATGCTTGCGGGTGAGGCCGGGATATTTGGTGGCGACGCGCACATGGCTCATCGTCGCCTGATCCTCAGCCGCCAGCCCCTCCGGCTCCGCGACCGACAGGCGGCAATGGCCGATGTTCAGGTCAACCGGCGCATAAAGCTCCGAATAGTCGAACTCATCGACGACATCCGATCCGACAATGCCGAGCTGCGCCGCGCCATGCGCCACGAAGGTCGCGACGTCGAAGGCGCGGACCCGGATGATCGACACATCGGGCTGGTTGGTGGCGAAGCGAAGCGCCCGGCTCTTGCTGTTATGGAAGTCCGCCTCCGGCTCTATGCCGACGCGGGCGAGCAGGGGCAGCGCTTCCTCCAGGATGCGTCCCTTGGGAATGGCGATGATGAGCGGGCGGGCCATAATCCGCGCGCTTTACGCGGGGTAAGGGCAAAGGGCAATGATTGCTGTCGGGGATGTTGCCGGTCAGCCCGGCCTGCCCGCCTCCGCCGGCCGGTCCTGCATCAGCCATGCCTCCGCAGCATCGGGCATCAGGAACATTTCGAACTCGGCGCTCTGCACGACCCGGCGCATCTGCATCTTCGCCAGGTTTGAATGCACGACGATCGCTATCCTGTCCCCTTCAGTATAAACCGCGCCCGCGCGGTCCGCGAGGTGAGACACCAGCTCAGGCGATTGGGTGACCGCGCCGCGCAGATCGACCAGCGCCATGACCCGCGCGCCGGCCGTACGCGCAGACCGCACGGAATTGCCGAGTTTCTCAAAATGCCGGTCGATGTCCGCCATCGTCCAGAAGCCGTTGCCGGTTACATGGACAATGCCCGTCGCAATGTCCCTGCGGACCGAAAATGGCCCGGAATCCTGTCCCTCGCCCACCATGAAACTCCCGATAACTTCCGCCGCGCCCATAGGCTTTCTCGCCCGGCCGCACATCGCATCCGGAGGTTAATGATCAGTGGAACGGGGCCTTGCTGGAAGCGCCTGATCGACCAAAGTATTAATCTGGAGCAAGTTATCCCCCTGTATCGGGATCATATTTTCGCCAGATTGCGCGCCGCGCCATGCGTCAATCCCGCCCCTTGGTGAAGGCGATGGATTTCCCTAATGGTGACGCTGGTCTCCCTAAACAGGAATGAGCAAAGCGTGGCGCGGTTGATCCTGTTTAACAAGCCTTATGGCATGCTCTCACAGTTCACCGATCGGGGGACCATGGGTTCGGACCGGCCGACCCTTTCGAGCGCCATCGACCTGCCCGGCATATATCCGGCCGGGCGGCTCGACATGGACAGCGAGGGCCTGCTGCTGCTGACCGGCGATGGCCGGCTTCAGGCGCAGATCGCCGATCCGAAATTCAAAATGCCCAAATCCTATCTGGTGCAGGTGGAGGGGGAGATTGGCGAGGACAGCCTGGCCGCTCTGCGCCGCGGCGTGCAGTTGAAGGATGGCCCGACCCGCCCGGCCGAGGCCGAACGCATCGACGATCCCGCATTATGGCCCCGCGATCCGCCGGTGCGATTCCGCAAGAGCGTGCCCGACTGCTGGATCAGGCTGACGATCGGGGAGGGACGCAACCGGCAGGTGCGCCGCATGACGGCGGCGGTGGGCCATCCGACCTTGCGGCTGGTGCGGTGGAGCATCGGCGAATGGACGGTCGACGGCTTGCAGCCCGGCGCATGGCGGGAAGCGGCCGCCGGACCAGCCGCCCTCAATCCCCGGTTTCGAAAGCCACGCTACCCTGATTGAACAGGGCGACGATCAATTCCATTGCTGCAGCCGACCGCCCAAGCGCCTGATCCATCTCGATCCGTCCTCCCGCGCACAGCCGTTCCGCCAGCGCGGCGGCTTCACCGGCCAATTCGAAACATTGCCCGTCGACGAACAGCAACAGCGAGTCGGCGTCCTGCCGGATGAAGGAGAAGCGGCTGGCCGGATTGCGGGTCAGCGGAACGGCATCGGCGATGAAGGCCTGCACATCCCTGCCGGTGACCGGCTGTTCGGGCCTGAAATCCACCTCAGGATATTTGGGGGCGCTGTTATGCTGCCCGAACCAGCGGGCAAAGGCGGCCCGGTCGCCCATGGTCTCCATGATCATTGCGTGCAGCTTCGCAATCGCCGGCGCGGAAATTTCCCCCGGATTGTCCTGCGGCGCAGGCTCCGGGTCCTCATATCGGTCGTCGTCCTGCAACCGGCCGAGCAAGTCGCCGCACCAATTCTCGATCAGGTCGCTGCGGGACGGCGCGCGAAAACCGATCGAATAGGTCATGCAATCATCGCCGATCGCCACGCCATTATGCGCCATCCGGGGCGGGATGTAGAGGATATCGCCAGGCTCAAGCACCCATTCCTCCGCCACATCAAAATCGGCGAGCAGGCGCAGATCGTCATGCGGCAGCAATGGCGTGGCGGCGTCGCACATCGCCCCAACCTGCCAGCGCCGCCTGCCAAGACCCTGGATCAGAAACACGTCATACTGGTCGAAATGCGGGCCTACGCCGCCCCCGTCGGTGGCGTAGCTCACCATCACATCGTCGATGCGCCAGTCGGGAATGAAGCGAAATGGCGCGATGAGCGCGGCGACGTCCGGCGCGTGGATGTCCACTGCCTGCACCAGCAGCGTCCAGGGGTTCCTGCCCAGCTTGCCGAAACGCGATTCCGGGATAGGGCCATGTTCGACCTTCCACCCGCCGCGGGCCTGCACGATCAACCGGGATTCGACATCCTCCTCACAGGAAAGACCGGCAAGCTCGTCAGGCTCGACCGGATTCGCCCATGACCGCCACGGGTTGCGAATCAGCAACGGCTTCTTTTGCCAATAGTCGGCCAGGAACCGCCCGGCGTCGAAATGCGCGAATTGCATGGGTCTGTTCAGGGATAGCTGACAGTCTTGGGCCGCCCCTGCGGTATCGGGATAAATTCCTGATCATCGCCGGGGATCAGCGGGAAACGCATTGCCTCCCAATCCTCACGCGCCTGCATCAGCCGGTCCTTTGTCGATGACACGAAGTTCCACCACACATGGCGCGGCGTCACAAAAGCCTCTCCCCCGCACAGGATCACCCGGCCGCCATCCACGCTGTGCAATGTGGCGCGGGTGCCGGGACGCAGGACATAGAGCGTCTGCGGCAGAAGGGCGACGCCATCCAGCCCCGCATCGCCACCGGAGACATAAAGCGCCCGTTCCTCCGCCTCCGCATCGATGGGGATCGACCCGCCCGGACGCAGCATGATGTCCGCATAGATGGTGTTGGCGTAGGTCGTGACCGGCGCGGACTGACCCCATAGGCTGCCCATGATCACGCGGGCGCTGGCCCCCCGGTCGTTGAGGACGGGCAACCTGTCCTCCGATACATGCTCGAAGGCCGGGTCCATTTCCTCATTGCGGTCGGGCAGCGCAAGCCATGTCTGGATCGCCGAGAGCTTGGAAGCCCGGTCGCGCTCCTCCTGCGGCGATCGTTCGGAATGGACGATGCCTTTCCCGGCCGTCATCAGGTTGACGGCGCCCGGCTCAATCAACTGTTCCGATCCAAGGGAGTCGCGGTGGAGGAAAGCGCCCTCATACATATATGTCACGGTGGCCAGGTTGATGTGCGGATGCGGGCGCACATCTATCCCCTCCCCCGGACCGAATTTGGCGGGGCCCGCCTGGTCGAAGAAGATGAAAGGGCCAACCATCGTCCGCTCTTTCACCGGCAGGCTGCGATAAACGCGGAAGTCGCCCAGATTGTGGCTGGTCGGCGTGATGGTCTGGATGATCAGGTCGCCTTGCGGCCCGCCAATTTCGGTCATGCAGCGTCAAGCTCCGGATAGTGACGGAAGATGCCGTCATTGTTGAATGCGATTCGCCGGTTGCTGCGGAAATAGTCCTTCAGTTCCGGCATGGCGGCCACCAGATCGCACAGTTTCATCAGCCGGGGATAGTCGCCCTCTATGCTCTTTATCCGTTTCGGAAACGCGTAGCGCAGGCCGGAAACGAGCTGAAACAGGGACAGGTCGGCATAGCTCCAGCGGCTGCCGGTCAGCCAGTCCCCCGCCGCCGCCTTCAACGCCTTTTCAAACCAGGCGAAATATCCCGGTATCCGTTCCTTGCGAAATTGCTCCGCGGCACGCGCGGCCTCTGCCTTCTGATCCTCATAATAGAGCATGGCGGCCACCGGATGATGCACATTATGCGCCTCTGCCACGACATCCATGATGGTCAGTTGCACCTGGTTCAGCCAGTAGCGCGTCTTCATCGTCGTAGGGCCGCAATCATGCCGTTCCGACAGGAACATCAGGATATTTGCGGTCTGGGAAACCGTCTGACCATCAATGCCGATATAGGGTGGAGCGTAAGCCGGGCCTTCCACATGCCCGGCCATGTCCTTCATCATTGCTTCGGCCCCATCTTCCCGCGCGCGGTCCCTATAGGGAATGCCACACGCCTCCAGAGTCAGCCGGACGAACTCGCCGCGGCCGGGGATACTGGGCCAGTACCAGAAGTCATAGGCGCCCGAGTCAGACGAATCCGCCATGCTCGCTTCTCCATTTCTCGCGCCCTCCTCCGCCAAGGGAAAGAGGATAAGGCCCGGATCGTCAAGCCTCCTGCGGCGCGCGCGCCTTGATCGCCAGCGCATGAACCTTGTCGCGCAGCAGGTCGGACAGGGCGGCGTTCACCATCCGCTGCCGGGCCACGCGGCTCTGTCCGGTGAAGGCGTCCGCCACCACCTCCACGGTGAAATGGCTCTCGCCCGACCCGTCATGGCCGGCATGTCCGCGATGCATCTCGCTATCGTCGATCACCGCCAGCCGGGCGGGATTCAGGGCGGCGCGTAGACGCGCTTCAATTTCAGTGGCCACGGGGCCTTTCGATTCCTTGGTCATGGGCCTTATATAAGCGAACCGGCTTAGTTTGCATCAGGACGATTTTGGCTACCGATCCCTTCTCGACGAAACGGCATAACCGCTTTCATGGCCGCGTGGAACGCCAGGGCAGTCCTTGCGCTGTGCCCGGCTGCGAGGAAGCGGGCGAATTCCGCGCGCCGCCGGAGGGCGGGCATGGCACAGGGTCGGACGGTCCGCGCTGGCGCTGGCTGTGCCTGGATCATGTTCGCGAGTTCAACCAGAAATATAATTTCTTCAACGGCATGAGCGCCGAACAAATCGCCGACGCGCAGCGCCCCTATGCCGGATGGGAACGGGAAACCCGCGCCTTTTCCAGCAATGCGGCCAGCCCGCCGCCCCGCTGGGCGGACTTTTCCGATCCACTGGACGCCATCGGGGCGAAGTTCCGGGATCGCATGAAACGGGCCGAACAGGCCAATCGCCAACGGGCCGACGGCAAGTTCGTCTCGCCCGATGACCGCAAGGCGATGGACCTGATGGGCCTTGACCTTGACGCCGATCGCAAGGCGCTGCGCGCGCGCTATACGGAACTGGTCCGCCGCTTCCATCCCGACCATAATGGCGGCGACCGTAGCCATGAGCAGGCGTTGCAGGATGTCATCGCAGCCTATGGACAGTTGAGAAAAGCGCCCGCTTTCGCATAGCGGCCTTATCCTGGCGGCGCCCTTGTGATGGCGTTGCTTCGCTGCCATAGGCCCCGGCCCTTCCACAGATTCCCGGAGACTTTCCATGCAGACCGGCGCACGCGCTCTGGGCCTAGATTTCGGCACGACCAACAGCGTCGCGGCGCTGGGCGAAGGCGGCCGTTCCGATCTGGTGGAATTTGCCGGGGAACAGGCGACCGGTCCGGTGTTCCGTTCCGCCCTGTGCTTCTGGCACGACGATGGGGTCAGGGGCGGGATGGCGCATGAGGCCGGGCCATGGGCGATCGCGGAATATCTGGAATATCCGCAGGACAGCCGGTTCATCCAGTCGTTCAAATCAGTGGCGGCAAGCCCGATCTTCGAACATGCGACCGTGTTCGAGAAACGCTATGCGTTCGAGGAACTCGGCCGCATGTTCCTCGAACGCATGGCCGAGCATGGCGGCGGCGCGCTGAAGGCCCTGCCCAGCCGGATAATCGTCGGACGTCCGGTCACATATGCAGGATCGCGGCCCGATGAGGCGCTCGCCCGGCGACGGTATGACGCGATGTTCTCCGCCTGGGGAACGGACATACATTATGTCTATGAGCCATTGGGCGCGGCGTTCAGCTACGCCTCGCGCATTACCGAACCGGCCACCATCCTGGTTGCGGACTTTGGCGGCGGCACCAGCGATTTTTCCATCGTGAAGATAGGCACGCCAGGATCGGAGCGGCGCTGCATCCCGCTGGGTTCGGCGGGCGTCGGGATTGCCGGAGACCGTTTCGACTATCGTATTGTCGACAATCTGGTGCTTCCGATGCTTGGCAAGGGCGGCAGTTACCGGTCGTTCGGCAAAAACCTGGAAATCCCACGCAGCTATTTCGCGGACTTTGCCGACTGGTCGCGCCTTGCCCTGATGCGTAACCGCAAGACCATGGCCGAACTGGAGCGGCTTCAGAAAAGCGCGGCCGATCCGGACGCCATCGGCCGCATGATCGCCCTGATCGAACAGGAGCTTGGCTATCCACTTTACGATGCGGTCGGACAGCTCAAGCGCGCCCTGTCGAGCGCGGACAGCGCGCATTTTCATTTCGACGGGGGCGGTCTGGGCATCGAGGCCGAGGTAACCCGTTCCGACTTTGAGCGCTGGATCGCCGAAGATATCGCCCGAATCGAGACAAGCGTCGATCAGGCGCTGGCAAATGCGGGCGTGACGCCGCAGGACATCGATCGCGTGTTCCTGACCGGCGGATCGTCCCTCATTCCCGCAATCCGGGCGATTTTCGACCGGCGTTTCGGCGCCGGCCAGATTGCGACAGGCGGAGAGCTTACCTCCATCGCGCATGGGCTGGCGCTCATCGGGCAGGAGGATCATCTGGCCGAATGGACAGCTTGATCCTGTTTTTGCCTTATCTCAATCTATCGACATCGCCTTCCCCAATCGGTTAGGGGCTTTGGGGGACTCGCAGGAAGATTTGCACATATGACCGACATCCCCAACACCCAGCCAGACACGCGCAGCGAGACGCTGCTGGACTCGCCCGACCGGGAGGTTGACGCGCGCGAGACGTTCGGCGTCGATGTCGACATGAAGATCCCGGCCTTTTCGGAGGCGGACGAGCGCGTGCCCGACCTTGACCCCGCCTATGTGTTCGACCCGGACACCACCCTGGCGATCCTGGCGGGCTTCTCCCACAATCGCCGCGTCATGGTGCAGGGCTATCACGGCACCGGCAAGTCGACCCATATCGAGCAGGTCGCGGCCCGCCTCAACTGGCCATGCATCCGCATCAATCTGGACGCGCATATCAGCCGTATCGACCTGGTCGGCCGCGACGCCATCGTGCTGAAGGACGGGCAGCAGGTCACTGAGTTCCGGGAGGGTCTGCTCCCCTGGGCGTTGCAGCGGCCGGTCGCGCTGGTGTTCGACGAATATGACGCCGGCCGCCCGGACGTGATGTTCGTCATCCAGCGCGTGCTGGAGACGGACGGCAAGATGACCTTGCTCGACCAGAACCGGGTCATCCGCCCGAACCCCTGGTTCCGCCTGTTCGCGACGTCCAACACCGTCGGCCTGGGCGACACGACCGGCCTCTACCACGGCACGCAGCAGATCAACCAGGGCCAGATGGACCGCTGGAACCTGGTCGTCACGCTCAACTATCTGCCCGCCGCCACGGAAGCGCAGATCGTCCTCGCCAAGTCGGGCGAGTACGACCATGAGGGCGGCCGCAAGGAAGTGGAGAATATGATCAAGGTGGCGGAACTGACCCGCCAGGGCTTCATCAACGGCGACATCTCGACCGTCATGAGCCCGCGCACGGTGATCAGTTGGGCGCAGAACGCCTTGATCTTCAAGAATGTCGGCTTCGCCTTCCGCCTGTCCTTCCTCAACAAATGCGATGAGGCGGAGCGCGTGCTGGTCGCCGAATATTACCAGCGCGTGTTCGGAAAGGATCTGCCGGAAAGCGTTGTGGGCAAGGCCGGGTGACCGTTCAGGCTGAACATTCCCCTCGTCTCATTCCGTTGCAGGCAAGTTTCAACCTGCGCGATTTCGGCGGTTATCCGACGGGCGATGGCCGGGTCGTGAAGCGCCGCATGCTCTATCGTTCAGGCACGATGACCTTGCTGACCGAAGCGGATGAGGATCATCTGCGGGCGTTGGGCATCCGCAGCATATGCGATTTCCGCCGCTCAAATGAGCGCAAGGCGGAACCGACGCGCTGGCATGAGCCGGCCGGCATCGCCTATTGGAGCCGGGACTATATCGAAAGCAGCGGCGTCCTTTCGGAAATCCTGAAGGATGAGGCGGCGACGCCGGAAAAAATGCGCCAGGCGATGACCCATCTGTATCGCGAAATCCCGGCCGATCATGCCCCGTCCTACAGCGCGATGTTCGCCCAGCTCGCGCGTGGCGACGCCCCCCTGCTGATCAACTGCGCGGCGGGCAAGGACCGCACCGGCGTTGGCGCTGCCCTGATCCTGACGATGCTCGGCGTTCCGCGTCCGCTGATCGATGAGGATTATCTCCTCACCAACGACCATGCCGACTGGCCCATGCTGTTCGGCCGGCGCAACACCAAGGTCGCCCGCGTCGCCCAGAGCGCGCCGGAGCTGATCGCGCCATTGCTGGCCGCAGACACCGCCTATCTGGACGCATTTTTCGACGAGCTGGACGCCAGCCATGGCGGCGTGGACGGCTATCTGGCGTCGATCGGCGTGGATGCGGACGCAAAGCGGACGATCCGCGCATTGCTGCTCGACTGATGGCCGAACGCTCCCACCTCGACGCTTTCAAGGATGTGCTGTCCGGCGCGGCGCGGTCGATGGCGCGCGATGCGGAAGTCGAGGTCGGCTTCACCGCCGATGCCCCGCACATGTCGGGCAAGCAGATCAAGGTGCCGACGCCGGGCCGCAACCTGCCCCGCGATCAGGTGGCGATCGCACGCGGCTTTGCCGACGCCAATACGCTCAAGCTGCGCCATCATAATCCGAAGATTCATGGATCGGCCCTCCCGGCCGAGGCCGTGGCGCGCGCCGTCTACGATGCTGTCGAGCAAGCCCGCGTCGAGGCCATTGGATCGCGCCAGATGGAGGGCGTGCGGGAGAATTTGAACCACGCGCTGGAAATGCGGTTGAAGTCCGATCCCATCATCCGCGCGCGGAACAGGGATGAAGTGCCGCTGAGCACCGCCATAGCGCTCAAGGTCCGGGAAAGGCTGACGGGACAGCCCGCGCCTGAAGCCGCGCGGGACGGCATGGATATGGTCGACCAGTGGATAGAGGATAAGGCGGGGCCGGATCTCGACGCGCTTGGCCTGGCGCTGGACGACCAGCGCGCTTTCCAGAAGCTGGCGACCGCGATGCTGGAGCATCTGGAGCTGGTCGACGCCGACTCCCCGCCTGAACCGACGGACGAGCAGGGCGAGGAAGACGGCGAGGACCAGGAGCAGCAGCAGGACGAGGGCGACCAGGGCGAGGAGCAGACCGGGGACAGCGACGCCCAGACCGAAGCGCGCGCCGAACAGCAAAGCGGCGAAAGCGAGGACGGCGACAGCGAATATAGCGAGGAGTTTGACGCGGACAGCGACGCCGGCGCCGACGATATGGGTGAGGAAGGCATGATGCCCGTCCGCCCCAACCGGCCGATGTCGGATCTGCCGCCGGGCTTCGATTACACCGCCTTCACCACCAAACATGACGAGATCGTATTCGCGACCGACCTGTGCGACGAGGATGAGCTGACCCGCCTGCGCGGTTTCCTCGATCAGCAGCTCGTCAGCCTGCAGGGCGCGGTGACGAAACTCGCCAACCGGCTGCAGCGCCGCCTGATGGCGCAGCAGTCACGCAGTTGGGATTTCGACCAGGAGGAGGGCATGCTGGACGCCGCCCGCCTCGCCCGCATCATCATCGATCCGACCCGGTCGCTCTCCTACAAGATCGAGCGGGACACCGAGTTCCGCGACACCGTCGTCACCCTGCTGATCGACAATAGCGGCTCCATGCGCGGGCGGCCGATCAGCATCGCCGCGATCAGCGCTGACATCATGGCGCGCACGCTGGAGCGGTGCGGCGTCAAGACCGAGATTCTCGGCTTCACCACCCGCGCCTGGAAGGGCGGGCAGAGTCGCGAGGACTGGCTGGCGGCGGGACGGCCTCCCCTGCCCGGCCGCCTCAACGACCTGCGCCATATCGTCTACAAGAAGGCCGATGAACCCTGGCGGCGCGCGCGCAAGAATCTGGGCCTGATGATGCGCGAGGGGCTGCTCAAGGAGAATATCGACGGCGAAGCGCTGCTCTGGGCGCATAACCGCCTGATCGGGCGGACCGAGGAGCGCCGCATCCTGATGGTCATCTCGGACGGCGCGCCAGTGGACGACAGCACCCTCTCGGTCAACAGCGGCACCTATCTGGAGCGGCATTTGCGGCAGGTGATCGAATGGATCGAAAACCGCTCGCCGGTGCAGCTCGTCGCCATCGGCATCGGCCATGACGTGACCCGCTACTATAAGCGCGCCGTGACGATCATGGACGCTGAACAGCTTGGCGGGACGATGGTCGAGCAGCTTGCGGGACTGTTCGACGAGGATTGACCTTCTCCGGCAACCGCACCATGCACCCGGCATGACCGACACCGCCCCCCTGCGCCTGTTCAACAGCCTTACGCGCTCCGTGGAGAGCTTCACGCCGATCATGGCGGGCGAGGCGCGCGTCTATAGCTGCGGGCCTACCGTCTATAATTATGCCCATCTCGGCAATCTGCGCGCCTATGTGTTTACCGACACGTTGCGGCGGACGCTGCTGTGGAAGGGCTATGCCGTCACCCACATCATCAACATCACGGATGTAGGCCATCTGACCAGCGACGCCGACGCCGGGGACGACAAGATGGAGGCCGCCGCCCGCGCACAGGCCAAGAGCATCTGGGACATCGCGGCCCATTATACCGACGCCTTCAAGAGCAATATCGCCGCGCTCAACATCATAGAGCCAAGCGAATGGACGGTCGCAACCGACTATGTGCCGCAGATGATCGAGTTCGCAAAGACCATCGCCGACCGGCATTGCTACGAGATTGACAGCGGCCTCTATTTCGATGTGTCGACCGTTCCCGATTACGGCCGCCTCGCCCGGACGAAGGACGATGAAGGCGAGGGCCGGATCGACCCGGTCGCCGGCAAGCGCAACACGCAGGACTTCGCCATCTGGCGCAAGTCCGCGCCCGGCGAGAACCGGCAGATGGAATGGGACTCGCCCTGGGGCAAGGGCGCGCCGGGCTGGCATCTGGAATGCTCGGTGATGAGCCATGCGAAGCTCGGCCACCCGTTCGATATCCATACCGGTGGCATCGACCACCGCGAGATTCATCACCCCAATGAGATTGCCCAGAACCAGGCGTTCTGCGGATGCTCGGACGCGGCTTCGGACGTCGGGGCTGGCTTCACCGGCGCGCGCTGGTGGATGCATAATAATTTCCTGGTCGACAGATCGGGGAAGATGTCCAAGTCGAAGGGCGGCTTCACCACGCTATTCTCGCTGATCGACGCAGGCGTGCATCCGCTTGCTTATCGCCTGCTCTGCCTGTCTGCGCATTATCGCAGCGAACTGGAGTTTTCCGGCGAGATCGTGGGCGCAGCGCTGACGCGGTTGAAGCGCCTGATCATCACCATGGAAGCGTTGCGCAAACGCACCCCTGACGAGCCGGTGTTCCTGCGAAAGCAGGAACCTAGTACGGCCCTATCGTCTGGGCTCCTGCTTTCGCAGGAGCACATCTCTGATCCGAAGCTCATCGAACAAATCCGGCTTTTCGACGAAGCTCTGGCGGACGATCTCAATACGGTTCGCGCACTCACACATTTTGAACTGGTGCTGTCGACGAAGCAATTTCCGGCCGATCAGGCGTTGGCCGCCATCGCGATCATGGACAAGGCGCTCGGCCTCAATATCCTTGCGCTCAGCCGTGCGGACCTGCGCCTCCGGCCGAAGGACGCACAGATTAGCGAGGCGGAGATAGAGGCCGAACTGGACCGCCGCCAGGCTGCGCGCGTGGCGAAGGATTTCGCGGCGTCGGATGCAATCCGCGATGCGCTGATCGCCAAAGGCGTAGATGTGATGGACGGCGATCCGCTGCGCTGGGAGTGGAATATCCGGCTGGATTAACCGCGCGGGGGGACAGGCAGCATGACGCGCTATGACCGACGCACACAGGCCCTTGCCGCCTGTCTGTCCGCGCTGGCCGGTTATGTCGATGCTGTCGGATATATGGCGCTGGGCGGCTTCTTCGTCTCTTTCATGAGCGGGAATACCACGCGGCTGGGCGTTGGCATCGCCGGGCATGGCCGGGATGTGGCCATGGCCGGGGGGTTGATCGGCACATTCCTTCTGGGAGTCATCATTGCCTCACTGGCCGGGGCGTCGGCCGGCGCGGCGCGCAAACAGACGGTGCTTGCCCTGATGACCCTGTTGATCATCCTCGCGGCCGCATGCGGCGCGTCCGGTCACGCCCTTGTCGCCGCCTTTATCACCGCGCTGGCGATGGGGACGGAAAACGCCGTGTTCGAACGCGACGGAGAGGTCACGATCGGGCTCACCTATATGACCGGAACATTGGTGAAGACCGGTCAGCAGATCGCGTCGGCATTGCGGGGAGGCGACCGGCGGAAATGGCTGCCCTTCGCAATGCTATGGGCGGCGCTTGCAATGGGCGCGATCACTGGCGCGTTCGCCTGGAACGCCTTCGCCATCAACGCGCTCTGGTTCGCGGCCGCGGCCGCCATGCTGCTTACGATGGCGGCAAGGCTGCTGGAGTTGAACCGGGCAACGGGCCGATCAGAGTAATCCAGGCAATCCATTTTCGCGAAGGCGGGCTTTAGGGTAAGGAGGTAAAGCTCCTGACGGAGTGGACTTGCCTTATGTGTCGGCCACGCGCATAGGGCGTCCCTTAATTTTTGCCCATCCGTGTAACAGAAGGAGATAGTGCCGTGGCGGCGAAATGGACGCCCCAGAGCTGGAGAACTCATGAAGGGCGGCAGATGCCGACCTATCGTGACGCACAGGCGCTTGCCGCCGCAGAGGCGCAGCTTGGCACTTTTCCTCCGCTGGTATTTGCAGGCGAGGCCCGCGCGCTGAAAGCCGATCTGGCGCGCGCCGTTAATGGCGAGGCGTTCCTGCTGCAGGGCGGCGATTGCGCCGAGTCCTTCGCCGAGTTCCACCCGAACAACATCCGCGACACGTTCCGCGTGCTGCTGCAGATGGCGGTTGTCCTGACCTTCGCCAGCAAGCTGCCCATCGTGAAGGTCGGCCGCATGGCGGGCCAGTTCGCCAAGCCGCGCTCCGCCGACACGGAAACCATCGATGGCGTGGAGCTGCCCAGCTATCGCGGCGACAATATCAACGACATCGCCTTCACGGCCGAAAGCCGGGAGCCGGACCCGCAGCGCATGGTGCGCGCCTATAACCAGTCGGCGGCGACCCTGAACCTGCTCCGCGCCTTCTCGACCGGCGGCTATGCCAGCCTTGATCGCGTCCATGGCTGGATGCTGGATTTCATGGGCCGCAGCCCTCTGGCCGCGAAGTTCGACGCCGTCGCCGACCGGATCGGCGAGTCGCTTGCCTTCATGCGCGCCTGTGGCCTGTCGCCCGAAACCGTGCCGCAGCTTGGCGGCACCAGCTTCTATACCAGCCATGAGGCGCTGCTGCTCCCCTATGAGCAGGCGCTGACGCGGCAGGACAGCATCACCGGCGACTGGTACGACACCAGCGCGCATATGCTGTGGATCGGCGACCGCACCCGGTTCGAAGGGTCTGCGCATGTCGAATATCTGCGCGGCATCGGCAATCCCATCGGCCTGAAATGCGGGCCGAGCCTGGAGCCGGACGCGCTGCTGCGGATGCTCGATACGCTGAACCCGGCGCGGGAGCCGGGCCGCATCACGCTGATCACTCGCTACGGCCATGACAAGATCGAGGCGGGCTTGCCCAAGCTGGTCCGCGCCGTCCTGCGCGAAGGGCAGCCGGTGGTGTGGTCGTGCGACCCGATGCACGGCAATGTCATCAAGGCCGCCAATGGCTATAAGACCCGGCCGTTCGACCGCATCCTGGCCGAAGTGCGCGGCTTCTTCG
Organism: Sphingobium phenoxybenzoativorans; assembly: GCF_018286635.1. Classification (NCBI taxonomy): domain Bacteria; kingdom Pseudomonadati; phylum Pseudomonadota; class Alphaproteobacteria; order Sphingomonadales; family Sphingobiaceae; genus Sphingobium; species Sphingobium phenoxybenzoativorans. The sequence continues at coordinate 3,467,425 of NZ_CP073910.1, forward strand.
CCGTGCATCGTGCGGAAGGCAGCTTCGGTGGCGGCATCCATTGCGAGATGACCGGCCAGAACGTCACGGAGTGCACCGGCGGTGCGATCGCCATCACCGACGAGGGCCTGGCCGACCGCTACCACACCCATTGCGATCCACGGCTCAACGCGGCGCAAAGCCTGGAGCTGGCGTTCCTGCTAGCCGAGATGCTGAACGAGGAACTGAAGGAGCGGCGGGCGGCGGCGTGATGGCTACTCACTGGCCCCCTGCCAGACGTTCAGTACGGTCAGTGCGGGGTTTTGAGTTAGGGTAATCCGCCAACCTATATCCGTTCGGGCTGAGCTTGTCGAAGCCCTGCCCTTCCTTTCATCGTCGTGAAGAAGGACAGCCCTTCGACAAGCTCAGGGCGAACGGATGGTTTACGCAGCGCGGCTAAACATCCGCGAAGGTGAACGGCGCGCTCGAACCCACATAGTCGTCGGGCAATATCTGGCGGCCGATCGGCGGGGCCGAGCGGGCGGCGCAATTGGCGCGATGGCACAGGCGGCAGGTGACGCCGATGGGCGTCGCGGCGACGGAGGCGGCGTCGGGCTGGTCGCGGGTATAGACCAGCTTCCCCGCATGTTCGGCGGAACAGCCGAGCGCAATGGCGCGCTCCACCCGCTGCGCCCCGAACGCGCCGCCGCCCGCGGTCACCGTGCGCGCGATGGAAAAGAAGCGCTGCCCGTCCGGCAGTTCCAGCCATTGGGTTACGATCTGGCGCGGCGTGCGAAACGCCTGATGCACCGACCATAGCGGACAGGCGCCGCCATGCCGGGCGAAGGGAAACCCCGCCCCGTCCAGCCGCTTCGACACGTTCCCGGCGGGATCGATCCGGATGAAGAAGAAGGGCACCCGCTCCTGCCCCGGCTTCTGCAGGGTCGTCAGGCGGTGGGCCGTCTGTTCGAAGCTGGTGCCGAACTGCCGGGCCAGCGCCTCCACATCATAGCGCCGCTGTTCGACGGCGCGGGCGAAGGCGGAATAGGGCATCAGCAAGGCGGCGGCGCTGTAACTCGCCAGCGCCTTGCGCGTCAGCCGCTCCCCCGCCTCGGTGGCGAAACTGCCTTCCTTCAGCACCGTGTCGATTTCCCGCCGCAGTTCCAGATAGGAAAGCTGGAGCGCGAGCTGGAACATCTGACTGGCGGCATCGAGCGAATCGTCGATCAGCAATTCGTCGCGATGCCGGTCCAGCCGCCGCATGGACCCCATCATCACGTCGGAGGGCAGCCGCCGGACGCGCAGATTGTAGCGCGCCTTCAGATGCCCGATGATCCCCTCCTGCCCCGTCGCCCCTTGCACTCCGAAGGTCTGGGCCAGCCGTTCCGCCGAATCGTCGAGCAAAGGGAAGCTGTTGCGGCGCGCGGCCAGGAAGCGCCGCGCCTCCGCCACGGGATCGCCGACCGGATCGGACGCATCGGCATCATATGCGCCATCCGCCGCCCGCGCCTCTACGCCATGATCGGCCAGCGCCAACTGCTCCTCGCGATAGGCGGTGTAGAGCCGCAACAGCGCCTCCGTGACGCCGGGATAGCTGGTCGCGACGTCAGTGGCGTCAAGCGGCGGCAGGTCGATGTCGGCGAACATCGGGTCTTTCAGCACGGATTGCAGCCGGGCGGTAAATTCCGCCCCGCCATCCCCGGCCAGCTCCGTCATGTCCATCTTGTAGGTGCGGGCAAGGCGCAGGAGCATATCGGCGGTCAGCGGCCGCTGGTTGCGCTCCAGCAGGGCGACATAGGAGGAGGATATCTCCAGGTCGGCCGCCATATGCGCCTGTGTAAGGCCAAGGTCCCGGCGCAGACGCTTGAGGCGCGGCCCCATATAGACTGGACGTTCGTTAGCCATAATTCCCACGAATCCTGCGGTTTGTATCTTCCTTACAACATTACAATGAAAATCTGTAAAGTTTTACAGATGGACCTCGCCGCCTCTCACGCCCCTGCTGCGATGCAATGTAACCGGGCGCCACTGTTTCCGAACCCGAAGTTTTCGAACCACGAGGAAGACGCGATGTCCTATCAAGATCATATCAGCCAGATCACTGGCCTCATTCAGAGCCAGGGCGGCACCTGGGACGGCATCAGCGCCGAATCCGTCGCCCGCATGCGCCTGCAGAACCGTTTCCAGAGCGGTCTGGACATTGCGCGCTATACCGCCGCGATCATGCGCAAGGACATGGCCGCCTATGACGCCGATCCTGCGCAATACACCCAGTCGTTGGGTTGCTGGCACGGCTTCATCGGCCAGCAGAAGATGATTTCCATCAAGAAGCACTTCCAGTCGACCGACCGCCGCTATTTGTATCTGTCCGGCTGGATGGTCGCCGCGCTGCGTTCCGACTTCGGCCCGCTGCCCGACCAGTCGATGCACGAAAAGACCAGCGTTCCCGCGCTGATCGAGGAACTCTACACCTTCCTGCGCCAGGCCGACGCCCGCGAACTGGGCCTGATGTTCCGCGATCTGGACAAGGCGCGCGAGACCGGCAACGAGGTTGAGGCGCAGCGCCTGCTGCACGCCATCGACAATTATGAAACCCATGTCGTTCCCATCATCGCGGACATCGACGCGGGCTTCGGCAATGCCGAGGCGACCTACCTGCTCGCCAAGAAGATGATCGAGGCCGGCGCATGCGCCCTGCAGATCGAGAACCAGGTGTCCGACGAGAAGCAGTGCGGCCACCAGGACGGCAAGGTCACGGTGCCGCACGAGGACTTCCTCGCCAAGGTCCGCGCCTGCCGCTACGCCTTCCTTGAGCTGGGCGTTGAGGACGGCATCATCGTCACCCGCACCGACTCGCTGGGCGCCGGCCTCACCAAGCAGATCGCCGTTTCCAAGGAGCCGGGCGATATTGGCGACCTTTACAACAGCTTCCTCGATTGCGAGGAAATCGATCCGGCGACGGCGCGCAACGGCGACGTCATCCTGAACCGCGACGGCAAGCTGCTGCGTCCCAAGCGCCTGCCTTCGAACCTGTTCGAGTTCCGCAAGGGCACTGGCGAGGACCGCTGCGTCCTCGACTGCATCACGTCGCTGCAGAACGGTGCCGACCTGCTGTGGATCGAAACCGAGAAGCCGCATATCGAGCAGATCGCCGGCATGGTCGACCGCATCCGTGAAGTCATCCCGAACGCGAAGCTGGTCTACAACAACTCGCCGTCGTTCAACTGGACGCTGAACTTTCGCCAGCAGGTGTTCGATGCGTGGACAGCCGAGGGCAAGGACGTTTCGGCCTATGACCGCACGAAGCTGATGAGCGTCGATTATGACGGCACGGCGCTCGCCGACGAGGCGGACGAGAAGATCCGCACCTTCCAGAAGGATGCGGCGGCGCGCGCCGGCATCTTCCACCACCTCATCACCCTGCCGACCTATCACACGGCCGCGCTCAGCACCGACAACCTCGCCAAGGAATATTTCGGCGATGCGGGCATGCTGGGTTACGTCAAGGGCGTGCAGCGCAAGGAAATCCGCGAGGGCATCGCCTGCGTCAAGCACCAGAACATGTCTGGTTCCGACATCGGCGACGACCACAAGGAATATTTCGCTGGCGAAGCAGCCCTGAAGGCCGGCGGCATCCACAACACGATGAACCAGTTCGCTGCATAAGCCTTTACTGAATATCGGAAGATATTGGGGCGGCGGGGATTATAGATCCCCGCCGCCCTTTTTCGTCATCCCGGACCTGATCCGGGATCCATTGGCTCTCTATAGCGCGAACGGGCTGAGGCTTGCGCTCATGGATCGCGGATCAGGTCCGCGATGACGGGTGTTGGGACGAGTGTTGGGAGGTTACCAGTCCGTTCCGGGGTCTCCCGCTTTTTGCAACAAACTTGAAGCGCGGGCATTTCTTCGCCACATGCAGGCCAGAAACATATCCGGACACTGAACAGGGCAAGAATGGCCGATCCCTACAGCATATTGGGCGTTGCCCGCGGCGCGAGCGAAGGCGACATCAAAAAGGCGTACCGCACGCTCGCCAAAACGCATCACCCGGACCGGAACAAGGACAATCCCAAGGCGGCCGACAAGTTCGCCGAGATTACCCGCGCCTATGACCTTCTGACTGACAAGGACAAGCGCGCACGCTTCGACCGGGGGGAGATTGACGGCGACGGCAACCCGACCAATCCGTTCGGCGGCGGCGGGTTTGGCGGTGGCGGCTTCGGCGGCCGCGGCGGCCAACAAGGCGGCGGCTTCGAATTCAACAGCGAGGGCGCGGACTTCGGCGATATCTTTGAGGGGATATTCGGCGGCGGACGGCGCGCGGCCGGTGGCGGCGGCGGATTTGGCGGCTTTGGCCGGGGCGGACGCGCAGGCCCGCCCCCCAAGGGCGCAAACACCGCCTATCGCCTTGCCGTCAGCTTCGTCGATGCGGCAACGCTGGCGCCGCAGCGCATCACCCTGCAGGATGGCAAGACCATCGACCTGAAACTGCCCGCAGGCGCGGAAACCGGCACGCAGATGCGCCTGTCCGGCAAGGGTCAGCCGGGCGCGGGCGGCGCAGGCGATGCGATCGTCACGATAGAGGTCAAGCCCCACCCCTTCTACACCCGCGACGGCGACAATGTGCGGCTGGACCTGCCCATCACCATCAACGAAGCCGTGAAGGGCGCGAAGGTCCGCGTCCCGACAGTCGATGGCCCGGTGATGCTGGGCGTTCCCGCCGGGTCGTCATCCGGCAAGACCCTGCGCCTCAAGGGGCGCGGCTTTACGGGCAAGAACGGCCAGCGCGGCGACCAGCTCGTCACCCTGATCGTCGATGTGCCCGCCGCTGATGATGCCCTGGCGAGTTTCCTGGAGGGGTGGACGGACACCCGGCCCGTGCGCGGAAATCTGGGCGTCTAGGATCATCCCAGGGGCATGAGGGACATATCACCCCAATCGCCCGAAGCGCGCAGGCTATATCGCCGCGATGGGCGGGAACGCGCGAAATACAGCCCCTACCGCCTCCGCCACGGGGCCTATGCCATCGAAGTGGTCAAGCGCGTGGCGGTTGGCGTCTATACGGACGGCTTCATTCATGCCGGGAACCTCGCCTATCTCTCGCTGGTGGCGCTGTTCCCCTTCTTCATCGTGGCCGCCGCCATCGCCAGCATCTTCGGCCGGACGCAGGACGGCATACAGGCGGTCAACGCCTTCCTGTTCACCGTGCCGCCCAGCGTCGCCGACGTGCTGCGCGCGCCGATAGAGGATGTGCTGTCCGCCCGCTCGTCCAGCGGCCTTCTCTGGCTTGGCGGCCTGGTCGGCCTGTGGACGACCGGTAGCCTGATAGAAACCATCCGCGACATATTACGCCGCGCCTATGGCACAAAGAGCGGCCGCGCCTTCTGGCAATATCGCCTCGGATCGATCGGCATCATCGTGGTCAGCGTGCTGGCGGCGATGTTCGCCTTCTCCCTTCAGGTGATGATCACCGCGGCCGACGAATTTCTCCATCGCCTGCTGCCCTTCGCCGATGACGCGATCAACATAGTGGCGGCGACAAAGCTGGCGCCGATGGCGATCCTGGCCGTCGCGCTTTACTTTCTATTCGCCGCGCTCACGCCCAGCGCCTATCGCGATCCGCGCTTCCCCAAATGGCCCGGCGCGGTGCTGACGACGGCATGGTGGTATGGCACATTGCTGCTGCTTCCGGTCGCTCTGGGGCAGCTTGGCGGCTATGCCCTGACCTATGGCAGCCTGGCCGGTGTCATGATCGTGCTTATTTTTTTCTTTCTCGTCGGGCTTGGCGTGGTAATTGGCGCCGAACTCAATGCGTCGCTGGCCGAGTTTCCTGAGGAGGAACATGATGCCGCGGCAGGAATACAGGAGGTTAAGCCCGAATGACTGCATCTAACACGGGCAACCTGATGAAGGGAAAGCGCGGCCTCATCATGGGTCTCGCCAATGACAAGTCGCTGGCCTGGGGCATATCGCAGGCGCTGCACGCGCAAGGCGCGGAACTGGCCTTTTCCTATCAGGGCGAGGCGCTGGAAAAGCGCGTGCGGCCCCTCGCCGCGGAAGTCGGATCGGATTTCCTGATTCCGTGCGACGTGTCGGACATGGCGGGGCTGGACGCGACGTTCGACACGATCAAGGAAAAATGGGGCACGCTGGACTTCGTGGTTCACGCCATCGGCTTTTCGGACAAGAATGAGCTGCGCGGCCTCTATGTCGACACCAGCCTGGACAATTTCCTGCTGACCATGAACATTTCCGCTTACAGCTTCGTCGCAGTGGCAAAACGCGCGCGGGCGCTGATGCCCGATGGCGGATCGCTGCTGACGCTCAGCTATTATGGCGCGGAAAAGGTGATCCCGCATTATAACGTGATGGGCGTGGCCAAGGCCGCGCTGGAAACCAGCGTCAAATATCTGGCGATGGACCTGGGGCCGGAGAATATCCGCGTCAACGCCATCTCCGCCGGGCCAATCAAGACGCTGGCGGCAAGCGGCATCGGCGACTTCCGCTACATCATGAAGTGGAACGAGTATAACTCTCCGCTCCGTCGCAACGTGACGATCGAGGATGTCGGCGGCGCGGGCCTTTACCTGCTGAGCGACCTCGCCTCCGGCGTGACCGGCGAAATCCATCATGTCGACGCAGGCTATAACGTCATCGGCATGAAGGCCGAGGACGCGCCGGACATGGCGCTGGAGAAGTGAGCCTCAACAGCTTCGGCCGTGTATTCCGTTTCTCGACCTGGGGGGAGAGCCATGGCCCCGCTATCGGCGCGGTCGTGGACGGGTGCCCGCCGGGGCTGGCGATCAACGAGGCTGATATCCAGCCTTTCCTGGACAAGCGCCGGCCCGGCACGTCCAAATTCACCACGCAACGGCAGGAACCGGATCAGGTCCGCATCCTGTCCGGCGTGTTCGAGGGCAAGACGACCGGTACGCCGATCAGCCTGATGATCGAGAATGTCGACCAGCGGTCGAAGGATTATTCCGACGTCGCCAAGGCGTACCGCCCCGGCCATGCCGACTATGCCTATGACGCCAAATATGGCTTTCGCGACTATCGCGGCGGCGGGCGGTCGAGCGCGCGGGAAACCGCGAGCCGGGTCGCAGCGGGCGCGGTGGCGCGGCTGGTGATCCCGGATGTCGATATCTTCGCCTATGTCAGCGAGATTGGCGGCGATGCGATAGACTATGCCCGGTTCGACGCCGCACAGATTGACGAAAACCCCTTCTTCTGCCCGGACCCCATCGCTGCGAAGCGCTGGGAAACGCTGGTCGATGGCGCGCGCAAGGACGGATCGTCATTGGGCGCTGTCGTCGAATGCGTCGCCAGCGGCGTGCCGGCCGGCTGGGGGGCGCCGCTCTACGCCAAGCTCGACAGCGAGCTTGCGGCGGCGATGATGAGCATCAACGCCGTGAAGGGCGTGGAGATCGGCGATGGCTTCGCCGCCGCCCGCCTGCGCGGCGAACAGAATGCGGACCCGATGCGCCCCGGCCCAGACGGCCTTCCCCTGTTCGGCGCGAACCATGCGGGCGGCATTGCGGGCGGCATCTCCACCGGTCAGCCGATCAAGGTCCGCATCGCCTTCAAGCCGACAAGCTCCATCCTGATCCCCGTCGACACTATTACCCGCGAGGGCGAGGCGGCGGACATCATCACCAAGGGACGGCACGACCCCTGCGTCGGCATTCGCGGCGTTCCGGTGGTGGAGGCGATGATGGCCCTTGTGCTGGCCGACCAGATGATGCTGCACCGCGCCCAGTGCGGGTGATTATATCCAGAAAGCAACCGTTCGGGCCGAGCTTGCCGAAGCACCGCCTTTTCGCGAAGAAGGACGACAAGGGGGCCTCCATGCTCCCCATCCCGAACGCAAAATCCGCCCTCGCCTCTCCTCCCACTGGCGGCATGCGTTGCGCCATACGTCTTAGCTTGATAGGCTCGACCAAAGCCTAGACGAACCGGGTCCATCGCAGCCCGACCATGTAAATCCGGGGACCCAATGGCCAAACGCCTTACTTCCTTCATTCTTATCGGCATGCTTCTGGGCGTTATCACCGGTTATGTCGCACATGCCTGGATAGGCCCGAACAAGGAACTGGCGGAGGAGGTCGCTGGCTATTTCCACCTGCTGGCCGACATCTTCCTGCATCTGATCAAGATGATCATCGCGCCGCTGGTGTTCTCCACGCTGGTCGCGGGCATCGCGCATATGGGCGACAGCGCGGCGCTGGGGCGGATCGGTGGACGGGCGATCGCCTGGTTCATCATCGCCAGCCTGATCTCGCTTTCCATCGGCCTTGTCTCGGTCAATCTGTTCTCGCCCGGCGAGGGGTTGAATCTGGTAAGGAGCGGCGCGGAATCGGGCGTCAATACAGAGGCGCTGAACCTGCGCGACTTCGTGCTGCACGTATTTCCGACATCCATGATCGGCGCGATGGCGGACAATTCCATCCTTCAGATCGTGGTATTCTCCCTGTTCGTCGGCGTTGCGCTGACCGCCATCGGCGAAAAGGGCAAGCCGATCGTCACCGTGGTCGAATCGCTGGTCGAGCTGATGCTGCAGGTGACGGGTTATGTCATGCGCATGGCCCCGGTCGCCGTATTCGGCGCGATCGCATCGTCGATCACCACGCAGGGCCTTGGCGTGCTGGTGACGTTCGGACAGCTTATCGGCGAATTTTACCTGTCTCTCTCGGTGCTTTGGGCGGTGCTGGCGTTCGTCGGCTTCCTGTTCCTGGGCAAGCGCATGTTCACGCTGGCCCGGTACATCCGGGAACCTGCGCTGATCGCTTTCTCGACCGCATCGTCGGAGGCCGCCTATCCCAAGATGCTGGAGCAGCTCGACAAGTTCGGCGTGCCGCGCCGTATCTACAGCTTCGTGCTGCCGCTGGGCTACAGCTTCAATCTGGACGGGTCGATGATGTACGCGTCCTTCGCGACGGTGTTCATCGCGCAGGCCTATAATATCGACCTGCCCATCGCCACGCAGATCACCATACTCCTGGTCCTCATGGTCACCAGCAAGGGCATCGCCGCCGTGCCCCGCGCATCGCTGGTCGTCGTCGCGGCGACGCTGGGCCAGTTCAACCTGCCGGTCGAAGGCGTCGCCTTCATCCTCGCGGTCGATCATTTCATGGACATGGGCCGCACCGCGACCAATGTGATCGGCAACGCCATCGCCACATCCGTCATCACCAAATGGGAAGGCATGCTGGAGGTCGAGGAACCGGAATATGAGGAGCGGCCCCACGCCCCATCACGCACGGCCTCGCACGGACGGGCAGGTCTGGATCTGGCCGAGGATATGGTCAGCGGCAGCCGCAAGAGGTGACCGGGGCGCTGCCCCGGCTGGCGGCGGCGGGTGTCGCCGTCATCGCCTGGGCAGGGCTTAGCATACAGTTCGCCGCGACCTTCGGACAGAATGGCTCGGCCGCGCAGACCCTCTGGATATTGCTGCGCTTCTTCACGGTGACGACCAACCTGCTGGTCGCCATCCTGTTCACCGCCCTGGCTGTGGGACGGGCCGTTTCCCCCCGCATGATCACCGGGGTCATGCTGGCGATCATGCTGGTCGGCATCGTCTATATGCTGTTGCTGCGCGGCCTGCTGGAACTGAGCGGCGGCGCGCTCCTGGCCGATATGCTGCTGCACAAGGTGACGCCGGTGCTGGTGCCGCTCTGGTGGCTGGCTTTCGCCTCCAAGGGCGCATCACAGCGCACCGACCCGCTGCTATGGGCAATCTTTCCCGCCCTCTATCTGCCCTATGCATTGGCGCGCGGCCTGTCTGGCGACGGCTATGCCTATCCCTTCATCAACGTCGCGAAACTGGGCTGGACGCAGGTCGCGATCAACTGCACAGCGATTGCCGCCGGTTTCATTCTGGCCGGTTATGCCGTGCTGTGGGTGGATCGGGCGATGGCGCGAACATCCGTCCGCTGATCAGCCCCGGCCGCCTTTCGCCGCCATCGCCCACCAGGCAAGCTCATTTGCAAACTTCGGGAAGCCGCGCTCCAGCGCCGCGCCGCCCTCACCCATAGGCTGCGCCTTGTCATCGAGCGTCTGGCCGATCTGCCCCACGGTCAGCGTGTTGGGGATGACCGCCATGCCCATGCCGGACAGGGTGACGTGCCACGCTGCGTTGCTATGCGTCCCGGCCAGACGTCCGGCGGAATAGCTAGCGATGGCGGCGGGCCGCCGGGCGAACTCGGCCAGATAATGATCGACCAGATTTTTAAGGCCCGGCTGCACTCCGCGATTATATTCGCCCGCGACAAAGACGAAGGCGTCCGCCGCGCGCAGCTTTTCCGCCAGCGCGGCCATCGCCTGTGGCGCTTCCCCCACCGCATAGTCGCTATACCGCTTGTCGAGCATGGGCAGGCCGACCGCCTTCGCATCGATCAGCTCCGCCGCATGCCCAGCCCCGTTGAAACCCGCCACCAGATAGTCGGCCAGGCGGATGCCCATCCGGCCTTCGCGGTAGGAGCCGTAAAGAATGAGGATCGAAAGGGCCATCGGTTCGTCTCTCCATCATGGGGGCGGACAAGACATGCCGCATGCGGAAAAGCCGATCAACCAAGCATCTGTGCAATGGACGCCGCCGCCGAAGCATGATTAGTGTGAGGTCCCGCGACGACTGAGGATAGCCGGGGCCGGATCGTTTTCGATTGAGAAGAAAGGACGGCCAGTGCGCGGATATCTATTTGGGGTCGCGGCCTGCGCGGCGCTGGTCCCCTGCCCGGCCATGGCGGATACGCCCCGTGAAATCCTGACTGTCGCGGCATTCCAGACAGCCGACAAGGCGACCGCGCTGACCCTGATAAACCGCGCCATCGCCACCGCCGACGCCATATTGGCGAAGTCCCCCGGCGACCGGGAGGCGACGCTGCAACGGGGGATCGGCATCGGCTATCGCGCGAAGCTGACCAAAAGCCGCACCGACGCCCAGACATCCCTGAAGATATTCGAGGCGTTGGCGGCGAAGGACCCGCGCGATGCGGAGGCGCAGATGGTGGTCGCCGGCTGGCACCTGGACGCCATAGACCAGCTTGGCGGCTTCATCGCCCGCACGGTGCTTGGCGCGCGCAGGGCGGTGGGCGACGCCGCGCTGGACCGGGCAGTGGCCCTTGGCCGGAACCGCGCCTTCTTCCCCGGCCTCGCCGCGATGATGACGATCCGGCAGGACAGCGACGATGTCGACAGCGCCCGCAAACTGGCCGAAGCGGCCATTGCGGCTCCAGCCGTCGCGCCGCTCGATCAGCTTATGAAGCGCAACGCCGCAGCGATCCTTCCCTCCCTTCGCGCCAATAAGGGGAAGGCGGCGGCAGACCTGTCCCGGACCCTGCTGCCGTTCGGGCGTTTGAAGGGTTAGGCTCGAAAGCCGCCACGGGATGGCCTGTGGAGCTTCCTGTCCTACACCACCACTCCAATGTTAACCTTCCCGCGCCGAACAATCTGTCGGGAGCCTCAACAATGCCGGATGGAATCAGCCTGTCTCCGCTTTACGCCAACAGCCGGTTGCCGCTGCCACTCGCCAACCCACGAGCGCTCAAAAAGGCAAAGTTGCGGGATGCAATGGCAACCCGCAACTTCCGCAACTTGGCTGGATCAATCCGCGAAGGGATCGCGCACCAGAATCGTGTCGTCACGCTGGGGAGAGGTCGACACCAGCGTCACCGGGCAGCCGATCAGCTCCTCGATCCGGCGGATATATTTGATCGCCTGTGCGGGAAGATCAGCCCAGCTCCGCGCGCCAGCCGTCGTATCCTGCCAACCCTCGATGGTTTCATAGACCGCCTCGGCCTTCGCCTGATCCTGGCTGTGGGCGGGCAGATAATCATAATGCCGGTCGCCGATCCGGTATCCGGTGCAAATCTTCAGCTCGTCGAACCCATCCAGCACGTCAAGCTTGGTCAGCGCGATGCCGGTTACGCCGGATACCGCAACCGACTGGCGCACCAGCACAGCGTCGAACCAGCCGCAGCGGCGCTTGCGGCCCGTGACGGTGCCGAATTCATGCCCGCGCGTGCCCAGCCGCTCACCGACCTCATTCTCCTGCTCGCTTGGGAACGGGCCGGAGCCGACGCGCGTGGTGTAAGCCTTCACAATCCCAAGCACGAAGCCGACCGCAGAGGGGCCAAGGCCCGATCCGCCCGCCGCCGTCCCGGCAATGGTGTTGGACGAAGTGACGAAGGGATAGGTGCCATGATCGACATCGAGCAGCACCCCCTGCGCGCCCTCGAACAAGATGCGGTCGCCGCGCTTCTTGGCTTCGTTAAGGGTCAGCCAGACGGGTCTCGCGAAGGGCAGGATGAAGTCGGCGATAGCGCGCAGTTCGGCCATCAGCGCGTCGCGATCGATCGGCGGCTCGTTGAAGCCCGCGCGCAAGGCGTCATGATGCGCCGTCAGCCGGTCAATCTGCGGGCCGAGATCGTCGAGATGGGCAAGGTCGCACACGCGAATGGCGCGGCGGCCGACCTTGTCCTCATAGGCAGGGCCGATGCCGCGGCGGGTCGTGCCGATCTTGCCAGCGCCGCTCGCATCCTCGCGCAGACCGTCAAGGTCGCGATGGAAAGGCAGGATCAGCGGGCAGGTTTCGGCGATCTGCAGATTCTCCGGCGTGATGGTGACGCCCTGCCCCGCGAGCTTGGCGACCTCCTCCTTGAAGTGCCAGGGGTCGAGGACAACGCCATTGCCGATCACCGACAGCGTGCCGCGCACGATGCCGGAGGGAAGCAGGGACAGCTTGTAGACATTTTCGCCTACGACCAGCGTGTGCCCGGCATTATGCCCGCCCTGAAAGCGAACGACGACATCGGCGCGCTCCGCCAGCCAATCGACGATCTTGCCTTTGCCCTCATCGCCCCACTGGGCGCCGATCACGGTCACATTTGCCATGGATATACGACTCCGCCCTGCCAGAGCGAACCCAGGCCGCCCTTCGACAGGACTCGGCAGCCGGGCATGAATCGGTTGGGCATACGCCCTGCGGGGCGGCGGTTAGCCCCCCGCGCCGGAGGCGTCAAGCGCTCCATGATGGATGCTGCGCGGGATGGGGCGTTACACTTTATGACAAATGTGGACCTTTACCCGCCCCTCCCTGCAAGGCGATATCTGGCACATCGATAGGCTGCGGGAATTGCAACGATGCGCAGATTGATCCTTGCCGGTCTGGCTGTCTGGTTCATCGCGACAATGCTGATGCCGATGCACAGCCACATCGCGACTGCCGGGCCGTTGCGCGACCGGCTGATGCAGCGGCGGCAGGCCGATCCACCGCCACCCGCGCAGGAAATGGCCTATGGCGCCGATCCTTTGCAAAAGCTGGATTTCTGGAAAGCGGCGCAACCCGGTCCGCCCCTGCCCCCGCCCCTGGTGATTTTCGTGCATGGCGGCGGATGGAAACGCGGCGACAAGGATAACGCCACCGGTGGGACGAAGGTGACGCATTTCCTCGGTCTGGGCTATGCCTTCGCCTCAATCGATTACCGGCTGGTTCCCGCAAATACCGTCGAACAGCAGGCCCAGGACGTCGCCGACGCCACCGCCTGGCTGATCGCGCGGGCGGGCGAGCTTGGTTTCGATCCGCGCCGCGTCGCCATTATGGGGCATAGCGCGGGCGCGCATCTGGCTGCCCTGGTCGGCACAGACATGCGCTATCTGACGAAGGCCGGTCTTGGCCCCGATGCGATCCGGGGCGTGATTCCGCTGGACGGGGCGGCCTATGACGTGCCCCGCCAGATCGCCGAGGGCGGCCGCTTCATGCGTAACACCTACCTGCAGGCTTTCGGGGACGATCCGGCGCGACAGAAGGCGCTGTCTCCTACCTATCAGGCCGCAAAGCCCAATGCCCCGCGCTTCCTGATTCTCCATGTCCAACGGGAGGATGGCGCGGCGCAGTCGGAGGCGCTGGCGGCGGCATTACGGAAGGCGGGAACGCCCGCCGAAGTGAAGGGCGTTGAGGGTACGGGGCTGCGCGGGCATATGGAGATCAACCGGTCGCTGGGCGACCTGAACTATGCCGCAACGCCTGTGGTGGACGCCTGGCTGGCCGAAGCGTTCGCTCTCAATAGGCGCTGAGCGCCCCACCTTCGAGCCAGTGCGTGCAGCCAAGCGCCGCGCCATCCTCGCCTTCGGACAAGGCGGCGATCGTCTGCCAACCTTCCGCCCGCAGCTTCGCCGCCTGCTCTCCATCATGGCCGATGGGCAGGAACACCCGCCGCGCCTCCACCCGGCCGAACCCGGCGTCGATCAGCGGGTCGGGATAGAGGGAGAAGCCCATTGCAGGCTCCTCGCTGCCATCGGGCCGGACAATGGCGTAGCTGCCGCCACGGCCGATCTCTCCGACAAACCCCTCGGCGAAAATCGAGAAGCCGAACCAGAGCTGATATTCGAAGCCGTGCCGCTCCGTGGGGTCGAGCGTCAGGGTGATGTCCCAGCCGATGGGCTTGGCGATGGCGCGCAGGCCAGCAATGCGGCTGGCGAGCGCGCCGCCAATGTCGAGCGCCTCCAGCTTCTCCATCGCGGCGTGGAACGGCCCCGCCGCCTCGATCAGCGGCAGATAGGCGGCAGGCCCCTCGCCCAGCGCAACAAGCGCCCCCGCATCCTTCGCGTCCAGTTCGGCCCGCACGCTCTCAATCTCGTCCTCGCTCAGCGGCAACGGACCGGCGGCCAGCGTGTCGATCAGATCCGGCAGAGTGAAGTCGATGGTGATGCCGGTAACTCCGGCGGCCTGCAGCGCCTCGATCGCGACATTGACGATCTCTACGGCGGCGGCGACGCTGTCCGTGCCGATCAGTTCCGCACCGACCTGCAACCGCTCCCGTTCCGGCCGCAACTGGTTGGCGCGCAGGCGGACGACGGGGCCGGAATAGGACAGGCGCAAGGGCCGCTGCGCTCCCGCAAGGCGGCTGGTGGCGATGCGGCCGACCTGCGCCGTCATGTCCGGCCGGATGGCAAGCGTCCGCTGCGACACCGGATCGACGACGCGCAGCAAGTCCTGCGCCCGCGCCGACTTCAACCGGCCGATCAGCGTTTCCTCAAATTCCGCGAGCGGCGGCATCACCCGGTCATAGCCATGGGCCGCCAGGGTATCGAGAACCTTGCGCGCCAACCGCGCGGACGCCTCCGCTTGCGGCGGCAGGCGGTCGGAAAGGCCCTCAGGCAACAAGCCCTGGGCGCCACGGGGCGGAGCGGCAGTCATGGATGGGCCTTTAGCGGATTTGGCGCGCTTATCCACCCTCCGTTCGTCCTGAGCCTGTCGAAGGACTGCCCTTATCCTGGAAAAGATCAGGACAAGGCTTCGACAAGCTCAGCCCGAACGGAATTTAGGTATGAAGTGACTTAGGCGAAACGCAGCAGCTTCACCGTGTTCACGCCAGCCAGGTTGCAGATTTCCCAGCGCAGCGGCTCGGTGACGGTGCCATCGACGGACAGAAGCAGAACCGCCTCCCCGCCCTGGTTGCGGCGGCCGAGATGGAAGGTGCCGATATTCACTTCCGCAGCGCCCAAGGTGGAGCCGAGGCGGCCGATGAAGCCCGGCGCATCCTTGTTGACGATATAGAGCATCGTCCCGGCAAGGTCCGCCTCCACCTTGATGCCGAACAGTTCGACAAGGCGCGGCTGCGCATGGCCAAACAGGGTGCCCGCGACCGACCGCTCACCGCTGTCCGTGGTGACGGTGACGCGGACCAGCGTCTGATAATCGCCCTCGCGGTCATGACGCACCTCGCGTACGTCAAGGCCGCGCTCCTTGGCCAGGAACGGCGCATTGACCATGTTCACCGTGTCCGAATAGACGCGCATCAGGCCGGCGAGCACGGCTGCGGTGATCGGCTTGGGATTGAGTTCGGCGGCATGGCCCTCAACCTCAACCGCAACGCCCTTGATGCCATCGCCCTCAAGTTGACCGATCAGACTGCCCAGCTTTTCGGCCAGCGCCATATAGGGCTTCAGCTTCGGCGCTTCCTCGGCCGACAGGCTGGGCACGTTGAGGGCGTTGGTGACGCCGCCGTCCAGCAGATAGTCGGAGAGCTGCTCTGCAACCTGGATCGCGACATTGACCTGCGCTTCGTCTGTCGACGCGCCCAGATGCGGGGTGGACACAAAGTTGGGCGTGCCGAACAACGGGCTTTCCTTGGCCGGCTCGGTCACGAACACGTCGAGCGCCGCGCCGCCGATATGGCCGCTGTCCAGCCCTTCCTTCAGCGCTGCCTCGTCGATCAGGCCGCCGCGCGCGCAGTTGACGATGCGCACGCCCTTCTTGGTCTTGGCGAGGTTTTCCTTCGACAGGATATTGCGCGTCTGGTCGGTCAGCGGCGTGTGCAGCGTGATGAAGTCCGCCTTCGCCAGCAGCTCGTCCAGCGTCGCCTTCTCCACGCCCATGTCGATGGCGCGTTCCGGGGTCAGGAACGGGTCATAGGCGACGACCTTCATGCGCAGACCCAGCGCGCGGTCGGCGACGATCGAACCGATATTGCCCGCACCGATCAGGCCCAGCACCTTGCCAGTGACTTCGACGCCCATGAAGCGGTTCTTCTCCCACTTGCCGGCCTGGGTGGAGGCGTCGGCTTCGGGAAGCTGGCGGGCGAGCGCGAACATCAGGGCGATGGCGTGCTCGGCCGTGGTGATCGAGTTGCCGAACGGGGTGTTCATCACCACCACGCCCTTCGACGAAGCGTAGGGGATATCGACATTGTCGACACCGATGCCTGCGCGACCGATGACCTTAAGGTTCGTGGCGGCGTCGAGGATTTCCTTCGTCACCTTGGTCGAGGAGCGGATGGCGAGGCCGTCATAATCGCCGATGATCGCCTTCAGCTCCTCCGGGGTCTTGCCGGTGATCTCATCGACCTGCACGCCGCGATCACGGAAGATCTGGGCCGCCTTGGGGTCCATTTTGTCGCTGATTAATACTTTGGGCATTTTGGTGATCCTTTGATCTAAAAGCTCGTCATCCCGGCGAAAGCCGGGACCCATGTGCGTCTTGGCAATGCCTGAGCGTGGGGAGAGATGGGTTCCGGCTTTCGCCGGAATGACGATTAATGGAGGAGAGCTTAAGCCGCTTTGGCGGTGGCGTAGGCCCAGTCGAGCCACGGTCCCAGCGCTTCAATATCCGCCGTGTCGACCGTCGCGCCGCACCAGATGCGCAGGCCCGCCGGGGCGTCGCGATAGCCCGCGACGTCATAGGCAGCGCCTTCCTTCTCCAGCAGCCCGGCAAAGGTCTTGATGAACGCCTCGTCCGCGCCCTCTACCGTCAGGCAGACGCTGGTCTTGGAGCGCGAGGCCGCATCGGTCGCGAGATGGCCGAGCCAGTCCCGCTCCGCCACGATCTTGTCCAGCGCAGCCGCATTGGCGTCGGACCGCTTGATCAGACCTGCCGATCCGCCAATCGACTTGCCCCATTCCAGCGCGAAGATCGCGTCCTCCACCGCCAGCATCGACGGGGTGTTGATGGTCTCGCCCTTGAACACGCCCTCGGCAAGCTTGCCCTTGGAAACGAGACGGAACACCTTGGGCAACGGCCATGCGGGCGTGTAGGTCTCCAGCCGCTCGACGGCGCGGGGGCCAAGGATCAGCACGCCGTGCGCGCCCTCGCCACCCAGCACCTTCTGCCAGGAGAAGGTGGCGACGTCGATTTTCGCCCAGTCGATGTCATAGGCGAACACGGCGCTGGTCGCGTCGGCGAAGGACAGCCCTTCGCGGTCCGCCGGGATGAAGTCCGCGTTCGGCACGCGCACGCCCGAAGTCGTGCCGTTCCAGGTGAACAGGACGTCGTTCGACCAGTCGATCTGCTTGAGATCGGGAAGCTGGCCATAGTCCGCCCTGACAACGGTGGGGTTCAGGTTAAGCTGCTTGGCTGCGTCCGTCACCCAGCCTTCGCCAAAGCTTTCCCAGGCGACGGCGGTGACGGGCTTCGCGCCCAGCATCGTCCACATCGCCATTTCAAAAGCGCCCGTGTCGGAACCCGGCACGATGCCGATACGGTGCGTCTCCGGCAGGCGCAGCAGCTCGCGCATCAGGTCGATGCAATAGGCGAGGCGCGTCTTGCCGATCTTGGCGCGATGCGAGCGGCCGAGCGATTCGGTGGCCAGCTTGGCGGCGCTCCAGCCCGGAGGCTTGGCGCAGGGACCAGAGGAGAAATAGGGGCGAGCCGGCTTGGTTGCGGGCTTGGCGGCAGGCGCAATAGTGGCGCCGGCTTCGGTAACGTCAGTCATGTAATGCATCTCCTTGCAGAGAGCACGCGCGGCGTTGGGACCGCGTGGCCCGCCGGCGCTCCTAAAGAGTTCCGGTTAATAGTCAACCACCAAGGAGGAGGAGACGAAGGTCGAAGCTGGAGACTGGCCTAACGTCTCAGGCGAGGGGTCAGCATGCCGACCCGTCCGCGATACGCCACATATTTTTCGCCGAACAATGCCGTCAGATCCCGCTCCTCATGACGGATCGCGATCAGAATATAGATGGTCATCCCAACCGCCAGCAGCACATGCCCCACCGTCATCCTGGGCGTCGCCCAAAAGGCGAGGATGAAACCGCTGTAGAGCGGATGACGGACAAGCCGGTAGAAGAATGGCGTGCGGAATACCGGCTCTGTCGCGCCATGACCCAGCATGTTGCTCCACACCTGTTTCAGCCCGAACAGTTCGAAATGGCTGATGAGGAATGTGCTGAGCAATACGATCAGCCAGCCCAGTGCGAAGATGGCGAGCAGCAACATCGCCAGCGGCCCGCTCCCCGCATCCCACAAAACTGCGGGGATCGGATGCCAAAAATGGCAGAGCAGCATGAGAACGATGCTGGCGGACAGCACATAGACGCTGCGTTCGACCGGTTCGGGCACGATCCGCGTCCAGGCGCGCTTGAATGCGGGCCGCGCCATCACGCTATGCTGCACGCCGAACAGGGCGATGAGGAAAATGTCGATCGCAGCGGCCTGCCACACCGGCAGGATTGGCCGGCCTTGGTCGACGGTAAATGGCACCAGCGGAAAATTGCCAACAAAAGCAATAAAATACAGAAAGGCGGCGAAGAATATCAGATAGGATATTATGCCGAATACAAGATAAGCGAAGCGGTTCATTGCTCGACTCCCCCTGTTTATCTGTCCCTTTACACCCGATGGAGAAGGACTCCAAAGGCCCTTTTCGGCGCATGGGGCGTGAGCGGAGCACAAGCCGTTCAAATCAGCGCGAAATTGCATATTCCGGCAGCTTAATTGTGGCGCGCTAACCATGATATGCTATAGCCCGGCGCCATGCGGGCCAGCCGGGTTATCCAGATCGTTTCCGCCAAGCGCCGTTCAATCGCTGCGCTGGCGATCCTTTCCCTTCTCGCGGGATGCTCCGTGGGTCCAAAGTCCGGGCGGCGACCCGGCACAACGCCCCATGTTTCAGCGGCGCAGGCGGAGGAAACGCGGCAATGCATGGGCAGGCTGGCGTCCACCGGCATCATGTTCGAACGGCTGCCCGACAAAAGCTATGGTGGCGGGTGCAGCGCGATCGGCGCGGTGAAGCTGACGGATATCGGCGTTCCCACCAGCAATCTGGGCGCGATGACATGCGGCCTCGCCGCCAATTTTTCCGCCTGGGCGCGTTATGGCGTGACGCCCGCCGCGCGGCTCATCCTGGGCAGCGAACTGGTGAAGGTGGAAACCTTCGGCACCTATAACTGCCGCCCCATTGCGGGCAGTTCGAAGCTCAGCGAACATGCCAGCAGCAATGCGGTCGATGTCGCTGCATTCACTCTCGCCGACGGCCGCCGCATTGACATTCGTGCCGGCTGGAACAGCAATGACGAACGGGTGCGGGAGTTTCTACGCGTGGTCCGGACAAGCGCTTGCAAGCGGTTCCGCACAGTGCTCAGCCCGGATTACAACGCCGCACATCACGACCATCTGCATTTCGATATGGGCGGGAAAGGCGGCTATTGCCGCTGACGGGTCGGGCGCGGCTAATATGGCTCACACCTTGGCAGGCGCCGCCCGGATCGCTACCTGCCCCTCATGACAAAAAAAGAAATAGAGGAACGCAAGTTCCGCCCCGCGCGGCAGGAAGCGCGTGACGCCCAGAAGGCGATAGAAACCCCGCAAACCAGCAGCGCCGCATACCGGCTGGCGTTCCAGGACACGGAATTTCTCCTGCGGGAGGACCTGCGCCCGGTGCGGTTTCAACTGGAGCTGTTGAAGCCCGAACTCTTGCTGGATGAAGCGAAAATCGAGTCCACTTTCGTTTTTTACGGGTCGGCGCGCATCCCGGAGCCGGAGGCGGCGCAGGCTCGCATCGACGCGGCGACCGATGACCGGCAGCGGCTGATCGCCGAGAATCTGGCGAAGAAGGCGCGTTACTATGACGAAGCGCGCAAGCTTGCGCGGATCGCGGCGGATTATCCGCCCAATGAGGCCGGATGCCGTCATTTTGTCGTCTGTTCAGGCGGCGGCCCCTCGATCATGGAGGCAGCCAATCGCGGCGCGGACGACGCAGGCGCCCAGTCGATCGGCATGAATATCGTTCTGCCCCACGAGCAGGCGCCCAATTCCTATGTCACGCCGGAATTGAGCTTCCAGTTCCATTATTTCGCGCTGCGCAAGATGCATTTCCTGCTGCGTGCGCGGGCGCTGGCGGTTTTCCCCGGCGGCTTTGGCACCTTCGACGAGTTTTTCGAGCTGCTGACTCTGGTGCAGACCGGCAAGATGAAGCCGATCCCGATCCTTCTGTTCGGCCGGGAGTTCTGGACTCGGGTCGTCGATTTCTCCGCTCTGGCGGAGGAGGGAGTCATCTCGGAGGCGGACCTCGACCTGATTACCTGGGTGGAAACGGCCGAAGAAGGTTGGCGCGCCGTGTGTGATTTCTACAAGGATGATGCGATGCCCGGTTGCGGGTGAGATGCATCCATTCCTGAGGCTTACGCTACCCACCGCTTCTTTCGCCTGCCTATAGCGGTCATGTGCCGGACGAAATGCCATATGCCCTGACGGAAGGTCAGAAGGCCTGCCTTCGCCTCGTCGCGAAAGGCATGTCGTCCAAGGAAATCGCCAAGGAACTGAACCTCACACCCTTGACCGTCGATACCTATGTAAAGGCGGCCATGGCGCGGACCGGCGCGACCAATCGCCGGGATGCGGCGCGGCGATTGCAGGATTTGGAGCACTCCCAAAAATCAGGATCACCACCGGCGTCCATTGCACAGGCCGCCTCCCCGGCGGATGACTGGTCGCCGACGCAACATGGGGGACAGCATGGCGCGGCGGGCGGCGGTGAGTGGCGCGACGCGGGCGAAAAGCCCGGACCGCCACAGGGCGCACGGCCACGCTGGTCATGGCGGGTTCCCCCTTTTGGAGGACGCCAGCATGACCTGAATGTCTCCGAGACCCTCGCCCAGATCGCCAAGGTGGCGATCGTCGCGGCGCTGGCGATGTCCGCCATCGTCACTTTGATCGAGGGAGCGATGCATCTTCTCAGCACGTGAGGATGCTCCCCCACTTCCCATGCGACACTCAGGCCAACGCGCCGTCCGGGCGCGAAAGGAGAAGCCATGCCCACATTCACCTACGCCGCCGGCCACACCGTTGCCGCCGATGTCCGCAACGTGTTTTCCGGGATCGACGGCGCATTGCTCAACACCGCGCGGTTGACCGTATCGCTGCTGGAAGCCAGCGAGGGAGCCGACCTGTCCGCCGCAAAGGGCCAGAAGGTGCTCGAATCGGTGGCCGCCGGTTTCAACAAGGTGGTCGAGGGCCGCAAAGAGATCATGACCGCGCACCGCGCGCTTACGGTCATCAAGGGCGAGAGCAATCTCAGCGTTGTGGACTATGGATGCCTCGGCTCCGGGCCGCTGGCCTCGGCCGCGGACGTCCCGGTATCGGCGGCGTGAAGGCGTCCGGCCATTACGGCTTGACCGGCATGATCCCGTCGTGATCGGGTCCGGCCATGGCCACCATGCAGCTTTCCTTTCTCGCCCTGCTCCTGTTGAGTTGCGGCTACGCATTCCTGCGGGGCGGGCGGGATGGCCGGTGGGCGGCCTTTCTATTGATGTCGGCGGCGATGCTGACCATCCCCGCGTCATGGATAGACGTCCACTGGGCCAGCACCAACATGGCGGTCTTTGCGGTCGATCTCGCCCTGCTGGCGGGTCTCGTCATCCTGGCGCTGCGCAGCCACAGCTATTGGCCAATATGGATGGCGGCCTTCCACGCGCTGAGCGTGTGCACGCATATCGCGACCGCCATCAATCCGGTCTTTGTACCGAAAGTCTATCAGGCGCTGGAAAGCTTCTGGAGCATACCGGTCCAGCTCGTAATGCCCTTTGGCATCATGCTGGACGACTATGCCAGGGGGAGGCGGCAGCGTTCCGGGAACGGGCATGAACTTCACAACCGGCAAGATGAAGCCTGATCCATCCGGGCGCGCCACCACCGACCGCACAGGCGATACCGGCCGCCCCCTCCCCGCTGAATATGCCGGGGAAGGCTATCTGGGCCTTGCAAAGGCCGCCAGAAATATTCTCCGCAACCGCCGACTGCGGGGCAGATATCTGCCCGCCGACCTGTTTGCGGATCCGGCCTGGGACATCCTGCTCGACCTGTTCGCCGCCAGCGCGGAGGGACAGGCGGTTTCCGTGACGAGCGCCTGCGTGGCGGCGGCCGTTCCGGTGACGACGGCGCAGCGCTGGCTTCGTGAGCTGGAGCGGCAGGGCCTGGTCGAACGGCAGCATGACGATGGCGACAGGCGGCGGGTGCTGGTGCGGATCAGCGGCGCAGGCCGCGACGCGATTGCCGCATGGCTGACCGCTACCGGAGGGACTTGAGCCAGAACTGCATGGGATGCTGGGTTTCCATAGAATCGCCCACGTCGCGCCAGCCAAATGCGCCGGTCAGGCCCTCGACCGGAGCAAAGCCGCGCCGCCGCCAGAAGGGGTCGAGCGGCGCATAATCCGCCGGCCGCGCCGGATGGTCCGGGGGCCGTATGACCGCGCAGAAGCTGGCATGGGCGAAACCCAATTCCCGCGCGCGCGCCTCCCGCCGGTCAAAAAAGGCGTGGCCCACGCCCCGCCCGCGATATTCCGGCAGCAGCACCGATTCCCCGAAATAATAGATGTCGGCGATATCCATGCCCCGGTCACGGAACGGCGCGGCGAACTCCGCCGCATGGTCGGCCATGGGGGCCGCTGTGGCCGCGCCGACCAGCCGGTCCCCGTCGAACGCCCCGGCAACCAGCGCGCCGCCGCTCTCCGCATAGGCGCTGAGATAATCGCGCTCATAGGCGCGGTCCCCCTCATAGAGATAGGGGAAAGCCCGGAACACGGCGATGCGCAGATCAGCCAGACCGTCCAGCGCATCGATCAGCGATGCGCCGGTCAGGTCGCGGACGGCAATGGCGGATGCCCCAGCCATGCCATCCGCCACGACGGGATCACTCCGCGGCGTTGGCCGCCTCGGCCGGAGCGGCGGCATTGCCCTCGCCCTCCGCAGCGTTCGCCGCGCCCGCATTGTCGCCAGCGGCGGCGGGGGCCGCGTCGGCGGCCGGCAGCGGCAGGTTGGAACCCTGCGTATTGAGATAAGCGATCAGGTTGGCGCGATCAACCGGATTGCCCAGACCCGCAAAGGTCATCTTCGTGCCCGGCGCATATTCACGCGGGCTGGTGAGCCAGTGATCCAGCGCCTCGAACGTCCAGGTGCCGCCCTTCGACTTCAGCGCGTCGGAGAAAGCGAAACCGCCACGGCCCGTCGCAACCTTGTCACCCACCACTTCGTGCAGGTTCGGGCCGATGCCGTTCGCGCCGCCAGCGGCGATGGTGTGGCAGGCCGCGCACTTGGCGAACACCTTCTCACCCGCCGCCACGTCGGAACTGGCGAGCAGCGTGTTCAGGCCCGGACCGGCAGCGGCCCCTTCGCCGCCTTCGGCTTCGACGCCCTCAATTTCATAGCCCATCTTCTCTGGACGCTCTTCATGGAAGAACTTGCTGCTGACGATGCCGCCGCCGAGCGCAATGATGCCCGCGAACAACGCCCAGCCGGCAATAGTATTGAAACGATCGTCCATGCGTCCGATTTCCTCCCGATTCTTCGCCGGCGCCCTGATTTTCGCGCCACCCCTTAAGTAGCCCGCCATAATGACGCAAGCGCGAACGCGCAAGCTTGGCTTGCGTGGACCCGATGAAGCCCGTAAGCGCGCGGACGCCAATGGAAAACTATCCTCTCCCCGCCCGGCGTCTGGTCGCCGAAATGGCCGAAAAGGCGGCGGCCGATCCGTCGCGCGCAATCGCCTATCAGGGCGCGCCAGGGGCCAATTCCCACCTTGCGGCGCTGGATTATGCGGCGGATTGCATTCCGCTGCCCTGCTTCGCCTTTGAGGACGCCATTGACGCAGTGCGGGATGGGAAGGCCGACCGGGCCATCATCCCGATCGAAAATTCGCTGCACGGCCGCGTCGCCGACATGCATTTCCTGCTGCCCGAATCGGGCCTGCACATCGTCGACGAATATTTTCTGCGCATCCGCCACTGCCTGATGGCGGTCGACGACAGTCCAGTGAAGAATGCGACCAGCCATCCGCAGGCGCTGGGCCAGTGCCGCCACTATCTGCGCGCGCGGGGCATCCAGCCGGTCAGCTATGCCGATACGGCGGGCGCAGCCGCGCTGATCGCTGAGACGCGCCAGCCGGGCGAAGGCGCGATCGCGCCCCATCTGGCGGCCGAGCTTTACGGCCTGCGCATGGTCGCGGAGAATATCGAGGACAGCGACGATAATATGACCCGCTTCCTTGTGCTGGCGCGCGAAGGGTCGATGCCCGCCCCCGGCGGACCGGTGATGACGACCTTCATGTTCGAGGTGCAGAATGTCGCCGCCTCCCTCTACAAGGCGCTGGGCGGCTTTGCGACCAACGGCGTCAACATGACCAAGCTGGAAAGCTACCAGCGCGGCGCCAGCTTCTCGATGACCGAATTCTTTGCGGACATCGAAGGCAGTCCGGAGGACCCGGGCGTCGACCGTGCGCTGAAGGAGCTGGAGTTCCACACCAAATGGGTGCGGGTGCTGGGCACCTACCGCCAGGCGCGGCCGCGAAGCTAGGGGCAATCGGGCCACATCCGAGCCGAAGTTGCGGAAGTTGCGGGTTGTGAGCGGTTTTGGCCGGGAAGTCGCATGTAGGTCGCACAAAAGTCGCATGTAGGTCTCATGTACGTCGCACCTACCTCTCATGTAGGTCTCACTTGCGTCGCATGTGCGTCTCACTTGAGTCTCACCTACGTCGCACTTGGGTCGCAGGTGCGTCCCATATGCGTCGCGGTTAGGGCGCATAGGCTGGATCATCGCTCTGGCCTGGCGCGCGACGGGTGCGGACGGCTGTTCCATGTGCCGAAGTAGAGCATGGCCGCCGGGATGTAGGACAGGGCTATTCAAAAGCCCTCATGGCGGTCGCCTGACGCAAGAGATGCATGGAAGGCAGCCAGTCTTAAGGCGGCCAGTTTTTGCCATTGGCGAGATTGATCGCTCTGCCCGAAAGCGGATATTACCGGCGTGGTGAAGGCTTCCGTATCCATAGCCTCACGGATCGTGGCAGGAAATAGGCACAGCCAAGAAGACTGCCGCCCGCAAGGCCAAGCAGAGCGTTGATAGCCGCCTCACTCTCAGAAATTGCGGCGTGGTATAGCGTCGCCAACGTCAGGGATACTGCAAATCCAGTGAGCGACAAAGCCGTGCCTGCATGAATATGCTTTCTTTTCATGCTGAACTATTTGCGTCGACATAGACAAATGAGCAAGGTGTTACGAAAGCGGCCAGACTGAAATCCACCCGATTTCGCAGAAATGGATCATTCTCTCGCCCTCAACGCGTGCAGAAACCTGCCAGTCAGCAGGCGACCATTTGTGGACTCTCACTCTCCGTTCGCCCTGAGCTTGTCGAAGGGCTGCACTTCTTAAGAAAATACAGGGCTTCGACAGGCTCAGCCCGAACGGATCAAGGAGTAGCAGACCGTCCACTCCCCACCCCTTCTCGTCATGCCAGCGAAGGGCGAAACGAGGCACGGGACTCGTTTCGCCATCTCACGAGAGGTCACGTCACGGGGCCTGAAATCCCAGCCTGCGCTGGGATGACGATGATGAGAATTGCCGCGCTCCACCCCTTCGTCATCCCGCACGTGATGCGGGATCTATTGGCTCTACGCCCACGTGACTACACCAGCGCCTGCGCTCATGGATTCCGGATCAAGTCCGGGATGACGAAATAGGGGATATGTCCGCATCCTGGGCGGGGAGCGCCAGCCAGGCTTCCGCTTCCTCCATCGTCATGAATATGCGCACGCGCGGATGGACCAGCGTGCGTTCGGCCTGGGCGCGGTTGAGCAGGCTGCCCACGACCACCGCCGCGCGGCCGGATGTGCGGGCCATGCCGCCGCGCATGACGGCGGTCAGCAGGTCCGCGACATCATTGGCCTGGACCGGAAAGTCGAAGGATTCGACGATCGCGTCGAAATCGTCCCCGATCTCGCGCAGGCTGGCGTCGATGCCCTTTGCAAGTTCGGGAACGTCGGCGGGGTTCCAGAAACCCTTCACGGTGATCCGCAGCACATTGGTCCGCGGATCGTGCGTTATGTGAAACATCGATGGCCTTTTGGTGAGACGGAGCCGCGCTTTGAGGAAGATTCCGGACGCGCACAACTGGCATTTTGGCCAAGGGGGTGGAGCGCATTGAAGTGTGCTCCTGCGCGGGGAGTACCTTTGCGTAAATCACTTATGCCTCCTCCGTTCGGGCTGAGCTTGTCGAAGCCTTGTCCTTTCTTTCGATGCAGTCGAAGGAAATACATCCCTTCGACAAGCTCAGGGCGAACGGAGGGGGATATGAGGGTCTCGCGAAAGCAGGAGTCCAGTTCAGACGGTGGGACTGGGCTCCTGCCTGCGCAGGAGCATGGGGTGTTGTCGGCTTAGCGTCGCTCTTTAATGCGCCGCGCCCCAGCTTGGGCCGGTGCCGATCTCTACCCCCAGCGGCACGCTGAGCTTCACCGCCGGTTCGGCCGCGCCCGCCATCGTGTCGCGGATGATCGCGCTGGCCGCCTCCACATCGCTTTCGGGCAGTTCGAACACCAGTTCGTCATGGACCTGCAGCAGCATCTTCACGTCCGGCAGCCCCGCCTTCTCCAGCGCAGGTCCCATGCGCGCCATCGCCCGCTTGATGATGTCGGCGCTGGTGCCCTGGATCGGCGCGTTGATCGCGGCGCGCTCGGCCCCCTGCCGCTCATGCTGGATCGAGGCGCGGATGCGGGGGAACCAGGTTTTCCGGCCGAACAGGGTTTCGGTGTAGCCGCGCGCCCGCGCCTTCTCCAGCGTCTCGTTGATGTAGACGCTGATGCCGGGGAAACGCTCATAATAGCGGGAGATCATGTCCTGCGCCTCGTCCGCGCTGATCTCCAGCCGGGAGGCGAGGCCCCAGCGGCTGATGCCGTAGAGGATGGCGAAGTTGATCGTCTTGGCCCGGCCGCGCGTGTCGCGGTTGACCTCTCCGAACAGTTCCTCCGCCGTGCGGTTGTGAATGTCCTCACCGTTCGCGAACGCCTCCTTGAGCGCGGGCACGTCCGCCATATGGGCGGCGAGGCGCAGTTCGATCTGGCTATAGTCGGCGGCGAGGATGACATTGCCCGGCTCCGCGACGAAGGCGTGGCGGATCTGGCGGCCGGTCTCCGTGCGGATCGGAATGTTCTGAAGATTGGGGTCGTTGGATGACAGGCGGCCGGTCTGCGCGCCGGTCAGCGAGTAGCTGGTGTGGACGCGGCCGGTCTGCGCGTTGATCTGCTGCTGCAGCGCGTCGGTATAGGTCGACTTGAGCTTGGATAGCTGCCGCCAGTCGAGCACCTTGCCGGAAATCTCCGACCCTTCGGCCTTCAGCTTCTCCAAGATCGTGACATCGGTGGAGTAAGCGCCGGACTTGCCCTTCTTGCCGCCCTTCAGGCCCAGCTTGTCGAACAGGATCGCGCCAAGCTGCTGCGTGGAGCCGATGGCGAAGGGCTGACCGGCGAGCGCATGGATTTCCCCCTCCAGCCGGGCGATGCCGTCCGTGAACTCGCTCGACAGGCGCGAGAGATGCTCGCGGTCGACCTTGATGCCGGTATGCTCCATCTTCGCGATGACGGGGACGAGCGGGCGGTCGACCATTTCATAAATGCGGGTCGCCCCTTCCTGATGCAGACGCGGCTTGAACAGCTTCCACAGGCGCAGGGTGACGTCGGCATCCTCGGCGGCGTAGGCGGTCGCCTTGTCCAGTTGCGCCTCGGCGAAGCTGATCTGGTTCTTGCCGGAGCCGACCACATCCTTGAAGCTGATGCAGGTGTGGCCGAGATGGGTCTTGGCCGCCTCATCCATGCCATGTCCCGCAAGGCTCTGCCCGGCGTCGAGGTCGAAACTCATGACGATCGTGTCATCGAACGGCGCGACGGTGATGCCGTGGCGGCCCAGAACAGTCAGGTCATATTTGATATTCTGCCCGACCTTCAGGATGCTGTCGTCCTCCAGCAGCGGCTTGAGCTTTGCGAGGACCAGATCGAGCGGAAGCTGCAACGGCTTTTCCGCGAACATGTCCATCCCGCCATGCCCGACCGGGATGTAGCAGGCGAGGTTGGGTCCGGTGGACAGGCTGACCCCGACAAGCGCGGCGGACACCGCGTCGAGCGCGCTCGTTTCCGTATCCACCGCCACGATCCCTTCGGCATAGGCGGCAGCGATCCAGCGATCCAGCGCCTCCTCCGTCACGACCGTTTCATAGGCGGAGCAGTCGATCGGCGGCGCGTCCTCGATCTGGGGCGGCGGCGGAGGCGTCCCGGAAGTGATAGCGGCGGACGCCGCGGCCACGGCTACGGCCGCGGCCGGTCCGCCCAGGCGATTAAGCAGCGCCTTGAAGCCGTGATGCTCAAGGAAATCGCGCAACGGTTCTTCCGGAATGCCCTTGAGCGTCAGGTCGTCGAGCGGCTCCGGCAGCGTCATCTCGCAATGGAGCGCGACCAGCTTGCGCGAGAGGCGGGCCATGTCGCTATGCTCGATCAGGTTTTCCTGCATCTTCGACTTCTTCATCGAAGGCGCGGCGGCGAGCACCGATTCCAGGTCGCCATATTCGGTGATCAGCTTCGACGCGGTCTTGGGGCCGATGCCGGGGACGCCGGGGACATTGTCCACGCTGTCGCCCATCAGGGCCAGCACATCGCCCAGCTTTTCGGGCGGCACGCCGAACTTGCCCACGACATAATCCGCGCCGCGCCGCTCATTCTTCATCGTGTCGTACATGTCGACACCGGGCTGGATGAGCTGCATCAGGTCCTTGTCGGAGCTGACGATGGTGACATTCCACCCCGCCTCCACCGCGCGGCAGGTGTAGGTGGCGATGATGTCGTCGGCCTCGAAACCAGCCTCTTCAATACAGGGCAGCGAGAAGGCGCGGGTCGCGTCCCGGATCAGCGGGAATTGGGGGACCAGATCCTCCGGCGGCGGCGGACGGTGCGCCTTATACTGGTCATACATGTCGTTGCGGAAGGTATGGCTGCCCTTGTCCAGCACCACGGCGAGGTGGGTCGGACCGTCCGCCTTGTCCAGCTCCGCGGCCAGCTTCCACAGCATTGATGTGTAGCCGTAGACCGCGCCGACCGGCTGCCCGTGCCGGTTGGTGAGCGGCGGAAGCTGATGATAGGCGCGGAAGATATAGCCGCTGCCGTCGACGAGGTAGAGGTGGTTGGGTTTCGCGGCGGCGGTTTGATTCTCGGACATGGGGAGGGAGATAGCGGTTAACCCGCCGGGTCTCCAGTGGGTGCGGGATGACGGGTTAAGAGCACCTATGTTTGTCGTCACCCCGGACTTGATCCGGGGTCCCGCTATTTTCGGGTTCGTTTCAAAGATTAAAGCGGGACCCCGGGTCAAGCCCGGGGTGACGAAATCGGCGAAGGTTCACCTACAAGAACGGACGCAAAACGCCGCTCAATATTTGTCGTGGTTCGCCGCTATCGCCCGCGCCACGCCCTGCATCAGCGCCCAGCGTTCGGGGATGGAGACCGTCGTGCTGCCGATCATCACCGCGACCGCATAGCTGGTGCCGTCCGGCGCGGTCATGATGCCGACATCGTTGAAGCCGGTGGAGCGCGGCGGCAGGTCCTGCCCCGTGCCGGTCTTGTGCGCATAGGTCCAGCCGGCGGGCACGCCGCCCTTGATCCGCTGCGGCCCCGTTTTCGCCTCATGCATCGTATCGAGCAGGAAGCGGGTGGATGTGGCGGAGAGCATGTCCCCCTTTTTGAGCTTCGCGAGCGCGGTCACGATGCCGATCGGCGCGGCGCCGTCCGGCGGATTGGCGAGGTAATCGTCCAGCGCCTTGTTCCGCACCGACATCGGCAGGTTGGCGCGGGCGGTGTAGAAGTTGCGGCCGAGCGAGTAGCTGGGGTTCCAGTCCAGACCCGCCGTCGCGCTTTGCAGCAGGCGCTCGCCGGGGCCGAAGCGGATGTTGGAGATGAAACGGCGGGCAAGGAAACCGCGCACCGCATCCGGCCCGCCCGAACGGCGCAGCATTGCGTCATTGGCGGTATTGTCGCTCTGCGTCATCGCGCGGCGGAACAGGTCGGCATAGGTGGTGGTGTAGCCGTCCTTGCCGATCATCGCGGCCAGCGGCTGATGGAACAGAGTGAGGTCGCTGCGCCCAAGCGTCACGCTGTCGGTCAGCTTCAGCTTGCCGCGATCGACATTGTCGAGCAGGTTCATCGCCACCCAGAGCTTCGACACGCTTTGCTGCGGGAACAGCTCATTGCCGTTATAGGAAACAACCCAGTCGGCATCGACGCGCTTCACGGCAATGCCGGCATGGCCGTTAAAGCCCCGGCCGAGCGACTGGATGATGGACACAAGCGCCGGAGACGGGCGCGAACGCGGGTTATAATCCTGGAAAGGCGCAGGCGGGTTGGCGACCGGCCGGGGAGGTCCAGCCAGCGGAGACGTGACCGGACGCGGCGTCGCCGGGCCGACACAGGCGGCAAGGGCTATTGCGGCCAGCAGTCCCGCGACCGTCTTGCCACCTAGGCCATTCCGAGCGCCCCCGCGCCTGATGATGATGCGATCGGCGGTCGCCCGCCGCTCAATTCCCCGCACTTTCCGTCCTTTTGCCCACAGATTTCAAGTTCATAACATCCTCGCGCGCCTGTAAAGCGCAAAAGCGTTTGCGACGGATGATTCTGAAAATAGGGTGTAAGGAGCCTTAACAATCCTGAATGCGCCGCTCATCTACGGTTAAAGGCGCATTTGGCAGGATGAATGGATGACGATCGACATCAAAACGACGCGCCGCGCAGTGCTGGGCGGCGGCGCATTGCTGGCCATCAGCGCCATTCCGGGCTTCGCCGCCACGCCATTCGCATCCCGCAGGATCGCGGTCACGGTTCGCGGGACCGGACGCGATGTCCTCCTGATCCCCGGCCTCGCCAGTGGTCCGGGCATATGGAACGGGGCGATAACCAGCGTGTCGGGCTATCGCTATCATCTGGTGCAGGTCCGCGGCTTTGCGGGCCTGCCGCCCGACCTCAACAAGACCGGCCCGCTGATAGCGCCGCTTGCGGATGAGATCGCCCGCTATATGTCATCGATGGGGTTGGCGCGGCCGGCGGTTGTCGGCCATTCGATGGGCGGCACGCTGGCCATGATGCTCGCCCTGCGCGGCGCGGCGGGCCGGGCGATGGTGATCGACATGCTGCCGGAGGGCGCAGGCATGATCGGCGGCACGGCCAGCGGCATGGGCTATCTGGCGGATCAGCTCGGCCAATATTTCACCGGAACCAAGGCCGGGCGGGACATGTTCGCCGAAATGCTGGCGCGGCAGCCGGGAGCCAAGGGCAGCGACCCGGACGTGATCGCCAAGGCGCTGACCGAGCTAGCGCATACCGATCTCGGCCCGCAATTGGGGAAACTGGCCGTGCCGCTGCGCGTGCTCTACGCCGTGCCTTCCGATGCGCGCATCCGCGCCAGCCTGGTCCAGCAGTTCCGCGCCGCCTATGCCGCCGCCCGCAATGCGGTGCTGACGCCGATCGGCCCCAGCGGCCATATGGTGATGGCGGATCAGCCGAAGCTGTTCACCGCCGCGCTTTCCGATTTTCTGAAGGGAATTTGACGGGCGTCAAAGCCAGCGCGCGCCAGGCGCCGCTAAACCGGCTCCATACTCTTTCACGGGAGCCTGACAATGACCCGCCACTATCCAGCCGAACATTTCGCCGCCGAAAAGATCACCGGTGACCAGATCGCCATCGCCCGGCCCGTTCCGGCGGCGCGCGGGGAATATGGGCGGACATTCGACCTGCCCCCCGCCCTCTACGCCATGACGGTTGGCGGCTATCTGGCCTATCTGGCCGTCATGGGCATCGCCTTCATGGCGCCCGATCTGGTCATCCCGATGGCGATCTTCGTCTTGTTCGTGCTGGCCGCGTTCGGCACCCCGGCGCTGTTCGCCCGGATGGCCCCGCCGCCGCCGGGATGGCCGCGGACGATGAGCGCCTTCATGCGCGAGGGCTTCGAATGCATGACCGGCCATGTCAGCGGAACGGGGGCGGCGACCCAGGTGCTGATCATGCCGGTGCTGATCCTGATCTGGGGGATCTGCATCGCACTGATCGCGGCGATGGTGCGCTGATCCTTATCGAACCAGCTCCTCCAACTTGGGCGCGTCGAGGATTTTGACCCCTCGCGCGCCTTCCTTTTTGATGATGCCTTCCCGGCTGAAATCGGTCAGGCGGCGGCTCACCGTCTCAATCGTCAGGCCAAGCAGGCCGGCGATTTCGCCGCGCGTCAGGGGCATATCGAACTGCGTCGCAACGCCGCCCGGATCGCAGGCCGCCGCCCGCGCAAAGACCAGCAGCAGCCCGGCGACCCGCTCCCGCGATCCCCTGCGCCCGATCAAGTCGATAATGGACCGCGTTTCGGCAAGGTCCAGCGCGGACCGGCGCAGCAGCGCATGCGCCATGTGGGGATAGGCGTCGACCAGCTTTTCATAGGGCTTGCGCGGAAACAGGCAGACCAGGCTGTCCGTCAGCGCCGTGACATGATGATGCGCGGTCGGCGTGAACAATTCGCCGACGAACCCGGCGGGATGCACCAGCGCTACGATCCGTTCCGTGCCATCCCGGTCGATGGCGCTGATCTTCAGCGCGCCGGAGATGAGCGTGGCGCAGGCGTAATTATCCTCCCCCGCATCGATCAGCGCGTCGCCCCGCTCCAGCGTGCGATGCTCGCCGATGCGCATCAACTCGCCGCGCTCGGCCTCCGTCAGCGCAGCGCAGACGGCCTGTTCGCGTACCGCGCATGTGGCGCATTGCAGGGGATAACGGCTCATATGACCCCGCATAGCAGGCGCAGTGCCGTTCCGTCATCCGCGCAAATCAGGGGGCCAGAACGGTATCCACCGCCTCCGGCAGCTTTTCGGGATAGTCGAGCGTATAGTGCAGGCCCCGGCTTTCCTTGCGGTGGAGCGCCGAGCGGACGATGAGGCGCGCGACTTCCAGCAGGTTGCGCAGCTCGATCAGGTCCGGCGTCACGCGGAAATTGCCATAATAGTCGTCGACCTCCTGCGCGAGCAGGTTGACGCGGTGCTGGGCGCGCTCCAGCCGCTTGGTGGTGCGGACAATGCCGACATAGTCCCACATGAAGCGGCGGATTTCCTTCCAGTTGTGCTGGACGATGACTTCCTCGTCGGAATCGGTGACGCGGCTTTCGTCCCAGGCGCGGATCGGCGGCGGGGCTGGCAGCTCATCCCAATGCGCGCGGATATGCTGGGCGGCCGCCTCGCCGAATACGAAGCATTCGAGCAGGGAGTTGGACGCCAGGCGGTTCGCGCCGTGGAGGCCGCTTTCCGTCACCTCGCCCGCGGCGTAAAGGCCCGGCAGGTCGGTCTTGCCGTCCAGGTCGATGACCACGCCGCCGCATGTATAATGCTGCGCCGGAACGACCGGGATCGGCTCCCTGGTGATGTCGATGTCTAGGTCCAGCAGCCGGGCGTAGATGGTCGGGAAGTGATGCTTCACAAATTCCGGCGGCTTGTGGCTGATGTCGAGATGCACATAGTCGAGGCCGAGGCGCTTGATCTCATGATCGATGGCGCGGGCGACGACGTCGCGGGGGGCGAGTTCGCCGCGCTTGTCGAACCGGTCCATGAAGCGCTT
Source organism: Sphingobium phenoxybenzoativorans (assembly GCF_018286635.1). Classification (NCBI taxonomy): domain Bacteria; kingdom Pseudomonadati; phylum Pseudomonadota; class Alphaproteobacteria; order Sphingomonadales; family Sphingobiaceae; genus Sphingobium; species Sphingobium phenoxybenzoativorans. The sequence goes on from NZ_CP073910.1 coordinate 3,501,534, forward strand.
GCCGCCGCCGGGCACGCCAGGGGGCAGTTTCAGCAGGCCGCCCTCGCCGCGCACAGCCTCCGTGATCAGGAAGTTCTTCACCTCCAGATTATAGAGACAGGTCGGGTGGAACTGGTTCATCTCCATATTGGAGACGCGGCAGCCAGCGCGCCAAGCCATGGCGATGCCGTCGCCGGTCGCCCCGCGCGGCGCGGTGGAAAACAGATAGGTGCGCCCCGCCCCGCCGGTGCACAGGATCGTCGCCTTGCCCAGCAGCGCATCAACATGCTTGGTCTTGCGGTTGAAGGCGTAGACGCCCCAGACATGGCCGTCGCCGGAATATTTCTCGCCATGACGGCTGGTGATCAGGTCGATGGCGACCATGTCGGTGGCGAGCGTGATGTTGGGATTGGCCTGCGCCGCCTTCACCAGCGCCTGCTGCACGGCCGCGCCGGTCGCATCATCGACATGCACGATACGGCGGTGGCTGTGCCCGCCCTCGCGCGTCAGGTGCCAGCGTTCGCCGAAATCCTCGCCCGCATTGAACGGGACGCCAAGCGCCGCCAGCCGCTCGATCGCGGCGGGGGCGTTGGAGACCACAAACTCCACCGTCTCCCGATTGTTGAGGCCGGCGCCCGCAACCATCGTATCCTCGACATGCTGTTCGAAACTGTCGCCGCCATCCAGCACGGCGGCAATGCCGCCCTGCGCCCAGTTGGTCGACCCGCCGTCGAGGGCGCCCTTGGCCAGCACCAGAACCTTCTTGTCCTGCGCCAGATTGATCGCGGCGGTCAGGCCGGCCGCGCCGGAACCGATGATAACGACGTCATAGGTGGTGGTGGACATCTTCTTCCTGACGTTATCTTTTGCCCGTTCGCCCTGAGCGAAGTCGAAGGGCTGTCCTTCTTAAGAAAGTGCGGGGCTTCGGCAAGCTCAGCCCGGACGGAATTGCAGGACGCGCGCTAGGCGGCCGCCGCCGTGAGGTTCAGGAACACATCCTCCAGATCCGGGTCGCGCGTGGACACGTCGACGATCTGCAGCCCCTTTTCCTGGATCGCGGCCAGCACCTGACCGGCGTTCGCCTTGTCCTTCTGATAGGTGATGGTCAGCGTCCGGTCGGTAGTCAGCTCCACCTTTTCAAAGCAGGGCGCGACTGGCACTTCGGCAAGCGCGCGGTCCACCGTCACCACCACCACCTTCTCCTGCGCCATGCCGACCAGTTCACGGGTCGGCTTGTCCGTGATCAGGCGGCCATGGTTGATGATGGCGATGCGGTCGCAAAGCTGCTCCGCCTCCTCCAGATAATGGGTGGTGAGGACGATGGTGACGCCCAGATTGTTGAGATGCTTCACATAGGCCCAGAGCTGCTGGCGAAGCTGGATGTCCACGCCCGCCGTCGGCTCGTCCAGCACCAGGATCGGCGGCGAATGCACCATCGCCTTGGCGACAAGCAGGCGGCGCTTCATGCCGCCGGACAGCGTGCGCGCATAGGCGTTCGCCTTGTCCTCCAGATGCACCGCGCGCAGCAGCTCCATCGTCTTGCGCTGATCCTTCGGCACGCCATAGAAGCCCGCCTGGTTCTCCAGCGTCTCGAACGGCGTGAAGAAGGGATCGAACACGATTTCCTGCGGCACGATGCCGATCGAATTCTTCGCGTTGCGCGGATTGGCGTCGATGTCGAAGCCCCAGATGCGCGCCGTGCCGCTGGTCTTGTTGACCATGCCGGACAGGATGTTGATCAGCGTCGACTTGCCCGCGCCATTGGGTCCGAGCAATCCGAAAATCTGCCCGCGCGGGACGTTGAAGGTCACATTGTCGAGCGCCTGCTTTCCGCCCTTATAGACTTTTGACAGGGACTCGATGGCGATGGCGGGCTGCGCCGCCGGGATTGGGGAGGAGTCGGTCATAAATTCCCCCTACTCCCTTCGGCTCGGCAATGTCGAGGAGGGGGTCGAGAACGGGGCTGGGACCATGAGGAAAGTTCACACTGCCTCCACAAATTTCTGCAATGATATATTGTATCTTAAACCTTCCCGGACTATGTGCGTGTCCAGGACGGTATTGATGTTTCAGAATGCGCTTTCACGAGGATCACTGGACCGGTTGGCCGTCGCGCTGTCCGGCCTGTGCGCCGCACATTGCCTGACGACGGCGATTCTGCTGGGCGCACTCTCCTCCGCCGGTGGATTCTTTGCCAATCCGATATTCCATGAGACCGGCCTTTTCCTGGCGATCGTCCTTGGCGCGGTGGCGCTCGGCAACGGCGCGATAGCCCATGGGTTCATGATGCCGGCGGCCATCGGCGCGCTCGGCCTGGGGATCATGGCTGGCGCGCTCAACCTGCCGCATGGCAGCGAGGAAGGCGTCTATACCGTGATCGGCGTGATGATCCTGGCGCTGGGGCACGACCTTAATCGCCGCGCGGGCCACTGAACCGCCGCAATTTATCCTGTAGTCTCTTCCTGCTGACGCTATAGCTGGACAAATATAGCGCGTTAACAGGGAAGTGCCGATGTTTCGCCGGCTGAAGGAAATTCTGTTCATCCTCGCCCTCGCGACGGCGCAGCATGGCATGGCGCAAACAAAGGCGCCGCTGGTGCTGGCGGCCGCCAGCCTGCAGGAATCGCTGACCAAGGCGGCGGACATGTGGGCGGCGCAGGGTCATGCGAAACCGGTCCTGTCCTTTGCCGCCTCCTCCGCCCTCGCCCGCCAGATTCAGTCCGGCGCCCCGGCGGACATGTTCATCTCCGCCGATGAGGAATGGATGGACGCCGTGCAGCAACAGGGGAAGATAAGGGCCGGGACGCGCCGGTCCTTCCTGTCGAACCAGTTGGTGCTGATCGCCCCAGTGACGCAGAAAGGACGGATGGCGATCCGGCCGGGATTTCCGCTGGCCCGCGCGCTTGGCGGCGGCCGCCTCGCCATGGCCGATCCTGACGCCGTGCCCGCCGGGAAATATGGCAAAGCGGCGCTGATCAAGCTTGGGGTCTGGAACAGCGTCGCCGATCGCACGGCGCGCGGGGAAAGCGTGCGCGCCGCGCTGGCGATGGTGGAGCGAGGCATTGCGCCCTATGGCATCGTCTACACAACCGATGCGCGCGCATCCGCCAAGGTGCGCATCGCTGGCCTGTTCCCGCCGAACAGCCATCCGCCCATAACCTACCCCATCGCCCTGCTGAAAGACGCCCCAAGCGCGGAGGCGGAAGGCTTCCGCCAGTTTCTGCTGTCGGCGAGGGGCAAGGCGATTTTCCGCAGCTATGGCTTCACACCGCGTTGAGCGCCATCCTGTCCCCTGACGACTGGGCGATCATCGGCCTGTCGATGAAGGTCAGCCTGGCGGCGGTCATCGCCACCCTGCCCTTCGCCTTCCTGTTCGCATGGCTGCTTGCGCGCGGACGCTTTCCCGGAAAATTGCTGCTCGACGGACTGGTGCACCTGCCGCTGGTCGTGCCGCCGGTGGTTGTCGGCTGGCTGCTGCTGCTGGCGTTCGGACCGCAGGGACCGGTGGGCGGCCTTTTGCGCGACTGGTTCGGCGTCAGCGTGCTGTTCCGCTGGACCGGCGCGGCCATCGCCGCCGGGGTCATGGCGCTCCCCCTAATGGTCCGGGCCATCCGCCTGTCCATCGAGGCGATCGATCACCGGCTGGAGGCGGCGGCCCGCACGCTCGGCGCGAACCGGTGGCATGTGTTCCTGACGGTTACGCTGCCGCTGTCCCTGCCGGGCATAGTGACGGGCGCGGTGCTGGGCTTCGCCCGGTCGCTGGGGGAGTTTGGCGCGACCATTACCTTCGTATCCAACATTCCGGGGGAGACGCGCACCCTGCCCATCGCAATCTACAGCGCCTTGCAGACGCCCGGCGGCGACAGCGCCGTGTTCCGGCTGGCCGTAATATCCGTGCTGCTGTCGCTGGCCGCCCTAGTCGCGTCGGAGGCCATGGCGCGGCGGGCATCGACCGGCAGGAGCGGCCATGTCCTTTGACGTGCAGGTAACGCGGCGAATGGGCGGGACCACCGTCTCCGCGCGCATTCCTCCGGCCGATGGCGTAACCGTGCTGTTCGGTCCGTCGGGTGTGGGCAAGACCTCGATCCTGAATATGGTCGCCGGGATATTGCGGCCAGACAGCGGCCATATCCGCATCGGCGGCGAAACGATGTTCGACGCGGCGGCGGGGACCGATATGCCCGCGCATAAAAGGCGCATCGGTTATGTGTTTCAGGATGGCAGGCTTTTCCCGCACCGGCGGGTTCGCGGCAACCTGCTGTACGGACACAGGCTGGCGGAAGCGCGCGACCGGTGGATCAGCCTGGAGGAAACCATATCCTTCCTGGGGATTGGCGGGCTGCTGGACCGGTGGCCGGCCTCCCTTTCCGGCGGCGAAGCGCAACGGGTCGCCATCGGCCGGGCGCTCCTGTCCGGCGCGCGCGCATTGCTGATGGACGAACCGCTGACCTCTCTCGACAGACCCAGGCGCGAAGAAGTGATGACCGTGATCGAACGGATACGCGACGAGCTGCATCTGCCGATCCTGTATGTCACGCACGACCCTGCGGAGGCGGAGCGGCTGGGCGCGCAGCGGATCGAAATTGCGCATGAATGACGTAACGGAGAACGCGGTTTTTACACCCTTGTTGAAATAAAACCTCCGTGATGGAGGAATTATGACAACGGTTCGTTACTCCTAGCAAGCAGCCTCACGCTGCATAACAAAGACCAGTTACATCGAGCCAAGCCATTATTGGTTTGCCGGAGCCATCCGCGCGAACAGGGAGCTGCTTGCTCTGAACAAATACAACGGAGAGGTTAGAAAAAGGGAAAATCGAATAAAATCATAACGATAATAAATCGAGAATTTAGCGCATCTGATTTGACAGGGGAAACATATGCACTTCTTTCGACGCATGAATATTTCGCTTACAGGCGTAGCAGCCACGGCAATTGTTGCCGGACTTATGGCCTCCGCCGCCTCTCCCGCCGCCATGGCCGCGACATCAAAGCTGAGTTCGACGATCAGCGCCCGCCACAAGTTCGATATCAAGCCGCAACCGCTCAGCGAAGCATTGCGCGCATTGTCGGCGCAATCGGGCATGCGGATTCTCTTTCCTTATGATGAGGTCGCTCCGTTCCGCGGCCGCGGCGTCTCCGGCTGGCTTTCCACCGAACAGGCGCTGGACCAGTTGCTGGCGGGAACGCCGCTGAAACATTCCGAAGCCGGGGACGGCGTGATTGCGCTGGCCCCCAGCGGCACCCGCTCGGCGGCGCGGCGCAGCCCGCTTTCGCTGCAGTTCGCGCAGGCGGCGACCGCCAATCCGACGGACGCAGGCGTACTGGCGATGGCGCCTTCGGCCGCGCCGGAGGATGAACAGGACGCCAGCCCGATCATCGTCACCGGCACCCGCCAGACGACCCGCACGGTTGCCGACAGCCTTGCGCCGATCGACGTGTTGAGCAAGGCGGACATGGAAACCAGCGGCAAGCAGTCCGTCCGCGACTTGCTGGGCACGCTCGTCCCGTCCATCAACGTGTCGAACAATGGCGCAGGCGCAAGCTGGGCCGTCCGCACCCTGTCGCTGCGCGGCCTGGGCGGCGACCAATTGCTCGTGCTGGTCAACGGCAAGCGCCGCCACAACACCGCGACGCTGTTCATCAACGGATCAGTCCAGAACGGCCAGTCCCCGCCCGACCTCGACCTGATCGCGGGCAATGCGATCGAGCGGATCGAAGTGCTGCGCGACGGCGCGTCGGCGCAATATGGCTCCGACGCGATCGCAGGCGTCGTCAACGTCATCCTGAAGAAGGACACGTCGGGCAGCGCCTCCGTTCTTGGCGGCGCCTATCTCGACGGCGGCGGCGAGCAGGGCCGTTTCCAGATCGACAAGGGCTTCGCGCTGGGCGACGGCGGATATATCCACCTGTCCGCCGATGGATCGATGCAGGAAAACACGATCCGCGGCACGCAGATCACGGCCAGCCCCTTCTATCCCAACATTGGCGGCGTCCTCGATCCGCGCGACGCGACGACGAACCGTTTCCGCACAAAACCGGGCCAGCCGGAAGTTGTCGGCGGCAATGTGTCTTATGACGCCATGGTGCCTGTTGGCGATGCCTTAGAGCTTTACAGCTTTGGGACCTTTTCAAAGCGTCATGCCGCTGGATGGCTGACATTCCGTACCCCAGCCGCCAGCAACAACATCTACGAGGTATATCCTGAAGGCTATATTCCGCGCATCCACGTCCGCGACACCGACTTCCAGTTCGCTGGCGGCATTCGCGGCGACGGCCCGGCGGGCATCCACTTTGACCTCAGCACCACCTATTCGGAAGATGAGGTGAAGTATGAGCATACGACATCGCTGAACGCCTCGATGGGTCCGGCAAGCCCGACTACCTTCTATCTCGGCTTGGTGAAGTCCACCGAATGGACGACCAATTTCGACCTGCAGAAGGAATTGGAAATCGGCCTTGCGGAACCGCTATTCGTTGCGGCGGGCGCCGAATATCGTGAGAACAAGTTCACGATCGGGGCTGGCGAACCGGCATCCTATATCGATGGCGGATATCGTTCGCCCCCCGGCACCTACCTCGCCGGCGTGCTCCGCACGGCGGGCGCTCAGGGCGTCACCGGCTTCCTGCCGGAAGGATCGGGCACCTGGGATCGCAACAACTGGAGCGCCTATCTGAACCTGGAGCAGAAGATCGTCGAAGGGTTCGAGATCGGCCTGGCCGGACGGCATGAGGATTATTCGGACTTCGGCACCACCGACACTGGCAAGGCCTCCGTCCGCATCGAGCCGGTCACCGGCTTCGCGGTTCGCGGCACGGCCAGCACCGGCTTCCGCGCCCCGACGCTGCAGCAGCAGCATTATGCCTCGTCCAGCACCATCGGCGTGCCGGTCAACGGCGTGAACGTCCTTCTGCCCGTGCAGGCCCTTCCGGTCGACTCGGCGGCGGCGATCGCGCTGGGCGCCCAGCCGCTCAAGCCGGAAAAATCGACCAACTATTCGGCGGGCATAGTCTTTACCGCGATACCGCGCCTGAACATCACGATCGACGCCTACCAGATCAAGATCAAGGACCGGATCATGCTGAGCGAAACGCTCAGCGGCACGCTGGTTCGAAATGTGCTGAGCGCGGCTGGCATTCCCGGCGTTGCTGGCGGTTTCTACTTCTCCAACTCCGCAGACACCCGCACCCGCGGTCTCGATATCGTCAGCACCTATCGCGCCGACCTGGGCGGGGCGGGCACAGCGACGTTCAGCCTGTCGGCGAACTTCAACAAGACCGTGTTCACCCATATCGACGACATCCCGGCCGTGCTCGCCAGTTCAGGTCTCGTCCTGATCGGCCGCGCCAAGCAGGGCGACTTCACCAAGGGCACGCCGCGTGACAAGTTCATCGGCAACGTGCTGTGGAATCTGGACGACTTCTCGCTGAACCTGCGCGCCACGCGGTACGGCAAGATCACCCAGATGGCGGCGTCTCGCGTTCTCGCCACCGATGCAGGCGTCGCCTGCGCGGCGGGATCGGCAGGATGTTCGCTGCAGTTCGTCGACGAGGAAGTGAAGCCCAAGGTGATCTTCGACCTGGAAGCCGGTTACAAGATTTCCGAAGGCATCAAGATCTCGGTGGGTGCGAACAATCTGTTCAACATCTATCCGACAAAGCTATCACCGGTGAACCAGTTCGGCGGCCAGCTCTACTACAACGCCTACTCGCCCTACGGCATCAGCGGCGGACTTTACTACGGACGGATCAACTTCAATTTCTGATCCCCTCGCGGCCGCCCGATATTCGGGCGGCCGTTTTCTTGGGCACTCCATCGCCCCATATTTCTGACGGAGATGATGATGAAAAAGGCGATCGGTTCGCTCAACCGCCGCGAAGCTCTGGCTTTGGGCGGCGTGGGGTTACTTGCGGCGGGGAGCGCAGGCTCGCTGGCGCAGGGCGGCGGTACGGGGAAACCCGGCCCCGGAACCGAGACCAGCGTCACCGTGGAGGACGCAACCAATGTCGCCCTTTCCGTGTCGCGTGACGGCAAGATGGTGGCGTTCGACCTGCTCGGCCTGTTGTGGACCATGCCGGTCGCGGGCGGCGCGGCCAAGCGCCTGACCGGCGATTTTGACGATCTTGGCCAGCCGGACTGGTCGCCGGACGGCGGCCGGATCATCTTTCAGTCCTATCGCACCGGCAATTTCCACCTCTGGTCGGTCGCGGCCGAAGGCGGTCCGCTGACTCAGCATACCGACGGCCTGTTCGACGACCGCGAACCGCGCTGGTCGCCCGACGGCAAGACCATCGCCTTCGCCAGCGACCGGGCGGAGGGGCGTTACGCCATTTACCTCCTCGATGTCGCCAGCGGCGCGGTGAAGCTGCTGTCGCAGGGCAAATCCAACGATTCCGAACCCTGCTGGTCCCCGGACAGCAAAAAGATCGCCTATGTGGCGGACGGCACCAAGCTGATGGTCTGCGGCCTGGACGGCGCAGCCACGCAACTGGCCTCCGTGCCCGCCTCCGCCGACCGGATGCGCCCCTCGGCGATCCAGGCCCCCAGCTTCGCGCCGGACGGCAGCATTTCCTACACGCGCGCTGGCCCCGGCACGATGACGCTGGTCCATGACGGCAAGGATGTGGTGACCGGGGAGGATCTCTATCCCTTCCGCGCCGGGTGGTTGCCCGGCGGCGGGTTCCTCTACGGATCGAACGGCAAGATCAGGCGGCGTTCCCCCAGCGGCGCATCGGAAGTCGTGCCGTTCAAGGTCTCGGTGCCGGTCACTACGCCCGACTACAAGAAAAAGACCCGCGATTTCGATTCGACGACGCCAAAGCCGGTGGTCGGCATCGCCGGACCCGCTTTGTCGCCCGACGGCAAGCAGGTGGCGTTCGTCGCGCTCAATGACCTGTGGCTGCTGCCCATCGGCGGGCGGCCCAAGCGGCTGGTGAAGGACGGCTATCATAAATGCGACCCGGCCTGGTCGCCGGACGGCAAAACCATCGCCTATTCCAGCGACCGGAACGGCACACTCGACATCTTCCTGCATGACGTAAAGACGGGGAAGGAGAAACAACTCACCAACCTGCCCAATCAGGCGGCGACCTATGCGGCCTGGTCGCAGGACGGCGCGCTGATCGCTTTCCTGGATCAGGAGGGCGCGCTGCACACGGTCGAGGTTGCGAGCGGCGCTGTGCAGAAAGTCTATGACGCGCTGTGGGAACCGGGCCGCCCGACCTTCGGCCCCGGCGCCAAGACCATCGCCTATTCCGCGTTCAAGCCGATCTCCGCCCGTTACCGCGAGGGATTGAGCGAGATACTGACCGTCGACCGCGCCACTGGCAAGGGCGGCTATGCCCCCGTCGCGCCGGGCAAGTCGTTGGGCGTGCGCGGCGTCGACGGCCCGGTCTGGTCGCCGGACGGCAAGAGCATGGCCTATGTCTTTGCCAGCACCCTGTGGGTCGTGGCGGTGGATGAGGCCGGCAAATTCACCGGCGCGCCGAAACAGATCACGACGGAAGTGACCGACGCGCCAAGCTGGAGCGGCGATTCCGCCTCGCTCCTCTATCTCTCCAACGGGAAGCTGCGGATGGTGCCGGCCGCCGGCGGCGTTCCGCGCACAGTCCCCTGCCGCCTGGACTGGGCCAATGCCAAGCCCGCGGGTCGCACCGTCATCAGGGCCGGGCGGATGTGGGACGCCACAGCGCCCGAATATAAGACCGACATGGACGTGGTGGTTGAGGGCAACAAGATCGCGGCGGTGCTGCCCAAGGGCAGCGCGACCGACGCGAACGCCAAGGTCGTTGACGGCTCCGGCCTGGTCCTGCTGCCCGGCCTGATCGACATGCACACCCACCGGCAGATGGCGGGCTATGGCTATGGCGACCGCATGGGCCGCGCCTGGCTGGCGATGGGGATCACCGCTACCCGCTCCCCCGGCTGCCCCGCCTATCATATGGTTGAGGACCGGGAGGCGATTGACAGCGGCGCGCGCATCGCGGCGCGGCACTATGCCACCGGCGAGGCGATCGATGGATCGCGCATCTTCTACAATTTCATGCGTCCGGTGACAGAGCCGGGGCAGATGGAGCTGGAACTCGCCCGCGCCGACGCCCTGTCCTACGACATGGTGAAAACCTATGTCCGCCTGCCCCATGACGTGCAGAAAACGGTCGTCGATGCGTCGCACAAGATGGGCATGCACCTGTCATCCCATTATCATTATCCGGCGCTGCACAGCGGCATGGACTGTATGGAGCATCTGGGCGCGACCAACCGCTATGGCTATTCGCGGACAATCACGGCGCTGGGCGGCGGCTATCAGGATGTGAACGGCCTGTTCGCGGGGGCCAAGGGCAGCCGCACCCCCACCCTGTTCATCGCCTCCTACCTTCTGGGCGAGGACAGCAGCATTGCCGAGGACAAGCGCATCCGCACCCTGTTCCCGCCCTGGGAATATGCCAAGCTGATGGCGCGGGTGAAGGCGATGAAGGAAATGGACGTCACGCCGTTCAAGGAAAGCTTGGAACGGCAGGTCGCCCAGATCAAGCAGACGATGGGCTTTGGCTGGCACGTCATCAACGGCACTGACGCGCCGATCGACCTGGTCGCGATCAGCCTCCACCTCGCGATGCGCGGCATGGTGCGGTTCGGCATGACCCCGCATGAGGCTTTGCTGTCCACCACGCGCAACAGCGGCGAATTTCTGGATGAGCCGATCGGCCGGATCGCGCCGGGGATGCTGGCGGACATGATCCTTGTGGAGGGCGACCCCCTCAAGAAGATCGACGATGTGGCGGCCGTGCGGCAGGTGGTGATGAACGGCTTCGTCCACACCCCGGACTCGCTGATCGCGCCGTTCGAGAAGCAGGAAGCGGCGGCGGCGGAGAATATGATCCTCCCCCGCCTCGCCGATGCGCACCAGCATTATTGGTGGCAGGAAGCGGAGTATGTCGAACAGAGCCGCGCGGCCTGCTGCGCGGGGCATACGACGGTCGCGCATGTGTGAGTTTGGACGTCGGAGTTAAAGCGCCTTCATCCGTCACCTTAGCATAAGCTGGACCGATCCAGCCTCATGATATCTCAGCCGTCACTGGGATGAAGAAAGGAAGGAGGCGGACCACACCTAGCGGGCCGCGCAACTACCAATGCTACCCACGCTCAGCCATGTGTGGACGCCTCTAGTTACATAGTAGCTCTGAACGACATCACCGTTAACACACCTGATTTCCACGGCGCCCTCAAGCTTTGGCACACCAATATGGCCGACCCCTACATAGAAAAGTTTCTGCCGCCGTCCCCAACCGTCAATGACATTTGCGGAAGCGACTTGTCGATGTGGATCGAAAATTATGACGCTACCTGTGAAGGCAAGTGCAATTGCACTCGTCATCACTATCAAACTACCGGAAATAAAGGTCTTTCGGTAAACGCGCATATCTTCTTTCATGCAACCACTTTGCTTGATCTATGCAATGCTCGCAAACGGTGGCTCCTGACCAAACGGCTCTATCAGCTCCGTATAGCACATTCATGCTGGAGAAAGGAACGCCAGCGCAATAAAGCTGCGCTATGGAGCTTTCCGCCATTCTTTCCCTTGCGCTGGCGCCGCTGCTGCTGAGCCTCGCGCCCATTGCGGCGATGAAGGACATGTTCGCGTGGGATTGCGGCAAGCATCGGCATGTGCACAAGGCTGCGGTCAAGGATAAGAACGCCAGGCCGGATTGCTGGAAGTCGCGCTATATCCTGATGTGAGGTGAGGCGGCTTCGGCTGATTTCCTTCACCAACCCCATTCGTCCTGAGCTTGTCGAAGGACTGCCCTTTTCTTCATTAGACCGTGGAAGGAAGGACAAGGCTTCGACAAGCTCAGCCCGAACGATGGTAGGGTGATCATTGTTCGGTCACCTGATCCGCCGACTGCGCGGGGTGCCTCGACTTCGCTCGACACGAACGGATGTGGGAGAAGCGGGCGGAAGCCAACAACCTCTCCCTCCCCTCACGCGCGCCTATAGCGTCTCCGCGATCAGCGCCTTGGCTTCCTTGCTGTGCCAGTCCATCGCGCCGATCACGCGGGCGACTTCCTTGCCCTCGGCGTCGTAGAGCACCGTTGTCGGCAGCATGCCGGTGCCATAGCCCAGGCTGAACCGGTTTTCCGTGTCGAGCCACGCCTTCAAATGCGTGAACTTGCGCTTGGCGAAGAAGGGGTCGACCTGTTTCGCGCCCTGATTGTCCTGGGAGATGGTGAGGACCTGCAGCCCCTGCGCCTGATATTCCCCGGCAATGGCGTCCAGCGTCGGCATTTCCGCGACGCAGGGGGCGCACCATGTCGCCCACAGGTTCACCAGCAGCGGCTTGCCCGCGAAATCCTTCAGAGTCGCGTCGCCGCCATCGGGCGAGACGAACGCATAATCGGGCGCGGGCGTACCCGCCTTGCTGCGATCGAGCGTATATTTGAAGGCGCCTTCACCATCGCCTGCCGCACTATCCTTCACTTCGTCGGGAGCGACCTCATCCGCGGTGATTTCGGCGGAGCCATTCGCTTGCTCCTTGGGTGCGGATTGCCTATCGCATGCGCTCAACGCGCCGGTCAGCAGGAGCAGGGCAATTACGGATCGCAAGGACATCTCCAATTCCATGTGGGGCGGGCGTTTCGCGGCCGGCCCCGCTTCAGTCATGCGGGAGATAAATGCCTCCATCCCCTTCGACAAGCGATTGTGGAAACAGGACATTGCCGGGTCCAAGGCGCATGTCGCGATGCTGGCCAAGCAGGGCATCGTCGCGGACGGAGACGCGGTCGCAATCAGCACGGGGCTGGATATAATCGCCGCCGAATATGAGGCGAACGGCGTTCCGGTGAACCTGGACCTGGAGGATATCCACATGGTCACCGAATCGCGGCTGGCCGAACTGATCGGTCCGGCGGCGGGGCGGTTGCATACGGCACGGTCGCGCAACGACCAGGTGGCGACCGATTTCCGCCTGTGGGTGCGCGACGCGATGGACGAGGTGGATGCGGGCCTCTCCGCCCTGCAGACGGCGCTGGTTGGGCGGGCGCAGGACAATGCCGACGCCGTGATGCCGGGCTTTACCCATCTGCAATCGGCGCAGCCGGTGACGCTGGGCCATCACCTGATGGCCTATTATGAGATGGTCCGGCGGGACAGGTCGCGCTTTGCCGATGCGCGGGCGCGGCTCAATGAAAGCCCGCTGGGCGCGGCGGCGCTGGCCGGGACCGGTTTCCCGATCGACCGGCACGCAACGGCGGCGGCGCTGGGCTTCGCCAAGCCGACCGACAACAGCCTGGACAGCGTGTCCGACCGGGACTTCGCGCTCGATTATCTGATGGCGGCGACGCAGTGCTCGCTCCACCTGTCGCGGCTGGCCGAGGAGTTCATCATCTGGGCGAGCCAGCCCTTCGGCTTCGTGTCGCTGCCCGACGCCTATTCGACCGGCAGCTCCATCATGCCGCAGAAGCGCAATCCGGACGCCGCCGAACTGGTGCGCGGCCATGCCGGGCGGATCGCCGGGTGCATGAACGCGCTGGTGATCACGATGAAGGGCCTGCCGCTGGCCTATTCCAAGGACATGCAGGACGACAAGCCGCCAGTATTCGAGGCGCACGACCTGCTGGGCCTGTCAATCGCGGCCATGACGGGGATGATCGAGACGGTGACGTTCCGCACCGACCGGATGCGCGCGCTTGCCGAAAGCGGCCATGCGACCGCGACCGACCTGGCCGACTGGCTGGTGCGGGAGGCGAATGTGCCGTTCCGCGAGGCGCACCATATCACCGGGCGCGCGGTGAAGGCGGCGGACTACAAGGGCGTGTCCCTGCCCGCTTTGTCGCTTGCAGAGCTTCAGGCCATCGACCCGCGCATTGACGAGCGGCTGTTTGCGGTGCTGAGCATCGATGCGTCGGTGGCGAGCCGCGTCAGTCATGGCGGCACTGCGCCCGCGCAGGTGCGCGAGCGGATAGCGCAGGCGCGCGCCGCACTGGAGGCCAAGGCATGATGTGGAAACTGGCGACCACCGTCGCATTCACCGTCGCATTAGCCGCATGCGGCGGACGTCAGGCGCTCAAACCCGCCGAGGGCCAGGGCACGCCCCCCATCCCGCGCGGTGCCACCGAAGTACCGACCGCCCAGCAATTGATGGAAGCACCCACGCAGGCGCGCCCGCAACGCAATGCCGAACTGCTCCGGCAGTCGGACGAGCGGCAGGACGACCCGTTCGAACTGCCCCCAGAACATTAAGAGACAGACAAAGAGACAATGGATCATTTCGATTACCGGCGCGGCGCCATGCATGTCGAGCAGGTGCCGCTCGCAGAGATTGCAGATGCCGTCGGCACGCCCGTTTACGTCTATTCCACCGCCACGCTGACCCGCCATGTGGGCGTATTCCGCGCGGCCCTCGACAAGCTGAAAGACCCGCTGGTCGCCTTTGCCGTGAAGGCCAATCCCAATGCCGCCGTGCTGGCGACGCTGGCGGGCCTTGGCCTGGGCGCGGATGTCGTGTCGGGCGGCGAATTGCTGCGCGCGCTGGCGGCTGGCATCCCTGCGAACCGCATCGTCTTTTCCGGCGTCGGCAAGACCGAGGAGGAAATGCGGCTGGCGCTGGACAAGGGCATCTACCAGTTCAATCTGGAGAGCCAGCCGGAGGCGGAAATGCTGTCGCAGGTGGCGCTGTCGATGGGCAGGATCGCACCCGTCGCCTACCGCATCAACCCGGATGTCGATGCGGGTACGCATGCGAAAATCTCCACCGGCAAGTCGGAGAACAAGTTCGGCATTCCCTATGCCGATGCTGTCGCCGCCTATGACCGGGCGGCGCAGCTTGCGGGCCTCGACGTGCAGGGCGTCGCCGTCCATATCGGTAGTCAGCTCACCGACCTCGCCCCGTTGGAGGCGGCGTTCGAGAAGGTCGGCGCGTTGATCGAAGTGCTGCGCGATCACGGCCATGTCATCCGCACCGCCGATCTGGGCGGCGGGCTTGGCGTCCCCTACGACCCGTCCCAGCCCGTGCCCCCCAGCCCCGCCGACTATGGCGCGATGGTGACGCGGGTGACGGCGGACTGGGACGTGCGCCTGCTGTTCGAACCGGGCCGGGTGATCGTGGGCAATGCGGGCGCGCTGGTGTCGCGCGTCGTGCGGGTGAAGCAGGGCGCAACGCAGCCCTTCGTCATCGTCGATGCGGCGATGAACGACCTGCTGCGGCCGAGCCTGTATGACGCCTGGCACAATATCCGCGCGGTGAAGGCGACCGAGAAGCGCGTGACGGCAAGCGTCGTCGGGCCGGTGTGCGAGAGCGGCGACACCTTCGCCACCAATCGCGACATGGAGGAAGTGGAGCCGGGCGATCTGGTGGCGTTCATGACCGCGGGGGCCTATGGCGCGACGATGGCGAACACCTATAACAGCCGGGCGCTGACGCCGGAGGTGCTGGTATCGGGCGGCAAATGGGCCGTGGTGCGCGCCCGCTCGCCCATCGAAACGCTGATCGCGGGCGACAGCATCCCCGACTGGGTAAAGGCGTAACGCGATGCACAGCCTGCCGCTGTTCGTACGATTGACGAACCGGCCGGTGATCCTGCTGGGCGATGGCGAGGCGGCGGCGGCGAAGCGGCGGTTGCTGGAGCGGGCGGGCGCGATCGTGGCGGATGAGACGACTGCAGCGGCGCTGGCGATTGTGGCGATCGAAGATGCAGCGCAGGCGGAGGCCGCGATCGCGCGGTTGAAGGCGCGGGGCATATTGGTCAACGCCGTCGACCGCCCGGCGCTGTGCGATTTCACCCTGCCCGCCATTGTCGACCGGGACCCGGTGCTGATCGCCATCGGCACCGGCGGCGCGTCTGCGGGGCTGGCCAAGTCGGTGCGGCAGCGGATCGAGGCGCTGCTGCCCGCGCGTCTAGGTGTGTTGGCGAAGGCGCTGGAGGCGGCGCGGCCGGCGATCAAGGCGAAATGGCCCGGCGCGGCGGAACGTAGGCGCGCCATCGACGCGGCGCTGGCGGCGGGCGGCAGGCTCGATCCGCTCAGCGACGATGCGGCGGACGCCGTGGAGAAATGGGTCGAGGGCGGAGAGACCGGCAGCCCCGACGGGCTGGAAACGATCCGCCTGAACTCAACCGATCCCGACGAACTGACCCTGCGCGCCGCGCGGCTGCTCGGCGAGGCGGATCATGTCTATCATCATCCCGATGTGCCCGGCGCGATACTGAACCGGGCGCGGGCCGATGCCGTCCGCATCGCCGCCGATATGCCGCCCGCTTCGCCCCCGCCGGGCCTGTCCCTCTGGCTGGAGATGCCGCGATGAGCCGGGTGTTCGTGCATGACGGGCAGACGACGCATGAGGAGCATCTGGACGCCTTCTGCGCCTCCCCCACGACGCCCTATTTCGTCTGGCTGCATATCGATGGACGCAAGGAAGATGCGCGGCACATCGCCGGGCGTCTGTCCGACATGCCGGAACCCGCAATCAGCGCGCTGGTGGCGCAGGAGACGCGGCCGCGCTGCACCTTCATGGGGCCGGGCGCGCTGATCAACCTGCGCGGACCGGGCGTGGAGGCGGAGGGCGATTTTGGCGACGCTCTGGTCTCGATCCGCATCTGGGCGCAGAAGGGCCGGGTCATTTCCGTCAGCTACCGCACATTGGCGGCGCTGGAGCCGATCATGGCGCGGATGATGAACGGAACCATCCACGATCCCGGCGACCTGATCGCCTGCCTGGCGCAGGAGATCACCGACGTTCTGGACCCGGAAGTGGCCGAACTGGGCGACACGCTGGACGATATTGAGAGCGAGATCAGCGAGGAAGGCCCCACGGAGTCGCGGCGGCGGGTGTCGGCCATCCGTGCGACCGCCATCGCCTATCGCCGGTTCATCGCGCCGCAGCGGCAGGCGATCGAGCGGCTGGCGATGGCCGAAGCGCCCTGGCTGGAGGATGACGACCGGCTGCACCTGCAGGAAGCGGCCGACCGCTGCGCACGCATGGCCGAGGAGCTGGAGGCGGTGCGGGAACGCTCGGCGCTGGCGCATGAAGGGCTGACGGACCTGCGCGCGGAACAGATGAACCTGCAGGCGCTGATCATATCGATCGTTGCGCTGGTGTTTTTGCCGCTGACCTTCATCACCGGCCTGCTCGGCATGAATGTGGATGGCATTCCCTATGCGCATGAACCCTGGGCCTTCTGGGGCGTGGTGGGGGTCTGCGCGGCGCTGGCGGGGGCGATAACGGCGTGGTTTATCGCGAGCCATTGGCTCAAGCGATAACCACTGGAATGGTGTAAATACCGCTCCGTTCGCCCTGAGCGAAGTCGAAGGGCTCTGCTGAGCGACAGCGAAGCCACTTCACTTCGTTCAGTGGAAGGCTTCGACTTTGCTCAGCCCGAACGGGGGCGGGTTTTGCCCCGGGATAAGATCAACCCTTCGCCAGATTGACCCGTTCCAGTTCGTCATGCAGCGCCTGGATGGAGGCGACGAGGCGGGCGCGGTCCGCCTGCATTTCTTCCAGCGTGGCGCGGGCCTCGCCCAGCTCCATAGCACGGCGGGCGATGCGCGCGTCCAGTTCGTCATTATAGCGGGACAGTTCGCCGATCCGCTGCGCGCGGGTCACGACATGGCGGATGCGCGCATCGAGTATCTCGAAATCGAAGGGCTTGACGATCTGGTCGTCCGCACCGGCCTCAAGCGCCTCGACGATCCCGGCGCTGTCGCTCTGTCCAGTGATCATCATGACCGACGCCTGACCCAGCAAGCCGGAAGCGCGCATCTTCTTCATCGTCGCGATGCCGCTCAGCATCTGCATGCCCATGTCGATGATGATCAGATCGAATTTCTGCGCCATAAGGGTGTTGAGGCCGACAAAGCCGTTTTCGGCCAGCACCACATCATAGCCCATGTGGGAAAGGCGGCGGCCCATGACCGACAGCGCCGTCGCATTTTCATCCACGACCAGCAGGCGGATGCGGCGCAACACCGGACGCGGGTCATGATCCCGGTCCTCGGCCCCATCATCGCGAGTGCGCGTGAAAATCTGCATTGGCGGTCCACCTCTTTGGCGAGGAACGCTATGCCCTATATCTCAACAAATGGTTAAGATCATGGAAAGCATAAGCGGAAGGACAGGATGGCGATGAGCGAAAGAGTGGCTTTGTCGATCGCGGAGGGCGTGGCGCAGGTCCGGCTGAATCGCCCGGACAAGATGAATGCGCTGGACAATGCCATGCTGGAGGCCATCGCGCAGACGGGCGAAACGCTGCGGGCGCGGCGCGATGTCCGCGCGGTCCTGCTGTCGGGAGAAGGCCGCGCCTTTTGCGCGGGGATCGACATTGCGAGCTTCGGTCAGGGGTTCCCCGACCTGCTGCCCCGCCGGTTCGGGAACAGCAATCTGTTCCAGCATGCCGCGATGCTGTGGCGGGACCTGCCGATGCCGGTCATCGCCGCCGTCCACGGCGCCTGCTTCGGCGGCGGATTGCAGATCGCGCTCGGCGCGGACATCCGCATCGCATCACCCGACGCCACTTTGTCGCTGATGGAAATCAAATGGGGGCTGGTGCCGGACATGGGGGCATTCGCCCTGACGCGGGGTCTGGTGCGCAGCGATGTCCTGCGCGAACTGGCCTATACGGGGCGGACAGTCGGTGCTGCAGAGGCGGAGACGATCGGCCTGGTCACGCGCATGGCGCCCGACGCCCATGCGGCCGCGCTGGAAATGGCGCGGACGATCGCCAGCCGGAACCCGGACGCCATCCGCCACGCCAAGCAGCTTGCGGGACTGACCGAGGATGCGGAGCGCGCGGCGATCCTGCAGGCGGAAAGCCTGGCGCAAGCCGACATTCTGGGACAGCCCAATCAGCGGGAGGCGGTCGCGGCGGAGATGACCAAGCGCCCTCCCCTTTTCATGGATTGAGGGAAGGCCGGATCAGGAGACGGGTCAGGGCCTGTGTATGGCGTTCGCGTCCATCGCCTCGCGCAGGAAATCGTCGATGTTGCGGCGGCCCTCCGGTCCATGGGTGACGACCACCGTGTCGCATGTCGCCACGCATTCGCCATGCTGGAACGCCGCAGACGTCACTGTCCAGCTCGTCGTGCCAATGCGGTCGATCGCGCAGCCGACCGTGACTTCCTGCGGATAATGCGCTTCCTGAAGATAGTTGAGCGATACCGCGGCAATCAGCCAGCGCACGCCGGAATCATGGGGATGACGGCCCAGATGGCGATGAAAGCGCACCCGCGCCGTTTCAAAAATTCCGGCCATCGCCACATTGTTCACGTGGCCCATGATATCGAGATCCTGATACCGGGTCTCAATCGTGGAGATGAAGGGATAGATATCCAGAGACAGTCGCCAAGGTTCGGGCTTTGCCATGTCCAGCCTTTCGTGAAGGGCATCATTGTGCTTAAAGCGCCAAGCCGAATAAGCAATCGGCGCCTTTAGCCAGCATCAAAAAATAGCGGAGTTGCGGCCATTATGACACAATGGGACGTCGCGCTTGACGCCCGCGCAACGCTTGGAGAAGGTCCGCGCTGGCATCATGGCGAGGCGAGGCTCTACTGGGTCGATATTGCGCGGAACGAATTGCACCGTTTCGATCCGGTCAGCGGGCGGGATGAATGCCGCGCCTTCGAAGCGCCCATAGGCTGTTTCGCTTTCCGCGCTGGCGGAGGGCTGCTGCTGGCGATGAAGGACGGCTTTGCGACCATTGCCGGTTGGGACGCGCAACCGATGCCCTTTGGCGAACAGATTTTCGCCGGACGCCCGGACATCCGGTTCAACGATGGCCGCACCGATCCCGCCGGACGCTTCTGGGCGGGCAGCGTCAATATGGCGAAATCGGCGCAGGACGCGGCGCTCTACCGCCTGGATCCGGATGGCGGGATCAGCGAGATTGAGGGCGGCATGCTGACCTGCAACGGCGCGGCGTTCACGGCCGACGGCGCAACATTTTTCCACACCGATACGCCAAGCCATGCCTTGCGCCGCTATGCCGCAGACCCAGCGTCCGGCGCCTTGTCAGGCCGCAGCATATTGCACCAGTTCCCCATGGGAGAGGGACGGCCGGACGGCGGGTCTGTGGATATCGAGGGCTATTACTGGACCGCATTGTTCGACGGCGGCCGCGTCGTTCGCCTCTCGCCGACAGGCGAAATAGTGGCGGAAGTCCCCCTGCCCGTGAAACGTCCGACGATGATCGCCTTTGGCGGCGCGGATATGCGCACCGCCTATGTCACTACCGCGCGCGCCGGCCTCAGCGAAAGCGAATTGGCGGAGCAACCGCTATCGGGCGCGATATTCCGCTTTACGGTGGATGTTCCCGGCGTCGCCGAAACGCCCTTCGCCGGATAGGAAGCGCCCGCGCTTTACTTTGATGACGCGGGCCATTGACGGCGCGGGATCGAAATTCGGCCGCGCCACGTTATATTGGCCGCTCAACCTGTCGACGACACCGGGGTTCATGACCGAAACCGAAAAGCTGTGGGCGAAGGCCCGCGAATGGCGAGACGACCCAATGGCTCTGGCGACGGTGATTTCCACCTGGGGTTCAGCGCCACGGCCGCGCGGAAGCCATATGCTGATCAACGCAGATGGCCGGTTCGAGGGGTCGGTATCCGGCGGTTGCGTCGAGGGGGACATATTGCAGACCGCCGCAAGCGTCATCGCGGACGGCATTGCGCGATCGCGCTCCTATGGCGTCAGCAACGACAATGCGTGGGAAGTCGGCCTGCCGTGCGGCGGGGAGATCGCCGTGCTGGTCCAGCCGGTAAGCGATCATTCCTTTCCCCTCGCCTTGCTGGAGGAGGCCGCGCAGGCGGGATCGTCCGGCCACCACTTCACAATTTCCACCAATTTGGAAAGCGGAGTCAGCCGCGCCGGAGACGCCCCCGGCATGTTCGTCAACATATACCGGCCGCCGCGCAGGATGATCATCGTGGGGGCGGTGCAGATCGCCCAATCGCTCGCCGCGATAGCGCAGCATGCGAACGTCAGGACGATCATCGTCGATCCGCGCGGCCGGTTCCTGACGCCCGAACGGTTTCCCGGCGTGGAGCTGGACGACCGGTGGCCCGACGAGGCGATTGCTGCGCTGAAACCGGACAGCGCCACTGCGGTCGTGACGTTGAGCCACGACACCAAGATCGATGATCCGGGCCTGATGGCGGCGCTGCGCGCGCCAACCGGCTATATTGCCGCCCTTGGATCGCGCAAAAGCCATGCCGCCCGGCTTGAGCGCCTTGCGGCCGCAGGCTTTTCCGCCGCGCAGCTTGCCAGGATCGAAGGACCGGCGGGCATCGACATCGCCGCCATCGGCCCCGCGGAGATCGCCCTGTCGATCTGCGCAGGGATGGTGAAGGCGCTCAACGGACGGAATGGGTGATGGATGGGCCACGGCGGATCGCTGCGATCCTGCTCGCGGCGGGACGTTCGGAGCGGTTCGGACCGGATGACAAGCTGCTGGCTGTGCTGCAGGGCCGCCCGCTCATGGCGCATGCAGCCGCTATGCTGGCGGGCATGGAGTTTGGCGCGCTGATGGCGATATGCGCCGCCGGCGGGGAAACGCCGGACGTTGCAAGAGCGGAAGGCTTCGCTGTCGTCCACCCCTCGCGGCCCTCCGCCGGAATGGCGCATTCCATCGCCATGGCGATACGGGCGGCATCGCAACTGCCGGAAATCGACGCAGCGCTCATCTGCCTGGCCGATATGCCCTTCGTCTCCGGCGATCATATCCGCAGGATCATCGATGCGCATGACCGCGACAATTTCCCTGTCGTGGCGTCCTCCGATGGCAAGGCCGCGATGCCCCCAGCCCTGTTCGGACGCGAACATTTCGCACAACTCCAAGATTTGCGAGGAGGTGCAGGGGCGAAGGCCCTTTTGCAAAGCGCGCACCTCATATACGCTGACCCCGTTACGCTCGTGGACATCGATAGAATCGAGGATTTGGGCGGCTGACTCTCCAGACGTCATGGATCAATTTGGTCCCTGCTTCGTCTTTACAACGGCAAAACATCACGCGCGGAGGCTATATGACGGTGGGCGATTTCGGCGTTGTGACCCGCAGGACTGTTCTAGGCGCGAGCGCAGCCGCATGCGCGACCTCTGCGATCCCGCGCGCGCAGGCCGCCACACCCGCCAAGGGAGACGATGCGATGGTGCCCGTAGCGCTCAGGATCAACGGGAAGGATCATCACCTGACCCTGGACCCGCGCACGACCTTGCTCGATACGCTGCGTGAGCATCTGCGCCTGACCGGCACCAAAAAGGGATGCGATCACGGGCAATGCGGCGCGTGCACCGTGATTGTCGAGGGGCGCAGGATCAACAGTTGCCTGACGCTCGCCGTGATGCATGACGGACAGGAAGTCACAACGATTGAGGGGCTGGGATCCCCCGAAAAGCTGCATCCCATGCAGAAGGCGTTCGTCGTGCATGACGGATATCAGTGCGGCTATTGCACGCCGGGGCAGATTTGTTCCGCTGTCGCTGTGCTGGACGAGATCGAGGCGGGCATTCCCAGCCATGTCACCCACGACCTGAATAATGTGGCGTTTTCGGACGAGGAGGCGCGCGAGAGGATGAGCGGCAATATCTGCCGATGCGCCGCCTATTCGAACATCATCGCCGCAATCCGCGACGTGGCAGGGGAGGACAAGGCATGAAGGCGTTTACCTATGAACGCGCGGAAAGCCCCGCGCAGGCCGCCGCCGCCGCTCTTTCCCGCCCCGGCGCGCGCTTCATCGCGGGCGGCACCAATTTGCTGGACCTGATGAAGCTGCAGATTGAAACGCCCGCGCATCTGATCGACGTCAACAGGCTTGAGCTGGACAAGATCGAAGCGACCAATGAGGGCGGCCTGCGTATCGGCGCGCTCGTGCGGAATACGGATCTTGCCGCGGACAAGCGCGTGCGGCGCGACTATGCCGTGTTGAGCCGGGCGCTGCTGGCCGGCGCTTCGGGGCAATTGCGCAACAAGGCGACGACGGCGGGGAATTTGCTGCAACGGACCCGCTGCCCCTATTTTTACGACACGACCAAGCCGTGCAACAAGCGCAAGCCGGGAACCGGATGCGCCGCGATGAAAGGCATCAGCCGCAATCTGGCGATCATGGGCACGAGCGACGCCTGCATCGCCACCCATCCGTCGGACATGGCCGTGGCCATGCGCCTGCTCGACGCGACAGTCGATACGGTCGCGCCGAACGGGACGAAACGGTCGATCCCCATCGCCGATTTCCACCGGCTGCCGGGAGACAGGCCGGAGGTGGAGAGCGCGCTCGCGCCTGGCGAACTGATCCTGTCTGTCACCCTGCCAAAGCCCATTGGCGGAACGCATATCTATCGCAAGGTCAGGGACCGTGCCTCCTACGCCTTTGCGCTGGTGTCGGTCGCGGCCGTGTTCACTCCCGACAAGGGCGGCCGCTTCGCCTTTGGCGGACTGGCGCCGAAACCATGGCGGGTCAATGCGGCCGATACGGCTGCGGCGCAGGGGGCAAAGGCCGTTGCGGAAGCAGCGTTGAGCGGAGCCAAAACCACGCGGGACAATGCGTTCAAAAAGGATCTGACGGCCCGGACGCTGGCGTCCATCTTCGCGGAGGCAAGGGCATGAAGTTCGATCAGCCAGCAACCATCAACCCTATCGACCGCGGTAAGGTGGTCGGCATTCCGCATGACCGGATCGACGGACCGGCGAAAGTAACTGGCAGCGCGCCCTACGCCTATGAACGGCATGATGTCGCACCCAACGCAGCCTACGGCTGGATCGTCGGATCGGCCATCGCCAAGGGCAGCATCAAGTCCATCGACAGCCGCGATGCGCTGGCCGCGCCCGGCGTTCTTGCCGTGGTGACGCATGAAAATGCCGGACCGTTGGGCAAAGGATCGATGAACACGGCCTATCTGCTCGGCGGGCCGAAGATCGAACATTATGACCAGGCGCTGGCGCTGGTCGTCGCGCAGACGCTGGAACAGGCGCGGGACGCCGCAAAGCTGGTGCGGATCGATTATGCGCAGGAGGCGGGGAAGTTCGTGCTCGCCGCCGAAAAAGATACTGCGGTGAAGCCCCCTGCCGGCTTCGGCGGCGATCCCGACAGCGCGGTGGGCGACTTTGCAGGCGCATTCGGGAAGGCCGCGGTCAAGATCGATCGGACCTATACGACCCCCGATCACAGCCATGCGATGATGGAGCCGCACGCGACGACCGCGGCATGGCTGGGCGGGCGACTGACGCTGTGGACGTCCAACCAGATGATCGCCTGGGCCGTGAAGGAGATGGCCCTGACGCTCAAGATGAAGCGCGAGGATATCCACGTCATGTCGCCCTATATCGGCGGCGGATTCGGGTCCAAGCTGTTTGTGCGCGCGGACGCGGTTCTGGCGGCGCTGGGCGCGCGGGCGGCGGGACGGCCGGTCAAGGTGGCGCTCGCGCGGCCGCAGATTCCCAACAATACCACGCACCGGCCCGCCACCATCCAGCGGATCAGGATCGGTGCGGATCGCAACGGCGTGATCGATGCGATCGGGCATGAATGCTGGTCGGGCGACCTGCCCGGCGGCAGTCCTGAGACGGGCGCCATGCAGACCCGGCTGCTCTATGGCGGCAAGAACCGGATGACCGCGCACCGGCTGGCGACACTGGATTTGCCGGAGGGGAATGCGATGCGCGCGCCGGGTGAGGCGGTCGGCCTGCTGGCGCTGGAAATCGCGATGGATGAGCTGGCAGAGGCATGCAGTGTCGATCCGGTCGAACTGCGCATCCGCAACGATGTGCAATATGATCCGGAGGCCGGACCCGGCCGTCCCTTCTCCAGCCGCAAGCTGGTCGAATGTCTGCGCCAGGGCGCGGACCGGTTCGGCTGGGCGAAACGCAATCCCCGGCCCGGCCAGGTGCGCGATGGGCGATGGCTGGTCGGCATGGGCATGGCGGTGGCGTTCCGCAACAATCTGGTCGGCAAGTCCGGCGCGCGGGTGAAAGTGGACGGCAAGGGCGGCGTCATCGTTGAGACCGACATGACCGACATCGGCACCGGCAGCTACACGATCATTGCCCAGACAGCCGCCGAAATGCTTGGCGTGCCGTTGGAAGCCGTGCAGGTTCGCCTGGGCGACAGCAAGTTTCCGGAATCCGCGGGATCAGGCGGCCAATGGGGGGCGAACAGTTCGACGGCTGGCGTCTATGCGGCCTGTGTCGCAGCGCGCGGCATCCTGGCGCAGAAAGCGGGATTCAATGCGGAGGACGCGACGTTCGAGGACGGGATGATCAAGTCCGGCGGCCGTTCCATTCCGCTGAAGCAGGCAGCGGGCCGCGAGGGCGTCTCCGCCGAGGACAGCATGGAATATGGCGATCTGGACAAGGCCTATGCGCAGGCGACATTCGGCGCGCATTTCTGCGAGGTGGGCGTCGACATGCATACCGGCGAAACGCGGGTGCGGCGCATGGGCGGCGCTTTCGCGGCCGGACGGATCCTCAACCCGAAATCGGCGCGCAGCCAGGTGATCGGCGCAATGACGATGGGCGTCGGCTCCGCGTTGATGGAGGAACTGATCGTCGATCCCCGCTTCGGCTATTTCGTCAATCACGACATGGCCGAATATCAGGTGCCCGTGCACGCCGACATTCCCGATCAGGATGTGCTGTTCGTTGAGGAACTGGATGACAAATCCTCACCGATGAAGGCGAAGGGCATCGGCGAGTTGGGGATTTGCGGCGCGGGCGCGGCGGTCGCCAACGCTGTCTACAATGCCTGCGGCGTGCGCATCCGCGACTATCCGCTGACGCTGGACAAGATATTGCGGGGATTGCCGGAACCGGCCTTCGCCTGACCGCCCTTACCAGGCGCGGCTGACCGACAGGGTGAGCGTGCGCGGGCGGAGCGGCGTATATTGCTCGGCGGCGCGGATGGAAAAGGGATTGCCGAAGGCAAAGCTGTTGTCGCCCTTCACGTCGAACAGATTGTCGATCCGCGCCGTCAGGGTGAGCGGCCCGCGCGCCATCGACGCATTCAGGGCATATAGCGTATAATTGCCCATCTTCCGGTCGAGGTCCTGATCGAAGGTGAGGCGCGCATGGCCGATATAATTGGCCTGACCGGAAATCAGCGCCCGCCAGTCGCCAAGGCTGAACGCTTTGGACAGGATGATCCGCCCGGTTATGTCCGGCGCGATCGGCAGGCGGCGATCCTCCAGTTCCAGATCATCTTCGGCATGGGTCAGGCGCGTGCTCTGGGCGCTGGCCCCGGCGGCAAGGGTGAACCCGCCCCCAATCGTCCATTCGACCGCAGCTTCAGCGCCAACGATGCGGCCGCGGCCTGCATTGCGCGTGGACACCAGGCCATTGGGTAACAGATAGTCCGACTGGATATCGGTCCATATCGTGTAATAGAGGCTTGCCGATGCAGACAGCCGGCCATCTCGCGATGATCGCCTCATGCCCAGATCGACGGTGCCAAGTTCGTCGGATGCGAACCGGGAATCCCCCGGCGTTCCGGCAGAGGCGAGACCGCCGGGCCGCACCGCCCGCGCGTAACGCAGATACACCAGGCCGCGATCCGAAAGCGGCATGGATAGCGATATGCTTGGCGATAGAACGGTCTTGTGCAGCCGCAATTCCCGCCGTCCATCCTGCTCATCATTCTCGTCGCTAGTCACGGAGTGATAGAGCCGCGCGCCAACCGTGCCGTCGATCAACGAGAATAGCCGGAAACTCGCCTCGCCAAAGGCCGCATATTCGGTGGCCGAGCGATCCTCTATGCTCACCGCCTGCGGGTCGCCCTGCGCTTGCTGGATTGTCCCTATGTCGTGGGTTTTCGCGTGCATATAGGAAAGGCCGACCAGCCAGCGGCCGCCGGACAGGCGGACCTCCTGGTTGAACAGCTTATATTCCCGCTTGTTGCGATAGGCGGAGGGGCCGGACAGGCCGAAAAAGGGCGAAGCCGCGGTCGCCTCCAGCGTATAATCGACATCATGGTCGATGAAGCTGGCCGCATAGAGCAGGCGCATATCGCCAAGCTGCCCCCGCACCGTGGCGTTCACCATGCGGAAATCGTTGTCATTCGGTTCGGCAATGGCGTTGTCGCGTTCGAGCGTATCGTCGGACGCCAGCACATATTGGCTGTCATTCACATTCAGGTCCTGCAGCGTCCCGCCGACATCGACCGTCCAGTCATCCGAAGGCCGCCAGCGTAGCGCCAGCCGCCCCCCCAATGTCCGGCTGGAATTGGTATCGTCCCGCCGGTTCACATTGTCGATCCACCCTGCGGCATAGGAACGGTAGCCAACGAAACGGATCGCCAGCCGGTTGTCCACAACCGGCATGTTGATCACTGCATCGACGCCGCCGCCAATGCCGCCATGCTGCACGGCTTCCGATGTCAGGCGCGCCGTCGCCGCGATGGCGTCCAGGTCTGGTTTCCGGGTGACGATATGATAAATGCCGCCAAGCGCGCCGGAACCGTAGAGCGGCCCCTGCGGCCCTTTCAATATCTCGACCCGATCAATATCGAACAGGCGCAGGTCCGGGTCGGGCGCGTCATAGGTCACCCGCGCCTCATCCATCTGCACGGCGACCGTCGACTGGCTGAGGCCGTTGAACGGACTGTCCGCCACGCCCCGGATGAACTGCCGGTTCCGGCCGGGGCCAAGGTTGGTCATCGCCAGCCCTTCGGTGGCTGAGACGATGTTCCGGCTTTCCGGGGAAGCAATGCCGCCGGGCATGTCCGCCGCCGCCAGCACGGAAATGGACAATGGCACATTAGCGAGAAATTGGGGCCGCTTTTGCGCAGTCACGACAATATCGGCCGCAGGCAACTCAGCCCCGCCAGGCGGCGGAGAGGGCGGCTCCTCCACCGGCTGCCCCCGCACGGCGGGGACGGGTTCGATGCGGTATACGGCCGCGCTCAAGCGGACGGCGCGCAACCCCGTGCCGCGCAGCAGACGGCGCAGCGCCGCATCGGCCGACATCGCGCCGGAAACCCGCCGGGACGTCGCGCGCGGCATCGCGCCGGGCAAGCCGATGGAAAGCCCGGTAATCCGAGAGAAAGCGGCCAAGCTGGCGCTCAGCGGCCCGGCGGGAATATCCATTTCATAGCGCGGCTCCCGCGCCCACGCGCTCGTGGGAAACGCCCCGGCCTCAGCGAGAAGCAGCAGCGCCGAGGCGATAGCCGTCCTTTTGAGGACTGACCCGGATATCCATGACCGTCGCGAGATCGTCGACCAGCCTGGTTCCGTCACCGATGACCAGTATGCCCGAAAAATGCTTCTTCTCCAGCGACGGATCGACAGTGATGGCCTTGCCCGAATAACGCGCGATATCCGCAGCGACGATGGGCAATGGAGCGTCACTATAGGACAGCCTGCCGGAGCGCCAGCTACCAATATCGGCAGCGGGAACGGAGGAAATCGTCGCGGCGCCGCCTCCACTGAACATCTGCTGACCGGCATTGATCTGAACCGCCCGTCCGCCATCTGGCGAGGTTACGGACACAATGCCTTCCGACACGCCAACATGGAATTGGCCGCCAGCCGCATTGACGACAAAGCGGGTCCCGATGTCGGTGACCTGATAGCCATTCACGGCGACGGTCAATGTGCGGCCTGGATCATGCCTGACATCGAAATAGGCCTCTCCGCTGGCCAGTTCGATCTTCGCTGCATCCTTGCCCGTGACGATGATGGTGCTGGCGGGGGACAGGGTGACATTCGTGCCGTTCGCCAATGCAAGGTCGCGGCTTTCGCCCGGCGCTGTGCGGTAGGTGGAAACTGCGCCATCCTTCCGGAGCATGGGGATCGCAAAGACAAGCGCGATCGCCGCCGCAATCGCTCCCCCCAGCATCCAGCGGCGCGATGGCGACGCAGTGGAAGATTCGGGCTGCCGGATGGCCACCAGGTCCCTGATCGCCGTACGATTGTCCATCACCGCCGCATCGACCAGCGCCACCGCATCAAAGGCGTCCCGGTGGAGCGGATCCGCCTCCAGCCATGCCGTATAGCCGTCCCAATCGGCATCATCGGCCTCCAGCGTCATGTGCCAGGCCAGCGCCTCGTCCAGCATTTGCTCTGTTATTTCCGGCCGCGCCTTCATGGCAAGCGTGTCCCTTCTCCCTTTACATCCATCAAGACGTCCCCGTTCCCCACCTACCTCAGTCCAGCAATGCGCGCCGTAAATATTTCATGGCGACGGCCATATGCTTTTCCACGCCGCTCTTGCTTATGCCCAACTGCGCGGCGACCTCCGCATGGCTGAAACCCTCCAGCTTATGCAGTTCGAACGCCTTCCGCGCCCCGGCCGGCAGGTTCATCACCGCAGAGACAAGGGTCGCGACTTCCTCGCGCGCCAGCATGTCCTCCTCCGCCGTCTGCCTCCGGTCGGCGGGTTCTGTTCCGGCCGCCACAAAGTCCGTCTCCTGGTCCGCCCATCGCCGTTCGCGCGCCATGCGCCGCTGCTTCTCCCGCAGCCGGTCAACGATCAGATTCTGCGCCATGCGGTAAAGATAGGCCCGCCCATTGCCGACCGGCCCGCTATCATGCCGGGTTGTGCGCAGCCATAATTCCTGGAGCAGGTCCTCCGCCTCCGCCGCATCGCCGGTGCGCGCCGTCAGGAAGCGCAGCAACTCGGTGCGGTGCACAGCATAGAGCGCCTTCAGACCATTATCCTGATGCGAACTCATACCCGACTGTTCGCAGAGGCGGCCTTATTGGGAAAGCATATTTTTGGAATCCGGCGGATGGCGCCGGATGACTTTGGCCGGAACGGAAAGCCCGCTCATGTCCAGTCGAGCACTTCCCATCCCTTTTGCCTGGCGAATTTCATCAGCTTTGGCGACGGATTGACCGCGATCGGTTCATCGACCCATTCGAAAGTCGGGCGATCGGACACATGATCGGAAAAAAAGCGCAGGTGCAGATCGCTCCGGTCAAGCCCGGCATCCTCCAGATAGGCCATCGTCATGCTGCGCTTGGCCGCGCCGTAGCAATTGTCGCCTTCGATGGTGGGGCGCAATATGTCGCCGTGCCAGACAGACCGGGTTGAGATGACTTCGGAAATACCGATACGGTCGGCTATCGCCTGAAGATAATAGCTGTTCGCGGCGGTGGCGAGCATGACGCGGCGGCCCTCCGCGCGCTCCTGTGCGATCCGGAGGACTCCTTTTTTCAATATCCCCTTCCGCCACAGACGATCGGCAAACCCCCTGGCGAGGGAATCGATCCTGCGCCTGGGCAGCGACCGGCCGATCAGCAAGCCATGCTGCAGCACCTTGAGCTGGCAACGGCTGACGAACCCCAGCTTGTAGGCGATCATGCCGAAAAGCATCAGCGGCAGCAATGCGATGCGCCAGGGCGCGATACGCAACGCCGCATAGATGAGGAACGGCGTGTAGGTACCGTGCCGGGTAAGGGTGCGATCGAGATCGAAGATCGAGATGGGAACCGGGATGGCGCGCGGCACAATCTGGATCGCAGGACGAGCGTCTGGTGCCGCCCGCGCGACATCGACCGATGGGCCGGGAATATCTGCGTCCAGCCGTTGCGCGTTCGTCATTGCTTGCGTCCCTTATTTGCCGTCAGCATCGTGTCGAAGCGCATGACGTCAGGCGGGATCGGCCACCTCAGTCGGGCAAAGGGTTATTTTTTGAAATGCCGGTGCGCGGCGCGGCGACGCCCCATTCGCTGATGCGCGCCATGACGGCCCGGCCAGCCGCTTCGAACCGGGCGGCGCTGAATTCGGACAGGATGCGCGCCCGGCCGCTGGCCCCCATCGACCCTGCCCGCGCCGGATCGCGGACCAGCGCGATAATGGCGCTGGCAAGCGCCTGCGCATCTTCCGGGGGTACGATCAGGCCCGTCTCGCCAGGCAATACGGAATGGGGCATTTCCCCAACGTCGGAAACGATGACCGGCAATCCCGCCTGCATCGCCTCATGCGCGGCGATGCACAGCCCCTCGGCGCGGGAGGGTTGAATATAACCGTCCAGACCGGCGAGGAAATTCCTTGGCGACGCCTGGTATCCGGCAAGCAGCAGGTTGGTGACGCCATATTGACTGGCCAGCCCGGTGAGACGGTCCCGCTCTGCGCCCTCCCCGCCGATCACGACCTGCAACCGCCCGGCAACCTCCGGCGCATCACGCGAGACAATGGCGAGGGCCGCCACGAGTATGTCATATCCCTTGTTTGGATGCAGGCGGCCAAGACTGCCGATGCGGAACATGCCGTCATTTCGTGGAAGCAAAGAGGCCGGAGCATCGGGGTCAGCGTGGAATAGCGGCCATATCATGATGTCGGCCGGGTCGATGCCCAGTTGGCTGTGGGTGAGCGCCGCGACCGACCGGGAATCCGCGACCCAGAGGCGGCTGAGGCGGCGCGTCAACGCGAGCAAGCGGCGGTTCGCCGGTTTCAGATAGGCGTTATGCTGCCAACTGACCACTGGCGTCCGCATCAACAGCCCCATGATCTGGCCGATGATCGTCGCCTGCGTCAGCGATGTCCAGATCACGGTCGGGCCGAACGCCTTCAATTCCCTGCGCAGCCAGCGGGCCGCCGCCAGATGGTCCGACTTTCCCGCCTCCGAAACCCGATAGTCGATCCCGGCGGCGTCCAGTGCGCTGGCTGCGCGGCCATCCCGGCGGGACAGGGCGAACAGCCGGACCTGTGCCCCGGACCGGATCATCGTCCCGATCACATCGGGCACGGGAAGCGCAGCGCCGCCGCCCTCCAGAGAATTGATGATATAGGCGATACGCGGGCCGGACATGTCAGGCGACCGCGCGCCATTGCGGCGCCTCTGCCTCCGCATTCACCAGGGCCAGGATCGCCCGCGCGGCGCGGTCGGCGGAGGGTTCGGCGGTCAGGTCGAAACTCATATCGAACAAGGCCCGCTGAACCGGCAGATATTGGTCATGCGTGGCCATGGCGTCGGCAAGGGCATCGCCCAGGCGGCCCGCATCCTCTATCACCGGCCCGCTCTGCCAATGCGCATAGTTGCGATCTTCCCGATAATGCACGCCATGCGTGTTCAGGAACAGGCATGGTCGCGGACGCCGCAGAAATTCATATATCTGACTGCTGACATCCCCAAGATATATGTCGGCGGCATTGCTATAGGTCATATCCGTGGACGCCAGGCTGCCCAGATCGATATGAATATTGGGCGCGCGCAGGAAGCGCGGGTCGATACGCCCGGCGCGGTCGATGCGCAGCCGGTCGATACTGACCGAAAACGGCCGTTCGAACAGCATGACGTGCGGCGCGAAGATCAGGTTGAAATCGTCATTGCGCAGGAAGAAGTCCAGCACCTGCCGCCCGGCCTTGTACCAGGAGGACAGATGCGGCGAGACATGCGGGTTGTAGAGCACCGTCGGCCGGCCATTGCCGAAGAAAGGCGCATCATCCTTCCGGGAAAGATCGAATTTGGGATAGCCGACCACTGAAACTTTCGAAGGCGGCAAGCCAGCGTCCTTTATCAGCCGGTCGCGAATTTTTTCGCCTGACGCCAGCACATGGTCGAAACCGGCGCTGGCCTTGTCGAATCCTATCGCACGATCCCCGGCGCCATGGCGGGTATGGACGATCTTCAGGTCCTCAAGCCCATAGCGCGTCTTGAGGATAAGGGACGTCTTTTCCGCCACGACAAGAATGTCCAGAGACCGGAAGAAATCCAGATTGTCGCGATAGACGAGTATCTTTGTCGCGGGCACGACATGCTCCAGCGCGCCGCTTAGCCATCTGGACGTCTTGCTCTCCAGGCCGAGTTCGACATGCTCAATCTTATGGCCAAAACCGCGCATCAGCCGTCCAACCGCCGCCTTCAACCGGGGGTTGGTGGTCGCGATGACGATGTCATGGCCCAGGCCGCTTCTGGCGAGCGCCATCGCAATGGGAAGGCTGTGGGCGACCTGATGAACCTGATCATGATTGAAAAGAAAGCCGATGCGCATCCCGGCATGACGGCGCGGTCACTCCATCACCACAGTTCCAGGCGAAAGCATTTTATGCGGGGCGGCCGCTCGCGGGCTATACTCGCTCAATGGCCAGCGCGAGGCCCATTCCCACCCCAATGCACAAAGTGGCCAGGCCCAGGCGTCCGCCGCTGCGTTCAAGCTGATGCGCAAGCGTCATTACGATCCGCGCGCCGGACATGCCCAGCGGATGACCAAGCGCAATCGCGCCGCCATTCGGATTCACATGCGCTGCATCATCGGACAGGCCAAGAGCGCGAAGAACGGCAAGCGACTGGCTGGCAAAGGCTTCGTTCAATTCTATCGCATCGAAATCAGCGATGGAGAGGCCAAGCCGCGCCATCAGCTTCTGCGTTGCGGGGACCGGCCCGATACCCATGACGCGCGGCGCGACGCCGGCCGAGGCCATGCCCAATATGCGGGCGCGCGGCCGAAGGTTATGAGCCTTCGCCGCTTCCTCGCTGGCGATGATCATGGCGGCGGCGCCGTCGTTGATCCCGGATGCGTTACCCGCCGTGACCGTGCCCTCGCCGCCGAACAGGGGCTTCAGCGCAGACAGAGCTTCCAGCGTAGTGTCCTTCCGCGGATGCTCATCCACAGCCGCTTCAACGACCTCGCCCCGCTTCCGGCTAGGCGCCGCAACGAGCGTGATCTCCTCCGCGAAATAGCCATTTTGCTGCGCAGCAAAAGCGCGCTGCTGACTGCGAAGCGCGAAAGCGTCCTGATCCGCGCGCGATATATGATAGTCCTGCGCGACATTCTCCGCCGTGCGCGGCATCGCTTCCGTCCCGTAGAGCGCGTCGAGGGCCGGATTGACGAAACGCCACCCCATCGTCGTGTCTTCCAGCTTCTGCGCGCGGCCAAAGGCGCCGGGCGATTTGCCCATGACGAAGGGCGCGCGCGTCATGCTTTCCACGCCGCCCGCGATCGCCAACGCCATTTCCCCGCTGCGGATGGCGCGCGCCGCTGCGCCGACCGCCTCCAGCCCCGACGCGCAAAGGCGGTTGAGCGTAACGCCGGGCACCTCCTGCGGCATGCCGGCAAGCAACAGGCTCATCCGCGCGACATTGCGATTGTCCTCGCCCGACTGGTTGGCGCAGCCGTAAAAGACCTCCTCGATCGCCGCCGGATCCAGCGCCGGATTGCGGGCGATCAACGCGCGCAGCGGGACCGCGCCCAGATCGTCGGCGCGCACCTGCGACAATATGCCGCCATAGCGGCCGACAGGCGTGCGGACCGCGTCGCAGATGAAGGCGTCAATCATTGGCATATCCTCTGGAAAAGCGCTCAGCCGGGCTGGAGCGCCGCCCCGGCGATCAGCGGTACTCCGGTCAATGCGCGCAGCTCATCCAGCGTCAGCCCTTCCGCCATTTCCACGACGCTCGCGCCCTGCGGAGCGATGTCGAAAATGGCGATGTCGGAATAGATGCGGGAAACGCAGGCCATCCCCGTGATGGGATAGGTGCATTGATCGACCAGCTTGCTCTCGCCCGTCTTGGTGAGCAATTCCATCATGACGAAAGTCCGCTTTGCGCCGATCGCCAGGTCCATTGCTCCGCCGACCGCCGGGATCGCATCCGGCGCGCCCGTGTGCCAGTTGGCCAGGTCGCCCCGCGTCGAGACCTGAAATGCGCCAAGCACGCAGATGTCGATATGCCCGCCGCGCATCATCGCGAAACTGTCCGCATGGTGGAAGAAACTGCCGCCCGGCAACAGCGTCACGGGTTGCTTGCCGGCATTGATGAGGTCGGGGTCCTCCGCCCCCCGCGCGGGAGCAGGTCCCATGCCAAGCAGGCCGTTTTCGCTCTGCAGGAATATCTCCCGCTCGGCCGGAAGGAAATTCGCCACCAGGGTCGGAAGGCCGATGCCCAGATTCACATAGGCCCCTTCGGGAATGTCCCGCGCCACGCGCCGCGCCATCTGCTCCCGGTTCAATCTTTGCATGGCGGCATCCCGGTCAGGCGGCCTGCGCCGCGGACGGGGCGGCGGATGCGATATGGACGATGCGCTGGACGAAAATGCCCGGCGTGACGATGGTTTCGGGATCGATGCCGCCCAATGGCGCAATCCGGGCGACCTGCGCGATTGTGCATTTCGCCGCCATCGCCATAATCGGACCGAAATTGCGCGCCGTCTTGCGGTAGACAAGATTACCCCAGCGATCCGCCGCCTCCGCCTTGATCAACGCAAAGTCGGCATGGATTGGATATTCGAGAACATAATTCTTACCGTCGATTTCCCGCGTTTCCTTCCCTTCGGCCAGGAGCGTGCCGAAACCGGTGGGCGTGAAAATGGCCCCAAGCCCGGACCCGGCGGCATGAATGCGGGCGGCCAGATTGCCCTGCGGCACAAGCTCCAGCTCTATGTCTCCCGCGCGGTAACGGGCGTCGAAATGGTGCGAGTCAGACTGCCGGGGAAAGGAGCAGATGATCTTCCGCACCCGCCCGGCGGCTATGAGCGCCGCCAGCCCCGTTTCGCCATTTCCCGCATTATTGTTGATGATCGTCAGATCGCCCGCACCCTGATCGATCAGGGCGTCAATCAACTGGTCGGGCATGCCCGCCGTGCCGAAACCGCCGATCATGACGGATGCGCCGTGGAAGATGCCTGCGACCGCCGCCGCCGGCGTAGGCACGCCCTTGTCGATCATATCACTTCCCCATTCCGTAGACCCACCTGTGATCCCGCCGCAAAAGAGAGTCAACCGATAATCGGATTATAATCCGATTATCGGACTTTCCCGCAATGAAACTGGATGCTATCGGAGCGATATGTCTCGCAAGGAATATCTATGAGCAGCGCCAGCGACCCCGATTTCATGACGTCCCTGGCGCGAGGGTTGAGCGTGATGAGCTGTTTCGCCGAACAGCGCCGCCCGCTGACGGTCGCCGATGCGAGCGGGCTGACAAAATTGAGCAAGGCGGCGACGCGCCGCTGTCTCCATACGCTGGTGGAGCTGGGATATGCGGCGCGGAACGGCCCCCACTACACCCTGATGCCCAAGGCGCTGACGTTGGGATATGCCTATCTGTCGTCCAGCGATCTGCCCGCGATCGCGCAGCCGATTCTGGATCATGTGTGCAAGACATTGCACGAATCCTGTTCGCTGGGCGTCCGCGACGGCGACGAGCTGGTCTATGTCGGCCGGTCGGAAACCGAGCGGATCATGTCCATTGCCTTGCGTGTGGGCAGCAGGCTGCCGCTTTACTGCACATCGATGGGCCGCGTGCTCCTCGCCGCGGCAAGCATTGAGGAGCAGAACGCCTATCTGGCGCGCACTGCGCTTATCCAACGTACCGACAGGACTGAAACCAGCCCCGTGAAACTCCGCGCCATTTTCGCGCAGACCGCAGAGCAGGGCTATGCCGTGGTCGATCAGGAGCTTGAAGCCGGATTGCGATCGATCGCAGTGCCGATCACCGGCAAGACAGGCATTATCGGCGCAATAAATATAGGGCTGCAGGCGAACCGGACTTCACTTGCGGATTTGCGCGCGCGCCATCTGCCAGCGTTGCGGCAAGCCGCGCGCGAGCTTTCACTGTCGGGGCTTTAACGGCCGCCGAGAAAAGCAGCAGGCGCCGCAGGCCCTATGCCCGCGACGCCTGCCGCCAGTATATTTCCTCTAGAACCCGGTTCGAAACCTAGAAGTGCACGGACGAGGAACCGGCCGAAGCGGATTTCGGCGGTGCGAACTTGGTAAGATCGATCCCTTCGACGGCAGACTTATACTCCTCGGCGTTAGGCGTGCGGCCGAGAATGGCCGACAACACCACGACCGGGGTCGAGGCCAGCAGTGATTCACCCTTCTTTTCGGCGGAATCTTCGACCACGCGGCCCTGGAACAGACGAGTGGACGTGGCGAGCACGGTGTCGCCCCTCTCGGCCTTTTCCTGATTGCCCATGCACAGATTGCAGCCCGGACGTTCGAGATAGAGGATATTCTCATACTCGGTACGATTGGTGGTTTTCGGCTTCACGTCATCAAATTCGAAGCCCGAATATTTCTGCAGAATATCCCAGTCGCCCTCGGCCTTCAGTTCGTCGATGATATTATAAGTCGGCGCAGCGACGACCAGCGGCGCCTTGAACTCGACCTTGCCGTCGGCTTTCTCGATATTCTTGAGCATCTGCGCGACGATCTTCATGTCGCCCTTGTGCACCATGCACGAGCCCACGAAGCCCAGATCGACCTTCTTGGTCCCGCCATAGTAGGAAACCGGGCGGATCGTGTCGTGGGTGTAGCGCTTGGATACATCGATATTGTTCACATCGGGATCGGCGATCATCGGCTCGTCGATAATATCCAGATCCACCACGACCTCGGCAAAATATTTTGCATTGGCGTCGGGTGCGAGCGCGGGCTTCACGCCAGAGCGGATCTCGGCGATGCGGGCGTCGGCCTTTGCGATCAGGCCCTTCAGCGTGCCTGCGGCATTTTCCATGCCCTTGTCGATCATGATCTGGATGCGCGACTTGGCGATCTCCAGCGATTCGATCAACGTCTCATCCTGCGAGATGCAGATCGAGGCCTTGGCCTTCATCTCCGCCGTCCAGTCAGTGAAGGTGAACGCCTGGTCGGCGAGCAGCGTGCCGATATGGACTTCGATGATGCGTCCCTGGAAGACATTGTCGCCGCACTGGGCCAGCATCTGCGCCTGGGTCGCATGCACCACATCGCGGAAGTCCATGTGCGGCTGCATCGTGCCCTTGAACGTCACCTTCACCGACTGCGGGATCGGCATGGTCGCCTCGCCGGTCGCAAGCGCTAGCGCGACCGTCCCGGAATCCGCGCCGAAGGCCACGCCCTTGGACATGCGGGTGTGGCTATCGCCGCCAATGATGATCGCCCAGTCATCCACGGTGATGTCGTTCAGCACCTTGTGAATGACGTCCGTCATCGAATGATAGACGCCCTTCGGATCGCGGGCGGTGATCAGGCCGAAATTGTTCATGAAGCTCATCAGCTTCGGAATGTTCGCCTGCGCCTTCTTGTCCCAGACGGACGCCGTGTGGCAGCCCGACTGATAGGCGCCGTCAACAAGCGGAGAGATGACGGTCGCCGCCATCGCTTCAAGCTCTTGTGCGGTCATCAGGCCGGTGGTGTCCTGGGAACCGACGATGTTCACCTTCACGCGCACGTCCGAACCGGCGTGCAATATCTTGCCCGGCGTCACGCCCACGGCGTTGCGGTTGAAGATCTTCTCGACCGCGGTCAGGCCCTGGCCCTCGACGGTGATCTCCTTGTTCGGCGCGTAGACCGGGGTTGGTTCGATCCCAAGGGTCTCGGCGGCGAAGGACTGGAGCTTCTTGCCAAAGACGATGGCATAGGAGCTGCCGGCTTTCATGAATTCCATCTTCTGCGGCGTGAATGCGGCCGCGACGTCGACCAGCTCCTCGCCATTCTCGTCGCAGAGCTTCCGGTTCTTCACGTCGATTTTCAGCACAGTGCCGGTTTCGACCGAGAATTTCTGTTCAAGGACCGGGTTGCCGTCATTGTTGATGATCGGCTTGCCCTCTCCGTCGGTCTTCTTGGCCCAGTTCTTCAGGTTGATGCCGATGCCGCCGGTCACGTCGACGGTGGTCGCGAAGATCGGCGAGATGCCGTTGGTGCCGCCCACCACGGGCGCAAAATTGACGAAGGGCACATAGGGGCTGGACTGCTTGCCGGTCCACAGCGCCACATTGTTCACGCCGGACATGCGCGACGAGCCGACGCCCATCGTGCCCTTTTCGGCGATCAGCATCACGCGCTTGTCGGGATGCTGCGCCTTGAGCGCCACAATGGCCTGCTGCGCTTCGGGCGAAATCATGCACTGGCCATGCAGTTCGCGGTCCGAACGCGAATGCGCCTGGTTTCCGGGGGACAGCAGATCGGTCGAGATATCGCCTTCGCCGGCGATGAAGGTGACGACCTTGATCTCATCTTCGACATCTGGAAGCTTGGTGAAGAACTCGGCCGCGGCATAGCTTTCCAGAACATCCTTCGCGACGGCATTGCCCGCCTGGAGGGCATCCCGCAGACGGAACATGTCGGCGTCATAAAGGAAAACCTGGGTCTTGAGCACTTCGCCCGCCTGCTTGGCGATCGCGGCATCGTCACCGAGCGCGATGTCGAGCAGCACTTCAACCGAGGGACCGCCCTTCATATGCGACAGCAGCTCAAGGGCGAAGGCGGGGGTAATCTCCGGGATGGCGGTGACGCCCAGGATGATCTGCTTCAAGAAGGCGGCCTTGACCACCGCGGCGCTCGTTGTGCCGGGGAGCGTATTGTAGATGAAGAATTTGAGCGCGTCGGCGCGATGCTCGTTACCCGCATCCACGATCAGGGCAATGACCTCACCAAGAAGTATGCCGTCGTCGATCGGCTTGGGGGCAAGCCCCTGCTCTTCTCTGCTTTTGATTTCGGCCAAGTAATCCAGGTAGATGCTCATCGTAATCCCACCATCATGAAGTGCATGGAGTTGAACGCAATGCGCCAGCCATTTTATCGACCGGCCCAAGGCTTGACGGGTTTCCGGTACGCCAACGGCGTCCGGCTGGCAAGGCGGCGCGCCTCGTCAAAAAATACCGTTTTGAGACCGGAGTAAATCGCTTGGAGCGCCTGCTCGCATGCTCGCTAGATAGGAAGTATGAAATCGCCCTTAAATGAGCGTCGACGCTCGCCGGCGAGATCGCGTATCGGGCCGCCGCCCAATTGCGCAGCCAAGCTGCGATGCGCCTCTTTCCGGCTCAAAGCCAAGCCGGCAAGTTAAGCATCCGATTTTAAAAGGATTAGCCGATCCCTCACGATAGTCTTGCGCGT
Source organism: Sphingobium phenoxybenzoativorans (assembly GCF_018286635.1). NCBI lineage: Bacteria > Pseudomonadati > Pseudomonadota > Alphaproteobacteria > Sphingomonadales > Sphingobiaceae > Sphingobium > Sphingobium phenoxybenzoativorans. The sequence continues at coordinate 3,541,245 of NZ_CP073910.1, forward strand.
CGTGAAAAGGACTTTTGGCGGAGACGCCGCCCATCACAACTACGGACATTTTCGGCTAAATTGCGTGGTTCTTAAAGCTTACCTAATTCCGATACCCCAACTTATACCCCTACCGCTGTCATGCGGCCGACACCCACCCCATGGGATTGGCAACCCAGGAATCGATATCCGATTCGTACCACGCCACCAGCCCGGCGCTGAGCTGGACCGGCCGAGGAAAGCTGCCGGCGGCGATGCGGCGGTATATGGTTGTCCGCGAGAGCCGTGTTCTGGCCTTCACGTCGGCCAGGCGACAGAAGTTGTCTTTGGACCGGTCGGTCATTGCTTCGTGCCCTCTGGCCACAGGAGGTTGCCGGCAGCATCCTCTATCCGAACGGTGCCTGGGTTCGCCTCTGCGTGCGCGTTCAGATCGTCATCGCTTGGGAGGTCGATGACGTAAAAGCCCTCTTTCCGAAAAAACAGGCGTGGCACCCATTCTGAGCGCGGCGGAAGAGGCTTCCCAGTGGCGTAGGTCTTTTCGGTCATTGCTTCGTCGCTCCATGCCCAATAGCAAGCGCAACGTCGGCGCGCACGATTGCAGCCATCTCATCGAGAGCCTTCAGTGCCCGTTCCGGTGGTATATGGGCCACCGCAATGATCGTGGCCGCCCGATAAAGGACCCCGGCAGCCTCCGATGGCTGAAATGTGCGTTGGGCTGCAACGTTCGCCAGATCTGCGGCAACGTCATCCATAAGCTCATCGTCCATAGGCGCTTGTGGTCGGTCCAGGCCTAGCTTCGCATTTAATTCGCGGTTTCGCCGACCGAGAACTTGCGCCTCAAAGGCGGCGGTTACGATACGGATCCATATTTGCGGGACCGTGATCTCCGGACCCATATCTCCGCGCTTCCATTCCTCTGCGGCGCGAAGGGCGGCGTCGAGCGAGGGGAGCGGGGCCAGCATTGTATTAAGGTGCTTCGCAACGGCCATAGCGCCCTCCTCATATGAAGGCGGGAGGTTATCGTTCATCATCATCCTCCAATAGGCAGGGGTAGATCCGGCGCGGATCAAGGCAAGACAGACACTCACAGCCGTGAGGATCTTCGGGCTTCTGCGGAAGCAAAAGTGCTGGGAGCGAGGCTCCTTGGGATTCCATGGGACACCTCACGGCCCACCTTCCCTTCGCTCGCGAAGTTCGGCAAAATAGCGATCATCTTGCTCTTTTATGAGCTTGAAAAAGCCGGCGAGGCCGCAGTCGCCATCGGTCGGATGAAACAACTCGCCTGGCATGGCCGCGATCTCTCGTGCCACCCCGATTAGCGCGCGCCGAACCCTCCCCCCACCTGAATCCATGCGTCTCTTAAGCGCCTCCCCTAGAAGAAAGGCAGCAATGCGATCACGCATTTGCTCGCTCGCCCGGAGTTCGGCCTCCCGGCTCATACGTTCACCCTTCCAGCATCATCATACGCCATCAACAATGTTTCCCGGAGCCGCTGCGCCCGCTCGTCTCCGCCCTTCGCCTGGGCCAAGAAACTGGCCCAGCCCTTCATGTCGAAGGTTCGCAGTCCCGCCGCGAGCCGCTCCGGGTCGAAGTTATCGGGCGGTCGGACCAGGATGCGGCAGAGCGCGGTGAATACTGGGGAGCCGGCGACGAGGCGCTCGCCCGGGAAGGCCTTCGCCATCATGTCGAGGGCCTGGCTGACCACGGCAGCGCCATGCTTCCGAAGCACGGCCCCGATCGCCGAGGTGAATGCCACCTCGCCCGGCACCCACGACGCCACGCCGGTTTTTCGCGAGACAGTGAAGCCAGCCGCCTCTATCAGTTCCGCGATCTGAAGCGCCTCTGCATCCCCGCCAGCCTGGGCAGCATGGAAATCATCTAGCCGATTGATGGCGCGCCGGGCGCGGTTCATCGCCACGAACATCGCTGCCTCGTCCGCCACGCTGCCGTAGACGCCAACGCAGCAAGGCAGATATGAGATATCGCCGCGCAACATCGCGGCCGCATGCCGGTGCTGGCCGTCGATTACCCATAGCGACCCGTCATCGCGCTTCGACACGACCAGCGGCAGGCACATCCGCCAATCCCATGACCGCGCGATCCTCTCAATCAGGGCCTTGCTCGGCCCGGTGTCGATCGACCGCTGATAGCCATCGTCAATGTTGAGCTCTGCCGGGTTCCGATTCTCGATCGATGGCGGCATCCCGAGTGGCGGGGCGAACTTTGCCTTCCGAGCGACCGCTGTCCTCGTTGGTTGTGGCGATATCGCCACAACTGCTTTGACCTTGGGCTGTGGTCGCGTAGCGATATCGCTACTCGCGCGGATGCGACGTGTGATCTCATCTGTATCGTCATCCCGCGGCGCAACTTCCGCTTCCGGCCCGCTGGACGGCGTACGGGGCAGGTTTCCATATCCGGCCTCGCCTTCTTCAAGTTCCGCAACGAAGGATTTCACGCTATCGGGATGCATCGTCCACGGCTCTCCGTTCCGCTCGATGGCCGCGAACCCTACGTGCACGCGCGCCTGCCCTCGCTTCGTCTTGATAAGGAACGTGCCGTTGGGCTGGCGCTCGCCGACCATATAGGCGCGCACCCAAGGCTCGGGCTCCCGACCCTTATTTATCCATGATCGGATCGACGGCGCGGCGGCTGGCATTATCGGCCTCGCCCTTTGGAGCCGGGCGACGGGGGGGGCGTTGCCGCCCGGCTCCACCAGCCGCAGGCGGGGGCTTTGCGGCTGGATTTGGTTGGGTGATGACGCGAGCAATTTCCTTCAGGACGATGTATCGGCGGCCGGGATTCCTGGCGCTTTGACGCTCGGCTTCCTCGCCGGCCTCGCCCACCGTTTCAAAGCGCGTCCGCTCCAGTCTCGCGCCGTTGCGGCAGACGGCGAAAGCGTAGTTTTGCCGAGGCCTGATGGTGCGTTCGTCCATCAGAAAGTGTGTCCGACGGCAGCGTGTAGCTTGCGCTCGCACTCCGTTAGGAGCACCCAGGCGATGTTATGCCAGCGCGCCTCGCTCCGTTCGGGCGGCACCGATGAAAGCATGTCGCCCTTCATGACCGCCGAAATAAGCGCGTACGCTTCGCTCATGGCATCAAGCAATTTGTCCCGCTCAGACTCGGCCGCCTTGACACGCTCGTCCGAGTTGGGGCTGCCTTGATGCAGGCAGCCACTGGCCTTCATAAAATCGGCCAGTGTTTTGCTGACGAGCATCGCCGCCCGAACGCGATCCTCTCGTGTGTTGCTTGGCGTCGCACACGCTATGGTGTGGGCGGCATTGGCATCCAGAAATGCTTGATAGAGGCGGGATTGCTCATCATCCGGGAAAAAAGGCGTGATTTGTTCGACTTTCATGCTGCCTCCTTCGCGCGCGACGCGCGCTGTTCTCTGAATTTTTGCAGGTCGACGGGCTCGCCTCCGCCAGGATCATCGCCATCCTCCTCCATCGGGACATATGATCCGCACGCGCGGGTCCGATGCGTCACAGGCTGGACGCTCATTGCTGCGTGGTTCACCGCAATGACCTGAGGAGGTTTTAGCTCGCACACCCCGATCTCGGACGACGATTCCTCCGGCGCCCGAAGCATCGAGTGCACCGGCGCGCCTGGGCGCCAGAAAACGCAATCACCGCAATTCATGCGGCACCGGTCAGACGGCGCGCATCGGCCGCAAGCGCTTCGATTAGCCAATCTGGCTTAGTCGAGCATGCATATTCGCTGATTATCAATCGGGCCTTCGCCTCCAGATCCTGGATGCAGGAGACTGGCGCTGCGATGGCGCGATCGGCCTGATCGCCCGCCGCGGCGAACGCTTTCTCTCCTAGCCCCCCATCGCTGGGGTCCGCCTCCACCAGCTCATCTGCTAATGCGCGGAGCCGCTGCCATTCTGCATACGCAAGCGAAAATTCTTGCGAAGGCGGCCAGTCCGGTACTGCGGCGAAGCGCTTGGCCTCCGCCTCGAACATTGCATCCCAACAGTCAGCTCCCCGCTTGTCGCCCTTCGCAATCAGATATTTGAATGCAAATGCACCAGCGCTCGGAGAGGGTATTGCCATCAGAGCTTCTTCGGCATCGGCAGTGATGTCCTGAAGCCGGTCTGCCTCGGCCCACACCTCAGGAGCGATATAGTCCGGCGCGTCTGGAGTTGCGCGCCACGCGTCTATCCCAGTCGCTATGTCGTGAGCCATCTCTGCGGTGCGCGCGGCGCGGTATGCCGTAAGGGCGGCCTCCCACTGAAGGCTCACGCCGCGTTACCTTTTTTCAGAGAGCGAATTTCCGCTCGGAGCGCATCCGCTTCGGTCTCAGCGATGTGGGCACCAAGCGCTATCAGCGTTCGAATTCCCCCTATCGCGAGCTCTCTCGACGCCCGCGTCATTTCCTCAATGGCGCTTTCGGGGACCTCGCCATAGACTTTAGACGGCCAGTCCTTCGGGCAGTTCGCCCGATCATAGCATTCTCTGTGCTGCGTGACGCTTTCGCCGTCCTCGATCGCGACCCTAAGAAGTTGCGTCATCGCATACGCTTGGCTCAGAAACCGCTGGGCGTCTTCCTCACAAAACGGACGCGAGCCATCGAACATGCGGAAGTCTGTGATCGGTTCCATTTCAAAGCCCTCCCACAGCGCAGACCTTGGCGTGACGCCGTATGAAAGCTGCAACCGATACGGATCGGTCGGCCTTCGTGAGGGGGTTATTTCGGAATTGCGCCAGCTGACGACGCATTTCTGCTGCTCGCAAGGCGCTATCGCCCCGCGACTGAATGCTGTTAGGCACGTCGGGTCCTCCTGTCGTAGAGCGCAGGATCGGCCGAGCAGCTGATGGTGTTAAGCGATTGCCGCCGTCAGCGCGTTCCTGCGTTTTCAGCGTCTTCGGACCACACGGTCGATCAGCTGATGGACCAACGTTAACGAGGTATATTTACCGCGTCAATAAAAATGTGCGGTAGGTTTACCGCACTAGTTCAATCCTAGGAGGTCGGACATTGACAACATCCGGTGTGCGCCCAACGCAATTGTGCGTGGCACGAGCAACCGCGCGCGATCCCTGGGGCGCTCTACTTCGATATGCTCGATCGCATATGCTATCACGCGCACAAACATGAACCGCATTGCCTTCGTCAATTTTGCATCTCGAATGTGCAGTAGGGCAAAATCACCAGGCTTGGGCTCTCTATCGATAGAGAAGATAAAAAGCTCGGGTTTAGCGGTGAGGTGGGATGTAACTGCCTGCGACAAGACGGTCCCGTAAAGAATACCATAACCCTCAGCCCCACTGGGCCTCCGAGCCCGCGCGGCCGCTTCTTTGAGATCGATGCTATGAAGCTGGTCGCTAACCACTTCCCCAAATTCATCGACAAAGACAAAGTCGTTCAAATGCCCGAAGTCTTCGAAGATTGGGATTGATTCTGTGCCGCCAGCCTCTTCGATAAGCGCCTCAACATCCGATCGGCGCGTAGCGGCGATATCACCGCTGGCAAAACGCTGCTCGATAAGCGCCCCGCTATCGTCTATCTGAGGCAGGCCTTTCTCCAGCCGGATCTTATTGAGAAACCGCCGCGTGCGTGCGTCGAGCGTGGGGTCGTCAGAATTCCCGGCGAGATAGGCTGGGGGCAGCTGAAGCACAGCCGCCAAGTCGGTGATCTTCTGCCAAGAGGGCACAACCCCCCTCGAAAACACAAAACGGAGAGTGTCAGGTTGGCCTGTTGCAGCCAGGGACGCAGCCCTCGCTGAAAGCCCAAGTTTCGTCAGCGCCGCCTGTGCCCGCAACGCAATAATGTCATTCTTGCCATCCATGCGGCACCTATACCGCGAAATACCGCGGGGAGAACGCGGTAAATATACCGTTGACGGTGCGGTATCTGTACCGTATTTGGACATGATGCTGGATTTACGACAAATATTGCTCGGTCTGGCCGAGAGCTATGAGACGGCCTCGGCAGATCGCCGCGGACGCTCCCTCGCTAGAATCGCTACAATCGTAGTCAATCGAGGGGCGTTCTTCGAGAGGCTCCGCGCCGGCAGCACCTGCACCTTGCAGAGTTTTCAGATATTTGTTGAGTGGTTCGCTGACAGCAATAACTGGCCCGATCAGCAAATTCCGCCCGAGGCAGGATCTATCATAGAAGGGCTAAGAAGCATGCAAAGCGCTGAAGCGCCTTTTGCGTGAGAAACATGACTCTTGATGACATCTCCTTGCCCAGCACCACCGAGGCCGAAGGCGGAATAATTGCTGCGCTGCTCGCCCACAACAAGTTCTATGACGGAGTTGCGGCGCGGCTACGCGCCGAACATTTCTCGGAAGCCATATTTGGCAGGGTCTATTCCGAAATAGGCAACATCCTAGCAACCGGCGTCGAAGCTAATGCCATCTCCGTCTCACGGGCGCTTTCCTCGGAGCCAGCCTTTGCCGAACTTGGCGGAGCAAAGTATCTGCTGGGTCTCTCGGATAGCCTATATGCCTCCGCCGGGGTAGGCGCCGTCGACCATGTCATTGACATGGCGCGCCGAAGAGCCCTGCGCGATCAACTGCTCCACGCGGCGGCCAGTCTCTCAGATTTGTCGAAGGACATTGGCCTTACTGCGGAAGCGGTCGAGGCGGGAATTACCGAAGTGCAGTCTCGATCTGCCGTGAAGCGTAATGCTCGCTTCGGGGACGCTTACACCGAGGCCCTCGATCGAATCGATGCGCTGGCGCGGGGCGAAATAGAAGCCGGGCTGCTCGTGTATGGTTGGTCCGACTTCAATGAGCTCACCGATGGCATCAGGCCGGGAGACTATGTGCTGGTCGGCGCCCGAGCCAGCATGGGGAAGGCGCAACCCGACGACTGCAAGGTTCTGACGCCCACTGGCTGGGTTCAGATGGGCAGCCTGAATATAGGTGACGAGTTGGCTTCTCACGACGGGGCCGCATCTGAAGTGACAGGCATATTCCCCCAGGGCGAGCGGCAGGTATACCGCATTACCCTGTCGGATGGACTGTCAATCGGCGCGCAAACGGGGACCGGGATCGGCGTTCAATAGGGGACCGGGGTTTGATGCGCGCTTACGCCTGTCATCGGTCGTGCAATTCTCCGCAAAAGTGGGCTTTGAAAATTCCCTAGTTGGTGGCCCCTTCATCTCATTCTGCCGGGGCTAGCCCCGGCAGAATGAGATGAGCCGACATTGTCCTCATCTCCTTTGCAGACACGGAGACGGGGCCGATGATCCGACTTGGAGAATTGATGATGATCCTCGAACTACATCGGCAGGGCGTATCGATATCCGCCATTGCCCGACGCACTGGTCGCGACCCCAAAACCATCCGAAAATATATCGAACGGGGCATCGAGGCCCCGGTTTACGGCCCTCGCATGCTGGGGCGACCGAACAAACTGGCACCCTATCTGGAATTTTTGCGTGAGCGAGTGACGGCCTTTCCCGATCTGACGGCGGCGCGTCTGACGCGGGAAATCCGTGAGCTGGGGTATATGGGCGCCTATACCGCGGTAAAGCGGTTCCTGGCAGCGATCCGGCCGGAAAACGGCCCTAAGCCCTTTGAGGTTCGGTTCGAGACGCCGCCTGGCGTGCAGGCACAGGTCGACTTTGCCCGGTTCGTCGTCGAATTTACCGATGAGCCCGGCGTCAGCCGGATCGTCTGGCTGTTCAGCCTGGTGCTGGGACATTCGCGCTTCCTGTTTGCGCGCTACGTCATGCATCAGGATCTCCAAAGCCTGTTGCGCTGTCATATGCAGGCCTTTGAAGCGCTCGGCGGCGTCCCGATCGAGATCCTCTACGATCGCATGAAAACCGCTGTGACCGGGGAAGACGATCAGGGCCACATCATCTACAATCGATCATTGCTGGCTCTGGCCGGGCATTATCGCTTCGTGCCGCGCGCCTGCCGTCCCTACGGGCCAAGACCAAGGGAAAGGTCGAGCGGCCATTCAGCTATTCCGCAAAGACTTCTTCCTGGGCCGGAGCTTCCGCAATCTGGACGATCTCAATGTCCAGCTGATCGACTGGCTCGATACCGTCGCCAACGTCCGTGTCCACGGCACGACGCAGCGGATTATTGCTGAAGCCTTCGCCGCCGAGCAGCCTGAGTTGCAGCTGCTTCCGGCGGGCCGCTTTGACGCTGTTCTGAAGCTGGAGCGCCGCGTCAGCCACGATGGGATGGTCGGTCGGCGGCAATTACTACAGCGTTCCCGATCGCACCGGCGCGTCGTCGAAATCCAGCAGTTGCCCGACAAGATCCGGATCGTAGACCTGGGCCAGGTCATTGCCGAGCACCCGGTTCTTGAGGGGCGCCGACAGTACAGGATCGATCCTACGCATCGGACAGGCGGCAGCGGCGCCAAGCGCCGTATCCATGGCAAAGAGGTAATCGCCATCGGTCGTATAGGCCAGCATGTCGCTGTGCGCTCCCTGGCCATCTATCAGGCGATCGGCAGCCAACTGGCGCGGGGAGAACGGCCATGAACCATGGGGGTGCCGCATCCCGCGTCGATAATATCCGCCGCAGCCTGGTCCATCTTAAAATGCCACGCGCCTGGAGATGCTCGACGCCACCCTGCGCGGCATAGAGCAGGGCAAAATCGATGGCATCGAGGCCATCGACATATTGCTGAACGAAGAACTGTCGCTCCGGGAGAACCGCAGGATCAAGGCGGCCCTGCGCATGGCAAGGCTGCCGATCATCAAGACTCTGGACGGATATGACTTCTCCTTCCAGCCATCGCTCGACCGGAACCGCATCCTGGCGCTCGCTGGCCTGGACTTCATCAACCGGGCCGAGGTGGTGCATCTGTTGGGTCCTCCCGGTACCGGGAAAAGCCATATCGCCACTGCCCTTGCTGTCGAGGCCGTGAAGGCGGGCAAGAGCGTCTACTTCATCCCGCTCGCCGATCTGATCGCTTCACTGACCAAGGCGGAACGGGAGGGCACGCTGCGCGAGAGGATCCGCTTCCTATGCCGATCCTCCCTGCTCGTCGTAGATGAGATCGGGTATCTTCCCGTCACGCCCGGGGGCGGCAATCTCTTCTTCCAGCTCGTCAACGCCCGATATGAAAAGGGTGCCATGATCCTGACGTCCAACCGCGGCTTCGCCGAATGGGGTGATGTCTTTGGCGATCCGGTGGTGGCCACCGCGCTGCTCGACCGCCTTCTTCACCACGCTGTCGTCATCCAGATCGAGGGCTCCAGCTATCGCATGCGACAGCACGCCGACCTCCTGCCCGAGCATGCGCGCATGGCAACGTCCATCAACCCACCGCCCTTGCCGAAACGGCGCGGCCGCCCGCCAGCAAAGGAAAAGCCCGATCTCCATCACGGCTGATCACCGAAACAAACCCTCCCGCCAAACTAGGGAATTTTAGATGCCCACTTTTGCGGAATCTTCGGCGCCCGTTGACAACGCCGTGCCGGAATGGCGGAGGGCGTAGCCCGGAGGCGTTCCGGCACGGCGTAAATCGTCTTCTTTCCCAAGCAGGCGGGGTTCAGCTGCGGTTTTTGAAGCGCCAGCTGTCGTTGCCGGTCTCGATGATGTCGCAGTGGTGCGTAAGGCGGTCGAGCAGTGCCGTGGTCATCTTGGCGTCGCCGAACACGGTGGGCCATTCGCCGAAGGCAAGGTTGGTGGTGACGATGATCGAGGTGCGCTCATAAAGGCGGCTGACGAGGTGGAACAGCAACTGGCCACCGGTTCGGGCGAAGGGAAGATAGCCCAGCTCATCGAGGATCAACAGGTCGAGCCGGGAGAGATGTTCGGCTAGTTTGCCGGTCCGGCCCTGGTGGGTCTCCAGTTCGAGCAGGTTCACCAAGTCGGTGGTGTTGTAGAACCGGACGCGGGCGCCGCTACGGATGCAGTTGCGGGCGATGGCGATGCTGAGATGGGTCTTTCCCGATCCCGTACCGCCGACCAGCACGACGTTGCGCTGGCTGGCGAGGAAGTCGCCGGCGGCAAGGTCGCGAACCAGCCCTTCGTTGATCGGCGTGCCGGTAAACTCGAAGCCGTCCAACTCTCGGGCGAGCGGCAGCTTGGAGGCCGTCATCTGGTACTTGATGGAACGGGCGTGCTTCTCCGCAACTTCGGCCTTCAGCAGGTCGCCGACGACGTGCTGGACGGGATGCTGGCGCTTGAGGGCATCGGCGATGACCTCGTCATAGGCATGACGCATGCCGGCAAGCTTCAACTCGGCCATCAGGCCGATAATCTCATGGCGCTCCATCATCATGCGGCCCTCCGCACGGGCAGTAGCCGATCATATCGGCCCGCATCGGCGACGGGCTCGATCTTGAGTTGTAGATGCTCGGGTGTGGCGATGCTGGGCTCCATCGGCGCCGATCGGGACCGGGCCAGGATATTGAGCACGACATCGGCGCTCGTGACTCCCTGGGCCAACGCTTCGGAGGCAGCCGCTTCCAGCGCATCGAGGCCATCGACCGTAGCTGCAGTCAGAATCTTGACCATCTGCCGGTCGCCATCATCGCTGCCCTTCAGCTTGCCGCGAAGACGTTCCAGCGCTGGTGGCAAGGCCAGTTGCTTGAACGGCGCCCCGTTCCTCAGCGCCCCCGGCTTCTTCGCCAGAACCGGCACGTAATGCCAGGGATCATAGACGGTCTGCTCGCGACCGAAGCGGCGATCGTGCTCGGCAACGATATCGTCGCCCTGACGGATGACGATGCGGTCGGCATAGCCGTGGACCTCAACGGGACGCCCGAGGGCGCGGGCTGCCACCGAGTACTTGTTGTAGTCGAACCGCACGAGCAACGTCTTGGATACCGACGCCGCGACAGCGTGGAAGCCGTCGAACGGGGCGTTCGGCATGCGCATCAGCGCGAGCTTCTCGTCCTCGAACACATCAGCGATGGTGCGGTCCCGAAGCTCAGGATGCCGATGGGCGTTGGCGTGTTCCAGGCAACGATCGAGCAGCCAGGCGTTCAGCTCCGCGTAGCTGGCGAAGCGCAGCCGGGGCGTGAAGAATCGTTCGCGCACAACGCCAACCTGGTTCTCAACCTGCCCCTTCTCCCACCCCGCCGCCGGCGTGCATGCGGTCGGCTCGACCAGGTAATGGTTGCACATCTGCAGGAAGCGGCGGTTGAACTTGCGCTCCTTACCCAGGAAGACCGCATCCACCGCGGTGGTCATGTTGTCGTAAATCCCGCGCGTGCAGACACCGCCGAAGAAAGCGAACGCTCGGGCATGGGCGTCGAACACCATCTCCTGCGTCTCGCGGGGATAGGCTCGCACGAAGAACATCCGGCTATGGCACAGCCGCATATGGGCGACCTTCACCGTCGTCGTCACACCCGCCAGCACCACGACCTCGTGGCTCCAGTCGAACTGGCAAGCCTCGCCGGGCTCGAAGCTCAGCGGCACGAACGCGGTCGCCGTCCGGCCCACTTCCTCGCGCTGCCAGCGGCGGGCATGGCGGCGAACCGTATCGTAGCCGCCCTCATATCCTTGCGCCCGCAGCGCCTCGAACAACCGGATCAGCGTCAGCCGTTCGCGCCGCGGCTTGCGCTCGTTCTCCGCCAGTAACCGCTCGAGCTCGGCAATGTGGGCACCGAGCTTGGGCATCGGCTGAACCGCCCGATCGTAGCTGAACTTGCAGTCCTCGGCCTCGATCGCCTTCCTGACCGTCTTCCTCGAAACATGCAGCCGCCGCGCAATCTCTCGCACCGACTGCCGCTGTACGAAATACGCACGCCTGATCCGTCCAATCGTCTCCACCGTCGTCATCCTCCGCCTCGTCGCCTGCCTCAATCGCGAGCGACAATAGATGACCCGGGGGTGGTCCCCGATTAGGCGCCGATCACCGAGTCAGGTGGGCACCACTTGCACGCCGAAACACACCCTTGGCCTTGGGCGGCCTCGACGTGGACAGCAACACGCGCAACCTGTGCGATGACTGCCATGATGAGGTGACTGCCGAGCAGTTCGGCCATGCCGCACCGATCAAGGCGGTGGGCGTGGGCAGGGACGGGCGACCGACGAGTGCTGATCACCCTTGGAACCGAGGCGCGTAACATTGTTGCGCGGCGGCGCACGGATCGAATAGGCGCAACATTATTACGCCCCCCGGGTCAAAAGTTTCGTGGCTTGATGCCTGGACACCGGACGGCCTCTCCGTGCGCATTTTAGGCTGAGATTGAGGGGGGAGGGTTTCGAACCCGCAACCCGGGAGACCTGATATGACCCTTCCCGCTGTTGATGGCGGTGACGGCGTTCCGCCCCAGCCTGACTGGATCAAATTCTTCAGCCGTAAATTGGACCGCGCGCGCGCCGCCGAATATTGGGGCGTGATCGTTCGCGAGCTTCGGGCGGCCGAGAAGCTGTCGGTTGCAAATGGACATGCGATCATCCGTCTGGTCGTCGCCTATGTGAATTTCGATCGATCCGCGAAGGAGGTCGCCAAGCTCGGGCCGGTGATGAAGGCGCCGCGCACGAAAGTCCCGACGTACAATCCCTGGTGGACTACGATGCAGAACGCGGCGTCTGCGGCGGCGGCAGCCGAAAAAGATCTATGCCTCTCGCCGCGCGATCGCGGCGCTGGCGCGAAAGTCACTACGAGGAAGCGGAAGCCCAGCGCGGCGACTGCCTACTTGAGGCCGGTTGCGGAATAAGTATTTGGCCGAGGTCGACCCGACCACGGCCTGGGCAGAGGCGGCGGTTCGCGGAGACTTCATAGCTGGCGACTTGCTGCGGCACGCCGCCGAGAGGCACATTCGCGATCTGCGCGATGCGCCAAGTCGGGGGCTGCATTGGAGCGTTGAGGGGGCAGCGCACGCGCTGGGCTTTCTGCCTGCCGTATTTTCGGTGACGGACGGGCCTCGCGCCGGCGAGCCTTTCTACCCCTTGGAGTGGCATACCTTTGTGGTCGGCAGCCTGTTCGGCTGGCGGACAGCATCGAATCGTTGGCGGTTTCGCTCTGGCTGGCTGGAGACGGGGAAGGGGCAGGCAAAGTCGCCGCTCATGGGCGCCCTTGGCGTTTATGTGATGGGCTATTGCAACATCCCGCGCGCGCAGTGCTTCGCGATCGGCCAGGACAAGGCGACCGCCACGGTCCTGTTCCGCGACGCGGTCGCTATGTGCCGGGGACAGATCCCAGATGAGGATGAGGGGGACAGTCTCGAAAGCCGCGGTGAGATCATCGTGCGCGGCGAAGGCGATAACGCCTGGAAGCTGGAACACCCGGACAGCGGATCGTTCTTTCGCACCCTCGCGGGAGGGGATGCCCAGTCAGGCCCCCGCCCTTCGTATGTGGCGGCGGATGAGATCCACGAATTCAAGTCGGACGCTGCGCTAGAGAACTGGAAGCGCGCGATCGATAAGGTCGGGGGCAACGCCCTTATGCTCCTGGGGACAAACACGCCTGCGACGACGCAGATCGTCGGCACGTCCTATTCGGACATGTATCAGTCGATCGCCAAGGGCGAAGCGAAGGACGACACGGCCTTTGCATTCGTTGCCCGGGTCGACAAAGCCGACCGGGAATCGATCTTCGAGACGGAGGACAACTGGCCGAAGGCGCTGCCCGCGCTGGGCGAGACGTTTCCGATCGAGAATTTGCGCGAGACGGTGGCAGGAGCCGTGTTGCGGCCGTCGACGAAGTCGTCTGTGAAGCGGCTCTACTTCGGGATCGATATTGGGGCGGCCGACTTCTGGCTGTCGGAAGACAAGTGGGCGGCGGTGCAGGGCGCGGTCGATAGCCGCGCCATGAAGGGCTTGGCCTGCTGGCTGTCATTGGATCTGTCGCGCAAGAATGACCTTACCGCGCTGACCGCGACTTGGCGCAACCCTGAAGGGTTTCTTTGGTCCAAGACCTGGTACTGGACCACGAAGGATGGTCTCGCTGATCGCGCAGAGGCAGATCGCGCGCCCTATGTCGAGTGGGAGCAAGACGGCTATCTGACCGCCACGCCTGGCGCGACGATCGACTATACATTTGTGGCCGAACAAATTTCAGTGCTGGTGGCCGAGCACAACATTGAAGCACTGGTCGTTGATCCGGCATTTATCGCGGATTTTATCACCGCTTGCGAGGTCGTTGGGCTTCCTGTCTGGCGATATGAGGGGCCGGGTAAGCCGGAAGGGCGCGGGCTGAAGATCATCAGCCACGCGCAGGGTAAGCGCATCAGGTTTGAGGACAAGCAGCTGTGCATGCCTCATTCGATTACGCGGACTGAAGACGCAATTTTGGAAGAGCGTATCGTCATCGACGCTTCGCCTGTCACCTATTCCTGCGCGGCAAACGCCGTCCTGGATGAGGACGGGCAGGGCAATCGCTGTTTCGAGAAGGCCCGTTCGCGCGGACGCATTGACGGCATGGTGACGATCGCGATGGGGGTCGGTGCCGCCACGACGGCAGACAAGCCGAAGAAAAAGTCGGTCTACGCCACGCGCGGCGTCCTGCGGGTCTGAGGGAGGGTAAATGGCTGGCCTCTCCCCCAACGATTATATTCGCGCCGCCGGCGGGCGGCGTAACAGTGCGTCGGGCACCCGGGTTGCAATGTCTCCGCCTTCGGGACCTGGCGTCATGGCGTGGACCTCGTACGACATGGACAGCCCGGTCCTTCGCGATTTCTTGCGCGAAGGACCGGAGTCCGTGACAGGTGTTGGCGTCAGCGAAAAGATGGCGCTGCGCAACAGCACCTTCTTTCGTGCGGTAAATCTTATTGCGGCCAGCATGGGAATGCTGCCGGCGCATTTGATGCGGCGCAAGCCGGACGGAACCATAGAGAAGGCGAAGGACAGGAAGTTGTATCGGGTGCTGCTAAAGCGCCCTAATAGCTATCAGACAGCCTTCGAATTCAAAAGCTACATGCAGACTTTGGCGCTGCTCGATGGCAACGCTTACGGACTGATCCTCCGCGATCCGCGGAGAGAGGTGCTGCAGATCATTCCGCTTCCAAGGAAAGTGATTACACCGAAACTTTCGGACGATTGGAAGCTGACATTCGAGTATCGGCGGCCGAAGGGCGGCACTGTCACGCTTCAGCAAGAGGAAGTTTTTCATTTCCGTCATCCAATGACGCGAGACGGGCTGATCGGCGTCAACTTGGTGGACATCGCCCTCAACGCGATCGGCATCGCGTCGCAAGCCGAGCGTGCGGCCGGCAAGTTGCTGAGCGGTGGCGTGATGGCCGGCGGGGCTCTTGAAAGCGACGAAACTCTCGGAGAGGAGGCGATCGCGCGGCTAAAGCAAAGCATGGCCGATCAGAATATGGGTGTGGAAAACGCCGGCGCGTGGCTGGTGCTGGAAGAGGGCCTGAAGGCCAAGCCGTTTATCGCCAGCGCCAAAGACAGTCAGTTCGATGAATTGCGCCGCCGCCAAGCTGAGGAAATCTCTAGGATCACGGGTGTGCCGCGCCCGCTGCTGATGTTCGACGAAACGAGCTGGGGCTCTGGAATCGAGGCGCTCGGCCTGTTCTTCGTGACCTATTGCCTGATGCCGTGGTTTGTCGCGTGGGAACAGGCGATCGAGCGGTCCTGTCTGACGATCGCCGAGCAGGACGCCGACGAGCTGTACGTGAAGTTCAACGAAGGCGCTTTGCTGCGTGGCTCTCTGAAAGATCAGGCTGAGTTCTTCGCCAAGGCGCTTGGACAGGCCCCCTACCGCACGCCGAACGAGGTCCGGGGCGCGTTCGACATGAACCCAATTTCGGGCGGCGAAAATCTGCCGCCGTCACCGTCAGCACCAGCGAATGCCAAAAAGGAACCCAAGGATGAATAGCCATCGTTCATTCCCGCGCATCTTCGCGCGCGAGCGTCCGGCTGCTTTGCCCCTCCCTGCAGAACGGTCGGTCTCTGCCTTGACCAGCAGCAAGGTTCTGGATCGCTGGTCGGCCGACGCGGCCGGAGTGCGACCGCTTGCTTTGGAGCAGGGCGACAATGTCATTACCATGTTTGACATCATCGGTGAGGATTGGTGGACGGGCGGCGGGGTGACGGCGAAGAAGGTCGCGGCGCAGCTACGCGCGATTGGGGATCGCCCTGTCGAGGTCCAAATCAACAGCCCTGGCGGCGACATGTTCGAAGGGCTCGCCATCTACAATGTGCTACGCGAGCACCCCTATGATATCACGGTCAAGGTGATGGGTATGGCGGCTTCGGCCGCGTCGATCATTGCAATGGCTGGCGACACTATCGAGATCGGCGCTGCTAGCTTCATCATGATCCATAATTGCTGGGTCATCGCGATCGGTAACCGGCACGACATGCAGGAAACGGCGGAATTCCTCGCACCATTCGATACTGCGATGTGCGATGTATACGCGCAGCGCACCGGCCAGAAGGCGGCCGAGATTGCGAAATGGATGGACGCGGAAACCTATATGTCGGGTTCCACCGCAATCGAGCGTGGTTTTGCCGATGAGTTGCTGTCGGCCGACAAGGTGACGATAGACGAAAAGGCGAAGGCGGCCGATCGTGACGCCAACGATGTTCGCGTGATGGAGCGCAGCCTTATGGCAAGCGGCGCGACCCGCAGTGAGGCGCGCGCCCGCATCAACAAACTCAAGGGCAAGCGTGACGCTGTCCTGGACCCCGCCGCCAAGCAGGACGCTGGCGGCACCTCCGAAGTGTCGGCCCTATTCGCCGACATGCTGAAGAAAATCCTGGAATAGGAATTTTATCATGAAAAAGATGTCTATCCCCGCCTTGCTGGCGGCCGCATCCGTGTACCTGACGCTTCCGTTTACCCGCCTGCAGGCGCTTGCGCCCGAAGATGAGGTGAACCCCTTGATTGCGCCGACGCTCGATCTGCCCAAGCTGCCGCGCGCTATCGTTGCCGCTAGCGTCCGCGCCGAAGTCTCGACTGACGTCAAAGATCTGTTCGCGCAGTTCAACAAGACCTTCGAGGAATTCAAGGCCAAGAATGACGAGACCCTGAAGGGCAAGGCGGATGTTGTCCTGAGCGAACAGGTCGATCGTCTCAATGGGGCGATGGATGATCTCGAAAAATCGATCGAGGAAATCACCATCCAGATCGCTGCTGCGAAGTTGAACGGCGGTAAAGAGCAGCCCCGTGATGCGGAATATACTGCTGATTTCTCGGCTTACTTCCGGAAAGATGTGGCCTCGAAAAAGATGGAGGAGATCCGCGCTGCCGCTACAAAGACCGATGGCGAGGGCGGTTATCTCGCACCGGTTGAGTGGGATCGCACCCTATCCGGCCGGCTCAAGCAGATTTCCAAAATCCGCGAGTATGCAACGGTTCAGACGATCAGCGGTGCGGGCTTCACCAAGGTCTTTACCGACCGGGCTATCGGCTCGGGTTGGGTTGGAGAGCAGGCATCGCGTCCCGCCACCAGCACGCCGGCGTTCACGTCCCTGGCTTTCCCCTTGGGAGAACTGTACGCGAACCCCGGCGCCACCCAGGGCCTGATCGACGATGCTGAGGTCGATATCGAAGCCTGGTTGGCAGGCGAGGTCTCCACGGAGTTCGCGCGTCAGGAAGGTATCGCGTTCCTGTCCGGCGACGGCTCGAATAAGCCGCATGGCCTTCTTACCTATGTGACCGGCGCAGCTAATGCCGCGCGTCATCCTTGGGGCGATATCAAGGTCACGAACAGCGGAGCGGGAGCCGCGATCACGACTGATGGCATCCTCGGGATCATCTACGATCTGCCGGCGGACTATGAGGCGAATGCCAAGCTGTTTATAAACCGCAGCAGCGTCGGCGCGCTCCGCAAGCTCAAGGATGCGGGTAACAACTACATCTGGCAGCCGGCCTTTGAAGCTGGCCAGCCATCGACCATCTCCGGTGTGCCGATCGTCGACATCCCGGGCATGCCGATCGTTGGCGCAAACAATATCGTCGCGCTGTATGGCGATATGGCGGAAACCTACATCGTCGTTGATCGCTATGGAATTCGGGTCCTGCGCGATCCGTTCACCAACAAGCCCTTCGTCCAGTTCTACACCACGAAGCGCGTGGGCGGCGGGGTCAAGAATCCAGACGCTATGAAGGCTCTGAAAATCTCGACCTGATCGCAGGTTGAGTCTGGGGGCTGTCGGGCCGGGGAAATCCCCGGCCCATTTCATTGGAGAACATCATGAGTGATTTGCTGAAACTGCTCGACAATAATGTCGAGACGGTCGTTGCCGGGCTGGAAGGCCTTTCGAAGGATGACCTGAATGCTCTGCTTGCGGCTGAGAAGGGCGGAAAGACCCGGTCTGGCGTAATGGGTCCTATTGAACAGGCATTAGCTGCTGACGATGGCGCGCATGCCGATGTTGCGCCCGCTGAAGATTTTGAGGCCTCCGGCGCCCCGCACCAGATCGTACCTGACATCGATCTGTCGCATCCGGCGGTCGACAATGACCCACGTGAGACCGCAACGGCGGAAGCGGTGAGGATCGATTTTAATGATCCAACGACTTCTGATGAGAGCGCAGTTGCTCAGAACCTGAAGAACCAAAGGATCGCATGAACTGACCGTACTCGTCGGGTCGCTCATCGCTGAGCGGCCCTTTCATATTTGGAGCTAGGTTATGACGCGATCTGCATTGCGGAATAGAAATATCCGGAACGCTTACGCCTATGGGAGCGGCCCAGCGGGAGCGGTTGCGGTAGCAAGGATCGCGAGCACCCGCGGCCAGGCAATGAATGCTTCTTCGCTCGTTGGAGGCGGTGGATCGAATTACACACGCTTTGAAGCGCGTATCCTTTGCAAAGCCGGACCGGACGGCATTTCTAGTCCGAAATTTCATTTCAACGGCTTCTTTTACAATGTCGGTCAACAGAATCAGCCAAGCAATCTTCAGGTCGAATTATGGATCGAGCGAAACGGGGTCTCCACTCAGGTCACGTTTGGCGGTAACCTTCTCGGCACGATCCCAGCCGGGGCTACAGATTACGCGTCTGACGCAATGGCTGGAATCACTATCCCGCCTAATGCCGAATATTATCAGCGCGTCGGCTTCTTGGTTGCATCTGGACAGCAGCTCATGCCTGGCGGAAATCGGGACGCAAATATAGGGGAAACATTTGTTGGGAGTACCGCTGCCGTTTCTCAGCTAGGCGGTACGGGCGCGCTGAGCATACCGGCGGGTGGCGCAATTCAGTCCGCAGCTATCATGGCTGCGTTTGTCGAGACCACGCGCATCAAGACAAAAAATACTGCGCTTTTATTGGGCGATAGCCTCTTTTCTGCAGCTAGTTATGACAATGTGGGAGACGGCCACGGGAACATCGGATACATCAAACCAGCTTTGTACGCTGGTTCCGGCGGCCCTTACCCATTCGCTGACTATTCGCGGAGTTCTTCCCAAGCATATCTTTATGCGACACAGACGGGTTGGCAGGCTGCGCTGGATTATTGCGATGTGCTGTTGTGCAACCTTGGGACGAACGATCTTACCCAAGCGTCTGGCGGTAATTACACTCTAGCCGCCATCCAAGCTAATCTTCTGACGATCTGGGCAGCTGCCAAGGCTAAGGGCAAAAAAGTCTATCAGGCGCTGATCTGGCCTCGCACGACTAGCACAGACAGTTGGGCAACGGCCGCAAATCAAACCCCATTAGCTCGTTTTACTGTAGGGGGCGACAAGGAAACTCTCAACACGTGGATACTGGCCCGTGTCGGCACCGAGATTGATGGTGTAATCGACCTGTTGAGTACAGTCGTTGACGCCGGCACGCCCTCCGTTTGGAAGGTTACTGGCGCCGCGAACTATGCGACTGCTGACGGCACGCACCCAAGTGCAACGATGTGGACGCTTCTTCAGAATGCGGCAACCGCAATCGTACCTAACATAATGGCGGCAGGCGCGCTGGCGCTCACTGGCAATCCTCCATCCGGCGCAATCGGAATTCCTTATTCTTTCACGCCAACGGTTGTGAACGGTACGGGACCATTCACGTTCCAGCGCACTGCGGGGACGCTTCCTGCTGGCTTATCGCTCAACCCGTCAACAGGGGCCGTCGCTGGAACACCGACGACCGCGAACACCTATAACTTTACTTTGCGGGTGACTGATTCCCTTGGCGCGATCGCAGACTTGGCGTGCGCCGTGCCCATCGCCAATGCCCTGGCCGTTGATACCTTCACGGGATCGAACGGCACCAATCTCACGGCTCGCCCGGCTGATACAGGACAGTCATGGACCGCAATCAGCGGTAGCGTACTTATTGATGGAGCGAACGCAGCCTACATTTCTGCGAACCCAAGCATGTATACATTGGGTGTCACCCTACCAAGTGCTGATTACTCGGTCGAAGCTGAAGTGACCTTCCAATCAGTAGTAACAAATCAGGCCCAATATCTGATTGGCCGCCAAGTCGATAATATTAACAACTACAATTTTGGTCTGCGCGGGTCTGATAGGTGGGCATTGATCAGGTACGTCGCCGGCTCGCTCACCGAGCTTGCGTCGGTCCCCTACACACCCGTTGCCGGGCAAACAAGCAAGCTTAGGATGGCCTTCTCCGGCTCAAACATCAGATGCTACGTCAATGACGTTGAGGTTATAAATCTCAATGACACGTCTTTTGCCGCGTCGGGGGCGGTTGGAATAAGAAACCTCTCAAATGTAAGTGGCGCAAATACAGGCCTGCATTTTGACAATTTCAAGGTTTATGCATGAACGGCCCGTGGTCCAAAGCCTTCAAGGGGCAACCGCTGGTCGGTATATCCGGCGATGGGAAATATCAGCAGAACTTCAACGCGGGCACCACCTTATACGGCCCTAAGCTCTTTGCGCGTCAGCACGCCGACTATGGAGGCGGCAAGTTCGACCCTCATACAGGGCAGGCTTACGAGATCGGCGGCGGTGTTCTGAATATCACCGCCTACAAGGACGAAAAGGGCGATGTTCGCTGTGGCAACGTCCAGACGGTCACCATCGACCAAGCCGGTTCTGGCGCTCCGATGACAACCGCGAACAGCTTTTCACAAGCTGGCGGCTATTGGGAGGCGAAGATCAGGTTTCCTCGCGCCCAAGGCACATGGGGCGGCTTCTGGTTGCTCTCCCCGGACGATCCGAAGTCACGCGGGCACCTCGAACTGGATGTCATCGAATATTACGGCGAGGGCGACGCCAAGGGCCATCACCACAGCTTCCACCGCTGGCATTATGCGGGGCAAAAGGATGTCCACAGCAGCCATTATACGGGCGTGCCGGAATTGGCGGACTTCAAGTGGCACACGCACGGCGTAGACCTGCGCGGCATATCCGAACTGGATGGCCGGAAAGCCGTGGTCTTTTATCAGGACCGCAAAGAGGTCGCCCGGTTCGCCGCGGATGATGAATTTTTCCAAAGCCGCTTTTACTGGCTGCTGACACTCAACATGCAGGCCCCAGTGAAGCCAGAATACACGCTGCCGCAGACAATGCAGGTAGATTATGTGCGGGTGTGGAGGTGATACATCCTAACGACCTCCTGCTTGCTCAGATCGGCGAGATCATGAATCAACCATGCGACACAAGCTGCGCTTCAATTCAGCTGTCAGGTAATGGGAGGTTGACTAAATTGGCCAGCGTGAAGTCCAAACCGATTTACGACCTTTTTGATAACTGCAGGCTCACCGGCAACTCCCTTGTGAGCAGCAAGCTCTAGCGCCTGCCGTTTGGTTTCAACGCCAGCTATGTAAAATTCTTGCCTGTCCCCGACATCGTATCTCATCATCCAGATCATTTCCATATCGTACCTCACTAAAAGCAGGCGGATCCTACAGGGCCTATCTTAAGCGGAGATTGCTGGTGTCGCTTCATTACATCATATCCGTCATAGTGGTCCGAGGGCGGAATATTCAGATAAACTAAATCACAGAAAACGCAGCGCGGGCGTTAGGCTTCTACCTCCGGCTGACGGTTGGGCGAACCCGCGCAGGCCAAACGATAGGAGCTGGACCAATGCCGAGTTTTTGGCGGTCGTCGTTTAGCGTCACAGCCCGATAAAGTAGAACGGATGATTTAGGAGCAGCTGCTTCAGTTCCGAATGGTGTCTTAGGCGAAGCGGCCGACACGGTCCGGAGGATCATCGGAGAAACAACCTTATAAGGCCGCGAAACTCGGGGCCATTTCCATTGGTAATTGATCGCGCGGCGAACCGTGCAGAATGAGGCAATTGTGGGCGAACCGCTAAGTCTTCAGCAAGCCAAAGCGCACCTTCGCGTCGACGGTGACGATGAGGATGATCTTATCAGTAGCTGCATCGTCGAAGCACGGGGGTGGGTTGAGGATTACACCGGCCTGATCCTCACCTCGCGGGCAATCGTTGAATCTGTTTCGGCCTTTGACGCGCGGCTGCGCGCGTGGCCGATCACAACCCTCGAGACCATAAGCTACACTGACACCGATGGGTTGTCGCAGACGCTTGCTTCAGCGGATTATACCGCTCAGCTAACAACGCGGCCGGCAAGGATAACGGCTGCCCCAGGCGTGCGCTTCCCAGCGCTCCTTCCAAACACCCGTATATCGGTCTCGCTGACCGCGGGTTTCACCGATGCTGCCGCAATGATCGACTTCGCCCCCAATCTCCTGAGGGCGATGAAAATCATGTTGACTGAATATTACGACAATCGCGGCGCAGCAGACGGGGGCAATAGGGCTGAAAATGTGGCTAAGGCCCTGTGTCGCAATTTGCGGAATTGGGCAGTTTAGATGGCTTGGACACCGCTGCAAGTCGGTAGGCTCAGATGCCGCATCAGGATCGAGGGTGAGAGTTTGGCGTCTAACGGCCAGGGTGGCCATTCGAAGGTGTGGACCCCTCTTGCCGAAATTTGGTCAGAGAAGATTCCCATGCGGGGGGATGAAGTCCTTCGCGACAATGTTCTGCGCTCCACAAGCACCGCGCGTTTCGTCATCCGCTACCGTGATGATGTGACCACAAAGCACCGGCTGGTTGAGAAGGTCAGCGGCAAGATCTGGAACATTAGGGCGATCGATGACCCGTATGGGCGGTCGGACAGGAACGAGCTTACCTGCGAAAGCGGTGTGTCGACCTGATGCCACGGCGGGGACGCTGGAAAGGTGGCAAGTCCTTCCGTCGGCTATTAAAGAATATGCCCGATGCAATGCATCGGGAGTTGGAAGATGTCCTCGATCAGGGGGGCGCCGATATCCAGAAGGCCATGATCGCTCGGACTCCGCGCCGGACTGGCAAGCTGGCTGCGGGAATCAAGAAGCGGGTGCTTCGAAAGTCGCTACGCCTTCGGGTTGGCCTGCTCGGTACGCCCAAGGGCCGGGCGAAGCTATTTTATGGCCGTATCGTCGATCTCGGCCGCCGGTCGCAACTGGTCACGGTTACGCGCCGCAAGGTCGCCGGGTCCGTGCTAGTCCGCGGGCGAAAGGTCGCGGGCGAACCATATGTGATGCGTGTGCGAGGTTTCTCAGGTCGCCGCTTTGTCACCGGGCGCATGCCAGATGTTCGCAATCTGCTCAACCAACGGTTGAAGTCTGTGTGGGATCGCGTCCTGAAGAAGGCAGCGTCCGGAGGTAACGATGATTAGCGCTATGGATGCCCTGGAAAAGGTCACCTTTGAGTTACTGACAGGGGTTCGGGGCAGTATAGCCATTTCAGGCGCGTCGGTGTTTGAAAACGTACCGGAGGATACACTACCGCCGGTGGTTATAATTGGCGATATGGAAGCGGTTCCACTTGGTGAGAAAGGCGATCCAGATCGGAAGATAGCGCTGACTATTCTCGTCGTGACCGATGGAGAGGAGCGCAAGCCCGTCCTTGGATTTTTGCAGCAGATTGAGAGCATCCTCTCCGACGTCAGCGAAGCTTTGGCGCCCTGGACGCTGACATTCACATTTGCAACGTCAACGGCAACCTTGACGCCTGAGGGGGATGGCTATGTCGGCACCTCCATTTTTGACATCTTCGCGCTGAAAGACTGAACCAGTTGCCGCGGCAAATAGCCGGCCCAAGCGCCGACTAGAGGCAAGCCATTTGAACCCAACAGGCTCGCTTCGGCGGGCCTTTTTATTGTCCACGGAGCATCAAAATGGCTAAATTACTCGGGAATAATTATCGGCTTTGGGTCGAGACTGCGGTCGCTGGCACTTATGCGGAGCTGAAGGGTCAAACGACCCTTAAGATCTCTCGCCAGGCAAATACGATCGACACCTCGACCAAGGATGATTTTCCGTATGGAACGCAGGCGCCTGGTCTCAAGTCGCTGACCATCGACGTCGAGCTTTTCCCCAACTTGCCCGATACCGGCTACACCCGCTATGAAACGCTGGCGCAGGGCAGCGCGCCGGTAAACATGCAGGTGCGCAAGGGCGGCTCTTCCGGCGATAATGACGACGTCGTGTTTCAGGCCTCGCTCTACATCGGCAATTTCGACACCGACATGTCAAAGAATGACGTGTTGAAAGTCACTTCGCAGCTAACCCTGGCTGCCGCCCCCACAGTCGACACCCTCGCCTGATCCTCGAATCGGAGAAGACCTATGACGATCAAGATCGGCGACAAAACATTTACCGTCAAAAAGCCCTCAGATATCGACGGCGCGCTAATAGCGTCGATGGGCCTGAATGCTGCGGAAGTGGTTCGGCTCCTCCAAGCCAATCCCCTTGCGCACCATGTAGCGGGCGCGCTCGCCCCCTACCTTGGCGATGATGCACCGGCCATTGCCGACTTGTCGCGGGCTATCGCCGAACATGGCTTGACCGAAGTTGCTGTCGCTGTCGCGCAGCTGCTCAAAGTCGATCCCGCACCGACGCCGCCGCTCGCATAATGGAGGACGCAAGCCCGCCTGCGAACGCGCTTCGCGGGGAATTCGATCTCGTACTAGAGGGCGAGGCTTATACGCTTCGCCCCTCTTATGAGGCGATTATCGCCTTTGAACGCGGCACAGGTAAGACCCTTCTCGAATTGGCAAGGGCGTCAGACGCACTGGCGATATCGTTGGAGGAGTCGTCTGTAGTCGTGACGGAGTGCATCCGGGCGTATGGCCGGGAAACTCAATCGTCGCTTCAGGCCGTGCAGCTGCAACGTATCACCGAGATGGTCTATGAGGCCGGCCTGGTCGAAGTGGTCGCCCGGCTGGGGGTCATCTTATGGATGGCCGTATCAGGGGGATGCGCCGCCTCGGGAAAAGCGAAGACGACGGGGACGACGAACCAGACGACCGAGACCCCCGTCGTCAACTCGCAGGAATAGCCTCGGCCGCACTACACTGGACGCCCCGCCAGTTCTGGTCCTCCACGCCCGCTGAATTCTGGTCTGCCGTTGAGGCATGGAAGAAGATGAACACGGCGAAAGCGGATTAACGCCCGCTTACGATAGCGTCCCGGATGGACGCGCCCGCAATCAAGATCGCGCCGGGCAACAGTCCGACCAGCGCGAGAAAGCCTGCACTTACCTGCTGTAGGCCGATTTGAGCGGCCTCGTCGGCGGCATGATAGCCCATGCCCGCCAACACCGCATAAGCGCCCGAAAGCGCGCCGAACACACACAGTAAAATTCCAGCCGGGAACATGACCGTCTCCTTCTTTCTGGAAGAGGTACGGCCCCAGTGCGCTGAATTCAATCAGGGGCAACATGGCAGACACAGACGTCAAAGCCCTGATGCTCCAAGTGGATGCATCAGTCGAACTGCTGCGCAAGAACCTCGCCCAGGGAGAGCAGATCTTCAACCGGTTCCAACAGGCCGGCGATCGCGCTCTTGATAAGCTGGATGGGCGCTTTGCAAAAACCTATTCGTCGATGGGGCGGCTCGGGACGAGCGCCAAGATGGCGCAGGCCCAGATCGAGGCATCGACCAGCCGTATTCGCGATTCGATCCGCAATCTCGCCGGTGCGTTTGGGCTCTATCTTAGTGGCCGCGAACTCATCAGCCTGACCGACGGCTTCACCCGCATGCAGAACAGCCTGAAGGTCGCAGGACTGGAGGGGCAGCGCCTCGAAAGCGTTCAGAACGCCCTGTTCGCGTCGGCCCAGAAATACGGCACTTCTATCGAAAGCCTGTCCGCACTGTTCGGCCGCCTGTCGCAAGGCGGAAAGGAGCTGGGTGCCACACAGGACGACCTACTGAAATTTTCCAATGGCGTAGCAGCGGCGCTGAAGGTGCAAGGGGGGACAGCCGAATCCACGGCGGGGGCCATCCTGCAGCTGACGCAGGCGCTTGGCGGCGCCGTCGTCCGCGCTGAAGAATTCAATTCGATCAATGAGGGCGCTCGCCCGATCCTGCAGGCTGTGGCCAGTAATATTGATCGTTTTGGGGGTTCGGTAGCGAAGCTCCGTGCGGAAGTGATTGAGGGGAAGGTCACCAGCCAGGAATTCTTTCAGGCATTCCTGAAAGGCACCGACGGCTTGGAGAAACAAGCCTCCGCAGCCACGCTGACCGTAGCCGCGGCGATGACCCAACTCAACAATGCCCTCACGGTCTACTTCGGTGAGGCGTCGAAAACTAGCGGTGCATCTGCCGCGCTCACGGCGGCTATCGGGGCGTTGGCTGATAATCTGGAAACCGTCATTCCCGCCATTGCTACGATCGTGACCGGGTTGGGGGTTGGCTACGTGCGCAGCGCGCTCGCCGCTGCGACGGCGACGCGTTCGCTTGGGTCGGCGCTGCTCGGCGCGTTTGGCGGACCGGCCGGGCTGGCCATCACCGCTGTCGTTGTCGGCCTGTCTTATGTGGCGGCCCAGTCCATCAAAGCGAAAGCGGAGATGGATGCTTTGATCGGCACCGTTGATTCCGCCGAGGCGGCCCTGGCTAAAGCCGCTGATCGCGCCAAGGCCGCCGGGGTCAACGTCGGAACGGCCGGTTCTGCTGCCACTACGGCAACCGGGAAGTTCATTGGCCTGGGAGGGGCATTTCAGTTTGCTGCCGAGCAGGCGGCTGCTTTGGCGAAGAACACCAAGCTCGCTGAACTTGCCCTCATTCAGTCGAGAATTCATGCGGCTGAGACCGCCAATGCCGAGCTCCGCGCGAAGCAGAGCCAGGCCGATCAATCGGGCAGCATCCTAAAATATGCCGCTCCGGTTGCGAACGCAGTGCTGCGCGGTTCGGGCATTTACGACCCTGATAAGAAGCGCAGTGAGCGCGCCGCCAAAATCGCCGAGAATGACGAGATCATCAAGCTGGCGAAGCAGCAAGCCGGCATAGTCAACGCGACACCCGAGTCCGCGTTCGAGGAAAAGCCGAACCCGGCCAGCCCAAAACCGCCGAAGACGAAGAAGCCATCGGGTCCAACGGCGGAGCAAATCGAGCAGCGTCATATTCAGGAAATGGCGCGGCTGAACCAGGAGGAGCTTGCGGCGCGCGCGGACCTCGTCACCGATGCCAGCGAGCGCGCGGATCTCCAGTTCGAACTGCTCCGCGCCGAGTATCGTGAGCGGGTCGCCCAAGTCGATGCCGATAAGCATTTCACCGCGGAACAGAAGGCGGCGCAGAAGGCGGCGCTCCTTCGACTGTACGGATCGGACGATGGGTCAAGCGTCAATCCGGGGATCCTTACCGGACGGATCAACCGCGATCTGGATGACACTCTGGCGCAGGAAGCGCAGGAACTCGCCAAGGCGGCGAACGCCAACGCGCGGGATGATCTTCAGGCATCTGCCGGGCTTGCTGATACACGCACCCAACGGCAGGCAATTGAGCTTTCCCTGCTCGATCTGGCTTTCGAGCAGGAACGCATCGAACTGGACGCCGTGCTGGCGAGCCGCAGCGCAACGGAAACGCAGAAAGAGATCGCTCGCCGCCGCCTGGCGATCCTGGGCAGCCTGCAGGACCAGGGCCGGGAGAACATCAATCGCCAGTATGAGGGACCGCTCGATCGCTATCGTCGCGAAGTCAGCGGCGTGGGCAAAAACATCAGCGATGAGATGGAGAGCATTCAGGTTCGCGGGCTTCAGAACCTGAATGACGGCCTTACCGATGCGATCATGGGCGCGAAGAACCTTGGGGACGTTTTCAAGGGCGTAGCAAAGCAAATCATCTCGGATCTGATCCGCGTCGCGATCCAGCAGACGATCGTCAATAATCTGCTCGGCGGGATGGGTGGAGGTGGGTCGGGCTTTCTGCAAAAGTCAGCGAGTGGTGCTGGGGATTTTGTTTCCAACCTGATTTCGGGCAAGCGCGAATTTGGCGGACCGGTGATTGCGGGCCAAGCATATCTCGTTGGTGAGAAGAGACCTGAGGTATTTGTGCCGGAGGTTAACGGCCGCATCCTGGCTAACGCCGGGGCAGGTCGGTCGGCTGCTCAGACGGTTGTACATCAGACCATACAGTTCACCGGTGCCGTCGATCTGGCGACGCGAGCCGAAGTCTATCGTGTCGCTGATGCCGCGAGGGCTGCCGCGATTAAAGGCGTTCGCGAATCTGGTAGGCGGTCAGGCTGATGGCGGATCTTACTTGGCCAAGTGGCCTTTCGCCGTTCCGGATGACATTCTACCTGCAGCCGCATGTGGGCGGGGCGGAAAGTCCGCTGACCCGGACACGCAAGGTCTACACGCTTTCCGCGCCGCGCTGGGTCTGCAAGCTCTCATTTCGGGGCGTCGCCAGCGAAATCGATCATCCGGCGGCCCTTGTCCCGCCCCTACTCGACAGCCTGATTATTCAGATGGCCGGTGGTGCGAACAGAATGGCACTCTGGGACTTCAGGCGACCCTATCCTATTGGCTTGCGCAAATATTATCAGGGTTTCGCTGGACAGCGTTTCACCTTCACGGGTGGCGAAGATTTCACGGGCGGCGAGCGCTTCGCTATCAGCGGTACACCGGAACCCTTAAACGATGTTGCCGACCAGGGCGCAAGTAGCATGGTTTTCAAGGGCTTCAAGCCGGGCCAGCGGCCATTCCAGACCGGGGATTATTTCGGCGGTGATGGGCGGACCCATCTGATCCATAGCAGCACGGTCGCGGACGCTGGCGGACGGACCACCGTAACTTTCGACCCGCCTCTCGCTTCGGCGATCGGGTCGGGGCGGGCGGTGACGATGAAACCAACATCCCTGTTCCGGCTGAGCGGCGAGGATGCGGGGCAGAACGATGAAGAGATTGGTCAGGCAAGCGTTTACGCGCTCGAATTTACCGAGGATCTGACCTGATGAACCGGCGCGACTTACCGCCGTCGCTGGCGGCGGAAATCCTGGCCCCCACATTGCAGCCTTTCCTTGCGTTGCGGATCGAATTTCCCGATCCCGTCTATGCGTTCACTGGCAAGGGCGCGATGTCCTTCGCCTCCGTCGATGGAGCAATGCGGCAATGGCTGGGTATCCACGGTGTCGCATCGATCGGCGCGGCGACGGAAAGCACCGACGGTTCCGCGCAGGGGATCGAGGCGACGTTGTTCCAGATCCCCAGCGAGTTTCGCAATGATATTGCCGACCAGGCTGTGCGTGGATGCCTATACGAGCTTTACCTTGGAGCGTTCGCGCCGGATTTCCAGACGGTCCGCGCCGTTAAGCGCATCTGGAAGGGGACGTTGCAATCCTATGTGATCGATGATTTGGGCGAAAGCATCACCGTCACCGCGGGGGGTGAGAGCCGCGCGATTGACCAGAAGCGGCCAAGTATCAAGCGGTTCACGGACGAATATCACCGCCGCAAATATGCCAATGACAAATTCTTCGAATATGCGCCGAAGCTGACAGAGGTGCCGCTGCTCTGGGCGAAGCAAAAGCAGGATCCTGTCGTATGA
Source organism: Sphingobium phenoxybenzoativorans (assembly GCF_018286635.1). Lineage (NCBI taxonomy): Bacteria > Pseudomonadati > Pseudomonadota > Alphaproteobacteria > Sphingomonadales > Sphingobiaceae > Sphingobium > Sphingobium phenoxybenzoativorans. Next base: position 3,570,802 of record NZ_CP073910.1, read on the forward strand.
GAGATCCCGACTGGAGCAATCACTGCGGAGACCTGTGGCGAGGCCATGTTCTGGACAGCACCGGGCGGGACATATGCACGGTCGTCGGTCCATCGCCGCGCAGCGCTGGCGCGTGGGCTGCCATGATGCGGCGGCTTGGGGTGAGGACGATGTCCGCTGTCATCAGCGCCGTGCATGGAACGCCTGTCGATCCCCGTGTCGCAAAGCGTGGCGATGTGGTCCGGCGCGGTTGGGCGATCGGCATCTGCCGGGGCGAGGACGCCGAATTTTATGGCGGCGCGATGATCCCGATGCGTCAGGTTGATGAGGCCTGGCCTGTGACTGCCTTGGCGGGTTGAGTAATGGGAAAGGTTGTGAAAGGTATCGTGGGCCTCGGTCTCGCGATTGGTATAGCCGTGCTCGCGCCGGCACTGGCTCCGGCGTTGCTTTCCGCTCTGGGTACAACTACCGCGACTGCATTGGCCACCAGTCTGGCGACCGCACTGATCGCTACAGCGCTATCCGTGGCGGCTGGGGTTATCATGCAGCAGCTCGCAGGAAAACCAGCCTCTGCCAAAGCTACGCCGATCAACTTCCGCAATTCTGTGTCGAACAGCTTCATCATCATCGGCAAGCGGCGGCAGGGCGGCAAGCTGGTATTCTACCATCCTGTCGGGAAAACGGAGCGCTATTTCATCTGGGCTGCGGCCGGTCACCGCTGCAAGGGCGTGACGAAATGGTTTCTGAACGACGAAGAGGTGACCGTAGACGGCTCCGGCAAGGTGACCAGCGGCGTCTATGCCAATCATGCCTGGTTATGGTTCGGCCGGGGCTCCTACGACACGGACGAAACCCCCGCGGGCTGGCGGGCCGCGACGGGCGGCAAATGGACAATCGATCATGTCGGCTATGGCGTGGCGAAGATCTACGCGAAGTTCGAGATGACCAAGGATGTCGTGTCCGCAGGCATGCCGACGATGTCGGCGGAGATCGAGGGAAGCGACGAAATTCGCGACCCCCGCACCGGAACGGTTGGCTACACGAACCTCGCGACGCCAGCTTTCTACTGGTGGCTCGCGATGCCGCGCGAGGAAGGAGGATTCGGGGCGGCTGCCGATGAGATACCGGGCGACGCGCTGCTGTCCGCCTGGACCAATATCTGCGATGAAAATGTCGACAATGGCAGTGGAGGGACAGAGAAGCGCTATGCCTTCGACAGCCTGATCGAGGTCGGCGCGCCGCCCAGCCAGGTACGCGACACGTTCGTCACGTGCTGTGCGGGCGGCTTCACCTTCTCGGAAGGCGTGTTCCTGATGCGCCCAGGATATTGGGTGCCGCCGTCCATGACGCTGGATGAGCGCGACCTTGCCGGCGGCATCCGGGTCTCCCCGATGCTCGATGCGGAGGCGGTGGCCACAGACGTGAGCGGGACGTTCGTCGATCCCGAGGATTTGTACCAGCCTGGTCCGATCCCGACCCGGCGGGTAGCGGCAGCCGATATCCGGCAGGTGGACTATGATCTGGCGCATGTGACGAGTCATACGCGCGCACAACGCATCCTGGAGATCATGCTTCGCCGCGCCCAATGCGAGAAGCGCGTGGATTGGCCGATGAACATCGCTGGGCTGGAAACGCGGGCGATGCAAACCGTGCAACTGGGAACGGCGCGCTATGGCCTGTCCAACTATACATGGGCGATCGACGGATGGAGCCTGAGCCAGGACTATGGCGTCGCGTTGGGCCTGCGTGAAGAAAATGCGGACATTTATGCGGAGCCCGTGCTGCTGCCCAAGCAATCGTCGGCGACGCCGGATGCGGCCGAAGCAGTGCCGCTGGAAGCCGACAGCGCGGCCCTTCTGGGCGGCACGTACGGTAAAACCGACATTGACGACATTCGCGCCCGTCTGGACGCGCTCGAACCTTAACCAAGGGGTACATAGCAGATGGCCGATATCGCCGACATCCTTATTGATGGACAGGACGTGAGCATGCCTGACTTGCGCGCCTATCTAAGCGCGCTGCAGGGCCAGCTGGGGGCTAAAACGCTGGGAGCGCTCCCAGCGGGCAGCACCAGCGATACGATCGTCGAACGAACCTATAGCGGTCATAGCGGCGGCACGACGGATTTCCGCGCGTGGGTAGAGAAAAACACATATGCGGGCGGCAACAGCGCGGCGCAGGTGATCGGGCGCAATGGCGCTATGGAATTTACGCATTCCGGCGGCACCGTTACGTTCGCCTATTATACTCAGGCTTTCATCCGTCTCGGGCGGCTGGGCAGCTCGACCGGCAACATCACGACGGCGCGGATCTGGGAAGGCCATATCGCCAATGAGGGCAGCGGCACGATCGCCGAGGCAACCGTGTTCATGGCCCAGGATGTCGATCTGCTCGATGGCACGGGAGCGATCGGCAACATCCGCAGCTTCTATAGCGGCAACATTGGGCATGCTTCCCGCATTACCGGGACGGCAATCGGTTACGACCAGGCTGACATTACCGGCGGCGCGGCTCAGACCATTGGCTATCGGTCGCAGGTCTCGGACGGCACGAACAAATATAATCTGTTTGTGGCGGGGTCTGCGCCTAACCTGATCTTCAGCAATACGCGGATCGGCGACACCACGCGTCCACAGAATGCGCTGGAGGTGAAGGGCTACTTCAAAGCGGCCAATCTCGGGACGTTCCTCGCCAGCGGTTCATATCACGAGCTGCGCCAGTCCCAGAACACGTTCGCGCTTCGCGTCTCCAATGGGCATGGATCATCCCCTCGCGGCGTCCAGATCACTTTCGACGCATTCTCGCCCAACAATACCAGCGAAACCTTCCTCACCTGCACCGACACGGTCGGGGATGCCGCGCGGATCTATTCCAGCGGCAACGGCGTCAACAGGAACAACAGCTGGGGCGGCATCTCAGACCGGAAGTTCAAGCATCATATTGTCGACGCTCGCTCGCAGGTCGACGATTTCCGTAAGTTACGCTTCCGCCGTTATCGTCTCAAATACGAAGGGGATGATGGCAAAGAATATCTGGGTCTCATAGCTCAAGAGGCGCTGAAGGTTTCGCCGGGGCTGGTGAACAAAGCGGCCAATGATGATGGCAGCACGCACTACGAGCTGGCGTACAGCATCCTTTACATGAAAGCAGCGGTCGCGCTGCAGGAGACCATTTTCGTGGTCGACGATCACGAAAACCGCATCGGCCAGATCGAAAGAACGCTGGCCGCCTGACATCACAAACCCAGGAGAATATGATGAAGCGTGACTTTTCGAGCGCGATCAATGACCTGCGCAATTCCGGCATCCGCGTCGGCGTGACGGTCGAGGCTGTGCTGACCGCCCTAAACGAAATCGCCGACGATATCGGCGAAACCGCCGGCGCGCTGATACAAACCAAGATGGACGAAACCTTCGGGAAAACGCTGACTTTTGGCGCCGCATGCGCTGACGCACTGATCGCACCGCAAAATGGCGAGGAAAAGCAGTCGATCGGTGAGCGGTCGAAGCGACTGGCGCTGGCTATGAAGATTGTGGACGGCGGCGAGATCGAAATAAGTCCCGACGACCGCGATCTGATCAAGACTGCCGTGAACGCACACTTCCGCGGTGCGTTGGTGCCGGGCCGCATCGATCGATTTCTTGAAGCGGAATGAGCGACATGGCCACCTTTTCGTCCGCCGCTTACGTCCGACTTGGAACACGCGGGGTCAGGGTTAAACGCGCGAAATGCCCCGCATGGGTGTTTCGTTTGCTTGGGTTCCCATGGCGCGCGCCTCGCCGCGAAACTTGTCACAGCCGATTCCGCATGCAGTCATCTCACCGCGTCCAGAATAGCAAGAGCCGCTATGGCGTGCCCGATGCCCAATAGGCTAAACGCTGGCTTTGACAACCGCACGACAGCTGAACGCCCGCCCTCCCGCACGTATGCACATGGAGGGCGGGCGGGATGCTTCGCCATTGCGGCGGAAGCGGCAACATGCTGATCGTCCGCTTCCGCGAGACATTCCGAGAGCGCATGCCGGAATGGGGGACATCGGCCGCCCAGGCGATCTGGGGCCTGATCGTCCTTCAGCCCGAGCCGCTGTTTGATCGCCCGTTCTTCGCTCCATTGGCCAGGATCTGGTCCGAGCCAGTCTGGGGGTGGCTGTCATTCCTTATTGGAGTGATGAGCTTGCTTGTCCTCCTCATCAACGGAGCGTGGCACCGCACGCCCTTCTTTCGTCAAATCGGCTGTGGTTTTCGGATAATGCTATGGGGTGGATTATGTTGGGGCGCTCTCAGCGTCGACTGGGGTTCACCCGCAATAGCTTATCTCGCCCTGCTGTTTGTGATGGACACCATGTCCCTATCCTTCGCTGCTGGCGACGGCCGTCGTGCCGCCTTCAGGCGTAGGGAGGGATTGAGTTATGCCGGTTGAAACGCCGGAATGGCTTCAGCAACTTCTGTGGCTGGGCGCGGGTTTCGGGGCCATCGTCGGCGGGATCCTGACTGGGCGAAAGAAAGCCAAGCCTGACGAGCCGAAGGGCGAAGGTGTCCTGTTGGCGGGCAGCTTCATGGAGCGCCAGGTCATGATCGATCTGACAACCTCGATCAGAAATCTGGACGGGACCATGCGCGAGACGCTGGAGCTGACCCGGGAAATCCATCGCGAGCAGGAAATTGAGCGCGCTGTTCGAAACGAGATGGCGAAGCGCAAGGGGGACACATGACGACGCTAGCTGATATCCAACGCAAAGTGGGAGTGACCCCTGATGGCGTCTGGGGGCCAAATACAGCGAACGCTATCATGCGCGCGCTCGGTGGCGACACCCGTAATCTATCGACCCCAGCGACCTTCTATTCCGGCGTCCGCGGCGTGACTGGACCGCTTGATCAAGTTCAGGTCGAGGTGATCGAAAGTCTGTTGAAAGCCGCTTCGCGGTGGTCGACGTCATGGCTCGCATATGGCCTCGCCACGGCGTGGCACGAGGCGCGCCTCAGGCCGATCGAGGAAATCGGCAAGGGCAAGGGCCGCCCCTATGGACAGCCCGGCAAGTATGGTCAGGCTCAATATGGGCGGGGGCTAGTCCAGCTCACCTGGGACCGGAATTATGAACGTGCGGACAAAGAGCTCAACCTTGGCGGCGCACTGCTGAAGGATTTCGGCCTCGCCCTTAAGCCACAGATCGCGACCGAAATACTCGTGCGTGGCATGGAGGAAGCGTGGTTCACGGGCAAGGGTCTCGGTGACTATCTTCCCGCTGAACTCGGGACAGTTGTCCAATTCACTGAGGCGCGGCGGATCATCAACGGAACCGATCGCGCTGCCGGCATCGCCGAATATGCGCGGCGGTTTCAGGATGCGCTGGTGCTGGGTGGCTGGGGATGAGCGCCCTATCGCCAATCCTTCGCCAAGCCGCGGATGACCGTCTGCTATTCTGGTGCCCCGGGTGCGATCAAGCGCACCAAGTACCAGTGGGCGAAGGCTCCGGGCCTCGCTGGGGATATAATGACAATCCTGCCGCCCCAACCTTCACGCCCTCCATCCTGATCCGAAGTGGCCACTACGCGCCCGGGCAACCGCCCGGCGACGGATGCTATTGCACCTGGGATGACAAGGATGAATTTCCTGAACTGAAATGCTCGATCTGCCACTCCTTTGTCACTGACGGCCAAATCCAGTTTCTGACGGACTGCACCCATGAACTGTCGGGGCAAACCGTTCCGCTACCCGAATGGCCAGCATGACCCGCGAAGAAGAACTCGACGCCGCGGTGCGCCGCGTCCTGGGAGTAGACAAAACTCCGGCAGGCATGGGGCAGGAGCGCTTCCGAAACTTCCTCGCTTTCTTCCTCATAAGCGCCTTTGTGGCCACCCTCCCCTTGCTCGTTTTCAAGACGATCCCCGAGGCCAACAAGGACATCATTGTCTATATCATCGGGCAGATCAGCGGCATGGCTCTGACTGCGCTCGGCTTCTACTTCGTCAACAAATTCGGCGCTGAAGCGGCCGATGCGAAGCGCGCGGACAATACCGCCAAAGCTTTCGAAGCAATCACCGCCAGCGCCAACGCCACGCCGACGGCTCCGGTCCAAGCGGAAATCGCCAACGACACAAACAACCCTATCCCAACGGAGAATGTGAAATGATCGACCTTCCCAACTATTCTGACGAGATCGCCAGCGCCAAGGCCTGGTACAAGTCCAGAAACGTCTATGCCGGAACCGCCATAGGCTTTGCCCTTGGTCTCCTGGTCACGTGGATCATCTGATGTCCTTCGGCCAGGTCGCTGGCTGCATATTCGCGGCTATCATTGTCGCGCTTTTTGCGGTCACGATCTGGCTTGCCGGACATGGCATGGAAACGCGGGATCAGTGGCAGCAAGGGGACGATGAATGAACATTTTCTCCGTCCTCTCCGCCAAGATATTCGGCGGGGCCGCGATTGCGCTCGCCCTTGGTCTCACCGTTCAAACTGTCCGGCTCGCGTGGGAGCAAACTCATAGCGCGAAAATTGAGGGCGACCTGAAGTGGGCGAGAGAGGAGCGGCGCGCCTTCGAGGTGGCGATCATCGACAAGACGGCGACCGCTTTTGCTCAGAATAAGCTGGCCGCGCTGACGGCTGAGAAAAACGCCAATCTCCGCATCAAGGAAGCTCAGGATGAACGCGACAAGGCTCTTGCTGATGATATCGCTCATGTCGATGACCGCCTGCAATCAGCGCCCACGATCGATTGCAGCGCCCCCTCCGCCCCCGGTGTGGCCCGGTATCCCATCCTGTCCGCTGAACCCCTGCAAGGTCGACTGGCCATCGTGGATGAGCCCGACGTCAAGGCCTGCACCACAAACGCCCGGAACCTAGATCTTATGATCCGGTCATGGGAGAATCTCCGGGAAGCGTTGGCGCAGCCGTGAGACTGCGCCGGAGGCTTTCACCGATTCGGGGATGGCAACGCGCGCCCTGCCTCACGAGCCGCCAAGGCAGCTAGCGTATTGTTCGCAATCTGCGGCGGCAGCTTCTTCTGCGACACGAGCTTTTTCAGATAAGCTGGCATTTTGTGAGGGACGTAGACATCGCGCAGCCAACGGTTGAATGTCGGGATCGCGTCCTCAGGATAGCAATTAGCCATCTGCGGATTGGAGAATGATTGGGGAAAATAGCCGGGATAATAATGAGGGAACTTCGCGTGCTCTCCAAATTTGTCCGAGAGCTTAGCTGACTTCCAGTGTGCCGCCCAGCAGCCACCGACGCTGATATCCAGTATCATTCGCGTCCCAAAATCAGCGCCGTTGGCAATCATGGAAGCGAAAAGGTCTGCGATCGCGCGGAACACGCAGAAATAGCCAAGCGGCACATTGTCGTAGACCAGCGAGATGCGATCCTCGAACTGCCGCCAAACCCGCTCAGACGGATGCCTGCCTGACATCCATTCATACACCCACTCGGTGACCCGGACTGCGAATTCTGGCGAAAGCCACTGCGCGAGGTGAATGGCGACTTGGGGGTGTATCCACGTGCCTTGAAGTTCAGGACTCCCGCCCTGTATGGATTGAACAAGAGCCGTTGCGGGGATTCCCGCCACGGTCGAAAGCTCGGCCAGGAAAGCCTTCGTGGTGCCGATGCGGAAATAATCATTCCACTTCTTGCCGGCCGCCTTGCACATCGCTGTCGCATTAATGTAGCCGTCGCCGGAGCGCTGATGGATCAACGACGCTTGGTAAGTATGAGGAACCAGCGCAAGCTGGTTAGAAGTAGAGTCCGTCATATAAAGAAATCTCCATATAGGATCGATGGAGACCTTGACGAGTTAACGCATTCCCTAGATACGCTCCCTTAGACATAGTTGATCTCCCTGATCGATTATCGAAAACGCCAGCTACTTCCCCAAGTCAGGCTGGCGTTTTTGCTTATAGCGACCCGGACGATTCGGAGTAAGTCCCGCTTCAAGAATAAATCGGGAACGGACCAATCTTGGCCCTCGCCACGCTTATTGCCCGTGGGCCAGCATTATCCCATCGCGGGTCAGCTTCCACGCAATGCCGTCGCCCGTTAGCGTGACTTCCTTCACCCAACCTTTTTTAGCCATAGCTTCGAACATGGCGTGAAGATCCGTACCCTCCTCAGTGGATCGGCCGCCATGGGCGGATCGGAGGGCGCGCAGCTCAGCTTCTGATGCGGTGATGATCAACGGCGGTTCGGGAACAAGCTGCATAGCTCCACTCCACCCCGCCGCGTCAAACCCCGCCTGCCACGCCTCATACAGCGCGATTTCCGTATCATCAGCGTATGGATTGAATACTGACAGGCTTTCTTCGCCTTCTATGATGCCGGCCCTCCAGCCCTCTAGCCAGATCGTCGCTAGGTCGCCCCTACCGTCGGCTTGGCCGTATGCTGCCGCGAAATGCTCAGGGATGATTTCTCGGTTGGGGAAAGCCTGCCGTACATAACCCATCAGCACCGTTGCCGGGTTTTTGGCCATCACCCTTCCTCCGCCAGCGCTGCGTCGATCATGGCTTGCCAATGTTCCGCCGCGCCGCTTTCGACATATTCCCATTCGTGTCCGTCAATCGGCACTGTATCTCGCATAGCCTTCAAAATTGCCTCGGTCGGCTGGCGAAGGGCGGCCAGCGCTGCCCTTGCTTCCTTGATCTCCGCCTCCGTCACCGCGCCCCAATAGTTCGGGTTCCCGACCTTCTGCCCATAGATAGCGCAGGCCATGCGCTCAACCAGCGTGGTGGGGATGCCGCCCTCGGGTCCCAAGCGCGGGGTCGTATCAAATAGCCGCTGGACGGCGAGGGCCGTCCGGGGTTCGATCGTCCGGCCGCGCTCCATCATACTCACAAATTCTTTCGTGATGCCCAGCTTCTCGGCTAACTCAGATTGTGTCATCCGCATCGCCTGCCTGATCGCCTTAAGCTCATGTGGTTGCATCGCTGCCCAACCTCCACTATTTCTCACCCTATCCCGCCCCGGTTGTGGTGACCGGGGCGGGGGCTTCTAGGCTTGGAGCGTGATCGTGAAGATCAGTTTCCAAATCCGAAGCCGGATCGAGAGATGCATCTCTCTTTCCTTTCGGGTTTGTCAGCGGGATCAGGTGGCTTCCCTCTCCGTCTGACAGGTATAGTATTAAACTCAGTTCGTTTTCTCGTCAAACAGAAAACGAACTGAGTTTTACTTTTATGGGGTAAAATGTCCCGCCCTCCCATGTCCATCGCTGTCGTCGGTGCCGACTATCCCAATGCGAAGGGGCCGACCCGCCGGTTCGAAATAGCGATATGCAAGCCCGGTGAAACGATGGTGATGAAGCGGGAGCCGAAGAATCCGGCCGACAGCCGCGCGATCGGTGTCTATCCCCTGCGCGGCGTCCAGATCGGTTATGTGCCGGCAGAACAGGCGCAATGGATCGGGCAGCATCTGGCGGACATCCGGGCGGTGTTCCAGCGCGACGACACCTTTGGCGCGGTCATCCGCGTGACCTTCGACGGAACGATCCCGACGCTGCCGGTGGAGCAGGGCTCGGCGCGCCCCAGGCGCTTCCGGCCTCGGGATGACGACTGGCCACCGCCGGAGCCGAAGGACGATTATTCGGACGTGTAATGAAAATCCTATTATCTAACTCAATTTATTGCTGGTGACACAATCATGGCGCACGGCGCGCGAGCGACCCGAAGTGTTATGATTCGTAGCACTTCTCTGGGCCTGGCGTACTTCCTTGCACGCCAGGCCCTTTTTTCAGTTGAGGTCCCTAGGAATCCTAGGGGACCCCCGTCGCAAGGCAGCGAAAGGCAATCTCGCCTATCACAGGGCGGGGCTCGCATTATCCACCCTGCTGAGGATGGAGTTATTTCGGCTTCCACCTTTTTCGGGGCGGAACATTTTTCAGAATTTCTTGGAGCCTCCGTGAAGCCGCCTCGCCAACCGCGGCGTCTTGCTCTTCTGTAAGCGGTGGATGGCGGGGGCACGGGCAGTCGCAATGGCGGCGGTGAGGTCGCATCATCACTCCTCGATCCTAAGCAACAGGTCCGCTGGGGGCATCAAGTCCACAATGAGCATGTCAGCCCATTCCTGCGCCAGCTCGCGTCGCCGGGTCAGATAGGCCGCGCGATTATAAGCCGCCTCGACCTTGTCCTTCGGCATATGTGCCAGCATCAGGTCGATCACGGCCCGATCGTGCCTGCTTCCGGCCCTCTCCGCGCGCTCGTTCATGATTGTGGAAAATGCCGCCCGCCAGCCGTGCGGGACGTGCCGACCATGAAACCCGACTCGGTTATAGAGATAGCCGATCGCATTCTCGCTGAGTGGCCTATGGGCGTGCCGATGGCCCGGAAAGACCAGCTTGCCCCTCCCGGATAAGCGCCGTGTCTCGCGCAGCACTTCTACTGCCTGCCACGACAGCGGAACGATGTGCTCGAAGGCTTCTTCGTCTTTCCGGTCCAAAACCAGCTTCATACGCGCCGCTGGGATTCGCCATATCGGGCGCCGCGGTCCGATTGCCTCCCCCGTCCAGTCGACGTCTTCAAACTCGTCCCACGTCACACCGCGAACCACCGCCGGCCGGACGCCGGTCAGTGCCAACAGACGCGATGCCAGCTTGGTAACGGGTGATGCGCCGGATCCTTCGGCCGCGACCAGGACCTTGCGCACCTGATCCAGTTTAACGATTGCAGGCTGCTTGCCCTTCTTAGGCAGTGGCTTAAGCGCCCGCATGACGACTGCTGCCGGGTCGGTCGCCGCAAATCCTTCAGACATGGCATAGGCGAACACAGCCGAAATGCGCTGGCGCAACCGTCTGGCCGTCTCGATGGCGTTGCGGGCTTCAACCTTGCGTAGAGTAGCCAATACGGTGGGCGGCTCGATCTCTCGCAGCGTCAGCTTGCCCAGATCCGGGAAAACGTCGCGCTCCATACTTGTGATGACATCGGCCGCATGGACCGGCGCCCAGCGCGGGGATTGCAAAGCATGCCAGTCGCGCGCCACCTTCTCGAAGGTCATTTCCTTGGCCTTGGCTACCCGGATCTCTTCCTTCTCAGCCCGAGCGCGCTGCCGTGCACCGGATGGATCGATATTCTCCCGCAGGAGCCGCCGCGCCTCGTCTCGCTTATCGCGGGCAGCTGTTATCGACACCTCCGGGTAAGGACCGAAGGTCAGCAGCTTTTCCTTGTTCTGGAACTGAAACTTCATGCGCCACGACCGCAGGCCGGTCTTAGCCACATATAGATAGAGACCGCCGGAGTCGGCCATCTTGTATGCCTTGTCGCGGGGCTTCGCCGCCCTCACCTGTGCATCCGTCAACATCCGATACCCCGACCTCCCAAATTCTACCCCAGATCGTACCCTTGATACCCCCGGCTTGGGGTGGCATCGAATGGGACTATTCGGAAAAGAACATAGCAGGAAACGAGACGGAAATCAGCCCCTTTTGGGACCGTTAGGAGCTACTTGGTTGGCGATTCTGGCGGAGACGCCGGGATTCGAACCCGGGGTGCCCCCTTAAGGGCACGACGGTTTAGCAAACCGCTGGTTTCAGCCACTCACCCACGTCTCCACATGGCGCTTCGCACCCGCACAGGCACGGGCAGGAGGCTGCTGAGCGACGGGCTATAGCGGCGCGTTTCGCGCAAGGCAACGGCGCTTTACGCTTCATCGACACATCTATTTTGCGCGCTCACCGGGAAGCTTTGTCCTCCAAAGCGCAAACAGGCGGGAAAATCGATTCGGACTGGCGCAGAATCGACTCAGGTCGCCGTTCGTTCATTGCCGTTTCATGTGCGAGGCCGATAGTCGGCGCTTCGATTTGCGAGCGGGTTATTATCGGGGAGAGCCGGGCGATGCGCCGGAATATAAAGATTCAGGCCGTGCGGATTACGCGCGCGGCGTCATTCGTTGCCGCCATAGTTGGCCTGACGCTTGCTCCTATTGCCGCTCCGGCGCTTGCACAGGTCAGGACCGTCGATCCCAACACATCGATCGACGCGGACCTTGCTCCCCTGCCCGACAATCGCACCCCGCCGGCGGACACGCCCCCGGCCGATCCGAATATCTATGACAGCGGCAGCGCCAGCCCCCCGCCCCAGCAACCGCAGACAGCGACCGGCCAGCCCGTCACGGCGGCCACGCCGCCTGCGGCACCCGATTCCAGCACGTCCTACAAGCAGGACGATCTGATCGGCGCGGCCGAAGGCGTATTCGGCAAGGGCGCGGAGGGCCTCGCCGGGATCATCGAGAAAATCTTGAAGGAACAGGGCGAACCCAACGCCTATATCGCCGGGCGCGAAGCGTCCGGCGCGCTGGTCGTCGGCCTGCGCTACGGCTCCGGCACGCTGAACCACAAGATAGAGGGCAAGCGGGACGTCTATTGGACCGGCCCGTCCATAGGCTTCGACGCGGGCGGAAACGCCGGCAATACCTTCGTCCTCGTCTATAATCTTTACGATACGCAGGACATCTACAAGCGCTTCCCGGCAGGCGAAGGCGCGGCCTATTTCGTTGGCGGTTTCCACGCCAGCTATCTGCGCCGCGGCGACATCGTGCTGATCCCGATCCGCCTTGGCGTCGGTTACCGGCTTGGCGTGAATGCGGGCTATATGAAGTTCACGGAAAAGCGGAACTGGGTGCCCTTCTGATCGCTGGAGCGATTCCAATCAGGCGCAATCACCCGATGACCGGGAAATCGCGCAAAACCCAAAAGCCTAGAGCGGCATATCCGGTACAATCGGATCAACCGCTCTAGATCGCGAGCGCGAGCTGTCCGGCTTCCATATCCGCTTCCGGGTCCTCCAGATTATGCACGCCCAGGCCCAGCAGTCGCGCGCCCATGCGCAGGGGCAGTTGCGCAAGCAACAGCGCCCTGCCCGCCTCCGCGATCGTTGCGTGATCCCGCACTGGCGCCTGGAAAGAACGGGAGCGGGAGATGATCGCGAAATCGGCGAACTTGATCTTCAACGTCACCGTCCGCCCATAGGCCCGCGCCTTCGATATCCGTTCCCAGAGGCGCTCTGAAATCCGGTCCAGCTCCGCGATCAATTCCTCGCGGGTCACAAGATCGGTGAAGAAGGTATCCTCAACGCTCACTGACTTGCGGCCTTCATGCGCGTGAACCGGGCGATCATCCCGCCCCCGCACCGCCCGATAATAATAGAGCGCCGCCTTGCCGAAATGCCGCTCCAGAAACGGCAGGTCCCGGTCCCGCAAATCCGCTCCCGTCTCAATGCCCATCGACTGCATCCTGCGCGCCGTCACTGGCCCGACGCCGTGAATGCGGCGCACGGGCAGCTTCGCGACAAAGGCCGCCCCTTCGGCCGGGCGTATAACGCAAAGACCGTCCGGCTTATTCTCGTCGGAGGCGAGCTTGGCGATCAGCTTGTTGTAGGACACGCCCGCAGAAGCGGTCAGCCCCGTCTCCTCCCGGATCATCCGTCGGATTTGACGGGCGATCTCCGTGGCGGAGGCCAGGCCCATCTTGTTTTCGGTCACGTCCAGATACGCCTCGTCCAGCGACAGGGGCTGAATGATGTCCGTGAACCGCTCGAAAATCCCGCGCACCTGCCCGGACACCTGCCGGTACATGTCGAAACGCGGGGGCACGAAAATCAGATCGGGGCACAACCGCCGGGCGCGGGCGCCGGGCATGGCGGACCGGACGCCGAATGCGCGCGCTTCATAACTTGCGGCGGCCACCACGCCGCGCGGCCCACCGCCGCCGACCGCGACCGGCTTCCCCCGAAGCTCTGCATCGTCGCGCTGTTCGACCGATGCATAGAAGGCATCCATGTCGATATGGATGATCTTCCTCAGCGGAGGCGCGCTTTCGTCCATGCCCTTGCCCTACCAGAAAGACGGATAGGAACAAAGAAGGAACCCGCAGCCTATTTCGCCTTTTTCGAATCCTTGAGCGCCAGCAGCGCCGCGAAGGGACTGGCCTGCTCCTCGCTCATGACGCCCATCTTCTTCAGATAGGCGTCCGCGTTCGGCGACCGGGGATAGGGCGTCATCGCCAGCGCCAGCGTTTCCGCCACCGCCTCGCCAATATCGATGCTTTCACCGGCGTAGAAAATAGTGTCGCAATCGTCGTCATCCAGTTCGATCTCATCGTCCGAAGGCTCGGCGCTGCTGGGAACGAACCGGACGGCAAAGGATGTGTCGACCTCCTCGGGCACCGGCTCTCCGGTGGCGATGCAAGACTGGGAAAGTGTCGCGCGCAGGCTGCCGCGCGCCGTCAACGCGCCATTTTCCTCGGCGAGACTATAGCGCGCCTCCATATCGTCCAGACTCAGCAGGCCGAACCGGCGGGCAAGGGCCAGCCTTTCCTCCTCCGTGGGCTTCACGGTCTGCTCGCCGGACAGCTTGCCCGCCTGATCCAGCTTCACAATGCGCGAAAATTCGGGGGACTGCTCCGTCATTGGGGAAGCTGGCCGGAGAGAATGGCATCAGCCGCCATGCTGTCCAGCCCGGCGCGGAACAGGCGCAATCCCTCCTCGACATGCGCAAGCGCCGGCTCCGCAGGCGCCTGCCCACGATACAGGTTACGCTCCAATGCGCCCCGCAAATCGCCGCCCGGCTGCATGGCGGGCCGGTAGGCTGTCAGGCGGCCGCCCAGCGCGCTCATCATCTTGCCGATATGCTTGCCAACGATCATGTCGCCAATGCCGATCTGGCGAAGCTGGCCGTCCATATCCTCGACGAATATCTCGGTCAGCCAGACGCTTTCCTGTTTCAGATCCGCTTCGCCCTCCAGCCGCAACAGCACCATCACCAGAATGGCGGCGATCATGTCGAACCGGCCGTCCAGCGTGTCGGGCACCGCGCCATCCGCATACCAATGCGGCCGCCGCCCCTCCGTCACGATGGCATTATAAAGCGGGATCATCGTGTCGCGCGGATCGCGGCGCTGGAATAATCGGGACAGGAAGGACATGACCGGTTTCTGGCCCGAACTGGCCGGGACGTTCGAGTTGCGGGGTCGGACGATGCGCCCGGCGGCGCGGCACTTGTCTGCCCCGGCGCATTTCCATATTGATTGGCATGCCCGTCAATGCAATGGCCTTGCACGGAATTGTGATCTAAGCAGCCCACGCGGCCTCCAGGAGACTATCATGCGCCAATCCTCCCACCGTTTCCGGGGCGGGCGTCTTATCCTCACCACGGCTGTAATCGCTGCTGCGGTCATGACGTCAGGCTGCACGCGCATCCGCACGCACCAGGGCTATCAGGTCGACAAGCTGCTGGTCGATTCGATTCAGCCCGGAATCGACAATCGCGCATCGGTTGAGGCGACCCTTGGCACGCCCACCTTTTCCGAACAGTTCGGTCAGGGCGATTGGTATTATCTGTCGCGCGACATGCGCCAATTGGCTTTCGCCAGCCCCAAGCCCGTCTCGCAGACTGTGCTGCGCGTGAGTTTCGATGGAGCGGGCAATGTCTCCAAGGTGTCGCGCACCGGCCTGGAGACCGTCCAGAAGATTTCGCCGAGCGGCGACAAGACGCCAACGCTTGGGCGGCATCGCAGCCTGTTCCAGGAAATCTTCGGCAATATCGGCGCTGTGGGCGCTGGCGGCATGGGTGGCGGCGGTGGCCCGACCGGTCCTGGCCCGAACGGCAGCTAACCGCCTCACTTTGAGGCGCTGCCTCTCCTGCAGCAAGCCGGTGCTTGTGCGCGGTGTCATCGCCGCATAGGAGAGAATAATGGCCGATATTCAAACCACCAGTGCGGCGCTGCCGCCAGTCATTATTCGCCGTTCAGACTATCGCGCACCCGATTGGCTGGTGCCGGAAATCGCCCTCGACTTCACGCTGGACGCGCAAAGCAGCCGCGTGCGCGCCCGCCTCTCGGTCACCCGCAATGGCGCGCATGATCGCCCGCTGCGCCTTGACGGCGACGGGCTTGTCCCGCGCGAGGTGCTGGTTGACGGGCGCGCGCTGAATGCGGCGGATTATGCGCTGGAGGATGGCGCGCTGGTTGTCCCGCTGACGGGCGAAAAGCATGTCGTGGAAACCCTGGTGGATATCTCGCCAGCCGCGAACACGCAGTTGATGGGCCTGTACGCCTCCGGCGGTTTGCTATGCACGCAGTGCGAGGCGGAGGGTTTCCGGCGGATCACCTTCTTCCCTGACAGGCCCGATGTTCTCAGCCGCTATCATGTGCGGATGGAGGCCGACCGGAAACTTTATCCGGTGCTGCTCGCCAATGGCGATCCGGTGGGCGCGGGCGAACTGGAGGGGGACCGGCACTGGGCGGAATGGAACGACCCCTTTCCCAAGCCCTGCTATCTGTTCGCCATGGTTGCGGGCGATCTGGCCTGCAACGCCGACAGCTTCACAACCCTGTCCGGCCGGGAGGTGAAACTCGGCATCTGGGTCAAGGAAAATGACCTTCCCCGCACCGGCCACGCCATGACGGCGCTCAAGCATTCGATGGCCTGGGACGAGAAGGTCTATGGCCGCGAATATGATCTGGACGTGTTCAACATCGTCGCCGTCGCCGATTTCAATTTCGGCGCGATGGAGAATAAGGGCCTCAACATCTTCAATTCCCGCTACATCCTGGCCGACCCGGATACGGCGACGGACATGGACTTCGACGCGGTTGAGGGCGTTGTCGCGCATGAATATTTCCACAACTGGTCGGGCAACCGCGTCACCTGCCGCGACTGGTTCCAGCTTTCGCTGAAAGAAGGCTTCACCGTATTCCGCGATCAGAGCTTCTCGGCCGACATGGGCTCCCCGCCGGTCAAGCGGATCGAGGATGTCCGCGCCCTGCGCGCCGCGCAGTTCCAGGAGGATGCCGGTCCGCTCGCGCATCCCGTGCGGCCGGAATCCTATATGGAGATCGGCAATTTCTACACGGCGACCATCTACAACAAGGGTGCCGAGCTGATCCGCATGATGGCGCTGATGCTTGGCGAAAAGCGTTTCCGCCAGGGCACTGACCTGTATTTCGACCGGCATGACGGCCAAGCGGCGACCTGCGAAGATTTCGTGCGCGCGATGGAGGATGGCGGGGACATCGACCTGCGCCAGTTCCGGCTATGGTATGAGCAGGCCGGCACGCCGCGGGTCAAGGCGCTGCTGGCGCATAATCATGCGAGCGGCGAGGCGCGGCTCATCCTGCGCCAGACGATCCCGGCCACGCCCGGCCAGCCCGTCAAGCAACCGATGGCCATTCCCATCCGCATCGCCCTGTTCGACCGCGCTAGCGGCAAGCATGGCGGCGATACGCTGCTTACGCTCACTCAGGCGGAGCAGGAGTTTGCCTTTACCGGCTTCGACACGCCGCCGATCCTGTCCATCAATCGCGGCTTTTCCGCACCGATCATTGTCGAGACGGAACGCAGCCAGGATGAACTGGCGTTCCTGTCGGCGCATGATGACGATCCGTTCGCCCGCTATGAGGCGATGCAGCAATTGATGGTGAACACGCTGGTCGGCGATGTCGCCGGGCATCCGCTGGACGATGCGCCAGTGATCGCCGCGATCCGCGACACGGCAAATGACAGCGCCCTGGATGCGGCCTTCATTGCGGAGGCGATCAGGCTGCCCAGCGAATCCTATCTGGGTGATCAGATGGCGATCGTTGACCCGGATGCGATCCACGCCGCGCGCGACCGGTTGCAGGCGAAGATCGGCAAGGCGCTTGAGCCTCTCTGGCGGGATATTCACGCCCGGACAGAGGCCAATGGATTCTCCCTGTCTCCGCAGGCGCGCGGCGCGCGCAAGCTGCGCAATGCGGCGCTTGCCTATCTGGCCGGATCGGGGGCGGCGGATGCCGACGATCTGGCCTTCGACCAGTTCGACCGCGCCGACAATATGACGGAGCGGCAGGCGGCGCTCGCGGTGCTGAGCAACAGCAGCGGCGAGAAGCGCGAAATCGCGTTGGACGTCTTTTACAATCGCTATTCGGGGGATGCGCTTGTTCTCGACAAATGGTTCCAGACGCAGGCGCTGGCCTTTCATCCCGATATCGTCGCCCATGTGAAGGAACTGGCGCAGCACAAGTCCTTCACCCTGACCAACCCCAACCGGGTGCGCTCGCTTTATGGCGCGTTCGCGGCAAACCAGTGGGCGTTCAACCACAAATCGGGCGAGGGCTATCGCATGGTCGCCGACCTGATCATCGCGCTCGACCCGATCAATCCGCAGACGGCCGCGCGGCTGGTGCCGCCGCTCGGACGCTGGCGGCGGTTCGATGTCGAGCGTGGGGAAATGATGCAGAATGCGCTGAAGCGCATCCTCGCCCAGCCTGGCCTGTCGAAGGATGTGACCGAACAGGCGAGCAAGAGCCTCGCCTGAACGCTTATCCGTTCAACCCTGCCGTGACCCAGGCCGCGACCTCCGCCGCGACCTTGTTCGCGGCCTGATTGAGCGGTCCGCCGACAGACCCGCCCTCAATATTCGAAACCGGCACGCTGGCGGAAAAGC
Organism: Sphingobium phenoxybenzoativorans; assembly: GCF_018286635.1. Classification (NCBI taxonomy): domain Bacteria; kingdom Pseudomonadati; phylum Pseudomonadota; class Alphaproteobacteria; order Sphingomonadales; family Sphingobiaceae; genus Sphingobium; species Sphingobium phenoxybenzoativorans. The sequence continues at coordinate 3,589,176 of NZ_CP073910.1, forward strand.
GCTTCTTGCTGATCGACCGGCCGTCGGGCGCGGCCAAGGTCGCGTCATAGGTCACGATAGCCATCCGGGACTGCGCATCGACCCCGAAATCGACAAGCTCTCCCAACAAACGCCGCCCCGGATCGGCGGAATATTGGCCGGGATCCAGCACAATGGTCGTGCCCGATGCGCTGATCGTTTCCGACAGCAGGCTGCGGAAAAGATGCCGGGGCGTGTCCACCCACTGCACCTTCTGGATATAGGCGACGGAGGTCGGGCTTACCTGAACCGGGATGCGGACGGTATCCAGCTTCTTGGGCGCTTCCGGCTCCACCACCGTAACGCTGACGCCCGAACCGCCGCTGCGAACCGTGCCCGGCGCAACCTTCTGTTCGGCGCTGAGCGACAGGAGCATCGAGGGAGCCTTGCCGCCGAATGAGACGCAGCCGGGCAGCGTCAAAGCAGCGGCAGGCAGAAGCATGGCGATCAGCAGGCGGGCAGGTAAGATGACAGTGTTCCTCATGGCTTCATGCCTCTCTGCTCAGGGTTTGTAGTCGGGCAGCTTCGGCGCCCCGATAATCGAGCCGGCGCCCTGCTGATCAAGCTTCTCCGAAATGGCGCGGAAAGACCGCGACATTTCGCGCAGGTCGCGGATCAACAATCCGACCTCCGGCATGGTCTGCTTGGAAAAGACCTGAACGCCCGGCTTCGCCTCAGCGATCACGCCGTTAAGCGTCTGGATACTGGCGTCCGCCGACTGGATCGACTTGCGCAGATCCGCCATCAGCGGCCGGCCCTCCTGATCCAGAAGGGCGTTGGTCGTGGCAGACAGCTTGCCGATCTCCTCGGCCGCGATGCCCGCCTTTTGCACGGCAAGCCGCGTCTCGGCGAGCGTCTTTTCAATCTCCGGGCTCTGGTTCGCCAAGGCTCCAGTCACCGTGTCGAGATGCCCCAATATGCCGGAGATGTGCGCCTGATTCTTGTCGCTGAGCAATTCGGTCAACCGCTCGGTCAACGTCGACAGGCGCTCCAGGAGCTGCGGCGCATTGTTCAGCAATTCGCCCAACGCGCCTGGCTTGGTCGGAATGACCGGCACGCCATCGGGGCAGGCGCCAGTGATATTCTCCGCCGGACAGACGATCGGCGGCGCGCCCTTCACGGCTCCGTCCAGAACGATTTCCGACACGCCGGTAAAGCCGACGCCAGCAATCGTTGCCGTCGTCCCCTGCAGGATCGGTGTCCCCTCCTTCACGGCAATACGGACCTTCACGAAACTGGGATCGCGTTTCCAAAGCTCGATGTCTTTCACCTGCCCGGAGGGCACGCCGGAATAGTTGACGCTGGACCCTTTCGCGAGACCGTTGACCGACTGTTTGAAATAGATGTCGTACAGCGCATCCTCGCCGCCCGCGATGCGGGAGAACCAGAATGCGGCGATCATGACGGCCGCGAGGAGCACCAGCACCACGCTGCCCACCAGGATGTTGTTGGACCGTGTTTCCATCGCTTCCCTACTGCCTTCCCGGCGCGTCGCCGTCCAGTTTGCGCTTGCCTGACACCGTCGCGTTCCCCTTCGCCTTTGCACGCTGCTGCGCTTCGGTGGCGGCCCTGCCGCGTGGGCCGTTGAAATATTCCTGTATCCAGGGATGGTCGGTCGCCAGCAGTTCGTCGATCGTCCCGACGGCGATCACCTGCTTGTCCGCCAGCACGGCGACCCGGTCGCAAATCGAATAGAGCGTATCCAGGTCATGCGTGATCAGAAACACTGTCAGCCCAAGCACCTTTTGCAGCTTGCGCGTCTGTTCGTCGAACGCCGCCGCGCCGATGGGGTCGAGACCGGCGGTCGGCTCATCCAGGAACAGAAGGTCGGGGTCGATCGCCAGCGCCCGCGCCAGCCCCGCCCGCTTGCGCATGCCGCCCGACAGTTCGGACGGATATTTGGGACCGGCTTCGGCGGGAAGGCCAGTCATGTGAATCTTGTACGCGGCGATCTCGTCGCGCAATTGCGATCCGATATTCGGATAATATTCGCGCAGCGGCACCTCGACATTTTCGGCGACGGTCAGGGTCGAGAAAAGCGCGCCGCCCTGAAACAGCACGCCCCAGCGCTTGCGGATGGCGACGGCCTCGGCCTCGTTCCGGTCGACCATGGATTCGCCGAAAACCTCGACCGTTCCCTCATCGGGAACTTGCAGGCCGATGATGGAGCGCATCAGCACCGACTTGCCAGTGCCCGAACCGCCGACCACGCCAAGGATTTCCCCCTTGCGCACATCAAGGTCGAGATTTTCATGCACGACCTGCTTGCCGAAACTGTTTTTCAGGCCGCGCACACGAATGGCGAACTTCGCCTTCTCGACGGCCTCGTCGACGCGCGCCTGCTCTGCGGCATTGGCTTCTTCCTCGGCGGTCAATTCCAGCCTACCCAAGTGAAGAATACCGCAAAGAACGCATCGATGACGATGACAAGGAAGATCGCCTGAACCACTGCCGAGGTCGTGCGCAGTCCGACTTCCTCCGCATTCGCCTTCACCTGCAACCCCTGAAAGCAGCCGGAGATGGCGATGATAAGGCCGAATACCGGCGCCTTGATCAGCCCAACCCAGAGGTCGGTGATCGGCACCACTTCCCGCAGGCGCTGAATGAATGTGATCGGCGGAATGTCGAGCGATACGGCGCACAGGAAGCCGCCGCCGATGATCGCGACGATGGACGAATAGAAACCCAGCAAGGGCATCATCACCACCGCAGCCGTCACCCGTGGCATCACCAGCGCCTCCATCGGCGACACGCCAATGGTCCGCATGGCGTCGATTTCCTCGGTCAGCTTCATGGTGCCAAGCTGCGCGGCGAATGCCGATCCGGACCGCCCGGCGACCATGATCGCCGTCATCAGCACGCCCAGTTCACGGAATGTCAGGCGGCCGACCAGATTGATCGTCAGCACCTCCATGCCGAACTGGCGAAGCTGCACGGAGCCTTGCTGCGCAATGACGATGCCGATCAGGAAGCTCATCAGGCCGATGATCGCGAGCGCTGAAACGCCGACCACTTCAAAGCGCTGAACAACGGCATTGACGCGAATACGGCGGGGGTGCCGGATCAACGTCCAGGCCGTCACCAATGTCGCGCCGAAAAACCCCAGAAGGCCAAGCAGCGTCTGCCCGGCCGTGATCGTCGCGTCACCGATTTCGCCGAGCACGCGCTGGAAAGGCGGCGTTCTGTCGGGGCGGATGGCGACGGGTTCGTCGACCTTGTTCACTTCCTCGATCAGGCGGGTGGCGTCATCGCTTGCGCCCTCGATCCGGGCATCCACGCGGGCGACGAACCGATGGATGGTCCATGCGCCGATGGTGTCGATATGATCGACGTCGGACATGTCCAGCGTCTTTACCGGCCCCTCAATCGCATCGAGCCGGTTCGGCAGTTCTCCCAGGCAACTGACCGACAGATTGCCGGACAGGCGGAGCACGGCGCCATTATCGCCCGTCTCCTCGCTAAGTTCTGCCGGTCGGTTCATGCGGGGAATTTAGTGGTCCATTATCTGTTGCGCGGCAAGCCGAAACGGCCCAACCACGAGATAGAACAATAGACGGTGATAAAGGTTTCGGAAACGGCATGACGGAAAAGCTGGCGCTCTACGACATGGACAGGACCGTGACGTTCGTCGGAACCTATACCGGCTTTCTGGTCCATATCGCCCTTGCCCTTTCCCCTTGGCGGCTGGTGATGGTGGTGTTCGTGCCGTTCGTCATGCTGGCCTATATTCTGAAGCTGATCGACCGGGTGAAGCTGAAGGAGATCAACCAGGCGCTGATGATCGGATCCCGCGTGGACCGGACAAAGCTGGCGCCCTGCCTTGAAAGCTATGCCGAAAAGGTGATGCAGGGGAATATTCGCGGCGAGGCGAAGGCGCGGATCGCGGCGGATAGGGCGGAGGGCTATACGCTGGTCCTCGCGACGGCGTCCTTCCGCCTTTATGTAGAGCCGATCGCGCGGCGGCTGGGCTTTGACGCGGTGATCGCGACCGATCACCTGATCCAGGACCTGCCCTATCTGCGGGCCAAGATTTCAGGCGAGAATTGCTATGACACCGGCAAGCTCCGGATGATCCAGGCGTGGATGGCGGCGCGGGGGATGGAGCGCACGGATACGCATATCCGCGCCTATTCCGACCATGTGTCGGATGCGCCGATGCTGGAATTTGCGGACGAGGCTTTTGCGGCAAACCCGCACAGGCCGCTGGCGAAGCTGGCGCTGGCGCGCGGGTGGACTAGGGTGGATTGGGATTGAGAGTATGTAACCCTCATCCCGTTCGGGCTGAGCTTGTCGAAGCCCTGCCCTTCCTCGCAAGAAAGGACAGTCCTTCGACAAGCTCAGGACGAACGGTTTATGATTGTGATGTCTAGCTAGTTACCCAATCGCCGCCAACGCCTGCTCAAAATCGGCAATCAGGTCATCCGCATCCTCGCACCCTATTGAGATGCGAACCATATTGTCGCCGATCGCCAGCGCCTTCTTGCGCTCCGCCGGAACGGACAGGTGCGTCATCACCGCCGGATGGCTGGCGAGCGTTTCCGTCCCGCCAAGGCTGACCGCCAGCTTTGCGATCTTCAATGCATCAAGGAAAGCGAAGCTCTCCGCCTCCCCGCCTTTCAGGTAGAGCGAGAAGGTTGAGCCCGCGCCGGCGCAGTGCCGATCATAAATATCCTGCTGCCGCGCATTTTCCGGGAAGCCGAGATAGACCACCTTTTCCACCTGCGGCTGGTCGCGGAGCCAGGCGCAGACCTTCGCCGCATTTTCGCCCGCGCGGGTCATGCGCAGTTCCAGCGTCTCCAGACTGCGGAGCAGCATCCAGGCGCTGTGCGGGTCCAGGATGGTGCCGATGGTGTTGCGCATCAGGCGGATGCGGTCGACCAGCGCCTTTGACCCCAGCACGCCGCCCGCCACCAGATCGCTATGCCCGCCCGCATATTTGGTGAGGGAATAGATTACGAGGTCAGCGCCGTGCGCCAGCGGCTTGTGCCACAACGGGCCGAGAAACGTATTGTCGATCAGGACCGGCGGGCTGTCCGCCCCTTCCCCGAACAGCGCATCGCGGCGCGCGACGACCGCCTCCACATCGACAAGGACATTGGTGGGATTTGCGGGGCTTTCCAGATAGATCATGGCGACCCGGCCGATGCCTTTCGCCTTCTCGATCACCGCGCCGATCTCCTCCGCCGTCGCGCCGGCCGGGAAGTCGAGCCAGGACACGCCGAACTTGCCGAGGATTTTGCCGATCAGCCCCTCCGTCGCAGCATAGAGCGGCGCGGAATGGACAATGACGTCGCCCGGCTGGACAAGCGCGATAAGGGCGGTGGCGATGGCCGACATACCGCTCGAAAACAGCAGCGCATCCTCCGCATCCTCCCAGACGGCGAGGCGATCCTCCGCAATCTCCTGATTGGGTCCGTTGAAGCGGGAATAGACCAGCCCCTCAGACCCGCCGGGGCGGATGCCGGTGACGCCCTCAAAATGCCGCTTGCCCGCCGCCGCGCTTTCGAACGCGAAGGTGGAGGTGAGGAAGATGGGCGGTTTCAGCGCGCCTTCCGATAGCGCCGGATCATAGCCGTGCCCCATCATCAGCGTGGCGGGCTTCAGCCTGCGTCCGCCAATTTCCATGATGTCGGGCTTGGGGCGGCGGCGCGGGGTCGTACCGGTCAGGTCGGCTTCATTATTGTCAGTCATGGCTATCCTCATCTGTGCGCCCGTTGGGGCGCATCTCGTGAGGACAAGCTAAGGGTGATGCCTCAGCCGGACAAGCCGATCAGCGATATCTGCCGCCCATAACCTTCCTCCCCCCTCAGGCAGGACCGGCGGTAACTGAAGAAGCGTTCGGGCTGGCTGCAGGTGTCCTCGCCCAGCGCCTCGACGCGCTGGACGCCAGCGGCGGCAAGGCGGTGGGCGACATAGGCCTCTATGTCGAACATGCGATGCCCCTCGCGCCCGGCGAGGAAGAAGCGTTCATTGTCCGGGTCGGCATCTTCAAAGCGCAAAGCGAAATCCTCGCGTACTTCATAGGAGGCGCGGCCAATGCAGGGACCGATGGCGCAGGCGATGTTTGCGCGATCCGCGCCCAGCGCTTCCATCGCTTCAAGCGTTCGATCCGTGACGCCATTGATCGCGCCTTTCCACCCTGCATGCGCGGCGCCGACAACGCCTGCAGATATGTCGGCGAACAGCACCGGCACGCAGTCCGCGGTCAGGATACCGAGCAACAGGCCGAGGCGATCCGTGACCAGCGCATCGGCAGCCGGACGTTCATCCTCGCCAACCGGCGCTGTTACGGTCACAACGTCGGGCGAATGCACCTGCCGCACGGTGACAAGCATGCTGCCGGGCAGCACCGCATTACGAGCGATGTCGCGATTGCGCAGGATGGCGTCGCGATCATCGTCCGATCCCAGGCCAACATTGAGTCCGGCATAGAGACCCGTCGACACGCCGCCGATCCGGCCGAGGAAGCCGTGCGGAACGCCATCGAGGGCGCGAGCCTTCAGCAGTTCAACCAATGCCTTCCCCCGTCATCAACCTGCGCGCTTCATCTTCACCAATAGCTCATCCAAAGCGGACAGGAAGCGCGAACGGTCGGCCTTTGAGAAAGGCGGCGGACCGCCAATGGCCGATCCATCCGCGCGCAGGTCCGCCATGATCGCGCGGGTGGCGATGGCGTTGCCGATCGAGCTGGTGGTGAAGGGTTTGCCGTTGGAACCGAGCACCTTCGCCCCGGCTTTCAGGCAACGATCGGCGAGCAGGATGTCGGCTGTGACCACCACGGCATCGCCTGCCGCCTGTTCCGCGATCCAGTCGTCGGCGGCGTCAAAGCTGTCGCTGACCACAACCCGGCCAATCAGCGGATGCTGCGGCACGCGGATCGGGCTGTTGCTGACGATGGTGACGGGCGCCTCGTGACGGAAGGCGACCTTGTAGATCTCCTCCTTCACGGGGCAGGCGTCAGCGTCGACTAGGATGCGGGGCATGAAGATATCCGGTAGGTTTTAACCTATATACCGTTCGGGCTGAGCTTGTCGAAGCCCTGCCCTTCTTTGAAGAAAAAGGCAGTCCCCTTCGACTGCCTGCAAGGCAGGCGCTCAGCTTCGACAAGCTCAGGACGAACGGCGTAAAGGTCAAATCATCCCGGCCGATTGTTCCGGGGCTTGCCCGCAAAAGGCTTCCCGCCGCCGGGCTTCCCCTTGAATGGCCGCCCCCCGCCGGGTTTGCCGCCGCCCGGTCCACCGAAGGGTTTCGCCCCCAACGTCTTGCGGCCTGCAGGCTTGGCGTCATAGCGCTTGGGCGGCGGACCGTCATTGGCGCGACGGTCATTGCGGCGATTATGCTTCGCCTCATCGCGCGGCGTGCCCTGGATCGGTTCAATGACGATCAGCCCCTCGCCATCCGGGTCATCCGCCACGGTGCGCTTGACCGCATCCATGAAGCGTGCGGCAACCTGGCGGGGCACCTCGAACAGCGTTTCCGACTGGGCGAGGCGGATCGCGCCAATCTCGCTACGCGTGATGTGGCCGCGGCGGCAGAGCAGCGGCAATATCCAGCGCGGATCGGCATTGTCGCGGCGGCCGATATTCATACGGAACCAGACGGTATCCTCAAAACCAGGACGCGGCCCATCCCGGCGGGGGGCGGCGCTGGCGTCCAGCATTTCCTCTGGTGCAGGCATGCTGGCGCGGTGCGCGCGGACGAGCGCGGCGGCGATCTCCTCCGGGCTGCGCTCGGTCAGCAGACGCTGCGCCAGCGCGCGATCCTCGTCATCCACCTCCACGGGCTCCAGCAGAGCGGCCATCAGACGCTCACGATCGTTGCGGCGAATATCGTCCGCCGTCGGCGGCTGAATCCATTCAGCGTTGATCTTCGCGCCGCGCAGCATGGACTCGACGCGCTTACGGCGGGGATAGGGAACCAGCAGCACGGCCGTCCCCTTCTTGCCTGCGCGGCCGGTGCGGCCAGAGCGATGCTGCAGCGTTTCGGCATCGCGCGGCAACTCAACATGGACGACAAGGCTGAGGGTCGGCAGATCGATGCCGCGCGCCGCGACATCGGTGGCGACGCATACGCGGGCGCGACGGTCGCGCAGGGCCTGGAGGGCGGCGTTGCGCTCATTCTGGCTATGCTCGCCGGACAGGGCGACGGCCTGGAAACCACGCTCGGTAAGGCCGGCATGCAGGTGGCGGACATTGTCGCGGGTGGCGCAGAACAGGATCGCGGTCTCCGCTTCGTGGAAGCGGAGCAGGTTGACGACGGCATTTTCGATGTCGGCGGGCGCGACCGTTACAGCCTGATAACTGATATCGCCATGGCCCCGATCTTCGCCGACCGTAGAGATGCGCAGCGCATCCTGCTGGTACCGTTTGGCCAGCGCCACGATCGGCTTGGGCATGGTCGCAGAGAATAGCAGCGTGCGCCGCCCCTCCGGCGTCGCATCCAATATTTCCTCAAGATCCTCGCGAAAGCCCATGTCGAGCATTTCGTCGGCCTCATCGAGCACGGCGGCGCGCAGTTCCGACAGGTCGAGCGCGCCGCGCTCCAGATGGTCGCGCAGGCGGCCGGGCGTGCCGACGACGATCTGCGCGCCCTGCGCCAGATTGCGGCGCTCCTTGGACGCATCCATGCCGCCGACACAGGTGGCGATGCGCGCGCCAGTCGGGCCATAGAGCCAGATCAACTCCCGGCTGACCTGCAAGGCCAGTTCGCGGGTCGGCGCGATGATGATCGCCAGCGGCAGGCGGGTCGGCATTGCGAACCCCTCCGCATTGAGCAATTCGCCAGATAAAGCGAGGCCGAAAGCGACGGTCTTGCCCGACCCGGTCTGGGCGGAAACGATAAGGTCGCGGCCGATGGCTTCCGGTTCCAGCACGGCGGCCTGAACCGGTGTGGGCGCGGCATAACCACGGGCGGAAAGCGCTTCGGACAGAAGCGTGGGGAGGCTGTTAAAAGACATGAACTCTCAATGATATGGCTGCTCATGAGCAGCAGGCGGCGAACCACATGGTCCGCGCGATGCGGCCCCTTAGACCATTTCTGCGCAAAACCCTAGCATTATGCGCAGACGCAGGAAGATGCTTCAGCGCATCGTTCCGGCAAGCGCCAATATGACACCCATTGCGATGAGGAGCAGGCCCGACACTTCGCTGCCCCGCATCTTCTCCCGCAGGTAGAAATGCGAGAAAGCGAGGGTGAAGATCACCTCCACCTGCCCCACGATCCGCACCAGCGCGACAGGCGCGGTGGCGAAACCGGTAAACCAGCAGGCGGACCCCAGGGACGCCAGAAAGCCGACCTGACCGGACGAGCGCCAGGTGAGGAATATCCGCGAAACCTGTTCCCTCTCGCGCCAGAACAGCCAGACGCCCTGCATCACCGTCTGCATCGTAATGGTGCAGCACAGGACGATCAGCGCGGCCCGGATATGGTCGGGCGTGGCCACCTCCTGCGTCGCGCGCCGTATGCCGATGGCTGTCAGGGCGAAGAAAAGGCCGGAGGCGATTCCGCACAAAGCGGAGGGCTTGCCGAGCGCGCGCACAAAATCGGCCGGCTCCATTCGCTTGCCGCCGGTCGACAGGATCATCACGCCTGCAACGCCGCACAAGATGCCAACCCAGCTCAGCGCGCTCAGCGTTTCGCCAAGCAGCAGGAAGGAGAGGATCGCGCCCTGCACAGCCTCCGTCTTGGAATAGGCGGTGCCGACGACAAAGTTGCGATGATTGAACGCCATCAACAACAAATTCGTCGCGATAATCTGCGCAAGACCACCGGCGGCGCAAAAGAGCGGGAACAACCGCCCAAGCGCTGGGAAGGCGGAGGGCGCGAACGCCCATTGGTAGAGGCCAAGCATCAGGAATGCGAAGGGTAAACCATATAGATAACGCACCAGTCCCGCCGCATTGACGGACAGATTCTGGCTGACACGTTTCTGCAGCGCCGTCCGCCACGCCTGCACCGCCCCAGCGAACAGCGTGGCGGGCAGCCAGATGGGAGATGTGATCACCCGGCGGCCGCCCCGGCGTTATGCGCCTTCGAGAAGCTTTTCCTTCTTGATCTTGTCCCGCCAAACGAGGGGCGCGAGATGGTGGACGCTCTCACCCGCGCTATCGACCGCGACGGTGACGGGCATGTCCTGCACCTCAAACTCATAGATCGCCTCCATGCCCAGATCATGGAAGCCGACGACCTTGCTGCCCTTGATCGCCTTCGCCACCAGATAGGCCGCGCCGCCGACCGCCATCAGATAGGCGGACTTGTGGTCGCGGATCGCGTCAATCGCCATCGGGCCACGCTCTGCCTTGCCGACCATGGCGAGGAGGTTCTGCTCCAGCATCATGCGGGTGAACTTGTCCATGCGCGTCGCGGTGGTGGGACCGGCGGGGCCGACCACTTCCTCGCCCACCGGATCGACCGGGCCGACATAATAGATGACGCGCCCGGCGAACTCGACCGGCAGAGGCTCACCCGCGTCCAGCATATCCTTGATCCGCTTGTGCGCGGCGTCGCGGCCGGTCAGCATCTTGCCGTTCAGCAGCAGGCGGTCGCCATGCTTCCAGCTCTGCACGACTTTCGGCGTCAGCGTGTCGAGATCGACGCGGATCGCCGCCTTGTCCGGCGTCCAGTTGACGTCCGGCCATTCGCTGAGCTTGGGCGCCTCCAGATAGGCGGGGCCGGAGCCGTCGAGCGTGAAATGGGCGTGGCGGGTGGCGGCGCAGTTGGGGATCATCGCGACCGGCTTGCCCGCGGCGTGACAGGGCGCATCCATGATCTTGACGTCGAGGATGGTGGACAGGCCGCCCAGCCCCTGCGCGCCGATGCCGAGCGCGTTCACCTTGTCGAAAATCTCGATGCGGAGCGCTTCGATATCGTTCTGCGGCCCGCGCTTCTTGAGCTGGCCCATATTGATCGGCTCCATCAGCGCCTTTTTGGCGAGGTGGACGCAGTGTTCGGCCGTGCCGCCAATGCCGATGCCCAACATGCCGGGCGGGCACCAGCCTGCGCCCATCTGCGGGATCATCTCCAGCACCCAGTCGACGATGGAGTCGCTGGGGTTCATCATCTTGAACTTCGACTTGTTCTCGGACCCGCCGCCCTTGGCCGCGACATCAACGGTCACTTTGGAGCCGGGCACCATCTCGACATGCAGGACAGACGGCGTGTTGTCCTTCGTGTTGCGGCGCGTGAAGGCGGGATCGGCGAGAACCGAGGCGCGCAGCTTGTTTTCCGGGTGGAGGTAGGCGCGGCGCACGCCCTCATCGACGATTTCCTGCAGCGACTTGGACGTCACGTCCATGCGGCAGTCCATGCCCCACTTCACGAACACATTGACGATGCCGGTGTCCTGGCAGATCGGGCGATGCCCCTCCGCGCACATGCGGCTGTTGGTCAGAATCTGCGCGATGGCGTCCTTCGCGGCGGGGGACTGTTCCGCCTCATAGGCCTCACCCAGCGCCCGGATATAATCCATCGGGTGATAGTAGGAGATGAACTGGAGCGCGTCCGCGACGCTCTCGATCAGGTCGGTTTCCTTGATAACGGTCATAAGGCCGGAATCCCTCGCTCTGCTGCATGTGCGTTGGGCGGGGCTATACGCCTTTGAAACCGGCTGTCCAGATAGTGGAAGATAGAGAACAGGACAGAACCGGGCGCGCGTAACGGAATGGGACGTGCGCCTGATGCGTCGTGGAGATTAAAGGATATTATTTCAGCAAGCCGCCGCCTTTTGCAGACGCAACCAAACCATTCCAGCCAGAGAATGCGTCCCGCACCGCCTGACGTCCAAGGATGGGAAACCGCTTTGCTGGCCCGCGCTTCTTGGCGGCCTGATGGATGGAGCGCACCAGCCGCGCCTTCTCATCCACGATCCGGGACTTTTCAAGGCATGCGACCGCGCCCAGCTTCAGAGCGTCCGCATGCTGTTCAGCATTTCCCGAAATGACGACGATCCCGCGCACGGCCGATGTGAATTTCTCGATCAGGGGAAGCCCAGCGGCATCGGGCAAATTGAGATCGAGGGTAATGACATCAATCTGCTTCCCAGCGAGCGTGGCGGAAGCCTCCTCGAAAGATGCGGCTTCCGCCACGACTTCCATGCCGCGCTGATCGGCGAGGAGCAGCTTCACCATATGCCGGGCGACGGCGCAATCGTCGACTGTCATGACTCTTATCAACCGCATCTCGCCCCTTCCGCGTTACGATGGCGTTAACCATTTGTGCGAATGCTGCGTTGCAAAAAAAGAGGCAATTAGACATTCGTCGTAAGGCGAACCGATCTGGATTTTTCAATGCCGTTCCTTATGGTGCCGGCATGCGCACGGGTCTGAATTCATGGCTGTATATCAGCGAAAGCACCTTGAGTTTCGGCGAGACGCCTTCAGCGATAGAGGCCATCATTAAAGTCTCGCGTTCGCGCAATGCGACACTGGACGTCACAGGAGCGCTGCTCTTTTCCGGGACGCGGTTCGTGCAATTTCTGGAAGGGCCATTCGACAGCATTTCGGCGCTGCAAGCCAGCATCAGGAATGATGCGCGGCACAGGAATGTGACGACGTTAAGCGTCAGGGTTCTCAATGAAAGACAGTTTGGCGGCTGGGCGCTCGCCTTTGAAGGCGAATCCGCTTTTGTCGAAAAGGTTCTGGATAAGGCGATGACGCATCATCAGGCAGGATCGCGTCAGGGCGTCGACAGCCTTCTCACCCTGTTAAAACGCTTTTCCTGACGGCGGCCCGCTACGGTCAGCGCACCACTTCACCGCCCTTCATGACATGATCGACATGTTCGAGCGCGCCGACATCCGCCAAAGGATCGGCGGCGACGGCAATCATGTCGGCATAACGGCCAGGCGCGATGGCCCCCACATCGGCAGACCATTCCAGCAGGTCCGCCGCGACCACCGTCGCCGCCTGGATCGCCTGCATCGGCGTCATGCCGTACCGGACCATATATTTGAACTGACGGGCATTTAGGCCGTGCGGATAGACGCCGGCATCCGTGCCGAAGCTGATCTTCACGCCGGCCTTCACAGCCTTGCGGAATCCCTCGCGTTGCGCATCGGTGGTTTCCCGATTTTTGCGGAGATGATCCTCCGGCCATCCCTCTTTGGCGCCGATTTCATTGATATAGTCGCCATTATAGACATCCATGTCGAGAAACACGCCTTTGGCTTTTGCCAGAGCGATGCCCTCATCGTCGATCAGCGACGCATGCTCGATTGCGCGGACGCCCGCACGGATGGCGGCCTTGATGCCCTCCGCCCCATGCGCATGGGCTGTAACCCAGCCGCCATTCGCCTTCGTGGCGTCAACGGCGGCGCGCATCTCCTCGTCCGTCAGTTCCTGCACGCCAGGCTCGGTCCCTTCCGCAAGAACCGCCCCGGTGGCGATCAGCTTGATTGAGTTGACGCCATGCCGGAACAGATAATTGACCTTCAGCCGCGTATCATTGGCATCGGTAACGACACCCACGCGCATATCGTCGGGAATTTTCACGTCCGGGGCAAAACCGGTCACTTCACCGCCGCCGCCCGGAACGGTGACATAGGCGCCGACCACATTCATTCGCGGACCCATTACGTCGCCCCGGTTGATCGCTTTGCGCAGTTCAACATCGCTGAACGCCCGGAAACAGCCCACATCATGCACTGTCGTAAAGCCCGCCATCAACGTAGCGCGCGCATTGCGGACGCCGACATAGGCGATTTCCTGCTGGCTGTGGAGCAACGGCTCCGCGACGTTGTTCGTCTGCCCCCAATCGGCAAGATGCGTGTGCATATCGATCAGACCAGGCAACACGGTAAAGGCGGACCAGTCGACAAGCTTCGCCCCTGCAGGCGGAGGCGTATAGGGCGTAACGGAAACGATACGGCCATCGTCAATACGGATAAGGCGGTCGGTCAGAACCTCTCCCTTTTCCGTGTCGACCATCCTGCCGGCCCGCACATACTGTGTTTCGGCAAAGGCGGGGCCGCAAACCAGGGCTGCCGCCATCACGGCCACAACGGCTTTTATGGGATAATTTTTCATGGCCGTTGCTCCATTCGATTGCCTGCAGCACTCACCATACCGGTTAAACTATTGTCAGCAATGCGCTTTATCTGTTCGTCAATCTGCCCTGGCTCTGACGGCGGTCATGGGCTTCACCATGAAAGGCCATGCCGCCTGTGGCTGACGCTGCCGTCAGGCGAGACTATACAGGCATTGGAGCATTCAGATAGCTGTTCCGTTCCACGCGCCGGCCGCGCCCGGTCCGGACGCTGGCTGGCGTCAAGATCAGGAACGCCATCCTCTATCCAGTCCTGAAGACCTTCACTTACGCATATGGCGCAAGCCGGGCGGCAATAGTGACCCAGTTTGCAACGTCGACCATCGTCTCATTGCTTTCGGCGCGCCGACATGGTTCTTGCGCACTATAAGGATACCAAAGATGACTCGGAAACCGGTCCGGCGCGCAACGCCATCCCCATCCGGCGTCAGCGACCATGGAGTTCCGCCAAATGGTGGGGATGGCAATATCTAACGACACCACAGGCGGCGCGAAGCCGGAAGTGGCGGACATCGCCCGGCGGGCGGAGGCGATAGCGTTGATGCTCGACGCCCTGGCCATGCTGGACAGCATGGGCGAACATCTGGCGGCCTCGCATCTGAGCCTCGCGATCATCAGCCTTGGCGGGGAGCCGCCATTTCCTGAGTGACCGGCGAAGTTCCGCCAGAAATGCGGGCAAGATAGGCAGCCATATCGGCAAATGCCTGTGGCTCAATGTGGATGAAAAAGCGCCTGCGGTCTTCATGGTCGGCCGTGCGGCCGATCAATCCCGCGTCAGTCAGATGTTTGATCCAGCGCAACGCCGTGCTGGAGGGCACCCGCGCGGCAACGCATAGACTGCTGACGGACACCCGTTTCCTTTCGGCCGCGGCGACGAAAAGGTCGAGCAGGATATGCCAGGCGGGATCAGAGAAGGATGCGGGACCGAAAAACGCGCCCCGCAGATCGCTTTCCTTCAGCAACCGGCGCGCGACAAGCGCCAGATTGCTGCCCTCGCCATCTGTGAAGATTTTCGACCGCCGGTCGCCATCGCCGCCCTCGCGCGAGATGCTGTCCATATCGTCCAGCAAATTGCGCAGACGCGCTCTGGCCTGCGCAATTTGCGCGGGATTACCGATATCCACTTCATTATCCTTCTAAACTTTGGCGACCCGGCCTATGCGCGCCTGAGTTCGGCGCGACGGTCCAGCAATGTGCCGACCACCATCACGAACAGCATGGGTACGCCCCATATGCTGATCATCGCGTAATAGGCCTGACCGAGAACCACTGGCGACAGCATGATGGCGAGGTGCGCCGCAACCGTGTTGAGTTGAAACGCAGCACACCAGATCGGCCACCGCCTCGTGCTCAGGAGAGCTATGACGAGCAGGCCGATAAATACCATCAAATCCACCAGGAAAAGCACAGGGATGGCCTTGCCGTAGGATGGCATCAATTTGCTGAGCGCCCAGGACATGGGCCATGTCGACAGCAGGATGCCGCCGCCCCATCGTCCCGTCCGCCCGCCATAAAGGGCGACGTAGAGGCACGAAACGACCACCGCGATGGTGAAAGCGATTGCGACGATCACGGCTTGACCGGACCATGATATGCCGAGCCGGTCAAGCCGAATTATCCTCTATGCCACAGCCTGCAGATGCGGTTCATTCACCTGGCTGTTCGGCGGGGGCAAGCATCCCCAGTCGGTTTCCGCCTGATTAGTCTGCATGCGTATGCCGGTCGCCGTGCGATGGGCGGTGATAAACTCCTCGCGGCTCTCGATCATGGTCGACGCGCATTTGTTGAGGCCGTTGAAAAGCTTCTGCCCCTTTTCGGGCGCAAGTCCAATGTCGCGGGCGGTTTCGATCATATTGGCATTCAGCCGGAGGGTCTCGACGACGGCGGCGTCCAGGTTTGCGTAGATAGTCTTGATCTGATCAGTCAGCGCCTTTCCACGGCGATAATCCAGGTGAAGTTCGCTCTTGGCCGAACGATTGGCCCGTTGGATCTGAGGCATGCAAATTCTCCCTCGCGCCGACGCATCGGCACGTCAAATGGATCGACGATGTGGTGGTCTGGATGGGTTTCGGATCAAGAAACCATGTAGTTGATCCAATACCCGGCGGCGACCAGAGCGCCGACAGAGCCGGCAGAGATCACCGCAACACGCAGTATTGCGAATATTTTCTGATTGATGGTCAGGTCATGACGGTCTCCCCCTATGGGAGGGAGGAAAGGAACCGGCGACCGCCGCATTTCCTGTCCACCCTCGCCCCCAGCAGATGGGTCCATAATGGGGGAAAGGAGGGGTTGGGCAATGGGTGCCGCTTGGCTACCCGAAGTCTGGGGATGCGCATTTTCATAAGCCGCCAGCATTCGCGCGGCCTCGCCCCGTGACGAAACGCGCAATGTCTTGATCGCGGCTTTCAAATGCTGGTCAACGGTGAGAGGTGAAATGCCCAACAGGCGAGCAATGCCCTTCGAGTTATGCCCGGAAACGACCAGACGCAGGCAGTCGCGCTGTCTCTCGGTGAGTTGCTCTATATCATCCACGCGGAGGCCGTAACAAATCCCGGCATCGAAATCGATCCGCTCATTGCGCCGTTGCGGCCGTTACGGACATGATGTTTTAAGGAGGAAATCACCATTCTCGCTGCTGCTTGACCGCTCATTAACCACGCACTAGCCTCGCTGTATCAACCGGTTCGAGGGGCGTAACGGGTATGATTCCATCCAAGCAGACAGGTGTCGCCGACAAGAAGGCGGAAAAGCTTTTCAGGGGGGTGGGCGCATGAGCATCACCCGCCGCGATTTCCTGAACCAGGTCGCCATCGCTGGCGGCTATGCCGCAACCTTTTCCGCCATGCAGGCTCTGGGCATGATCCCGCGCGCGGAGGCATCGACGCTGCCGTCGATGCCCGCCGATTTCGGCAAGGGGCGCAAAGTCGTCATTGCTGGCGGCGGAATAGCGGGCCTGACCGCTGCCTATGAACTGCGCAAGGCGGGATTCGAACCTGTCGTGCTGGAGGCTGCAAAGCGCCCCGGCGGACGCAACTGGACAGCGCGCAAAGGCACGACGGTCGAATTCATCGACGGTACGAAACAGGAATGTTCGTGGGACGAAGGGCATTATTTCAACATGGGGCCGGCCCGCCTGCCGTCCATCCACAAGCATGTGCTGGGATATTGTTCCGAACTGGGCGTCGAACTTGAAGTTGAGATCAACACATCCCGCTCCGCGCTGATGCAGTCGGCCGCGATGAATGGCGGCAAACCCGTTGAACAGCGCCGGGTGATGCATGACACGCGCGGGCATCTTGCGGAGTTGCTGGCCAAGGCCATCGATCAGCACACGCTGGACGACCTCATGACGCCGGAGGAGCTGAAGAAGCTGCGCTATTTGGTCAAGGGCTTCGGCGACCTTGACGCGGACATGAAATATAAGGGCACAGAGCGCGGCGGATATGCGGTCGCGCGCGGCGCTGGACCGGTCCAGCAGAAATTCCACACGCCTATTCCTTTGTCGGAACTGCTTGAAGCCGACATGACCAAAGGGGAATTTTACGAGGAACATATTGATTGGCAGGCGACGATGTTCCAGCCGGTCGGCGGCATGGACCGCATCCCATACGCCTTTGCCGCGTCGCTGGGCGATATCGTCCGCTATGAGTCCCCGGTGAGCGAGATCCGGAACACCGCCCGGGGTGTGGAGGTAACCTGCACCCAAAGCGGCAAACCGGTAAAGCTGCACGCCGATTTCTGCATATGCACCATGCCCGCGCCGATCCTGAAAAGCGTAAAGGGCCTTTCTCGCCAGACGATCGCCGCCGCCACTGCGATCAAGGCGAATGCGCTTTACAAGGTGGCGTGGGAAGCGCCGCGTTTCTGGGAAAAGGAAAATAACATCTATGGCGGTATCTCTTTCCTGAAGGAGATGGTGGACCTGGTTTGGTATCCCAGCGCGAAGCTTTTCTCTGACAAAGGCGTAATCGTTGCCGGCTTCAATCTTGAAAGAGAGGATGACGGTTCGCTCACGCCATTCGGGAAGCTCGACATGAGCGGCAAGCTCGCAGAATCTCGCCGTTCAGTTGAAATTCTTCATCCCGGTCATGGCGGCGACCTGACAAAGCCGATCTACATCAACTGGGCGCAGATACCGTATCAATTGGGCTGCGTTGGCCAGACCGATTTGCCGGATGCCCAGGCTGCCTACGCGCAACTTAACGAACCGGACGGACGAGTCTGGTTCGCGGCGGACTGGCTAAGCCGTCTTACCGGATGGCAGGAGGGGGCCATTCTTTCGGCTCACCGCGCCATCGCCGGTATCGCTGGCCATGTGAAAGGAACCGCGGCGGCAGCATGATGCTGAGCCGCCCAAACCCGGCAAGGAGTTTTTAGGATGAAGAAGGCATATATTGTTGCAGCGGCACTGGCCGGCCAACTGGCATTCGCGGGCCAAGCCTTAGCCGCGGGCATTGAACGGCATACCAATCCGCCACCCGCGATCATCCTTGACGGCGTGACCATTCCGCCCAATTCCGAAATCGTGATCCTCAGCGGCGCGATTGCTTCCCCCATCGAGGAGGGGAAAACCGACAGTTTCGAGGCGTTCGGCGATACGCATACCCAGGCCGTCAACACCTTCACCAAGATAAAGGCTTCGCTGGCGAAAATCGGCTATTCCATGTCCGACATCGTGAAGCTGACCGTGTTCGTCGCCGGTGACCCGAAACTGGGAGGCAAGATGGATTTTGCCGGGTTCAACGCCGCTTATAAGGAATTTTTCGGAACGGCGGAAAATCCCAACCTCGCCGCCCGCTCCACGGTTCAGGTGGCGGGGCTGGCCGGGCCCTATTTCCTTATCGAGATAGAGGCGATCGCCGCAAAGGCTCCCAAAGGGAAATAACCTGCGGGCGAGAGTTGCGCCCAGAAAATAGGAAGCATCAAGTAGCGGCGCACAATCGGCGCCGCTACTTTCATTTCATTTCCTAACCTACACGGTTCGCCACCAGATTATCGACAACCGACGGATCGGCCAAAGTCGAGGTGTCGCCCAGCGCTTGCGGAGAGACTTCACCCTCCGCAATCTTGCGCAATATCCGCCGCATTATCTTGCCGGAACGGGTTTTGGGCAAGCCTGGCGCGAACTGCACGACATCCGGCGTTGCGATTGGGCCAATTTCCGTACGAACCCATTTGATTAGCGCCTTGCGCAACTCCTCGCTCGGCTCCTCATTCGCATTCAGCGTCACATAGGCGTAAATGCCCTGCCCCTTAATGTCGTGCGGCATGCCGACCACAGCGGCCTCCGCGACAGTCTCATGCAGCACCAGCGCGCTTTCCACCTCGGCCGTGCCCATGCGATGGCCGGACACGTTGATGACATCATCGACCCGCCCGGTGATCCAGTAATAGCCGTCAGCATCGCGCCGCGCGCCATCCCCGGTCGTATATTTGCCGGGGAAAGTCGAAAAATAGGTCTGGAAGAATCGATCATGATCGCCATAGACCGTCCGCATCTGGCCCGGCCACGACCGGGCGATGACGAGGTTGCCCTCACAGGCGCCATCGAGGATTTTGCCATCGCCGTCCACGATCTGTGGTTCGACGCCCGGCATGGGCAATGTTGCGCTGCCCGGCTTGAGATCGGTCGCGCCGGGCATCGGCGCGATCATCGCTGCGCCTGTCTCGGTCTGCCACCAGGTGTCGATGATCGGGCAGCGCCCCTCACCCACAACGCTATGATACCAGCGCCAGGCTTCGGGGTTGATCGGTTCGCCCACCGTGCCGAGCAGGCGGATCGACGACCGGTCCACCGAGGTAACGAAATCATCGCCCTCTTTCATAAGCGCGCGCAGCACGGTCGGCGCGGTGAACACCGTATGCGCCTTGTGCCGTTCGGCGACTTGCCAGATGCGGCTTGGCGTCGGCCAGTTCGGCAACCCTTCATACATCAACGTCGTCGCGCCATTCGCAAGCGGACCGTAAACGATATAGGAATGGCCCGTCACCCAGCCAATGTCGGCCGCGCACCAGTAGACGTCGCCCGGCCTGTAATCAAAACACAGCTCATGCGTCAGGCTCGCCCATAGCAGGTAACCGCCAGTCGTATGCAGGACGCCTTTCGGTTTACCGGTCGAACCGGACGTATACAGGATAAAGAGCGGGTCCTCGGCGGACATAGGTTCAGCGGGGCATTCAGAAGAAACCTTTGCGGTTTCTTCGTCAAGCCATAAGTCGCGGCCCGGCTCCATTGCAATCGCGCCGCCGGTCGCCTTCACGACGATCACCTTCCGCACCGAATTGCAATGCTTCAGCGCCTCGTCGACATTGGTTTTCAGCGGAACCTTCTTGCCACCACGCCGGCCTTCGTCGGCGGTGATGACGATATTGGAATCGCAATCCGTAATCCGGCCGGCAAGCGCTTCCGGCGAAAACCCGCCAAACACGACGCTGTGTATGGCGCCGATGCGCGCACAGGCGAGAAGCGCGAAGGCGGCCTCCGGGATCATCGGCATGTAGACGGTAACCCGGTCGCCCTTCTTCGCGCCCGCGCCTTTCAGCACATTGGCGAAACGGCAGACATTTTCATGAAGCTCGCGATAGGTGAAGATACGCGGCGTTTCGCTGGGATCATCCGGCTCCCAGATAATCGCAACGTCATCAGCGCGTGTCGCCAGATGCCGGTCGATGCAATTGGCGGACACGTTAAGCACGCCATCGGCGAACCACTTGATGCCGAAATCGCCCTCGGCAAAGCTGCTCTCATTCGCCCTGGACGGCGGCGTCACCCAATCGAGACGGCGCGCCTGCTCCAGCCAATAGCCCTCACCATCGTCAAGCGAACGGGCATGATCGGCAGCGCGGCGATTCTTCGTCATCGAAGTGCCAGAGGACCATTCTGCGGGCACTGGAAAAAGATTTTCGGACATTTGCTGCTGCTACTCCTGGCCTAATAAGAAAATCCAAAACCAATCCACAATGTGCGCGGCGTGCCCAGATCCATTGATCCTCCGACATTGCGCGTCACGACAGTCGCGTCGAAAAGATTCTCTCCACGCGCCGTCAGGGCCATGCCATGACCGAGCGGCAGTTTTACAACAGCATCCATCGTGAATGCATCCGGCAATATGTCGGTCTGCAGGTCATCCTCATATTGCTTCGCCACATAGCGTAGCGTGGTTGAGAGAGACGGTCCTGTTTCCGATTGCCAGGCGATAGTCGCGCTGGCGGCATGGCGCGGACTTTGCAGGGGCGTGAAACCGTTGAACAACTGCCCCGGCGCCTTCACGGTGCTGTAGCTGTAGGCATAGGAGCCCGACAGAGACAGGGCCGGCGTCAGGTGCGCGCTCGCCGTCACCTCCACGCCCTTGGCGACAATGGCGTCGACATTCTCGCGGATGCGGGTCGTCGCGTTAATCGTCCGGTTGGAAATAGCGTTGTCGAGCCGGTTATAGAAGGCGGTGAGGCCCAGCGTCACGCCTTTTACCGGCGTCAGGTCGACGCCAGCCTCCACGCCCTTCAGCTTTTCCGGCACCAACGCCGCGTTCGCCTGCGTCGTGATCGGAAAGACCGTGAACGGGCGGTAGAGTTCGTTGAGGGTCGGCAGCCGGAAGCCGGTATAGCCCGCACCGCGCAGCGCCACCGCATCGCTCAGCCGAAACAGAGCGCCAGCGCGGCCACTGAACTGCCAGTCGCTGCGGTCGGCATAGCGCGTATCGCCGGTGACGGTTCCGGCCGGGTTGCGCGTTTCGAAGAAGCCGTCAGTGATCGTCCATCGGTCGGCGCGCGCACCGCCGGTCAGGATCAGGCGGCCGATCGTCCAGTCATCCTCGACGAAGAAGCCGGTGGTGCTCTGCTTTCCGCCCGCATGGCGGCGCGCCGTCACCGGATTGGCCGCGAGATTGGCGTTATAGGCGACCTCATACATATCGCCGTTCGACAGGCGCGTATCGACGCCCACCCGCAGGACATGCGCATCACCGACGGGCGGCCGGATTTCAATCTTGCCGCCCAGACCCGTCGAAGGCGTGTTGCGCTGGTCGAGCGACTTACGGAAAGTTGACGAGCTGATGACGATGTTGCTGAAGTTGCGCGCCTGGATATAGGCTAGGGCATCCACCTTCCACGGCCCACGCGCGACGAAGCGGATGCTGCCATCCTGGCCCTGGCTCATACTGTCCGCGCCTGCGAAGCGCAGCGTACGGTCGTCATGAAAGACAAGGCCTCGAAACTGGACTTCCATATCGGGCGAGAGCGGTGCGACGGCGCGCAGGCCGACCGACCAGCCATCATAGGCGGCGGGCGCGGTGGCGGCGACGCGCTGATCGCGCGGTGTTGTCAGGAAGCCATCGCCGCGGTCCCACCGGCCCGACAGCGAGATGAAGCCGTTGCCGACATCGGGCGTGAAGCTTGCCGAAACTTCGGTCGCGTCCTTGCTGCCGTAAAAGGCGCTGCCGGATACCGTGGGAAGCTCCTCCCGCGTGGCGCTCGCCAGCTCGATCGATCCGGCAACCGCCCCGGCGCCGAATGCGCCGACCCCACCACCGCGCGTCACCCGCACCATGGAAAGCCGGTCGGGGACCAACGCGCTGAACGGGATATAGCCGAAGAAAGGATCGGCCATCGGAACACCGTCCAGAATCACCAGGGTACGGCTGGACGCATTGCCTCCAAGGGCGCGCAAGGTCGCGCCCTGCGCCGACGGGTTGGCCGAACGGCTGTCCGAACGGCGGAACTGCTGGAAGCCCGCAACATCGCCCAGCACGCTTTCAATCCGGCCGGATGCGGAATTGGTCAATCGATCACGATCTATTGTCACTGACCCATAGGCGGGCGTGCCGGGGGGCAGAGGCAGGCCCTGGCCAAGAACCACGATGTCCGAGCTTGTATCGACCGGCTCCTGAGCCATTGCGGAGCAAGAAACGGCAAAGCCTGAAAACAGGCAGAGAATTGCTGGCAAACTATCGGCCGGTTTCATCATTATCCTTACTGCTCCTCCCCTGGCCCTCCCCCTTACGAACGAAGGCAGCGCCCGTCGATAGGACACTGCCTCCAAACGCCATATTGTTCCTTGGGTCATGAAGCCGGTCGGCGACCCGCTCATTCGGGCACGGGTAGCGCCCAATTGCTACCGCTCGGAATATTCCCGCACGGTCCTTGCCAAGCTCATAGGGTCAAAGGGCTTGCTTATCACACCGATCGCCCCGGCATCGACATAGCGCTTCATGTCGTCCTGCCGCGCGCTTGCCGTCACGAAAACGACGGGTACGGCGCGAACATCCTCCCGCGCCCGCATCGCGCCGAGCATATCCATGCCGGACATGCCGGGCATCATCATGTCGATCAGCGCAATGTCGGGAATCCAGCCATCGCGACCCAGCAATTCAAGCCCCTCATACCCGGATTCGGCCAGTTTGACGTCCATGGCCTCATCCAGCCCCAGCGCCATTTCCACAATGATCCTGATATCCGGTTCATCATCCACATAGAGGATTTTCAGCCGTTCAGTCATAGGCCCTCCTCTCCCTTCCGACGCTCCACGATAGACAGCACAGTTTCGACAAGATTTGGCAACGAGCGTTTGGATTTCGTCAGCACCGCCTCAACATCCCGCGCCAGCGCCAGTCCACCATCCTGTGCGGAATAGATGATGACGGGCGTCGCAGGCCCCTGCCGCGCGTTCAGATCAGCCAATATATCATGACCCGATCCGTCCGGCAGGGCCAAATCTATGATCGCTATGTCCACCCGGTGCTCCGCAAGGAATGCGCGGGCGGAGGCCACGTCCGTCGCCTGGGCTATCCGCGCAAGGCCGCTCAACGCCTTGGCGGTGATTTCCAGCAGATCGCTGTCATCATCGACATGCAATACCAGGGGGATATGCCCGGAGGTGCGCTTGATAGCGGATTCGATTGCGTCACTCAGGCGCGCAGATTGTATCGGCTTTTCTATCCAGTCGATAATGTCGAGCGAGGCTGTCTGCGCCGCCTCCAGCGGCGGATCTTCGCTGGAGATCGCGATGACCGGCAAATTCCGGGCGCGGGGATGCGACCGTATCACTCCCAGAAGGGGCAATGCGTCATCAGCGGCAAACTGAAAATCCAGGACCATCGCGACGTAGGACCGGCCCTCAATCGCCGCCAGAGCAGCCTCCGGTGAACTGACGGCATCCGCGCGGATCTCACGCTCGGCGAAACCAGCGCTTATCGTTTCTGCGCCGACCGCATCGGCATAGACCAGCAGGCGGGGAGCACCATTCAGGTCCTCCTGCCCGGTCAGAACATTCCATAGAGGAATGTTGAAGGCAAAGACGCTTCCTCCGCCAGCCGCATCCTCCAGCCAGATGTCGCCGCCATGATTCCGCACAATCTCACGCGAAATCGCCAGGCCAAGGCCCGTACCCTGCGTGGCGGAGGTCGAGGAGCCCAGACCCTGAGCGAAGCGGGTGAACAAACGCTCCCTGAGACCGGGTTCAATGCCAGGCCCCTGATCCGCGACCCTGATGTTTGCATGGCTTCCCTGCGTTCCGCAGAGCACCGAGACAGTGGACCCTTCCGGAGAAAATTTTACGGCATTGGACACCAGATTGGTAACAACCTGTATAAGGCGATCGCCGTCGCCGCGAACGATGACGGGACCATCACTCTCACCAATCTCTATGCGGATATTCCGCGTGGCCGATAGACCGCGCATCGCATCCGCCGCCTTCTCCACGATCGTCCGCAGATCAAGCGGCTGGAAATCGAACGTCATCTGGCCGGACTGTAGTTTCTCCACATCCAGCAGATCGTTCACGATGCGGATAAGCCGGTTCGCATTGCTCTCCGCGATGACCACCAATCGCTGCGCGCCTGGCGCAAGCTCCTCCGCGACACCGCCGCGCAGCAGACCCAAAGAGCCGACAATGGACGTAAGCGGCGTGCGAAGTTCATGGCTTACTGTGGACAGGAACTGGTCCTTCATCCGTTCGATTTTCTCTCGCTCGGAAATATCGCTGAACGATGCGACGATATGGATGCCATCCTCCAGAGGCATGACGCCCAACGTGATATCCACAGGCACGACGCTGCCATCACTTCTACGCGCCCCGACATTCGGGCGGGAGGGTTCGGCTATATGATCGCCGGTAACGCCCAGCCGGTCCAGAAAGGCCCCCTCTCCCGGCGCGATATTGGCGATGATGGAGATATCCCTGCGCAAAAGGTCCGTGGAGGGATAACCGAACAGATGTTCAGCCGCTGGATTGAGGATTTCCATGCTGCCGCTGGGATTGATCAATATCACCGGGCTTGGCGTATTCTTGAAGATCGCGGTCTGGCGGGTCAGGTGATCCATCGCTTGCCGCTGCGCGGTATAGCTGTCCCGGCGGCTTGCCCACAGCATATAGGCAATGATGAAGGCAGCTAATGAGGCAAGCGCCACACCACCCCATATGATTTCAAGGGTGTGGACCGTCCGGTTGCTTTCCGATTCCAGATCCTGCGCAAGCGCCGCATTCCTTGCCATCACCATCTTGGACACATGCGTACGCAGCGAGTCCATAAGCTGCTTGCCGCGGCCATCCATGACCACGCTCGCCGCAGCATTTAGCCCCTGCCGCTGCCTGACGTCGATGACCCGCTTCATCTCGACAAATTTCTGCTCGATCAATTGGCGCAATATCTGGAGATCTCGCGCCGTTCCCGGCTCGTTTTTCAGCAACTGGCTCAGATTGGCCAGCGTACCGTCCATTTCGCGGAGCGCCTTATTATAGGGCTGCAGGAAATCGGGATTACCGGTGATGACATAGCCGCGCTGACCGGTTTCTCCGTCCTTCATTTCCGAAAAGACCGATTCAATGGCCAGCCGCTGCCGGAAGGACAGATTGACGGCAGCGGTCGTATCCGCTGTGCGCCGATATTCAGTGCCAAACCATAACGCAGTCGAAACGAGTGCAATCGAGATAAGAGCGGCCACAAGCAGATTACGCCAGAGATTAGGCGTTCCACCGGCCATCATCACGTGCCCTTGTCCTCCGGATTGAAGAAGGCTCGAACCGCCAACATCGCCTGAAGCCGGTTATTAACCTCCAGCTTCCTGAATATTGCGGTCAAATGTGCCTTTATGGTTGCTTCGGAAAGATCCAGGTCGCCCGCAATCTGTTTGTTGAGATGCCCGCGAGCGAGCGCTGAAAGCACGCGCATCTGGGCGGTGGTAAGGCTCTCAATCCGTTCCTTCAGCTTTGTGAGGTCCCCTGTCGTCCCAAGATTCGCAGGGAAAACGATCTTTCCATTCAACAGGGTTTCGATGGATCGCGCCAATTCATCGAGCGGCTGGGTTTTGGAAAGAAAGCCGGCGGCGCCAATGGCGCGCGCGGCAGTGACAATCGCTTTCTCATCATGGGCGGAAATGATGGCGATGGGCGTCGTGCCCAATACATGCTGCATCCGGAAGAAGCCGGAAAAGCCGTCACTGTCAGGTAACCGGTAATCCAGCAGCATCAATCGATAGGCTTTGTGCGCGCGCACTGCGGTTTCCGCCGCCTCTATGCTGTCGACCGCATCGACAATCATGCCCGGAAAGCGCGCACGAATTGCTATCTGCAATCCTTCACGGACCAGCGGATGATCATCCGCCAACAATATTCGCCCCTCACGCACCATATTTTTGACCGCCTCAGCAGGTAGTGCCGCTTTTTCAAAAACATGCTCCCTTGACGAACGCCTGTCGAGGATTAATCAAGCAGATCGAACCAGAATGGCACTACTGGTGATTTTGAGGCGACAATGAGCCAGCAAAGCGCGCTTACCGTCTTGAGCCGTGACGACGCCCTGCAGCAGTGGATTACTGGCGTATTGGCGCCCTTCGGATGGTCGTGCCTGCAGGCTTCGGATATAGAGGCTGCGGCGGCCCATGCGAAGGACGGCGCGGCGATCATCCTGCTGGACGGCGCTGCGGGCGCAAAAACCATAGCCGCCGCGATTACCGAAATACGCGCATTACCTGGTTTCGCGGCTGGAATACCCGCCATCTTGTATGCGGAGGCCGATTTTGAGCCTGTGGGCGGCATGAACGATCGGATCGATCCACCGTTGGACCAGGCCCGGTTCATGGCCATGCTGGAAAATTGGAGCGGGCCTGTGTCGGACCATCCCTTCCGTGATGCCGAAAACCCGCAATATCGGATGGTCCGGCTGGCCGGGCGGGAGCGCGCCGCTTCGCTGTTTGCCGGTTTCGCCCGGTCGCTTACGGAGGCGTTGAACGCTCTGGACGAGGGACAGAATATCGGGCGTATCGCGCACAATATTGCGGGCATGGCGGGCACCATGGGATTTGCCGCCCTCAGCAAGCAATGGTCCACGGTCGATCACGGAGATTTGACGGCCCTTCCGGCCGCCCATGAAGCGGCTCGCAAGGTCCTCGAAAGCCTCAACCGGAGCGCATAATCCCCCGTGAAAAAGGAACGGCGGACTAGACGTTAGTCGAACTGTACCCTTTTCGTTCCGATTGTTGCTGAATTTGTTAACTCCGAAAGCCCCTTCATTCCCCGGTATTCCAGCGGGAACATTGAATGCGGGCGGTTATAACAGGGAAATGGCGGCAAAGGGCGCATGCTTCGGCATTCTGCGCAGCCCTTTTGCTGTGCGCCGCCTCCCCGGCCCGCGCACAGGCGTCGGCCGGCGCCCAGATCACCAATGTCGCATCGCTCCATTTCTCCGTGGATGGCGAGAACGCCAGCATTTCCTCAAATCTGGTCGCCACGCGCGTTGGCGAGATATTGGATGTCAGACTACAGGCGCTGGGCACAGGCACGGTTGAGGTATCGACCGGAGAGGCGGATCGCGGCATTCCCTTCCTGCTCACCAACAGCGGCAATGGCAGTGAAGCCTTTGTCCTGAGCGCCACGGCGGGCGGCGCGGCGTTGCCCGCCGGCACTTTGTTCATCGATGCCGACCGCAACGGCGAATTCGACCCGGCGATCGATACCGCCATAGGCGCGGGCGGAGCAACGCCGGAAATTGGCCCCGGCGTGACCCTGCAACTGCTCGTCATCATCCCCGCGTCGAACCAGGCCGGCGCGGGCGTCATCTCGCTTCACGCCCAATCCGCCACGGGCGCCGGCGCACCCGGCACGACCTTCGCAGGGCGTGGCGACAATGGCACTGACGCAGTCGTCGGATCGACATCCGCAGCCGCCGCAGCGGAAACCCCTTTCACTGCGACGGAGGCCGACGCCAGCGTCGTCAAGTCGCAGCAGGTCGTCGCGCCCGATGGAACTTCCTCCCCCGTGTCGGGCGCGACGATCACCTACCGGCTGGAAGTCGTCACCCGCTCGTCCGCGCGGCTGACCGCCGCGCAACTGGCCGACCCCATTCCCGCGGGCACGACCTATCTGCCCGGATCGCTCAAAATTGACGGCGCATCGCTCAGCGACGCCGCTGATGCCGACAATGGCCGTTTCGAAGGTTCCTCCATCCTTGTCGCCCTTGGCGACATTGATCAGCCCACGACCCGCGTCGTGACATTTCAGGTGAAAATCCAATGAACAGGATATCCATCATGCGCTTTCCTATTGGCCTGTGCACGGCCGTCGCCGCTTTGACGGCCGCCCCGGCCTTCGGCGCCGGGCTGACCGTCACCAACACCGTATTCGCGCAGCAGCGATCGACCGCGCCCGACGGCACCACCAGGATTGCCCTGACGCCCGCCACACGGGTCACGCCCGGCGACCGCGTGGTCTATCAACTCGCTTACCGCAATGGCGGTGCGCAGCCGATCGAGGGCTTGACCCTCAACAACCCATTGCCGGATGCGCTGGCCTATCGTGGACCGGCGCAGGGATCGCCCGCGCCCGAAGTGTCGGTAGACGGCAAGACCTATGGCCCTCTCGCGACGCTTAAAGTGCGCGGGGCGGATGGTGCCTGGCACGCTGCTCGGCCGGAAGATGTCACCCATGTCCGCTGGCGCATCGCCAACGCCCTCCCCGCAGGCGCGGCCGGCAAGGTCGCCTTCGAAGCCGTTCTGAAATGACCGGACAAACCTTTCCCACATTCCGGCCGCTGGGCTTCGCATCGATTTTGAAACAGGAGATTTCCGTGTTCAAGGCAATCACGAAGATTGCAATGCTGTCCGCGGCGGCCGCGATCTCGGCCTGGAGCGGCGCGGCGCAGGCGGCGGGCACAACCGCCGGCACGAGCATCGCGAACACCGCAAGCGTCACCTATACGGTCGGCGGCTCAACCCAGACGGCGCAGTCGAATACTGCGACCTTCCTGGTCGACCGCAAGGTCAACCTGACGGTTACGGAAGTCGGCGGCACGGCAACCTCCACCGCGATCGGCGCGACTGATCAGGTCACCACGTTTCAGGTTACCAACCTCACAAACGCGGTTCAGGACTTCATCCTGACACCTGATCAGCAAAGCGTGTCGCTGCCAATGCTCGGCACCGACAATTTCGATGTCACCAACATGCGCGTGTTCGTCGATTCCAACGGCAACGGCACCTATGATGCGGGCGTCGACACCGCCACTTTCATCGATGAGCTGGCGGCCGATGCCTCGGTTACGGTATTCATCGTCGCAAATATCCCGAACACCGCCGGTGCGGATGTCGCGATCG
This sequence comes from Sphingobium phenoxybenzoativorans, assembly GCF_018286635.1. NCBI lineage: Bacteria > Pseudomonadati > Pseudomonadota > Alphaproteobacteria > Sphingomonadales > Sphingobiaceae > Sphingobium > Sphingobium phenoxybenzoativorans. The sequence goes on from NZ_CP073910.1 coordinate 3,618,819, forward strand.
TTTCGCTCGTGGCGCAAGCGGCGGCTGGCGGTCAAAGCGGCACGCAGGGCGCGGCGCTCGTCGCCACATCCCTGTTGACCGCAGACTCTCCGACGACCGTCGATATCGTCTTTGCCGATAGCGCGGGTTCGCTGAACGACCCCGCCCGCGATGGCAAAGGCCGGGCTTTTGACAGCTACAAGATCGCGACTGCCGCAATCTCCATGACGAAAACGGCTACTGTCGTCAGCGATCCACTTAATCTGGGCGTAAATCCAAAAGCGATCCCAGGGGCGGTGATTGAATATTGCCTTACCGTCACCAACGCGGGTCCGGGTACGGGAACCGGCGTGATCCTGGCCGACGCCGTGCCCGCCGGCACGACCTATATCTCCAATTCGCTCAATGTGGGCGCACCGGGCATCGCCGGGGCCTGCACCCTTGCCGGCTCGACGGAGGATGACGACACCAGCGGCGCTGACGAGAGCGATCCTTATGGCGGATCATTCGACGGCACCACAGTCAGAGCGAATATCTCCTCGCTCGGCGTGAACGCGCCGGTCGCGGCGGCCTTCCGCGTCACCGTCAACTGACGATCATGAAACCGTGGTTCTGGCCTCCGGCGTATCCAGCGATGCGCCGGAGGCGGAGCGGATAATGCGGAAACTCCGGCATCTCCTTCGCGTCGTCGCTGCCCTGATGGGCCTGGCCGCGCTCCTCATCACGGGGAGCGCGTTCGCGCAAACGCGGATCGAGAATGTCGCCACACTCAGCTTCGGCACAACCGCCGGAGAAAAGACCGTTCAATCCAACAGAACCGTTTTGGATGCCATTCACACACGATATCTAACCAAATTGAGCTTCCGCCGGCTACCTGCGGGCTACCAGATCGATTATCCCACGCTGAAATGCGATAAGGACCCGTTGCGGTTCACGCCAAATGGCGTCAGCGCGGATCAACTCGCGGGCGCATCGCCGCTCAAGTCGCTGGATATCGACAACCCTCTGGTCATCGTCCTCGACAATGCCGGCGGCAATCATGATCCGGCCGTGCGTGAAACCTCCACCGTCATTGGCGATTCCGGCGTGCGTCAATTACAGATCATGTTGACGGAAACCGGGCCTGATACGGGCGTGTTCGCAGGCGCCGTTCCGCCAAGCGGCCGCCGCACCGGACGAAACAGCGAATGCGACATCACCAGGGACAATAAGGGATCGCTCAGCCTGTATTTCGCCGGGGACGCGTTCAGCCAGTCCTCATCCACCTCCCTGCTGATCGACCCGGAAGGCCATGTGTTCGATTCGCGCACCGCTGCGCTGATTGACGGCGCGATCGTGACCCTGATCGATGAGGCGACAGGGCTTCCCGCCGCTAGGGTGTTCGGCGACGATGGAGTCAGCGCCTATCCGAACCGGGTCGTCACTGGATCGACGGTCACGGATTCAGGAGGTTGGAACTATTATTTCGATAAAGGCACGTTCCGTTTCCCGCTGGCGCCGCCCGGGCATTATAGGTTAAAAATTGAGCCTCCTGCTGGTTATACGGCGCCATCGGTCGTGAAGCCGGAGGAGATAAGACAGCTTCAGGGACCGGAAGGGGCATTTATCATCGTCGATGCTTCCTATGGAGGCACGTTCGAGTTGAAGGACCCTGACCCGGTAAAGATCGACATCCCCATCGATCGACCAACTGGTTCAGAAATAACATTGGAAAAGACCGTATCGGTTCGTCAGGCGTCGCCTGGCGATTTTGTGCAATATCGCCTGCGCATGACGAACCGCAGTTCGGACAGCATTGCCTATGCGCCGGCCATCAACGACACCTTGCCAACAGGCCTGCGGTACAAACGCGGATCGACACGCGGAACGGCCGAGCCGGAGGTATCGAGCGACGGCAGAACACTCCGCTTCACCGGACTGGACCTTCCCGCCGGCGAAGCGCGTGACATCCGCTATGTCGTTGATATTGCTCCGGGTGCGCCCGTGGGCGAAGCGCTCAATCGCGCGGTCGCCATCAGCAATGGCGCAGCCAGCAACGAAGCTAGCGCGTCCGTACGCATCAAGTCGCTGCTGTTCACCGACGCCCTGACGATCATCGGACGGGTTACGGAAGGAGACTGCGGCGATCCGCTGAAAGACCGCAAGGGCATTCCCGGCATACGGCTGATCATGGAGGACGGGACCTTCGTCATCACTGACCGGGATGGCCTCTATCATGTCGAAGGGGTCCGGCCCGGCACGCATGTCGTTCAGATCGACCAGCGCAGCATCCCCGCCACGCATGAGGCCTTCGCCTGCGATAGCGACACGCGCCAGGCGGGTAGCGCCCTCTCCCGTTTCGTCGATGCGGGCGGCGGCAGCCTCAACCGTGTCGATTTCCAGCTCCGCCGCACGGGCAGAGCGGCCGATCCGAAGTTGAGCGCGCTTCCCATAAATGCGGCGTCAGACGCTGACGCCGCGGGCAACAAACCAAATTGGCTTGCCGACCAAACGCCTGGCATCGATTGGCTATTCCCCTTGGCGGATCACAACCCCCGCGCGCCGGCGCTCCGCGTTGTGATAAAGCATCTTCCCGGACAGCGTGTCGCGCTTCGCCTCAATGGCGCTATTGTCGATCCGCTGACTTTCGATGGCACGGACACGGACGATACAACCGGCGTTTCGGTGTCTGTGTGGACCGGCCTGCCGCTCGGCGAACGCGACAATGTGCTGGATGCCACGGTTTTGGATGCCTCCGGCGCGGTGGTTCAGACGCTGCAGAGAACGGTCCACTACGCCAATCAGGCGGTGCGTGCGACCTTCGTGCCGGAAAAATCCCGCCTCGTCGCCGATGGCCTTACCCGCCCGCTGATCGCCGTGCGCCTCACTGACCGGGACGGCAAGCCCGTCCGTGCGGGCACCATGGCCCCCTTCTCCGTGGACCAGCCTTATACTGCTGCGCAAGAGGCTGAGTTGCAGCAGGGCCGCCAGCTCGCCGGTCGCGAAAAGACAAGCGCGACCGCCCGCGTGGTCGGGGATGAGGGCATCGCCTTCATTTCGCTGGAACCCACCACCCAGGCAGGCGCTGCCCATGTCACCGTCACGCTGCAGGATCAGGGCATCACCCAGACCAGCGAATTCCGTCCCTGGCTGGCCGCATCGATGCAGGACTGGGTCATTGTCGGCTTCGGCAAGGGTACGGTCGGCTATGACATGCTCAAATCCCGCTCCAGCGCTCTACCCAAGGGCGAACGCAACCAGGTTGTGACGGACGGGCAGCTCTCTTTCTACGCCAAGGGACAGGTTAGAGGCTCCTGGCTGCTCACCATCGCCTATGACAGCGACAAGAAATATGATCCCGACCGCGGCCTGCTGGGGACGATCGATCCTGATCGCTACTATACTGTCTATGGCGATGGCAGCCGCCAGATGTTTGACGCGGCCACCCGTCGCAAACTCCACCTGCGGCTGGAGCGCCGGGAATTTTACGCCCTGTTCGGCGATTTTGAGACTGGTTTGGTCGACACCAAACTGACCCGCTACAGCCGAACGCTGAACGGCGTGAAGGCCGAATATCAGGGCGAACGGATCACCTTCAACGGCTTCGCCGCCAACAGCGACCAGCTCTATGGGCGCGATGAAATTCAGGGCAACGGCCTGTCCGGTCCCTATCGCCTCTCCGGCCGCGCCATCGTCCCCAATACGGATAAGATCCGCATCGAGGTGCGCGACCGCTTCCGGTCCGAGCGGATCATCGACAGCAAGCAACTCACCCGCCACATCGATTATGACATCGACGCCGACGCGGGCACGATCCGTTTTCGCGAACCGATCCTCAGCCGCGATGCGGATCTCAATCCCATTTTCATCGTCGTTGACTATGAAACCTATGGCGGCCGCTCGCGCAAGTTCGCCGCTGGCGGCCGCGTCGCCACCCGCTTTGCCGATGGCAAGGTGGAGGTCGGCGCCAGCCTGATCCGCGACGAAACCATCGGCAGCGCGACAGTCGGCGGCATCGACATCAAGGCACGCGTCACGCCGAACACCGAGATTCGCGCAGAGGCGGCGTCCGGCGGTGGCGGCGGCATCGGCGAGGGTCGCGCCTGGCTGGCCGAGGTCGAACATCACGGCCGCGTGATCGACGGCACCGCCTATGTCCGGCAGCAGGGCGAGACCTTCGGCGTTGGCCAGCAGAATGGCGGCGAGACCGGCACCCGGAAATTCGGTGTCGATGGCCGCGCTCGCCTGTCAGACCGGATCAGCATCGCTGGATCGGCCTGGCATCAGGACAATCTGGAGGATGCGGGTAGCCGCACCGCAGGAGACGTCCGCGCCGAATATCGCCGGGACAAGGGGCTGCTCTATGCCGGCGCGCAGATCGCGTCCGACACCACCCTGTCCGGCGAGAAGCGCGAGTCCAAATTGCTTATGCTGGGCGCAACCCAGCGCTTCTTCGGCCAGAAGCTGGAGATCAAGGGCGAGACCCAGTTCGCCCTTGGCGGCGCAGATGACAGCGTTGATTTCCCCGTTCGTCATACAGTCGGTGCGGCTTATGAGATCCGCAACGGCATTCGCGTGCTGGCCGAGCATGAGATCGCGGAGGGCGACAAGTTCAAGGCGCACAGCACACGCTTCGGCTTCGATGTCGCCCCCTGGACCGGCGCGAAGTTGCTCAGCACCCTCAACCAGGAAGCCATTGGCGAGAATGGCCCGCGCACCTTTGCGCAATATGGCCTCAGCCAGTCACTGCCGATCGGCAAGAGCTGGACGATCGACGCAACGCTGGACGCCAGCAAGACGGTGAAGGGGCGCATTCCGACCGGCGACATCATCAATCCCTTCCACCCCGCCGCATCGGGCGGATCGCTCGGCCAGGAACAGATCAACGGCGATTATCAGTCCGCCACGATCGGCGGCACTTACCGCGCGGACCGCTGGTCCTGGAATGGCCGCCTGGAATATCGCACCGGCAGCGAATCCGATCGTTGGGGCGTCACCACCAATGTCCTGCGCACATTGGGCGAGGGCAAGACAATCGCCGCCGGACTGCGCATGTATAAGGTGAAGGACAAGGACGGGGCCGTTGCCTCCTTCGCTTCGGCCGACATCGCCATTGCCTATCGCCCGCTGGACAGCCGCTGGTCGCTGTTGGAGCGTTTTGAACTGCGTCACGACCGCGCCGACGCTGGCATCTCCAATAATAATACGCTTGGCGTACCCTCCTTCGCTGACGGTGACCAAACGACCACAAGGGCGATCAACAACATCGCCATAAACTATCGTTCCGGCGACGAAGGCGCTGGGCACGGGCTGGAGGTCAGCCTCTATTATGGTGCGAAATATGTCCGGGGACGCTATGCCGATGATGTCTATGATGGCTTCATCGACGTGATCGGAACGGAAATCCGCAAGGATATCGGCCGGCATTTCGATGTCGGCTTCTCTGGCAGCATGCAGCACGCCTGGAAGGACGGCGCGAAATCGTTCAGCTTCGGCCCGTCGGCCGGCGTTTCCCCGGCGCAGAATGTCTGGATAACCGCAGGCTATAATATCAGCGGCTATCGCGACCGCGATTTCGAAGCCGACCGCTACACCCGCCAGGGACCCTATGTGACCATGCGCATGAAGTTCGATCAACTCTCGCTGCGCGCTGCGTCGAGAATGGTGACCGGAGCAAACCGGTAAGCCTACATAATGGTGTGTCAGTCTCTGGATTGAGCAGCGCCGCGCCAGGTTAGCGCGACTGGTCCGCCGCATCTGACAAAGCTCAAGACTGACGGCCGTCGAACCTTGCTTATCTGCAGAACCGCTGCCTTATGGTCACGCTCCTGATGCGCAGTCCAAAGAGCCGATGCCCCGTCATCGAACAATCTCACGCGAACAACCAAGACGGCACAGATATATTGTTGCACCATATAGGCTCTTATGCCGCAAACCCCTTCAGTGGGTTAAAAATAACCAGAACCGGAAACAGATATATTCGGATAAATATTATGTAGTATATTATCCATATAGGATTTCCCCTCATGGCCGCGAAGCCATTTCCGGCTTCCCAATATTCCGATTAATGCAAAGCTGTAACCTGCCAAATCCTGCTTGTCCCGGCGGACATGGCCTGTTCATCTGCTAGGGTGGAAAGAAATCCGCACAGCCAGATTCGTCGGCTGGCAACAGGAGAGATAAATGCGAATTTCATCATTGGGGATCGCGAGCGCTATAATGCTTCTGGCTGGCGCCAGCCCCGCTTTCGCCAAGGACATAAACGTCCAGATGAAGAATCAGGGCGCAGACGGAGTAATGGTTTTTGAACCGTCATTCGTGAAGGCCGCCGTTGGCGACGTCATCCATTTTCTCCCCACTGACCCATCGCACAATGCCGAAACAATGCCGGACATGCTGCCCGCTGGGGCCGCGCCGATGAAGGGCATGATGAACAAAGAGGCGGTGCTGAAGGTTACCAAGCCCGGCCTGTATGGCATCAAATGCCTGCCGCATTATGCGATGGGCATGGTCGCGCTGATACAGGTTGGCTCAGCCACGCCGGCTGACCTTACGAAAGCCAAGGCAGTGAAGCTGCCGCCCTTTGCCGCAAAGCGCATGACAGCCAACCTGGCCAAAGTGAAATAGACGGGCCGCAGCCCCGCCGCATTAGCCTCAATTCGCGTACCAGCATGCCGGAAGGACGACTTCCGGTAGATGCGGCTCTGTGGTTGCGTCCAGAGGATGCGGGAAAGGCCCCGTCGAAGGGGTAAAGCTGCCCCGATCCCTGCGCAGAAAGGTAAACTCCATGACCGGCGGGATGGCGATCCCGCCGCGGCTGACTGCGGTCAGTGAATTGTTGGGGTGAATGTGAACGATATTGTGCGTTCTGAGCAGCCGGTCGAACACGCCGCCAATCTCGCTGAGACCGAAGGGCGTATGCATGTTCCCCAGATGATGAAATTCGATCGTCATAATCCGGAAGCGGGATAATAGATCGTCGGAAATGGCGCTCAATACACGGTATTCCGCCCCCTCAATATCCATATCGAGCAGCAGGTCCTCGCCAGGGCGGATGTTACGGCAGAGGTCGTCCATGGTGATGCGATCATCGCCCGTGAAGGAATCGACCGATTTCTTGGTGAAGGTAAAGCGATCGTGCCGGGCGGGTGGGCCATCCGCCGCCGCATCGGCGATGAGCACGTCCAGCCCCAGGTCGGCAACGGCCTCGTCAAAGGTGCATTCGATCCATACGCCCGGCGAAATGCATGCCTTTATGCCTTCCAGATCATCCGGGATCAGATATCCGCCGCCATTCGCGCCGCCAAGGCGGCGCAAGGGAATGGATGATTGCATCGGCCGCATGCGCCGGACGAGCGCCGCCACCTCACCAAGTTCGGCCGTACGCTCGGACCAGAACCCTTTTTCGAGCATGAAATTGCGGGCTTGACGGAGCATCGGCCGGGCTTTCCATAAGCAGGTCAGGAAATGATGACCCGCTCATGCGGAATCCGGCGGCGTTTCGAAAGCGTTTTGATGCCGCCCTTCTGCGGCATCTGTATCAACTTAGGTCACGGCTAGGATAGTAACAGTTGGCCAAAGTTTTTCTTATTAGATGTTTGTAAGACGATCCTGATAGTGGCCGCTGACAGTTTCCCAGAAGGTTGCCGTTCATGAATTCCGTTTCCGCCGTCCCGTCTCCCTCGTCGCTGACTCACCTGCAGCGGCTGGAATCAGAGGCGATCCACATCATGCGGGAAGTCGTGGCGGAGGCCGAACGGCCAGTCATGCTCTATTCCGTGGGGAAGGACAGCGCCGTGATGCTGCATCTGGCGAAGAAGGCCTTCTATCCCTCACCTCCGCCCTTCCCCCTGCTTCATGTCGATACGACCTGGAAATTCCGCGACATGTACGCGCTCCGCAACAAGGCGGCCGCTGCGGCGGGCATGGAGCTTCTGGTCTATCAGAACCCGGAAGCATTGGAGAAAGGCATCAACCCCTTCGACCATGGCCCGCTTCACACCGATATGTGGAAAACCGAAGGGCTGAAGCAGGCGCTGGACAAATATGGCTTCGATGCGGCCTTTGGCGGCGCGCGGCGGGACGAGGAAAAGAGCCGGGCGAAGGAACGCATCTTCTCCTTCCGGACCGCGTCGCACCGTTGGGATCCCAAGGCGCAGCGGCCGGAGCTATGGCATCTCTACAACGCGCGGAAATCCAAGGGCGAGAGCATGCGGGTATTCCCCATCTCCAACTGGACCGAACTGGACATCTGGCAATATATTCATCTGGAGGGGATCGAGATCGTTCCGCTCTATTTCTCCGCGCCGCGCCCGACGGTCGAACGGGACGGCATGTTGCTGATGGTTGATGATGACCGCTTCCGCCTGAAGGAAGGCGAAGTGCCGGTAGAACGCTCGATCCGCTTCCGCACGCTGGGCTGTTATCCGCTGACCGGCGCTGTCGAGAGCGAGGCCAAAACCCTGCCGGAAGTGATCCAGGAAATGCTGCTGACCACCACATCGGAAAGGCAGGGCCGCGCTATCGACCGCGACGCCGGGGACGCCAGCATGGAGAAAAAGAAGCAGGAGGGGTATTTCTGATGAGCGAGACCCTCACGCCTGAGCCAATCTACCAGACGGATGCGCTGATCGCAGCGGACATCGACGCCTATCTGGACGTGCACCAGCACAAGACGATGCTGCGCTTCATCACCTGCGGGTCAGTGGACGACGGCAAATCGACACTGATCGGGCGCCTTCTCTATGACAGCAAGATGATCTTCGAGGATCAGCTCGCCGCGCTGGAGGCGGACAGCAAGCGCGTGGGTACGCAGGGGCAGGAGATTGATTTCGCCCTCCTCGTCGATGGCCTCGCCGCCGAGAGGGAACAGGGCATCACCATTGATGTCGCCTACCGTTTCTTCGCGACGGAGAAACGCAAGTTCATCGTCGCCGACACGCCGGGGCATGAACAATATACCCGCAACATGGTGACTGGCGCTTCGACTGCCGACCTCGCCATCATCCTGATCGACGCGCGCAAAGGCGTTTTGACCCAGACCCGCAGGCACAGCTTCCTCGCGCACCAGATCGGCATCCGCAACATTGTCCTGGCCGTGAACAAGATGGATCTGGTCGATTATGATCAGGCTGTTTTCGACGGGATTTTGAAGGACTATACCGAATTTGCCTGCTCGATCGGCATTTCCAGTTTTGTCGCCATGCCAATCTCCGGATTCAAGGGCGACAATATCACCGGCCTGAGCGCGAATACGCCCTGGTATTCCGGGCCTTCGCTGATGCAGCACCTGGAAACGGTGGAGGTCGACGCCACCGTCGATGCGCGCAAGCCGTTCCGCATGGCGGTTCAGTGGGTGAACCGGCCAAACCTTGATTTCCGGGGATTTTCCGGCCTGATCGCCAGCGGATCGATCCGCCCTGGCGATGCCGTGCGCATCCTGCCGTCCGGCAAGACCAGCACGGTCAAGCAGATCGTGACGCTCGGCGCTGATCTGGACCATGCGATTGCGGGGCAGTCCGTTACACTGACGCTGGCCGACGAAGTGGATTGCTCCCGCGGAGACGTCATTGCCAGCGCCGATAGCCCGCCGCAGGTCGCAGACCAGTTCGAGGCGACGATTGTTTGGATGGACGAGGCGGAGATGCTGCCCGGCCGTCCCTATTGGATGAAAATCGGCGCGCAGACGGTAACCGCGACGGTCCAGCAGCCCAAATATCAAGTCAACGTCAACACGATGGAGCAGTTGGCGGCAAGGACTTTGGACCTGAACGCTATCGGTGTCGCCAATCTGTCGACGGACCGGCCGATCCCTTTCGAAGCCTATGCCGATAATCGCGATCTTGGCGGGTTCATCCTGATCGACAAGATGACCAATGCCACAGTCGCGGCGGGCATGCTTCACTTCTCCCTGCGCCGCGCCGACAATATCCATTGGCAAGCGGTAGACATCACCAGGGAGGCGCACGCCGCGCAGAAGGGGCAGTCACCCAAGCTGCTCTGGTTCACGGGGCTGTCCGGCTCCGGCAAGTCCACTATCGCGAACATCGTCGAGAAGAAGTTGCACGCGCTTGGGCGGCATACCTTCCTGCTCGATGGAGACAATGTGCGTCATGGGCTTAACAAGGATCTGGGCTTCACCGACGCCGACCGGGTGGAAAATATCCGCCGCGTTGGCGAGGTCGCCAAGCTGATGACCGATGCGGGCCTTATCGTCATCACAGCCTTCATCTCCCCCTTCCGCTCGGAGCGCGAGATGGTGCGGCAGATGTTGCCGGTGGGCGAGTTTGTGGAGGTGCATATCGACACCAGCCTCGCCGAAGCGGAAAAACGGGACGTGAAGGGTCTTTATGCAAAGGCGCGGGCAGGACAGCTCAAGAACTTCACTGGCATAGACAGCCCCTATGAGGTGCCCGAAAAGCCCGAAATTCGTATCGACACGAGCAAGCTGGATGCCGAAGCCGCCGCCGACCTGATCGTGGAGCGCGTCATCGGGATATGGAGTCCCGACCTTTGAGCATGGGCGACGCAGAACTGGCGGCCCATCTTGCGGAAACCGCTGGCCGCATCCTAATGGAAGTCCGCGCATCGGGCATCTTCAGCCCCAAGGCGCTGGGCAAGGCGGGGGACCTCACCGCAAACCAGTTCCTTGTGGCAGCGATCAGGGAAGCGCGCCCGGATGACGGCCTGCTGTCCGAGGAGAGCAAATGCGACGGCTCCCGTCTTTCCAAATCGCGGGTGTGGATCATCGATCCTATCGACGGGACGCGCGAATATGGGGAGGCGCGATCCGATTGGGCCGTGCATGTGGCGCTTGCGGTGGATGGCGAACCCGTCATCGGCGCGGTCGCCCTGCCCGGCCTTGACGGCGGGATTGTGCTGAGAACGGATCGGCAAACGGCGTTGCCGGCTGGCGCGAACCCGCCGCGTATGGTCGTGTCACGCACCCGGCCTGCGCAAGAAGCCCTTGCAGTGGCCGAGGCGCTGGGCGCGGAATTGATCCCGATGGGGTCGGCAGGCGCAAAAGCCATGAGCGTCGTGCGGGGCGAAGCGGAAATCTATCTGCACACGGGCGGCCAATATGAGTGGGATAGCTGTGCGCCTGCCGCCGTGGCTGCCGCTCACGGCCTGCATATATCCCGCGTCGATGGATCGCCGCTGATCTACAATCAGGAAGACGTGTATATGCCCGACCTTCTGATCTGCAGAAAGGAATGGGCCGATCGGGTTCTGGAACTGGTCAGCGCCCCGGCCGCCTGACTGGCGGGCCGGTGACGCTTGCCAGACCAATAATCAAACGCGCTCGATCACCATCGCAATACCTTGCCCACCGCCGATGCACATGGTGATCAGACCATAGCGGCCGCCCGTGCGGGCCAGTTCATAAGCCGCCTTCACGGTCAGGATAGCTCCGGTGGCGCCAACCGGGTGCCCCAGCGAGATGCCCGATCCGTTCGGATTGACCTTCTCAGGATCGAAACCCAGCGTCTTGGACACGGCGCAGGCCTGGGCAGCGAAAGCCTCATTCGATTCAATAACGTCCATATCAGACAGTGACAGACCCGCCCGCTCAAGCGCGATCGGCACCGCCTTTATGGGACCGATGCCCATCACATGGGGATCGACACCCGCATGGCCCCAGCCCAGGATGCGAGCCATCGGCTTAAGGCCTCGTTCTTTCACCGCCTTGCCGGACGCGAGCACCACCGCAGCCGCGCCATCATTAATGCCGCTGGCGTTGCCGGCCGTTACCGAGCCATCCTTTTTGAAGGCCGGACGGAGGCCAGCCAGGCTCTCGGCCGTCGTTTCCGCGCGAACATGCTCATCCGCATCAAACAGACGAACGCCCTTGCGCTCCTTGATCTCAATCGGAAGGATCTGATCGGCAAAACGGCCCTCCGCCTGAGCGCGCGCGGCGCGGGCATGACTGTCCGCGGCGGCCACATCCTGCGCCTCACGACTGATATCATATTCCGCCGCGACATTTTCCGCGGTGATCCCCATATGGAACCCTTCGAATGGATCGCTGAGCGTCGCAATGAGGGCGTCCACCATTTCGATGGCGCCCATTTTCTGGCCAAAACGCGCGGCCGAGACGTAATGAGGCGAACGGCTCATCACCTCCGCGCCACCGGCAACCGCAATATCCGCTTCTCCCAGAGCGACCATTTGCGCCGAAGATATGATTGCCTGAACCCCCGAACCGCACAGGCGATTGAGCGTGAGCGCAGGCGCTTCCACAGGAATCCCGGCCTTGATGGCTGCGACCCGCGACATGTAGGCGTCCTGGGGAACGGTGGGAATGACCTGACCCATGACGACATGCTGAACGTCGGTTGGTTGAACGCCGGCGCGGTTGACCGCCTCCGCAATCACCTTCGCGCCGAGGTCCGCTGGAGCAAAATCCTTGAGGCTGCCGCCAAAGTCGCCAATGGCCGTGCGAACGCCCGAAACAATGTAGATTGGTTCCATCTCTGCCTTTTCCTCAAGGTCTGCAAAACGGGGATGCCCAAAAGCCGGACTCGGCCCGGACACCGGAAAGACCGCGAACTGCGATATTCATCGCCCGTAAGATACTACGGATATGGAGAGTTTTTGCGGCAATGCAATCCGACACGGGCATGGGGCCGCGTGGAAGGAAGCCATCCTCCCCCATAGAGCGATGCCGGCAAAGGAAACGGCCCGCGCCTACCCGGCGCGGGCCGTTTCATCATAGATCAATCAGAAAATGCGTTCGCCAATACGCACGGTATCGCCTGGGAAAATCGGCGTCGCGGCGGTGACCGAAATCTCAACTTCGGTTGCGGTGCCCGCCCGGCGTACGAAAATCTTGCGCTGATTGGCGCGATAGGTAAGGCCGCCCGCAGTCGCAATCGCGCTTACAGCGGTAAGCCCCGCCTGATAGGGATATGCGCCCGGCTTCTGAACTTCGCCCAGAATATAGAATGGCCGGTACTCGATGACTTCGGCGCTGACGTTCGGATTGACGACATAACCGCCATTTTTGAGCTGCGCCGCAAGATTCTGCTGGAATTGATCAAGCGTCAGGCCAGCCGCCTTCACCTGTCCAACCAGCGGGAACGCGATGACGCCGCTGTCGGAAACCAGGAACTCGGCGCTCAGATCCGTATGGCCGAATGTGATCACTCGCAGCTTGTCGCCAGCGCCCAGCTTATATTGCTGCATGGACCCTGCAGTCACTTCTGTTGTCGAGGATGGTGGCAGAGTACCTGATACACAAGCGGAACAAATCGCAGCCAGCAAGACCACGGTTCCGGCTCTCCAGTAAACACTCCTCGCCTGTTTCGATGTCGCTTTAAGCATTTGATTTACCCATTCCCGATATTTGCTACAGCAGCATCCTTATTGCACTGCGTTATCATGCGGTGCAATAGATTGCGGCGCGATGCGCTAGGTAGCGGGGACATGTGTCATTCCTGAACATGACCCTCAATCTGGCGTGTTCAGCTATACACCCGTATCTTGTTCGGGCATGAGGCGACTATTGCATGACCGGAGCCAAATGTGCAGTGCACAAATATGGCAAGGCTGCTATATTGTAATAGGGCCATAATATTGGGGGGCCAGATGGCAACTATGAAGTTTTCGAAGAAAGTCAGCAACCTAGCGATTGCTGGTGCGGCACTGGTGCCGGTACCCGCCTGGGCGCAGGTGATGACGAATCCCATCCCGGTCCTGCCTAGCGATTATCCCAGCGAACGCGTCAGCGTATCCGAGCGGTATCGCCCCGAATTTCAGGCCAGCGGCATTCCGCTCGGCGTTCTCACCGTCCTGCCCCAGGTTGGCGTCGGCGCCAATTACACCAGCAACGTGTTCGGCACCGCCACTGGCGCGAGCAACGATTTCTGGTTGGGCGTCGATCCTTCGCTGACGATCACAAAGCGTGGCGGGAACGACGACACCGCCTCTTTCCAGGCAAAGGTGGATGCGGCGCTTCGCCGTTTCGCTGATGAAAAGGCGGCGAACGAAACCGGCCTGGGCGCGGAAGTATCGGCCACCATGCCTATGGGCGGCGGCAATTATCTCGCTGGCGGCGCATCGGCCCGCCGCAATTATGAGCGGCAGGATTCGGGCAGCTTCCCGACCGGCGCGCTCGCGCCTATCCGCTACGCGCAATATATCGGTTATCTGCGCTTCCGCGCCGGCGGCAGCCGCATTCGCGGAACCGTGGCGGTCGATGTCGACAAAACCCAGTTCAACAATGCAAGGCTGGCCGCTGGCACGTCTTTCGATCAGGGTTTCCGTGATCGCACGGTGCTGCGCGGCACTGGCCGCGTCGAAGCCTCTTTGACGGGCGCGACAAGCGGCTTCGTCGAGGGACGTTATTCCAACGTCAACTACACCCGTTCGTTCATCACGCCTGGCGTCGCCAATCGTGACGGCGACCAATATGAAGGTCTGGCCGGCCTGCGAATCGATTCGGGTAAGTTGCGCGGCACGGTCGCGGCTGGTTACACCCGCCGCGTATTTGACTCCGCGCTCTATCGCGATTTCGGCGGCTTCGCACTGACGGGTCAGATGGTCTATTATGCCAGCGGCCTGACCACGGTCACGCTGAACGGCTTCCGGAACATCACCGAAAGCGGCGATCCCAACATTTCGGCACAGTTCACGACCGGTGTGAATGCGCGCGTCGACCATGAGTTGCTGCGCTACATCATTCTGTCTGGAACGGCGGGATATAATGTGAACACCTATCGCGGCATCAACCGCGAGGACAAGCTGGCGCAGGTTCGCGGCAGCGTCCGCTATCTGGCCAACCGTCATTTCGAGATCAACGCGGAGGCGGCCTACACCAAGAGGACGTCTAACGGCGCCGCTTTCGGACCGGAATATAACCGGTTTGAATTCGGCGTGAATCTGGTCGGACGGCTCTAAGGGAATTGAGGGCCGCGCAGACGGCCCCTTTTTCTGTTTCGGGCAAAAGCAATGATAACCGGTCGCACGCGGAGAAGAATGCCTTTCGTTTAGGAATTGTCAGTCGATGGCTGCGACAAGTGTGAATACCAAGAAGACTGAAAGCGGCGGCAGTTATCATCCGTCGCACGAACATTTCAGCGATTCGGGCTTCCGCACTGTCGGGAGCCGTGAGATGTTTCCGCTGTTTTCTGGGTATTCCGGGCGCGCCACGCCGATCAGTGGTGCGCCGGTGGGTTTCGAACGCTGGATAGTAAAAGGCCTGTATCAATCATGAGCTGGTTCTCCGATCTCTTCAGCCGCAAGAAATCCTCCCGTTTTGAGGAGGAGGTCCCCGCCGAAGCCGCGGAAACGGCGGAGGATGAAGCGTCGACCACAGCCGACAGCCCTCCCGCCTTTCCGGAATTCAAGCTGGGCGCGGGCGCGAAGGTCACGGAATTTCCGGCCCCTTTCGTGCCGGAACCGACCGAGATCACGCGCACAAGCCCGCTGGAATCGGCGCGTAAGCGCCAGCGCGTTTCGCTGGCCTTCGACGTATCTCAGCCCGTCAGTTCGCGAGACGCCCTGCGCGGCCGCGATTCGAAACTGACCGCGCTGCTCAGCGGCACGCTCTATGGCGGCAACCACGCCTTCATCTATGGCCCTCGCGGTTCGGGCAAAACGTCGCTGGCGCGCGTATTTGGCGATTATGCCGATGAAGAAGGCGCAGTCGTTCTCTATATGGCCAGCATCGGCAGCATCACTTTCCCGGAACTGATGCTTCCCTATGTCGAACAGATCCCGAAAACCTGTTTCGACCCGCGGGATCAGCAACTGCTCGAAGACGCGATCGATCAGGCGCGGACGAACTGCAGCGCCCGAAATCTCGTCAATTATCTCGCTGAAATCAAATATTCCCGCGTGATCTTCATCCTCGACGAATTTGACCGGATCGAGAATATGGAGACCCGGTCGGAGGTGGCGTCGCTGCTGAAGCTGAGTTCGGATGCGCGTTTGCCGGTGTCGTTCCTGCTGGTTGGCATTGCGTCCGACGTGCCCGCGCTCATCGATGCTCACCCTTCCCTTCGCCGTCACGTTACGCCGGTGTCCATCGAGCCTCTGACAGACGAGGAAGTCTGCACGATCCTGGATATCTGCGCGAATATCAGCGGATTGGTGTTCACGACCGACGCCAAGAAGAAAATCGCCGAGCTTGCTTGTGGGTCGCCCTACCACGCCCGCCTTTTCGGGATGCACGCCGCCTGCGTCGCGCTGGACGATAATGTCGCGACCGTTACGGTCGGCGCCGTCCTGGGCGGTATCGAGGCTGCGTTCGTCGAATGGAATGAGTTCAACACTGACGACGCCGACCTGTTCAAGCAACTGGCTCAGGCGGAGGCGGACCATCCGGAAAGCCTGGCCGATTTCGCGCGGAAAGCCGCGCATCGCCGGGGATTGGATGTCAGCGACATCAAGGAATTGGTGATGTCGGAAGCGGCATCCGGTTCCGTACGGGACCTTTCAACCGCTGCGGCGCGGCTGAGTTCGGCCATAACGAGCGAGGGCGACCTCGTGGTATTCAAAGACAGCCTGGCACCACAGTTCCTGCTAGTCGCGCTTGAGTTGACTCAGCCCCAGGGAACCATGCCGTCCTATGCGAGGGAACAAGCATGAGAAGTTTAACGGATTGGTTCGAGGTCGTATGGTTCCGGCGGAAGGTGGTGGCGATCATCACCGCCGTCATCGTCGCATTGATGGCGGTATATCTGGTCTTTGCTCCCCGCACCTATCAGGCATCAGCCAGCCTTTATTTCGACAAGTCTGCGCCTGATCCGCTGAAAAGCGACAATAATGGTCCGCAGCAGGACAATCGCCTCGCGACAGAGGCAGAGGTGATTCGCAGCTCAAAGGTCGTGCAGCGTGTCGTCCAGGCCATTCCTGCGGCTGAGCGCAAGGAATATGAAGCGAAATGGGGCAGCCAGAGCAAAAGCGGTCAGCCTTTTGACGACTGGCTCCGCGCCAAGCTGCTGTCGGCGATCTCCGTGACGACACAGGCCGATACCAAGGTTCTGGCGATCAATGCTGTCGCCGCTGAGCCGGAAAAGGCGGCCGAGCTCGCCAACCGTTTCGCGACCGGATATGTTGATGCGCAGCGCGAGTTGAGCACTGGCCCGGCCCAGGCCTACGCCAAATTCCTGTCCGGCAACATGTCCGCAGCACGCAAGGATGTGGAGCGGGCGGAAGGCGCGCTCAGCAGCTTCGTGAAGGCGACCGGCATCTCCGGTGACACGCAGGCCAGCGCTGGCGCGCTCGCCGCCACCGTGTCGCAATTGGCCGGTTCGCAGGCCGCCGCCGCCGGTGCCGCCAATATGGGCGGATCGGATGCCCAGGGCGTCGCCGACGCGCAGAATACGGAGACTGTTCAGCGCCTGAGCACCGAATATGCTACAAAGGCGGCGCAAGTCAGCCAATATGAGGCCACGCTCGGCCCCAATCACCCGACACTGCAGGCGGCTGAAGCTGAGCTGGCGACAATTAAGGCGCGCCTCAATGCCGAACGCCGGAGCGCCACCGACGCCTTTGTCCGGTCTCGCCAGGCGGCCATCGCGGCTGAAAGCGCCGCCGCCGCCGCCCGCGCAGGCCAGTTGCAGAGCGCAGCAAACGCACAGCGGTCGCAACTGGTTGAAATGTCGAGCAACCTTGGCAAATTCGCGACATTGCAGCAGGACCTTGCGACCGCCCAGCAGCGATATAATGACCTGAGCAGCCGCGCTTCGCAGATGCAGCTTCGCGGCGCCCTGCCATTGGCCAACGTATCGCAGCTCGACACGGCGAAAGCGCCCGACCGCCCGACCAGCCCGAAAGTTGGCCTGCTGTCGATGCTCGCCGTCATGATGGGCCTTGCGATCGGCGCTGGTGTCGCCATCCTGCTCGAATATCTCAATCCGAGGGTACGGACGCTCGCGAATGTGGAGAAGCTCATTGGCGTGCCGGTCGTCGCACGTCTCTCCCTGCCCCGCGAGACTCCCCGTATGCTCACCGATGCGAGTGCAAACTGATGCGTCTTCGTTCTTCCGCCAGCAACAACCTGCCGAACAATCTTGAGGTCGGCCGTCAGTCCCGGAAGGACTGGCGCCGCCTGGGTGAAGTCCTTGTCGGCCTGGGCGCCCTGCGTGACGATCAGGTGGAATCGATCCTCGATCACCAGTCCAACACCGGCAAGCTGTTCGGCGAAGCGTCGGTTGAAATGGGCCTCGTCACGCCTGCGATGCTCCGCATTGCGCAGGAGCGTCAGCATGGCGTGAAGGTCCTCTCGCCGGATGATGAGTCGGTCGATCACCGGGTTATCGCGGCCTTCGACCCGCATCATGAATTTGTCGAGCGCATCAAGGTCATGCTGCTCAACCTGGGCATCATGCTGAGCACCCAGGGCGCGGCGAAGATCGTATTGGTGTCCGGCGTCGAGGCCGCCCGCGAATCCGCGCTCGTCGCCGCCAACCTGGCCGTCGTCTGCGCGCAGGGCGGCACCCGCACATTGCTGGTCGACGCCAATCTGGATCAGCCGGTGCACAACCACCTGTTCCGTATCAACAACCGCAGCGGCGTAAGCACCCTGCTGGCGTCGACGGACGCGCCGCTCCGCCTGGCCATGCAGACGGCGATCGACAATCTGTGGGTCATTCCCGCTGGTCCGTCCCGTCCTGACGCGTCCGCCCTGCTAGAGCGCGAGCAGCTCGTTCATCGCCTGCTTCCCGCGATGGAGGACTTTGACGCGGTGATCATCGAATGCGGATCATTGCTGGCGCCGCTCGTGGCTCGTGCCGCGATTGGCGTCCATGGCGCGATGCTGGCTGTCCGTGAGCATGAGTCATCGATGAATGATTTGCGTGCCCTGGTGGACATGATCACCCTGAAGGGCGTTCCCCAGACGTCCGTGGTGATGATGTCCTGATCAGGCGCTTCGGGAGGCAATGATATAATGCGGCGTTCCACTCAACCGCCGATCATCCGCTTTTCGGAACAGCCGGTATCGCCGCTCAATACCGCAGCAGCGACAGCGCGGGACACGCGATACCAATTCGTTCTTGGCGCGCTGGCCGTGATGGCCGTTTTCTATAACGGCCTGCTCGCTATGGCCGGCGCAGCGGGACTGCCGATCAGCGCGACCTCCGTGCTGATCATAGAGCCTGTCATCCTGGCGTCCGCCCTGCTCGCCATTCTGCGGATCAGCTTCACCAGAGATGATTTGCCGAGCCTGTTGCTGGCTTTCTCCTTTCTGGCGATCACGATCTATCTGTCCGCGATCAACGAGGTGTTTTTCCCGGACACGATGCGGAATATGGCGATTATCGCCCTTTTCACGATGCTGGGTTTGCGGGCGCGGTTGAGCACGCTGAACATGGCGGTGCTGGTTACGACGATCCTGACGGCGGTCGTGCTTGTCATCGAAATTGTGGACACGCCGATGTACGTCCAATTGTTCGAGCCGGCGCAATATTTCTTTAAGACCCGCGGGCTTGAGATTCCCGATTGGGACAAGAGCGGCCTTTTCGGCAATGCATTGGGTTTCAAGGAACGATTCAGCTTTGGCCTGACCGCGCACCGCACCTCGTCCATTTTCCTGGAACAGGTGTCGATGGCGAATTTCGCCGCCTTCCTCACGGTCTATCTGATGAGCCTCTGGCCCAAGCTCACGGCGTGGCGGAAAATTTTCTTCATCGCCGTGATTGTGGCGATTCTGGTCACGAACAACACGCGCACGTCGCTGATCCTGGCGGTGATCGCGCCTGCCGGATATTTTCTGTATCCGCGGATGCCGCGCTATCTGAACGTCATCATCGCGCCCCTGTTGATCGCAGTGGCCTGGTTCATCGAGGATCCCAACAGACCATATGCGGACGATTTTGCGGGACGCCTCTCTCTGACCATTCGAACGCTGCAGAAACTGGATCTGGAGGGCGCGCTCGGCCAGAAGATCATGGAATCCTACGCTTTCGTGGACAGCGGCTATCCCTATTTCATCTACGCCGCCACCCTGCCCGGCCTCATTCTGCTATGGATGTTCATCTCCTTCTATCTCCCTCAGAGCACGGCATCCCAGAAACGCTTCGCATATTCGGCGGGCCTGTTTATCGCCTGTTCGCTCGTGGTCGCAGGCACGTCTATCTTCACAATCAAGGTCGCGAGCATGCTGTGGTTCCTGGCGGGCTTCATGCGCTCGCAAAGGGATGAAGTTGAGCCGGGACAGGAAGTTGCAGAGCATGGGACGCCAACTCCCATGCCTGTGCCTTTAACGCCCAGACGTCCGGCGATCGCCGGCATGTTGCGATAGGCTGATCCCGCGCGACGCCTAGCGTTGCATGTAGCGTTGCAGCACCGCCATTTGCGGCTTCTGCCTACCGTCATCGCCGGGCTGAATGCTCATCGGGTATCCGCCCCACCATGCGCCCGCCGCCCAATAGCTCCATCCCGCCCATACATCCGTATTGGCGTTGATGTAGGTCATCATATTCTCAAGCGCTTTGAGGCAAACAGGGCTTGAGGTCGCGCCGAATTCGCCAAGCAAGGCGCGCGCCTTGTGCGCCCGCAGCCATTGGGTCGCCTCCTCCAGCCTGCGGCTCCCCGCTTCGGCATCCAGGCATTTGTCCTGCGTGCCGGAGCTGTCGGGGTCGAGATATTGGTGCATTTCAAACAGATAATTATTGCCCGGATCCTGGAAATCCTCGAACGCCGCGGCGTTGGAACCCGATCCGCCCTCTGTCCAGCTATGCGCGCCGGTCCAGCGCGTGCCGGAAATCAGGAGCATATTGGTTGCTCCAGTTTTCCTTATGGCGGCGACGGCCTGATCGTTGATCTTTCTCCATGTCGGCGCATCAATGTCGAACGGCTCGTTCATGATGCCAAAGGCGATTTTTGGCGACCCCTTGTAATGCTCTGCAAGGCGGGTCCAAAGATCGGCAAGCATCGCGCCGCCATCCTCTGCCTGATCCAGCCGCTTGCCCCGATATCGGGCATAATTATGAACGTCGAACAGGATGGTCTTGAAGCCTTCGGCGCTTCTTATGCTCTCGTCGACCGCCGCCATTTCCTGTTCGGAAAGCGGCTTGAACGGCTCAGGCTGAATGCGTTCCCACAATACCGGCAGCCGGAGCATATCGAACCCCTGCGCCGTAAACAGCTCGGCCTCCGCTCTGTCGGGGTAGATATAGTCCGTGCCAAGACGGCCGGGCAGCTTCTCCGGCGCGAATGACCCTCCGGCAAGGTTGATGCCGTAAAGCGGTTGCCTGGCGGAACCCGGCGGAGCAGTGACGCCCGGCGAAGTCGCAATGGTGCTCGCGGCGACAAGGCACGACGTGACGACGGCCAGGCCAAGCTCGATGGCGTAGTGCCGCCGATCCACAAAGCCCCATGTGCCGGGACGGCGTTTTTCCGCTGATTTTCCAGGCATTTTGTTCCGTTCCAACAGCTTAGAAATGCCTTTATTCTGTCCTTCGTCAGCTTTCAGCGCAACCCGTCAATCAACACCCGGCTATGTCTAGATTCAGGACAGCGTAACCCTGCCGTAAACCAGTAAATGCCGTTGACCAGCATCCTGCGACGATTTAGCATTTGCAGCATTGGACAGATGAATGATCCAAGCGTGATATTTTATATTCTTCACAATTTTCGACCGGGGGGCGGTTTTGTGAAGCTGGTTTTGGGCACCAAGGTCGCCACGGCCCTATCCCCCGGCTTTTAAGCCCCGGTTGACGCCGGGAAAAGACGTCTGGCGCATCGCGCCTGCAACAAGCCGCTGGGTTAGCGGTGGGTCTGAAGGGACGGTGTGGTGACTGCGCGATCTGTTTTGCTGTCGTCAAATTACAACGCCTGGCCTGAAGTATTTAACGGTCAATGCTATGCGTTTTTGAACGTCGTAGCTGGTGTCGAAAATGCCGACGTGCTCGCCCCTCCCGGCGCCAAATATACGGCTGGCCGCGCCATTCGGCCCAGTTTCTCCTACCTGTTTGGAGAATTATTCTGCCGGTCGCAGTCGCAATTGCTGCGAAAGTTCGGCAAGGCGGGGCAGTCGAACATGCAGCCCGTGCATGTCGATCGCGACTATGATCTGTTTATGTTCATGTGCCAGTTCCCGGTGGAGCTGACCGCGCTCGGCCAGATCGAGAACTGGCGTAAGCGGTGCGGCAAGGCGGTAGCCTTCATTCTGGAAACCTGGTCCCATGTGCATGAGTCGACCAAGACCGAACTGGCTCTGCTGAACCAGTTCGATCATGTGTTTGTGCTGAACCGGGAATGCATTCCGAACCTGCGGAAATATGTGACCGTCCCGATTTCGTTTCTGTCGACGGCGACTGATTGCCTCCTTTCCACGCCTTTCCCGGAAAACCCGGAACGCTTTGTCGATGTGTTCAGCATGGGACGCAGGTCAGTGCCCATCCATGAAAAGCTGGTCGCGTTGGCGGGGGCCGACAACAGCTTCATGTATTCTCATGACACCAGCAAGCAGGGCGCGATCACCAACTGGCATGAGCATCGTTTGATGACCGCCAACACGATCAAGCGCAGCAAATATTTCATCGCCTATAATCATGCGGTGGTGGACCCCAGCAGCGAGAGCAAGAATTTCAAGGAACAGGCGCTGTCCACCCGCTATTTCGAAGGTGCGGCTGGCGGCTCCGTGGTCCTGGGTTCGGCCCCCGGCTGTCAGGAGTTTGGCGAATATTTCGACTGGGAAGACGCAGTGATCGACCTCCCCGAGGATGTTGCCGACCTGCGCGGCTTTCTGTCCGATCTCGACGCGCAAACGGAACGTATGGCGCTTGCGCGGGTCACCAACGCGGCGCAATGTTTGAAACGGCATGACTGGGCGCATCGCTGGGCGCAAATCCTCGATACGCTGGGGCTGGAGCATACGGCGGAACTGGAAAGCCGGTTGGACAAGATGGCGTCGATCGCCCTTGCAGCGGAAAAATCGATCGGGAATCCGACAACACAACGCAGCCAGATGGCGCTTGGATAAGAGCCGGCGCAGGCATGGCCGTTTCCCTATCGCAAAAAATAAACGTCTTCGGGTTAGCGCGGGAGAACAGACGCAGCGAATCGGAAACGGCAAAAGCCGGGCCGTTATGCTCCCTGATGAATTTGGATCATGGGTGGAAAAGCCCAGCCCGAATGAAGTCGATTCAAGATTGAGGAAAGCGTAGTGAAAGCAGTCATTTTTGCCGGTGGCCTTGGCACCCGGATTTCCGAGGAAACGTCTGTGCGTCCAAAGCCCATGGTGGAGGTCGCCGGCCGCCCCATCCTCTGGCACATCCTCAAAATCTATTCCCATTACGGGATCAACGATTTCGTGATCTGCCTTGGCTACAAGGGCGAGGTCATCAAGGACTTCTTCGTGAATTATCACACGATGCTGTCCGATATGACGGTGGACCTGTCGAACAACACGACAACGCTCCATTCCAACCGCGCCGAGCCGTGGAAGGTGACGCTGGTCGACACCGGTCCCGACACGATGACCGGCGGCCGCCTGAAGCGCGTCTATCCCTATATCAAGGATGAGGAAGCCTTCTGCCTGACCTATGGCGACGGCGTCGCCGACATCGACATTCCCGCCCTGCTGGCGCTCCACAAGAAAGAAGGCCGCCTGGCGACCGTCACCGCCGTTCAGCCTCCGGGCCGCTTCGGCAATCTGCATATCGAGAATAATCAGGTCACCGGCTTCCGCGAGAAGGCCAAGGGCGGCGACGGCCTCATCAATGGCGGCTTCTTCGTCTGCAGCCCCAAAGTGGTAGAGACGATCACCGACGATACGACGGTTTGGGAAGAAGGCCCGCTGGAGACCCTGGTCGCCCAGGGCCAGATGAGCGTGTACCAGCATGACGGCTTCTGGCAGCCGATGGATACGCTGCGCGACAAGAATTACCTCGAAGGTTTGTGGAACAAGAAACAAGCGCCCTGGCGCGTGTGGGAGTAAGATAGAATGCGTATCCTGATCACCGGAAACATGGGCTATATCGGCCCGGTCCTTGCCCAGCACCTGCGCAAGCGCTTTCCCGACTCTTTCCTGGTCGGCGTCGATCGCGGCTGGTTCGCAAGCTGCCTGTCCGATCCGTCGCGCCTACCGGAAGCCGTCCTCGACCAGCAGTGGTTCAAGGATGTCCGCGATCTGACTGTCGACGACCTCAAGGGTTTCGACGCGGTCGTCGCCCTCGCCGCCATTTCCAACGATGCCATGGGCAAGCGGTTCGAGCTCGTCACGGACGAGATCAACTGCAAGGCGGTCCTTTCGACCGCAAAGCTCGCCTCCGAAGCCGGCGTTGACCGCTTCGTGTTCGCGTCGAGCTGCTCGATCTACGGCGCGGCCGCCGACGGTCAGCCCCGCACGGAAAGCAGCCAGGTCGCGCCGCTGACCGCCTATGCCCATTCGAAGATCGACACGGAGAAGGGCCTGGCCCAGCTCGAAGGCGACATGACCGTGACGGCGCTGCGCTTCGCGACCGCCTGCGGCGCCTCGCCCCGCCTGCGCCTCGACCTCGTGCTGAACGACTTCGTCGCCGGCGCCGTCGCCAGCAACACCGTCGACGTCCTGTCGGACGGCACGCCCTGGCGTCCGCTGATCCACGTCCGCGACATGTGCCGCGCGATTGAATGGGCGATCGTCCGCGACAAGGAGGCCGGCGGCCAGTTCCTGAAGATCAACGCCGGTTCGGAGCGGTGGAACGTGCAGGTCCGCGACCTCGCCAACGCCGTGGGCAAGATGATCCCCAGCGCCAAGGTCACGATCGCGACCTCGCCGCCCGCCGACAACCGGTCGTATCGCGTCGATTTCTCGCTGTTCGAGAAGCTGGCGCCCGACCATCAGCCGCTCGAAACGCTGGAAGGCACGATCGCCGAACTGCGCGACAATTTCGTCAAGGCCGGCTTCAACGACGCCAATTTCCGCCAGTCCAACTTCATCCGCCTGAAGATCCTCAACGGTCTGTGCGATGAGGGCGTGCTGGCCCCTGACCTGAGGCTGGCTGCATGAAGTTCCACGAAACGCCGCTGAACGGCGTCTATGTGATCGAGCCGGAACAGCGCGGGGATTCCCGCGGCTGGTTCCAGCGCATCTTCTGCGAGAAGGAAATGGCGGAGGCGGGCCTCGAAACCCGCTTCGTTCAGGCCAACAATTCCTTCAATGCGGAGGCGGGGACCCTGCGGGGGCTGCACTATCAGCTTCCCCCCTCGCCAGAGGTGAAGATCGTCCGCTGCATCAAGGGCGCGCTGTGGGACGTGATCGTCGATCTGCGGCCGACGTCGCCCACTTACCTCAAGTGGCATGGCGTCGAACTGACGGCGGAAAACCGCCTGGCCTATTATGTGCCGCGCGGCTTCGCCCATGGCTTCGTCACGCTGGAGCCGGACACCGAGACGCTCTACCTCGCCAGCGAATTTTACAATCCGCAGGCCGAGCGCGGGCTGCGCTGGAATGATCCGAAGATCGGCATCACCTGGCCGCTGGATGGCGCGATCATTTCGGAGAAGGACGCCAATTGGCAGGATTTCAACGAGGAATATCACGGCGTGGAGCTGATGAAGGGGCTCTGACGCAAGGGAGGTACTTATGGGTAATGTAGTCACCGACAGGCTGCTGAAGGAGCGCGAAGCCGAGGGCCGTCCGATCAAGGTCGGCATGTACGGCGCGGGCTTCATGGCCAAGGGCATCGTCAATCAGATCGCGCACTCCGTGCCCGGCATGGTGCTGGCGGTGATCTGCAACCGCAATCTCGACAAGGCGAAGGCCGCCTATGAGCAGGCTGGCCAGGAGTGGGTCGAGGTCAGCTCCGTCAAGGAGCTGGCGCAGGCGATCAAGGACGGCAAGCCCGCCATCACCAGCGATCCCGCGATCCTCTATGAAAGCGACGATCTGGACTGCCTGATCGACGCCACCGGCGCAGTCGAATATGGCGCCGACATCACGCTGGGCGCGATTGCGCATGGCCGTGACATGGTGACCATGAACGCGGAACTGGATGCGACGGTCGGCTGCCTGCTGAAGAAGAAGGCGGACGAAGCCGGCGTCATCTTCACCGCCACCGATGGCGATCAGCCGGGCGTGGAGATGAACCTCTTCCGCTTCGTCAAGTCGATCGGCCTCACCCCACTGATGTGCGGCAACATCAAGGGCCTGCAGGACCCCTATCGCAACCCGACCACGCAGGAAGGCTTCGCCAAGCAGTGGGGCCAGGACCCCTATATGGTGACCAGCTTCGCCGACGGCACGAAGATCAGCTTCGAGCAGGCGATCGTCGCTAACGGCACCGGCATGTCGATCCTGAAGCGGGGCATGACCGGCTATGACCATCGCGGCCATGTCGACGAACTGACCGGCATGTATGACGTCGAAGCTCTGAAGGCTGTCGGCGGCGCGGTCGATTATGTCGTCGGCACCAAGCCGGGACCGGGCGTCTATGTCCTGGCGACGCATGACGACCCCAAGCAGAAGCATTATCTGAACCTGTATAAGCTGGGTGAAGGCCCGCTCTACAGCTTCTATACCCCCTATCATCTCTGCCATTTCGAGGTGCCATTGTCGGTCGCCCGCGTCGTGCTGTTGCGCGATCCGGTGCTCCAGCCGCTGGGCGCCCCGCTGGTCGAGGTGGTCGCCACTGCCAAGCGCGATCTGGAAGCGGGTGAGACCATCGACGATCTGGGCGGCTACACCACCTACGGCCAGTGCGAGCGGGCCGATGTCACGGCGCAGGAAAATCTGCTGCCGATGGGCGTCGCGGTAAACTGCATCCTCAAGCATGCGGTGCCGAAGGACAAGGTGCTCACCTATGACGATGTGATCCTGCCGGAAGGCCGGACCATCGATCGTCTGCGTGAGGAACAGGCCAAGCTGTTCGGTCTGGGCCAGCCCGTCCCGGCGGAGTGAAATAACCCGGCCAATGAAGGATATCCGCGCTGTCCGCTTCAATGAAAAGGTCAGACGGGTATCCGCATTGCTCAACGGTGGGGCGCTGGTGCAGTTATTGACGGCGTTCAACCGCTGGGGAGAGGGAAAAGGCGCGATCGCAACCAGCGCATGGATTCTGGCTGCGGTCGCGTTCATGTTCATGGCGGTGCAGATCAACAATCTGCTGGTCCTGGAGGACAGCGAATGACCCTCTTTGATGCGAGCGTGATTGGCGTTTCCTTCGCGATTGCGGGCGGGTTCTACGCCTATCTCCTGATTGAGCGCCGCAAGCTGGACCATGCCCGCAAGCGGGCCGAGCCTTCGGAATAATTTAGCTATGACCGAAAAAGTGGATGTCATCATTGCCGGGGCCGGCGTGGTCGGCCTTGCCGTCGCCCGCGCTTTGGCGATGGCGGGGCGCGAGGTGCTGATCCTCGAAAGCGAGGGCGCATTCGGTCAGGGAACGTCATCCCGCAACAGCGAGGTGATCCATGCTGGCGTATTCAATGCGCCGGGCATGCTCAAATCCTCGCTCTGCGTGCGTGGTCGCCAGCTCCTCTATCGCTATTGTGAGGAGCGGCACATCGATCACAAGAAAACCGGCAAGCTGGTCGTCGCGACCGACCCGGAGGACCTGCCGCAGCTCGACTGGATCGAGGATGCGGCGTCGAAACAGGGGTTGGAGCCAGAGGCCGCGCTCTATCGCCTGACTGCGGAGGAAGCGAAGGCGCTGGAGCCGAACCTGCGCTGCGCCGCCGCCGTCATGTCGCCGTCCACCGGCGTCATCGACGCGCACGGCTATATGACCGCCCTGCTGGGCGACGCGGAGGCGAACGGCGCGTCACTGGTGCTGCATTCGCCCGTCGATCACGTCATATTGGGCGAAGATGGCCATCTGGTGTCGATCGGCGGGAGCGATCCGATCAAGTTGAAGGCGAACCTTTTCGTGAATTCGGCTGGGCTTTCCGCCTGTGCGCTGGCGGCGCGGACGCAGGGCTATCCTGCGCATCTGGTGCCGGAAGCGCGCTTCGTCAAAGGCAACTACTTCACCCTGACTGGAAAGACGCCTTTCACTCGGCCGATCTACCCTCTGCACCAGGGCGGCACTTCGCTGCACCAGGGTGGGCATTCGCTCCATATCACCATTGGTCTGGACGGCCGCGGCAAGTTTGGGCCAGATTCCGAACCGGTGGCGCAACCGGAATATGAAGTCGATCCGGCGCGGGCCGAAAAATTCTATGACGGCATCCGCAAATATTGGCCCGGCCTGCCCGACGGAGCGCTGGAGCCGGGCTATGCCGGCGTCCGCCCAAAGATTGTGTCGCGGGACGGCGCGCCAGTCGCCGACTTCCTCGTCGAAGGACCCGGCGATCATGGCATTCCGGGTCTGGTCAATCTGTTCGGAATTGAAAGCCCCGGTCTGACATCAAGCCTGGCGATCGCTGAAATGGTAGCGGCAAAGCTGGCGCGCTAGCCGGGTTTCGCCAGCCACATCTCTGCGCGTCTTACTTGTTCACATATTCAAGCAGATATTTCATATGCGGCGTCGGCGTCGCCGTGTTCGGCCATGCCAGCGGCAGGGTGCGGAAAATATAGCTGGAAGGCCACCACGAGCCTCCGCCCCATGCGGTCCAGCCCCGGAACACGCCGGACGCCTCCATCCGGTTGAGCATATCGCGATATTCGATGCCGCACTGGGTGCCGGAGGTCGCGCCCATCTCCCCCATGAACAGCTTCACGCCGCCCTTTGACTTGGACCAGTTGATGACTTCCGCTACGCGGGTGCCCGAACCGGCCACACAGGTTGCCGAGGTGCCGCTGGAGTCCGCATCAAGATATTGATGAACCTCCAGCGCGAAATTGTTCGCTGGGTCGGTGAAGCCGTTATAGCTCGCCGCATTTCCCGACGAAACCCATGAATGCGCGCCGGTCCACGCCGTGCCCGGCACCAGCAGCTTGTTCCACAGCCCCGCAGCGCGAATATCAACAACGAGTTTCTTGACGATCGGCCACCAAGTCGCTGCGTTCATCGTATGCGGCTCGTTCATCAGACCCAGCCACACGCTCCCATTATAGCGATATTCATAGGCCAGTTTGATCCATGCGTCGGCCAGCGCGGAGCCTGGGACCTGTGTAGTGCCGACATTGACCATCGTCTGATAGTTGGAGCCTGTCGCCCGCTGGCCATAATTATGCATGTCCAGCACGACGGTCATGCCGCGCGCCGTCGCATTTGTGATGACCGTGCGGATCGCCTGCTGATCCGCGACGGACAGCGCGCCGTTCAATGTCGGCTGGATGCGTTCCCACTTGAACGGCACGCGAATGATCTTGAAGCCGAGATTGGCGTAATAGTCGATCTCCGCCTTTGTCGGATAAATATAGTCGGTGTTCATCCGTCCAGGTGCGTTGCTGCCGAACTCGCCGCCCGCAATGTTGATACCCCGCAGCATGGGATAGACCGCCGTGGCCGCAGTGGCTGCGGACGTCACGGTTGCAGCGGCGTCATCGGAAACGACCGTGCTGGACGGCGCAACGGAGGGCGCCGGCGCGGCGATCGCCACCGTCTCGGACGACGCGCCCATTGGCGCGACCTGCACAGCGCCGCCATCATCGCCGCCACAGGCCGAGAGGCTGAGCATGATGGCCACCAGAGGCAGGCCGGACACTTTCATGAAACGCATAATATCCCCGTATAGCGACCCGAATGATGCTGGACGGACGCCGCTCTGTCGCAGCGGCGCGTCCGCTCATTTCTAAGCCTTCAAGGGACCAGATTTGATGTAAAGAAAAGCCACCCGCGGCGTCTTTGCCGCAGAAATGGCTCGAAAGCTGGCGCTCCGTTCGTCAGGCGAGACGAACGGAGCACGAACAGGGAACATTAAAACCCGTTTAACCTAGGATAAGATCGATCACATCTTGAGTGCGTTACGGAACATCACGAAGGCGATGAATATCAGGTAGACGCCGAACACCCGCTTCAACAGGGGAGCAGGCAGGCTGTGGGCCGCAGCGACGCCCCACGGCGCGGTGATGATCGACATGCAGGAAATGGCGATCACTGCCGGGATGTTCACATAGCCCAGCGAACCCCAGGGAAGTCCCCCTTCCTTCAACCCGATGATCGCAAATCCTATCGCGCTGGGAATGGCGATCAGAGTGCCGATACCCGAAGCTGTGGCGATGGCGCGGTGAATGGAACGGCCGCACAGGGTCATCACCATGATGGCGATGGTGCCGCCGCCAATGCCGAGCAGGGCAGAAAAGGTGCCAAGCCCGCCCGCGATACCCATGCGCGCGACACCCGACGGCATATCCTGACTGATCACCTTGCCGCCGATTTTCGGCAAAAGGAAATTGAGCGACATCAGGAATACGCCAACGGCGAAGATCATGGTGAGCACATGGCCATCGACCCGGCCGGCCAGCAAAACGCCTATGCCGTCGCCCACGACAATCCATGGCGCCCAGGCGCGCAATATCTCAAACTCTACCGCGCCGCGCTTTGCGTGCGCAAGCAATGAGCGAATGGAGGTGACGATGATCGTGGCCGCCGAAGTGCCGATTGCGACATGCGCGATCGCTTCGGGCGTGCCGCCAAGCAACGGCAACACCACGAACAGCGCAGGCACGACAACAAAGCCGCCGCCGATGCCGAATATGCCCGCGGCGAAACCGGCGAAGAGTCCGGCTCCGAGCATAGCGGCCAGCGGGATCAATATCGTAGAAAGATGCGCCATATCCATCAGAACTGACCCCCGGCGCGAACCCGGCAGGTCCGATATCCAACAACGCTGCGACTGGCGCTCCGCGACATGATTGCGCGCGCCCTTCCCGATTGAAGCATTAGACTAAAACCCTTTTGGCTCGATGATTTTCTGCATGAGGATGATCGGCACGCTACTATCAGTTAGACGAGCGACGTCCTGAAACCCGCAAGCGTGGTAGAGGGGCGCCCCGGCCAGGGTCGAGGTCAGTTCCAGCCGCGAGAAGCCCTCCTTTCGGGCCGCCTCCTCGCATAAGGCAAGGATCATCCTGCCGATACCCCGCCGTACGTAGGCCGGATGCGTATACATGGCGCGGATTTTGGCAGGCTCGGTCCTGGGATCGAGAAGGCGGTCATCGCGGTTTGCGGAAGCGTTGTGGCCATAGGGCGTCGCACGTCGGCTCCAGCCACCGCAGCCGGCGATCGCGCCATGCCGTTCAATGATGAAATAGGTGCCGTCATCGATCAACCGGGTGTCCAGCCCCATGATCTGGCGGCTGGCGATGATCTGACCGGGCGTCAGGAAAGATTTCTGCAATTCACCGATCGCGGCGTCAATGACGGTCGAAAGGGCGGCTATATCCCCGCGCGTGGCCGTACGATGCGTGAACGCCTCATGGGGAGAAGCCATATCATTGGTCATCTTGACCCCGGTCCTATGCCGTTACGCGGCATAACAAAAAAGGAGGGCGACCCCGCAGGGCCGCCCTCCCCAATAATATAGTCCGGTCAGAACTTGAAGCCGGCCTTCAGGTACCAGAAGCCGCCGTTGAAGCCGAACGGCGAAGCGTCCGGATAGACGTCGCCGGTGAAGCGGCCGCCAGTGGTGGCATAGACCGGACCCAGGCCACCAGCCCGGTTGTCGAACTTATCCGGATAGTTGTCGAAGATGTTCTGCGCACCGGCAGTCAGCGTGAACATGTCGTTGAACGAATAGCTCACTTCGAAGTCGAACACGAATTCGCTGCTGAAGCTCTGCTCGACGAAGGTTGCGCCATTGAGGCCAGCGCCATCATCATAGAGCTTGTATTTGCCGTACCAGTTCATGCGGCCGAGCACCGAGAACGGGCCGCTGGACCAGTTTTCCGTCAACACAACGCGCGTCTTGGGCAGCGTGCCTTCCAACTGCTGAATGCGAGTGTCGCTGATCACCTGACCACCCGAAATCGGGTCGACGCCAACGCGGATCACCTTCGTCTTGTTATAGTTGAAGGCGATCGTAGTGCTGAACGTGCCCAGGCTGTCCGTGACCAGGCGGTAATTGCCGACCACGTCGACACCCTGCGTGCGGGTATCGAAGGCGTTGGTCAGGAACTGCACCTCGTTCACCGTGGCGTAGTTGGCCAGACCAAGGGACTGCAGCGTCGGGCGATCGGCATCCTCGATAACGCGAGAGCCGGTCGTGCCGATACGGTCCTTCACCTTGATGTTATAATAGTCGATGCTCAGCGAGACGCCAGGCGCCGGCGTGAACACGCCACCACCGGAGAAGCTGACCGACTCTTCCGGCGTCAGCGGGATAGCGCCCAGATATTGGGCGACCGGGCTGGCCACCGGCAGCGTCATGAACTCGATCGCGTTCGGATTACCCGGATTGAACGTGGTCGCGATGCTGCTGGTGTTGATCTGACCCGGCGTCGGCGCGCGGAAACCCGTGCCGACCGTGCCGCGCAGGGCGAGCACGTCAGGAATGACCGCATAGCGCGCCCGCACCTTGCCAACCGTCGAACTGCCGAAGTCCGACAGATGCTCGTAACGGCCCGCAATGCCCAAGTTGAACTGCTCGGTGATATCGGCTTCCACGTCGATGTAGAGGCCCTTCGAGTTGCGGCTGCTCTCACCCGCGATCGCCGGACCATAGCCCGGGAAGCCGTTAGCGCCCACCGGCAGGGCAACAGAAAGCTGGCTGCCGTCAGCATTCAGAACCGGCGCGCCGTCCTGATGGAAGACCAGATTGCCGGTATAGGGTCCGATCGCATAGGAGGCCGGGTCGCCGAGGCCCAGTTCATAGGACTCCCGAAAATACTGGCCGCCGAACGCAATGTTGATCGGGCTGGCGAAGCCGACTTCCCAGGGATAGCTGAAGTCCGCGTTGAACAGCGTTTCGCGCTGCTCCAGCTTGCCGAGATAGAAGGACGTCGGCGACGTGATGCCCAGCGACGGGTTCATCGTGCCGTTCATCGTATATTTGAGCGTCGACTGGCCATAGCTGCCCGAAATATCGTAGTTCAGGCCAAAGCCAAGCGTGCCCTTGTAGCCCGCCGTGCCGGAGATGTCGTCGATCTTGCCGAAGAAGATCGGCGTGAAGCCGCCGGAGTAGACGCAGCTCCAGTTCTGAACCAGCGGATCCGAACAGGTCGAAACCTGCGTATAATCACGCGTGATCGGGCTGTATCCGTTTGGAGCATAGACGTTGCCGCCCGCCGCGCCGCTTTGGATGCCAGGCAGCGTATTGTCGAAGTCGGTGAAATAGTCGTTGAAGATACCGTTCTTGCCGAAGCCGGTCGCGTTCACCGACTGGCGGTAGTTGAAGCTTTCTTCCTGGAAGCTGTGGCCATAATTGCCGAAGAAATAAACGCTGCTGTCATCGCCCAGATCGAAGCCGCCATTCACGAAGAAACGATAGGACTCGAGTTCAGGGTTGCCATAGCGCTGCGCCAGCGCGGGAACGCCGATGTTGGGCTGCTCCAGCGACAGTTGCAGAGCGCCTGGGCGGGTGACGCCACGGCTGGTCTTGCCGGAATTCACATATTCGCCACTGATGTTGATGAAACCAACTTCGCCCAGCTTGAAGCCGCCATTAAGGGCGACCTGATAATCCTTGCCGTCACCTTCGTAAAACTGGCCGTAACGGGCGTAGCCGGAAAAGCCGTCGCTACCGTCCTTCAGCGACATGTTGATAACGCCCGCGATAGCGTCGGAACCATATTGCGCCGACGCGCCGTCGCGCAGAACGTCCACCTGTTTGATCGCGATCGCCGGAACCTGTGCAAGGTCAGCGGAATGGGCGCCAGCCGACTGTGCGTTCGCGCCGATCTGCACCAGAGCGGAGCGATGCATGCGCTTGCCGTTAATCAGCACCAGCGTCTGGTCAGGCGCGAGGCCGCGAAGGTTGGGAGGACGGACGAAGGAGGAGCCGTCACCAATGGCGTAACGCGCCACGGAGAAGGAGGGAACCAGGTTCTGGATGACCTGATTCATGTCGGCCGAACCCTGCTTGGTCAGTTCCTCGCCGCTGTAGACGTCAATCGGCGTCGGCGAGTCGAGAACTGTACGGTCGGTACGGCGCGTGCCGGTGACGATGATAGCCGCGCCGGCTTCATTGTCCGCCGCCTGCGGAGAGGCGCTCTCCTGCGCAACCGCCGGAACGGCGCTGCATAGCGCGACTGCCATCGCGCCACTGGAAATTAGACCCACGAATTTCATTATGGCCCCCTGTTTTTTACCGTTGTTGGAGCCTCTCCCTGATCACCTTATTTTTTGTTTGCCCTGTTTAAAAATCCATCTGCAGCGCCGGTTTTCACACCGTCCTGCGATGCCCAATAATCCGCTTTCTTCCCTCCCATTTGCGGCGCATTGCGAAATGGTCTTGCAGTTTCAACGAAGGCTGCGCGCAATCCCGCCATAAAAAATGGGCTGCGGAAGAAAAAAATTTTACGGTTGAAAAAAAATGGCCCCGCGCGGCAGAGCAACGAAAAGCGCCTCGCGCACGCAAAAAGCCCAAGCGGAGACCCGGCCTGAACGGCGCAGAACCCCTGCGCAAAATCCGCCCATGGAAATCGGCTTCAAATAGTTTCATTAAAAACCCGAACACACTTGAATATTACATGTAAATTTTTGCACGATTCCTCTCACCGCTCCACACACAGGCAGAACAAGCAGAGATAATTTCGAAGTTATTCAAGAAAATTCAAATTTTTATATTCAGTTTTACACTGAATATCGCATAAAAAATTTGCAAATCACCACATGCTCTGGAAAGCATCTCATCTTTCCAAACCATTACCATTCAATTGAGCATTTTGTGCTTATGCGAAAGCTGACACATGATTCGTTGTCACGCAAATGAAATTTGCGTGTGCAGTTGCACAATGTTCAGCGAGCGGCGCCACATCCTCTACGGAATCCAGCGTTTGGAAACATGTGGAACGCTTGAAAAACTGCGGCGGAACGCCCAATTAGGGCCATGCCCGGTCCCTCCGGGCGTCCGCAACGCTATTTCACTTGGGGTATTGTCCAAAGGGCGAACCCTGTCAGGAGGATGCCAATGACTATTTCTCGCCGCTCCGCCGGAGCCTTGGGCCTTCTTGCCCTCGCCACGCTGGGTTCCGCTACGGCAGCTTATGCCCAGTCAGACCTGGTGGTTGAACCGACCGCCGACGCTGGCTCCATCACACGCACCATGAAGGTCGATATTTCGGATATCAACCTCGGCACCGCTCAGGGCCGCGAGAGGCTGGAACGCCGCGTCACTTTCGCCGCCAAGGCGGTGTGCGATTATAATGGCAGCTATGGCCTGCGGCAGCCGCGCGACTATTACGCCTGCTTCGACGAAGCAAAGGCTGGCGCAATGAGCGATCCCCGCGCCGTACAAACTGCTGCGAACGGCTACCTGGTCGTCGCTTCGCGCGGACACTGATAACCCCCGAGATGGGCGGTCCAGCTTTCGGACCGCCCGTTTCCGGTCAGATGCCGTCTTGCGTCACTGGCCATCCCGCCGCTTCCAGTCCGGCTGTCAAAGCCACCATGCAAGCGTCCAGGGACTGCCGGTCGGTCGACCGGATCACGAAATTCGCGCCGACCTTTCCCTCCCGGAAGAAAGGATAACTGCCGATCTGGCAGCCCTCATGCGTGCGTTCTGTCTCACGCAACAGTTCGGCCACTTCGCTTTCCGGCACCCAGCAGCCAATCTGCGCGGAAAGCAGGGGTAGCCCCCCTTCCAGTTGACCGCTGAGGCTTTCCAGCATCATCGCAGTGATGTGCGGAACGCCGGCCATGATGAAGATATTGCCATGGCGGATGCCTGGCGCCCCGGACATGCGATTTTCGATCAGGCTCGCGCCCGCGGGGACGCGCGCCATGCGCAGCCGCGCCTCGGTCAAGCCGCCGCGCGTCTCATAATATTCCGCGAGCACCGCCCGCGCCGTCGGATGGATTTCGACTCTCACGCCCAGGGCAATCGCAATGGCGTCCACGGTTATGTCGTCATGCGTCGGACCGATGCCGCCGGTGGTGAACAGATAATCGTTGCGGGCGCGCAGGATATTGACGGCTTCCACGATGGCGTCGGTATCGTCCGCAACGACACGCACTTCCCGGAGGCGGATGCCCTGGACATTCAGCCATGCGGCGATCTGCGACACATTGCGGTCCTGCGTCCGCCCGGACAATATCTCGTCGCCGATAATGATCAGGGCGGCGGTCCAGATGCGGGCGGCGTCGGCGGTCATGGGCTGCGCCATAGCGGCTGAGGACAGGCCTGCATAGTGAGCTATCTGGACGCATGAGAAAATCCGGCGCTCGCAATTCCGGCCTTTTCGCCCTATAAAGGGCCAATGACCCAATATATGACGATGACCGCCGACGCGCCCGTGTCGCGCTCGACCGCTATCAAACTATATGACGAAGCCGGCTTTGCCGGGATGCGAAAGGCGGGACGGCTGGCGGCCGAGATCCTGGACGCGCTGGCCCCTCATGTGGTGCCCGGCGTGACGACGGGAGAGCTGGATGACATTGTTCGCCGCATGACGCTGGAGGGTGGCGGGGTTCCCGCGACGCTTGGTTATCGCGGCTTCACGCATAGCTGCTGCACGTCGATCAACAATGTGATCTGTCACGGCATCCCCGGCGGCCGCGAATTGCGGGAAGGCGATATCGTCAATATCGATGTTACGCCGATCGTGGACGGATGGCATGGCGACACCAGCCGCATGTATATTGCCGGGGATGCGCCGGTGAAGGCGCGCAGGCTGGTCGAGATAACCTATGAATGCCTGATGCTGGGCATTGAGCAGGCCAAGCCGGGAAACACGCTGGGCGACATTGGACACGCCATCCAGCGTTATGCCGAGCGCCACCGCTATGGCGTGGTCCGCGATTTCTGCGGCCATGGCCTTGGCCGCGTATTCCATGATTCGCCGGAGGTCGTGCATATCGGGCGGCCGGGCACCGGGCCGGAACTGCGGCCTGGCATGTTCTTCACCATCGAACCGATGATCAATACCGGCAAGCCCGGCGTGAAGATGATGGAGGATGGCTGGACGGCCGTCACCCGCGACCGGTCGCTATCCGCCCAGTTCGAGCACAGCATCGGCATCACCGAGACGGGATGCGAGATTTTCACCAAAAGCCCCACAGGCCGGGACTGCCCGCCCTATAAATAGGCGTATTGGCCGCCGGTCGCCGCTGCGCCGGAACCTTCGTGACGCCCAGCGATTTCCTTCCCTCAAAGAGGAGAAGGATTATGGCCGAAACGCAGGAACGGATCATCGTTGAGAAGCGCGGCGGAGGGGCGGCCTTGCTGATCGCCCTTCTGCTCGTCGTCATTGTCGCGGTCGCCGCCTATTTCCTGGTAGCACAGGAAAACAGCAAGGATGCAGCGGTTGAAGGCGCTGCCCAGTCCGTCGGTCAGACCGCCGACAAGATCGGCGGCGCGGTGGACGACGCGACAGGGAAATAGCTTGAAACCCTGACAATAACGCTCGCTGAGATGTGCTCCTGCGAAAGCAGGAGTCCAGTTTAGAGGTCTGTCCGGGGCTCCAGCTCTTGCTGGAGCCCATGCATATTCCGCTGGCGAACCGCCTCAATATCGCGCACGCAGGCTGGCGAAGAAGCTGCGTCCCTGCTCCGGGAAGCCATCGCTGAGGACATAATAATCGTTGAACAGATTGCACGCGCCGACACCGATATCGATGCCCTCCGTTACCGCGAAATCCACACGGATATTGGCGATCGCATAGCTGCCCGTCCGGTAATAGCGGGTAACCGAAGGCGCAGCGATATTATAGGTGTCAAGCGTCGTGCGATCCGAAGCGACATCCACATTCGGCACGATCTTGAGCTGATCGATGGGCGCCCAGGACAAATAGACGAAGCCCTTGTGCGACGGCACATCCGTCAGGCGGAATATGGGCGCATTCGCGGTGACCTGCGGGTCGGCGCCAATATCGAAAGAGCGATGCGTGTAGGTATAGTTGGCTCCGAATTCGACCGAGGGCGTCAATTGCGCGCTGAGCGCCAGTTCCACCCCATAATAGTCGGCCGAACCGAGGTTCCGGCGCTGGCTGGTATTGGCGGGGAAATTGTCCGGCCGCACGGAGACAATGGCGTCGCTGATAAGGCTGTAGAACAGCGCGCCTTCGAGTCTTGCGGGGCCGAACTGACGCGATCCGCCAAGCTCAAAATTTGTTGCGCGTTCCGGGCTCAAACCGGGGTTGGACGCCGCATTGCCGAACTGGGTGCTGAACCGTTCAAAGATGGTCGGGAAGCGCGCGCGCGACGACACGCTGGCATGGATGGTGGTGTCAGCGCCCGGCGTCCAGTCGACCCGCCCCTGCGCATTGAACGCATCCACATTCTTCACCGGATAGCGGAAAAAAGTGGCCGATGAGAGACCGACAACGCCGGTAAACTCCTCCGCTTTCTGGGTGTCGCGCCAATCATAGCTGACGCCCGCCGTCAGCGTGAGCGCAGGCGAGAGCATGAAGCGGTTTTCCGCCGCGATGCTGTA
Source organism: Sphingobium phenoxybenzoativorans (assembly GCF_018286635.1). NCBI lineage: Bacteria > Pseudomonadati > Pseudomonadota > Alphaproteobacteria > Sphingomonadales > Sphingobiaceae > Sphingobium > Sphingobium phenoxybenzoativorans. Next base: position 3,657,126 of record NZ_CP073910.1, read on the forward strand.
AGTGTCCTCAACCGTGGTCTGTTTCGGCTCGGTATAGGTCAGCGGCGCGGCGGTGCGGAAGGATTGCTGCCATTCCACATGCTTATCGCGCCGGTAATGGGTCGTCAGGCTGAAGCGATAGGCATCACTGAGATCCACGTCCAACTGTGCCGATCCGCCCCATGCCTCGTCCGCATAATAGCTGTTGAACGCGCGGCCCAACGTCTGCGTCGTCTGGGCCGCCGTGTCGAAGGAGCGCAGCAGATTGTCGAACCTGTTACGATAGGCGCGGGTCTTGATCGTGGCCTTGTCGTCCAGCGCCGTGGTCGACAGGAAATAGATATTCTCGATATTCCAATAGGGCCAGGACCAGAAACGCGGATTGGGGGCGCCGGCGGGAAGCGGCGTCGAGATAGGATCGGTTATGTGCAGCGGCGCATTCTTGCTGCCCTCCTGCCGGGTATAGCTGATCGCATATTCGTCGGTGGCGTTGGGGGTGAAGCCGATCTTCGCATTCACCCGCCAGTCGCGCGTATCCGAAAAGTCTCGCGCGCCGCCATTTTCCGCCGATCCCGGAACCGGATCATAGCCGCCCGGAAGGTCCCAATGATCGACCACATTGCGCGTGTAGGATGCCTGCGCATACCACAGCTCCTGCTTCGTACCGAGCAAGGCAAAGACGTTATAGCCGCCATAATCGGCATCGCTGTCCAGATTGAGCGTTCCCCGCGCCTCCCCCTCAATCTCCTTGGTCGGCTTGCGGGTGACAAGATTGATCGCGCCGCCCATCGCCCCCGGACCGTCAAGGACCGAAGCATAGCTTTTCGCTATCTGGATCTCCGCAATGTCCGGGGTCAGAAAACGGCCAAAATCGAGCCGGTTGTCGGCTGGCAGGTAGACGCGGATGCCGTCGAGAGAGAGCGGCACCTGAAACCGGTCGAAGCCGCGCACAAAGATAAGGCGTTCGTTGCGCGAACCGCCGCTGTTCGACGAGGAAACGCCGGGCATCAGGTTCACTGCTTCATCGAGCGTGTTGCGATTGAAGGTGTAAATCGCCTCCGCGGACAGAGCAGAGCCGTTGATCGTCAAATCTTCCGGCCGCGGCGCTGTGACGATGATCTGCCCCAGGGTGAACGCGCCGCTCGCCTGATCACCGGCCTCGGCAGCCTGCGCGACCGGTGACGCAATGACCATCGCTATGCCCGCGGCCATGCTGGTTGAAATACGCATGAAACCCTGTTCCCCTTCATGTTCGAAACTGCTTGTGCAGCATGATTCGCTGTATATGGCCGTATATAGTTCGAACGCCTGGAGAAAAGCCGTGCCGCGCAAATTTCTGATCGCCCTCGCCTTCGCGGCGACGCCACTCCACGCTCAGATAATGGATCAGGCTGATCATGCGCATGCGGCGCAATGCGCGCAGTCGGCGGCGCTTCCTCCTGAATTTACGGGATGGGCGCAGCCCGTCTCAATTGACGCGGCCAGCAATGCAAAGGGACTGGCCGCCGCAGAAATAAACATTGGGCAGGCGGCGCGGGCCAATCTGCGGAACACCCCCGAAATCAGCTACCTCACGCGCCCGGAAAAGCCCGGCGGTTCGGTGAGCCATGGCGGGTTGTTCCGTTTTACCGTGAAGGAAGCGGGCACATATCGCGTGGCGCTTGGGTCCGGGGCGTGGATCGACGTGCTTGAAGGCAAGAGCGCTATCCAGTCGACCGCACACGGACATGGACCGGAATGTTCGGGCATTCGCAAGATGGTGGATTTCCCCCTGAAGCCCGGCCGCCATGTCCTGCAGATCGCCGCCAATGGCGATGCGGCTTTGCCGCTGATGATCATCCGGATGCCGTGAAAGGCAGGCTATTCGCCATTGCCCTTGTCGGCCTGACGCTGGCCGCAACCGCTCCCCATAGCTGGCAATGGCGCATCCCGCGCGGAACAGCCCCTCCACCCGTTACGGCGGACAATCCGATGAACGCCGCAAAGGTCGAACTGGGGCGACGGCTATTCTATGAAGCGGACCTGTCGATCAACGGAACCATGGCCTGCGCGACCTGCCATGAGCAGAAGCGCGGCTTCGCCGATGGCAATCGCACAAGGCCGGGAGTGCATGGCGATCCCGGCCGTCGCAATGTGCCGGGCCTGGCGAACGTCGCATGGCGGCGGCACCTCACCTGGGCGGACACGGGCCTGAACCAGCTTGAAGCCCAGGTGGCCATCCCCTTGCTCGGCGATCATCCCATCGAACTCGGCATGAAGGGGCAGGAGGCGGAAATAGGCCGCAGGCTTGGCAGGGACGCCTGTTACCGCATCATGTTTGCTCGCGCTTTCCCCGAAACCAGCGGCCGGATCGATCTTCCGAATGTCGCCGCCGCCCTAAGCGCGTTCCAGCGCACCCTGACATCCCTCGACAGCTCCTATGACCGGTTTCTGGCGGGCGGCATGTCGGCGCTAAGCCCGGCTGCCCGCAGGAGTTTACAGCTATTCAATGCGGCGGGCTGCCGGAATTGCCATCAAGGCCAGGACCTTACCAACGACAGCCTGCACACATTGCCTGTAAGCTCTACGACAGATCTCGGCCTGTTCGAGAAAACAGGCGATATTGCGGACAAAGGCCGATTCCGGACGCCATCGCTGCGCAATGTGGCTGTCACCGCCCCCTATATGCATGATGGATCGGCAAGCACGATGGCCGAAGCGATCCATATGCATCGCGTTTCGCTTACCGGCGTGCAGATGGCGGACATGATCGCGTTCATGGAAAGCTTGACGGATCAGAAATTCCTCACCGATCCGCGCTTTGCCCTGCCCGCAAAGGCGTGCGGCCGGAATTTATGAACTGGAGTGATTTCGAGTGAAATGGAACATTTCGCGACTGGGAAATCACGACATAACAAAGGACTAGACCGAGATTTTGATTCAATCAGAATCGGATGAAGGTCTAGTCGCGCCTGCGCAGGGCGTCGAGCCGGTCCAGAAGCGGGCCATGGACGGTATCGCCAATCGCAGCCTCGATGGCGCGAAAGGCGCTGAGCACATGCTGGCCATCCGCTGTCAGGCGTGCGCCCCGCCCGGCTCCGCCGCCGGCCTGCGTCTCCACCAGCTTGCTCCGCCAGCTACGGTTCATCACATCGACCAGCATCCATGTCCGACGGTAACTCATGCCAAGCATTCTGCCGGCCGCGGAGATCGATCCAGTCCGGGCGATGGCGTCAAGCAATGCGGCCTTTCCCGGCCCCATCGCGATCTCGTCGCCGTGCATCATCTGCACTTTGACCTTCACCCAATTCTCGTCCGCATCCGCCATCCCGGCAGTGTAGCTTCGCGCAAATCGGTTGTGGAGCGGAAAGGATATAAGCCCATGCCAAAAAAATAGGCAGAAAGTGCGATAATTGCCCGGATTCTGGGCATTCTGGACAAAAATTGCTGCATCGCCGAAGCTCGTCTGGCGATTCGGCATTTGGCACGGTAATTGATTGTTAACCGGAGGCAGCAGAGCGCGGGGGCGCCTGTCTATGACCTTTGGGATTATATCGAACGGGTGTCCGGGTTGGACATCGGGCCATGCGCCAGAGGGGTTGGAAAAGGCAAAATGAAGAAGATCGAAGCCATCATTAAGCCGTTCAAGCTGGACGAGGTGAAGGAAGCCCTTCACGAAGTCGGCGTGTCCGGCATCACCGTGACCGAGGCCAAGGGCTTCGGCCGCCAGAAGGGCCATACCGAACTGTACCGCGGCGCTGAATATGTTGTCGACTTTCTGCCCAAGGTGAAGCTGGAGGTTGTGGTCGAGGACAGCCTGGCCGAGCGCGTGGTCGAGGCGATCGCCGCCGCTGCGCAGACCGGCCGCATTGGCGACGGCAAGATTTTCGTCACCGCGATCGAATCCGCGTTGCGTATCCGCACGGGCGAGCGCGACGACGACGCCATCTGATCATTACAAGTTTCGCACATGGGCCAAGGGGGGCCCGCGGAAAATTGGCCAATCAATCGCTTCTATAAGCCACAACCAAGGAAGGGTTACTCATGGCGAACACGCCCAAAGATATTCTGAGCATGATCAAGGAAAAGGAGATCGAATGGGTCGATGTCCGTTTCACCGATCCCAAAGGCGTTTGGCATCACCTGACCATGTGTTCGGGCGTGATCGGCGAGGATGAGTTGACCGACGGCCTGATGTTCGACGGTTCCTCGATCGAGGGCTGGAAGGCGATCAACGAGTCCGACATGATCCTGAAGCCGGATCTGGATGCGGTCTATGTCGATCCGTTCAGCGCGACGCCGATGATGATCCTGGTGTGCGACATCGTCGAGCCTTCGGACGGTTCGCTCTATTCGCGCGACCCCCGCTCGACCGCCAAGCGCGCCGAGGCCTATCTGCAGTCGACCGGCCTGGGCGACACCGTCTACATCGGCCCTGAGCCGGAATTCTTCATGTTCGACGACGTGAAGTTCGATAACACCTACAACTCCAGCTATTACAAGCTGGACGACGTCGAACTGCCGACCAACACCGGCACCTCTTACGAGAGCGGCAACCTCGGCCACCGTCCGCGCGCCAAGGGCGGCTATTTCCCGGTCGGCCCGGTCGACGTCACCACCGACATCCGCGCCGAAATGGTCACCACGCTGCTGGAAATGGGCCTGCCCATGGACAAGCATCACCACGAAGTTGCGGGCAGCCAGCATGAGCTTGGCCTGACCTTCGGCAAGCTGGTGGAAACCTGCGACCGCATCCAGATCTACAAATATGTCGTGAAGATGGTTGCGCAGGCCTATGGCAAGACCGCGACCTTCATGCCGAAGCCGATCAAGGCCGACAATGGTTCGGGCATGCACACGCATATCTCTATCTGGAACAAGGGCACGAACACCTTCGCGGGCGACGGCTATGCCGGTCTGTCGGAGACCTGCCTGTTCTTCATCGGCGGCGTCATCAAGCACGCCAAGGCGCTGAACGCCTTCACCAACCCGACCACCAACAGCTACAAGCGCCTGGTGCCGGGTTATGAAGCCCCCGTGCTACTCGCCTATTCGGCCCGCAACCGCTCCGCCTCCTGCCGTATTCCCTACGGCGCAGGCACCAAGGCGAAGCGCGTCGAGTTCCGCTTCCCCGATCCGCTCGCCAACTCCTACCTGTCGACCGCAGCGCTGCTGATGGCCGGCATCGACGGCATCCAGAACAAGATTCATCCGGGCGAAGCCATGGACAAGAATCTGTACGATCTGCCGCCGGTGGAACTGGCCAAGGTGCCGACGGTCTGCGGTTCGCTCCGCGAGGCGCTGAACGCCCTGGAAGCCGATCAGGAATTCCTGCTGAAGGGCGGCGTGTTCACCAAGGACCAGATCGACGCCTATCTGGAACTAAAGTGGCCGGAAGTCGCGCGTTGGGAAATGTCCCCGTCGCCGGTTGAATTCGACATGTATTACAGCGGCTGATCCCTTGATCAGACGTTGAACGGAAAGACCCGGCTGTGCGAGGCAGCCGGGTCTTTTTTGTTATCGCTTAATGATCAACGCGCCCGGACCCGCTATCGGGATCAGCGTTCCCGCGCGGCGCGGCGGAAACCTCTGCTCAATCTTCCGGCATATGCTTGATTGGAGACGGGATCGCGCCCTCCCGCTCCCGCCTTGCGCGCCGTTCCTTGTCCTGCTCGATATATTCTTTCCAGGCGCGCTTATGACCGAGGCGGGCCATAAACAGGAAAATGCCGAACGCCACAAATCCGGCCAGGACAATGCCGAGGATGATCAAGCCCAATATATGCATGAGACGCTCTTTGGTCTGAGGACAATTTTGCGGGCGTCAGCCCTTGCGGAAACCAACTGTTGATTCCACAGCTTCGATCTTGTTGGCGCGCACAGCGACAAGGCCGGCGGCGGAGACGAGGAATTGGGTCTCATCCATCCCTTCCCCGCTTAACATGCCCGGCATGTCGGGGCTAACCGCCAGTGTCTTCGCCAACAGCGAATGCGATCCAAAGAACAGCGTGACAGTGTGGCCTTCCGCGATGCGTTCGAGGGCATAGGTTTCAAGCGCTGCAGCGATATCGGTCATGGCGCAACCCTAGCCCAGATGCGGAATGGGGATCAATCCGCGACGGGAGCTGATATAGGCCCGTACATGTTCGCCCATGTTCCCGTCGCGATCGCCATACAATTTCTGTGCTGGGCATTGGGACGTCGCCTCCGCATACCGACGGCCCCCGCCCTCTGGATGGGCTGCTTCGCGGCAAGCATAGCCTGCATTATCCGTGAGATAACGCAGCATGAATATCGATGGATCGAAGCCTATGGGCACGGCCTGAGGGCCAATATGCCGGTGCTGGAGGGCCTGAAATTCTGGGACTGGAATCGCCATTCGATCGAGGAGACGATTGTAGCGGTCGGCGCCGCGGTGCTGGTGGCGCTGGTGGGAAATTGGTGGAGCCGGAGGGGTTAACGGACACACGGCTGCTATGTGGGGCAGCGGCGGCGAAGGGCAAATTCCTGTCCTACATCCCGGCGTCCATGCTCTACTTCCGCACATGGAACAGCATCAGGCACATACCCTGCGCCACGCCCAGGCGATGATCCAACCCGTGCTTCCGATGCTATGCAACCGGGGCGCATATGGCGCTCCCCTGCGAACACAGTGCGACGCAGGTGCGACGCGCATGAGACCTACATGCAACGCAGATGAGACTCAGGTGAGACGCACCTGCGACGTGGATGAGACGCACATGCGACCCAAGTGCGACGTGGGTGAGACTCAAGTGAGACGTACATGCGACGCAAGTGAGACGCATGTGAGACGCATGTGAGACCAACATGCGACTTTTGTGCGACCTACATGCGATTTCCCGGCCAAAACCGCTCACAACCCGCAACTTCCGCAACTTCGCCCTCCGGCCGGTCGCATCCCCGTTACACTTTGCGACAAACTGCCCCATGCCCTGCCACTGTTCTGCGACAGTTCATTTCTAGGAGGGCAGGGCTGAACATCATTTGGGGGTTTCATGATTCGTCGTTCTTCTGCGCTGTGCCTTTCCCTGATGCTGGGCGCTGCGCCCGGCGCGGTGCTGGCACAGGATGCCGACCGTCCCCGCATGGCGACGGGCGCCTCGCAGGACATGGCGGGGGACGATCTGGGCGAGGAAATATTCGTTACCGGTGAGCGGCAGCGCGGATCGGTGATGGGGGATATCAAGCCGGAGCAGCAGCTCAGCCCCGCCGATATCCGCGCCTTCGGCGTGACATCCGTGTCCGAATTGCTGAGCGAACTCGCTCCGCAGGTCAACGCCGCGGGCGGAAGCCCCGTAGTGTTGCTGAACGGGAAGCGCATATCCGCCTTCGCCGAAATCCAGGATTTGCCAGCCGAGGCGATCGCACGGGTGGATATCCTGCCGGAGCAGGTGGCGCTCAGCTATGGCTATTCCCCCAATCAGAAGGTCGTGAACATTGTCCTGCGCCAGCGGTTTCGCGCCGAATTGGCGGATGTGCGCGGCGGCATCGCCACTGATGGCGGGCGGGAGAATGGCAATCTGAACGGCAGCATATTGCGGATCAGGGGCGACAACCGCTTTACCTTGGATCTGAAATACAGCCGGGCGGCGCAATTGCTGGAAAGTGAGAGGGGCGTCACATCCGCGGCCCCTTCCCGTCCCTTCGCCCTGGGCGGTAATATCACTGCATTGACCACCGGCGGCGAGATCGATCCTTCGCTCTCCGCGCTGGCCGGTCAAACCGTGACGGTGGCTCCAGTGCCGGGAGGCGCGGCCAACGCAGCGCCCGCACTGGGCGATTTTGTGGCGGGGGCCAACAGCGCCAGCGTAAGCGATGTCAGCCGCTATCGCACACTTAGCCCCGCGACGGAGAGCTTTTCCGCCAATGCGACGCTGGCCCGCGCGCTGGGCAATGTCTCGACCTCGATTAACGGCAGGATCGAGCTGAGCGATAGCGATTCTCTTCAGGGGCTGCCGTCACTGGCGCTCACGCTGCCGGGCGGAAGCCCCTTTTCGCCCTTCGTCAATGACACGCGGCTCTACCGCTATCTCGATCAGGCCGGCGCGCTGGCGCAGCAGGTGCGCGGGACGACCGGCCATGTTGGCGTGACGCTGAACGGCGGGTTGATGAAGGGGTGGCAATGGTCCTTCACCGGTGCGGGCGACCTGTCCGACACGCGGACACGGACGGATCGCGGATTTTCTCCGAATGCCGCTCAATCCTTGCTGAATGCTGGTGACGGGACATTCAATCCCTATGGCGCGCTGCCCGACGCTGTGCTGTCGGACCGTCTGACCGATCGGGCAAAATCGCGGTATCGCGCCGTTGTCGGTGACCTGCTGCTCAGCGGGTCGCTGTTCGACCTCCCCGCAGGCACGGCAACGACATCGATCACTTTGGGCGCGTCGGCCAATGGCTTCGACAGCAGTTCGATGCGATCAGGGACAGCGTTCAATGCCAGCTATTCCCGCGAGATTGTGAGCGGACAGGCGAGCATCGATCTGCCGATCACAAGCCGCAGCCGGGACGTTCTTGGCGCGATCGGCGATCTGGGCGTCAACATCAATGCAGGCGTGCAGGAGCTTTCGGATTTCGGCACGCTGTCCACGCTCGGTTATGGCCTGCGCTGGACTCCCGTGACACAGGTCCGATTCCTCGTTTCCGCAAGTCAGGACCGCGCCGCGCCGACCGGACAGCAGATCAACGACCCGTCGATCATCACGCCCAACGTATCGGTATTCGATTATGCTCGTGGCGAGACGGTGTTCATCACTCAGATTTCCGGCGGCAATGCGGCGCTGAATGAAAGCGTGCGCGACCAGTTCCGGGTGGGGGTCACGATCAAGCCGCTGCAAAAAACCAACCTGACACTGACCGCCAACTATCTTAACAGCCGGACCAGCAATCCTATTTCCGCCTTCCCCTCGCCCACTCCAGCGATCGAGGCGGCCTTCCCGCAACGCTTCATGCGGGACGAGGATGGAGCGTTGCTGCAAATCGATTCCCGGCCGATCAATTTCCTGCGGTCGCAGAGCGAACAACTGCGCTGGGGCGTCGACCTCTCCATCCCGATCAAGTCGGCGATCCAGAAAAAGTTCGAAGCATGGCGCGCGAATGGATCGAAGCCGGAGGAACGCCCGACGGACCTGCGCGCGCTGTTCGGCAATCGCGGTCCCGGTGGAGACCGGCCGGGCGGCGAAGGCGGCAACCGGGATGACAACAACCAGCGCAATCAGGGACCGGGCGGTCCCGGTCAAGGCGCCGGCGGCGATCGTGGCCCTGGCGGTGGTGGTCCGGGTGGCGGTGGACCCGGCGGCGGCGGATTTGGCGGCGGTCGGGGACCGGGCGGCGGTCAGGGCGGCGGGCGCATCCAGCTCAGCCTCTACCACACCTGGCATCTGACGGAATCGATCCTCATCGCGCCCGGCGTGCCGATGCTTGATCTGTTGGACGGCGACGCCACCGGATCATCGGGCGGCCAGCCAAGGCATGAGATAGAGGCGCGGGCAGGCTATGTGAATAACGGCCTTGGCGCGCGGCTGAGCGTCAATTGGGAGAGCGGCACGCATGTCGATGGCGCGCTGGGCGGCAATTCGCGATTGGATTTCGGCAGTCTCGCCACCGCCGACCTGCGCCTGTTCGCCAATCTGGGCCAGATGCCGGCGTTGGTGAAAAACCATCCCTTCCTGCGCGGCGCGCGCGTTTCGCTGGGCATCACCAACATTTTCAACACCCGCCGCAATGTGACGGATGCGACGGGCGCGACGCCCTTGCGCTATCAGCCCGGCTATCTTGATCCGATCGGCCGCGCTGTGACGCTCAGCTTCCGCAAATTATTCTTTTAAGCGAGCCGTTTCTCGACCGCTGCGGCGATCTGAAAAAGCCGGTGATCCTGTCCATTGCGGGCGACCAGCATCAGACCGGCTGGCAGGTCACCTGACGATACCGGGGGCATAGGCAATGAGATGGCGCACAGGTCGAAGAAATTGGCAATCGCGGTATTGCGCAGCAGGAGCCGGTTCCGGGCAATGAAAGCGTCCGGATCAGCGACTTCAGCCATCAGCGGCGCGACAATTGGCGTAGTCGGGAGAACAAGCACATCGATATCGGCAAGCTCGGCGTCCATCGCCCTTATCAGCCGCTTACGTTCTTCCAGCATATGAGCGTGATCATCTGCGGTAACGCTGCGCGCCGTCTCTATCCGGCTGCGCACGAAAGGATCGAAATCCGGTCCCCGCGCAGCAAGCCGCTCCCGGTGAACGGCATAGGCCTCCACCGACACAAGCGGCACAGGCGCGTTCACACGGGCCATGTCGTCCAGGATTGCGAACCGCAGGTCGGACAGCTTGGCGCCCGCCCGGCCGATGGCGGTAAGGGCCTTTGAGAATCGATCCGCAATCGTCCGGTCAAGATCGTTAAGTGGTAGCCCCTGGATGACGCCGAAACGCACACCGTCGAGAGAGGCCGCCTGTAAATCCCAAGGCATTTCCCCGGCCATGACGGCATCTGCGCGAGCGCACTGCGCTACATTGGCTGCTAGCGGGCCGACGGAATCCAGCGCCGTTGAGAGCGGAAAAGCGCCATCCGTCGGTATGCGGGCTTTGCTCGGCTTGAACCCCACCACGCCGCATAACGCGGCGGGAATGCGGGTCGAGCCGCCAGTGTCCGTACCAATCGCAATCTCGCACATTGCATCGGCGATAGCGACTCCCGCGCCGGAGGAGGAGCCACCGGGCACCCGTTGGCGGTCTGCCGGGTTGCCCGGCGTGCCATAATGCGGGTTAACGCCCACACCGGAAAAGGCGAATTCCACCATATTGGTCTTGCCGATGATCACCGCGCCTGCGCGACGGAGCCGCTGCACCACTACAGCATCCGTCCTCGCGGACGGCGCATCGCTCAGGATACGGGAACCCGCGCGGGTCGGCTCGCCCGCAACATCGAACAGATCCTTGATACTGATCACGATTCCGTCGAGCGGGCCGAGAGAGGTTCCGGACGCAAAGCGCGCATCGGACGCATCGGCTGCCCTGCGGGCATCATCGCGATAGAGGGTAAGAAAGGCGCGCGCGCCCTCACCTGCAGGATCGGCTATACGCTGGAGTGACGCTTCCAGGCTATCTCGCGACGGACGCTGCTTTCCGATCGCTGGCGCTGTCACGGGCGACATCCCGGTCGAGCAGCCCGTTGCGGCGAACAACGCTCCAGCCCCACCGGCGCGCAACACCGCCCGCCTTGTGACAATCCGTTTTCCCGTCTCATCGCCCATCCCCTTCCCCCTCGCCTGACCAATCCTCCGCCTCAGCACTCCACCACATTAACCGCCAGGCCGCCAAGGCTCGTTTCCTTGTAGCGCGTAGCCATATCCTCTCCGGTCTGACGCATCGTCTCTATAACCGCATCCAGGCTGACGATGTGGCGGCCATCGCCTTGGAGGGCGAGATAGGCGGCGTTGATCGCCTTCACCGCGCCCATCGTATTGCGTTCGATGCAGGGTATCTGGACAAGGCCGCCGATCGGATCGCAGGTGAGGCCGAGATTATGCTCCATGCCTATCTCCGCCGCATTCTCCACCTGCTGGTTGGTGCCGCCAAGAACCGCCGCAAGTCCGGCGGCCGCCATGGAACAGGCAACGCCGACCTCCCCCTGACAGCCCATCTCCGCCGCAGAGATTGAGGCGCGTTTCTTGTAAAGGAAGCCGATGGCGGCGGCGGTAAGCAGGATGGTGCGCTCACCTTCCCGGTCCGCGCCGGGCACGAATTTGCGATAATAGGCAAGCACGGCCGGGATGACGCCCGCTGCGCCATTGGTGGGCGCTGTGACGACACGACCGCCAGCCGCATTCTCCTCATTCACCGCAAGCGCAAACAGGCTGACCCATTCGAACACGGCGGCGGGTTGCATCCCTTCCTGTCCCGCGCGCAGGCGGGCGTGAATGGTCTTGGCGCGCCGCCGAACCTTCAAGCCGCCAGGCAGAATGCCCTCCTGCCGTAACCCCCGGTCAATCGATGCAGACATCGCATCGGCGACCCGGTCCAGAAACGCCTCTGTTTCCGCGCGCGTCCGCCAGGCGGCTTCGTTGCGCATCACCAGCGTCGCGATCGACAGGCCGGTTTCTTCACCCTGAGCCAACATCTCGGCAGCGGACGAAAAAGGAAAAGGCTGGACGATATTGTGACCAATAGGACCGTCCGAACCCATTGCCTCACCCGCCAGCACAGCCCCGCCGCCTACCGAGAAATAATCGCGGCTGATCTCCCGTCCATCCCCAAGCCATGCCGTGAAACGCATGCCGTTGCTATGTTCATCAAGAAACTCACCCATCCGAAAGAGGAGATCGCGATCCCCTTCAAACGGGATCGTCCAGTCGCCGAAGGTGAGCGCATGGAAGGAACGGATACGATCCACCAATATCTCGACCGCATCAGGATCAACGGTTTCCGGCCGCTCTCCTGACAAGCCGAGCAGGATGGCCTTGTCCGTCGCGTGGCCGCGGCCGGTGAGGGCGAGAGACCCGAACAATTCACAGGAAATGCGCTCCGGCTGAGACGGCAGGCTTTCCATGAACATGCGCGCCGCGCGCATCGGCCCGACGGTATGCGAACTGGATGGGCCGATGCCGATCGTGAACAGGTCCGTTACGCTGATTGCAGCAGTTGCGTCTATCCGCAGACGCTGGCGGGCGCCGGCCATATCAATAATCCTTTGAAACGCGGACGTTGGCGCTTTGCCGCCCGATGGTGGAAACACTGGCCAGCAGGGAAAGCCAGCGAGTAACCTGATATTCGATACGGGTTGCCGAATAGCCCTGCCCATCCGTAATCAGTTCGACATAGGTTTTTCGCGTCAGATATTTGCCTGCGGCGACCGAGGTTCCCTGTCCGACTGTCGGATCGGCGGGCAGGATGCGCAGGCGGTCGAGGCCGGTAGCCTTGCGCACAGCATTGATCGGATCAAGCCCGCCGCCTCCGCTCTGCAGCGCCGCCACCGCAGATGCCAATTGCAATGCCTCCGGCGCGGAGAGATCCGTTATCGAACTGCCGAACAGGATACGCGACAATAATTCATCCTCCGGCAGCGCAGGGATGCTGGTGAAGCTGATTTGTGGCGCAAGGCCAGTGCCAGTCACCTTTATGGTGGCGCTAATGTCGTTGACGTCCGCCTCCGCCTCGATGTCCAGCGTCGGGTTGACTGGCGTCGATCCGTCAAAGCGGATCATGCCTTCGGTCAGATCAAAACGGCGGCCCGCAAATTCATAGCCGCCCCGCACAAGCTGCGCTGTGCCCTTGATGGCGGGATTGACCACCGTCCCGCCCAGTTGCAGATCGGCGCGCCATTCACTGTCGAGACCAAGCCCCGTCACCGTCAGCCGGTTGCGCGCGCGGGCGTGAATGTCGAGATTCCATGGCGCAGCGGGCGCTTCCCGCTCAAACTCCGTCCCCCGCCGGTCAACCTCGATCACGCGCAGTTCTGGAATCTGGGCCACGGCCGCCGCGCGACCCATTGTGAAGCGACTGCGGATCAGATCCAGATCACCGCCAATGGTGCCTCCATTGCCATTTGACTTGATCGTGATCGGCCCGGTGACAGTGGCGGCGATATCATCGCGTTCCAGCAAAGATGCGTTATCCGCCTGCATAGCGAGGTCGATGCCAACGCCCTGTGCGCTGAATTCGAAACGGCCGCTGCCTGTAACTGTCCCACCGCCTTTCGCTGTGCCGGACAGGTTGGAAATGACGAGTTGAGACCCGTTGAAACGGCCCTGCGCCTTCACATTGGTCAGGTGCATACCCGTCACCGGGCTGTCAATGACTGCGTTGGTGCTGGAAAGCGAACCGGAAATGACCGGATTGTCCAAGGTGCCATGCACGTCTGCACTCACCGCCGCCGGTCCGCTAAGATCGATAATCTCGACCCCTGTCAGACGCCAAAGCGTATCGGCCGTGCCATTATAGCGGAGCTGGGCAAAGAGCGGCGCAGTGCGAAGACGCGTCGCAAGGTCGCCGGACCCCAGCGGGCTGATCAACGCTTGCGCGCGACCAATAGTTTTGCCCTCACTCACCACCACGGCGCGTGCGCCGAGACGTTCGGCGGTTAGCGCCGCATTGAGGCCGAGATCAATCGGCTTGGAACTGAGCGCCAGGCCCGATCGCGAAAGGCCGCGGATGCGCAAATCCGCCTTGCCGGTCGGCGCACCCTCGCGAGGTTTGAGGAAACTAAGGGTACCGGTCGCGGTGCCGCCAAGCCCAAGCTCATCCTTCGCAATATCCAGAAGCGAGAGCGGAAGCCGTTGCAGTCTTGCCTCAATCTGTGTCGTTTCCCCACCCATGCGACCGGCAAATTGCGCAGTGCCGCCCATATAGCTGACTGTCGCAGGCGAGAGCCGCCAGCCATCTTCCGTTTGTGTGAGGACGGCGGGGACCGTCAGCGTGATCGGCTTGCGATCCAGCATGCCGGTCATAGCGATACGCACTTTCTCCGGCGCAACATCCGCATTGAATTGCAACCGGAACTGACGCCCGCGCTGCCCGATCAGCGTGGCGTTGGCCGTGCCGGAACCGTTCACAAGCTTTGCCGTGCCGGTAAGGCGTCCGATCCGCACCGTTCCTGCAAGAAGTCCCCGTGCGTCAGCGTTCGCATCAATCGTCGTGCCCGCCGGATCAAGCATGATCGTCGCAGTCAACTTTCCTCGCGAAACTCCAATAGGCAAAGGCCCGTCGAAGCGCGCATCGCGGGCGGTAAGTTCCGTCGCGATTTTCTGCACGCCATTGACCGGTTCAAGCGCGACAAAGCCCGTAAGCGCGCCGCTAATGTCCAGCCGGCCGTTGAGTCCGCCAGTCACCGGATGAATATTGCCCCGCGCGACCGTGCCACTGACGGCAAGCCGTTCTACCGCGATGGTGGCGTCTGCACCGCGTGGCAGATCAATGCGGCCGTCCCCCGTAAACGGCCCCAGCACCGATCCGCCCTGGACCGTGAAATCATAACCAGTCGCTGTCGGATCCAGATAAAGCTTCACATCTTTCAGGCCGCCGGGATCAAACGGGCGGGCGAGAAGCAGATCCACTTCCGGCCGGTCGATCTTGCCTTCCAGCTTCAAATCCAGCGGGCCATAGGTTTTATGCGCGCCTTTACCGTCGAAATGGAAAGTGCCGTCGGGCCGGCGATACCCGTTGGCGGAAAGGGTAAGCAGCGGCGTATCGAGCTTGAGACCCGATAGCAGCAGCCGTCCATCCGGCCCCAGTGAAAGGCCGGAGCGCAGGCGCGGCAAGCCGCCGCCCAACGTCCGGAAGAAACTATTGTCCAGACGGCGCATATTGGCCTGCGCCTGCCCCTTCAGCGTGAAAGCGCCTTTTATGCCGGGCACCGCCTGCACCTTGGACCGGACGTCGACAATGCCAAGGCCGGGGATCACCAAGCCGCGAATATCTCCGGTCAGGCCGACATCGTAACGGCCGCTTTTCAAGTCGGCGAGAGCGACTATTTCGCCATTCAGCTTATCGGCACGCACCCGCATCGGATTGCTGACGATCCGCTGGCCCTGAATCTGGAGCGTACCGTCCAGCCGGAAGTTCCGCAGGATCGACGCAACAATATCTCCCTGGCCGTCAAGCCGTCGCGCCGAGAGACTGAGCGGCAGGACCAGAGGAGCGCCGACGGCTTTTCTGCCCTTGCCCGCCGCGCGCACATCGCTGAGCGCCGTCTTGCCGAATATGAGTTGGCGAGCGGACAGGATATATTCGAAACCGGGGCTTGCGAACGCACCATCCAACCGCGCACGGCCAATCACGTCGCGCCCGGTCATATTTTTGAGCAGGGCTTGAGGGCGATCCAGCCGCAGGTTGAGCAGAAGATTGTCGAACGCATTGCGCGCCAGATCGACGCCACCGTCTGCAGTCATCGTCATGGAAGCCGAACTGGCCGTCAACGAACCTTTGATAAGGCGATTTTCGAACGTGCCCTTTGCCGAGAGCAGGAGCTGCGGCGCTGTCATGCGCCGAACAAGACCATTGCCAGCAATCGCCGCGCCCTCGACATTGCCGGTCAGCGTATAAAAGCCGCGCCGGGCGACAATACGCATCGCTGCTGCGGATTTGCGGTCGAGCGTCGCGATTAGCCCACCCTGCCATTCGGTCCAGCTACCCTTGCCTCTCACCCGCAGATTCGCGTCCTGACGCAGGCCGCCCATAGCCGCCAGCACGCCGCCCTTTGGCGCATTCACGGTGATATCGACATCAAACTTGTCATCGTCCGGCCTGCTATCCAGCGACAGGAGCATCACATCCGCCCCGTCCAGAACACGGGCCGAAAGGTCTATAACGGCGCGGCCGGACCGTATGTCGGCATCCCCCCGCAATGTCGCCACGCGACGCTGCCCTACGATCGGCTTTTCGATGACAAGCCTGCCGACCGAAAACTCCATCATGCGGATATCGAAATCCGGGAGGATCGGCCCCTCTCTGCCTGTGGGCCTCAGCTTCGGCAATTTGTGCAGGGTGGCCGAAGGAATGATGAGCCGGTCAATGTCCAGGCGATTGTAAAACCAGGCGAAGGGCCACCAGTCGAGTTGAACGCGCGGCGCGGTGAAAAAGGCTCCGGTCGGGTCGGACAAACGCAGGTCGCGCAGCACCGCTTTGCTGTAAATGCTGCCATCAATGCCGCCGACCTCTATCCGCAGCCCGGATTGCGGCGAAATCCGGGCGATCCGCCCGGCAAGGAACCGATGACCGGAAGTTGTGTCGAGCCAAAGCATCGCCCCCGCGACGATCAGTACCACAGCGAGGAGCGCACCGAGCAGCCACTGCTGCCAGCCGACCCGGCGGCGCGGCGGCGGCGGCGGCGGCGACGGCGACGACGGCGGCGTTTCGATGGCGGCCTCGTCCACCATCAGAAGGCCTGTCCAAGCGAGACATAGACAGCGATGCGCGGATCGCCCCGCTGCGGATTGATAGGTGTTCCCACATCAACGCGGATCGGCCCGAAACTGCTGTAATAGCGGACGCCTACGCCAGCGCCGATCCGCAGGTCGCGGAAGTCCGGCAGGAACTGGGTGGAGATATTGCCCGCATCCACAAAAGGAACGACACCGAAATTTCCGAAACGGATTCGAGATTCCAAGGAAAATTCCGCCAGGCTTTTGCCGCCGATCGGATCATTATTGGCGTCACGCGGACCAATATCCTGATAGCCATAGCCGCGCACTGAACCGCCGCCGCCAGCATAGAAGCGGCGGGATGGCGCGATCCGGCGAACGCTTGACCCGAAAATGCTGCCGAACCGGGCGCGTGCAGCCATGACAACCCGGTCACCGACAGGCTGATAGACACTGCCGTCCAGTTGCGCGCGGACATAGCCGAAAGTGCTGTTCTGGAAAGACAGCTCAGGGCTAACCCGTCCCCCCAGCCGAAATCCGGTGGATGGATTCAACAGGTCATCGCTGCCGTCATACGTCAGGTTGGCCGGCAAGGCGCCGATAAGGAATGTGCGGCGGCCGCCGCCCGCAATCCGGCTAAAACTGTCCCGCTCGTCCGATGCAACCAGTTCCGCGCCAATGCTCCAGACCCACTTTTTCTGAAAAATGATGTTGGTCTGGCGCTCCAGCGTGCCAGACAAAGTAAGCGTTCGGGCGGCATAGGCGTCCCGGTTGGTATTGGCCGCGGAAAGTAGCGCAGTGAACACCTGATCCCGGCGGCGAAAATTGTTCCGGCGGAACGTAAATGACGCAAGCTGCTCCTGCGTGCCCACGACGCCGCGCACCAGCACCGCGCCCTCCGGCGGGAAGAAGTTGCGATGCTGCCAGTTGCCCTCAACCCTCACTCCTTCGCCCGTGCCATAGCCAAGTTCGCCTGCGATCGTACGGAATGGCGCAGGCGACACGTCGATTGCGACATCGACATGCTCGCCATCCCCCGCATCCTGCGGCGTCAGCGTCGCGGAGGAGACCAGCCCGGTAGCGATGATCGCCTTGCGCAGATCCTCGACATCCGACGCCATATAGGTGTCACCGGGGTCGAAACGCGCAATCCGCTGAATATGCCGGGCGCTGAACAGGGAATCATCCTTGACCAGAATATGGCCGAAAGTGCGGTAACCACCGGTCGCGATGATCATGTCGAGATCACCCTTGCGCGCTTCATGATCGATGCGAACGACCGGTTCCTCCACCTTGGCGAAGGGGAACCCATTTTCACCGAGCGCATGTGTCAGCGCGCCCTGCGCCATCACGATATTGTCGGCATCGACCGGATCGTCGGCTTTCACCGGGAAGGCCGCGCGAAGAATATCGGCGCGATCGCCTGCAGCCTCCAGCCCCGACAAATCTACCGAAGCGAGTAAATATTGCGTTCCCGGCGTAATCTCGAACACAGCGCGGAGCTTGCCATCAACCGGCGCGCGGATGCCGCCGCGAATGCGCGCATCATAATAGCCTTTGGCCCGTAACAGCCGGTCCAGAAGATCGCTGTCCTCTTTTATCCGCCGATTAATCTGGGCGACATTCGCCGGCTTCCCTTCGCCCTGCTTCAATACGGAAAGTTCATTGAAGCGGGTGCGAAACTGGTCATTCAGAATGGCGTCCAGTCCATTGAGGACGGTGGTGTAGCGCTGCTCCGCCATTCCGTCGGAGCGGCCGGCGGACTGCACGTCCGGCTGGTCCTCCGCCATATCCCCCGGTTCCTGCCCAGGGGCGGCCGCCTGATCAACTACGACTTCGGGTTGGGCATCGCCTGGTTCGGGTTCGATAGACGATACCGTGTCCGCTTCCCCCATGTCAGGCCAATCAACGCCAATTCCTGGTTCATTGGCGAGCGGCGTCTCTGTGTCCGGCACAATTTGCTCCTGCGCCGCAACCCCCATGGGAAGAAGCGCCACGGCCAGCAAAATGGATCGGACAAAGCGGGAATAGCGCGCGCGATGGCGAAGAAACCGCGGGCTTGAGGACATCCGGCGATATCTAGACCACATCCCCCTCAAGACGCCAGTGCAGAAGCTACACAATCATCGCTTTTTTGCGCCCAGCCGAGGCCATAAGCCTGCTTGTCAGAAGGCCTGCTCCAGCCGGTCCATAAGCGCGCGGGCGCCCTCCGCCGCATCGCGCTCCCCCCGCATCATGGCCTGAAGGCGGGCAACGCGATCATAGAGGTCGGCGCTTCCCTCGATCAAAGCGCGGGCGGCGAAAGGAAAATCGGCCAGTACGACTGCATCTGTCGGAGCAGCTTCGCCCAGCAGATATTTCGGATCGGCAAGGGCATGCTCCCCTATTTCGCCGCGCTGCCAGCCGCGTTGCGCCATCAACCAGGCGATCACATGCATAAGCCGGGTGGTCACTTTCAGAGACTCGCAGGAAAATCCGATCCGGGCGGGGACCGCCAGTTCATCGCGATCAGCATCGCCCTGCGCGGAAAAATAAGCGCGAGCCTCGTCCGCCATGACCATGGCCTCGATATACAGGCTGTTGACCAGGCGGCCATGCAGACCGCGATTCATATGTCCCGAAAATGGCATGAGAAAAACGCTGCCACAGCGGCGCGGCGCTGTCAGTCGCGTTAATCTTCTTGTTACAGAGCGGTTACGAAAGCGTCCCGGATCGGCACATTAACGATAGCGGGATCAGGCGATGATGTCGGGGACCAGATGGTCCTCAAGCATGGCGATTTCATCGCGCAGAAGCAGTTTACGCTTCTTTAAGCGGGCGAGTTGAAGCTGGTCGCTGGTCCCGCTGTCCGACAACGCCATGATGGCGCTGTCCAGATCGCGATGTTCCACCCGGAGGATTTCCAGACGGCGCATGATGTCTTCAGTGGTCATTACCCCGCCATCTCAACCTCGGTCCCGCAATCGGCCTCCCTTGCGCCGCTTACAAAACTCCTGCCCAGCGCAATATCCGCAAAGCGGATCATCGCAACCATGATTGCAAATATCGCAAACCGCGATTCGCCTAAAGACAGATGGGTTGGTTGCCGCCCTCCCCAGACGGCATCGCAATGTGCCAAGATAGTGGAGTTGAAAGGCCACTGAGCGGAAAGGACGGCAACCATGAAGAAGGATACGATGATCGGGGTGGACCTGGCAAAGAATGTTTTTCAACTCCACGCGGCGTCGATGAATGGGCAGCTGCAGTATCGGAAGAAGCTGTCGCGGCAGGCTTTCGGCAAGTTCATGGCGGAACAGCCACCAGCAGTGGTGGTGATGGAGGCGTGTGGCAGCGCGCATTACTGGGCGCGCGAGATGGTCCGGCTTGGCCATGAGGTGAAGCTTATAGCGGCTCAGTATGTGAAGCCGTTCGTGAAACGACAGAAGAATGACGCTGCAGACGCTGAGGCGATCGTGGTCGCGGCGCAACGGCCCGAGATGCGCTTTGTCGAGCCGAAGTCTGCCGAACAACAAAGCCGTGCCATCCTGTTCCGCGCCCGCGAACGGCTCGTCCACCAGCGCACCGAACTGATCAACGCGCTGAGAGCCTGCCTTTACGAATATGGCCATACTGTTCCGCAAGGAGCGCACCAGATAAAGCGGATCGCCGAGATACTGGATGCACCAAACAGTGATTTGCCCGATCTGATGCAAGAGGAATGCACGGAGTTGCTGGATCAGATTGCTGAGCAGACCATACGCATCAATGATCGAACAGCGAAGATCAAGAAGTTGGCTGCCGAGGCCGATACGGCACGGCGGTTGCAAACAATCCCCGGCGTTGGTCCACTGACTGCGCTGGCGGTGGAGGCATTTGCACCGCCGATGGAGAACTTCAAATGCGGACGCGACTTTGCCGCATGGCTCGGCCTCGTTCCGCGCCAGTTCTCTTCCGGCGGAAAGGAGCGGCTCGGGCGAATATCCAAAGCCGGGCAGGCTGACATCCGCAGGCTGCTGATTATTGGCGCGATGTCGCGGCTGAACTGGGTGGGTCGCAAATCGATCCCGGAAACTTCTTGGCTGGCACGCATGGTGGCCCGAAAGCCGCGGATGCTCGTGGCAATCGCGCTGGCCAACAAGATGGCGCGGACAATCTGGGCTTTGCTGACGAAAAACGAGGATTATCAAGTTCCGACGCAAGCAGTGTTGGCATGATCGACATGCCAGCAAACCTGCTTGCCGCCGGATCGGGGGAGTGAGAAGGCGACGACCCGAATGGGCAAAATGATCGAACAGATCTGGATAAGGAAAACCAGTTTAGAGTCGTGAGCATTGCAGCTCGAGAGTCAGATTTGGACCTGATCCGCAGATCACCATACCGGCCAGCGGCTTCTGAAAGTGCCGCAGTTATAGGCCTTACAGAAGACCGCACTCGATCACTTACCCACCGGATCAGAAACCTCTTGCTTCAAGGGCGGCAACCACAGAAGACTCTAAAATTCGTGATCTACTCGATTATCCAGACCCCTCAAGCAAGGAGATTGTCATGGAAGCAAGCCACATCTCAGCACTGCAGGCAAAGCATGCGGGCCTCGACGCCCGAATCAAGGCGGAAGTGAGTCGGCCAATGCCCGACGCCGTTCTGGTTGCCACCCTGAAGAAGCAGAAGTTGCGGCTAAAAGAGGAGATGCGTCCGCGTTAGGCGCATCCCGATCGCGTCCGGCGGGGCAATTGCTCCGCCTGGGCGCGTAATTTTCGACCCATAACCGCCTTAGCGGCGAAGGGTCTTTCCTGTCATACGAAGATAATCCGGCATTTTATGCGACCCGCGCCCCTCGGCCACCGGTTTACGCGCCAATTGCGGATCTATGGCCTGATCAAAGACAATGCCGACCCGGTCGTTGCGGGTCCAGGCGATCTTGCCGAACACCTGACCCACGCCGCGCAGATCCATAATAACCTGCTGCCCTTTGGCCAGCGCGGCTTCGCAATCGGCCATCATGCCGGTCGCCGAAAGATTACGGATGCGCGCCTTGCCCAGCGAAGCGCCCTGCAAGGTGGTGAGTGAGGTCAGCAGAAATAGGCTATCGCGCGGCGCGATACGCGCCGGGCCTCTTTCGTCCGAATCTTCCAATTCCGTTCCCATGATTTCTGCCCGATAGGGTGTTCCACCGTACGATCGGGACTGTCAGAAAAGCATGGAAAAACCGTTAACTAGACAAGATTCTCCGTCCGATCATCACGCCGCTGACTGGAGCTGCGCGGAGCGGTATCGAATTGTACGGATTATTCAGCGGCTTGCCGAATATGGCGTTAATCGTCGCGTGAGACTTTTTCCTGGCGCTCATGACGTTCCTGCGCCTCAACCGTCATAGTGGCGATCGGCCGGGCTTCCAGCCTTCCGAGCGAGATCGGTTCGCCGGTTACCTCGCAATAGCCATATTCCCCGTCATCGATGCGGCGAAGAGCCGAGTCGATTTTCGAGATAAGTTTGCGCTGGCGGTCGCGGGTGCGCAGTTCGATGGACCAGTCCGTCTCGCTCGACGCCCGGTCGTTCAGGTCCGGCTCCCGCAAAGGCTCATTCTGGAGAACAGCCAGAGTGCCTTCGGCTTCGCTCAGAATCTGCTTCTTCCAGGCCAGAAGGCGCTGGCGGAAATATTCGAGCTGCCGGGGGTTCATGAACTCCTCGTCGGCCGAGGGGCGGTAATCATCGGGCAAATCTATGGCTGCCTTCGAAGGAGGGACTCCGCCCTTGTCAGGGCTTTGGACCGTTGCCATCTGGCTCTCCGAAACGAGGGGCGGCAGGTGGATCGTCCTGCCGACCGATACTGCTGATTGAGCGGGCCTATAGCCAGCGGCATAGGGCGACACAAGCGTTCAATAACTGCAACGGCAAGACCGTTAACGATGGCTGGGGATAAGTCGGCATAACGGCCCGCAGCCAACCCCCTGTTTACCTTTGCCAATCACCGCGTCCCGGCGCGGAACATTAACCATATTCGTTGATCGGACTGTTCAATGTTTCCCGATCCGGCACGCACATTCAGGGTTAATATGGTTGCAGTTAACCCGTCTTTTGCGTTTCTGACCCTAATAGATGCCTCCGCGCGCCAAGGACCAGGCGTTGGGCGGGGTGATAACAAGAGTGTCGGATATGTCGGTTAGAATGGCCATGGCGAAACTCTGCGCATGCGCATGTGGTGGAGCAATCATCGGTGGCGGCGCGGTCCATGTCGCTGAATCGCCGCGTCCTGCGGTCGTCAAGCAGACGAAGAAAGCCTATGCCAAGCCGCGTCATGTTGCGCGGACCGTGAAGCGCAAGACGGTGCGGACAGTCACGTCCTGCACGCCAGCCGTCGTCACAGTCGCCGGGCAGCCCGTTCCGCCAATGCCGATGGCTCCCGTCGCACCGCTGGCCGCTGGACCTTCGGTCGTTTCCGGCGGCGGGCCGGTTCCTGTCGTGATGGGCGGCAGCGGCGGCTTCGGCGGCGGGTCGAGCGGATTTTTCGGCGGTTTCTTTGGGGGAAGCGGCGGCGGTAGCGGCGGAAGCGTTGTGGTTTCCTCGACCAGCAGTTCTACCGGATCGACAAGCACGTCCAGCGGCGTGTCGACATCCACAGGCGGTGTTTCCACATCTACAGGCGGCGTCTCGACTTCGACGGGGGGCGTTTCGACCTCCACCGGCGGCGTGTCGACTTCAACCTCTACCGGCGGCGTATCCACGTCTACGGGCGGCGTGTCGACATCTTCGGGCAATGTCAGCACGTCGTCCGGCGTGAGCAGCACGTCCTCCTCGTCCAGCTCATCCTCGTCCAGTTCTTCATCGTCCTCATCATCCTCGTCGAGCAGCTCCGGCGGCACGACCAGCAATGGCGGATCGACAGGATCGTCATCCTCGACCGGCAGCAGCGGGTCGTCGAGCACGTCGACGGGCTCCTCCAGCTTCGGCACCACTACGTCGAGCAGTTCAGGCAGCAGCTCCAGCAGTTCTTCGTCTAGCAGCTCCTCCTCCGGTGGATCGAGCAGCAGCAGCGGCGGCACAGACGTTCCCGCGCCGCCAATGATCCTGCTATTCGGTGCTGCAGCGGCGGCTCTGGTCGCTCGCCGCCGCTTCGCTGCTAAGGCAAAGGCGGACGACACGGTTTCGGACGCAGCCTGACTGCAGTCCAATCATCCGCAGCCCTTGCCGGGCGCGGATGCAAGGGCGGGCCTTCGGGGGAGGGCCCGCCCTTTCCATATCCCGGCCGCGTCAGACCTTTGAAAAAAGATAATAGTCGTGCGCTGCGCGCGCAGCCTCCGCCATGATGCGGTCACGGACGTCCCTGCCCTTGCTGTCCTTCATAACAAAGACAGCGATTGCCATCGTTGAACCATCCGGCAGGGTTACAATACCCACGTCATTGGCCAAGCCGTTCAGCGTCCCGGTCTTGTGCGCGATGGGCGTCCCCGGCGGCAATAGCGCCTTCAGCCTGTTCTGACCCGTATGGCACCGCGCCATGATATCGAGCAGGGTGCGTGTCGTGTCCGGTTTCAGCGCCCTGCCCTGCGCGATCCTCGTCAGCAGATCGAGCATCGCCTCCGGGGTGGAGGTGTCGCGCGGGTCGGCGGCGAAGGCCAGGTTGGGCAAATCCCGGGCGTCGCGTTCGCGCAGCGCCGGATCAGCCTGCAGCGCCATGTCCACATTGCGCGCAAAGCTGCCGCCCGCCGGGGAAATGCCCATGGCGCGGTAGAGAAGCTGGGCCGTATTCCCGTCCACCCGTTGATCGCGAATGCCGACTGAACGGAGCCATCCGGTGATCGCCTGCGGACCGCCAGCCTGCTTCACCAGCACATCAGTCGCGCTGTTGTCGCTGCGCGTCAGCATGAGTTCGAGAAGATTATAGACCGACAGAGAAAGGCCGGGATGCGGCATCATGTCCGCGATGCCATCCGACACCATCATACTCCGATCGACGGGGATCATGGTGTCCAGCGTCACCTGCCCCCTGTCCACCTGGGTAAGGATCGCGCCTGCGACAGCGACCTTGTAAGTGCTCGCCATCGGGAACAGCGTATTACCATTCAGCATCACCGCATGATCGTCGCCGATCCGGCGTACGGCAATGCCGACCGTGCCGTCGGTCATCGTGGCGAAGCGGGCAAATTCGGCACGCAGGCTGTCTTCCGCGCTCATATGCGGGGCGGGCGCGTTCGCCGGTCCTATCGCGAATGCCGTCGGCAGCGGAGACACTGCCAGCATCAGCGAAAGCAGGAATGCCGAACCGGAGCGGAAAAGAAGCATGGCTGGACAGTCGAGCAATACAAGACTGCAGGCAAGCCCTTTCCGGCCAGTAAGCGCGACCATGGTTGACTTGATCCAGCGGCTCAGGGACAGAGGGGATCAATGAGCGACAGCGTCAAACTGCATGAAAGCTGGAAGACGCCGCTGGCCGGCGAGTTCGCCACGCCGCATATGCAGAAGCTCCGGCAGTTCCTGATCGACCGCAAGGCGGCCGGAGCGCGAGTCTTCCCCAAGGGCAGTGAGTATTTCCGGGCGCTCGACCTGACTCCGCTCGATCAAGTCCGCGTCGTCATATTGGGGCAGGACCCCTATCATGGCGAAGGGCAGGCGCACGGCCTGTGCTTCAGCGTGAGGCCAGGGGTGCGTACGCCACCGTCGCTGGTCAATATCTACAAGGAGCTGGGCACCGATCTGGGCGTCCGCCCAGCGCGGCACGGGTTTCTGGAGCATTGGGCGAAGCAGGGCGTGCTGCTGCTGAACAGCGTTCTGACTGTCGAGATGGGGCAGGCCGCCGCGCATCAGGGTAAAGGGTGGGAGCTTTTCACGGATGCCGTGATCCGGCTGGTAAACCAAAAACAGGACCCCGTCGTTTTCATGCTGTGGGGCGCCTATGCCCAGCGCAAGGCCGGATTTGTCGACGGCAGCCGGCACCTGGTATTGAAAGCGCCCCATCCCTCGCCGCTGTCGGCACATAACGGCTTTTTTGGTTGCCGGCATTTCTCGCAAGCCAATGGCTTTCTGGAATCGAAAGGGATCGAACCCATCGACTGGGCGTTGCCGGAAATCGCCGCATCTGCATGACCACATATATTCCAAGGGAGTTTCCATGCCTTCTGGCCTGATGGCGCTGCTCGACGATGTCGCTGCAATCGCGAAACTGGCGGCGTCATCGATCGACGATGTGGCGGGCGCAACCGGCAAGGCGAGCGCGAAGGCCGCCGGGGTCGTGATTGACGATGCCGCTGTCACCCCCCGCTATGTGACGGGCCTGTCACCAGCGCGCGAGTTGCCGGTGATTGCGAAGATCGCTCGCGGATCGCTGAAGAACAAGCTGCTGTTCATCCTGCCCGGCGCGATGGCGCTGAGCGCTTTCGCGCCCTGGGCGTTGACGCCGCTGCTGATGATCGGCGGCAGCTATCTATGCTTCGAAGCGGCAGAGAAGGTCGCGGAAAGCTTCCTGCCACATCATGATGCCGGTGGAGAGGCGCAACAATTCTCCGATCCTGCGGAACTGGAAGAAGCCAGTGTCAGCGGCGCAATCCGCACCGACTTCATTCTGTCGGCCGAGATCATGGCGATCGCACTGGGCACGTTGAGCGGCGAGCCTCTATTGGATCAGGCCATCGCGCTGCTGGCGGTGGCTGTCGTCATCACGGCGGGCGTCTATGGCGTGGTCGGGTTAATCGTGAAGATGGATGATATCGGCCTGAAAATGGCGAGCGGCGGTAGTGGCGCGCGCCGGGCACTTGGCCGCGGACTTGTGCATGCCATGCCGCGCATACTTGCAGTGATGGGGCCGGTCGGCACAGCGGCGATGCTGTGGGTCGGCGGCGGCATATTGGTCCACGGGATGGAGCATTTCCATATCACCGCCCTGCCCCATGCCATCCACGCTATCGCCGAAAGCGCGGGCCGCGCCGCGCCCTTTGCGCAAGGCGCTGTCGAATGGATCGTCAGTGCAGGCGCATCGGCCATATTGGGTCTGGCCGTCGGCGCAGTCATTGTGGCTGCCGTGATCGGAATAGGACGGTTGCGGGGAAAAAGCGCACACTAACCGCCGGATATTGAGGGCGGATGCGCCAGGAAGCAAGCCGCATTTCCGCATGACCCACACCTTATGCGGGTTACGAAGTTGCGGAAGTTGCGGGGTTAGAAATGCGCTCCTAACCCCGCCCGCGAAGCATTTATCAGCGCGTTACGCCGCCTCGGCCTCTGCATCCGCCGGGGCGAGACGGATCAGATAGTCGAAGGCGGACAGCGCCGCAGTCGATCCAGCGCCCATGGCAATGACGATCTGCTTGTACGGCACAGTCGTCGCATCGCCCGCTGCGAAGATGCCCGGCTGCGAGGTTTCGCCGCGATGGTCGATCTCGATCTCTCCGCGCGGCGACAGGGCGATCGCGCCCTTCAGCCATTCGGTATTGGGCACCAAGCCGATCTGGACGAATATCCCCTCCAGGTCGACATCATGCCGGGTATCGCGGTTGCGGTCCTTATAGCTGAGGCCCGTCACCTTCTCGCCATCGCCATGCACTTCCGTTGTAAGCGCGGAGGTGATGACCTTGACGTTCGGCAAGCTGGCCAGCTTGCGTTGGAGCACGGCGTCGGCGCGCAGGTCGCTGTCGAACTCGATTAGGGTGACGTGAGCAACGATGCCGGCAAGATCGATCGCCGCCTCGACACCGCTGTTGCCGCCGCCGATTACAGCAACGCGCTTCCCCTTGAACAGCGGGCCGTCACAATGCGGGCAATAGGCAACGCCCTTGTTCCGATATTCGTCCTCGCCGGGCACGTTCATCTGCCTCCAGCGCGCGCCGGTGGACAGGATGACGGTGCGGGCTTTCAACGAAGCGCCATTTTCCAAACGAACCTCATGCAAGCCGCCCTCGGTCCGCGCCGGAATCAGCTTTTCGGCCCGCTGCAGGTTCATGATGTCGACGTCATAATCCTTGACGTGCTGCTCCAGATGCGCGGCAAGCTTCGGTCCTTCGGTATGTGGTACCGAGATGAAATTCTCGATCGCCATCGTGTCGAGCACCTGCCCGCCGAAACGCTCTGCGGCGATGCCTGTGCGGATTCCCTTGCGTGCGGCATAGATCGCCGCGGCAGCGCCAGCAGGTCCGCCGCCAACCACCAGAACGTCGAAGGGGTCCTTCGCCTTGATCTTCTCGGCAGCGCGCGACGAGGCGCCGCTGTCGATCTTGGCGACGATCTGCTCCAACTCCATCCGGCCCTGGCCGAAGGGTTCGCCGTTGAGGAAGATGGTGGGCACCGCCATCACCTTGCGCTCGCTGACCTCATCCTGGAACAGACCGCCATCGATAGCGGTATGGCTGATGCGGGGGTTGAGCACGCTCATCAGGTTCAGCGCCTGCACCACATCCGGGCAGTTCTGGCAGGAGAGCGAAAAATAGGTTTCGAAAGCGAAGTCGCCGTCCAGATCCTTGACCTGCTGAATGACCTCCTGCGCCGCCTTTGACGGATGGCCGCCGACCTGCAGCAGCGCCAGCACCAGCGACGTGAATTCATGCCCCATCGGAATGCCGGCGAAGCGGACGCCGATATCCGTGCCCACACGGCGGATCATGAAGGACGGCTTGCGCTTGTCATCATCCTTGCGGACCACGGACACCCTGTCCGACAATGCGGCGATGTCGTTCAACAGGCCGAGAAGCTCAGCCGACTTCGCTCCGTCATCGAGCGATGCGAGAAGTTCGATCGGCTGCGTGATGTTGGTCAGATAGCCGGAAAGCTGCTGCTTGAGATTGGCGTCCAACATGATGACGGCTCCATTCTATAAAAGGGGTAAAAAAAGGCGCGCCAAAGGCCGCGCCGAAACATCAGACAGCATGGGGTGAAGGCCCCGCCGCCCATGCATCCCCCGGCCGATACGTTCCGGGACCGGCCGAAACCGGCCCCGGACGCTGCGACCCCAAGGGGATTCGCTTAGATTTTGCCGACGAGGTCGAGCGAAGGCGCGAGCGTTGCTTCGCCTTCTTCCCACTTGGCCGGGCAGACTTCGCCGGGGTGGCTGACCCAATATTGCAGCGCCTTGATCTTGCGCAGCAGTTCGGTCGCGTTCCGGCCCACGCCCTCCGGCGTGATTTCCAGAAGCTGGATCGTGCCTTCCGGATCGACGACGAAGGTGCCGCGATCGGCCAAGCCAACGCCAGGACGCAGAACCTCGAAATTGTTCGAGATGGTGTGGTTCTGGTCACCGACCATGTAATAATTGATCTTCCCGATCGCCGGCGACGTGTCGTGCCAGGCCTTGTGGCAGAAATGCGTGTCGGTCGAGACCGAGAACACCTCTACGCCCATGCCCTGAAGGGTCGGGTAGATATCGGCCAGATCTTCCAGCTCGGTCGGGCAGACGAAAGTGAAGTCGGCCGGGTAGAAAAAGAAAACCGCCCATTTGCCTTTGACATCGGCGTCGGTCACGTCAACGAACTTGCCCTGCTTGAAGGCGGTCGCAGTGAACGGCTTGATGGGTGTATTGAGTACGGACATGAACGCTCCTGTCTTGTTGTGTGGCAGAGCGTATTTATGTGCGGTTGCACAAATGTCGAAATTGTTTTTTTGGTCCTTAAAGATAGAAAAAATCGATCAAAGCGCGTCCGCTAGGAATCGAGCAGATCGGATATCCATTTCCGGGTCATGTCGCAGGCCTCTTCGGCCGTAAAACTGCTGGTATCCAGGCAAAGTTCGAGCCAGAAGCCATCCACCAGCGCAGTGATTGCGACGGCATTCAGGCGCACTTTACAAGGCTCCATGTTGGGTCTGCAGACCGCGATCAACCGCTCCATCGCATCCCGGTAAGCGGCATAAATTTCCGCATGTGCTTCCGCAATCGGCGGGGTGGATTTGACCAGACTCCAGAAGGCCACCCACGTCGCAAGCAGATCGGGATCCAATAC
Source organism: Sphingobium phenoxybenzoativorans (assembly GCF_018286635.1). Taxonomy (NCBI): domain Bacteria; kingdom Pseudomonadati; phylum Pseudomonadota; class Alphaproteobacteria; order Sphingomonadales; family Sphingobiaceae; genus Sphingobium; species Sphingobium phenoxybenzoativorans. The sequence goes on from NZ_CP073910.1 coordinate 3,686,856, forward strand.
CGGAGGACGGAAACTGGCGGTGGCATAAGCGTCCAGCCGCGCCCTGGGGTCATCTCCGGCGCTCTCCGCCGCGGCATCCATCGCCTCCCCGACACGCCGGCCGACATCGCGATATGTCGCCAGGATCAGCGCTTCAATACCTTCATAATAATGGGTGAGGAGACCGGGAGACACGCCGGCCATCGCGCAGATCACGCGCACGGATGCGCCGCCCGCACCACGTTCGGCCAGACATCGCGCCGTCGCGTCGATCAGCGCCTGACGCCTAACGTCCGCTGATTCCCTTACAAATGATGCCCTGCCCACCTTGTCCCCCTTGCACGACCCGTTTTCATGCTGCCCCGCACCATCTTTAGTCAGGCTTGTGCGACGGGCAAGGGAAAGACATGGTTGCGGCGGCATACAGGATCAAAGCGGCCGCTCGTCCGTTCGGTCAGCCTGAATGGAGGCCAAAGATCATGAAGAAATCCGCTATCATCGGACTGCCATTATTCTTTTTGGCGGTGTCTTGCGGTCAGCCGCAGAACCCGGCTGGCAATGAAAACACGACCGAGAATGCCGCTGCCGCCGATGCAGACATCACCAATATCGCAGAGGACAGCGATTCGGTGAGTGCAGGGGATGACATCGCGGCGGCTTCAGCGGTGGCCGGATGGGCAGGCCGATGGACGGGACCGGAAGGGCTGTTCCTGGACATCAAACCATCAAAGGACGGACAGCCCGGCCATTTCGCTCTGACTATCAAGGATAATCTTGACACCCAAGGCGACTATATAGGCGCGGTGCAGAACGGGACGATCGTTTTTGAGCGCAACGGCAAGACGGAGACGATCCGGCCCGGCGCAGGTGTAGAGACCGGTTTCAAATATCTGGCGGACAAGACGAACTGCCTGATCGTGCAAAGCGGCAAGGAAGGATATTGCCGATAGGGCGCAGGGCAGCTCACATAGCCGGATGATAGGATGTTCGGATGATATGGGCGTCTGAAACAGAAAGCCCCGATATCCGCGCCTAGCCCCTCAAAGCAAAATGGGGGCCGGCATTGCTGCCGGTCCCCACTTCCGCTGGTTCCTTCACTGGTGGCCCTTGCGGGTCTCCTGCGCTTTCCCCGGCGTGCCGCGCGCTTTTCTCCAAGGAGAACCGCATCGCGTTCGCAACACCATCCCGAAGGACAGTGATTGCTGGAAACAACGTCCTTTCAACCCGGCGTTCGCTTGCGCGCGCACTTGATTGTCTGTCAGTTCTTTCCCGCCTTCCCCTTCGATCCGGCATCTTGCGACGCCCTTTCTCCGGCTCCGGCATCATCGGCTGACTTCGCTTCCGGTTTCCCTTCCGCAACCCCGGATCGCTCCGGCGTCCTATCCGTCTTCCGATGTCTTGAAGCTGTCATGAAAAGCGAGTCGCACAAAGGGAATTCAGATGAATCTTCAACTACCTGCGCGCGAAAGCTGTGGATTGATGTGGATAAAAATCCGGCCCGAAAACACCCGCGCGCAATAAGCAGCCAAGATCAACGGGATGCCGGTTCCCAGCCCGGCGGCGCGAGGGTGAAGCCCTGAAATTCAAAGCCCGGCGTCACCGTGCAACTCACCAGCACCCAGCCCTTGTCCGCTTCCGCCGATTGCCAGTGACCGGCGGTTATGACGCCCTGCGGACTTTCTCCGGCAAATATGTCAGGCCCAAGCACCATATCGCTGATTGGTCCCGCATCGCTCGCGGCCGTGGCGAGACGAAGGGCATGGCCCGCATGCCAGAACCATATCTCCGTTGCATCGACACGATGCCAATGCGACCTTTGCCCCTCCTCCAACAGAAACAGGATCGCCGTTCCCCCGGCCCGCTCCCCTTCCGCATGCGGCGCGCGCCATGTTTCGCGATACCAGCCGCCCTCAGGATGCGGTCGCAGGTCAAGCGCGGCGATCAGCGCCCTTGCATCCGTCATGCCGCAAGCCAAGCGCGCGCGCCCGCAATCTCCGACAGAGGAAAGGTCTTGAGCTTGACCGGGAAGGCCAGCGCAGCCGTCGCCGCCAGGCTGGCGAGCCAGCTTGTGTCCGTCACCAGCGCCACGCGGGAAAAGGACCCCATATGCCGGGATGACCAGAACAGATCCTCCAGCCATATCTCCGGGCTGATCCAGCCTATGCTGTGGATCGTTTCCAGAACGGCGATCTTCCCTCTGGCCTTGATCTCCGCCTCCAGGTTCTGAACCACGGAACGATAGCTGTCAGCGTCGATGCTGCCATCGACCTCTATCTCGAAAATGCCATCGGCATCATCCATCCGGTGTTTCAGCACATGCGACCTCCAAAGCCGGTGTGAGCATATACGCGGCGCGCTGGATTTGCATCAGTCCGGCGTACGGTTTCAACGGCCTGTCTCTTAAAAAGACGGTATTTATTTCAGACATTTGGCTTGTTGCCGGAGGTTCATGCAACCCCCGTCATGATGAACGGGTTCACTGATTGAAGTTAAGTACCAGGAAGGAGCAACCCATGCGTACTCTCATACTTTCCCTCGCTGCGGCCGCGGTTGCGATCCCCGCGACCTTTGTGCTGCCCACCGACCAGGCGGAGGCGCGCCGGCATCGCGACTATGAATATCGCGAATGGCGCGGCCGCGACGGCCGCCAATATTGCCGCAAGTCCGACGGCACCACCGGCCTGATCATCGGCGGCGTTGGCGGCGCTCTGGCCGGCCGCGCCATCGATACCGATGGCAACCGCACCACCGGCACCGTGCTTGGCGCGGCTGCGGGTGCGCTGCTCGGCAAGGAAATCGACAGCAAGCGCCGCTGCCGCTAAAAGGTCGATCATAACGAAAAAGGGGCGATCCAGATGCTGGATCGCCCCTTTTTTCATCACTGCCGGCTGAACCGGCGCGATCTGATCAGTTGGCTGCGCCGCGCGCTTCCTCAACATTGAAAGCAACCGACTGGCCGCCGGAAATGCCCGAAACCTTGCCGTCACGAACGCGCAGGTTGAAAGCAGTGGCGCCAGGATAGCGGGTGCCGGAAATGGTCTGCTTGCCGTCCTTGCTGTCCTTCACCTGGTATACATAGGTATAGCCTTCGTGAACGAAGCGGGACTTGGCGGCGTCTTCGGCAATTGCCGGAGCAGCCAGGGAAACGGAACCGGCAACACCGGCGATAACAATCTTGGACAGCATTCGCATAGGTTTACTCCTTTGGAATGCCGATCAAACACCTCTGTCTTTTCTTTCGAGGCCCGACTTATTGTGCAATGCAATGTCGCGGCAATCGCAAAAACCGTTCGAACGATTGCACGCTGCGCAATCGTCACGCTGCCGTTACGGAAACCGGCGTCATCTGTTTGATAATGCCAGGATATGGCGGAATTCCGCCTCGCTGACCGGGGACACGGACAGACGGGACTGACGCAGCATTGCCATATCGGCAAGCTTCGGATCGGCCTTCATGGCCTTGAGCGTCACTGGTTTCGCCAATTTATCCCGCGCCGCGACATGAACCGCGATCCATTTTCCGCTATCGTCGGTGCTGTCGGGCGCGGCTTCCTCGACGATCTCCATGACGCCCACCGCCTCAAGGCCGATATTGCTGTGATAGAAGAAGGAAAGGTCGCCCTTCTTCATCGCCCTCATATTAAGCTGCGCCTGATGGTTACGGACGCCATCCCATTCCGCCTTGCCCTTCTTGACGAGATCGTCCCAGGAAAAAACGTCCGGTTCCGATTTCATCAGCCAATAGTGCATGTGGGCCATCCTGCAGTGTGGTCTGCCTGGCCAATAGCGGGGCGAAGCGCGCTTGTCCAAGATGACATCCGCATGCCGCGCCGTTAGGATGCTGAGATCAGACCAAGGAGATATAACCGGTGCCGCAGTCCATTCTGGACACCATGCCCACGCTTTCGATGGCGAACAGCGGCAAGGCGGATTTCGCCCAGGCGCTTGGCGAATCCTTTCATCGCTTCGGCTTTGCGATGGTGCGCGACCATGGCATGGACCGGGCGCTGATTGCGGACGGGTGGGAAAAGGCCAAGGCCTTTTTTGCACTGCCGGAGGCCGCCAAGCAGGCCTACAACGCCGCCGCCAATGGCGGGCAGCGCGGCTATACGGCTTTCGGCACCGAAATCGCCAAGAATGCGACCGAGAATGATCTGAAAGAGTTCTGGCATGTCGGCCGCGACCTGCCAACCGGCGATCCGCTGGCTGCGACTATGCCGCCCAACGTCTGGCCGCAGGAGATAGCGGGGTTTCAGGATAGCTTTACCCGGCTCTATGCGGAGTTCGACCGGGTGGGCGGCCTGCTGCTTTCAGCGATCGCGCTTTATCTCGGCCTTCCGGAGGACTGGTTCGCCGAGCCGGTGCATAACGGCAACAGCATCCTGCGCCTGCTCCACTACCCGCCGGTGTCCGCCGACGCGCCTGGCGTGCGCGCCGGGGCGCATGAAGACATCAACCTGATCACCCTGCTGCTGGGCGCGGAGGAAGGCGGGCTGCAGTTGCTCACCCGTGACGGCCACTGGCTGCCGGTCAATCCGCCGGAAGGGGCGCTGGTCATCAATGTCGGGGACATGTTGCAGCGGCTGACCAACCACGTCCTGCCCTCCACCAGTCACAGGGTGGTGAATCCGCCGCCCGAACGGCGCGGCTTTTCCCGCTATTCCATGCCCTTCTTCCTGCACCTGCGCCCGGACTTCATCATCGACGCGCTGCCGCAGTGCGTCAGCGCGGACAATCCGCGCCGCGACCCGCCGATCAGCGCGCATGACTATCTGCGCCAACGGCTGATGGAGATCGGCCTCATCATGACCTGAGCGCCCGGACGTTCGAAGGTCGTTGGCCGCGAGGATTATTTCCGGCGGCGCGACATGGTGATGCCGATATTCTCGCCCCGTTCGCTCAGGGCCAGCTTCACGATCTTCACTTCGACCTGATCGACCTTGTCATCCTGCAGAAAAACCGTGTCGATGATATGTTCGGCCACCGCCTCGATCAGCGTGAAATGCCGGTCGGAGGGAATCGCGGCAGTCGCCGCATGTTTCAGGTCCATGTAATTTTTCGACGCGCGCAACGGCGTTTCGGGATCATAGCGATCCGCCATCTTAAGCCGCGCCCTGATGGAGATGCGCAACGGCTGCGGAAGATGAGTCTCCTCCGAATAGATGCCGGTAAGCACGTTGACGTCGAGATTCTCGACCTCAAGGATCAGATAGTCTTCGTTCTGCAATTCCATGATGCCATGCCCGTTGGGGGAGGCGCACGCCGACCCGTTTGTTTTTACTTTTCATTTGAACGTGGGGCGCTAAAGCCCCGCGCTTCGGGGCGCTCATGCCCCTTTGCACACGGAACAGCAAGACTTGGCAACGATTCTCCCTCTCCAGTCCCAGACGACGATCGCGATCGAGCAATTGCTCGACGCAGCCTTCGGCACGGACAGGCGAGGCCGAACCGCCTACGCTATTCGCAGCGGCATGGAATGGCTGCCCGAACTGTCCTTCGCGGCGCTGGACGAAGCCGGAGCGCTGGTGGGCACATTGCAAAGCTGGCCCGTGTCGCTGCGCAGACCCGACGGGAGCAGCGACCCGCTGATCATGGTCGGCCCGGTGGCTGTCGTGCCGGAACGGCAGGGCGGCGGATATGGCCGTGCGTTGATGGACAAGGTGGTGGCAGAGGCGCGCGCATTGCGCAGCGCCCCGCTGATGATGATCGGCGATCCAGAATATTATGGCCGGTTTTGGGGCTTTTCGGCCGATTCGACCGGCGTCTGGGCCGTGCCTGGCCCGGTTGAGCGGCGAAGGCTGCTGGCGCTTTCCGTCAACGGCGGCCCTGTTCCGAACGAAGGATTGCTGGGTCCACGGCAGAAGATCGCGGCCTGAACCCTCGCGCCGCCGCTATTCCCTTTTGCGTTCGCGCGCCGGGCACCCTATCTCGGCCCTATGCCGATGGATGCTCCCCCTGACCTGGCGACGCTTTCCCTGAGCGATATCGCGCGCCTGTTGCAGGAAAAGAAATTGCCGCCGGTGGAGCAATGGAACCCGGACCATTGTGGCGACAGCGAAATGCGGATCGCGCGCGACGGCACCTGGTTCCATCAGGGATCGCCGATCGGGCGGGAGGCGATGGTCCGCCTGTTCTCCACCATATTGCGTCGCGAATCCGACGGGTCGTTCGTACTGGTCACGCCGGTCGAAAAACTTTCCATTACGGTAGAGGACGCTCCGTTCGTTGCTGTCGAAGTGAAGATTGAAGGCGAAGGAAATACGACCGATCTGGCATTCCGCCTGAACACCGGCGACATCGTGGTGGCCGGACGGGACAATCCCATCACGATAAGGCAGGGCGCGGACGGTCCCCACCCCTATCTGGCGGTGCGCGGCGGGCTGGAGGCGTTGATCGCGCGCAGCGTCTATTATGAACTGGCCAATATCGCGCTGGACGAGGCGGGTGAAACACCCGGCATCTGGAGCGGGGGCGCGTTTTTCCCGCTAGAGGGCAGCGCATGACGCTGGCCGACCGGTTGCGTTTCCAGTTGAAGGAAGGGCATGCGCATGAAGCGATGCTGGTCCCGGCGGAAGTGCGCGACCCGCGCATCGTCGGAGACATAGCCCTGTCACCGGCGGCCGTCCTGGTGGCGATCACCGACCGGCCGGAACCCGGTCTGATCCTGACCCAAAGGTCAGCCGCCCTGCGCAAGCATCCGGGCCAGATCGCTTTCCCCGGCGGCCGCGTGGACCAGAGCGACGCGGGCGAGATCGCCGCCGCCCTGCGGGAAGCGGAGGAGGAGATCGCCCTGCCCCGCGATGCGGTCGACATTATCGGCGTATCCGACCGCTATCACACCTTCACCGGCTTCGACATTGTGACTGTCCTGGGCGTGGTGCCGCCCGACCTTCCGCTCATCGCCCAGCCGGAGGAAGTGGATAGCTGGTTCGAACTCCCTCTGGCCTATGCGCTCGACCCGGTGAACCGGATGCGCAGAACCATGGAGTTTCAGGGCACGGCGCGCTCCTATTATGAGATCATGTGGGAGGATCGCCGCATCTGGGGCGTGACCGCCGCCATCCTCGCCAATCTTTCCAAACGCCTTGGCTATGACCGCGCAGACGCTGCCTGACGCGCCGTGGCGGCATCGGCCGGGTCTGGACCGGCTGCTGGATGCGCTGGGCGCGCCGGACGGCGATGCGCGATTCGTCGGCGGCGCCGTGCGCGACACGCTGCTGGGGCTGCCGGTCGAGGATATCGACATCGCCACCATTCATGTGCCGGACGAGATCGTCCGCCGTGTGAAGGCGGCTGGGATAAAGGCGGTTCCCACGGGCATTGCACATGGGACAGTGACGGCAGTGATCGAGGGCAGGCCGGCCGAAGTCACCACCCTGCGCCGGGACGTATCCACCGACGGGCGGCGCGCCACCGTCGCCTTCACCACCGAATGGCGCGAGGACGCCGCCCGGCGGGACTTCACGATCAATGCGCTCTACGCCGATCCGGCGACCGGGGAGATCACTGATTTTTTCGGCGGGGTCGCTGATCTGGCCGCTCGCCATGTGCGCTTTATCGGCAAGGCGGAGGACCGGATCGCAGAGGATCATCTGCGCATCCTGCGCTTTTTCCGTTTCCTGGCGCGGTTCGGCGGCGGTGAGCCGGACCGGGAAGCCTATGCGGCATGCGTAGCGCAGGCGAACAGCCTGATGGCCCTCTCGCGCGAACGTATTGCGGATGAGCTGTTGAAATTGCTGGCGACCGCTGACCCTGCGCCTGTGGTCAGACTTATGGTTGATGGCGGCATATTGACGCCGATCCTGCCGGAAATCACCGAACCAGGAGTCACGCGTCTGGCCGATATGGTGCAGCGGGAGAAGCTGGCAGGCGTGGAGGGCGCAGCGCTGCGGAGGCTCTGCGCATTGCTGCCCCAGGATGCGGCGACGGGCGAAGCGGTGGCGGCCCGGCTGAAACTGTCCAACCGCGCGCGCAAGCGGATCGCGCTCGCGCTCGGCCCGACCGTAGAGAACGCACGCTCGGTTGAAGCGCTGGCCTACCGCATTGGAACAGAAGGCGCGATCGACCGGCTCTTGCTCGACAGGTCAGCCGGTGTGGAAAGCGTCACTCCTCTGATAGACTGGCAACCGCCAGTGCTGGGCGTCACCGGCGGACGGCTCATCGCCGGAGGATTGACGGCAGGGCCGGACATAGCGGCCGCCCTGAAGGCGGTGGAAGATCAGTGGGTGGCGGAGGGCTTTCCCGGCGAGACGCGGGTCGGCGAGATCGTCGATCAGATCGTTTCGAAGTTCCAGCGCGCGCGCCAGTAATCAAAGGCTTCCTGTTCCGGCATCGCCTGCGCGAAATAGTAGCCCTGCCCCTGCCAGCAGCGCAGCTTCTGCAACGTCTGGGCAAGCGCCTGGGTCTCTATGCCTTCAGCCGTCACGTTGAGGTCAAGCGAGTCGGCAAGGGACAGGACAGCGCGGACAATGGCGTCCTTGTCCCGGTCCATCAGCATGCCGGACACGAAGCTGCGGTCGATCTTCAGCGAATCGATAGGCAGGCTCTGCAAGCTGGCGAGGTTGGAAAAGCCGGTGCCGAAATCATCCATCGCGATGGAAACGTCCAGGCCCTTCAACGCGCCCAGAACATGGCGCGCCTTTTCAGGGTCAGCGACGATGGCGCTTTCGGTCAGCTCGATCGTCAGGCGCTTCCCTGAAATGCCGCCGAAACGCAGAGCCTCCTCGACAATCGAGGGCACATCGTCACGCGCCATCTGGATCGCCGACAGGTTGACGTTCACGCCAACGGGCAGCGCTTCGCCATGCATCAGGTCCCAGCGCGCCAACGTCTGGATCGCTTCATAGAGCGCCCAGCGGCCGAGCGGCACGATCAGGCCCGATTCCTCCGCAACGGGGATGAATTCGGTCGGCATGACCTCACCCAGTTCCGGGTCGATCCACCGGGCCAGCGCCTCAAAGCCGGTCACCTCTCCCGTCCGCAGATGGACAAGCGGCTGGAACGCCAGCGTCAGGCCGCCATTGGCCAAGGCTTCGCGCAGGCGGCTTTCCATCTTGAAGCGATGATGCGCTTCCTTGAGCGCACCGACGCGATAGATTTCCAGCTTGCCTGTGCGCTTGGCGACCTTCACCGAGGATTGCGCCTGCCGGACGATATCGTCCGGGTCGTCGCCCAGCGTATTGGACAGCGAACAGCCGATGGCGCAATCCACGCCGATCTGCAGGTTTGAGAGACGGATCGGCGAGGACAGGCTGTCATTGATCCGCTGGACGATGTGCAGGGCGTCGGACAACCCATTGTTCAGGCGCGCGAACACCGCAAATTCATTACCGCCGATTCGGGCGAGCACATCGCCCTGGCGCAGGCTGGATTTCAGCCGCTTCGCCACAGTGATGATCAGTTCGTCCCCGGCGAGCGCGCCAAGCGATTCGTTGATGCGGCTGAACCTCACCAGATCGATGGCGAGCACGGCATAGCCGCATTCGGACGGCCAATGGCCATTGGCGAGCCGGTCATCGATTTCCTCACCAAAACCTGTGCGGTTGGGCAATGCGGTCAGGCTGTCGGACAGGAGCTCGCGGCGCAGGTTGCGTTCGGTCTGGCGTTCGCTGCTCCGGTCGATGGCCGTGAACAGCAGGCGGTTGGGGCTGGGCAGGCGCCCCACCGTGCAGGCGAAAAATTCCGGACCAAGCTTTCCGTCACGGCGGATTTCGAAGCTGTCCGACTTGCCTTTCGAAGCGTGAAATTCCGCGATTCGCTCGACCCATTTGGTTTCCGCGCCGAACAGGTCTGCGCCACCGGATTGCTTGAATGCGGGAAAGGCCGTCAGCAGCAAGTCGTTGGCTTGCTCAACGGTCGGAACCTCGCCATCCATGCGCAAAATGGCGGCTGCCTGCGGCAAAGCATCGAGCCAATCGGCGCAGGGAGAGGCGCATGCCCGGTCCATGGGCGAATCGAAAGGAGCGGCGTCAAAGTCCGCACTTTCCCCTGTCCATGTTCGCACCGGCATGCCGTCCATGCGCACTAGATACGGCACGATGGTAAATTTTTGTAAAAACAAAGATATGGTCAGTGCGATCATCGCACCGCCGCGCTTTGTCAGCCGAAACGGTTATCCCTGGGGAAGCCATTGGGCGGCATGCGGCCCGCAGCGCCGCGGGTCACGCGCCACGGAACCATGTCCGCCTCCGTCCGGGTCCGGCCGCTTTCGCCGCCCATCGCCCAGCTCAGGCCGTCCTCCATACGGAATGTGATGGCGTCGGACAGACCGCCGTCCCGGTAGCGCTGAAGCTGAACCCCCTGCCCGCGCGCCATTTCGGGCAGTTCCGAAATGCGGAATACCAGCAGTTTGCGGTTGTCGCCGATAACGGCCACGCTGTCCGCCTCCGCCACGACAGGCCGGACGATGCGCAATTTCGCGCCCGTACGGACGTTGACGACCTGACGCCCCTTGCGGGTTTCAGCGATGATCTCATCCATCGACGCCAGGAAACCGCGTCCATCGGAAGCAGCCAGCAGCAATTTGCCCCCGGATTTCGCCGGGAACAGCGTCACGATCTCGGTCGCATTGTCGAGGTCGATCATCAGCCGCACCGGCTCGCCAAAGCCCCGGCCGCCGGGCAGCTTGTCCGCGCCCAGCGTGTAGAAGCGGCCATCCGAACCGGCCAGCAAAAGCTTGTCGGTCGTCTGCGCGTGGAAAGCGTGGGCAGGGCCGTCGCCTTCCTTGAATTTCAGCGTGTCGGCGGCGGCGAGGTCGCGATGGCCGCTCATTGCCCGTATCCAGCCGCGCTGGGACAGGATGACGGTGATCGGCTCCTTCTCGATAAAGGCCTCGATCGGGATCAGCTTGGCGGGGCCGGCCTCCTGCACCAGCGAACGGCGGCGGCCCTGCTCCGTTTCCGGCGCGTAGCGCTTGCGCAGTTCGGCAAGGTCGCGCTTCAGCCGGGTGCGCTGGCGGGCCGGGCTTTCGACCAGCTTCTGCAGCTCCTCGCGCTCCTTGACCAGCTCGGCATGCTCCTTGCGAAGCTCCATCTCCTCCAGCTTGCGCAAGGAGCGCAGGCGCATGTTGAGGATCGCCTCGGCCTGACGGTCCGTGAGCTGGAATTCCTCCATCATCACCGCCTTCGGTTCATCCTCGGTGCGGATGATCTCGATCACGCGATCAAGGTTGAGGAAGGCGATGATATAGCCGTCGAGCAGTTCGAGGCGTGCGGCGATCTTGTCCAGACGATGATTGGCGCGGCGGACCAGCACATCGATCTGATGCGCCAGCCATTCGGTCAGCACCTGCTTCAGTCCCATGACGCGCGGCGTATGCGTGGCGTCGAGGACGTTGAGATTGAGGCCGAAGCGGTTTTCCAGATCGCTCATCCGGAACAGGCTGTCCATCAGCACGTCGGGATCGACGGCACGGGTGCGCGGTTCGATGACGATGCGGATTTCGGCGTCGGACTCGTCCCGGACGTCGGCGAGGATCGGCAGCTTCTTGTCGTTGATCAGCGCGGCGATCTGCTCGATCAGTTTCGACTTGGGGACCTGGAACGGAATCTCGGTGACGATCGCCACCCAGGTTCCCCGGCTGCCTTCCTCCTTGTGCCATCGCGCGCGCACGCGGAAGGATCCGCGGCCGGTGGCATAGGCTTCGGAGAAGATGGCGGGACCGTCGACCAGCACGCCGCCGGTCGGGAAGTCCGGCCCCTGTACGATCTCCATAAGCTGAGCATGTTCGGCCGCTGGATTGTCGATCAGCAGCACGGCCGCGTCGATCAGTTCGGCGACATTATGCGGCGGGATGCTGGTCGCCATGCCGACGGCGATGCCGGACGCGCCATTGGCGAGGAGGTTGGGGAACAGGCCGGGGAAAATCTCCGGCTCCTCATCCTCTCCATTATAGGTCGGGCGATAGTCGGTCGCGCCTTCGTCCAGACCCTGCATCAGGTCCGACGCCGCCTGGGTCAGCCGCGCCTCCGTATAGCGCATGGCCGCGGCATTATCGCCGTCGATATTGCCGAAATTCCCCTGCCCTTCGACAAGGGGCGTCCGGAGCGAGAAGTCCTGCGCCAGACGGACCATGGCGTCATAAACGGAGGCATCGCCATGCGGATGGTATTTGCCGATAACGTCGCCGACGACGCGGGCGCATTTCTTGTATGCGGTGGTGTTGCGCGCCGGGGCCGCCGCCGCCGTGCCCGCCGCCGCATCCGCATTGCTGGGCTCCAGCTTCAGAAGGCGCATTGCCCAGAGCAGGCGGCGATGAACAGGCTTCAGCCCGTCGCGAAGATCCGGCAGCGAACGGGCCGTGATCGTCGAGAGGGCATAGACAAGATAGCGTTCGGACAGCGCGGCGTCGAAAGGATGGTCTTTGATGCTGTCGAAGGGATCGCGAAAGTCGGTCATCGTTAACCGCGATAGCAGGGGTTTTGGCGGGAGGCGAGAGTGCAAAGGCGAAGGGGAATGCGAGGGTATATTGCATAGACAATAACTGTATTATATAAATAATACACATGAGCCTGTTTGCCGCCCTACTTCTCGCCGTTTCGCCCGATGCCGTGGGAGAAATCCGCCATTATGTGCGGTCCAACAGCGACGGGAGCGAGGCCGAGGCGGTGCATGTATACCGCAAGGATGAAACCACGCTGGAAGTCGTGAAGATGCGGGCGCGCTGCACCAACGCCGCCTATGTCATCGCAAAGCTGAACCCGGAAACATGGGAGGCGACGCATCTGTCCGGCGGACGCCTGTTGCCCGGCGCCGGGCGGGAGGCGTTTGCGACACTGGCCGAGGAGAATGGCCGGATCGTGATGACCTTCGACAAAGAAGGCCGGACAGTGCGAGAGCAGGTGGCCATCGGGTCCCGGCCCTGGCACCTGTATGATTTCGACCTCGCCAGCCTGTCCGTAGCGACGGAGCATCTGAAAGACCCCCAAAAGAGCCTCGCGTTCAGCCTCGCATTAGTGTGGCTGGACCCGGCGCGGCCGGACGACATGCTGCATTGGCTGGGCGCGGCGCAGGCCCGCTACACGGGCACGAAGAACGGGCTGATCAGCTATGCGGTCGAAGGGCCGGCCTTTGGGGAAAAGGGGGGCGGCGTGATGCAGATCGACGCCAAGCGCGGACATATCGTATCCGCGCGGTTTGGGCGGCCCAATCATGCGGAATATAAGGATTTCCGGCTTGAGCTGACCGGCATGGACCGGGGCGCGGAGGCATGGCGGCGATTGCTGACGGCGCATTGGGAAGGATGCGCGGCGAAATAATACGGCGTCCTGGCTTCTCGACTTTGCGTGAAGGAAACGGGGTAGGGAAATCATGTGCAACTCCGTTCGCCCTGAGCTTGTCGAAGGGCTGTCCTGCCATTCAAGAAAAAGACAGGGCTTCGACAAGCTCAGCCCGAACGGATGTGAGTATGTTGCCGCGCGGTAAATTGGACGATCATCCTTCCACTGGCGCGCTTTGCCTGTTCGCTCGTTTCCCGTCATAGGTGTCGCGAGAAAAGACAGGTGGGAGGTTCGCCAATGGATGAGGATATGCTGGCAAGGATCGAGACCGATCCGCGCTATCACCGGCTCACCAAGGCGCGGACGCGGCTCGCTTGGCTGCTCACCGCCATCATGCTCGGCGCTTTTTTCAGTTTTACCGCGCTGGTCGCGTTCAACAAGGAACTGCTTGCAGCGCCCATCGGCGCAGGCGTAACATCGCTGGGCATTCCTGTCGGTTTCGGCCTGATCCTGCTCGCGATCCTGCTGACCGCCATCTATGTGCGGCAGGCCAATGGCGCGTTCGACCGGCTGACGCAGGAGATTATCGCCGGGGCGGAAGCATGAGGCGGGCATCCGGCATTGCGCTTGCCGCCATCCTGCTGATCCTGCCGGGACCGGCACTCGCCGCCGCCCTTGAAGGCGAGGCGGAGCAGCAACAGACCAACTGGATCGCGATCGGCATGTTCGCGCTGTTCGTGGCGCTGACGCTGTGGATCACGCGCCGGGCGGCGCAACGGACCAAGACGGCGTCGGATTTCTACACGGCGGGCGGCGGCATCAGCGGGTTTCAGAACGGGCTGGCGATGGCGGGCGACTATATGTCGGCTGCGTCCTTTCTGGGCATTTCCGCGCAGATTTTCACCGACGGCTATGACGGGCTGATCTATTCCACCGGCTTTCTGGTGGGCTGGCCGATCATCCTGTTCCTGATGGCGGAAAAGCTGCGAAACCTGGGCCGTTACACCTTTGCCGATGTCGCATCCTACCGCTTCGCCCAGCCGCCGGTGCGCAGTTTCGCGGCGATCAGCACGCTCCTCGTCGTCGCCTTCTACCTGATCGCGCAGATGGTGGGCGCGGGGCAACTGATCAAACTGCTGTTCGGCCTTCCCTACACCTATGCCGTCATCATCGTCGGCGTGCTGATGATGCTTTATGTCCTGTTCGGCGGCATGCGGGCGACGACATGGGTGCAGATCATCAAGGCGATCATGCTGCTCGCCGGGGCGACCTTCATCGCCGTGATGGTGCTGGCCCGCTTCGGCTTCTCTCCCGAAGCGCTGTTCGCCAAGGCCGTGGAGGTCAAGACCGGTCTTGCGGCCGCCAAGGGCGCAACGCCCGCCGACGCCGCAGTTCAGGGCCGGTCGATCATGGGGCCGGGCAATTTCATCAAGGACCCCATATCCGCCATATCCTTCGGCATGGCGCTGATGTTCGGGACCGCCGGGCTGCCGCACATCCTGATGCGCTTCTTCACCGTGCCCAATGCCCGCGAAGCGCGGAAATCCGTGCTGTGGGCGACGACCTGGATCGGCTATTTCTATTTGCTGACCTTCATCATCGGCTTTGGCGCGATTGTGCTGGTGGCCACCGACACCAGCTATCTGGACCCCAATGGCGGGCTGCGCGGCGGCGGCAACATGGCCGCGATCCACCTGGCCCACGCCATTGGCGGCGATGCGTTCCTGGGGTTCATCTCCGCCGTCGCCTTCGCCACCATATTGGCGGTGGTGGCGGGGCTGACACTCTCCGGCGCGTCGGCGGTGAGCCATGACCTCTACGCCACGGTATTCCGCAAGGGAGAAGTAAGCTCCAAGGATGAACTGCGCGTGTCGCGGGTGACGACGCTGGTGCTGGGCGGCGTCGCGGTGCTGCTGGGCATCGCGTTCGAGAAGCAGAATGTCGCCTTCATGGTCAGCCTTGCCTTCGCGCTGGCGGCGTCCGGCAATTTCCCGGTGCTGATCCTGTCGCTGCTGTGGAAGGGATGCACCGGGCGGGGCGCGATGATCGGCGGTCTGCTGGGGCTGGCGACCGCCTTCATACTGACAGTGCTGTCGCCCGCAATCTGGGTGAATGTGCTGCATCTTGAGGCGGCGCCCTTCCCCTACACCTCCCCGGCGATCATTTCCGTGCCAGTCGGCTTCTTCGCGATCTGGCTGTTCTCAGTGCTGGACAGGTCGCCCCGCGCGGCCGTGGACAAGGCAGGGTATCGGGAACAGCGTATAAGGTCGGAAACGGGAATCGGGGCGTACCGGGCGGCGGAGCATTAAAAGCCGAGCGAAGATCCCCCGATACCCCGAACCTGCCGGCAAAAGGGGAATTGATCCAAATCCGATCAACTCACACCCAAAGAATTGACAAAGCATTAACCAATTTTTCTCTACTTTTCTGGCTCTTTAGATTGCTGGGGTTGCTGCCGTGCAAGAGCCTGAGAACTTCGTTTCTGCTCATCTTTCCGCAACGGATGAAGATGTCGTCATCCGAGCGCTCAGCCGCATCAGCAATGAAGGCATCGACGCAATCGAACTTGCATTCGACGATCTCCGCCGAGCAGGAATATCGCCATCTGACGCACAGGCGCAATCTGTGCTGATCGAAGCGATTTTTCAGCTTCTGGAAGCTCTAGAACAGAATTTCTCCAATGCCGATGCCTATGCGCTGATTTCCAGACTGGACGCGGAAACGGCGGAAGAATCCGCCAACTTACTGAGACTGGCGAACTTTCCTGATGGAGCAGGCCATATAATGGACCTTGCCGATGGCACAGTTCTGCTCCTTGCCGCCTTGACCGCAGCATCCGGCAGAAAGGGCGATGCCGAGCAATTTCTTGTAACCGCTGGACATACGCGAACGGCGAAGGACTTCCGCAGCGCTGTCTTTGAATTGCGGTGCCGACTCATGGGCGATGCCGACCTCGTCGTAGAAGCGTTGATGATCGAGGTTCTGGACACGCTGGATCATCCTGATCTCTGGACGATGCTGCCGACAGTCCTAAATCTCTATCCTGACATTGTTCAGGCCTTTGACCGCAGAATAGAAATAGAGCTTCTTTTCAAGCTGCAGGCGCGCATTTTGCGAGAGCTTTGCCTGGCCGCCAGCGGACATCCGGAAGAAGCGCTCAAAAGGATTGAACCCATCGCGATAACCAACAGCCTGCTGACGCTGGCTCAGGGCGCAATTTTCCACATCCGATCTCTAATTGATCCCGCAAATCCGGTTTACGATCTTAGCGACCGCTTCTGTGAAATCCCGTTTGAGGTGCTCGACGTTCTTGATGGCACCAGCCACCTGTGCTGCTCAAACTGGGTTTTGCCGTCTGTCGGCAATCTGGCGGAACAGCATTGGGAGGATGTCTGGAATTCCGATGTCGCTCTGGACATACGCGACAGCATACTCGACGGCAGTTTCCGCTATTGCAACAAGATCGCCTGTCCTTTCATCGGCGGACATCAATTGCCATCCAAGTCCGAGGTCGCCGCCAGATCCGATCATTGGCGCGACATCATCGAAAACAACAAAGTCAGGATGGACAAGGGGCCACATCGCGTAAACCTGGCCTATGACCCGACATGCAACCTGTCCTGTCCCAGTTGCCGAAGCAAGAAGTTCGCCGCAGATGCCGAAACACGCGCCCGGTATGATAAACTGCAAGAGGAAGCCGTGCTCCCTCTCCTGCGCCAAACAAAACTTGTTTTTGTAACCGGGTCGGGCGACCCATTCGCCAGCAAGAATTTTCGCAGGCTCATGGAACGGTTGGGCCCCGAAGACTATCCTGATCTGCGCTTCCAGATCATGACGAACGGCATGCTTTTTACACGCCGGGAATGGGAGCGGTTCCCCGCCCTTCACAATCGCGTGGCATTCCTGCGCATCAGCCTCGACGCGGCCACTGGCCCAACCCACGAATTGTTACGGCGTGGCGCGCGCTGGCACGTCATGGAAGAAAATCTCGCCTTTGCAAGCGAACTGAGAGCCAAGGGCCTGATCGACCGGCTGGACCTGACATTCGTTGTGCAGGCGGACAATTACCGGGAAATGGGAGACGCCGTCGACTTGGCCCATCATTATGGCGCTGACAGTATGGGGTTCTTTCGCCTGACCAACTGGGGCACATTTACTCCGGCGCAATATGCCAGCAAAGCCATATTCATGCCCTTGCATCCTGACCATGATCGGTTTCTGGAAACAATGCAGGACCCAAGGTTGCGTGACCCCATTGCAGCGCTGCAGGAGCTTAGCCAGTTCATGCAGCCCGTCCCAGCCTAGCAACATCGAACCGCCCTACCCCCTCGGCAAAAACCGTCCCTCCGGGTCCTTCGCGATTTCTGCAGCGAACTCCGCGCTGATCCAGTCGCGGAAGGCCTTCACCTTTGGCGTGTTGCGGGCGTGGTGAGGATTCACCACCCAATAGGCGCGGATTTCGATGACATCGGATGGCACCGCCTCCACCAGCAGGCCCGCTTCTATCTCCGCCTTCCACAAATAGGTGTTGAGGATGGCGATCCCCTGCCCCGCTATCGCCGCCCTGCCCTCCATCACCTGGGAATCGAGCGCGATCGAAGGCGGAATGACGGAGGCATCGACCTCCACCCCCATGTCCGCGAACCATTCATACCACCAGATGTCATTGGGCGAGAGCCGGGGCAGAGCCAGCAGGGCGCGGGCGTCGGCCAGCGGCCCATTGGCGGCGAGGAAGGCCGGACTGCACAGCGGCGCGAGGCGGTTGTGCGAAAGCAGGCGCGCGTCGAGGCCGGGCCATTCGCCCTTGCCGCCCCGGATCGCCACATCGATCCCATCCCGCGCGAAATCGACCAGCGCGTCCGATGAACTGATCCGCACGGCAAGGCCCGGCTGCCGCATCTGAAAGCCGCCGATGCGCGGAGCCAGCCAGAGATTGGCGAAGCTGTTGGTGCAGCTTATCGTCAGCACGGAGCTGTCCTCGCCCGCCAGTGCAGCGAAACCCTGGCGCATCTCGTCAAAGGCGCGGATGATGACCGGGGCGAGGGAACGGCCGCGCTCCGTCAGTTGCACCTTGCGTCCCGCGCGGTGGAAAAGGCTGACGCCCAGCCGCTCCTCCAACAACTTCACCTGATAGCTGACCGCCGCCTGGGTCATGCCCAGTTCCTGTCCCGCAGCCGTAAAATTCTCCAGCCGGGCGGCGGCTTCGAACACGCGGACTGATGCCAATGGCGGAAGATTGGACATATCCGATCCATAAATTGAGCTTATATATGCTGTCCAGCCTTTTGTTGGCGCGCCGTTACGGTTTTCGCCATATGGACGGGGCCGGAACGACCGGCAAACACAGGCTGCACACAAGGAAGATCACAAGAAAGACAGGAAAATGCATGACGACAATCACGCCATAGGCAGCAAGCTGGCCGCAGCGCTTTTCGCGCTGCTGCTAAGTTCCACCGTGCTGCTGAGCGCCATCGGCCCGGCCAGCGCCGCCAGCCTCTCGCACCCCCAGACGGCGGCGAGCGGCCATTTCCAACCGGGCCTCGCCTGAGCTGACCATATTTACAACCCATTGATAGAAGAAAGGAATTGACCATGCGCGATGAAATTGACGGGCGCATCTGGGCCGATAATCACAAGGCGATTTCCGCCGGTTTCGGCGATCTGCTGAAGGCGATCATGCAGGCGTTCTGCGTGCTCAACCATATCGAATATGCGGCACCCTGGCGCGCCGTGGCGGGACGCACCACCAAGTGACGGCTGGTCCGCGAATTGGCACCCCGGCGTAGTCCTGGGTCCGGGCGCATGGCCCGGATCCTGGTCTGCGCCGGGGTTTCATTATGAATAAGCCGGAAAAGGCGGGATGCAGCTAGGGCCAATCGGCATTCAGCCCTGACGACCTGCAAATGGCGGTTTTCCGCACGTCATCTTCTGAATGTCGATTGGCCCTATTGCGCGAGCACCGGTCCCATCTGGGCGGCCCATGTGTAATAGCCGCGCCAGCCGAGATGGACGCCATCAATCGCCATTTCCGGCCTGATCCTGCCCCCGCTAGACATGGCTTTGTTCAGGTCCACAAAGATGCATGCGCCGGTTTTGCATAGTTCGGCCTCATAACGGTTCATCTGCGTCACGGCTGCGTTGGTATAGTCGAACCCGGTATAGAGGGTTGAGAGCAGGATGATCCGGCGGCCGCGCAGCATATGGACGATCGCCTTCAGATTGTCCTTCGTCTGAGCCAGCGGGATGCCTTGCATTGGATCGTTTACTCCAATCATCACGGCCACGACGGGAAGGATCTTTTCTCCCCGTTCAAGCCGCTCCCGCACGCCGGCGGTGGTTTCGCCCGCTATGCCTCGTTTCTGAATGGAGTAGCCGGGCAGCAATATCCGCCAGTCGCCAAAGGCGATGAGGGAGTCGCCCAAGAAGGTGACGTCGCCCTCTAGCGGCTGTTGGCGAAACAACTGGCTCTGCACGCGCCAGACAACATCATTATCCGGCCGGAAAGGCATGACCCAGCGAACCGCCCGGATCGTGTTGCGATATATGAAGCCCATTCGATAGGCCGAGGCAAAGCCCGCGGCAAAGGACAGGATCAGGGCGCAAACAGCGACGCCCGAAACGACAATCCATTTTTTGCGCGGCCAAATGTGCATTATCGTCGATGAATAGCGTCTTGTGGAAAGCGCAACATCCATTTTGGGCGATTCCCCGGCGGGACAAATCCACGGCCATGAATTTCAACGACTATTTTTTGGGCGTCGGCCGCCCTCCCGGATGCCGGCATTCAAACCGGCGGAAATCCCTGTCCGCCTGGCTGCCGCATTGGCGCCGATCAGACCAAAGGTCCGGCGGCGGTTTCTGCTTCGGCAGGGTTGAGAACTTCGCCCGTCAGCCGTCCCGTGAAGCAGGTCCGCCACCAGATCACATCCTGCTGCTCCACGCTGTCCATCATCTTGCGCCAGCGGCGCTTGCGTTCTTCGAGCGGCATGGCCAGCGCCTTTAGTATCGCGTCCGCCATCTCCTCCGGCGAATAGGGATTGATAAGCAGCGCATCCTTTAGCTGAAGCGCGGCGCCCGCAAAGCGAGAAAGGACGAGGACGCCGGGGTCCTCCGGGTCCTGCGCGGCGACATATTCCTTCGCGACCAGGTTCATGCCGTCGCGAAGCGGCGTGACAAGCCCGATCCGGGCGGCGCGGTAGACGCCCGCCAGCCGGTCGCGCGGATAGCCCTGGTTCACATAGCGGATCGGCGTCCAGTCGACGTCGCTATATTCGCCGTTCAGCCGCCCGGCGAGCGAGTCCAAAGTCGCGCGGATTTCCTGATAGCTTTCCACCTCCCCGCGCGAGGGCGGCGCGATTTGCAGCAGCACGACATTGCGATGGCATTCCGGATTGTCTTTCAGCAGGCGGGCATAGCCGTTGAAGCGCTCCTCAAGCCCCTTGGAATAATCCAGCCGGTCGACGCCGACGATAAGGGAACGGCCCTGCATAGAAACATCAACCTGCTCGCGCATTATCGCCGCCTCCTCGCTATTGCTGGCGGCAACAAATTCCTGCGTGTCGATGCCGATCGGGCAGGCGACCGCCTGTATGGTGCGGTTTCCAACGGTGATGAAATCACCACTGACTGTGCCGCCCATTTCCCGCTCGGCATAATGGCGGAAGGACTCCAGCCATTCTTCGGTATGGAAGCCTACAACATCATAGGCGAACAGCGTTTCCACCAAAACGCTGTGATGCGGAAGCGAGACAAGTAGGCGCGTCGGCGGCCATGGGATGTGCAGGAAGAAGCCGATGCGATTTTTGTGCCCCCGGTCGCGGAGCATCTGGCCCAGCGGGATCATATGATAATCGTGGACCCAGACAACATCCTCCGGCTCGATCAGCGGACTGGCGGTGTCGGCGAAACGCTCATTGACCCGGTTATAGCCGCCCTCAAAATCGCGGGCATATTCGGCCAGGTCGATACGGAAGTGGAACAGCGGCCACAGCGTCTTGTTGGCGTAGCCGTTATAATATTCGTCGACGTCCTGCTCCTCCAGGTCGATCGTCGCGGTCTTGACGCCGGAATCCTCGTTAAAGGCGATTTGGCCCGTGAACCGCTCCGTCGTCTCGCCCGACCAGCCGACCCAGATACCCCGGCTTTCGCGCAGGGCCGAGGACAGCGCAACCGCCAAGCCGCCCTGCTCCGCACCGGTGCCGGGGCGTTTGACCCGGTTCGAAATTACGATCAGGCGGCTCATCGGCACTCACTCCAAGGCTTGCTCAGCAGGACGGCGCAGTTAATGATGCCGACGAGCGAATAGGTCTGGGGATAATTACCCCAAAGCTCTCCCGTATCCGGGTCGATATCCTCTGAGAGGAGGCCCGCCGCCGTTCTTCGCGACAACATCTCCTCAAATAAGGTGCGCGCCTCGGCCTTGCGCCCTGTTCTATACAAAGCCTCGATCAGCCAGAAGGTGCACACGTTGAACGCTGTCACAGGCGCGCCGAAATCATCAGGCGCGGAGTAGCGCAGCATATTCGAGCCGCGCCGCAAATCCTTTTCCAGCGCGACGAGCGTACCCGTGAATTTCGGATCGTCCGCGGTCAGGAAGCGCAAGTCGAGAAGCTGAAGCAGGGAGGCGTCGCGGGCGTCATCCTCAAAATTCGCGGACAGCGCGCCGCTTTCCGGCCGCCAGGCAGCCTGAAGGATCGCCTCCTTCATGATGCTTGCGCGATGCGCCCAATAGGTTTCCCGTTCATAGAGGCCCAGCGCTTGCGCCGCATGCGCAAGGCGGTCGCAGGCGGCCCAGCACATGACAGCGCTGTAGCTGTGGACATGCAGGCGGGTGCGCAACTCCCACAGACCGGCGTCGGGTTGATTATAGACTTTCCATGCCCGTTCGCCCACGGCCTCCAGAGCCTCAAAGTCCGAATGGCCGGCCATGCGCAGCAGCCGTTCATCAATGAAACCCTGAACCGAGGAAAGAACGATCTGGCCATAGGCGTCGTGCTGGACCTGACTGTAGGCGGCATTGCCCACACGGACCGGTCCCATGCCGCGATAGCCGGGCAGCTTTTCCGCCTCCCACTCCTCCAGCGTCGCATTGCCGCGCACGTCATAGAGCGGCTGGATATGGCCGCCCTTCGCGCCGTCGACGATGTTGCGCAGATAGGCGAGATAGCCCTCCAGCACGTCGAGCGCGCCAAGGCGGTTCAGCGCCTCCACCGTGTAATAGGCGTCGCGCACCCAGCAATAGCGATAGTCCCAGTTCCGTCCGCTGTCGGCATGTTCCGGGATGGACGTGGTGAGCGCCGCGACGATCGCGCCGGTTTCCTCATGCTGGCAGAGTTTCAGGGTGATGGCGGAGCGGATGACCGCTTCCTGCCATTCGGGCGGGATCGCGAGACCGCGCACCCAGAGCTGCCAATGCTGGACGGTCTCGTCATACATGCGCTCGACGGCGGGACGCAGGGCGTCGGAAAAGCTTTCGTCCGGTCCCAGGAAGAAATGCGTCACATGTTCGAGCCGGAAGAAGCTTTCCTGGCTGATCAGGCCGATGGGCGCATCCGTGGTGAGGCGCATCGCCATATAGGAGAGGACCATACGGACATGGTTGGAGCCGTAGGTGATGGGTACATGCTCCGCATTCCAGCTCGTTGTCGGGCGCAGCTTTATGCGGATGCGGGGGGAGCCGGCGACTGGCCGCACGATCCGCGCGAAAGCGACCGGGCGATACATACGCCCCTTGTGCGGATGGCGGGGGCAAAAATCATAGGTCTCGATGGCGTTGCCATCCCCGTCGGTCTGGCGCGTCATCAGGATCGGCGTGTTGCGGACGTAGGATTGCTCAACCTTCGCGCAATTTTCCAACTCTATCGCCCAGAAGCCGCGCGTGTCCTTCGCGTCATAGTCGCCCTGATCCAGCAGGGCGGAAAACACCGGATCGCCATCGACGCGGGGCACGCAGGCCCAGATCATGCGACCGGCGCGATCGATCAGCGCCGATGCCTGACAATTACCGATAGGCCAGAGGTCAAGATCGCGTTCATGCGGCGGGGATGCCTGAGGTGGTTCACGCATTACCACCCACCCAGCCGATGCAGCGGGGTATTTCGGGAAGAAGGCCGGACTTTGGCGAACTCAGCCCAAATGGAATATGCAATTAGCGGCAATTTCACCCCCGGAGCGGACGCAGGACAAAGGTGCCCGGACCGGCAGGTCAGGGCATTATAGAGAGATAATGCCTAACGGCCCCAACCTGTTCCAAATGCCATTGCGCAGCCGTAACGCGGAGCGGCCCGACCAATATGCCGCATCCGCCCAGCGCCTTCGCCGCCAGCATCCCTTCCTCATCGGTCAGGTCGTCGCCGACGAAAATCGGCATGCCACCAGCCATTGGCGCGGATTTCATCAGTTCCGCGACAGCCGTCCCCTTGTCCGCGCCGCCGGGGCGCAGCTCATACAGCATCTTGCCCGGCTGGATCATCAGGCCGGTCGCCAGCGCCACTTCTTCGGCGAGCGCACGGCACGTCTCCATCCATTCCGGCGCGCGGCGGAAATGGAGGCCGACGCTCAGCGTCTTGCGCTCCACCAGCAGCCCGGGCTTGTCAGCGATGAAGTTGGTGAAGATTGCCTCAGCTTCGTCCACCGCCTTCAGCCGTTCGGGCCCATGCGCGGGCTTTCCGGGCTCGGCAAACTCCAGTCCGTGCGTGCCAGCCAGCAGGAAATCGTCCAGCCCGAACAGGCCGCGCAAGGTCGCGACGGAGCGGCCGCTGACGATCGCCAGCCGTCCGCCAAGCGCATCGCGCGCACGGGCGAGAAGGCCGATCAGCGCGGCGTCCACCTCCACAGACTCCGGCGCGTCGGTCAGCGGCACCAGCGTTCCGTCAAAGTCGAGGAACAGCGCGGCGCCATGGAGGAGAGAAGGTGGCGGCGAAGGAAGTCCGGCAAGATCCGGCGAGTCAGATAGTGTCACGGCGCCTATGGTGGGGAGAGTAGGCGCAGAAGGCAATTGCCCCAAAAAAATTTGCGGCGGGATGCCGATTTCTGAAAAGCCGTTCGTCGTAACGATATAAGACCGGCTTGGCCGGTCCAAACCAGGAGACAGAAGATGCGTGTGATGGTGCTGGTGAAAGCCACCGACGACAGCGAAAAGGGACTGTTCCCCGAACCCTGGACGACCGAAATGATGGCCGCGATGGGCAAGTTCAACGACGCATTGCGCGATGCCGGCATCCTGCTGATGGCCGACGGCCTGCAGCCCAGTTCGCAGGCGAAGCGCGTGGCGTTCGACGGCCCCGGCCGCACCGTCATAGATGGACCCTTCACCCCGGCGCGTGATCTGGTCGCGGGTTTCTGGCTCTGGGAAGTCAAGGATATGGAGGAGGCGGTCGCCTGGGTGAAGCGCTGCCCCAACCCCATGCCAGGACCCAGCGAGATCGAAATCCGGCCCTTTTACGATTTGTGACCGGCATGTGAATTTGCACGCCAATCGGGCCGGATCGATCACCGCCTCGCCCGCCCATTTGCACGCCCCCAAATATTGGTCTATGGGCCTGATCGACCAGCCCCGGTGCTCGCCGATCATTCCGTGATTCGCGTGCCGGGGCGCATTGTTTTAAGGCAAGGACAGCGCAATGGCCCGTCGCCGCCAAATCTACGAAGGCAAGGCAAAGATCCTGTACGAGGGTCCTGAGCCAGGCACATTGATCCAATATTTCAAGGATGACGCCACCGCGTTCAACGCCCAGAAGAAGGGCACGATTTCCGGCAAGGGCGTCCTCAACAACCGCATTTCCGAGCATATCTTCACCTTGCTCGGCCAGATCGGCGTGCCGACGCACTTCATCCGCCGCCTCAACATGCGCGAGCAACTCGTTCGGCAGGTAGAGATCGTGCCGATCGAGGTGGTGGTGCGCAATGTCGCTGCGGGCACGCTGTCCAAGCGCCTCGGCATCGAGGAAGGCACGCAGCTCCCCCGGACGCTGATCGAATATTGCTACAAGGACGATGCGCTGGGCGACCCGCTGATCTCCGAGGAGCATATCGCCTGCTTCGGCTGGGCCAGCCAGGAAGAAATGCATGACATCGCCGACATGGCGATCCGCGTGAATGACTTCATGTGCGGCCTGTTCGCGGGCATCGGCATCCGCCTGATCGACTTCAAGCTGGAGTTCGGACGCCTTTGGGACGGCGATTTCGCCCGCCTGATCCTGGCCGACGAGATCAGCCCGGACGGCTGCCGCCTGTGGGACATGGAAACCAACGAGAAACTGGACAAGGACCGGTTCCGCCGTGACCTGGGCGGCGAAGTCGAGGCTTATCAGGAAGTCGCGCGCCGTCTTGGCCTGCTGCCGGAAGGGGCCGACACGACGGTTCTCGACCTGGACACGCATCGCAAGAAGCGGGGCGGCTGAGGGTTTTCAGCCTACGCATTGCAGGAGACATTAGCCTCGCCCTTTCCGAAGGGCGGGGCTTTTCTTTTGGTCAGAGCACGTCGCCGAACATCAACCACAGCATCGCGAACCAGGCGACGAGGCCCACAATACCGATAATCACGCCCAGGCGTTCGCGTATCCAGTGGGCGGGGCCGGAGGGATCGTCATTCTCTTCGCTCATCGTTGCGGGATAGCGGAGCGACGCAAGCCCGCGCAATCGGCGATTGCCTTTGCCGGAATGGCGGGAGGATGCGGCGGCATGCCGGTCGTCAGCCATGACGAGACGTTTCTTCAGTCATCGATGTCCAGCACAGGATCGCGTTTGCGTGACAATCTCGCACCCAACCCCCTTGCCCCTTCGCCCGCACCGGCCTATCGGGTGCGCGAAACCCCGCAAAGGAAATGACCGGACATGAAAGCCCGCATCTTCGTCACCCTGAAGGGCGGCGTGCTCGACCCGCAAGGCCGGGCGATCCATCACGCGCTGGAAGGGCTTGGCTTTGACGGCGTGAATGACGTGCGCGCGGGCAAGCTGATCGAACTGGACCTGGCTGACGGCACCAGCGACGAGGATATCGACGCGATGTGCAGGAAGCTGCTCGCCAACACCGTCATCGAAAACTACCGGATCGAAAAGGGCATCTGACCATGAAAAGCGCGGTCATCGTCTTTCCGGGAAGCAATTGCGACCGCGACCTGGCCGTCGCCTTCGAAAAAGTCAGCGGCCGCAAGCCGGAGATGATCTGGCATCGCGAGACCGAGCTGCCCGACGATATCGACCTGATCGGCGTGCCGGGCGGCTTTTCCTATGGCGACTATCTGCGCTCCGGCGCGATGGCGGCGCGTTCCCCGGTGATGCAGGCCGTGGCGAAGGCGGCGGAGCGCGGCGCGTTCGTGCTCGGCATCTGCAACGGATTCCAGGTGTTGACGGAGACAGGGCTGCTGCCCGGCGCGCTGCTCCGCAATGCGGGCGGGCATTTCGTGTGCCGCGACGTGGCGCTGACCGTCGAGAACAGCCAGACCGCCTTCACCAGCCGCTACGAAACGGGTGAGACCATCACCTATCCCGTGGCGCATCATGACGGCAATTATTTCGCCGATGCGGACACGCTGAACCGGCTGGAAGGCGAAGGCCGCGTGGCGCTGCGCTATGCCGAACAGGTGAATGGGTCGGCGCGCAATATCGCCGGCATATTGAACGACACCGGCAATGTGCTGGGCATGATGCCGCACCCAGAGCGCGTGATCGAACCGGCGCATGGCTGCACCGATGGCCGGCGGCTATTCGAGGGGCTGGTCGAGAGTTTTCTGACGAAGGCTTGAGTAACCAGGTCCGTTCGCCCTGAGCTTGTCGAAGGGCTGTCCTTCTTACCAATAGAGTGCAGGGCTTCGACAAGGCTCTCCTGAGCGCCTGCCTTGCAGTCCGTCGAAGGGCTCAGCCCGAACGGAGGGAGGCTTTTTACAAACCCCTCCTCCTACCCATCCGGCCGCATGAAGCTCCGGTTGCGCCACCGCAGCAATAGCATCAGCACCGTCGGCAGGAACATGGTGTTCAGGATATCGTGGCGCGACGCGGGCCAGTTGCTTTCGATGCTGCCCACCGGCTGGTTCATGTCGATGAACTCGTTCATGCACTCCACCAGGAACAGCAGCACATAAGGCAGGGGATGATAGAGCCGCCGCCGCGTGACCAGCGCGAAAAACAGCAGCAGCAGGATGCTGACATGCACATGCAGGGCGTCGGACGACAGGTCGAGATAATCTTCCACCGCTATCTTTATGCCGCCCCAGAAAATGGCGATGTCCGTCACGCTCATGGAATGGATCAGACCCGCGTGCGGAAGGGCGTGAAATCCGTGCCGCTGTCATAGACATCCAGCCCCTCGCGGCGCTTGAGGAAGCCGACCACGGCATAGGTCACCGGCGTCAGCACCGCTTCCCAGCCGACCTTCATCGCCCAGTTGGTGACCATGACCAGCGCGACCTGATGCGTCTGCCAGATGCCGAGGAATGCGAGCGGGTAGAAGATCAGGCTGTCCACCCCCTGCCCCACGATCGTCGAGCCGATGGTGCGCATCCACAGATGCTTGCCCTTCGTCAGCAACTTCATTTTGGCGAGAACGAAGCTGTTGGCGAATTCGCCCGCCCAGAAGGCGAGCAGGGACGCGGCGACGATCCGCCAGGTGTTGCCGAACACCGCTTCATAGGCCTTCTGGTCCGGCCAGCCGTCGGCGGGCGGCAGGCTGACCACGACATAGCTCATCAGCGCCATGAACAGCATGGCCCCGAAGCCCGCCCAGACGCATCTACGGGCGCGGGCATAGCCATAAACCTCCGTCAGCACGTCGCCGATCACATAGCCGAGCGGAAAGAACAGAATGCCCGCCCCAAAGGTGAAATCGCCGACGGTGGACAGCTTCGCCGCGCCGATCAGGTTCGACAGCAGCAGGATCGCGACGAAGGCGGCCATGAAGAAATCGAAATAGCGCAGGGGCCGTCCGCCAATGGCGTCCGCCTCCACCTTCATTATCGTCATGGGTTCGTCCGCGGATATGGCCATGGCCCTGCATATCTTGCCCGTGCCACTTTGCAATGCGTCCATGGCGCGTTGCAGCATTTGCAACGAAGCGCCGCCCCGGTTATTGCGCTGCCGGGGAGCGCCCGTAGCTCAGCTGGATAGAGCACCCGCCTTCTAAGCGGGTGGTCGCAGGTTCGAATCCTGCCGGGCGCGCCAATCCCCGGCCTGTGCATTTTCGCCCGGTGCGCCGCGCGTTCCGCCATGCATCCGTCCCGGCATTAGCTTCGCCTTTCGGCAAAGCTGCCACCCTTGTTATGACGCGGGCGTTATCATTGCCGTAACGGAAAGAGGGGCATAGGAAGCCGCGGAGAAGGAATTCGATACGTCCAACCCGACATACGGCAGCGGCGTTACATCCAGCGCCAGCTTTCAGGAGATATAATCCATGTCACTTCGCATCAACGCTCAGGCCCCCAATTTTTCGGCGGAGACCACACAGGGCACGATCGATTTTCATGAATGGATCGGTGACGGTTGGGCGATCCTGTTTTCCCATCCCAAGGATTTCACGCCCGTCTGCACGACCGAGCTTGGTTATATGGCCAAGCTGAAGCCGGAGTTCGACAAGCGGAACACCAAGATCATCGGTCTCAGCATCGACCCGGTCGGCAATCACGCCAAATGGGCGGAGGACATCGCCGAAACCCAGGGAACAGCGCCCAACTATCCGATGATCGGCGACACCGACCTGAATGTCGCCAAACTCTACAACATGTTGCCGGAGGATATTGACGGCGGTTCGGACGGCCGCACCGCCGCCGACAACGCAACCGTGCGGACGGTTTTCATCGTGGGACCGGACAAGCGCATCAAGCTGATGCTCAGCTATCCCATGACCACGGGTCGCAATTTCGACGAGATACTGCGTGTGCTGGACTCCATCCAGCTCACCGCCCGGCATCGCGTTGCGACCCCCGTCAACTGGCGGGATGGGGACAAGGTGATCATCGCCGGGTCGGTGTCGGACGATGAAGCCAGGACCATTTATCCCAATGGATGGGAAGCGCCCCGCCCCTATCTGCGGATCGTGCCCCAACCGGAATAAACGACACGGCCAAAGGCCATCCTTGCGCGCGGCGTTCAGCGTTCGCGCGCAAGGGCGATTGCAGCATATAGGCCGGACGAAACCGGAATCTTCGCCCGGTCGCCCTCAACATTACATCTGAGTCAGATGCCTGATAAAGCGACCGGTCGGATTGCGGCGTGGGCGCACCGCGTCTAGGCACCTGATCAATGCCCTTTGCCTCCCCCCGGCATCTGTCTGACGACGATAGCGCGCCGTTGCGGCGCCGGAGCCTCGCGCTGTTGCTGGCGGTGGCGCTGCATGCGCTCATCCTGCTGCTATTTTTCACGCTGGCCCCGTCCGTGCATCTGCCCAAGATGGAGCGCATGCCAACCACCTTCTCGCTGACGCCCGACCGGAAACAGGCGGCGGAGCAGAAGGAGTCCGGGGCCGAGACGAAAAAGGCCAGCGGCGGGGCACCGAAAAAGCCTGCGGAAAAGCTTGTCGAAAAACCCGTTACGCCCAAACCGCCCCTACCCGATCTGCCCTTCGTGACGTTGAGCAGGGAGGATTTCGCCGCCGCCGACATTTCCAAGATGCCTCCGCGTGCGGGAGCGGGACAATCAGCGGGACCGGACAGCGGCAAGGGCAGCGCCGCCGCCTATGGTCCCGGCGAAGGGCCCGGCGGCGAACAGCTTTATGACGCCGACTGGTATCGCAAACCCACACATGCCGAGCTTGCGACCTATATGCCGCCGGGCAACAGGCAGACGGGCTGGGGCCTGGTCGCATGCAAGACGGTCGAGGATTATCATGTGGAAAACTGCCAGGCGCTGGGCGAATCGCCCATGGGGTCGGGTTTCGCGCGCGCGGTCCGGCTTGCCGCGTGGCAGTTCCGGGTGATCCCGCCCAGGATCGGCGGACGGCCGCAAATCGGGACATGGGTGCGCATTCGCATCGACTATATCGAGGGCGAGGTAAAGCCCTAGCGCTCGCGGCCCGGCGGCATCCCCGTGGCCGCGCCGCTGGCGAAAGCCTGCAGACGCGGCCGACACCGCGACTGGCGGCATCAGTCCGAAAGGGGATGGACCAAAGCCTGCAACACCGCAGCAGGCAAAGAGTTCCGTTCAGCCCTCCGCCAGCGCCTCTGCAATCAATTTCCGGCTGTTTTCTATGCCGTAGAGCGCGATGAAGCTGCCCATGCGGGGGCCTTGATCAGCGCCGAGCAGGGTCTGGTACAGCGCCTTGAACCAGTCGCGCAGTTCGGCGAAGCCGAACGCCTCATCCTTGCCGATGGCGTAGACGATGTTCTGGATGTCCTCCGCTGATGCGCCGTCCGGCAGCGCCGCGAGTTCCGCGTCCAGCTTGCGCAGCGCCGCCGCCTCATTGGCCTCCGGCGCGCGGCGCTTGAGCGTCGGGGCGACAAAATCGCGGTGATAGGCCAACGCATGGCCGATCAGCCGGTCAAGGTCGGGATAGGTTTCGGGGCTGGCGTCCGCGACATAGTTGCGCAGATAGCCCCACACCTGATCCCGGCTGGCGTCGCCCATCACGCCGACAAGGTTGAGCAGCAGGCCGAACGTCACCGGCAGGCTGCCCTGCGGCAAAGCGCCGTCATGAATATGGTGGACCGGATTGCCCAGCTTCTGCTCGATCGGCTGGTTCGGATAATTGCCCCGGAACTGCCAATATTCATCCACCGCGCGCGGGATGACACCCATATGGAGCTGCTTCGCCTTCTTCGGCTCGCGATAAGCGTAGAAGGCCAGGCTCTCCTGCGGGCCGTAGGTCAACCATTGTTCGAGGCTGAGGCCATTGCCCTTCGACTTCGAAATCTTCTCGCCCTTCTCGTCGAGGAACATCTCGTAGTTGAAGCCCTCCGGCGGGCGGGCGCCGAGCGCGCGGCAGATTTTCGAGCTTTGCGTGACGGAATCGATCAGATCCTTGCCCGCCATCTCATAATCGACGCCCAGCGCGACCCAGCGCATCGCCCAGTCGACCTTCCACTGCAGCTTCGCGCCGCCGGACAGGATCGACTGCTCGACCGTCTCTCCCTCATCGACGAAGCGGACCAGTCCCGCCTCGGCATCCACCACCTCGAGCGGCACCTGCAGCACGATGCCGCTTTTCGGGCTGATCGGGAGCACCGGCGAGTAGGTCGCTTGCCGTTCCTTGCGCAGCGTAGGCAGCATGATGTCCATGATCGCCTGATAATGGCGCAGCACGCCCTTCAACGCCTCGTCGAACGCGCCGGAGCGATATTGCTCCGTCGACGACATAAATTCATAGTCGAAGCCGAAGCGGTCGAGGAAATCCCGCAGCATCGCATTGTTATGATGCGCGAAACTCTCAAACTTGCCGAAGGGATCGGGAATTTCGGTCAGCGGCTTGCCCAGATGTCCGGCGAGCATTTCCTTGTTCGGCACATTGTCCGGCACCTTGCGCAGACCGTCCATATCGTCGCTGAACGCAATCAGCCGCGTGGGAATGTCCGACAGGGCATGGAACGCCTGCCGCACCATTGTCGTGCGTAGAACCTCATTGAAAGTGCCGATATGCGGCAGGCCGGAGGGGCCATAGCCGGTTTCGAACAGCACATGCCCTTTATCCGGCGCGCCATTGGGATAGCGCTTCAGCAGCTTGCGCGCTTCCTCATAGGGCCAGGCCTTCGATGCGAGCGCGGCGTCGCGCAGGGTGGTGATGTCGGTCATGGCGCTGGCCTTTAGCGGTAGTTTCCCGTCTCTTTAAGTCTTTTTCAGTCTCCGCCGTTATTGGAAGGCGCATGCGTAACGATCCCGTCCTCCGCGCCCAGGCTCATGACCGGTCCATGCGCGCCTTGCTGCAGGCCGAACTGGCCCCCGGCGAGCGCACATTGTGGAGCGGCGCGCCAGACGCCCGGCGCATGAAGGCGGATTTCGTCATCTGGGCCTTCGCCATTCCCTGGACGGTCTTTTCCTGCGTCTGGACCGGGCTTGCCGCCAGTAGCTGGCTGGTGCGGATGCCGCGCACGGAAATGGAATGGGGCTTCGGCATCGCCTTCCCCCTGTTCGGCTTCCCCTTCATCCTTGTGGGCGTGTGGATGCTGAACCAGCCCTTCGCCAACCGGGCGAAAGCGCGCCGGACCATTTACGGCCTGACCGACCGCCGCCTGATCCGCGTGATCGACGGCAAGCAGCGCAAGGTCGAATCCGTCCGCATCGACCGGATGGGACCCATCGACTTTACGGTGGCGCGCGACGGCTGGGGCACGCTCAGCATCCAGACCGGCAGCCATGTCGACAGCGACGGCGACCGGGTGACCGACCGTTTCGTGGCGGCGGCGATCCCGGAGGCGGAGAAGCTGCACCGGATGATCGTCGCGCAGCAGGGCGCGTAATTGGACGATCAGTGGCGCGATGCGTTGGAGATGAATATCATTCCCCCGTTCGCTTCGAGCGTAGTCGAGAAGCCGCGCGCAAGGCTTCTCGACTACGCTCGAAGCGAACGGGGGTAGGATGTGGTCCATTTAAGC
The DNA here is from genome assembly GCF_018286635.1 of Sphingobium phenoxybenzoativorans. Taxonomy (NCBI): domain Bacteria; kingdom Pseudomonadati; phylum Pseudomonadota; class Alphaproteobacteria; order Sphingomonadales; family Sphingobiaceae; genus Sphingobium; species Sphingobium phenoxybenzoativorans. The sequence goes on from NZ_CP073910.1 coordinate 3,719,566, forward strand.
TTTCCGAAAAATTAACCATGCAGGCGTAACGATACCCGCGAAAGGGTGGAACGATGCAGGCACGCGGACGCGAACGGATAGCGGTTGAGATCGCCGTGACGGTGACCACCGTGCTTGACTCCCAGCCGGGCACGATCGTCGACCTGACAGAGGACGGCGCGCTGATCACCGGGGCCAGCATGTCCGCCGGCACGCAGATCGTCATCGATCTGGATGGATACAGTATTTTTGGCCGCGTAATGTGGACGGAAGTCGACCGCATGGGCGTCCGCTTCCCCTTCCCCCTGAGCGAAGGCCCGCTCCATGCGGCGCTGGAAATGGCGCGGGCGGCGGTGAACATGCCGCCATTGCCGAGGCAAGCGGCGGCGGCGCGCGGAGGATTCGGGCGGCGGGTGGCGCGCTGACGACTGCAATCCGGAGGACCCGAAGCGCGTTTCGGGCCGATAAATCCAACGAAGTTGCGGAAGTTGCGGGTTGCGACGTGTTTTTGGCCGGAAAGTCCCAATAAAGTCCCACAAAAGTCCCACAAAAGTCCCATGTAGGTCCCACTTGCGTCTCACATACGTCGCACCTGCGTCCCATGTGCGTCCCATGTGCGTCGCACTTACGTCCCACATGAGTCGCAACAAGGTCGCACATACGTCCCGGTTGCGTCGCATTGGCGCGTTGGCTGGATCGTTGGGCGATGCCCCGCACGGCGGGTGTTGCATGCTGTTCCATGTGGGGAAGTAGAGCATGGAGCCAGGGCTGTAGGACAGGAGTTTGGCTTTGGCCGGGCGTTCCAGAACCGCCAGATACGAAGCTTCGTCATGCCCTTACCGTCATCCCGGACTTGATCCGGGATCTATTGGATCCACGCCGGCATGACTGAACCAGCGCCTGCGCTCATGGATCCCGGATCAAGTCCGGGATGACGAAATAGGGATATGTCCGCTTCCCACCCATTTCAGTCGCTAAGTTCCCTACCCTGCAAGGGAGGAGCTAGGGGTAAGTATGCCGGGTCAGCGGCAGCTTGCCGGGGAAGGCCGTGTGCTCGCTTCGCTCGCGACCCACCCCTGCCCCCTCCCTTACAGGGAGGGGAGTTTGAGGAAATCGTTCCACCTTCCCCCTCTGCCGTCGCGCCAGCGCAGGGCGAGACGAGGCACGGGACTTGTCTCGCCATCTCAGGAGAGGATGCGCTGCTGCGCCTGAGATCCCAGCCTGCGCTGGGATGACGGAAGAAAAGGAAGGGCCGGCCAAAGCAAAATCCAGGTTTCCCCTTTGTTCCGCTTTCCCTAAGAGGGGAAGCGCATGGCATCCCCCTCCCCCCTTTCCTTCCCGGCGCTGCACGCCAGCCATGGCGGCATCTGGATGCGCGAGGGTGACGAGACGCGGGAGGCGTCCAAGGGGCGGGCCATCTCCATCGCGGCGGAAACGCCGGTCATTCTGCTGAATGCGCCGCTTGCCGGGCAACGGCTGGGCTATCCTGAGCTGAACGGCCTCGATCTGCTGGAGCTGTGGGCGTTCGTCCATCCGGCGCGCTTTCTGGTGCCGACGCCGAAGGGGCTGGCCGAAGCGCTGGGGCTGGAGACGCCGCAGCGGGAGGGCGACATTCCCGCGCTCTACCATGCCGCCGCGCAGGCGCTGATTGCGACGCTGGCCGACCCGGAATGGGCGGAGCGCGAGGGGGCGTGGACGGCGGCGCAGTCGCTGCACCGGCTGCGCTGGCCCTGGGCGCAGCTTGTGACGCCGCATCTGCCGACGCCGAAAGAGGCCGAGCGCTGGCTGTTTTCCAAGCTGCCGGAATGGGAGGAGGCCGCCGCCCGCCCCGCGCCGCGCACGGTGACGCTGAACGGCGAAGCGGTGCTGGAGCGGCTGGACGCGCTGACCGGGCATGGCGCGGAGGCCCGGCCGGGACAGCGCGCCTATGCCGAGGCGGCGGCGGCGAGTTTCGCGCCGCGGGCGCTGCGCAATCAGCCGAACATGCTGCTTGCCGAGGCGGGCACGGGGATCGGCAAGACGTTGGGCTATCTCGCCCCGGCCTCGCTCTGGGCGGCGGAGGCTGGCGGGCCGGTGTGGATATCGACCTATACCAAGGCGCTGCAGCGGCAATTGGACCGGGAGAGCGAGCGGCTGTTCCCCGACGCATCTGTGCGCAAGCGGCGCGTCGTGGTGCGCAAGGGGCGGGAAAATTATCTATGCCTGCTCAATCTGGAGGATGCGCTGCAAGGCGGTTTTGCCGGGCGCGCAGCGATCCTGGCGCATCTGGTCGCGCGCTGGGCGGCGTTCACCAAGGATGGCGACATGATCGGCGGCGACCTGCCGGGCTGGTTGCCGATCCTGTTCCGGCGCAATGGCACCACCGCGCTGACTGACCGGCGGGGCGAGTGCATCTATGCCGGGTGCCCGCATTTCCGGAAATGCTTCATCGAGCGGGCGTCGCGGGCATCGGCCGATGCGGATATCGTGATCGCCAATCATGCGCTGGTGATGGTCAACGCAGCGCGCGGGCGGGAAAGCGCGACCCGCCCGCCGCGGATGGTGTTCGATGAGGGGCATCATCTGTTCGACGCTGCGGATTCGACCTTCTCCGCTGCATTGACAGGGCAGGAGGCGATCGAGCTGCGCCGATGGGTGATCGGGCCGGAGGGAACGTCACGCGGGCGGCGGCGGGGCCTGTCCGCCCGTCTGTCCGACCTTGCCAGCTATGATGCTGAGGGCGGCGAGGCGATCGAGGCGGCGCGGAAAAATGCGCAGGTGCTGCCGTCCGACGAATGGCTGAAGCGGGTCAATGCGGGCGAGCCTTATGGGCCGGTCGAGGCGCTGCTCGCCGCCGTGCGCGGCACCGTTTATGCGCGGGCCGAGGGGCAGGATGCAGACGCCGGATACGGGCTGGAGACGGAACTGGCCGAGCCGGACGGCGCGCTGGTCGACGCGGCGCAGACGGCGGCGGAGGCGCTGGACGGGTTGCTGCGCCCCCTCACCCGCCTCGGCAAGCGGCTGGAGGCGGTGATTGAGGATGCGCCGGACTGGCTGGACGGCGCGGCGCGGGCGCGGATCGAGGGGGCGATCTCCTCGCTTGCCTGGCGATGCGATCTGGTGGCGGCATGGCTGTCGATCCTGTCGCGCATCGGCGGCCCGGCAGACCCGGACTTCGTCGACTGGCTGGCCGTGGACCGGTTCGAAGGGCGCGAGTTCGACATCGGCATTCACCGCCACTGGCTGGACCCGACGCGGCCGCTTGCCGAAACGGTGCTGAAACCCGCGCATGGCGTGATCGTCACCTCGGCAACGCTGAAGGGCGGCGGCGACTGGAGCAGCGCGGAGGCGCGCAGCGGGTCGCTGCACATGGACCGCCCCGCCGCCCGGTTCGAGGCGCAGAGTCCGTTCGACTATCCGGCCCAGGCCGAGGTGCTGATCGTCACCGACATCAAGCGCGGCGATATTCCCGCGATGGCGGGGGCCTATGCCCGGCTGATCGAGGCGGCGCAGGGCGGGACACTGGGGCTGTTCACCGCGATCCGGCGGCTGCGCGCGGTGCATGCGCGGATCGCCGACCGGCTGGCGCGCGCCGGATTGCCGCTGTTCGCGCAGCATGTCGACCCGATGGACACCGGCACGCTGGTCGATATCTTTCGCGACGATCCGCGCGCGTCCCTGCTGGGTACGGACGCGCTGCGCGACGGCGTGGACGTGCCGGGTCATTCGCTGCGGCTGGTGGCGATGGAGGGCGTGCCCTGGCCCAAACCTTCGGTCCTGCATGCCGCGCGCAGGCTGGCGGGCGGCGGCAGCGCCTATGACGACCGCATCGTGCGCGCCCGGCTGGCGCAGGCGTTCGGCCGCCTGATTCGCCGGGCCGACGACCGCGGCACTTTCGTCATCCTGTCCGCCGCCATGCCCAGCCGTTTGCTGTCCGCCTTTCCCGAAGGTGTCCCGATCCGGCGCGTCACGCTGGATGAGGCCATAGTTTCCGTCAGCGAACGGCTTGGCTCCGGCGATGCTTTCGTGCATGACCCTCGCGTCGCCACCCATGGAGAGGCAGCAGGACGAGAATGAAGCGGCTGACCCTGTTACGCCACGCCAAGTCGGATTGGGACGACCCGGTAAAACGTGATTTCGACCGCCCGCTCAACGGCAGGGGGGAACGCGCCGCCGCCTTGATCGGGCAGTTCGCGAAATCAAAGGGCATGGCGTTCGATCATCTGGTCGCATCGCCCGCCGTCCGCGTCATCGAAACGCTGGACACATTTTTCGAAGGCTATGGTGAGCGCCTGGAACCGCAATGGGACCGGCGGATCTATCTCGCCTCCTCGGTCACGCTGATCGACGTCATCCGGGATATCCCCGACAGCGCGGAAACCGCCTTGCTTGCGGGCCACAATCCCGGCCTGGAGGACCTGATCCTCACCCTGGTCGCCGATAATGGCGAAAGTCCGCTGCGCGATGAGGTGGAGATCAAATTTCCCACCGCCAGCCTGGCTGTCATGGACCTGTCCGTCGAGAGCTGGGCGGATGTGGAGAAGGACTGCGCGTCCCTCACCAGCTTCACCCGGCCGCGCGACCTGGACCCCGCACTGGGGCCGGAAGCGTAAGTGACGCCGGTCATCTGGCGCAGGGCTGACCCTTCCGATGCGCCGGCGCTTTCGCTGCTCGGCGGCGCGACGTTTCTCGCCAGCTTCGCGCATGATCATCCGGGCGACGCCCTGATCGCGCATATCGGCAAGGCGCACGGGCTGGATTATTATCAAGCCGCGCTCGCCGACCCGGAACAGCATGTCATCATCGGCGAAACCGCGCTGGGCGCGCCGGTTGGCTATGCGCTGCTGACACCGCCCAATCTGCCGGTCGATCCCGAACCGGACGACTATGAATTGAAACGCATCTATCTGCTGGGACCATGGCAGAGCGGCGGTCATGGCCATGCGCTGATGGAGATGGCTCTTGAGGCTGCGCGGGAACGCGGCGCGAAACGTCTGCTGCTGGCGGTCTATCCACAGAATGACAAAGCCCGCCGCTTTTATGCGCGGCAGGGCTTTGAGCAAATCGGCCGCATGACCTTCATGGTCGGCGATGTTCCGTTCGAAGATATGGTCTACGCGCGGAAGATGTAGCGCCCCTAGTCCTTCAGCGCGGCGGCCAGATCATCCCGAATCGCCTCCAGCCGCGAAAGCAGGCTTTTTTCAGCGACTGGCGCAGGCTTCTTTTCAACCGGCGTGCTTTCCGTCCAGCCGTCGGCGAGCGCCTTCTGCGCCCCGCGGATGGTGAAGCCTTCCACGTTCAGCAACCGGTTTATCCGCCGCGCCAGGGCGACATCGGCCGGCCGGTAATAGCGGCGGTTGCCCGATCGCTGAAGCGGACGGAGCTGCGGAAAGCGGGTTTCCCAGTAACGCAGGATATGCTGCGGGAGACCAAGCTCCGTAGCCAGCTCACCAATCGTGAGAAATGCGCCTTCGGCCTTTTCCATGACTTCTATCGTGCACCTTCGCCGCTGGCCCGGTCAACCATCGGGCGACGGGCCGAGCCTTAGCGATCAGCTTCGCGCAATACGATCCCGCATCGACTGGCTGGCCCGGAAGGTCAGCACCCGGCGCGGTGCGATGGGAACCTCAATTCCCGTCTTTGGATTGCGGCCGACCCGTTCGGTCTTATCCCGCAAAACAAATGTGCCGAAGCTGGATATCTTCACATTCTCACCCTTTTCGAGCGCGACACTCATCATGTCGAGAATGCTTTCCACCATCGATGCCGATTCGGCGCGCGAAAGCCCTATCTGGCGATTAAGCGAGTCCGCCAAATCCGCACGCGTGAGCGTTCCATTACCTGCCATGTGTCCCCACACATTATGCACCTACTCCCCCAGCAGCCGTCAGGTGCCAACGACTAGCCTTAGCTGTGATGCATTTCACCGCGATTCGCAAGCGACTGGCGCTCGGCTTGTCTCACATGCGTAAAACGCTGGCGCCCCAGGTAAATCCTCCGCCCATCGCTTCCAGGACAACCAGGTCGCCCTGACGGATGCGGCCATCGCTGACCGCGACGTCCAGCGCCAGCGGAACCGAGGCCGCCGATGTGTTGGCGTGCCGGTCCACGGTGATGACCACCTTTTCCGGCGCGAGGCGCAGCTTGCGGGCGGTCGCGTCCAGAATGCGGGCGTTCGCCTGATGCGGCACCACCCAGTCCACATCCTCGACGGAGAGGTTCGCGGCGTCGAGCGCTTCGCGCATGACAGTCGCCAGATTGACGACGGCATGGCGGAACACTTCCTGCCCTTTCATGCGCAGCTTGCCGACCGTGCCCGTGGTCGAAGGCCCGCCATCGACATAGAGGAGCTGATTGTGCCGCCCATCCGCATGCAGCTTGCTGGCCAATATTCCACGCTTGCCATCGGCGCTTTCCTCCGCGCCGAGCACGACCGCGCCCGCGCCGTCGCCGAACAGGACGCAGGTGCCGCGATCGTCCCAGTCGAGAATGCGGCTGAAGGTTTCGGAACCGATGACGATCGCCTTATCCGCCGCCCCGCCCCGGATCATATTGTCCGCCACCGAAAGGGCGTAGAGAAAGCCGGAACATACCGCCGCCACGTCGAAGGCGACGCAATCATCTATGCCCAGCGCCGCCTGCACCAGAGTCGCGCTGGCGGGGAAGGTCTGGTCCGGCGTTGCTGTCGCCAGGATGATGAGGCCGATCTCCTCCGGCGCGACACCCGCAGCGGCAAGCGCCTTGCGCGCGGCTTCCGTCGCCAGCGTCGCTGTCGTCTCGCCATCGGCGGCGATATGGCGCTGACGGATGCCAGTGCGCTCGACGATCCACTCATCACTGGTGTCGACCGTTTCCGCCAGTTCGCTGTTGCTGACAACTCGCGGCGGCAGGGCGGAGCCTGTGCCGAGCAGAACGGCGCGACGGATCATTTTGCGGGCATCTCCACAGGCGCGAGCGCGCCGATATTGGCCAGATCTTCGGCGATCCGGCGCGTTATATCTTCTTCCAGCAGGCGCGCGGCGACATGAACCGCATTGGCGACGCCCTTCTCATCCGCGCCGCCATGGCTTTTCACCACTACGCCGTTGAGACCCAGGAACACCGCGCCATTATGGTTGTTCGGGTCCAGATGATGCCGCAGCAGGTGCATCGCCGGCTTAGAAATCAGGAAGCCGATCTTCGACCGGATGGAGCTGGTGAAGGCGCGGCGCAGCAGGTCAGTGACGAAACGGGCCGTGCCCTCCGCCGTCTTGAGCGCGACATTGCCCGCAAAACCATCGCAGACGATGACGTCGGCATCGCCCGACGCCAGCTTGTCGCCCTCGATAAAGCCTTCAAAGTCCATGGGCAGCGCGATCGCCCCGCGCAGGGTCGCAGCGGCATCGCGAATCTCGTCCGTGCCCTTCAAATCCTCGGTGCCGATGTTGAGCAGGCGCACGCGCGGCCGCGCTAAGTCAAGCACGGTCCGGGCGTAAGCGCCGCCCATCACCGCAAACTGCACCAGATTGCGGGCATCGCATTCCGTATTGGCGCCCAGATCAAGCATGACGACGTCGTTGGAGCCGAGCGTGGGCAGCAGCGCCGCCAGCGCCGGGCGGTCAATTCCCGGCATGGTGCGCAGCGCGACCTTCGCCATCGACATCAGCGCGCCGGTATTGCCGGCCGAGACAGCCGCGCCGGCATCCCCCGCCTTCACCGCCTGGATGGCGAGGCCCATGGAGCTGTTCTTTGACTTGCGGAGCGCGACGCTTGGCTTGTCGGTCGCTTCGACGACCTGGTCCGTATGCACCACTTCCGATGCGGCGCGCAGATTGGGGTGATTGTCCAGCGCAACCTTGATGCGCGATTCGTCCCCGAACAGCGTGAAGCGCAGCCCTTCATGGCGGCGGCGGGCGAGCGCGACGCCCGCCATCATCACGCGCACGCCTTCATCGCCGCCCATCGCGTCGATTGCGATCCGCGGCTGCTTGCTCACTTCATCCCCCTTTTTAGGAGAAATTCTTGATTCTTACGCCCCGACGGCGATGATCTCGCGGCCGTTATAGTGGCCGCAGGACGAGCACAGGTTGTGCGGGCGCTTGAGTTCGCCGCAGTTCGAGCACTCCTGAAACGCCTCGACGCGAAGCGAATCGTGGCTCCGGCGCATACCGCGCTTGGAAGGAGATGTTTTCCTCTTAGGGACAGCCATGTCGGCACCTGTTTCCGTATATCAAAGTTCAGTGCGATAGTATCAGCGCCGATGCGGAACCTGACGGACCAAAAGGCCGCAGACCCATGCGGCCCGGACAATCGCGAAGCCATGCGCCTATAGCTATTTCCGCGCGATGCGCAAGTCATTCCTTGCCCCTGCGCCACGGGACCGCCAATGTCCAATCACCAAAGAAAGAGGACGCTTCTCCATGCTGCTGCCGATCACCCTCACTCTCGCCGCGGCCGCCGCGCTTCTCAACATGTGGCTGGCGATGCGGGTCGGCCGCACGCGCATGTCCAACAAGGTGCTGCATGGCGACGGCGGCTGCGAGCCGCTGGTCAAGCGCATGCGGGCGCAGGCGAACTTCGTCGAATATACGCCGTTCGTCATCATTCTGTTCGGCCTGATCGAACTGGCGACCGGCCCACAGACATGGCTGTGGCTGCTCGCGCTGGTCTATATCCTCGCGCGGATCGCGCACGCATTCGGCATGGATCATGACACGCCGCACAAGGCGCGGATGATCGGCATATTGGTGACGTTCGCGACGATCATCATCCTGTCCATAGCCGCGCTCTATGTCGCCTATGGATCAATGCGGCAGGTCGAAGCGCCGCCCACCCTCGCCGCGCATGTCTGAACAGGGGGAGGCTTCGGTTCAGCGTCAAGTCCAGCCTCTGGCCCGATCACGCCAGGCCAGTCACCCGGTCCGCCACGAAGGGATTGGAGCGGCGCTCATGGGCGAAATTGCTCATCGCGCCATGCCCCGGCACAAAGGCGGTGTCCCCGCCCAGCGGCCAAAGCTTGCCAGTGATCGCGTCGATCAGATCCTGATGATTGCCGAGCGGGAAATCCGTACGGCCGATCGACCCCTGAAACAGCACATCGCCCACAATCGCCAGCTTTGAAGGGGCGTGGTGAAAGACGACATGGCCGGGGGTATGGCCGGGACAGTGGATGACATCCAGGGTCAGATTGCCGACCGTCACCGTATCGCCGTCGACAAGCCAGCGGTCCGGTTCGAACACCTGGCCGTTGATGCCATATTTTCCGCCTTCTTCGCTGAGCTTGGCGATCCAGTAGCGGTCCGCCTCATGCGGTCCCTCTATCTGGACGCCCAGTTCCTTCGCCAATATGCCCGCCTGCCCGCAATGGTCGATATGGCCGTGGGTGATCAGGATCTTCTCAATCTCCACGCCCTGCTGCTGCGCCGCGGCCTTCAGCCGGTCGAGATCGCCGCCAGGATCGACAAAGGCGGCCTTGTTGGTCTGCGTGCACCAGAACAGCGTGCAGTTCTGCTGGAGCGGGGTCACAGGGACGATGACGGCTTTCAGGGGCGGCGTGCTCATGACCCTCGATGTGGCGAAGGCGCCGCGGGAGCGCAAGCCCTCTGACCAGCATCCCCGTTCAGCCCAGCCGCCGCCCGGTCCAGACCACCCGGCCGATAATCTCCACCAGCGCCGGATCAATATCCTCCCAGCGGGTATAGAGCGGATTGTCGCTCAATATCGAAAACCGCCCGCTCCTTGGCCCCATCGCGATCCGCTTGACCATCAACATGCCGTCGAGGCGCAGTACGTAGATGCCATCGCGCAGACGCGCGCCGTCATCGCCGCGATCGACCATGATGTCATCGCCATGCCCCAGCGTCGGCGCCATCGATTCGCCATCGACGCTGATGATCGACAGCATATCCTCACGGACGCCCAGGGTCCGCAGCCAGCCGCGATCAAACCCCACGGTCCCCGCGTTCCGCTCATCCTCATCCAGAGACCCCGCCCCGGCCGACGCCCCCAGCGCCAGACGGGGCACCGGCAAGATCGCGCCCCTCGCCACCGTGCGCGCGGGCAAGACCTCCGGCCCGCCGAGCAGCGTTTCGTCCACGCCGAAATAGCGGGCCAGCTTCCGCCTGTCCGCCTCATCCAGCTTCCGGGGCGTGCCGCGCTTTATGTATTGCTGGATATAGGCGGAGTTGCGCCCCAGCATCCGCGACAGAGCGCCATAATTGTCCCGCCGCTCAACGATGAGCCGGTCGAGTGTCTGACGGGCGGAGAAATCATCCATTGCGGTTTCATACAATAGGAAACATCCTATAGACAAGTAGGAAATTTCCTATGAGATAAGAATCTCCCTATTCACCGGCGAGTCGCGCCGGAACCGGCGGAGGAGACAGAGACATGCATTTACTGCGGACCATCGAGCGCTTCCTGAAGGAAACCGGGATGCCCGCCACTCGCTTCGGCCGTGAGGCGGTGCGCGATCCCCGCCTGGTGCTCGACATGCGAAACGGGCGGGAACCGGGAGAACGCATGAAAAATCGTGTAGAACATTTCATGAACAAATATCAATCGGAGGGTGCGCGATGAGCAGGATGGCGCCCACCGATCATCCCCGGCCAGCCCGCCGCGATCCGCACAAGCGCCTGATGGCGTCGATCCTTGCCCTTGCGGGTCCAAACGCCAGCGTGGAGTCGATCTCGGTCCACCCCTGGGCCAGCGCGACATTCCAGGGGTCACGCCACAAGATCGTGCTGATCTTCACTGGCGACAATGCGCAGCAGCGGGTGGCGCTGTTCATCGACCAGGCCCCGGAGGCGGAATTTGCGATAAACGGACATATCGTCGCCGATCTGGCGATAGACGGCCGCTGGACGGACCCCAATGCAGCGCTGGACCCGCCCCAGGTGCGGGTCGCCCTGTCAGCGCTGCTTATCGAGGACTGGTGAGGATCAGCGCGCGCTCATGCGCTGCAACGTGCCGAGCGCCGCGCGAAGCGCCTCATCGACCTGCATATCCACATCGGGCTTCACCGCGACAGGCGGCACGGGCGGAATGTCGGCAATAACGCGCGGAACGGGCTGGGCGGCAACCGGCACGATCTGCACCGGGGGCGCATCAAAAGGCGCGACCGGCCGGGCGATGGCGCGGCGCGCCAGCCCCAGTTCGAACCGCTCGGCAAGCTGGGCGATGGTCAGGCCATCGAGGGGTGGGCGCGGTTCCCTTGGCGGCGCAGCGGCCGGGACTTCGGGCTGGGCTTCCATGCCGGGAGGCGGCACGGGCGCGGCCAGCGGCGCAAAGCCCGACAGCACTTCCTCACCAGACATGCCGTCCAGCGGCAGGGGAGCCGGCTGCTCCTCGGCAGCACATGCCGCGTCCTGAATCGCGGCGTCGATCACGGGATCATCAACAGACGCCAATGATTCTGTAAATGCGGCCTCGATCTCCGGCGCGGCGATATCGGGCGTCTGATCTTCGGGCGAAGCAGGCATTTCGGAAAACATGCCGGTGCCGCCAAAGTCGCTGTTGGCGAAGATGGGGCGGCGCGGCGGCGCATCGGGATGAGCGTCGGCACGCCGCAATATCGGCATATCGCTCACCAGCGGTTCCGGCTTGCGGGCGCGGCGCCTGGCGAGGCCGGTCAGGCGTGAAAGTGCAAAACCCATCTTCTCTACTCCCTTGGCCGGAGCGCTCTGCCGGCGGAACGCCAGCGCGGCGCCCGCCGCCATCACCCCTGCAAAACCCGCCAGCAGCAGCCGGGCGGTCGTGCCCAGCGGCGGCGCGGCGGCCGGCAGAACCTCCGAGATGCCCGACGACGTAGCCGCCACCTCGATCAACCCCGCCGGAAAGGTCAGGACCGCGAACGCCGCGCCGGATGCAGCCCATATGGCCGCCCGTTGCGAGGCCCGAAGCCTGATCTTCATCAGCCCCTTCCCTGCTCCGTCACGCCGCGCGGGCGCGCCGGGCGCCGTTCAGGAGCCGCCGGTAAACCGGTTCGTAACGCAAAATATTTGACGACCAGTTACGCTCTGTCTCAACGAAGCGGCGCGCGACGGCGCGGCGCGCATCCCATGCCGGGCGTGCCTCGAACAGCTTGGCCAGCGCCTGCGCTATGGCGGCCGGATTATTGGGCGCGAACAGCGTACCGGTGACGCCATCCTCTATCAGTTCGCAATGCCCGCCGACGCTGGACGCAGCGACCAGCTTGCCCTGCGCCATCGCCTCCAGCGGTTTCAACGGCGTGACAAGATCGGTGAGCCGCATCGACTTGCGCGGATAGGCAAGGATGTCGATCAGGCTGTAATAATTTTCCACCTGCCCGTGCGCGACACGGCCCGCAAATACGACACGATCAGCGACCGGCGAATAAGCGACCTGATTGCGCAGCGCTTCCTCTCGCGGGCCGCCGCCGACGAGCAGCAGCTTGGCCAGCGGGCGACGGGTGGCAAGCGCGGGCATGGCGGCGATCAGATCGTCCAGCCCCTCATAATCGTAGAAGCTGCCGATGAAGCCGATGACCTCCGCCCCATCAAGGCCAAGCCGCGTGCGCAGCGCCGGGTCGGGCGCGACGGGCGTGCCGAACATTTCCATATCAACGCCGTTGGGCGATACGATGATCTTGTCGGCGCTGATGCCGCGGGCGATCAGGTCGCCCTTCAGACCTTCGCAGATCACCGCGACGGCATCCGCTGCGCGGACGGCGTGGGTTTCGAGCTGGCGGGTCAGCCAGTAACGCGGACTTCCTTCCGTCCCTGTGCCGTTGCCGACGGCGGCATCCTCCCAGAAGGCGCGAATTTCATAAACGAGCGGGATATTGTGGCGGCGGGCGACCCGCTGCGCGGCCAGAGCATTCAGCACCGGCGAATGAACATGGATCAGATGCGGCTTCCACCGGTGAACCAGCGCCTCCATCGATTCGGCAAGCGCGCCGATGTCGCGCCATTCGCGGATCAGGGCGTTGCCCGACGCCACCTCGCCCGGCGTACGATGAAAGATCAGGCCATCGATAGTCTCGACGTCCGGCTCCGTGACCGCGCCCGCATCCGCGCCATGACGGCGGCCGGTAATGCTCCGCACGTCCCACCCCTGCGCCATTTGCGCGCGCAGGATGGCGCGTGTGCGGAATGTGTAGCCGCTATGCAGCGGCAGGCTGTGGTCGAGGACGTGGAGGATGCGCGTCATAGGCCCAAGCAAATGACCTAAAAGGATTAACGTCGCGTCAACCCCGAACGGGTAAGGCCATGAAAAGCGCTGGAGCGCGGCATTTTTGGACGCAGGGAACCGGAACACAGCATCGATGATCGACATGTTCTCCCTGCTCGTCAGTCATGGCCTGATAGTGATCGCCTTCTGGCGCCTGCTCAGCCGGCCGGACCTCGACAGCGAACGGCGGCGGCGCAGCGTGGACCGTACCCCCGATGCGTGACCTGTTTTTCCTGGCATTTCTGGCGGCGGCATTCGCCCTCGCCCTGCGGCGGCCGTTCCTGCTGGTGCTGGTCTACGCCTATATCGACATCGTATCGCCGCAGCGGCTGTCCTATTATCTGCTGAACAGCGTGCCGATATCGCTGATCGCCTTCGCACTGGCCGCGGGCGCATGGTTGCTTGCGGACAAGAAGGCCGACAGCCGCCTGTCCTTCCGGCAATTGCTGATGATCGCCCTGCTCGGCTGGTGCGCGTGGACGACATCGCATGCCGATTTCCCCATCGACGCCGCGACCAAGTGGAACTGGGTATGGAAGGCGCTGGTCTTTGCCATCTTCCTGCCGCTCACCCTGCGCACGCGGTTGCGGATAGAGGCGCTGGCGCTGGTCATGTGCCTGTGCGCAAGCTCCATCATCATCACCGGCGGCATCAAGACGGTGCTGTCGGGCGGCGGCTATGGCGTGCTCAACCTGATGGTCGACGACAATAGCGGCCTCTACGAAGGCAGCACGATCTCCACCGTTGCGATCGCGATCATCCCACTGATCCTGTACCTCGCCAAATATGGCACGATCTTCCCGTCCGACTGGCGGGTGCGCGGCTTCGCCTATGCCCTGTGCTTCGCCTGCCTGCTGATCCCGATCGGCACGGAAACCCGCACGGGCCTGCTCTGCATCATCCTGCTGGGCGGGCTGATGCTGATGCATATGCAGCGGCGATTTCTCTATGGCAGCCTGCTGATGCTGGTCGCGATCGTGTCCGTGCCCTTCCTGCCGGCGAGCTTCACCAGCCGCATGAACACGATCGAAACCTATCAGAGCGACGAGAGCGCATCGACCCGGATCGCGGTGTGGAAATGGACGCTCGACTATGTGAAGGACCATCCGGCCGGTGGGGGCTTCGACGCCTATCGCGGCAACAGCTTCCGCTATGAATCGCACAAGGTCACCGGCAAGGGCAATCTGCTGACCGCCGAGCGGCAGGTGATCATCGACAAGGGCCGCGCCTATCACAGCGCCTATTTCGAGATGCTGGGCGAACAGGGCTATCTGGGCTTCCTGATCTGGGCGATGATCCACGGCATATCGCTGGCCCGGACCGAATGGCTGCGGCGTTTCTACCTGAAGCGGGACGAGGCCAAGACCGCATGGGTGCCGCCCCTGGCGCTGGCGCTGCAACAGGGGCATATCGTCTATCTGCTCGGCGCGCTGTTCATCGGCATCGCCTATCAGCCCTTCGTGTTCATGCTGCTGGCGCTGCAGATCGGCCTCGACACTTATCTGACCCGGTTGCGCAAGTCGGAGGGCGACGCCCCCATCTTCGCACAGGCCCAACGCACCGGCGCGATTGCATGACGGGGGAGTTGCGCAGCCTGACCTCCGCCCGCGGCATCGCCGCCTGGATGGTCGTGATCTACCATATCCGCAGCGGCGCAAACTGGGCGCCTGCATGGCTGATGGAGGTCGCGCACAAGGGCTATCTCGCGGTCGACTTCTTCTTCCTGTTGTCGGGCTTCGTCATCTACCTGTCCGCGCACCGCGCGATCCTGACCGGCGGAGCGGCGGCCGTGCCCGCTTTCCTGGCGCGGCGGTTCGCACGCATCTATCCGCTCTATGGCGTGATGCTTGGGTTGACGGTCATGTTCGCCCTGCTGCTGCGCATGAGCGGCCGCGACGACGCCAACTATCCCTGGGCGGAGCTGCCGCTGCATATCGCGATGATGCAGAATTGGGGCTTCACGCCGGCGCTGAGCTGGAACCACCCGGCCTGGTCGATCAGCGCGGAGTTCGCCGCCTATCTGCTGTTTCCGCTACTGGTCCTATGGACGCCGGTCGCGCGGGTGCGGCGGCCCAACCTGCTGGCGGCCATGATCGTGCTGCTAGCGACGCTGCATCTGGCGCTGGCGGCCTTTGGGGAACAGACGCTGGGCGGCGATATCCCCCGCTTCGGCCTGCTGCGTTGCCTGATCGAATTCGGGTGCGGAGCGCTGCTCTGCGCTTTCTGGCTGCGCGGGCCGGACAGGGATGCACGGGCGATGTTCATCGCCTTTGCCGGGGCAGGCATGTTCTGGGGCCAGTGGCTGCTCGGCCTGGGCAGCGAAACCTGGGCCTTCCCCGCCGGTGCCGCCTGCCTCATCCTGGCGCTGGCCCATGCCTCCACCCTGCGGCGGAACCCGCTCCACTGGCGGCCGCTCCATTATCTGGGCGAGATCAGCTACGCCACCTACATGGTGCATTTCATGCTGTTCATCTGGTTCAAGATCGGATTTGTGGACGATGCGGCGGCGATACCGCCCGTAACCATGGCGTCGTTTCTTGTCCTGACCTTCGCCGCCTCAGTCCTGCTCTACCATCTGGTCGAACGGCCGGGACGGCGCTGGCTTGGCGCGATCAGGCTGCGATGGCCGACCCGCCCCCTGCAGCGGCAGCCCTGACCACCCTCCCGGAACGCCCCCCTCCCGGAACGACGCTCTCCCGGAACGAAGCCCTGAACGGCGGGTTGATCCAGGCAGGCGGAAAATGCCGCCGGGAAAGGATGCCGCCCGATGCCGAAAAAAGGTCTTGTCTATGTTGACGACAGCCTGCCCGGCATCACCCGCAAGAAAATGAAGCTCGGCTGGGGCTATTATGACTCGGACGGCGCGCGGATCACTGATCGGGAGGAAATCGACCGGCTGAACGCGATCGGCATGCCGCCCGCCTATGGCGACTGCTGGTTCTGCCCGTCACCGCATGGCCATATCCAGGGAACCGGCTTCGATGACCGGGGGCGCAAGCAATATCGTTATCACGCCGATTTCCGCGCCGCGCGGGAGGCCGCCAAATATGACGCCTGCGCCTCCTTTGGCCGGGCGCTGCCGTTGCTGCGCGCCCGGATTGAAAGCGACCTCGCCACGCGCGCACTGGGCAAGGACCGCACGGTGGCGGCCGTCGTGCGGTTGCTCGACCTTGGCAAGGTGCGCGTCGGCAACGAGCAATATGCGCGGGAGAATAAGAGCTATGGCGCGACCACACTGCGCCGCCGCCATGCCGATGTGAAGGGGCGCACCCTGCGCCTGTCCTACCGCGCCAAGTCCGGCAAGGCGCGGACGCTGGCGATCACTGACTCAGCCCTGCTGCGGTTCGTGCGCGCGATGCAGGACCTGCCCGGCCAGCATCTGTTCCAATATCTCGACGAGGACGGCGTGGCGCATCCCGTCACCTCATCGGACGTCAACGCCTATATCGCCGAAGCGATGGGCGATGCATTCACAGCCAAGCATTTCCGCACCTGGGGCGCATCGGTGCTGGCGTTCGAGGCGCTGGGCGACGGGGCCGCGTCGCTCAAACAGATGATCGAGCCGGTCGCAGAGGCGCTTGGCAACACGCCCGCGATCAGCCGGAAAAGCTATATCCACCCTGCCCTGCTCGATCTAGCGAAAAATGGGCGCAGCCAGTGGCGCGAGGGGCTTCGCCTGCCGCGCAAGACGCGCTATCTGTCCCGCCACGAACGGGGCCTGATCGCGCTGCTTGAGGCGCTGGAGGTCAGCGACGCCGCCCCGGCGAAGCTGGCGGCCTGACCGAAGAAGGAAGTTTATGAGCGCCAAGAAAGCGGCCGCCCTGGATCTGCCCATCACCCCGGTCAGTCTGACCGAATTGTGGAACACTACCCTCGCCTGGTTTTCGCTGCACGCCGTGCAGATCATGATCGCCGTGGGCGCGGGCGTCCTCATTTACCTTCTGCTTGCGGCGTTCCGCGAATTTGGGAAACGGCTCACCCGCAAATCGGAATTTCTCAGCTTCGGCGCGCTGCTGGGACGGGCGATCAGCAAGACGACGCATTTCTTCATGGTCATGGTGTCCGCGCGATTGGTCGCCGGCTACGCCAATCCGCCGGAACTGGTGCTCAAGACCGTCCAGTTTCTTTTCACTGTCGCCGCCGTGTTCCAGGGCGCGATCTGGGCGCGCGAAATCATTATCGGCTTCATCGAGCGGCGCACGGGCGAGGACGCGGACAACGACACGCTGGCCAATGCGATGGGGATCATCCGCATTCTCGTGACGGTGGCGCTGTTCGCCATTGCGACCGTCGTTGTGCTCGACAATCTGGGCGTCAACGTCTCCGGCCTCGTTGCCGGTCTCGGCATTGGCGGCATCGCCATCGGCCTTGCCGCGCAGGGCATTTTCTCCGACCTGTTCGCCGCGCTCTCCATCATCTTCGACAAGCCGTTCCGCCGGGGCGAGATCATCACCTATGACACCACGACGGCGCGAGTGGAGAAGATCGGCCTCAAGAGCACGCGTTTGCGCGCTATCAGCGGCGAAAAGAAGGTCATATCCAACGCCAATCTGCTGCAGAAGGAAATCACCAGTCTGCAGACGCTCGCACGCCGTCGGGTGAAGTTCGCGCTAGGCGTGATCTATCAGACGCCGCAGGAAACTGCGGAGGCGATTCCAGCCATGCTGAGAGAGGTGGTAGAAGCACAGGGCATGATGTTCATTCAGGCGGGGCTGGTCGCGTTCGGCGCAAGCTCACTGGACTTCGAGATGGATTTCGACGTACCCGATCCTGACAAGAATGACTTCTTCATGACTCGCCATAAGGTCGGCCTCGCCGTTCTGAAGCGGTTCAACGAGGAGGGAATTGAGTTCGCCTATCCCACCCAGATGAGCTTCACTGCCGCGCCGGACGGACGGGCGGTGATGCCCTATCCTGAAAGGGGATTGAAGGCGCAGACCGGCAAAAGCGCCGAATAAGGACAGGTCTCATCACCTTCACCCTATAGGACTCTGGCGACAGAATATTATCTTCTGTCTTTATCGCATGGCTTTGGACTGATCACCGTATAGCGCTCCGCGCGCGCCATGCATTCATTGCTGAACGTCTTGCGCCGCCACCCTTTTGTCGCGCAGACCGGCGCATATTCTCGCGTGCAGATCGGCTTTTCCGGGCGGGGAGGACGGGGAGGACGCGGGCGATCCGGTCTGGGCATGGTTTCCATGCACCCGGTCAATATCAAGATGGCGGCGAGGCCGGATACCGGCAGGATTGAACGCTTCATGGCACTCCCCTTTTTTATCCGCTCCACGGCGTCTCGGATGCTGATCCTTAGCCCTGATAATTGCAAGTCAGGACGGGATGTCGGCGACGCCCGGCCAACCGCCGCTGAACAACCGCTCTATTCCCCAAGCGTGACGACAGGCGCGAATCCGCCATAGATCATACGCTTCCCGTCGAACGGGACCGGGTTCTTCTCAGGATTGAAGCGGTCATCGGTTTTCACCAGATCGTCCAGCCGCGCCATGCCCGCATCGCGGGTGGTCTTGTCGGGCCATTCTATCCAGGAAAAGACTACTGTTTCGTCTGCCGTAGCCTGCACAGCGCGGCGAAAGTCGGTCAGCTTCCCATCCGGCACATCATCGCCCCAACATTCGAGAATGCGGGTTGCTCCAAGCTCCATGAACACGGAATCCCCCAGCCGGGAATGCGCGATGAACTGATCCTTGTTGGCGGTCGGAACCGCGAGGACGAACCCGTCGATATAGGACATGCGCATTCTCCTTCTGTCGATCGGAACCGCTGCGCGAGGCCATGGCCGGATTGGCAAAGTCCTAGGGAGCTGGCGATCAGCCCCGGACGGTTACGCCTCGACCAGCGGGTGCACCTGAACATCCGGCAGTTTCTTACGGCGGAAAATGCGCGAGAAGAAGCCCGGCTTGCCCCACAACTGGATGCCGCGCGTTTCGGCGGCGCGTTGCAGGTCTCGCGCCAGCGAACGCAATTGGCGGTCGTTCAGCGCAACCAGAACCCGCTGATATTCGTGGGTTTCGAACTGCTCCTCGCTCTCCCCGACCTGAATGGTAAGGACGCAGCCATAGTTGGTCATTGTCCGCTGCCAGCCGGCGAGCGCCCCGGCGATCAATTCTGGTTCGGCCATATGCGGCTCCATTGCGGGTGAACCCGTCGATCACACAGGCGAAGGACCGCTATCCCCGATCGGCTGGCGCCCCGCTGCCCGTTCGCCCTTTTGTTACGCGGATTCAACGCCGTCAACCTCTCCCCACAGAGTTCCCGGCTCCAGCAAGCCATCATGCATCATGAGCGCGCCGTCCCGATCCTTCGCCAACAGCAACGCGCCGTCCAGATCGATCCAGTCCGCGCCCTGCGCCACCAGCGCCGCCGGAGCGATGCCAAGCGATGTGCCGAGCATGCAGCCGACCATCACCTTCAGACCTCGCGCCCGCGCGGCGGACCGCAGGCGCAACGCCTCCGTCAGACCGCCCGCCTTGTCGAGCTTGATATTCACCGCGGAAAAGCCGGTCAGCCGGTCCAGATCATCGCTGGTGTGGCAGCTTTCATCAGCGCAGAAGGGAATGGAGGAACGCACCCCGTCCAGCATATCCTCCCGCCCATGAGGCACCGGCTGTTCAACAAGTTCGACGCCCAGCCGTCCAAGCGCGTCCGCCTCCGCGCCAATGTCCATATTGGCCCAGCTCTCGTTCGCATCGACGATCAGCCGGACCGAGGGCGCGCCCGCGCGCACGGCCTTTATCCGCTCCCGGTCTCCCTCGCCCGTCAGCTTGCATTTGAGCAGGCCGAAACCCCGTGCGGCGGCGGCGCGGGCGTCCGCCTGCATCTGCGCGGGGTCGTTCAGGCTGATGGTGAAGGCCGTGGGCAGCAGGCCGGGCCGGTCAAGTCCGGCGAGTTGCCACACCGGCCGGCCCGCCATTTTGGCTTCCAGATCCCACAGGGCGCAATCCAGCGCATTGCGGGCGGCGCCCCTGTCCATCTTCCCAAGCAAAGCCTGCCGATCCAGCGGGCCATCATAGGAGCGGATGGCCAGAGCGCAGTCCTCGGCGGTCTCCCCCTCATAATAGATTGCCGTCGCTTCCCCCCTGCCGACATGCGCGCCGTCGCCGACTTCGCAGACGATCACATCGACATGCGTCTTGGCCCCACGGCTGATGATGAAGGAGCCGGCCACCGGCCAGCGTTCGACGGTTGCGGAGAGCAGTTTGACCACGCGCACCCCAATAGAGACTCAGTGCGTTTTCGCAAATAGCAGATGGACTTTCCCCTGCAGTATCATCGGGCTAGAAACGGGACGCCCTCCCCCAAGGCTAAGGATTTTCATGTGACATCGCGCGAACTTACGGGCCTCCTCTCTCTTGACGACTCCGTGCCGGGGCGGCCCCTTGGCCAGCAGGCGAGCGATTTCGCCTGGCGCATGGCCTTTGGCGCGATCGGCTGGCCCTGGTTGCTGCGCAGCCTGTGGGGCGGCCGCAAGGCCGACAAACGCGCGCTGATGGACAGGCTGGGCCTTGCGCATGACGCCCTGCCCCATCTGGGGAGCTGGAAGGCGGATACCGGATTTCTGCGGCATATCGTCACCCAGATTGAACGGCTCCGGCCCCGCATCGTGGTCGAGCTGGGCGCGGGCGCATCCACGCTGGTCACGGCAAAGGCGTTGTCGTTGAACGGCGGAGGACGGCTGCTCAGTTTTGACCAGCATGAGGGCTTTGTCGATGCGACCCGCCACTGGCTGGCCGAGAATGGCCTGACGGTCGATATCCGTCATGCGCCGCTGGAGGCTGAGGTCGAAGGCTGGCCGGGACGCTGGTATGATATAGATGCGCTGCCCGATCAGATCGACATGATCATCATCGACGGGCCGCCCTGGTCCGTGCATCCGCTGGTTCGCGGCGCCGCCGACAGCCTGTTTTCGCGGCTGGCGCCGGGCGGCGTCATCCTGCTGGACGATGCGGCGCGTCCGGGGGAGCGGCTGGTCGCGCGCCGCTGGCGAAAGCAGTGGACGGATATCGACTTCGCCCTGGAAACCGACGGGACCAAGGGGACGCTGGTCGGACGCAGGAATATAAACGGCCTTGTCCCGCTCGCGGCGAACGACAATGGACGGACATGGCGGCATGCCGCCCGCGCCGCAGGCATTGCAGCGCTCATCGCCACCGGATGGATAGCGCGCGGCGCCATGGGAGAATTTCCCGCAGCCGCGCAAGCGAACAGCTTCGTGGACGAAGCCGCAGCCTCTCACCGCAACGGCCTGTTGCGCCAGGCAATGCGGTCGCAGGTCGAAAGCCCGAAGCTGGACAGGGCGGAAATCGCGCGGTCGACCGGCATTCAACTGCCCGTCATGCCGTCAGGATGGGCCGTGCGCGATGTGCAGCTCTATCCGACATCCGATGGTCCCGCCGTCGCCGTGTCGTTGACCGCTCCGGGAGGAGAACCCGTGTCGCTCTTTGCCGGCAAGGCCGAAACGCCGGCCGAGGCAAAGCCCCTGCTTGCCACGCGATCGGGTGAGAGCATTGCCTATTGGGAGGTCGGCGACGTCGCATTCGCGGTCACCGGCGCGGTGGCTCCGGCGCGCGCGCTGGAACTGGCGGCGCAAATCGCCAGCTAGAGCTTGTCTTGATTGGCCGGAGACATGCTCTTGCGCAGGCAGGAGCCAGTCCCGCTATCCGAACCAGGCTCCTGCCTGCGCAGGAGCGCGCTGCGCCTAATGGCTGGTCAGGATAGAAAAACTCTGCATCCTATCCCCCAAACATACTTACTTGTCGTGCGTCTTGATCCACGCCTCGACGATGGGGGCGATCTTCGTCCGCCACTTGCTGCCGTTGAAGATGCCATAATGGCCGACATTGGGGGCCATATGATATTTTTTCAGCTTGGCGGGCAGGTTGGTAGAGATGGTCAGCGCGGCCTTGGTCTGACCCAGCCCAGAAATATCATCCCGTTCGCCCTCAATCGCCAATAGAGCAATGTCCTTGATCGCGGTGGGATCGATCAGCGTGTCGCGATGCATCAGCTCGCCCTTGGGCAGACTATGCTTCTGGAACACCTCACTCACGGTCTGCAGATAGAATTCGGCCGTCATGTCGCAGACGGACCGATATTCGTCGTAAAATTCCTTGGTGGCGTCAGCGCTTTCATCATCGCCTTCGACCAGATGCTTGAACATCTCCCAATGGCTCATCATGTGGTTGCCAAGGTTCATCGTCATGAACCCGGCAAGCTGCATGAAGCCCGGATAGACCCGGCGGCCATTGGCCGGATATTGGAACGGCACCGTCGCCACGACATTCTGCTCGAACCAGCTCAGCGGCCGCTCCGTCGCCAGCGTATTGACCACGGTCGGCGCTTCCCGCGTGTCGATCGGCCCGCCCATCATGGTCAGCGTGCGCGGACGGCAGGGATGGTTTTCCGCCGCCATCAGCGCAGCGACGGCATAGGACGGCACGGAAGGCTGGCAAACGGCAAGCATATGCGCGCCCTCGCCAATATGGATCAGCCAGTCCTTCAGATAATCGACATAATCGTCCAGATCGAAGCTGCCCTCGGACAGCGGCACATTCCGCGCGTCCCGCCAATCCGTGATCCATACATCATGGCCAGGCAGCATCCGTTCCACCGTTCCGCGCAACAGCGTCGCGAAATGCCCGGACATGGGCGCTGTGATCAGCAGCTTCGGCGCGCCGGGCGCAACGCCCTCGCGGACAAAATGCTTGAGCTGGCCGAAGGTCTTCCGCGCCTCTATCCGTTCGGAAACCTCGACGGTCTTTCCATCGATGATGGTGTGATCCAGGCCGAATTCCGGTTTGCCGCGCGGCGCCGCGGCATGCGCGAACACGTTGAGCGCCGACGCCATGACGGGGCCGCCGCCAAAATAGGCCAGCGGATTGGCCGGATTGTTGAGCAGCTCCACGCCCGCATTCGCCCAAGCGCTGGCGCCTGCCAACAAACTGCGCTGAACCTCATAGGCATTGTAAAGCATCGCGAATCCCGTTTCTGTTGCACCGCCGGAGCGGGCGGTGCGGAGCCTTAATCCAATATATACCGCAACGCAAAAATTCCTACGCTTGGACCTTGGTTCCATTGTACCTGATTGAGACGGCAGGGTACCCCTGCTAAGCGGCCCCATCATGACAGACTCCCGAACCGCGCCAACGGCGGAAAATCCGAACGACCGCCGCCTCGGCAGCCTCAAGATGATCTGGGCGACGGCCCTGCATTATCCGTGGCGGATCGTCGCGGCGGCCATCGCACTGCTTGTCGCCGCGGCGGCGACACTGGCGATTCCCAGCGGTTTCAGGCTGGTCATAGACCGGGGCTTCGTCGGCGGCAGGCCGGAGGATATCAGCCGCTGGTTCGAATATCTTCTGATGATCGTGGCGATCATGGCGGTCGCGACGGCATCCCGATTCTATTTCGTCTCCTGGCTGGGCGAACGGGTCGTCGCCGATATCCGCAATGCGGTGCAACGCAACCTGCTGCGTCAGGCGCCCCGTTACTTCGAGGAAAACCGGCCGTCGGAGATCGCATCGCGCATGACCGCGGACACGGCGATTATCGAACAGGTGGTGGGGTCGACGGTTTCGGTGGCGCTGCGCAATACGGTCATGGGCTTTGGCGGCATCATCTACCTGTTCACCATAGCGCCGAAACTGACCGGGCTGCTCTTGCTGGGCCTGCCGATCATCCTTCTGCCGCTCGTCACTATCGGACGGCGCGTGCGGTCTCTTTCGCGGTCCAGCCAGGACCGGCTTGCCGACATCGGAAGCATCACGGCGGAGGTGCTCGGCGCGATGAAGATCGTGCAGGCTTTCGGACAGGAAGCGCGGGAGCAGCAGCGTTTCGCGTCCGCCGTCGAGCAGGGTTTTGCGACGGCCAAGCGCCGGATCATCCTGCGCGCGTGCATGACCGGCGTCGTGATATCCCTGGTGTTCGGTTCCATCGTGCTGGTGATGTGGCAAGGCGCTCTGGATGTCGCCGCCGGACGCCTGTCGGGCGGAAGCATCGCGGCCTTCGTCCTGACCGGCGGCCTGGTCGCCGGCGCGTTCGGCGCGCTGACCGAGACCTGGGGCGACCTTCTGCGCGGCGCGGGAGCCGCCAGCCGCCTGAACGAACTTATGGTCGCCAGGCCCGATCTCGCCGCCCCGCCGAATCCGCAGCAGATACCAGGCGGCGCGGGCGCGCGGTTAAGCTTCGAGGATGTCACTTTCCGCTATCCCACACGACCAGACACCGCCGCGCTGGAGCATTTCAACCTGACCATAGAGGCCGGTGAGACCGTCGCGGTGGTGGGACCTTCCGGCGCGGGGAAATCCACGCTCATCCAGTTGGCGCAGCGCTTCTATGATCCCGATGCCGGGGCGGTGCGGCTGAACGGCGTTTCGCTCAAGGATGCCGACCCGGCCGACGTGCGGAGCGCAATGGCGATGGTGCCGCAGGAGAGCGTGATATTTGCCGCCTCCGCGCGCGACAATCTGCGGTACGGAAACTGGAACGCGACCGATGAGCAGATCTGGGCAGCGGCGCGCGCGGCGAATGCCGAGACGTTCCTGCGCGCCCTGCCCGAAGGTCTGGACAGCTATATGGGCGAAGGCGGGACGCGCCTGTCCGGCGGACAGAAGCAGAGGGTGGCGATTGCCCGCGCGCTTCTGCGCGATGCGCCCATCCTGTTGCTGGACGAGGCGACGTCCGCGCTGGACGCGGAGTCAGAGCGGCTGGTGCAGGATGCGCTGGAGGTGTTGATGAAGGGCCGGACGACCATCGTCATCGCCCATCGCTTGGCGACGGTGCGCGCGGCGGACAGGATCATCGTCATGGACAATGGTCGGATCGCGGAACAGGGCACGCATTCGACGCTCTATGCCAAGGGCGGACTATATGCCCGGTTGGCGCGGCTGCAGTTTCAGGACGCTCCTGCGGGCTGACAGGCGGCCGGATACAGGCCGACGGATACAGGATGGCCGGGATTATCGGGCCGCGACCCTGCGGGGGGAGGCGCCGACTTTCAGAATATGGTCAAGGATGGCCGGGTGCAGCGGGCTTTCGAAAGCGCAGCCAGCCTCATGCCCCTTTGCCCAGGTAACCTGCGCCTTCCGGCCCTCGAACCCCGGCAGCATGATCCACAATTCCATGCCCGGAACTAGCTTGATGAAGCTCTGTAACCGGAAGCCGCCAACGGAAAGATCTGCGATGCGGCTGGTAAACCACGTCTCGCCGGGCCGGCGAAGCCGGACACCTATCAGGACATTATGCCGGTCGGTCGACCGTCCCTCGGAGACATTGTAAGACACTGTGCGCTACCCGTGGTCTTGTGGACCCTATATTCGCCTTTCCTGATAAAAGGCATGTGTAACAAACGGGTTAACCGTGAACCAAGCAATCGCGCATTCGCCTTAAACTGGATTAAAAAAGGGCCGCAGAAGCGGCCCTTTTTCTCTATTTATCGATATCCGGTTACGATCAGAAGCTGCCGTACTGTTCGTTGCCGACAAAGCCCATCTTGGTGACGCCTGCCCGCTTGATTTCCGCCAGAACCTCATCGACCACGACATAGCGGGTCTGCGCGTCAGGCTGAAACTGCAGTTCCGGCTCCACCGGAAGCTTCAGCGATTCATTGAGATACTGACGCAGGGTCAGCAGATCGATCGGCGTACCGTTCCAGGCGATCGTGCCAGCCGGATCGATCGACACCTTGTTCTTCACAGGGTCGATGATCTCATTGGTCGGCGGGGAACTCTGCGGCAGGTCGATCTTCACCGCATGGGTCTGGATCGGGATGGTGATGATGAACATGATGAGCAGAACGAGCATGACGTCGATGAGCGGCGTCGTGTTCATTTCCATCATCGGCTCGCCATCATCAGAGCCAGCACTCATTGCCATTGTCGAAAACTCCTAGTCTTTTTATGCGCGACCTGATTTGCGATCAGAAGCTGCCATATTGTTCGTTGCCGACGAAGCCCATCTTGGTGACCCCAGCCCGCTTGATCTCCGCCAGAACCTCGTCGACCACGACATAGCGGGTCTGCGCGTCCGGCTGAAACTGCAGCTCCGGCTCCACCGGGAGCTTCAGCGATTCATTGAGATACTGACGCAGGGTCAGCAGATCGATCGGCGTACCGTTCCAGGCGATCGTGCCAGCCGGATCGATCGACACCTTGTTCTTTACAGGGTCGATCTGATCCGGTGTCGGCGGCGAACTCTGCGGAAGGTCGATCTTTACCGCATGGGTCTGGATCGGGATGGTGATGATGAACATGATGAGCAGAACGAGCATGACGTCGATGAGCGGCGTCGTGTTCATTTCCATCATCGGCTCACCATCATCTGAGCCTGCACTCATTGCCATCCGCTAATATCCTCTCGCTTCAACCGATCAGAGACGCTGAACGTTCTGGCCCGGCTCCGGCTCGGAAATGAACCCGACCTTGGGGAAACCAGCGCGCTGCATGGTGTAGATCGTGCCGCCAATGCACCGGTAGGGCACATTGATGTCGCCGCGGATATGCACTTCAGGCAGATCCTCCGGGGTCAGGTTTTCCACACCGCCAGCCTTCTTGACGTCGGCTTCCAGCTTGGCGACCGCCCGGTTGAGCAGATCTTCGGAATTGACCTTCGTCATGTTCCAGTAAACCGCGCAACTGCCATCGTCAGCCGAGGTGACGGAGAGCGAGACATTCTCCGGCTTGGTCGTGGTCGGTTCGAAAGCGACCTTGGGAAGCTTAAGGTCGACCGTCTGTACCACGACCGGAACCGCGATAAGGAAGATAATGAGCAACACCAGCATGACGTCCACCAGAGGCGTCGTGTTGATGTCGGACATCGGCTTTTCATCGCCGCCGTCGGATCCAACGCTCATTGCCATTGATCAGTATCCTAACATATCAATCTTTTGGTGACCTGGGCGAGACGGGTTTCCCCTCCATCGCCCCCGGCAGCCTGGACGGCGCGAGAGCGCCATCCAGGAGACTTGGAGGTCAGGCCTTGGTCGCTGCGGCGGTCGCGGGCTTCGCAACCGGAGCCGGAGCAGCCGAACCAACCGGCTTCACGGCGCCGCCGGAAACCAGGTAGCCGAGCAGGTCGGTCGAGAAGGCCGACAGGCCCTCGGCGATCGACTTGTTACGGCGCTGCAGGAAGTTGTAGGCCAGAACGGCGGGAACGGCCACGGCCAGACCCAGCGCGGTCATGATCAGAGCTTCACCGACCGGGCCGGCAACCGCGTCGATCGATGCCTGACCGGCAGCGCCGATCTTGATCAGCGCGCGGTAGATGCCGATAACCGTACCGAACAGACCGATGAACGGCGAGGTCGCGCCAACCGTCGCGAGGAAGGCGAGACCGCCGCCCAGCTTCGAGTTGATTGCGGCTTCCGAACGGGCGAGCGAGCCGTGCAGCCAGTCATGGGCTTCAACGGGGTCGGTCAGCTTGCTGTGCTGTTCCTGAGCGGCGATGCCGTCATCGACGAGCTGCTTGTAAGCCGAGTTCTTCTCCAGCTTGGCCGAGCCTTCCTTCAGGCTGGCGGCGCGCCAGAAAGTCGCACGGACCTTCTTCGACTGGTTGATCACCTTCTGCTGCTCGATGAGCTTGGTGAACAGGATGTAGAAGGTGCCCACGGACATGCCGCAGAGAATGATGAAAACGGTCCAGGCGATAACACCGCCCTGTTCGAGCGCTTCCATAAGGCCGTACGGGTTAGCCGCCTTCGGGGCGGCGGCTGCTGCGATTTCGATCAACATGTTCAACACTTCCCTCTCAAATAGAAATCAAGATTGAGAAACGGGCCGGCGAAGGCCGCCGGCTGCTTCCCGTAAAGAAAGATCACTGCGGCAGGCGCCACACGATGCGCCGCGACTGGCTCGAACGAATGGGGCTGCCATTCTGGTCGACTGCCGGCGTGTAACGGCCACGACGGGTCATCGCCTTACATGCCGCCTCATCAAGATCGGCATTGCCGCTGGACGAGGTAACGCGGCAGTTTTCGACACGCCCCTGTTCGTTGATCTCCCAGGTGATGGCGCTCGTGCCTTCCGCTTCGGCGCGAAGGGCCGACGCGGGATAATCGTCCGAGGACACCCAGCTTGCGGGATTGCCCTTGGCGCCAGCAGCCTTGCTGACCACGGGTGCCGGCGGAGGCGGCGGAGCCGCAACCGGGACCGGGTTGAACACCGGCGGAGGCGTACGAACCGTCTGGATCGGGGGGGCGACGACCGGCGTCTGCACGATCGGCGGAGGAGCGACCACGGGGGGTGGCTCGACCTGCTTTTCGGGCGGCGGGGGCGGCGGCTCCTCGTCAGGGGGCGGCGGTTCTTCCTTCACGTCGATGACGTTCAACTGTTCTGCCGCTTTTTTGACATATTTCATGCCAAGTCCGGTAACGAACGCATATCCCAATACCGCATGGATAATGGCGACGATGACGATCGAAATCGTGCGACTCGAAGATTGTGAGTGGTCAGCGTAAGCCATTCAGCAACGACACTCCTTAACTCGACTTCTCAATAAATTGGCGACCGACCGGCCATAAAAGGCCAACAGGTGACCGGGTCTCCCCGTTCATCTTTTGGCCCTAGTCCGCTTGTTTGCTATCTCATCAACTCCTATCGCGGGCAATCGCGTGACGCAAACGCTTTATCGATTATGATGAATACGTTCACTATACGACCGGGAAAACACTTGCCTGTGGCATTGCCGCCACGCCCAATGAGCAGGACGAACCTTATGCAAATACCCGCCATGCCCAAACTGCGCATTCTGTTAGCCGGATGCCTCATTTTAGCCTCAAACCATGGATTCCAGTCCGTTTCTGCTCAATCATCCGCAACAGTTTCTCCCTCCGCGACCGCCCTTTCCTATGCCGATTACGCCGATCTGGCGGTGGCCGCACCCGTGGTAGCGAAAGCACAAATCACACAGGCGACAGCGCTCAGCGCGAAGCAGGCGACGGGGGTCCCGGCGGGCTTCAAGCGCTTCTATATAGAAGCCAAAGTGGTTGGACTGATTCGCGGCGAGAACGGAATATCGCCGACCGTCTCCTACCTTTACGACGCCCCCCTTGACCGGAAGGGCAAGGCGCCGAAATTGAAGAAGCGGCAAGTGCTGATCTTCGCCCAGCGTGGCGCCAGGCCGGGCCAGTTGCAGCTCGTTGCGCGCGATGCGCAGATCGACTGGACGCCGACGGCGGACTCCACCGCAAAGGCGCTGGTTTCCGAACTGCTGGGTCAGGATGCGCCGCCGCATATTGTGGGCGTGGGCGACGCATTCCATGTTGCGGGCACGATCGCAGGGGAAGGCGAGACCCAGATTTTCCTGAAAACCGAAAATGGGCAGCCAGTGTCGCTGTCAATCATCAGCCGCCCCGGCGAGCAGGCGCAATGGGCCGTCGCCCTGGGCGAGGTGGTGGACGAGGCCGCGGCGACGCCGCAGCGCGGCACGCTGCTCTGGTATCGTCTGGCCTGCAGCCTGCCCCAGACGCTTCCTATCGCCTCCACACGCACATTGGGCGTCACCGACGCGGAGGCCGCGAAGCGGGATTATGCGATTGTCCGCGCGGGATTGGGGCAGTGCGGCAGGACCCGCACGGCCGGATAAGCGGATTGGGGAACGACAGCCCTTGGAAAGGGCGGGACGTCCGTCTATCAGCGCCTCCTACCCTCTGGCCTATATTCTCTGGCCGGCATTCTGGGGTCAGTGATTCAGGGATCGGACAAGACGCATGACAGATCAACGGCCGCTGCGCCTGGCCATAGTCGGACTCGGCACGGTTGGCGGCGGCGTCATCCGGCTGCTGGAAACCAACAGCGCCCTCATCGCGCGCCGCGCAGGCCGTCCGATCGAGGTCGTGGCCATTTCGGCGCGGGACCGCAGCAAGGACCGGGGCGTCGACCTGTCATCCTATGAATGGGTCGACGACATGACGACCTTGGCGGCGCGAGAAGATATCGACGTCGTCATCGAACTGATCGGCGGATCGGACGGCCCCGCCCTCACCCTGGCGCGGCAATGCCTGGCGGCCGGGAAACCCTTCGTCACGGCGAACAAGGCGATGATCGCCCATCATGGGCTTTCCCTTGCGACGATCGCGGAGAAGGCCGGCGTCGCCCTGAAATATGAAGCGGCGGTGGCGGGCGGCATCCCGGTCATCAAGGGCCTGCGCGAAGGCGCGGCGGCCAATGAGATCAGCCGCGTCTATGGCATCCTCAACGGCACCTGCAATTACATCCTGACCACGATGGAAAAGGATGGGCGCGGGTTCGATGAGGTGCTGAAGGAAGCGCAGGACCTTGGCTATGCCGAAGCTGATCCAAGCTTCGACATTGACGGCGTGGACGCCGCGCACAAGCTGTCCATCCTGGCCAGTCTGGCGTTCGGCACGGAGCTGGACTTTGCGGGCGTGAACATCACCGGCATCCGGCACGTCATCGCCGCGGACATTGCGGAAGCGGCGGCGCTGGGGTTCCGCATCCGGCTGGTCGGCATGGCGGAAAATGGCCCGGCGGGCCTGTTCCAGCGCGTGCACCCGATGCTGGTGCCGATGGATCATCCGCTGGCGCATGTAGATGGATCGCTCAACGCCGTGGTGGCGGACGGCAATTTTGTCGGCCGGCTGTTCTTCCAGGGGCGCGGCGCGGGCGATGGCCCCACGGCGTCGGCGGTGGTCGCAGACCTGATCGACGTGGCGCGCGACGAATATGGCGATCCCTTCGCCATGCCGGTCGCGTCGCTGCTGGCGCAGCATAAGGCCGATGCGGGCAAGCGGACCGGACGAGCCTATCTGCGGTTTGAAGTGCAGGACCGGCCGGGCGTGCTTGCCGAGATCGCAGCGGCGACCCGCGATGCGGGCGTCTCCATCGAAAGTATGATCCAGCGTGGCGCCAACCGGAAGGACGGCGTGCTGATGGCCATCGTCACGCATGAGGGCCAGGAATATCGCATCGCGGATACGCTGGCGCGGCTGGCCGGGTCGGACAGCCTGCTCGACGCGCCGATGGTCATGCATATCCTCGATTGACGCCGGCCTGCCTGGCGAGGGTCAATTCAGCCCGAAGCTGCGGGCGATCGTATGACGGACCGGTTCGCCCAGCCGCCATATCTGACGCCCCTTTCCAGGGCATCTCTGGCCGCCGATAAGGCCGCATTGACGGCTTGGCGACATATTATAGGCGTCCATCTTCCGGTCCTCGCCCGGCGGCAGGGAGCGGGACAGCCGGATATCATCCCCCTCGCTGCGCATGTTCACGCATGTTCCGCTCAAGGCGCAGGGCCGTCCGTCGGTGGCGCGCGATCCATGGCCTTGCGCTCCGGCGGTCGCGGAAGCCGTAACGGCAATGGCGAGCATGAATGCTATCATCGGACCCTTCCTTCCGATGCTAACGTCCTTGTCGCGAAACTGTTTCCTCACGCCCCAGAACGGAACAAAAGGACGCGCGCCCATGCTCGACAAGACTGGCGGGACGGCCTATCCGGGCGGCGACGTCAAGAATTTAGGGGATTCTCCATATGGTGCAGGCAAGTTCGGTCCTCGATCGCGTTCTGGTGCTGGAAATGGTGCGGGTTACCGAAGCCGCCGCCATCGCAGCGTCCAAGCTGATCGGCCGGGGCGACGAAAAGGCTGCCGATGCCGCCGCCGTCGAAGCGATGCGAATCGCGTTTAACGACCTCTATATGGACGGCACCGTCGTCATCGGCGAAGGCGAGCGCGACGAAGCCCCCATGCTCTATATCGGCGAGAAGGTCGGCAGCGCCATCGGCAGCGGCCCCCGCATCGACATCGCGCTCGATCCGCTGGAGGGCACCACGATCACCGCCAAGGCAGGACCGAATGCGCTCGCCGTGCTGGCGATCTCCGAGGAAGGCGGCCTGCTGAATGCGCCGGACGTCTATATGGAGAAGCTGGCGGTTGGCCCCGGCTATCCTGAAGGCATTATCGACCTCAACAAGTCGGTGAAGGAGAATGTCGAGGCGGTCGCCAAGCATAAGGGCGTGACGCCCGGCGAGATCATCGTCTGCGTACTCGACCGTCCGCGTCACGAAAAACTGATCGCCGAGCTGCGCGCCATCGGCTGCGGCATCATGCTGATCCCGGACGGCGACGTCGCTGGCGTGATCGCCACCACCGACCCGGAAACGACGATCGACATGTATATGGGTTCGGGCGGCGCGCCGGAGGGCGTTCTGGCCTGTGCAGCGCTGCGCTGCGTCGGCGGCCAGTTCAAGGGCCGCCTGCTGTTCCGCAATGAGGATGAGAAGCAGCGCGCCTATAAATGGGGCATCAAGGATCTGGACAAGGTCTATGACCTTAAGGAACTGGCGATCGGCGACTGCATCTTCGCGGCGACCGGCGTCACTGACGGCTCCCTGCTGAGCGGCGTAAAGCGCCTGCCCGGCGGCAAGCTGACCACCGAGAGCGTCGTGATGCGCGCCAGCACGGGCACTGTCCGCTGGGTCAAGGGCGAGCATAACAAGACCGCCTGATCGGGCCGGTACTGCCGCCGCCCGGCATGCGGGTAAAAACAAAAAAGGCCGCTGGAGCGATCCGGCGGCTTTTTTGTTTCAGTGACGCTTGGCCAATAGCATCGGATCGCCATGACGACGTTGCGGACGTTGCAGGTCTCGATACTCTATCTGCGCTGACGGTAAAGGTAGGGCCTTCGCGGGAAGTCTGGTTAGCTCAGCCCCTTGCTTACGGCCGTCGCCATATCCGACAATTGCAGGAACAGTATCTCCGCAAGCAGCCAGGCCGCGCACACGCCCGCCGCGACGAAAATCAGCGATTGCATCCGGCGGGACAGCAATTGGCTCT